>NZ_QKRA01000010.1 GCF_003362755.1 Marinomonas piezotolerans
TCAGCTTGTTTCAAAATCGCCATAATCTGGCTGTCGGTATAACGTGACTTTTTCATGCAGAACCTCCTGCGTTTAGATTACGAGAAAATTCTACTTTTGGCTGCTGTTAATTTTCGGGGGGATTACCAAACGACCATCAAAGGAATGAGGAATGCTGACGTGATTGAGACCCCACCAGAACTTTACAGATATTTAGAACAAGAAGCTCAACTAGCTCAGAGTCTGCTAACAAGTGGGCTACAAGAAATTGCAAATGCAGATTTTTGCGATTACTCAAAGGGAAAGTTTTACGGCGGTGCTTTCCAGCTATCAATTGGTTTAGAAAGGCTATTTAAGCTAACGGTAACACTTGACCATATGCTAAAAAATGACTTTCAGGCACCAACAAGTAAACAGCTCAGGTCTTATGGGCACAACCTAGTTGATCTCTACCAAAAGCAAATAGAATTGCTCGACGTAGAATGCGAGGATATTTTTGCTCCCGAAACATGGGAATTTCAAACCATTGAAATACTGTCCGAATTCGCAAAGGAAACCAGATATTATAACTTAGACAGAATACACGATGCTTCTCAAAACTTAGACCCAAGGGGGCCTTTTGTCGATTACGACTCCAAAGACCCACTCACTAAAATCGTTCTCCACATCGCCAGACTTTACGAAAACCAATCAAGAGAACACGTGAGGCAAGCACGACTATTTAAAGCATGGAACACCCTGACCCATTCGGAAACCAATTCATATGTTAGATCCCCAATTACAGGTGGGCTAGATATGTACGTAGATGTCGTACAGCTAGAAAACTATGTTTATTATGGAAAGGGTCATTTTAATTTTAATATCATTAGATACATGCGCTTAGCCTGCACATTGCTGGAATCCTTAGTCGAAAAATGCCACGAGTACGAATTGAGCCGTGGGTTAACTAAAACTGTTGTAGTTCCTTATCTACACCATTTTTTTCCTCTTCAGTTTACATCAAAGCAAGATGCTCTAAAAAGAAAACGATGGGGCTAGCCCGTCAGGCATCTACCATGTCAAAGCAACCGCATTTTATGCGTAACTCTATGATACAAATACAAAACATTTACGTTTTACGCACTTAAATCACGGCCATTATATAGCAACTAAATCAAAGACTTAGATTGATAACAGAAAAAGCTTTATCTATCTTTGACTGCTTTTTCGCTTTGTATCCTGAACATTTTTGTTGGTAAACTGAGCCAACAACCAATGCAGAGATCGCAATGTCTGTTTTACCACTTCACCGTTCACGCATATTTACTTGCTGGCTAATTTTCAGTGTTATCACCACTATTGCTTTAACCAATTGGTTAACGCCTCTAGGCTTCATTAGCAAAGCGGTAATTCTGAATACACCGGAGCAGTTTAAAGTTTCGCTAGCGTACGCTGGATTCTGTATTACTATCCTCACCATAATCTCGCTAGTACATAGATCGATAGAGACGAATGAGCAAATCAACCTTAGCAATAAGCAATTCAAATTCGCTACAAACCAAGCTAATATTCAGCTAAAAATCAAGCTTATGGAGCAAGCAAATCTTACAACTGCGACTATTATGCGCCTTCAAGATAGAGCTTTTCACTTCAATTCATTAATTGATAATGCGGTTAACACTTATGAACTTGAATTTAAGGTCCATAAAAAGATCCACTCAGCAATAAAAGTTAATATATCGGAAAGTTACCGCATATATGAGAGCATGCTTGACAACAGTGCTGAGCTTTTAAATCACATATCACAGCCTGTTCAACAGAACATTGATGCCAAACTCTATGGCGCATTTCAGGCTGTGTCTATATGGTTTGATGACCCTTATGAAGTATCCACAAAAGAACTAACTTCAGCTAGGATGAACATTCAACCTCTTAAGGATTTTGAAAGCCAGGCAAGAAATGCTTCTTTACAAGCAAGCAAAAGACTACAAGTAGCTTATTAACGAGTCAGCGTAAAATCATAGTCAAACCATGAAGCATCCCGCTTAGTTCTCAATCACAATCAAGGAGGACTGCGAACTCGCCTCCGTTTTAATCGCAGACATCTCGGAAGCCCCTGTATAGTTATTTATAGGTCAAATAAAAAGGTGTGCGAACTGCAACGATCATACGACTGACTTCTTGGTTTGGAATAACCACAACAGGTTGTTTGAAATCCATTGAAATGACGATATTGCGTGTGAGTAATTTCTTCGGGTACGTTCGGGCCAACACCTGCGGTACGGACAATTGCTCTGATCCGATATTTGGAGTTGATCGAATGCACAGATTACTTTGAGGTAAAAACTTGGGCTGATCCATATTGCGTATGCTTAGACCAGTTCTTTGCATACCCAAGCTCCTATTCCGCGAACTGTCTTCACGAGGTTGTCCATATCTGGACAACCTACCATTTCTTCAATCAGCCCTTTTGTTTGATCTAGGCGAAGAAACTTTGCTGGGCGAAATTTGTCTTGCCCTCCACTAGCTTGTTGCAGATCGTTAAGAGAGTACATTCCGTGATAGGTACGGATTTCTTTCGAGAGGATAATTAGATTTGCCATCATTGGCCCCCTTGCATTTTTCTGAAATGATTGGTGTCAGGAGGTTCAGAACGACTGTAAGAAACCGCAAGCGGCTTTCCCATAAAAGTGTTGCATCACTGCTACCCTCCCGACATAGAACACTAATTAGGCTTAGATGACTGCCTTTCAAATATTTTTACGATAGTGTCAGACGGAACGATATTATGACTCGCATCGTTGAATATACCTGTCTGTGCAGGGCGGAAAAGCGTATCCAGTGCAACCTTCCGGTCTTCTTGTTCTTTGAGCTTGTTCTCATTCATCAGCGCTAGATAGGTCATAAGCATTACCTTACGCTCTTCGGCCTCTAAGTATAGATGCTGCTGCGTTGAGTACTGTTTAGCGAAAAACTTAATTAAATAACTGATAGCCGATATTGCAAGTATGGTACTAACCAGCTCTAAAGGATTGGTGCCTAAGCTTTTTAAAACACCTACCGCACTATCAGCTGTAACCGTAGAATCAGCACTACTAAAGCGGCCGTGCAAAAGATATGGGGTAAGAGCAATCATTGCGACTAATGAGAAAAGGCCACCCATCCATGAATTTTTAGAGCGTTTATGGATTTGACCTTTTGTTTTCCAGTACTGCACTGATGCATCTAACTCAACTTGGGATAAGTAGGTGTCTTTTGCTTGCTCGACTACCTGCAAGCTCTCCTCGTACTTCGCATCTACACTTTTTCTAAAGTCTAAACTTTTCCGAATTAAATCCCTGGCAAGCCTCCGTGCAAATTTATCACTACGCGCAACAACCTCAGACTGCTTGCTTTCATTTGACTCAACAAATTTAGATGACCAATTAGTCACACTCTCCTCAAGATCCGCAAAATATTCAGTTAGCTTTTCATTACTCTTTCGAGCCCCCTCCATGATTCCTTCAAGCTCTTCAATTCTATTAGTGAGGTAGTCATCACTAGATGCTACTCCAAATTTGTAGTAATCACCCAACAACACAGCGGCACGATATCGATATGGATTAAGCTGTTCAAACTGCTGCGATTGCCTTGAATTTGACTGTGGGTACAGCCCGCTGACAATAGTATTGCTTAAGTCTAGCCCGCTATCGAGCCTTCCACTCATCAGCAAGTAAACTAAATTGATAGCTATTTCAGTTGGCTGGTCACGGACAAAACGACCGATATTTCTATTGTGAAATGGAAAATCTATGTACTTCAAATGTAAGCATATTTTCTGAATGCTGCCTTCAATCTCAACTTTATTTGCCGACTCCCATTGTTTCATGAGCGTATTCAATGGCTGCAAAAATAGTTCATTTAATCGGCGATGCAACTGAGTAGCATAATCACGGTATTTATTGCTTTGCTGCAACCACTTCCATGCTTCTTCTTCTGATTTTAAGAATGATTTCAAAGTTTCTACGTCATGAAATGTCATTCCAGTATCGTTGTCATTGAGAGGTAGTGTGATTGATATCACTTCTGATATCCCATCATTCCGCTCTTCCATTTTTAAACCACTTTCCATAGTTGCTCCAGTTACGGCCCGCTTACTCATTTGAATTAACTTAATGACATCCTAATATTGTTAAGAACTCAAGGCAAAGGAATAGCAACGAATTCAGAAGTGGCATTTATCAAAACATTTAAGTATGAAAGCGAGCCCAACCGGGACCTGCAACCCGCTTATGCGCAATACAAAAGGTTGCGTAAATAGATTTGGATCTAAATGTGTTGATGGCAATGGAGCAACTATCTAGCTATTTGGGGTCAGATGAAAAATTGTTGCATGGGCTCGACCGAATTCGGTCTTCAGTACACCTATGATCCCCTTTATCGTAGAGAGTGCATAGGCCGATTGCATCGGTATATAAAGCAGGAGGGTCTTGTTCAACTGTAATAATGGTACGAAAGAATAGAGTTTTTCTAAACGCCATCTCACGGCTCATAATCCTAGGACACAAAACACATTTGACATTTTTTTACACTGTTCTACATTCAACTTTCACCCTTAGGGGTGGCAATAATTATCAAACAACAGGGATAAGACTATGGGATTACCAACTACGACGATCGGACCATATCAAATAGGTGGCATATTTTTAAGGATGGATGGGAGTGATGTTAAATCCTTTAACCCTAGTGGGGCGGGAGAAGTCAACTGTCAGGTTAGCGAGGGACCATGGGAGCAATTCCATTTAGAACCTCAAGATGATGGAACCTATGCCATCGCTTCGATTAATTTTCCTGGAGTTTACCTTCGAATGGATGGAACAGGGCTAAGTGAAGACAACCCAGGAGAAGGCGTTGTTAACTGTCAGTTTGGGGTCGGGCCATGGGAAAAATTCAAGATCAGCAAAGGAAAAGGACCATTTACAGGCTTAACAATAGAGTCCGCTCACTTTCCTAATGTTTTTCTCAAAATGGATAGTAGCAGCTGTAGCACTTTCAATGGTTTGGGTTGCGGAAAGGTAAGCTGTGTGTGGGGCGCCTCATTCGAACCTCCTTTAGATGAGTCATTTGAGATTTTGCCACCTCCGAATATCAGCTAACTTCTTATCAAAGAACGCAGCTTAGCAGAGACTAGGCTGCGAATTTCAACTTCTTAGTACTGGCGACACAAGGATTAACTATAAATCTAAAGCCATTTCATTGCTTCATGGTTACCTTAGCGCTTTAGTGCGCTAAAGCCTCCAAATCAGCATGCTAAATTACGTGCGCAGTTTAGTGTGCTAAATGCGCGCCAAACTTCAGAAAAGACACCATAAGACTAGAAAAACTATGTGGGAGTGTAAAAAACAGGAAACAGCTAGAAGCCTTGGTACAACTGGCTTAGAGAGAAGTTAGGGAAGGTATAAAAACAAAAAAGGCACCATAAATGGTGCCCGGGACCGGAATCGAACCGGTACGATATTTCTATCGCAAGATTTTAAGTCTTGTGCGTCTACCAATTTCGCCACCCGGGCATTTAAACTGAAATGGAGGCCGGAGTCGGAATCGAACCGGCGTACACGGAGTTGCAGTCCGCTGCATGACCACTCTGCCATCCGGCCTCATCATCAGTTTATCTTTAGAGAATGGAGCGGGAAACGAGGCTCGAACTCGCGACCCCAACCTTGGCAAGGTTGTGCTCTACCACTGAGCTATTCCCGCGTCTCAAAAGATGGAGCGTATTTTATAGGACTCGCTTCACACGTCAAGAGAAAAAACCAAATAAATAACTAACTTAGCAACTTTTTATAAAATTGATCACGCTGCGATCAACAGTGATTAAACTTTGTTCGGTGTCTGGGATTTCAGCTCGGGCCAAGCCGCTTTCAGGTAGATATACATCGACCAAAGTGTCAGCAACGCCGCGACAACGAGTACGCCTTCGCCTATGTTTGCCCACATGGTTGCAGGCTGGTTACCAAGTAGTATAAAGATGGCAATCATCTGCATGGTCGTTTTGATTTTGCCGATAAACGACACTGCAACGCTGGCGCGCTTACCCATTTCAGCCATCCATTCCCGCAATGCCGAAATCACAATCTCTCGACCTACTATGACCGCACTCGCCAGTGTCATTAGGATATTGTCATACGCAGCAACCAGAAGCACCAGCGCCACAGATACCATGACTTTATCCGCGACGGGATCAAAGAAAGCACCAAACGGCGTTGCTTGATTCAGCTTTCGAGCTAAGAAGCCATCTAGCCAATCAGTAATCGCTGCGATGGCAAACACGCCTGCACTGAGATAAAAACGCCCTTCCAAGGGTAGATAGTAGATAACCACCAATACAGGTATTAGTAGGATCCGTAGCGACGTGAGTAAATTTGGTATGTTCATAACTGCCTTGAAAATGAAAGTGACATAAACTTGCGGCTAAGCTTAACTTTTATGGAGGTACAGGTATATCTCTTGCGCCGTATTTCCACCAATACCTTTGACCTTAGCGATGTCGGCCTGACTTGCAGCCAACAACTCTTGATATCCGCCAAACGCTGTTAATAATTCTTTGCGACGTTTGGGCCCAATCCCTGGGATGTTCTCTAAGGCAGAGTGACGACGCTTTTTATCACGGCGGCGGCGATGCGCGGTAATCGCAAAGCGATGGGCCTCATCACGAATGTGTTGGATCAGGTGTAGCGCAGACGAATCAGGTGGCAAGACCACTTCGTCTTCCTTCGAGCCGATATAGAGTGTTTCCAAACCCGGCTTACGAGTATCTCCTTTTGCTACACCGAGGAGAAAAATGTCGACCAACCCTAATTCTTTTAGCACATCTTGAGCTTGCTTTAATTGGCCTTTACCACCATCAATTAACAGTACGTCGGGAGGTGGCAATTCGCCATCTTTGACACGTTTGTAGCGACGAGTGAGTGCTTGATGCATCGCACCATAGTCGTCCCCAGCGGCTACGCCTTCGATGTTAAATGAACGATAGCGCTTTTTGTCCGGTCCTTCTGGTCCGAATACGACACAGGAGGCCACTGTCGCTTCACCACTAGAGTGAGATATATCAAAACACTCCATATGAGTCGGTGGCTCTTTGAAACCTAGCACTTTTTGCAGCGCTGTGATACGGCTAAAGTGGTTACGCTTATCGCTCAGTCTGGCTTGAAGCCCCTGCTCAGCATTGAGCTTAGCGAGATCCAACCAACGGGCTCGTTGCCCTCTTACACTGGACGTCACTTCAATTTTTTTGCCGCTGGTTTCAAACAAAGCTTCTGCTATCGCTTCCTGATCTTCGATGGCATGGCTCAGTATGATGGATCGTGGCAATTCATTGATACCGCCAATGTAGAGCTGCGCTAGAATCGACGAAATAAGTTCTGACTCGGTAATTTCGATGGGCATTTTAGGGTAATGACTTTTACTGCCTACAACCTTACCTTGACGAACCATCATGACGTGAACACACAAACCACCCGGCTGAATGATTGCTGCCACCACATCGGCATCGCCAGTTTGTCCGTAGACATTTTGCTCTTCTTGAACATGTTTAAGCTGTACAATTTGATCGCGCAAGGCAGCGGCTCGTTCAAATTCCATATCGCTTGCCGCAATCGACATCTGTTGCGTAATCTCGCCTGTAAGCTCCTGATTTTTACCTTCTAGAAACATGCGCGCATGACGAACATCTTCTTGATACTCTTCGTCTGAAATAAGATCAACACAAGGCGCTGAACAGCGCTTTATTTGGTACTGCAAACAGGGGCGTGTACGGTTGGTATACACGGAATCTTCACATTGACGGACCTTGAATACTTTCTGCATGGTAATCATGCTTTCTTTAACCGCACTGCCACTAGGATACGGCCCGTATAGCTTACCTTCTTTGCTTTTGTTACCACGTCGAAACAATATGGCGGGGTGTTGGTGATTTGAAATCAATATATAGGGATAGGATTTATCATCACGCAATAAAATATTGTAGGGCGGACGATGTTGCTTAATGAGGGTTTGCTCAAGCAAAAGCGCTTCCGTCTCGCTTTTGGTGACAGTCACTTCAATGGCGTCGATTCGACTGACAAGCGCCATTGTTTTAGTGCTCAAACCAGTCGCACGAAAATAGCTCGACACACGGTTTTTTAGGTTTTTGGCCTTCCCTACATAAAGCAACTCATCATTGCCATACATCCGATAGACACCGGGGCGAGAAGTAAGATTTTGTACGAAATGCTTTGGATCAAAGTCTTGCGACACTTGATAACTACCTTCTACTTAGATTAATCCAAGTACATTATACCTCATAGCAAGGCGTGCAAGCTCTACATCGCTCTCAACACCTACTTTATTGAATATTCTTTTGCGAAAAGTGCTCACAGTCTTATCCGAAACATTCAGCTTATCGGCAATGTCTTTGGTCTTTACGCAGTCTACAATCATTTGTGCAACTTGCAGTTCACGGTCAGATAATTCATCGAAGGGTGACTCGGCGCCTTTCTTAGTGGTGCGGGACAACGCCACTTTTTGCGCCACGACCCTCGAAAGGTATTGCTCGCCTTTGAGCACGACGTCAATCGCTTCCAGTAATTCGGGCATGTCTGACCCTTTAGCAACATAACCACTTGCACCGGCCTCCATCATTTTAGAAGGATATGGTGCATCGTCGGTACCTGATAAAGCGATCACTTTAACATTTGGGAATAAGCGTTTTATTTCTCGTGTTGCCCCAAGACCACCAATCCCTGGCATATGCACATCCATAAGGACAATATCAACAGGGTCTTTACGAAGCACTTTCAAGGCATCTTCACCACTGTGAACTGCCCCCCATACTTCGACACCTTCGACGTCTTCTATGACACGCTTGATCCCTTCACACACCATAGTGTGATCATCAACGATCAAAATCTTACGCATCTCTACCTCACAAACTGCTTAATCTATAACGCCACATCTTACCGATTACTGTTAGTTGCTAAAAGCAAATAAGTTTCACAATCGGTAGCATTTTGTAATAAAAGAACGCTACAACATGGTTTTACTAATCCGCCAACGCATTATATTTATTGCGGCAACGTTCCAGAATAGCCTAATTTCTTCAATGCTTCTTGCGCACGAGCTCGATATTGCGCACGAATTTTGGTCCGTGGAGTTTTGTAAAGGTAATACAAATGGGGGGCTACATCCGTCTCTGGAACATTCAGATCACTCGCAATGCTGGCAATCAATGCGTCCAACACTGGAGACTTTTTATCTTCTATCATCACAACTGAAGGTATCTTCAGTTTTTCACCATTAATCACTCTATCTACTAGCGATATATAGCTTTTTTCAAACAATGGCCACGTCACTCTCTCGTCTTCCGTACTGAGCCGATACCATCCTGTATCCGCTCCCGCAAAAAATACCGCCGGGTGAGACCAGTGAAATTGGCGCGGATCACTCCGACATTGGCAGGCTTCAGCGTAAGCTCGTCGAGGATCAGGTAAACCATAGGCTTGATACGCGGTATGAATAACCGACAAGAACTCAGAAATGGTTGGCGGCCAAGCAAAGCGTTCTTTTGTACGCTCGACGGCATATGCCAACAGCGGCTCTTGGAATCCCTTTAACGCTATCGCCCACTCTCGCTTCGCCAGCTTCACCTCTTCGGTCGTAGAATAAGCAGACGCAAACTTATGGGTATAAATCGCTTTAAAGCGTGCAAAAAGCATATTGACCAACACTCGGGTGCGTTGATCAGCTTCTTGAGACTCTTGGGTCGTCCCAGGTCGCTCGCTACCAGTCTGTGTCGTGGATGTTTGTGAGAGCGCTGCTGACTTGTTCGCGATTGGATTTAGAATTTGCCGAGTAGGCTGTTGAGGTTCCTTCATAGGATTGTCGATCCGATTGCTTGTATTGCCATTGACGTTTCACGTATTTAAAAAATTCGCTGTTCCAAGTTCTAACATTTTTACGCTGTTCTTTAATTCTAAGCAAGAACTCCGCAAGCAAAGACTCTGCGAACGCTCGCTCAATACCAGCCTGTTGAATTTGTTCGAATGTAGCGTCTTCAGGTAGCCATTGATCGGGTTGGCGGTTGCGCTCTTTTGCTTCAAGGTATAAATCGAAATCTGAAACGCCTCGCCGATCGCCTTTACCTGCCATAGGCATTGGTGCCACACCACGATTGTCTGGTTCCGAAACACGATTTCGATTTGTGAAGGTCGCCTGAGGCTGATCTTTTTTTGAGGCTTCGCTTTGTAAACGAGATAATTTGCCTAGAGCATCTTCTTTCTCATTAGATTGGCGCTTGAAATGATCTCTTGATGCGGGTTTCACACTCTCAATTTTTTCGCTGTCGTTTCGTTCTTGCTCTAGTAAAAGCTCTAGACCTACATCAGTTTTACGAAACTGAATATGCCCTGCCATTTGGAGGCTGGTCAGAAGTCGAACGATATAAGGGGCCGTCCAAAACGGCAACATATCAACCAAATCACGGTGTGAAATGACCATTTGTCGAGTACGTAGATGGTGCGCTCGCTGACGAAGAAAAGTCAGCAATACGCACTCTTCTAGCCCTAATTCAGCGGCTAGGTTAAATGAGATCGGTAACGTGAAATCGGTAACGGACATAAAAATAAAAGAAAATAATTGGTAGTTTTTCAGTCTATCAAATGGTGCGCGTATTAGCACGATAACTCTAGTTTTGCGTACCAATCAAGCTATGCATTTTGCTCTACCACAAACGTATTGCAAAATAATTTCTAAAGCATGAATTACAGTTGACAGGGCAATATCGCACTTCTATGCTGGGATTGTGCCGTAAAGTTTGTCTCCCTTACGAACTTAATTGTCGGCCAACTTTACTGAGGAGAAAGTTGTATGTACACAATAAATATTACTGGTCATCACGTCGACATCACCCCAGCCATCAAAGATCACATCAACGAAAAAATGAACAAAATAGCAAAGCTCAGTGATCAAATTACCTCCGTCAATGTGACCCTAGTGAAAGACAGTAAAGAACAAAAAGCGGAAGCACGAATTCACTTACCTGGCAAAGAACTCTTTGCAACGGCTTCCACTGAAGACCGCCTATTCCACGCGATTGATAGCATGATTGAAAAGCTGGCGCGCCAAGTTGATAAACATAAAACCAAACAGGCTTCTGGCACGCATAAAGCGACTGTAGCGTCTTAAATATAACCTTGCCTTACCTGAAAACGCCTGCCTTGTGCAGGCGTTTTTAATTGTCGTATCGAAATGAGTTGAAGTTTTGAACTACTGGCCGCATAGTCTGTCTTATAAAGGTATTATTCATAAGGAGAACCTTAACATGCGTTATACAGATGCCCTTTCGACACACACGTCCCAAGAGGCCAACAAGACGCTTCGCAACACCTACGGTTTGCTTTCTTTAACCTTGTTGTTTAGTGCTTTCACGGCAGGGATCAGTATGGCATTCAACTTGCCACACCCTGGTTTGATCATTACTTTGGTTGGCTTCTACGGGTTACTTTTCCTTACTCATAAATGTCGTAACAGCGCGACAGGTCTGCTTTGCGTATTTGCATTGACTGGTTTCATGGGGTTAACCCTTGGTCCAATCCTTAATGCGTATCTAAGCATGGCCAACGGCACAAGTATTATTATGAGTGCGCTTGGGATGACGGGTTTATCATTCTTAGGCTTGTCAGCTTACGCAATCATTTCTAAGAAGGATTTTAGTTTCTTAAATGGCTTCTTGATGGTTGGTTTCTTCGCTCTACTGTTTGCGATGATCGCTGGCTTCTTCATTCAGCTTCCTGCACTGCAAATATTCATCTCCGTTGGTTTTACTTTGTTCTCAGCGGCAGTCATCCTGCTTCAGACAAGTGAAATTGTTCGTGGTGGTGAAACGAATTACATCATGGCAACGGTTAACTTATACGTTTCCATTTATAATATGTTCCTTAGCCTACTGTCTCTTTTTGGTATGGCTAGTGACGACTAGTAAAGATTTTCTCTTTAAAAGGCCGCAGACTGCGGCCTTTTTTATGTGTAAAATTCGCCAAAAGACTTTAACGAAAGCACTATGAAATTTTCTTTGTTCATTACAGGTAGTCCAACATCCACTAAAGCGTGCCATAGCGCTTTAGATTTCGCGCTCGCTCTGATGCGCGGAGGTGATCACTCTCTCGCTGGTGTTTTTTTCTATGAAGACGCAACATACATAGCAAACCAGTTTGCGATGCCACCAAGAGATGAGTGTCACATTGGTCAGGAGTGGGCCGATTTTGCCACTCAATATGAAATACCTTTGTATGTCTGTATCGCGGCTGCGATCCGCCGTGGGATAGTCAATGACTCCGAAGCCAAGCGCTATGAGTTGGACACATCAAACCTTGCAAAACCATATCAGTTGGAAGGGCTCGGAACTTTGATTAGCCTTAGCAGTGAGTCTGATCGAATAGTGAGGTTTCGCTGAGATGAAAACGTTGATTTACCTTACTTCACCTACCTATTCATCGTTAGCTTTAAAAGAGGGCTTGGATCTCGCCTTGGTGTTAGGAACATTTGAGCAAGATGTCAGCTTATGTTTGACCGGTGATGCGTTAAGCCTATTACACATAAACCAGTCACCTTTACAGCGCCATGGGAAACATCTTTATAAGTTACTCGATGGGCTGGAGTTCTACGATATTGTCAATGTCTATGTTAAGGAAGATGAACTGCATAATAGCACCATAGAACTTTGGGACGGCATCACTTCTCTTAGTCAAGACGCATGGCACTCCATGCTCCGTGACCATACACATATCTATCGGTTCTAGGGCAATATATGGCACTCTATCAAATCAACCAATCTATTTACCCAGCTGCCGTTGAGCAGGATTGGCAAGGCAGTTTGCAGGCAGGCGATGCCGTTCTATTAATTGAAGCTGGCGTGTTAAGGGCATCGCAACACGCACCCGATTTAGCACGACTGCAAGAAAGAAATATTCAGATTTTTCTACGCGAGAGTGATGTATTAGCCTATGGCATCTCACCCACCGTCGGACATCTTATTTCTGATGATGAATGGGTAACACAAACCACCGCCCACGACACAATAATCAGCTGGTAAATTATGACTCTTCCCTCCGAGCTATTTGACGAAGAAGGCTACTTACTCGATGTTTCTCAATGGAATGAACAATTGGCCGAAGACATCGCTGCCAGCGAGTCCGTCACTTTAACCCAAGAGCATTGGGAAGTAATTCGACTATTACGTCGATTTTACGAACAATTCGAAGTATCACCTGCGATGCGTCCACTAGTAAAAGCAGTGGGTAAAGAGCTGGGCAGCGATAAAGGAAAAAGCATTTATCTTATGAAATTATTTCCAGGGAGCGCCCCAAAACTTGCAGCGAAGATTGCCGGCTTGCCTAAACCCGCAAATTGCCTATAAAAAAGGCAGCTCATCAGGCTGCCCTTTCCTATCTTCAATTACGAGAATCAAAGTTAGTTATCAAACCACGCTAACTTGTTTTGTAGTGTCACAACATCCCCGATGATCAATAGTGCCGGCGACTTCACATTATTGTCTTGCGCAACTTGATAGACATCTTTAATCGTAGACGTGAATACTCTTTGTTCTGACGAGGTTCCCTTCTCTACAATGGCGATGGGCATAGATGGCCTCATTCCAAAACGGATTAAGGACTGTCCGATCGTTTCCAGTCCAGTTAAGCCCATATAAATAACCAAAGTCTGGGCTGGATGAACGAGTTCGTCCCACGGTAATTCCGTCGTGCCATCTTTTAGATGACCCGTTAGAAAGCGTACTGACTGGGCGTAATCACGATGTGTAAGTGGTATACCAGCATAGGCGGCACACCCTGCTGCTGCCGTCACACCAGGCACAACCTCAAAGGGTACTTGCTCCTCGACTAGCTCTTCCAGCTCCTCACCACCGCGTCCAAAGATAAATGGATCCCCGCCTTTCAGGCGCACGACTACTTTGCCTTCTTTTGCTTTTGAGGCCAATAATACGTTGATGTCACCTTGCGGCAGACTATGTAACGATTTTTCTTTGCCAACGTAGAGCTTCTCAGCGGTATCAGGGATCATGGCGATGATCTGCTCACCAACCAAACGATCATAGAGCACCACATCAGCGGATAATAACAACCGATGGGCTTTGATTGTCAACAAATCCGGATCACCTGGCCCAGCACCAATTAAATATACTTTACCTGTCATAATTCCAATGTCTCAAATAAAAAGCCCCATATTGGGGCTTTTCAAATCGTCAAAACTCATTAACCGATCTGTGTTTTTCCACCCATATAAGGAACGAGCACCTCAGGCACTGTGACACTACCATCTTCATTCTGGTAGTTTTCCAATACAGCCACCAAGGTACGGCCTACTGCTAGACCTGAACCATTCAAAGTGTGTGCCAGTTCAGGTTTACCGGTCTCTGGGTTTCTCCAGCGAGCCTGCATACGTCGAGCTTGGAAATCCCCCATATTGGAGCAAGAGGAAATTTCACGGAATTTCTGTTGTCCAGGTAGCCAGACTTCTATGTCGTAAGTCTTATAGGCAGAGAAACCTAAATCCCCACCGCAAAGGATAACCGTTCGATATGGTAAGTTTAGTTTTTGCAGGATCACCTCAGCATGGCCAACAAGCTGTTCAAGGATCTCCTCAGAACGATCAGGACGACATACGTGAACCAGCTCAACTTTTTCAAATTGATGTTGGCGAATCATGCCTCGAGTATCTCGTCCATAACTTCCTGCTTCACTACGGAAGCAAGGTGTGTGCGCAACATATTGTTGGTGCAACTCAGCATCATTCAATATTTCATCCCGTACAATATTTGTGACAGGAACTTCGGCAGTAGGAATTAAATAGAGATCGCTATTACCACTATCTTTGTCGACTGGTACTTTAAACAAGTCTGCTTCAAATTTAGGTAACTGCCCTGTGCCTTTCAATGATGCTGCATTCACCAAGTAAGGGACATAGACTTCAGAGTAGCCATGTTCTTCGATATGGGTATTCAGCATGAACTGTGTCAGAGCTCGGTGTAATCGCGCCAGATCAGAACGCATAACAGCGAAACGGGACCCCGTTATCTTAGCTGCCACCTCAAAGTCCAACATGCCAAGCTCTGCACCGACATCTACATGATCTTTGATGTCAAAATCAAACGTGCGATGCGTCCCCCAACGGCGAACCTCGACATTATCATCTTCCGTCGCGCCCTCAGGAACTGAAGAGTGAGGAATATTTGGAATCGACTCTAGCAATGCTTCAAGCTCACTCTGAACATCATTTAATTGCTCTTTCGCTTTTGCTAGGTCATCACCCAAAGTCGCTGTTTGTGCTTTGAGATCATCCGCCAACGCTTTATCGCCCGCTTTCATCGCGGAGCCAATTTGTTTTGAGACAGAGTTGCGTGACTGTTGCAGGTTTTCGGTTTCCATCTGAATAGACTTACGGCGTTCTTCTAACTCTGAGAACGTCGCGACATCTAAATCAAAGCCTTTTTTCTTAAGTAACGCGGCAATCGCTTCTGGATCCGCTCGAAGAGCTTTAATGTCTAACATTGCTGCAACAAAACCTTATGTAGTTGGGTGATAAAAAAGTGTCTTTGCACATTGACTAAAATAAACGCGCTAGTCCGATACCAGCTATCAATGCTAAAACACCTAACAAACAGCTTAATGATAAATAGCTTACAGCACTTAGCCAAGCCTGCTGATTAAGAAGGGAGACAATTTCCAACGAAAATGTAGAAAAGGTCGTAAATGCTCCCAAGAAGCCAACCATTATCAATGGTCTTAATGGTTCGAGCGATGGCATTTTTTCACTAATGACAACAAATGCCATCCCCATCAAAAAACTGCCAAGGATGTTAATCGACATCGTTGCAAGAGGAAAGTGCTGTCCCCACAGATTATTAATCCACTTTGTTGCACCAAATCGACACAAGGCTCCGACAGCCCCTCCTAACGCAATCATGATATACATCATTCGAGCCCCTCTCCTTCCGAGTAACGCTGATGTGGACTTGTGCGATCTTGCTCGGCTAACCAAGCAAGTTTTTCTCCTATCTTTTTCTCAAGCCCTCGGTCCGTAGGCTGATAATATTTCGCTCCATGCATTTCAACGGGTAAGTAAGCATCCCCAGCCGCATAGCCATATGGCTCATTATGAGCATAACGATAATCGTCTCCATGGCCCATTTCCTTTGCCAAGCTCGTTGGTGCATTCCGAAGATGGTTGGGCACCTCAAAAGTCGGCTGATTAGCCACGTCCCTTTGCATTTGGCTAAACGCCATATACAAAGCGTTACTCTTCGGTGCGCAAGCCATATACACCGCCGCCTGTGCAATCGCGCGATTTCCCTCTTTAGGGCCTACTCGCTCAAAGATATCCCACGCATTTAAGCCAATTTGAAGCGCTCTAGGATCAGCATTACCAATATCTTCAGATGCGATTGCAAGTAGGCGACGAGCGATATACAAAGGGTCACAGCCGCCATCTAACATGCGCGCCATCCAATACAACGCCCCATCAGGCGATGACCCCCTTACAGATTTATGAAAAGCAGAAATCTGATCATAAAATACGTCACCATTTTTGTCGTATCGACGTACACTTCCAACAAGCACATCTTCTAGGTGAGCCTTAGTGACCGTTTCACCCTCTTCCACAAAATCGGACAATATCTCTAAAAAATTAAGGCTTCGCCGTACATCGCCATCTGCCGCATTCGCTAGAATTGCCAACAAATCATCGCCGATCACTATTTGCTTTGTCCCTAAACCACGCTCTGCATCTGTTAAAGCCCGCTTCATAGCACGCAGTAGCTGATCTTGACTGGGAGTCTGCAGACGATAAACTCGCGCTCTAGATAATAGCGCCGAATTTAATTCAAAAGCAGGGTTTTCGGTGGTCGCACCGACAAATAGAAAGGTTCCATCTTCGATAAATGGTAAAAATGCATCTTGCTGAGATTTATTAAACCGATGCACTTCGTCAACAAATAGCAACGTCGACTTTTGTGTCATTGTGCGCCATTGCTTCGCTTCGTCTACGGCAGCACGAATCTCTTTGACCCCCGACATTACTGCCGACAATTCGATAAATTTGGCATCCATAGAATGCGCAAACAACTGTGCGAAAGTAGTCTTCCCAACGCCCGGAGGGCCCCATAATATAAAAGAGTGTCCTTGCTTTCGCTCTACCATTTTACGCAGTGGCTTTCCCTCGCCTACCAAGTGCTCTTGACCGACATATTCAGTCAAGTTCTTGGGCCGCATTCGAGCAGCTAATGGCTGTGCAAAATCAACATCTTGGGAAGAAAACAAATCATTCATAGACTACTGCTCTACGATTAGGTCAACCGTCTCTGGAAGTTCCACTTTGAAGTTCTCATCGGAAACCCCCTCATGCGCATCAACATTCGAAAATTCAATCACGGTAGTCTGACCCAAGACATCTTTAATACTCATTGCATCAATGATTCCTTTCGCAAAGGAGAGCGTCAATGTATTGAATAAGTCATCAGTCTCTAACGGCTGTAAGCGGTATTTGTCGTCGCTTATTTGAGTCACCGAGTAATGACTTAAGACATTATCAGCAGAATCACCTAGCAACGCGGCAGGGGAATTACCAACGGTACCCGCGAAAGGCTTTTGAGTGGCTTGCTCTAGATCAACATCCCATATTGTCACGAATTGGCCATCTGAAATAATACGCTGAGGGAAAGGCGAAATCGTATCCCACACAAAACGATTGGGTGCCGCTAATAGAAACACACCTTCACTCACCTGAACTTGTTCCCCCCCCTCATTATACGTAACTTGGCGGAACTCCCCTTCGACATTGCGATTGTTTTCTAGCAATTCAGATAAGTCTGAATTTGATGTTTGCGCCCACACTGAGCCAGACAAACACAACAAAATAATTAATACGATTCGATACATGAAAACTCCAAATATATTGCGTCTACTCGGGGATGAGTACATCACGCTGACCATTCGTCCCCATTGGCCCCACTAAGCCCGCAGACTCCATGGCTTCAACAAGGTTTGCGGCTCGGTTATAACCAATTTTCAAGCGCCGCTGAATAGAGGAAATTGACGCTTTACGTGTTTCTGTAACAATTTTTACAGCTTCGTCATAAAGTGGATCTTGATCTTCACTACTTCCAGCAGAACCCGTCTCTTCTACATTAGTGACAATATCATTAATATACTCAGGCTCCCCTCGCGCTTTCCACTCTTCAACCACTGCATGAACCTCTTCATCGGAGACAAAGGCACCATGAACTCGAATAGGCGTTGGTAAACCTGCTGGTAGATACAACATATCACCTTGACCAAGTAATTGATCAGCGCCACCTTGGTCAAGAATCGTACGAGAATCTATTTTTGAAGACACCTGAAACGCCATGCGAGTTGGTATGTTTGCTTTAATCAACCCGGTAATAACATCCACTGATGGTCGTTGTGTCGCCAATACTAAATGTACGCCTGCCGCTCGAGCCTTCTGAGCAATACGGGCAATAAGCTCCTCTACCTTTTTACCTACTATCATCATCATATCTGCAAATTCATCTACAATGATGACAATATAAGGTAGTGGCTCTAAATGGGGGACCGTTCGAGCAACACCGTCTTCAGAAAACATGGCCATTTCAGGTTGCCATAAAGGGTCTTCAATTGGCGTCCCTGCAGCAATCGCTTCACGCACTTTTTTGTTGTAACCTGCAATGTTTCGAACACCCAATTTCGACATCAATTTGTAGCGGCGCTCCATTTCATCTACAGACCATCGTAAGCCGTTAGCCGCGTCCTTCATATCTGTAATAACAGGAGTCAAAAGATGCGGAATCCCTTCATAGATTGACAACTCAAGCATCTTCGGATCAACCATGATCATGCGAACTTCGTCTGGTGTCGATTTTAAAAGCATGCTCAAAATCATAGCATTAACACCAACCGACTTACCGGAGCCTGTCGTACCGGCAACAAGCACATGCGGCATTTTTGCCAAATCTACAACAACGGGCTCACCCGAGATATCATGGCCTAGAGAAAGTGTCAAAGGCGAGCTCGCACGGTCATACATATCGACATTGATGACCTCAGAAAAATACACTGTGTCGCGATTTTGATTGGGTATCTCGATACCGATCGTTGACTTGCCTGCAATGACCTCCACCACCCGGACACTCATTACGCTAAGAGAGCGCGCTAAATCCTTTGCTAAATTGGTAATACGAGATACTTTTACACCCGGAGCAGGTTGAATCTCAAAACGGGTAATAACAGGACCGGGATTCACCTCTACGACTTCCGCTTTTACACCAAAATCCAAAAGTCGCTGCTCAAGGAGCTCTGAAAGTGCCAAGAGCTCGTCCTCTGTATAACCGCCTTTTTTGGGCTTCGGCTTCGTCAATACACTGCGATCTGGCAAGGTGTACGCCGCTTCCGTTCGCTCAATTTCAGAGGATGGTCCACCCAAACCATCCAGTTGTTTCGCTTCCGACAACGTTTTAACGGCCGGTTTATGTTGTGGGATCTTAGTCTGCTCAGGCATTACTGTAGGGACTGGCTCCTCCAACTCACTCACCGATGTTCCATTCTTTTTTAAAGGAGGGCTAACGCTATCATTTTGCTCTTCGGCAGGTGCTTTGTGGTTGTTTGATGAAAAAGCACTAGAGAATGAATCATCGACTGACCGGGCTTCTTCATCCCCCTCAATGTATAACGTGTCACTGAACGACACCTCTTCGTCATCAATAGTAAAGCTGTCCAGATCATCAAAACTCGGGTCAATATGCTCACGAACTGTTTCATCAGCAGTGTTGGAACGTTCTTTTTTCTCTGATTCCCGCTTAAACTTGGACAACAATCCACTAATCTTAGAAACTTTTGGTTCTTTTGGCGTATCCGTGTCTTCAACGTGCGGCACTTCTTCAGATGCACTTAACTCTACAGATTTAGTCCGCTTCCTAAATATCGCAGGCTCATCTAGTTGATCAGATTCTTCAGGCTGGTCTTCAATAGAAGACCTTTTTGTGGCTCGATTGGAAAAATACTCAACCGCCGCCGCATACATGCGATAAGCTCGCTCCCCAACAAACTCTAGCAACGCAGACCAATGTACTTGAGCCAAAAGAGTAAAGGCCAGCACCGTCAAAGCCAGACTGACCAACGTGGCACCATCATATCCTAGCCAATGATACAGCGTTTGCCCGAGGGTCTGCCCTAGAATTCCACCTGCGCCAAACTGTAATTCTGCGTTACCGACTGTATGTAAGAAGCACAATGTTGATCCGAAGCTCAGGTATAAAATCGATCCAACACTCGTTAGTAAAGCATTATTGAGAGGAATTAGATGATGTGGGTTGCGCCACAAAATATAAGCAACCAGCAGAAACAACAAGGGTAAGGAAAAAAATACGCTACCAAAAAATGCAGACAACACATCACTCATCGCCGCCCCTAAAGGCCCCATTGAGTTTTGTGTTATTGAATTACTACCAGAATAAAACCATCCCGCATCCTCTGGATCATATGTATAGGTCGCAAAGGCAAAAAAAAGAAAAAACAGCAACGCAGCAATGAATGCCGCCTGCTTCGCAAACGTTCCCCAGATGGGTGATCGTACTGACTCACTCCTTACTTGTGTCAAAAGCCACCTTCCAATGTAACGGGTTCATAAATAAGGTTGCTAGCTTACCATAAAAAAAGCCAGCCCAAAGGGCTGGCTTTCGCTTTCACTAAGATAGGGAAATCTTAGAACGAAGCGTATGCACCTAGAGTAGTTGCTTCTTTATCACCAGTTAGGCTTGTTGCGAAGTAAGTGATATCGCCAGCAGTGTAGTATGCAGTAATTTCAGTGTTGTTTAGTTCGTTTTCAAGATCTGCAGAGTACTGTGCAGAAACAGAAAGCGCATCAGAAACAGCAACGTCAGCACCCAAAACAGCAGTAGAGAAATCAGCGCTGTTAGTTTCGCCGCCAGAGTAAGAAGCGATAACGGTTGCCATACCTAGAGGAGCTTTAACACCTACAGAGTAGTTAGTTGTTTCGTTTTTAACGCCAGCAGGTGTTTCACCGCTGAAAGAACCAGCAGAAAGACCAAGAGTCATGCCGCTAAGATCTTGAGAGTATTTAACAGCTGCGCCTACACCGTCATGACCTTCGTCCATTTCTAGAGCAACAGTTAGACCGTCCATAACTACGTAACGAACACCAAGGTCAGTTACAGAACCGTCAGAGTACTCGCCTCCTTCCCAAACGCCAGCAGTGTAACGAGCGTCGTCAGAGATCGAACCATCGAAATCACCGAAAGATACAGCACCTTGCTTAACGTACGCTTCATCAAGTACGAAGTTGCCCGCAGCAGTGTTCATGTCTAAATCAAAGTAAACAACGCCAGTGTCAGCGATGATGTTTACTTCGCCTTCAGAAGACCAAGACTCGCCACCACTTTCTGCATTGTAAGATAGACCAGCTGTACCTGAGAATACTGGCTCAGCGGCGATAGTTGTTGTAGATACAGCAGCTGCTACAGCAGATACCGCGAAAACTGAAGCAAGTTTAATCGCTTTCATTCAAGATTCCCCTTTAATTTTATATGTTCGGTCTTTTGACCGTATTTGAAAGGCTTTGGCACCTAATCAAGAAACGCTGAAAAATCAACGACTCAGATATACTAAAACCTGACAGTTTCAGTTTTGTGACAAGAACACAACACTGAAAAAATACCTAGTTCTTAAAACGTTATCCGAATAGTGTTTTACCCGTCGCTCTGAACTAACCTGATTAAAACCAAGTTTTCCGTTACTGGTCAAGCACTACAAACACTTTTTTTCGGTTTTTTTTGCATTTTTATCATTTGAATTATACATGCGTCACAAGATAAGCATATTTCTGGTTCAATACGACCAACAATCGATCACTTTTTAACTGACCAACTGTCATTCAAACAATCAAATATGCAAATCAAGCTCAAGAGCTAGACCAATAGCGTAGAAAGTATGGATAATCAAAACACATCCGGACTCACTTAGACCAGACAAATATGCAAAAAATGGATAAAAACGATACATTAGAGCCAGAATTACTGCTTCTAAGCGAATCTCCCTACGATACCCCCGACCCCTTTAGGTCATTAACAGACCCTGCTGGCCTCGCTGCAATCGGTGGTGATCTTAAACCAGAGCGTTTAATTCACCTCTACCAACATGGTTTTTTCCCATGGTTTAGCGATGAGGATCCGATTTTATGGTGGCACCCTCTTGAACGCTGTACATTGGTACCGTCTGAATTTCACATCAGTCGGTCCTTGAGAAAAGCGGTACGAAAAGACAATTGGCAATGGCAAATCAATGCAGATTTTGAACGTACCATCCGCTACTGTAGTGAGTTAAGAGCTCAAACAGAGGGCACTTGGATCACCGAAGACATCATTCAGGCATATCTCTCTTTGAATCAACTTGGATACGCTTTCTCAATTGAAGCATGGCATAACAAAAAGTTGGCTGGGGGGTTCTATGGCGTTGCCATGGGCGGTTTCTTTTTTGGAGAATCTATGTTTTCACTGCGCCCCAATGGGTCAAAGATAGCGCTTCTGCAATTTTGTCGTTTATCTCCAGCACTCGGAGTGCAACAAATCGACTGCCAGATTGAGTCTGATCACATGTTGTCGCTAGGCGCAAAAATGCGAAGTAAGCGGGCCTTCGTTTCTGACTTAAAGACACTCATTCCCACACCCGACCGAAACACAGGTTTGCTTGGCATTGCTCAATCAAACGCCCCAATAGACATTGTGATATAGCGTACAAAATTTGCTTTTTGGGGCTAATTTCGGCAGAATACGGCCGAAAATTTAGCAATCTCGCCAACGACAAGCCTAATCTTTAGCCTAAATAGCGAGAAAGTGCTTCACCTTAATTAAAACAGGACACTCATTGTGGCAAAAGAAGACAGCATTGAAATGGAAGGTACGATCGTTGATACACTTCCTAACACTATGTTTCGCGTTGAGCTAGAAAACGGTCACGTTGTGACTGCTCATATTTCTGGCAAGATGCGTAAAAATTACATCCGTATTTTGACTGGTGACAAAGTTAAAGTTGAGTTAACTCCTTACGACTTGTCTAAAGGTCGCATTGTTTACCGCTCTCGCTAATCACGCGGTATAACAGCACAAAAAAAAGCCGCCACAGCAAAGCTGTAGCGGCTTTTGCGTTAAAACGCAGTCATTAACACTCAACCGTCTCTTTTTTGACAGTAAATGCTAGTTTATCGTTCTCTTCATCCAAAGACACATTCACCACGCCGCCTTCAGACAGATCACCAAATAGAATCATATTAGCCAAAGGCTTCTTCAAATGCTCTTGGATGACGCGAGCCATTGGGCGTGCGCCCATCTGACGATCATAGCCTTTGCTGGCCAACCAACCTCTAGCTGTATCGCTGACTTCAATCATAACGGATTTGGCGTCTAGCTGTGCTTGAAGCTCAACCAAGAACTTATCCACTACATTGAAAATCACCTGCTCATCAAGCTGTTTAAATTGAATGACCGCATCTAGTCGGTTACGGAATTCGGGCGTAAAAGTTTTATTAATGACCTCCATACCGTCGCTAGAATGATCTTGCATTGAGAAACCAATTGATCGTTTAGCCAATACTTCAGCCCCTGCATTAGAGGTCATCACAAGAATAATATTGCGGAAATCAGCTTTGCGACCATTGTTATCTGTCAGTGTACCGTGATCCATAACTTGAAGTAGTAAATTAAAGACTTCTGGGTGCGCTTTCTCAATCTCATCGAGTAATACAACACTGTGAGGGTTCTTTGTCACCGCTTCAGTTAGCAACCCCCCTTGATCAAACCCTACATAGCCTGGTGGTGCGCCAATCAAGCGGGAAACAGCATGTCGCTCCATATACTCGGACATGTCAAACCTTATCAGCTCTAAGCCCATTATTTTAGCAAGCTGGCGCGTCACCTCTGTTTTACCAACCCCTGTGGGACCCGCCATCAAGAAAGATCCTATCGGTTTCTGGTCAGCCTTCAACCCTGCGCGTGAGAGCTTAATTGCATCGGCGAGAGATTCAATTGCACTGTCTTGACCAAACACCACCATTTTCAAGTTACGCTCAAGATTCGCGAGCACTTGCTTATCATCGGAGTTTGCAGCTTTAACAGGGACCCTAGCAATTTTAGAGACGATCTCTTCTATATCTTCAACTGTAATTAGCTCTTTACGTGAAGCTTCAGGTTGTAGACGCTGATACGCGCCGGCCTCATCCACAACATCAATTGCTTTGTCAGGCATGTGTCGATCTGGCACGTAACGTTGTGCTAATTCAGAAGCTGCTTTGAGCGCAGCATCTTCGTATTTAATCTGATGATGCTCTTCAAACGACCCGATAATACCTTTAAGTATTTCGTAAGTGTCATCCACACTTGGTTCATTGACGTCGACTTTCTGGAAACGACGCGCCAAGGCATGATCCTTTTCAAACACACCGCGGAATTCTTGAAATGTCGTAGAACCAATACAGCGGAGCTGACCTGAACTCAATGCTGGTTTTAGCAAATTCGACGCATCCATAACGCCACCAGATGCCGCCCCCGCACCGATAATGGTGTGAATTTCATCAATAAATAGAATGGCATTCGGTAGCTTTTTCAGCTCACCAAGCAAGTGCTTTAGGCGTTTTTCAAAATCCCCTCGATATTTTGTGCCTGCTAATAAAGCCCCCAGATCGAGTGAATACACGACCCCATCAGCTATCACTTCAGGAACTTCTCCATCCACAATGCGCTTAGCAAGGCCTTCGGCAATCGCCGTTTTACCCACACCAGACTCACCAACTAACAAAGGATTGTTCTTTCGGCGTCGAGAGAGTGTTTGAACCACACGCTCTACTTCGTATTGGCGACCAATTAAGCGATCAATACGCCCAGATCTAGCTTCTTCATTCAAATTAGTGGCGTACTTCTGAAGCGGAGCCTTAGACGCCTCTTCTCCTTCTTCATCCTCTTGTTCGATGGCGTCCTCCTGGGAAGAAGCATCACCCAATTTAGAGATGCCATGAGCGACAAAATTCACCACATCGATGCGCGCCACATTATGACGGCGTAACAAATAAACGGCTTGGCTTTCCTGCTCACTGAACATCGCCACGAGAACATTAGCACCCGTCACTTCTCGCTTACCCGAGGACTGAACATGAAAAACAGCTCGTTGTAATACTCGTTGAAATCCTAATGTCGGCTGGACTTCACGCTCTTCGTCATCTTGCGGGATAATTGGTGTGGTGCTGTCTACAAACTCCTCAAGCTCTTTACTCAAAGTGTCTAGAGCAACGCCACACGCCTCTAACACTTTTGCTGCCGCAACATTATCGATCAATGCTAACAACAGATGCTCAACGGTCATAAACTCATGGCGTTTATCGCGGGCTGCTTTAAACGCATTGTTTAAGGTTTGCTCTAATTCTTTATCTAGCATCGCTTATCCCTCTCTACAAATCAGTCGACTTGCTGTAAGTCGCACATTAGGGGGTGCTCGTTTTGCTCGCAAAACTGCTGCACCATAGCTACTTTGGTCTCCGCAATACCGTAAGGGTAGATTCCACAAACACCTTTTCCCTTGGTATGCACTTCCATCATTACTTGCTGGGCTTTATCAGAGTCCATATTGAAAAAGCGTTGGAGAACAAACACGACAAAATCCATTGGCGTGTAATCATCGTTAAAAAGCACCACTTGATACATGGACGGCGGTTTCAGTTCTGTATCCTCTGGTGCGATGGCTACAGAAGAATGACCTTGATCATCGTCTTCTAAATTTAGACTAATTTGCTTAAATGCAAACATCTTGACCTCTAAGAACTACAAATATTCATGTTAAAAGTTGTTTTCTCAATCAGTTTTTACAATGAAAGACGAAAACAATAAGAATTTTACAAATTACCGATAGAGTTCTACTCTCAACTATATGTGGTCAAAAGTTGTACGTTTAAACCCCGATAATAGATGTACTTTAATGCTGATATTATCACGACTTTGGCTGAGTAGATTGAACCGATTTAATTCATAGGGTTTATTTGCGGTTCGCCCCGTCGAGCCCATAGAGTATGGAAGGAGTGACTCATGCATCGTGGATCCGTTAAGTGGTTTAATAACGCAAAAGGATATGGCTTTATCGTCTCAGACAGTTTTGATGAGGACCTGTTTATTCATTATTCAGCAATAAATGTGGAAGGTTACAAAACTCTGAAAGCAGGACAAGCGGTAACTTTTGATGTTGCCCCTGGAAAACGCGGACTGCACGCAACGGATATAACGCCGATTGCAGAAAAAGCAGAGGAGCCTTCCGTGCAAACCGCTTAACGAGCAAATACTCCACCTCACTCCGCACCTTTGCTACACTCTGTTGGACAAAGGTGTTTTTTGACGCCTGTAGCTTACCGACAGATTAGACAGGTGAAATGTTACTCATACTCAATAAACCGTTTCAAGTCCTCAGCCAGTTCACTAGCGACGGCGATAAAAGCACCCTTGCTCAATACATAGACATACCAAATGTTTACGCTGCGGGTCGATTAGACTTTGATTCTGAAGGGCTGCTTTTATTAACAGACAATGGTCCACTGCAACACCTAATCGCCTCACCGAAATTTAAGCTGCCAAAAACTTACTGGGTGCAAGTGGACGGTCAAATCACACCCAAAGCCATTGAGCAGTTAAGGTCCGGCGTGGAATTGAAAGATGGCAAAACTCTCCCTGCTATATGTAACAGCATTGAAGAGCCGGAGATATGGGACAGAACTCCACCGATTCGAGAACGCGCCAATATACCAACTAGCTGGTTAGAGCTAAAAATCACGGAAGGCAAAAATCGCCAAGTTAGGCGTATGACCGCCAAAGTAGGCTTTCCAACATTACGATTAATCCGAGCGGCTATTGGCCCATACTCCATTGAGAACTTAGCTGTAGGGCAATATAAACATGTTGAAATAGATGAGTCCTTACAACAACAGGTACAAAATTTTGAACGAGAAAAAGCGAGAAAGGCTTCCACACCTAACCGTCGCGGCACTGGTCGAGGATCAGGGAAAGTATTTAATGATCAAAGAAATACAGGACGGTCAGGTGGTTCTCAACCAGCCAGCCGGACACGTCGAAAACGGTGAGACTTTACAGCAAGCTGTCGTCAGAGAATCACTAGAAGAATCCGGCTGGCAAGTTTTACCTCGCTCGATTTTAGGCATCTATGCTTTCACGCCATTTCAAGAGGCAGATACCTATCACAGGGTCTGTTTCATCTGCACGCCAAGCCACAAACAAAGTGACGTTTTAGATGCCGATATCATTGAGTCAGTCTGGCTAACCAAAGACCAAATCTCAGCCTTACCTCAACGAAGCCCCTTGATCATGCAATGCATTCAAGACTTTGAGGCGGGCCAAGCGGCGCCATTGGAAATAATTGAAAATATGCACATCAGTCCCAAACTACAGACCTAATCTCCGTGTTCCGCTACAATAGCGCCTTCAATCTAATGACGGGCCTTTACCCCGTTTCAACTATTAGAGATTTTTCATGAGTCAAGATAACGCAAACGCATCTATAAAAGTCATCGTCGGCATGTCTGGCGGTGTAGATTCCTCAGTATCTGCATTACTTCTTCAGCAACAAGGCTATAACGTTGAAGGTCTATTTATGAAGAACTGGGACGAAGACGACGGCACCGAATACTGTACGGCAAAGGATGATTTAGCTGATGCTCAAGCCGTCTGTAACAAACTTGGTATTCACCTACATACGGCGAACTTCGCTGCCGAATACTGGGATAATGTTTTCGAACATTTCCTCGCAGAATACAAAGCTGGGCGCACTCCAAACCCAGACATTCTCTGCAACAAAGAGATAAAATTCAAAGCGTTTTTGGAGTATGCAATTGAGCTTGGTGCTGACTACATTGCTACGGGGCACTATGTTCGTCGTGGCGATATCAATGGTGAACCCGTTTTACTGAAAGGCCTCGACAACAATAAAGACCAAAGTTACTTTTTATACGCTGTTGGTAAAGATGAGATTGGTCGTACATTCTTCCCCGTTGGTGAACTTGAGAAGCCTGAAGTACGTCGCCTAGCCGAAGAACACGATCTGGTTACTCACAATAAAAAAGACAGCACAGGTATCTGTTTTATTGGTGAGCGCCGCTTTAAAGACTTCCTCGAGCAATATCTGCCAGCACAACCAGGTAATATCGAAACGCTTGAAGGAGACGTTATTGGAGAGCATCATGGCTTGATGTACCACACAATAGGTCAACGTCAGGGCCTTGGCATAGGTGGGCTGTCAAACTACCCAGATGAACCTTGGTACGTAGTTGAGAAGGACTTGGGGCGCAACGTATTGGTGGTAACCCAGGGTGGTCAACATGACTCACTCTATAAAACACACTTGATTGCAGATGGATTTGATTGGGTAGCGCGTGAAAAACCAGTCATGCCTTTAACCTGCATGGCCAAATGCCGCTATCGTCAGCCTGACCAAGCCTGCACTCTGACAGAACTTGCTGATGGGCGTGTCGAAGTGAGCTTTAAAGAACCTCAACGCGCCATTACACCAGGCCAGTCAGTAGTATTTTATGTCGGCGAGCACTGTTTAGGTGGTGGAATTATTAATATTGCATTCAATAAGTAGCCGTTGATTCGCACCGGAGATGTCAATGCAACATGATGAAAAAGAACAAGCGATCGCACTAGCCGCACTCTTTCAAGCGTCGGAGTTAGTCGCCACGTTAGCGCGCAAAGGAACGTTAGATAAAGATTTCGCTGAGCCACTGCTTGACAGTGTGCTTATTGTGAGTGCGCCAGCTACTGTCGACATATACGGCGGACAATTCGAGTGCCAAGGTAATCTAGCCTTGGGACGACGCATTGCTAAACAAGTAATGGGGAAACAACGGGATGCAGTCAACCCAGATACCATTCGCTACGCACTCAGCCTTATCCATTTAGAGTCGAAGCTGCAAAAAGACAACTCTATGCTATCTGCCATCGGTCAACGCTTGGGACAACTAGAGCGCGCTATGGAACATTATGAGTCTTCAATGCATGAAAACCTTATTGCCGGCATTTCTGGCATGTATCAAGATACTTTGAGCAAAATGCCGTTTCGCATTCAGGTACATGGAGATAGCCGCTTTCTGCAGCAACCCCAAACAGCCCATCAGGTACGAGCATTACTGATGGCTGGCATTCGGGCTGCCATGTTATGGCGGCAGCTTGGTGGGCGCCGTTGGCATCTAATTTTTAAGCGCAAGTTACTCGTGAAGCATTTAGAAGAGCGGTTTTAAGTCGCTTTTTACCTTCTCGATGTGGCTCACGGCCCCTTCATTGAAGGATACGTAATAGGTCACCATATCGCTGCATTTCGGCCAACTTTTCGCACAATCACTGACATCAATCTTGAGTATATCTATGGTCGATATATAAAAGAGGGGCAATTAGAGTACTATATTGACCAAAATTCTAATCAAATTGATTTGATTACACTGAGAATGGCGGCCAAAAGTCACCTTCTATCCAACCGGCTAACTAACCAGAATGTTAGGGGAATTACATGTCAAAACAAACGATTTACTACACATTGACAGATGAAGCACCAGCACTTGCTACTGCATCTCTTCTGCCAATATTTAGTTCATTTGCGAAAGAAGCAGACATCGAGCTAAAACTTACCGATATTTCTTTAGCAGGCCGCATCCTTGCAGCGTTCTCAGATCGCCTTCCTGAAGATCAACGCGTAGAAGATGGTCTTTCATTCCTTGGCGAATTGACAGCAGAACCTACTGCAAACTTCATCAAGCTTCCAAATATTTCAGCGTCAATACCTCAATTGAACGCCGCAATTAAAGAGCTTCAAGGCCAAGGTTACGACATCCCGAGCTACCCAGAAAAAGCCACCTCCGATGAAGAGAAAGACACTCTTGCTCGCTACGCTAAACTACTTGGCAGTGCAGTAAACCCTGTTCTACGTCAAGGTAACTCAGATCGTCGCGCTCCAGCTGCTGTAAAAGCGTTTGCTCGTAAGCACCCACACTCCATGGGCGAGTGGAAAAAAACCTCTCAAACACATGCTGACTACATGCGCGATGGAGACTTCTTCTCTTCTGAGCAATCCATAACAATGGATAAAGCTCAAGATGTCCGCATCGAGTTTGTTGATAAATCTGGCAATATTGAACTAAAGAAAACACTTCCTTTACTTGAAGGCGAAGTACTTGATGGTATGCGCATGAGCGCATCTAAACTACGCAGTTTCTTCGAGCAATCTCTTGAAGAAGCGAAAGACGCTGGCATTATGTGGTCTCTGCACGTTAAAGCGACCATGATGAAAGTCTCGCATCCTATTGTCTTCGGCCATGCTGTAACGGTTTTCTACAAAGAAGTATGGGATAAGTTCGGCGACCTATTTGATCAAATCGGGGTTAATCCTAATAACGGTCTTGGAAGCGTTTACGATAAAATCAAATCTTTACCGCAATCTCAACAAGACGACATTCTGCAAGCCATTCACGACTGTTACGAACATCGTCCTGAAATTGCAATGGTCGACTCTGTACGTGGCATAACCAACCTGCACGTGCCTTCTGATGTCATTGTAGACGCATCGATGCCTGCGATGATCCGTAACTCTGGCAAAATGTGGGGGCGTGATGGTAAGCCTAAAGACACTAAAGCCGTTATGCCTGAATCGACTTATGCTCGTATTTATCAAGAAGTGATTAACTTCTGTAAAACAAATGGGGCATTTGATCCTACTACAATGGGTACTGTGCCTAACGTTGGTTTAATGGCTCAGAAAGCGGAAGAGTATGGCTCTCACGATAAAACGTTTGAAGTGAAACAAGACGGTACTATGCGTGTCCTAGATGCTGCAGGTAATGTCTTAATGCAGCATGATGTTGAAAAAGGTGACATCTGGCGTGCATGCCAAACCAAAGACGCAGCCATCAAAGACTGGGTTAAACTTGGTGTTACACGTGCCCGCAACTCCGATACACCTGCTGTATTCTGGCTAGACGCTGAACGTGCGCACGATAACGAGCTACGCAAAAAAGTTGAGCTGTACCTGAAAGATCATGACTTAGAAGGCTTAGATATTCGTATCATGTCTTACAATGAAGCCATTCGATTCTCTATGGAACGCATCATCCGTGGTCAAGATACTATTTCAGTAACTGGTAACGTATTGCGTGATTATTTGACTGACCTATTCCCAATTATGGAATTGGGCACATCTGCGAAAATGCTATCAATCGTTCCTATGTTGAATGGTGGTGGTATGTACGAAACAGGTGCAGGCGGCTCCGCTCCAAAACACGTGCAACAGCTTCAGGAAGAAAACTACCTACGTTGGGATTCTCTAGGCGAGTTTCTCGCGACTGCTGTGTCATTTGAAGAGCTTGGCATTAAGCAAGGCAACAAAAAAGCGACTGTCCTAGCTAAGTGCTTAGACAAAGCGACCGGTAAACTACTGGAAAACAATAAATCACCATCGCGTAAGATTGGTGATATTGATAACCGTGGCAGCCATTTCTATTTGGCTATGTACTGGGCGCAAGAACTTGCAGCGCAATCTGAAGATTCGACATTAGCACAAAAATTTGCACCACTTGCTAAGCAGTTGACTGACAATGAAGCAACGATTCTTGCTGAGCTAGCAGCAGTTCAAGGTAAGCCAGCTAACCTAAATGGCTATTACCACATGGACCTAGAAGAAATCTTCAAAGTTATGCGTCCAAGTCAAACCTTTAACGCTGCTTTAGAGTCTCTATAAGCAAACGTTTAGGTTGCGGCCCCTATTTTAAGATTATTGAATTAGGGGCCAAATACGCGATTAGTAATGTGTAGCACTTAACCAAAAAAGGCGCTCGTCCGATAAAGATGAGCGCCTTTTTTAAGTTTTAAAGTGATTGCCTGTTAGATAGCAACAATCGAACCATAACTTGGTTCAGAATGAGCGTTGTTTAGAGCGTGCGTTGAGTGTGGCATATAAACCAAACTACCGACCCCTTTCTCAAGCGGAGTAATACTTCCCATCCAAGCTACCTTGCGCTCATCTCGAGGTGAAACTCCCAAATGCTTGCGGTAACAACGACTAAAATGTGGCGTTGAAATAAACCCACAAGCTGCGGATATCTCAACAATGGACATATTAGATTGCTTCAGAAGTTGTCGAGCTCTGTCTAACCGTAGACGCAAGTAATAACGCGATGGCGAGCAATCAAGATACTTATGAAACATACGCTCCAACTGACGTCTAGATACATCAACAAACGTCGCCAACTCGTCTAAATCAATCGGCTCTTCCAAGTTGTTTTCCATCAACTCGATAACGTCAACCAATTTAGGTTTACAGCCCCCTTTGTTTAGCTGGCGCAAAGGGACGCGCTGCTGATCTGACTCACTGCGAATACGGTCACAAATAAACATATCCGATACAGCACTGGATAATTTGGCACCATGTTCACGAGCAATAATGGTTAAGAACATATCTAATGGGGCATTACCGCCTGTCGATGTATAACGCCCCTCATCCATTGAGAACAAGCGATTATTACAACGTACTTTGGGATAACTTTCTTGCAATGCAGTCATACACTCCCAATGTACACTGCAGTTATACCCATCAAGTAAACCTGCATGAGCTAGCACAAAAGCACCAGTACAGATACCACCGAGCGTGACACCTTTACGGGCCCTTTGCTGCAAAAAGCTTATTTGTTTGGAAGTGAAAACACGCGTGATGCCTAAACCACCTGCCACGATGATCATATCAAGTTCAGGACATTCACTAATCGAAGTGTCGGCAGCGATACTTAGACCATCACTTGCAAGAGCTGCCTCACCCGTTTCAGTGATCATATGCCACGTATACAGTTCTTCTGCATACAATTGATTCGCCATACGCAAAGGCTCGAGAGCCGAAGCTAAAGCAATCATTGTAAAATTATCAAGCAGTAAAAAGCCAACGCGAGTCGTTTTTTTACCGCTGGGAGTCATGGTAGCTGGGGTCGTGGAAACCATGTGAATGCCCTCTTATACGTTTTGCTTTAACCTACGCAAGAACTAAGCCAAAACATGTCAACGCATTATTTTTATTATGATGGACTAACAATAATAAAGAAGTTTTGTCCTATCCGTACTTATCAACCTAATTACACTTAGCCTCAAAAATGAGACCCGTATAATAGTAGAGAAGCATAGAACAAACATCCCAATAACGACAACATCACAGAAATAATTTACAAAAAACGACACTTAGATTCACATGCAAATTAAACCTTAGAATCAGATCTGTTACTGGTTCTCATTATTTATTAACAAGTCTAGTACGCTTTGCAATTTTTGTATTTATAAAACGCACTGAAATGAATCAGCTGACACCATTTTTAACGCCAAATACCCGATAATAGGGCCTGTTCACTGTAAAGATAGCGCACTTGGGCTTGAAGCAACTCAGCGGTCGCAATCGCGTCGGTTACCGAACTATGCAACTGGTATCTAGGTAACCCATATCGGGCCCGACTATCGGCTAATCTAATCGAGGGCAATCTGAGATTTAGCAATTTCTTTAGGGTATTACGCCATCCCTTTCGATGCTGAAGCGCTTCAATTGCCATTGTATCGATCATCGGGAACAGCAACTCAATATTGAGATGCTCCTTAATTGAATGATATAAAAACTCGCGCTCGATAAACTCGTGATGAACCACCACTACCTTACCTTCTAATGCGAGTAATACTTCATCCATCACATCCAACAAGGTTGGAGCATCGGTTAATTCTGAATCAGTAATACCGTGAATGACGACCGATTCCTCACTTAAAGAACAACTAGGGCGTACCAACCAATGTTTAGCTTGAGCAACTTTAATGCGGTTCAGTGAAAAAGGGACTAAACCAATGCTGATAATGTCATCTTTTTCTGGATCCAGCCCTGTCGTTTCAAAATCTAACGCAACATATTCCGCTGCCCCAAGAGTCAAAGACTCGTTAAAAGGCTGATTACGGTAAAATGACATAACACTTTGAGGCAGATCTTCCTCTAACTTAGACGCTAGATATTGATGCCAATTGAAATCACTTCGAGATCGCCCCATTAAATCTATACGCCCTATTTAGAAAAAGGATAACGATATTTGAGAAAACGTTGACTATTGCTTAGCACGCCGAACGCCTCTTTTAAGTTACGGCGCTCATGGTCGCTTAATGTATCTGGTTCGATCGTATTGTCAGGCTCTTCTCCCAACTCAATGTCTTCTACCTGATGATGAATACGCACCATCGCCAGATATTCCAGTGCATTTTTGAGGTCCAATCCTCGCTTATCAGGCAAAATACCGGCCTCGATCACATCATCCAATCGCTCGAACGAATTTCTAGCAGTAGAGCCTACAGCAAACGCATGTACCCGAATCAAATCTGCGAGAGGGGCTGTACCTCTACGCTTTAAGTTAATCGTGCGACGATGGCCTCCATCTTGCTCCATCACAAATTCCTTGAAGAAACCTAACGGTGGCGTTCGTAACAGTGCATTACGCGCTAAACTTGCCAAAAACTTTGAGCTATTTTGGGCTCTGCCAACAATAAATTTATTGAGCTCTTCAGCCCAATCGTTGCGCCCCCATACACCTTCAAGATCGAAAAAAATCGAACAGTTTAGTAATGCATCCGGATTCGGAACGTCAATCCAGTCTGAGAAGCAAGTTCGCCACTCTGACACCGTTTTACGCCATCGTGGATTTGTCGCCATGATGCGCCCTGTACAATAAGGGTAACCGCACTCGTTTAGCCCATCACTCACGAATGCAGCGAGTGATTCGAAATAAGCACCATGTTGGCTCGCAATGTAATCATCTGAAAGAATCAGGGCATTATCCTGATCCGTGATCAAGAGCTGCTCATCTCGCGCCATAGAACCTAATGCAAGATAACAATACTCAACTGGGGGAGGACCTAGCTCTTCTTCCGCCAATTCAAGTAACCGCTGCTTGAAGCTTTGACCAATAACAGACATGGCACTGCCTATCATATGCGCACTGGACCCTTGACGAACCATGCGTACAAAGCAATCAGGCACGTCTTTGGATACTAACGCCAATTCATTTCTATTCTGTTGTCGATGAATAAGCCCGACAATGTAAAGACTGCTTTTAGATTCATAACGAACAATATCTGATATCGCGATTACACCGATGGGCTGCCCACGTTCAATAACTGGCAAGTGATGTAAATTAAAGCGCAGCATCATTAACATGGCTTCGAAGATATACGTTTCTTTATCAATCGTCTTGGGGTTTCGCGTCATTACATTGACCACTGGAGCACTCAAATCGACGCCCTGCGATACGACCCGTGTGCGCAAATCTCTGTCCGTCAAGATGCCAACCAGATCGATACGGCTATCACCTCCATCCTCGTAGGGCGGGTATTCTTCAACAATTAGAAGCGACGATACCGACTCTTCAGTCATCCGTAGCGCTGCATCGCGAATGGTTGCACCAATAGGAATGGTCACCAAAGAACGAGCAATCAAAGATGATACTTTTTCACTGGACAACGCATCACTATCACGCTGATCATCAACCACCTTATTTAACATCCGATGGTCATCAACTTCGACATAATAAGCAAACGCTTCGTATTCGTCGCACAACTCAGTGAACATCGCCTCTGGCACGAAATAGATCAGTGAGTCTTCCATGGCACGAGCGGGTAAACGCACGCGGTTTGACATCAACAAACCTAGCTGCCCAAACACGTCTCCTTCACTTAATCGATTATAAAGATTGCCATTACGACGGTAGATCTCTACAGCCCCGCTGCGCACCACACATAGATCGTGAATCTCTTCTCCAAACGTAAAAATGTCAGTATTTTCGCGGTAGTAACCGATTTCTATCGAGCATGCGACTCGCTGGCGAGTATTTTCCGGTAGGTAGGAAAAAGGGGGAAAGCGCCCCAAGAATTCAGCGATCTCAATTTGTTCCGCTTCCATTGGGGCACCTATATCAGTGGTAGTGTTAAATTAGTATTCGATGACAACGTCTGATTTTGGGATGGTACAGCATGACAGCACGTAACCCGCTTCAACGTCCTCTTCGGTAATACCACCGTTATGCTCCATAACGGTTTCACCTTCTTTAACCAAGACTTTACACGTACCACAAATCCCCATACCACAAGCTTTTGGTATATGAAGATCCAATTTAGCCGCTGCAGTATGCAATGTTTCAGTCGGTGCAATTTGAATACTACGTCCATGATTAGCGAAATCAACGCGCAATAAATCTTCAGATGTTAGCGCTTCGGCTTCTGCTTGAGCAACCTCAGCCTGCTCTAGCGCATCCTCTACCACGTCTTCAGGCGTCGCACCAAATGACTCCTCGTGGTAGCGAGTCATATCAAAACCTTTCGCTTTAAGAAGCGCCTTGACCGCTTTCATATAAGGCGTTGGGCCACAGCAGTAGACTTCCCTCTCCATGAAATCAGGGACCATTATTTCCAACTTAGCTTGATCCAAGAAGCCACGGTAACCGTGCCATGCCAGGCCGTTGTGCATTTGCTCAACAATGGTATGAATACTAAGGTTATCAACACGTGACGCCATATGATCAAGTTCACGAGGATAGATCAAGTCTCTCGGTGAACGTGCGCTGTGCACAAACGAAATATCAACATCCGCATTAGTGTCAAACCACCAGCGAGTCATAGACATCAACGGTGTGATGCCAACACCACCTGAAAGAAGCAACACTTTGTCAGCAGGGAAATCGATACAGTTGAAATTACCAACTGGTCCATGTACCGCCAATTCCATACCAACACTCATGTTGTCATGTAGCCAATTCGACACTAAGCCACCTGGAGCACGCTTTACCGTTATGGAAAAGCTGTAAGGTACGGATGGCGAACTAGAAATAGTATAAGAACGCATCACTTGTTGCCCTTGAATCTCAAGCTCTAACGTCACAAACTGACCTGGCTTAAAGAAAAACATAACGGGCTGCTGAGCCATAAAGCAGAACGTATTGACGTCCCAAGCTTCTTGTATAACTTTTACACAGCGCACATTGTGACGGCCATTCACCCAAGTCTGGGTGTTAACGGGAGCTAAGTAATCTGCAGAAGCAGGTACTGATGAAGGGTTGGTCATAATGGTTCTCTCTATGATATGGCGTTGACGTATCACCTTTTGAGCCATTGTCGTTCGAGTTCGACACAATAGGTTAACTATTTACGACATTGACTTGCTCATAGAGGTCACTTCAATGCCCCGCGCCACTTGGGATAGAGTGAATAGTCGATTTATGTATCTGAGTATGTCGCGTTTGGTCATTTCACATTTTCAAACATGCGCGACGATAGCGCCTAGACTACATTATATAACGGTGAGCCTCGCGCCCATCCACTCGGCCTATGCTATGTAAGGATCAGCCAAATGAACCAAAATGATCTACTAAATATGCGTTACGCGACCATCAACGATGCTCGTCAAGACATGTCAAAAATGCTTGAAGCGCGCCCTGCTAACTATTCGTTAGATGCACCGCTCTATAACGACCCTCACATGTTCCGCATTGATATGGAAGAAATCTTCCAAAAAGAGTGGCTATTTGTGGGCATGACCAGCGAACTGCCGAAGCGCGGCGATTACATTACTGTGGAAATTGGCCAAAACCCAGTTTTGGTTATACGTGATGCGGATGGCTCTATCAACGCATTCCACAACACATGTCGCCACCGTGGTTCCCGAATTTGCACAGAACATCGCGGAAAAGTCGCAAACCTAGTGTGTCCTTACCACCAGTGGACGTATGACCTAAAAGGCAACCTACTGTTTGCTGGCACCGAAATGGGTGATTCATTCGACAAACAAGCACATGGGCTGAAAAAAGCACATTGTAAAACAGCAGGTGGGTTCATTTTCGTCAGCCTAGCAAAAGAAGCGCCTCAAGGTGGTGATTTCGACGAATTCCTAGCGACGCTAGAAGAGTACATGGCGCCTTATGACGTAGAAAATACGAAGCTTGCTGCTGAGTCAAACATGTACGAACGCGCTAACTGGAAGCTGGTACTGGAAAATAACCGTGAGTGCTACCACTGTTCTGGCAACCACCCTGAACTACTCAATACGCTGCTAGAATGGGATGATACGAACGATCCACGTGCACCGAAGTCTTTCACTGACCACTACAACCGACAAGCCGCTAAATGGGACGCTGAAGGCATCCCTCATGAACACCGCAGCTTTGGACCTGGCTTGCGTAACCGCATCGTGCGCATGCCGTTGAAAGAAGGCACTCAAGTCATGACGATTGATGGTGGGGCTGGGTGTAAAAAAATGATGGGGAACATTAAAAACCCTGAACTAGGTTCCATGCGTATCTTGCACCTACCAAACTCTTGGAACCATATGCAATCTGATCACTTTATCGTGTTCCGCGTATTGCCGATTTCCGCTCAAGAGTCATTAGTGACAACTAAATGGTTTGTGCATAAAGACGCTCAAGAAGGCATCGATTATGACGCTGACCGCCTCCGTCAGGTATGGGACGCAACCAACGATCAAGATCGTATCCTAGGTGAGCAAAACCAGCTAGGCATCAACTCAATCGGTTACCAGCCTGGGCCATATTCTGAAACCTATGAATACGGCGTGATGAACTTTTTAGAATGGTATACAGAGACCATCAAAAAGAATCTCAAAGTCTAATTTTGTAGAGATTTAAAATACAAAAGCCAGCATACGACAGTGTGCTGGCTTTTTTGCGTTACGTGACTCTACTTATATTCTGATTCAAGTCGCCAATACTTACGCAAATCTATTTTTACACCTAGGCACATGCGCCCTAAGCGCTGCGAACGGTTAAAGCATCCTCAAAAGCACCTGCGAGTTCACAATTATCTAGACCTTTACTCCCCCCCTTACTGCGTCCACACTAATATTTGGCCAACAGAACATTTGCTTTTGGACCCCCTTATAACGCGACCATCCTTAGCAACACGATTAAATTCGCCACCAATAATTCGTTCATCTAGTTGATACCAAGTGACACAATAGAAAGCATAAAAAAACCGCTGCAGCGACACTACAGCGGTTTTCAGTAGGGCAACAAAACTACCCCTTAACCATTCAGTACATACAACGCATTAACGCAATTCAGAGCGCAAACCTTTATACGTACTGATACACATAAGCAGCAAGATTACGACAAAGGGTAGACCTGTTGTTACGGCACCAGCCTGTAATGCTGTCAGAGCCTCAGAGCCACCACCAAACAACAACACAGCAGCAATGAAGCCTTCCATAGTTGCCCAGAAAATACGCTGTGGTACCGGAGTCTCAACTTTACCGCCCGCAGTAATCGAGTCAATGACTAGAGAGCCAGAGTCAGAAGACGTGATGAAGAACACCAATACTAGGATGATTGCTACAAACGCCGTAATTTCGACCATTGGCAGTTGCTCTAGCATCTGGAACATCGCAGCCGTGACATCAGTAAGTCCGTTTTTACCCAATTCACCGATACCTGCTTGGATTTGATCCAATGCTTGACCACCGAATGCAGACATCCAGAAGATAGATACAACCGTCGGTACAAGCAGTACAGCCGTCATAAATTCACGAACAGTACGACCTTTCGATACACGCGCGATGAACATACCCACAAATGGCGACCAACTAATCCACCAAGCCCAGTAGAATACCGTCCAACCCTCATAGAATTTAGTATCGTCACGACCAACCCAGTTACTCAGCGGAATCACGTACTCAACATAAGCTACCGTTGTGCTGAATAAGTGGCTGAAGAAACCAGAAATTGAACCGAAGATAATAACGAATAGCATCAACACGGCAGCGATAATCATGTTGATGTTACTCAACAACTTCACACCGCCATCAAGACCACGAACAACAGAGAACACAGCAATCGCAGTCACGACAAAGATAATGCCGATTTGCGTGCTAATGTTGTTTTCGATACCGAATAAGAACTCAAGACCACCGGCTGCTTGTGATGCCCCTAGACCAAGAGACGTCGCAAGACCAAAAATAGTCGCAAGTGCAGCAATGATATCGATCACGTGACCAATCGGCCCCCAGCAGCGCTCACCCAATAATGGATAGAAAGCTGAACGAATCGTCAGCGGCAAACCTTTATTGAAAGAGAAGAATGCTAGAGCCAGTGCAACAACACCATAGATTGCCCAAGGGTGAAGTCCCCAGTGGAACATGGTCGCACCCATCGCAGCTTTCGCCGCTTCAGGCGTATTCGGCTCAACACCTAGTGGTGTGCCCCACCAGTCGGTGTAATAGGCTGCTGGCTCGGCAACACTCCAGAACATAAGACCGATACCCATACCCGCTGCGAACAGCATGGCAAACCATGACATGGTTGAAAATTCCGCTTTCGCATCCTCTCCACCCAAACGAATCTTACCGACTGGCAAGACAATCACGGCTAAACAGAACAACACAAAAACATTACCACCGATCATGAACAACCAATCGAACGTTTCGATCGACCAGGTTCTTGCGCCCATGAGAATGTCTTTGGACTGCGCTGGAAAGATCAATGCTAGCGCGATAAACGCGATAACAAAGACAGCACTTGTAGTAAACACTGGGTTATGTACGTCCATACCTAAGATTTGGACGTTATCCTGCCCTGCTTTGTAATCCGACGTATAGTCAGATGACTTAGAGCGATTACGCGTTTTTGGATCCATCTTTTATTTCACCTCGTATTGTAGATATAAGCCGTCAGCGTTCCTTTTGTAAAAGTTGACTGCTTTACCTACTTTGTTTGAATTGCGACTCTAGCCGGAAGCAAATGCTTTTCCTTACTTTTGTTAAAAAGCGTAAAAAAAGCACAACTCGATTTGAATAGTACGACGAGTCTCCTCGCGCGATATGCCTCATTGCGACACCAAAAGATACGATCAGCCCAATGACGACCAAAACTGGGAAATAAGAAAAGTCACCGTTAATTAATCATTTAGTGACATAATTTCGGACACAAAAAAAGCACGACCCTTTCAGGTCATGCTTTATCGTGTTTTTTGATGATCAATAAACTATTTAGACCACCACTGTATTTTGATCACTGAATGACTTGCTTTAATGATGCCATAACAGTCAGAACTTCTGGCAAAATAGTGGCCCCCGTATCTTCAAGCTCCGTTAACGCGCCACTCAACACCGTTGCGCGCTCAGCATCAGCTTCTAACCACTCAATCACTTTGGCTTGAACATCCTCTAGCGACTCTTGAGAAGAAACTGGGACACCGATCCCTATCATTTTTTCTTTAAAATCCACTTCATCGATCAAGTCTACAATCATCATCTGAAACACCACCTAGCGAATGACTTTTTCTTCAATCAACAGATCAAAAATTGCTTGTGCTTTTTCTTCCGTTGACTCGTTTTTCATCACTTTACCAGATCCGCCAGCAGGTTTGGCCGTTGCCGCTTTAAATCGATCAGCAGCTGTTTTAGCTTTCACCATTTTCAATCGTTTAGGTCTCGGTTTAGCGGGAGCCTCTGACCAGTTCGCTCGCAATTCATCAAGCTCATTTGCCCCACTTTGCGCAACCATATTGGCTCGTAAACCTGGGCCATAAGCACTTTGACGAGCTTCCTGTGCAGCACTGTCTATCGTCGCAATGAACGGTAACTTAACGGTCGCCGCTCGGCGTTGACCTCGTGGCAGTGCTAACAGCACCTCAGCTGTACCGTCTTTTATTTCGACGATGTCTGCAACACGAGCTACCAAAGGCCAACCTAGTGCCTCAGCTAAAATATAAGGCACCATGCCTGATGATTCGCCACTTTCTGACCTCACACCCGTCAGAACAATATCGGCATCGCGTGATGCAAGGTAAGTAGATAAGGACGCAACGGCATCCATACTTTGGTCTTGCTCTAGAATGGTAATTTCAGCAAGCCCCATGCCAGCATACTGACGTAATACAGGCTCTTCCGAATCACCGGCATGAACAACTTCTAACTGACTGCCTGATAGCTTCAAGCCCAACTCCACAGCCCGACCATCTTGGTCTGAACGTCGTGCACGGCCAGATTGAGGATGACGACCCACTGATATCAACGATATGATTTTATGCGGCATGACTATTCTCCTCTGACTCCGACGAAGCTTGATTACGATGAGCGTTAACCAGCGCCATGAGTTCGGACAATATTTCTTCACTGTCACCAATGACACTGAGTGCAGCTCGCTTCACCATGTCACAACCCGCATCAGTATTAATCGCTACCACCTTGTCCACTTGGCCGATACCCTGCATATGCTGAATGGCGCCAGAAATGCCAACAGCAATATAGACACGCGCCGTAACCCAAGTACCCGTTGCGCCAACCTGACGTATACGTGGCATAAAGCCATCGTCTACAGCAACACGACTTGCACCCTCGGTTGCACCTAACGTGGCAGCGGCTTGATGGAATTGATCCCAGTTATGAATACCATTGCCCGCCGACAAAATGAATTCAGCTTCGGCCAATGGAATCGCGTTCGGATCCACATCCATTAGACCTTTATCCACGATGTGTCCTTCAAGAAGTGGTATATCAGCAAACTCAATCGATGACGCTTCATGACGAGTTTCGTCAATGGCATCACCACACTCTTCAAGTAACATAGCGATACGAGGCATCGCTCGGGAGATGTCCAAACTTGAAGACGCGCCACGACACACTACTTGCTCAGCGGTCACTTGCCACGCCTGTGTAGCCGGCCGCTCACCCAATTTAGCGGCCAGTCGGGATCCAAGATCCGCGCCACCGTGCACACTATCAGGGAACAACCAATGTTTCACCGTAAGCTGTGTATCAACATACGCCAACGCCTGAACTCGTGCTTCCGGTGCATAACCATCAAAAGCAGGATCGTTTAGGTGGATGAGACGATCAACGCCCGCTAAATCAAAGTGCTCTTCCTTCACTTCACCGAAGCACAGTGCGGCCACAGCCCCTTGCCCGCCATGCTCACTGATTAACTTGTGAGCAAGCCCCAAAATATCTTTGTCATGTGACGTCAAACGACCACCGACCAAATCAGGAACCACCACCACGTAAAACTCTGGCGAAGATATCTGATGCAAGGGCAACTGAACTTCTTGCGTCGCACTAGAGCGTTTTCCGGTTGCTGAAGCGGCATTGCCTTTCAAGCGATCAATACGCTTGACTCCGTTCGGCCCAATAAAACCTACTTTGTGAGGAAATTTACGAATGATGCCAGAAGGACCACGTATCTCACCGCCCTCTTCTTGACTTACATATTGATCATGGAGTGGATGCAGACGGTTACGAATAATCCACTCTGCACGTGGGTCACGACGAATAATGTCACTCATTAGTGCACCTCCTCTACTAGCTGGCCAACCAAGATCTCGGAAATATCCTTAACCTCTGGACGTGGCTCAACAACACCTTCAAGCATAGCCGTACATTGTTGACAGCCTACAGCAACGAGTTCGGCACCTGTCTCGGTCACATCTTCCATGCGCATGTCTGCAATACGACGCTCTCCTGGTATGTCTGTGATCGGAGCACCGCCACCACCGCCACAACAGCGAGAGCGGAAACCAGAGCGTTCCATTTCAGCGATTTCAATCCCCAACGAACGTAGTAGCTCACGTGGCGCTTCGTACTCACCGTTGTAACGTCCCAAATAGCATGGGTCGTGATACGTCACTTTGCCACCTTTGAATGCATCCAACTTCAAGGCACCAGACTGAACTAGCTGATTCAAGAATGTAGTATGGTGCAACACCTCCACACCTTCCAATGCGCCATTGGCATCAAAATCAGCGTATTCATTCCGCAAGCAATGATATGCATGCGGATCAGTCGTCACAATTTTCTTAAATTTATACTGACCTAAAGTGGCCAAGTTACGCTTCGCAAGGCTTTGGAACGTTGCATCATCCCCAAGACGACGCGCCACATCACCACTATCTCGCTCTTCATCACCTAAAATCGCGACATCTACATTGGCATGTTTCATGAGCTTAACGAATGCTCGAAGGATACGCTGACTACGCATATCAAACGCACCATCAGACACCCAGAATAAGACGTCTGCTTCTTTCTTCTCTTTCATCACCGCTAAATTCTGATCCGCCGCCCAGTTTGTTCGGCTGCCAGGCGCGTAACCTCCTGGATTGTCTGTTGCGATAATGTTTTCTAAGACTTCTGAACCTTTGTTTGGGGTTTCGCCTTTTTCCATCGTTAGGAATCGACGCATGTCCACGATTGCATCTACGTGTTCGATCATCATCGGACACTCTTCGACACACGCTCGACATGTAGTACAAGACCACAACGTTTCTTGGCTAACTAGGCCAGCCGTAATCACCTCGGTAGGACTGCCTTTTGCGTTGCCTATTTCTTTACCAGGATATGGGCTACCCGCATAATTCGCATCAGTCCCTCCAGCAAGACCAACTACCATATCTTGAATCAGCTTCTTGGGGTTCAGAGGTTGTCCCGCTGCAAATGCCGGACACATTGCTTGACATTTACCACACTGTACACAAGCATCAAATCCAAGCAGTTGGTTCCACTTAAAGTCACTCGGTTTAGCAACACCTATCACGGCTCCTTCAAGATTAGCAGGCTTTAACCCTGTCGAACGGCCACCACCAAATCGCTCTGGACGACGGTGAAATGCGAGATGCAACGCGCCCGCAAAAGCGTGTTTCATCGGTCCACCCCAGCCCATGCCGAACAGCAGTTCACCTAACCCGATCACGATACCGATACTTAAGACCACGATCAGAACAACACCTCCTGTGCCCTCTGGTAAGATTCCAGCAGCAGGTAATGTCAGAACAATGAAGGTTACCGCAAAAGTAATAAGGCTTTTTGGCAAGCGCATCCACGGGCCTTTCGATAAGCGCTCAGGGGGATTAAGTCGACGTTTAAATACAAAAAATGCACCGATCAGCATGAGCGCTAAGGCACCCAGCAAAGCCCAAGCTACAATGCGTTCTTGAACATTGAACACGTGAACGACAAGAACAAGCACCATTGACAGTACAAATCCACCGCCGGTTGCAACGTGAGTACGCGACATGTACTTGTCACGTTCAACCACATGGTGCAAATCTTTTAAATACCGGTTTGGCATTGCCAATAGACCAGCAATTAAATTGACTTTTTCGGGTTGTCCTGCGCGCCAAAGATTGACGCGTCGAAGCGCACCGATGACACCAAGAGCAAGAAGAGCAACAATTAGAACAGAAGGTAACCAGTCGATAACCATCTTTCACCCCATATAGCATTAAAGAGGCGGCCGCATTGCCGCCTCTTGGGTTCAGTTGTATTGGTTTAGTTTTGAGTGGCTAAACGATTACAGGTCTTTACATAAACGAAGTGCATCGTACATCGCAGCGTGTGTATTACGTTGCGATACGCAATCACCCAAACGCCACAAGATCATGCCATCGCCACTTTCTGAAAGAATTGGCTGAGGTTTGATATCAAACAACGCTTCAACATCAAGTTGGCCTTTGTTGCGAGATTCTTCTTTCAGTTCGTAATACAGCTCTTCATTCGGGCGCGTGCCGTTTTCAATTACAACTTGATCGACAACACGCTCTTCATGCTGACCTGTGTACTCGTTTTCCAGTACCGCCACTAGGTTGTCACCTTCACGGTAGACCTTCTCTAGTAGAAAATCAGAAGTCATCACAACTTCTTTTTCGTACAGTGAACGGTAGTAAGTTGGGAACGTCGTACCACCAATGCCTACACCAGGTTTGATATCGTCAGTAACGATCTCAACTAACGACCCTTTGGACGCCAAGTAGTCAGCAGCAGACAAACCTGAGAATTCACAAATCGTATCGTAGATCAATACGTTTTTACCTGGCTCTACCTTACCATTGAGGATATCCCAGCTTGATACACATAAGCCCTCTTCCGCACCCCAAGCAGGATTCTGTTCCATGTATGGACGACCACCGGTAGCCATAACACAAACATCTGGTTGCAAGTCACGGATCATTTGCGCATCGGCTGTCACACCAGTACGAACATCGACGCCTAGACGATCAAGTTCCATGACCAACCAACGAGTAATACCCGCGATTTGGTCACGCTGAGGCGCTTTCGCAGCAATGGTAATTTGACCACCCAACTCATCTGCACGCTCTAGTAACGTTACTTTATGGCCACGCTCTGCAGCAACGCGTGCTGCTTCCATACCACCAGGGCCACCGCCAACAACCACCACGTTACGGATAGGTCCGTCAGTCTTCTCAATAATGTGTGGGAGCCCCATATACTCACGAGACGTTGCCGCGTTCTGGATACATAAAACATCCAACCCTTGGTACTGACGGTCAATACAGTAGTTTGCACCCACACATTGGCGGATCTGATCAACTTGATCCATTTTAATTTTAGCAATGAAGTGTGGATCGGCGATGTGAGCACGAGTCATCCCTACAAAATCGACATAACCTGCCTCAACGATACGTTTTGCTTGGTTAGGATCTTTGATGTTCTGAGCGTGAATAACCGGAACACTGACAACTTCTTTGATACCTGCGGCTAGGTGCAAGAAAGGCTCAGGTGGGTAACTCATGTTTGGAATAACGTTCGCAAGCGTGTTGTGCGTATCACAACCAGACCCCACAACACCGAAGTAATCGATCAGACCTGTGTCATCGTAGTACTTCGCAATCTGCTTCATGTCGTCGTGGTTTAGACCGTCTGGGTGGAACTCGTCACCCGTAATACGCATACCAACTACAAAGTCAGGGCCCACTTCGGCACGTACTGCTTTCGCGACTTCAAGACCGAATTTCATACGGCCTTCAAATGTGCCGCCCCATTCGTCAGTACGTTTGTTTACACGTGGTGACCAGAATTGGTCGATCATGTGTTGGTGCACTGCCGACAGCTCAACACCATCTAGACCGCCCTCTTTCGCACGGCGGGCAGCTTGTGCGAAATCGCCAATGACGCGCCAGATTTCTTCCACTTCGATTGTCTTACACGTCGCGCGGTGAACAGGCTCACGAATACCAGATGGAGACATTAGGTTAGGCCAGTTTTCACCGTCCCAACGCGAGCGACGCCCCATATGAGAAATTTGAATCATAATCTTGCCGCCGTGCTTATGCACCGCGTCCGCTAGATTCTGGAAGTGTGGGATGATTCGATCTGTTGAAAGATTGACAGAGCTCCACCAGCTTTGCGGGCTATCGATGGAGACAACACTTGACCCACCACAGATACACAAACCACAGCCGCCTTTTGCTTTTTCTTCGTAGTACTTCACGTAGCGGTCTGTCGTCATACCGCCATCCGTTGCGTAAACTTCAGCGTGAGCAGTACTCACAATACGGTTACGGATTGTTAATTTATTAATATTCAGAGGCTGAAACAGCGCATCAAACTGGGACATAGTGGAACCCCGCCTTTTCTAAAACGATAAACAGATAATGGATAATTAAAGCGGCGTTACTTCGAAGTAACCCACATCACAACCTTCTTCGGCCGCGCACTGTGTTTGCTCTGCTTTGGTTCGTACAGCCAAACCTTGAGCTTCTGCAATTTGATCAAGCGCCCCAGCAAACCAACCCGTAAACATGTAATCGACTTTACGGTTAACTTTTTTGCCGTGAATTTTTTCGTAATGGTAAACAAACGCTGAGTTCTCTAAGCGGACTTTTGCAGTACCTTTTTCGATATCTAGCTCTTCTGTGATAAATAGCCCCCAACCACGCTGAGAAAGACGCTTAAGGTAATGATGCCAAACATCAGCGCCGGAAATACCGTGGCACTCTGCTTCTTGCTCACACCAGAAGTAAGCTGATTTATAGCCTGCTTTGTACAAAATTCCAGCGTAACGCTCTGCACCAATTTCGTCTTCAATTCCCATATGGTTGTTAACGAAAAAGTGACGAGGGACATAAAGCATTGGCAACGCATCCGTTGTCCAAACACCAGTTTGATCATCTACTTCGATTGGCATTTCTGGCGCATGTACACCCATTTTCACACCTCAAATATCTTGCTGTGACGCTTTGCGTCGAGATTATCCAGATTTAGGTAAAGACACTAAGGCCAGCGGAGAGTCGCATCCGCTGACCTAGGTCCCCCCACCACAGGTCTTAAAATTCTTAGAAACAATGTGGAGGCTATTCGCCCCATACTTCGCGTAGCAGATTCACCCAGTTTTCACCCATGATTTTGCAAACTTGACGTTCACTAAAACCATGACGCAACAAGGCTTCTGTTAAATTAGGGAACTCACCGACAGTACGAATGCCTTTCGGGTTGATAATTTCACCAAAGCGCGTCAAGCGTCGCGCATAACCTTTGTCATGCGTTAGATATTCGAAAAAGTCTTGACCATGGCCTTGGGTAAAGTCAGTACCGATACCAATGGCATCTTCACCAACGATGTTATAGATGTATTGAATCGCTTCGACGTAATCATCAACCGTTGCGTTAACACCTGCACGCAAGAAAGGGGTAAACATTGTCACGCCTACAAAGCCACCGTTGTCCGCTATAAATTTCAGCTCTTCATCCGAACGATTACGCGGGTGCTCTTTTAGGCCTGACGGCAAGCAATGCGAGTAAGCTACTGGCTTTTTAGATTCGATAATGACTTCTTTAGCAGTATTCGGTCCGACATGAGATAAGTCACACAAAACACCGACACGGTTCATTTCAGCAACGATTTCTCGGCCAAAGCCAGACAAACCACCGTCTCGTTCATAACAACCTGTACCGACCAAGTTTTGCGTGTTGTAACACATTTGCACGATGCCGACGCCCAAGTCTTTGAACACTTGCACATAGCCAATTTGATCTTCAAATGCGTGGGCATTCTGGAAGCCCATCATGACGCCAGTTTTACCTTCCTCCTTTGCACGAAGAATATCTTTAGTTGTATAAACTTTCGTCAACAAGTCGCTATTAGCTTCAATCAGTTGATTCATTTCTACAACATTGCGAACGGTACCTTCGAAGTTTTCCCAGAAAGAAACGGTACAGTTTGCTGCCGTCAACTTGCCTTTGGCCATATCTTCGAATAGTTCACGATTCCATTTCGCACAGATCAAACCATCGATCACTATTGCTTGGTCGTGTAATTCCGCTGCGTTCATTTTAGTATCCTTCGTACAGGTTCTGACAGGAAGGGAGATACCCCTTTAATGAACCCAGTTTAGGGCTAAGGGGTAAAGAGTTAGAGGCTGGAAACGACTTCCGAATTACCAAAACCGACCACATTTACGACATGTCCGTGGCGTTATTCTGAAAACCATCCGATAAAAAAATAGGAGCCTAAGGCTCCTATTGAAAATACGACGATATTATGAGGATTAGACTCGGTAGCCCGACACCAAAACACTGAGACTTTGCGCTTGTTCGCCCACCTGATGACTGGCTTGATTCGACTGCTCCGCATTGGCAGATGTTGCAATCGCTTCATCGCGAATCAAGCGAATGCGCTGATCAATATTTTCAGCGACGGCCGCCTGCTGCTCCATTGCCGTCGCAATTTCGGTTGCTTTCGCCGACATGCCTCCAATCGCTTGGGACACTTTAGCAAGCGCTTCCGTCGCGGCTTGGGACTTCACTACAGTCTCTTCTGCTTGGGTTTTACTCTCACCCATGACCGACACCGCGCTGTGAGCCCCTTCTTGCAACTGTGTGATCATATCTTGGATCTGTTCAGTCGATTCTTGGGTCCGTTGTGCCAGTGTCCGCACTTCATCAGCGACCACCGCAAAACCACGCCCTTGCTCCCCTGCACGAGCCGCCTCAATTGCGGCGTTAAGTGCCAACAAGTTGGTTTGATCGGCAATATCTCGAATGACATCAAGAATCGAACCTACGCTAGCGGTTTTAGCTTCTAGCTCCTGCAGCGCCGACGCAGCGCGCTCAACACCGTTTGCAAGGCTGCCAATGGAGCGCGCATTATCTTCGACAATCACTTCTACTTCTTTAGTGTACCGATCAGATTCTTTTGCAACAGTAGCGGTTTCATCCGCACCTTCAGCAACGTAACGAATAGTACCCTGCATCTCCTCAACTGCGCTGGCGATACCCTGGGTTTCGGCCTGTAACCCTTCCATTCCCTTTCGTGTTTGAGTAGAAGCCTGCAGCATCTGCTCTCCAACACTCGACATCGAAGTGGATTGGGTTTGTACGGTGCGTATTAATTCATTGAGGTTGCCGATAAACTGATTAAAACTCTTAGCGACATCTGCAAGTTCGTCATTACCTTTTTCGTCTAGACGTACCGTCAAGTCGCGAGCTCCAGCGGCGATATCATGTAGAGAAGCTTCCAGTTTACGCAGATCTGGTAACGTTTTTTGGCGCAGTAGCAAAATCACACCAATGATTAAACAAGCGGATACTAAGCTGCTAATCAACGACACTTTTTCTGCCTTCAGAATATAAGCGACGGCCATCTCTGAACTTTCTTCAAGGCGCACATTGATTTCTTTCACAACCTTTTCTAGAGAATCAGACAGCTCGATTGATGCTTCATCTAACCCTCCAGCACCTTTCATCAAACGGTTTCCAGCTTCAGTGCCTTGTTCTATGTATGCAATCGCCATTGTGTAGCCAGAGTCATACAAACTGTCTAACGACTTTTTCAATGAAACGACTTCGTCTGAGTATTCAGGCAGGATAACAGCTAAACGATCCAAACTTTCTTTGGCTCCTACTAAGCTTTCTTGTGCTTCGCCCAAAGCATCGTCACCACGCGTTGCTCCCATATCCGTAAGAAACTGCTGCACTTGAACTGTATAGTAACGTGCGTCTTTCATGGCCCCCATCGCATTGGCCAATTGCACTTCTCGCTCGATGGCATGCTCATTTTGTTTCAACCCATAGGTACTGATAGTAAACAGCCCTATCAAAGCGACCACTACTGCTAATATCCCGAGCGAAAATAACCTGTTTATCGTCATGTACAGCCTCTTACTATTCTTTTTTAAGGAATGAATACTAAAAAATAAACTATAAATGTAACAGCATTAATACTATTAGTTTTCTTTATATCACAAGTATTCGACCTTTTTATTCGTTAACAATCTTTTACAGCATGGCGATAGTAAGGCCTTTCCCCTATAATAGCGGCTCCCTGAAAAACCATGTTCGAGGCGTTTACTCAATGCAATTAACCAGCTTAAATGCGATTTCCCCGATCGACGGTCGTTACGGCTCTAAAACAAACGCGCTACGCCGCTCTGTTAGTGAGTACGGCCTATTACGTATGCGTGTTATCGTGGAAGTACGTTGGCTTCAAGCGCTTGCAGCGCATCCTGAAATTATCGAAGTCCCAGCACTAAGTGCTGACGCAAACGCGGTTCTTGACGACTTAGCAGCAAACTTCTCTGAAGAAGATGCACAAGCGATCAAAGACATCGAAAAAACCACCAATCACGATGTCAAAGCGGTTGAGTACTTCATCAAAGGCAAAATTGCAGACAACGCTGAGCTGGCGGCGGTTTCTGAGTTTGTACACTTTGCTTGTACCTCTGAGGACATCAACAACCTTTCTCATGCTTTAATGCTAAACGAAGCGTTGACGGAAGCGATTGTGCCAGAGATGAAAGCGGTGCTGACAGCCATTGAAGCATTGGCCATCGAACATGCAGAGCAATCTATTCTATCGCGTACCCACGGTCAGACAGCGTCACCAAGTACTGTTGGTAAAGAAATGGCGAACGTAGCGGCTCGTCTTGCGCGTCAAATCAAACAAGTAGAAGCCGTTGAATTCTTAGGCAAAATCAACGGCGCGGTGGGTAACTACAACGCTCACCTTTCTGCTTACCCGCAAGTTGATTGGCAAGCCCACGCAGAGAAGTTCGTAACTTCATTGGGTCTGACGTTCAATCCTTACACCACTCAGATCGAACCACACGACTACATAGCAGAGCTATACGATGCGATTTGCCGATTCAACACAATCCTAATCGACTTCGACCGTGACGTTTGGGGCTACATTTCCCTAGGTTACTTCAAACAGAAAACGATCGCCGGTGAAATCGGCTCTTCTACCATGCCGCATAAAGTCAACCCAATCGACTTCGAAAACTCCGAGGGTAACTTGGGCATTGCGAATGCCATTATGGGGCATCTAAGCGCAAAACTGCCGATTTCTCGCTGGCAGCGTGACCTTACCGATTCTACGGTTCTACGTAACCTAGGCGTTGGTCTGGCGCACAGCTTGATTGCTTATCAAGCGTCTCTAAAAGGCATCAGCAAGCTTGAAATCAACGCCGTTCGTTTAGACGAAGACCTAAACAACTCTTGGGAAGTACTCGCAGAACCCATCCAAACGGTTATGCGTCGTTACGGTATCGAAGCTCCTTATGAGAAGCTAAAAGAGCTAACTCGTGGTCGTACGATCAACCAAGAAATCATGCAAGAATTTGTTGATAAACTAGAGCTTCCTGAGCAGGCGAAAGAAGAGCTCAAGGCCCTAACGCCTTCTAATTACATCGGCAACGCTGTAGCACAGGCCAAAGCTATCCGCGACTAACTCGAAACCTCTCGGATAATTCGCTAAATTAAAAGAGCCGTTTTTACGGCTCTTTTTTGTGATGAGATGAAATGATGAACATCGATACGCCTATTTCAATTCTTGCTGGCATGAGCCTGCGCACATTTATCACTGAATACTGGCAAAAAAAACCGCTGCTCATTCGAGGCGGAGCGAAAGATATTGACCTCCCAATCACGGCCGATGAGCTGGCGGGGTTAGCCATGGAAGAGGAAGTGGAATCCCGCATCGTGATGGAGCATGGAGACACGCCATGGCAACTCCTGCAAGGCCCTTTTAGCGAAGAGGACTTTGCCCAGCTTCCCGAAAAAGACTGGACACTACTCGTTCAGGCCTGTGACCACTGGGTACCGGAAGTACAAGCTCTACGAGAGCGCTTTAACTTTTTACCTAGCTGGCGTGTTGACGATATTATGATCAGCTACGCGACAGAGGGTGGAAGTGTCGGCCCTCACTATGATCAGTACGACGTCTTTCTTATCCAAATGGCGGGGCAACGTCGCTGGCAAGTCTTAGCACCTGAGCAATTTACCGACACGCCACTGAATGATGTGTCCCTTCATATCCTTGACCAGTTTGATGTCGACCCAGAGCAAGACTGGGTATTAGAACCTGGCGATATTCTCTATCTTCCCCCTAACTTTGCGCATAATGGACGGTCACTGGATAACGACTGCATGACCTTCTCCGTCGGTTTTCGAGCCCCATCGGTACAAGCCGCGCTACGAGGACTGTCTGACAAGCTATGCGAAGACGTCGACGAAAAAAATCGCTTTGCTGCGCCAGAGCCTATTGAGCGTGAACACCATGCTCAAATTCTGCCAAGCGATATAGAACATTTAAAACAGAAGATAACAGCACTGCTTGATAACCCAGAGCTATTAGCTAACTGGCTTGGTGAAACAATGAGTGAAGCCAAATATCCAGAATATACTGCTCAGTTAAATGATGACGAGCTGAATGACTGTTTTAGTCAGGCACTTAAAGGCGATACATTTATTCGCCCTGGAGATGCTCGTATTTGCTATTACACCAGTGAAGGCTCACCCAGCACTACTTTGCTATATTGTAATGGCGCAAAAATGACGATCGACGCAACACTGGTACCGTTTGTTGAAGCGATTTGTGACCAAGAAGAATTTGATTTTAGTGCGTTGGATTTAACACAACACTCTGAGTTACCCGATCTACTGCGTTTTTTATTACAACACCAAGCAATCGTCGCATTACCAGATGAGGAAGAGGAGTAACTAACATCTATGAATATACTCACCTCTGACTGGCACAGCAGCCGAGCACAACTGACCTTTGTTCGCCGCCAAGTTTTTATCCTAGAACATGGCATCGACGAACAAGATGAATGGGATGATGAAGATGCCTCGGCAACACATTTCGTTGCCTTTGGTACCACAGCGGCGCCTCTAGGCGTATGTCGCTTAACTGAATCTGGTCAGATTGGTCGTCTTGCAGTCCTTCCAAATTACCGTCACCAGGGCTATGGCAAACTGTTACTTCGTAAAGCCTTGCAAGTGGCTCGTGAGATGGGGCTCAAAGAAGTATTCCTGCATGCCATGGTCGATGTTCAATTGTTTTATCAAGCGCATGACTTTGAAACAGATGGGTTAGTATTTATGGAAGCCGGAAAACCACACATCAAAATGGTTCGCAAGATATAGCAATAGCTATTAAAACGAAAAAAGGAGCCTATGTATTCGGCTCCTTTTTTATGTCAGATTGCAGCTTTAAAGTGAATTAAAGAATTGCAATCAACTCGACATCAAAGACTAATGTTGCATGAGGTGGGATCGCTGCGCCTGCGCCTTGAGCACCGTATGCCAGTTCAGAAGGAATGGCGAAACGATACTTCGCACCCTCTTTCATCAACTGAACACCTTCAGTCCAGCCCGCAATAACACCAGATAGAGGGAACTCAATTGGCTCACCACGTTGAATAGAGCTATCGAATACTTGGCCATCCGTTAAACGCCCTTCGTAATGAACGCGTACCGTTGAAGACGCAACAGGTGTGTTACCTGTACCTTCTTCTAATACTTCATACTGTAAGCCAGATTCTGTTACTTGAACGCCTTCGCGAGCTTTGTTTTCTGCAAGGAACGCTTCCCCTGCGGCAACGGTTTCAGCGGCAGCAGCTTTTGATTTCGCTTCCATTTTCTCTTGCAATTCAGCAAACGCTGCTTCAAGTTCAGCGGCAGGAACCGCCATAGGCTGGCCATTCAAAGCATCTTGGATCGCCGCAAACAGGTGATCTAAAGACAGCTCACCTAGATCACTTCCACGTAATTGGTCACCAATTTGACGGCCAATACCGTATGCAATTTTTGCTTGGTTCGTCTCGAAGGACAATTCAGACATAGTTTAATCTCTTTGTGTCATTAAAATTTAGGCGCGAAGAATATCATATTGAGCTCGTCATGCCGATAAGCTGTTGCATAAACTGTCCATCCATTTATGTTTAAAGTTTTCACTCGCCACATCACACGATACCTGCAAAATTCTCTGTGGACTGATGTTGCTTTTGTCAGCGCTATTCTAAGCATTACCGCCATTGGCTTTATCGTCAGCCAACACGATACCGCTGACCTAATGAATACGATCCTTCAAAACCATTAATTGATACAGATCACAGCCAACCTAGTAACAAGGCGTAAACTAAAGCCATTAGCCCAAAGGAGAATTGATATGCTTCCAAAAATTAACACTATTTTATACGCTTGCGACTTAGAACCAAAAACTAACCAAGCGATGGAAATGGTCATCAGTTTGGCGATTTCAAACCAAGCGAGCGTCGTGCTCATGCACGCTATGGAACCTGTCAGTTCACAGGCCGCCAATATGATCCACAACTATGTTTCTGATGACGTTCTAAAACTGATGCGCAAAGATGCAATCGAAACAACTCATAAGCGCATGGAAGACTTACTACAGCAATTTAGCGACGCGCACCCCGATGACATGGCCAAACTTAAATCTGCGCCTACTATTGAAGTGGTCAACGGCATCGCTGCTGACGTAATTGAAAAAACAGCAGAAAAAACAAATGCCGATCTGATTGTCATGAATAGCCGGACTCATAGCAAGATAGGACAAATGGTTATCGGCTCAACAGCAAACAAAGTGGTGCACCGCAGCCACATCCCAGTACTCGTAGTACCGATTTTGAAATAAGTACTTTCCTGAGATAACAAAGCACTAGAAATGAGAACTTAATGCGTTTCTAGTGCTTTCAGCAGCCCCTAAGCATCAAATCCGCAGCTCCCTTTCTCAATATTGGATCAATATTACAACTCAGACGTGACATCGCCCCCTACGAAGGCAACGCTACCCAAAAACACACTGGCACAGCTTTCATGCATAACCGTGTTCTTAACAAATGGTTTATTCAATTTTCTAAGTGATGCATGATCACTAAACTAGTCAAACATGCCATATTGAAGGTATCGCATCATCAAATCAGGGGAAGTGAGTTAGACATTTATAGACAAAGTACTGTATAAACAACCATATTTTAATTTAACACAACGTGTAACCATGATCTTATACATCGCTGAAAAACCCAGCCTCGCACGAGCGATCGCAGCAGGACTTCCTTCTCCTCAGAAGAAGCATGATGGCTATATACAACTTCCGAACGGTGATCGGGTGACTTGGTGTATTGGGCATTTATTGGAGTTAGCAGAGCCGCAAGATTATGCCCCCCATTACAAACAGTGGAGTATGGATCATCTACCGATCATCCCTACTGACTGGCAATGGAAAGCAAAACCAAACACGAAGAAACAGCTCAGCATGGTGCGAAAACTTCTTAAAGAAGCCACCCAAATCGTCCACGCAGGGGATCCTGATCGCGAAGGACAACTTCTAGTGGATGAGGTGTTGCACTACGCAAAAGTACCAAAATACAAATTGGAGGCGACTCAGCGACTTCTAGTCAGTGATTTGACACCCAATGCTGTTAAAAAGGCACTCAAGTCCTTACGATCTAATAAAGAGTTCGCTGCCTTGTCTCGCTCTGCGCTAGCACGCTCAAGAGCGGACTGGTTATTTGGCATCAACCTAACCCGTGCTTATACAGTAAAAGGACGTCAGGCTGGCTATCAAGGCGTGTTATCGGTAGGAAGGGTACAAACACCTATCTTGGGATTGGTCGTTCGGCGCGATTTAGAGCGCGAAAACTTCTTGCCCAAGGAATATTATCAGGTGAGCGCCCAGCTCGTCGGTGAAGGCATTTCCCCATTCAACGCAATGTGGCAACCCAGTGATGCATGCGCCCCCTATCAAGATGAAAATGGGCGCGTACTCAGCAAGGCCCTGGCACACAATGTTGCTCGTCGTATCACTGATAAACCAGCGACAGTAACAAACTATCAAACGACGCCTAAAAAACAGGCTCCGCCACTGCCGTACAATCTATCCTCCTTACAAATTGACGCGGCCAAAGCCTTCTCTATGAGTGCACAAAAAGTCTTGGATGTCTGTCAGGCACTGTATGAACGACATCAGATGATCACTTACCCTCGCTCTGACTGTCGCTACTTACCCACTGAGCAACTGAGCCAAGCACCAGGCATCGTACAATCTTTGCAAAAATTGCCATTCAGTTTTCAGCAGGCCGCACAAAACGCGGACACAGCCCAAAAATCAAAAGCATGGAACGACAAACAAGTTGGTGCCCACCACGCCATCATCCCGACGTCTCAATCTTCAGGTTATAGCAAACTCAGCAGTGATGAACGGAAAATCTTCGAATTAATTGCGCGCCAGTATCTTATTCAGTTTTTCCCTCATTACGAGTATCTCGCCACTAAGGTTTCCATAGAAATCAAAGGCGGTCTATTTACAGCACGGGGCAACACCATCAAAAAGGAAGGCTGGAAACAACTCATGCCCAGCAGCAAAAAAGAGGAACCTAACTTACCTTTATTACGGGAAGGACAACTTCTGCACTGTATACAGGGCGAAGTACTAGACAAAGTTACCACACCTCCCGATGCCTTTACCGATGCCACGCTTCTCGCTGCCATGACAGGCATAAGCAGGTTTGTGCTGGATAAAGAAATTAAAGCAATTTTAAAAGATACAGATGGCCTTGGCACAGAGGCCACACGGGCAGGCATCATCGAACTACTTTTTAAGCGAGGCTTTTTAGTCAGAAATGGAAAGCAAATTAACGCGACGGCGACGGGACGGGCTCTCATTGAAGCGTTGCCCGATAGCACTAGCGTGCCAGACATGACGGCAAAATGGGAAGCTATGCTTAATGATATAAGCCTAGGAAATGAGAGCTATAAGCATTTTATGGATGAGCTGTGCCTTAATTTAAATAGCTTAATTGAAACGGCAAAAACAGGAAAAATGGGAAGCTTCGCCAACCTTCCCGCGCCGAAGAGTAAAAAGGTGGCTTACCGGAAAAAGCGAGGCAAAACAGGTAGCAGAACGACTTCAACAAAACCTAGCAAAGTAAAGGCTACTTAACCCAGCGCCAACCAAATACCAACGCCTACCATCAGCGTCCCCGCGATACGGTTCATAATGCGTACATTACCACTCTTCATAAGCAATGATCTTAGAGTGCGCCCTCCTGTTGCATAGATCAACAAACAGGAAAACTCGAGCAATAAGATAATAGTAATTAAACTGACTAGCTGTATTGCGAGAGGCGCATCAGCCTCCAAAAACGGTGGCAATAAGGCAACAAAAAAAGCCCATCCTTTAGGGTTTGCAACGGCTGTCAAAAAGCCTTGTGACGCAAGCTCATACGCTGTCGCTCGAAGACTGCTGTCGTCTGTTTTGATTGCCATTTTCCCACGAGAGCGCCACATCTGAACACCGAGATAAGTCAGATAAGCTCCACCTAGATATTTGAACAGCATAAATGCTGATGGATAATTGAGCAGTAACGTGGCAACCCCCACTGCGGTTAACACCGCCACTAAGCCAACGCCAACAAGCTCTCCTAGCATCATCCATAATGAGCGTTTGACCCCTATTGTCATACCTAATGTCATAGCTAGGGTCATACACATGCCAGGTGTAATGGAAACGAAAAAGAATGTGGGTACAAAGACCGATAATAACCCGAGGCTCATCGCAGCTAGATCCAATATATTAAAGACCGTAAGTTGCCATCTATACAGAAAAAAAACAATGTGTTCTGTGTGTAAATTGGGGGGAGTATTCGGTTACTAGAAATGTTTCTTTCTCTGGAATTCACCGTCAGTCATGAACTTTTGCCATTCGTCGTCTAGCTCGCCTTCCGCTTCGTCATCTTCTTGGCTTTCTGCTGCCATTTCAGCTTCCCGGCGCTGTAACTCTAGGTCATCTTCAATCTCTTGAATGGTCTCTTCATACTTTTTGATGACTTCCGCTGCTTCAGGCTGCTCTTGAATTGGCCTCATCTGATTAATCGCTTCTTGATATTCACTCACAGCTTCTTCCATTTTATGGGTCAAAAAGCTTTGTCGAGCAAGGTAAGCATGATAGTCAGCATTCACTTTATACTTATAAAGCATCAACAGCGACTCATAGCGTTCTGCTGATTCTTGGTCTATTTTCTTAGTTGTCTTAGCGTTGTGAATATAGTTTGCAAACGAATCAAACAATCGCTTCAGTTCCAGTATTTGAACGTCGTCTATCACTGGCTTAGCGCGTCTTTTCTCTTTGCTACTTTGAAATTGAACCATCTCTTCTTGTAAAAAACGGCGGCGACGAGCCAATGGCTCATCAGGCTGGATGGCGAGTAGCTCATCACAGGTTGCAAGAATTCGGCTAAATAACCATAGCCTCATATCCTTCGGTTGATACTGTGCAGGGAGCTCATCTAGGAAGCGACGCTCTTGTCGTAACTGATTATTCAATAGCGCAACTTTTCGCAATCGCTCAATTCGAGCCTGCTCTTTAAGTTGTAGATAGATTGCAAAGGCAATAAAACCGCCAATGACCAATAACAGCAATGTTACAAAAACAGTGGTCATGAAGTTGGTTTCCGGAGTTTTTTAATAATTAGGTATTGAATCACTGATTCTTCCTTATAACAAAACAACTCAACTCACTCTAGGTTTTTTTCCAAATAGCTCTGATTCTACCCGATGAATTATGCTATTAAGACGCTTGATAAGTACTTCTGATTGAGTAACGGTCCCGACTTTCTCTATTTCCACTAAAGCTAAGCGAAGCTTTTCCAAAGCTCTCGCTTTTTTGTCAATATCTAAATCTAACTGAGCTTCACGAACCAAAAGGTCATGATGGGCTAAAAAATAACTGAATCGAATCTGCACAACTTGCTCTTTAGCTGTCGCCTTGTCTAAAACTCCTAAGCCAACTAAACCCCGGATTAACAGTGGCAGTGCCTGCAACGCCTGCTGAACTTGCGCCAATTGCTGAGCGCTGACAACCTTATCCTTCAATGTCGCTTGTTGGCCTTCTTTTAGCTCTTCAAACAATTGCAGATATTGCGGCATCCATTTTACTAGCTCAGTCTCCACTGCGTGCTTTTTAATCAGAGTTAAACTGGAAATCAAATACTCAACTAAAACAAGCTTGGTTGTTAGCGGCAAATAGCGATCAGAAACGGTATTAAGTATTTGTTCAATTCGCTGGCAACGTCTCACTAACAATTCCAGTTCTTGCATCTGCTTGGCTTTGCGAGTTTTAAAAAACCTCACCAACACCACCAATACAATCAAGGCAACCAAAACGACGGCCAAGATAATACTTAATGACACCACTAATGTATGGGGCACATGCTCACCACTATAGATTATTGAGTACGCTCAAAATACCATTATAGTAGACTTAAAAAAAAGCCGATCATATCAATGATCGGCTTTTATTCTTACCATCAAATTTTAGGCAACAGAATATCCAAGCAGTGCATAGAATACTAATGCGGCAAGGATCGCTGAAGCTGGAACAGTAATAATCCAGGCAGCCGCAATTTTAAGTAATGCAGAGCGCTTAACAAGCTCTTGCTTGGTGGCCTTTTTCAAGCTCTTACGCTCTTCCCTACTAATCGGTGCGGCGGCACTTAGCTCTTTGACTTCACGAAGAATCGCTCGTTTTTCCTCAACATCAGCTTGATTAAAACGATCTACGAACGCTTGAGTTTCATCTACATTGAAACCTGCACGTTCAGAGTGCTTAATAATTTTCTTCAGTTTCTTCTCATAGGATTGTTTCAAATATTCACGCAAGAATCCCACACCGAAGATACCACCCACCGCAATGTGTGTTGAGCTGACTGGAAGACCCAGTTGTGAAGCGATAATTACCGTGATGGCAGCCGCCATCGCAACACAAAAAGCTCGCGTTTTATCAAGCTCAGTAATCTCAGAGCCAACTGTACGAATCAATTTAGGACCAAATAACGCCAATCCAATCGCGATACCTATACCCCCTACAACCATGACCCAAAGCGGAATGGACGCTTTAGTCGACACCCCGCCGTGCAGCAACGCGTCATTGATCGCAGCCAATGGCCCGATAGCATTCGCAACATCATTAGCGCCATGCGCAAAGCTCAATAGAGCAGCGGATACCACTAACGGAATCGTGAACAAGCTATTCACAGACTCTTTCTCATTTTTAAGCGCAGAAGCCGCCTTATCAACGATCGGACGTACGATGAAGTAAATGGTCAGTGCGATCGCAAAGCCAATCAATAGAGCCGTCACAAAATCTAATTTCCAAAGCTTTTTCAAGCCTTTAAGGATCAAATATGTGGAAAATGCCCAAACCATCGCAGCAACCAAGAGAGGAACAACTTTCTTAGCGGCTTCAATCATGTCACTTTTATAGGTTATTGCCCGTTTAATATAAATAAGGAATAACGCAGCGATCAAACCACCCAATGCAGGTGAAATGACCCAGCTAGCTACGATCGCCCCCACTTTATCCCAGTTTGCGATATCCCAGCCCCCAGCTGCGATACCTGCCCCGAGTACTCCACCCACTATTGAGTGCGTAGTCGACACCGGAGCGCCTAAATACGTTGCTAAATTAAGCCACAGTGCGCCAGCCAACAGTGCCGCCATCATCACCCATATAAAAGTAGTAGCGTCGCCAATCGCACTTGGATTAATGATGCCTTTTTTAATCGTGCCTACGACACTGCCACCTGCGATGATTGCACCACTTGCTTCAAATATCGCCGCCAACAGAATTGCGCCTGTCATGGATAGCGCTTTCGCGCCAACAGCTGGCCCCACATTGTTTGCCACATCGTTCGCACCAATATTCAGCGCCATGTAAGCGCCAAAAGCCGCCGCAATAGCAAGGATAGAGACGTTAGACACACCTTCACCATGTGTACTTGCGTAATAACCAGCGACAAAAACAAATGCTAGAGCGATTAGAATTCGAACAATTTCACCACCACGAGTGGTCTTCTCTGATGTACCGTAATCTGCGAGATCCATAAAAGCGTCTTCTCAATTAATTAAACAAAGCCAGTCTGATTGGTATGCATGTACCAAACCAGCCCCTTGGCAATTTCATTAATCCGTCAAAATATAGTCATAGTTTTGAAACGTGCGACATTCTACACTCAGCAGATTTTTATAAAAACCCAATCACCAAATGATTTGCCCCGCAGAGCTTTTCTCTGCCTTTGTTTCAATTCGGTGTCATTTATAAGACAGTTAAGTTACAGAATTGTTACAGGCATTAAAAGTACAAAAAAAAGCCCCCGAAGGGGCTGGAAGGTGAACAGTGTTTAGATAGTTTATGGGTTAGAAAAAACCCATCGGGTTGATATCGTAGCTGACCAGCATATTTTTCGTTTGTTGGTAGTGATCCAGCATCATCTTATGGGTTTCGCGCCCTACTCCTGATTTTTTGTACCCCCCAAACGCAGCGTGTGCAGGATACTGGTGATAGCAATTCATCCATACGCGTCCAGCCTCAATGCCTCGTCCCATGCGGTATGCGAGATTAGTATCCCGAGTCCAGACACCTGCCCCCAAACCAAATTCAGTATCGTTGGCAATGGCCAGCGCTTCCGCTTCGTCCTTAAAGGTAGTGACTGCGACAACAGGCCCGAAAATCTCTTCTTGGAAAACTCGCATGTTGTTTGAGCCTTTCAACAAGGTTGGTTTAATGTAGAAGCCATCGTTAAAGCCATCGATTACCTCTGAGTCACCACCGATTAACACTTCAGCCCCTTCATCGCGGCCAATTTTTAAATAACTCATGATCTTATTGAACTGCTCTTCGGATGCCTGTGCCCCAACCATAGTGTCAGTGTCTAGCGGATTACCTCGTTTGATCTGCCCAATACGGTCAATGACTAACTTAATAAAGTCGTCGTACATATCTTCTTGAATCAACAAACGAGAGGGGCACGTACACACTTCACCTTGGTTAAAGAACGCCAACACAGTGCCTTCAACACATTTGCTGATGAACTCGTCTTCTGCGTTCATAATGTCACTGAAGTAAATGTTTGGTGATTTACCACCCAATTCGACGGTTGATGGAATGATGTTTTCAGCGGCGCATTTAAGGATATGTGAGCCTACGGGCGTAGAACCAGTAAAGGCGATTTTAGCAATACGTTTGCTAGTCGCCAGGGCTTGACCTGCTTCTGCACCATAGCCGTTTACAATGTTCAGAACACCCGCAGGAAGTATGTCTTTGATCAGATCTGCAAGCACTAAAATAGAGGCTGGAGTCTGCTCAGCAGGCTTTAAGACGACGCAATTACCTGCAGCAAGAGCAGGTGCCAGTTTCCAAGCCGCCATTAGCAGCGGAAAGTTCCAAGGGATGATTTGACCGACAACCCCAAGTGGTTCATGAAAGTGATAGGCAACCGTATTTTCATCAATTTCACCTATTGAGCCTTCTTGTGCGCGCATACATCCTGCAAAGTATCGAAAATGGTCAGCACTTAATGGCACATCTGCAGCCAAGGTTTCGCGTACGGCTTTACCGTTATCCCAAGTCTCGGCGACGGCTAGCATTTCAAGGTTTTGCTCAATTCGATCTGCAATTTCTAGTAGGACTTTAGAACGCGCTTGCACTGAGGTCTTACCCCAGGCTGTCTTGGCTGCATGAGCAGCATCCAGCGCTAGATTTACATCTTCTTCTGTAGAGCGAGGAATTTGGCAAAATGCCTGACCGTCAACAGGACTAACATTATCAAAATATTGGCCTTTTACCGGCGCCACCCATTCGCCACCGATGAAGTTCCCATATTGTGCTTTAAACGAAACGACACTGTTTTCTGAACCAGGTTTAGCGTAGATCATACTAAGTACTCCGTTATTTTTGTTGTTCGAGATGCTTTGTGTATGTTCAATCTAATACGTGCTAAAAAAAGTTACTTGTCTGTGAGTCTAAATATGTTGTCTGTCAATCCAAAAGTTTGACCTGCTTCTATAATTAGAGTCATGATATGGCGAATGTCACGTTGCATCACCACCCAATAACAATTTAAACGAGGTGTGTATGACCCAATCCTTAACGAACCTGAGTGCGCGTCAGCCCACCCAGCTAGTGGAAAATAGAAGCTGCTTTGCTGGCCCGAATTCTGAACTAAGTATTTATGACACTTACGAATCTGCTCAGAAAGTTGGCCTGAAAGCCGAGTCGCTCCTGTATTGTGGGATGGTATCGGGTGCCAAAGTGATGCATACACATTATCAAGATAATATCCCGTTTATGCCTCACGAGTCGTTTATCCTTGCGCCAGATGAAGAGGTTTTTATAGATTTCCCAGAAGCCAGTCTGATTGCCCCAACTACGTGTCTAACCATTGAAATCGCTCAAGAACGCGTGGCCCAAATTTGTGACCGAATGAATGACGTGATGAATCCAAACGGTCGCATGAAAATGCCGACATTGGATCCAAGCAAGCCATTACATACGCTTCATACTCAAGCGACACAACAGGTGATTGATCGTCTCGTCAGTGATTTTGTGCAAAACGATCCAGATAGAGACCTATTGGTCGATTTCGGTGTTAGCGAATTAGTCACGCGTATATTGCGCCACCATGGTCGCGATGCGCTGCTCCAGTTTGCCAATACCCAACCAGACAACAATGAATTAACGTCGGTGTTGAGCTTTATTGAATCCAACCTATCATCAGCGTTAGATATTGACCAACTGAGTAAACTTGCCTGTATGAGTCGCAGCCGATTTTATCAAACTTTCAAGCGACACTTAGGGTGTACGCCCAGTGAATATCAGCACCAGCGGCGCATGGCTACAGCATTAACTCTATTGAAACAGCGCCACTCAGCGACATCTGTCAGCATTGAACTGGGCTACCAGAGCTTGAGTCACTTTAGCCGCCGTTTTCATCAACACTTCGGTATTTCTCCTCGCCAAGTCCAGCACTCACTCAATTAATCAAACAGAAAAAAGGGCCTTTGAGTTGGCCCTTTTCAATGGCCTCCTAGTTCACAAGTTTGTATAGTTGATTAAGTTAACTATTTACTCTGTCTGTTCACCGCATTCAAGGAATTCGAATGTCTACGCTCGACCCATCATTATTTAAACAACGTAACTTTGTTCATTTTTGGATTGGGCAAATAGCCTCTTCGTTTGGCTTTCAAATGTTGTCAGTAGGTATTGGTTGGCAAGTATACGACTTAACAGACAGCGCCTTAGCATTAGGCTTGGTTGGATTGTTTCAGTTCTTACCACATCTATTATTAACACTCGTCGTCGGCCATGTGGCAGATCGCTACAATCGTCGTATCATTTGCTTTTGCACTCGACTTACCATGGCTCTTACAGTAAGCGTATTGGCGTTTGGAAACCTAACAGACACGATTTCTGTCAACATGATTTATACATGTGCCGTTATGTTGGGCATTGCCAGAGCTTTTGAGATGCCAGCGAGTCAGGCGATCCTACCCAACCTAGTCAGCGCTAAGGATCTTTCTAAAGCGGTTAGTGCCATAGCATCAGCTCGAGAAATTTCAGTGATTGTCGGGCCAGCCTTAGGGGGACTGATCTATCTACTGGGAGCTTCTACACTTTATTTTACCAGTACCGCCTGCTTTATTGTGTCCTGTGCCATTATGGCATTGCTAAAGTATGACTACATCGCAAAAGAAAAAGCGCCGATCAACCTCACTCATTTATTAGGGGGATTGCGCTTTATCAAGCACAACAAGATTATTTTTGGTGCGGTTTCGATGGATATGTTTGCAGTGTTATTGGGTGGTGCGACGGCGTTACTGCCAATCGTAGCGAAAGACATACTACACACTGGCCCTTGGGGACTGGGACTTCTGCGATGCGCACCAGCAGTGGGTGCACTGTTAATGTCAATCTATTTGGCAAGGTCCCCTTTGCAGCACAGTGTAGGAAAAATCATGTACGCCGCGGTCGCTCTTTTTGGAGTGTCGACGATTATTTTCGGTTTATCGGAGCACTTATGGCTCTCGTTAATCGCATTATTTGTGCTTGGGGCAACCGATATGATCAGTGTTGTTATTCGTTCGACACTCGTTCAGCTTGAGACACCGGATGATATGCGAGGTCGAGTAAGTGCTGCCAATTCTATCTTTATTGGTAGTTCGAATCAGCTTGGCGAGTTTGAGTCGGGCGTCACGGCCGCTTTGTTTGGCACCGTTCCAGCGATTGTTATTGGCGGTATTGGTACGATTGGAATAGTAGGAATCTGGATGTACCTTTTCCCTAGCTTACTCAAGCGAAGTTCATTGGAAGTGGAGCCAAAAGAGCCGTAGCTGCTATTGATCAACTAGGACTTATAAAAAACAAAAAAAAGGCCAACTCAATTGAGTTGGCCTTTTTTAAAATTTTGGTGCGGAAGGAGAGACTCGAACTCTCACGCCGTGAAGCACTGGAACCTAAATCCAGCGTGTCTACCAATTCCACCACTCCCGCAAGCAGTGGGAGTGCATTATAGGGAGCTTTTAATTCGGGTCAAGCATAAAATCAATTTTTTTGAATTAAACCACAAAAACAGAGACCCAAGAGCAAAACATCCACATTAGTAAACCATAAAAATCAACAAAGTTTACTCTATACCAATGAAGAAAGTCCCTATAATGCCAGCTCAAATTTAGGGAGTATCTTATATGTCGATTCTAGTAGCCATTACCGTGTTATGGGCATTTTCGTTTAGCTTGATTGGTGTGTATCTAGCAGGTCAAGTAGACGCTTGGTTTTCAGTTTTAATGCGTATTTCATTGGCAATGCTGGTATTTCTTCCATTTATTAAATTTCGTCAAACACCTCGACCTTTAGCTCTCAAACTAATGGCTGTTGGCGCTATTCAACTTGGAGCAATGTACGGCTTTTACTATCAATCATTTTTGTACTTGTCTGTACCTGAAGTGCTGCTGTTCACTGTTATGACCCCAATATACATTACGCTCATTAATGATGTGCTAGAGCGCCGCTTTCATCCTGGCTTCATTATTAGCGCTTTAGTCGCGGTGGCGGGCGCTGTGGCAATCCGCTATCAGGGCGTCGACGAAGGTTTTGTTCAAGGCTTTTGTATGGTTCAAGGTGCCAATCTTTGCTTTGGACTCGGTCAGGTAGCCTACAAACATATCATGGCAAAGGCTGATACAAAGCTCCCTCAACTCACGTTGTTTGGATGGTTCTTTATCGGTGCTTTTATCGTCGTTGTTCCTTGCTTCTTAACATTGGGCAACTTTGAAAAGTTACCTACAACGTCACTGCAATGGGGTATCTTAGTGTACCTTGGAACCGTCGCATCTGGGCTTGGGTATTTCGCATGGAATAAGGGAGCAACTCTGGTTAATGTCGGCGCGCTAGCTGTCGCAAACAATCTATTGATCCCTGCTGGCATCGTTGTAAATCTAGTCTTTTGGAATCGCGAAGCGGACGTGACACGATTACTGGTGGGAGGCACCATCATTGTCGCAGCTCTGTTTATTAACCAGTGGTTCGTCAAACAACGAACTCTGATTCCTGCAACATAATCCATATTAAAAAGGGGAGACATCGGTCTCCCCTTTTTAAAGTACTCTGTTTACAACTTTCTAGCCTCTAGCCGGCTAAAAACTCACTACGAGTTTTGTCGCTGCGCTTGAATAAACCACCTAACGCCGTCGTCTGAGTCGATGAACTGGCATCCATTACACCACGAGCTTTGACACAATAATGTGTGGCGCTAATGCTAACCGCGACATTATCTGTCTCAAGCAAGGTTTGTAACGTCACCAGAACTTGCTGCGTCAAACGCTCTTGTACCTGTGGCCGTTGACCAAAGAAGCGAACTATTCGATTAATTTTAGACAAGCCAATGATTTTGTTTTTCGGCAAATACGCCACTTTTGCAAAACCGTCAATTGTCACAAAGTGGTGCTCACAGGTACTGGTAAAAGAAATATCACTTACTTTAACCATTTCATCAACGTTCATTTTATTTTCAATGACGCTAATTTTTGGGAAGCAAGAATAGTCGAGGCCAGAAAAAATTTCTTTAACGTACATTTTTGCGATGCGGTGAGGCGTTTCAGACAAACTATCATCAGTAATGTCTAAACCAAGCGTGTACACCACATCTTCGAAAGCCGCTTTGATTCGCTGGTACTTTTCTTCCACCGACAGGCCATTCTCAATCATGGGTGTTTCCAAGCCATGCTTGATTAGCGCATCGCGCACACGGGACGCTTCATCAGAGAGAGGGAGCGAACTAACTTTACTGGTTTCTGCCATTGCAGTTGTCATATCAACACCTTAACTAACAAATTCATTCATGACGCCAAAGGCAAATCGATTATCCTCGTCGAGCCAAGTGACGACCTCCATCCAAGGCCAATGTTCGCCCAGTCATGTAACGACTATTCAAAACATATTGTACCGCCGCAACACCCTCTTGTTCACCTGGTTCAACCGATAATATCGATTTATTTAACGCTTTTTGGCGATATTCCTCATCATCATCTTGATGGAACATCAACAGAGATGGCGCGATACTATTAACCTTGACCACCGGAGCAAGCTGGCTAGCAAAGGATAAACTAAGGTTTGCAAGCCCTGCTTTGCTAGATGCGTAGGCAATATGCTTATCACTCCCTTTTTCTGCGACATAATCAGTTATATGAACAATATCAGTCGGCTTACCGAGAACTTTTGCACTGGCCTGTAAAAGCGGCGCAAGGGCCAAGTTCATTTGATAAGGTGTCGATACGTGCACCTGCCACATACGCTGAATCAAATCATAAGGTGCCATCTCCCCACCCTCTGAGAGCCAATCAGACGCATTGTGAATGATTGCCCTTAACCCTTGGTATTCTCCAAGCACTTCTTGAATTAGATGATTGACGTCCGCCACAGAGGTAAAATCCGCTCGGATACAATGAACACCTTTCGCTTTTAGCTCTTCAACCACTACTGTGTGTGTTCGATATGTCGTGATAACAGGATTACCAGAGTCCAAAAAAAACTGAATTAGCGCCAACCCCAAGCGCCGCCCTCCACCTGTGATCAAAATAGGATGAGCCAAGTCTTCTTGGCATTCTTCGGACATTTCTATTGCCATAGTCATATCACTCAATCAATCTGCTTTGGAATTAGATACGTACTTAATAGAGCAATGGTTCACGTTTTAGACTAATTTTCAGTGAGCACCATTATGGTGAACTTACACCTCAAAAGGAGCGTCAGCAATGAATAAACCATCCCGTTCGGTTTCAGTCATCCCCCAACAAGCATTCGATTGGTATGATGAGTACGCACATGGCGATATTGACCGAAGAACTTTCTTACGACGTGTTTCCACTTTAGGCGTCGCAGGCGTAACCCTATCTGCGGTTTCGGCGGCACTGATGCCTAACTACGCGCTTGCAGAGCAAGTGTCTTTCAACGATCCAGACATTACCGCTCAATATGTCGAAATCGATGCGCCAAACGGTCATGGTAAAGCCAGAGGCTATTTGGTTTTGCCGAAAGGAGTTAGTGCCTCTTCGCCCGCACCCACCGTTTTAGTTGTACACGAAAATCGTGGCCTTAACCCGTACATTGAGGATGTTGCAAGGCGTCTCGCTGTAGAGGGATTTATCGCTTTTGCTCCCGACGCACTGTTCCCCTTGGGCGGCTACCCTGGTAATGATGATCAAGGTCGTGCAATGCAAAGAGAGCTAGACAAAGATAAAATCTTGGGCGACTTTTCTGACGCCGCGTCGTTTCTTGATAATCACGAACTCGGAACTGGCAAAGTAGGCGTTGTTGGATTCTGCTTTGGTGGCTATGTATCCAATCAACTAGCCGCTTCGATTCCGGACGTAGTTGATGCGGCGGTGCCGTTTTATGGCACACCTCCGACGTCTGATATCAGTGATTTGAAAGGGCCTTTATTGATCCACTTTGCCGAGCTAGATCAGCGTGTGAATGCTACGTGGCCAGATTATGAGGCTGCTCTCAAAAAACAAAACGTACCGTATACCGCGTATACGTACCCTCGCGTCAATCATGGCTTTCACAATGACTCAACAGCGCGCTATGACGAATCCAGTGCTGAGTTAGCGTGGAAGCGCACCCTAGATTTCTTCAATCAACACCTGAGTTAGGGACCTCAACCCAAAACAAAAAAAGGGCTTCAATATTGAAGCCCTTTCTTATTAATATCCATCTCAGCTGGCAATCGAATATTGCGCTTCAGCTCGTTGAAACTGTATGCCATTTGCTAACGGTACACAGTCCCATAGACGTTGGCTGAGTTGTTCAATTGGTTCTTCTGCCCCTGCGGCTATCCACTCAGCAATGGCCTTCGCCACATCGGGATAATCCACTTTAACCACTTTTGAAGACTCTAACCATTGATTGATAACCTCTGCACTGAGCTCTTTTGAGCCTTGGGCAAACCCCAATTGTTCAAGTGCTATCATATTGGAAAGTTGCTCGACTTGACCATGGAGTGGTTTAACCAAGATCCTACGCCCCATCTGTAAAGCTTCTGAATTTAATTCAAATCCAGCATTACACAATACCGATTCACATTCTTTTAGATTCTGCTGAAATTGATCTCGGCTGAATGGAAACACCTTAATATTGCCATAGCAACCTGGTTCGATGTCTTTACAATGAACGCGAAATTTATAGTTAGGTACTCGCTCTAACCACTCCATCACTTCTTCACTGTTTTCAAACGGCAAATAGACTAATACATGGTCATCTTGTGGCTTCGTGACGTCATTGTGACGTTGAATAATAGGAGGTAAAATCGGCTGATCAAAATGATGCCAATGAACACCAATAGACCTAGGAACGGGAGCAAAACGCGATAGAATCCAAGATCCAACCGCATCGCCTTGGTATTTAGGTATGTCATAACCCAAGGCATACTGATGACCAATGCCAATGCATGGTATATTTTGCCGCTTCGCTGCCCAAGCACTAATTGGTTCAAAATCCGTTATCACTAGGTCATAATCTGACAAATCAAGTGCTCTAATGTCTCTAATTAGACCCATTATATTTGCTTTACGATAACTAGAAAGCAAACTAATACGTCCGTCTATCGCGACAAATGATAGTCCTTCAAATACACGATAGTCACCAAAGCACGCCATATCGAAGTAATCATCTTTGTTTCGTCCTGAAAACAAATAGTCGACGTCCATACCTAAACGAGCAAACTCTTCATTCAATGCTCGAGCGCGGGTAATGTGGCCATTTCCTGTCCCTTGAACACCATATAGAATTTTCATACCAGTACTCCAAACGCGAGGGCTGCGCATATACTGCCCAAAAGCGCCCCCATTACTGTGTCAGTAGGAAAATGAACACCCAAAAATATCCGCGACATACCAACCATGACTGACCAGCTATACAGCGAAATGGAAAAACTTGGAAACCATTCACTGACACAATAGGCGATAAAAAACGCTCCCGAAGTGTGTCCCGAAGGGAATGAGAATTGATCTGAGGGTCGGATAAAACTGGTAAAATCATCCAAAATATCGGCGGGGCGATTGCGCTTAAACCCTTTTTTCAGAATTAGATAGAGAATGCGCTCGATTGCAAACCCTACCGCCAGCAACCACGCCCAGTCTTGGTGTCCCATCAGCCAAAATACAATGGCTAACAATACATATAAGGGACCATCAGCAGACATTGAAATTATCCGACTTAGACGCGTCAACAATTGGCGATGCTTACGAGCCATCAGCCAGTAGAATGTTAGAACATCTAAGTTATGGATATTGGTAAGTAAGTTCATCACAACCTCCCGATCCTTTGGTGTAGCTTAAAAAATAGCTCAGGCGGGTGTCACTGACGTTGCAGTTGGATGATGCTTTTATGACAAAAAAACGCCTCTTATAGAGGCGTTTTTTCATACCATAACGAGGATGTTATGGTCATATATAGAGACTCGACTTACAGACCGTTGGCCGCTTTGAATTTTTCAACAAGCGCTGTAGGTTCTTTCTTCTTGTTATCGCTGTTTAGTGCGTAAACAACTGTCTCACCATTTGGGCCAGAGCCAATTGATGTAAAGCGAAGAGGTACTTCACCGACAGTACGCGCAGTGTTCATTTCCTCTAAAGATTGAAAAACGTAAATACGACCTTCCATGCGCATTTCACCGTAGAAATCTTCGGCGCCATTAAGCTCTCCGTCGTACATTTCTACGCTGGCAATGCCAGACATTTTCTTCTTATCTTCATTTGTTAAACCGAATACCACGGTTTCGCCACGAGGACCGTCACCAATACGCACTTTGCGGTAAGACGTTTCACCGACACTTAGGAAGTCTTCATAAACATCGCGATCATCGAACACATAGATACGACCTTCATCATGCACTTCGTATAAATCATCGTTATTCATTGAAGCTTTAGCAGGCATTGCATCATCAGTTTTAACATTTGATCCGCCGCACGCGGTCAGCAAAACAGACGCCGCAATAACACCAAGCATAGGTAAAGTAACTTTTTTCATGGGTATCTCCTTAGTTAGATAACCCATTACCGTACGTAAAAATTATGACAAATTGACGACACTATTCTTGCACTTTTATAGCAATCGATGATCGACATGTCATATTGGGACTTAGAGCCAGCCCGTCAACATAAAGCCTACGCCAACTGTACGAGTATAATTGTTGTAGTCGAGCATTGATTGACCGTAACCTTCAAAATATTGGCCATAGCCTCTTACCTTGCCCCATAAAGGAAAATTAACACCTAAACGGATGGCACCTTTGTTTTCGCTACGCAGATTATTTCGAAGCATAACTTCATAAGAGACATCATCGATGACGTGGATAACATTAAGTTCACCATACCCCATATAACGGTCAATATCGGGGTTATCGTTATCGTCTGAGGGTTCTGGAATTCGATACCAAGGCTTAATAGACACGACGGTATTATCTCGTTCAAATATAAAATCTAGATACACCCGATTCCACGAACGTGATAAAGGCTTTTGCTGGCCATTAGATTGGTGATTCACACCATAATGAAGATACGTAAGTTTATTGCCAAAAAATGAAAGGTCTGGATTCGTTACAATGAACGCCTCGGGTTCATAATTAGTGTCACGAAAAGGCGCTGAGGCGTCACTATTATAGGCTTGCCAATAGGACTGCTGCGTATACGCAAACCATAAACTTGAACCATCCCCAACGACTCCAGTAGCGACGGGAAATTTGATACTGACTTGAAACTGAAATTCAATTGACTGCAAGCTATCATCAGCAATGCCCTGACGTGTTTCACGCTTATTAGGGTTATGCGTATAGCTAAGGGGCAAGAAATAATTAGGGCGATGTGACGTTAAAACAAATGGATCACTGGCTGATGCCGTCTCTCCTTGTACTCGCTGCTCAACCATACCATCGGCCAGAAGAGCCCTCTCGGCGATGGGTTGAGGCGCTTTGGGTTCGCTTACCTTCACACCTTCAAAAATGCCATCCGACTCTTGCCGATCAGATTGCTCAGCAGTTTGAGGTTGAGACAATACTTCGTTGACGTCTGACTCCATAGCAAAAACAGGCGCTGACAAAAATGTAAGCACATACATACTTCTTTGAAACCAACGCATTGACCATTCCTTTTTGGCGGTATCGTTACCTCAAGACGGGATTATCTTACGAGCGTAGCTCGCGCTGTCCATCTCAAGAATCTCTACCGTTAGGCTAACCTGTTTCACTGAAAAGCAACACAAAGCATCTAGGACACTCTGTGCAAGTCGATTTTTTTGTTCCTGTGTCCGCCCACTCAGTATTCGAATCGTCACATGGACAAATGCGTCCTGTAGCCCTCCAGTAATAAAATGCTTACACGGAAATGCTCGCAGTTTAATATCACTTGGCTGAAACAGTTCAGACTTCATACACGCATCTTGAACAGCCTCTAGCCAGTCCATTGGCGGTACTTCTTGTTCAAGATTTTGACTGTACTCCACAATACAATGAGGCATCGATATTTCCTATTTTTATATGATGAAGGGACTTTAGTACCCGATCTGTATATCCACAGTTTTTGGTAAGATATTGAGATAGCGATAGTTGCGGATATTCTGCGCGACGATGGTGCTAGCGGACGAGACAGTCGTAGCCGCTGATACATGAGGCAGAACCGTTACATTTGGGTGCGTCCAATAAGGATGAGATCGAGGCAATGGTTCAATCGCGAAAACATCCAATACCGCATGCTGAAGCTGTCCTGTATTTAAGCTGTACAACAAAGCTTCATCATCGATAATCTTACCGCGGGCAAAGTTAATCAGTCTTGCCCCTGGCCTTAAAAAGCCAAAACGCTCAAAGTCCAAAAGATGCTCCGTTTCCGACGTCAAAGGCAGAAGACAAACAAGTATATCACTTTTTTTCAGCGTCTCTTCTAGCCCTTCACTCCCTGAATATGTCTCAACATCTGCGATCGTTTTAGGCGTCCGACTCCAGCCGATAACATTAAAACCAGAGGCCTGCAATTTCGCTACACTGGCTCGACCAAGCTCACCAAGCCCCAATATGCCTACAGTCCTGTCTCGCGCCGCAACATAAGGAATGGGTTGCCAGACGGCTGTACGTTGCTGTTCCGCATAGTAAGGCATTTCTCGGTGTAGAAATAAGGTCCAAGCCAACACCGCTTCTGCCATAGTACTGCTCAATTCTGGGTCGACCAAACGAACAATGCTAAAGGTGGGAGCATCAAGTTCTCTTACGATACGCTCCACTCCAGCCCAAACACTGTGAATCCAAACCAAGTTAGGTAGACACTCGAGATCTTGGGGATCGGGGTTGGCGACGACGGCAATATCCGCAAACTCACGCTCGGCTTGACTTAATTTATTGAGAGGTAAAATCGTTTCATCAGGTAATTTTTGTGATAATAAACTGAGCCAGTGGCGCTCTTCGTCTTCATTTAGACGATGGATAAAAGGAATAGGCGCTTTCATGTTACCTCGCGTAAATTCAGCAATCTCTTTAACATACCGAAGCAACTCTAAAAGTAAAGCGCGTCCATCAACACTTAATACAAACCTACTTATGTATGTGCTTGATGCTTATTACAAAGTTCTACGAATTGCGCAGCAGGCATTGGCCTGCCAAAAAAGTACCCTTGATAAGTAAAACAACGCATAGATTTTAATTGATCGAGGTGTGCTTGGGTTTCAACGCCCTCCGCCAATACATTCACATCCAGCGCATCTGCCATCGCAATAATGGCCATGACGATAGCGCGATCACTTGGGTCATTGATCAAGTCACGTACAAACGATTGGTCAATCTTTAAGCGATCAATTGGTAAGGATTTAAGATACTTCAAAGAAGAATAGCCCGTGCCAAAATCGTCGATCGACAAATGAATACCGAGCTTACGAATTTGCGCCATTTTCTCCAGCGCCAATTCTGAATCCGCCATCAAAACATTCTCAGTGATCTCGATATCAATTGCTGAAGCTGGCAGCCCGCTCTCACGCAGTGCGTCATCAATGTCGGCCAGCAGATTGGGGTGCAAAAACTGCAAAGGACTTACGTTAATTGATATCCGCCATCCTTCTTGCCACACACCTTCTTCAAGCCATTTAGCAACCTGTCTCGCAGCTTGATTAAATACAATACTGCCAATATCGTGAATTAAGCCAATCTCCTCGGCTAACGGGATAAACTCATCGGGTGGAATGAAACCGTGCTCTGGATCGTGCCAACGCAGCAAAGCTTCCGCACCGATGATGGCCCCCTCTGCGTCATTTTGAGGTTGATAATAAACTTCGAACTCACTTTTACTTACCGCCCGATGTAAAGACTTCTCATGGAGCAATCGTCTATCAGAGATTTCTTGCATATCCTGTTGAAAGAATGCAAAGGTATTTCTCCCCGTTTCTTTTGCGCGATACAGAGCCGTATCGGCTTGACGCAAAATAGTTGCTGGCGATTCCTCTGTACCATCAAAAAAAGACACGCCAATACTGGCCGTAACATGCAGCTCGTGACCGGCGACATGCTTTGCTTTTGAGCACTCGTTTAGCACATCCTGCACGAAGCGCACGAGATCGACATTACGGTCGGTACGTGCACCTTTAACGGAACTCCACAGAAAAGCAAATTCGTCCCCCCCCATACGTGCAAACACGACATCTGACGGTATCGTATGTAACAGAGCCTCAACGACCGACACCAGTAGTTGATCTCCAACATTATGCCCTAGTGAATCGTTTATCGTTTTAAAACGATCGAGATCCAGCATCACAAGTGCCCCTGTTTCTTGTGCCTCTAAACTCTCCATGCGTTTTTTCAGACGTTCAACAATCATTGTGCGATTGGGTAATCGCGTAAGTGAATCATAGTAGGCAAGACGATTAATACGTTGCTGAGCCTCTTTACGCTCAGATAAGTCACGTACTAGCATTACGCTTTCAAAATCATCTTGTGCAAAGTATTTAGCGATTCGTATTTCAACAGGAATCGGCGACATCATGGGAGAAAACGTTGTCTCAACCGTCATAACATCATCGACACGCATTTCAGATAACAATTCATCGAGTGATAACCAAAGATTATCCCCATGCAGATCACTAAGCGACGTTTCTCTCAGCTGCTCTTGCGTGAGTGATGTCATTTTTTCTACCGCCGCATTACTACGGATAATCCGGTTATTTCGATTAACTACCAAGATGCCATCGGCTGCATGATCAATCATTGCTTTCGAATGCTGATGACTGCGCTCTAGTGCAGCCATCGCCATATTTAAACGGGATAGTAACTGATTAAATGTCGACTTGAGACGCCCTAACTCATCCTGTTTATGGATGCGATCAAACGATTTTGGAACGGGCACTTCTTCACTACCATCAACTTGGGAAATTGCATACGTCAGCTGCTTCACTGGACGGGTCACAAGGCCGTAAAACAACAGCGAAATTAAGGAAGCGAGCAGGATATCTTTTAATAGGTTATGAATGAAAAACTGACTGTTTGAGGCAATAATACCATCCAGCAGATACCTTCGGTCGAGGTCTATTTGGATACGTCCCAATTTGATTTCAATGCCAGAGAAGTAAAGCGCTCGTTCAACCATCAGCTCATTTGGTAAAAGCCACTTCAATACTGTGTCACTTATTTGGGTATAAGGGTGTGATGCGTCTGCGTAGGCAAATCGTTGACCTTCTTCATCCAGTATTTCAACTGCTTGGATGGCTGGGTGATATAGCAAACTTTCTGCTTGTTGCTGTGCAAACGCCCTATCTAAGCGAAATAAGGCATGGGCTAAGGGTTGCTCGACGAGCGACAAAATTCCTTGAAATTCCTGATCAATGCGGGCGGGCTCACTACGCAGCGTTTCAATCGCTTGTAAGCAACTCAATACGATACTTAACACAATAGCTAGGAGCAGCGTCGTAAAGGACTGCTTTATATAAAGAGATTTCTTAAATGCAAAGCGCATATTACTCCTACTACTTAGCCGTACCGTTTTAATGTTGTCCGCTCAGTTTCTAGGCGGTGCCTCTTATCGAAATCTTAATCTTTGGGCACCACTCTGATACAAGATGTCTTGAAAATATACTTGAGTTCATTAGCTGCCGATTCATACACGCGTCAGAAGTTTAATTTTTGATAGATAGCAATAACTTGTAATATATCAATCACTAAACCTATAAAAATAGCTTATGTTGGATTACAAAAGAATACATTAATTTTTCACTTAGCCTACACTAAATATCCCGTTTCAAAAACTAACACCTGCTTGAGTACCCTCACTATATCAAACAGCCATGTTAGTATTGCGCAAAACACAGGCTCGCAGGACAACACTACGACAGTATGATCAAAACATTACTTCAGCCAGAAATACTCGACGGAACCATCACCATCGACAATGAAGAGGCGCTCGACGTTCGGTTCTCCTTGACCGCCCCTCTTCTCAGCTTTGCACAAGGTGTTATGTTTGAAGACGGCGATCATCAAATCAAGATTATGATCGCGACAGAGCAAGGACAACACGAAATTCCGTGGGACGGAAAACGCGTAATTTCAAGCATTGAACATAGCAGTGTGTTTAAGCAACAGGTGTTAAAAACACACACGGCTACACGCTTTTGCAATACCAATGCCGCTATCTTAAAACATATAAACCGCTGCTCGTGTATTGATCCGATACTTAGTGAAAAGCGCCTTATCGGATTTGATTTAAGCTATCCGGAAATACCTAGAAAACGAGGTGTACTGATTGCAGGAAAATGCTCTCAAGGCTGCGGCTACTGGAGCGTACGCGCTTTTGACGTCGATACACGTCACATTAATGAACGTAATATGCTCATCACCTTCCTAAAGAACATTTGCCAATCTGAAGCACTACATTTGCCAGCATGGGAATCGATCATTGATGAACCAAGTCAAGTTCACACCTTTTATGCTGTTGGATCAAGCAAACGTCAACGAGAAGCGACAAAAAACAAAGTCACTTCTCTTAAAGGAGTTAGTACATTAGACGAGCTCAAAAGACGCTATTAACCTCGGCGCATACTGACACCGTCTATATATCCGCGCTTAACCGTCATAAGATATGCTGTCAGCCCTAAAACAAAAGTGAGGATGGCAAGAGAACCGATGACAACCCATACCCAACCGCCATACTGCCAAAAAGGATCAAGGTAGAAGCCACCAAAGCTGGCACCAAGATAATAGAACACAAGGTACAGCGACGAAGCACTGGCTTTTGCTTGTTTAGCGTTCTTTGAAACATAGCTGCTAGCCGTAGAGTGACATAGAAAAAAACCAAAGCAGTTAACAAACAACCCTAAGATAATGCCAACGAGTGAACTATGTAGCGTAATACAAGTACCAGCCATCAACAACGCCGTACCGATCATCATAATACGAGGCTGAGGCATGATAGCCGCTAGTTTGCCAGAGAATGCAGAGCCAACCGTGCCACTTAAGTAGGTTAGAAAAAGTAAACTCACGTATTTAGCCGATAGGTTGTAAGGTGCCTCTTCTAATAAAAAAGTAATATAGCTGTACTGATTAATGAAAATGAAGAAATTAAAACCGCCAATCAAATAGCACAGCACCAATACTGGATTACTGAGATGCAATGTCACGTTTGATAAAATGGAGCCAATTCGAAACGGCTTCGCTTTAAACTGTTTAGATGTCGGTAACAAATACGCAAATAAAGCAAAACACAGCAGGCTAATCATCGCCATCACAGCAAAGGCACTCGAAGGATCGCGCCACTCGCCGATAAAACCACCGATCAACCGTCCACCAATACCACCGAGGGTATTACCACTGATGTATAGTCCAACCGCGACCGCCAAAGCATGTGGAGTGTACTCATCTCCCATATAAGCAACGGCAATGGCAGGTAAGCCTGCAAGAAAGAAGCCTTGTAGCCCTCGCAATATTAACAGCCAGCTGTAATGCTCAACGAGTGATAACATCATGGTGGTTACAGTGACACCTAGTAACGTCACTACCATAATACGCTTGCGCCCTAATGCATCGGACAATGGGCCATAAAACAGCAATGATACGCCAAGCGTAAACGTAGTAATGGTAAAGCTGCTTGCCGCCTCTAGCTCAGAGATCGAAAATTGCTGAGCAATCATAGGCAGCAAGGGCTGAGTGACATAAACATTTGCGAACACCATAAAAGAGCCAATTACTAACGCTATGGTGCCACGCCAAAATGCCATACTTCCCGCTTCAATCACTATTAAACTCCAGAGCCATGTAAGGAAACCCTGACTATACGCGCAAGCTTATCATCAATATAATATATATAAATTATCAAAAGGATAATAAACATTGATAGAAATAAAACCTCTTCGTTACTTCTTAGCGGTCGCTGAACGGCTCAGTTTCACGCGCGCTGCTGAGCAGCTACACATCGCTCAACCTGCAATCAGTATGGCAATGAAAAAACTGGAGTCTGAACTAGGCGTTACATTATTCCATCGCTACGAACGAAAAGTATCGCTGACCGATGAGGGGCGTATCCTAAAAGAGTATGCCAAGAAGGTCGTCCAGGCAGCTGATGATACCGAACTGGCAATGCGAGAACTCGACGGAATGGCGAGAGGAGAGGTTCGAGTAGGTATCCCCAGCATGCTAGGGTCTTATTATTTTCCGCCCATATTAATGGCGTTTAAGCATCGCTACCCCGATTTAACCTTACGCGTCATCGAAGGCGGCACTTGGAAACTGCAACAAATGCTGGAAGCGGGAGAAATAGACCTAAGTGTTATCGTTGCCGAAGCCCCCAATCCTCAATTAGAAACAAGAGCTTTAACCCGCGAACAAATGCTAGTGGCTGTTAATGCGGATCACCCCTTCGCCCAAAAAGCTGCGATTACACCGGCGGAATTCTTTAAAGAAGAACTCGTCATGTTTAGAGAAGGATATTTTCATCGTCGAATCATCGACAGGCTAGCACAAGCACACAACATCACCCCTAATATCGGGTTTGAGACAAACCTTATCCCGCTCATCAAATCAATCATTAAACAAGGATTCGGTGTATCCACATTGCTCGGAATGGTGATTGAAGAAAACGATGAATTAGTTACCAGACCATTCGATAATAATGTCTGGTTAGACTTGACCATTGCTTGGCGTAAGGGAGGTTACTTGTCAAAAGCTAATCAGGTATTTTTGGAGTTTCTCATTGAGCAAACTGAACAACAAAACCAACGCTTCAATCAATAACGGGCTCTGTTGTCAGTTTTAGGCTTCACTTAAACGACCAGTTGTCCAACTGTATAATGACACTTAAAGCAGATCAGACAATCGGCTTCTTGGCGACATTTTTGCCTCGATACGACGGCAAACATCTGTTCGATGAAACAACGCTCCGCCGATAAATCCAAAAAAGCTACCCAGTACAATGTCGATAAATCGATATTCAAGCAGCAACGAAGCGCTCATCCCCAAAGACGTCATTTCCGCCATAATCACGGTTAGTGGCGTAATAAAAATGACAGCTAAGCCATAATTTTTAACGATAAGGTAGTCAACGATCGCTTGAAATGCGCAAATACATAAGGCTAAAACAAGAGGAGACGGATCAAAAGAAAACAACAACGCTGCTAGTAACATCCCTAGAGTCGTTCCGACCACTCGGTGAACATTACGATGCCACACCATTCGAAACGTCGCCCCTTGCATTATGGCCGCACATGAAATCGGCACCCAGTAAGGATTATTCATACCAATCCATAATGCGAACCCATAGGAAGCACCAAGAACACTACTGGTTAATGCTGCTTCAATGATCAATGCATTGACTTGCGGATCTACTGTAATTTCTTGAGGCTCTGCTTTATGTGCTTGAGTAACAACACTGTAGACAAATGCAGCGAGCACCGCCCACATTCCCCCCAAAGCGATTAACCCCACTCGATTTGAAACGGCACCTAGATCAAACGGCATCGCAAGCGCAACACAAGACGCTAATATAAAAAAGAAGCTACCTGGCGGCGGCAAGCGATAATACCGTGTTATCAAGATCACAAGAAAAGCAATCGCCGTTAGCGCAAATGGTGGCAACCAAGGCAATACTGTTGAGAGTGTTGCCAACGTTAAACATGCCATAAAACCAAAAGCACACAGACTCATAGTAAGCATACGAGACGCCGTACGATCACCACTCATATAGAGGAAAACCATCGCCCCAAGACTGGACAGTAGAGCCTCACCAAAAGTATTCGTAAGTGCACCAAATATAGCAGGCAAGCCGATGACAAATCCCGTCACTAGCGGCAGATGCCAAGGGCGAGCCACCTTATTTAGCGATAATAAGTCTTTCAATATTGAAGACAAAGAAATCTCCCACTGATGTGAAGCAAATTAAGATGCGTATAAATACGTCGAAATTTTAACCTATGTCACATCGCAAATGGTGCAACGCCTATTAATAAAGGGTGCAAAAACACCCCAAAGACACCATAAGCGATGACGCCTACCACAACAGCAATAAAATCATACTTCGCATTTGGAGCCTCATAAGTCACTCCTTGTTCTCTATCGCGGCGTTTTGAGATGGCATAGTCCGCCACAGCCCAGGCTAAAAAGCTACCAAATAACAACACGTCTGCCGAGGTTCCATTACTAATAAGATGAGCAAATGCCCAGAGCTTCACCCCAATCAACATCGGGTGACCACCCATTTGCTTCATTTTCGAATACGGCATTTTTGCTACCGCTAAATATATAAACGCAATGAGGATCAGTAGTGCCGCGACATGACGCGACCACAATGGCGGGATCCAGAGTAATTCAGCACTGTAACGCGCGTAGCCGTACCCCATAATAGTGGTCACGAAACCAACAATGGCGACAGCGCTATACAATAACTTCCAGTTTGAAGCACCCAGTTGCTCGATCATAGACTCTCGCCACTCTGGCGCAAATGCTCGAACCGAATGCACACCAAGAAACAACACCAACCCGACTAACAAGAGCGCCATGCCCATCTCCTTAATTTCAATATTGCCTGTTTGGCCCTTTGATTTTTCCCATTATATAAGTGTTGGCCTTTTAACCCTAGCAATGAAATGCCAATCACCCCATTCGTTAAATAGCGTCTTACATCACATTACGAATGCCGACCCAATAGACTGTTTTCTAGACGTAATACCCACCCATTTAGACGCTGAAAGATTAAGCTTTTTGTAAACATTTCAAAGGTTTACCAATGATCCCCATTCTTTTCATTATCACGACATCAAAACCACATTATTAAGCACATAAATCATTAACATTGGCACATGCCGTTAACGCACACTAATAATCAATGGATTAGATTAAATTCTTATGTTTAAAACTAACTTTACGACGTTTCTTGTACTTTTTCTGACCTCATCGTTGATGAGTGCTGCCGTCCAAGCAGAAACTAATACAGGGCATTCTCTCCACCCCTCTGATACCCAAAATGCCAATACAGATTCTCCTACCGAGGGATATCGATTTACTCAAAAGACTGTCATTGAGATGGCGAAGCAGTTAGCCAAAGCACCAATGCAACCTCCAAGCAAAGCCCCCTCTGCATTGAATGCATTAGATTATGACACCTATCGGCAAATTAACTTCCAACAAAACCAAGCTGTCTGGGGTGATTCTCCGACCCAGTTTTCGATTCAACTGTTCGCACCTGGCTTTTTATATAAGGATCTTATTGAAATTGATGCAGTTGAAAATGGCCGAGCATTTCCTATCGAGGTGACGCCTAAATCCTTCAACACCCCAAATCAAGAAATCAACGCACTATTAACAAAAGTCGGCAAGTACGCTGGATTACGACTTCACTACCCTATCAATAATAAGAGTTACAAAGATGAGTTTATTGTCTTTCAGGGTGCCAGCTATTTCCGCGCAGTCTCGAAAGGACAAAACTACGGCGTATCGGCTCGAGGACTAGCGATCGATGTCGCTCAACCAAACGGCGAAGAATTTCCGATGTTTCGACATTTCTGGATCGAGCGCCCCTCAATTTCCCAAACAGCGATTGTGGTTCACGCCCTACTCGACAGTGAGCGGGTAATAGGAGCCTATCGTTTCGGCATATTTCCTGGGTCACCAACTCGTGTAGACGTTAGCGCCACACTCTTTCCACGTGAAAATATCGAACACATTGGTCTCGCTCCACTTACTTCTATGTACATGTTTAACAGCACTTTGAATCAGTCAGATATTCCCGACTATCGCAAAGCAGTGCATGATTCGGAAGGCCTACAAATCCATACAGGGTCTGGTGAAATGCTTTGGCGCCCACTTAATAACCCTTCTGATCTGCAAATAAGTGCTTTTATTGATCAATCACCAAAGGGATTCGGACTGATTCAGCGCCATCGTCAGTTTGACGATTATCAAGATCTCGAAGCGACGTATCAGACTCGACCTTCTATCTGGGTTAAACCTTTAAATGATTGGGGAGAAGGACACGTAGAGCTCGTTGAAATCCCCTCTAACTCGGAAGCCAATGATAATATCGTCGCCTACTGGCAGCCCAAGGGAGGCCTAGTAAAAGATCAACCCTTTACATTTTCCTATCGATTAACGTTACCAAATGATACGCCAGCGTTGGCTAGCAAAGCTCATGTTGCCCGCAGCGCATATGGCAAAAAACTTGGCAGTACAAATGAAGAGTTTGTTATTGATTTTAGCCATATCGATATCGACGCTCTTGATTCGATTTATATAGACAGCAACACATCCGCTGGCAAAATTCTGGAAGCACACTTGACTCCAAACCCTTATCAAGACGGTATTCGTACATACATCAGCTTTGACCCTGAAAACGCGGACTCTGCAGAGCTTCGAGTGCAACTTAAGCAAGATGGTAAACCGCTCGCTGCCACATGGTTATATCGATGGTTAAAAGAATGATGGATATGAATAAGCTAACAGGACGCTACGCACTTCCCAAAGAAGCAAAGATAGGTATGCCTCGGCAACAGGTCAATGACCGCTCGCAACGGTCAAAAAGACAAGTACAGAGCTTTTTTATTAGCACTATCGTTGCCCGTCTATTTGTGATTGCAGCAACATGTGGGCTAACCACCTATGGTGCGAAAGAAATGTATGAAGTACTAAACACTAATCAAATCACCTCTATCCAGTGGCTATTCTTAGTGCTTTTCTGCATCAACTTTTGCTGGATTTCATTCGCATTCAGTCAAGCCACTCTAGGCTTACTCTATAAGGCAATCGCCTCGCTCTGGAAGCGTCGAGAACAAGACCCTGAAGGTATTACTGCAATACTAGTACCTGTTTATAACGAAGACCCCCTATGCATTCGAGCCCGTATCGAGGCTATGCGCGATGACCTTGTTAAAAATGCACCTGGAAAATTCGCATTTTTTATTCTAAGTGATACTAATCGTGCTCATGCCTGCATCAAAGAAAAACAAATTTTCCATCCTGTTCTAAACGACAAAAAAGCCAAATGCCCTGTCTATTATCGACGCCGTTTTAACAACGCAGAGCGTAAAGCTGGCAACATAGCCGATTGGGTGACACGCTTCGGCGCACAATATGATTGTATGATCATACTCGATGCAGACAGCTTAATGAGCTCTCAATGCTTATTGTCTTTGACTAGAAGAATGGCAGCGGAACCGACGCTCGGTTTAATACAAACCTTACCAAAACTCATCCGTGGCGATACTTTATACAGTCGCCTCCAGCAATTTGCCAATCAGTGTTTTGGCCCCATCTATGCCGCAGGCCTAACCGCGTGGCATGGCAATGCTTCAAATTTTTGGGGACATAACGCAATCATTCGTATTCGAGCGTTCGCAGAGTCCTGTGGTTTACCACTGCTCCCCGGAAAAGCACCATTTGGCGGACATGTCATGAGTCATGATTTTATCGAAGCGGCCTTATTACGCCGTGCTGGCTGGGGCGTTCGATTTGATACTGATTTACAAGGCTCCTATGAAGAAGCGCCACCATCTCTCATAGACGTCATGGTGAGAGATCGCCGCTGGTGCCAAGGCAATTTGCAACACAAGGCGTTTCTAACTGCGAAAGGTCTGCATTTTGCCAGTCGGATACATATATTGACTGGAATCTTTGCCTATCTTAGTGCTGTTTTTTGGTTTGCACTGATCATTGTAGGCTTTGCATTAGCGGTACAAGCCCATTTTGTCAGACCTGAATACTTCAGCAACCCGTCACTGTTCCCGAATTGGCCAGTATTCGATTTCGAGCGAGCTCGCGCACTGTTTATGCTATCCATGGCCTTGGTGTTAGCACCTAAAATATATGGCTGGCTCAGTGCATTGCTGAATATCAGACAATGCTTAAAATTCGGTGGCCCCATTATGTTGACGCTCGATACTTTAGTCGAAATCATTATTTCAGCGTTATATGCACCAGTCTTGATGTTCGCGCAATTTCTCGTCGTTGTGGATATTCTAAAAGGCCGTGACAGCGGTTGGAAGCCACAGTCTCGTGATGATGGCGCATCGACTTGGAAGGAAACTGCTCGGGCACATGGGCACCACACCCTTTTCGGCCTGCTCTTAGCAGCAGGTGCTTTTTATCTTAGTCCACAGCTATTTTTTTGGTCATTGCCGATTACCTTCGGGTTACTGTTCTCCATTCCATTGTCATGGCTTAGCGGCGGTCTTGGCAGGGGCAATTACGTAGCCAAAATGGGGGTTTTAAAAGGGCCTGACGAACGTAACTCTCCCCTTATTGTAAAAGAGTTTGAACAAAAACTTCACTCACTGATACAGCAAGCACAGCCGTTTAATGAAGCCAATGAAGAGCAGATGCTAAAATCCTATTTGTACGACTCAGAATTGTACGATTGGCACTTAGCGCAGCTTACCGAACAAGAAGAGTCAGACTTTAATAGGAATGAAATCTGTGCTGCGTGGCAAATTGAGAATAATAGCGACTTGGACAGTCTTCTTAAAAATCTCAATGAACAGGAGCGCCTCGCGATATTAAGGAAACGTTCTTTATTTCTTTCAATGAAAAAGTTTTTCTATATGGAGCAACAACCGTCTTTACAGGCAAGCGCGTCATAACTAGAAGGCCGCCTAAGGCGGCCTTCTAGTATTATCCAACATCAAGAGCCAGACTAGATTTTGCTCGCTGCAGCAAAACTACTCAGTTACATAAGACGAAGATCACAGCGCTGAATCATATTAATCAAGCTGCAAATGTTACTAACACTCTTTTTTACATCGCTATAGCGCTATAATGCCATTCCTTAGCCAAACATCACGAAGGAAAACATGGCTGATCATTTTCATCACGAGCCACTCAACTTAACCCCTGTTATGCCACCGACAGTTTTCCGATGGTTACTCGTTTTGGCTGCGGTTAGCTTTTCGGCTATTTGGTCCATAGACGTTAGTAGCGGGATTATCTCTTCGTTTGATGCCGCTGCATACCCCATCTGCGTCTCATCATTTCTGGTAACGCTTGCACTAAGCTTTATTCTCAAACGGCAACTTACAGTACTCCATTTCGTTACCTATGCGACGGTCGCGGGCTATCTAATTAGTACTAGTGCTTGGCATCATTTAGCAGAAAACGGAATCTTCTCGAATTCTACACAATGGCTCGGGTTAAATTATGTGGTTGCCTATTTATTTCTTGATGTTCGCAAGGCTGGAGCGGCCACAATTGTTGTCTTTATCACGACCCTTGGAGCCCATTTCGCCGCACTAATACAACATAACACTTTAAACGAGGCTCTAGGGGTTGTGGCAAATATCGCGGTCGCCAATATTATCTATATGGCACTGCTTTGGACCGTATTAAAAATGCGCGTAAATGGAGAAATCATTCAACAAAAAGCGCAAGCAATGGAAGAGCATGCTCTTTTTGATCCATTGACCAGAATTCGCAATCGAAGAAGTTTAGAACGAGAAATGGATGCTGCAGACCAACGCTGGCATCGCAAGGGTGAACGATATTCTATCCTGATCATCGATATTGATCATTTTAAACAAATCAATGATTTACATGGCCATATGGAAGGTGACCAAGTACTTCGCGACTTTGCAGACACCCTCACTAAGCAATTACAATCTAATCAGTTTTTTGGTCGATGGGGGGGTGAAGAGTTTATCATTCTGTCTCGAATGGACTCACAAAAAGACGTCTTTCAGCTAGCACAGCACCTGCGGGAAACTGTCGAACGCATGCAATTAAGACAAATGATGAAAATCACAATCAGCATCGGCATGAGTCATTGTGAGGAGGCATCGAACCTAGTTCAAGCCATGACCATTGCAGACCATAATTTATATGCAGCGAAGCATAGCGGACGTAATAAAGTTATGGATAGCCAAGCTGCTGAGGCATTGACTCGTATACGTCAGGAGCCATCTCCTACTTAGTTTTTGGAATAGCGTTAACTCGTCGATATAGCCCCATTCCAGCACTTATACCGACCACTGCCAACGTGCACCATATCCATTCTCGCTCCAATTCTGCGAGCGATAAAAGCCAACCTATACCAACGTTCCCTAAAAAGGCTGCGACACCTCCGATGCATGAATAAAGTCCGTAATAACTACCAAGTTCTGATTTTTCGCAAAAACGCGGTATATATGACCATAGCAGTGGCAACACTAACATTGAGCCAACACTAAACATCACAGCGTAGCCAATAAAGTTAAGCCATGGAAAATCCGGCACAGACACTAAAAACCACAGGAACGAAGCACCCATCAGTGCTAACCCGCCCCCCATGGCACATGCATTTCCTAAATAATTAGCGACCCAACGACTGATAGGCATCTGCAAGGTAATACCTAAAATGGAGGTTGTCATAAACACCCACGTAATAATCTCTGTACCGAGCCCTCGTACCTCGACTTCATTTGGCAAGGCCAGATAAAGTTGATGGAAAAAGAGCTGAAACGCACATGCAAACGCAATAAACCCCATGAATGGCTTATTACCCAACATAGAGCGCCACTGAGATAAAAAAGGGTGCTCTTTACGGTTACGTCTTACTTGCCCTGCAAGCTCTGGTAGATAACACCACTGAATCACGAATAGTGCTGTGAACAATAGAGCCGCACTTAAACCAACCCACATAAAGCTAAATGAAATCAATGACATACCAATTAATGGCCCAAGAAACATTCCTGCTTCCGTAGTCCAGTTTTGCATCGCAAATATTCGATCTCTACGAACCTGATCGGGCGCTTCATGAGCCAGATAAGCATTGCTTGAAGGTGTAAATAACGCGCCCGCAAACCCTGTCAAAAATGCACCAAGCAACAACAGAGGCAAACTTTGAGCAAAGCCAAGTAACGCAAACCCTGCAACACGGACAATGCAGCCCAGAAGTATTAAGCGTTTATAACCGAGATAGTCACCAAGCGTACCTCCCACTAAAAATAAACCTTGCTGACTAAGCACACGTAAGCCAATGACTAGGCCGACATGCCACGGACTCAAACCTAAGGAGCGCTGAAGGTGATCTGCCAAATAAGGCAGCAACATGTAGAAGCCAAGATTAAAAGTGAAGCCGTTAATAACGAGGACTCGACTGGCAGCAGATAGCATTCGCCAGTCATTTAGAAAGTGATGATCATTCATACTAGGAATCAGTTTGGAGCTGGGTTAAGGATCGAATCTTTTACTTCACTTGGTTGACAATTTGGTCAACGCGCTCGGGATTAAGTGCTATGCGAGTACGCAGATTTTCATAGGCGGAGTCTAGAGCGGCCTGATTGACTGCGTCACCTACTTGAATAATACCAACCATCCCCATAACCAAATGAGGTGGACAGTAATACAACTGAACCCCCTCTTCCACAAGAGTGATACTATAGGTCTCATTCAACTTCGATGCCCAAGCCTCTTGTCCATCGGGTACTAAATACGATTGCACGTGATGTCCAGGATCCGTCGGTATAAATGTCACCGTATCCCCCACATTAGCTTTAAGAAACGCGGGCTCAAATACCATTGGACCTTGCTCACCAAAACTCAGCATCTTTACTTGCCAATCCTTTGCCTGTGCCGCAGAGGCAAGCAACAATATAATAATACCTGTCAATAACTGACTACTTCGCATGGTGGAATTTCTCTTGATTAAATTCAGGTTGGATAAAAGACTTTTTCATGTTTTCAAATGCCGCTAGCCCGCGACGCTGAGTCCGAACAAACGGCACGCCCATGCTGTCTAATACGACATCTGCATGAACGCCGTACACTTCGTACACTAATTCGGGCGTTAGAACATCTTCTGGGGCACCTTGAGCGTAAAGTTCGCCGCCTTTCAACACCAATAAATTATCTGCATACTGTGCAGCAAGGTTGAGGTCGTGGAGAATCATCAATGATGTCCAGCCCTTCTGTTTGGTTTGCTGGTCTAGATGTTCCAAAAGCACTTGCTGAAAGTGTAAATCTAACGCGCTGACAGGTTCGTCTAACATCAAAATCTTAGGATTCCGCATCAGAGCCTGAGCAAACAAGATCATCTGACACTGTCCACCACTTAGTGTTCGGACATCTCTATTTGCCAGATGCAATAAACCAATTTGATTAAGGGCACTTAAAGCCTCTTCAATCAGGCTATCACCGAGCTTTAAGGACAGCGCGTTAAGTTGCCCGAGTAACACGACTTCTAAAACACTTAAACCGACGTCAAGCTTGATGTCTTGTGGCATATAGCCAAATTGTTGTCGCCAAGCTGGAAGTTGTTTTTTATGTAAACTAGTACCATCAAATGACACGTTTCCACTCTGAGGCGCAATATCGCCAAACAGGGTTTTAAGCAAAGAACTTTTACCTGTGCCATTGGGACCGATTATAACGTGAACTTTACCTGCCTCCAGCGCAAAGCTCATATCCTTTGCTAGTACCAGATCATCAAACGCCAAATGCAAATTACGAACTTCCAACATAACTAGCGCCTTTTACCGATAATCAACCAAAAGAAAAATGGAACACCAATAATCGCCGTAACGATTCCGATTGGAAACAGTGCGCCAGGGACAATAATTTTGGATAATACAGACGCACTGGACAGTAAAAATGCACCGACTAAGAATGATAACGGAATAAAGTATCGCTGATCTTCCCCCACCAGCATACGAGCAATATTGGGTGCGACAATACCGATAAAACCAATAATCCCTACAAAACTTGTTACTGTAGCCGTCATAAGCGCCACGAGTACGAGTGTTTTTAAGCGCAGCATTACAACATTTACACCTAGACTTTTCGCCCGCTCCTCGCCCAAACGCAATGCCGTTAGCTTCCATGCATCTTGCATCAATACACCAATACACCCAAAGACAACAGCGGTGGTAATGGCCACATTGCCCCAAGTTGCTTTAGTCAAGCTTCCGAATAGCCAGAACAAGATCTGCTGACTCAACTCAGGAGAAGAGACAAATTGGACCAAAGAAAGCAAAGACTGAAACAAAAAGAGTAGGGCTATCCCGGCTAAGATTAACTGGCCAGAGGATATATGACGCATCATCGCTAATCCAAACAACATACTAGCCGAAAGCATACAGCATACAAACGCCCCGATAGGCACCACCAACTCTTGGGTTAGGCCTAATGATCCGAGATACAGCATCAGTGCAGCGCCAAAACCTGACGCCGCCGCCATGCCTAACGTATATGGGCTAGCCATAGGATTGTTCAACAGAGTTTGCATTTCAGCCCCACCCACCCCGAGCGAGCCGCCAACGACCAGCGCCATTAAAGCAATAGGTAACCGCAGGTTGGTCACAATTACTTCAGTCGTAGAGGACACCTCTATAGGCAAGCCAAACAAGCTAAGCAGTGCTTTAGCGACATCTGAAAGCCCCAACAGCGATGGCCCTGTCGCAATATCAACAATAAACGAGAGAACCAGCGCAAACAGGAGCACGGCTAATACCAACCAACGTTTCTTTTCGTATCGACGCTGAGCATCCACGGCTTCAGCCACTAAATTCGTATCCAAAATCCAACCTTAGCTTTTTTTCATTCGCGAATTATCAATCGAGATAAGTTGGTCATACATTAGTCGCCATTCTTAAATCGCTAAATTTTAATGAGAATAGTTTGCATACGCATTTTAAATCACTGTAGAATCGAGACAAGCTTTAATTGAGTTTTTTATACAAATATCATCTTCATTGCCCTAAATATGCAAGGTAACACTATGCTATACACTCAACTTAAAAAATGGATGGCGTTGGTTTTCGTCCTAGCCGCATCAAGCGTTTACGCTACCCCGATAACCATTACAGATGTCTTAGGACGAGAGGTCACATTTGATGCTCCGGCTCAGCGAGTCATTGTTGGATTCTACCCAGAAGACTATATGGCAATTGGCACCGAAGACGCATTTGATCACGTTGTCGGCATGTCAAAATATATTTGGCAAGCTAGGACTCGAAATTGGCAAATGTATTTAGAACACCGCCCATCACTGGATGACATACCGGGAATTGGTCGTGTCGACACTCAAACCTTTTCGGTCGAAAAAACCATCAGTTTAAACCCTGACGTCCTCATGCTGGCTGACTGGCAGTTTAAAGGTCTGGGGAACGATATCAAGCGCCTTGAAGACGCCGGTATCGCCATTGTTGTTGTAGATTACAACGCACAGACGCTTGAGCGTCACATTAAAAGTACTAAGCTTATTGGTGAAATTACTGGCCAAAAAGAGCGTGCTGCCAAAATCGCTCGTGAATATGAGAACAATTTGAACTCGATTGAAAAGAGGCTAAAGGAGGCTAACCTACCTAAGCCAACTGTTTATAGTGAATATGGCGCTGCGGGCGTTGACGAAATTGGCTATACCTTTGGAAAAAATATGTGGGGCGCCATTTCAACTATGGCGGGAGGCGATAATATTTCGGCCCCCTACATTGAGTGGTGGGGAAAACTAAACCCAGAACAAATTTTAGCATCCGACCCCGATGTAATCGTCATGACAGGTTACGAGTCCAGTAGTAGTGATACTGGTATGGTAATGGGGCAAGGGGTTGATGAAGCACTTGCTAAGCAGCGCCTTGAAGGGTTTAAGAATCGTACAGGCTGGTCTACTCTGACTGCAGTAAAGAATAACCGAATGTATGGCGCCTACCATGGTGCTGTTCGCTCTATTACTGACGGCGCCATGATTCAATTTTACGCCAAAGCCATGTACCCAGAAGAGTTCAAAGATCTGGATCCGGAAGCTGCGTACTTAGACTTTTACAAAAAGTACTTACCAGTCATGCCTGAGGGTACTTTCATGGTACAGTTAAAGTAATATTGATCTTATTAAGCACTGCTTTTTAGCAGTGCTTAATGTCTTTTTTGTAATCCTTCCTCTCCTCAATCCATGCTATACAAGATCCTTCTGTACAACAAATCAGCTCAAATCATTTTGAAACAAACAAACTTACGTTGTTTTTGATACAAGTTTTACCTTAAGTGCGTATTATTATTTCAGAGCCTTGCCAATGTTCTTGATTCTTTAGAAGGAAATATTATGGTAGTCACTAAATCCGCGATTGTTTTAGCCACTCTAGCGATCGCATCTTATGTCAATGCCGAAGGTTTTTCAGCCAGTACTACGGTAGGATTTGGGAACTCTCCCTACAAGGAAATGGAATCAGATAATCAAGTAATACCCTTAGTTCAATACGATAGTGATACTGTTTACTTTAGAGGGGCGAATCTAGGGGTTCACATTGTGAACACACGCCAACAAAAATTTAATGTTTTCGTGGGCTATTCTCCAATGAGTTTTAATGCATCGCACTCCTCTGACCCTGCAATTAGACAGTTAGATGATCGCTACAGCAGCGCCGTTGTTGGTACTGAATACTCGCATTTATCACGTAAAGGCATTGTATCAATCAAACTGACTCACGATATTTTAAGCGTATATGGTGGTCCAAGCGCAGACGCTTCTTATGGACTCATGATCCCACTGAAGTCGGTTCGCATCCTTCCAAAAATTGGACTGCGCTGGCACAGTAGTGACTTTAACGATTATTACTTTGGAGTCAGTGCAAAAGAGTCGAACAGAAGTGGTCTCAATACCTATCAGGCGGATTCGAGCTTAACACCCTATATCAGTGCAACCGCTATTATAAATATCAATGACCACTTTAATGTAATCACTAACGTTGGTATGGAATGGCTCCCAGCAGAAGTAACAGACAGCCCAATGGTAGATAAAGATACAACGTATGGTGCACGCTTTAGCTTAGCGTACTCGTTTTAGAGTTCCTCTGTGACATTCACCTCAGCATATAAAAGCGGCACATAATATGTGCCGCTTACTGTTTATGATTACTGACGCATCATAACGTCAAGCTGATCAACAACATCAGACCAGTCCGCGTCTTCGTCTTTCATTTGTTGCAACACTTTTGCTTGTGACGCCGACCAGCAAGGCGCATCCCAAAGTTTCATATGACTAGGGATTGGCGCTTGATCCGCAATAAATTGGTCGATAGACCCTGCATCCAGTCCTAATTGCTCGAATAATGCTTCGATCGTGTGTGGGTGAGTCTCCATAGTTCCTCCGTTTATCAGTGTCATCAATTACTTTAATTACTTAACTGAGTGTAGTTGAGTCAGAGCAGGTAGCAACGCGATGCTGGCCAAAAGCTACGCAAGTGCAGCAACTGCTTTGTCTACTGCGTGATCGCCGTCGGTCAACTCAAAAATATCGCGTTTGATGTGGGGAGCCTCAATCAGTGTTGCTAAGACTTTCGCTACATTACCGCGTTTGACGGAACTGTACGGCAACGCTTTCGCTAAGCTCACTGAACCATCACCTTCCTCATTAAGCAGAGTTCCAGGACGTAAAATCACCCAATCAAGCTCTGACTCGACAATGGCAACATCTGCCTCTTTCTTCACAGACATGTAATGCTCGAAGCCTTCACCTAGCTCTTTTGTACGCCCCGCTTCTGGGAACACCGAAACGAGATACAACCGTTTAATCTGATTGCGGCGCATTGCCCCGATTACTTTTAACGGACCTTCACCGTCGATTAGAGTTGTACGTTCCTTGCCGCTACCCGCAGCCCCAGCTGAAAAAACAATTACGTCCGCATCTTTTGTAAGCTCAGTCAGCGACTCAACCGTGATATCCATCAGATCGCCTTCAACCATAGTTACTTGGTTTTGCTCATACCAGTCCTTGTGCCCACTATCACGAGCCAATCCACTAACGCTATGACCTGCCGAGACAAGCATTGGACACAATCGTTTACCGATTCCTCCAGTCGCCCCTATTACAAATATATTAGACATCCTGCCCCCTTCCTTCAGTTGGCTATGTGTTTAGATTCATTAAAGCAAGGGAAGGTGCAGTGTGTGCGCAAGAAACATCAAAATATTAAGAAGCCGCAATATGACACTCTGATTAGAGCAACACTGCGGTTTTTTGTGTGTAAAACGACAAAAGCCCCTAACGCAGAACGTTAGGGGCTTTTTTACAGGAGGGTGACGATCAGTTTAAAGCTCTCGTGAGCTCAAAAATTCGTCATAGTTACCTTGGAAATGTTCGATCTTGTGGTTCTTGATATGCAGTATTTCAGTCGCCAAAGAAGAAACGAATTCGCGGTCATGACTGACAAAAATCAGTGTTCCAGGGTACATTTCAAGCGCCATATTTAGAGACTCAATGGACTCCATATCCAAGTGGTTTGTCGGCTCATCCATTAATAATACGTTCGTTTCTTGTAAAATCAGTTTACCAAAGATGAGCCGGTTTTTTTCTCCGCCAGAACAAACACGAGCTTGTTTTTTGAAGTCATCCGCTGAAAATAGCATTCGTCCTAGTGTCGCTCGAACCACTTGATCGTCATCGCCTGGCTTGCGCCACTGTGTCATCCAGTCAAACAAATTCATGTCATTATCAAATAGATCACTCGCATCTTGAGGACAATAGCCTAACGATGCATTCTCTGCCCATTTGACTACGCCTTCCTGTGCCTGCAATTCAGACATCAAGCAACGTAATAAGGTAGTTTTACCGACACCGTTTTCACCAAGTACTGCTAGTCGAGCCCCAGCCTCTAAAATGAGATTACCATTCGAAAACAGTTTTTCACCTTCATAACCGTGCCCAAGATTTTCAAGAATTAGTGCCTGACGATGTAGCTTCTTATCTTGATTAAAACGAATAAAAGGGTTTTGGCGACTTGAAGGTTTAATGTCTTCTAGCTGAATCTTATCCAGTTGCTTAGCTCGCGAAGTGGCCTGCTTCGCCTTCGATGCGTTCGCAGAAAAGCGCGCAACAAACTGTTTCAAGTCAGCGATCTGAGCAGATTTTTTCGCATTAGCTGCCATCATAGTTTCGCGCGCTTGAGCAGAAGCCAGCATAAAGTCATCGTAATTACCGGGATAAACTCGTAACTCACCATAATCGATATCCGCCATATGAGTACAAACCGAGTTCAAAAAGTGACGGTCGTGCGAGATTATGATCATGGTAGATTTATATTGGTTAAGTAAATCTTCCAACCAACGAATTGAGTCAATATCCAAGTTGTTTGTTGGCTCGTCCAACAACAAGATATCAGGGTTTGAGAACAGAGCTTGGGCAAGCAATACACGAAGCTTTAGACCGGGCGCTACTTCACTCATTGGGCCAAAGTGAAACGATTCGGCAATACCAGCGCCGAGTAGAATTTCGCCCGCACGGCTTTCTGCGCTGTAGCCGTCCATTTCAGCAAACTCACCTTCTAGCTCAGCCACTTTGATGCCGTCTTCCTCACTCATTTCTGGCAAGCTGTAAATGCGGTCACGCTCTTGTTTCACTTCCCATAGCTCTTTGTGACCCATAATTACAGTATCGATCACGCTGAACTCTTCAAACGCAAATTGATCTTGATTAAGCTTACCTACTCGCTCATTAGGCGATACTGAGACATTACCTGATGTAGGTGTCAGTGAGCCGTCCAAAATTTTCATTAATGTCGACTTACCACAACCATTTGCACCAATTAGGCCGTAGCGGTTGCCATCACCAAATTTTACGGAAATGTTTTCAAAAAGAGGTTTGCTACCAAACTGCATGGTAACGTTAGAAGCTGTAATCATTGATAGTCCAGAGGTTTAGAGGAGGCGTACGAAGCACTCATGAATTGATGGTCGTACTATAAAGCCTGTGTATAAAATGTCTATGACAGCGGCGAAAAATTCATCACTTTTCAACTGTTAGGCGAACATAGATAGATGAGCTACTCACTATGCGGGTAAATTAACCACCGCCTGTTGTGAATCTGAATCCAGCCAGACAACTCGATTACGTCCTTGATGCTTAGCTTGATACATTCGGTGATCCGCAATATCTAACAGCACTGCACCGTCTTGACTGTCTTCCAAGCCAGCAACGCCCATGCTAATAGTCACTTGCAGCGTCAGATCGTTTGAACCAAATATATGCTGACTGATATCACGGCGAATTTTCTCTGCCTTAACAATGACGTCTTCCTTTTCTCCATCAATCAATAGACAAAATTCTTCGCCACCATGTCGGTAAACATTCGCTTCGCCACACATTAGCTTTAGTTCGCTGGTCAATTGTCGTAATACCGCATCACCTGTTTCGTGACCATATTCATCATTCACTTTTTTGAAGTGATCAATGTCCAGAAGAATCAATGCAAACACATCACTCGATTCAATCCGAGCGGCAAAGTCTCTTTTAAAAGCGAGACGATTTTTAACACCTGTTAATACATCCGTTAGCGCTAATTGCTCCAAGTTCTTTTCAATACGAGTTCTGTTAATCTCGTAGACAGCTGAGATCCCCCAAATGAGTACGTAACAAAATACAAAATTAAGACGTACTGAGGATGATCCGAGTATTGAGTCTTCAGAGATTTTAAAACTTAAAATGGAAAACAAAAGCAGCAACGACAACAGCGATATAATGAATCCAGCGCGTGTTCCAAGCGCCAGATAAGCAAGAATAGGAAGAAATAGTGGCCATACAAATATGCCATTCATAAAGGGGCGCGATACTATTGCGTAAGCGACGATGCAGACAAACAAAAGGATGTATGCGTATTGACTCCAGCGACTCTCACGACCCAAGTTGAAGCTTCGGTAAATATATAGTGAGAACAACGCCAACAATACCTCAACGACACCTAGGATCGGTGCGTTGTTGAATAACAAATTCCATGCCGCCAACAACGTTGCAATGGTGCCCAAAACGATCGTCAACCCTTGCCATACTTTGACACGAAGCTGATCACTAGTGGTAACGGATTGGTTGCTCATAGAAATATCCTAAGCCATTACTAGGAGAGTGTTACCGCCCTACATTTAAGTATTATCTAATGAAGATAATACCCTGACGCTAACATAAATCAATGTACGTGTTATCCGCTATAAAAAAACTCAATAATATGAGGCTCCAGAGCCAACATGAGAGAGTCGTTACAGTCTAAATTTCATCAATAAGATGTCCTTTATTCTACGATCAATCTCTATTCCAACGGCATCAAAATCAGAGCGCTCTACTTCATATAGAAACGGTTTAATCTCACGTAACTTTTTTATCGCCTGTGGATCTTCGGTCAACAAAACCGACACATAAGAAAAAGCATCATAGTACGCAAAACCCTGCTCACGTAGTGCGTTTAAGTACGAATCAACTGTTTGCTCACCGAACACTTGCTTCACTGCTGCAACGGCACCATATATTGCCGCCCCCTCAGACAATGCATTGGTATCTTTCGCATCGATCCCGACTGGATAAAGGCCTCGGGTCATTTCTTGTATAAGATCCGCTAACAGCATGACTTCATTGCTAAAGCTACGAGCGGGTATTTGGAGCGTGTAGTGAAAAGGCTGAGATGCGTCACCAAAATGTGGAATAGGCTTAGCAATATCCTCACTAACGGTGAAACCTTTGAATTCTGCTGACTCGGCAGGCGTCCCAAACAAAAATTCAACAGCAGGCAACCAAGCTGTACGCAACTTCTCTAATTTTTCAACTTGTGTTAATTCGGTTTGTGACACGCTCTTGTCCTATTCTCTATTACTGTATGCAAATGATCCGTTAGGCAAACCACATCAAATTGAGGTACTGCCCATGTATCCACTTTCGTATGTCGCCCCATCATAACGAGGTCGATAGGATTCGCAAGACCCACTCATCAGGTAAATAAAGGATCGGATAATATAGACTGATATCTTAGCTGCGATGGGAACAGTCTCGCGGATGAAGGATCATAACAGACAACGAGGTACGCAATGGAATAGTCTAGCTATTTGGCTAGGAGCTTAACCCTTCATAATAACCAAGGAACGCACACCCGATCTGCCTAGATACGACGATTTAAGCCATTAACCCAACAAAATTAAGCCACGTTATTGATTATCAGTTTTTACCTATTTTTTCTCGATTTGTGCTTTGACATGGCTTATTTGACACTTTAGAGTTAGCGCATCGTTTATAACGATTTCGTTCTCGGGGCGGGGCGCAATTCCCCACCGGCGGTAACGAGTATCATACTCGAAGCCCGCGAGCGCTTGTGGAATCATTACCGTGGTTCAGCAAGGTCAGCAGATCTGGTTAAATTCCAGAGCCGACGGTTATAGTCCGGATGATAGAGGACGCGTAGACAAGTCACACCCTATGTATAATCACACTAAACTTGTGATTGTGCTTGCCTGCCGTTCGCCCTGATTCAAGCATTATTTGTGGAAGATACATATGAATCAGAGCTCAACGAATTCTCAAACATTTGATCCGTCAACTAAGCGGATCGCATTCATCCATGCCTCATGGCACAGCGATATTGTTTTACAGTGTTGGGAAGGATTTAAAGAAACCTTAGTAACACGCGGCTACAACGAAGATAATTTGGAATTGATTGCCGTGCCGGGTGCTTATGAAATTCCATTGCAAGCGAAGTTGCTCGCTAAGACTGGGCAGTATCACGCGATCGCAGCTAGCGGGCTAGTAGTAGACGGCGGGATATACCGACATGATTTCGTCGCTCAAGCGGTATGTAATGGATTAATGCAAGTACAGTTAGAAACAGAAGTACCCGTGTTAACCGCAGTCCTTACCCCACACAACTTCCATGAACACGATGAGCACTCTAGCTACTTTAAACGCCATTTCGTTAAAAAAGGCCAAGAGCTTGCTGAAGCGGCTAACCGTACTATGTTACTAACAGAAGTGGCTAAATCTTAGACCCCAAACCAAATAACATAACACTTACAAAAAGAGCTTCATTTGAAGCTCTTTTTGATCTACTTGACTCATTTACCAAACCCAATTTATTCCCATCGCAACGCCACTACTCAGATTTCGAGACTCCAAATCATTAGTTAGCATCGATTCATGGTAATAATAGGTGTTTAGACCTAAATTTGGCAGCAAACGGACGTCAATGCCTGTGTCAAAACCAACTTCTGTCAATATATCTGGATCCCAATCAATCGATAAGAAAGTAGGTCGCAACGCCAATCCAAGGTACCACGTAACACGATTAATCACAGGTAAGTAGACTGTTGCTTTCGCACTCAACCCAGTTCGCTGGTAGTCTTGAACTTTGGTGTGGCTCAACCCTAACGTCATATCGGCCCCCACTTCTTCGTCATCAGCGCCTTGTATGCTAAATCCTCGTATACCCAACGTCTGAATTGTCGCATTGGACTGCCCATAACTCTCAGATGTATTCTTAAACTCAGTTTGCGAGAAATACAATCCGCCAAAACCTGGGCGATTATTGTCTGGCTTGATACCAAGTCCCACACCAAACTTAGAAACATCAGGTCCTCTTGACAGCTCTAGGAATGTAGCAGTTCCGTTGTTTTCAACATGTGTCGTAGCTGCTTGTGCTGCCATCGCAAGCATGCCCACCCCAATTATCGCCAGCTGCTTCATTATCACGCTCCCATATCCATGAGGGCCATAATATACATCAACTCGAGAGTTCGTCCATGTACTCTCTATTCATGTGCGTCTGTGTGTTGTTAGCCCGTTTTGCCAACGTAAACTTCCGGCTTCTGAGCCTTTTTGTATTCTAAGCGTCGAGCATGTAATAACGGCTCTGTATATCCATTAGGCTGCTCTTTGCCCTTGAAGACTAGGTCGCAGGCAGCTTTAAAAGCGATACCATTAAAATTGGGAGCCATTGGTAGGTAATGTGCGTCATGCGCATTCTGTTGATCAACAATCACTGCCATTTTCTTCATCGAAGCCATCACTTGCTCCGAATCACAGATGCCATGTTCCAACCAATTAGCAATATGTTGTGACGAAATACGTAACGTCGCACGATCTTCCATCAGTCCAACATTATGAATATCTGGCACCTTGGAACAACCCACTCCTTGGTCAATCCAGCGTACAACGTATCCTAAAATTCCTTGGGCGTTATTGTCTAACTCAAACTGAATCTGCTCCGCAGATAAACTACTTGAATCCTCCAATAATGGAATCGATAAAATATCATCTAGGCTTGCTCGCGCTCGGTTGGCCAATTCACACTGGCGTTGACGTACATTGATAGTGTGATAATGAGTTGCATGCAAAGTAGCGCCATTTGGAGAAGGCACCCAAGCGGTGCTTGCTCCCGCCATCGGGTGACCAATCTTTTGCTTTAGCATATCTGCCATTTCATCTGGCATTGCCCACATCCCTTTACCGATCTGGGCTTTCCCAGGCAGTCCACATTCAATGCCTATATCAACATTCCAGTCCTCGTACGCTTTGATCCAAGCTTCTTGCTTCATCGCTGTTTTTGGCACGAACGGCCCAGCGAGCATGGACGTATGGATTTCATCACCAGTTCGATCAAGGAAGCCTGTATTGATAAACACCACACGCTCTTGAGCTTGTCGAATACATTCTTTTAAATTAACTGTAGTACGACGCTCTTCATCCATAATGCCAACTTTAAGAGTGTTACGCTCCAGCCCTAATGCTTGCTCTATACGACCAAACAACTCCACCGTAAAGGCGACCTCTTCTGGACCATGCATTTTAGGTTTTACGATATTAATACTCCCTGCACGGCTGTTGCGTCGTTGCGTATTACCTTGTAAATCATGCATGGCGGCAAATACCGTAATCATCCCATCCATAATGCCTTCGGGTACTTCATTCCCTTTGGCATCTAAAATGGCAGGGTTTGTCATCAAATGCCCAACGTTACGGATAAACAGCAAACTACGACCATGTAAAGTGAAGCTTTTACCTAATTTATCTAGGTAGGTTCGATCAGGATTCATGGTACGTGTAACACGCTTCCCTGCTTTTTCAAACGACTCTTCCAGTGTCCCCTGCATTAAGCCTAACCAGTTCTCATAGACCTCTACTTTGTCCTCTGCATCCACCGCTGCAATGGAGTCTTCACAATCCATAATCGTTGAAACGGCCGCTTCAACCAAAATATCTTGTACGCCAGCTTCGTCATGCTGTCCTATGAAACCCTTTGCATCCAATTGTATTTCTAGATGCAGTTCATTGTTTTTTAGCAATATTGCTGTCGGTGCATCAGGTTCGCCTTGATAACCAACACACTTGGGTGTGTCTTGTAGTTGAACGACCTCATCATTTGTTAACGTTACTGCCAGTTGACCATCGACGATTTGATAATGCTTTGCTTCGGCGTGGGAGCCCGAAACCAAAGGGGCGGCCTGATCTAGTAACTGACGACCAAAGGCTATAACTCGATTCCCTCGCACAGGGTTGTAACTCCCTGAACGCTCTGCGCCTTCCGCTTCAGAGATAGCATCAGTGCCATACAAAGCATCATATAAGCTCCCCCAACGCGCATTAACAGCGTTCAGAGCAAATCGCGCATTTTTCACTGGTACGACGAGTTGTGGTCCGGCTTGTAAGGCAATCTCTTCGTCAACATTCTCAGTCGATACTTTAAAAGAGCCACCCTCCGGCAATAAGTACCCTATTTCGCGCAAAAAATGCTGATAAGCCTGGGGATCATGTGCCTGATTTTTGCGAGCTCGATGATAGTCATCGATTTGCTGCTGCATCTCATCACGCTTAGCAAGCAAAGCAGCATTAACGGGAGCCATATCATTGATGATTTCTTCAAAGTGATGCCAGAACATCTTCGGATCGATACCGGTACCGGGAGCGATGCGCTCATTTACTAAGTTAAAAAGACTTACTGAGATCTGAAGTCCGCCTTGCTGAATTCGTTCTGTCATAGCTCTTTCCTTTTCTGTCATGGATACCGACGAAGTACCCGTATATTTATTATTAGCGATGCCATTGAAATAGGCAGAAATCACATACAAGAAACATTCATATCGTGAATAAATGAAATAAGATTAATATGTCATAAATTTTAAAGCATCTAAGATATCAATGATTTTATGCCAATTTTCTTCAAATTATGAATATTTAATCACTATGAACGGATTCCACACAAAAATCACATTCATAAAAAATATGATTAAGATAACAAATATAGATTAGACGAATCAAAACTCTCAACACAGACTGTAAGAGCAAACAATAACTACTCAACCGCTAGCAAGCGTGAAGCACGGGTACCACCAAGAGGAAAATGCCATGTCTAATTACAACAACGATATCGACGCAACTGCTACTCTAATCGCTCAACATGGAGCACCTTGGGCAGCAATTAATCCTGAGTATGCTGCTCGAATGAGAGCACAAAATCGTTTTCAAACAGGATTGGATATTGCTCGATACACGGCAAAAATCATGCGTGCAGATATGGAACGCTACGATCAAGATCCAACTCAATACACACAATCGTTGGGGTGCTGGCACGGTTTTATCGGCCAACAAAAAATGATTTCTATCAAAAAGCACTTCAACTCAACAGACCGTCGCTACTTATATCTGTCTGGCTGGATGATTGCAGCACTTCGCTCTGAGTTTGGTCCACTCCCCGACCAATCAATGCATGAGAAAACCTCGGTGCCAAGTTTAATCGAAGAGCTTTACACCTTCTTAAGACAAGCCGACGCTCGGGAAATGGGAGGCCTCTTCCGACAACTGGATGAAGCAAACAAAGCTGGGGATGAAGTCAAAGCAGCGTCTGTTCAAAAGCAACTAGATGAATACCAAACACACATTGTCCCAATCATTGCAGATATTGATGCGGGGTTTGGTAACGAAGAAGCTACTTATCTGCTCGCTAAAAAAATGATTGAAGCAGGAGCATGTTGTATCCAGATTGAAAACCAAGTGTCCGATGAAAAACAATGCGGTCACCAAGACGGTAAAGTAACGGTTCCTCATGAGGATTTCTTAGCCAAAATTCGCGCTGTTCGCTACGCCTTCCTAGAGCTTGGTGTAGATGACGGCGTAATCGTAGCGCGTACCGACTCCCTGGGAGCTGGATTAACAAAACAAATTGCGGTTTCTAAGACAGCTAATGACCTCGGGGCTCAGTACAACGCGTTTTTAGATGTTGAAGAAATTGATCTTAGCAATGCGAAAGACAGTGATGTATTGATGGTACGCGATGGCAAATTGGTGCGACCTAAGCGTTTAGCGAGTAACTTATTCCAATTCCGTAAAGGGTCTGGAGAAGATCGTGTCGTACTTGACTGCATCACATCACTCCAAAATGGCGCTGACTTACTCTGGATTGAAACGGAAAAACCACATGTAGGCCAGATCAAAGGTATGGTAGATCGCATCCGCGAAGCGGTACCGAACGCTAAGCTGGTTTACAACAACTCACCATCTTTCAACTGGACGCTAAGCTTTCGTCAGCAAGTTTTCGATGCATGGGAAGCAGAAGGCCGTAACATGTCCACATATGACCGCGCACAACTTATGAGCGTTGAATACGACAACAGTGAACTGGCAAAAGAGGCTGATAACCGTATACGCAATTTCCAAGCTGATGCTGCTCGCGATGCAGGAATATTCCATCACCTCATCACGCTACCGACCTACCATACGGCCGCTTTGTCTACCGATAATCTGGCTAAAGAATACTTCGGTTCGGAAGGGATGCTTGGTTACGTCAAGAACGTTCAAAGAGAAGAAATCCGTCAAACCATTGCCTGTGTAAAACACCAAAACATGGCTGGATCCGATATGGGAGACGACCATAAAGAGTACTTCTCTGGGGAGGCCGCCTTGAAGGCTTCCGGCAAAGACAACACCATGCATCAGTTTGGCTAAGGAGCAAAAGACATTTAGATACACTTTACAAAATTCATTTACCCCGCGTTGGGCCGCTTCGGCGGCCCTTTTTTCGGATGAACTATTTGACGTCTAATCGATACGCATTACACTAAATCTTCGAGCTGTCATATGCTGGTCACTATGAATACGCCAGAATGGTACAAGGAACTTATTACGATAATAGACAACCAAGTTTATTCTAGATAACACAGGGGCAACAAACATGGCGGATATATACGATATCTCGGTAATGGACATTGACGGTAACCAGACAACGTTGGAACCTTTTTGTGACAAAGTTTTAATGGTTGTAAATGTCGCATCAAAGTGTGGGTTGACGCCACAATATGAGGGACTGCAAGACCTCTATGAACACACTAAAGATTTAGGTTTTGAGATATTAGCGTTTCCTGCGAATGATTTTGCAGGTCAAGAACCCGGTACAGACGAGGAAATCAAGTCATTTTGCTCAACAGAGTACAACGTCACTTTCCCTATGTTTAGTAAAATACAGGTAACTGGGCCTGACAAGCACCCGCTTTATCATTATCTAACCGAGCAAGCACCAGTCGCGGTAAACCGCGAAGAAATGGAAGACAATCTTAAAAAGCATGACGTGATACCAACCGATGCGCCCGAAGTGGTCTGGAACTTTGAAAAATTTATTATTAGCCGCTCAGGCCAAGTCATTGGGCGCTTTGCTCCACACACACCACTGGATGACAAAAATTTAGTGAGCAGTATTCGTGTGGCGTTGGCCAATGGCTAATAAATAAACTTATCGTTTGAGCATCTCATTCTTCGAGGTGCTCTCATGATGTTTCATCATTTTTGCCATACAACGCCTGATGATCAAATCTAAGCTCTAGGTTGGTGCGCTTTGCTTTCGTTAGACCTTTAACAACCAACGCGTAAGAATGATCGACCATGCGCCTAAGCTCTCCTTCAGGCAATGACCCATCCAATATAACGGTGTTCCAATGCTTTTTATTCATATGGTACCCAGGCTGAACACAATCGAAGATATCTCTTAACTCCTGAGCGTGAAACGGATCGCACTTTAAATTCACTCGTGCGACACCTTCTTTTTCGGTGAACAAAGCAAACATTTTTCCATGAACTTTTAACACCAAAACTTGGTCATCAAACGGATAGTCTTCTAGCGCATCTGGCTTCTGTTTCAAATAAGCTAAAAGTGTACTCTTGGTATCTGTCACTCCCCTCTCCTTTTCAAGCTATTCGCTTTCTTCAAAATCCGGTCACTAATCAGTAAAACATAGAGCTAGATCAATACATCACATCGCCCAACCACCATACACTCAAAAATACTATGAATGCACCACACAGTCCCTACGCGAACTAAGAGCCAAGTCATGCCCAAATATATCTCAGTACGATGGAAGATCCTTCTCCCTATGGCGGGCATACTAATTCTAATTATTGCTGCCCTCAATTTTTATTCCTCTTATCAACAAAAGGAAAGGCTATTAGACCTAAGCGAGCACCAACTAGCTGACATCGCTAATGGGTACATGGATAGCATGAATGCCTTAATGTTTACTGGCTCTATGGGAAGTCGAGAGATCCTACGCGATAAAATCAGTCAGCGAGAAGGAATTGAGTCGGTTCGAATGTTACGAGGTGAAGCGGTTAACAAGATTTATGGCCCAGGTTTTGCCCATGAAGCACCGCAAGATGAATTAGACCGACGAGCGCTATCTGGTGAAAGCATTACTCAAGTTGAGACCGTAGACGGCGAACGTTTCATCACTATTTTGCTGCCTTTTGCGGCATCTGCTGATCGACATGGAACAAACTGCCTAAGTTGCCACCCTGTAACGGAGGGGACCATTCTAGGAGCTGCGCGGATCACCTACTCTATGGCCACTCGAGATCAAGATATCGAAAACGCCATCATAAAAAACTCAACCATCAACTTCATCGCGATACTTATTGGGCTAGGCATCATCTATCTCATTATGATGAAAGTACTTATCTCGCCACTTAATAGGTTAAAAGAAACGATGGTCGAGATTGGCGAAAACGCTGACCTTCGCCCACGAATCCGGCTTGGCTCTAATGATGAATTCCATCAAGTCGGACTTGCCACTAATAATATGCTCGACCGCTTTCAACCGGCGATCCACGACTTAACGAAAACGATGGACGATCTGAGTAACTCGGCCGATCAATTGGCGCTCGTGACACGAAAAACAAGTGAAGGCGTCGATCAGCAAAAATCAGAAAGTCGACTGTTAGCGAACTCTATTCAAGAACTCTCAAATGCTGCGGAAGAAGTCGCTCAAAATGCGGCGAATGCTGAGCTATCCGCAGGTGATGCTAAGGAACTTGCTGACGGTGGAAAGGCGATGGTGTTACATGTCGCTAACGCCAATTCTGAATTAGCACAGCAAGTTGATTCTGCTACGAATGTGGTCAAAAAGCTTGCCGAAGACACTCAGAATATTGGTCGCGTCTCCCAAGAAATCAGCGATATTGCAGAACAAACAAATTTACTTGCACTCAATGCTGCCATTGAAGCTGCTAGAGCTGGCGAACAAGGCCGGGGCTTTGCGGTAGTAGCGGATGAAGTCCGTAACTTAGCCAATAGAACGCAATTATCAACAGAAGAGATTCGTGCCATTATTGATAATCTGGCATCAATCTCAATTAGAGCCGTTGACGCAATGGAAGGTAGTAAAACCAAAGCTGATGACGGCGCTCTAGATGCGAGCAAGGCCGCAAAGTCACTAGAAGAAATCGCGGTTAGTGTAGAGCGAATACGTGAAATGAATTCTATGATCGCAGCCGCAGCGTCAGAGCAAAGTGCCGTTGTGAACGAAATTAACCAAAATATTCAAACAATCAGTTCGGTATCCGAACAAACAGGGGAAGGTGCTCACGAAACGTTGAAGCAAAGTGAAGACATCGCACATATAGCTGACGAACTAGATAAAACAATCAATACATTTAAATCTTAACCATCCTTGTCCGTCCACGATGGTGCTCACTAAAGTACTTGCGCTTAATGAGCACTGACAACACGAGATTTGAACAATTGGCTCCTACGATAGACCATATCAACCCATAAAGCCCCAAGCAGCCAACCTGCAATGATATCAGTAGGCCAATGCACTCCCAGCAGTACTCTGCTTATACCAACAAACATGCTCATTACTACAGCTAGAGTTATAACGGCTTTGCGTACTCTTGCTGGCCCATCTACTGAGGTCAATACCAAAGCCGCCCCTAAAAAACACACCATCGACATCGTCGCATGCCCAGACGGAAAGCTGGGGGTATAAACATGAATTAAAGGCTCAACAAGGTCTGGACGCGGTCGATCAATAATATATTTCGCTCCCATGCTCAATATAACACCTCCTATGGCCATAATCGCGAGTGTCACAGCATGTCTGACCCTCTGGGCGATTGTCAGAATCAGACAAACAGAAGTAATCAAAAAAATTAGGATCCAGTTACTGCCCAATGCCGTCACATCTCGAACAGTGATGGCAAACCATCTTGGCCCCATCAATGCATAAGTTGTGTCATCTCTTAGCAATAACAGACCAAATCGATCCAATGCAGATACGCCGTTCAAAGCCAATAACGTAACCAAAACCAACATGATAACCATTGCAATGCGTTGCCAACTGCCCACGTATAAACCTCATCATTCTCATTGATAATGAGTAATAATAAGTAAATTCATTTGATTAAATTGTCTTCTCCGTCATTTGCACGTACTTTCCTCGATCTGATCCAATCATGAAGGCTTGATATAGGCTAGCCTTTAAAAATGAAGGAACATCCATGCAGTCATATAAAGGGGGATTTTTGCCCTCGCATTAGGGGCATTTGGCCTTGGAACCACCGAATTTTTCCCAATGGGATTGTTACCGACGATTGCAGGTATTGGCTTCACCATAGGAAACTTCTGTAGCGGTAAACTCGCAGACTGCAATCTTCATAGTATTAGCGAATATGCGCCTACTTGTCTCATTAGTCATGGCAATGCTAGATGAAGGCTTAGAAAAAGGATCCCCCGACAATTAAATATTATCGGGGCCTTAAAGGTGTCTTACTAGTACTAGCTCACTTGAACCGTCGATTATGATGATTCAGGGAAATAAGTCACCTGTTGCGACTCCTCCCATGCAGGAAACTTCTTCATGACTATTTGAAAGCTCTCGCTTTCTACAAATGCATTAAGCCATGCCCGTAAGTGAGCATAACGACTTTGTTCAAACCATTCTCGATTTACGCCCGCGAATTGGCGAACAAACGGAAAGATTCCTATATCGGCAATCGTTATATGTTCCCCCATAAGGTAAGGTGAGTTTGCCAACCTTGCATCCAAGCGTCTTAAAAAACGCTCTCCTTTTTCTCTGTAGTAACGTTCTGATTGCTCCGTGTATCGATCCGCGTACTTATAGCGATCTAACCAAGGCTTGAAACAATGGTCATTAAAGGACAACCAAGTCATTATTTTCACGCGTGTATTCGGGTTACTAGGCCAAAGTTTAGACACCAATGCTTGGTTAGTAGAGAAACTTAACGCCCAAAAAATAATATCTAGACTCTCAGAATAGCGCTCATTTCCAACTAACAACTGAGGAACCGTTGTGCGTCCCCCTAAATCTAATAACGCCTTAGGTTTGTTTTTTAAAACCACTTCTCTTAACTCAACAGTAATAGATAAGGAAAGCAAGGTATAACGCGCCCGAATAGCATAAGGGCATCGACGAAAACTGTATAAAATACTAGCCAAAATAACTCCTACGACTCGCCTACAAACTGTTTACTCAAGAAACTAATTTCATAAGGCATCAATTCTTGTGTGTTTAACTAACGGTACGACAGTTTAATGCTCATTAGCGACAGATTGGCTGCACCCCCTCCAAAATGGTCATAAAATAAGCAAACAAGTATAATTTTTAAACAATAGGATCAACCGAATGAAAAAACTGACAAAGTTCTTTTCCGCGTTAGCTGTTGCTCTACCTCTTACAGTTCAAGCCCAAACCGTTGAGCTTACCACTATGAACTGGCCGCCTTTCTATGGTGACAACCTTGAGAAAAGTGGCTTCATTGCTGCCATCGTTGATGAAGCCTTGGCCCAATCTGATTATGACAGCACCGTTGAATTTACCGCTTGGCAAACCGCGTTAGATACGGTCAAGGCAGGTGAAAAAGATGCAATTCTTGGTGCTTACTACTCTAAAGAGCGCGCTCAAGAGTACTACTTTTCGATTCCGATCTACACAGTGTTAACCGGTCTAATCAAAAAAACAGACTTTCCCTTAAACAACTATGACTCTTTCGAATCATTAAACCAATACACCATTGGAAAGCTGAAAGGCTCCGTCATTAGCGAGTCTTTTGACAACTTCCAATTCTCTGCTTTAAAAGAGTACCTTGAAGTATCGGATGCTATTAAGGCATTGGATTCAAATGAAATTCAACTATACGCAGACAGCTTAGCCGTCGCAAAAGAAGCAGCTAAAGCCGAGGGAATTGATGCTTCTAAATTCCAAATCCTAATGCCTCCGCTGGAAGAAAACGATTTGTATTTGATGATTTCAAAATCTATCCCTAATGCGGAAGCGCTACGAGATGCGTTCAATAAGGGATTATTAGAGATACAAATGACAGGGCGCTATGATGAAATACTAGCGGAATTCAACCAGCGGTAGTTCCACAGGCGCTTCCACGTTTTACTTAAAAGCCCTCTAGATTATTCCATTTCTGAGGGCTTTTATTTTTTCAGCATTGTTCTTTATTCTAAACTATCTCATCGAAAAATGAGCAAGTCTTATTACCACATAAGGTCATCTGGAATCTGGAACTCTGCATAAGGGTCATCTTCATCAATCTCTGCAGCAGCTTGCTTGGTATTGAAAACCAAGATCATATCAGGCTCTTTCTCCATGATTTTCTCAGCAACACCGTTTGGAATGATCTCATACTGGCCTTCCAATTTAGCAATTGCCAAACGCCCTTCAGATAGATCTTTATGCATTACCTCCGACACGTACAGTTTTTTCACCTTTTTGTCGTCAGTGAAATTATATGCCATATCACCATCTTCTTTACGAACCCGATTTTGTAAAATGAATTGGCGTATCTGTCCAAGCAAAGCTTTGTACTCGATCTCTAATTGACGCTGCCGATTAAGCTCTTTATCGCGAGCAGCTTTTTCTTCTCGCTGCTTCTTCAGCTCTAACTGTCGTTCGAGTTCCGCAGTATTATCTAGCTTTCCATTCTTTATCTTTTGCTTTGTTTGAAGCTTTTCAGCTTTAATTTTCTTGGCTTTCTTTTTATCGACAATACCGGCTCCCATAAGCTGTTCTTGTAGCGACTTTGCCATAGTTAACCTCTTAAATAACAATGTATACTATTCAAATATGGTGACTATCTTAGCCTTTATTAAAGTCAATGTGTGTATAAATTCGATCAAATACCCTGAATGCCATAGAATCCCTTTTTTATGTAAAGTTCGTGTAGAAAGAGTAGGTTAGCAGAGTAAAACTACTTCAAGATCCCCTTTTCGAGTATTCTTATATGCTTCTGGGGCTTTGTATATGTCGTATCCAACATGCTAAAACTCGTAATGTCTATTGCTGCTGTTTCCCTCCCTCTTCTCAGCCAAACGCTCTATGCAAACACCGACTTTCAAAGCATTGGTAAACTTGCGCAATTGGCGAATGACACCTATTTGGACGATTCCAGTCTTGAAAAACAGCTGGTGAATCAAGGCCAACAACTGGTTCAGAAGAACATTATGATTGGCTCAGAAGTCAGCTACTTTTTGAGTAAAGCTAACGGAGTACAAACCATAGCTGTTCGAGGGACATCCAACCTCACTAATGCTATGGTGGATATAGACTTATCCCTACGGCATGATCCAATTCTTAATATTAAGTTGCACCAAGGCTTTTCTGTTGCCGCAAGAGCTGTATATGAAGATATTAAACCAGTTCTCAATATGGATGCACCAATCCATATAACAGGTCATAGTTTAGGTGGAGCTATCGCCGTTATTATTGGAATGTACTTCACCAAGGAGGGCAAAGAGATCAAAGACATTACCACATTTGGGCAACCTAAAGTGACCAATGTAACCGGAGCGAGATTTTTTTCAGAGCTCCCTTTGACCAGAGTAGTCAACGAAAATGATATTGTTCCGTTAGTCCCTCCTATTAGCCCACTACAAATTAAAGACCTCGATATCTTTTGGCATATGGGAACGGAAGTCATCTTGATGGAAGATAATAGCTACTCCATCACAAGCGGCGTAAAAAGCGCGTTAAGAGCCACTAAATTTACTTCATCTATACCTAACCAAAACAATCTTGAGGCACATAGAATGTCGACCTACCTAAGCAAGATTGAAAGCTTAAAAATAAGTGCCACAGAAATACCTTATAAAGTAGGTATTGATCTGTTTGGTATTTCGATTAACTAATAAATTTTTATATTTGCTCAAGTTGGATTGGATTCGATAGGTGGATTAATGCGATAGAATCTCTGTGATGCTCTATCTGGGTATAAAAAAGCCCCGATCAATATTGTTGATCAGGGCTTCATATTTAAAACTTGATGACGACCTACTCTCACATGGGATCTCCCACACTACCATCGGCGATGGCGCTTTTCACTTCTGAGTTCGGGATGGGATCAGGTGGTTCAACGCCTCTATGATCATCAAGCAAACTGGGATGTGATCATTTTGATAAGTGCCGATATTAGGAAGGCTGTTTATCAAAATACACAAGTCTGAATGTCGATAAAAAGCCCTGACCATTGCTGATCAGGGCTTCGTATTTGAAGCTTGACGACGACCTACTCTCACATGGGATCTCCCACACTACCATCGGCGATGGCGCTTTTCACTTCTGAGTTCGGGATGGGATCAGGTGGTTCAACGCCTCTATGATCGTCAAGCAAACCGGTGTGCGTTTCGTTATGAGTGATCGGATGTGGA
>NZ_QKRA01000011.1 GCF_003362755.1 Marinomonas piezotolerans
ATCAACAGCTCCATGAAAAGCATGGAGTTCAGTGCTCGATGACGGATGGCTACGATTGCTACCAGAATGCGCTGGCTGAGAGGATCAATGGCATTATTAAAAATGAGTACTTAATCATGAAGCCGAAAGACCTGAATGAAGCTCGGCTAATGATATCGGAGTCGGTAGAAAGCTATAATAAGAGTCGGCCGCATATGGCCCTAAAATACAAAACGCCCGATGAGGTTCATCGAGCGTTTTAATGTCTGAATAAGTGTCAACCTATATCAGGACTAGTCATAGAACCCTTTCAGTCTATTAGACTGTTGTTTTCTTCAATGTCTCAGAAATCATGAAGGCTAGTTCAAGTGATTGATCTGCGTTTAGTCGAGGATCACAATGAGTGTGATAACGATCAGCTAGGTCTGCTTCCGTCACTTGAAATGCGCCACCTACGCACTCCGTCACATTTTGGCCCGTCATTTCAAAATGTACCCCACCTGGATAAGTGCCTTCAGAACGATGGACTTCAAAAAACTGCTGCACTTCCCGAAGCACATCATCAACTCGACGTGTTTTATAGCCTGTATTCGTTTTAATCGTATTGCCATGCATAGGATCACAGCTCCATACGACTTTTTTGCCTCCCTTCTCAACGGCCTGAATCAGTTTTGGCATACCCTCTGCGACTTTATCCGCCCCCATTCTTACAATGATGTTTAAGCGTCCCTCATCATTGTTCGGATTGAGAACATCACATAATTTAACCAGATCTTCAGGATCCATAGTCGGACCCGCTTTGACGCCAATAGGGTTATTCACGCCACGTAAAAATTCGACATGAGCGCCATCTAGCTGGCGTGTCCGATCACCAATCCATAGCATGTGTGCAGAGCAGTCGTACCATTCACCTGTTAAGCTATCACAGCGAGTTAATGCTTCTTCATAAGGCAACAGCAATGCTTCATGGGAAGTGTAAAAATCCGTTTCGCGCAGTTGAGATGCCCCTGCACCGATACCACATGCTTCCATAAACTGAAGCGCATCATCGATACGGTTTGCAATGGAATGATAACGCTCACCTATTGGGCTCGTTTGGATAAAGTCCAAGTTCCATTTATGCACTTGATGCAGATCGGCAAAGCCACCTTGAGCAAACGCCCTTAGCAGATTCATTGTTGCAGCACTCTGGTGATAAACTTTAACTAAACGTTCAGGATCAGGTACCCGTGCAGACTCGGAAAATTCAATGCCGTTTATGATATCGCCTCGATAACTGGGCAATTCTATCCCGTCTATGATTTCTGAACCCGACGATCTCGGCTTAGCAAATTGCCCCGCCATACGCCCTACTTTTACGACCGGACATTTTCCCGCATAGGTCATCACTGCTGCCATTTGCAACATAACCTTAAAGGTGTCTCGTATATTTTTAGCATTAAATTCAGCAAAGCTTTCCGCGCAATCGCCACCTTGAAGCAAGAACGCGTTTCCTTTAGCGACTTGAGCAAGATCAGCACGCAGCTTACGAGCTTCTCCTGCAAAAACTAACGGAGGCATATTCGCAAGTACACCCTCTACCCGTTGAAGTGCTTTTTTATCTGGGTATTCAGGTTGTTGCAAAGCTGTTTTCTGACGCCAGCTATTAACGTCCCAAGAATTAGACATATTTCCCCTTACTGTATATACCTATTACTAGGTTTTAACGAGCGACAACCCATAATATTTGAGCATCTACTGCTGATGTCGACACTACAATATGCCCCATCGCGGCATCGTAATAGACACTGTCTCCCTCACTGAGCTCTACTGGCTCATAAAACTCTGAGAAAAAGGTGACTGAACCAGACAGTACCAATAAAAATTCTTCACCATCATGACGAACCCACTCTTTGAACTCATCAAAAGAACGCGCCCTAACAATGGTTTTAAACGGAACCATTTTTTTACGACTGATCGAGAAGCCTAGTAGCTCATGTTCATATGTCGCAGTTGGGTGTGGCTCTCCTTGCCCCGCCTTAGTAATGTCTCTACGACCAGCAATGGAGTGCTCCTTTGTTTCCACAAATAATTGCGGCAACTCCATCTCCAAACCGTGGATGAGCTTCTGCACAATCGCAAAACTCGGAGACACCTGATCATTCTCAATTTTCGATAACGTAGAACGTGCGATTCCTGTACGTTTACTTACCTCTTCAAGCGTCCAACCTTTAGTTAAACGGATCGCCTTAACACGCTTACCTAGTTCTAAAGGCTCTACGAATTGATCTGGATCGGAAGCTGTGGCAGTTTCTAATGAAGGACGACTAACCATTAAAGATTCTCCTATGCGCTTCCTAAGTTTACTAAAATAAACTCCTTTGACCTATACGATATATGCCTATGAGCGACTTTACTAATAAAAATGCCCGCAACTGCGGGCATTTTTATTAGCTATCACGGCTTCACTTTTTCAAAGGTTCCATTGCGGGCATGCACCGCCCCAAATCAAACCCTTTTTGTTGAACAGATGCGACCAACTCATTGAAGGTCTGTTCATCTTCCTGATTCGCTAATACCCACAAAACTGACGAGCGAGTTCCCGTGCGACAAAATGCGAACACCTTTTGATCAGTCGAAATCTGCGCACTTTGTATCTCGACTTCTTTATGTGAAAGAGCCTTAAGATCCACTGGGTTATATACGTATTTTAAGCCAGCCGCCTCAACGGCTGCTCGTACCTGTTCGCTAGTCGGTTGATCTTCAGTTTCACCATCAGGACGATTGTTAATGACCATATCGTAACCAGCGGCTTTCAAAGCTTCGATATCTGCAATGTCAAGTTGCGGCGCAACACTGTAATTCAAAGCCAAATTTGTAATATTCATATTGCGATCTCCTAAGATGATCAAGAACGATAGAGTACTTTAATTAAATGAAAACCAAACTTTGTTTTAATTGGTCCTTGCACGTTTAATAAAGGCCCGTTAAAAACGGCTTTATCGAACGGAGCGACCATGTCACCTTTTCGAAATTCTCCCAAATCGCCGCCTTTTTTACCTGAGGGGCAATTAGAGTATTTTTTAGCTAATTGGTGAAAATCTTCGCCTTTGTTGAGCTTCTCTTTTAGCTGTTCAGCCTCTTGCTTAGTTTTCACAAGAATGTGACAGGCGCTTGCGGTTGCCATATAAACCTCTAGATTCACGAGTTAACAAATACACTTGGGTAATCCTGTGTTACATTCTGCTAGTATAACTTTTTTAACATACGAGGGTAGCATGGAACTAATGCCGTCACCGGAAGAGCTCTCACTTCTCCTAGTCGAGCCTTCACCAACACAACAAAAAATTATTCGTAACGCATTAGAAAGTGCTGGCGTTCGCCATTTATATTTCGCTGACACTGTAAAATCGGCTATTTACGCGATCAAAGAACATGAACCAGACTTGGTCGTATCGGCTATGTACTTGTCTGATGGCACCGCCGAAACACTAATAACACTGATCAAAAAGCACCCTGAAACAGAACACATTAATTTTATGTTGGTTTCAAGTGAACGTAACAGAAAGCAATTAGAATCGCTAAGGCAAGCTGGCGTAATTGCCATTTTACCCAAGCCTTTTAGCATGAGAGATCTACAACGAGCTATTAACGCTACGTTAGACCTTGCTATTGAACAAGAAATTGAACTGGAGTTACTGGACCCTCACGCGATGCAGGTTCTATTGGTTGATGACAGTGCCCTAGCCCAAAAGCACATCACTCGTGTATTGGAATCAATGGGTATAGTTCATATTGATGTCGCAGTAAATGGCTCAGATGCCGTGTTACTTTTAGAAGACGGTAATTATGATTTAGTCATAACAGACTACAACATGCCTGAAATGGATGGCAAAGAATTGGCAAATACAATCCGTTCATCAGGCCATTTGGCGCATATCCCAATACTCATGGTTGCTTCGAACGCGGATCAACCTCAGCTTGCGAATGTCACTCAAGAAGGCGTCGACGCAATTTGTGATAAAGTATTCGAACCAGAGACACTCAGGCGTCTTCTACATAATATCCTAGATTAAATACCTATCGCATTAACCCAAAAAAGCAGCCTAAAGGCTGCTTTTTTGGGTTAATGCTTCAACAATTGGGACATTAGCTTCAGGAAAGCATAATTGAGTCAGTTCAGGTCGAGTCACCCATTTCACGGGCTGCCCCTCCTTTCCATGTGGCTCTCCATCAAAATCCGATACCTCAAAGAAATGAAGTTCTACCGATTTGTCAGAATAATCATGGCGTATGACCTGAAACGGTGTGCATTGCTTTACCTCAATACCACACTCTTCATACAGCTCTCTTTCAAGTGCATGAGCAGGCTCCTCGTCCACCTCACATTTACCGCCAGGAAACTCCCAAAGGTCCCCTTGGTGCTGTTCCGACGAGCGCAACGCTACAAACACGAGATCATCTCGAACGATAATACCTGCGGCAACTTTCACCACCATCAAGTACGGTACTCCGCATTAATCGTAACGTAATCGTGAGAGAAGTCCGTTGTCCACACTGTATCGGAACAATCGCCCGCACCGAGATCTACCAGGATGTGAATTTCTGAAGGAGCCATCGCTACTTGGCCCGCTTCCTCTGTGTAATCAGAAGATCGGCCACCGTTTTTCACTATCTCGCAACCATTGATGTTAATTGAAACCTTATCAACTTGAAGGTCTTCAACACCCGCACGACCCACTACAGCAAGGATACGCCCCCAATTAGGGTCTGAAGCAAACAACGCAGTTTTTACAAGTGGGGAATGCGCTATTTCAAATGCTGTTTTCGTTGCATCATTAACCTGAGCCGCCCCCGTGACCTCGACAGTTACAAACTTTGTAGCACCCTCACCGTCCCGAACAATTGCATGCGCAAGCTCTTGCATAACGGCTAAAAAAGCCTCCGCGAACACAAGTCCATCACCGCAAGATAAATCAGAGATCGACTCATTCTCAGCTAGGCCTGTTGCGACAGCAATACATGAATCATTGGTAGAGGTGTCACTATCAATCGTAATTCGATTAAAACTTTGATTTGTTGTCGACTTCAATAGAGACGCTAAAACTTTCTGATCGACAGCCGCGTCTGTAAAAATATAACCCAGCATAGTCGCCATATTAGGGCGAATCATTCCCGCGCCTTTAGAAATACCACCAATGGTCACTATTTTTCCGAACACTTCGACTTGTCGGAAAGCACCTTTAGGTAGCGTATCCGTCGTCATAATGCCAAGTCCGGCATCTTTCCAACCAATACTCTTCAAGCTTGATAACGCATTCGGCAATGCCGCCAATATCTTATCGACAGGTAATGGCTCACCAATAACGCCTGTGGAAAATGGCAGAACTTGGTGTTTCTGTACGCCGACTTGAGAAGCGACAGCCTCGCACGTCGTGATTGCTTTTTCGTACCCTGACTTGCCCGTCCCTGCGTTGGCGTTACCAGTGTTAATCACCAGATATCTCGGCGTTGTCGTATCACTTGCTAAGTGCTCACGGCATACTCGAACTGGCGCCGCACAAAACTGGTTCTGAGTGAAAACTCCAGCAACGCTTGAACCTTCGCTTAACTCAAAGACCACCAAATCTTTCTTATTGGCTTTTTTTATTCCAGCTTCTACCGCAGCAAAACGAACACCCTTTATTTCGGGTATCTCAGGAAATGCATTTAACCCTACGGCCATAACGGCTACTCCAATCCTTAAACTAATCTACCATGACATTGTTTATACTTTTTACCTGACCCACATGGACAAGGCTCATTTCGACCGACTTTCGGCATTTCATTATCAGACTCCTCTGAGTCTGGCGCATTAGTTGTCAAACGAGTCTTAGCTTCCAGTTCACGGCGCGCTGCTTCGATTTTCTCAGCCTCTTCCGCCGACTGTACTTTCACTCGTGTTACGACTTGAACAACTTCAAACTTAATCTGTTCTAAGAGATTCTGAAATAGCTCGAAGGCCTCGCGCTTATATTCCTGTTTCGGGTTCTTTTGAGCGTAGCCTCGAAGGTGAATACCTTGGCGCAACATATCCATTGTTTGAAGATGCTCTTTCCACAAAGTATCAAGCACCTGCAGTAGCACCTGCTTTTCAAAGTTTCGGAGAGCAGCAGCTCCTGCAATATCTTCTTTCGCTGCATAGTCATCAATAAAGAACTGCAAGATTTTTTCGCGTAGAGGTTCTTCGTATAGTTTTTTATCTTCTTCAACCCACGCTCTGACGGGAATCTCTAGTCCAAATTCATTTCTAATACGTTCTTCTAAACCTTCTAAATCCCATTGATCGAAGATACTTTGAGGTGGAATAAACTCATCGATCATTCCTGCAACCACCTCTTCTCGCATGGATTGCACTGCTGAGGACAAGTCGTCTGAACTCATCATGTCATAACGTTGTTGATAAATGACCTGCCTTTGGTCATTGGCAACATCATCATACTCAAGCAGTTGCTTACGAATATCGAAGTTACGACCTTCTACTTTACGCTGCGCCTTTTCTATCGCATTAGAGACCATCTTATGCTCAATCGCCTCACCTTTCTCCATACCGAGCGTTTGCATCATTTTCTTGATACGGTCGGACATGAAGATACGCATAAGGTTATCTTCAAGAGATAGATAGAAACGAGAAGAGCCTACATCTCCTTGACGACCTGCACGACCGCGTAATTGATTATCTATACGGCGGGACTCGTGGCGTTCAGTACCGATTATATGCAACCCTCCAGCGGCCAATACTGCTTCGTGGCGTTTTTCCCATTCGGCTTTTAGTTCATCAATTTGTGCTTGAGTAGCATTTTCGCCTAGCTGTGCTATTTGAACTTGTAAATTACCACCTAAAACAATATCTGTTCCTCGACCTGCCATATTCGTGGCAATGGTAACAGCACCAGGGCTACCCGCCTCAGCGATAATTTCAGCTTCGCGTTCGTGATGCTTAGCATTCAATACATTATGTTTAATTTTTTTCTTATCTAGAAACTCAGACAACAATTCAGAGTACTCAATAGAAGCTGTACCCACCAAAACTGGGCGACCTGCTTGTACGATCTCTTCAATATCTTTTACGATCGCCTCGAACTTCTCAGCCGTCGTCATAAAAATAAGGTCATTATAATCTTTACGTTGAACTTTATTATTGGTCGGTATAATAACAACCGTTAGACCATAGATTTGCTGAAATTCAAACGCTTCGGTATCGGCTGTCCCCGTCATACCTGATAATTTTTCGTACAGTCTGAAATAATTCTGAAAAGTAGTCGAAGCAAGGGTTTGGCTTTCTGCCTGTATTTCTACCCCTTCCTTTGCCTCAACTGCTTGGTGAATCCCCTCTGACCAGCGACGCCCAGCCATAGTTCGGCCTGTGTGCTCGTCAACAATCACAACTTGACCGCCCTGTACGACGTAATCTATGTTTTTCTGAAATACAATGTGCGCGCGCATACAGGCGTACACATGGTGCAGTAACTGAAGGTTACCGGCAGCATAAAGGCTATCTCCTTCTTCGAGCATGCCTTGCTCAACCAGCCAGGCCTCTACAAACTGATGCCCATCTTCCGTTAACTCTACATTTTTCTGTGCTTCGTCATATGTATAATGACCAACCTCTTCACCCTCTTCTTCTTGTTTTACAAGCAAGGGAGCAAGTAGGTTTATCTTCTTATACTGCTCAGAGCTATCTTCTACCGCTCCTGAAATAATAAGAGGTGTTCGCGCCTCATCTATCAAAATAGAATCGACTTCATCGACAACCGCAAACGCAGGTTCGCGCTGCATACGGTCTTCCATTCGGAACACCATATTGTCTCGTAAGTAGTCAAAACCAAATTCATTATTGGTGCCATACGTGATATCCGAAAGGTAAGCAGCCCGCTTAGCGTCTCGATCTTGACCTGAATGCACAACACCCACACTCATATCTAGATATTCATATAAAGGACGCATCCAATTAGCATCACGTGTGGCAAGGTAATCGTTCACTGTGACAACATGCACACCTTTACCAGCCAATGCATTCAAGTAAACCGCCAACGTCGCAACAAGTGTCTTACCTTCACCTGTTCGCATCTCTGCAATGCGCCCCTCATGCAGGACCATGCCGCCTATCATCTGCACATCGAAATGGCGCATTCCCATAACACGTTTACTAGCTTCACGCACAGTCGCAAAAGCTTCTGGCAAAAGAGAGTCAAGAGACTCACCCTTAGCAAGACGCTCCCGAAAACTGTTGGATTTCGCCATCAGTTCATCATCAGCTAGTTGACTAAAGCTGTCTTCTAACTTGTTGATTTGAGTGACTGCTTTCTTATAGCGCTTTACTTCTCGGTCATTCTTAGTACCGACGATTTTTTTAATGACTGTTCCTAGCATTTTTTCTACACAACTTAAAATTTTAGTGATTCAGAGTCTAACATGGTAGATTGCGACAAAACATGAGTTATCAAGTGTCAAAAACGAAAAAAGCCAGACTAAGTCTGGCTTTTTAATTGACTTGCTCGTTTTTTATGCTGTCGCAGCTGACTCCGCATAAGAAATAGGATTCAAAGCTGAATCTTCTTCAAAGGTGACATATTCCCAAGCGTCTTGGTTCTGTAATAATTCAAGCAATAGCTTGTTATTCAGGCCATGACCAGATTTGTAAGCTTTATACTCACCAATTACGCTGTGACCCAATAAATACAAGTCACCAATAGCATCCAAAACCTTGTGTCTAACAAGCTCATCACGGTAACGCAAACCTTCGTCGTTCATTACGCGGTAGTCATCTAACACTACTGCATTTTCCATGTTAGCGCCGCGAGCTAAATTGTTATTCTTGAAGTACTCAAGGTCTTTCATAAAGCCAAATGTACGTGCTCGGCTGATCTCTTTTACAAACGTCGTTGTTGAAAAATCGACGGACGTAAATTGCACATCTTCATCGATCGCAGGATGCTGAAAATCGATAGTAAACGAGAGACGGAACCCTGAGAAAGGCTCGAGAGATGCAAACTTGTCGCCATCCTCTACTCGAATAGGCTTCTTAATACGAATAAAGCGTTTTGCAGCGTCTTGCTCTTCTATTCCAGCTGACTGAAGCAGAAACACAAAAGGGCTTGCGCTACCATCCATTAATGGCACTTCACTAGAGCTGACTTCGACATATGCGTTATCAACACCAAGCCCTGCCATAGCAGACATCAGGTGCTCAACTGTGCTAACAGTTACATCACCATTGCATAACGCTGTAGCAAAATTTGTCGAACCAACGGATCGAGCATCACCGTGGATCTCGACATTAGGCTCAATATCGGTACGCACAAAGACAATGCCTGTATTAACAGGTGCTGGTTTAAGCGTTAGATATACTTTTTCGCCAGAGTGCAAACCTACTCCGGTAGCGCGAATGATGTTCTTAAGAGTGCGCTGACGTACCATTACTTTCCTACAATTTGATGACTGTTAAAATATAAATTAATAATACCAACACGCACCTTTATATACAATTCAGAACCGTCAAGCTGCGTATTTTTTACTCAAATTAATCCGCTTGACGACGCAAAAATGCAGGTATATCCAAGTAAGACAGTTTATCTTCCCCATTTTGGGATCCAGTTGCGTTACCACTGTCAGCATTTTCAGAGGAAGAAGGTTTTTTAGCAATAGACGTATCAACAGGCGACTTAACTGGATCTTGCTGCTGCACAACATTCACTGAAGCACGCTCTTGTACAGGACTTTCCACATCAGGACGAGGTGTCGTTATCGACTCATTCGTAGAGGAGCCAACCACACCAGAACCCACTGCGGACTGCATCTGAGCAGAACCTTTACCCTCTAAGCCAGTTGCCACTACTGTCACTCGCATTTCATCACCAACATTAGGATCAATAGCACAACCAATCACAACTGTAGCGTCTTCCGAAGCATATTCCTCAATGATGTTACCCACCTCACTGAATTCTGATAACCCCACTTCATCGTTAGCCGTGATATTCACCAAGACACCACGGGCGCCTTTTAGGTTGATATCTTCCAACAATGGATTATGGATAGCCGCTTCCGCTGCAATTCGCGCACGCTCTTCACCTGTAGCGTACCCAGACCCCATCATAGCCATGCCCATTTCTTTCATGACAGTTTGGACATCTGCGAAGTCAACGTTGATTAGGCCGGGACGCATGATCAAGTCAGTAATACCTTGAACAGCATTCAGCAATACATTATTAGCCTCGCCAAACGCTTTCAGCAATGAAATGTTCTTACCTAGGACTGGCAATAATCTTTCATTTGGGACTGTAATCAACGAGTCAACGTTGTCACGTAACTCTTTTATACCTTCTTCAGCAACTTTAGCTCGGCGACGCCCTTCAAATGGAAACGGCTTGGTAACAACTGCCACCGTTAGAATTCCTAACTCTCGCGCCACTTTTGCGATAACTGGCGCTGCCCCAGTTCCTGTACCGCCGCCCATGCCAGCAGTGATAAAAACCATATCTGCGCCGGTTAAAAGCTCGGTGATCTTTTCTTGGTCTTCCAGTGCAGAATCGCGCCCCACGTTAGGATTCGCTCCCGCCCCGAGCCCCTTAGTTACGGTTGTCCCTAACTGAAGCGTGATGCCTGTATCTAGGCCAATCAAAGCTTTTGAATCAGTGTTAGCACAGATAAACTCCACACCATCAAGATTGCTCTCAAGCATGTGTTTAACAGCGTTACCGCCACCACCACCGACACCAACTACTTTGATGACAGCATTTTCAGATAAGTTTTCTTCGGCTAAATCAAATACGTTCATAGACATGGGATACATGCTCCTGTAATTCTGCTGTCATTTCAGACTTAAATATAACTCTGAAACCAATCTTTTACTTTGTGCCACGCCTTCGCTGGACTGAAAGCAGGCTTGGCCTCACTGGGTGCCACATCGGGCAGAAACTTTTTCTTTGGCGCCTTTTTTACCTGCGCGGTAGAGGAAGGAGCCTCAGGCACAGGCAAATCCTTCCCTGCATGCATAAGCAAACCAACACTTGTTGCGTAACTAGGATTATCGACGACTTCGCTAATCCCTTTAGTTTGCACTGGAGCCGCTAATCGAACAGGCATATCAAAGATGCGCTCCGCTAGCGCTTCTGCCCCTTCCATTAGCGATGTGCCCCCTGTTATAACGATACCAGCAGGAATTCGCTCGGCAAAACCGCTACGACTCAACTCATCTCGTACCATTTTGTAAATTTCTTCATAGCGCGCTTCAACAACTTCAGCCAATGCGTGACGAGATATCGATCTCGGCTGTCTGTCACCCACGCTGGGCACTTCAATAATCTGGTCAGACGATGCTCGACTCGACATCGCGCAAGCGTATTTAACTTTGATTTCCTCTGCATGAACAGTAGGTGTTCTTAACGCCATGGAAATATCATTAGTCACCTGATCACCAGCAACAGGCACAACAGCAGTATGATGCAGCGCCCCATCAATCCAAACGGCCAGATCTGATGTACCAGCACCAATGTCAACGATGCAGACCCCAAGGTCTTTCTCGTCCTCACTTAAACATACGTGACTGGAAGCAAGCTGCGACAAAACAACGCCATCAACCCCTAAACCACAACGTCGAATACACTTTTCAACGTTCATAACGGCATTTGCTGCACCAGAAATCAGATGAACGTTGGCTTCCAACCGAACCCCAGACATACCCAATGGATCACGTATTCCTTCTTGAGAATCAATATGAAACTCTTGCGGCAATACATGAAGCAAACGCTGATCAGAAGAAATAGGAACGGCTTGAGCAGCATCTATTACTCGTTCAATATCTTCGGTTTGAACCTCGCCATCTTTTATGGCAACAATCCCATGAGAATTTTGGCTTCGTATATGACTGCCTGCGACACTTACATACACTGAATGGATGTTACATCCAGCCATCAACTCAGCTTCTTCTACGGCACGCTGAATCGACTGAACTGTAGACTCAATGTTGATGACCACGCCACGCTTCATACCCTTGGCTGCATGGGTACCGATCCCAACGATTTCAATGTCACCGTCAACACCTAACTCCCCGACAATGCAGGTAATTTTAGATGTGCCAACGTCCAATCCAACAATCATGAAATATCCTAAGCCTATATACTGCAAATATTTATCTGATCAAAAAAGCAACAATCAGACCAACTTTTACTCTTGCAACTTCCATTTAACTGCAACACCGTGCGGATACCGCGCATCCACAGATGAAATTCTTTCTATTCTACCCGATAAATCACTTTTATACACCGCCACGAAGCGACCTAATCGGTCTAAAATATCAGTCCTACCAAGCGCGACACGGATGCCATTGGAAAACTGAATGTTCCAAGCACCACGATCCTCTAACTCTAACTTTGCTACCCGCAAAGAAGAGGTCGATAGCATTTGGCTAATCAAACTAAATTGATCAAGCACCACTGACTCTGTATCACGTGGCCCCATTAATTTTGTTAACGGCAAATCTGGTAATCTTCGCGGCGTTATAATCTGCCCTTCAGCGGTAATAATCTGCCCCGCATTCCAATATGCCAACGGCCGATGCTCCACGACACTCACCCTAATCGTATGCGGCCATACGCGCCTAACCTTTGCCGATTCTATCCATGGTGGTCGTGTCACGAAGTTTGTCAAATTCCCCATAGAATCATCAAATAGCCCGCTCCCTAACAACTGGTCGTAATATTGCTGGAGTGCGTTGGGATCGGAATACTTTAACTCACCAGCGATCTCCACTTTGCGGACATCAAACATTGGCTGGTCATCACCTAATGCATCCGAGTCACCTTGGGCGAGACCAAGAATTATTAACAGAATAGCTCCGAGCAATGCAGCTGTGCGCATTAGGTTACTGTTGTGCCTCATGTTGGTTCCACGCGAGTAACGCAATTTTTTCAACTAAATCGTCATAACCGATGCCTTCAAATGCCGCTGCCATTGGCACCAAACTATGGGACGTCATACCCGGTGAGGTATTTACCTCTAACACGGTAAATTCGCCTGTAGCGGTCATCATAATATCGACACGCCCCCACCCCTGACAATTCAATGAGCGATAAGCCTCAAGTGCGAGCGTTTTAAGCTGATCTTCTTTTTCCTTGGACAACCCACAAGGCAATATATACTGCGTATCATCCGCTAAATACTTAGCATCGTAGTCGTACAAGGCATGCTCAGCAGATGGCTTCAAAGCAATCGGTGCGTATGCAAGATCACCAACAATCGAAACTGTGTACTCAGGGCCCGACACATACTCTTCGACCAAGATATCAGAATCGTAACGCTTCGCATCCCTTAACGCCGTCATTAACTCTTCTTGTCCATTAACTTTACTAATCCCTATCGTTGATCCCTCGCGAGAAGGCTTTATGATCAATGGATAAGTCATTTCTGCATGAATTTTTTCAACATCAGGCTCGTTGGTAAAACAGAGATAGTTAGGCGTAGCGATACCGATACCCTGCCAAAATTTCTTGGTGAGCGCTTTATCCATGGCAAATCCAGAGGCTAACGGGCGGCTCCCTGTGTAAGGCTTACCGAGAAGCTCAAGTAGTGCCTGTATATGACCGTCTTCACCTTCACCTCCATGTAACGCTATAAATGCGAAGTCAAACTCTATATCGATCAATTGTTGAACCGCATTGATATGAGCACCATCACCGTAAAGGTCAACAGGCGTTACCTGATACCCTTTATTAAGCAATGCTTGGACGACACGACCTCCACTTTCTAGGGATACCTCTCGCTCGGCTGATCGGCCGCCGTATATGACAGCGATTTTTTTCTGCTTTAGTGAACCCAATTTAGATCCCCTCCGCCGCAAGTCTTTTCGAGATCGCGCCGATATCACCAGCGCCTTGAGTGATCAACAAATCATCCTCGCGTAAGACATTGGCCAATATTGAGTGAAGATCATCTTCACTACTGACGTGGACTGGATCAATAGCTCCGCGTTGGCGAATACTGCCACACATTGATTTACTGTCGGCACCATTGATCGCATCCTCACCTGCTGCATAAACATCCAATAAAAGCAGCACGTCGACCTCTGACAGTACTTTTACAAAGTCCTCATACAGGTCCCGAGTTCTCGAATAACGATGAGGCTGATAAACCATCACCAAGCGCTTTTCAGGCCAACCATCTCTAATAGCTTTAATGGTTGCTTTGACCTCACTCGGATGATGGCCGTAATCGTCTACAAACATGACACTTCCGCCGCCAGGAAGCCGCAAATCTCCCTGCTCTTGGAAACGACGGCCAACTCCTTCAAACCCCATCAAACCTGCTTGAATGGCTTCGGGTGCGATACCTAAGTCAACCGCAACCGCAATCGTCGCGAGAGCATTAAGTACATTGTGTCGTCCTGGCATTGGCAACCGTACTCGCATCGGTTGCCCTTCAGGTAGATGGGCCAAAAATTCGCAATGACGACCTTTTTGAGTGATATTTGTCGCATAGAAATCCGCTTCATGGTCGATACCATAAGTCAGCACTGGGCGACTCAATTGAGGCATGATCGACCTGACCTGCTCATCGTCTACACATAGTACAGCTAATCCGTAGAAAGGAAGATTATGAATAAACTCTACAAACGTACGCTTAACTTCTTCAAAGTCACCTTTGTAAGTATCCATATGATCTTCATCAATATTTGTAATAATGACGGTTTGAGGCTGTAAGTGTAAAAAAGACGCGTCACTCTCATCTGCCTCGGCGACAAGATACTTACTACTCCCCAACTGAGCATTGGCACCGGCACTCGTTAACCTTCCTCCGATAACAAAGGTAGGTGTTTCATCTGTCGCTGCAAGAATAGAAGCCATCAAGCTGGTAGTAGTCGTTTTACCATGAGTGCCAGCAACCGCTATACCATGTCGATACCGCATCAATTCAGCAAGCATTTCGGCCCTACGAACAACAGGAACTCGGTGTTCCTTCGCCCATTTAATTTCTGGATTAGCGTCATTAACTGCACTCGAAACAACGATCACGTGTGCATTTTTTACGTTAGACTCTCTATGACCAATAAATATTTCAATACCTAAGCCAGCCAAACGCTCTGTCACCGTTGAGCTCTTAAGGTCAGACCCAGAGACGCAGTAGCCTTGATTATTCAATACCTCTGCAATGCCTGACATACCCACACCACCTACTCCAATGAAATGGATGTTCTGAATACGGCGCATGGTTGGAATATCGTATTGAAATTTAGCTTCAATCATTTTTCATTAACCTTATACATTGAGCGACGACTGTTTGAGTCGCGTCTGGACGAGCCACTTCTTTAGCTCGTCTTGCCATTTCTTTCAATTTGTCTTGCTCTGTGACACAAGCCATTAAAACTTTAGAAAGCCCCTCGACGGTTAGGTCTTTCTGTGGAATAAGAAACGCTCCCCCCACTTTCTGTAAAGCCAGAGCGTTTTTTGTTTGATGATCATCAATCGCAAATGGAAACGGTACCAGTATTGATGGCAGCCCTGCTATCGCCAGTTCACTAACCGTCATAGCGCCCGCGCGACACAACACAATATCAGCCCAGTAGTACGCTTGATTCATATTGTCGATGTAAGCATCTACACGAGCTTCCACCCCAAGCGCACGATATCTCTCTTCAACAGTTTCTATATTACGAGCACCTGTCTGATGCCACACATCGAGCCGATTCTCACCTTTCCAATTCATCAGTAAATCAGGCACGATGTCGTTTATAGCTTTTGCTCCCAAGCTTCCACCAAGGACCAATAAACGCAGCGGGCGAGCGCCTTGCTCTCGAGGCTGACGTGCGATCTGCTGTAAAATTGAGTTTCTGACAGGATTACCCACCGTCATACCATTTTGCAAAGCCCCGTCGAAGGCCTGAAGCTTTAGTTTGGCAATGTTACTGAGCAATCGGTTTGTCGTACCACTGACCGCATTTTGTTCATGCACTACCACCGGAATTCCCAACAACTTCGCAGCCACCCCTCCCGGCCCAGCAACAAAACCGCCCATCCCTAATACCAAATCTGGTTTTGCTTTGCGCATAACGGCTATCGCTTGACCAATCGAATGAGCTATACGCCAAGGAGCCAACACCAAACCAAGCGTGCCTTTACCTCTGACACCCTTAATTGAAAGCGTATGCAACAGGATATCGTGCTCTCGAACAATTCGCTCCTCCATGCCACCCGCAGAACCAATCCACTCGACATCCACACCAAGGTCGGCAAACCTCTCAGCACATGCAAGCGCCGGATAGATATGCCCCCCTGTTCCGCCAGCCATCAACATCACTTTTTTGGCCTTAGACACCCTTCACCTCCTCATACCGAGTATCAGAGGTTGAGGTTTCCAATTGGCTGTTCTGCCCATTCATTATTCTTCGATTTTCAATATCCACCCGAGCAATAACGAATAGGCTCGACAACGTGATGATCAAACTACTTCCACCATAACTAATAAGAGGGAGCGTTAAGCCTTTGGTAGGCAAAAAGCCAGTATTCACCCCCACATTAATAATTACCTGAGCGAGTATAAGAATCGCAAAACCAAAACTCATATACCCTTGAAACAGGCGCCCAAGACGCATAGCATTCTGCCCAATTTTAAACGCTCGAGTAGTCAATACTGCGAACACCAACAATAAAAGGAGCCCGCCGACCATTCCCGTCTCTTCTACCCAAATCGAAAATACGAAGTCAGTATGCGCCTCAGGCAAATAGGCTAGTTTTTGAACGCTATTTCCTAATCCAAGTCCAAACCATTCTCCTCGACCATAAGCGATTAAAGCCTGAGATAACTGGTATCCATCGTTGAAAGGGTCGGCCCAGGGATCGACAAAGTTCATTAGTCGCTTAATTCGATAGCTCTCCGAAATCGCAACCAAACCTAATGCCGCGACGACAGCAAACACCAACCCTATAAACTGATAAATCGGGGCACCAGCTATAAAAAGCAGCGCAATCACAGTACCAACAAGCACAACTGACGCACCAAAATCTGGCTCTAACAGTAAGCAGGCGAGAAAGAGGAAAGAGACAACCATCGGCATACCAGATCCCATTAGTTTTTCCCGAACCCGATCGGCACGTCGAACTAAGTAACCTGATACATAAACCACCATACACACTTTAGCAACCTCAGAGGCCTGGAGGTTAAACACTACCAAGTTAATCCACCGACGACTGCCGTTTACCGTTTTCCCAATACCAGGCATCAAAACCATAACCAGCAGAACTAATGAAAAGGCCATTAGCCACACACTGTATTCTTGAAGCCGCTCGGTCGATATAGACATCATGAAATAGCCAAATACGATCCCGATGATCAAGTACACGGTCTGGCGCACCATGAAATAATAGGGGTGCCCATAATTGGTTTCCGAAAGAAAAATCGAAGCACTCGACACCATCACTAGGCCTAGCATTACGACGCAGGCGACCGATGCTAGGAAAAACCCATCAACCTGCCGACACTCATGCAACGGGATGGGGTCGAAGAAGCGACGTAAATTCATAATTGATCGACCAACTCGCGAAAGTGCTCACCTCGATGCTCGAAGCTTTTGTACATATCAAAGCTTGCACAAGAAGGGGAAAACAACACTACATCACCTTGCTTCGCGTTACGCTTCACTAGAGCCAATATACTCTCTAAATCAGGATGCTGTGAGTGTGCCGTCTGACTTGGCACAATGTCGAGAATACGTACAGCATCCTTACCAAACACATAGAGATGACTGACAAACTTTTCTAAGGCTGGCACTAGCGGCGTGAAATCCGCCCCTTTACTTAGCCCCCCTGCAATTAGATGGATATTCTTTTGCTGCTTATCTCCAAGCCCTTCAAGCGCCGCCAAAGTCGCCCCTACGTTGGTCCCTTTAGAATCATTAATATACGTAACACCAGCGATTTCCCGTAACGTTTCGCAACGGTGTGCAAGACCAGAAAAACCAGACAAAACCGTTTTCACACGATGGTCACTGACATCAAGTCCTAAAACATCGAGAATTGATAATGCCGCCAACACATTGGCATAGTTGTGCTCACCCTTAAGTTTTATCTCTTTGGCATTAAATAGCCTTTCAACACCTCTACATAACCAAGTCCCATCACTGTCTTTCAATAAACCAAATTCTTTTAGATCAGGGACACCCTTAGTAAATGCTCGAACAGGCGTATTTTGCGCCAACAATGGGGCAGTGAGAATATCTTGTTTATTACATACAGCCGCTTTACAGCCTCGATAAATACGTTGCTTAGCTCGCTGATAGCTATACAAATTATCGTAGCGATCCATATGATCTTCTGAGACATTTAGCAAACATGCGACATCTGCCTCCAAACCATGAGTGGTCTCAAGCTGAAAACTTGACAACTCCAGCACATAATAATCGACTGCCTCGGCAATAAGATCTAATGCGGGTGGCGCAAGATTACCACCTGCAACCGAGCGTTTACCCAGCGCCAGTAGCAACTCATTGACCAAGGTAGTTACCGTGCTTTTTGCGTTAGATCCCGTAATCGCAATGACAGGCGCATTGGCATAATCATGAAATAGGTCAATGTCGCCGCGCATCACGACACCATTATCCGCTAGTTGCTGCAACACGGGTGTCGATAAGGCAATACCAGGGCTAACAAATAATTCGGTTACACCTAGAGTAGCTAACACATCCAGCGACCCAGTATAAACACGCTCAGCAGGACAAATCTTCCGAACTTCATCTAGGCCAGGAGGGTTTTCTCGGGAATCCACAACAAAAAAATCCAATCCTTTACTAGATAGAAATCTGGCAGTTGAGAGCCCAGTCAACCCTAATCCAACGACAGCGCGAATACGATCAGAAGAAATCAATGACATTTATTTATCTCACTTTAAGGGTCGCAATACCGATCAGCACCAAACAAACAGTGATGATCCAAAAGCGCACAATCACTTTCGGTTCCGCCCACCCTTTTAACTCAAAGTGGTGATGTATTGGAGCCATACGAAAGATACGACGCTTAGTCAATTTATAGGAGGCGACCTGAAGAATGACTGAAACCGTCTCCATTACAAAAACCCCGCCCATAATAAACAACACCAGTTCTTGCCGTACGATTACTGCGATGACACCTAATGCTGCGCCTAAGGCAAGAGCCCCAACATCGCCCATAAAGACTTGTGCTGGGTACGTGTTAAACCATAAAAAACCAAGCCCAGCCCCCACTAGCGCGGAGCAAAAGACGATCAACTCACCTGTCCCGTGCACATAAGGGATGAGCAAATATTCTGCAAATTTTATATTACCGGTCAGATAGGCAAAGAGACCAAGCGCCCCCCCTACTAGAACCGTGGGAAGGATTGCCAAACCATCCAAACCATCAGTTAAGTTAACCGCATTACTCGTTCCCACTATGACGAAGTAGGTCAGCACGACAAAGAAGATCCCTAACGGAATGGCAATATCTTTAAAGAGCGGTACAATTAATTCCGTTTCAGCAGGTGTAGATGCTGCAAAGTAGAGGTAGAAGGCGGCGGACAAACCGAAAACACTTTGCCAGAAATACTTCCATTTAGCAGGCAACCCTTTGGAGTTTTTCTCTACTACCTTGCGATAATCATCGACCCACCCAATCGCTCCAAACGACACCAACGTCAGTAACGTAACCCAAACATATTGATTGGTTAAATCTCCCCAAAGTAACGTGCTTACTGTAATGGAGAATATGATTAGAACGCCACCCATTGTCGGAGTGCCCGCTTTACTTAAATGAGACTGAGGCCCGTCGTCGCGGACAGCTTGACCTATTTGTAACCGCTGCAATAAACGAATGACCTTACCGCCCACCAGCAATGAAATAAACAGCGCAGTTAAGACCCCTAAGATTGCTCGTAAAGATAGATAATTAAACACAGAAAAAAAGGTGAGATACTTACTTAAGTACGTCGTCAGGAGCAGTAACATGGATTTATAAATTCCTAGTTTTTTAAGGCGTTAACAATGTCTTCCATTTTGGCAGAGCGCGACCCCTTGACCAAAATAACGTTATTCGAATCCAGCGCCGCTAACAGTGCAATGGCTTCTTCTTTTGTCACACAATAATGAGCACTAGCGCTATTGATACGTTTAGCGAACTCTTGAGCAGCAAGCTGAGCAATCGGCCCGATCGAAATAAACTGATCAACACCTACATTTGCCGCATAGGCTCCAAGCCCTTGATGAACAGATACTTCCTGATCCCCTAGCTCTCCTAACGCCCCGAGCACCACCCACTTAACCTTATCGTGAAACAGTGCCGTGACATCCATCGCGGCCTCAACAGATTTTGGACTGGCATTGTAACAATCATTAATCATTAGAGCTTTACTTTTTGTTACAATTTGCTCCATCCGCCCTGGGACTTGTGCAGGGTGAGACAATTCCGACACCACCTCTGAAAATGGCATACCTAAAGCAATCAAAGCCAATGCTACTGCCATCGCATTCACAACATGGTGACGCCCCGGGCGGTCTAGCATTAATTCGTAAACTTCTTCTTCAAATACCAGTTCAGTTTTTGAGCCAATAGCAGACTGCTCAATATTACGAGCAAAAATGGTCGCATTAGGATTAACCAACGAAAAAGAGCGCAAAGAACGCCCCTTCAGTAAGCCACACCAATAATCATAAGAATCATCGTCCGCATTAAGAATCACTGTCGCATTAGGGCGAGCCGTTTCAATCAGCTTTCCCTTTTCTACAGCAATTCCCTTAATGGACCCAAAACCCTCTAAATGACTGCCACTAGCATTCGTCAATATAACGATATCCGCATGAATCGCACTTCCCAGAAGTTCTATTTCACCGGGAAAACTAGTGCCTGCTTCGACCACAGCACATTGATGTTGATGCTCCAGCGACAACAACGTCTTAGGCACTCCAATTTGATTATTCAAATTACTTTGCGTTTTCAATACGCTTCGATTTTGCTCCAACACTTGCGCCAGCCAATCTTTAACGCTGGTTTTACCGTTACTGCCAGTGATCGCCACAACTGGGTAAGTAAAACGATTTCGTATTAGACGCCCAATGACTCCATATGCCCGCGTCGTGTCTTTCACTTCGATTCTTGGCTCATGTTCGCAATCAGAGGATTCAGCCACCAACACAGCTTTAGCTCCAGCATTGAACGCAGTCGTTATAAACGAATGCCCATCAAAACTGGCACCTGTAAGTGCAACAAACAAACACCCTTCTAGATTTTCTCTTGTGTCAGTAGAAACACCTGACACAACAATATCCTCACCTACCAAACGGCCGCCAGATGCTTTAGCGATATCTGATAATTGCAAATTACCCAACATAAGCTTCAAGCGCTTTAAACGCTTCCTCCGAATCATCAAAGTGGTGACGAACACCGTTAACCTCTTGATAGGTTTCGTGCCCTTTACCAGCAATTAACACAATGTCATCCACATCAGCGCACTCAATAGCTTTCTGAATTGCGATCTCTCGTCGTACTTCTACATTCAACACACTGCTTTCAGTCTTCGCTGCAAGTATTTCGTCAATAATGGCAACTGGATCCTCTGTTCGTGGATTATCTGATGTGAGCCAAACTTCATCTGAGATTTTTTGAGCAACACTCAGCATAAGAGGTCGCTTACCTCTGTCTCGATCACCACCACAACCAAATACACAAATCAGTTTTCCAGCGACATGTTGACGGACAGCAGATAATGCTACATCCAAGGCATCGGACGTGTGAGCATAGTCCACGAGCACAAGCGGAGCACCTTTGACTTTTATCGGCTGCATTCTGCCGGGCGCTCCTTGTAAAAAAGAAAGCGCATTAACCAACTTCGCCTTATCACGAGACAATTCCCAGACAGATGCCAATGCTGCAAGCGCATTCTGAATATTGAACCTACCCAGTAAAGGCAAGGACAATGTATAACTCTCCTCAAACACTCGCAAAGTGAGAAAAACACTATCGTGCTGATATTCAGCACTCAACACACTAAATTCGGCATTCGATTGATGGTCAGAGTAAAACCAATATGGTGCAATGCTTTGCTCTGCAAAAAAAACAGCGTAGCTTGAATCTAAACAAATGACAGCACGGTGAAGTGTCGGAAAATTGAAAAGTTTAGCTTTAGCCGCCGCGTAGTTTTCCATCGTAAGATGGTAGTCGAGGTGATCACGCGTTAAGTTAGTAAAGACTGCAGTGGTCAGAGGGACCCCTACTAATCGCCTTTGTTCTAATGCATGTGACGATGCTTCAAATGCAACAAAATCAATACCTTGAGAAGCAAATTCGGACAGGAGCTTATGAAGTGTAAGAAGATCAGGTGTAGTTTGCTTTGCGTCACGAAGAGATCCCAAAGGCCCTATCCCAAATGTGCCGATCATACCGCTTTTGTAGCCCATTTGATCTGCAAGCTGAGCAATATAATAACAGGTACTCGATTTCCCATTCGTTCCGGTAACAGCAACAATATGCTTCGGAGCTGGCCCATAAATTTCGCGCACCAGCTGAGCAAGCGCATTCTCTAAATTGTCTATTTCAACAATTAGCATACGAGACGATTTAACATGGATACCACGAGGAACCAATGCTATCGAGCACCCTGCAGCTTCAACTCGGTCTAAATAATCCCAACCGTTTGAGGAAACACCGGAGAGTGCGATAAACACTGTTCGCTCATCCACCAAACGAGAATCGGTCTCTAAGGACCGATACGTATAATGACTTGAAGTGCTTGGGCAAACTATCCCAAGCCAATTAAATAATTGCTCTTGAGTAAACATCTGCTAGTTACTCTGCACAACACGATACGGAGTTTTCGTTTCAAGACGAACTTCCCGCAGCCCCTCTGGGCGATCAGGAGGTACATTTAATGTGGTCAACGCCCCCTCCATCACCCGCGAAAACACAGGCGCAGATACCTCACCGCCATAATAGTCTTGGCCTTTTGGATCATTCACCATCACAACCATAGCCAGCCTAGGATCTGTAGCTGGCGCTACGCCAGCAAAGAGCGAAATGTATTGATCGTATTCATAGCCAGAAGCACCAACCTTATGAACGGTACCCGTCTTGCCCGCTACGTTATAGCCAGGAATCTGAGCTTTTTTACCTGAGCCTTGCACGACCACCTGCTGCAACATTGCAACGACATCACGAGCTATATTGGCAGGCACAACTTGCTCCCCTTCCGGCGGCAAATCCTGTTTAAAAATAGTGACAGGCACTTTATAACCGTTGTTCGCCAAAACCATGTAAGCTTGGGCCAGCTGTAGTGTAGAAACAGACAAGCCGTAACCATAAGAAAGAGTAGCAATCTCTGAAGGGTGCCATTTAGGATGCATTGGTAGCACACCTGTCGCCTCTCCTGGAAATCCAATCCCAACAGGAGTGCCAATTCCTAACTCATAAAACATGTTCCAGATTGTATCCTGAGGCAAGGATAAGGCGATCTTCGATGTCGCTACGTTACTGGATTTTATTAAAAGTTTTTGAAGATTAATCTTGCCATAGTTCCCGAGATCTCGAATGGTATAACGCCCAAAACGAATATAACCTGGTGCGGTATCAATGATAGATTCCGTTGTGTATTGTCCCGAACGCAGCGCAGCGGTGACGGAAAAAGGCTTCATTGTCGACCCGGGCTCAAACAAATCGATTACAGCACGATTACGTAGCTGATCGTATTCTAACTCAGAGCGATCATTAGGGTTATAGGAAGGTTGATTAACCATCGCTAATATCTCTCCCGTGCGCACATCCAGGATGACGGCAGAAGCAGATGCGGCGCGCTGCTCGGTCACAGCAGCTTTCAATTCACGATACGCCAAATACTGCAAACGCATATCAATACTGAGCTCAATATTCTCGCCTGCTTGCTCAGGAATTTCTTGCCCCAAAACACTGATGATATTGCCTTTCAAGTCTTTCATGTAAGAAAGCTCACCTGGCTTACCTTGTAGCGCGTTATCGTACGCTAACTCAATGCCTTCTTGCCCCTTGTCATCGATATTTGTAAAGCCAACCACTTGGGCGGCAACCTCACCCGCTGGGTAGAAACGCTTATATTCTTTTATTTTACTTACGCCAACCACATTGGCATTTATAATGGATTCAGCTTCATGAGGCGGTATTTGCCGTTTTAGATAGATAAACCCTTTATCTCGATTCGCTTCAAACCGCTCCATCAACCAAGTGCGCCCCACCCCCATCGCTTCAGCCAAGCGACCAATCTCTTTTTCTGGTGTTTTCTGTTCTTTAAGAGGCTTGCCAAGATTGCTTGGCGACGATTCCAGAGCCCACAACGCACGTGGGTTGGCAATGACTGTCCATGTGGGAGTACTCACTGCAAGAGGCTCGCCATTTCTATCTAAGATCATGCCACGGGTAGCCGGAATGGACTCCGTTCTAACTGCACGCATTTCCCCTTGGTTCTGGAGAAACTCCTTATCAAGAACCGTCAAATAGAACAGCCTGCCAGCAGCGACAGAAAATAGTCCGAGCGCAATCATATACACCAAATACAGGCGCCATTTTGTGGGGTGATTATGACTTTCATTCATACTCATGGCTTCACTATTACCAATTCATCTTGACTGGGTGCATGCATATTTAGCGTCTTGATAGCCGCTTGCTCTAAGCGGCTAGGCTGAGTTAGGGTGCTTTGTTCCAAAAGCAGCTGCCCCCAAACGACATCATAATTGACCTCATCTTTTTTAAGCTTCTGCAAGTACGCAAAGTCTTTACGGAACTCGTATACCTGAACCACTAACACGATCGCGGAGACACCGGTTATCAATAACGCGATCAAGAAAGCGATCTGCTTTGGGCCTTGATTACTCACTAACCCTCTCCATGACACGCAAAACTGCACTGCGAGAACGGACATTATCATCCACTTCATTTTTAGATGGCTTGAGCGCCTTTCCAACTGTTTTAAAATGGATATTTAAATGCGTATTCTGAATAGGCAGGTGGCGAGGTAAATCGGGGCCTTTACACATCTTCTTCATAAACTGTTTTACAATTCGATCTTCAAGAGAGTGAAAGCTAATCACCACTAAACGCCCACCGACTTTCAATGCATTAGCTGCCGCGACCAACCCTTCTTCAAGGTCTCCCAGTTCGTTATTGATGTATATGCGTATACCCTGAAACGCACGTGTCGCCGGGTTTTTGCCCTTCTCCCAAGCTGGGTGGGCTTCAGCGACTATTTTGGCAAGCTGCTTGGTTGTTGTAATGGGAGTATCGGAGCGATACTTCACAATGGCCTTGGCAATACGCCGCGAGAACCGCTCTTCACCATATTGGTACATAACGTCGGCGATCTCTTTCTCGGGCGCACTCGCGATCCACTGCGCTGCGCTGACTCCAGCATCTGGATTCATTCGCATGTCTAAAGGGCCATCGTTCATAAAGCTAAACCCACGCGAGGCATCATCTAGTTGAGGAGATGAGACGCCTAAATCCATCATAATCCCATCAACCTTCTCGACCCCCAATGCATCCGGAAGGTGATCAGCCATGTTGGCAAAACTATCTTGTACAATCGTAAAACGCTCGTCTTCCTCTTCAAGCGCCTTACCGTAGCTAATTGCTACTGGGTCTTTATCAAAGCCCAACATCTTTCCTTGTGATAAACGCGATAACACGAGACGTGTGTGCCCTCCACGCCCAAACGTTCCATCGACGTAATAGCCGGCTTCATCTGTTACCAGCATGTCGACCGACTCGTTCAGCATTACACTGATATGTTCTGAGGTGCTATCTGTCATAGAGATATGTCCATCATGCTATCAAGTTCTAAATTTTCTAACGTTGTTTCCGACAAGTATGCTTCGCGCTGAGCATCCCACTCTTCTTGGCCCCATATTTCCAGCTTTTTACCCTGCCCAAGCAAAGTAGACTTTCGAGTAATTTTGGCAAACTCTCTCAACGGTGCTGGCAACAATATCCGCCCCGCACCATCAAGATCCAAATCTGTAGCATGCCCAACCAACAACCGTTGCAAGCGCCTCGCCTGTGGTTGAAATGAAGGCAGCTTATCGAGCTTTTGCTGAATCTGTTCCCATTCCTGAACAGGATAAAGCAGCAAACATCGAGACACAGGATCAATCGTTACTACAACACTGGATTCATCATATTGAAGAAACTCATCACGTAAGCGTGCCGGAAGAGACATACGCCCCTTAGCATCTACGCTTACCTGATGAATTCCTCTGAACACGCTCATTACCCACTTATCGACACTTCACCCCACAATTTAACACTAAATCTTCAAAATGGTAAAAAAAAACCCAAAAAAACTGATTCCAAAGAAAGAAATTACACTTTGGGCACACGTATTTTTGGGTTTCTTTAATATTTAGGAGTATTTCAGAAGTGGTAGAGGTAGCAAAAGAAGGAAGTAAAGCAAGTTGGTCGATAAGCCGGGTTCTGTCGTGGACAGTCATTCATCTAATACGTACATCACTGTACGTCTTTAGCAACCTACCCGAACTCAGCGCGGGTCACGCCAAAGAGTTCCTATTTGGTCTTGCTTCAAGTGGGGTTTACCATGCCACGAGCTGTTACCAGTCGCGCGGTGCGCTCTTACCGCACCATTTCAACCTTACCGGCAGTAAACTGCTTAGGCGGTATATTTTCTGCTGCACTTTCCGTAGGCTCACGCCCCCCAGGCGTTACCTGGCACTTTACCCTGCGAAGCCCGGACTTTCCTCCCCCCATAAAATGGGCGGCGACTGCCTGACCAACTTGCGGGTGGGGATACTACAGCTTGCATACACAATTGCAAGAGAAAAATCACCATGCTCTAGAGCGGCAAACAGAAAGACACCTCTAACCCCCCCTCTGCGCGGTTTTGAGCCTGAATCTCGCCTTGGTGTGCATGAACTATACGCTTAGCAATCGTTAACCCGACACCGAAACCACCGCTGTTCGCCTCTCGTGCAGACGAAGATCGGAAAAATGCATGAAATATTTTATCGAGCATTTCGTCGGGCACGCCTGGACCATTATCCTTGATCGAGATAATCGCTCGACCATTAATCACAGACGACTCGACCACCACCACGCCTCCGTCCCCTGCGTAGAAACAGGCATTTCGGAGTACATTTTCGACGGCGTGGCGCAACTGAACCTCATCACCATTAAAATGTGAAGGTACATTGCCCACTCGAGTGATAGAAGTACCTCGAAGCTGTGATTCAAACTGCACATCAGCCACAATCTCATCCAGCCATGGCTGAACGTCTATTTGTCGCTTTTCAAGTGATGCTGCTTCGAGCCGAGACAAGGTCAATACTTGCCCGATTAACTCATCTAGCTCATGCAGCTCATTACGAATTCGATCTAAATAGTTTTGTTGGTTCGCTTGACCATGCTTATCCTCAGCGATTGTGAGCGCCACTTCGATTCGCGCTAACGGGGTTCGTAACTCGTGAGACACATCACGCAATAATCGCTCTTTAGAACTCAGCAATGTTTCTAACCGCTCAGCCATTTCATTAAATTCTCGCGCCAAATTACCGATCGCATCTTTACGTCGAACTAGACGCGAATCAACCCTAGCACTCATTTCCCCCTGACCAAAAAGGCGAGTAATTTTTTGCAGTTTAAGTAATGGCCCTAATAACCAGTACGCCAATATTGCACTAGAGATTAGCAATCCAAGAATCGATAAAAGCACTATCCCCCACGGACTGACAAAGTCAGACTTAGGGTTCGGCCGAAACACCAATAAGTACTGAGTATTCTTTGACCCGACAACTTGAATAAACTGACTACTTCTAAAATCCGCAGATGGCGACTTACCCGCATCATCCAGCGGTGACCCCATATTCGAGCTATCTTTAAAATTCTTCGGTAGAGAACGAAGCAAAGGCTTTCCGTTTTCCTGATATATATAAAGACTGCCGCCTAATTCCTTTTCAAATTTTTGCGCCTGCGTCATTAAGGCATCAGCACCTTTTGTCTCATAGACAGAAACCAGCGTCACACCAACATCACCGAGCACATCAGCTGAAACTTCGTTACGTCCTTCAACAAAATCCACAACGCCTAAGCCAATCGCCACAACAATCATATTAGAGAAAAGGACGACTAAGAAAACGCGCAGAAACGTATTTTTCATATAATCAGGCAGCCAGTTCAAATTTTAGTTTTCCGCTCCATCTACAAAAATATAACCTACACCACGAACAGTCTTAATACGCGGCTCACCATTTTCAAAACTACCGACCTTTTTCCTCAAATTACTGATATGCATATCTAAGCTTCGGTCATACATCGTCAATTTACGACCAAGCGCCTTCTCGGATAACTCCTGTTTTGTCATCACTTGACCCGGCACAAGCATCATACACTCTAACAGCGCGTATTCCGATGTCGTTAGTTCAATCGCCTCTTCATGAAGGTAAACCGTCCTATCTCGTCGGCGAAGCAAAATATCAGACAGCTCCAAATCGGCCATAGGGTCATCTTCTTTTTCCTGAGAAGAGCGACGCAAAATAGCCTTAATCCTGGCTAACAACTCTCTAGGGTTAAATGGTTTAGATAAGTAATCATCTGCCCCCATCTCTAGACCGAGTATACGGTCAATATCATCCCCTTTCGCTGTCAACATTATGACAGGAATAGAGCTTTTGTTGCGGATCTGCTTAAGTGTTTCAAAACCATCGAGGACAGGCATCATCACATCCAATATCACAATATCAGGACGATCCTGCTCTATAAAGTCTAGTGCTTCTTGACCATTCCAAGCATGAGTTACTTCATAGCCTTCACCATCAAAATATTCTTTCACTAAATCAGATAGACGCGCATCGTCGTCTGCTAAAAGCATCTTAACCATAACCAACCCTTTCAAATGTAAAGTCGTTTGACTAAATCATCATATGGTAGTAAGCGGATAATTAAATCCCTCTTTTCAAACAACTGACACTTTTTACTATCGGTCTGACGTATTGCCACCCTAAAACGAAAAAATGCCTTTGCAGGGTTACTGCAAAGGCATTTTGTTATTTCGCGTAAGCGCCGCTATTTCACTTCAATGACTTGCTCTTCGATGCGAGCTTTCCATTCAGCAGGGCCCGTTAGATGTACCGACGTACCCGCTGAATCAACCGCAACGGTAACCGGCATATCTACAACATCAAATTCATAGATAGCTTCCATCCCCATTTCTGGAAACGCAACAACGTCAGCTTTTTTAATCGCTTTCGATACAAGGTACGCAGCACCACCTACTGCCATCAGGTAGACAGCTCCAAATTCCTTGATAGCTTCGATAGCAACAGGCCCACGCTCAGCCTTACCGATCATCCCTAATAAGCCAGTTTTCTCTAGCATGGTATGAGTGAATTTATCCATCCGTGTAGACGTAGTGGGACCTGCAGGACCAACCGCCTCATCTTTGACTGGGTCAACAGGCCCAACGTAATAAATGAATCGTCCTTTAAGATCAACCGGCAACTCTTCACCGTTGGCGATCATTTCAACCATTTTCTTATGTGCAGCATCACGCCCTGTCAACATCTTACCGTTTAGCAAAATGGTTTCACCTGGCTTCCAATCTTTGACCATCTCAGGAGTAATCTCATCTAGATTAACACGGCGAACGCTGTCACCGACTTCCCATGTGATATCTGGCCAATCATCCAATGAAGGCGGCACAAGATCGGCTGGCCCTGTTCCATCAAGCGTAAAATGTGCGTGGCGCGTCGCCGCACAGTTTGGAATCATTGCGACCGGCAATGACGCAGCGTGCGTTGGATAATCCATAATCTTCACATCAAGAACGGTCGTCAAACCACCAAGCCCCTGCGCACCGATCCCTAGATTATTCACCGCTTCGAAGATTTCTAAACGCAACTCTTCTGCACGATTCTGAGGCCCGCGAGCTTTTAACTCATGAATATCAATCGGCTCCATCAACGACTCTTTAGCCATTAACATGGCCTTTTCAGCCGTGCCGCCGATACCAATACCCAACATACCCGGTGGACACCAGCCCGCCCCCATTGTAGGAACGGTTTTCTTAACCCATTCAACGATTGAATCAGATGGATTTAGCATCGCCATCTTAGATTTGTTCTCTGAGCCACCACCTTTTGCAGCAACATGAACCTCAACGGTATCTCCAGGAACAACCTCCATATGAATCACAGCAGGAGTATTGTCTTTAGTATTCTTACGAGCACCAGCAGGGTCGTCTAGGATAGAGGCGCGCAACACATTATCTGGATGGAGGTATGCACGGCGCACACCTTCATTAATCATGTCTGTAACGCTCAATTCACTTTCCCATTGAACATTCATGCCCACTTTAACAAATACCGTTACTATCCCAGTATCTTGACAGATTGGGCGCTTACCTTCGGCGCACATACGAGAGTTGATAAGGATCTGTGCCATAGCATCTTTTGCTGCTTGACTCTCCTCACGCTCGTAGGCTTCGTGGACGGCTTTAACAAAATCTAAAGGGTGGTAGTAAGAGATAAACTGAAGTGCATCGGCGACGCTGGAAATCAGGTCATCTTCTTTAATAATGCTCATGCGACTCTCCTGCTGAGTATTATGCTTTTATAAGGAAGAAGAATGGTAAAAGAAGCGTCACAGCATTAAAAGGTTTAACTAAAATTTTCAGCAGATATAGCAACCATTCATAGAAATGATACTAAAAAACTAAAAGACCCCTCAGTGCAAGGGGTCTTTTAGTCGAATTGCTAGCCTATGCTTTTTGAGAAGAACGCGGGTTACGCACCGAATATTGCACATATTCTTCTAATGTTGACGAGGTAAAATGCTCTCGCTCACTCAAAGACGGAATCTGCTCTGCCTCCCAGTTAATTAAGCAAACAAAAACCGAGTACTTATTAATACATCCGTAATCCAGATCCCGAACACTTATTTGATGAGAAGCCATGAGCCTAAGTACCTGCTCAATCACCTTCTGGCTTTCAAAGTGACTTACGCCCTCAATGCTTTTCAGCATTCTCTGAACACGCTCTACAGGGTTCTCGGATGGAGTAGGTTCAACACTGTTACGGCTCATCATCAGGAACTTATCGAGCATCTCTTCTGTATACGTCTCACGCTCATGCACATCCGAGATCAATGCACTTTCTCGCTCTAACAGTCGAATAAATAAGCTCTTGTTACGGATATCAGAAAACTCAAGGTCTCTTAAACTCAACTCACTTTCGGACATAATAGCAATGACTTTGGCATAAGAGTCTTTCGAGTGATCATGTCCTTTCGCAGCTAAAGCAAGATGATGTCGCAACTCATGCATAATTTTCGCAGCACGGTAGTCTTCTTTTAATTGAATATGATAAGCGTACTGCTCCTTATGACTAACTAACTGAGCACTCAACTCTTCAAAGCCTTGCTGCGCATCCTGCTCTGCCCGCAGGGAGCGAATTCTCAACTCAGATCGCTGGGCCTCCCAAGCCTCATAAGCTCTTGCTCTTGCTTGAAATGCGCGTTCTATTGCCTCTTCAAAACTCTGCTCAATTCGGGCTCTTTCGGAGCGTTCACGCTGCTCTTCTTGCTCAATGGAAGCACGTTGACTACGTCGTGACTTCAATGCCTCTTGGGCAAGTGTCAATTGACTTTCCAACCCATCGATTTGTGCTTGAATGGCTGACTCGTCAAAGTCCAACAACTTTTCATGCACTTTAGACCAATAACTGTCATCTTCAAATGGCACATCAGGGTTACTCGACGAATATTGGTTGCGTAAAGTTTCCTTAAAGGATTCGCCCGATGGACGGAACGCACTTGAGGCATCAATCACGTTATCGTGAGTTGCAAAGCGCTCTTCACTCTTATCATCCTGATCACTCACCGCATCAGACTCAACAGCGTCATTCATCTCTTCAAACTCACCCGTGTTAATGGAAACCTCTTCAGGCTCCTCAGTCATCGTTACATGATCATCATTCACTGTCGCACTTTTGGAAGCCGACATTTCGACATCAAAGTCATCAAAAGACGGAGCAACCTGCTCCGTTTCGCCTAAAACTTCTTCTGATACACTTTCATCTTGTTCAAACTCGTAACCATCATCAAGGATGGTCTTCGCATTGGCATAGGCTTTGTCTGGATCAATCGGCTTCTCTGAAAAACGGCGCTGAGAAACAGAACTAGAATCTTGATTAGTTTTTGGTGCTTTAGCATGGCGAGGAGGACCACTCCAACTGACTTTAAACAGCGTTGTTCGGTCACATAACTGGTACATGGGAATATCACCTTGGTTCAACCCATGCTGCAAGATTATCGACTCAGCATGACGAAACGCCATACTGGACTCACTCGAATTCGTAGAAGTTGCCAGATTTAGTAGCTTTACGACTTTCCCAATCGCTTTTTTTCTTCGTCTAAGACTCATTATTACGCCGCCTCTGCTCTTTCGACATTGCTCTAAATACTCAACGCGCCCAACCAGTACTAACCACAACCCTGTGGACCAACTCGCCGCTTAAAATGTAAGATCGTCTGCTAACAATCCCCTTACCTGAAGCAAAATCCTAGCCAACTCAGAATTTTCATAGGTTTGCACTTGGATCCTCCCCCAAACCGGCTCTGGCCAGCAGTCATCACCCTCATTACGAGCGACATGATGAAGGTGAAGCTGACGAACCTTATTTCCGATTGCCGCGACATTTAGTTTATCAGGGGCAAAAACATCCTGAATGGTTTCCGCTAGCTGGCAACTTTCTGCCATGAGTTGCATTTGATCTGCCGGTTGTAAATGGTGAATCTCTTCAATACCTGATCTTTTTGGCACGAGTATAAACCAAGGCGCTAAGGCGTTATTAATCAACCTCAACTGGCACAAGGAGAAATCCCCCACATAAATCGAATCCCTTTCTAAAACTGGATCTAATTCAAACATGTCACTGCGTTCCTATTTACATTGTTGCGCTACATGAGCACTATAGCACTCTAATTTTAATTGTTCCCAACGACTTGGAGTCCCCATGACGGAAATGCGTTGTGTCCTTGACGCGCAGGCCAAACTAGCAGAATGCCCTCGCTGGGATGAGCAAACTCAAACCCTGTATTTTGTTGATATCGACTCATTCGAATTACACGCTTATCACCTCCCAACTGAAACACATACAGTGCGCACTTTTAGTGAGGAAATTGGCTGCTTTTCGCTGATAAGTAAAGGCGGCTTCATTGCTGCCTTTAGGTCAGGAGTCTATACCTTCGCGGATTTTAATGCCCCCCTAATTCCATACTGGTCCGCAGATTACGATCAAGCTACCACGCGCTTCAATGATGGCCGTTGCGACCCAAAAGGCCGCTTTCTAGCAGGAACAATGTACGCCCCAAAAGACGCTTTTCTAGCTGGCTTATATCAGTTCTCTAAGGACTCATGCCGTATATTAGACCAAGCAGCTTGGACATCTAATGGTTTGGCATTCTCGCCTGATCACACAACCATGTATTACTCGGATACACCAAACCACGTTGTTTACAAGTTTGACTACGATAGCACGACAGGCCAAGCGTCCAATAAACGAGTCTTCATTGAATTCCCCCGCGGCAACGGCCGCCCAGACGGCGCTGCAGTTGATACCGTGGGAAATTACTGGTCCGCTCTTTACCAAGGCCAACGCATTGTTAAAATAAGCCCCAATGGAGACATTCTTGCGGAGTTCCCTGTGCCTGCCATATATCCAACTATGGTTGCATTCGGTGGAGAAGATATGAAGACTCTGTTTGTATCAACGTGTCGCGGAGCACATACGGAACAAGAATTACAGACATTCCCTCAAGCTGGGGGGATTTTTGCCTTAGACACAAGCTCTGAAGGCCAAATAGAATTCCGCTTTGCGGGTTAAATCAATATTCAAACACTGAAAGACAAACTTACTATGCGCGCAAGCAACTACTTATTTTCAACGTTACGCGATGCTCCATCAGATGCAGTCGTAACCAGTCACCAACTCATGATCCGAGCAGGGATGATCCGCCAAGTATCGAAAGGGCTTTATACTTGGCTACCCACTGGCATTAAGGTATTTCGAAAAGTTGAAAACATTGTCCGCGAAGAAATGCAAAAGGCTGGCTCTCTTGAAGTCATGATGCCAGGAATTCACCCCGCAGAACTATGGCAAGAAACAGGCCGCTGGCAGAAATACGGGCCTGAGCTGTTGCGTTTAAAAGATCGCCATGATCGTGACTACTGTGTTGGCCCTACTCATGAAGAGGTCATTACTGATCTTGCTCGTAACGAGCTAACGAGCTATAAGCAACTGCCGCTAAATATGTTCCAAATCCAAACAAAGTTCCGCGATGAAGTACGTCCTCGATTTGGAGTGATGCGCTCTCGCGAGTTTGTTATGAAAGATGCTTACTCTTTTCACGTATCTCAAGAATCTCTGCAACAAACATACGATGTAATGCATCAAGCCTACTGCAACACGTTTGATCGTATCGGATTAGATTATCGAGCAGTTCAAGCAGATACTGGCTCCATTGGCGGTGCTTACTCCCATGAGTTTCATGTACTTGCAGATTCTGGTGAAGACGATATCGCATTTAGTGACTCTTCAGACTTCGCGGCAAATGTAGAACTTGCTGAAGCGGTTAGTTTGAAGCAAACCGCTGATGCACCAACGGAAGAGCTCAAAGAAGTTTACACACCGAACTGCAAAACCATTGCAGCTGTTGCGGAGTTCTTAAACCTTCCGGTCGAAAAAACCATAAAGACCATGCTAATAAAAGCCACTGATGAGAATGACACCCCGTCTATCATTGCACTGGTTCTGCGTGGCGATCACTCGATAAATGAAATAAAAGTTGAGAAGATTCCCGGAGCAGTTGTACCGTTCGAATTTGCGTCGGAAGCTGACATCATCGCAAAAGTAGGCTGTCAGCCTGGCTCAATTGGTCCAAAAGGATTGAAAGAAGCGGGCGTGCGTGTCGTGGTTGACCGATCTGCAGCCGTTCTTTCTGATTTTTGTGCCGGCGCAAACAAAGACGACTATCACTTCACTGGACTAAACTGGGCCCGTGATTGTGCAGAGTTTGAGACGGCAGATATCCGAAATGTCGTCGAAGGAGACCCTTCTCCAGATGGCTCAGGCAACATCGTTATTAAACGAGGCATTGAGGTTGGCCATATCTTTCAGCTAGGACAGACCTACTCAGAATCGATGAAAGCCACTGTACTCGATGAAAATGGCAAGGCGCAAACCATGTGGATGGGGTGCTACGGCATCGGCGTGTCACGTATTGTTGCCGCTGCAATCGAGCAAAACTTTGATGAGCGCGGCATCATTTGGCCAGAATCAATTGCCCCCTTTAGCATTGCAATCATTGCTATGAACTACGATAAATCAGAAGCCGTACGCGATGCCTGCGAAACACTCTACAACGAGCTGCAAGCAAAAGGCGTTGATGTCATTCTTGATGATCGAAAAGAGCGCCCTGGTGTGAAATTCGCGGATTGTGAACTTCTAGGCATTCCTCATCGATTTGTTGTTGGTGACAAAGGTCTTGCCAACGGTACGCTAGAGTACAAAGATCGTAAAACAGGAGAAGGTGAAGATGTTAAGCAAGGTCTGGCCGTTTCATTCATTATGGAAAAAATGGCTTAAGCCACCCTTAGCGCTTACCGTAATTGGCTTGAGTACACTCAGTACTCAAGCCGTATATGCTGAAGACGCAACCATTTGGCGCACCGCCATGGGTGCATCTATTGTCGCCACCGCACTCACGAACGCGCTAGGCGCGGATTCGATGTTATTGGAGCTAGGGACTGGCAATGACATATATTTTGCTCGCTACTCTGCCAGATGGTATGCAGACAACTCTCGCTCATTCGGCTCTAAACTGACAATCACCCCGTCGTTACAAGTAGGCTATTCCAAATGGCAAAGCGGGTTAGATAAAAGCTCATCTGCCACCAATAACGTAGTGGATCTATTACCCGTGTTTCGCTGGGAGGGAGGCATTCCATTTGTTAGTTTTATCGATACAGGCGTCGGCCTTTCGCTATTCAGTAACAATGAACTTGCAGGCCGTAAATTTGGCGGGCCACTTCAATTTAATAACTACTTAGGTCTCGGCTGGCGCTTCGGAGAACAACACAACTGGGAAGCATCTGTCCACTTCCAGCATTATTCAAACAACAACATCTACGACGATAACAATGGCGTCAATTTTACTCATTTATCAATTGGATATACGTACTAAGAGGTCACGATGACGACTATTTATCACAATCCGCGCTGTTCAAAATCAAGACAAACCTTACAACTACTTGAAGAGCACAGTATTACGCCCGAGATAATTCTCTATCTACAAACACCTCCCACAAAGTCAGAATTACAAAACCTTTTAGGAATGTTGGATATGTCCTCAGCACGCGAGTTAATGCGAACCAAAGAGGATCTATACAAATCTTTAAATCTAAGCGAGGTAGCGGACGAAAACACATTATTGGATGCCATGATTGAAAATCCAAAGCTGATTGAGCGCCCTATTGTCGTACATGAAGGCAAAGCAAGAATAGGTCGTCCACCTGAATCCGTGCTTGAGCTTTTCTAATGCCGATTAAAATACTAATCGTATTTTATAGTCGCCACGGTTCCGTAGCAGCAATGGCGAAACACATAGCGCGCGGCGCTCAACGTATCGCCAATACTGATGTAATCGTGCGGCAACTCCCTGACGCGTCGTTTAATAGTGAGCAAACTAGAGACGCGATACCAGAAGAAGGCTACCCATTTTGCGAAATAGAAGAGCTAGCAGAATGTGATGGCCTCGCCATTGGTTCACCCTCTTATTTCGGCAGCATGGCGGCCCCTGTAAAGCTATTTCTCGACCAATCAAGCCCGCTATGGATGAGTGGTCAGTTGATTGATAAGCCAGCTTGTGCCTTTGCTAGCGCAAGCACGATGCATGGTGGGCATGAAATGACACTGCATTCTATGATGATTCCTTTGATGCATCATGGAATGGTTTGGGTGGGACTACCATACAAGAATAGAGCTCTCATAAGCACGACTGCTGGAGGCACACCTTATGGTGTTACGCATTTGGCCTCTCAAACAAGCGAAACGGATTTAACAGATGACGAGAAGTCGCTTTGCGAAGCACAAGGTCAACGACTTGCAGAGCTTGCAACAACCCTAAAAAAAACTTAGTGAGTGCAAAACGCGACCTATATCAACAAAAAAATCCGATCGCCAGATTACCATAGGCATCGGATTTTTTTATAAGTACAGATTATGGCAAAGAAATTATCGATTAGCTCTCATGAAAAACTGCAGTATGAGTCATATTGCCAAAAATATGGAATACTCATAACGTTGACCTTGCTCGCTTTAGCAACAACACTCACACTGTGGCATTTAGTGTATGCTGATATAGAGCTTGCTCATCCCTACATTTTACTCAGCACAATACTTAGTCCCATCGCACTCGCCTTACTTGCAAATTTCAATCGTAGTGCGAAAGGCGCTATTGGAATTTGCTTCATTAGCCTAATGTACTTTATCGCAGGTGTATTAAACTGGACCCAAATATCTATCTGGCCAATTGGCATGAGTGAAACCTTGCTGTCCTGCATACTTTTTCTATTAGCTCTCCACTACGCAAGGTACAAAAGTTTAAGTGAACTACCAATTAAGTCTCTTACCTAAATAATCTCTCCGACCAAGATGCGAGACCGCTTGCAACACTGCCAAAGTGATCGCCATCTAAAACCGGTATGTCACCTATTTTAGACCGAATAGCAGACTGAACGACGGGAGATTTTGCAGATCCACCGGTAATGTAAATCACATCTGGCCGCTCGCCTGACTCAGAGATCGCACTTTCCATCAGTCTTATCATCTTTTGCAATGGTGATTCGACTGCTAAAGCAAATTGATCTCGATCTATATCCACCCCTAAACCTGATTCGATATAACTTAGATCAACGGTACAGTTTAGACTGTCAGAAAGCGAAATCTTCGCCTCCTCCGCATTTTTGACGACGTGAAAATTTTGCTTCAACTCACGTAACAAGGCAAACCTATCCATCAATTCAGGCGCCATCATATCCATACGAAGATGCTCCATTTGAACTTTCGTTTCCATACTATTGAACACACTTTGAGCAACCACATCATTCGTGGTAACCGCGTTCCAATAAATCTGGGTCGGCATTGGCAACCCTGTTTTCAATTCAGCCCCCATCCCAAATAGAGGCATAATTTCACGACCGGCCAACTGGATATCAAGGTCATTTCCACCCACCCGCTCACCTGTATAAGCCAAAAAGTCGTTAGTGCGATCTGACTTATTAAGATAGCTTGGGCCCATTCTAACCATGGCACAATCGCTGGTACCTCCGCCAATATCCACGACTAAAACCGTTTTATCTTTGGTTAGATTTCGCTCAAAATCGATGCCCGCAGCAATCGGTTCATATTGAAACTCAATATCACGGAAACCAGCTCTTTGTGCAGATGCCGTGAGTATTTCTAACGCCTGCGCATTACTCTCCGCGGCATCTATTCCTTGAAAATTTACGGGTCTGCCAATAACGGCTTGAGTCAGTTCCACTCCAAGAGACATTTCAGACCGCTGCTTCACATTCTGCATCATCACTGTAACGATGTCTTCAAAGAAGCGAACGTGTTCGACTCTAAGGCCTACCCCCCCCAAAAACGATTTGGGAGACTTTACAAAGTATCCTTCATCTTGATACTGATAGTACTCCTCAAACGCCTCTCGCCCATAAAACAAAACTTGATCGCCCGACTCGTACCCTTCCTCTGAGCGAAAACGCTGAGCTCTTGATAAAACAACATTTCGGGAAGCTATATAAGCAGCCCTTTGTTCATCCGAGAGCCCTTTCGCCACACTCTCCGTAATCAGATCTCGGCTTAACGCATACACCGCTGATGGCAAATACTTGTGATGACCTTCAAGCTGCGCTAGTCGTGGCTCCCCATTCGACATGATCCCCAATGCGCAGTTGGACGTCCCGTAATCAAATCCACAATACACTCCAACCCCCATCTAGCTTTCAAAAGTGCGGGACTTTAACACTGACCTAGCTTAACCAGCAATACATTTAGACTGTCCCCATATTACTGATCTGGTTTATAATCCGTCCAACGTTTACTACACGCCTACTTTTCTTTATATCGCGCTTGCAAAAGAGGACCTAAGCTTGAGCATCTCCAACAATATCCTGCATCATATTGAGAACTTCACAGCTCAGAGAGATAAGGAATTGCTCGCTTTCAGTCTATTGAAGAGCATTCGCAATATACTCAGCCCCGCGCAGTCTTCTATCATTACGCTTAATAAGCGTGATGAGCCGACAATGGAAATCACCTTAACTGGTGGCGATCGATGTACTTTCAATCACAGTAACATTGAGCTATCACCGGAAGTCAGAAAGTCGATCGACTATATGAATGCGTGGCACCTAGAGGAGTTTGTGGATGCGTACGAAGATCATCACCTATCTATCCATCTTCTTAAACAAAGTAGACAGCACGCGCAATATTTGATTGTTACGTTAGATAAGAAACCAAGCAAATCTGAAAACTATATAATCAAAGGAATGTTGAGCATCTATAGCAACTTCAGCTCTCTTCTTATAGAAGCTCAAACGGATGAACTCACAGGTCTGATGAATCGAAAGACATTCGAAGAGTCCATCGTGAAGCTGCACAACAACCAAAATACAGATGACTCTAGCCAAAACGATCAATCTAACTGGATTGCCATCATCGATTTAGATCACTTTAAAAGCATTAATGATAATTATGGGCACTTATACGGCGACGAAGTCCTAATACACGTATCTCGAGTAATGCAGCATACATTCCGTATGGATGATCTATTGTTTCGATTTGGTGGAGAAGAGTTTGTCGTGTTAATGAAACACCGTACAAAACAAGAATGCGAAGACCTTCTAGAAACACTAAGGCAAAATGTTCAGCAAATACAATTACCAAAAATAGACGCTATCAGCGTAAGTATTGGTGCTTGCCAGTTTCAAGAAGACATCTTCCACATCACACTGATTGACCAGGCAGATCAAGCACTTTATTACAGCAAACAGAATGGTAGAAACAGAGTGACCTTTTTTGACCATGTTGTATCGGAAGGGTTAGCGGTGGACAGCCAAGTTCATTCCGGAGATATTGACCTGTTCTAGTGTTAACCCCACTCACCCACAAAAAAGCCGAGGCATATACTACGTATGCCTCGGCTTTTTTCTATTTACAATAACGTCATTTACGCTTTGAAAGGGTCTCTCAATACGATTGTCTCGTTACGATCAGGCCCGGTTGAAACGATATCGACTGGCACACCAATCTTCTCTTCAATGAACTTAATGTATGCTTGAGCATTAGCTGGCAGCGCGTCAAAGCTAGGCGCACCAACCGTCGATTCAGACCACCCTGGCAACTCTTCATAAACAGGTTTGGCTTGCTCATATCCCTCTGCATCAACCAAAGAACCTGAAACTGGGTTGCCTTCTGCATCTTGGTAGCCAACACAAACTTTTATCGTCTCAAAACCATCCAAAACATCAAGTTTCGTTAAACAGATTCCCGAAATAGAGTTAATCTGCACAGCATGACGCAATACCATCGCGTCAAACCAGCCACAACGACGCTGACGACCTGTCGTCGCACCAAACTCATGGCCACGCTCACCCAAGCGTTGGCCATTTTCGCAGTCAAGCTCAGTTGGGAACGGTCCAGCACCCACACGCGTGGTATATGCTTTAGTAATCCCCAACACATAATCCAAATACAATGGCCCAAAGCCTGTTCCTGCCGGTGCTCCACCAGCAGTGGTATTAGAGGACGTCACATAGGGGTAGGTACCATGATCAACGTCAAGTAAAGAACCTTGAGCACCTTCAAACATAATGTTTGCGCCAGACTTACGAAGGTCATGCAGCAAACCAATTGTATCAGTCACCATTGGACGCAGGAATTCAGCCATTTTTAGGCCTTCAGCGTAAACGTCTTCGTACGATACTGGCTCAACTTTATAAAAGTTTTCAAGCATGAAGTTGTAGTACACAAGAACTTCTTTTAACTTGTCCGCAAAGCGCTCTTTATCGAGAATATCTGCGACACGAATAGCTCGACGTGCCACTTTATCTTCATAAGCAGGACCAATTCCACGGCCAGTAGTACCAATTTTTTTATCGCCTTTCGCGATCTCACGCGCCTGATCCATTGCAATATGGTAAGGCAGTATCAGAGGACATGCAGGGCTTATCTTCAAACGCTCAACAGCAGGAATACCCTGCTCTTGCAGCTCTTCAACTTCTTTAAGAAGTGCAGCAGGCGATAGCACGACACCATTACCAATGACACACTGAACACCTTTTCTTAAAATGCCAGATGGAATCAAATGCAATACTGTCTTTTTACCATCAATCACTAACGTATGGCCTGCATTATGGCCACCCTGAAAGCGCACAACAGCTGCAACTTCTTCTGTCAGCAGGTCTACGACCTTACCTTTACCTTCGTCACCCCATTGAGTGCCTAGAATAACTACGTTCTTACCCATTTTTATGGTCTCGCTTAAGATTGTTCTATACAGAAAATCGATTATTAAATTGAAACTAGTTTCCAGCCATCCCCATCAGGCGACAACTGAAAATCAAATTCTGATATATCAGGAGTTTGCTCAAGCTGCTCTACAACTATGTAACCGTCTGCACGAAGTGCTTGAATGGCTTGCCACAGCTCTTCCGATGAAGCTATTGGAGCCAAAACTTTTTTATGCTCTTCCAACCTAACATCTGCTAACGAAACTAGCGTTTTAACATCTGTACTAAACCCAGTCGCTGGCCGAGAGCGCCCAAATACTTCACCTATGAAATCGTATCGTCCTCCGCGCGCCACCGCATTACCGTAACCGGGCACATACGCAGCGAATACTAACCCTGTATGGTAGCTGTAAGACTCCATATCAGAGAGGTCAAAATGCAAGCCAACCGATTTGAATCGTGCTGATACTGCATTAACAACAACACGTATCTGAGAAAGCGCTTTATTCACAGACTCACTGACATCGCGTAAGGCTTGCTCAGCTTTATCTAAAACCTCTACCCCACCGCATAAACGAGGGAGAGCCAATAACCATTGCTTGGCTTGCTCTTCTATCTGGAGTGATGCAACAAAAGCCTCGAGTTCAGGCAGCCCCTTAGCACGATACAAAGAAGCCAGTTTCTGCTCTTGCTCTTCAGTAAGACCTGATGCCGCCATAACTCCGCGTACAACATCAATATGACCAACATCGAGAACAAGCTTGGATAAACCAGCCACAGTCAATGTCTCTAGCATTAAAGACAGAACTTCTAAGTCACTTTCAATATTATTGTGGCCATATAGTTCTGCCCCAAGCTGAATCGGACTGCGAGTACCATCAAGACCTGCTGGCGTTGTGCGCAATACACTGCCACAGTAGCTTAAGCGTTGAACACCCTCGTGCTTGAGACAATGCGCATCAATACGGGCAACCTGTGAAGTAAAGTCCGCTCGAATACCCATCAATCGACCAGATAGTTGATCAATCACTTTAAAGGTTTCAAGATCTAGGTCGGAGCCTGCTCCGATAAGAAGGGAATCTAGGTATTCTAATAGAGGGGGTATGACTAATTGATAACCCCAATTTTCGTGGAGATTAAGCAGCGTTCTTCTCAGGTGCTCGATTTTAGCCGCTTGTTTTGGCAAAGCCTCGTCTACACCGTCTGGAAGCAACCAGCGATCTGCTAGCGTCATTAAACATTATCCTCTTAGCTTCGGGCCAGTAATAGGAGCGTTAACCCAAGAAACATACTCACCGCCCCAAGCATTCGCAAACTCTTATCTGAATTTGCGATCGCTCTCGCCATTAACTCACGCCATAAATTTGGGCGAACAAACGGCAAAACGCCTTCGGCTATCAGTAGTAAACTGAAGCCAACCAGCAGCGAATGCAACAATTCCTGCATAGACTCTCTATAATTTGACCATTAAAAAACCGGGCGTCACCCGGTTTTGGAGATTCTAGCACGTTTTAATGGCTGACTTACAGGCAAAACCCATGTAAGCCAGCCAAAAAAAACAGCTTAATTTGCTTGTTTAAAGTACTTAAAGAACTCGCTATCTGGTTTCAGCACAAATAGATCACCGTTGTCAGCAAAGCTCTCTCGATATGCTTGAAGACTACGATAAAACTCATAGAACTCTGGATCTTTCGTGTAGGCTTGTGCATAAATTGCGGCAGCCTGTGCATCACCATCACCACGGATCATCTCAGCATCTCGTTGAGCTTCTGCCTCAAGTACAACCTGTTGACGATCGGCATCTGCACGGATCCCTTCTGCAAGCTCCAAACCTTTCGAACGATGCTCTCTGGCTTCACGTTCCCGCTCAGTACGCATACGCTGATAAACAGACTCACTAACATCTGGCGGTAAATCAATTCGTTTGACACGAATATCAACAATAGTAATACCCAATTCACGCTTGGCCACAGTATCTAAACCGTCGCGCAACTCTGTCATTAACTCTTCACGCTCACCTGACACGACCTCGTGCATGGTTCGCTCACCAAATTGATTACGCAGCCCAGTATCCACTCGAGAAGATAGCACTCGGTTTGCAACAAATTCGTCACCAGAGGTTGCTTGATAGAAACGCGCGACGTCTGCAATTTTCCATTTAACGTATGAGTCAACGATAACGGCTTTTTTCTCAAGCGTTAGGTAACGCTGAGGACGTGAATCCATAGTCAAAATTCGCGCATCAAAGGTTTTCACCTCATTCATCACAGGAATTTTAAAATGCAGACCCGGCTGGACATTATCTTCAACGATTTCACCAAATTTAAGTACGACTGCTCGCTCTGTCTCTTTGACAACATAGAGTGTTTGAGAGCCGACCAACACGATTACCAATAGAAGAAAAATAATTGAGAAAGATAGGTTTTTCATTAATTTCTCCCTTGACGGTTAATCGCTGTTGAACTCTGACGACTACGAATCTCTTCAATCACTTGATCTGTTAGAGAGCTAATAGAAGTAGAATCTAATCTACTGAGTTCCGCCCCAGATGCTCGCTGCTTCATAAGTTGATCAAGTGGCAAATACATCATGCTGTTGTTGCCGTCTGCATCTATGACCACTTTATTCACATCTTTATATATAGACTCGATTGTCTCTATATATAGACGCTTCCTCGTCACCTCAGGCGCTTTTGCATATTCTTGGTATAAGCGTTCAAAACGATCAGCTTGACCTTGAGCCCGAGCAACAATTTCAGAACGATATGCTTCAGCCTCTTCACGAATACGCTGAGCACGACCACGAGCTTCCGGAATGATACCATTTGCATACGATTCGGCTTCGTTTCGAACACGCTGCTCATCTTCTTTCGCTTTAATTACATCATCAAATGCTTCCTGCACTTGATTCGGCGCTTGAGTATTCTCAACGTTTACCTTGGAAATCAAAAGCCCCGTACCATAATCATTGACATAAGACTGAAGGCGCTCTTTAACTTCAGACGCTAACACTTCACGACCTTCCGTCAATATCTGATCCATTACCGTGGTGCCCACTACATGACGAAGCGAACTCTCCACGGCTTGAGAAAGAGACTCTTCCGGCGCACGTACGTTGAGTACAAAGTCACGAGGGTTATCTACAGAGTATTGTACTGAAACACCAACCTCTACAATCGCCTCATCAACCGTTAACATCAGCGCCTTGTGATCATGCGAACGAACTTTGGTGACATTCACTTTCGTGACAGAGTCAATCATAGGCGGGTTCCAGTGCAAACCAGGCATTACGGTCTCACTGTATTTACCCAACCGCAAGACAACGCCTCGTTCCTGCTGATCTACCTGATAGATACCTGTGGCCGCCCATAACGCCGCTAAACCAACTAAAATGATACCAATCAAGCCACCGCTAAACTTCCCACCAAAACTTGGGCCACCGTTAGATCCGGAACCACCGCCAGATGAGCGTTTTTTCTTAACACCTAACATGCCCATTAGCTTGTTAAACGCTTCATCCAAGTCTGGTGGCGCCTGATCTTTGCCACCGCCTTGGCGACCCCAGGGATCGTTATTTGGCTCTTGGTCACGCCCCCCGTTGCTGTTACGGTTTTTATCCGTGTTCCAAGGGTCGTTGTCGTTATTACCCGGTTCATTCCAGGCCATACTACATCTCCACTTTCTTATAATGAATAATCCGGTATTCAGGCTGCCTGAATCTGTTCTTCAGTCATCCCAACTTTAGCAAGAATTTGCAAGTAATCTTTACGTGGCAAACGCAACGCTAATATAGATTGCCCAAGCTCATCATAATGCTCTTCCTTGACGCCACCCTGCTCAAACAACATCGCCCTAAAGCGACCTTGGTCATTTGGGACGACAATCGTATCATTGACAATATCTTCTGAGAGAAGTTCTGCAATGGCTTGCTCAAGTAATTCAATGCCAACCCCATCACGAGCAGACACCCATACACGAACAGGGTTCCCATGCTCATCTCGATCTATACGAGGTTCGCCAGTTTCGAGGGCATCAATTTTGTTGAATACTTTAAGCGTAGGAAGCTCATCCGCACCGATTTCTTGTAAAACCGTCTCTACAGACTCAATATTGTCATCGCGATTTATATCCGCAGCATCAACAATATGCAACAACAAATCTGCTTCCGCCGACTCTTTCAATGTTGCCTGAAAAGCTTTCACCAAACGGTGAGGTAACTTTCTGATAAAGCCAACTGTATCAGCCAATACAACCGTACCAACCTGCTCTAGGTCCAACCGTCTTAAAGTTGGATCCAGTGTTGCAAACAGTTGATTCGCAGCATAAACCTCAGCACCAGTTATACGGTTGAATAGCGTAGATTTACCAGCATTGGTGTAACCAACAAGTGACACAGTAGGTACATCTGAGCGCGCTCGCGCTCTGCGGCTTTGGTCGCGTTGAGAGTTAACTTTAGCCAATCGCTTCTGAATCGACTTAAGCCTATCTCGTAGTAAGCGTCGGTCTGTCTCTAATTGAGTTTCACCAGGACCGCGCATACCAATACCACCTTTCTGTCTTTCAAGGTGGGTCCACCCGCGCACTAATCGCGTCGACATATGCTGAAGCTGCGCGAGCTCTACTTGGAGTTTACCTTCATGTGTACGTGCCCGCTGAGCAAAAATATCCAAAATAAGCCCAGTGCGATCAAGCACTCGACAATTCAACATACTCTCTAAATTACGCTCTTGGGAGGGAGATAAGGCATGATCGAAAAGAACAACTTGCGCTTCTTCACGAACCACAATGTCCTTGATCTCATCAAGTTTGCCTGTACCGACAAAGAATTTTGAATCCGGCTTATGGCGCGACCCAGTCACAATCGCAACAGGGTCTGCACCAGCAGATATAGCGAGCTCTACGAACTCTTCTGGTCCGTGATTTTCATCTTGATCATGAAAATCAATATGAACCAGCACAGCAATTTCACCACTTTCAGGGCGTTCGAAAAACAAGTTATATAACCTCTATTTGTCCTATAAATAGGACAAATTTATTCTGCAGCGTCTTCCGCCTGATCAGGGGACGGCAAACGAATAGTACGAGATGGGACAACGGTCGAGATTGCGTGTTTGTAAACCATCTGACTAACAGTGTTTTTTAACAAAATCACAAACTGATCAAAAGACTCGATCTGTCCTTGAAGTTTTATACCATTCACAAGAAAGATAGATACAGGCACTCTTTCTTTGCGAAGTACATTTAGGTAAGGGTCTTGTAGTGACTGCCCTTTTGACATCGGACTCTCCTTAAGCAAGCAAACATATAATTAAAATATTGGCAAAACAATACGCTAGATAATACACTAATTCTTTATTGATTTCCCCTTATATAATCCTGCTTTGCACGTATTTCAAGGTTTGGGCGAAAAGATCACGATCAAGGCTATTAAAAACAGCTAATTCATCCCAACCTCTTAGCCAAGTAAGCTGTCGTTTAGCAAGTTGACGCGTTGCTACCACGCCTTTATAAATAGCATCATCAAGCGTGTCCAACCCTTCCAAATACTGCCATAGCTGTCGATAACCTACACACCGAACTGAGGGCATATTGATCGTTAAATCGCCACGAGCATAAAGCGCTTCAACTTCAGCAAGGAACCCCTCATCCATCATAATATTGAAGCGCTGCTCTATACGTTTATGCAATGTAGATCTGTCTTCTGGCATCACCGCAATATTCACTAGATCATACGGCAGCTCTTGGGCTGTCTGTTCGGCCCACCATTGAGTCATTGACTTACCCGTTAATCGATAGACCTCTACAGCTCTTTGCAAACGCTGAGGGTCATTATCGCCTATGCGCTTAGCAGACTCTGGGTCAACACGCATTAGCTCATCATACAAACTAATCAAACCATACTGGCGTACCTGCTCATCTAGCTGAGCACGCATTTCAATATCGGCAGAAGGCATAGCCGCAAGTCCTTTCTGCAGCGCATTAAAATACATCATGGTTCCGCCCACCAACAAAGGAGTCTTTCCTTTGGACAGAATATCATTTATTTCGCGCTTGGCGTCTGACAAAAAATCTGCGGCTGAATAACTTTCAATTGGGTCAATGATGTCGATAAGACGATGCGGAGCTTTTGCTAAAACATCGGCTTCAGGCTTAGCTGTACCAATATCCATGCCCTTATAGATCAGCGCGGAATCAACACTCACTATTTCAAAGTCATGATTAGCAGCCATTTCTACAGCAAGCCCAGTCTTGCCCGAAGCAGTAGGTCCCATTAAACACACAACTTTTGGCTTATTTATCATTAACGGCCTCGTAAAAATAATTTATCCAAATCGGACATTGAGAGCTGCGTCCAAGTTGGCCTTCCATGGTTACATTGACCACTGCGCTCAGTGATCTCCATATCCCTTAACAAGCTATTCATTTCTGTGATCGTTAGCTTCCTGTTTGCTCTTATCGCACCGTGACAGGCCATTGTTGCCATCAGTTCGTTTGCTCTAGCTTGCAGCAAATCAGTCGCCCCATTCACAGATAAATCACTGACAACATCGCGCACTAAGCTCTCGATGTCTCCATCAATTAAAATGACTGGCACTTCCCGAACCATCACGCTTTCAGGTCCTGATCTCTCCAAAGTAAACCCAAACTGGCTAAACACAGCAACATTATCTTCAATTAAATCCGCTTCTGCTTGAGAAACCGCTACGTTAATTGGCACGAGTAGTGGCTGAGCAGCAACACTCTTAGAATAGAAAGCCGCTTTCATTCGCTCATATACAATGCGCTCGTGCGCGGCATGCATATCCACAATAATCATACCTTGGTCTGTTTCAGACAATATATAAATCCCGTGAATCTGCGCCACCGCATAACCAAGTGGAGGGGTAGTCGAATGTGCCGGCGACGGTTCAGATGCTAATGCGCCTTGAGTCTCAGTTGGCTTTTGGCCATATTCTTCATGATTAACCGCATCACCACCAGGCACTACCGTAATTTCACCAGTCTCAGGGTTAATTTCCTCTCGACTAAAGCCACGTGCGTATTCAGCCATTTGAGAGACAGCCGTCATCTGGTTTCTAACATCATTGGGGGATACTGCTTTATCCCCAGCTGTCATCCAAGCTGTTTCTCTATCTACTTGGCGAGGATGACCAAGACGTAAATTATCTTGCTGGTGAATTTGCGACTCAGACTTCTGAATAGGGTTTTCAGCACTACCTGATGCTCCCGCTTCGGGGCGTACATCCGCTAACACTTTGTGAATACGGCTGAACAAGAAATCATGTACCAATCGCCCATCACGAAAGCGAACTTCATGCTTAGTCGGATGCACATTAACATCTACGGTTGCAGGGTCGAGCTCTAAATAAAGCACGAACGTAGGATGACGCCCATTGTATAGAACATCTCTATATGCTTGGCGGACAGCGTGTGCCACCAACTTATCGCGAACAACGCGACCATTCACAAAAAAATACTGTAGATCTGCCTGCGATCGGGAAAAAGTCGGTAACCCGATCCATCCCCAAAGGCGCAATCCTGCAGCTTCAACATCTATGGTCAATGCATTTTCTATAAATTTTCGGCCTAGCAGTGTCGCCAAGCGATGCTCCGCATGCATTTGATCCGCGACAGGTCGAAGATCATAAATCTGTTTACCATTATGATTTAAGCGAAACCCAACATCGTAACGACTAAGTGCCAGCCGCTTCACAACTTCTTCGAGATGGTTAAATTCGGTCTTTTCTGTGCGTAGAAACTTGCGACGGGCAGGCGTATTAAAGAATAAATCTCGAGCTTCTATTGTCGTCCCTTGAGGGTGAGAAGCGGGTTTAACCGAGGTAACCATATCCTTCCCCTCCGCTTCAACACGCCAAGCAGCCTGCTGCCCAGCTGCTAACGAGGTGAGATGCAAACGAGATACTGAACTAATACTGGCCAGAGCTTCGCCTCGGAAACCTAGAGTGCAAACAGACTCTAAATCATCTAGGGTTACTATTTTACTGGTTGCATGTCGACTGAGCGCTAAAGATAAGTCTTCTTTCTCAATGCCCGTACCATTGTCACGTATTTTTATTCCGCGAACACCGCCCTGCTCAACATCGATATCAAGTTGCGTTGCTCCGGCGTCTAAACTATTTTCCAAAAGCTCTTTCACCACAGAAGCAGGACGTTCAACGACTTCCCCAGCCGCGATCTGGTTAGCTAGCCGTGGAGAAAGTAAATTAATTCTAGACATGAAATTCCTTCAATACATTGGGGAACTAGCTCGCTGGTATCGAGAGTTTTTGGCCTACCCATATCACGTCATTTTTTAGAGTATTGGCTGCGCGTAGTGCTCCGAGAGAGACGCCATTTTTACGGGCGATTTCGGATAGAGTGTCTCCCTTGGAAACAGTATAGGTATAGCCACTTTTTTGTTTCTGTCGCCACGCAATATAAGAATCATCTGGAGGGTTCTTGGTAAAGAAATCTTCCACCCCTTTTGCAATCGAATTGGCTAGACGTCTTCGATATGTACCACTAGAGAGATTTTTTGCCTCAGTTTTATTAGATACGAATCCCGTTTCAATCAATATCGAAGGAATGTCAGGAGACTTAAGAACCACAAAACCCGCCTGCTGCACGGTATCTTTGTGCAACACAGCTACCCCTTTCATCTCACTAAGCACTTGCGCCCCGATATCTAAACTCATTTGAATCGTCGAGTTCATTGACATATCCAACAAAACTTCTGCCAGCAGTTGATCCTTATCGTCCAGCGATATACCCCCAACTAAATCAGCAGATTGTTCCTGTTGAGCTAACCAGCGCCCCATTTCTGATGTTTTTCCGCCAAGAGACAGCGCCCAAACAGAGGCTCCACGAGCCGAAGCTTTAGTAAACGCATCAGCATGAATCGAGATAAGCAAATCTGCATTGGCCTCCCGAGCAATTCGAGATCGATCGCGAAGCTGCAAATATTCATCGGTTGACCTGGTTAACACAGCCTTCACACCTTGCAAAGCATTTAGACGTCGAGCCAACTCTTTACCGATTGATAAGACAATATCTTTTTCTCGAACATTGTATTGCCCCAACGCTCCCGGATCCTTGCCACCATGGCCAGGATCGATAACCACGACGACATCTCGCTTTGCATTAGAAATAGAGGCAAGACTTTTTACCACCGTCGCAGTTTTTGGCTTTCCATACTCCAGTTCAACCATTATACGTGGGCCATAATCCCCCGCAGCAGAAAGCTCTGTTGTCTTTGCCTTTACTTGTTGATTGAGATCTAAGACAAAACGTACGCCGTTATCTCGCTTTGCATAGCGCACCCGTAACAGAACACTTGAGGAAAGTGCCGCAAGGTTATTCACGATTGCTTGGGATATGTCAGAATCGCTAATATCCAGCACTACACGATCAGGTTTGCTAAGCGTAAACATACGATGCTGAGCTTCAGCATTCAGCTCAAACACTAAACGCGTAACACCTGATTGCTGAGCAACACGAATATCCTTCACTTCAGCAGCATTAACAAATGCGCTAAAGATCAACAAAAGAACAGGCAACAAACAATAAACAGAAAAGATTTTTTTATACATATCAGACAGCTAGCTAGTATATGACCACACTATAACTGTTGGGGCGGGGGATCTCAACGAAACCGTAATAAGAGGCAAAAAAGGAGGCGCAAACCTCCTTTATATTTTAGCTCGCAAGCTGCTCAATAATGCCATTGATTGCAACATCACCATATGCCGTTTTTGATTCTATGCTGACAGCTCGGCCAGAACGCACAAGATCTAAATGGACAATTATATCCGGTTCAGGCAAAACACCTTTTCCCATTTCCGCCCATTCTACGAGGCATAACACATCGTCACGGAAATAATCACGAATCCCCATGTACTCAAGCTCTTCTGCATCACTAATACGATATAAATCAAAGTGGTACACTTCCCCGCCATCTAATTCGTATGGCTCTACTATCGTATAGGTTGGACTTTTTACAGGCCCAATATAGCCTAAACCACGTAACAGACCACGAACGAGCGTCGTTTTACCCATACCTAAATTGCCGTCCAAGTACACGACTCCGCCCTGTTTAAGCGCCCCCGCTAATTTCTCCCCAAAAAGCTCCATCGCTTCTTCGCCGAATATCTCTTTCTCTATCATTAATTTCTCACTTCTCTACACACACCGGTGTGCGCAAAATCATTCCAAATAATCCAATAATTGGTAAGGCTGCATTGCAATGGCCCCCACCTGTTTTTCACAAGCTTTGCCAGCTTTGTTATGCCATGCGGCTGCTATCACTGCCGCTTCGAACGGGTCGGTATAATACGCCAAACAGCTACCGACTATGCCGCTCAAAATATCGCCTGAGCCCCCCTTCGCCAACCCTGGGCATGGCTGACCCACGATCATCACTTGACCAGACGGAGAAGCTACAACACTTGTTGCGCCTTTGAGTATCACTACAGACAAGTAACGCTCAGCAATCCTCTTTGCCGCAGAAACAAGGTCGGATAGAACCTCCGATACAGTCCACCCCATCAATCTAGCCGCTTCACCAGGGTGTGGCGTCAACACCATTCGAGAGCGCTTTATCGGTTTTTTCATCAACCAATAAAGACCATCCGCATCGATAACGGCAGACACATCCTGATTTGAAAACTGATTCCAGGCTTCACTTGACCAAGCGGATTTACCTAACCCTGGCCCGATAACAACGACAGGTTGCTGCCCTCTAAGTGCCTGTGTTAGCGCCCCATCCTTATCACACAAGCACATTACATTAGGGTTACGTACTAACGAAGCACTTAGATGCCTTTCATGAGTGAATAGACTTACCGTCCCAGCTCCAGACTTGGCTGAGGCTTCACTTGCCATAATCGCCGCCCCACCAAACCCTGCGTCTCCACCTATGACCGCAACGTGTCCATAAGTTCCCTTATGAGAATTAGGTAATCGTGAGCAGGGTAAATACTTTTCAAGGGCGGACGGATCAACAAAGTATGCCAGCGCCTGATCAGGCGCGTCCACAGCTTGCAGCGTCTCGATGACAATATCATGACAAGCAACACTACCGTCCAGTAAATAGTGGCCTATTTTGTCTGCGATAAAACTGACCACCAAATCTGCGTGTACAACTGGACTCCCTATTCCACTGCAGGCATTCAGTCCACTAGGCGTATCAACACTAACAATCCAAGCCCCTTCATGGCGACAGTGATTCATTGTATCGACTGCTTGCTTATATTTTGCCGACAACGGAGGCTTAAAACCTATCCCCGTAACAGCATCTACAATCACTGTCCGGCTGACCGTACTCAGCTCATCCACCCCTTTTAATAGGGCGACTTGGTCATAATTAAGGGCGGCCTGTTCTGCACGTGCTGCATCGCCTGATCTGGGTGTTTCAGAAACATCGAAAATAGAGACAACCAAACCATCTTGCGCGGCTAATGCTGCGACGATAAAACCATCTCCCCCATTATTTCCTCCACCTATAACGACATCTAAATGTGTCAACTTCGGGAAGCGACGTAATATATGTTGATACAACGCAGCCCCTGCACGCTGCATCATTGCGAAACTATTCCCTTCAGCCGCAAAGCTTGCTTGCTCTCTTCGTCGAATTGCAGCGATATCGAATAAAGGCGTAAGATACCTAGTTGGAATTGAATTAATCATGGCGTCTCCCGACCCTAAAGGCATATATCATGGATCTGTCACACAGCTTGCTCATAGGCGCCGCAGTATTGATAACAGGTATTTCAAAAGGCGGTTTTTCTGGTGCATTTGGAATTATCGCTGTCCCGCTAATATCACTCACAACTTCACCCATAACTGCTGCTGCAATCATGCTACCAATCCTCTGTATAATGGATCTGTTTACCATCCAAAAATTTTGGCGGAAATGGGACATAAAAGCCGTTCAATCAAGCATCCCTGCTGCGATAGTCGGTGTTGTTATTGCTTCACTCATCGCATCATGGGTGTCAGAAGCATTACTCAAGCTATTAGTCGGGAGTGTCGCCATTGGGTTTACACTCAATGCATGGCATGCCAAATATAAACAACGAAAAAGCAATCCCCTAGGCGTAGCAGCTTCAAACTTTTGGTGCGCATTAGGCGGCTTTACCAGCTTCATCGCCCACGCAGGCGGTCCACCGATCAGCGTCTACTTATTACGCCTAAACCTAGATAAAACGGCCTATGTTGCATCGGCAGCCTTTATTTTTACCGCCATCAATTATGTAAAAATCATTCCTTATGCTTTTCTAGGGCAATTCAATACAGCCGTACTCTGGCAGTCATTTCTATTTATTCCGGTCGCTTTTATAGGCGTTCAACTGGGTGCGTGGATGCACTACAAAGTTGATCCAAAGCTGTTTTTCAAAATACTTTATATTTTCTTGTTCATCACTGGAGCAAAACTCATTTGGGACGGCGGAAGCGCACTATATTAACCGCCGCTATAATAGCTATAGACCAAACATTGTTTTACGGTAATGCTTTAGCTCTTCAATAGACTCGACAATATCATCCAAAGCTAAATGCGCGCCCTTTTTCTCAAACCCTTCCATCGCCTCAGGCTTCCAACGTCTTGCCAGCTCTTTAATCGTACTCACATCTAAATAGCGGTAATGAAAATAAGCTTCAAGCGCTGGCATATACTTGTACAAAAAGCGGCGATCCTGACCAACGCTGTTACCACATATCGGCGACTTACCAGCAGGAACAAATTGCTCTAGAAAAGCAATCGTTTGCCGCTCTGCTTCGGACATCGAAATATTAGAGTTAATCACACGATCAGTTAAGCCTGAGGCACCATGATGCTGCGTACACCACTCATCCATCGCATCCATGACATTTTTTTCTTGATGAATCGCTAAATTCGGACCTTCCCCTAAGACATTTAGGTCTTTATCAGTGACGATGGTAGCGATCTCAATGATCGTATCGGTATCTGGCTCAAGCCCCGTCATTTCAAGGTCAATCCAAATGAGATTGTCTTCGCTGTAACTCATAACACTCTATCCTGTATTTTATATGCTAGCCATTATACTCTATGCGTTTAAATTAACGACCCACCAAGAAGCATGTCTAAACGAAAGCTTACGAAACAACAAGCATGGCGTATCGAGCGCATTCATAAAGAGCGTATGGAACGCACCCATAAACGTGCTGAAAAAGCGGAAGAAACGCTGCAGTCATCAGATCTTGGCCCCGAGACAGAAGGCATTATCATCTCTCATTTTGGCACTCAAGTAGAAGTTGAAGGCACGCAAGAGCCTTTTGTGGGCTTGAATACGCGCTGTAACATGCGGGCAAACTTAGGGCAACTTGTTACCGGGGATAAAGTGGTATGGCGCCCGAAACACAATGATGGCGGGGTTGTCGTGGCTCGGGGTGACCGTGAAACCTTATTGCAGCGACCGGACATGCACGGTCGCTTAAAACCTGTCGCGGCCAATATCGATGCTATTGTCGTTGTTATTGCTGCGGAGCCAGTCCCTCATGCTAACCTCATTGATCGTTATTTAGTCGCTGCTGAAACCGTAGATATACCTCCGGTCATTCTCCTTAACAAATGCGATTTGATCGATCAATCAAATGAGGCTCAATTGAACGCGCTATTGCAAACTTATAGCGACTTGGGTTACCGAGTGATCCGCACCTCGACAAAAAACGAACAGATGATGTCCGAGTTGGATGAATTTCTTCAGGATAAAATCAGCGTCTTCGTTGGCCAATCGGGTGTGGGGAAATCTTCGCTTATCAGCACACTACTTCCTGGCGTCGACATCAGTGTTGGGGAGCTGTCTCAGAAACGAAAAAAAGGCACTCATACCACTACAACCGCTCGCTTATTCCATATGCCAATTGGGGGAGACTTAATTGACTCACCAGGGATACGAGAATTTGGTTTATGGCACATTAGTGAAGATGAGTTATTAGAAGGCTTTGTCGAGTTTCGCCCCCATCTAGGATACTGCAAATTTCGAGACTGTTCGCACGAACAAGAGCCAGGATGCGCTATCAGAGCGGCTTTAGAAGATGGCGATATCACACCTCACCGATTCGAAAGCTACTTACGTATTCGTCAATCTATAAGAGATAATGACGCATTCTAAAACACATCACTGGGCGCAAGATCGGGAGATAACTCGGCTTGCTCTCCGCCGAAACGACGGCGATTCTGAGACAGCAAGCGCCGGTACGCCTCATCGGTTAACAATGTTATGGTTACTCTTCGGTTCTCGGGGCTCGTCGGCTCCCACCGATTGTATGGCACAGTATCAGCTAACCCTATCACTTGCGCTATTCTACGCGCGCTTAGGCCGCCTTCTAAAAGTGCATCTTTTGCTGAGTTTGCTCGAGCACTCGACAAATCCCAATTATCTATAAACAGGCCGCCAGCATAGGCGGCAGAATCCGTATGACCCGTAATGACAATAGGGCGATCAGTTCTACCAAACACCGAGGCCATTGATAGGAGTGTTGCCTCCATATCTGGGACCAGCCGTGAACTACCAAGTTCGAACATAGGCTTATCAGGGTCATCAATCAATGTGATCCTGACGCCTTCCGGCGTGATTTCGATACGCATATTGTTATCTTCAGACTGGAAGAACTCAATATTTTGGAGTTCTTCCTCCAACATCGCATTCATTTTCTCAAGCTCTTCACCGTTATTACCTTCACGCTTTTCCTGCTCATCCGTCATATCTGGGGTACTACCAGGCTCGGGCAAATCTAAATCCAACTTTTGCTCAGCGCTCATAGCAGGACTACCGCCTAAATCTATGGGCTTATTGCTATAACCCGCTGTAGACATGCCAGCCGGATCATTGAAATAGCCTTCAATCGCAGCTAACTCTTCAGGGGAGGCGACATTAATAATCCACAACACCAAAAAAAACGCCATCATCGCTAACGCAAAATCAGCCAACGCTATTTTCCAGGCGCCACCATGATGACCACCCTTCTTAACTTTCTTTACTCGGCGAATAATTAGGTCATTCTGCTTCACATTGCCCCCTAGCGATACTGCTTCACAAGCTCACTTAACTCTATGAAGCTAGGTCTCATGTGTAGAGGTAACATTTTACGTCCTGCCTCAGCGCAGACCGTCGGCGGGTGCCCCGCCGCCATGGCATTAAGGCAGGCTTTGAGACACAAATAGGATTGAAACTCTTGTTCTCCCAAGCGCTCCAGATGTGCCGAAACTGGCCCTACAAACCCGTATGCAAAGAAAATCCCTAGGAAGGTTCCGACGAGTGCGGCGGCAACATGCGTTCCAATCTCATCCATAGGGCCTCCGATGGCTCCCATCGTTATGACAATCCCTAGCACGGCGGCTACGATACCAAAGCCTGGCAACCCTTCCGCGACTCGATTGACCGCGTGGCTTGGTGCCACGAGCTCTTCCTGTATCAGCTCTAATTCGGCATCCATCATGGCTTCAAATTCGTGCACGGGCAGCCCCGTCATGGTGTATACACGGTAGTTGTCAGTAAAAAATTCTACCAAAGCATGATCCCTTAACACATCGGGAAACCGGCTAAATAAATCACTTTCGAAAGGTGCTTCAATATCCTGTTCTATCGCCAACAACCCCTCTTGGCGGCTGCGCTGAAAGATAGAATAAACACATCCTAACAACTGCACCTGAAACGCAGTGTTGTGTCGACTACCTACAATAATTTGGGGTAACAGCTTAGCAGTTTGTATTTGCAGAGAAAGTGGATTGGCAATAAAAAATGCCCCTAAAGCCGAACCAACAATGATCAAAACTTCAAAGGGTTGCCACAGCGCCAACATTTCACCGTGGGAAGCAATATAGCCAGTCACCACACTGACTATTACGACTAGCATTCCAGCTAAAACAAACATAATGCAATCCTATTTTTCGACGGTGTATGCTCACCCAATAATATAAAGTATGATTAAACCAATCATGCACGTTTATTAATTTATGTGCATTAATAACTTAACATTGCCTGAGCCTTAAATGTAACGAGCTATGAAGAACAAGTCACCCTCTGGCCTAACCGAATGGCTACTTTATCTGCAAGATCGGAAGCTTCCAGCTAGCTCTGACAACATAGCCAAGCTTAAGAAGCAGATAAAGTCGCCTGATGAAACGCTAGACCGCATGCAAAATAATATTGCCTCGGAACCAATGCTGGCGTTCTCGATACTCAACCAAGCCAATAAGATTGTTGAGTACAAGCGTAATGACATCAAAAGCCCGATTCACGCTGCGTCAATGATTGGCATGAAGGGTATCTCAGGAGTGTTTGACTCATTAGAAGCCTACACATTCTCACGCAAAAATCTGGCGCATACTGCTTTTTGGCGCGAAGTACAAATCAGTTACGAAGCCGCAGCCATGGCGCGACAATGGGCGATTGAAAAGAAAATCAGTCATGTTGAAGATATATACTGGATAACGTTCTTCCGCGATGCCGTACGCTGGCTGCTTTGGTATCACGCACACGATGTTATGCAAGAGCTTATGCGCCGCATCCGTAAAGGAGGAGAATCTGCATCTGCGTGCGAAATCGCCCTGCTCGGCTGTCGTATCGATGAACTCAGCACTGAGCTGTTTAAGGTTTGGAAAGTCCCCCAAGTCATCATAGATTCATTCTTAACCGACCACATCCCGACAGCAGAAGAGCTGCAATCGATCGCGCGACTCACCCATACTCCAGAGCAACTCCCCGGTTTTGCCGAAGACAAACGCATCACAATCATCATGAATGGGCCGCTGATTTTAGCTTATTGTGCCAGCCGCATCGCTCAAGAAGCCAATATCATGGGATGGGGTAGCAAAAACCTGCCGTTCTTTTATCGTGTTATTGCGGCCATCATACACATCAAACTCGGTGATGCGATCCAGCTGACACACTTCTCAGTTACGATGGCTGCGCGCGAGTTTAGCATCGATGCAAAGCCAAGCTTAGCATCACAACTGCTCTCTCCCTTGCTATATACCCATTCATCGAAATCACAAAAAAGTGCCCCAACCATTGTCAGAACCAAACTGTCTCCCTTAGATCGGCTTGAGCAAAAACTAAAAGGCATAACCGACTCTAAGCAACGTACTACCATCGCAATGAAAGCACTGTTGAGCCTATTCAAAGGGAGTTCTGACCAAGTACTTATTTTGCGGTACGATAGAAGCCAAAATAAACTCTCACCGATGCTACAGTTCGGTTACGATGTCCCCCTGCTTAAGCAAGTCAAATGGGGCATTGATAATCCAGTAATGAGCAAGCTTATAAGTAAACGTGTCGCGGTTCACTTTAATGACACCAAGCTCAACAGCATGCTTAAACAGATGCCTGAGAATGCTGGCCGCTTGTTTACTAACGAACAACATTTATTTCTGGCGTCGTCGCCTGTCTCCGATAACGAAACCTATATTTATTGGCTGGCTGGCAAGGTTGCCCTTAGCCAAGACCAATTTGATACATTCAAACGAGTGATAAAACTCGCCGACTAATGGAACCACCACTGTGAACAAAGACCAATTATTTGCTTTTGCTCAGCACATCACTCCACAAAAAGCACTCTCGCGTTTTGTAGGCCGTATCGCTGAATGTGAAAATACGTGGGTCAAAAACACCTTCATCGAACAATTCATTAAAAAATACAATGTAGACATGAGCGAAGCGGTAAACGAAGATGCGCTCAGTTACCGTAACTTCAATGACTTTTTCACTCGTGCAATCAAACCAGAACTACGCCCGATTGCCGATGACCCCAAAACTATCGCTTGCCCAGCAGATGGCGCAGTAAGCCAGCTGGGCGACATCGAGTATGGCACCCTTTACCAAGCGAAAAACCATACCTATAGCTTAACCGAGCTACTCGGCGGGGATGCAGAGCTTTCAACACAGTTCCTTGGTGGAAAATTCGCGACCGTCTACCTTTCACCACGAGATTACCACCGAGTTCATATGCCCCTTTCTGGCAAGCTCATTAAAACCATACATGTACCAGGCAAGCTATTCTCGGTCAACAAGGTGACCGCAGAACAAATTCCTAACGTGTTTGCTCGCAATGAGCGTACCGTTTGCTTATTTGAAACTGAAGCAGGCCCTATGGCGGTAATCTTAGTTGGCGCCATGATCGTTGCGAGTATCGAGACCGTATGGACAGGGCAAGTGACGCCGTTTAGCAAACAAGTTCAAACTTGGGACTACGCTAAGCTCGCCAATATAGAGCTTCAAAAGGGCGAAGAGATGGGACGATTCAAGTTAGGCTCAACCGCGATCGTGCTGTTTGGCAAAGACGCTATCAACTGGGATCAATCACTACAGGCCGAGACACCTACCAAAATGGGAATGCCATTCGGTACGGTAAACTAACTAAAAATAACACCACAAAAAAACCGCTTCATTGTATGAAGCGGTTTTTTTATTATTCCGTTCAAAGAGCTAATGCCACAGCCACACTATGGCAGCTCGTCCTCAAACTCTTCTTTCGGTGTCGGAACAAGGTCTTCTCGAGATATATTTTGCGCCAATAGCAAATTGGCAGCGACAAAAATCGAGGAGTACGTACCGATGATAATACCGACCAACAATGCCAGCGAAAAGTTGTGAATGCTTTCTCCACCAAAGAAGAAAAGCACCAGCAACACAAACAATGTCGTCATGGAGGTGATCACTGTACGACCGAGTGTTTGATTGATTGACTCATTAATCAAATCAAATGGCGTTGTGTCGCGCATGATTCGAAAATTCTCACGAATCCGGTCACACACAACAATCGTGTCGTTAAGAGAGTAACCAATCACCGCGAGTATCGCAGCCAGCACCGTCAAATCGAATTCAATACCAAATAGCGAGAAAACACCCAACGTAATGATCACGTCGTGAGCTAACGCCACCACTGAGGCCACAGAGAACTTAAACTGAAAGCGAACAGCTACGTAAATCATCACAATAGCGAGAGCAAGTAACATACCTAGGCCGCCTTGCTCGCGCAATTCTTCGCCCACTTGCCCCCCGACATATTCAGAACGCATCAGCTCAACATTGACAGAATTATTGTCACGCAACTGAGCCAATACTTCATCACCAAGAGTTGGTGTAAAAGCACTCCCTAGTCGTACGACCACATCAGTCGTCGAGCCAAAATTCTGCACCGTCACATCCGAGTAACCACCTTCAGCCAATAAAGAACGTACACTGTCTAACTCCGGTGCTTGCTCATATTGAACTTCAATTAATGTGCCGCCAGTAAAATCTAGGCCAAACTTTAACCCCTTAGTGGCAAGAGACCCTAAGGAAATAATGATTAACAACAAAGAGAACACCGCAACGATCTTGCGCATTGCCATAAATGGAATATTCATCGTTTAATGCCCTCCTTATATGTACAGACGTTTGTTTTTGCGACCACCGTACACCAAATTAATTTGGGCACGTGTTACAACAATCGCAGTAAACATGGAAGTGATAATACCTAGTGATAAGGTCACCGCAAAACCTTTAACAGGACCGGTTCCTACGGCAAACAAGATCACAGCAACCAATAGCGTCGTAATGTTCGCATCAAGGATGGTCGTAAAGGCACGATTAAAACCTGAGTGAATGGCTTGTTGAGTCGGCAAGCCCGCTTTGAGCTCCTCCCTTATTCGGGAAAATATCAATACGTTTGCGTCCACAGCCATACCCATTGTCAATACGATACCCGCTATACCTGGCAAGGTAAGCGTCGCAGAAAGCAACGACATACACGCCATAAGAAGCACAATGTTTAAGCCAAGCGAGATATTTGCAAACACACCAAACACTTTGTAATAGACCAACATGAATGCCATAACCACGAGCAAACCGATCTGAGCCGACAACACCCCAAGACGAATATTCTCAGCTCCAAGGCTTGGACCTATCGTACGCTCTTCAACGAAGTAAATAGGGGCTGCAAGCGCACCAGCACGTAACAACAGTGCCAACTCTGAAGATTCTCGTGGACTATCTAAACCAGTAATACGGAATGAATTACCCAATGTAGTTTGGATTGTCGCCAACGAAATAATGTTTTTTTCGCTGTAACTGCGACGCACTTCTTCGAGCTTACCATCATCCCCTTCTACAAAACGGGTACGACTCTTATGCTCAATAAACACAACCGCCATATTTCGGCCAACCGCCGTACGCGTCACCTTGGCCATCTGTTTGCCACCTTTGCCGTCTAAGCTAATGTTGACCTGCGGACGGCCATTTTCATCAAACGAAGAACTCGCATCTGCGACACTGTCACCAGTGATAATTACATCTCGCTCTAATCGAGCAGTACGACCACTGCCATCACGGAATGTCAAAGTATCCAGATCCCCAGCGTTGGCGTCCAACCCTGCTTCCAGTCGGAATTCTAGGTTTGCTGTAGCACCAATGATACGTTTTGCTGCGGCCGTATCCTGCACACCAGGTAATTCAACCACAATACGATTGCTGCCTTGACGCTGCACCAAAGGCTCAGCTACACCCAGCTCATTCACGCGATTACGTAAGGTCGTTAAGTTTTGCTGCAACGCATACGCTTCAATTTCTTTCTTAGCTGGCTCGGTAAAGCCGACTTCCACAAAGAAATCGCCACCGTCTTCACGAGTGGAATATAAGTAGTCTGGGAATTGATCCTCTAGAAGAGTCTCCGCAGCAGCTTGATCACCTTGCTGTAAAAAGCGAATAGACATCACACCGTCAGCGACATCAACACTACGATAGCGAATACGCTCCTGACGCAAAGCGGCTTTCATTTCGCTCGCGGCAACATCTAGACGCTGCTTTAATGCTGCGGGGGTATCGACTTCCAATAGAAAGTGAACACCGCCGCGCAAATCCAAACCGAGTTTAGCAGGGCCTGCACCAATCGCCGCAAGCCAATCAGGTGTCGTCGGAACTAAGTTCAATGCCACCACATAGTCATCACCTAACACAGATGATATGACGGGCTTCGCCGCCAATTGGTCCTCACCATTATTGAAACGTAAGGTACCGCCAGCAGAGGTCAATTCTGCTTGTTTTAATTCTATGCCAGCTTCATTTAAAGCCTGCGCCGCAGTGTCTAAAGTGCGCTGATCGATAACAGTTGTTGTTTTTTGCGTGGATAATTGTAGTGCTGGGTCGTCAGGGTATAAATTTGGCAGCGCGTAAATAATGCCAAATGCGATCACCAGTAAGATAAGCAAATACTTCCACAAGGGGTACTTGTTAAGCATGAATTGTCCTTGGAACTAGAGGAAAATATAATCCAAAAAATGGAAAAGCGCCGGTTGGCGCTTTTCCAAAGACATTAGATTGATTTCAATGTGCCTTTAGGAAGCACTGCAGCAACCGCTGACTTTTGAAATTTCATCTCAATGTTTTCAGCAACATCTAGTACAACATAGTTGTCGTCAACCTTTGTTACTTTACCTAGAACGCCGCCGCTTGTTACCACTTCTGTACCTTTCGCTAAGGAAGCAAGCAAGTTTTTATGCTCTTTTGTGCGCTTAGCTTGTGGACGCCACATTAAGAAATAGAAAATGATGACGAAACCTACCAACAGAACCAGGTTAAAAATACCGGCATCTGCTGGAGCGCCACCGTCAGCGTAAGCTGGTGAGATCAAAGCGATCATGTTGTTTACTCTCCAATGGTTAAAAAAACAATAGTGCTCTTACTGATCCAGAAAAAGCACAACTTCTGGTTACTAATTATTCAGCGGCGGTGTTTCCATGCCGCGTTTTGCATAAAACTCATCAACAAAGGCGTCAAATCTACCTTCATCAAGCGCCTTACGCAATCCCGCCATTAACGTCTGGTAATAACGTAAGTTATGAATGGTGTTTAATTGAGCACCGACCATTTCTTGACACTTATCAAGATGATGTAAATATGACCGAGAAAAGTTTTTACAAGTGTAACAATCACATTCTTTATCAAGCGGGCTCGTATCATGGCGATGGAAAGCGTTGCGAATACGAACCACCCCCTCTGATGTAAATAAATGACCATTTCTAGCATTACGTGTAGGCATGACACAGTCAAACATATCCACACCACGACGCACGCCTTCGACAAGATCTTCAGGCTTACCAACCCCCATCAGATAACGGGGTTTGTTGTCGGGCATTTTGTGCGCTAAATGGTCCAATATTCGAACCATGTCTTCTTTTGGTTCTCCGACAGATAACCCCCCAATGGCGTATCCATCAAAGCCAATGTTCGTTAGCCCTTCCAGAGATTCATCTCGCAATGTCTCGTACATGCTACCTTGAATAATTCCGAACAATGCTGACGGGCTGTCACCGTGCGCGTCTTTCGAACGCTGGGCCCAACGTAGGCTCATACGCATTGACTTTGCCGCTTCATCTTCCTTTGCAGGATATGGCGTACACTCGTCAAAGATCATCACGATATCAGAGCCAAGGTCACGTTGCACTTGCATTGAAATCTCAGGGCTTAAAAACACCTTGTCGCCATTTACAGGGGAGCGGAAACTCACTCCTTCTTCAGTAATTTTACGCATGGCTCCCAACGAAAAAACTTGAAAACCACCAGAGTCGGTTAAAATTGGCTTTTTCCATTGAGTGAAGTCGTGTAAATCACCGTGTGCTTTAATCACTTCGGTACCAGGACGCAGCCAGAGGTGAAAAGTATTACCTAGGATGATATCGGCACCAATCTCTTCAATATCTTTGGTTAGCATACTCTTCACGGTACCATAGGTACCAACAGGCATAAATGCAGGCGTCTCTACGTCTCCCCGAGGAAAACTCAAACGAGCACGGCGAGCTTTACCCGACGTTGCAAGCACTTCAAAGTCCATAAAACACTCTGGACGTTTATCTGACATTCGTCTTATTCCTCATCAGATGGCCCTTCGGCCTTTGGGTTTTGAGTAATAAACATGGCATCACCATAACTGAAGAAGCGGTACTTTTCAGCGACGGCAACGCGGTAAGCGTTCATCACGTTATCGTAGCCAGCAAAAGCACTGATCAACATGATTAAGGTAGATTCGGGCAAATGAAAGTTGGTCACCAGTACGTCAACCGTTTTAAATTCATAGCCCGGATAGATAAAGATACTGGTATCTGCAGCAAATGGCTCAATCTGCCCCGACTGACTCGCTGATTCTAAAGAACGTACGCTCGTCGTACCCACTGCAATAACGCGCTTGCCATTCGCCTTAGTCTGACGAACTTTATCAACGACATCTTGGGACACTTCTGCATACTCTGAATGCATCACATGATCTTTGACATCCTCTACCCGCACAGGCTGAAATGTCCCTGCACCAACATGCAAAGTAACAAACGCTGTCTCAACTCCTTTTGCTTGCAATGCAGCCAGCAATGCCTCATCAAAATGCAAACCCGCGGTCGGCGCGGCCACCGCACCAGGTGTTTTGTTATACACCGTTTGATAACGCTCTTGATCACTCTCATCATCCGGGCGCTCTATATAAGGCGGCAACGGCATGTGACCGACTTGTTCCAATACGTGCAACACAGGCTCATCAAAACGTAAATGGAATAAGGTGTCGTCACGCCCTACCATCTCGGCACCATGGGACGCACCACGATCCGTTCCAAGCTCAAGACGATTCCCCACTTTAGGGGACTTACTACATCGCACATGCGCTAATATTTCATGCTCGGACAACAAGCGCTCTACCAAAAGCTCTAACTTACCGCCAGACGCTTTTTGTCCAAATAATCGAGCAGGAATGACTCGGGTGTTGTTAAACACCATTAAATCCCCAGGCTCAACATGTTCAAGAATATCACTGAACGTCTGATGGTCGATCTCGCCAGTTGGACCATCAAGCTTCAGCAGTCGGCTTGAGGTTCGATCAGGCATTGGATAGCGGGCAATAAGCTCCTCTGGAAGCTCAAAACGATAATCTGATACGCGCATAGTTGCTGAGTTACGATACCTAAAAAAAGATGCGGCATTTTATCGAATTTCTGACCACTTGGGTACGGTATAACGAGAATTCCCCTATCTCTTACCAATTCATCGCGATTATTGAGCGTGAGAGACGCCCAACACGACCTTTTTCGTTTTTTTCTACTCAGTAGTTGACACGCAAGCAAAATACTAGATAATACGCACCACCTTTTTCAAGGCCAGTGTGGTGGAATTGGTAGACACGATGGATTCAAAATCCATTGCCTATAAAGCGTGCCGGTTCGAGTCCGGCCACTGGTACCATCTTATTAAGATGCAAAAAAGCCTCAAGCGATGCTTGGGGCTTTTTTCGTTTCACAGGGCTTGTTTGACTTTGACCACTCAACGCTTCAATCAAAGCAAGCGCACAAATTGGAACATAGGTTTCAGAGTAACCTCCTTCATGAACCACCACCACTTTGTCTTCCCATAATTTTGCAACGGCCTTCATAACTTTCTGCGTCATCTCGCGATAGGCTTCACTGGATTGCCATTTTTTAAACATAAAAAACGGCGCCAAAAACATAGGCGCCGTACATGGGGATTTTTGGATTTTGCTCAGGAAGCTTCATACGGAAAAGACATCATTTTTTGCCGTTACCATTTCCACCTTTACTTTTACCACTGCTGCCTCGTGAAGCGCTTGCGGCGCGAGACTCGACACCCTGAGCAGACGCATTACTATGTACTATACGCTCAATCTCTCCTCTGCTCGCCTCAGGGTATGCCTCAAGCTCATCAGCATGTAGTAGCAAATGCTTGTCACGATTATTCAGTGTAAACGCTATTTCGTCGTCCTGAATATCACTTTCACTTGATTCGATATCCATCGCATACACACTCGGTATATCACTTAGCAAAAGTGTGGTTGTCAGTGTACCAACAGTCATTAGGTTGAATAATTTGTTAGTCATTACTGCCCTCCTTCTATAGAACTGACTCCCCTCAGAAAATATCCTAAGGGACATGCAATCAGTGTAAGTAAGAGGTGGATGCACAACTACCAAGTTTGTGAAAAGCTAGTGTATGAAGACGTAAAAGTGCTTTTTGACAGACATAAAAAAGCGGCGCATAAAGCGCCGCTTCAGAAACGAGCGGTTCGGATTAACCAATCATTTCGCCATCTTCACGAGAAATAGCAATTACACTAGAACGAGGCACGGTACCATAAGGCCAGCTCGAATCACCTTTCTCACCTGGATGCTGAACACTAACAAACATCGTTGTACGGTCAGCACTCCAAGCCGCACCTGTAATTTCACACTCTTTTGGTCCAACTAAGAAACGTTTGATTTCACCTGTTTCAGGATCAGCCACCAACATTTGGTTGTTACCCTGACCAGCAAAGCCTTTTTCATTAGAATAGTTGCCATCCGTTTGAATCCATAGCAACCCTTTAGAATCAAACTTCAGACCATCTGGAGAGTTAAACATGTTGTCTTTGTTAACGTTTTTAGAGCCAGCATTCGCATCATCGTACACAGCAGGGTTACCCGCTAGAACGAACAAGTCCCAGTTGAAGTTTGCTGCAGTATGATCTTGGCTCTCTGGACGCCAGCGAACAATTTGACCAAAGTTATTCTTAACGCGAGGGTTAGGTCCCACTGCTGGAGTTTCATCACCACCTGCGTTAGGTTTAACACCGCGATTCTTGTTGTTCGTCAAGCAGCAGTACACTTCTGCTTTGTTTGGATTAGATGCAACCCATTCTGGGCGATCCATCGTTGTCGCGCCGACTTTTGATGCCGCTTCACGAGTGTAGATCGCGATTTCCGCTTCAGTCATACCAGTCGTTTCTGGTGTCAACGCAAGCCACATGCCCGTGTTGTTATCGTTGAATTTAGCCACGTATAACGTGCCTTCTTCCAACAAATCAGAATTATCACCGCCTGCAACAAATTTGTTTTTAGATACAAAACGGTATAGAAACTCACCACGCTCATCATCGCCTAGGTACACGACAACATGACCGTTTGCTGCGACCTCAACTTCAGCATTTTCATGCTTGAAGCGACCCAGAGCAGTACGTTTCTTAGGACGTGCATTCGGGTTAAGCGGATCAATCTCAACAATGTAACCAAAACGGTTTGGCTCTTGTGGCTCTTGAGACAAGTCAAAACGAGAATCCGCCATCGCCCATTTGTAGCCCCAATCATCATGGCTGATGCCGTAACGCTTCATTTGTGGCGTCAACGGGAAGCTTTTGTTAGTTGAAGAAAAGTAGCCATTGAAGTTTTCTTCACACGTTAAGTAAGTACCCCAAGGCGTTTGACCGTTACCACAGTTGTTCCAAGTACCTTTAGCAACCACACCTTTTGGATCGGCTTTGGTTTTCATTAGGTCGTGACCACGTGCTGGGCCAGTGATGTCCATTTCCGTGTCAGCGGTAATACGACGGTTGAATTCAGAGTCTTTAACAATGCCCCACTTGCCACCACGGCGTGCGATCTCAACGACAGAGATACCGTGTGCTGCCTTGCTTTTACGAATGTCATCGGCAGTGGTTGGTACACCATCAGCGCGATTAGCATGCAGTGTATTAAGGTTAGTGTATTCATTGTTCACACAAAGGATCTGGCGACCGTTATGAGAAAACAGCGCCATGCCGTCATTGTGATCACCGAAAGCAAGCTCTTGAGAAGCCCCTGTACCGCCCGTCGCTGGGTTAAATTCAGGTGCGTTGCTGAACAATGGCTCGCCCCAAGACGCTAATACTTCCCACTTGTAACCTTCAGGAACAGTTACCGTATCCATGGTATTTGCTTTTACCATCTCAAACGCCAAGCGAGACATTTCAGGGTGATCCGCAGCCATCGCTTTAGTCGCTGACAACGTCGTAGAACCCATCACAAGAGCGGTTGCACCCACCGCAGCGCCACCAGTTAAAAAGCCACGACGTGACACCATACGCTTTGCGGTTTCTTCAAACTCAACCACTTCCGCAGCTGGACGCACTAGTTCATCATGCTCATCAAACCCTAGTAATTGATCTTGCTTAACTGACATTGTCGTTTCCTCGATAGTTTTTTCTTAAATGAGGTATGGTGGGTCTTCCACAAGTCGCCATACCTTTAACTTATTCGAAAGATATTTAGCCTGTGGCAGGTGTCAGTTACGTGGCACTTATATGATAGTTAAATGACAGTTTAATTATGGTGTTTTCAGATAGCTATTGAGAAATCCGAATAAAGTTTGCGACTGCTCAAATAAAGTTTGAGACTGAACAACGCACTCAACCAGACCTTCTCTGCCTCGACTCATCGCCTTGTGCTCATCTCAACACTTTTGTATCGGTGCCATTAAATTCACTCTTGTCTTCAGGTACTATCTTGAATTCAGGGATGAGCACCAGCAGTCACAATCGACTTCTCAATTTTTTCATTGCCTCCCAAGATAATTTCAAGCCTTGTATCCATACACAAGGACGACACATCTATTCACTAAAGTTGGCTGATAAAAGACCCTATGAACAATCAAGAGCAGGAATACTTAAAAGAGTTAGAAAAGAAACTCTGGAATGCAGCAGATAAGCTTCGCGCATCACTGGACGCTTCTCAGTACAAGCACGCCGTATTAGGACTTATCTTTGTTAAGTATGTATCAGACGCTTTTACCATTCGTCAGGATGAGATCAAAGCCGATCTCAGCAACCCAGATCATGAATACTATCTTGATCCTGCTGATTTCAGTGAAGAAGAATTGGCAGAAGAAATCGCTATCGAGCTTGAGCAGCGTGACTACTATACAGAGAAAAACGTGTTCTGGTTGCCAACCGAATCGCGTTGGCAGTTTCTTCAAGATAACGGCCCTGTTGTGATTGGCGGTGCGGATATTGAGATAGATGGCAAAACCAAGAAAATCACCTCCGTCGGCCACTTAATTGATAACGCTTTAGAAGGCATTGAGCGTGAGAACAACAAGCTTAAAGGCGTTTTAAATAAGCACTACGCACAGCTTCGTATTGATCAGGCCAAGCTCAACGAATTGATCAACCTGATTGCCACCATTCCGTTCAATCATAAATCACTGAACAGCAAAGATATCCTTGGTCATATCTATGAATACTTCCTCGGTCAGTTTGCCCTAGCGGAAGGTAAAAAAGGTGGTCAGTTCTATACTCCTGCATCCATCGTAAGTTTGATCGTTGAAATGATCGAACCATTTGAAGGCCGTGTGTACGACCCAGCAATGGGCAAACGTTACATACCTTCTTTTAATCCCACACCATACATGCTTCAATGGTGACAAACTAAAACGCTCTATATTCAGATATGAGTTTCTACTGAATAGCATCGAGCTGTTCACGGGGGAACTAAAT
>NZ_QKRA01000012.1 GCF_003362755.1 Marinomonas piezotolerans
ACAACCGTAAAGCGAATTGACGTGTTCACTCATCTAAGACTTCAATCTTTTTTGACCTCTAAGAGGTCTGCTGAAGTCTCCAGCGAGCGCCCACACAAATTATCTGATTATCTATTTTAAAGAGCGTTGCTAACCGCTGAGTTGTTTAAGCTTGGTCAGTTACTTCGTTGTTTTGAAGCCCTGTCCGTGTCAGCGAGGGCGTATATTAAGGATCTACAGATTTAGTGCAAGTATTTTTTGAAAAAAAACACTTATTTTTTTCTGTTGCCTTAATGCAGCGTCGATATTAATTCACTTCTACGATACGAAGCTCTTTTGGCATTGAAAACGAAACATTCTCTTCTCTGCCAGCTAACTCTCTCGGTGCTTGACCACCTTCTTGCTTTAAACGCTCTATAACTTCATTAACTAGAATCTCAGGCGCAGATGCTCCCGCTGTCACACCAACGGCTTTAGCTTCTTTTAACCAATCGCTCTCAATCTCTGATGCGTTATCAATAAGGTAGGCTTGCGTCCCCATTCTGCCAGCCAACTCACGAAGGCGATTAGAATTGGAACTATTAACTGATCCGACGACCAATACTAGATCACATTCCTGCGCTAAGGTTTTCACAGCATCTTGGCGATTCTGCGTTGCATAACAAATATCATCCTTTTTAGGACCTTGTATCTCAGGGTAGTGTTTCCGTAACGCATCGATCACAACAGAGGTATCATCCATAGACAATGTCGTCTGCGTGACAAAAGCCACTTTCGACGGATTTAGCACCTTTAGTTTGGCAACATCGGCAGGGGTTTCGACCAAGTAAATAGCGCCACCATTCGAGTCGTCATATTGCCCCATTGTCCCTTCTACCTCGGGGTGCCCATCATGACCAATCAATACACACTCCATACCATCACGTGAGTATCGAACCACCTCCATATGGACTTTAGTCACCAAAGGGCATGTAGCATCAAATACTTTGAGTCCGCGCTTCTCTGCCTCGTTACGAACCGCCTGAGAAACACCATGCGCACTAAAGATAACAATGTGATCGTCTGGCACTTGGTCCAATTCATCCACAAACACGGCACCTCGGTCTTTCAAGGCTTCCACAACAAATTTATTGTGGACGACTTCATGGCGGACATATATCGGTGCTTCGAAAATATCTAAGCAACGGTTTACAATATCAATTGCACGGTCTACCCCCGCACAAAAGCCACGCGGATTTGCCAATTGAATAGCAAATGACATTATGCCTCCTCTACCGCCACTATTTTTACGCGGTAGGTTAATGTGTGCCCAGCAAGAGGATGATTAAAATCCACTTCTACCTTACTCTCTCCGATATGCTTTATCACACCAGGTAACTCATTTTTGGCTGAATCTGCAAATGAAACAACCATACCTTCTTCAAGGTCCATCGCAAACGAGTTACGAGGTAGTGTTTGAACATTGCTTGGATTATGCGCACCAAAAGCCTTCTCAGGAGGCATTTGATAGCTCGCCTCTTCCCCTGCATTCATACCCAGCAAGGCCGCTTCAAAGTCCGGCAATAAACTACCATCGCCATATACAAACTGCGCAGGCTGACCATTAAAATTTGAGTCAACCAGCTGTCCATCTTCCAGAGCCAATTCAAAATGCAACGTGATTCGGCTTTGCTCATTAATCATCATTCTGCTTTACCTTTGGAGTCTTTATGAAAAACCCCTTCAACCAACATTAAAACGACGCCAACTGTAATTGCGCTATCCGCGACATTAAACGCTGGAAAATACCAAGTGGATTGCCAATGCACCTGAATAAAGTCGATTACATGACCATATACAAGACGATCATAGAGATTACCAATGGCACCTGACATAATCAGCGTCAGTGACAAAGCCTCTAGTTTATGACTGTGTCCAATTTTCGCCAGCCGCCAACTAATGCCCACTACAACTGCCATCGCTATAAGTGAAAAGAACCAACGTTGCCATCCGCCTGCCTCAGCCAAAAAACTGAATGCAGCACCGGAATTATAACGCAGCGTTAGGTCAAAGAAAGGCAGGAGTGGAATCTCCTGCCCATAGTGTAAATTTACTTCTATCGCTTGTTTAGTCACCCAATCTAAGGCGAAAACAGCAATAGCCAGCGCCCACCAGCGCTGGACTCGTCTGAGAGTGACTGACATATGCATTAAGCAAAGAGGCGCTCTTCGCCTTCACCCTCTGGCAAGTTTGCAATACAGCGATCACACAATTCAGGATGCGCTTCTCGTGTACCAACTTCTTCACGATGATGCCAGCAGCGAGCACACTTCGCACTGCCGCTCACTACCACTGCGACTTTCAGCCCCACAAGCTCTGTGTCAACTGCGTCGCTAGGTGCATCACCAATGGATGCAACTTTTGCTTCGGAAGAAATCAGCACAAAGCGCAATTCGTCTCCCAGTTGCGCTAACGTTGCCTGCAACTCAGCATCACAGTATAGGGTGATCTCTGCACTCAGACTTGCTTTGATCTTGCCTTCCTTACGCACGGCCTCAAGCACTTTGTTGGTGGCCATTTTGACATCTAACACTTGTTTCCAGAATTGACGCCCCAGTACTTCATCACCGTTTAACTCAAACAAGCCTTCATACCAAGTATCTAAAAACACTGATTCTGAATGCTCACCTGGCAACTCTTGCCAAATCTCGTCTGCCGTGAAGCTCAAAATTGGAGCGATCCAGCGAGTGAAGGCTTCAGCTATGTGGTACAACGCTGTTTGCGCTGAACGACGCGCCAGGCTGTCTTCTTGGGTCGTGTACTGACGATCTTTGATAACATCTAAGTAGAAGCCACCCAAATCTAGGGAACAGAAGTTTTGAATTTTCTGCACCACCGCTAGGAACTGGTACTCGTTATACGCTTCGTCGATTTCTTTTTGAAGCTGTGCTGCACGGTCTACAATCCAGCGATCTAACGCAATCATATTCGTAGGCGCTACTAAATCTTTGGCTGGGTCAAAACCAGTCAGGTTAGCAAGCATGAAACGCGCAGTATTACGAATACGGCGATAGCTATCCGCAACACGCTTTAAAATCTCATCTGAAACCGTCATTTCACCCGTGTAATCGGTCGCAGCAACCCACAATCGAATGATGTCCGCACCTAAGGTTTGCATCACTTTTTGCGGTGACACAACATTACCAAGAGACTTAGACATTTTTCGACCATCACCATCGACGGTGAAGCCGTGAGTTAAAACGCCTTTGTATGGCGGTACGCCACGGATCGCAATCGACGTTTTTAAAGATGATTGAAACCAGCCACGATGTTGGTCCGAGCCCTCAAGATACAAATCCGCTGGAAAGCTCAACTCGTCACGTTGGTCAATCACCGAATAATGCGTCACGCCAGAGTCGAACCATACGTCCAACGTATCGGTCACTTTACTGTACTTTTCAGCATCGTCACCTAACAGCTCTGCTGCATCCAACTCAAACCACGCATCCATTCCTTCTTTTTCGATACGTTGCGCGACTTCTTCTATCAGGCGAGGCGTCTCAGGATGAAGCTCTTGTGTTTCTTTGTTCATAAACAAAGCTATTGGCACCCCCCAAGTACGCTGTCGAGATACGCACCAGTCAGGGCTATTATTCAACATGCCTTCCATACGGTTTTGGCCCCATGAAGGCGTCCATTTAACACCTTTCACCGCCTCTTTCGCATCATCGAGTAAGCCTTCCTCATCCATACTCACGAACCATTGAGGTGTAGCACGGAAGATCAGCGGTGTTTTGGTGCGCCAGCAATGTGGGTAGCTGTGGAAAATTTTCGACTGGAAAACTAGGGCACTGTTACGACTCAATGCTTCCAATACCGCATCGTCAACTTTGTAAACATGCAAGCCAGCAAATTCGCCGGCGGCTTCAGAATACACACCATTATCTTGAACTAGGTTAATCGTACCAATACCGTTCGCGCGGCCGACATTAAAGTCATCAACACCATGGTCTGGTGCAGTATGGACACACCCCGTACCCGCCTCAGCCGTTACGTGATCACCAAGAAGGACCGGAATGTCACGTTCCATAAATGGATGATTTAACACCAAACCACCCAGATCTTCCCCCAATACGCGACCGACGATGCGGTACTCTTCTTGTCCGTAACGCTGCATGATGCTTTCGACCATGTCTTCAGCAAATACTAGGCGCTCTTTACCCTCGCCCATGTCGACTTCGACTAATGCGTAATTAAACTCTGGATGGATCGACACAGCTTGGCTCGCTGGCAGAGTCCAAGGCGTGGTTGTCCAAATGACAACTGACACTTTGCCCTCGCCCTCAACATCAGAGAATTTACCTAAAAACGCGGTTTCATCTTGAGGTGCGTAACGCACATCCAACGATAACGACGTTTTATCTTGGTATTCCACTTCCGCTTCAGCCAATGCCGAACCACCAACAACACTCCAATAAACTGGCTTGAAGCCTTTTACAAGATGGCCATTTTCAGCGATTTTTCCCAAAGCTCTAACAATGTTCGCTTCGGTAACAAAATTCATCGTCAGATAAGGGTTTTCCCAGTCTCCCATCACGCCAAGCCGGATAAAATCTTTCTTCTGTTCTTCGATTTGCGTGTAGGCATACTCGCGACACTTCGCACGAAAATCTTTAAAAGAGACCTTATCACCAGCTTTGCCGATCATTTGCTCAACTTTATGCTCGATTGGCAAACCATGACAATCCCAGCCTGGAATATACGGCGCATCGAATCCACTAACGGTTTTAGATTTAACAATAATATCTTTGAGGATTTTGTTTACCGCGTGACCAATGTGAATGCTGCCGTTGGCATATGGAGGGCCGTCATGAAGTATAAAAGACTTACGTCCTTTGCTCACTTCACGTACTTTGTTGTAAAGGTCCATATCTTGCCAGCGTTTTAACATCGCTGGCTCACGTTTTGCCAGATCTCCCCGCATCGGGAATGCAGTCTCCGGCAAATTCAGCGTTGATTTATATTCACTCATGGTTTTTCGATTTATCCTCAAAGATCATCGGTCACAGATTGGAAAAGAAGCGAACTGCTTCTTCTTTATCACATTGAATTTGTTTTTCCAGTTCGTCCAGGCCGCTCATCTTACGTTCTGGGCGAATAAAATGGCGAAACGTCACATCCAAATAATGGTTGTACAAGTCACCAGTAAAGTTGAATAAATGCACTTCTAAAATCGGCGTCTTTCCTTCAACCGTCGGACGCACGCCAATATTGGCCACTCCTTCATACCGCTTGCCTGAAATTGGAACGGTAACGGCATATACGCCAGACAACGCTGGTGTCACCCCTTTTAGAAATACATTTGCAGTTGGAAAGCCTAGTTTACGAGCAAGACGCTGCCCTCCCACAACTCGGCCACTCATCACCATTTCATGCCCTAGCGCGGCCTCCGCAGACACCATATCACCACGTTCTAGGTGCTGTCGCACTAAGGTGCTACTGATGCGCAAACCTTCCGCATTCAAAATAGAAGATGTATTTTCTACATCAAACCCTTGGCTTACGCCAAAAGACTCTAAAAAGTGAAAATCGCCTTGGCGATCACATCCAAAGCGAAAGTCATCCCCTACCACTAAGTGCTGAACACCAAGCCCATCGCTTAATACTTGTTGACAAAAAGCATTGGCATCCAAGTTTCTAAGTCGATTATTGAACGGCATACACAAGACATAATCGATGCCTTGCTCCTTCAGCAAAGCCACCTTGTCCCGCAGCCTAGACAAGCGACCTGGCGCCGTATCAGGCGCAAAGAACTCCCTTGGTTGAGGCTCAAAGATCATGATGCCAGCAGGCGCTTGATACAACTCTGCCAACGCTTTAGTACGCGCTAGAATTGCCTGATGTCCCAAGTGCACACCATCGAAATTGCCAATCGTCAGCACGCCGTATTTGTGCTGCTTTTGGATATTATAAATACCCCGAACCAGTTCCATATCACTCCGTACCAGCACAATCACGCACCAGCGTTGAAAAAATAACCGCGATTATATAGCACTCACTTCAGCAAAGGTAGGGATCAACTCTTGCAAAGCTAATCTTGAGCACGTAAGTGGTGGCCGCGTAGGCCGGATAGCAACAAACAGACGCCATATATAGAGACACCAATCAACACAACAACTAACATATGCTGCACTCGCATCCAATCAGTTAAACTCGTCCAATCAATGCCCTTTTGATGATAAAACCACAACCAAGCAACTAATCCTGCCACCCCTACAATAAGAACGCGTAGCAACAACCACCATTGCTGGGAAAATACGTGATAGCCACCTCGCTTTAGTCCCCACCATAGCAAACCTGCATTTAACGCTGCGGACATACTGGTCGCCAATGCTAAGCCAACATGCCCAAACGGCCACACTAAGATCAAGTTAAACACCATATTAGCAATCATTGCGATCACACCTACCTTCACAGGTGTTTTTGTATCTTGACGAGCATAATAGCCAGGAGCCAGCACCTTAATCAGCATCATAAACACCAAACCAAGAGAATATGCCTGCAAACTATTAGCGGCCATTTGAACGTCATTAACCGTAAGCTCGCCACGGTAAAATATAGTGGCGATCAAAGGCTCAGCTAACACATAGAGCGCAATAGAAGACGGAATAGCGATTAATAATAGCACTCGCAATCCCCAATCAAGAGTGTTAGCAAATCGCTCACCGCTTTGGCCTGCAAAGCTCCGGGACAGCGACGGCAAAATAACCGTACTAATAGCGATGGCAAAAATCCCCAGAGGAAGCTCATAGAGCCGATCAGACAGGTACAACCAAGTAATACTTCCAGTCTCTAAGAATGAGGCCAACACGGTATCTAACAGAAGATTAATCTGGCTCACAGATACGCCAAACAAAGCTGGGCCCATCAATATCAAAATACGCTTCACACCGGGATGTGAAAACCCAAGTCTCGGGCGAGGCAACAACTTCAAACGAGCTAGGAATGGCACCTGAAACAACAGCTGCACCACTCCTGCAAAGAAAACCCCCCAAGCCACGGCAAGTTCAGCTTGTGCCGCAGTCTGCGCAAACCCAAGTGTCGCAATGAGTAGAACAATATTTAGAAAGATCGGAGTAATCGCTGGAACACCGTATTCTCCGTGAGCATTCAAAATGCCGCCGGCTAATGCAGTAAGAGAAATGAACAACAGATACGGAAATGTCACCGTGAGTAATGTCGCCGCTAGTTGAGATTGTTCAGGGTTATCCACAAACCCTGGCGCAAATACAAATATAACCCACGGCGCTGTCGCCATAAACAGAGCGGTTACACCCAACAACACCAAAGCGAGTGAACCTGTCACCACCGAGACCAACTCACGCACCGCATCGTGCCCTTGATTCACACGATAGTCACTCAATACGGGGACAAAGGCTTGAGCAAACGCTCCCTCAGCAAATAAACGCCTAAAAAAGTTAGGAATCTTGAAAGCAACAAAAAACGCATCGGCCCCCGCACTTGCACCTAATACAAAGGCCAATGCAGAATCCCGAGCCAAACCTAAGATACGAGATAAGAACGTACAAACAGAAACCAACAGGCCTGAGCGTAAAAGTGATCGAGATTTAACCGACTGAGAGTCAGACATAACATCATGTTCTAACGAAAAATTTGTTCAAGAATAGCATTTCAAGTGCCTACAAACAGCTTAATATTTCACTTTCCCCCACTAATAATCTGTGTTTGGGGTTGTAGCGATGCTAAAAACTGGTAAAATCCGCCGCGAGATTTTCAAGTTAAACTTGACATTCACAAGCGGTAAAGCAACCTGCTATATCGTTTTAATTATCAAAGATTGAAGGAGCCAGACTGTGGCAAACTCCGCCGGTTCAAAAAAACGTGCGCGCCAGGCGATCAAGCATCGCGCTCACAACGGTAGCCTGCGCTCTATGGTGCGCACATACTTGAAAAAAGTAGATGCAGCTATTGAAGCAGGTAACAAAGAAGAAGCTCAAACAGCTTATGTTGTTGCTACGTCTAAACTAGACAAAGCAGCTGACAAAGGCCTATATCATAAAAACAAAGCTGCTCGCCATAAGAGCCGCTTGAGTGCGAAAATCAAAGCACTGGCCTAATCCCATAAAAAAACCGGCGTTAGCCGGTTTTTTTATGTATATATAATTCACGCTAACTGAACAGCAAAAAACACCACACTGTCCCTGCCAAAACCAAAGCCAGCATCACGGCCGCTGAGCCTAAATCTTTTGCCCTGCCCGACAATTCATGCTTTTCGTCACTGATTCGATCCACTACAGCCTCAATACTTGAATTGATGGTCTCTACAACCAACACCAGGCCAACAACAAAAATCATCAATGCTTTCTCAAGCGCTGTTTCACCAAGCCATAACGCGAGAGGTAGCGCCACAATAAAGAGCCACACTTCCTGACGAAATGCTGCTTCATGATGCCATTGAGCTCGTAAGCCTTGCGCTGAATATTGCATTGCATCGGAGACTCGCCCGAATCCAGTCTTTCCTGGCTTTGCCATAACAATCCCACTGCCCTAAATAATCACTAAATCATCTCGATGAATTAACTCTGGCTCACCTTCATAACCTAAAATTGCACCTCGTTCTGAGGACGGCTTACCCAATAGCTTCAGTGTTTCCGCGATACTGTAGTTAACCAAACCGCGCGCCACCAATTGACCTTTCAGGTCTACACACAACACCATATCACCACGCGCAAAAGAGCCTTCCGCATCCTTCACACCAACAGGAAGTAGACTAGTGCCAGATTTTCTCAGAGCACTAACGGCCCCATCATCTAACACTAACGCACCTCGGCTTTTTAGATGCCCCGCTAGCCACTGTTTACGTGACGCCAACCGTCCCTGCTCTGGCAGCAACCATGTACCAAGATTATCACCTCGCGCCACCCGAATGATGACACTTGCCTCTCGACCCGATGCAATCACGGTATGTGCGCCCGCACGCGCAGCCAAACGAGCCGCTCGCACTTTTGTTAGCATGCCACCACTACCCAAAATGCCTGCGCCGCCACTGACCATCGCATCCAGACTTTCATCACTCGCAGAAGCATGTTCTATTAATGTTGCATCTTTATGATCTCGTGGGTTTTTATCAAAAAGACCCTGCTGATCTGTCAAGATAATCAGGACATCAGCTTCAACCAAGTTAGCAACCAGAGCCCCCAACGTATCGTTGTCGCCAAAGCGGATCTCATCGGTTACAACCGTATCATTTTCATTCACAATGGGTACAGCGCCCAGACTCAATAGAGTTCTAAGAGAAGATCGAGCATTTAAATAGCGCCTACGGTTCGACAAGTCATCATGTGTCAGTAGGATTTGCGCTGTACATAAACCGTGTACGTCGAAGTGGCTCTCGTACACTCCCACTAACTCCATTTGACCTACCGCTGCTGCTGCTTGCAGTTCATTGACTTGTGTCGGTCGCGAAGAGAAGCCTAGACGTTTCATACCTGCTGCGATAGAGCCGGACGACACCAACACCACCTCTTTGCCCTGCGCGCGAAGTTCGGCTATCTGAGCCACCCATTCACCGATTCGCGCAACATCTAACCCTTGACCATCATTGGTCAACAGGGCGCTGCCTATTTTCACAACAATTCGTTGTGCGGCTGCTATCTTCTCTCTCGTTTCCATCTACTACTTATCCCACGACTGGTTAACGGACGTATTCGACATCCACATCATAATCATCTTCATCGAAATCATCGTCATCCACAAGCTGACCCGCTTTTCGGCGATTAGCGCGCAACTGCAGAATTCTTTCACGACCCTCTTCATCGATCAAATCACGTGTTGCACGCTCTTGTGCTTGCGCTTCAGGGTCTTCTGCCAATCGCTCTCTTTGCTCTTCTAGCGCGGTCATCAAATCTAAGCACAGAACCTCCGTTCCTTCGCCTGAGATCGCTGAAATTCGATAAGTCTTTCCTTCCCAACCTAGCGCATCGATAACTTTCTGGCAGCGCTCCTCTAACTCTTCTTCAGGCACCATGTCGATTTTATTCAACACTAGCCAACGATCCCGTTTTTCCGCTAACGCTGGCGAGAACTCCCGCAACTCATTCACCGCAATCACCGCAGCCTCATCCGGAGTTATCTCGTCCCAAGGGGCCATATCAACAATGTGCAATAAAATACGATTTCGAACTAAGTGCTTAAGAAAGCGAATACCAAGGCCAGCACCCTCTGCCGCACCTTCAATAATCCCTGGGATATCTGCAATCACGAAGCTTTGATGCTTCTTCACCTTCACGACGCCAAGATTTGGAACTAACGTGGTAAATGGGTAATCTGCCACTTTTGGTTTAGCTGATGACACAGAACGAATAAATGTCGACTTACCTGCATTAGGTAATCCGAGTAACCCGACATCTGCTAACACCTTCATTTCTAACTTTAAGTTCCGCTCTTCACCAACGGTACCTTTCGTTGTTTGGCGCGGCGCTCGGTTCGTACTCGATTTAAAGCGCGTATTACCTAACCCTTTATGGCCACCTTGTGCGACTTTCAGGCGTTGACCAACTTCAACCAGGTCACCCAGCGTCTCACCCGTATCCTCATCAATGACCGTGGTGCCTACTGGTACCTTGATTTCTAGATCTGGCGCTTTTGACCCTGTCATATCTCGACCTTGGCCACCTTGACCATTTTCGGCTATATACTTTTTAGTGAATCGAAAGTCAATCAGAGTGTTTAGCGACTCATCCGCCACCAACACAACGCTCCCACCATCACCACCATCGCCGCCATCAGGTCCGCCTTTTGCTACAAACTTTTCTCGCCAAAAGCTTAAGGCACCATTACCACCTTTACCTGCGCGTACATAAATCGTGGCTTCATCAACAAATTTCACAAAATCACCTCTTAGGTGCGTTATTAGAGTTCAATGACTCTAATTATAGAATTTTTCCAAAAAAAAAGCCCCGCATAGCGGAGCTCTTTTTGATAATTCGCTTAGCGATTAGGCAGCAACGACAGAAACTGTACGACGCTTGAACTTGCCTTTCACTTCGAATTTCACTTGACCTTCAGCAACAGCGAACAAAGTGTGGTCTTTACCAACGCGAACACCTTCACCAGCGTGGAACTGAGTACCACGTTGACGTACTAGAATGTTACCAGGGATAACGACTTGACCACCAAAACGTTTAACACCTAACCGTTTCGACTCGGAATCGCGACCGTTCTTAGTACTACCACCAGCTTTTTTGTGAGCCATGATTTACTCCTAAAATTTTGAATCTTTAAACGCTTAGTTGATGCCAGTGATTTTCACTTCTGTGAACCACTGACGGTGACCTTGACGCTTCATAGAGTGCTTACGACGACGGAATTTCAAAATCTTCACTTTGTCGCCACGGCCGTGAGCAACAACTTCAGCTGTTACTTTTACGCCTTCAACAACTGGAGCGCCAACTTTTACGTCGTCGCCGTTGCTTACAAGAAGAACGTCGTTGAACTCAACAGCTTGACCAGCTTCAATAGCTAGCTTTTCAACTTTAAGAGTTTGACCTTCTTGTACACGGTATTGCTTACCGCCTGTTTTGATCACTGCAAACATGTTTCTCTCCAAATAGATTTGCCCGGCTACTGGATTGTATTTGACCTACTTCTAGTGGCAAATAAAACTAACTCTTTCAAAGACTTAGATTTCACCATATGGTAGGGAGCAAAATGTGGGCAAATCGGACGCCGAATTGTACAAAAGAGAACCAGCAAAAACAAGCCTAATCATTATATGTGAAGGATTTTTACGGTTTTCACTTGACCCCTTATTATAGCTTACCTAGCATGGTCGCCACTTGCTGTTCGGCTTGATTATTTATTAGCTTCGGAAGTTCCATGCAACCTACTCGAATTCATGATGTGGTGGCCGATGAGTTTGGCCAAGTCAATGACTATATTCTTTCGCAATTGAAAAGCGAAATCCCTCTTATAGAGCAAATTGGCTATTATATTATCAGCAACGGCGGCAAACGTCTTAGACCTCTTATGGTCCTCTTAGCTGCCCGGGCGGCCCAGCCAAAAGCGGGATTAACGCCCTCAGCATTAGCCAATACCATAAAAATGGCATCTATCATTGAGTTTATACATACTGCCACGTTGCTTCACGACGACGTAGTCGATGAATCAGACATGCGACGGGGCAAAAAAACAGCCAATGAAGAATGGGGTAACGCACCCAGTGTGTTAGTAGGCGACTTCCTGTATACACGCTCCTTTCAGATAATGGTTGATGTAGGCAGCTTCCGCTGCATGGAAATTCTGTCAGGCACCACCAACATTATTTCGGAAGGCGAAGTCCAGCAACTCATCAACTGCGGTGACCCTGATACAAGCGAAGCCAGCTATATCAAGGTTATCCAATACAAAACGGCAAAGTTGTTCGAAGGTGCCGCCCTCTGCGGCGCGGTGGTTGCAGAAGCAAACAACGATGCACAAGAGGCACTCCGACAATACGGCATGTATGTCGGCACGGCATTTCAGCTAATTGATGACGTAATGGACTATGTTTCAACCGCAGAAGAAATGGGCAAAAGTGTTGGCGACGACTTAGCCGAAGGCAAACCCACACTCCCACTTATCTATACGATGCAACATGGCACAGATGAAGCAAAAGCGAGAGTCAGATCTGCTATTGAAACAGGCGGCTTAGAGAACCTAGAAGCGATCCTGTCGGATGTACGCCTGTGTGGTGCGATTGAGTACACTGAACAAGAGGCTCAAAAGCAATCAGAATTGGCTATTGCTGCGATTGCTCCACTCCCAGACTCCCCTTACAAACAAGCACTTATTGATCTTGCCAACGCAGCAGTCAACCGTCGTAATTAACGATAAACTCGGCATTACTGGAGTCAGTAATGCCGACCTTCCCATGATCAATAATCGATCGAACTAAGCGCGCAGCCTGCTCAGGATATTGCTGCATAAAGCAATGACCGCCCTTTACTTCTACCAAATGGATATTCGGATTCAGTTTTTGCGCCAGCAAGTAAGACTCTCGAAATGTATCGTAAGTATCGGTCCCCCATAATATGTAAGTGGGTGTCTTTAGCCGCCGAATTGTGCGCCATAACTTTTTAGGAGCGGAACCAAATACAGCAGCCTCTAACCAAGGAGGACAACATAGCTCCCGCTCTCCAGATTCCGTTTCTCGAGTGGAATGTTGAACATATTTCCATAAACCGTCGTCTTCCCAACCTGTAAAGGTTCCTCGACCTTTTAAAGCGTCAAAGGCCTCTTCAACGCTTGTCCAAGACGTTCTTCGCCTCAGAGTTTGTCTCACCATCGGCAAATGCCTACCAACCTTCGAAACAGCCATCCCTTTTAACAACCAGATCATCCGTGGCGGGTAAAGCGCCGGGTCCAGCAAAATATTGTACTCAAATAACTCAGGGTCTTTTTCACTCATTAACATTGTCATGCAGCCACCGAAACTATGACCGACACCAATCATTGGCGACAAACCATAAGCGGTACGTTGAGTCGTTAATGACGCTAAAAATCGATCAGCCGATGCATTCCAGCCAATAAATTTATCTCCTGCTGGGGACATTCCATGCCCCGCGGCATCTTGAAGCATCAAACTTTCATCTCGAACAACATTTTCAAGAAATGGTTCATAGGTGCGTACAGCAAATCCGTTACCATGCAAAAAATGCAATGCTTTATCAGCATGCGGAGAGATATGTAGATGACAAGACACTTGAGAATCAGGAGTGTCTACAAGACTTTGATGGAAGGAAAAAACACTCAAAACACAACCCCAATACGGACTGGACCAACTTTATCTATCATCCCAAACATTGCATGAGATTTACCATGAGAGATAGATAGGAATGTAAATTTTCAGTATTGTTTGCCCAAATGAACATAAAAACAACACAAATAGCGGCCTATGATTGGTTTTTTTGCGCACAAACATTCATATTAGATGCTCGAACCGATATAATCTCTTGGATTTTATACTGCTAACTGGACCACACGTTTCGCTCCTTTAGATGACTAAAGTGAGGGCGGTGGAAATAGGACTATAATGACTACAGCTTCATCGTTTGAAAAAGACGAACTTATAAAGTGCGGCTACGGCGAAATGTTTGGCGCAGGTAATGCTCAACTTCCTGTCGGCAACATGCTAATGCTTGACCGAATCACTCGCATATCAACAGAAGGCGGCGAGTTTGGTAAAGGCGAAATTATCGCCGAACTAGACATCACTCCAGATCTTTGGTTTTTCGAGTGCCACTTCCCTGGTGACCCAGTCATGCCAGGCTGCCTAGGCTTGGATGCGATGTGGCAACTTGTTGGCTTCTTCCTTGGCTGGAAGGGCAACAAAGGTCGTGGACGTGCTTTGGGCTCTGGTGAAGTAAAGTTCACTGGTCAAATCCTTCCTACTTCTAAGAAAGTTACGTTCCGTATTGACCTCAAGCGTGTTATCGAACGTAAGCTTGTAATGGGTATTGCAGACGGAAGCGTATCTGTTGATGGCCGCGAAATTTATACAGCGAAAGACCTACGCGTAGGTTTGTTCACTTCAACAGACAACTTCTAATAGATTAAGAGTATAAGAGGCACATTGATTATGCGTCGTGTAGTGGTAACTGGTTTAGGCATTGTTAGTTGTCTAGGCAATGACAAACAAACTGTTCTTGAATCTCTTCGTGAAGGTCGCTCTGGCATTCGCTTTGCGGAAGATTACAAAGAAAATGGCTTTCGTAGCCACGTATGTGGTCGCGTTGATTTAGACGACAGCGCCATTGATCGTAAAGTTCGCCGCTTCATGGGTGATGCTGCGACTTATGCGTACGTGTCTATGCAACAGGCGATTGAAGACTCAGGTCTTACAGAAGATCAAGTATCTAATATTCGCTCTGGTTTGATCGCAGGTTCAGGCGGCGCTTCAGCGCGCAATCTTGTTGAAGCAGCAGACACATTGCGTAACAAAGGTGTTAAACGTGTCGGTCCGTACCGAGTAACACAAACCATGGGCAGTACCGTATCCGCTTGTCTAGCAACACCCTTTAAAATCAAAGGTGTGAACTATTCCATTACTTCTGCGTGTTCTACTAGTGCACATTGTATCGGTAACGCAATGGAGCTTATCCAGTTAGGTAAGCAAGATATTGTGTTTGCTGGCGGTGGCGAGGAAGAGAGCTGGACTCAAACCTGTATGTTTGATGCGATGGGAGCTCTTTCTTCGAAATACAATGACACCCCAGATAAAGCATCTCGTGCGTATGACTCAAATCGTGATGGCTTTGTTATTGCTGGCGGCGGCGGCATCTTAGTTCTAGAAGAACTGGAACATGCAAAAGCGCGTGGCGCCAAAATCTATGCTGAAGTAGTCGGTTATGGGGCAACGTCCGATGGTTATGACATGGTCGCACCTTCAGGTGAAGGCGCTGTACGTTGTATGCAAATGGCGATGAGCACTATTGACGGCAAGATTGATTACATCAACACTCATGGTACCAGCACTCCAGCGGGTGACATGAAAGAGTTGCAAGCTGTGCGTGAAACATTTGGTGATGACATCCCTAAAGTTAGCTCAACCAAATCACTATCTGGCCACTCTTTGGGTGCTGCTGGTGTACACGAAGCGATTTACAGCATATTAATGATGGAAAACAAATTCATCACTGCTTCAGCCAACGTTGATGAACTTGATCCTGAAGCGGGCAATATTCCTGTCGTGACTACACGAGAAGACAATGCTGATCTTAATCTAGTAATGTCTAATAGCTTTGGATTCGGCGGCACAAACGCTAGTCTGGTATTCAAAAAATACGACGCGTAACCGAGCTGTTAATATATGCAAAAAAAGCCGCACAGTATTGCGGCTTTTTTATTATTAAATAACAACAATTAAGGGTGTTGTTGCATAGCACTTCGCATCCAAGCTTCCATTTCCTCATGTATCTCGCTAGTGCTTTTCCCTTCAACCTCAATAAGTGGACCAATCACGACGGTAATTTTCCCTGGATATCGCAACCAAGTGCGCCCGGGCCAAACATGGCCTGCGTTGTGAACCAGTGGCAAAATTGGCGCATTAGATGATGAGGCAAGCATTGCAGCACCTTTATTGAAGGCCCTTTCTGTGCCAACTGGTGTCCGAGTTCCCTCAGGAAAGATAAGTACCGACCGACCCGCTTGAATGCGCTCTTTGCCCTGTTTTAATATTTGCTTTAAAGCCCCTGCACGCTTTGAGCGATCAATCGCTATTGGTTTCACCATGCGTAACCCCCAGCCAAAAAAAGGAATGGCTAACAGCTCTTTTTTTAAAACGGTGGAAATCGGCGTTTTCAAAATTTGCAATAGATACGTTTCCCATTCACTCTGATGATTAGAAGCCAATACTACTGCACGATCAGCAGGTACATTCTCACGCCCAATCACTTCTACTTTTACACCACAGGTAACACGAAACAAAAACAACAAAGCATAATTATGCAGATTCAATAAAGGCTGGCGTAAATTCACTGGTAACAACCAGCCTATAATTGGGGCAAATAACCCAGTAAATCCTGTCAATACACCGTAAATTACAGCGAACAAACTAGAGCCAATCAACGCTCTGAGAGACACTCGCGATTTCATTCAACACTTCTCCGTATTGTGCTCAATAAGCCTAGTTAAGGCCTCTTTCCTGCTGCTGTAGCAATGGATTCGCATACATCGTCAACACGGTCTCACGCAACTCATCAGGACATTCCGCCATGTAACGTTCAAACACTTGATCTCCTGCTGGCTCGCCTTTTAGCAATCTAGCAGCAGCTTGGTTCGTTGATTGAATGGCATAATGACCGATAATCTGTCGGTCAACTTCTGCCACCATCGCGTCGGGGGTATCACAATTGTCGTCAATGACATCACCAAAGGTAACGATCACCTTGCCCTTACGCCCAACAATTCCCTTACGGATACTATCAATGTCTTCAAACTCTGCTTTCTCATAAGCGCCAGTTGTAGACTTCTGATGCAGCTCTTTTGCTTTATCAAACGCACACGGATCATATTCATACGAGATAGAAACCGGGACGATTTTTAAATGCTTCATCGCTTCAGGAAACGCAATTTTTTGTTTCTTCTGACTCATAAAGAACATCTTGATAATGGCAGGGTCTGTCTGATCCAATCCGTCTTTCGCACGCCCCTCTTTTTGCGCAATCCAGATATTACTGTGCTCTTGGGTCAGAGAATGCGTAATATAATCTGACAACTGGCCGAACGCCGCCATCATTTCACGAATACCATTAGCCGAGCGTTTCACTATGAAACTTTTATTTAAGCGCATCAGATCTGAGACAAAAGGGCGACGCAGTAAATTGTCGCCAATTGCAATGCGCACTGTGTCCAAACCATTGAGGTACAAACCGTAGTTCACAAACGCTGGATCCATGGCAATATCACGGTGGTTTGACAAAAACAAATAACCTTCATTCTTTGCCAGCTTTTCAATGCCACGATATTCAACATCGGTCGTCGTCGTTTTGATCATACGCTCCATGTAGCTAGCCACTTGCATTTGAAATGAACGCACATCGCTTATTTTGCCCACTTCCTTGCGTAGAACTCGCTTCACCAGCACCGCCAGCATACCGCGAGTCCATTTTGGCCATTTAGCAAACTTAAACCCGACAATTGTGTCTATAAAGTCTGGCGTGTTCACCAAATTCTCTAACACCCCGGCGACTTCATCGTCGTTGTAAGGGCGTATATCATGAAACTGATCCATTGAATTTTCCATTCAGATTTATTTTCGTTATAAAGTACAAATTTCAAAACCCGCTTGGCTCAGCAACTCTTTATTAGAGCCCGCCGTCACCATAGCCGTATTTTCGTTCTCTTTCGTTAGATAAAGCGTTGCAACTCGCTTCAGGTCATCCAAGGTTACTGACAATACCCTTGCACGAAATTCTTCGCGATAGGCTTTGGTGCGCCCATGCAATTGTAGGAAGAAGTCGCTTTGCGCTTCCCCTGCTGGAGAGCCTGGTTTGTCCATCGCGCCAATCACACCTAAAACTGCCTCTTCAAGCGCGTCTTCAGAATGGTCATTAGTTAATAGCCACTCAATCGATGCATCAAAGTCAGATAACGTTTCCAATAAGCGAGGGTCACGATAAGAAAAGAACCGGAAAGCTCCTGAGCTACCGTCAAATGTTGCTCCGCCACCATAAGCGCCGCCCTGCTCTCGAATTGCGCGGTGAAGAAAACCATTGCGTAAAAAGCCTCCCAAGACCGTTAACGGCGCAACGTCTGGGTGCTCTCCTGCAACTGCTTTAAATGCTTTAGAACAGAAGTTAACCTGGGTTGCTGTAACCCAAGCTTGCTTAACCGTGTCATCTACAGCAGGCAAAGAAAATGTCGTCACCTGCTCATGGTTCTCAACTGCTGTCCAAACCGGTGCAACAACGGTTAACAAGCTTTCTTTATGATGAGGCTCTGCGACTAATAATAGTCGCTTAGATGTCGCTTGCATTTTAGCGTGTATCGATTCAAGCGTCTGACGCAGTGTTTCTAGCGCTTCATCTCCTTGCTTTAACGCATCATCTAAAGCAATTAAGCTACGAATCCCCGTCATACCACCCCATGCTTCTTGTTGGGCAGCTAGGCCTGACATACCGCTGGTCGCAGCACTCATCGCCAGTACATGTCCTTGACCAGTAATCGAACTTTCACGTCGTGCGCGGCGCTGTGCCACCAGCTCTTTAATACGACTGATTTCATCAAACCGTGCCGCGACGAACGTATCAGCCATCAGTTGTGTCATGTCCTGTGCATTCGGCACAAGTGCCTTAGAGCTCAGAACAAAATATCCATTCACTCTTTGTTTATCAATAATCTCTGTGCGGATAGAGGAGTACGCGGAGATTCCACCGCATACTTGTGCCTGACGTGACTGAACAGCTAAGTAATCGTGCTCGCCAACGCCAAGCTCAGTCAACAAAGACGTATAAAACGGTAATACACGTGTTTCTTCATCAGTCAGTTTAGGGAGATCTACAACAAGCTGTTGGTATACCAATCCATTGGTTCCCTGAGGGTAGAATGTGACAGGAAGAGATGCTTCCAAAACCTCAGAGTCATACTCAGGAATCTTTGCCGGCACATCTTCCATACCAACTTTTGGCAGTAGACTCATATCATCTACTTGCTCCTGACGAGCCTTTAACGCTTGGCTACGCTCAACAATGTACTGTTTTTGCTCATCAGACAGGGCGGCCTTGATCGTGCTCAAACGGTCTTTCTCAGCCTGATTTCGTAAACTTTCTAATGCTTCATCTGGACTCAAGGTCAAAGTAATGCGGTGAGCATTGCTCAGCAACAAACCTTTGACCAGATTTGGAATGTAATCTGGCTCACGTACTTTATTTCTCATTCGCTCAATAACAGGGTCCAGATCAAGCTGCGCAATCACATCACCACTGTGTACCGCCGTAGACAAGGCACTGAGAATCAACTGCAAACCATAGGGGTAACTATCACCGCCGATCTCACGCTGGCTTAGCTCAAGCTGGTGCAGCATTGCTTCGACCATGTCTTGATCAACACCCTGTTCGGCGACATTTTCCAATGTGGATAAAATCAGAGCCTCAACCTGAGGCGCGTTTTCGCGACGCACACCTTCTAAGCCACACATAAAGCTCATTTCTTTGTTACTGTCCTCAAGACCACACAAAGGGGAAGGCGATGCCCCTAGGTCAGAGTTTTCTAATGCACGACGTAAAGGTGACGCAGAATTATCAAGCAACACACTAGACAACAAAGACGCCTCGAATTGCTGGGATAAATCAATGCTTTCACCCAACAACCACCCCATCACAACATGACTGCCATCTTCTTTAGCTTCATCCGCTGCATAGCCTTCTTCTACTCGTACAGGAGAAAAGTAGCGCTTCGCATTAGGTACACTGACGCGATCTTTATCTTCAAGGCGATCAAAGCGGCTTAACACCTTCGTCTCAAATTCAGCTTGCAGCTCTTCAGCAGGTATATCACCAAAGGTCATAAACACCGCATTAGACGGATGGTAATGTTTACGATAAAACGCCATCAAATCGTCATATGATAAATCAGGAATATCCGTCGGCTCACCACCAGAGTTGAAGTGATAGGTATTACTAGGGAAGAGATACTTCGTCACTGCCTGCCAAAGCACAGATGTCGTCGAACTCATCGCACCTTTCATCTCATTGAACACAACCCCTTTGTAAGTCAGCTCTGATTCTGGATTATTAGGCTCGGCGAACTCAAGACGGTGACCTTCTTGGGAAAAATCCAAAGGATCCAGACGTGAGAAAAATACAGCATCTAAATACACATCCAGTAAATTACGAAAGTCTTTTTTGTTTTTACTTGCGAATGGGTACGCCGTCCAATCGGATGACGTGAACGCATTCATAAAAGTATTGAGAGAGCGTCGAATCATCATGAAGAATGGATCACGCACCGGAAAACGCTCTGATCCGCATAAGACGGTATGCTCTAATATATGTGCCACACCACAAGAGTCAGTGGGTACGGTTTTAAGCCCCACTAAAAAAACATTTTCATCGTTTTCAGAGGCAATGTGAAAATGCTTGGCGCCTGTGACGACATGCTCATATTCTTGTACCGTAACATTAAGCGCATCAACGAACTCACTACGGATGGCTCTAAATGCTGGGTGGTGTGCATTATTCACTGTCATGGTGTACCCCTATAAAAATCTTGTTCTACTTCTCAAATCATTGGGAATGCTTCGCCCAATCTCAAGAAATAAACACGTGTAAATTGTATCAATAATGTGACTATTTCTGCACAAAATACGATGGCTGGTGTTAGCGTTTTTGATGGCGTTCCCAATTTTCTAAACGCGCTTGTTCGCTTTTACGCATTAATACGTAAACAGCTCCTAACCCGCCATGATGACGCTGCGCGCTGTGAAATGCCATCACATTATCTAAATCACGCAGCCACTTATTGATAAAGCTTTTAATGGTTGCTTGGTTGGTGGGATCTGGAGTGCGATCGCCCTTACCGTGGACAATAATGCCGACTCGTATATCATTGCGCATGCAATCTTCTACAAATTGAAACACTTCTCTACGGGCATGCTCTACTGTTTTACGATGCAAGTCCAACCGAGCTTCCACACCATATTTACCTTGGCGCAAGCGCTTGAACACACCATCCTGCACACCTGGCCGCTTGTATTCCAACATATCATTAGGGTCAACGCGCTCGACGTAATCTTGGGATAAATGATTCCGGTCTTCTACTTTAGCAATTAAGGCAGCCTTTTGACGCTCGACAAAGTCAACGTCACCCTGTTTTTTGCCAAGGTAAACCTCGTTTTTTTCCAACGGCCGAATACCTTGAACCTCTTGTGCGAACAAAGAGAAATCGTTGTCGTCCTCTTGCATATCCACCTCAATATCCTCTGCGCTATCACTGCTGCCAAAGACAAAAAAGGCTCCCTAAGGAACCTCAGCAAGCAAGGCGAAAGGAAAGAGCAAACGAAACCCATCCAAACGCTCTAATGACTGTTCTAAAATATACCACCCATTATACCAGTTTCGAGCGCCAACAACGAACACACTTCACGCGCAGCTCTTTAACTGAATAGCGCTTAACCGTTCCGGAAAACTGGAATATGTAATAAACAATAAGGGCGCGATCTCATCAAGACTGTAAACTACAGATACACAAATGGCGTCGGAGTCTCAATTGCCCGCCGCGGTGGCCATACTAGATATCGAACCCCCACTTTAACAACTCCTCCAATGCATCCGCCACCACTGGATCACTCATGTTGTACCAGTTCTGCATTAAAGTAAATGCGAGGCATTGTAACGAGAGAGTATGAACGCAGAGCACAGTCAGCTTTTGGTTTGCACGGTTTCGCTTAACCTTCAAGTGACGACTATAAGATCAGCTCACTCTTCTGGCGAAAAGAGTTAGCTCATGGCGGATTGGAGTTCGTAACCGTACCAAGTTAGCAAAATTGGCTGACTAACCCATTTCACCAAGAGAACGGCAACACTGTCAGTGAAGACCTTTCTGCCTATTTCAATGAGAACTCCTCACCGCTCACACTTTGTTTCAAAGCAAGTATTCGTTTTCTTACCAACGGTACGCTAGGCCGACGTGTAAACCCAGTCCGTCAACTTGATTCGTCGAGTTCTCTAGCGAAATATCGGCATTTGTATATTTAATTTTTACCGACATATCAAGCTGTTGATTTATCGGTGTAGCGATGCCAGTCATTGCCCACCAACCTGAACCATCTCCTTTCTGTTCATCGGAAGAATCAGAATTTTTAACTGATGTAACAGTTAATGCGGTTCGCCCAAAGCCAACCGTAAGTGACGTGAGAGGTGTCAAAGGAAAATATCCTCTAAGTCCTATATCGAGCCCCATCATCCCACTCGCTCTTTCATTCGATTGGTTAACAGAAATAGAGGAGTCAATCGCAAGAGAAATTGGCAGTGCTTCGATAGGAAACCAGTCAGACTCAACACCAAGTACTAACTGATGCCGCTGACCTCCCCAATCAGGGCCGCGATCCACTCCGCCAATATTAAACCCAATTGAGTGCGCAGCTTGCGCAGGATTAAAAACAATACCCAGTAGCAGTGGGCTGAAAAGAACGAGCTTATTCATAGTATGTTTCTCCATTTGTCGTTGGAATCTTATGACGAGACTGTTTAGATAAGTTGCGAATAACGAGTTCGGCGATCACCAAATTAATAGCCCATGCGCTGAGCATACTGATCGTCCTAGTTGTTTCATTAAGCAGGGATGGCATGATGAACCAAGGGATGTGCGTAATAATTTGCGTGCCTGCTCCCATTGCAAGAGCATAGCAGCGGAGCATTGACTGCCAATGAGTGCCATAGCGCCGATAGCAAATAGACACGACTGCTCTGGTAAGAAAAAATATCATTAGCAAGCTAATACCAAAGCGAATATATTCAAGTAACACGGAGTCAAATGGGTTAGTTGTTACATTATCAGTTAGTATTAATGCTGTAATGGTAATTACGTAACCTGATGCAATACTGAAAAAACCAATAATTTTATGAATTATGATTTTTTTATGCGCAGTCATAAACACACACTGCAATAGCATTAACCACATAAAAATAAACGAAGATGAGATGTGTGCATTCCAAACAGCACTATGTTTTTGGAACAGAAGCTCACTTAAGATAATAAGTGAAAGCAGTGAACTAAAAATGATACATATGATGATAAGCGGTTGGTAACGAGACATTTAATTGATCACTATGGTTGTCTTAGTTTTGAACTGAGTGCTAAGTATTACGTCGGTTGTATTTTTGGGGAATAGAAAAGATTGAACGGGGCTTATTTATATATGAATAGCAATATGTTGTTCGATTGGCATTACGCTTACTGTTTTCTGATCGTTGCAGAGACAGGTAGCTTATCATCAGCAGCAAAGCGAATCGGAATATCCCAACCTACACTTGGCCGCAATATTTCGAATTTAGAAGAACAGCTTTCTATGACGCTATTCCATCGTTCTACACAAGGTTTATCCTTAACTCAATCTGGGCGTCAATTACTTATTCATGTAAAAGAGATGCATGAAAGCGCGAACAAGGCTTCATTGCTTGCAGCGGGAACGAGTAAAGATTTCCATGGTAGGGTTTGCATATCTGCAACAGAATGGTTTGCAACCACCTATTTACCCAAATTTATCAAAAAGATGAGAGGCCTTTACTCAAATTTATGTATCGAAGTGGTATCCACAAATGAGTTAACAGACTTGCGAAAACAAGATGCAGATATTGCTATTCGAAACGGCCGCCCTACTGAACCAGACCTTATTGCGAGGAAGGTAGGTATTGAATACTATGGGTTTTATGCAAGCCAAGATTATCTTGAATCTATAGAGTTTTCTGACGAAAGTGTGAACTGGAAATCTATTGATTTTATTGGCTTTCATAAATTTGAACAGTTAGCTTCATTCCTTTCTTCTGAAAGCACTATGTTTAATAATGTTAACATTAGCGCAATGGCTAATAATACTTTAGCCAATTGTGCTTTAATTAAGCAAGGTATCGGTGTTGGCATAGTATCTAACTCTCACGCTAAAAATCATCCAGATTTAATTAAAATTTTAGATAAACATCCTTTACCAAAATCAGAAATATGGTTGGTATCACACCAAGCATTACAAACGAGTGTAAAATTTAAAGCTATCTACGATCATTTGGCCCAATTTTTAATCGAAAATATGCACAATAACTGAACCTGAAAAATTTATGATCTCCGACCTCAGTCAAGTAAATGTGATCTAAGAAACATTCACACAAGTTATTCTACTCCGCTGCGGTGAGTAAAAGCAGTGAAGCTCGTCTATTTCCTGGTTGATGGATGAAATGACGTTTTATAACGGCGTTTTTAAAGTGCAAACATGTTTACGGCTAGGCTCCACTGATACGCTTCAAGACGTGCTTACTACAGGTTCCCAAATCAGAGCAATCCAAAGGAATCAAATGCGTAAACATCAGACCCTTTTACCCAAAAAAGAAGGCCGCTATTTAGCGGCCTTACAAGAGAATTTTTTACATCTTTGATTTTATCTTTGATCAGAACGGTATGTCGTCATCAAAGTCATCAAAGTTTGGTGCTGGCTGTTGCGGCTTAGCTGGCTGCTCTGGCGCTTTAGGTTGAGCAGGCTGCTGTGCCGGAGCGGGTTGCTGCGGCTGGTTGCCCCAGCTACCGAATGACTGCGGTTGAGCGGCTGGAGCTGGCTGCTGCGGCTGACCGTAACCTCCTTGTGCTGGAGGCTGTTGTGGTTGACCGTAGCCTCCTTGATGCGCTGGCTGTGCTGGTTGCTGCGGTGCTGCACCGTATCCGCCTTGCTGTGGCGCGGATTGTTGTGGCTGACCACCGTAACCTCCCCCCATATTATTATCATATCCGCCTTGCTGTCCGTCCGAACGCCCATCAAGCAATTGCATTTCATTCGCAACAATCTCTGTGGTGTAGCGCTTAACGCCATCTTTTTCCCACTCACGAGTACGCAATGAGCCTTCAACGTAAACCTTGGAGCCTTTCTTGATGAAATCCCCCGCGATTTGACCTAGACGGTAGTTACCTCGATCCATAAAAGCGACACGATGCCACTCTGTGCGCTCTTGCATCTGCCCAGTTTGACGGTCACGCCAACTCTCGGTCGTTGCCAAGTTAACATTCGCTACAGCCGCGCCAGATGGCATAAAACGAACTTCGGCATCGCTACCCGCATTACCGATCAAGATTACTTTATTGATTCCACGTGCCATTTGGTCACTCCAATTCTTTTAATCTAAAAATTCTTATCACTGTATGTGCGGCGCTATTTTCTGTAGCGCCGCTTTATCTAGTTGTTTCTTATCTACCTTCAAATAAGCCGTTTGCTCATCTATAAAAATCTGCATCTCTTCCACTCCTTGGATTTGCGTTAATTGTTGCTTTAATCGCTTAACATCTTGCTCGCTATGTGCGGCGATGCTAAAAGCGATACTTCCTAATTGTCGTGGCGCTGGCTGCATCATACTGATCAAAGCCCAACATAACCACAACGCACCGATGACTGAGAACAAAACGGTAACTGAGGTATGCTGAAGTAGCCAGCCTCCTCCTGCACCGCCAATAAATGTCCCCATAAATTGATGCGTAGAGAACACACCCATCGCGGTACCGCGATAACCAACGGGAGCTTGTTTACTAATAACAGAAGGTAAAGTTGCTTCGAGAGTATTGAACGCCACAAAGAACAAGCATACCGTAATTGCGAACATCCACAACTGACCAACCCACTCCATTAGCAGAGTTGTCCCACCCATAACGGCAATAACCAAGGTTAGCACTTGCTTCATCTTGCCTTTACCTTCGGCGGCAATCACTAATGGCAACATAGCCAAAAATGCAAACGCCATCACGATTAAGTACAAGATACTATGCTGCCCCAATGATAAACCGTAACGATTAACTAACATACTAGGGATGGCGACAAATAGAGCAGTTAAACTACCGTGTAGAAGTAGCACACTTACATTGAGAAAGCGCAATCTGGAATCCGCCAATACGCTTCCAAGAGCGACCATATTCGGGGTGGTGTCGCGACGAAACGAATGCTGAGTGGCATTAGGAACCCCCCAAACGACCAGCACAATCCCTACTAGCGAAAACACAAAGGAAAGGTAAAACAAACCTGATAATCCGATCCAACCAAAGAGAACTGGTCCCAATATCAATGACACCATAAATGAGGCACCGATACTGATCCCTACCATCGCCATAGCTTTGGTTCGGCTTTGCTCTTTTGTGACATCGCTAAGCAATGCCATTAGCGTGCTAGCAATGGCTCCAGCACCTTGGATTGCTCGGCCGAAGATCAAGGTCGTAATACTGTCAGCATTGGCGCAAATCACACTCCCCATTGCAAACAACAGCAAACCAAACACGATAACCTTTTTGCGCCCAACCTTATCAGACATCATTCCCATTGGGATCTGTAACACCGCCTGTGTGAAGCCATAAATCCCGATAGCGGCACCTATCAGTGCTGCGTCCGCTCCTTGGAGCCCATCAGCAGCGACGCTTATCACGGGCATAACTAAAAATAAGCCGAGCATACGGAATAGATATACCGTTGCGAGTGCAAGCACAGAACGACGTTCGATGACATCCATAGTAGTTACTACTTACGTATTTGGAGACAATTATAGAAAGAACCGGGATTTTACTAAAAATACCGTTGAAGCTCTATTTCAAGTACTGTAAAAATAGACAGTTATTCTATTTTGAATGATTTTTTCCTTGGTTGCATTTATTTTGGAGACACATGGATACCATTACTATTCGCGGTGCGCGGACTCATAATCTAAAAAATATCGATTTAGACATCCCACGCGACAAGTTGGTAGTGATTACCGGACTATCTGGTTCAGGCAAGTCATCATTAGCTTTTGACACTCTCTACGCTGAGGGTCAACGTCGTTACGTAGAATCGCTCTCGACTTATGCTCGCCAGTTTCTATCCATGATGGACAAGCCCGATATCGACCATATCGAAGGCCTATCTCCCGCAATCTCTATTGAGCAAAAGTCAACATCCCATAACCCGCGCTCTACAGTTGGCACGATTACAGAAATTTATGACTACTTGCGCTTACTGTTTGCACGTGCAGGTCAACCTCGCTGCCCTGACCACGGTGAACCGCTCGAAGCACAAACCATTAGCCAAATGGTGGACAAGGTACTCTCTCTGCCTGAAGACAGCAAGATGATGATGCTAGCTCCTATCATCAAAGATCGCAAAGGTGAGCACTTACACACCATTAGTGAACTACTATCAAAGGGCTTTGTCCGAGCACGCATTGATGGGATAGTGGTCGATTTAGACGATGCGCCTACACTAGAAAAGAACAAAAAACATACCATTGAAGTAGTAATTGACCGCTTTAAAGTTCGTTCGGATCTTCAGCTACGCTTGGCAGAATCATTCGAGACATGTCTCTCTCTATCAGATGGTATTGCTAAGATCATCAACATGGATGATGAAACTGATGAGCATGTTTTCTCCAGTAAGTTCGCCTGTCCTGTGTGCGGATACGCTATTACTGAACTTGAACCGAGAATGTTCTCCTTCAACAACCCTAATGGCGCATGCCAAACCTGTGATGGATTGGGCACTCATCAAGTCTTTGATCCCGATCGAGTTATTCAAAACAGCAGCCTCACGCTCGGAGAAGGTGCAATTCGTGGCTGGGGACGCCGCAGTATATTCTACTTCCAACAACTCAACGCTCTTGCTAATTTCTACGGTTTTGACATCAACCTGAAGTTTCAAGATATCCCTGAGAAATTCCAAGATAAGATTCTTAATGGGTCGGGGAAAGACAAAATAGACTTTGTCTACATTAACGAACGCGGCGACAAAATGACTCGCTCCCATGTCTTTGAAGGCGTACTACCAAATTTAAACCGACGTTATCATGAGACAGAATCCGACAGCGTTCGTGAAGACCTCTCTCAATACATTAGTGTACAGCCCTGCCCTACGTGTCAGGGCACTCGCCTAAACCGATCAGCTCGAAATGTTTTCATTTCTCAGGAAACCTTACCTGACATTGTTAAGAAACCAATCGCTGAATGTTTGCAATACTTTGAAACGCTACAGCTGACGGGTTCCCGTGGCGAAATAGCTTCTAAAATTTTAAAAGAGATCCGAGATCGCCTGACCTTTCTCGTGAATGTCGGCCTCGATTATTTAACACTCGACCGCAAAGCAGACTCCTTGTCAGGTGGCGAAGCACAACGTATCCGCCTTGCCAGCCAAATCGGTGCTGGCCTTGTAGGCGTAATGTATATCCTAGACGAACCATCAATCGGCCTACATCAACGAGACAACGAGCGCCTTATAGCTACCCTAACGCGACTACGTGATTTAGGTAATACCGTGATCGTTGTAGAACACGATGAAGATGCAATTCGAATTGCAGACCACGTCGTCGACATCGGCCCAGGAGCAGGTGTACATGGCGGACAAATAATCGCATCTGGCACACCAGAAGATATCATGGCATGTAAGAGCTCTATAACAGGACAGTTTTTAACTGGTCAACGCAAAATAGAGATACCAGCATTGCGTCATCAAGCGATAGAAGGAAAACAATTAACGCTCCACGGCGCCCACGGCAACAACTTGAACGATGTCACTCTGAATATACCAGTTGGCGTTATGACTTGTGTAACAGGTGTATCAGGGTCAGGGAAATCAACATTAATCAACGGCACATTGTTCCCTTTAGCTGCAACGGCGCTCAATGGAGCAACGACTCTCAAAGCAGCGGGCTATGAAAAAATAGAAGGCCTTGATCACTTCGATAAGTGTGTAGACATCGATCAAAGCCCAATCGGGCGAACACCAAGATCCAACCCAGCGACTTATACGGGTATCTTCACCCCCATGCGGGAGCTTTTCGCAGCAACACAGGAAGCTCGATCGAGAGGATATAAACCTGGGCGCTTTTCATTCAATGTCAAAGGGGGCCGATGTGAAGCGTGTCAAGGAGACGGCGTCATCAAAGTGGAGATGCACTTTCTGCCGGATGTATACGTTCCTTGTGACGTTTGTAAAGGCCATCGTTACAATCGAGAAACCCTTGAAGTCACCTACAAAGGAAAGAACATTCATGAATGCTTATCAATGACTATTGAAGATGCACGCGAATTTTTCGATCCTGTGCCGTCTATTGCTCGAAAGTTACAGACGCTAATGGACGTTGGACTTGGTTACATTCGCCTAGGTCAAGCCGCCACAACGCTATCGGGCGGTGAAGCACAACGCGTTAAACTGGCAAAAGAGCTTTCCAAACGGGACACTGGGAAAACACTGTATATACTTGATGAACCTACTACTGGATTACATTTTGCAGATATAGAATTACTTCTCGATGTACTTCATCGATTGCGTGACCATGGCAATACTGTCGTTGTTATCGAACACAACTTAGATGTCATTAAAACTGCAGATTGGATTATAGACCTAGGACCAGAGGGCGGCAGTGGCGGAGGCTATATTATTGCCGAAGGCACTCCCGAAACGGTTGCGACGTCGAGCACTTCCCATACTGCTCGCTTCCTTAAAGATATGCTGTAAGTACAATGCTCAACATCCCCATGCCTTAACAACAAAAAAAGGGACTGCAATGCAGTCCCTTTTTAGTATTAGATCTGAACTATTTCGAACCGAATACTGAAACGAAAAAGGCCGAGTATTAACTCGGCCTTTTTACGCAAATGCTAATTACTCAGCGTCTGCAGCTTCCGCAACTGGACGATCGACCAGTTCAACGTAAGCCATAGGTGCATTGTCACCTGCACGGAATCCACATTTTAGAATGCGAACATAACCGCCAGGACGACCTTGGTAACGAGGACCAAGCTCAGAGAACAATTTACCTACTGCATCTTTGCTACGAGTATGTGCAAAGGCTAGGCGACGATTCGCAACGGAATCTTCTTTCGCCAATGTGATCAAAGGCTCAGCAACGCGACGAAGTTCTTTGGCTTTCGGCAACGTAGTTTTGATAACTTCGTGCTCGAATAAAGAAGCAGCCATGTTTTTGAACATCGCTTTACGATGTGAGCTAGTACGGTTTAAGTGACGTCCACTCTTACGATGACGCATTTTACATTCCTTACCAAACTACGGTGGTCAGGGAACAATGATCTAGCGAGCTAGAACTTTGCTATCGTCTTTTAAGCTAGCCGGTGGCCAGTTTTCAAGACGCATTCCCAAAGACAGACCGCGCTGTGCTAAAACATCTTTAATTTCAGTTAATGATTTCTTACCTAGGTTTGGCGTTTTAAGTAGCTCAACCTCTGTACGTTGAATCAAATCACCAATGTAATAGATGTTCTCCGCTTTCAGACAGTTAGCACTGCGAACGGTTAGCTCAAGATCATCAACCGGGCGTAGCAAAATCGGATCAATCTCATCCTCTTCTTCTTCAACAACTGCTTCGCTTTCGCTCTCAAGCGCAACGAATACTGCAATTTGCTGTTGTAGAATCGTCGCTGCACGGCGGATAGCTTCTTCAGGGTCGATAGTACCATTAGACTCGATGTCAATGACAAGCTTGTCTAGGTCGGTACGCTGCTCAACACGAGCATTCTCAACACTGTAAGCCACACGACGAACAGGACTAAAAGAGGCATCCAGCTGCAAGCGACCAATAGGACGAGTCTCATCGTCGCCAGCAACACGAGCGTCAGCAGGCTCATAACCGCGACCACGAGACACTTTGATCTGCATATTTAGCTCTGCAGTATCATCCAAGTGACAAATTACGTGATCAGGATTAGAGATCTCAGAATCAGTCACTAGCTGAATGTCTCCAGCAGTTACGACACCAGGACCTTTCTTACTAAGTGTTAGAGTTGCTTCATCTTGCCCGTGTAGAGCGATCGCAACTCCTTTTAGGTTAAGAAGAATTTCAATAACGTCTTCTTTTACCCCTTCAATCGCACTGTACTCATGCAATACACCGTCGATTTCGACTTCGACAATTGCACAACCAGGCATAGAAGACAAAAGAATGCGGCGCAACGCGTTGCCCAATGTATGTCCGAAGCCACGTTCTAGCGGCTGCAGGGTCACTTTGGCGCGAGTTTGCCCTAACTCTTGTACTTCGATGTTGCGTGGGGTTAACAATTCGCTCACTGAACGCTGCATAGATCCACCTATTTCTTAATCCTAACCATTTAGCTATTACTTAGAGTAAAGCTCGACGATTAGGTTCTCATTAATTTCAGCTGACAAATCGGCACGCTCTGGCGCAGCTTTGTAAGTTGCTTCCAGTTTAGTTGCATCAACCTCGATCCAATGGATCGGCGAGCGATTCTTAGATAGCTCTACTGCGTTTTGTACACGCAACTGCTTCTTAGCTTTTTCACGGATAGCTACCACATCACCAGCTTTTACTTGGTAAGAAGCGATATTAACCGTTTCGCCGTTCACTAGGATGGCTTTGTGGCCAACTAGCTGACGAGCTTCCGCACGTGTAGAGCCGAAGCCTGCACGGTAAACAACATTATCTAGACGTGATTCCAAAAGTTGCAGAAGGTTTTCACCTGTTGCACCTTTGATTCGAGCAGCGTCTTTGTAGTAGTTGCGGAATTGTTTCTCTAGAACGCCGTACATACGACGAACTTTTTGTTTTTCACGAAGCTGTAGACCGTAATCAGAAAGACGACCACGACGTGCACCGTGCACACCTGGAACTGTTTCTGCTTTACATTTTGATTCTAGAGCGCGTGAACCACTTTTAAGTTGTAAGTCTGTGCCTTCACGACGAGACAATTTACAAGTTGGACCTAAATAACGAGCCATGTGTCTGTCTCCTCTTAAACGCGACGTTTCTTAGGCGGACGGCAACCATTGTGCGGGATTGGCGTCACGTCTGTGATGTTGTTGATGCGCAGACCCAATGCATTTAATGCACGAACTGCGGATTCACGACCAGGACCAGGGCCCTTGATCATAACGTCAACGTTCTTTAGGCCGAACTCTTGAGCAGCAGCTCCGGCACGTTCTGCAGCTACTTGAGCCGCAAATGGTGTACTTTTACGAGAACCGCGGAAACCAGAACCACCTGCTGTAGCCCAAGACAAAGCGTTGCCTTGGCGGTCGGTGATAGTCACGATCGTATTGTTAAAAGACGCGTGTACATGAGCAACACCGTCGACGACCGTCTTTTTGACTTTTTTCTTGGTACTGCGCGTTGCTGGCTTAGCCATATTGCACTTTTCCTATATCTAATGCTCAGCTCTAGCAGACTTAATGCACTAGAGCGAAACGCGTTGAATTACTTACGAATAGGCTTACGAGGACCTTTTCGTGTACGAGCGTTCGTTTTGGTACGTTGACCACGAACTGGTAAGCTGCGGCGGTGACGGATGCCACGGTTACAGCCTAAGTCCATCAGACGTTTGATAGACATACTGACTTCACGGCGGAGGTCACCTTCTACAGTAAACTTAGCAACTTCGCCACGTAGACGGTCGAGTACTTCATCGCTCAAAGAACCGATTTTAGCGGTTTCTTCGATATCTGCTGCTTGGCAGATAGCTTGAGAGCGAGTGCGACCGATCCCGAAGATGTAAGTTAGAGAAATGACCGCATGTTTATTGTCAGGAATATTGACACCGGCTATACGGGCCATTCACTTTACTCCGTTGTTATGGATGAATAATTCATCACTTTGCTTTCATGAGGGCGGCTGATTATGCCAGCAACGCGGACAAAAATCAACCACCCTCCCATCATAGAATAATCTAGCTATTAGCCTTGACGCTGTTTGTGTCGTGGCTCAGAGCAGATCACTCGAACTGAGCCGTTACGACGAACGACTTTACAGTTACGACAGATTTTCTTTACAGATGCACGTACTTTCATGTTCAACTCCAACCTATGCTTAACGCATTAGGCCATTTGGACCATAACCAGTCAGATTAGACTTCTTCATTAATGATTCGTATTGATGACTCATCAAATGACTTTGCACTTGTGACATGAAGTCCATTACTACAACCACTACGATTAACATCGAAGTACCACCGAAGTAGAAAGGGACATTCCACGCAACGACAAAGAATTGAGGCATCAATGACACTAGAGTGATATACAAGGCACCAAATAGCGTCAAACGAGTCATAACACCGTCAATATATCGAGCGGTATGGTCGCCTGGACGAATGCCCGGCAGGAACGCACCGGACTTTTTCAAGTTATCTGCCACATCTTTAGGGTTGAACACCAGTGCTGTATAAAAGAAGCAAAAGAATACAATTGCTATCGCAAACAACAGCACATAGAGCGGTTGCCCAGGAGCTAGAGCCAGAGAAATATTCTGCAGCCATTCCATGCCCTCACCTTGACCGAACCATTGGCCGATCGAAGCTGGGAACAAAAGAATACTAGAAGCAAAGATTGGCGGTATAACACCTGCCATGTTCACTTTTAGTGGCAAATGACTCTTTTGTGCGGCAAACACCTTTTTACCTTGCTGACGCTTGGCATAATTAACCGTAATACGGCGCTGTCCACGTTCGATGAAAACAACGAATGCGACAGTCGCTATAGCGAGTACACCAATCAACAACAAAGCAAGGATATTGATATCACCTTGACGGGCCGATTCAAAAGAACGTCCTAGAGCAGATGGCAAGCCCGCAACGATACCAGCAAAGATAAGGATCGAAATACCATTACCTATACCTTTCTCGGTTACTTGCTCACCCAGCCACATTAGGAATACCGTACCAGCAACAAGCGTTACCACTGCAACAGCGTAAAACTCGATACCGGAACTGAAGGAAATTCCTTGGCTAGCAAGACCTACGGCCATACTAGCGGACTGAACCAAAGCAAGAAGAACGGTGCCGTAACGCGTATACTGCGTAATCTTACGACGACCAGCTTCACCTTCTTTCTTTAGCTGCTCTAGCTGCGGGCTCACCACTGTCAACAACTGCATAATGATCGAGGCAGAAATGTAGGGCAGGATACCCAGAGCAAAAATACTCATACGTTCCAATGCCCCGCCTGAGAATACATTAAATAGACTCAGGATTGTGCCTTCATTCTGGTCGAACAGGGCAGACAAACGATCCGGATTGATACCGGGAACCGGAATGTGTGCACCAATTCGATATACAATAATTGCTATAAAAACAAAACGAATACGAGACCAAAGTTCACCTAGTCCGTTCTGCATTCCAGCTGGTAGTGAGCCACGCTTTGACATCTATTCCTCGACTTTTCCGCCAGCTGCTTCAATGGCAGCACGAGCACCTTTAGTAACCTTAAGACCACGTACCGTCACTGCCTTGTCGATAGAACCTGACAAGATAACGCGAGCAGACTTAATTTTGTCACCTAAGATGTCGGCACCTTTAAGAGCAGCCAAATCTACAACTTCTGCATTCACTGCGGCGAGTTCGTTAAGACGAACTTCAGCTACATACTTAGCCTGACGTGAAGTGAAACCAAATTTTGGCAGACGACGCTGCAAAGGCATTTGACCGCCCTCAAAACCAGGTTTTACCGAGCCACCTGAGCGAGACTTAAGACCTTTATGGCCACGTCCACCCGTTTTGCCCAGACCGCTACCGATACCGCGGCCAACACGTTTAGGAGCATGCTTGCTACCTTCGCCAGGACGAATGGTATTTAGGAACATGTTATTCTCCTACCACTTTAACCATGTAATAAACTTTATTGATCATGCCACGAACAGAAGGAGTATCTTCTAGTTCACGACGTTGACCAATCTTTTTAAGACCCAAGCCTTTAACTGTTTCACGGTGCTTTGGAAGACGACCGATAGGGCTACGAGTCAATTCTACTGTGATGGTATTGTTAGCCATTTCACATTACCCCAAAATTTGATCGACAGACTTACCGCGTTTCGCAGCAATTTGCTCTGGTGCACGCATGTCAGCCAAACCTTTAATCGTTGCTTGAACAACGTTAATAGGGTTAGTTGAGCCGTAACACTTAGCCAATACGTTGTGCACACCAGCGATTTCTAGAACCGCACGCATTGCACCACCCGCGATAATACCAGTACCTTGAGAAGCCGGTTGCATGTACACTTTAGATGCACCGTGAACCGCTTTAACTGGGTACTGTAGTGTGTCGCCATTCAGAGCAACAGACACCATATTGCGACGCGCTTGCTCCATCGCTTTCTGGATTGCTTGAGGCACTTCACGTGCTTTACCACGTCCGTAACCTACTTTACCGTTACCATCACCTACGACTGTCAAAGCAGTGAAAGAGAAGATACGACCACCCTTCACAACTTTAGCAACGCGGTTTACTTGTACTAGCTTCTCTTGAAGATCGCTAGTTTGTTGTTCGTTAACTGCCATTTGCTACCCCTTAGAACTCTAGACCGGCTTCACGTGCTGCATCTGCAAGCACCTGAACGCGACCGTGGTATTTAAAGCCTGAACGGTCAAACGCTACGGTGCTCACACCAGCTTCTTTTGCACGCTCAGCGATCAGAGCACCCACTTTAGCTGCTGCGTCTTTATTGCCAGTCGCAGAAGAACGTAGGCACGCATCTAGAGTAGAAGCGCTTGCTAGCACTTTGCTACCGCATGGCGAAATAACTTGTGCATACATGTGACGTGGGGTGCGATTTACAGTAAGGCGATTCGCACCTAGGTCACGAATATGCAAACGTGCGCGGCGCGCACGACGAATCCGAGATTGTTTCTTAGTGTTCATGAATGCTTACCTACTATTTTTTCTTAGCTTCTTTACGACGAACAACTTCATCAGCATAACGAACACCTTTACCTTTATATGGCTCTGGTGGACGGAAACCGCGAACTTCAGCCGCTGCTTGCCCTAGGGCTTGCTTGTCGATGCCACGAAGAATGACTTCAGTTTGAGATGCACACTCGGCAGTAATACCTGACGGCAACTCGTAATCTACAGGGTGTGAGAAACCTAAAGATAGGTTAAGAACATTACCTTTTACCGCAGCACGGTAACCAACACCTTGTAATAGTAGACGCTTCTCAAAGCCCTGAGTCACACCAACAACCATGTTGTTAACAAGTGCGCGCGTTGTACCCGCTAGGGCACGGCTTTGTTTTGCACCATCACGTGGTGCAAAAGTTAGAACGTTATCTTCTTTACTTACTTCAACGCTTGTGTGTACGTTAAGCTCTAGTGAACCTTTGCCACCTTTTACAGCAACAGCTTGGCCATTTAGAGTAACTTCTACACCACTAGGAAGCGTCACGGGACTTTTAGCAACTCGAGACATACTAACTCCTAGAATACTGTGCAGATTACTTCGCCACCGATGCCGGCAGCGCGAGCAGCGCGGTCAGTCATCACACCTTTAGAAGTAGAGATAATTGCGACCCCTAGGCCGGCCTCTACTTTTGGTAGCTCAGCTGTTGCTTTATAAGAGCGTAAGCTTGGGCGTGAAGCGCGTTTAATTTCTTCGATAACTGGCTTACCGTCGAAGTATTTCAACTCAATCGTAAGAGTTGGTTTGACACCTTCTTCAACACTCACGCCAGTTACGTAACCTTCTTCGCAAAGAACGTTAGCAACAGACACCTTCATTTTTGATGAAGGCATTGAAACAGATGTCTTTGCAGCCATCTGTCCGTTACGAATACGAGTGATCATATCCGCAATAGTATCTTGCATACTCATTTAAGAGCTCCTAATAGAAAAAACCATTGTGCAGCAAATAGAGCTCGCGCATAGTACACAGCAGCGAACGGAATGTCCAGCTTTTGGACACCCGCTCACTGCAATGTATTATGATCGCGCTCTACTTGCTTACCAACTAGCTTTCTTCAAGCCTGGTACATCACCACGCATCGCTGCTTCACGTAGCTTGATACGAGACAAGCCGAAGCGGCGGTATACGCCATGAGGACGACCAGTAACCTGACAACGGTTACGTTGGCGAGAAGAAGATGAATCGCGTGGAAGCGCTTGTAATTTAAGCGTTGCTTCCCACTTTTCATCGTCCGATGCATTAACGTCGTTAATGATCGCTTTTAGAGCAGCACGCTTCTCAGCATACTTAGCTACTAATTTTGCGCGCTTAGCTTCGCGTTGAATCATTGAGATTTTAGCCATGATTCCTACCTCTTATTTCTTGAAAGGGAAACTAAAGGCGGCTAGCAAAGCACGACCTTCTTCGTCGGTACGAGCAGTAGTAGTAATGGTAATATCCATACCGCGTACACGGTCTACTTTATCGTAATCGATCTCTGGGAAGATGATCTGCTCTTTAACACCCATACTGTAGTTACCACGACCATCGAATGACTTCGGGTTTAAACCACGGAAGTCACGGATACGAGGGATAGCAACGTCAACCAAACGGTCGAAGAAATCCCACATACGGTCGCCGCGTAGAGTAACTTTACAACCGATCGGATAACCGTCACGGATTTTAAAGCCTGCAACTGATTTGCGAGCTTTCGTTACTACCACTTTCTGGCCGCTCAGTGCTGTAAGATCATTTACCGCATTTTCAAGAAGTTTCTTGTCTGCGATAGCTTCACCAACACCCATGTTCAACGTGATTTTAGTGATTTTAGGCACTTCCATTACGTTTTTGTAGTCAAACTGTTCAGTCAGCTTTGCGACTACTTGATCTTTATATACTTGCTTAAGTCTCGCCATGGCTATAATTCTCGCTCTTAGGCGTCGATCGCTTCACTGTTAGACTTGAAAACACGCACTTTTGTGCCGTCTTCATTCACTTTAAAGCCGACGCGATCCGCTTTACCTGTAGCATTGTTAAAAATGGCTACGTTAGAAACCTGGATAGGTGCTTCTTTTTCAACGATACCGCCAGTCGTGCCCTTCATAGGGTTTGGCTTCTCGTGTTTCTTGATCATATTGATACCTGAAACAACGACGCGATTCTCGTCTACTACTTTAACAACTTTGCCGCGTTTGCCTTTATCTTTACCAGCAATTACTACGACTTCGTCGTCACGTTTGATTTTGCGCATTTTTGGTCCCCTCCCTCTTACAGCACTTCTGGTGCAAGAGAAACAATTTTCATGAATTGCTCTGTACGCAACTCACGTGTCACAGGGCCAAAGATACGAGTACCAATTGGTTGCCCTGAAGCATTCAGTAGAACCGCAGAGTTTACATCAAAGCGGATCACGGAGCCATCTGGACGACGCACACCTTTCTTCGTTCTAACGACAACAGCATTTAGAACTTGGCCTTTCTTAACACGACCACGAGGGATCGCTTCTTTAACTGTGACCTTGATAATGTCACCGATAGCAGCATAACGACGATGAGAGCCACCCAGTACTTTAATACACTGAACGCGCTTTGCGCCGCTGTTATCTGCTACATCAAGCATCGATTCTGTTTGAATCATTACTGCTCTCCAATCAAATTAGATAACAAGTCTCATGAAGGAAGAAGCTGCTTATACAGCAGCTGCTTTCTCAACAACCTGAACCAGTTTCCAAGTTTTAGTCTTGGAATAAGGACGTGTTTCCACAACCTTAACTGTATCGCCTACTTGGCACTCGTTGTTTTCATCATGAGCGTGCAGTTTAGATGAACGACGAACGAATTTACCGTATAAAGGGTGACGTTCCGTACGCTCAACTAGTACCACGATGGACTTATCCATCTTATCGCTAACTACTTTACCAGTAGCTGTACGAGCTTGAGTTTCAACACTTGCCATCTTAGTTACCTGCCTTATCGTTTAGCACGGTTTTAACACGTGCGATATTGCGGCGAACTTGCGAGAGCAAATGAGTTTGAGCCAACTGACCAGTGGCCTTCTGCATGCGCAGAGTAAATTGCTCACGTAGCAGTTCGATCAAGGTCTGCTGTAGCTCAGCTACAGACTTTTCTTGCAATTCTTTTGCTTTCATCTACATCACCGTACGCGTTACGAAAGTTGTGGATAGAGGAAGCTTAGCAGCTGCCAACGCGAAAGCTTCGCGTGCTAGCTGTTCGGAAACGCCCTCAACTTCATAAAGCATCTTGCCAGGTTGAATCTGAGCAACCCAGTATTCTACGCTACCCTTACCTTTACCCTGACGAACCTCTAGAGGCTTCTGGGTAATCGGCTTATCAGGGAATACACGAATCCAGATTTTACCACCACGTTTGATGTGACGAGTCATTGCACGACGCGCCGCTTCAATTTGACGAGCAGTAATACGACCACGTTCGGTCGATTTCAATCCGAATTCACCAAAGCTAACTTGGTTACCGCGAAGAGCTAGACCGCGGTTACGGCCTTTTTGCATCTTACGGAACTTAGTACGTTTCGGCTGTAACATGACTTACCCCCTACTTAGACTTCTTCTTTTGTGCGCCTTTCTCAGCACGCACTTGTTCAATACCGCCCAAGATTTCGCCTTTGAAGATCCACGTCTTAACGCCAATAATGCCGTAAGTCGTGCTTGCTTCATAAGTAGCGTAGTCAATGTCAGCGCGTAGAGTGTGTAGAGGCACACGACCTTCGCGGTACCACTCTGCACGTGCAATCTCTGCACCGCCCAGACGACCACTTACCTGAACCTTGATACCTTTCGCACCAGCACGCATTGCATTTTGCACTGCACGCTTCATAGCGCGACGGAACATCACGCGACGCTCTAGTTGGCCCGCAATGTTTTGCGCTACCAATTTAGCATCTAGTTCTGGCTTACGAATTTCCTCGATGTTGATGTGAACAGGTACGCCCATCATCCCAGAAACTGCATTACGTAGTTTCTCAACATCTTCGCCCTTCTTACCAATCACAATGCCCGGACGAGCTGTGTGAATAGTAATTCGTGCAGTTTGTGCAGGACGCTGAATCTCAATGCGAGAAACAGAAGCCTGTACTAATTTTTCTTCTAGGTACTTACGAACCTGAAGATCGTTTAATAATTGCTTAGAGTAGTTTTGGTTGTTCGCATACCAAGTAGAAGTATGATCTTTAACTATCCCTAGGCGAATTCCAGTTGGATGAACCTTCTGACCCATTGGGTTTCTCCTAATTAGTCAGCGACTTTAACTGTAATATGGCAACCGCGTTTAAGAATACGGTCAGCACGGCCTTTAGCTCGAGCTTTAATACGTTTCAGAGTCATTGCCTCATCAACGAATACCGTAGACACACGCAAGTCATCGATATCAGCACCTTCGTTATGCTCAGCGTTTGCTACAGCAGACTCCAGTACTTTCTTGACAATTGCTGCCGCCTTTTTAGGACTGAACGCCAAAATGTTCAGTGCTTCGCTTACAGATTTGCCGCGGATTTGATCTGCTACCAAACGGGCCTTCTGCGCTGAGAGGCGAGCACCCTTCAATGAAGCGCTTACTTCACTCATGTTAATACCCCTTAATTACCGTTTGGCCTTTTTGTCCGCAGCATGACCCTTATACGTACGGGTCGGAGCGAACTCACCCAATTTATGACCGACCATGTCTTCAGATACTAGAACTGGGACATGTTGGCGACCATTATGGACTGCGATTGTCAACCCTACGAATTCAGGGAAGATTGTAGAACGGCGCGACCAAGTTTTAATTGGACGACGGTCATTCTTTTCTGCCGCAGCCTCTACCTTTTTCAACAAATGAAGGTCGATAAAAGGACCTTTTTTTAGTGAACGTGGCACAGTCGTTTCCTCTTATTACTTAGTACGACGACGTACAATAAGTTTATCAGTACGCTTGTTCTTGCGTGTTTTGTAACCCTTAGTAGGGACACCCCAAGGTGTAACTGGGTGACGACCACCAGAGCTACGACCTTCACCACCACCGTGAGGGTGATCTACCGGGTTCATAGCTGCACCACGAACCGTAGGACGAACACCACGCCAGCGCTTAGCACCAGCTTTACCCAAAACACGTAGAATGTGTTCAGAGTTGGATACTTCACCTAACGTTGCGCGACATTCAGTTAGAACCTTACGCATTTCACCTGAACGTAGGCGAAGAGTTACGTAACGACCTTCACGGGCAACAAGCTGAGCAGAAGCACCAGCAGAACGTGCGATTTGCGCACCTTTACCTGGCTTAAGCTCGATACAGTGAACCACACTACCAACTGGAATATTTTGCAAAGGCAAGCTATTACCAGCTTTGATTGGAGCACCTGCACCGTTGGAAACAACAGAACCAGCTTCCATACCTTTGGAAGCGATAATGTAACGACGTTCACCATCAGCATACTTAACTAATGCAATATTCGCAGAACGGTTTGGATCATATTCCAAACGCTCAACTACCGCAGGGATACCATCTTTGTTACGACGGAAATCTACGATACGGTAATGCTGCTTATGACCACCACCTACGTGACGCGTAGTGATGCGTCCGTTGTTGTTACGACCACCTGATTTGCTCTTTTTGTCTAGCAAAGGAGCGTATGGCGCGCCTTTATGCAAATCATTGTTAACAACTTTAACAACGTGACGACGGCCTGCAGACGTTGGCTTACTTTTTACAACAGCCATTGACCTATCTCCCCTTATTCAGCGCCCAAGAAATCAATTTCTTGGCCTTCTGCCAAACGTACGTACGCTTTTTTAACGTCACTACGCTTGCCTAGACCACGAACTGTACGCTTTGTTTTACCTTTTTGGTTCAACGTACGAACAGACTCTACTTTGACTTCAAACAACGCTTCGATTGCTTGTTTAATCTCTGGTTTAGTTGCGTCATTCGTTACGCGGAAAACGTACTGACCATTGCCTTCGGCAACGATAGTCGCTTTCTCAGAGATATGTGGACCTAACAACACTTTATATATGCGTTCGCCGATCATGCTAGTGCCTCCTCAACTTGTTTCAGAGCACCAACTGTCACCAACACTTTGTCGTAAGCAATCAAGCTAACAGGGTCAACAGACGCTGCATCAAGAACGTCAACGTTTGGAATGTTACGCGCAGCTAGGAACAAGTTATCGTCCAGCTCGTGCGCAACTACAAGCGCGTTATCAACATTCAATTCAGCCATTTTAGCTTTGAAAAGCTTAGTTTTTGGAGCTTCGATAGAAAGCTCTTCAACTACAACAAGACGGTCTTGACGAGCTAGCTCGGACCAGATGGTGCGCATTGCTGCACGATACATCTTCTTGTTTACTTTCTGAGAGTGATCTTGTGTTTTCGCAGCGAACGTAACGCCACCAGAACGCCATAGCGGACTACGGATCGTACCGGCACGAGCTCGACCAGAACCTTTTTGTTTCCAAGGTTTGCGACCACCACCAGCCACTTCAGAGCGAGTTTTCTGAGCACGAGTACCTTGACGAGCACCAGCCAGGTAAGAAGTAACAACCTGGTGAACTAGCGCTTCGTTGTATTCACGCGCGAAGGTTACATCAGAAACTTCTACAGTTCCCTCAGCACCTGTTAGATTCAAGTTCATTGTCTACCCCTCTTAGCGAGCTTTAACTGCTGGTTGAACGATTACGTCACCATTAACAGCGCCAGGAACCGCACCTTTTACAAGGATAAGGTTACGCTCAGCATCAACACGAACAACTTCAAGCGATTGAGTCGTTACTTGAGCTGCGCCCATGTGACCAGCCATCTTTTTGCCTTTCCAAACACGGCCAGGTGTTTGACATTGACCGATGGAACCAGGAGCACGGTGAGACAATGAGTTACCGTGAGTAGCATCTTGTGTGCTGAAGTTGTGACGTTTAACGCCACCTTGGAAGCCTTTACCTTTTGATTGACCAGTAACATCAACCTTAGTTAGAGCTTCGAAATCCGCAACTGTTAGCTCATCGCCAACATTGATTTCTTTTTCGTCACCAGACAAGCGGAACTCCCACAAACCACGACCTGCCTCAACACTAGCTTTTGCAAAGTGACCTGCTGCAGCTTTTGTTACTCGGCTTGCACGGCGAGTACCAACAGTAACTTGAACAGCTGAATAGCCGTCAGTGTCTGCAGTTTTCACCTGTGTTACGCGGTTCGGTTCAACCTCGATGACGGTTACTGGCACGGATACACCGTCTTCATTGAAGATACGTGTCATTCCGGCTTTACGTCCGACTAATTGAATAGCCATTTTATACCTCAATTGCCAGTTGTGTACGGGGCTATCACCCGCTACGGCTGACCATTCCAGATCATTCCACTAATGTGCTTAGGCCAACAGATACCTGTTGGTTATCGCACCCCTAAAACTTTGAGCATTAACCCAAAGAAATTTGTACTTCCACGCCTGCCGCAAGATCTAGTTTCATCAAGGCATCAACTGTTTTTTCAGTTGGTTCAACGATGTCTAGAACACGTTTGTGAGTACGGATTTCATATTGATCACGCGCATCTTTGTTTACGTGAGGAGAAACCAATACTGTGTAACGTTCTTTGCGAGTAGGAAGTGGAATTGGACCACGTACTTGAGCGCCTGTGCGCTTAGCAGTGTCCACAATCTCTTGCGTTGAAGCATCAATCAAACGATGATCGAAAGCTTTCAAGCGAATACGGATTTTTTGGCTTTGCATTTCCAACTCCAAATACTATGTTCGATAGGCCGATTGTATAAAACTTAACCTACCATCCTTATTTAAGGACGGCGAATGTTAGCCGCTTACAAATTGGTTGTCAAGTAACCAATTAAAACAGCACATACAAAAAAGGCCGCCCTACGAGCGACCTTTTTGACTAACAGTTCTTAATGCGTAAAAGCAAAATTACTTAAGAACTTTTGCTACAACACCAGCACCAACTGTACGACCACCTTCACGAATCGCGAAACGAAGACCTTCGTCCATTGCGATTGGGTGAATTAGAGTAACAGTCATTTGGATGTTGTCGCCAGGCATTACCATTTCTACGCCTTCTGGAAGCTCACAAGCACCAGTTACGTCAGTTGTACGGAAGTAGAACTGTGGGCGGTAACCTTTAAAGAATGGCGTGTGACGACCACCTTCATCTTTAGACAGAACGTAAACTTCTGCTTCAAACTCAGTGTGAGGAGTGATAGAACCAGGCTTCGCTAGTACTTGACCACGCTGAACGTCGTCACGCTTAGTACCACGCAATAGTACACCACAGTTCTCACCTGCACGGCCTTCGTCTAGAAGCTTACGGAACATCTCAACACCAGTACAAGTTGTTTTCGTAGTATCTTTGATACCAACGATTTCAACTTCTTCACCAACTTTGATGATACCGCGCTCAACACGACCTGTAACAACCGTACCACGACCTTGGATAGAGAATACGTCCTCGATAGGCATGATGAATGCACCGTCGATTGCACGCTCTGGCTCTGGGATGTAGTTATCTAGAGCTTCAACTAGTTTAGTTACAGCTGTAGTTCCCATTTCATTGTCGTCTTGACCGTTAAGAGCCATTAGAGCAGAACCTGGGATGATTGGAGTGTCATCACCTGGGAAGTCGTACTCAGATAGAAGATCACGTAGTTCCATTTCTACAAGCTCTTGCATCTCTGCGTATTCTTCAGTATCCGCACCGCCACAGTCTTCAGCAAGAAGGTCTGCTTTGTTTAGGAATACTACGATGTATGGTACACCTACTTGACGAGAAAGAAGGATGTGCTCACGAGTTTGAGGCATTGGACCGTCAGTCGCACCACAAACAAGGATCGCGCCGTCCATTTGAGCCGCACCAGTGATCATGTTTTTAACATAATCGGCGTGTCCAGGACAGTCTACGTGTGCATAGTGACGAGTTGGAGAATCGTACTCAACGTGAGACGTTGCGATTGTGATACCACGCTCACGCTCTTCTGGAGCATTATCGATACCGTCAAATGCTACAGCTGTACCGCCAAATACTTCAGCACATACACGAGTAAGTGCTGCTGTTAGGGTAGTTTTACCGTGGTCAACGTGACCGATTGTACCAACGTTAACGTGTGGTTTACTACGTTCGAACTTTGCTTTTGCCATGATACATACACCTTATGATTAGTAAGTATGATGATTAAATTTCATTTTTGATGATCGCGTCTGCCACACTAGCTGGCGCTTCAGCGTACTTTAGGAATTCCATCGCATAACTTGCACGCCCTTGCGACAAACTACGCACATCCGTTGCGTATCCAAACATTTCGCCTAATGGCACTTCCGCTCGAATAACTTTTCCGGACATGGAATCTTCCATACCCTGAACAAGTCCGCGGCGACGATTCAAGTCTCCCATCACGTCACCCATGTACTCTTCAGGGGTTACAACTTCTACTTTCATCATGGGCTCAAGAACACAAGGATCAGCATCAACCGCTCCTTTCTTTAAGCCCTGAGAAGCTGCAATTTTAAAGGCCATTTCATTAGAGTCAACATCATGGAATGAACCATCGAACAACACCACTTTTAACCCAAGTAATGGGTAGCCAGCGATAACGCCATTCTTCATTTGCTCTGAAACGCCTCGTTCAACTGCTGGGATGTATTCCTTCGGAATAGCACCTCCGACAATCTCATTGACAAACTCTAACCCTTCCTTTTCAGTTGGGATCAGTTTCATCACAACATGACCGTATTGACCACGACCACCGGATTGCCGCACAAACTTGTGGTTAATTTCCACTTCTTTGCGAATTTTCTCTCGGTATGATACTTGAGGCTTACCAATGTTTGCCTCAACCTTGAATTCACGTTTCATTCGATCAACAAGAATATCAAGGTGCAATTCACCCATACCAGAGATAATAGTTTGACCTGTCTCTTCGTGAGTTTCTACGCGGAAAGATGGATCTTCCTGCGCAAGCTTACCAAGAGCCACTGCCATTTTATCTTGATCTGCTTGAGACTTCGGCTCTACTGCCACAGAGATAACGGGCTCAGGAAACTCCATACGCTCTAACACGACAACATCTTTGCCGTCACACAGCGTATCCCCTGTCGTGACATCCTTCATACCAATCAAAGCTGCGATATCACCCGCTCTTACTTCTTTGATCTCTTCTCGATTATTAGCATGCATTTGAACCATACGGCCAACACGCTCTTTCTTATGTTTAACAGAGTTAAACACCGAGTCTCCGGAATTCAAAACCCCAGAGTATACACGTACGAAGGTCAACGTCCCCACAAATGGGTCGGTTGCAATCTTGAACGCTAAAGCCGAGAACGGAGCATCATCGTCTGCCTCTCGAGTTACAGGCGTTTCAGCATCTTCTAAAGTGCCTTCTATCGCTTTCACTTCTAATGGTGATGGCAGATACTCAATCACCGCATCAAGCACAGCTTGAACACCTTTGTTCTTAAATGCAGAACCACAGGTGACCAATACTATTTCGTTAGCAAGCGTGCGAGCTCGCAGACCTCGCTTGATTTCCTCAATGGATAACTCACCTTCTTCAAGGTATTTATCCATCAATTCCTCGTTGGCTTCAGCTGCAGCCTCAACTAACTTCTCACGCCACTCTTCCGCAGTTGACAACAAATCCGCAGGAATTTCTTCTAGCGTATACGTCATCCCCTGATCTGCCTCATTCCACATAATGGCTTTCATAAGCAGCAAATCCACAACACCAGCGAAGTCTTCTTCTGCTCCGATGTTGATTTGGATTGGAATTGCGTTGGCATTCAAGCGATTTTCCAATTGTTCTACAACACTGAAAAAATCCGCACCTGTACGATCCATCTTATTGACAAATACCATACGAGGCACTGCATACTTGTTAGCCTGACGCCAGACAGTTTCTGTTTGAGGCTGAACACCAGACGACCCACATAACACAACAACCGCTGCGTCTAGCACTCGTAGTGAACGTTCTACTTCAATAGTAAAATCTACGTGCCCAGGAGTATCAATGATATTAATACGATGTTGGTCGAACTGCTGATTCATACCACCCCAGAAGCAAGTTGTTGCCGCTGAAGTGATCGTAATGCCACGCTCTTGCTCCTGCTCCATCCAGTCCATGGTGGCTGCACCATCATGGACTTCACCGATCTTATGAGAAAGACCGGTGTAGAATAGAACACGCTCAGTAGTTGTCGTTTTACCCGCATCAACGTGCGCACAAATACCGATGTTGCGATAACGATTGATGGGTGTTTTACGTGCCACTTAAGCTTCTCCGGATTAGAAACGGTAGTGAGAGAACGCTTTGTTAGCGTCAGCCATACGATGAACGTCTTCACGTTTCTTAACAGCTGAGCCTTTGTTCTCAGATGCATCTAGAATTTCACCAGCTAAACGTAATGCCATGGACTTTTCACCACGCTTACGAGCAGCTTCTACCAACCAACGCATAGATAGCGCTGAGCGACGAGCTGGGCGAACTTCTACAGGCACTTGGTACGTTGCACCACCTACACGGCGAGATTTAACCTCAACCATTGGCTGGATAGATTCTAGAGCTTTTTCAAAGACAGCCATTGGCTCATCAGTCTTTGTGCGTTGCGCTACAGTTTCTAGCGCATTGTAGACGATGCTTTCAGCTACAGATTTTTTGCCACTAACCATTACGTGGTTAATGAACTTAGCAAGAAGTTGGCTTCCGTGTTTAGGATCTGGAAGTACTTCACGCTTAGCGACTACGCGTCTTCTAGGCATGGATTATATCCTCTTCAGGTGAGTCCGAGACATCTCTGCGCTCGGCCTTACTGTATTAAAAAATTATGTCTAAACGATTAAAGTAGCTTGAAAGCTTACTTAGGACGTTTAGTACCGTATTTAGAACGGCCTTGCTTACGATTTTGTACGCCTGAAGTATCCAAGCTACCACGAACTGTGTGGTAACGAACACCTGGAAGGTCTTTTACACGACCGCCACGAATCAGCACTACGCTGTGTTCTTGTAGGTTGTGACCTTCACCACCGATGTAGGAAGTTACTTCAAAGCCGTTCGTCAAGCGAACACGACATACTTTACGCAAAGCCGAGTTCGGCTTCTTAGGCGTAGTAGTGTATACACGTGTGCAGACGCCGCGGCGTTGCGGACAAGCTTGTAACGCAGGAACGTCACTTTTTGCCACTTTACGTTTACGTGGTTTACGAACCAACTGGTTAACGGTTGCCATTTAACAAGCTCCACATCCAATCTTTATGGCGGAAATCGCCAAAATTAAGGAGGCGCAAGTGTAATTTGCGCCTATAAAACAGTCAATAGGGAGGCGAACAAAAATTCACCTCCCATGCATATACAATGACTTCTAGTCTTTCAATGCCGCACTTAATGCTTCTTCTACATCCGAAGCACTCACTGTTGCATGACTTTCAGTCGTTGCTTGTTGCGCACGCTCTTTTTTCAGCTTGCGCTCACTGTGATATGCCAGACCTGTACCCGCAGGGATAAGGCGACCAACCACAACGTTTTCTTTCAGACCACGCAAATGGTCTTTCTTACCAGTTACCGCACCTTCAGTTAGCACTCGAGTCGTCTCTTGGAACGATGCCGCAGAGATAAATGACTCAGTGGCCAATGAAGCCTTAGTAATACCTAGTAAAACACGCTCATATTTAGCAGGGAAACGACCTTCAGCTTCAGCAGCTTCGTTCGCTTCTTGCATTTGAGTGTATTCAACTTGGTCACCCTGAATCAGGTTAGTATCACCTGAGTCAGTGATATCTACTTTGCGTAGCATCTGACGAACAATCACTTCGATATGTTTGTCGTTGATACCTACACCCTGTAGACGGTAAACCTCTTGAATTTCATTAGTGATGTAGTCTGTTAATGCCACCACACCCTTGAGACGTAAAATGTCATGAGGGTTTAATGGTCCATCAGCAATGATCTCACCCTTAGCGACTTCCTCACCATCAAAAATGTTGATTTGACGCCACTTTGGAATCAAGGTTTCGATTGGATCTCCACCATCTTGAGGTGTGATAACCAAGCGAATCTTACCTTTCGTTTCCTTACCAAAGCTAACCACACCTGTCGCTTCCGCCATAACAGCAGGATCTTTCGGGCGTCGAGCTTCGAACAAGTCAGCAACGCGCGGTAGACCACCCGTGATGTCCTTGTTACCTTGAGATTCTTGCGGAATACGAGCCAGTACTTCACCAGTCTTGATGGTTGCACCATGATCCAGACTCAACAAGGCCTTCTCAGGCAACATGTATTGTACTGGCATCTCAGTACCAGGGATCATTACTGGAGCACCCTTCTCATCTACTACAGAAATAGTAGGACGTAAATCTTTTCCAGAAGAAGGGCGATCCCTCATTTCAAGCACTTCAATCGTTGTCAGGCCTGTCAACTCATCGGATTGACGACGAATTGTGACACCCTCTTCCATACCAGAAAACTCTAGTATACCTTCCATCTCAGAGACGATTGGGTGTGTATGTGGATCCCAGTTTGCTACGACTTGACCAGCCTCAACTGAGTCACCTTCGCGGATACTTAAGACCGCACCATACGGTAATTTATAGCGCTCTTTTTCACGACCAGCATTATCAGCAATCGCCAATTCAGAGGATCGCGACGCGACCACTAATTGACCACCTTCACGCTCAATGCTCTTCATTTTATGGAAACGAACGGTACCAGCACTCTTAACCTGCACACTATCAACAGCAGACGCTCTAGAGGCCGCACCACCAATGTGGAAAGTACGCATCGTAAGCTGTGTACCTGGCTCACCGATAGACTGTGCAGCCACTACACCGATGGCCTCACCAATGTTAGTTAGGTGACCACGAGCCAAATCACGACCGTAACACTTACCACAAACACCGTGCTTGGTTTCACATGAGATAACGGAACGAACAAGCATTTCATCGACACCTGCTGCCTCGATTGCTCGCACATTGTGCTCATCAATCAAAACACCCGCCTCGACAACAAGCTCACCTTTCGCGTCCATAACATCTTGCGCTACAACACGACCTAGTACCCGCTGACCAAGTGGCACTACAACGTCACCACCTTCAATCAGAGCACTTACAACAAGACCTTTATCTGTTCCACAGTCAACTTCTGTGATAACCAAATCTTGCGCGACATCCACTAGACGACGTGTCAGGTAACCAGAGTTCGCTGTTTTCAACGCTGTGTCAGCAAGACCTTTACGCGCACCGTGTGTCGATGTGAAGTACTGAAGTACTGATAGACCTTCACGGAAGTTCGCAGTGATTGGAGTCTCGATGATGGAACCATCTGGTTTCGCCATCAAACCACGCATACCACCGAGCTGACGCATCTGAGCAACACTACCACGGGCACCGGAGTCCGCCATCATGTAAACAGAGTTAAATGACTGCTGCTCTACTTCGTTGCCATCTTTATCGATTACCGTTTCTTTCGCCAAGTTTTTCATCATGGCTTCTGTGACGGTTTCGTTAGTACGAGACCATAAGTCGATAACCTTGTTGTACTTCTCGCCTTGCGTTACAAGGCCGTCGGCGAACTGGTATTCAATTTCTTTAACTTCTTCTTCTGCCTGAGCAATGATCGCCGTTTTCTCTGGTGGAATAACGAAATCATCAACACCAACAGAAGAACCAGAAGCCGTTGCATAAGCAAACCCTGTATACATCAACTGGTCGGCAAAGATACAAGTCTCTTTTAGGCCTACTTTGCGGTAACACTCGTTGATAAGGTTAGAGATTGCCTTTTTCTTCATCGGCTGGTTGATGACAGAGAATGGGAGGCCATCTGGCACAATATCAAACAACAAGGCACGACCTACAGTAGTATCAACGATGAAAGTAGAAGGAATTTTCTCGCCTTCTAGAGTCGTATCAACTTGATCCACTCGAACCTTGATTTTCGCGTGCAAATCTACTTGTTTGCCGCCATAAGCACGATGTACTTCTTTGATATCAGCAAAGGCCATGCCTTCACCTTTCGCGTTGATCTTCTCACGCGTCATGTAGTACAAGCCCAATACAACGTCTTGAGACGGTACGATAATCGGCTCACCGTTTGCTGGCGATAGGATGTTGTTGGTAGACATCATTAACGCACGTGCTTCAAGCTGAGCTTCGATCGTCAACGGTACGTGTACCGCCATTTGGTCTCCATCAAAGTCGGCGTTGTATGCCGCACACACAAGTGGGTGCAACTGGATCGCTTTACCTTCGATCAGGATTGGCTCAAACGCTTGAATACCCAAACGGTGAAGTGTTGGGGCACGGTTAAGCATTACTGGATGTTCGCGGATAACTTCATCAAGAATATCCCAAACTTCCGGTGTTTCACGCTCGACCATTTTCTTCGCTGCTTTGATGGTTGTAGCCATGCCGCGAAGCTCTAACTTAGAGAAGATGAACGGCTTGAACAATTCAAGAGCCATCTTCTTAGGAAGACCACACTGGTGCAAACGTAGAGACGGACCTACTGTGATTACAGAACGACCGGAGTAGTCTACACGCTTACCCAAAAGGTTCTGACGAAAACGACCTTGCTTACCTTTGATCATATCAGCCAAAGATTTAAGCGGGCGCTTGTTAGATCCCGTGATCGCACGACCACGACGACCGTTATCTAGTAACGCATCCACAGACTCTTGCAGCATACGCTTTTCGTTACGTACGATGATGTCCGGAGCAGATAGCTCTAGTAGGCGTTTTAAACGGTTGTTACGGTTGATCACTCGACGATATAGGTCGTTCAAATCAGATGTCGCAAAACGACCACCTTCTAGTGGAACTAGCGGGCGAAGGTCTGGCGGCAACACTGGCAAAACGTCCAACACCATCCACTCTGGGTTGTTACCAGAATGATGGAACGCTTCAATCAACTTCAGACGCTTAGAAAGTTTTTTGATTCGTGTTTCGGAGTTCGTTGCATTCAACTCTTCACGCATTGTGCTGATTTCTTCTGGCAAATCCATGTCACGTAGTAACATTTGAATCGCTTCAGCACCCATGCGAGCGTCGAATTCATCACCAAACTCTTCTAATGCTTCAAAATATTGTTCATCGTTCAACAACTGACCTTTTTCCAGCGTTGTCATGCCTGGATCAATGACGATGAAAGATTCGAAGTAAAGCACACGCTCAATATCACGTAGGGTCATATCCATGATAAGACCGATACGAGATGGAAGAGATTTTAGGAACCAAATGTGAGCAACAGGCGAAGCAAGCTCAATGTGCCCCATGCGTTCACGACGCACTTTAGACAGCGCAACTTCTACACCACACTTCTCACAAATAACACCACGGTGTTTTAAACGCTTGTACTTACCACACAAGCACTCGTAGTCCTTGATAGGACCAAAAATTTTGGCACAGAACAGACCGTCACGTTCTGGTTTGAACGTACGGTAGTTGATGGTTTCTGGCTTTTTAACTTCACCAAAAGACCATGAACGAATCATATCTGGAGAAGCTAAGCCAATGCGAATCGCATCAAACTCTTCTGATTGTCCCTGTGTTTTTAGAAGACCTAATAAGTCTTTCATGTATATTCGCCCCACTCGTAAGGCTGGGGAAGTTCACTTCCCCAGCAGGTCAAATGTGATTCGTGCCTATTCGTTTTCTAGCTCGATATCGATACCAAGAGAACGGATTTCTTTCACCAGTACGTTAAAGGACTCAGGCATGCCTGGTTCCATACGGTGATCGCCGTCTACGATGTTTTTGTACATCTTAGTACGACCGTTCACGTCGTCCGATTTCACGGTTAGCATTTCTTGTAACGTGTAGGCAGCACCGTATGCTTCAAGTGCCCATACCTCCATCTCACCGAAACGCTGACCACCGAACTGAGCTTTACCACCCAGCGGCTGCTGAGTAACCAAGCTGTAAGAGCCAGTAGAACGAGCGTGCATCTTATCATCTACCAAGTGGTTCAACTTAAGCATGTACATGTAACCTACGGTCACAGGACGCTCAAATGCCTCACCAGTACGGCCGTTAAACAATTTAATCTGACCGCTTTCATTGATGCCAGCAAGACGCAACATACGCTTAATTTCTGCTTCTTTCGCACCATCGAATGCACCAGATGCCATTGGCACGCCCTGTTTAAGGTTAGATGCCAAAACAAGAATTTCATCATCTGAGAAGCTATCTAGATCTTCGGTACGAGCTGGGCGCAAGTCACCTTCATAACCGTTATAAACTTCGCCTAAGAACTCTCGAAGCTCTTTAACCGTTTCGGCTTTCTCACGCTCGACTTGGATCATCTCGTTAATCTTACGACCCAAACCTTTCGCTGCTGCACCTAAGTGAGTTTCTAGCACCTGACCGACGTTCATCCGAGACGGCACACCTAAAGGGTTAAGCACAATATCTACCGGATCACCGTTTTCATCGTACGGCATATCTTCAACAGGCATTATCTTAGAGATCACACCCTTGTTACCGTGACGACCGGCCATTTTATCACCAGGCTGGATACGACGTTTAATCGCAACATACACTTTAACGATTTTCAGCACACCTGGTGCTAAGTCATCGCCAGTCTGCAACTTGCGCTTTTTGTCTTCAAATTTCGCATCAAGATCCTTGCGGCGTTCGATCAAGGCTGCTTGCGCTTTTTCAAGCTGCTCACTTGCCTCTTCGTTTGCGACGCGAATTTTGAACCACTCAGGGTGATCAAGGCCAGCCAAATACTCTTCGGTAATAATAGCGTTACGAGCCAAGCCTGGACCGCCTTCTGCTTGCTGCCCAACCAACGCTTCAGCTAAACGCTCAAACGTTGCCTTCTCAACAATGCGGAACTCTTCGTTAAGATCCTTACGCACTTGATCTAATTGAGATTTCTCAATGGATTTAGCACGTTCGTCTTTTTCAATACCGTCACGTGTAAAGACTTGAACGTCGATAACAGTACCGCGAGTACCTGTTTTAACACGTTGAGAAGTATCTTTAACGTCAGACGCTTTTTCACCGAAGATAGCGCGCAAAAGTTTTTCTTCTGGTGTTAGTTGTGTTTCGCCTTTCGGCGTTACTTTACCAACTAGGATATCACCAGGCTCCACTTCTGCACCGATGTAAACAACACCAGAGCTATCTAGTTTAGATAGAGCCCCTTCACCGACATTCGGAATATCAGCAGTAATCTCTTCAGGCCCAAGCTTCGTATCACGAGCCACACAGGTTAGCTCTTGGATATGGATAGAAGTGAATCGATCTTCTTCTACCACCCGCTCAGATACTAGGATCGAATCCTCGAAGTTGAAGCCGTTCCAAGGCATGAACGCAATACGCATGTTTTGACCAAGCGCTAGATCACCCATGTCGACTGATGGACCGTCGGCCATGATGTCACCACGAGCTACTTTGTCACCTTTCAGCACCAAAGTACGTTGGTTAATACAGGTATTTTGGTTGGAGCGAACGTATTTTGTTAGGTTGTAGATATCTACACCCGCTTCGCCAGCCTCTGTTTCTTCAGAGTTAACACGTACCACGATGCGACTTGCATCAACCGACTCTATTTCACCACCACGACGTGCTACGATACATACACCAGAGTCTTTCGCTACGTTTTTCTCCATACCGGTACCAACCACTGGTTTCTCAGCAATTAGCGTTGGCACAGCCTGACGTTGCATGTTTGACCCCATCAAGGCACGGTTAGCATCATCGTGCTCAAGGAATGGAATCAGCGATGCTGCGACCGATACAACCTGACGTGGCGACACGTCCATCAGGTTTACTTTTTCTTTCGGAATCAGAGTGGTTTCGTGCATGTGACGCACCTGAACCAGATCATCAACCAAACGCCCTTCTTCATCAACATTTGCCGATGCTTGAGCGATGACATATTTTGCTTCATCGATAGCCGAAACATATACTGTTTCGTCTGTCATCTTGCCATCAATAACCTTACGGTACGGAGTCTCTAGGAAACCATAGCTATTTGTACGTGCGTAAGTCGATAGCGAGTTGATCAAACCGATGTTTGGTCCTTCCGGCGTCTCGATCGGACATACCCGACCGTAATGAGTCGCGTGTACGTCACGCACCTCAAAGCCAGCACGTTCACGAGTCAAACCACCAGGCCCCAATGCCGAAACACGACGCTTATGCGTCACTTCTGACAAAGGATTGTTCTGATCCATAAACTGTGACAATTGACTAGATCCAAAGAACTCTTTGATTGCAGCCGCAACCGGCTTCGCGTTCAATAGATCTTGTGGCATTAGGCCATCCGCTTCTGCCATAGACAGACGCTCTTTCACAGCACGTTCAACACGCACTAGACCAACACGGAATTGGTTTTCAGCCATTTCACCAACTGAACGGATACGGCGGTTACCAAGATGGTCGATATCGTCGACCATGCCGTTACCATTTCGAATGTCCAGCAATGTTTTAAGAACAGCAATGATATCGTCGTTATCTAGAATACCTGCGCCTTCATCCTCATCGCGACCTAGGCGACGATTGAACTTCATACGTCCAACATTTGAAAGGTCATAACGATCTTCTGAGAAGAACAACCCTTGGAACAAAGACTCAGCAGATTCTTTAGTTGGCGGCTCACCAGGACGCATCATGCGGTAGATTTCTACCAACGCTTCCAACTGATTGTTAGTTGGATCAATACGCAGCGTATCGGAGATGAATGGGCCGCTATCGAGGTCATTGGTGTACAACACATCGATATCTTTAATGCCTGCTGCAACCAGCGCCTCCAACAGGTCTACCGACATTTCGGTGTTTGCTTCAGCAATCAGCTCACCCGTGCTCGGGTGCACTAAATTTTTAGCAGTCACCTTACCCAACAGGTACTCAAGAGGTACAGAGAGACGCTCTAGACCTACTTTTTCCATCTGACGGATATGTTTCGCAGTGATACGACGACCTTCTTCGACGATCTGATTGCCATCTTGGTCTGCGATATTAAATAACGCAGTTTCACCACGTAGACGATTAGCAATTAGCTCCATCTCAACACCATCGCGACTCAAGTAGAAACGAGTAGTGTCAAAGAAAGTATCTAGAATTTCTTCAGTACCGAAACCCAGTGCGCGTAACAAAATAGTTACAGGCAGCTTACGACGACGGTCGATACGAACGAAAACGCAGTCTTTTGGATCAAACTCGAAGTCCAACCAGGAACCACGGTATGGGATTACGCGAGCAGAGTGTAGTAGTTTACCAGATGAGTGTGTTTTACCACGATCATGATCGAAAAATACACCTGGTGAACGGTGTAACTGAGACACGATTACACGCTCAGTACCGTTAATTACAAACGTACCGTTTTCTGTCATGAGCGGAATCTCGCCCATGTATACTTCTTGCTCACGAATGTCTTTGATCGCCTTGTTCGCAGACTCTTTATCATAAATGATAAGTCGCACACGAACACGTAAAGGAGCGGCATACGTAACACCACGTAGCTGACACTCTTTTACGTCAAATACAGGCTTGCCTAATCGGTAATCGACGTATTCTAGCGCCGCATTGCCGGAAAAGCTGACCATTGGAAAGACAGATTTAAAGGCCCCATGCAGACCTAGTTCCCCACGCTCCGCAGGATTTTTACCTTCCTGCAAGAAGTTACGGTAGGATTCAAGCTGAATTGCCAGCAAGTATGGCACATCCAAAACGGGCGGCAGTTTACCGAAATCCTTACGGATACGTTTTTTCTCAGTGTATGAGTAAGCCATCAGCATTCCCCAGCTTGTGCACATTGACGCAAAAGGCCTTCTTATCAGGCCTTACCGAAATGAGAGAAAAGTCTCTCACATAAAATCTTAAAGTTTTATCTAGGTTTTACAAACCCAAAAAGGCCGGTGGCAAAAACCACCAGCCGTTCCGACTAAATGTCGAATTTTCGCAAAGCAAGTATCATTACTTAACTTCGACAGAAGCACCTGCTTCTTCAAGAGCTTTCTTAAGCTCTTCTGCTTCATCTTTAGTAACGCCTTCTTTAACAGTCGCTGGAGCGCCGTCAACCATGCCTTTCGCTTCTTTCAAGCCAAGACCAGTTGCTGCACGAACTGCTTTGATTACGTTTACTTTCTTATCGCCAGCGGCAGTAAGAACAACGTCAAATTCAGTTTGCTCAGCGGCAGCTGCACCAGCATCGCCAGCAGCTGGACCAGCTGCCGCAGCAACTGCTGCAGTTACACCGAATTTTTCTTCCATTGCTTCGATCAGTTCAACAACGTCCATTACAGACATTTCTGCTACTGCATTGATGATATCTTCTTTAGTTAGAGCCATGACTCAGATTTCCTAACATTTTGTAGTTGCCATAAGCGGCAACAAAAACCAATTGAATTCAAGTAAGCGCGTTTTAAAGTTACGCTGCTTCTTGTTCTTTCTGATCGCGAATCGCCGCAAGAGTACGAGCAAGTTTGCTTGTTGCACCTTGAATAACGCTCATTAGTTTCGCGATTGCTTCGTCGTATGTTGGCAAAGTTGCCAAACGATCAATGTCGCCAGCTGGGATCAACTCTCCGTTGAACGCCAATGCTTTAACTTCAAATTTGTCGTTCTCTTTTGCAAAAGTCTTCAACAAACGAGCAGCCGCACCTGGATGTTCGTTTGAGAATGCAATAAGAGTTGGACCTACGAAGCTTTCTTGTAAGCATTCGAAGTCTGTACCTTCAACTGCGCGGCGAGCCAATGTGTTACGTACTACACGTACGTACACACCTGCTTCACGTGCTTGCTTGCGAAGAGCAGTCATGTCAGTCACGGTTACACCGCGAGAGTCAGCTACTACAGCAGACAAGGCGCCTTGAGCGACTTCGCTAACTTCGGCGACAATGGCTTTTTTGTCTTCTAGACCTAATGCCACTGGTTTTCTCCTGGATTAGCAGGGGTTAAAAATAGAACCCCAAATTTTACCAACTCTCCGATAAATCGGAGTACTTGCTGGTGAGTTGGATCCAGTAATATCTGAATCGGGCCACACCATCTGCGCAGGACAAACGCTTCACAACGTTATAATTAAATCATCGACTCCTGCGGTCTTTGACGGCCTATACAGCGAACTGCACAGACCCCAAAGCTCTGACTTAGAAGCTTAACGCACCTAAATCAATTTGTAGACCAGGTCCCATTGTAGAGGACAGGGTCACTTTTTTCATGTAGACACCTTTTGAAGACGCAGGCTTAGCACGACGTAAGTCAGCTAGAAGCGCTTCAATGTTGCCTTTAACAGCATCTGCTGTGAAGTCGATAGAGCCGACGCCAGCGTGAATGATACCATTTTTGTCAGTACGGTAACGAGCTTGACCTGCTTTTGCGTTTTTAACCGCTGTCGCAACATCAGGAGTCACAGTACCAACTTTTGGGTTTGGCATCAGACCGCGAGGACCAAGTACCTGACCTAATTGACCAACGATACGCATCGCATCCGGAGAAGCAATGACTACGTCGAAGTCTAGGTTGCCCGCTTTAACTTGCTCAGCTAGGTCTTCAAAACCTACAACGTCTGCGCCAGCTTCTTTCGCTGCATCAGCGTTTGCACCTTGCGCGAACACTGCAACACGAACGTCTTTACCTGTACCGTTAGGAAGTACCGTAGAACCACGAACAACTTGGTCAGATTTACGTGGATCAACGCCTAGGTTAACAGATACGTCTACAGACTCTTTGAACTTAACAGTAGAAAGTTCAGATAGAAGAGCAACAGCCTCTTCTACAGAGTACAACTTCGTTGCATCTACTTTTTCAGCGATCAAGCGAGCGCGTTTAGTTAGCTTAGCCATTAGTTCACACCCTCAACATCTAGACCCATTGCACGCGCACTACCTGCGATAGTACGTACGGCAGCATCCATATCCGCTGCAGTCAAGTCAGCCTGCTTAGCGTTAACAATCTCTTCTAGTTGCTCACGTGTAACCGTGCCAACTTTTTGAGTGTTTGGACGAGGAGAACCACTCTTAATACCAGCAGCTTTCTTAAGAAGAACTGAAGCAGGAGTAGATTTTGTTTCGAATGTAAAGCTACGATCACTGTACACAGTGATAATAACTGGCGTTGGAAGACCTGGTTCTACACCTTGCGTTTTGGCGTTGAACGCTTTACAGAATTCCATAATGTTCACACCGTGTTGACCAAGTGCTGGACCAACTGGTGGACTTGGGTTCGCTTGACCCGCTTTAACTTGTAGCTTGATGTAAGCTTGGACTTTTTTAGCCATTTTTTACTCCAGATGGGTCATCGCCCGAAGGCTACCCGTTTAATGCAATCAGGTCTTTTCAACCTGACTAAATTCCAAATCAACAGGAGTGGAGCGCCCAAAAATAAGCACTGCCACTTTGATTCGGCTTTTATCGTAATCAACCTCTTCTACAGCACCATTGAAATCGGCAAATGGACCTTCGTTAACACGAACCACTTCACCCACCTCAAACAGTGTTTTAGGACGAGGTTTATCCACACCCTCATTGACTCGCTGCAGAATCGCATCCGCCTCTCGATCAGTGATTGGTGATGGCTTGTCCGCCGTACCGCCGATAAAGCCGAGTACACGCGTTGTCCCTTTGACAAGATGCCAAGAGTCATCGTTCATATCCATCTGTACAAGTACATAACCTGGATAGAACTTACGCTCACTTTTGCGCTTCTTGCCGTCACGAATCTCAACCACTTCCTCTGTCGGAACTAGGATATCGCCAAATAAATCTTCCATACCCATAATGCCGACACGCTCTTTGAGCGAGCGCATTACGTGTTTTTCATAACCTGAGTACGCTTGTACCACATACCATCGTTTCGCCACGAGCAACTCCTAACCTATTACTGCAGAAACGATCCAGCCAAGGAGCGAATCAACTCCCCACAGTACGAGAGACATAAAAATAACAACAGCCAAAACAATCAAGGTTGTTTGAACCGTCTCCTGTCTCGTTGGCCATACAACACGACGTATTTCCGTCTTCGCTTCTCTTGCCAATTTCGCAAAAGAACGCCCTTTAGTTGTATTCAGCGCAACAAAACCAGCAATACCCGCTAAAACCACAACAGCAATCAAGCGATACAGCAATGACTCAGCAGAATAAAAGTTGTTCCCAACTACCGCCACAGCAACAAGAAGGACAACAACAGCCCACTTAAAAACGTCTCCGCGAGACTCTTGAGTTTCAGCATTCGAACTCATACTTCAGGTGATCCCTAGCTAAGAAATTGGATACGAAAGATGGCAGGCCAAGAGGGACTCGAACCCCCAACAGCCGGTTTTGGAAACCGGTGCTCTACCAATTGAACTATTGGCCTACATTCGTATGGGCGGAGGATGATACCGACTCGCGAGAATTTTAGCAAGAGGTATTTGCCCAAAAATCAGACAATAAAAAAGGCGGATGACCCACCTGTTTTCGCATTTAGGAATGCTGGAGCTCATGAGCAGATTTGAACTGCCGACCTCACCCTTACCAAGGGTGTGCTCTACCAACTGAGCTACATGAGCTTATCAGAGTTGGAGCGGGTAGCGGGAATCGAACCCGCCTCTTCAGCTTGGAAGGCTGAGGTAATAGCCACTATACCATACCCGCTTATTGGTGGAGGGAGGTGGATTCGAACCACCGAAACTTTCGTGGCAGATTTACAATCTGCTCCCTTTGGCCACTCGGGAACCCCTCCACAAGCCAAGCATTGCTCGCAACACCCCAAAAGGTGGAAGCCATTATATGAATCGAAATTTCAAATGCAAGCGCTAGCAAGGATTTTTTTCTATTTTTATTAATAGCTTGGAAAAGTCGAGTCGATCCATCAGATTCTGCCAAGGTATTTCTCTTATAGGCTGGTCAAGCATGAGCTCATATAGGTTCACTGTACGTTCATGCTCATAGATTTTTACAGGCATCCCACTACGCTCAGAAATAGCCGTTTGCGCTTGCTTCGCACGCACAAGTGACGAGTACAGTCCCAACGATATACGATTCTTCATCTCCCCTCGGGCGATAATATAGCTGTCTATCTTTTTGACCTTCAGACGTAAAACAATATCCTCTGCCGCTTTTTGTGTTTCAGGTGCCGCAATATATAGCCAGTACTTCTCTCGTTTCCCAGTAGTGTCATTTTGAGAAAACGCCAAGCCAGCTTGGTTCAAAACTGTTTCAACTTGGCGACGATCTGCATCTCGCTCTAAAACCACAATAGGGCACAATAATGCCCCCTCTTGATTTGCATTATCATTGACCACATTGGATTCGCTCTGTTGAGAGCGCTCGACCTGTTCCAATGCAGACTCCAAACGACTCGCCACAGCATCGGCCTCTGAACCTAGCGGGTCAGAGTTTGGCAAGGCCTCTATCGGCCGCACTTCATTTGACAAATATACCCGCTCACTTACTGGCGGTGCATAAACTGGCTCGGTCTGAGTCAACGTTTCCGACGCGGCGAAACCTTGCCAACCAAAAAACGCAGCGTTAACCAGTACTAGCAGTAAAAACACCCACTTCATGTCATCACCTACCTGTCCTCAACCGCTGCGCTAGAATGCTCTTTGCTCCAACAGCGACTAAATGTTCATTTATATTACAATCAATTCCTAAGCGCTGCATAAGGACCTCTCCTAATCCGCCCGTTGCTACCCAGTTTGCTTCGCTATGGCGCTGATAGAGCCGATGCACAAACCCCAATGCCATTTCGAAGCAACCTTGATTAACTGCACTCGCAGTGCTGTTGGGGATACCTTCACCAACTCTGACTTCTGCGTCAGAAAAACGAATCCTCGCCGTGTTAGATGTAAGACTTTCAGTCATTAACTCTAAGCCTGGAGCAATATATCCACCTAGATGCTTTCCTGTTGCATCGACAAAATCAACTTTGATCGCTGTCCCTGCATCAACAATGACGGTCAACCCTCCATACAACTGATACGCTGCCACAACGGCAAGCCAGCGATCCACGCCCAACCGATGAGGCTCTCGGTACGCATTATAAACCCCGCAAGCTTCGGCAGTAGAGCGTATTACGAACACCTCAACCTTTGGAAACACCTGGTTCAATGCCTTCTCCAACGCTATGTCGTGTTCTTCGCTTCTGACACTGGCTAAAGCGATCACATCAGGCATGCAGGTAGCTGGCTTTTGCTCAATAGAACCAATCCACTTTGACACAACCTCATCACCCATGAACCAAGTCCACTTTACACAGGTATTTCCAGCGTCAGCGATAAGTACACTATTGCTTACGGACACTTATTTCGCCTCCGTGCAACAGCTCGATACCATCCTCTGTTTCCAACCTCAACGCTCCATTTTCATCAATACCTTTAGCGATACCTTCTTGTACACGAACACCACTGAAGACCTTAACAGGTTGATTAAACAGAATGTCATAGGCTTGCCATTGTGGATAAAAGTGAGCCATCCCTTCACCTTTCGCAAATACTTCACATAAATCCTCAAGCCCTTTGGTGATCTCTGCGACCAAGCAATTTCTGTCAGGCACATTAGGAAGACGCGATGCTAAATCAGTCCAAGGTTGGTCAACTTTTGCTTTTTGCTCTGCTGTAGACTGAACATTGAGTCCAATACCAATCACAACGTGACAGACATCTTGGTCGGCAACCATTTCCAACAAAATGCCGCAGATTTTTTCACCATCTATATGAATGTCATTCGGCCACTTTAAGCCTGGGTTGGGGATACCAGCATTACGTAACACTTTCGCAACAACAACCCCAACAGCTAAACTCAAACCTTCCACAACGCTGGGACCCTGATCAAATCTCCACGCAAAAGACATCGTAATATTTTTCGCTATACCGCTTTCCCAAGTACGCCCTCGGCGGCCTTTACCTTGGGTTTGATGCTCTGTCACCGCGAGTGCAGGTAAGGCTGCTCCGATACTAATGTGACGTTTCAGCACCTCATTAGTAGACGGTGTCTCAAAAGGAATCTCTATACCTATATTATCCGGCACACCCGCTGCTCGGAGCTTTGCTTCGTCTAACAGTGTAAGGGGGTCAGGAATCCTATAACCTCGCCCTTTCACAGAGTGCACTCTCACACCTACCGCTTCCAGTTTCTTTAATCGCTTCCAAACCGCTGCGCGGGTTACTCCCAACAACTCACCTAGCTCTTCACCAGAATGAAACTTGCTGTCACTTAATAATGCTAGAATTTCACGCATGTAGACTCCAGTCATTGCGTTTTCTTATATTACGGCGCTTGCACGCTATGCATAAATATCGACACTTGATCCATTAGATCGTCAAAGTAAGGATTCCAAGACAAACGACCCGCATAGGCACTTTTACTCGTTAGCAATTCTCCTTGCTCTCCATACCAATTATTTTCAGCACGTCGACATTCATTATAGATATCAGGCTCTCCTTGATACCAGCCACACACTCGATAACTCCCCATACGGCCATAATAAGGGTTATCCGGCGCTCCATGAATCGCCATATGTGAAAGGCCGAATATTTTTTGTTCTGGCAAGTCAGTGTTTACAACTTTCATTGATTCCGTTTGAGTGTTTGCACGAGAGGTTGAATAGAGCACCATTTGGCTTCCCAAAGTAGATTTCATCGCTTGATCAAATACCTGCATCGTTACGCTTGAGTCTACCGTCGCATCTTCTTCTGACAAGGCAACAAATACAGGTATCGTACGCTGCTGTTCTGTCACGGTATGCATCACCTCCTTGGTCAGTTTGTAGGCTTCAGCGATAGCAGGCACAGGAATAGATGCATATTTTCCATAATCGTCTGACGGGTAGTGGTCCAACCAATCAACAAAAGGAGCTAACCAAGGCGACAGCCAATCAATACTGCTGTTTATCTTAAATAACGGTGAAAACAACACTACCCCAGCAATATCATCAGGGTGTTGCCACGCATACTCCGTCACTAAAGCCCCTCCCGTAGAAAACCCTCCCAAATAGAGCGAATCTACTTCTTGTGAAAAAGACTGAACTGCCTGTGCGACGGCTGCCCTCCAACTTTCTCGTGAAACATCTAATAGATCTTCGGCTTTTGTGCCATGTCCTGGCAACAACATTACACGAGTCGCAATACATCGCTCAGCAAGAGCTTGAGCGGGGTCTCGCAGCGAAAAGGGAGAGTCTGAAAGACCGTGAAACAAAAGCAGCCCTATGGATTCAGATTCATTACAGTCATCACTCGGTTGGCGCTGAAACGGCATCACCGCATCGAGCTCAACAACCTTGTTCGACTCGTCAACCCATACCTTATGGCCTTCTAAATGCGCTCGTAGACGCTGTTGGTACTCCGAAAAGCCTTCATTTGTACGTTGAACTGCTTCGTTTGCCCACGCACCAAGCGCAACGCACGAACACACCAATAATGTAGTGATCCTGCCTAACATCATAAGATCAATCCTGTTGAGCCGCTTTGCAAAAAGCTTATCATAACGGATCTATATCAAATCACTAGAGTAAAGGCAGTTCATGTGTATCAGAATATAACCGTTGAAAGAGTTGCGTCTCTTTGGTTTCCGCTGGTCAAAAAATTTTACCAAGCACATTATCCTAGCGGAAAACCCAACAAAGCAGACCCAGTATGGGCAATCAAGAGTGGCCCTAAGATTATTGCGGCCGTAAGACTGAAACAATTTAATGGTGACTATCAACTGCTCACCGCCCTATTAACACATCCTGAGCTTCGTAACTTAGGCTATGCTAGCCGCTTATTAGAAGCCATTGAGCAGGAATTCAACATAGCAACCTACTGCTTCAATGAAACTGCACTCATACCATTTTACGAACGACATGATTTTGCTGTCATAAAAGAAGACCACCTACCTCTTGAATTAGCCAGTCGCTTAAAGCGCTACCGGATTAAAAAAAACACACTTGTCGCCATGCACTACTGCAGACGCTTAAAAACCACTTAATAAGTCTTAATTGCCTTAATTCAAACACACATTATTGACCTTAGAGCCCGTCATTCCTACCTTAAAGGAAAAAGAACATTGAGGTAATTATGGCTATCACGCTCCCTGAAAACTCCCCCCTACTCTCCAAAGACTTTCTTTATGGAGTGGCTACCGCTTCTTTTCAAATTGAAGGAGCCAATACTGAAGACGGTAGGCTCCCCAGCATTTGGGACACATTTTGCAGTACACCCGGCAAGGTTTTTAACGGCGATGACGGTTCGGTTGCTTGCGATCATTACCATCGCTGGAAGGAAGATGTTCAACTGATCAAATCTCTAGGAGTAGACGCTTACAGACTCTCTATTGCATGGCCAAGAGTCATGGATGAACAGGGCAACCCAAATAGTAAAGGCATTCAATTCTACAAAGATCTGCTCAAAGAACTCAAAGCGGGGGGTTTAACTGTATTTGTTACCCTTTATCATTGGGATCTACCACAACATCTTGAAGATAAGGGAGGCTGGTTAAATCGAGAAACGGCTTATCGTTTCACTGAGTATACAGAACTTGTGACCAGAGAGTTAGGACAATGGGCCGATTGCTGGGCAACCTTCAACGAACCATTCTGCGCAGCATTATTGGGTTACGAATATGGCATTCACGCACCAGGTCTGGCAAAGCCAGAATATGGTCGCCAAGCGGCCCATCATATTTTGTTAGCTCATGGATTAGCGATGCCGATCATCCGTCATAATTGCCCTCATGCACAAGCAGGCATCGTCTTAAACATGAATCGTTCGTACGCTGCTTCTGCAAAATCCGAAGATCAGTTTGCTGCACTCATTCGCGAGACCCTTGATAACCAATTTTTCATTGAACCTATATTGAAGGGACAATACCCAAGAGTTTTAGCGAAAGTATTACCTGAATACTTACCTACCATACTACCCGGTGACATGGAGATCATCAGCACGCCTATCGACTTTCTCGGACTCAATTTTTATACCTGTAATCACAATCAATTTGATACCGAGGCGCTCTTTAAAGATGTCCCTAACGATCAAGAAGTTGAGTACACGGATATAGGCTGGGAAATCGCACCACACGCGTTCAGCGAGCTACTCACCAATTTAAACGAGCAATATGACCTACCCCCAATATACATTACGGAAAACGGCATAGCTTGCGCTGATACTCTTAAAAATGGGAGAGTCGATGATGATCAGCGTGTAAGGTATCTTCAAGGCCACTTAAATGCTGTCCATGAAGCTGTTGCTGCGGGCGTCGACATCCGCGGCTATTTTGCTTGGAGTTTAATGGATAACTTTGAATGGGCAGAGGGTTACAGTAAACGCTTTGGTTTAACCTATGTCGATTACGACACACAAGTGCGCACTATTAAGCGTAGTGGCTATGCTTTTCGTGAACTGATCTCAAATCGCTAATTTCCTAAATCACTGCAGCGCACATAAAAGAGTAGTGCGCTGCCAGACACCTAAACATTCACCTTTAGCTAGCTGCTATAGTTACCCACAATACTCATGATTTTCCTTCATTTCTGATTGGTTGTGCATAAAGCAGGCGCTTATCCACACTTTTCATTGCTGTACTCGACCTTAAGTTTTTTAGTTCATGTACATGTGAGGCCAATAGAGATGATTCGCGCTTGCATGAGGAGCTAAACCTTGGTCTAAGTGCTGAGCGTCGATAGGAGGGATTTTCACCAGACACAAAAAAGCCCTGACCATTGCTGATCAGGGCTTCGTATTTGAAGCTTGACGACGACCTACTCTCACATGGGATCTCCCACACTACCATCGGCGATGGCGCTTTTCACTTCTGAGTTCGGGATGGGATCAGGTGGTTCAACGCCTCTATGATCGTCAAGCAAACCGGTGTGCGTTTCGTTATGAGTGATCGGATGTGGA
>NZ_QKRA01000013.1 GCF_003362755.1 Marinomonas piezotolerans
ATTATCTATTTTAAAGAGCGTTGCTAACCGCTGAGTTGTTTAAGCTTGGTCAGTTACTTCGTTGTTTTGAAGCCCTGTCCGTGTCAGCGAGGGCGTATATTAAGGATCTACAGATTTAGTGCAAGTACTTTTTGAAAGTTTTTTCTATAAATCTATTATTTATTCATTACACTCCTTTCCTGCTCATTTTAAAAACAGCAGTCCATCTAATATCTCTAGATCTGATCCTTTTTAGCTTGCCAATCAATCGCTGGGGACGCCAAGCCATGCATTCCTTTATAAGCAGGCGACACTGGAGGCACCCAACACTCTAGGGCCTGGTCATCAAGCTTGTAGATATCCACCTCCAGAGGATGGCAAGTCGATAGAGGATCTTGCCCATCACGACCGAGAAAATCCACAGAGAGATCTCCTCCAGGACAGCATGACATAGCGCAAAGTAAATCGATCTCCGCAAAGAACTCTAAGAAGTCGCCCTTTTTAGCCGGACAAGGCTTCATAAAGTACTGATCATCATTATTCAATCCAGTACACTGAAATACATTTAGTACATCATGCACATCAAACTCTGTTAATCCATACGGCAGAATCGCACGAACCAAATTTGAGTGACAATGAAAATCAAAGTCTTCACCTGTTAGTAGATAATTCACATAAGGATCACAACGCGTGCCTAACAGATCATGTACTCGACCACCATCTGCATCCTCGCCATAATCCTCCAACGTATCTTCTATAATAGTCGCCATTGGTCTTAAAAAGGGTAAGGTTGACCATAAACGGTCATACGTACTGACGTGTGCGCGTTGAAGCTGTCGTGTACGAGAGGCCCACATTCGTTCACGAGGATCATGAAGATTCCACATGTTAAAATCACCAACTTGCGGCCCTTCTGGTACGCGTATACGAAACACATGACCTGCTGGTACTTTCCAAGCCACTCCATCCCGCATGGGCACACGAACAGTATCAACAAGTGTCCTATTTGCATTTCCCTCTTTTAAGGAATTATAAAATGCCTTATTTATCGCCAATTTTGACCCAGGCCCACTACGATAAGCCGCCTCAACATGATTCCCCATGACAAACTCCCTTAAAATGAATTGACTCAAGATTAACGAAAGAGGAAAGTATTAAAAACTGAACAATCTTAAATACACTTAAATATTTTAAAGTGAATGATTCCCTATAATGCTTTAAAGACGTTTCAGCTTGTTATTCAACAGCGCAGCCTCCGCAGTGCTGCAGAAAAACTACACCTAACGGAATCGGCCGTCAGCCACCAGTTAAAAAAGCTTGAGGAAACGCTAGGCGATACGCTTCTATATAAAGAGGGCCGAAGACTGAAAGCAACACCAAAGGGGCTAGCACTTGCCCAGCGTTTACAGGCTCCTTTTGCGGAAATAGAGCATCATGTATCTGCTTTCAAAAATGATACACGCAACGATATTGAGATTTTTTGCCTACCTTCCCTAATTAGTTGTTGGCTGATGCCTAAACTGGTCACCTTTAGTCGGCGTAACCCTGATATCTCGGTTTCTTTAAATTATTTGCAGTCTATGCCAACCTTTATTGATAGCCATGCCATCTGTATACGTAGCATTGAACCAACAGAACCTGCCTCTCTCCCGACGTATACACTATTTTCAGGCGAAACAATTCCCGTATGCAGCCCTCTTTATCTCAACCAAAAAGGATCGATAACAATCACTGATGAACTTTTACAACACGAGCTGCTTCATGATAAAAACACGCTAAGCTGGGAGCATTGGCTGTCTGACCACGGACTTCATTTGAGAGAAAAACCGCAGCACATTTTTGAAGATTTTCACCTGTTAAAAACGGCGACACTTGCCGCCCAAGGAATATCCCTATGCCCCGCAATACTGATTGAAGAAGAACTAGCGAACGGCCAACTCGTCAAATTATTCAGCCAGAAAGGAAACATTGGTAGGCAATATGTAGTGGAAACCAATAACCACCCCAATCACTCGATTAAGAAGCTGTTGAATATGCTAATCGTCCAAAATAACCGGAATGGCATGCGTTAAAGACATCTCAAACTCGTTAATTTCTGTTCGATAGGCGCAAACCTCTACACCTTTATTAACCGCGGAACTTAATGCTTGTGCATATTTCTCATCTATATGCCGAGCGGCAGACACCGAGTCAATACCCGTATGTGAAACACAAAACAATAATACCGCCCGATGACCCTGTTGCACCATTTTCTCAAGCTCACTTAAATGCTTACGGCCGCGCTCAGTCACCGCATCAGGAAAATACCCAAGTCCATCTTCCTCTAGCAGCGTGACGCTTTTGACTTCCACATAACACAGTTCACCAGACTCTTTGCTCAACATCCAATCAATACGACTTGCGTCACCGTATTTAACTTCCGACTTCTGGTTATCGTACCCCGCCAGCTCCACTATCACGCCATTGCGAATGGCCTCTCCCACCACTTTATTTGGCAGTCCTGTATTAATGCAGGCTAAGTGGGCTTGATCAACCTCAACCAACTGCCATGTATAGGCCAACTTAAGTTTGGGGTTATCACTCTTGGACACCCAGACTCTCGCATTTTCTTGCTGACAACGACGCATAGACCCAGTATTGGGGCAGTGAGCCGTAATCACTGCTCCCGTATCCAATTCAATATCTGCAAGAAAACGTTTATAACGCTTAATCAAACGTCCAGAAAGCAAACGAGGTAGCTCCATATCCACTCCACAAAAAAGCGCCTACAAAGCAACCACTCTGCAAGCGCCTTAAAATTACTTATCACTTTATCTATTAAACGTGGCGGGACCGTTTTCTAAACCCAGCACGCACCAATACATAAAGCACACCCAACATACCACCAAATAGCACAACAGCGATCACAATAATCGGCTTCTTACTATCGCTGGAAAAATCACTAAATGGCACAACGGCTTAGATTGGGTCATCTACTACATCCTACATACATCTAAAACAATCCGTCACACATTACCAATCATTTGCGACGTGGACCAGTCAAATAAACGTAAGTGTGTCATGAAACACAACAAACAGCATAACTTTCAACCTCTTAACTGAGTCGACTGATATAAAGCCTCCCCCTGAAACCCAACAAAATCGCTTTAGCAAACCTAGCCAACCGAATAAGCCGACCAGGGCTGAGCACAGAAAACATTATGCAAAAATTGTTACATAATATAACAATTAGAACTATCAACTATCCTGTTTGGGATATGAGTGCCACTCCAAAGCTTGTCATGCTGCATATGAGTTTTATAAAAAAAATGAAAGAGGAACGTATGAAAGCAACTAAATTAAGCTCACTTATCGGCATCGGAGCCAGCCTTCTCATTGCTCAATCAGCACTTGCTACAGAGAACGGAGCCCCGACCACAGCACCAGGTATCTATGGATTTGGAGCAGGCTTTATGCCACCTGTTACCGACATTGGCGCCTTCGCAGTACGTGGCTCCATCTACAATGCAGACAAGAACCTAGACGGTAACGGCGACGATAGCTTGACCGACTTCTCGCAATCCGTCAAAGCTTTGTCATTAACCTACTTGAAAATGACAGAGAAAACCTTCCAAAATGCCAGCTATGGGTATGGCCTTGTGATTCCGTTCGTAGAGCTGGATATCGACGGCAAAGTACCTAACGCTCCGGTTACCGTCTCTGGGTCAGACGCTGGCATCGGTGACATCCAAGTGATTCCATATATTCTTCAATGGCATCCATCAGCCAATCTAGCAACTAACACTCAACTACAGATACAAATCCCAACGGGTAACTATGACAAAAATGATACCATCACCACAGGTCTCAACCATTGGGCATTTTCTCCAGCATTTAACTTCACCTACCTCACCGACTCCGGCTTCGAGGTATCGTCCAGCTTCCAGATAGACATCAGTACTGAAAACAAAGACACAAATTACACCAACGGTATTGAATACCGCCACGAGTTCGCGATCGGACAAGCTTTTAACGATTGGACACTTGGTGTAGGCGGCTTTATCTACAAGCAATTAACTGATGACAAAGGTCCAGCAAGCAGCAACATCGTGGATGGCAACCGAGCTGAAGCAATCGCAATAGGGCCGGAACTTAGCTTCTTCCGCCCAGGTCTACCTTTAGTATCATTCCATGCATACAAAGAGATCAGTGCAAAAAATCGTACGCAGGGCTATTCAGCCGCATTACTGGTTTCGCAAAGCTTCTAACGATTGAAACAGGATCATGTCGACGATAGTCATCCCCTTTTCTATCGTCGCCATGATCCTGCGGATTCGTTACCCAATGGCAACATTGTAAATACCGCCCATTTCAATCGTTTTATCTACTATCCAAAATAGCCACCTGGGTTCCCACGTCTAAGCTAAACCTACTACCAATTTAAAAGGTGTTTTCCGCCCATTATTGGTTACACTGTCAGTATTGTTAAAAGGCTTAAGACTGGGTATGAGAGTAGAAGAGATTTATCGTCGGGATTTAAACCTGTTGGTCGCGTTGCAAGTGTTGGTTGAGGAACGCAGCGTCAGTAAAGCAGCAGAGCGTTTGAACTTGAGTCAGTCCGCCATGAGCCGCGTACTAGGGCGATTGCGCAGCTTGTTATCCGACCCAGTGCTAACACGCCAAGGGCAACATTTAGTCCCGACCGAGAAAGCACTATCAATAAACAAGGCGCTAGAAGAACCGCTTGGCTCTCTACGACAGCTCTTGTCTCCTATTGATTTTGACCCCAAATCTTGTGATCAAACCTTCACAATTGTTACAACAGACTATGCCATGCAAACCATTTTACCCTTTGCATTGCCGCGCATTTACCAAGAGGCTCCGCATGTCGCGTTTGAGCTTCTACCTCTACAAGATGACCGCCTAAAAGAACAGCTAACTTACGGCCGAGCCGACCTCGCGATTTGCCGACCGACCCACTCTATTGAACCATTGCAATACGGGGCACTTGGGCGCGTTGGCGTATCGTGTTTGCTCTCTAAACACCATCCGCTTGCGAATCAACAAATGTGTTTGGATGACTATTTGCATTATCCGCACGCCATGATTGCGATCAGTGATGGTGTAAAAGCGCTTATCGAGCAAGCACTAGAGGATAAGCCGAAGCGGCGCATGGTCCTCAGCGCCTATCATTTAGAAGCCGCGTTAGCGATTATTGATATGATGCCACTCATTATCACAGTACCCGCAGATTTAGCACACTTAGTTTCTGAGCGTTATGACCTGGTCGTCAAACCTCTACCTTTTCATTTTACGCCATTCGATTACTCCATGATCTGGCATCCGCGTTGCGACCATTCGCCAGCACAAGAATGGCTAAGAAGTATCGTCAAAGAAGAGTGTGGCAAACTGATTGCTAACCGTGTCGTAGAAATGGGGCTGGATACGAGCACTGATTCCATACCCTAACGCCAAATAAGCGCAGATTTTAATCTATGTATAATCTGCATAGATCCCTTCACTTTTTATCATTTGAGTCCCCCCTGAATACTCTCTAAACTCCGCCAATCTTGTCATTGAGCGCATAGGCATACTTGCTTGGTTCCATGTGGTGAAACTGCCACACGCTTAACAGTGGACATAACAAGTACCCCATCAACATAAGCATTATTAAGAGCAATTTATGTTTACTTTCCGGTTTCCACTCCTCGTTTGGCTAGGCATAGGGATATTGATTACCAGCTTAGGAATCAGGCAATCCTTTGGTATTTTCATGATGCCGATCACAGACTACTTTCACACAGGGCGGGAGTTCTTCAGCTTTGCCATTGCCTTACAAAACTTACTGTTTGGAGCATTCCAACCGTTTGTAGGTATGGCCGCTGACCGATGGGGCCCCAAGCGTATTATCATTTTAGGAGCCATCGCTTACGCCTCAGGCTTGTATTTAACCTCGATCACCGTCGAGCCCACTATGATGTACCTAACACTAGGTGTCCTTGTTGGGTTTGGGTTAAGCGCCACCAGTTACGTAATCGTATTGGGAGCCATCGCGAAAGTGGTACCCGCTCAACATGCAGCGAAAGCATTTGGTCTAACCACTGCGGCTGGGTCATTTGGCATGTTTGCAATGATCCCTGGTGCGCAAACCATGCTGAGCATTTACGACTGGCAAAGCGCCCTGCAAATCTTCGCAGTTCTATGTAGCTTCATCGTGGTGTTTGCCCTATTCATCAACACCACTAAAAAGGAAGAGGCGCATACCGCCACTCCAGTACACGAAGACACGCAAACAATAAAAGAAGCGTTGAAGGAAGCATTCGCTCATAAAGGCTATTGGTTAATTCATATTGGCTTTTTTGTATGTGGCTTCCATGTCATGTTTATCGCCACACATCTACCAAGCTATGTATTAGATAAAAACCTACCGGCCTCTACCGCTGCGATGGCACTGGCATACGTCGGTATATTCAACATCCTTGGCTCCTACTTCTGGGGCGCCATGGCAGACCGTTATAGCAAACATTACGTCATGTCAGCGCTGTACTTCGTACGAACCGCTGTCATCGCGGCGTTTGTACTGATACCAACGACTGAGCTAACGGCTGGTATCTTCGGTGCCGCAATCGGCTTTTGTTGGCTAGGGACCGTACCTATTACCTCAGGCTTAGTGCGCCAGATATTTGGTGCGCGCTACCTATCGACATTATATGGTTTGGTTTTTTTCTCACATCAAGTAGGTAGCTTTTTGGGGGCTTGGGTTGGCGGCGTCATCTACGACTACTACGGCTCATACGACCCAATTTGGTGGTCAGCCGTCGTGCTTGCGTTTATCTCGGCATTGATCCACTTACCCATCAATGACAAGCCTGTGCCACGATTAAGAATGGCAGCAGCATAATGCCCGAAGGCTCCCAACATAAGATATTGGGAGCCCTTTCTTTAGACCCTAGATTCACAAATGCTGACCCGTGCTCTTGTTCGTCCCTGCTAACAGGAAGAACACCAGAACAGCCAGCCCCGCGACCAATGCCGCAGCCGTCATCAGCAGTACCGAGTGCGTAGCCGAAAAAGCCGCCTTGCCCGCCGCAACCAATGCCGCCGCTTGATCATCGGAAAGCTGTCGAGCAACTAAGTACGTATCTCCCATCGACACAGCCGCCTGATCAGCAAGACCAGATGGCAAGCCAACCTGTGCCGTAAGGTTACGCCCGAAAATTACCGACATAAACACACCGAACACAGTGATACCGAGACCTGTGCCCAATTCGTACCCTGTTGCCTCCAACGACCCCGCAGCACCGCCCTTGCTCGCGTCAACCGAACTCATAATAGCGATGGATGACGCGGTGAGGCCAACACTGAGAGCCAAGCCCAGTAGGGCCAGCAGCACAGGCACCATTACTCCCAGAGCATGAAAGTCCAGCACAGCAAGCCAACCTAGCGACAGAGCAGCCGCCACCATCGACAAGCAAGCCACTGGCCGCAGCCCATACTGAGCCGATAACCAGCCCGCTACTGGCCCTCCTACTGCCGCCGCTGCCATGATAGGAATCATGAATACACCTGCCTGAAGAGGCGTTTTATCTAAGACATATTGCAGCTCCTGCGCCAACGTCAACTCAACCCCCGCCAATGCACCACTCGCAACCACCGCCATGATGATGCCCGCGACAATGGCAGGATGGCCAAACAAGGACAGATCCAACATGGGCGTGGCGGCGTGCAACTGCTTGCGCGCAAACAGAACCAACATTGCCACCCCAAAAACCAACGTCAGCAACACCACAGTCAGGGATTGCTTGCCAGCAAATCCCGTCTTAGCCGCATACACCACCGCAATCATGCCCATCACTAACAACAAAGCTTGGCCAATCGGCCAATGACCAGACGTCGTTTGCTCCTCACGCGACAGCAATAGCCAGCAGGCTGGCGCAACGATCAGCATCACAGGCACATTGATCAGAAACACCGCCCCCCACCAGAAATGCTCCAATAGCGCACCGCCAATTAATGGACCCACCGCCGCACCAGCGGCGCCAACGGTCCCCCATAATCCGAGCGCCAGCCCTCGCTCCTTCTCGTCCTCAAAGGTACGGCGGATAATGCCCAGCACACACGGCATGATCATGGATCCCCCCAACGCCAGCATAACGCGCGCCCCTATCAGCATCTGCGCAGTAGGCGCAAATGCGGTCGCAGCAGAAGCAACCCCAAAGATCAACAAGCCAATCAACAAGATTCGGCGGTTACCCACTTTGTCAGCCAGCGTCCCCATCGGCACCAGCAAACCCGCCATTAACAATGGGTAAATGTCGATGACCCACAACACTTGGTTATTGGTCGCACCCAACGCTTGAGTTAACCTAGGCACAGCCACATGCAAAATGGTCATGTCGAGAACGACGGGTAGAAATGCCAACATCACAGCCAGCAGAATCAGCCATCGCCTGGGGTTTGGAGTGCAGTAAGACACATATTCACCTATAATTTGCGCGTTCTTCAAAATTTAAATACGACCGTATTTAAATGAATAATAGTGGGGTTAGAAGAGAAAGACAATGGGTAGAAAACCAACCATCTCACGAGACGGGCTGCTAGACGTGGCCGAAGAGCTGGTGCGTCAGCAAGGCGGCGGAGCACTCACCATCGGCGCTTTAGCCAAGGCAGCAGGGATTTCCAAAGGCGGTGTGCAGTATTCATTCGCCAACAGGGACGACTTAGTGAGCAGCCTCGTTGACCGCTGGATAAGTCGCTTCGACGCCATGCTAGGCGACACTGAGACGCTCGACCCAGTCGACTTTATCCGACGCTACATCGCCGCGACACGCACCTCACAACAGGCAATGGACGCGAAAATTGCCGGCCTAATGGTCAACTACCTAGAAAACCCTGAGCACCTGAAAGAAACACGTGATTGGTACCGAGGTATTTTTGATCGACTAGCCAGCACATCGCCAAATGCCCAAGCCGCACGAGTGGCCTTCCTAGCCGTCGAAGGACTCTTCCTCCTACGCATCAACGGCATCGATGAAGACGGCGAATGGACGAGCTTTCTGGACGATGTAGAGGCAGTACTCACGCGCTTGGTGTGACTTATTTCTATTAAGTGGCATGATCTTCAGATTAAACTCGACAAATCGATAGGATACTAATGCCAAAAATAGTAAATATTCCTTTAAGCGATTTAAATTAGTTGCCTTCTAAAAGGACGCTACTTATCAAAATATTTAACCATTTTCTGGATGGTATTATATGTAATATCCAACTCATCTCGGGTGAGCTTTGTCGCCACTTCCGTTGCCCATAATGCTTGTCTGTGATCAAGCAAATCATAAATGCGTTTACCCTCAACAGTCAGAGCTATGTGCTTCGCACGCTTATGATTTGGGTTGTCAATAAACTTTACTAAACCGTCTTTCGCCATCACATCCACGATTCTTTGACTGGCCTGCCGACTTTGCCCCATTGCTCGACCTATTTCCGGAACAGTGAGCAGTACATCTGACTTTTCTATTGCTCCCATGATTTTCCAGCGAGCACTACTTAAACCAAACTCTTCACTCATTCGATCGCCTTCTAAATTGAGCGCGCCGCTGACCTTAAATATTGCCAGTACGATCTTAGTGAAAACTGCACCATCTGAATCCATAATCCCTCCCTCACAAATATTGACAACACATTGTCAATTGATCTAGATTGACAATATATTGTCATATCATACTATGCAGGTAAAGAACATGAAACAAATCGTCCACCGAATCGCAGCAGTAACAGCAACCCTATGTGTTGCAACCTTTTTTGTTACTACCTTACTGGTTGAACTATTTGGTTCGATTGAAGCAATCAGGCAAGTGAAGTCTCTTATCGTTTTTCCAGGTTTATTCATTTTGGTTCCAGCCATTGCACTAACAGGCGCGACAGGGTTCTCTTTGTCAAAACAACGTTCAGGAAAAATAGTTAACAGGAAGAAAAAACGTATGCCTTTTATTGCCTTGGGCGGTGTTTTTGTCCTTATTCCTGCCGCCATATTTCTTAATCAATGGGCTGCTGAAGGAAACTTTAATACCCAATTCTACTTGCTTCAAGCTACTGAACTGATAGCTGGCGCAGTCAATCTCACACTCATGACAATGAATATTATTGACGGTAGAAAACTCGTTTTTAAAGAGAGGTAAGCTAATGAAGCTCATAAGTCATTTCGGGTATATAACTCAGGTTGTGGTGCTGTTTGCACTGTTGCTTACTCCTAGCATGACAGTATTTGCAGATGAAACAACATTTCAAAAAGTATGTAGCTCATGCCACTCAGGAGGAATCAAAGGCTGGTTATCAGGTGCACCAAATGTAAAAAAAGGGGAAGAATGGACTAAGTATCATCAGCGCCATAATAAAAAGGAAATGATGGCCATCGTAATGAATGGGCTAAATGGGCACAAAATAAAAGGCGGCTGCAAAAGCTGCTCTGATGATGAGATCAAAGGAGCGCTGAAGTACATCTTTTCAAATACAAAAGTGCATAACAAGGAGTTAGAATGAAACGCTATTCTCCCGTTCTAGTCGCACTGCATTGGATTTCAGCCTTAGTCATCACAATAGCTCTGTTCATGGGATTTGATATTGCGGCACTTTCCAACGAACTTGACCTCAAGGTTGATCGTATAGTAGTCCATGCCATTGCAGGAATTATGATTGGTTGCGCTTTTTTGCTCCGATTGACCATTAAGTGGCTACGACCAAGCAGCGTACCGAGCTACACAAAGCGCTCTATGGTAGAGAGAGTAGCCAAAATCTATCATGCAGGTCTATATATTCTTGTTCTGGCTGTAGTCATTAGCGGTATTACAATGGCGTTCAAAGTGGATTTCCCAAATATTGTGGCGCAAGGAAGCACATTACCAGATGAGTTAACCTTTCTTGTGTCAAGACAGTTGCATGGACTACTAACGCGAATACTATTAGTCGCAGTAATCATCCATATCCTAGCGTCACTATATCACCAACTAATTCTAAAGGATCACTTATTCACACGGATGTGGTTTGGAAAACGATAGTATTTTAGTAGAGTAATATTAAATGCACTATCAGAGTCATGGTCAAGGTTATGGAGGCAGTCATGGCTATGCAGCATGATGATCGATTTCAATTAGATAACTGTGTTGTAGTCAACTCCTGAAACCGCTGAGCCTCCTCCTCATTCCGTATTGGATTAAACTGAATGAGGAGGAGAAGTAATTGAGGACAGTGGAACCACCAACTCAATTAATAACTACTTTTCTAAGTGTGACTTTAACGATTGCCCAGCTTGAACCAGCACATTTTGAACAGCAGGCAGGATATGCGCAAGAACTAATCATCTGCCGGAGCCAGATTAAAACCGCCAAATGTCATGATATTGCGAAAGCGACCTAATCAAGGGAAAGACCAACGCATCGACTGTAGGGATTAGACACAAAAAAGCCCGCTAGATAGCGGGCTTGGGCGTGCTTATTGCAGTTCAGTGCAAGGTGTTACCTAACGCTGAATTATTCCCACTCGATGGTTGCTGGTGGCTTAGACGATACGTCGTAGGTCACGCGGGAGATGTGTTCGATTTCGTTGATGATACGACCAGACACTTTCTCTAGCAGCTCGTACGGTAGGTGTGCCCAGCGCGCAGTCATGAAGTCGATGGTTTCAACAGCGCGAAGTGCGACCACGTATTCGTAACGGCGGCCGTCGCCTACCACACCCACAGATTTCACTGGTAGGAATACCGCGAACGCTTGGCTTGTTTTTTCGTACCAGCCTGCGTTGCGAAGCTCTTCAATGAAGATAGCGTCGGCACGACGTAGGATGTCGGCGTATTCTTTCTTCACTTCACCCAAAATACGCACACCAAGGCCTGGCCCTGGGAATGGGTGACGGTAGACCATGTCGTATGGTAGGCCTAATTCAAGACCTAGCTTACGCACTTCGTCTTTGAATAGCTCACGCAGTGGCTCGACCAGTTGCATCTTCATGTCTTCTGGTAGGCCGCCAACGTTGTGGTGCGATTTGATCACGTGCGCACCACCTGTTTTACCGGCAGCGGATTCGATCACGTCTGGGTAGATTGTACCTTGCGCTAAGAATTCCACTTCTTTTAGAGTCGCCGCTTCTTCATCAAAGACTTCGATGAAGGTATTGCCGATCACTTTACGTTTCGCTTCTGGGTCGGATACGCCGCTCAATTTACCAAGGAACAAGTCCTCAGCGTCAACGCGGATCACGTTAACACCCATGTTCTCTTTGAACATCGCCATGACTTGGTCGCCTTCGTGAAGACGAAGTAGGCCGTTGTCTACGAACACACACGTTAGCTGGGTGCCGATCGCTTTGTGTAGCAACGCGGCGACAACCGATGAATCCACACCGCCAGACAAGGCAAGCAATACTTTTTTATTGCCAACCTGTGCTTGCATACGCTCGATTGCATCTTGCGCGATGTTCGCAGGCGTCCAAAGGGTTTCACAGTTACAAATGTCCACGACAAAGCGCGAAAGGATACGGCCACCTTGCAGCGTATGGGTCACTTCTGGGTGGAACTGAAGACCGTAGAATTTTTTCGCTTCGTTCGCCATAGCAGCAATTGGACAGCTTTCAGTTGAAGCCATTAAGGCAAAGCCTTCAGGCATATCAACCACTTTGTCACCGTGGCTCATCCACACATCAAGCAAAGCCACACCATTGTTAGCAACATGATCTTCGATGTTTTCTAACAGAGAATAGCTGCCGTGGGTGCGAATTTGCGCGTAACCAAACTCACGAACTTCCGATCCTTGGACTTTACCGCCCATTTGCTCGGCCATGGTCTGCATGCCGTAACAAATACCTAATACAGGTACACCAAGTGTGAAAACTGCTTCAGGGGCACGAGGCGAACCTTCTTCTGCAACTGACTCAGGGCCACCTGCTAGAATGATGCCTTTCGGAGCAAAGTCGATGATCTCTTGGTCGTCCATATCAAACGCACGAACTTCACAGAAAACACCAATTTCACGTACGCGACGAGCAATCAGCTGCGTGTACTGTGAACCAAAATCAAGAATAAGAATTTTATGAGCGTGGATATCTTGCGACATTATTAGCTAGTCCTTCGCCCCTACACTGTAAGAGCCATATAAAAAAAAAAGAAGATGGGGCGCGATACGCCCCATCTTGGTTTTTCATCAATCAGGCTTAACCACCGGCTTGGTAGTTAGGAGCCTCTTTCGTGATGGTCACGTCATGAACATGGCTCTCGCGCATGCCCGCACCCGTGATTTGAGAGAATTGCGTCTTAGTACGCATTGTCTCAATGTCTGCTGAGCCAGTATAACCCATTGAAGAACGCACGCCGCCCATCAATTGATGTACCACGGCAGCCATCGGACCTTTAGAAGGTACGCGACCTTCAATACCTTCCGGTACAAGCTTCTCAACACCACTGCTTGCGTCTTGGAAGTAACGGTCAGAAGAGCCTTGTGATTGAGACATCGCGCCAAGAGAGCCCATGCCGCGGTAGGCTTTGAATGAGCGACCTTGGAATAAGACTACTTCACCTGGTGCTTCGTCCGTACCTGCTAATAGGCCACCGACCATGATGACGCTTGCGCCAGCCGCAATGGCTTTAGCGATGTCACCAGAGAAACGCACGCCACCATCAGCGATAACTGGAATGTTGCGCTCGTTCATCACCGCTGCCACATTGGCAACCGCGCTGATTTGCGGCACACCTACTCCCGCAATGATACGAGTGGTACAGATCGAGCCTGGGCCGATACCGACTTTCACACCGTCAGCGCCTGCATCCGCTAGCGCAATCGCAGCTTCCGCTGTCGCAATGTTGCCACCGATCACTTGTACTTGAGGGAAGTTTTCTTTCACCCAACGCACGCGATCGATCACGCCTTTTGAATGGCCGTGAGCGGTATCAACCACAATCACGTCAACGCCCGCTTCCGCTAGCGCTTTAACGCGATCACCAGTGTCAGCGCCTGTACCAACGGCTGCACCAACGCGCAGGCTGCCGTTTTCGTCTTTACAAGCATGAGGATAAGTTTGAGCTTTATTGATATCCGTTACTGTCACCATGCCGCGCAATTCAAAGTTGTCGTTAACAACCAATACTTTTTCAATGCGGTGTTCGTGCAACAGTTTACGGATCGAGCCGCTTGAAGCGCCTTCAAGAACCGTCACCAAACGCTCTTTTGGCGTCATGATGTCTGCGACCGTTTTATCAAAGTCTTTGATGAAGCGAACATCACGGCTGGTAACGATACCAACTAGGTCTTTACCTTCTACAACTGGTACGCCTGAGATGTTGTTGGCAGCCGTTAGATCCATTAGCTCGCGAACCGTCGCACTTGAATGAATCGTCACCGGATCTTTAACGATGCCGCTTTCGAATTTTTTCACTCGACGAACTTCAGCTGCCTGTTGCTCAATCGTCAAGTTTTTGTGGATAATGCCAATACCGCCTTCTTGTGCAAGAGCAATCGCCATGCGGTGTTCTGTCACCGTATCCATGGCAGAAGAAACAAGAGGGAGATTCAGTTCGATATCCTTAGTCAGGCGAGTTTTTAGGCTCACGTCCTTCGGAAGAACTTCAGAATAGCCGGGGATAAGCAATACGTCGTCAAACGTTAAAGCTTGTTGCGCAATTCGTAACATAATAGGGAATTTCCAATGCCAACTGGGTTTCAAGATGGCAAGTAATTCTACTCCAACATTATGAATCGGTAAATCAAAACCACGAGACATTGATGAAAAAATTTACAACTTTGCACAGTTCGGAACCCACATTCAGCGTCTCAGAATTAAACCGGCAAATTCAGCAATTACTGGAAGCCAGTTTACCGTGGATTATGGTGGAAGGAGAGATCTCAAATATTGCAAAACCTGGCTCAGGGCATTGGTATTTCTCCCTGAAAGACGACCGAGCACAAATCCGTTGCGCCATGTTCAAAGGCAAAAATGTCGCGGTGCGATTCAAACCCAAAGATGGCGACCTCGTACGCTTACGAGCACGAGTCACCTTTTATGGCGCGCGCGGTGATTGCCAGCTTGTGGTCGAAGGCATGGAAGCGGCAGGAGAAGGCGCCCTGCAAGCAGCCTATGAACGCCTAAAACATCAATTACAAATGGAAGGCCTGTTCGATCCAGCCCACAAAAAGCCCCTTCCCACTCGGCCCGAGCGTGTCGCCATCATTACCTCTGCTCAAGGTGCTGCTGTGCGCGATATGGTCATTGCATTCCGCCGCCGTTTTCCTCTGACTGAATTAACGGTTTTACCAACCCTTGTCCAAGGCCATGGTGCCGCCAGTAACATCCAACGCCAACTGGAACGCGCCGATTCAAGCGGCCACTTTGATGCCATTATTGTCGGTCGTGGCGGTGGTTCATTGGAAGATCTATGGAGTTTCAACGACGAATCCCTCGCGCGCGCCATTTTCCAAGCGAAGACGCCTATCGTCTCCGCTGTTGGCCATGAAGTGGACTTCACTATTTGCGATTTTGTCGCCGATGTACGAGCGGCAACGCCGACTGCCGCTGCCGAATTACTCAGCCCAGATGTACGCGATCTACAGCAAAAAATTGCACATTTCGAGCAGCTATTCACCCGTCGGTTTGAGCAAACATTACAGCAGCATCAACAACGCTTGGATTTTTTAGTACGTCGAATTCGCCACCCTAAAGAGCGCATCGAGCAACAACAACAGCGTTTAGCGCAAGCTCAAAAAGGTCTACAAAAAGCGCTCGCAAATCATTTAGAGCAACGTAAAGTGCGCCAAAGCCATGCTTTGCAACGGCTTATTGCTGCTACGCCTCAAAAAGCGATTGTCGCCCACCAAGACCGCATAGCCGCCTTAGAACAACGACTGGGCCAAGCGCTAACGAATACACTCGCTCGCAAACAAGACCGCTTTGCCAGCCTCGCTGAAAAGCTTCACTTAGTCAGCCCACTCAATACGTTGTCGCGGGGCTATGCCATCGCCCGACATGGCGAGCAAGTCATCCGATCTAAAGACGACGTTGCAAAGGGTGACGCCATCGAAATTAAGGTACAAGATGGCACCATTGACTGTCTTGTAAACGCCACGCATGCTGGAGGTTAAGCTCCTCGGTTATTCCTTTATTCAAGCGCCTCTATACCGTTAGAGTATTGCTATATAATCCAACGCTCTAAGGACGCACTGTGACCCCAAAAGATTTATTACTCGGCATCGCTATCATTTTTGCTTGGGGGTTCAACTTTGTCGTCATCCGTTGGGGCTTAGATGAAATGAGCCCAATGATGCTAGGGGGCATGCGCTTCTTAGTGCTCGCATTTGTCGGGTCGTTTTTCTTTGCTCGCCCGAAAACACCATTCAAATGGTGGGTTATCTACGCACTCTCGCTAAACTTTGGGCAATTTGCACTCCTTTTCAGTGCCATGACATTCGGCATGCCAGCAGGGCTTGCCTCTCTCGTGCTTCAATCCCAAGCCATCTTCACCTTAATTTTCTCCGTGCTGCTGTTAAAAGAGTACGTTCGCCCTTATCAAATACTCGCCATCGGCATTGCTTCCGCAGGCTTAGCGGTTATTGGTGCTGGGGGAGAAGATACTACGATGACCGCACTCGGCTTTGCTCTGACGCTCGCCGCTGCATCAAGCTGGGCTTTGGGTAACATTACGACGAAAGCCATTATTCAAAAAGGCTATGAAGCCAACCTCAGCCTGATTGTGTGGAGCTGTTGGATCACCCCACTGCCCTTTTTCATCTGCGCCTATTTTATTGATGGCATAGATGTCATGTGGGCGGATATCGTCAACATAAACCTAAAGGTCGTCGCAACACTTGTCTACCTGTCTGTGATCGCAACGTTGGCGGGCTACGGCCTGTGGAGCCACCTGATGTCGCGTTACAGCGCTGGAACCGTGGCACCGCTATCATTGGGCGTCCCCGTCGTCGGACTCACCTCTTCCGCACTGTTACTTGGCGAGCAAGTAAGCTACCAACAATGGATCGGCATCCTGATCGTACTCACAGGACTCATGCTCAACACCTTCGGTGGCGCATTAAGACGCAAAAGATAGCGCAGAGCATAAGCCGTCGTTCTCAGGCATTCTAACGAAGAGCACACACTGCATCTGCGATGTCATCTTTACCGATTCTAGAAAAGGCTTCTGGATATATTAAGTAATAAAACGGGCTATTTACAATATGAGCCAGCTCTCGCCAACTTTTTAAAAACAGTCGATCAAACGCTACCGATTGAGAATAAAATTCTTGGTTTAGCTCTCGCCACAATAAAGAAACCGCTGTTGTATTGATTTCTTTTAGGCTGTAAAGCTTATACTCGAACAAAGCTAGGAGCCGATGACGGTGATACCACTCTATCTCTTGGCGCTTTTGCCACGTTGCAAGTACTTCCTGCAAGCCATGCTTTTCAAGCCAGTAACAGGCCACATGGTGTTCGAAATACAGCGCAATAGTCTCCGATAGCAAGGGGGAAATATCTTGTCTTAGTATATAGCGTTCGCGCACGATTTCTTGATGTACCAAATGCCCACATTCATGGGCGAGTAAGATAAGGGACTCCAGGTCATTTACGTAATTTAGCTGGATATAGGAGCCCGCTGGGGTATCCATACACATTGAAGGCTCGCCTGGTTTAAGCAAACGAATACGCCCGTCTGTGTACGCTTGACGTACTTTTTGCCCATATTGCTCATCAAGCGAAGCAAATGCTTGGCTAACAATAGCGATCCCTTCTACTAGCGAAAAGTGCAGCATGCTCCATGGCGTCCGCTCAATCTCTCTAAGTTGCTTAAGAGAAATAGGTTTATCCATCTTTGTCTGTGATATTAGATTATTAAAATAGTCTCGTGCGACAGCAAAGCACATTCCATCACTTAACTGCCTAACTATCTCTTTATTATCGAATGCAGATAAACGCTGAGTAAGCACCATAGGTGAGCTTTCTTCTAGGCACTTGGCTTGTTTGTGCTGTTTAGAGAGCACATCAAGGCTTAGCCCATTCGCTAAGCCCGTTGCGTCTGCTGCGGTGATGGGCGCTTCACCGTCGTTTAACAAGGCAAGCAGCCATGCAGGCTTAGAGGCTTCCGTTAACAGCGCTAGGGCTTCTTCAATAAAGCCATTGGTTTTTTCCGCTAACGTCTCTGCCAGCGGCGCTACAGCTTCTTTTAGACAAACAAAATATGGATCATTGTTTGACTCGATTAACTTAAGCGTCACAGCACTCTCTAACGCATCAAAGTGCTGATCCAGCATTTCATAGTGTTTCAGCCGCCAAACCAATGGTTTGTCTTTGTGCGCACAAAATTCATCAGCCAGTTGCTCTAGTTGTGCTCGCTTCTGAGGGAAGTCAGTTAGATTGTTTTGCAGCGCTAGCGGTGCCAAACACCAAGATTCAAGCATAAAGCACTCTCCTCTTAGTTAGCAGCTTGATTGTGTACACCCACAGGGAAATTGAGAAAATAACTCACCGAGAAAGTCGGGGAGTCCAAACAATACACAGCGTGGAACCAGCCAGCAGGCTGCACAAGAATTTCTCCCGGATGCAAAATCGCTTCGAGCCGCTTAGCCTGCTTAAACATAGGAAAGTGCTCGTAATTGGGCACTTCTGGCTTTACCCAACAGGGTTGGTAGTTATTGTATGCCTTCATAGGATAAAGACTGGCAGCTTGATCTGGTGAATAAAGAATCACTTTCTTGCGCCCCATGATCTGGTATAAAAAGCCATCCAGTGGATCACGATGCAAGCTGCTAGCGGGCACATTTACTGGCACAGAGCCCAGCCAGATTTGCGGTGGTGTATAATCATGGGTCGTGAAATACTGAGGCAAAAAGTCTTCGATCATTTGCCATGGCAGCGAACACCCTTCCGTATAAACTTTAGTATGCCCTTCGATGATTTCAGCGGCATCCTGTTGATCGTTCGATAATAATTGATCAACAAACTCGGCAACGGTTTCTTGTTGTGTTGCAGATTTAACACGCAACAAAACGTCCCCGTATTTTTCCTTCAGCTTGGTGAGGCTCCACTCAGAATGAGGCACGTCGACAGGTGCATTGCGAATAACAAATGGCTGCTTTTTCTCTATCGCCTCAAGAATCTCCATTTCACTGGGACGATCCAAATAGAGAATGCCATCCGCAGCATACGCTTCCCGATAGTTCTCTGTTGCATCTTGAAAGGTATGCTGAGTCATAGCTGAGGGCTTTACCAAAGCCTTGGCTATATGATTGACAATGTTCAAATTCCCCGTCATATCCATATGGCCAATGATATCTGGGTCACGGTAGTCTACTGCTTCGACGTCCTCGACAATGCGCTCAGCCACGGATAATGGCATGTTAACCTGCGCCTCATAGCCGCCTTCCACTTCCTCAGATAAAAATAAACCCGATGAATTAAACTGGACAAAAAGTGTATGAGTATTGCCCTCGTCTTCGAATTCAAATTTACAGCTTCCAGATAGCTGTTCTGGGTTTTCAAAGCCATCAATTAAGGTTTGTGCAAACTCCCTTAGTTTAGGCTGCATCACAGGATTGACGTTGACCACGCGCTCTTCTGCTAAGCACGCTTCCTTGTGCATGTTCATTACGTATAACTCCTTGTTATATTAAAAGCCTATTTTATTTATTACTCGCGAATATTTGCCCAATATCGGACTGGGCGTAATAGCTTAATTGACTGAGTGACACCGCCAATGATTTCAGGGCGGATAGCCATTCTAGCTGTTTGTCCAATACATCCTGCTGCACATTTTCAAGCGAATAAAAATTAGCCCGACCGACTTTGTAACGTGAGCGCTGTTGCTCAAGTCCTTTCTTCGCTAGGTCTACCTGATGAGCCAGCACCGCGACCTGCTCATTCAGGTAACTAGCACGCTGGCTAAGAGAATAGTAGGAAAGCCTTAGCTGTTTCTTTACTTGGGCTTTTTCCAGATTCGCAACATCGGCCGTCGCACGTAATGCTTCAATTGTCTGATGGGTACTTTTATTCGTTAGCTCATAGGAAAAACGAATACCATAGGTGTTATTTTCCACATCAGGAGATGTGGCGAAGTGCTGCTTTTGATGCCGATAAAATAGATCCAGTTCAGGGACTAAGTCCTGCTCCTGCTGTTGCTGTTGGTATATGGCAGTATCATAAGAAAGCTCAGCCTGTTTTAGCTCTGGATGATGCGACATCCGTTCATTATCTATCTGTAACATTTGCGCTTGCAACGGCTCTAATAGTTGGCTCAATGAAGCGAAAGGTTGCAACTCTAAGGTATCGCTCAACCTTAGAGTTGCCAGTGCAGCCCGTTCCTGCAAAGCGATTTCCACCTTGGCACTGTCCACTTCAACTTGCTGTTGCTGCACTTCTGCCAGTGCTTTTTCCACTTCATAAGGCGTGGCCTTCTCAGCTTGCATCATCTGCTCAGTAATCCGAGCTGTGTGTTGCATACTTTGCAATAGATCCGCTTGAACCTTCCAGTTTTCATAGGCTACTTGAAACTCAATAAACGCTTGTAAACTATCGCGCTGCACACTCAGATTAGACAGATCTCTTTGCGTTTCGAATTGCTGCCAAGCGTTTTGCGCAAGGCGTTTATCCAATTGCTGGAAATAAGGCGTATTATTTTTTAGCAGTGGCTGACTAAGCGTCAAACTCGTATCTCGGCCACTTTGACGCTTCGCTAAGCTATCACTGCCGAGTCCCTCACCTTCCAATACGCTTGTGGAGAGCGATAAGTTCGTTCCAACATCAGAGGTCCAACTGGCTTCAAGCCCTGCTTGCCATTGCTCATAATCCAATGATGTTCCTAAGCTATTGGTATGACTGTTTTGTATATTGGACACAGCCGTAACCGAAGGCTTCCAATACTCTTCCCCTACTTCTAGAGCGAGACGCTGAGCTTTTTGCTGAACTTCTAGTTGCCATAGCTGGTAGTTTTGCTGCTGTTGTAGTGCTAAAAACTGCGTCAGTGATAAAGCCTGTGCATTCGATACACTCGGCAATAGAGCAACACCACTCAGTAATAAGCCATTTAATAAATATTTTCTCATGATGGCTCACTCAACGCGGTACGCAGATACTTGGTAAACGGGTCGAAAATATAGTTGATTAAACGGCGCTCACCGGCCCGTATTTCGACACTTAAGACGCTACCAGGTCTTAGTAGAGCATCTCTTGAATCAGCCCTAAGCGCAGTAATTTCTGTAATTTTGCCCGTCATACGGTACACACGACCACTTGACTGATCACTTTTTTGCGACGAAGACGCAATAAAGGTGATCTCTCCCATCACATAGCCATGATCATCTGGATTATTCCCCAATGAACTGGCACGAAAAGTCATACCGGGCTCCACCCAGATGGCATAATTCGCAGGGATCTCAATATCAATCTCTAACTCATTTTCTGTATAAGACGGGCGAATCGACAATAAGGTAGTGGCTTCAGGAATACGTTCCTTATCCCCCTGAATCAGCATGGCATCAACCGTGCCATTGATCGGAGAAGTAATCCCTAAATCATGCTTCGAGCGTTCTAAGCTCTCCAATTGGAAGAAAGTGGTATGGTAATCATCTAACTGGTCATGAAGCCCGACTAGGCGCTCTAAAATATAAGCACTTTCCGTTTGCGCCTGTTCTTTTTCTAAACGTTCGCTCTCTGATTGCAGCGATACGATAGTCTCATTCACCGACTCTAGCTGAGATTGTAGTGATAGTAAGTTCGCTTGCGCCTGATCAAGGGTTGCTTTGCTTTCTATTTGCGTTTGATATAACTCTTGAATACGTTCCAGCTCCGTCTGTTGTAACGCTTCTCTTGCTTGTAAATTGGCATATTGGTTACGAGCAGAAGCCACTTGTTGGCTCAAGCTAGCACGCGCCTGCTGGTTTACCGCTATCGTATCTAAGAAGGGTCTGGAAAGATAAGACTGATAACCCAGACGCGCAATCGGATTATCGATTTGCGCTAGCCCAACAACCAGCTCTTGACGTGTATGAGCGTCCAGAAGGTCATTAATCTGATAAAAACGGGTCCATATATTTCGAGCTAAGTTTTCGAGCTGCTGCTTGGCTTGGTCTATTTTCAGATCAATCTGCTCTGAGTCAAACTGAACTAATAGATCGCCTTGTTGCACCTGAGATCCCTCTTGTACCAACACGCGAGAGATGAACCCAGGTTCCGTATTGCGCACTTCAAATATCTCAGCTTGGGTATCCAATACGCCTTGGGCTGGCACAATCTTATCCACTTTGAAGAAAGTGGCCCCGAGAATAGCCAGCGTAAAGCAGATAAAAATAATACACACCATGATCTTGAGATCAGAGGGTGTATTAAAGTGCCTACTGTACATAGGGTCGTCACTTAAAATATTCAGCGCGTGAATCTCTTTAAAACTGTATTGCACTGTCTTGCCCTTCTTCCATGATGGCATCTTGATTCAAAAGCAACGGAGTAACTTTATCATTGTCATCGCGAGACAACGAAGCCCACATAGTGCGGTAGCTATTCTCACCCGCTAGCAGCTCAGGGTGACTGCCAATGGCCTCCACCTCGCCTTGGTTCATCACCACCAATCGATCACAGTACGATAAGGTATTCAGACGATGAGCAATGATCAGCCCAGTTTTATCCTGACAAGCCTGATAAATGGTATCCTTTATCTTCTCTTCCGTTTGGTTATCCAAGGCGCTGGTAGCCTCATCAAACAACAAGATATCCGAATGACGCACCAAAGCACGGGCGATAGCAATTCGCTGCCGCTGTCCTCCAGATAAATTGCCACCATCCTCTGATAACTGAGTGAGAAATTTTTGTGGCATGTCATCGACAAAGCTGTCCGCCCCCGAGCCTTTTAACGCCTCTTGTATATCTTCCAAATCAGAGTTTAAACGACCTAAATGGACATTTTCCATCACCGACGTGTTAAACAAAAAGCTGGTCTGTTGAACAGAGGAGATGTGGGAACGCAACACATTTTCTGGCAATAGACCGATGTCATAACCATTAATCTTAATTTTGCCTTTGCTAGGACGATAAAAGCCCATTAGTAAGCTAGCTAAAGTCGATTTGCCTGAGCCACTGCTGCCAACTACTCCAAGGACTTCACCTTTTTTTACCGTAAAACTAACGCCCTTAAGCACATACCCATCATCTTCCAAAGATGTGTCTTCACTGGGATAGCGAAACCAAACATTCTCAAATTCAATATCGCCATTTAGATCCACATCTTTCGCATCCAGCTGCATCACGGGCGCCGTTGGGGGCACTAGTTCATTCAGTTTTTGGTTAGCCAGTTTAAAGTTTTCCCAACCACTGGCGGTCATCACCAGCGACACCAATGGATTCACCACATTACCTGCGAGCATATTAAACGCGATCAACTGGCCGATGGTCAGCTGATTAGCAAACACTGCCTGAGCGCCAAAGAAAATCACCACAATGGTAATTAACTGACTTTGAAACGACACCAACGCTCGCACTACATTGGAAAGACGCGCCACATTAAAGCTGCCATACAAATTGGTCTCTAAGGCAATATTAGCTCGGTTTCGAAAATATGACTCATTGGCTAATGACTTAATGGTTTTCATGCCTTTTAGAGTCTCAATCAGAGTGGATTGAAACCCTGCATCGTACCCATAAGCCTGCATCACTCGCTTACGAATTGGCTTTAACGCCACTGCAACAGTGGCGGCCATCAATATACCTATGCCTAAAACAATCCCCGTCAACTGAGCGCTATACATAAACAACACAGGTAAAACGACGATCAGCGAAATCACCGACACCACCGATGACAACGCCTGACGTACCAAAAAGTTTGAGGCTTCTTCTACTTGATCCACCAGTTTGGTTAGATCCCCAACCTTATTACGATCAAAATACGGCACCTCCATCGCCAATAAACGACGAAACACTTCTTTCCCTAAGCCATTTTGATATTTCGCGAACAACACATTTTCTTGGAAATCGTGATAGCACTGAAACACACTGGAAGCGACCGCAGCCAGTAATAATAAAACCACCACCACATATAAAGAGCCTGTGGCTGAATAAGGTAAAATTTTATCGGCAAAGGTTTGAAAGCCTAATGGTGTTGCTACGCCTAATAAAGCCATAAAAACTGCTGCGCCAATAATACTTAGAATAGTGGGGTTATGGGCAAAAAAGTGCTTAAACGTATAATTTACAGCCACTGTATTAGTATCCATCGTTTCATTGCCGAACATATTTTTTGGTTTAACAGCTGACTGAATATAAAAAGCTTGATCAACTAAATCGAACTCTTTGATAAGCTCAGCTAAAGAGGCTTGATGTCGAAAAATCTCCTCATTTACATTAAAATACTCAGTTAATGAATATTGATCACCTTGCTCCCTCCTCAACAGAAATGAATCGCCATCACTCGATACAACCATGATTTTCAAAGAGGATGAAAGATCAAGCTCCAACAACTTATCTAAATCATCGAGATAAAAATGGACATCATCACATTGCTTAAGTGCATTAATAACAATAGAAATTGCAATATGCCTATCAGATATCTTAGTACTAAGAGACAACCCCAAAAGAGAGCTCGAATCAACTTCACATGAGATCTGGTTAAGTTGATTCAAACAGTTCTCTTTCAATTTCACTGGAATAATCATAGAAAAATCAAAATACATTAAAAAATATTAAAATAGTTCAGCTCTATTTACCTTATCAATAAAATCCAAATTAACTCTGTCACCTTCCTCTATATCATATGTTGACAAGAAAGCGATCATCACATTATTATTTTTCATCCCTTCAAAATAATAATAAACGTCTAACTTAGATTTCAACTTTCTATCACCTTTTTCTAGACTCTGATACCCATAAACAGAAAATTTATTCGCCTCAAATCCAGAAAATATAGAGATTTCATCAAAATCTTCTATGATAAAATAATATTCATTTGGTGATGATTTTTTCATTGATGTCAGAACAACATTCATTATATTCTCTTTTTTTTTCGAAAAAGAAGACTCAAATTCGCTTATTGCAATATCAATATGATTAAAATTATTATCGTATCTTATATAAGTATTTGTTTTTGTTGGTTCATTAACTTCCCATTCATATTTATAGCTGGGAATAGTCCAATAAAACCCGTCAATCCCTATAACTTGATCTGCAAAGCAAGCATAATTATAACAAAGCATAAAAACCAATAAAAAATGTTTCATATCACCTCCAAAAATTAGCACCTAAAAATAGGTGCTAAATTCTATGTTCTATTTTTTAATATGTACGATAAAAATCACTCATGATCATACCTTCTCCTGTTTTAATTGCTGTGTTAATATCTTTTGTTAGCCCCCCTTTATCTATATAGTCAACCGCCTTATCTACTGTTTCGTCAAAATCTTTATCTGCGGAAGAGCCGTCATAAGCTGAACTAGCGAGTGAACTAGCTCCAGCCCCCACGATAACATTCCCTCCAGACATCATAGTTCCCGCAGTAGCAGCACCTTTGGAAATAACCATATTATCAGCAGCCTTTAAAATAGACTTTGCAGCTGCACCAACAAATGAATTTTTTTTCCCATTTTTATATTCGGATTGAATGTTTTTCGTTAAATCATGCACATCTTTAAGTTTATCAGTGGCATTTATAACCTTATCTCTATTTTTTGGTATTGAAAGAGAAAGGGTAATACCACTCTCGCCCTGACTGCTTTTTTTCGAAACCTTTCTAGCTGCATTAGCTATTTTACTGCCACGAGCTTGACTGCGGCGGCTGCGGCGGCTGCCACCACCGCCACCGCCACCGCCACCGCCACCAAAGGCAACACCCGTTAGCGAGTCAGAACCAGCGAAATTTGTTTTTTTATAAATACGTGACATAATAAAATCTCCTTTATGTGTTTCGTTCACGTTTTGGAATACGGAATGCTCACCATGAACATTCCGTGGATTGAGGGGAGTTGCTGCTCCCCTTTAATCTTTAAATCTGTAATACTGTATCAGGTAGAGTGATTACCCGTTGCTTGATATTGATGCCTTTCCAAGTATAAATCTTTCGAATGCTGCCATCTGAGTTGCGCCCTAAACTAAACGCTGTTTCATCTGGGAACACATTGATACGCAAGTCTTTTAAGATGGCTTTCGCATGCCCCCAAGGGGCAATATAGTCATTAAATAGTAAGTGCTCGCCACTCTTCCAATCGTCAAATTCCAATGCACCTTGCTCTTCGATCAAATGATGCCGACATTCATCGCTAATCCATGCCCAAGTGGCTAAGCCAATAGGGTTATTTTGTTCATCAAAGTAGATTCGATACTGCGAGTTTAGGATGGCGGCTGTAATTTCAGCATCAAAGGTAGCCATATCCCAGTTACGATGGTAGTCCGACTGGGACATCAACCACATACACATGCCGAGTGAGGTTTCAAAATCCATTTTCATTATTTACGTTCCATCTTATCCAATACACCGCTACCAAATATGGCGAAGATTACCTGTTGAGTGATCAAGTAAATAAGCGTTTGAAAATTCACGGCCAGCATGACTTTCAAGATAACCCTTAAGAAAACGATAGATATTCAGCGGAGAAGAAAATGGTGAAATAATATAATCAAATACCACATCACCATGCTTTGCTTCACTAGATAATAATGATCCGGACTCTTGAACATCACCGTAAGTACGATACGTCGCTAGAGCAACAGGACGATTCTCATTGTTAAATAGGATAACTGCCTTTTTTTGCTCTAATGCATGTTTAATATGCTCAAAACAATCACCCAATACAGAACTAGAGTAATTATTATGGCAGCTAAAGAGCATGGAGGCGATTCCCATACTTCGCCAAAAATTTAGGTTATTAATGTTTTCAACACAGGGAAGTGGGGATGTAAAAATATCCGTTTCCATATCGCTCTATCCTTGTTTTTTTAATTCTTTTTCGATTGTATTTTTAAACTTATTGAGTTCAAGCGCATTATTTAAAACCAAGCATACGACAGAAAGAGGAAATTGCCATTCCTTATATTCCAATAGCTTTTCCTTTTGTCCTTTAAAGTAATAATGTAAATAAAGTTGGCTAAATAACTTTCTGAACACTGCTGCACATACTCGTGTACCCAGAGAAGCATAACGAGGGAGCTCTCCTAACTTTAACAACATTGCTAGATGAACTGCATCTGCAATGGGGCTACCACACATTGTGCCACACCAATCAATAACTACTCAGTCATCACCATCTTTTATAATATTATTAAAATAAAAATTCCCATGACATAAATAAAAACTATCCTCTAATCCTGAAAGTCTCTCAAGAAAAAACCTTTTTCTCTTTCACTAAATATATCGACGGATTTTGTTTTGGTGGCTAGCTCTTCTTTCTGATCGCATCCATAAGTTATTTTATTCGTATGAAATACCCTGTGTATTAGCAAACACCCTTGCATAAAAAACTTCCAAGACTGCTTGAAGCCAGCATCTAATGCAGATACGCCATAAGCATGTTGAAAATAAGCACTAAGCAGCCTTCATACTCAAATACATTCCCCCACATTCACTACGTTTACAGGGGATGATTTAGCACATTTCGTTATGTCCAATTCATACTGGACGATATTTTGGGGAATATTATGACAAAAAGCTTTGCAACGACATCCTCGTTTATTGCAAAGACTTCTCCCATATGGCCACTTCCAAGTAGCATTGAAAAATCCTTTTTCACATATATAGGTAAAGTAGGGGTTGAAGAATCCGTCTTCATTTAATTTTCAATAATCCTTAAAAATAAATATTCTGTCAACCCAGTTCAGATATAAAATCAGAAAATACTAAAAAGATGGCATTACATATAAAAACTAAACATCAAGTTATCCAAGACTTCCAATCACTTATGATATTAATAACTAGATAGAACACTGCAGTTTCCTAGATCAAGGCTTTCTTCTATCCTCTCTTGCGCGAGCTGAATTCGTTTCGCCAGCCCTACAGGTACCCCGCTGCATGTCTTGCAAAGCAGCCCTTACCCGCAATTTTCAGAAATAAAGCATTGAACTAAACATCATCTTCCTTTATCAAAGACATCTTTCTGATTCCTATAGCTGGCAAACCCAACATGTACGACTCCATAAAATCCAAACTTAATAACCTGAAGAACAATAAGATCTTTGAACTGCTGGTTGTCTCAGTCATCATCATCTCGGCTCTTGAGATTGGGGCGAAGACTTTTGAGTTACCGGAAACGGCGATATCACTCACATCCATCTTGGATGCCTTCATCACTATCTTTTTCCTATTCGAGCTGACGGTTCGCTTTGTTGCAGATGAAGACAAACGAAACTTCTTTAGAAAAGGATGGAATATTTTCGATACGCTGGTCGTTGTCGTCAGTCTTATTCCAATTGAAGACTCAGAAATGGCGCTGCTGGCCCGTCTGGTTCGGGTATTCCGTGTGTTAAGGATGGTTTCGGTTGTCCCAGAACTGAGAGTACTGATCAATTCGTTAATCAAAGCCTTGCCACAATTAGGCTATGTCGTGCTGTTGATGTTTATCATCTTCTACATCTATGCGGCGATCGGCAGTTTCCTATTCAGCGACATCAACTCATTTCTTTGGGGGGACATCGCCATTTCGATGCTGACCCTCTTTAGGGTCATGACATTTGAAGATTGGACAGATATCCAATACGAAACGATGGAAGTTTATCCCTTTAGCTGGATTTTCTACATGTCCTTCATCTTCTTTACCGCGTTTGCGTTTCTCAACATGGTCATCGGGATTGTGGTCAATGTTATGGAAGAGGAGCACCAAGCGGCTAGGGAGAAAAAAGAGCCGTCGCTGAGTGAGCTACAGCAAGAGCTGAAAGAAATCAAAGCGGTGCTGTCAGAGCTACAAAAAAAGTAACCCGTAAGAAGACACTGATCTCAACGCTGGATTGTCGATACATTAGACAAAAAAGCCCACCTTATAGGTGGGCAAACCCGCTGGGAGTATACGCAGCTAGAGTGGAGTCATATCAAACACTGTAGAGCTTAGGACCAACCCGCGGTGGACTTTATTTCAAGATAGTCATGCAGCCCCCATTTACCGTGCTCACGACCATTGCCTGATTGTTTGTAGCCACCAAACGGGGCTCTGGCATCCCAAGCAGCATTGTTAATCCAGATCGACCCAACACGCAGACGCCGCGCAATATAGCGTGCCTTATCTAAATCTGGACACTGCACATAGCCAGACAGACCGTACACAGTATCGTTGGCAATTCGTATCGCCTCATCGATATCTTGATATGGAATGAGCGTAATGACTGGCCCGAAGATTTCTTCACGTTCAATCGTCATGCCTGGTGTTACATCAGCAAACACGGTGGGCTTAATGTAGAACCCAGACTCCAGCCCCTCAGGGCGACCAAGCCCGCCACTCACTAGGGTTGCACCTTCTTCAATACCAGACTGAATCAGAGATTGGATACGCGTAAATTGCAGTTGATTCACTACAGGACCAAGACTCACCGCTTGTTCAGGGTGACCGACGGTATGTGCTTCTGCGGCTTCTTTGGCGTATAGCTTCGCTTGTTCCATTTTGTCGGCTGGGACCAGTAAACGTCCGGGTGAACGACACGCCTGACCGCAGTTTACAAAACACGCTCCAACCCCCTCAAAGATCGCAGTTTTTAGATCGGCTTCAGGCGTTACGATATTCGCAGATTTGCCGCCTAACTCTTGAGCAACGCGTTTGACCGTTTCCGCTGCCGTTTTGGCCACCGCAATCCCCGCGCGAGTCGATCCCGTAATCGAAATCATGTCCACGTCAGGGTGGGCAGAAAGTGCTTCCCCTGCCACCTCACCATAGCCCGTAACATGGTTATAAACGCCTGCCGGAAAGCCTGCCTGTTCGATCAACTCAGCAAACAACAGCGAAGAGAGCGGTGAGTACTCAGATGGCTTTGCCACCACAGTGCAGCCTGCGGCCAAAGCTGGAGCGACTTTCACCACGAGTTGGTTCATGGGCCAATTCCATGGTGTGATCAAACCGCACACACCAATGGCCTCGTAGGATATCTGCGTGTTGCCCTGCATCGTGTCCATTTCAAGCTCATCCAGCGCATCAATCGCCGCTTCCAAGTGAGCCCGCCCTACCCACGCCTGAGCGTCTTTTGAGAACGATAAAACGGTTCCCATTTCTTTGGTCATCAGTTGAGCAATCTCGTCGTAACGCTCGTTATAAAGCTCTAATAGCCGACGCAACAGCGTCAGCCGCTCTTCTTTACTGGTCAATTGCCACGCGTCAAACGCTTGGCGGGCAGCTTGAACGGCATCGTTCACATCTTGCTCATTGCCCATTGGGATATCATAAAGAAAGCTTTCATCTGCGGGGTTAATGAGTGGATGCTTTGCCGTACCGTGGGGCGTCACCCATTGGCCATTGATGTAAAATTTATCGATATTGTTCATCGTTGTTTCCTTCTAACGCAAAGACGTGGGTTTCAAGCCGAAACGCATCGACTCTTGCTGTAGTTGCTCATAAGCATCGGGAATCGCATCAGGGCCAACCAATTTGAACGTCAGCGCCGTCACCGGATGATGATGAATCAGTGTCGCGACATCTTCTGGCACTTTCCCTTCTGGGTCTGAACCATTCAATCGCGCAAATTTGATCGTCTGCATATGTTGGTAGAGATCCTTACCTTTCAGGTTCACACTGTCATTGCAGGCGGTTCTAAGTGTGTCTTCATCTAGAGGTATCAAGCCGCTCCAACTGTAAGCGAGATAACGCGCTTGTTGTTCCAGCACAGGCAAGTAAGGGCCGATTTGTCCCCACAATCCCATGAAGGCTAGGTTCGGTACATCTGGGTGAAAGGTATGATTTGCTAAGGTAATGTGTTTGTTGGTTACGTCTAGTTGTTGCCGTAACTCGTCACTCAAAAATGGCAAATTCAAGGTATACCCTGTGCCAAAGATAATGCCGTCAAAGTCCGCTTGGCTACCATCGGTAAAGTGGACAACTCGGCCCTCTACTTTTTCGATCCAAGGTTTACAGGTAATTCTATTTTCTGCGATCAGATGCAAAAAATGCTGACTGCCCGTCGTTCCCGCAACAAGCACATCTTCGTCAGGTTCTGGAGCCCCATACCAAGCAGGGTTACCTGAATATTTCAGAATAAATTCTCGTGTCTCCGCCGCCCATTCCTCTGGCGTTGCCTGCTCTTGCCAAAGCGCGGCACTCCGAGTGAAGGCATAACATTCTGTTGGCGTACCTGTGATCAATTTAGGCATCACATATCGCTGGCGGCGCATCGTGGTTGTCACACTTTCTGTGCCGAGCATAGCCAAGTCTGACGCGATTTCTAATGACGAAATATTCCCCCCAGCGACGAGCACTTTTTTGCCGCGGTAGCGTTCTGGGTCGTCATAATTAAAGGCATGAATCACACCACAGTCACCAGAAAACTCTGCTAAGCCCTCAATCTTCGGGATGTCAGGCGTGTTGTAAGCGCCTGTTGCAATCACCACTTTATCGAAGGTTTTGTGTTGCACCTCACCATCATGATCAAGCTCAAGATGCCAAACGCCCTCCACCCGTGATAACGATGTGAGACGTGTCTGAGTCTGCAATACACTGTCTAGCTCAAACGTGCTCAAATAGTCTTTTAAGTATTGCTGAATCTCCGTATTTTTCGGGAACAGTGCGATGCCATCTTTATGATCAAGATCGGAAAAGCGCGTTACCATTCTCGCTGTATTCGTACGCATTTGGGGCCACACGCCTGAATTTGGGTTATTGCATGCCCATTGCCCTCCGACGTCACTGTGGCTTTCATAAATCACTGGGGCAAAGCCTTGTGACTTCAAATACCGAGCCGCCGCGATCCCACTTGGCCCTCCACCAATAATTGCTACCGATTCCATCATAGCCTCCTTAGTGAAAGTAAATCCCACCACATACGTTCAGTGCTTGCCCTGTCACAAATGCGCTTAAATCCGAGGCAAAAAACACCGCAGGCCCAACAATGTCACTCGGCTCACCCAGACGTTTCAGCGCCGCCACCTCTTTCCAATGATTGATGGCTTCTTCAGACCCAAGATTGTTTTTGCCCATTTCCGTTAAAATGATGCCGGGGCAAATGGCATTGACGGTGATGCCATCCATACCCGTTTCTTGGGCATAGACACGTGTTAAGGTCACCGCCGTTGCTTTGGTTGCCGCATAATGCCCTTGTGTTGGCACACCTTGACGGGCAGCAATCGAGGCGATGTTGATGATGCGCCCATTTTTGCGCTGGCGCATTTGCGGTAGCACCGCATTGGTGACAAACAATAAGCCTTTACCATTCACCGCAAAGTGCGCATCCCAATCCCCCTCACTAAGGTCTTCCAATAATGACGGTTTAAGAATGCCTGCATTATTTACTAATACATCAATCTGTCCGGCCTGCTCTGTCGCTTGCGCCACCATGTTTTCGACGGCACTCTTATCAGTTATGTCTGCGCCAAACACCCAGCATTTGCGACCAAGCTTTTCGATGGCAGACTTTGCTTCGTTTAACCCTTGTTCTTCACGTGGTAAATCACAAATCACCACATCCGCGCCATGCTCAGCCAAGCCTTCTGCGAGCGCTCGACCGATACCACGGCTGGCACCTGTCACCAAAACAACCTTGTTTGTTAAATCAGACATTGCGAACCTCTTATTCTTGTTTTAAATAGTTTGCGAATTTGGCAGACTCAGCCGCGCTAATTCGTTGCAGACATAGCTTTCAAAGGCCAATCGCTCATGGCCGCCCACGTATCATCAAACGATGTTAATGTGCCGTCCGATCCAAGCCCCATCGCCACTTTTGCCGCTACCGCACCGGCGAATCGAACGCTTTCTTGTAACGTCCAGCCTTTAACCAGCCCGACAATAACGCCAGCAGAAAAGCTATCACCGCATCCTGTGGTATCAACGACATCGATGTCATGTGCCGCTAATGAGAATGACTGCCCTTGTTCTGGGTCGACGTACACTCCGTCTCCCCCCATGGTCAAGATGACATTTTTGACGCCTTTGTCTTTGAACCAACGAGCCACCTCAACAGGAGACTCCAAACCAGCCATCGCAGATGCTTCCTCGATAGAAGGAATGAAGTAGTCAATATACGGTAGCAGTGGTAACACTAACTCCGTGGTCTCTGGCGTCGCTTGAATCAAGTCAAACGTTGTGATGCGCCCAAGCTCTTTCGCTTTTTGAATAAAACGCAATGTCTTGGCGCCGTCGAATGTGCGCAGTAAGCCCGTCCCGCCAATATGAATAATGCGAGCATCCAGCGCGGCCTCCATATCTTCATCCGCCACATCAAAGGTCGCGGCCGTCCCCGGTACATGTAAGGCAGGGCGCTCGCCATTGGGTCGCACAGGTAAAATGGTTGCAGAGGTTTGGACGCTGCCGTCACGTCTTACTAGCGTCGTATCAAGACCGAAAGCATTCATTTTATTAACTAAAAAATCGCCCATTTCATCCGTGCCGACAGTGCTTACCATACGCGTATTCAAACCTAGAATGGCGCAGTCCACCGCGGTGGCCGCGGCTGTGCCTGCGACGGTCATCCGTATCTGTTCAATAAAGTCCGCGCGCCCTCCTTCGGGAATACGACTCACGGGATAGCCTAGGACATCCAGCACAGCAAAACCGACAGAACTTACATCAAAACTTGGCATTTTATTCCCCTTATTCCGCACGTTTGCGAAGGCCAAAAGACAAACCTAATACAATAAATACAAGCAGCCCGATCCCAACTTGCTGCCAGAAGAAGTTCAGACCAAGCAGCAGCAAACCATTTCTCAACATTGCCAAGAACAACACACCTAAAATGGTACCGAACACAGAAGGTTTGCGTTCTTTACTAATGGCGGTACCGATAAACGTCGCGCCAATCGCATCCAGCAAAAAGGCGTCTCCCGCAAGCGGTACATAGGAGCGCACTGTTGAAGATAACAACACCCCAGAAATGCCACACAAAACCGAGCACGAGACGAACACTAAGGTGAGCTGAAATGGCACTCGAATACCTGAGTATTTGGCCACACCAGGCTGCGCGCCTAGAGCACTCACATAACGACCAAATTTACCGCGATGTAACGCAAGATAAACGGCTATGACGCAAGCCACTAACACGAGAAACGGTGTTGGAATGCCAAACAAAGACGTACGAGTAATCGCTTCAAACGGTGCCGCGAATTCACTTTTTGTCAGATAAATCGGTACGCCACCAGACGTCGCCAGTTGCTGTACCGACTTACCGATAAACAGCACCCCAAGTGTCGCTAAGAACGGATCGATCTTGAGCTTATTAATCAACAGAGAATTGGTTAGCCCGACACAAGCCGCGACTAAAATAGCGACGATGACAGCAAACACACCATTATGTCCCGCGCCAATCATCATAATAAACGCCATAGAAGCGAGGTCGATCGACACGCCAACAGACAAATCAATCCCACCTGCTGCGATAACGATGGTCATTCCCAAGGCGACAATTGCCAGTAGGACCACTTTATTCGCAATCAAATTGGAAAAGTTATCGAAGTTCAAAAAGCCTTCGGCCGTCATCGAAAACAGAATAAATACACCGATAAAGGCAACATAAACCGCTTTGTGCGACATCGACTCGAGGGACATTTTTGGGGTAAGCGTTTTATTATTAACAGTCATATCCTTTCCCCTATGATTTTTTTGCAAATGAAGTAACGGCCACGACCACCAGAATCAGAGCGCCTTGTACGCCGCTTACCCAATAAGAGGAGATACCTAGTAGCTGAAAGCCATTCGACAATGCGCCGATAAACAATACCGCCAATAACGTACCGCCGATGGTCGGCACAAAGCGCCGTGAAAAGACCGCACCAAGGAGCGCTGCCGCCAAGACAGGCAATAACAACAATCCAGTGCCAGGTGTCGATGCACTTAACCGCGCAACGATTAAGATTGAGGCAGCGCCCGCAGCAAAGCCTGAAAAGAGATAACTGCCATACACATATCGCCCAGCATAGATGCCCACGGATTTAGCGGCTTCGACGTTGCCACCCACCGAATAAAGCCGTAACCCCACTGGGCTATAATGCACAATAGCAACCATCAGGGCGGCACCAATGATGAGACACCAAGCCAGCGCGCTGATACCAAGGAATTTACCAAACGCAAGCGTATCCAGAAGAGGAGACGCGGCACCTATCACGGTGTTTTGTGTCACCGCCAGCTCTAACCCCGCCGCGATATTCATGACAGCGAGCGTACTCAATAACGGCATAATGCGCAGTGTCACCACGGCAAAGCCATTGAGAAAGCCGACACACAAACCGGTTGCAATGGCCGCTGGAATCGCCAAACTATCACCATAACCACGCTCTAACAAAACTGCATAGACCGCCGCACAGAGACCCGCGTTGGCAGCAATTGAAAGGTCGATACCGCCTTTTTGCACATCGGTCCCAGTGCCGATAAACACCACCGTAATGCCGAACGCTAAAAAGCCTAGAATCGTCGATTGCTCAATGATATTGAGTATGTTGTAACTCGTGGTAAAGCCCCTCGCTGTCACAGCAAAGAACACCATGATCCCTAAAAATGCTGCGAATGCACCGAGCCGTATCGCCATTTTTTGTAGGGTATAACCATTTGAATTCATGTCGGATTTGAACAGTTGGAGCTTCATACTGCACTCCTATTTATCGTTATTTTTTTACCCGAAGCCGCAGCAAGTAGTTGCTCAGAATTGATGCTACTGCCTTCATACTCACCGATAATTTCGCCCTTATAGATCACCAGCACTCGATCACACATCTCTGCTAACTCTTCAAAATCAGACGAGACAAACACAATCCCTTTGCCCTCCGCCGCCAATCGGTTAATCAGCCCATAGATTTCGATCTTAGAGCCCACATCAACGGCTACAGTCGGCTCATCCAATAAGTACACTCGGCTATCACATGACAACCATTTGGCAACGACCACTTTCTGTTGATTACCACCTGATAGGTTTCGCACCAGCATGTCGCCACTTGGCGTTTTAACCCCAAGTTCTTCGATCAATGCGTCAACTGATTCAATTTCTTCTTGGCGGTTTACAAACCCTCTCTTGGAGATTTTGTCGACCGAGGCTAAGGTGATGTTTTCAGCGATAGAGAGATTGACGGCGACACCATGCGCACGGCGATCTTCCGGTATCATGGCAATACCATTTTCTACGGCATTGACAGGGCTTCGGAATTTATGAGATGTGCCATCGATAGAAACTGTCCCACTGTCTGGTGGCAACAGACCAAACAAGCTTTGCAGTACTTCCTTATCACCCGATCCAAGCAAACCCGCCAGACCGACCACTTCACCCGCGCCAACTTGAAAAGATACGCTGTCGAAGTGGCTGGCTAGGCTGAGATTGTCCACTTCCAAAACGGGCGCACCGACTTCAACATTACGTCTTGGGTACATCTCAGAAGTGTCTCGATTGGTCATCATGGTGACGATCTTTTCGATGCCGACTTCTTTTGGTGACACTTGACCGACATTTTCACCGTTACGCAATACCGTCACCGTGTCACAAATACTCTCAATTTCTGACATGTAATGAGAAATGAATACAATGGCGATGCCTTCCTCTTTGAGGCGGCGTAACACTGTAAATAGACTTTCCACTTCTTTCGTAACCAACGCTGCGGTCGGCTCATCTAGCACGAGGACTTTTGCGTTCTGGCTGAGAGATCGCGTAATCTGCACGATTTTCTGCTGTGCCGTAGATAAGTCGGTTATCAGTGTTGTTGGATCGAGCTCCAAATCAAAGTATCGCTGCAACAGCTCTGTTGCTTGAGCATTCATCTTGCGGTGATTAATAAATGGTCCAAAGGTTGGTTCATTACGCAAAAAAATAGCTTCGGCTACCGTTGCGGTGCTAACCAGTAAACGATCTTGGTGAATGAAATGAATGCCGCACTTCTCGATGATCTTCGGGGTAATACTTTTTAGCTCTTTGCCTTCGACAAAGATAGAACCCTCATCGTGACGATAAATCCCCGCCAAGACTTTAATTATTGTGGATTTACCCGCACCATTTTGACCAACAACCCCATGAATCGTCCCGTACTCAATAGTCAACGATGCTTGATTGAGTGCTTTGACTGGTCCAAATACCTTGGATACGTCTCGCATTTCTACTGCGACTGAATTCATACTTCCCCCTAAAAAAACAGGTGATCAAACATGCCGCTTATCACAGCAGGCATGTTTGATCGGACAGAGTCTCTGCTTCGAAAAGATTCGAATTAGAGCTCGCTGTTTTTATTCACCAACACCGCAGGCACCATCGTAAATGAAGGTACTTTTCCGCCATTTAAGTAAGTCGCGACGTTCTGAGCCGCTTGTTTACCAATTTCATAGGCTTGCTGTACCACCACAGCACCGGCTTGTGAATCAGGGTCCTTAACCATTTCCACGTATTCAGGGCTACCATCTACCCCATAGGTTTTCACATCAGTACGGCCCGCTGCCTCAATCGCTTGAGTCGCACCAATCATTGGCACATCCCAGCAGGCAACGACGGATTTCAGACCAGAATCTGGACCATATTTCGTGAGCATGTCTGTCATATCGGAATACGCTTGCTGCACGGTGTTAGGGATCACATCACGTAATTCAGGGTCGATGATTTCGATATCTGGGTACGATTCAAATACATAACGGACTTGATCGAGACGAATCTTACAGACTGGAACGGACGCAAAGCCGTTAAACATCACGACCTTACCTTTCGCATCCATGTCTTGCACCATTTGCAGTGCTAACTCGGCACCGATGTTGTAGTTATTGGAGGTCGTATTATTGATGGCGTGAGGGGTCGCCGTATCAACGGTAAACAAAGGAATGCCAGCTTGTTTGATGCGTTTCAGCCATGGGTTAAGCACTTTCAAGTTACCTAATTGCTCAATAATGGCATCCGGTCTTTGTGCGATCAGTGTCTGAATCTGACTGATTTGAGTCTGGTCGTTACGACCGGCATCTAGCGCAATCACTTCAGCACCCAATGCTTTGAGCTCATCGACTTGCCCTTGGTAAGCCTTTAGATCCCAATCATGGTCTGTGCCGATTACGGTTACGCCCACCGTTTTCCCGGCTAAAGGAAGATCATCCGCAGCGATGCTGTAAGAGCTTGCTGCCATGGCGATGGTCAAAAGTGAAGCGGTGATCATTGTGCGGTTTTTGTTTTTATTCGATTGCATTTTGATAGTCCTATGTTGTGATTAAACACCAGTTCAGTACCAAGACTGACTCAGTCAATTTCAGCATCATCAGTCAGCGTGGCCGTAGCCTGACATTCGATTGATGACGTTCTGAATCTCTTCTTCTGATAACAAAGGCGGCTCGCCCATTGGCAAACATCCCAAGTATTGTTTTGCGAGTGTTTCTACTTCTACTGCTAACCACAGGGCTTTATCTAACGAAGCCGCTGTAGCAATCATTCCGTGATGCGCAAGCAAACAAGCCGAACGCCCTTCGAGAGCTTGCAATGCGTTTTCCGATAATTGGCCAACACCAAACGTCGCATAGGGTGCGCAACGAATATTGTGGCCACCACAAACAGCAACCATGTAGTGGATAGGTGGTATTTCCTTTTCCATAATGGATAGCGTTGTACACGCTGTAGGGTGTGCATGCACCACGGCATTGACTTCCGGCTTACGTCGCATAATTTCCATATGAAAATTCCACTCCGACGACGGCGCTCTGTTGCCCACAATCTGCCCATCAAACCCCATCCAAACAATGTCTTCAGGTGTCATCGTTTTGTAGGGCATGGATGTCGGTGTTATAAGAATGCCCTCGCCGTGGCGCACCGAGATATTGCCCGATGTGCCTTGGTTAATGTGCAACGCATTCATTGAAATACAGGCATCAATGATGCTTTGGCGAATATCAATTTCCGTTGATTCTGTTGAGTTGTTCATTGTGTCCCTCACGTCTAAAGACAGGTGTAACCACCGTCGATGGCAACGACGGAGCCTGTTAAATAAGTAGATGCATCAGATCCAAGAAATAGAATCAGCGCGGCGATTTCTGAAGGTGAGCCAAGTCGGCCTAACGGTGTCATTTCTAGCCATTTTTTGAATAGATCAGGTTGCGCGCGCATCTCCAATGTCATATCAGTCGCGACGTACCCTGGTGCCAAAGCATTTACTCTGATGCCTTGTTGTGCCCACTCAACAGCCAGCGCTTTGGTTAGCTGGTGCACGGCCGCTTTGGAAACCATGTAGCTTGAAGCAAACTGGGGTTGATTGATGACGCTGCCCGACATAGATCCCAAGTTGATAATCGATCCACCGCCTTGTTTCATCATCTGCGCTGCAAACGCTCGGCAAGCCCAGAAAGTGCCGTTGATGTTCACATCAAGCACTTTATTCCAGTCGTCAGAAGAAATGTCGGCCGCTGAATGTAACAAAGCGATTCCAGCAGAATTCACTAACACATCAATCTGTCCGAAAGTGCTCATCGCATTCTGAGCACAATCAACGACGGCCGCTTCATTCGTTGCGTCGACGACATAAGTAGCGATGGTGATGGGGTATTGATTGAGAAGGGTCTCTTTTAGCGATTCCAACGAGGATTGATTGAGATCTATCAGCACCAGATTGGCACCGCAAGCGGCAAATGCCGTGGCAGATTCAAGCCCAATACCACTGGCTGCACCTGTGATAACGACGACTTTTTTTGATAAATCAAAAATATCGGGATAGTTCATGTCGATCTCTTTTTTATTTATTGTTATCAACTCGTCAGAACTAAGCGTCTGCTCATCCTGTAGAAATCACTATAGTGTATGAAATTCGACCATGTCAATCTGGTAATAACCAGAAATTGAATTATTTTTGGTTATTACTAGAAAAAAGTACTTTTTGAAGGTGTTTTTCGTGTCATCAACGCAAAAAAAACCTTTGTTTTTTTGAACAAAAAACAAAGGTTCACTGAAAGGTAATGGGCCAAAAGGCTTTAAAATTCACCCATATTAATTACTAGCAGAATCTCCATTGCTGGTCGCAACGTGAATTCGTGCAACCGCAGAATTGTAATAAGCGCGATAAAATTCTAGCGGCATATCATTCGTATCGTAGGCAATGGATTCGATTGCGATCACAGGTTGATCACTGCTCAGGGCAAGTCGCTCACAGACTTCCACCGACGGCATCGCGGCGGTGAACCAACGCTCCGCCCGCTTTGCCACTAAGCCGTAACGGTCTTTTAGAAGCTGGAACATGGATTTATCTTCGATATCCAAGTGTTCAAAGTCTGGAACCTTATAACCTGGCAACGAAATAATGGTATGGGTAATGGGTGCGCCATCGGAGTAATAGATTCGCCCAATTCGGACGACAGTGCCATCTTTTGGAAGGTTGAACACACGTATCTCAGCGTCATCCGCTTTCACTCGACTGAACTCAAATGTTTTTGAGGTCACCGTGTAGCCGCGCGCTTCTAAATCAGCATGTACTGACATGTTGGAGGTTAGGAAGTCGGTTTCCATGCGAGGCTGAGCAACAAAAACACCTGTTCTTGCGACCTTGTAAAGGAGCCCTTCCGTCGCCAGACTACCTAATGCCATACGCACGACCGAGCGAGACACACCAAAAATTTCGCAGATGGTTTGTTCGGAGGGTAAGCGCATATCAGGCAGTAAAACCTGACAATGTATCTTATCTGCTAGTGCATTTTTAAATTGCACCCACAGCGGCGTGTGGGACTTGCGGTCAAAAAACGCTTTGTCTTTAGCCATCTGGCGCAACGCTTTTGCTGCAGGGCTATTGTTCTCATCATTCTTAGGGCGCCCCCTGCTTCGCTTATCCATTTCCACTGCACCGCCATTCATCGATCTTATGCCCTATAACATGTTGTGTTGAGTAGCATTATGCCTGTTTGTGACGGCCCAGTAAAAATATGCGTTCTATTAAAACGGATTACATTTACTTCGCCCCTGCCGCAAGTCGTTCTGCATCAGGCAACTTGCGCAAAAGCGCCATTGCCACACACCCTATGACAGGCCCCGGAACCAGTATCAAAAAGACCCATTGCCACCCACCTAGCGCATTTGCCAACAGCGGCAATATTGAAATCGCAATCACAGTGAGAGCAAACCCAATGCCTAATTGCAGTGCCAACGCTGTACCAACAAAGTCTTTATCAGCAAGCTCAGTCACCGCCGCAGAAAACTGCGCACTGTCCCCGATAATGCTCATGCCCCAAATCACGGCCACAATCGCCAACAACCAACCTGGGCCATCAAAGACAAAACCCATCAGCAAAGCACAGCAGCCCGAAACCAACATCATCCCAATCGTGGTATAGCAGCGACCAAAGCGGTCAGACAGTATCCCACCTAAAATACACCCAACGCTGCCCGATGCCACGACGATAAAACAAAACATGGAGGGTGACCCAAAAGGGAAAGACACCAAATGCAGCGACGCAGCGTTGGCATAGGCCAACAACCAAGCCCACATGGCGTAGAGCTCCCACATGTGGCCAAAATACCCCATATTGACGAGGAACAGTGGCTTTGACGTGAAGACCTTCAAACACTGTTTCGGATCAAACAACGCCTTACCAAATGCATAAGGGCCTTCTTTTACCTTCCATGAAAACAAAACCGCCGCAAACAGTGATGTCGATGACGACACCAGAACCACCCATTGCCATTGAATATTGTCCGTGACGGCACGAAATAGATGAGGCGCAGACGAGCCAATCGTAAGTGCCCCAATCAGAAACCCCAACGCTAACCCTCTTCCCTTAGTAAACCACGTCGCCATCAGTTTCAGTGCGGCGGGGTAGACGCCAGCAAGACACATACCGGTTAGAAAACGCAACAAAATGGCGACTTCTAGCGAGGGATTGAGCAGTAGCAAACTGTTCGATATGGCAGCTAATAAGGCAGACAGCGCCATGAGTCGATTGAGGCGGATAATATCAGGCAAATTCACCAACGACGCAGACAAGGCACCCAGGACAAAGCCCAGTTGTACCGCGTTGGTTAACCACGATGCAGCGTTGTTGGATAAGTGCCACACCTTAATTAACTCAGGGACGATGGCCGTCGCTGAGAACCAAGTCGCCAATACACCTACAACACCTAGGCAGATGACCATCAGGGCAGACCATCGGCCTGCGGGTTGGTCTGACATGATTAAAGATCCTTTAATGGCATGGTATATGTGGTAGCAGTGCCTTCAATACACACGTCTCCGGCACTGTCGATAACCGTGGTCTTGAGTTGGCAAATAGGTTTATCGTCGCGCACGCTGACCACTTCTACGCGCCCGGTAATGGTTTCATTAACACCAACGGCTTTTTTGAAATTCCATTGGACGCCTAAAAACACAGTACCAGGCCCGGGCAAACGTTCTGCAACGACCGCATTTAATATGCCAGAAGAGACCCCTCCTTGAACAATGATTTTGCCAAAAGGCGTCTTTTCCGCTAGCGCTTTGTCATAGTGAACGGGGTTATGATCCCCTGTCATTTGAGTAAATGCCGTTATGTCCTCCGCACAAGTCGTGCGACTGATTTCCGCCACATATCCCACAGCGGGCTGAGCGTGCATCGTATTCGTCCAAGCGTTTTTGTTATTTGTCATGGTGATTGTCCTCAGGGATGGTAAAAGCGGGCATCAGTTGTCCGCCGATATTGATGGTCTTAAAGCAAACCGCTCGCCCAACCTCTAGTTGCTCGGGCTCTAACAACAAAAGTGCCAGCATACTGGGGCCTTCATCTAACTGAATAATGCCAACGGTATAAGGTGTCACAGCCGACCAGCCAGGTTGACCAGGCTTCCATATAGTGGTGTAAGTTTTGATCGTCGCTTGGCCGGTTACTTGACGCCACGTCAACTGATCACTCCAACAACAGGGGCATATTTCGCGCGGATAAAACACATACGACTGGCAACATTCACAGTATTGCATATGCAGCTCACCGTTGGCGGCCGCTTGCCAAAACGGCTCTGTAAGCGGGATTTTAGTCGGGCCGGGTACGTTCAGCGGCGCAAAATCAAACGATTTCATTGGCCTTCTCCTAGATTGTCTAGTGCCACCTTTTCACTGGCGAGTACCAAGGCGACTGCTTCAGATAAGGTGGCTCCGTTTCCCGTCACAAGGGCATACTGGGCGGAGCGGATCTGACGGCCATAGGCAGTCTCTCTGAGCTGATGAACGGCCTCGACCACATGCGTCATTCCCCCGGCTAAATCAGGTTGCCCAAAGCCAAGTTGTCCGCCATGCGTGTTCATAGGACAGCTACCATCGTAGCCAAAGGTATTGTGACGTAAGAAATCGCCAAATTTCCCGGGTGGACAAATACCACTGTCTTCCAGTGTCAGCGCCACCATAATCGAGTAGCAGTCATACAAAGACAGCAAATCCATATCTGTAACCGATGTATTCGATTGCTTAAACGCCTGGGCCATCGAAGGCTTTAGAGGGCCAGACGTTAGATCAGGCGCTTGAGATAATGCGCGATGTGTCACTTTCTCCCCCGCTCCCATTAAATAAGCGGCGGGTTTATTGAGCGCTTTGGCACGCTCGACCGACGTGACGATGACCGCTTCTGCCCCAGCGACTGGCATGACAATTTCGTACAAATGCAAAGGCTCTGCGATAAGGGGTGATTGCAAAACATCGCTCGCATCACATGGCTTACCGTTGAAAATGGCATGGGGATGATACTGCGCATTATGACGCGCCCATTGCGTAATCAGCGCAAAGTCCTCGTCCTTCGACTGAAAAGCGGCCATATGGGCTTGCTTCAGTTGCGCATACGTTGTGTTGGCACCCGAGGCACCAAAGGGGACATCAAATTCACGAATTGGATTGCGATTTGGGCTTCGTGGAACCTCAGGGTTACGATGATTTCCCAGCACACAGAGCACGGTATGACACATGCCAGCTTCAATCGCGGCAGCAGCACGCCATATCATCCCTGGGCCAGACGCGCCACCTAGATCCACGACATTCGCCATGTTTGGTTGTAAGCCAAGGTATTCTGCCACAGTCGCAGGTACGTGCTGGGGAGTCTCGCCTACCTGAGGGCCGACCAGTAAACCATCGATGTCCGACTTATGGATGCCCGCATCTTTCAGCGCGAGCGCTGATGCTTGGGCCAGCATCCCTAAGGTGCTCGCACCGTTGGTCACTCGACAAGGTTTGAGTTCTCCTACACCAATAATTGCGGCTTTGGGCTGGCTCATAACGCACGCTCCTGAGCAAGGTTTCGATATTGCTCAAGGCATTGTGGGTTTTGTAGCGAAGCCACGTTGTTCACTGGTTTGCCAAGTAGTGATGACTGAGCGGCACCTTCAACACGCTTACCATTCAGGGTGTACGGCACATCGTCAACTAAATAGATCGCGGCGGGGACATGCCGAGGTGAACAGGCCATTCGAATACTTTTACGTATCCGCTGAGCCAGTCCATCATGAGCAGTCACGTCTTCTCTTAGTTGAATACACAAGACAATTTCTTCGTCTCCCGCAATCGGACGACCAAAGACAACGCAATCTTCGATCTCTTTGATACCGTCACACGCATTATAGATATCAGCGGTGCCGATTCGGACCCCGCCGGGATTGAGTGTATTGTCGGAGCGGCCGTAGATAACCGCGGTGCCATCACTGTTCATCTGAGCGTGGTCGCCATGCACCCAGATCTCATCCCGGTCTGAGAAATACGTTTTCTTGTACCGTGCGAAGCCTTCCTCACCCCAAAACGAAAGTGGCATCGACGGGAAAGGCTCGGTACATACCAGATTGCCTTGTCGCCCTATAACGGGCGCGCCTCGATCATCCAGCACATTGACGGCCATCCCCAGAGCCTTGGCGGTTAAGGTCCCTTTTCGCAATGAATGCCAAGGCGTCCCCAGTAAGAAACAGCCCATCAGTTCGGTACCGCCCGAAATAGACGAAAAACCAACCTGCTTTGAAATCGCTGAGTAGATCCAGTCATATTGGTTTGGCGCAACGGGGCTGCCGGCCGATAAGAGCCAACGTAATGACGACAAATCATGGTGTTGCTGGGGTTCAAATTCGGCTTCAGCAAGCGTCCCCAGATACTTTGGTGAGATACCTAAATGAGTGAGCTGTTCTTGCTCGACAACTCGCCATAAGGGTGAACAATCCAATCCAGCGTGTTGCTTTAAAATGGGAGCGCCGTCGTATAGAACCAGTACTGCATCACAACCTAGCGCAGCCACAATCCAGTGATACATCATCCAAGCAGTGTTGGTGTACCACAGCACCCGATCTCCCTTACGTACATCATTATGCAGCAGATGCTCCTTTAATTGCTGCAGAAGTACTCCCCCAGTGCGATGAACAATCGCTTTTGGAACGCCCGTTGTACCCGACGTATATAAGATATAAGCCGGATCATCGAAGCCGACGCGCGTAAACTCTAGGTCTGCTTCATCGCCAAAATCAGACCAGTGCGTGACCTTATCTAGGGGTTCTAAACTGTGGGGCCCGACGATGACTAACTGCTCAACACTTTCTATGCGTTGTGCCAATAAGAGTGCAGATTGTGAGATGTCATGCTGTTTGCCAGCGTATTGAAAAATAGGTTCTACGAACAGGAGCTTGGGAGTAACTTGACCAATCCGATCTATAATGGCCTCTACCCCAAAATCTGGGGAGCAGGAGGTCCATACGCCACCGACCGCTAAGGTCGCCAAATGCGTCACCAAACAGGAGAATTTATTGGGCATCACGACCGCAACACGGTCTCCTGGCTCAACCCCCGCTTGCCTTAAACCTTGAGCCACGCGTGCGACTTCTGCACGCACCTCATCCGCACTGTAAACCTGCCGATCGCCAGATTCATTGGTTTCAATCACGCAAGGCGCGCTGCCTGTCTGTTTGAGTAAATTTTCCGCTAGATTTAACCGCGCAGAAGGAAAGAACTGTGATTCTGTCATCCAGTGTTCAGCGTTAGGGATAAATGTATCGTTCCCTTTTTCGCCTATCACCCCTGCGAAATCCCACACTTGGGACCAAAAACCGGATAGGTCGCTGATTGACCATCGATGCAACGCATCATAATCCTGATTTGGTAAACCAACCTGATGAGCAAAACGTGTTAAAGCACAATCGTCTTTCATTGATTGCGTCGGTGACCACAGTGACTGATTCACATGCCTTACCTCTTAACAGTGTGCCTAATTCGCACAATTTGTTTTTATTTTTGTATTTATCTAATAATCAAGACTATTCTAAGTATACTCAGAAATCAACGTTCTGGTTATACTTAGAATATCGAATCAATAGAACAACAAAAATGCTACATAGGTTGATGTCATGAACGAGGTCTACATTGTTGCGGGGAAACGGTCACCGATTGCAAAATTGTCAGGAGGGTTAGCTGATCTGAACGCCGCGGACATTGGCGCTCAAGTTATCGCTCATCTGTTGCAGGAGTTAGACCTAGATCCAACGCACATAGATGAGGTTATTATTGGGCAAGTGCTCACTGGCGGTGCGGGGCAGAATCCCGCAAGGCAAGCAGCATTACTCGCAGGGCTTGCGCCTAATGTTAGCGCCTTTACAGTGAACAAGGTCTGTGGGGGTGGGCAAAAATCTATTCACCTAGCGGCTCAAGCAATTAAAGCAGGCGATGCGAACCTGATTATTGCGGGCGGGCAAGACTCTATGAGCAATGCCCCTCAATTGATCATGTCCAATCAGATCGCAGCCAAACAACGCCCTCTCAAAATCCAAGACAGTATGATTATTGATGGCTTATGGGATGCGTTTCATAACCTTCACATGGGTGACACGGTCGAACATCTTATCGCCAGATGGCAAATATCACGGGAAGAGCAGGATCGCTTCGCGCACCATTCACAATTAAAAGCCGATAATGCCATACGATCCAATCGCTTTGATGCAGAACTGACTCCCATCAAACTCCCTTCTAAGCAAGGCGATATTTACTTCAGTAAGGATGAGCACCCTTACCTCTCTTCATTAGAAAAACTAGCGCGACTTAAGCCAGCTTTTTGCGAAACGGGCACCATCACAGTAGGCAATGCATCCGGGCTAAACGACGGCGCTGCGGCCGTTCTCGTCGCGAGTGAACAGGCGTTATTGGCGGCCAACTTAGACCCCATTGTACGCATTGCTTCTTATGCGTCGTTTGCACTAGAGCCAATGGATATGGGACTTGGGCCAATCGGTGCTACCCAAAAAGCGCTGCGTTTAGCAGGCTGGAACATAGGTCAAATAGAACTAGCGGAGATCAACGAAGCCTTTGCGGGGCAATCTATCATCGTCTTAAGAGAGCTTGGCATTGACCCTGAGATCGTCAACGTTAACGGCGGCGCCATCGCCCTCGGTCATCCTCTAGCAGGATCGGGTTGTCGCATTGTTGTCTCACTGCTGCACGAGATGCAGCGCCGATCAGCCAAAAAGGGGGTGGCGACGTTATGCATTGGAGGCGGGATGGGCGTAGCGATCTGCCTTGAACGGTGCTGAAGTCATGGTAGTCGTATTCAGTCACGCAGACATACCGGCTCTAACCCATTCGTTAGGTGCGCTTAACCCGTACCACTTTCATCACTTCAACGGCCATTCCTGCCACCGTCTCTTCTCCTGGATAGTAGGTTAGGTTCACTCTAGCGCCACGAAGTGTGCGATATTTACCTTGGCGTTTGAAGCGAAATGGCACGTCGTAGCCTTCAATCATTAGCGTGTGAAGTACCCAATCTTCCTGTGGGCGCTGAACGTGAGACTTCACCTTAAGCGCATCGCTTTGTATAAGACCAGGATGCTTTGATATCAGTGCATCTGGGTTGGATTTCATATGACTCTCCCGCTGAGCGTTTGAAAAACAATAGGCAAGAGTCTTTATTATGCCACACCCATGTCAGGCTGAGTAATTTTTGATCAAATTTTATCCAGACTCTCAGGAACATCCTGTTTTTCTGAGAAGGCGGAATGACGCTGCGCATCGATTCTATCGCGGTAACGGATCACCGGCTTTTGCAAAATAAGGTTATTGGGATACGTCACCGTATCGCCACTGAGGCGTGTAATAATTACATGGAACGTCGAAATTTCATGAATTTGGCCTAGGATTTCCTCATCCTTATCCACCACTTTAACCCAATCACCTACGCGATAGGGAAAACCAAAAAAGATAATCAAACTGGCGGTTATATTGCTGAGTATTGACCATTGAGCGAATAAGGCAACACCGACAACAGCAAAGACCGAAGAGAAAAAAACCGCCAACTGGCCGTAACCTACCCCCAACACCACACAGAGCAGCAAAACAAAAATAGCGGTTAAGCCAAGATGGAGTAATTTCGTCACAACGCTGACACGCAGCTCATGAACCGCGCGACGCAACCCAATCATATGAATCGTCGACGATACAATACGAAGCAGAATGAAATAACCAACAATTAATAGCAGTACTAAGCCAATTTGCAGCAACATAGCCATTGCTCTCCGACAATAGAGTTCTTGTGACAGTTATAGAACGAAATACAGCACAATGGGAATACACAACAGTGCCATTAAATTCCCTAACAATACGATAGTTGCCACCTTTTGTGGCTCCTGCTGATGCACTTCAGCCAGCATATAGTTCAATACCGCAGGGGGTAAACAGGCAAAAATCAGCAGATACCCAAACCACTCTTCACGAATCCCCACTGTCCAATAATATAGATACGCCATCACAACGCCGCTTAAAGGGCATAAAAAGCCGCTGATAACACCAATCCGCCATTGCCCAAAGTCGACATCTTTCATGCGCACCCCCAATGCGAACAGCATTAGAGGAATCGAAATCTGACCCAACATATCGACGCCCGTACCGATTGCTTGCGGCACCTGCCAACCCTGTAAACTCCAGAGGACGCCCAGCGCCGTGGCGATAATAATCGGCATCTTGAGCAAATTAGTCAGGTTGGTTCTAGGATTCAGCAGGTACATCCCGACGGTAAAATGTAGCAAGTTCTCGGTGAGAAACAGAACCACGGCAATAGGCAGAGCGGACTCCCCAAACGCCAGCACCATCAATGGAATGCCCAAATTGCCTGAATTGTTAAACATCATCGGCGGAACAAACGTTTTGAACTCATACCCCAACCATCGTGCAATCGGCCAAGCGACGATCCCTGATCCAATAATCACCACTGCACCCGCTAAGATTAATTCACTGTAGTCTTGAATATTAAAATCTTTTGATGCCATTACCGAGAAAATGAGCGCTGGGATAAATACACTCATGTTGATGCGGTTTGCAATGGTCATGTCGGTCGGTCGGGCTCGAGCGTAGAAAAAACCGATCATGACAATCATCAGCAGTGGGAAAACAGTATTAAAAATTTGTTGGAAAATGTCTGCGGTAGCCATAAAACATCCTTGAGAGTAAGGTGTAAGATTACCGAGCTTAAGCGGATGCGCCAACTAGGGCGCATAAAATTAGTGATTTTGAAGAGGATTTTTCTCGGCTAACTCTGCTGGAATCAAAATAAAGCGCTGCTCAACCTCTTTGCCAGCTAACAGCGCCATCCCTATTTCAACCGCTTTGCGCGCCATTTCCCTAGGTTTTTGCACGGCTGTTGCCAGCCAAATATTGGGCTTTTGGATCTCTTGCTCTGCAAATTCAGAGCCATCGACCGACGCCAATACAAATTCATCCCGCCCTGCTTGATTTGCAGCCAACATAGCACCGTACGCGGTCGGATCGTTTATGGCAAACACCGCATCAATATGATCGTAGGCTTCCATCAGATACGTCATCGCTTCCATGCCACCCTCCTGACTGCCAGTGCCATTCAATCGGTCACTGCGCAACACAATGTCTGGATAACGATTAATGGCGGATTTACACCCTGCGACACGCTCCAAAACGGACGACACCAAAACACCGTTTATAATCACAAACTGGCCCTGATAACCTATTTCTTTAGCTAACCGTTCACATGCCACAACGCCTGCCTGCACATTATCCGTCGTAATGGTGGCATCAGCGCCTTGCGCATTAACATCTACGGCAATGACTTTGATCCCTGCCCGTTGAGCTTTGGCAACCGTTGGCGCGATCTTATACTCGTCTGCCGCAGTCAAAATAATCAGATTGACTTTGCGATCAATAAAATCATTTAACTGACTGATTTGCCGCTCTAGGTCGTAAGCATCTGATCGTACAATCACCTCAACTGGTGCATCATTCAACTCTTGTGCACGATGTGTCGCCGACTCAACCAGCTCCACAAAGAATGGGTTACCAAGGTCTGCGACGCTGATCCCAATGGAACGTAACGGCTGATCTGTCTGGCTATTTGACGCGACAGAGAAAGGTAGACAGAGCAAGGTACTTGCCATCGCGATGGTCATCCAACGTCGTGGCTTAGACAGCCACGTCTTTACATCCCCCATATTATGCGCTGTGGTTCCCATAAATTTTCTCTTGTCTACCTCACTCATCCGCCCAGTAATATTACGCTGCTACTGGATCAGAGTTTACTTCCATTGCCCCAGTCATGATAGCCACAGCTTCAGACATAGTGTGCGAATCAGGGGTGATCGTTGCCGCACATTTTCCTAAACGATGGATGTGAATGCGGTCTGCCACTTCAAATACATGTGGCATATTGTGACTGATCAAAATAATCGGTAAGCCACGATCACGCACCTCTTTGATTAAATTCAATACTCGTCGAGACTCTTTCACCCCTAATGCAGCGGTTGGCTCATCCATGATCACGACTTTGCTACCAAACAACGCTGAGCGAGCTACAGCAACACCTTGGCGCTGACCACCTGATAGGGACTCTACCGCTTGAGAGATATTCTGAATGGTCATCAAGCCTAATTCCTGCATCTTGGCTTGAGCACGCTCTTCCATTGCGCGCTTATCCAGCATGCGAAATACTGACCCAAGAATGCCGGGCTTACGCAACTCACGCCCCAAGAATAGATTGTCAGCAATGTTTAATGCTGGTGATACCGCTAAGTTTTGATAAACCGTCTCGATACCAAGCTCACGCGCCTGCATTGGAGAATTAAAATGCACAGGCTTACCGTCTAGTAAAATCTCGCCTTCATCGGGAATCAATGCCCCAGACAACGCCTTAATAAGGGACGACTTACCTGCACCATTATCGCCAATGACCGCTAAAATTTCGCCTGGGTATAGAGTCAAATCAGCGTGGTCAATCGCCGTCACGCTGCCATAGCGCTTCACTATGCTACGAGCCTGAAGTATGGGTTGTTGATCGTAATGTGCTGTCATTATGCTTTCCCCCTTCTGATCCACTGATCGACACCAACGGCCACGATAATTAGGATACCAACGGTAAATTCTTGCCAAAGTACATCAACGCCCGCAAGCGCTAAGCCATTACGAAACACCCCAACGACCAGTGCTCCGATAAGGGTACCAAAGATAGAGCCTCGCCCACCAAATAGGCTACACCCACCAATCACAACCGCCGTAATACTGTCTAGGTTTGTCGTATAACCAGCCTGTGGACTGACTGAACCAATACGACCGATTAGTACCCAAGCACCAATGGCACAGACGATACCCGCCAGTACATAAACCGATAACAAGACTCGATCTGTACGGATACCGGCTAATTTTGCAGCCGCCGGATCGTCACCTGTGGCGTACACGTGACGCCCCCAAGCAGTCCAATTCAAGGCATACCAAATCAATACAAAGAGCGCCAGCATCAGCAAGGAGCCATAGGTTAAGCGCGCGCCAAAGAAGGTTACGGTCTCACCCAGCCACTGTAGTAACGGTGCATTATTTGCGATTTCTTGAGAACGAATGGTCTCGCTTTTCGAGTACCAAAGATTCAATGCAAAGAATACGTTCCAAGAGCCTAGGGTCGCGATAAAAGGTGGCAATTTAAAGCGTGTGATCAGCGAACCATTAATCAGACCTGTAATCGCGCCGACACCTATACCAATCAGTAAAGCAAGCCATGCTTCAATGCCATGATCAATCGCCATGCGCCCCATGACCACTGAAGCGAGAACCATAATCGCACCAACCGAGAGATCGATACCGGCCGTCAGGATAATCAACGTCTGCGCAATCCCGATGACGCCGATAATGGTGACCTGCTGCAAAATCAAAGATAGGTTAAAAGGGTGCAAAAAGCGGTCGCCGATGATGGCACTAAAACCAATAATCGCTAGGATCAATACAATCGTCGGTGCGGCAACCGGGTACTTATGAAGAAACTTCTTAAAGCGCTCTAATGGGCTTTCTTTCGCCTCAAAATTCGCTACATAGCTACCACTACCAGCCTGATCCGCCACCTTGTCATGATCCGAAATATGCACAGACGGTTTTGAATTAGCTGCACTCATAAGGAATACTCCAAACGTAAATAAGAGCACCGCTAACCGAGATAGATGGTTAGCGGTGTTAAGGGAAAGCCCCTTAATATGAACAAGAAAGGGAGGTTAGCCCCAGCACATCGTTAAGCCCGTTTCGGAGCTAACGTAATCAATTCCCGGAGCTGGGTCATCAGTAATGAGCTGAACGCCTGTGTCATAAAAATCTAGCCCATCAGTTGCGGTAGGACGGGTGCCCGATTTCGCGAATTCGACGATCGCAGTCACCCCTTCTGAAGCCATACGTAACGGGAACTGCATCGATGTCGCGCCGATCACGCCGTCTCGCACGTTACGTACGCCGGGGCAACCGCCATCAACAGAAACGATCATGACACCATCTTCCATACCAAACGACTTCAACGCTTCGTATGCCCCGGCTGCTGCAGGTTCATTGATGGTGTACACTAAATTCACATCGGGATCTTTTTGCAAAAGGTTTTCCATTGCGCGACGTCCACCTTCCTCAGAACCTTGGGTGACATCGTTACCTACAATTCGAGGATCGCTTTCGTCACCAATGTCGTTTGGATCATTAAGATCGATACCGAACCCGCTTAAGAAACCTTGGTCTCGCAATACATCAACCGTAATTTCACTGGTATTTAGGTCCAACAACGCAATTTTGGCATCATCAGCTTTGTCGCCCATTTTGGCTTTAGCCCATTGACCAATCATTTCACCCGCTTTGAAGTTATCAGTAGCGAACGTCATATCAGCGGCATTGGCTGGGGAAAGAGGGGTATCCAGAGCAATGACAAGAAGGCCTGCTTCACGCGCGCGCTCAATTGTAGGGACAATACCTGCTGGGTCACTTGGTGTAATCAAAATACCTTTGGCCCCTGAGGCAATCAGGTTTTCCACTGCTTGAACTTGGGTTTCGTTGTCGCCGTCATAACGACCTGCGAAAGTACGTAACTCAACGCCCAACTCTTCCGCTTTTTGCTGCGCACCTTCTTTCATTTTGACGAAGAACGGGTTGGTATTGGTTTTCGTAATCAAACCGATGATGGGGGTTTCAGCCATTGCAGCGGTAGATAAAGCGCCAGCAGCCACGAGACAAGCGAGTTTACGGTAGTGAAATTTCATTGTGTTGACTCCAGTATTGTTTTTATTGTCGGTTGATACCGTTGAAACAGCTCTTTATCACTGCTTCGTGGAGTCACTATGCTGGAAGAAAACTAACGGAATATTTCAAGAAAACAGCACGGCTTGTAATCTTTGTAATATTCTACTCATCAAATTGAAACACACGCTCCAACTCACTGATTGTAAAAGGTTTTGGTAGGAAGAGATCATCACCTCTTAGGCCGTAATGTTGCGTTAATTCAAGCACTGGAAGACCCGACATCAGCAAAGTTTGCCCGCGCCAGAGTGCAAAACTCTGCAATTGATGAATCAAGGCCACTCCATTTAATTCACCGGCTAAATTCACATCGCTCATGATGACATCAGGGTGAAATGAGCTTTCCAATGCATCGAGTACGCGCTCTGCATTGTTAAAGGTTTGTACAACGCAACCCAGCCGTTGCAACTGCTCTTCGATCACAGTGCAAACTTCGGCATCATCTTCAACAAGCCAAACTAAAGGCTCTTGCGGTAGCCTCAGAACAGGTAGGCTTTCTAATTTGGACGGTTTTAGCGCTTGGGTATGCTGCGCCATCGTGGGCAAGAATAAACATACTTTGGTCCACTTCCCCTCTTCTGACGTTACACAGATTTCACCACCACTTTGTTTCACAAAGCCGTAAATCATACTCAGACCCAGGCCACTGCCTTTCCCCACTGGTTTTGTCGTGAAGAATGGCTCAAAAATCCGCGCCAGTATTTCGTCGGAAATACCATGCCCGGTATCCTCAACCTTAATGCGCACCGCAGGCACATCTGAATCCGGCAAGGTAGTGGTTTTTGTTGAAAAGCTCAGCACTCCACCACGAGTCATCGCCCCAGCACTGTTTAGTGACAGATTGAGCAAGGCATTTTCAAGCTGCGATGGATCTATCAAACATTGCTCTTCTGGACAATCTAGGTCCACTGTAACGGAGATATGATTGCCGACACTGTATTCCACTAGATCCAGCATCCCTTCGATTAAGTCATCGATGTGAGTGGGTTCAGGGAACAACTGCTGACGCCGACCAAATGCCAGCAATCGATGCACTAAACTGCTGCTTTTTTCAGCGACGGCCAAGGCTCGCTCAATGTAGCGGCGTTGGTCTTCCGTCTTAGGAGACGAATCAGACAGCATCTGTAGATTACCCATGATGGCTGCCAGAAGATTATTGAAATCATGCGCGACCCCGCCCGTCAACTGCCCCAGCACTTCCATTTTTTGCGCTTGGCGTAATTGGCTCTCGACACTTTTTCGCTCGGTGAGATCTGTGTACAGCGTGACAAAGCCCCCCTCAGGCATGGGTTTTGAGCGAAATTCAACCACTTTACCCGAGGCAAAATGACGTTCGAAACTTTGACTACGTTGATGACGTGAGGCGTTTATTTCATCCATCTGAACTTGCTGGTTTTCCATATTCAAGTTCTTATGAGAGCTCTGGGTAATCAGCTTCTGAACTTCACTGATGGGCATGCCTCGGTATAACTGACAAGACTCCAGCTCAAACAAGGTTTCATAGCCTTTATTCCACGCGATCAACAAGCCTTCCTCAGAGAACACACTCAGACCATCGTTCATGTTGTCAAAGATGGTCTCAAGTAAACGCTTTTGCTCGGTGAGCTCGGCTGACACCTGCAATCGATAAATCGCATCTCGACGAAACACCTCAAAAGCATTCGCTAATGTGCCGATTTCATCGTTGCGTTTTACCTGAGGATTACGAGAATCGACCTGCCCCATCGACAATTCTTCCATGTCGTGCGTCACAGCTTCGAGGTCACGCGTCATACGACGACTCGATCGATATAAATGTGTTAATCCCAACACTAAGAAAAGCGATATGCCGACCAGCCAAAACTGCCCTGTTGTGACAACTTGAGCTACTTCAATGCGTTGACGGGAAACTTGTCGTTGTAACGCGCCAACGAATTCACTGACCTGCGAGCTCAATTGTTCTGATTTTGCTCGCAGTGAGATGAGTAAATAGCTTTTTCTCTGTTGAATGGCGTTGAGGCGCTGTTGCGCGGTAAGGAGATCTTGCGCAATACGAGCAACATCAGAAGACGATTGAGTCAGCGCAAACTCTTCTGCCATACGATTCACCACCACACCAGGCTCTTCAATAAGCTGAAGTAACCATGTGAGTAACTGCTGTTCTGATACCGTCTTGTCCGAATTCACTGAATCCTGCAGTTGGCGAATGGCGAATTGCTGCGCCAAACTGTCTTCTCGGATATACAACTCTTCTCGAACTAAACCGACGAGCTCAGTCAAAGTTTCCTCAAACCCGTCTAACCGTTCGGCAATGTCTCCTCGAAAGTCAGCGCTATTGAGATTATCGGCAACACCGCGCAATTCATCAATACGGCGCTTCAACCGCTCGGATTCTACCTGCAGTTGAAAGGGGCGAGCGGAACCCGCTGTGTAAGGCGCTGCAGCCGCTAATTGAGCCACGCTCTGTGCCAGCGTCAGGGCAGTACTGATCTCAGGAAGCGTTTGTGCTTCGAATTCCGATAAAGACGCTTCGCTAACGCGCATGGACTGCCAGCCAATGGCCACCATAAAGGCCGCCACCACGCAGATAATCAATATGATAAGGGAGGCTTTTTGACGAATGCTGACGGTTCGCATCGTCTAAGAGCTCTTAGCCACAGGCCCTTGGAATAAGTAACCCAGGCCGCGCTGTGTCTTGATGAATTCAGGCGCTTTGGGGTTCGCCTCTAACTTTCGTCGCAAGCGCAAAATTAGAACATCGACGGTACGATCAAAGACTTCCGTCTCTAGTCCACGGCTTAAATCAATGATTTGCTCTCGACTTAGCACTCTGTCAGGGCGGGTTGCTAACGTTTCTAACAGAGAAAACTCCCCAAGGGTCAAGATCACTTCTTCTCCCTGCTGGTCTCGCAATTGACGCGCTGTCAGGTCTAAGATCCATTTACCAAAATACAGGCATTCATGATCACTGTTCAGTGTTTGCAGTGGTGATATCGTGGCGCTTCGACGTAGCAAGGCGTGAATTCGTGCAGTCAATTCGCGCAAGTTAAATGGCTTCATCATGTAATCATCAGCCGCTAACTCAAGCCCAAGAATCCGGTCCGTCTCGTCGCCTTTACCTGTTAGCATCATGATGGGAGTAGCGTAACGCTCTCTTACTTCGCGCGCCAATTGGAGACCGTCTTCTTCTTGCAAATACAAATCCATAATCACCAAGTCTACCGATTGCTCAGCCAACACTTGCCACATTTCACTGCCTTGACTGGCATCACGTACTTGGTAACCCTTTTGCGCTAATGCATCAGTCAATAAATGACGAATGTCCGGCTCATCATCGACGATCAGCAAGGTTTTTTTGCCCAACTCGCTCATGGGATTTGTATCCTTTCTTATAATATTGCCATGCAGATAGAACGGCTAATTAAGCATTAACATGGATTTGTTAATGAACCATTAACAAACAATAAACCACCCTATCAGATCGCGCACTACGGTAAACACGTTAAACGCTGAAACCTTATACATTAGTCGCTATTATACAGCCTCAACACTTAAGGTTTTAGTATGACATCTCGCTTACCCATCCACTCAGTATTAGACGCACTAAAACGACAGCTATCAGAGCATGACGAAGCCATTCTTGAAGCAGCGCCTGGTGCAGGTAAAACAACCGTCGTGCCACTGGCATTACTCGACGCAGAGTGGTTAGGTAAACGTAAGATTATCATGCTAGAGCCACGACGCTTGGCAGCAAGATCCGCAGCGAAACGGCTTGCCGATCAACTTGGTGAGCCATTAGGACAGCGTGTTGGTTATCAAATACGCCAAGACGGCAAACAAAGTCAGTCGACGCAGCTATTGGTCGTGACCGAAGGCGTCCTCACTCGTATGCTACAGGATGATCCTAGTTTAGATGACGTGGCGCTGATTATTTTTGACGAATTCCATGAACGTAATCTGCACTCTGACTTCGCCTTAGCGCTGTGTTTACAGGCTCGAGTACTGTTCCGTGATGAGATACCGTTAAAACTCCTGATCATGTCTGCCACGCTAGACAGTAGCCGCTTGCAGACGTTACTCGGCTGTCAGCCCATCATAAGCGAAGGCCGCCAATACCCAATTGACATCCGCTACAGCAATCTCGCCCTAAAGCAGCCAGATGTTCCTCTACAGGTTTCAAAACTGATCATTCGGGCTCTGAGTGAAGAGGCAGGTTCGTTATTAGCATTCTTACCCGGGCAACGAGAAATTCGACAAGTCGCTCAATATCTAGAGGGCAAACTGCCTGATCAAACTGAGCTTCTAAGACTATTCGGTGATTTAAGCGTTACCGAGCAGGAACATGTGATCGCACCCGCAAAAGAGGGATGGCGCAAAATTATTTTGGCCACCAGCATTGCACAAACCAGTTTGACGATTAATGGAATTCGAATCGTCGTCGATTCTGGGTTAGCCCGCGAAGCACGATTTGATGCGAAAACAGCCACAACCAGACTGCATACCCGCAGCGCTTCTCAGGCAGAAACGATACAGCGAATGGGCCGTGCTGGTCGTGTGGAATCAGGGGTATGCTATCGCTGGTGGTCACCAGAGCAGCAACAACGACTCAGTCCTCAATCGTCGCCACAGATCCTTTTGGAAGACCTGAGTTCATTAGTTCTAGAATCTGTCAAATGGGGAATCAAAGACACGGCCGAATTAGATTGGGTCACCCCTCCTCCAAGTGCCCATTGGCAGCAAGCCGATGATTTACTCGTTCAGCTGGGCATTCTGCGCACAGACAAGACGATGCAGCTATCGCAAGACGGGCAACGAGTCTCCCGATACCCTTTACCACCGCGGTTAGCATGTTTGCTCGATCAGGCCGTCCAACTTAATTGTCTTGAGCAAGGTCTCAGTCTTGCCGCTATGCTGTATGACGCGCCGTCACGACAGCATTCTAGCAGCGACATCCTGAGCGCACTCCAACAAATGTCTCACTCCACATTCAATGCGCAGTGGAAACGATCAAAAGCGAATCTTAAACGAGCCATCGTCGATACGCGTACAACCCATGATTTGCAAACCCATGACCCTATTGGCTGGATGCTCGCCAAAGCATTTCCCGACCGAGTTGCCTTGCGACAACGCGTAATCGGTGAGCAAGTTATTTTTAAACTGAGTAATGGTAGGCAGGCTTGGCTACCTCGACACGATGACAATGCACATCATGATTTCATTATCACTGTGGAGCTGGGAGGCACGTCAGATCAAGAGCTGGATAAAGTCTACCTATCGCATGGTATAGAACTTGAAACCATTAAAACATGCCTTCACAGCCAACTTAAAAAGTCGCAACGATGTGAATGGAACCGCTCAAATGGTGGCCTAGTGGGTGAAGAAGAAATTTGGTTATCGAAGCTGTGTATTGAACAAAACAAGATTCAACAACTTCCTGACGATGCGGTGATACAAGCCTCTTGTGATTACATTCGCAAACAAGGATTAGCCTCTCTCAACTGGCAACCTGATAGCCTTAATTTACGCCATCGAATTCACTTCGCACGAACTCATTTAGACGCTGAGATTCCCCCGACAACCGATAGCTATTTATCAGAATCTCTTGAGCAATGGTTGGCACCTTTCCTAATCGGTATCACTCGTGTCTCACAACTCGAAAAACTGTCATTATTAGAGCCATTGAAATCACTACTCAATTGGGAACAGCAACAAAAACTAGAACGCCTTCCCACCAAATTACGTGTTGCTTCTGGCTCCTACATTAGCGTTGATTACCAACACGATACGCCAACAGTACGAGTCAAGTTGCAAGAAATGTTTGGCGAAACACAAAGCCCTTCTATCGCGGGCGTGCCAGTCAAAATAGAGCTGCTATCGCCAGCTCAAAGGCCATTAGCGGTCACCCAAGACCTCACCTACTTTTGGCAAGAAGTATACCCAGAGGTACGCAAAGAAATGCGCGGCCGCTACCCAAAACACCCCTGGCCAGAAAACCCACTGACCGCTGAAGCCACCCATAAGACAAATCGAGCATTGCGTGAGCGTTAGCTCTGTAACTGCTGCAATGCTCGCTCAGTGATACGACGGCTAAATGCTGTATTTTTGTGATGAGTGGGACACCACCCCATTAAAAAGCGCTGAAAGTCGGCCCAAGCGATAGGGAATAAACGGTACCAATCTTGAGTAACAGACTCAGCTAAATCAGATGACTCTCCCATGGCAATCAGGCAACGAGAGAGCTCGGTAAAATACACATCCAATAAATACTCTAAATGCATTTCAAGCTGCTCTTCTGTCAGACAGCTTCCTAAAAAATAGGCGACATCCTGCACACCTACGCCTTTTCCGACATATTGAAAGTCGACAGCCGCAACCAAGTCCTCATTTCCATGGAAGCAAAAGTTAGCCACTTTCGCATCGCCATGTATTAAGGTTTGATAGGGAGATCGCCGTAATGCTTTATCCAAATCTGTAGCGGCCTGTTTCAACTCGCCTTCTGCCATCACCTGCCATTCATCTGGTCGGGTCGCTAAATGCCAATACGATCCATTTTTCCACAACCCCTCAGGCCAATCGGTATTAGGCTGTGGGATTAAATGAATACTATGAAAACTGGCTAACCAATGGAGCACCACGACAGTCTGTTCATACGCAAGCTGATCATGCCGCACAAAGAATCCGCTATCATCCAAATCTTCCATTAGGAGATACATCACGTCATCTTGCTGTAAATGGTCTAGCAATCGTGGCATTCGCACTTGCTCAGCACATTGATCTGCCCATCGCGTATACCAGTTTGCTTCCACTTGATATGAATGTACTTTACGTTGATGGGATAACTTAGATTGCCAGCCTCTAGGATGGGAAGGTATTTCCTGCCAACGAATTGTCTTCATGATAACGTTCATAGAAGATGCTGCTTGTTTGACTTGGTATCGCGCAATCTCGCCATAACCACTCCATAAAGACTGCACGACTTCAATTTTTTGCACCGCCACTGCTTGCAAAGCCCGCTTGATGAAAAGCTCTGGTGTTAACATGATTCTCCTGATTCTAAGTCGCACTAACTTGCCGTTAAACACTCTTACCAGCCACTCATGATGGTCTGACCGATTACATAAGAATTCAATTTGTTACATAGAATTACATAAAGACAAGCAAGAACTTATAAAGTTGATCCGATAACGTGGGTATCAATGATGCATGGACTCATTTCAAAATGACAGATTTACAGCAGATATCCATAAACCAACAGCTTTTGAATAAGCGTCATGAAGAGTTGATTCAGTCAATCAAGCATCTTATAAACACTTTTGCGGGCGAGGAGAAACGTCTAAAGCTGGACTCAAATGTTCGCTGCCTGATCGCCTGTCGAGAGTTGCAGAAGTTGCTGCTCCCTTCATCTGAGCCAAGTTGGTTAGTCAATCTAATAAATTGGTCACAGTGGTACTCAGAAAATTACCATCTCGCTGATGCGAATTCGATACTTCTGATGTATATCGTTGAATTAAAATCCGAGGCAGAAAATTTTGCCTTTTCATTGCCTAGCTCTCCGGCCCAAATAGCCAGCGAATCCTTAACTGAGCGACAAGACTTCAACCTACTGCTTAAGCGTTTCCTTTCCAATTAACGCTTCTTAGCCATTCTTATACTCAACCGATCAGTCGGCCTTTGAACATATCTCCCCTTTAAATCTAAAGTAGTAAGTTTAGTTCTCTAGCGCGTTTCGTGTAATGTTGGTATTACTTAGCAACGCAGCAAAGGAAGCTACTGGTTATGCCTGTTACTCGAAGCAACAAACTTCTCAAAAGTTACGATATTATTCGAACCAGCTTTTGGTTTGTTCCTTGTCTCATTATCTTTGCCACATTAGGTCTATGTGGTCTATTACTGTGGGTAGATGCTCACTACAACCTAGAACGAGTAACTTGGTTACGCTTTCTTTATCACGCTGATGGCGATATTACCCGAGGATTACTAACCACCATTGCAGGCAGTGTAATGACCGTCGTAAGCATCACGTTTTCCATTACTATGGTCGCACTGACAAACGCCTCTTCCCAATTTGGGCCCAGACTCATTCGTAACTTTATGAATGATTCCAGCACCCAGACCGTCCTAGGAACGTTTATAGCCATATTCATCTATTGCTTAGTACTCGCTGGTGCAACCGACAATTTTGTTGTGTCGGGTCATTTGCCTGGTCTCACATTTGGTGGGGCTATATTGCTAACACTGAACGGAATTTTGTTACTCATCTATTTTATCCACCATACCGCTATTAATCTGCAGGCTGACAACATCATTGATAAGGTGTATGAATCTCTGCACAGCGACATTCAAAACATCTTTGCAGGTTATAAAGACAAAGAGTCTTCATTTTGTTCTCATGAAGATGTGTTAAGCGAAATAGATACAGATGCGCCCCAAATTCGAAGCCTGTGCTCTGGCTATGTACAAGCCATCGACTATCAAAGACTTGCACAACTCATGAAACACAACGATCTGTGCATGGAAGTCCTAATAATGCCTGGTGACTTCGTAACAGAGCAGAAGTTGATTATAAAGCACTCAGGCACAAAGCTTAGCAAAGAGGAAATTAACGAAGTGCTCAGTTGTTTAACTCTTGGGGCAAAACGAACCCCAATTCAAGACCCAGAATTTGCCATATTACAATTGGTAGAAATTGCGTTAAGAGCCCTTTCACCTAGCATCAATGACCCTTATTCCGCTATAGCCTGTATTGATAAGTTAAGTGCAACGTTATGTAACCTGACACATAAACGCTTTCCAGAAGGCATAACGTGCGATAGCAACGACACACCGAGAGTCGTTTTTAAAACTGTTTCTTTTAAAGGACTGGCTAACTCTGCATACGACCAAATTCGTCAACACTCAAAACATAACCTCGCCGTTCAGCTAAGACTTTTAGAAGGTCTAATACTTATTGCGGAGCAAGCAAGAGAGTTCAAACACTGGAGCCTAGTAGAACAACAAAAAATATTGTTAGAACATGACCTTAAACAGCAGTCTTTAATAGGAAATGATCATAAAGAAGCTCACGATCGACTCAACAAGCTTAACGAACTCATAGATTACGCCGCGATACAGCAGCAATAAACTATTCAATACTTTTCCTTTTACTACCTCACTCGTATCGGTGCCGCCGATAGATGGCGCGTAAAAGGTGTTGGACGTCGAGCACGCCAGCAAAGCACTTAGAACAAGGTTTGAGCGACTATTCGTGCCTGCATGTGGAGCTAAACCTTGGTCTAAGTGCTGAGCGCCGATAGGAGGGGTTTTCATCAGACACAAAAAAGCCCTGACCGATGATACCCCAAATTCTGAATTTTATGAGACAACGACCACAATGATCTGAAGCTTCGCTTCATCCCCTCTGGGCATCCTTCGGATGTCTGCCACTGGCTCATTCGGAGCATCGTGTCATCACATGGGTCCGTTGTAGTGGACAGATAGGTGACGTGATTCTAAACGAAAAAACCCCGCCCTGCTTCGCAGGACGGGGTTCTTTTCATTTAAAAGCTTGACGACGACCTACTCTCACATGGGATCTCCCACACTACCATCGGCGATGGCGCTTTTCACTTCTGAGTTCGGGATGGGATCAGGTGGTTCAACGCCTCTATGATCGTCAAGCAAACCGGTGTGCGTTTCGTTATAAGTGATCGGATGTGGA
>NZ_QKRA01000014.1 GCF_003362755.1 Marinomonas piezotolerans
TCAGCTTGTTTCAAAATCGCCATAATCTGGCTGTCGGTATAACGTGACTTTTTCATGCAGAACCTCCTGCGTTTAGATTACGAGAAAATTCTACTTTTGGCTGCTGTTAATTTTCGGGGGGATTACCCCCCCACTTCCCGAACAAAAGAAAATCGCGGAAATCCTCTCCACTTGGGACAAGGCCATCACCACCACCGAACAGCTGCTCGCCAACAGCCAGCAGCAGAAAAAAGCTCTGATGCAACAACTGCTCACCGGCAAACAGCGCCTGCTGGATCAGAATGGAGAAAGGTTTGAGGGGGAGTGGTGCGAGGTCAAATTGTCCTCGATTTTTGACCGGGTTACAGAGAAAAATAATGGCCAAAGTACCAACGTAGTGACCATATCCGGCGTTCACGGCCTGATCCGACAAGAGGACTTTTTCAAGAAAACAGTAGCCTCCGAAACGCTCGATGGGTACTTCTTGCTAAGAAAAGGCCAGTTTGCTTACAACAAAAGCTATTCAAATGGCTATCCGATGGGGGCGATTAAACGCCTGAATCGGTATGACGATGGCGTTGTGACCACCTTGTATATCTGCTTTGAACTATCTGATTCGAACAAGGCTAATAGTGACTACTGGGAGCATTACTTCGAGTCTGGCCTTATGAACAAGGGACTTAGCCAAGTAGCTCATGAAGGTGGACGTGCTCATGGTTTGTTGAATGTTAAACCAGCGGACTTCTTCTCGTTGAAAGTGCCGCTTCCTTCTCGGGAAGAACAACAAAAAATCGCTGCCGTTCTCTCCGCTGCCGATCAGGAAATCACCACCCTGCAACAGCAGCTGGATCACTTGAAACAAGAGAAAAAAGCCCTGATGCAGCAGTTGTTGACTGGTAAACGTCGAGTGGCTGTCGATGCTTAGCTGGTTCGCCAAGCTATTGCTGACCGCCACAGCTATCGCCCCCGTGGGAATTAGCTATGCTTGGGTGGCATACACCGATGGGCGTTTGGATGTTGCATTACTCACAGTAGCAGCTTCTTTGGGGTTGGTATTTATCTGCATTTGGATGCTGCGCTACGCCCGTAATAATCTTGAAAGTAGCAACTTTCAGATCTCCACTGTGGAAGCAGCAGATCGGGAGAATATGACCTTTCTCTTGCTGTATCTGCTACCGTTATTTACCGCCAGTTTTACATCTTTGAACTGGCAGGTATGGCTACCAACATTGGTTATATTTGCCGTAATGGTTAGCACCGGTTATAGCTATCACTTCAATCCATTACTTGGGTTAATGGGATGGCACTTCTACAAGGTTTCAACTCCTGAAGGAGTAACCTATGTACTGATCACAAAAAAAGAACTTCGTCGTGCGCAGGATGGGCTGATTGTGGTGCAACTGACGGAATACATTGTGTTGGATAAGGAGGTTTAATGTGCCGCAAAATCTTTTTGCGCTGGTTTTAGTTGCTGGTGTTCCAGAGGTTCGACGTGTTCGTTTAAGTGCTCCTCTTCAGAACAAAATCACTGAATTATTTGACGACCAACAGCAAGCTTTTTTTAATGGTATTGAAGATGAATTGCCTTTTAACGGAGACTGGAAGCCCGATGCCCATGAAGTGCTGGTACTAGAAGGTCTCACTGAAATTGAGCTCATGAGTACTGCCATTACCAGCAATGTGACATCCTATCCTGCGTTAGATCTGTCCCGATTTGAAGATGAGCCCATCAAGGCTTTGTTCAGTGGATATGCGAGCGGAGCCAATGTAACTGTGCAGGTACAGCGTTTCATCTCATCTCAAATGCTGGTAAGAAACCAGATCCCTGTTATCAGACTTCAAACTGGTAATACCTTTACTGAAATGACGGAGCCAATGTTTACCCTAGCTCGCAGTCTGGTAGCTGTGATTCAGAATGGGCAACTGAAATTCAAGAGCTTTTCCAATCTCCGTACTGTATTTGATTTGTCTGAGGCCTATAGGGAGGCCACGGACTCAGATCTGGAATCTTTTGCAGGTCATACTCTTCTGGCCTGTGCGGATATCGATAATTTCAAATCTAATGCAGATTCGTCGGTTCGCAAGATGGTACATGCGATTAGTCAGGATGATGTGTTAAACCAACATGGTTTGCAGAAAATTACAGATGTTGCGGACGGTTTCTCTCAGGTCAATATCACCGTGGCCAATGGCCAGATTCAGCTCCCAACAGACAAAAAAGAGCTAAAAACGCTCTTGCAGTTCCTGCTAGAAAATATCTTTGTAGGCCCTCTCTCGGGGGAGCAATACCGTACAAATTCTAAACGGTTAGAGTCCGATTGATTTAAGGGGTTCAACTACTCCGCTTGATAATTCTTGAATTCAAATTAATGAATAAGGAGGTTTTTGATGACTGAAATTAACCAATGGGAGCAACGGTGGGGAAATGATGTTAACGCATCTAGCTCGGAGGATGATGTTCGAAATGAGTGGGAGCGAGACTATGCTCGTCTAATTCATTCAGCTGCATTTCGTCGCCTTCAGTCAAAGACTCAGGTTCTAGGTCTGGGGGAGAGTGACTTTTATCGAACTCGCTTAACGCACTCGATGGAGGTTGCTCAAATAGGTACGGGAATTGTTCGTTACCTCAGAGATAAAAAGCACCGAGCTGATGAAGATATTAAGGCAGCCCTACCAAAATCTGCACTGATGAATGCTATTTGTTTGGCACATGATATCGGACACCCTCCCTTCGGTCATGGAGGAGAAGTTGCACTAAATATTTGTATGCGAGCTCATGGTGGATTTGAAGGTAATGGTCAAACACTTCGAATTTTGTCTCGTTTAGAGAAATACACCCTTAAGCATGGCATGGCACCTACAAGAAGACTACTGCTAGGCGTTCTTAAATACCCGGCTAGTTATAACCAATGTGTGCAAGATGAGGCTTACCAGACGCTAGGTGCACTTAAGTGGCTTTCTCCCGCTGACAAACAACATCCGCCTAAATGCTACTTAGATACCGAAAGAGAAGTTGTTGACTGGATTCTTGAGCCTTTTTCAAAAGAAGAGCGGGAGTCGTTCATAAAGATGAAGCCAGATGCAAAATCTGGGCATTTGAAACCCATGTACAAAGGGTTAGATACATCCATTATGGAATTGGCAGACGACATCTCATATAGCCTCCATGACTTAGAAGATGCGATCTCTCTGGGCATGATTACAGATAAAGATTGGCAAAAGCATAACGGCGGCAAGGAAGATATTTTTCAAAGTTGTGGCTTATCAAGTGAAACAATGGGGCTGAAACTATTTTCAGAACATAGTTATGAGCGCAAACGTCAGATTGGTGACTTAGTACATAAATTTATCACTAATACATATGTCGAAGAGACCAATATGGAGGGAGCTGTTTCACCATTTCTTAAATGGAATGCGGTAATGGATAAAGATTGCGAGAAGTTACGAAAACATATTTTTGATCTGGTCAAAACTAAGGTCATTCAGAGCCCAAATGTCCAACAGCTCGAGTTCAAAGGCCAAAAGTTAGTGATTGAACTATTTGATGCGTTAAGCTCAGATCCTACAAGGCTGCTGCCTGTTTCGACTGTCGAACGGTACGAGAATGTCTCTGAGGGATCTCCTCAAATGCGAGTAATTTGTGATTACATCTCAGGTATGACTGACGAATATGCTACCCGTATGTATGAAAAAATATACCACCCTCATAAAGGGTCAATTTTTGATCGGCTTTAATCTGGAGGGCGAATGGGTAGCTACCGGATTCTCTATACCACCGACGCAGGCCAATCTCGACTCGTTTTACGTGAGTTGAGAGGTCAGGTTTGGCTAGTCCAGCTTTAAATAACCGAGTTGTATCAAACTAGCAAGTTGAATATAGGTAAGCATATTAAAAGCGTTTTGTCAGACGGGGAGCTGTCTGAAAAGGCAATTGTAAACCGAAAGTTTACAACTGCCTCTGATGGTAAATCATCGCAGCATCAAAGGCGCAAGATATTGAAGAACTTCTCAATTGGAAACCGCTCAAATAAATAGCAAGGATTACGAATTATGCAGCCATCTCTCAAATTTCAGGAAGAATACAGCGCTAAGCTACCAGCGCTAACGCTATTGACGAGCTTGGGCTGGTCATTTCTTAATCCTGAGCAGGCGTTAGCCGAGCGGGGGGGTAAGTTCGATCAGGTGGTGCTGAGGGAAGTGCTAAAGGGGGAGCTGCAAAAGCGTCGCTTTATGTTTGGCGGCAAAAGCTACCCATTGTCACCCAAGTCGATTGATAACTTAATTGCGGAAATCTGCTCCCCTGCATTGAATGAAGGTTTGCTGACGGCCAATGAAAAACTCTACAACCATCTGATGTATGGGATTTCAGTAACGGAGTTTGTGGACGGAAAGCGAGCGACACCTACTGTCGCGCTTATCGACTGGGCTGACCCTCAAAACAACAGCTTTATCTTTACCGAAGAGTTTTCCGTTAGCCGTTCTGGCGGGGCACAAGATACTCGTCGCCCTGATATCGTGTGTTTTGTGAATGGCATACCTTTGGTGGTGATCGAAGCAAAACGTCCCGATGGGAAGAAAGGCCCAACGGTGGACGAAGGTATTTCCCAGAGTCTTCGCAATCAGCGCCCCGATGAAATCCCCCATTTATTTGCCTATAGCCAGTTGCTGCTTTCCATTAACGGCTCCGAAGGACGTTACGGCACCTGTAACACCCCCGCTAAGTTTTGGGCGGCATGGCGTGAAGAAGAACTATCCGATGCAGAGATTTATGCTGTTCGCAACAGGAAGCTTTCACCGGAACAAATCTCAGCCCTGTTTGATTATCGCAAAGGCAAGGATTTGGATTGGTATCAAATCTGGTCGGCCAATGAACTGTCAGTATCCGGGCAGGATCAATTGCTGATCAGTCTGTTGCGCCCTGATCGGCTATTGGAAATGGTGCGTTATTTCACTTTGTTTGACCAAAAAGCAGGGAAGATTGTTGCCCGCTATCAGCAAGTATTTGGTATCAAGAAATTAATCGCCAAGATCAACACCAAGAATTCATCTGGCGGTCGTGAAGGCGGTGTGGTTTGGCACACCACCGGCTCTGGTAAATCCTTTACCATGGTGTTTTTAAGTAAAGCGCTGATCTTGCATGACAGCCTCAAGCAATGCCGTATTTTTGTGGTGACAGACCGAGTGGATCTGGAAACCCAGTTAAGCAATACCTTTGCCTCCGGGGGGGAGTTGTCCGGTAAAAAGGGTAAACAAGCCGCTATGGCGAGTTCTGGCAAACGCCTAGCCGAGCAAATTGGTCTGGGCACAGAGCGGATTATTTTCTCCCTTATTCAGAAATTTAACTCTGCAACCAAGTACCCAAACTGTCGCAATACTAGCGAAGATATCATTGTTCTCATTGACGAAGGGCACCGTAGCCAAGGTGGGGAAAATGGTATCCGTATGCGACAAGCATTACCTAAAGCCTCCTTTGTGGCCTTTACGGGGACGCCTCTGTTGAAGGACGACGAGACAGAAAGTAAGTTCGGGGGCATTGTCCATGCCTACACCATGCAGCGAGCAGTTGAGGATGGAACTGTCACACCTTTGTTATACGAGGAACGTAAGCCTGAGTTAAACGTCAACGAAAAAGCCATCGATGCATGGTTTGATCGCGTCACACAATGTCTCTCTGAACAGCAAAAAGCCGATCTTAAGCGTAAGTTTGCCAAAAAAGGTGAAATTTATGCGGTCGATGATCGTATAGAGTTGATAGCTTTAGATGTGGTGAGCCATTTCATCAACAATATTCCAGATGGATTACAGGGGCAATTGGCCTGTGACAGCAAAACTTCTGCTATTAAGTACAAGAAATACTTAGATCAAGCCATGCTAGAGTGGCCAGAGAAAGATCGTTTTGAAACGGCTGTTGTGATGAGTCCACCCGACAGCCGTGAAGGTAATCAAGCTGTTGACAGCACGGCTATGCCAGAAGTCACCAAATGGTGGAATGACAACGTTGGTAAACAAGATGAGCAAATCTATACCGACAATATCATTCGCCGTTTTGCTGATGAAAAAGACCCTCTTAAAATGATCATTGTCGTCGATAAGCTTCTGACCGGTTTCGATGAACCTAAGAACGCGGTGCTCTATATCGACAAGCAGCTCAAATCTCACAATCTGATTCAAGCGATTGCTCGGGTAAACCGACTTCATCCTAAAAAGCAATTTGGCTTGTTGATCGATTATCGCGGCATCCTGCGCGAACTCGATACTACAATCCAAGATTATCAGGACTTAGCAAACCGCACTCAAGGAGGCTATAACGTAGATGATATTGCGGGGCTTTATAACCAGATGAGCACCGAATACAAACGTCTCCCTCATTTGTATAAGGCCTTGTGGGCGATCTTTGATGGGGTGAAAAATAAGTCTCAAATCGAACAGCTCAAAGCTCCTTTAATTCCGAAAATAGAGAATCAAAATGGTGAGCTAGTAGACGTTAACCAAGAGCGCCGGGACAACTTTTTTGAGGCGTTGACTAACTTTGCAAGCTGTCTAAAAGTGGCTTTGCAATCCGCCACCTTTTTTGAAGACACCAGCTTCACTGATCAGGATCGAAAACACTATAAGGAGACCGTGAAGCAGTTATCGTCATTGCGGCAGGTGGTTAAACAGGCTTCCGGTGAGCAGGTTGATTATGATGATTATGCGGGTCGAGTGAAGAAACTACTTGATAAGCATGTTGTGGGGGTGGCGGTTAACGAACCTAATGCCAAGTATGAAGTGGGTAAGATGGGGCAAAGCACTGGCCCAGAAAGCTGGTCTGAGGAAAAGACTCGAAACGAGATGGATATTATTAAAACTCGCGTAACCAAAATTATAGAGCAAGACTTGGCTGATGACCCCTATGCGCAAGAGTCTTTCTCCGCACTGTTATTGAAAGCGATACAGGAAGCCGAAGAGCTATTTGATCATCCCAACAAGCAATACCTTCTGTTTAGCGAGCTGAAAGAGCAAGTAGAGGCGCGTCGTTTGGATGATATTCCAAATGTGTTTGCTGGTAATCATCATGCCCAAGCCTACTTCGGGGTATTCAAGAAGGTATTGCCTGAAGTGTTTGCTGTCACGGATGGACAGATTATGGATAAGTGGACAAAACTGGCGTTTGAGGTGGATGAGCTGGTGTCCGCTGCCGTATCTGAAAACTCAATTAATCCTGACAATATTGAGGCTGATATCCGTAAAAAGCTGCTGCCTAAATTGTTCCAAGAGTGCAAAGCGATTGGTGGTGGTATGGATCAAGCTAAGAAAGCTGTGGAGTTGGTCGTTCAAATTACCCGAACTGGTTTGGCGAAAGAATCGTAAGCTATGTCTGTCTCCATTATTCCAGAGCATAAAAAATTGTCCTTTCGCTACGGTGAGCATCGCTATGACTGTACTCTCTTGAAAGGACAATTTTCCGCTAGGAAGATCGTTATCAAAGTTCATCCGGATTGTCGTGTTGTTGTGGCTGCACCGGAAGACGCTGAACTCAAGGATATTCAGATTGCTTTAACCAAGCGTGGCCGTTGGATTTATGAGCAAATACGGGAATTTAAAAAGCTCCAAGAACACGCTTTACCACGGCAGTATGTGAGTGGCGAAAGCCATTTTTACCTTGGTAAACAGTACCTATTGAAGGTGGAAGAGCAACCGGAAGTGGCTCAGAGCGTCAAAATGACCCGAGGAAAACTAGAGGTTTCGGTGAAGCAGAAGTCGCCAGAGAAAATTCGAGCTTTGCTAGACGAGTGGTACAAAGCCAGAGCCAAAGAAACTTTCGCCAAACGCCTTACAGCGATGCTTGAACAAGCCTTATGGGTATCTGATCACCCATCCATTCGGGTGCTGACTATGAAAACCCAATGGGGTAGCTGCTCCCCTAAAGGGCTTATAACCCTTAATCCCCATCTTGTTAAAGCGCCTCGTGAATGCATCGACTACGTTATCTTGCACGAGTTGTGTCATATTGCCGAGCACAACCATAGCGAACGCTTTTACCGGCTAATGGGGCAAGTAATGCCGAATTGGGAAAAGACAAAAGAAAAGCTGGATCAAATGGCTTTTGAAATCTTAAGTTGAAACGAAAATGATCGAACAAAACACTTTAATTGAAATATTGAAGCCGGAAGTTGAATCAGGGTACCTTCTTATTAAGAAAACATATTCAGACGAAGTTTCTTTCAGGCTAACGAAGCCTTTCATGGGGCTTGCTAACGGGAAGATTTATCTTTCTGAAAGAGGAAAAGTAGAGCTTAAAGTAGAGTCTTTCGGAACCTGGAGGGAGGTTGAGTGGAATAAAGCTAGCATTAGCTCATCTATCTTGGCATCCGATATTTTAGCTGAGAATGTGCGTTATGTTTGTTCTCCTGATCATTTCAACAGGTATGCTCTGAACTTTATAAGTTTAGGTGTTAAGACGGTTTGTGGATGCAAGAATCCAAGAACTATCAACGACCGAATTGTTGCTGTTGACGTTAGTTATCCCGATATTCCTCGTCTAAGAGGTTGTGTTGTTGTTAGGGAGTGTGAAGATCTTGATTGTGCATGTTGGAAAATATCCAGCCATACTCTTTCAACTTGGCCTCTTATGGGAGAGAAAGCTATTTGGGACTATGTAAATAAATGGGCTGTTGAGAATAGAGTTAAGATCCCCAATCTTGATAATGTAATGCTGGACTTTGACATTGGGGCTTCAAGAATTGAGCAGCGCTACACTTCCAATAAAGCGATTGAAAGGAAGAAAAATAAGGTTTCTAGTCTTAAGGGAATGTCCTTGGAACAGATCAAGAGAGAGTATTATAAGTGATGAATGATTGGCATTATCGTAACTAATCTAGACTTGGGTTTATTGTAAGCGTCACTAAATCAGCCTCTAGTTTTTGTGCTTAGTCCCTTCCACACTGTGCTTCGTCCCAATAATCGACGGAGTAATCAATATGAGTACAAACACAGTATTAAACCAAACTTGGGCTGCCCACATCGAAAAGTGGCGGTCATCTGGGTTATCCGCCAAAGCGTTCTGTGAACAAGAACGCTTGGTATATCACCAGTTCGGCTATTGGAGACAAAAGTTCTCATCTGCGGATGAATCGCCAAATGGGTCGAAATTAGTATCGGTAGAACTGGCAACGCCTTCCAAGCAGGCTCGCGATCTAGAAATCCTGCTCCCCAATGGCGTGCTCATACGTGGCATTGATGCGGGAAATATTCCATTGGTGACTAGCTTGGTCGCCGCTTTATGAAACCCCGTTATCTGCGACCCGCGTTAAATTTACCTCAGATATTTTTGTACCGAGACCCGGTGGATTTTAGAAAGCAGGCTCATGGGTTAGCGGTGTTGATTGAACAAGAGCTTGGGCACAATCCATTTTCTGGGGCCTTGTATGTCTTTACTAATCGACATCGCAATAAAATCAAATGCGTCATGTGGTATTGCGGCAGGTGAAGGATGTTGTCGGGAAGTTCGGTCATGGTGTTGTATAGGCGTAGGTGTCAGTCAGATCCATCCGACTCGGCATTGGTGTTTGCTTTTTTACCCAACAAGCTGCTGGAAACTAAAAGTAAGGCACCGAGGACAATTGCAATATCAGCCAGGTTGAAGGCCGGCCAATGCCAGTCTCGCCAATAGAAATCAAAGGAATCCACAACATAGCCGCGAAAGACCCGGTCAATCAGGTTGCCCATGGCGCCACCGAGGATAAGACTGTAAGCGATGGCTTCTCCTTTATGACGATTTTCAAGGATCAGCTTGATCAGAAAAATCGAGACCACTACCGCGATTCCGATAAAAAAGTAGCGCTGCCAGCCTCCACCATTCGCAAAAAGACTGAATGCGGCACCGGTATTCCATACGTGTACCCAGTTAAAGAATGAGGTCACTGAAATAGACTCGCCATATGCCATTGATTGTTGCACCAGCCATTTTATGGCCTGATCAGACGCTGCCAGCAGGCCCGATATGGACAACAGAGCGTACGGTGACAGATGTTTGCCAAAAATGGACATTGCTTAATCCTTGAGCGCCAGAATGCGTCTAGCACCGTTAAGTACAATTACCCCCGCGATGGTGCCGATAATCAGATCCGGATAATTGGACCCGGTCCACGCGACCAGAGCGCCGGCGGTGATGACCCCCAGGTTGATCACCACGTCGTTGGCCGAGAATATCCAGCTTGCCTTCATGTGCGCCCCGCCCTCCCGATGTTTGGATATGAGCAGCAGACAACTGGTATTGGCAATCAATGCGACGAATGCGATAGCCATCATCACCAGCGATTCAGGCTCACTACCGAATACAAAGCGTCTCACCACCTCTATGAGTACTCCCCCAGCCAAGATCAGTTGCAGTACACCAGCAAGATGCGCGGCACGTACCTGCATTTTCACGCTATGTCCAACCGCATAAAGGGCAAGCCCGTACACCGCCGCATCGGCAAAATTGTCCAGGGATTCTCCAATCAGGCCGGTGGACCGGGCGATCAGACCGGCAGTCATTTCCACCACGAACAGAAGTGCATTGATGCCGAGCAACCAGCGCAGGGTCCCGGATTCTTGCTTAGCAGAAGCTGCCGAAAACTCGGCGGCCTTGATGGTCTCCGGATTTGCAGCGACGGTTTCCTGAAGCGAGGCGCCTAGCCCCAAGGTCTTCAGTTTCGAGGTGACGGGCTCGACCTCACCGTCATGCACGACCTTCAACCGGCGGTTCGACAAGTCGAAGGACAGTGCCCGAATCCCCTCTACGCCGTTCAGGGCCAGGCGAATCATGCGCTCTTCTGATGGACAGTCCATCTTCGGCACGGCATAAACACTGACCCATTCCCCCGACGCATCGGAGGAGGCCTGCATATCGGTATCCGCCGCAGGCCTTGCATGGTCGCCACAGGGGCCTCCGCAGTTTTTACTCATGATATGACTCCACTTGAATGTGATCGGGTTTTCATTTAAAACTATATAGTAGCTATAATGTCAATAGCGTAGAGAATCCGTTGCGGAGGAACCCGATGCGTATTGGTCAGTTGGCACAGTCAGTAGGGGTAGATACACAGACGATCCGCTTCTACGAACGGCAGGGCTTGTTGCCGCCGCCTGGTCGGCAGGAGAACGGTTACCGTGTCTATACCGAGAAACACGTTGAGCGGCTGGCCTTTATTCGTCGCTGCCGCATCCTGGATCTGTCACTGGCAGAAATTCACGAACTAAAGCGCTATCAGGACGACCCTCATCAGTCCTGTACCGCTGTCAATGCCTTGCTCGATGATCACATCTCTCATGTGCGCTCGCAGATAACCGCTCTACAGGCGCTTGAGAAACAACTCGTTTCACTAAGAGCGCGTTGCAACGATGACCGGGAAGTTAAGGCGTGTGGGGTTCTTGCTGGAATTAGCGAGGGAAGCATGCATCAGCAGTAGGTTGGAGTGCCAACCAGATAATCCGATGAGATGCCGGTTTGCCTCACTCTCATGCAAAGGTAAGATCAACCATTTAATCCGCTTACCCATAATCCTGAGGTAGTGGCAAGGTACTTTGAGAAACGTCACAGACAGGGACTAAAAACTGCTCGCAGTAGTTAACTGATTTCTTCAAATGGAATTAGAGTATGTCATCGATAGGGAGCTAATAGAGTTGATCGTTTTGGTGATTACAACAAACTTTGAGACTATGTTTTAATTTTCGCTACGCCTCATTATTTCTCTTATCTCCTCATTCGTTGGCTTGATATAAACTAAGCATGAAGTTTGAGACTTGTGGTGCATGACTTTCTGAATCTCAATAGGCTCTAAGCCAGACTTTCTGCATCGATAACCATATGCGTGTCTATGGCCATGAGGTGTAGTGCCATGTTCTTTTTTAGCTTCTAGCCCAATTTTTTCTACAGCATTTTTATGCTGCCTTTGGAAATTTTTTTCAGTTTCAGGTTCGCCTTTGCTGTTTGTAAACGCATAAGGGTGTGACGCGTTTCCTTCTGGTTCAACCCGTTGATACTTAAGATATAAAATCCAGAGATCTAAGAACTCTTTTGCTTTAGAGGCTGGGTTAAAGACAACTTCAAAAAAATTTCGGTTATCTGTTAAAAGCGCACCTTTCCAACCAGCATGAAGCCGTTTTGTTCTAGGAATTATATTTCTTGGTTGCTGCTTAAATTCTAGGTTTAGATACTCTTTTCGGTTTTTGTATCTTGGATCAGGGGCGCTACCATATTCAGGGTGATAAATTCTTATCAAGGCTTCATCAGGCCTATTCGGGTGCAAAACTATATCTGAAGTATAAATATGAAATAGTTCACTAGTTCTAATCCCGCCGTAATGCAGTAATGTAGTCATTGCCTGCATTTTATAATCAGGAACTCCTTTATTTAAAAATCCTTTATACATAAGGTCATTAATATGTTCTTCAGGAAACCTGACGACATTATCATTATCAATTTTTAAGTTTGGAAGAGCGGTGACCCACCTAGCTCTTTGTGCTTTTAATTTTACATCGCCATAGTCACTTAAATGATTTAAAAATACATTCTTTTGTTTGTTGTAGTATGCACACCAGTTAAGTCTCTCTTCATAGTTAGAAGCTTTTCTAAACGGGTTCACACGAAGGTCATGGTAATCATCTTGCAAGGACAAGAAGTCTGTATAGTGATTGAGGTGATGCAAAATATTGTTAATGTCATTTGTACTTCTAGGTCGCCAGAAAAGGCCTAGAGCATCATCGCAAGTTTCGTAGTCTATTGTTCCGGTAGCTAGAGAGTCTCTAAAGGCTTTAAGAAGTTCATATCCTTTTTCATGGTTAGGGTTTGCATTTATATATTCTACAAGCAGCTTTAAAGAAAATATTGCACGCTCTTTCCATGAGGCACTTTTAGTGTTGAACCACGCTAAATACCTAAGATGGGATATAATTATTCCTTTTTCTGTGATCAATGCAGGTAGCTCAAAGGTTAGGTTGCTGAAGCTGTCAGTGTATCTTGTGTTGATTTTTCTAACATATGCCATATAGGTGTTCTCTTAACCTGAGCATTGATGGAGATGAGAGTCCAATGATACGAGATCCTATCCACCTCAACAATGAAATAGTATGTTTTAATATGGGGTTCTTATACATTTATGGTAAGAAGCAGTTGCGAGAGATTGATCGTCGAGTGCGTTACCTAGAAAAGCGCTTGGATCAGTGTACCGTTGTTGATCGTCTTCCAGTTGACCGCAGTATTGTGTTTTTTGGTGCCTGGGTGACGCTCGAAGATGAAGACGGTCACTTAGAGCGATATCGCATCGTTGGGCCTGATGAAATTGATCATCATGAAGCGTATATCAGCATGGATTCTCCAGTCGCTAAGGCGCTCTTAAAGCGGAGAGAAGGCGATGAGGTGATGCTGCAGCGTGCGGGTGGAGAGAAGGTTTTCTACGTTGAACAAATCGAATATGTAGATCCTTGATGTCTATGATTCGTATTGCAGGGAACGCTTTATAGCTGGAAAGTGCGCTGATTTAAATCTTCAAAGACAAGTGCTCTCAGAGCACTTGTCTTATGATGATTTACAGCCGACGACTGAGTTAGGCTTTACAAGTAGACGGGGTTGGTTTTGTGACTATATGGAATATTAAATATACAACGCTAATTGAAATAGCGATCAACCAGAATTGGCTTCCAGTCGGGTATATCATAGCCAATATGCCACACGCTATCATTAATATCCGTCCAAAGGTGCCGATCTTATATCTAGCAAACCCAGTGACGCCAACAGCCCAAATGCACGTAGAGAAAATCAGCCCTATTCCAGCGATCGCGATGTCCCAAAAACTACCGATGAAAAGCAGAGCTTCATCTGAGATAAAGGCGAAAGGTATCATAAATGCCACCGCGCATATCTTGAATGCCTCGACACTCGTTTTCATCGAATCTGTGCCTGCTACCCCAGCAGCGGCAAATGATGCTAAGGAAACGGGAGGAGTCACCATGGACAGCACACAAAAATACATAACAAAGAAGTGGGATTGAAGTTCACTTACGCCAAGTTCTTTAAGTGCTGGCACGTACAACACTGCACCGATAATGTATGCTGCGACAGTCGGTAATCCCATCCCCATAATTATGCATCCCAGCACAATTAGAATTAGAGAAAATGCCGAAAACCCACCCCCGATATTAATAAGACCAGATGCAAATTTCAGAGCTAGATTAGACTGGATTGCCACAGCCACAACGATACCAATGGCAATGATTGGGGCTGCAATTTTAGCTGATTGAACACCAGAGTCTATGACCATTTTTGGTATAAGCTTAAGGTCATATCTTGTTTCAGCTTTTAACATGGGCGCAACAAAACACACAATAGTAGACCAAAATACTGCTATTTGGGCCGAGTACCCAATTATCAAACCTGCGATGAGTACGATAGGCGGTAATAGCATGTGTATTCTAGGAAAAATGGGTGCAATTTTTTCAATATCACTATCGCTTAGAGTACCCGCTTTTGATTTCTTAGCATCTAAGCCTGCAAACACAAACAAAGATAGGTAGAACGCTAAAGCAGGAAAGATCCCAGCGAGTGCTATTTTTGAATAGGATGTCGCCAACATCTCAGCCATTACAAATGCAGCGATTCCCATAATTGGAGGCATTAATTGGCCACCAGTGGAAGCGATTGCTTCATAGGCAGCAGCTTTTTCCGGTTTAATGCCTGTTTGCTTCATAAGGGGAATAGTGAAAACCCCTGTCGAAGTAACGTTTGCCACGGCGCTTCCAGAAATAGTGCCCATTAAGCTTGATCCTACGATCGCTACTTTCGCACCGCCGCCTGTTGATTTACCTACTAGTTTTACCGCAAGGTCGATAAATAATTGCCCACCCCCTACGGAGCTGTAGACAACACCAAACACAATAAAATAGAAAATGAAGTTGGTTGATGTTGCTGTTGTGACACCAAGAATTCCGCTCGATGTCATGGCTAGTATTTCAGTCCATTCAACCCAGGTTATTGGAAAGAACCCTAGGCCTCCATTGAGGTTATGTCCAAAAACTCCATATATTAGAAAGATTGCAATAACAATTAGCAAAATGTTGCCAACTGTTCTTCTTACAGCTTCGAGCAAGATAAAAACCAACGCAGTGCAAGCAAGTATATCGATTTTCTCTATTGGAGAAACATTCTCAATTCTATTTGTGAGTCGATCTATTTCAAGGTAATAGTATAATCCCACTAATGCGACAATAGAGAAAAGAATGATTGATAGTACGTTGTCGAACGTAGCTAGTTTTTTTGCTTTGAAAGCTTTTGTTGAAAAAACAACGATGGCCAAAGTGAGAACGAGGTGTGACGCTCGTTCTACAAGTGGCAATTGAGGATTAAATAAAGTCCAATATTGAAAGCAAATGAGTATTAATGATAACAATGCAATTGGGCTAAGATAATTCTTAAAGCTACTTTGTGTCATTATGTCCTACCAAAAAATATTATTTTTATGTTTGGCAAAGGTGCTTTTATTTAATTAGGCCAATCTCTTTGTAGTAACGAACAGCGCCAGGGTGCAACTGGATTCCATTGCTTTCAGGTAGTGCTGCTTTTTTAAGATCAAATGCCTTCCATGCTTTAAATTCTTCGCTCAACTTATCCATATTCTCGACGACTAATTTGGTGATTTCATAGGCAGAATCATCACTTAGAGAAGCGTTGGCGATTAGATGAGTCCCGAAATTTCCTCCAATGTTTGGGCCTGTTTGAGCGTCAAACCATTTGCCATATTCACCTTCTTGGAGACCAATTCCTTTGAAAGCAGCAATAGAAAGAGGTGACATATCTAAGAATTCTACATCCCCAGTTAAGCTAATTTCAGTAATGGTAGGGTGCCCTCTCAAGATCGTATCGAAGTACAGGTCTACTCGCTTATCTCTCATTAAACCAGACATCTGAGACGAGTTTACTTGAACGATGCTGCCGCCTTGCTGCTTAATTTTGTCTCTGTCCAGATTGTAAGCAGCTAAAATGGTATCAACAACAGGAGGGATGTTAGAGCCTGCAGGCTTCATCATTATATTGATAGGTTTGCCTGACGTTAAAATGTCGTCTAGGGTCTTAAAACCATTTTCAGACATGTAATCTTTGCGCGCGATGGCGCCGATGTAAACGGGGTTCAAGCCGCCAACAAGTGAGCGAATGTTGTCTGCTTTTTTGCCCTTGTATAACAGCATACCTTCCACAGCCCATTGCGATGTGGCGATATTTGAAATGGCTATTTGGGCTTTTCCTGCATTGACAACCATTGGATTTGCAACACCGCCGCCTCGAGCTAAAATCTCGACATCTAAGTCGGAGCCTGAAGCTTCAACCATCTTTTGAATCGCTGCTGCGCCCACGTACCAACCTGAGCCTACGGGCATGGCTCCTAATCTAAGTTGTTCTGCTATCGAGTTTTGGGAGACTACTGTTACTAATAGTAGGGCTAAAATTGAGTAGAGTTTTGATGTTATTTTTATCATTGCATTCTCCTACTGTTCTAGGGAGGGTTTTACCCCTCCCTAGATACTATGTTTAACAACATAAGCTATTTGATGTAACCGTTGCTTTCCGTCGTTAGATTATTCCTGCTGATTGTAGCGCTTGTTTGATTTCAAGATCAGCGCCTTCAGCAAGCGGTAACAAAGGTGAACGGACAGTTGCGTGTTCTAAGATCCCTCGTGCTACGAGTGCGTGTTTCAGAGCAACGGTACCTTCCATGTGCGAGCCGCGGTGGTAAACGGTCGATGTAACGGGAAGTAGCTTATCATGAATTTCTCTAGCTTTTGGATAGTCTTTATTCTTACCAGCTTTGATTAATTCAACCAATAGCTCAGGAGCAACATTACCGTAACCTACTAGTAGGCCATCTACGTCAAACATTGTGTGCAGTAAGTATTCATCGTGACAGCTTAAGATTTGTAGATCTGGGCGCTCAGCACGCACGACAGGAATTTCAGTGTCCCAGCGCTTCATGTTACGTACGCCGTTTTTCATCGCAAACACGCCTGGTTGATCAGCAATTTCCAACTGAGTTTCTAAGTCATAAGTACATTTAGTGACATCAGGGTATTGGAAAAGAATTAGAGGTAATCCGCTCTCTTCATAACACACACGGTATTTGTCTTGAGGCGCACCTTTTTGATAACCGAATCGAAGCCAGCCATGAGATGGGTACATCAAACCAGCCTTTGCTCCAGCTTGAACCGCGTTTTTACACTCTTCAGCAGCAACTTCCGTCCCTTCGCGTGTAATACCGGCAATGATAGGTATCTCATCGTTTACAGAATCCACAAATGCTTCGATGACTTTCATTTGCTCTTTTTCAGAAAGAAACGTGCCTTCACCAGCATGGCCAAGTACTGTTAGGCTTTTAACGCCGTCCACACTTTTTAACCAAGAACCCAAACGCTGGATCGCTTTATAGTCCACAGAGCCATCACGGTTGAATGGTGTAACTGGTGCTGGGTTTAGTCCACGTAGATCGATATCTATTTTGCTCATTCTGATTTCCTGTATTTATTGTTCGAATTTTAAGATGCCCGTGCTCTTTCTGGGCATAGAAACAGGGTAGTAATTGAACAGATATATTAATACTGTAGAATTGGGATTTCTGATATGCATTTTATGTATGGGGTGTGAGTTGAATTACTTAGCTTGGAAGGTGTTTGTTGACGTATGTGAGCTTGGCAGCCTTAGTAAAGTGGCTATTCTTTGGAATACCAGCCAACCACAGATTAGTCGCCAAATAAAATCTCTTGAAAAGGAGTTTGCTTGTCGGCTATTTGTTCGCAATGGACGGGGGGTGGAGCTTACTGAAATAGGTCGACTGCTTGAACCTGAAATCCGCAGGTGGTTGCAGCAAACGGAGCAACTAGAGAATAACATTAGGAACAGTTCTGGGTTGCCGATAGGTAAAGTAAGGCTAGCAATCCTGCCTTCAACAGCATCACCATGGCTGAGCGAAGTGTATAAGTTGGCAAGTGAGAAATACCCTGACATTCAGTTGGAGGTGAGAGAAGGCCAAGGTCATCAGCTTGAAAGTTGGCTAGAGCAGGGGAAAGTAGATCTCGCCTTAATGTTTCGTCACAGTGTTGAACATAGTACTGGAGATATATATTTACGTGATACGGCCACGTTTTTGGTTGGGTCGCCCAATAACCCACTCACAATAAATGATACGATTGAGTTTTCTAAGTTAGACGGGGTGCCGCTGACATCATTTTGTCGTCCAAGTAGTTGGAGAGATTATCTAGAGGTAATTGCAAGAAGGCATGATATAAAGCTAAATGTGGTTCTAGAAGCGGATTCACTGTCGCTTCAAACGCACGCTGTTTTATCTAGTAATTGCTATGCTTTGTTAGGTGCATACGCCAGTTATGCGGCGCAAAAATCACTGGGCCTCTCTTTATCAAAGGTAATTGCACCAAATGTAAAGCGTTATTTGACCCTGTCTATGTCTCCGCATGGTCAGTTAACCTTAGCCATCAAAAAAATTCGTGAGCTCATTAAAGAAGTCGCAGACAAATATCCGCCTGGCTTTGAATAGGAGTATCTAAATGCAGCCTTTACCCATTATTCGCTCACAATGAAGAACGTGATCTCTGCAGTTATCAAATCAAAGGTATAGTCCCTTAATGGATATGATTCGTTTTGGAATGGCCCAATGGCAGCACCCAGCTTGGGTGGATTGGATTTACCCTCGTTCAGAAGCACCATCATCACGGCTGGGATACTATGCTCGCTTTTTTAATAGTGTCGAGGTAGGTAGTACTTTTTATACGGAGGTCGCTGCTGATCAAATAATCAAATGGGCAGCGCTGGTATCAAGCGACTTTCGTTTCTCATTTAAAGTGCCTCGGGGAATATCGCATCAATTGAATGAAATTCCATTTCCTCAGGTACTGCAGCATTGGCAGCGCTTTCAGGATTTATTGCTACCGATTCAGGATCAATTGGGGCCGACGATGTTGCAGTTCCCTGCTTCGGTAGATGTATCGTATTTAGATAAAATTAGTCAGTTATGTAACGAATGGAGGTTACCGAGCAGTCTGAGTGTTGAAGTTCGGTCTCTGTCATACTTTGATAAGTTTGAAGGTGAGGCCTCACTATTGCGTGTACTGGCAAATGGCCAGTATGACAAGGTGGTGATGGATTCGCGCCCCGTATTTTCTACAGACGCATATTGCGAGAGTCTGGTTGAGGCGCAGCGCAAAAAGCCAAGAGTTCCCTGCCACGCCGTTGCCACGGGCTTTTCGCCTGTTGTCCGATTTGTGGGGCATCCAGATTTAGAGCGTAATCATTTTTGGTTAGATCAATGGGCAGACAAGTTGTTGATGTGGTTGGAAGAAGGGAGGTCACCGACAGTATTTGTGCATTCATCAGACAATATTGCTGCACCGACACTTGCTGCTTGGTTAGATGACAAGCTTGATGCCAAAAGTGACAGATATGCTAAGCGCTTGTTGTTGCCTTCTCAGCACGATCAAATCGGACTGTTTTAATAAGGAATGAGTATTATGTATTCGTTGGTCTTTTATGTCCCAGAAACCCATTTGGAGGCCGTTAAACGGGCTGTATTTGCGGCTGGAGCAGGCAAAATGGGTAATTATGAGCACGCCTGTTGGCAGGTTAAGGGGCAAGGCCAGTTCCAGCCTAAAGTGGGAGCAACGCCGTACGTTGGTGATGTTGGTCGGCTTGAAGTAGTAAGTGAGTATCGAGTCGAGATGGTTTTGATGGCTTCATGCCGAGAGCAGGTGGTAAGGGCTTTAAAGTTAAGCCACCCCTATGAAGAAGTGGCTTATCAAATAAGTGCTATTGAGCATTAACAATTATGCTGGCTTCATGAAAGCCGTAATGACCGGTTTTATGATCGTCTAGGAAAAACTTTAGTGTTTTGGTAACGCTGCTAAATGCAATGTCGTCCCAAGGAATATCATGAAACTCAAACAAGGCCACTTCAGAGCTTTCTGATGTGGGATGGAAATCTGCTTGCCTCAACTCCGCTAAATAATACAGGTGGACTTGGTTAACGTGCGGGATGCTGATAATCGAAAAGGGCTGCTTTGCTATCGCATGTGATCCGCTTTCTTCTAAAGTTTCCCGCAGTGCCCCTTCGAGCGCTGTTTCATTGTTTTCCATGAATCCAGCGGGTAATGTCCAATAGCCTAGGCGAGGCTCGATATTGCGCTTGCACAGTAAGATCTTGCCTTCAAATAATGGCAGAGTACCTGTGATCATTCTTGGGTTATCGTAATCAATAAAATCACAGTTAGGGCACACTGCTCGTTCGCGGTTATCGCCATCAGGGATTTCCATATTCACTTGGTGACCACATTTCGGGCAGAATCTCATAATCGTTACCTTCTAGCGTTTGTGTTCTAATCGAGCGAATTTTACGACCTTGTCTTCTATTTCTTGTATTTCAATCATGTAGTTGTCCACCCATAGGCTAATCGGGTGTTCAGGAATGAATTCTAGAGTTTCTATAATCAACCCATTGAGTGTCTTTGGGCCGTCCGTCGGAAGGTGCCAGCTTAGCGCCTTATTGATGTCGCGGATATGTGTAGAGCCCTCAATTCGGAATGAGCCGTCATCAAGCAGTGAAATCTCTTCTTCATCGTCTTGCTGTGGCGGCGTAAATTCGCCTACGATTTCCTCTAAAATGTCTTCTAATGCAGCAATACCTTGAACGTCACCGTACTCATCTACAACAATGCCCATTTGCTGGTGATCTTTTTGGAAATTGAGTAGCACGGTATTAATTGAAGTGCTCTCAGGGATAAAGTAGGGCTCTAATGTTGCCTTAAGAAGTGCAGCTTTAGAGGGATTTGCTTCACGTAAAAACTGAGCTGCATGGCGAGCATGAAGTATGCCAATAACCTTATTAATCTCACCATTATAAACAGGCATTCGTGTATGGCGTGATTCGCAAATTTGCTGAATGATTTCTTCGATGGAGTCTTCTATGTCAATCCCGATGACCTCGTTACGAGGAACCATAATATCTTCTACTGAAACGTTTTCGAGATCCAGTATTGATAAGAGCATTTCTTGGTGGGCTGCTGGAATGAGGCCGCTCGCTTCATTTACAACGGTTCTCAACTCCTCAGAGCCCAACTTGTCGGAGTTACCATGACCATGACGAATACCGAATATCATTAGTAGGCCGTTAGACAGTGTATTTACGATGACCACTAACGGGTATAACGCCTTGAGTAAAATGGTTAATACCCATGATGCTGGGAAGGCGATACGTTCAGGATGAATTGTCGCCATGGTCTTTGGTGTGACCTCGGCAAAAATAAGGATGATTAAGGTTAGGGCGGCGGTTGCGATCGCAACACCCGCGTCTCCCCATATCCGCACAGCGATAATGGTTGCTATCGCGGAAGCCAAAATATTGACGAAATTATTACCTATCAATATTACGCCGATCAGCCGATCAGGTCGCTCAAGCAATTTACTGGCTTTCTTTGCTGATCTGTGTCCACCTTTTACCAAATGCTTCAGCCGATATTTGTTGATCGACAACATGCTGGTTTCGGAACTTGAGAAAAAAGCAGAAAAAATGATTAGGAAAAATAGTATTCCAGCGAGAATACCTAAGGGAACGTCGTTCAAAAAAATGATGCCTCAATTATGGGATTAGAACGGATTATTAGTTGTCGGCCTGTGAGTGTCAAATGCCATGATCAATTATTAAATATTTCAACGGCAATTTGTGTCCCAAAATAACCAAGCATAAGCAAAACGAAACCACTAAGCGTCAATTTAACAGCAAGCTGGCCTCGCCATCCAAGGAAATATCGTCCAGTTAAAAGTCCCGCAAAAACGAACCATGAAGCCATGGTGAAAACGGTTTTATGAACGAGGTGTTGTGCGAACATATCTTCAATGAAGTAAAAGCCTGTTGCAATAGTGATACTCAGTAGCAAAAACGCAGCCCAAATGAATTCAAACATGAGCTTTTCTAGTACTTGCAACGGTGGTACTCGTAGTAATTGACGTAGATGATGGTGTTTGAGCTGGTATTCTTGGATCGAGAGTAGAATGCCGACACCGCATGCCGCAGTAAATAGGCTGTAGGCCACTGATGCTATTAGGATGTGCATAGAAGTGCCTAAAGATGGACTATGTAATTGCTTAAGGTTCCATGGTTCGATTGCGTTAAGGCCAATCATGATCGCTGCCAATACAAAGGCGATGCTAAGTAAGAGAGACAGGTCTTTGTCCCGATTACTGAACCAAAGCAATAAATTTCCAATCAGAGCGATTAGCAAACCAATGGTTAAAAAATCAAAGCCATCTTTACTGCCTAATAATTGAATGAGCGCCATCGTGTGAATGACGATAGAGAGGGCGCCAACCGTTTGCGCGCTGCGAGTGCCAGGGCGCAAAAAGTAGATTGCTCCGGCAATAATAGACAAAATGCAGGCAGTCCAAAGTGAATACTGAGTCATGTATAAGCCGATCCAATGGTTAAAACTATAGGGTGACGATCAAATCTTCGTTATAATAAAGTCAATTTCACCTTGGATAAACTGAAATGCACGGTTTTTTCCATCTAGAGCAAATTTTGAGGGCAATATGTTCGACAACTTATCGGATCGCTTAACGTCATCCTTAGATCGCATACGCGGTCGAGCTAAACTCACCGAAGACAACATCAAAGACGTGTTGCGTGAAGTGCGTATGGCACTTTTGGAAGCTGACGTCGCGTTGCCAGTTGTTAAAGACTTCATTGCAGCCGTAAAAGACCGGGCAGTCGGCACCGAAGTGACGCGTAGTTTGAGTCCAGGTCAAGTTTTTCTCAAAATCGTCAAGCAAGAACTTGAAGCGGTTATGGGGCAAGAAAATGATGAGCTGAATCTCCGCGTTACGCCTCCAGCCGTTATTTTGCTAGCAGGTTTGCAAGGTGCTGGTAAGACGACCTCAGCGGGTAAACTTGCTAAATATCTGACTGAGCGTCAGAAAAAATCTGTGGCGGTTGTTAGTGCCGACGTCTACCGACCTGCGGCGATCAAACAGCTGGAGACTCTTGCGAAAGAAGTGGGAGTAGATTTCATTCCTAGCGATATCTCTCAAAAGCCGATTGATATTGCTAATAATGCGATAGGTGTAGCGAAGAAAAGCCATAAAGATGTCTTGATCGTTGATACCGCCGGTCGACTGGCGATTGATGAAGATATGATGGCTGAGATTAAGGCATTACACGGAGCTATCAACCCAGTAGAGACGTTGTTTGTAGTCGATGCCATGACAGGTCAGGATGCCGCCAACACCGCGAAAGCGTTTGGTGATGTGTTGCCTTTGACAGGTGTTATCCTAACGAAAACCGATGGTGATGCTCGAGGCGGTGCGGCGTTGTCTGTGCGTCATGTGACTGGCAAGCCGATTAAGTTTTTGGGGGTGGGTGAGAAAACAGATGCGCTGGAGCCTTTTTATCCTGATCGCTTAGCCTCTCGCATCCTTGGTATGGGCGATATGCTTTCTCTAATAGAGCAAGCAGAACAAAAAATTGACAAGGATAAAGCTGAAAAGCTTGCAGGTAAGTTAAAGAAAGGTAAAGGCTTTGACTTAGAAGACTTTAAAGAACAGCTTCAGCAAATGAAAAACATGGGTGGTATGACGTCAATGCTGGACAAGCTTCCTGGTATGGGGCAGTTGGGTGATATCCAAGACAAAGTGAACGATAAAATGTTCGTGCAAATGGAAGCCTTGATTAATTCTATGACGCCCGCAGAGCGCCGTAATCCAGATGTGATTAACGGCTCACGTAAAAAGCGGATTTCTGCAGGGGCAGGATTACAGATTCAAGATTTGAATCGTCTGCTTAAACAGCATAAACAAATGCAGAAGATGATGAAGAAATTCAGCTCAAAAGGCGGGATGAAAAAAATGATGCGAGGAATGGGGGGGATGCTTCCTGGTGGCGGTGGCGGCTTCCCAGGTGGTGGCAACTTCCCTAAATTTTAAACTTCGTAGCGCAAAAGAAAAATTGTTGAAAGGGCGATCAATTCGCCCTTTTGTTTTTCTAAAGAATCGACTAGAATATGCCGCCTTCTTGTACTAGGCCGATAACCAGCCTAACAAGAGGTGTTTCGTTAAGCAATAAGGAACCAATCATATGGTAACTATTCGTCTTTCTCGTGGTGGCTCTAAGAAGCGCCCTTTCTATCACTTAAGCGTGGCTGATAGCCGTCGTGCACGTGATGGTCGTTTTATCGAGCGTATCGGTTTTTTTAACCCTGTTGCTCGTGGTCAAGAAGAACGTCTACGTATTGATCTAGACCGTGTTAATCACTGGGTAGGTCAAGGTGCACAACTTTCTGACCGTGTTGCTCAGCTTGTTAAAGAAGCTGGCAAAAACGCTTAATATTGGGGTAATGCAATGTCTTCATTAAAGCAAGCAAAAGCTCCAGAGCAGGCGCTTGTCGTAGGACGCATTACGTCAGTATACGGTGTTAAAGGGTGGGTGAAGTTATACTCCCATACCGAGCCAATGACTGGAATCTTTGATTACAAACATTGGTGGCTGAAAACTCCTAGTGGGTGGAAGGTTGTAGAGTTAAGCCAAGGTCGCGTTCAAGGGCGTGGTTTGGTCGCAGCAGTTAAAGGCTATTCAGATCGTGATCAGGTCAAAGAGATTTGCGGTATGGATGTCTACATTGATGCAAAAGATCTACCAGAGCTTGATGAAGGTGATTTTTACTGGAATCAATTGGAAGGTCTAAAGGTAATCACCAAAGAAGGTGTTCTTCTAGGTAAGGTTTCTCAGCTAATGGAGACTGGTGCTAACGATGTGCTGGTTGTTCGGAGTTGTGAAGGCAGTTTTGATCGTGAAGAACGTTTGATTCCTTATGTTCCTGATCAGTTTGTTATGAGTATTGCTCTAGACAAACAAGAAATGATCGTGGATTGGGATCCAGACTTTTAAGATCTAAACGAGGCCTAGTGTGCGAATCGGTGTGGTAACACTGTTTCCAGAGATGTTTCAAGCCATTACCCAGCATGGTGTAACGGGCAGAGCTGTTAAATCTGGAATTGTCGAAGTTGATTTCTTCAACCCTAGAACCTTTACGCATGATCGACATAATACTGTTGATGATCGTCCTTACGGTGGTGGCCCTGGGATGCTGATGAAAGTTCAGCCCCTAAAAGATGCTATTGAGAGCGCCAAGCAATGGGTGCCCAATGCAAAAGTTATTTATCTATCCCCTCAGGGGCGCACACTTACGCAGGAAGGTGTGCAACAGCTTGCTAAACAAGCAGAATTTATTCTGGTAGCAGGCCGTTATGAAGGCGTTGATGAACGCTTGATTCAATCTCAGATTGATGAAGAGTGGTCGATTGGCGACTTTGTCCTAAGTGGAGGTGAGTTACCGGCAATGGTGTTGATGGATTCTGTCTTTCGCATGGTTCCGGGAGTGTTGGGGAAACAAGCGTCTGCCGATGAAGATTCATTTGCTGACGGCTTACTTGATTGCCCACATTATACTCGCCCCGAAGTGCTTGAAGGCGAACCTGTACCGTCTGTACTACTTAGTGGCAACCATGAGGCGATACGGCGCTGGCGATTAAAGCAAAAGCTCGGAAGAACTTGGCAACGTCGGCCTGACCTTCTGCAGAACCTTGAGTTGGACAAGGAACAGCAGAAGTTGTTAAAAGAGTTTATTCGTGAAACTGAAGTTTCAACCTCGGCAGAGTAGGAATCACGAGCTAGTCGGAACGTTATAACCTTCGCGCCGATTAGAAACCATATCATTAGGAGTCAAATCCATGAGCAACAAAACTAAGCTGATTCAACAGCTAGAAGCAGAACAAATGAACAAAGAGATCCCAGCCTTCGGTCCTGGTGATACTGTTGTTGTTCAAGTTAAAGTTAAAGAAGGTTCTCGTGAGCGTCTACAGGCCTACGAAGGTGTTGTGATTGCAAAACGCAACCGTGGTCTTAACTCCGCGTTCACTGTACGTAAGATTTCTAGTGGCGTTGGTGTGGAGCGTGCGTTCCAGACATACAGCCCTCTTGTAGATAGCATTGAAGTGAAACGTCGTGGTGATGTTCGTCAAGCTAAAATCTACTTCCTACGTGAGCGTTCAGGTAAATCTGCACGTATCAAAGAGAAGTTGGCAAAACGCTAATTCCTTATTTGATTATAAAAAAGGCGACTTCGGTCGCCTTTTTTTATGGAACTTCATCAGGGTATGATGGCCTAAACAATATTCATGGATTATAGAGGTGTATATGGGGTACCGATCAAAAGTGATGACTGTTTTAGCGGTCACGTGGTTGAGCTTTGTAGCTCAGGTTCATGCTGGTGAGCAAGAGGTTAGAGACGCAGTAGCTGCCGCATTGCCTCAGTACTCGTTGCAGTCTGTTGAGCAGCATGAAGGTAGCGGCTTGTTTGTGGTGACGCTTGAGAATGGGCCAGTTATCCATGTCACACCGAATGGCAATTATTTTGTAGCGGGGGATATGTACCGCGTTGAAGGACAGCAGCTAACCAATGAGACAGAACAGAAAAAACTTGCTCAGATAGAAGAAATTCCAACGTCGGAAATGGTGGTTTATCAAGCTGAAAATGAGAAAGCGCATATTTCAGTGTTTACCGATATCACCTGTGGTTACTGTCGCATGCTTCATAAGGAGGTCGATAAGCTTAACCAAATGGGTGTGACGGTGCGATACTTGGCGTATCCACGTGCGGGAGTTGGTTCTAAGGCTTACAATGACATGGTAAGCATCTGGTGCTCAGATGACCCTCAAGAATGGCTAACAAAAGCTAAGCAGGGCCAAGATGTACCGCAAAATACCTGCACGAATCCAGTGGCAAGTCAGTATCGTCTTGGTAATGCTGTTGGCGTTCGCGGCACACCAAGCATTATTTTGGACAATGGAAAATTCATTCCTGGCTACTTGCCAGCGGAAGAAATAGCGAAAGAATTAAACTTATAGATTTATCGCGAAATATTCTCCTAAACATCCGCTCAACTTAGGTGTTTCTTCGTTGGGTTTATCCACAGCAGACGGTATAATCGTTGGTCAATATACGCTTGTTGTTAGTAAGCGAGTCAACATTATTAAAAAACCGTCAGTTGTGGGGTATCGTTTTGAAACCGGTAAAAGTCGGACTTTGTGGGTTAGGAACTGTAGGTTCCGGTACATTTAACATCTTGCGTGACAACGCAGAAGAAATTACGCGACGTGTAGGCCGAAGCATTGTGGTCGAACAAATTGGTGCGCGCCGAGACAATCCTGCCTGCGATACTACCGATATTAATATTACCCGTGATATTTTCGATGTCGTTAAGAATCCTGAGATTGATATTGTTGTTGAGCTAATTGGCGGTACCTCGGTCGCGCGTGAATTAGTGTTAAATGCGATCGAAAATGGTAAGCATGTTGTGACTGCCAACAAAGCGCTTATTGCTGAATACGGCAATGAGATATTCGAGAAGGCGCACGCAAAAGGTGTCATGGTCGCGTTTGAAGCAGCCGTTGCGGGTGGTATTCCAATCATCAAAACCATACGAGAAGGCTTATCTTCAAATCGTATCGAATGGTTAGCTGGTATCATAAACGGCACCGGCAATTTCATCATGACCGAAATGAGTGATAAAGGTCGTGCGTTTGACGATGTGTTAGCAGAAGCCCAAGAACTAGGGTATGCCGAGGCAGATCCTACTTTTGATGTTGAGGGGATTGATGCGGCGCATAAGTTGACGATACTTGCGTCCATTGCCTATGGGATTCCGTTACAATTTGAGAAGACTTACACTGAAGGTATTAGTCGCATTACTGCGGAAGACGTTTCTTTTGCCCGAGAGCTTGGATACAGCGTCAAACATTTGGGTATTGCTCGTCGTACTAAAGCAGGTGTTGAGCTGCGTGTTCACCCAACCCTCATTTCACAGAAAGCACTGCTTGCTAACGTAAATGGCGTGATGAATGCCGTTATGGTCAAAGGAGACGCAGTTGGACCTACCTTAACGTACGGCGCGGGTGCTGGAGCAATGCCTACAGGATCATCAGTGGTCGCAGACATTATAGATGTTGCTCGTACCTTTACGGCAGACCCAACCAATCGCGTACCACATCTAGCATTCCAATCTGATCAGTTGTCGAACGAAACGGTTTTACCGATGGATGATATCGAGTGCGGATTCTTCCTTAATATGACGATTCAAGATCGTGCCGGTGTGTTAGCCAATATTACTCAGATATTATCGAATAACGGTATTAGCATAGAGTCTGTTATCCAACGCGAGCGTGAAGGCAGTGATCTTGTGCCATTAGTTGTAATGACGCACGTTGTAAAAGAACGCAATATGAATGCTGCTATTGCAGCGATTGAAGCTTTGCCAGATGTGGCTGGCGCGGTACAACGCATCCGTGTCGAGAATCTGGATTAGGAAGGAATAGAGACAATGAAATATGTATCAACGCGCGGAACAGCTCCTGTATTGAGCTTTGGGGATGTTTTGCTTGCAGGTTTAGCGAGTGATGGTGGTTTGTATGTGCCAGAAAAGCTGCCTAGCTATTCAAAGGAAGAAATTGCATCTTGGGCTTCTCTAAGCTACCAAGAACTGGCTTTCAAAGTGATGTGGCCGTTCGTAGAAGGTGAGATTCCAGCGGATGAGTTTACTCGTATGATTGATGAGGCTTATGCTGGTTTCAATCATTCTGCCGTGGCGCCAATGGTGCAAACTGATAGCAATGAATGGGTGCTTGAGCTATTTCGCGGGCCGACATTAGCGTTTAAAGACTTTGCTTTGCAGCTATTGGGCCGTTTGATGGACTATGTCCTTGCGAAGCGCAATGAAAAGTTAGTCATTCTCGGTGCAACCTCGGGTGATACTGGATCCGCAGCAATTGAAGGGTGTCGCCACTCTGACCACCTAGATATCTTTATTCTACACCCTTATCAGCGTGTATCAGAAGTGCAGCGTCGCCAAATGACAACCGTCATTGATGACAATGTTTACAACATAGCAGTGAAAGGGAACTTTGATGATTGCCAAGGCATGGTGAAAGCGAGCTTTGCTGATCAGTCTTTTCTAAATGGCGCTAAGTTAGGAGCAGTAAACTCCATTAACTGGGCGCGTATCATGGCCCAGATCGTTTACTATTTCTCTTCTGCTTTGGCGGTAGGTGGCCCTCACCGCAAAGTGTCTTTTTCTGTTCCGACGGGTAACTTTGGTGACATATTTGCGGGTTATTTAGCTAAGCAAATGGGCTTGCCAATTGACCAGTTGATCGTGGCAACGAACCAGAATGATATTCTGCATCGTACTATTGCGGAAAATGATATGAGTCGTCAATCACTTAACGTGACACTATCCCCTAGTATGGACATCATGGTTTCGAGTAATTTTGAGCGTTTGTTGTTTGATGCTCATGGTCGCGATAGTGATGCACTAACAGATCTTATGTCCCGCTTTAATGCTGGTGATGTAACGCTTAGTGATGAAGCTTGGGCTTATGTGAAAGATAATTTCGATAGTCATAAAGTGGATGATGCCCGCACGTGTGAAGTCATAGCAGAGGTGTTTGAGTCGACTCAGTACCTTCTTGATCCGCATACTGCAATTGGACTCGAAGCGGCGCGTAAGTGTTGGAAGGACAAATCAGTACCTATGATTACACTTGCAACAGCGCATCCAGTGAAGTTCCCAGAAGCAGTAGAAAAAGCTAACTGTGAATCTCCGAGCTTACCCGAGCACATGAAAGACTTATTTGAACGCGATGAGTCGTATGAAGTGTTGGAAAACGAATTGGCTGATATTCAGTCATACGTTGCTAAAAATATCTAAGTGATACTAAAGGACAATTACCCCGCTGTAATTGTCCTCTTCTCCGCCCCCTAGGTTTCTAACAATGAACTTAATTCTACTTGCCCCTGAGCAGCAGTGCTCACTTAACAGCTATGATCTATCCGAGCGTCAAATTCAGCATGTGACTAAAGTTTTAAAAAAGCGAGATGGAGACAGGGTTCGTGTTGGAGTGCTCAATGGTGATTTAGGAGAGGCCGTATTCGATGCATCGCTTCATAGGGTAACTATTTTGAACTTAGATACCTCGCCTCCGGCAGCGTTGCCAATGGAGCTTGTGTTGGCATTGCCTAGACCGAATATGTTGAAACGAACTTTGTTGAATATAACGGCAATGGGGGTAAAAAAAATCCATTTGCTAAACTCTGCGAAAGTTGAGAAAAGTTATTGGCAAAGTCCAGTGCTAGAGGCCGATGCTTTGCATCAATACTTGCTGGAGGGTTTGGAACAAGCACGTGATACGCAATTACCAACGATTGAGTTTCACAAACGCTTTCGTCCATTTGTTGAAGATGTACTGCCGTCAATACTTGCCGATAAAAAAGGTCTTCTAGCACACCCATACCAAGCTAAATCTTGCCCTATAGATATCGAATATTCTTGCCTATTAGGCATTGGTCCTGAAGGCGGATGGAATGAGTTCGAGGTAGAGAAGTGGGTTGAAGCTGGTATGGATACCGTCCATCTTGGAGAGCGTATACTGAAAGTTGAGACAGCGGTCCCTGTGGTGATATCTCGTTTGTACCCCGCTAGATAAGAAACTTTACTAACTTGTTGTATGCATTTCGCACAAACGTGGTGATAATGTGTACATGTAGAAGGGTTAGTAGTGTATGCGAAAGTATTTACGTGCGGCGGTTTGTCGTTGGATTTCAAGATTGATTTCAAATACCTTGCAAGTCGGGGTATCCAGTGACGCCATTTCCGACTCATCACGCCGCACTTTTATTATCAATTTATTTTGCTTGGTGGGAGTGTTATTTACCGCACCCCTAGGTTTGCTTTCGCTTTTTCATGGCTATTGGTTGGTGGGCAGTGGGCTGATCGGTGTTGCACTACTCTACATCGGTAATCATATCTATTTACGACGTACTCAAAACCACGTGCTGTCAGGGAACATTATTCTTTATCCCTTGTATGGATTGATGCTTTATTTAGTCTACAGCGGTGGAGTAAACGGTACAGGACATGTTTGGATCTATTGTATTCCCCCCGTCTCACTGTTTTTACATGGCTTGAAGCGTGGCTTGACGGAAGTACTACTCTTTACCGTCGGGCTGATTGTGATTCTTTTCTTCATGGAAACGCCATTCGATGACTTAAATTTTCATCCCGATCTCAATTCTAGAATTGTGTATTCTTTTGTTCTGATCACGTTCTTGTCGACGATTTATGAATATATTTCATCGCGTTTTAATCAATCATTACAACAGGTGTCTAGGAAGCTAGAGCTTGCAGCCACGACTGATCCATTGACCGGCTTACTGAACCGACGCGGATTGGCGCAGCAGTATGAAAAAGTGAACTACTCTACATCCAATGTTTGGTTACTGGATATTGATTACTTTAAACGAATCAACGATGACTTTGGGCATGAGCTGGGCGATGCCTATCTAAAAACCGTTGCTCAAGAGTTGACTCGTTTTTTAGAGAATGAGCAGGCGCTGATTTCTCGCTGGGGAGGTGAGGAGTTTTTGATCATATTGGATAGACCATCCATTCAGCTAAATCTAAGTGAACGCTTGATTGATGTATTAAAGAACACAGTTGTAAAAACAAATGACGACCAAGCGATTCAAACAACCGTTAGTATTGGTCTTACAATGATGGCCTCTGGCGAGGGGATTCCTAAAGCATTAGGGCGCGCTGACAGTGCGCTATATGAAGCAAAACGCAGGGGACGTGATCAGGCTATCGCAAAGTAGATGCATTGATTCTGTGCTTATGATCGCTCAAACCTGATTTACGTAAGGCTTTTACCTCTATGTCGCTCGTGCTTAGTTAGTATGTAAGTTCGGTGAGTATGGTAATATTTTAAAAAAGTATATCAGAGCCATCTTAGCATGCGAATTTTGAAACGAGCGTTGACGACGCAAGCGAGTGAATTCCCCGCTCACTTCCCTGAAACCTTAGCGCGTATTTATCTAGCGCGCGGCGTATCCAATCCCTCCGAGTTAGAATATAAGCTTTCCAGTCTAGAGCACCCCAAACGTTTTTTTGATATCAAAAATGCGGCAACAATATTGGCGGATGCTATTGAGCACGGGCAGCGTATTCTAATTGTGGGGGATTTTGACGCAGATGGTGCAACATCGACTACGTTAGGTATTCTTGCAATGCGTGCTATGGGGGCAGTCGATCCCCAATATTTAGTGCCTAATCGCTTCGAGTACGGCTATGGTTTAACACCTGAAATTGTAGCTCTAGCCACAGAGCTTGAGCCAGATGTCTTGGTCACGGTAGACAATGGTATTGCTAGCATCGACGGAGTTGCGGCTGCTAAAGCAGCGGGTATGAAGGTGGTCGTAACAGATCACCATTTGCCGGGTGATACCCTGCCTAACGCAGATGCCATCGTGAATCCAAATCATCCAGAATGTGGTTTTTCGAGCAAAGCACTGGCGGGAGTCGGTGTTATTTTTTACGTCATGTCCGCCTTGCGTGCTGAATTGACTCAGCGTGGATGGTTCGAGAGAGAGCATATTCCTCGCCCTAATATGGCGGACTATTTGGATCTTGTCGCGCTGGGCACGGTAGCAGATGTTGTGGCGTTAGATGCTAATAACCGAATCTTAGTGCAGCAAGGATTGCAGCGGATCAAAGAAGGGCATGCTCGTCCTGGCATTTTAGCGTTATTAGAGTTAGGCGGCCGAGATTATTCTCGGGTAAAAGCGACTGACCTCGGTTTTGTCGTTGGCCCTAGACTTAATGCCGCGGGACGACTAGATGATATGTCGATTGGGATTGAGTGTTTGTTGTCTGATCAAGCGATGTTGGCAGGTTCCTATGCAGAGCAGTTGGATCACCTTAATAGAGAGCGCAAATCCATTGAGTCTGACATGAAGCAACAAGCTGAGCGCTATTTGCTTAGTTTGGATGAGGGGAACGACCTTCCTAATGGTATGTGTTTTTATCAAGCGGATTGGCACCAAGGTGTGATTGGTATCTTGGCCTCACGAATGAAAGAAAAGTGCCACCGTCCCGTGATTGCATTTGCGAAAACAGATGAAGGGCTTTTAAAAGGTTCTGCGAGGTCCATTCCTGGCGTTCATATTCGTGATGCTTTGGATTTGCTAGCGAAACGCCATCCGCATTTGTTAAGTAAGTTTGGTGGTCATGCGATGGCCGCAGGGATGTCTATTAATGAGGCTGACTATCCAGATTTTGCGGAGGCATTTGACCACATCATTACTGAGTGGGTAACTCCTGAACAGCTTGAGGCGACCATTTATACGGACGGAGAATTAGCTGGGGAAGACTTTAGTTTGGAGTTTGCGGAATTGTTGCGTGCGGCAGGGCCTTGGGGGCAGGCGTTTCCTGAGCCCTGTTTTGATGGCGTGTTTGAGTTGTTGCAACAGCGAATTGTCGGCCAAAAGCATTTAAAGTTGACGCTTAGAGAGCCTAAAACAGGTCTTTTAATTGATGGTATACATTTTTTTGCGGACTTAGATCTTTGGCCGAGTACCGCTCAAAAAGCCCATTTAGTATACAAGCTTGATGTGAATGAGTTTCGGGGCCAGCGTAATTTACAGTTATTGATCGATCATATTACCGATGTTTCTTAGGCAATTGGGTAATAAACGACGAGTATTTGCTCTGCTAGGGGCGGCAACTCGTCGATAATAGGATATAATCGGCGTCCCTCATTTTAACCACACTGACAATTTTCGCAGGAGTTCGTTCATGACTGCATTGGTTCTTGATGGCAAGCGATGTGCCAAAGAAACCGAAGAGCGTTTGGCACAACAGGTTGCTGAACTAAAAGAGCGTACAGGCGGTACGCCCATTTTGGCAACAATTCTAGTCGGAGCTGATCCAGCATCTGCTACGTACGTAAAGATGAAAGGAAACGCTTGTCGCCGTGTAGGGATGGATTCGATGGCAATCGAGTTGCCTGAAACAACAACGACTGAAGAATTGTTGGCAAAAATTAATGAGCTGAATAACAACGCCGATGTACACGGTATTTTGTTACAGCATCCTGTCCCAGCTCAAATTGATGAACGCGCTTGTTTCGATGCTATCGCCGCGCACAAAGATGTAGATGGCGTCACCTGCTTAGGGTTTGGCCGTATGGCCATGAAAGAACCTGCATATGGTGCAGCGACGCCTGCAGGCATCATGCGTATTATGGAAGAATACAATATAGAGCTGGAAGGCAAGCATGTGGTGGTAGTGGGGCGCAGTCCTATCTTGGGTAAGCCAATGGCAATGATGATGCTCAATGCTAATGCAACCGTTACTATTTGCCACTCGCGGACGCAAAACTTACCAGAGTTCGTTAAGCAAGCAGATATCATTGTAGGTGCGGTAGGCAAACCGGAGCTAATAAAAGCCGAATGGATCAAAGATGGCGCTGTTGTTATTGATGCTGGCTACCATCCTGGTGGGGTAGGTGATATCGAACTGTCTCCTTTGAAAGAACGTGTGTCTGCCTATACTCCCGTCCCTGGAGGGGTAGGTCCAATGACCATCAACACTCTTATCCTACAAACTCTTGAATCCGGCCTGAAGCAACTTGGCTGAGCTTGAATCTGATTATGTAATCCATATATAGATTATATAGAGAGCCGTACCTTCGGGTGCGGCTTTGTTTTTTATCGAATGAAAGGTTTTGTTCATGTCCACTGAAATGCTTCTTGATGCCCTAGATTTTGACTTAATCGCTGACGTGTTTGTGACCGAGTCCATCTCGGCGTCTCCAGCCGAGCTTCATGGCCAACTGTGTGGGTATCTCGCGTCAGGTGTCGCTTTGCCGTTAGAAGACTGGCTGACAATGGTTGCAGATTTTTGTGACATTGAAGGCTGGAAAGAAGAGGCGAGTCGGGTTGCAATTGTTGAATTATACCAATCGACACAAGCACTATTTCAAAACGGTGAATACGCACTCGTACCCTGCATAAGTGATGATGATTCTCCTTTAAGTGAGCGCGGCACCACATTATCTCAATGGGCTCACGGCTTTCTTGCGGGATATGGGTTATCTGGTCGTAAAGAAAAATTATCAGACGATACAAAACAAGTGTTACATGACTTTGCCAATATTTCTTCGATGCAAGCCGATATGGCGGACCTTGAAGATAATAATGACAATGAAACTGACTTAACGGAATTGATTGAGTACGTGCGCCTATCTGCACTTATGCTCTATTCTGAGCATCATGGAGTCAGTGATTCGAACAAAGAGCAAGCACCGCTGTTTCATTAATCTGTCTTTCAAATCGCTGTGAATACACCAAAGCCGAAATAGATAAGGACCCCTGCTATGAAGCTGTCGACAGACATTTATCGTTCGCGCCGTCATACATTAATGGCAAACCTGCCCGACCATACCGTAGCCGTCATTCGATCAGGTGAGTTATGCACACGTAATAACGACTGTGATTATGAGTTTCGGCCGCATTCAAGTTTCTACTATTTAACTGGCTTTGCAGAGCCCAGTGCCGTGTTATTAATCTTACCTACGGGTGAAAGCCATTTGGCGGTCTTGCCGAAAGATCCTGAACGCGAACAGTGGGATGGCTTTCGCTACGGTATGACAGGAGCCATAAATGAATTTGGTATGGATGGCGCGGTTGAGCTAGATGAGCTAGACGATTTAGCTTTTGAATTGCTAGACGGAGCTCAGAACATTGCTTTACTAATGGATGATGAAGTCATGCGGGATCATGCACTTGGTTGGCGTGATGCTTTAGCTGCCAAAGCTCGCGCTGGTGTTGTGGCGCCGCAAGCAGTAATAGATATGAGCGATGAGATACATGAGCTGCGATTAATAAAAGACAGCGCGGAAATTGAAATCATGGAAAAGGCTGCGCAAATCAGCGTAGCAGCCCATATCCAAGCTATGAAGACCGTTCAACCAGGAATGATGGAATATCAGCTGGAAGCGGAGCTTAATTATCACTTTATGAAGCATGGCGCTCGTGTCCCTGCCTATAACAATATTGTGGCCTCGGGGAGCAATGCTTGTGTTTTGCATTACATCAAAAACGATGAGCAAATCGAAGATGGCGATTTAATCTTGATTGATGCGGGAGGCGAGCTAGGTTGTTATGCCTCGGACATTACTCGCACCTTTCCTGCTAATGGTAAGTTCAGTGAGCCGCAGGCACAACTTTATCAAGTAGTATTGGATGCGTACCATGCAGGCCTTGAGCAGCTAAGGGTCGGTAAGCCGTATGACGCATTTCATAATGCTGCAGTAGAAGTGCTGACTGACGGGCTTGTGAAGCATGGCTTGTTGCAGGGAAATGTATCAGAGCTGATAGAGAGCAAGGCATACCGAGACTTTTACATGCATAATACTGGGCACTGGTTAGGGCTGGATGTGCATGATTGCGGTCGCTACAAGCAAAATGGACAGTCTCGAATGTTACAAGCAGGCATGGTGGTCACGCTTGAGCCTGGGTTGTATGTTAATCCTGACAATGAAACGGTAGATGCTAAGTGGCGTGGTATTGGGATTCGAATTGAAGACGATATATTGATACGAGAAGACGGCCCCTACGTATTGACCCACGGGTTAGCGAAAGAAATAAGCGAGATTGAAGCCTTGATGGCATCACGTTAGTAGAGCAGAGGTAAGGTATGGCCAGAGAATACGATCTCATCATAATTGGCGCTGGAATGGTCGGAGCTTTGACCGCTGTTTTAACGGCAAAGAAAGGATTAACGGTCGCATTGGTTGATAAACACTCTGGCCAATACCCGTTGTCGGTGCCTCCTGCCTATGACGCACGTGTGAGTGCGATTTCGACGTTATCCAAAACACTCTTGGAGGAAGCCGGAGCATGGCAGCGAATTGATCCAAACCGTTTAGCGCCATACAAAAATATGGTGGTATGGGATGGGCTAGGCGCTGGAGAAATAGATTTTGACGCGATGACTCAGCATCGTCACGATTTAGGGCAGTTGGTGGAAAACGCCGTGTTATGTGATGCCTTAATGAAAACTGTTCAAGATACCCGCGGTATAGATCTATATCTTAATGACACGGTTGCAGAGCAACGCTATGTGTCGGATAGTATAGAAGTCACGCTAGCGTCTGATCGTCAATTGCAAGGGGCGTTGCTAATCGCTGCCGATGGCGCACAATCCAAAACAAGAGAGCAGAGCGGTTTTGATACAGTTGAGTGGGACTACGGTCATCACGCGATTGTTACTACTGTCCAGATCGACCAACCTCACCAGGATACGGCGTGGCAGGCGTTTGGTGAGGAGGGAATTTTAGCCTTTTTGCCGCTTCCCAGTATTGCGGACAAACATTACGTATCGATTGTTTGGTCGGTAGCGCCTAGAGAAGCCGAAGCTTTATTGGCGCTGGATGAGACTCAATTCTGTCAGCGCCTAACTTATGCGATGAATCGTCGCTTTACTGCGCTGGCGATTACGGTGCCGAGATTGGCAATACCATTGCGCCAGCGTCACGCTAAACAATATGTACAAGAGAACATCGCCTTAGTTGGGGATGCCGCACATACTATCCATCCATTGGCAGGGCAAGGCGCGAATCTTGGCTTTGCCGATGTCAGTGCACTGGTGCCAATAATAGTTAAGGCTCACCAACGTGGAGAGTCGCTTGGCGCTTTAAAAACATTGCGTCGATACCAGCGTGCTCGAATGCTGGATAATATCGCAATGGCAGCGTCAATGGAGGCGTTTAAGCGAGCGTTTACCACTCAGCATCCTTTGGTGGTGCAGTTACGTAATACTGGGATGAGTCTATGTAATGCGTCTGCTTATATGAAACGTCAGTTAGTCGCCCATGCCGCGGGCATTCATTCGTACTAACTTAAGTCGGGTTTTTTCTGACTTGTGGTATCAAACGGCGAGTTTGTGTTTCTAAAGAGGCTATAAGCCTCTTTTTTAGATTTCCTCAAAATAGAACATGAATATCCAAAATAGAACCAAGAAAAAATTGTAAACAGGAACGGTTTTCATTTATAGTTGCATTTGTAGAACATTTTCATATCGTTTCGGTAGCACTTGAGTACTATCAATCTTAAAAGGGTTTTCAATAATGTTATCACGCAATATTTTAGCGAGCTTTAAAGCATCTCTTGTAGTGAAGGGGGGGCTTTTTGCGTTAATGGCTGGCGCTACTATTGGAAGTTCGGTCAGTTATGCAGAAGGCGAAGTGAATGTCTATTCGGCACGCAAAGAAGCTTTAATTGCTCCTGCATTAGACGCCTTCTCGAAAGCGAATGATGTGACAGTTAATCTCATTACTGGAAGCGCTGATGCGCTATTGCGTCGTTTGCAAGTCGAAGGCGATGCGAGCCCTGCAGATGTCTTCATTACTGTCGATGCGGGGCGCCTTTACCGAGCAAAAGATGCGGGTGTGTTACAACCGTTTGAAACAGATTTATTGAATGAGGTTGTGCCGGATAATTTGCATGACCGTGATGGATACTGGTACGGATTATCGCAACGAGCTCGTGTCATTTTTTATAACCCTAAAAAAGTAGACGCATCAGAACTATCTACCTATGAAGCGTTGGCTGATCCCAAATGGAAAGGACGTATTTGTACTCGATCATCCTCAAATATTTATAACCAGTCTTTAGTCGCATCAATGATTGAAGCCAATGGAGAAGCTGAAACGCAGAAGTGGATTAATGGTTTTGTTGCGAATTTAGCACGCCCTCCTTTTGGGGGAGATACAGACTTACTAAAAGCAGTTGCCGCGGGCGTATGTGACGTTACCTTGGCGAATACTTATTACTTTGGTCGCTTAGGTCAAAGCAATGATGCGAAAGATCGAGCGGTATACGACGCTCTTGCTTTATTCTGGCCAAACCAAGCGCAAGATGAGCGTGGTGCTCATGTCAATGTTAGTGGCATTGGGTTAACTGCATCAGCAACGAATATCACGAATGCAAAATTATTGGTTGAGTACCTCACTAACCACGAAAGCCAAGAATGGTATGCAGATGTGAATAATGAATATCCTGTTGTCGAAGGTATTGCCCCACCGAAAAGCCTGCAGCCATTTGGTCCATTTAAAGCGGACTCGTTATCTCTTAGTGTCTTGGGAGACAACAACCGCAAAGCGGTTGAAATGATGGATATTGGGGGTTGGAAATAGTCAAGCTAAGTAGCGTAATACAATGTCTACATTAACCAGCCAGTTGTCGACGCCGAGAGCTCGGCGCCGACTTCCTTGGTTGAAACTGAGTGCGCTGTTGGTTGCTATATTGTTAGCAGTGCCAGTTTTAATCATTGTCGTTAATATCTTTTTAGGGGGCGATCAAGTTTGGCAGCATCTTTATGACACGCTGCTATTTGATTACGTCTCTAACTCGCTTCTTTTAATGGTTGGAGTCACGTTTGGTACCCTCGTAATGGGAGTTCCTGCGGCGTGGCTTACCAGCGTTTGCCATTTTCCTGGTCAGCGAATGTTTTCTTGGGCGCTACTGCTGCCGTTAGCGATGCCTGCCTACATTATTGCTTATACCTATACTGGGTTGTTTGATTTTGCAGGGCCTGTGCAAACCTTTATACGTGAAGTGACTGGGTTGGGTTATGGCGAATACTGGTTCTTCGAGATGCGCTCGCTAGGCGGCGCATTTGTCATGCTCTCTTTGGTGTTGTACCCCTATGTATATTTAATGAGTCGCGCTGCGTTTCTCGAACAGTCTGCTAACACCTTAGAAGTATCTCGTACGCTTGGCTATTCGGCGCCACATGCTTTTGTTAAGTTGGCGCTACCTATGGCGCGCCCTGCGATTGTTGCTGGGGTGACGCTGGCTATGATGGAAACACTTGCAGATTATGGCACAGTCCAATATTTCGGCGTGACGACATTCACAACCGGAATCATGCGAACGTTTTACGGCTTTGGAGATCTGGCTGCAGCCTCGCAATTAGCAGGTGTGTTGTTGTTATTTGTAGCCGTTCTTATTTTTACCGAGCGTTATTCTCGAAGGAAGATTAAATATCATGCGTCCGGCATACGCAAAGCGAGTCAAAGAAGGATTCCATTAACGGGCCTCTCTGGTGCATTGGCGTGTTTGGCCTGTTCTATCCCAGTCCTAGCGGGCTTTGTTGTTCCTGCGAGTGTGTTGGGATACTGGGCGCTATTTGAAGCTGAAAGCATTGGCTGGGATTTTGTAATTCTGTCTTGGAATTCATTCTATTTAGCAGCTTCGGCAGCACTAATCACCGTATCGTTGGCGCTAGTAATAGCTTATGCCGTACGTTTGCATCACTCCAAAAGTGTGAATGCTGCGGCTCTGAGTGCAGGTATGGGGTATGCTTTACCTGGTACAATTATCGCTATCGGTGTGATTGTGCCACTGGCTTGGTTAGATCATCAAATTATCGCTTTGGTGAAGCAAATGTTTGATGTGAAAATCGGACTGATTTTTTCAGGTACTATTATCGCTCTATTATTCGCTTATACAGTTCGGTTTATGGCCGTTTCCTTAGGGTCTGTGCAAAGTGGTTTAGGTAAAGTGAAGCCCAGTATGGACATGGCTGGCCGCTCTTTAGGGTGCTCCCCAGCTGAGGTGCTGCGACGTATTCACGTGCCGTTATTGAAAAGCTCTGTGCTGACTGCCTTGCTTATTGTGTTCGTAGATGTATTAAAAGAGTTGCCAGCAACCTTGATTTTGCGTCCGTTTAATTTCAACACACTAGCCGTACGAGCGTTTGAGTTGGCGTCTGACGAACGGTTGGTCGACGCCGCGCCTGCGTCTTTGATGATAGTTTTAGTGGGGCTAATCCCTGTGATTCTACTGAGTCGCTCTATTTCCTCCGCTAATACTAACGGTTAAGAGATAAGAATATGACAGCTATGCCTCCAAACAAGATATTGAAAGAATTAAGCCTGAATAGTATTTGCGTCGGGTATCATGATAAAGCCGTCGTTGAAGATGCTAGCTTTCGGATTGTTGAAGGGCAGATAGGGTGCTTGTTGGGGCCAAGTGGTTGCGGTAAATCGACTCTACTTCGTGCGATTGCTGGTTTTGAGCCCCTCATGGCTGGGACAATCGTATTAGACAATGAAGAGTTGTCATCGGCGGACCATGTATTGAGCCCAGAGAAACGCAGTATTGGTATGGTGTTTCAAGACATCGCTCTGTTTCCTCATCTTACGATTCGCGACAATATTGCGTTTGGTTTGAAAAGTTGGGCAAAGCGGGACTCGCAGGCACGAGTTGATTACTTGCTTGATCTGGTGGGCTTATCTGGGTTTGGAGAGCGTTATCCACACTCGTTATCAGGAGGGCAGCAGCAGCGCGTTGCGCTGGCTCGAGCGATCGCACCAAAGCCAAAGTTATTGCTGATGGATGAGCCTTTTTCAGGCTTAGATGCAAAGCTCAGAGAAGAACTAGTACCGGATATTCGCGCGATTCTTATGCATGAGCGCGTTAGTGCAATACTTGTTACTCACGATCAGTCAGAAGCGTTTGCAATGGCAGATCAGGTCGCTGTGATGGAATCTGGTAAAATTTTGCAGGTTGGTACCCCTTATGAAATCTATCATGAACCGGTATCTCGCTTTGTAGCAATGTTTGTTGGGCAGGGGGACTTCTTGCCAGCGGTTGTTTGTGGCGACAATTGTGTGCATTCTGATTTAGGGGAAATCCATGGTGATTTGAATCACGGGTTTGCAGCAGGGGAAAAGGTCGATTTATTGGTTCGACCAGACGACATTTTGCATGATGACGAGAGTCAATTTAAAGGGCTAATTGTTAGTAAATGGTTTCGCGGGTCGTATTTTTTGTATCGCGTAAAATTGTCGTCGGGGAAAGTAATTTATTGTTTCGCATCCTCTCATCATAATCACTCGATTGGCCAAGAGATTGGTATTCGGGTAGAGCTAGACCATTTAGTAATGTTTGCGTCTAACGCCAGATAAAACGGCGAGCGCCTTAATCGTAAAGGCGCGAAAACGCGCCCATTTACGATGCCTAGCTCAGAGGTTACCAATACCTTGCTCATGGCAAGCATCAATAATCCCTTCAAAGTCATATTCGGTCAGCTCTAAGTGCTCAAGGGCATAATGACCCATATTAAGCCATTCATAGTTTTCCTCCGCTTTACCTAAATGGCGATACGTTCCACTAATGTGTTCCGCCATTTTTAATATCGACATAAACGTAAGGTGCTTACTGTCGCCTGCGATTCGATTGTTATATAGGCGTCCTGAGCGATGGTGATGAGCAATGACATAGCAGCAAGTTTTGGGTAATGCCCATGATTTAGCGAGATAATACCCCACTACAGAGTGATTAGTACGAAACGATTTGTTTTCTAAGTCGGTTAGTTCAAATGTCTTAGACTGATAGCCCTGCTCTAAGATCTTTTGGTAACCGTCAAATCGCTTTATCATGAGCGGAATGCCTGCATTGTGGAACAAGCCTAATGCATAGCATTCGTCTTGGTATTTGAAGCCAATTTGCTGGGCAATACTTGAGCAGACAGCAGCCACATCCATCGCGTTATCCCAAAAGTGATGTAGGTTTTCAATCGCACCGTCTGATAATTCGCTTTTGACCGATAAACCATTGACGATGTTGGCGATTGAGTTAGTGCCTAGCATCATGACAGCTTGGTGTATCGAAGATATTTTGCGCGGTAATCCAAAGTAAGCAGAGTTGACAAACTTAAGCACGGCAGCGGACAAGCCAACATCTTGTGAAATGATTTGAGCGATACGTTCCATATCTGGCTCAGGCATGGCCTGCTCCATGTGAAGGTCAACCATCACTTGTGGCTGAGGGGGGATTGTGACGCCTTGCAGGACGCGATTGAGTTGTTCTTCATTAAGATCTGTCGACATCTTTACCTCTTAATGTATGAGGGGTGGGCGAAAAAAACAGTGAAATCCCCAGTAAGCATAGAAATCACTCAGTGAACATTTATAATAGCGTTTTTTAATGTAACCTTGGTGAATAGTTTGAGCGTAATTCGGTTAAAAGGGCAAGCAGATAGAAGACTTCGTGCGGGCCATCAATGGATTTATAGCAATGAAGTGAATACCGACGCAACGCCATTAAAGCAATTTAGTGCGGGGGATCAAGTCGTTGTGGAAACAGCGCAAGGTAAGCCGTTAGGTGTTGCGACCATCAATCCGAATACTCTAATCTGTGGGCGTTTAGTGAGCCGCAGTATTGATACAGTATTGAACAAGTCTACGCTCATTCACCGACTTAAAATAGCGCTCTCGTTACGCGAAATGGTGTATCCAGAGTCTTATTATCGCTTGGTATTCGGTGATTCAGATGGGCTTTCAGGCCTTGTTGTCGACCGTTTTGATGACATTTTGGTGGTGCAAATTTCTACTGCTGGAATGGAGCGGTTGAAGCAAGAAATTATTGAGGCTCTGCAAGACGTTGTTAAGCCGAGTGCCATTCTGATGAAGAATGACGGCAAAATGCGCAACATTGAGGGGCTTGATACGTATGTTGAAGAAGTTTTTGGGCACGTGCCGGAAGTCGTTTATTTAAAGGAAAACGATGTCTTGTTCCAAGCGCCAGTTTGGGATGGGCAGAAGACAGGGTGGTTTTATGATCATCGCGAGAACCGAAAAACCATGCAGGGCTTTTGTTCTGGTAAACGTGTTTTAGATGTATTTTCGTATGTAGGTGGTTGGGGGGTGCAAGCTGCTTCAGCAGGCGCGACGGACGTCACTTTTATTGACGCTTCAGAATCGGCTCTTGAGCATGTGGATGCAAATTTAGCTCTTAATCAGTACGAAGGTGATGCCAGTTTGATGCATGGCGATGCATTTGATGCGATGCAATCTTTGATTGACGACAAGCAACGCTTTGATGTGGTCGTTATGGATCCGCCTGCTTTTATTGCCCGCCGTAAGGACATTAAAGCTGGGGAAGGTGCTTACCATCGCGCTAATCAACTCGCAATGCGCTTGGTTGCCAAAGGTGGTGTCCTTGTTTCTGGGTCTTGCTCAATGCATTTGGAAACGTCGCGATTACATGACATTGTGCGCAGTAATAGTCGACAGTTGGAGCGGTTTTCGCAACTAATCTATCGCGGGACGCAAGCACCAGATCATCCTGTTCATCCAGCGATACCAGAAACGGAATATCTCAAAGCCCTTTTTTATCGTGTGCATAATAATATGGGGCTTTAAATAGTCTTATAAAAAACGCAGCCTTGGCTGCGTTTTTTATAAGACTGGTCAAAATACTATCGCGATCCGGCGCTTTCTTTAATGCGCGCTCGAATCCGGCTTAAAGCGATAGGGGTAATACCAATATACGAAGCAATTTGCTGTTGTGGCATCGTGCCTGGAAGCTCAGGGAAGTCCCTACAGAAATTTAAGTATCTTTGGGTTGCCGATAGATGAATGATTGAGCTTTCTTTTAGCTCTTTCTGAATAAAAATGGTTTCAAGGAACGTCGCATAGGCTTTCATAAATCCTAAATCTTGGCTCATCTGCTGATAAAAGATATCCCAAGGAAACGAAATCGCAATACTGTCGGTGACAGCCTCAATACTGAATAGAGCAGGCGTTCCTAGTGTCATGGCTCGGGTTGAGCCTACGACTCTCGGAGCTTTAGCGATTGATTGAGTATATTCTTTACCTTTATCTGAAACGTTGCAATAGCGTACTAAGCCGCTGTTTAGGAAATAGAGCCGCTTGGCGTCATCACCCTGTTGAAATAAGTGCTGGCCTTTTTTTAATAGATGTAGATCGATCTCACACTTGAACAGTGACCAGTCAATTTTAGAATGGTATTGATTGAAGTAGTCGATAAATTGCTGTTTAAGTTGAAGTCGATCCATTGGACGTGTTCCGAAAAAGTAATGAGTTATCAATTAATACCAGTGCGATTAAGACCATTAAAGCGCCGATAACGAATCCCAGCGATAGTTCTTCAGTCAGGCTGGCTGTATGACTGGCGAAGTATAGGGACACCCAAATAGGTATCGTATAACTGAATGCTAATAAACGGGATGCGCCCGATTGCTTGACAACCATTTGCTGTAATACAAATGTTATCAATGTAGTAAACAGTGTTAGATAGCTCAATAGCAGCCAAAATTCTCTCGAATACCATCGGACATTGGTGAGATCCCCCCAAAAAATCATGATGGGCCATAACCATAGCGATCCGAATAAAGTAATGCGATACGCTCCTTCGAAAGGAGACGCATTGCTTCCCCACACCTGCACACTTACTACATGTAAGGCAAGTAAAACGCACGCTACAACGTAGATTGCGTCACCTGAGTGCCAAGCTAAATGCCCATCACGAGAAAATATGAGAACGGTGATTGCGCCTGCTGTCCCAAGTACATAGCCGACCCAGTGTTTCAGAGGTGTCCTAATGCCAACCCCCAGCATAATCAGGGCACCGATCAAAGGAACTAGGGTATAAATGACGGAAGTATTTAATGACGTTGTGGACTTAAGCGCAGTAAACAAGCCGATGAAAAAACCGACCAAAGAGCCACTAATGAAAAGATACTTCAGTACAAAAACTGGAGATCGAATCAGAGATCGAAGAGTGCTTTCCGATGGGCGTGATTGCGCTAAATAAAACGGTGTCATGATGATTAATGCAAACAAAAAACGCAGACCTGTCGTAGCCATGGGTGAAGCGAAGGGCACGATAAACGCAGAAACCAAAAAAGACGAAGCCATTAACCAGGCCCACAATAAGGCAGATAGGATAGACGTCATGGTTTTTGGTCCTCATTACGATCTTCGTTCAGTTTTGGCTTGATATAGCTGTCGAAAAGATAATCACAAATTTCAGGCTCAATAATGAGCGCTAGCTCTTGAGTAAGGCAGCGCCGTAAAGCATCAGCAGAATCTATTAGAACCTCTTTTACCTTATGTTCTGTGTGTTGAGTGAAGTGGTGGTTAATTAGGGTGTAAATCGCAGAGGGGGTTTTCCGGCTAACGACGAAATTATTAACAAAGACTGCTCTAGGGTGCTGATGGGAATAAAAATGCCCCATTTCACAATCGGCTTCGGTGTAAACTGCTAAGTCAAAGCGATAGAGTAAAAATGGCCCTTCTTTGGTGAGTAGGACAAGCTCAAATTCAGTGTGGCTAAGTTTGTTTACCTGATACTGCTCAAATCCGGCGGTTTGAGGTCCGGAATTGCTGAGTGAAATCGGCGCTACAGGACAAGTTCCTCCAAATCCTACATCAATTAAATACAGTTCTTCCCCAAGTTTAACCAGGGTAATTCGGTGAGTTCGAGGTACCGGCCGATCATGGTTGTTAAGTACCCGAGCCAGTATGATGCGAGTTGAATAGCCTAATGATTTAAGCGTTTCATGAGCAATTTTGTTGTGTTCGAAGCAGTACCCGCCCCGCTGTCGGCTAATGACTTTATCAAAGATATCGGACGTTTCTAAAGAAATCGTTTCGCGTAGTAACACTGCGAGGTTGTTAAAAGTAAACCTTGCCAAGTGCGCGCGAGTGTATTCATTCAAGAAGGCAAGATTAGGGCTTTTAGGCAGGGTTAGGTCTAGAGTATCTAAGTATTGTTCGAGCATAATGTAGTCAACCTGTTTGTCAAATTGTGTTGTGCTATTAATTTGAGTCTTTGATAGGAGTTAACGTACACGAAGGAGTAGCATAGGGAATTAACCTAAGTTTATTGGTGCATATTTATTTCGGTATGCGTGATTAGTCAGTTCTTGGCGCTAAGGTCTTTGTCTGAGGTAAGTAATGGATAAGTATTTAATTACGAAAGAAGAGATAGATCAGTATGAAGGGATCTCTAAAACACATTTTCTGAATGACAATGCGAAACGCGTGAATAAATCATTAGGGGATCTTACAGGCCTCACTGGTTTTGGTTTTCATTTGATTGCCGTGGAGCCTGGCCATGAATCCACTGAGTTTCATAAGCATTATCACGAAGATGAGTGTGTTTATATTCTGGAAGGTGTTGGTGAAGCTCAAATAGGGGAAGAGGTTTATACCATTAAAGCCGGAGATTTTATTGGGTATCGTGCGGGTGGTGAAGCGCACTCAATCCGCAATACAGGCGCAAACAGCCTCAAGTGTATTGTGGTTGGTCAGCGTTTAGAGCACGATATTGGGGAGTATCCAAACCTAAACAAGCGTCTTTATCGGCATCAAGGTATGCCTTGGGATTTAGTTGACATGAATGCTATCGAGCATCCGAATGCTGGCAAGAAAGCATAGAGAACGCTTTCTTGCCAATGTCAAGCTACATAGAATTGCCGCGCAGAGAAATATGTGGCCAGCCACGCTCTTTGGCTATGTCTGTTAGCACTGGGTCCGCATCGACGGCTACTGGATGGCTTACTAGTTCCAATAATGGCAAATCATTGCGTGAGTCACTGTAAAAGTAACTACCTTCCATAGAGTGTCCCGTCTCAGCGAGCCAATCGTTTAGACGGGTTACTTTGCCTTCTTGGAAGCTCGGGACGCCAACAACCTTGCCGGTGTATTGACCATCAATAATTTCTGGTATCGGAGCGATAATGTGATCCATGCCCAACTCTTCTGCAATTGGCCCTGTGACGAATTGATTAGTGGCCGTAATTAAAAGCAGGAAGTGGCCCTGATCACGATGGTGTTTTAGCAGTTTTGTTGCTTCTTCCTGCATCATCGGGCGAACTTTTTGCGTCATGAACTCTTGATGTAATGTATCTCGTTCGTCCTTGTTGAAGCGGGTTAAAGGTTCTAGGCTAAACCTTAAATACTCGTAGATATCCAGTTCCCCGCTTTGGTATTGAGCAAAGAAGCGATCATTAGCTTCTTTATACACGTCTACATCAACCAATCCTTTTTCAACTAAAAACTGCCCCCAGTTATAGTCGCTGTCACCGCTTAATAATGTGCCGTCTAAATCAAAAATTGCTAGTGTCACAACGTTACCTTTTCTTTAAATAATGTGCGTCAGTATAGCGATGCTTATGACAAATAACAGCCCGATTAATTGTGCGCAACACCGAATTATGGAACAATGACAGTAATTAGATTTTAGTTATAAGGTGAGTCTCGTGATTGATGCAGACGGATATAGACCGAATGTAGGCATCATCTTGATGAACGAGCGAGGCCAGCTACTTTGGGCAAGGCGAGTAGGTCAAAATGCTTGGCAGTTTCCCCAAGGTGGTATAAAAGCGGATGAAACACCCGAACAAGCGCTGTATCGAGAATTGAAAGAAGAGGTGGGGTTAGAGCCACATCAAGTAGAAATTGTCGGTCGAACTCGTGGTTGGTTACGTTACCGATTACCAAAGCGTATGTTACGCCACAACAGTAAACCCCTTTGCATCGGACAGAAACAGAAATGGTTTTTGCTTTCCATTCGCTGTGCGGATGCGTGTGTTTGTGTTGATGGTACCGATTGCCCTGAGTTTGATGGGTGGCGCTGGGTCAGCTACTGGTATCCGCTAGGACAAGTCGTCGCGTTCAAAAAGGATGTCTACCGACGTGCATTAAAGGAGTTAATCCCCAATGCGCATAGGTGGCTTAATCGTAGAAAGAAGTCTGCATAAACTTCTTTCTACATAGAGGGTAGAAGAATTATGTTAAGTTTATTGAGACGAATCACTCAAGAAGTCACCGCGGCTCAGTCATTACAAGCGGCGCTTGATATTATCGTTCGTCGTGTACGTCGTGCGATGCGCTCTGAAGTATGCTCAATTTACTTAGTCGATCCTAATTCACAGGATTATATCTTAATGGCTACCCGAGGTTTGAATGCGGACGCCGCGGGTAAGCTTAGCCTAAAAGCCAACGAGGGGCTGGTGAGTCTTGTTGGGCGTCGTGCAGAGCCTGTTAATCTTGAAGATGCCCATATACACCCTTCATTTCATTATTTGAGTGGTACTGGAGAGGAGCGTTATCGCTCTTTTCTTGGTGTACCGATCATTCATCATCGTCAGGTTTTAGGGGTGTTGGTTGTTCAACATGAAGAGCGCCGCCGTTTTGATGAAGGTGAAGAAGCTTTTTTAATTACGTTATCAGCTCAGCTCGCCGGCGTCATTGCTCACGCAGAAGCAACCGGTGCAATGATGTCGCTAACCCCGAACACATCACCTGCGGGCGCTGATTTTCGCTATAAAGGTATCGCGGGCAGTTCAGGTGTTGCGATAGGTAAGGCTGTTGTTGTTTTCCCTCCTGCCGATTTGGATGCTATTCCTGATCGGACACCTGAAGATATTAACTTTGAAATTAAAGAGTTCTATCAAGCTCTTGCCTCCGTTCGTCGAGACATAAAAAAAGTTAGCAGCCGTTTAAGTCAGCATATTAGCAGTGACGAAAAAGCACTGTTTGACGTCTATTTGAAAATTCTTGATGACAACTCATTAGCGGGTGAAGTTGAGACCAAGATCAAAGAAGGAAATTGGGCACCTGGGGCATTGCGACAGGTGATTAAACTGCATATCTCGTTTTTTGAGCAGATGGAAGATCCGTATTTGCGTGAGCGGGCCAGTGACATCCGTGATCTTGGCCGTCGAATTCTATCCCATCTACAAGAGCAAACACCTAAAATGGCGGATAATCTCACTGAGCCAGCGATACTTGTCAGTGAAGAGTTAACGGCTTCAATGTTAGGTGAAGTGCCGTTAGACAAGATTAAAGGCTTAGTTTCCGTAATGGGCTCCAGCAGTTCTCACGTGGCGATTTTAGCTCGTGCGATGGGGATTCCAACGGTCATGGGGGCTGTTGATTTGCCTTATGCCAAGCTTGATAAAGTTGACATGATTGTTGATGGATACTCGGGGCAGATTTTTACTTACCCTTCCGATGCGATCATAGACAGCTATCAACAGATCGTTGACGAAGAGCGTCAGCTCGAGAGTGAGTACGAGCAGCTTAAAGATTTGCCTTGTGAAACGCTAGATGGTCAACGCATAGGTCTATACGTCAACACAGGGCTATTGGCCGATGTGAACCGATCTTTAGATCGTGGTGCGGAGGGCGTCGGGCTTTACCGAACTGAAGTGCCTTTTATGATTCGAGATCGATTCCCTACAGAGGCTGAGCAAGAGCAAATATATCGTCAGCAGCTCGAAGGCTTTGCTCCTGCCCCTGTGACAATTCGTACCTTGGATGTCGGCGGTGATAAGGCCTTACCGTACTTCCCAATTAACGAAGAAAACCCTTTCTTGGGCTGGCGGGGTATTCGAGTAACATTGGATCACCTTGAGATTTTCATGGCACAAATACGGGCCATGATTAAGGCTAGTTCGGGCTTACATAATCTGAAAATCATGCTTCCTATGATCTCCAACGTCGCTGAGGTGGAAGAGGCTCAAGCCCTGATTCGCCGTGCTTACGCAGAGGTCAAAGAGGAAGGTTATGATGTGGTGATGCCAAAAGTCGGCGTCATGATAGAAGTTCCTGCAGCGGTATATCAGGTTAAAGAGCTAGCGGGTATGGTTGATTTCATGTCCGTAGGTAGTAACGATTTGACACAATATCTATTGGCTGTCGATCGAAATAACTCTCGCGTCGCAGGGCTTTACCATACATTCCATCCTGCGGTTTTGCGGGCCTTGTCAGATATTGTTCGACAAGCGAAGGGCGAAGGCATCAAATTAAGCGTTTGTGGTGAGCTGGCCGGTGATCCGCTAGGCGCTATTCTGATCATGGCGATGGGCTACGATACCTTATCGATGAGTTCTACGAGCTTACCTAGGGTAAAAGCGGTACTGCGTAAACTTAGTATGGAGCAAGCGCAAAATATGTTGCATCAGGTTATGCCTTTGGCACATGCCGATGCCGTGAAACAAACGCTAATGAAACTCGTAAGAGAGGCTGGTGTCGAACGTCTGATTCGCCCGTCTAAAACGGCCACTTTGCACTAATTCTGCTAATAAAAGACCTTTCTATATGATTCCTTACCCTAATATTGACCCAGTTGCTGTGTCCATCGGTCCATTGGCAATCCATTGGTACGGCTTAATGTACCTAATTGGTTTTGTCTCCGCCTATTACTTAGGTGTATATCGTGCGAAACGCTCTCAAGGCATTTGGACTCCAGAACAAGTCAGCGACATGATTTTTTATGGAGCGATTGGTGTCATCCTTGGAGGACGTATAGGATACATTCTGTTCTATCAGTTCCCATCTTTTGTGGACAATCCGTTGGTTTTAGTTCGAATATGGGAAGGCGGTATGTCATTCCATGGAGGCTTGCTAGGCGTCATCGTTGCCATGTGGTGGTTCGCGCGTAAAACGAAAAAGCACTTGGTCGATATTACCGATTTTGGAGCGCCATTTGTGCCGATAGGTTTAGGCTTGGGACGACTTGGGAATTTTATTGGTGGTGAACTTTGGGGCAAGCCTACAGATGTATCTTGGGCGATGATCTTTCCTGGGGATCCATTACAGCTGGCAAGACATCCGTCGCAGCTTTATCAGTTTGCGTTAGAAGGCGTCGCGTTATTTTTGATTTTATGGTTTTTCTCTAGCAAGCCTAAACCGCGTTACTGTGTTTCCGGTTTATTCCTATTGTGCTATGGACTATTTCGTATCTTGGTAGAGTTTGTTCGCGAACCCGATCCTCAGATTGGTTATTTGGCGTTTGGCTGGTTGACTCAAGGGCAGTTGTTATCAGTGCCTATGGTTCTGCTGGGGGCGGGGCTTATCTGGGTGGGCTTCAAACGCAATACTTTTCCGCAGAAATAGTGTATTGCTAGACACCTAGTTTTGGCTAGGTGTCTAGCATAAAGGCTAAACAGAGAATGGGTACGCAATAGATTCGTGGAACTCATAACCTTCCACGTCGAAATCGTCTAAGGTAACCCAAGTCTCTAGATCTTTAAGCGTTTTAATATCTGGATTGATTTTAAAGCGTGGCGCAGCCAGAGGCTCACGCTTGAGCTGAACATCACGCATTAACTCTAACTGATCTTCGTAAATGTGTGCGTTTACTATCTTGTGATACGCCTTGCCTGGTTTTTTCCCCGTAATCTGCGCCATGATGGCCAACAAGAAATATACTTGAACCATGTTGAAATTCAGCCCTAGAGGCACGTCGCAGCTACGTTGCGTGCTGTTTAAGTAGAGCGTATCACCAAGAAGGGAAAAGTGATGACTGTACATACACGGGCGCAGGCAAGCCATGTGTAGTGCGCCTGGGTGATAGAAGGTGAAAATCTCCCCGCGGTTATCAACGCCACGAGTTAAGTCATCAACAATCAGCTGTAATTGGTCGACTGTACCGCCATCGGGTTTTGGGAAATTACGGCCAATGGCGCCGTAGCAAAGTCCCATATCGTCTTCACCTTTACGATAAGGGTTGTCGAGCCAAACTTTGTTTTCGTTCGCGTTGGCGTCCCAAGTTTTTGTACCTAAGGCACGAAAGTCTGCAGCACTATTGTAGCCCCGAAGATAGCCGATGATCTCAGCGACGGCAGATTTCCAATAACTTTTACGGGTCGTAACGAGAGGGAACTCTCCAGCGCCTACTTCATAGGTTAGATCGGCATTAATCACGGTAAGACAGCGTTTACCAGTGCGTTCATTCGCTACCCATTCCCCCTCATCTATTATGCGGCGACAAAGGTCGAGATACTGTTTCATGTAATTGAACTCTTTGTTGGGGTAAGATGGCGGCAATTATAACAGATCTTAAAATAAAGCCGACAGCTGCTTAAGATCGACAATGAATATACATTGGAGCCACTATGCTATCTCTTATTGTCGCTATGTCGACTAACCGAGTGATCGGTGTGAATAACGCTTTGCCTTGGCATCTGCCAAACGACCTAAAGTACTTCAAGCAAGTGACGATGGGTAAACCAATTATCATGGGGCGTAATACGTATGAGTCGATTGGCCGGCCGCTGCCCGGACGTCGCAATATTGTTATCACACGAAATCCAGACTACCAAGCTGAAGGCATTGATGTGGTGTCTTCATTAGAAGAGGCGATCAAGCTAGGAGAGGATATTTGCTTGATCGATGGGCATGAAGAAGTCATGGTGATCGGTGGCGCGCAGATTTATGAGTTAGCCTTGCCTAGGGCTGATCGATTGTATATTACTCATGTTGATACGCACTTAGAGGGAGACGCCTTTTTTCCTGAGGTACCTTGGCAAAACTATGAAAAAGTAGGAGAAGAGGCGTTTGCTGCGGAAGGCCCAAACCCTTATGACTATCGTTTTTCGGTGTATCAAAAAGGGTAGATAATATGTGGTTTCAAAAGGAAATTCGTTTATCCCCTAGAAAACGCGGCTTTCATTTGGTGACGGAAGAAATTTTGAATCAGTTACCGGAAATGCGTGCATTGGAGGTCGGAATGCTAAATGTGTTTATTAAGCATTCTTCGGCGTCACTGACAATTAATGAAAATGCGGATCCAACGGTTCGGATAGATTTCGAAAGCTTTTTTAGCCACGCAGTACCCGAAGAAGAGCCATATTATCAGCATACGTTCGAAGGTAGTGATGATATGCCAGCGCATCTAAAGAGCAGCATTTTGGGCGCTAGTTTATCTATACCAGTGACACAGGGGCGTCTGAATTTAGGAACTTGGCAAGGTATCTATTTTTGTGAGCATCGGAATAGGGGCGGTTCCCGAACGTTAGTTTTAACATTACATGGGGAATAGTGTGGCGGATCAAAGTGCTTAAGGAGTCAAAGCACTCCTTAAGCACAAAACGATCATTTGGCAATCGAAACTGAAATACCTTCGGTACGCCCTCTTTCAACTGCGGAATTGGCGCTGTTTGCAAGCTCTTCAATGGTTTCACCGTCTTCTGGGAAGGTTGCTAAACCAACGCATAGGTTGAGATGACTACTATCACTAAATTCTAGTACTTTCTTCTCTTCTTCTCGCGGCATTAAAAATTCGTTGATGAGCTTTTGCGCATCTTTAAGGCTAGTATTTGGTAATAGAAGTAGTAGTTTGTCGTGAGCCACTCGGGCCAAGATATCTGCTTCTCGAATTTTTTTATAGATATAGCGTGCGGTCGTGTGGATAGCTGTATTACGGTTCTCCAATGGCATGTCTGCCAATAGGCCTCGCGCATCTAAGTCTATTTTAGCCATGGTCAATGGAGTGTATTGTCGGCGAGCCAATCCTAGCTGTTTGGTGAAGTGCGTGAGCGCGGCGCCACGGTTAAGCAGCCCTGTTAATTCATCAAAGGTCGCTTGGGAGCGTAAATGCTCTTCGAGAGCTTTTTGGTGGCTAATATCCTCAACGAACCCGATGAGTTTTAGCACCTTGCCATCTTTGCTTTGACTGTATGTACGTCCTCGCTCACGTACCCAAATGTACTCGTCATTTGCTCTTCGAATGCGGTATTCCGCTTCATAGTATTTTTGTTGATGATCAATATGCTCTTGCACTGTGCGAATGAGCTTTTCTGCGTCATCTCTATGGATAAGATCATGCCACGCATTTGCGTTATGTGGAGTAGCCTCTAAGGTACAGCCTAACAGAGAGGCGATAGACTGTGAGCAAGAAATGGTGTCGCTTTCAATTTCCCACATCCAGAGGCCAGCAGATGATTCAGTCAAAGCAAATTTGAGCAAGGTGTTTTCCGCTGCGGAAAAGTCTAAGTGCTCGGTGTGCGAGATGTAACCTAATGTATAGGCGTCATCAAGGATGCTAAAGCTAATTTCTCCTGCAATGATTCGGTCTCCAACCTGCAGCTGGGCGGTTACCTTTTCAATACGGCCTTCTTTAACAAGTGATATGGTATCCCGCAAGCATGCCTTGTCATCGTTTACTAGTTCTGCCCAAGTGGCTTGGCGTGCGGCGCCAACATTGAGGTAGAGATTTTCGAGGTGTTCGTTAGCCGCCACAATCTCTCCGCTTTCAATACGCGCAACAAAGGCTGGTGTTGGCATATGTTGAAAGGCTATGTTAAATGGAATGGTCATGTGGCGCTCCTCTTAATCTGTCTGACGGGGTACGTCGTAGGGTCTTACTCAGGTGTAATCCAGCGTAACTGGTAATGAGCATCCGAGTCTTCTGCGAGTATTTCTACTAGGTAGGGTAGAAATCGCTTAGCTTCATTTTCCAACGTCCATGGTGGATTGACAATAATCATACCACTTCCCGCCATACCGCGCTTAGTTTCAGTGCCACGAATATTGAGTTCTAATAATAAAGTATTGCGAATGCTTGTGCGTTGTACGGCATTTAATAAATCATCTGCTTGTCGTCTATTTAGAACTGGATACCAGATGGCATAGGTGCCTTGATTGAAGCGTCTGTAACCTTCTTCTAGAGCCTTAACAACTTTTTGGTAATCTTGTTTGACTTCGTAAGGTGGGTCCATAAGAACGAAACCACGCTTCTGTGGTGGTGGAAGCATACTTTTTACAGCGAGAAACCCATCATCTTTAACGACATTTGCCCGACGCTTTTGCGGGAACAATGCTGCGAGTAGAGGGAAATCGTTGGGATGCAGTTCACAAAGATGCATCTTGTCTTTAAGGCGTAAATAATGGTCTACGACTTTCGGGCTGCCCGGATAGACTGCTAGTTTATTATCGGGGTTTAACGTTTTAACGATACTAACAAAATGCTCAAGCGGTTCAGGTAGGTCAGCTCTTGACATAAGCTTGCCTATTCCAGTGCTAAACTCTTGGTTCAGTTGAGCCTGATCCGAATTGAGCTCATATAAGCCAATTCCCGCATGAGTATCAAGGTAGAAGAAAGACGCTTCTTTCTTGGTTAGGTGTCGGCATACTTGGCTGGCAACCAAGTGCTTTAATATATCCGCATGGTTTCCTGCGTGGTAAATATGTCGGTAGCTCAGCATAAATTTAATTCCGATAGAATGAAAAAAGCCGCCCCTCTATCAAAAAGGCGCGGCTTTTAAGTTTCGTTGTGAAACTAGTCTAGTTGATCTAGATCGCGTACTGCGCCTTTGTCAGCACTGGTCGCGAAGTGCGCATAAACTTTTAATGCAGGAGACACCTTGCGTGGGCGAACCTCGGCAGGCTTCCAAGCGTTTGCGCCTTTGGCTTCCATGGTTGCACGTCGGTGTGCCAGCTCTTCGTCAGAGATCATCACGTTGATGGTTCGATTTGGAATATCGATCAAGATGCGATCACCATTTTCGACAAGTGCGATAGCACCACCCGCTGCAGCCTCTGGAGATACGTGGCCAATAGACAGACCTGAGGTGCCGCCTGAGAAGCGACCGTCAGTCAGCAGGGCACAGGCCTTACCAAGCCCCTTAGATTTTATGTACGATGTCGGGTACAACATTTCCTGCATACCAGGACCACCTTTTGGTCCTTCATAGCGAACGATTACAATGTCACCCGCTTCAACTTTGTCATCCAAGATGTTTTTGACGGCTTCGTCTTGAGATTCGGTCACATGTGCTTTGCCTTCAAAGACCAAGATTGACTCGTCCACGCCTGCGCTTTTGACGACGCAGCCATCTTGAGCGATGTTGCCATACAGTACGGCCAGACCACCTTCTAATGAAAACGCATTTTCTAAAGAGCGAATGCAACCATTAGCGCGATCGCCATCTAATGTCGGCCAGCGGCTATCTTGACTAAAGGCGACTTGTGTCGGGATGCCACCAGGGCCTGCTTTAAAGAACTCGACCACTTCTGGGGTTGGTGACTCCATGATGTCCCACTTCTTCAGGCCATCGAGCATGGTGTCAGAATGTACAGTATGTACATGACTATGTAATGCCCCTGCACGGTTTAGCTCGCCTAACAGACCAAAGATTCCGCCGGCACGGTGCACGTCCTCGATATGATATTTCTGTGTATTAGGAGCAACTTTACAAAGTTGAGGCACTTTTCGAGATAAACGATCAATATCTTTCATCGTGAAATCGACTTCGGCTTCACGTGCTAACGCTAAGAGGTGAAGGATAGTATTTGTCGATCCACCCATTGCAATATCGAGAGTCATCGCATTTTCAAATGCTTCAAATGTCGCGATCGAGCGCGGAAGCCATTTCTCTTCGTTTTTCTCGTAGTATTTTTTCGTGATTTCGACGATACGCTGTCCAGCTTCAAGGAAAAGGCGTTTGCGATCTGCGTGCGTTGCCACGACCGTACCGTTACCTGGAAGGCTTAAACCAAGCGCTTCCGTTAGACAGTTCATTGAGTTAGCGGTGAACATACCCGAGCACGAGCCACAAGTTGGGCACGCTGAGCGTTCAATTTCCTCAACCATTTCGTCAGATACGCTGTCATCTGCTGCAATGACCATCGCATCGACAAGATCCAGTTTGTGCTCAGAAAGCTTAGTTTTTCCGGCTTCCATTGGGCCACCGGAAACAAAAATAACCGGTATGTTTAGGCGCATTGCAGCCATCAGCATTCCTGGAGTGATCTTATCGCAGTTGGATATACAGACCAGTGCATCGGCACAGTGTGCGTTGACCATATATTCAACAGAGTCTGCAATAAGGTCTCGAGAAGGAAGGCTGTAAAGCATGCCGTCATGGCCCATTGCGATGCCATCATCCACCGCGATAGTATTGAACTCTTTGGCTACGCCACCGGAAGCTTCAATTTCGCGACAGACGAGCTGTCCTAGGTCTTTTAGATGTACGTGACCTGGCACAAATTGGGTGAATGAGTTAGCGACAGCAATAATCGGTTTGTGAAAGTCATCATCCTTCATGCCTGTTGCACGCCAAAGCGCACGAGCGCCGGCCATATTACGGCCTGCGGTGGATGTTTTTGAACGATAGTCTGGCATTTGTTTCCCCACAATTAATTTTGCTTTATTTATCCGCTCATGGTACCAACTTTATTGCATTCGCCCAAAGACTAATTTACCAATATACTGAGTATATAGAGTGCAATGATAATTTGCTCCGCTTACACATAGATAACGTTATAAGGTTCGCCTATATATGAACTACCACAACGTAGCGATTGCTCGACAACCTATAATAGATAATAAACTGTCCACCGTTGCGTATGAGTTATTGTATCGTCGCGATGCGCAAGCAGCAGAAGCAGACGTTTATGATCAAGTAGGAGCAACAGCTCAGGTTATAACAACGAGTTTGCTTGATCTCGGTTTGCACAACTTAGTAGGGACTGGTAAAGCGTTCGTTAACTTTCCGCGTGGTTATTTGATCAACCCTAGTGGTGTGCCGTTACCAAAAGAGCATACTGTCATAGAGGTCTTAGAAAGCGCAGGGTTTGATGCAGTGTTGCTCGCTTCGCTACGGCGCTGGCGTAATGCTGGTTATAGTCTGGCGCTTGATGACTTCGTATTTGAACCTAAGTTAGCACCGTTTGTTGAAATAGCGGACTATGTTAAACTGGATATTCTTGCTTTAGGTAAAGAAGCGTTCCACAAGCAAGTAGAGCTACTAAAGCCTTTCAAAGTTAAGCTTATCGCAGAAAAAGTTGAAACTTGGGAAGACTATCATTTCGCAAAGTTACTGGATGTGGATTACTACCAAGGGTACTTTTTTGAGAAGCCCGAGGCGATCTCCAAGAAAGCATCTCGAGTCAACCAATTGACACTTTTGCAATTGATGGCAGCGATGATGAAGGCAGACGATTTATCGATTGGCGAGTTAGAAGCTATCGTGAGTCAAGATATTGGTTTGGTTCACAAACTATTAAGGTACCTTAACTCGCCAATGACCGGATTGATGGCTTCAGTCGATTCGTTAAAACTAGCGATTATGTTGATCGGAGTGGATCAACTAAAGTCCATTACTAATTTGTTGTTGATGTCTGAAATGACTGCAGATCGAGAGGTGCTGCAGATGCAGGTCCTACTTCGAGCGAAGCATGCAGAGTTGTTCGCGAAGGAGAGAGGGTATGCAAATGAGGATAGGTATTTTTTGGCAGCGATGCTGTCACTAATTGATGTTTGTGTCGGAGTGGAACTCGATTCAATTCTATCAGAGTTACCTTTACCTATTGAGTTTACTCGTTCGATCATAGAGCGATCTGGCCGGATTGGTCACACTCTTGATTTGATTGAAGCGTATGAAAAACATCGGCCGATCAAGTCCCCAACTGATGTGCAATTACTAGCTGACACTTATACCGAAGCGGTGAAATGGGTGGATAGTTTTAGGGATGCACTTTGATTATTCTGTAAGTTTTCTTTTGTGGTGTCCTTTTGTACGGAAATCCCTACATTTAGTGTAGGGAATATCTGCAATATCTCTTGAAATCAAGAAATTTCTCCGTGATTTGTTCTATATCTATGATAAATAAAAGATTTTTCTGATTTTCTCTTTTTTTGAATATTTTAAAAACTGAGGTAAAGTGTACTCATCCAAACGGAACTCAAGGATTGAGAGGCACATGATGTGCAACAAAGCAGGATGCTTTGTAGGATTTAGATGGAAAAGCTAGGACGGCTTAGAGATGGATCTAATCGCACAGGAAGTGACGGATTCTAAGGAGCAGAATCATGTGCCAAGGTCGGGCGGATCTCAGGGATGGTTTAACAGGATGTTTCACTTATCGGATGAGCGCTTTTCAGGAAGAAAGGCATAAAAATGGGCAGCTTTAGCTGCCCTTTTTTTTGTGCTTGACCCGTCCTAAATAAGGTTGTCACTTTTCAATACAACAATTGGAGAGTGCAATGACCACAACATCTAAGCGTACACAGCGTGATTATTCTCTTGCCTTTAAATTGGCTGTTGTTGATCAAGTAGAAAAAGGCGAGCTGACCTACAAACAAGCTCAAAATAAATACGGTATACAAGGCCGTTCTACAGTTTTAGTTTGGCTTCGAAAGCATGGTCGGC
>NZ_QKRA01000015.1 GCF_003362755.1 Marinomonas piezotolerans
AGACTATGCAACAGAATGGCTGTGGTTTTACAATCATGAAAGGCCACATACTGCCAACGGAGGTAAGCCACCTCTAATGGCTGCATAACCTCTACTTTTAAGCTGTATTAAAAAGGGGAGGATTACCGGGGCTTTGGAATTCTAAAGCCTTTGATTCTCGTCAAAGCCAACTTTGGTTGAGCATTTGCAGTTTTTTCAGCATCGATGATAGATTGAACAATTGGCGACCGTAGAACCTCAATCAGAAACTTCTTGTTGATTTTAATATTAGTGAGCTTATCAGCATTTTCGGTTAGATTTGCTCCATCTAAGGATGGAGGAACCTCACCAACAATACCAAGTGTTCCAGCAACAGTGATAAATATATCATCTGAACCTATTTTGTATTTCTTGATGTGCCCAGCAATATCTCTAGGAACAAACTTGATACTTGCAGTATCTACTCCCCCGTCAAACATGTCTGTAACACGGATATAGGGAAATCCGGTGTTCTCATCCGTTAACTGGTAACCCTTGGGAAGTCTTTTACCTCCTTTGACTTCTGCAACATCACCAATAGATACAACCTCCCACTCCTCAGGCACCATAACCCAGCTCCTCAAGATACTTAGCCATCTCAGTTTCCAGTTCTACCATCTGCGCTTTCAGTTGTTCACGTTCGGCGCGCACGGCCATCAGGTCGATTTCTTCCTCTTCTTCAAAGGTATCCACATAGCGCGGGATATTGAGGTTGTAGTCGTTCTCTTTAATCTCGTCGAGGCTGGCCACGTAGGCGTATTTGTCTACACTGGTGTTGGCTCGGTAGGTTTCGACGATCTTACTGATATTGTCTTCGCTCAGCTGGTTCTGGTTTTTGCCCGATTTAAACTCACGGCTGGCGTCGATAAAAAGTACGGTATCTTCGGTTTTGGCTTTGTTAAAGATCAAAATAGCCGCCGGAATACCGGTGCCATAGAACAGTTTCTCTGGCAGGCCGATAACTGCATCAAGTAGGTTTTCTTCGATCAGTTGTTGGCGAATCTTGCCTTCGCTGGAGCCTCGGAACAACACGCCATGGGGCACTACCACGCCCATTCTACCGGTGCCCGGCTTCAAGGTTTCGATCATATGCAGGATAAACGCATAGTCGCCTTTGGTCTTTGGGGGAATGCCTCGGCGGAAACGGCTGAATTTATCGCTCTCTGCGCTATCGTGCCCCCATTTATCCAAACTAAATGGGGGGTTGGCAGTCACAATATCAAACAGCATGAGATCGCCGTTTTTGTCCAACAGTTTGGGGTTACGGATGGTGTCGCCCCATTCGATCTTGTGGTTGTCTTCACCGTGCAGGAACATATTCATTTTCGCCAACGACCAAGTAGAGCCAATGGCCTCTTGTCCGTACAGGGCATATTGCTTACTACCGTGGTTGGCGACGACTTTGCGACCACATTTCATTAGTAGCGAGCCAGAACCACAGGCCGGGTCACAGATACTTTCCCCCGGTTGCGGATCAAGTAGCTCGGCGATCAAGTCAGATACCTCTGGCGGAGTATAGAATTCACCGGCTTTCTGACCACCGGAGGCGGCGAAGTTTTTGATCAGGTATTCGTAGGCGTTACCGATAACGTCCAGCGTACCGACGCGGCTGGGTTTTAGGCTTAATTCCGGTTTGGCGAAGTCTTCTAGTAGATGACGCAGGATGTCATTTTTCTGCTTCGAGTCACCAAGTTTGTCCGTGTTGAAGGTAATGTCTTGGAACACGCTTTTACCGGCGTCTTTAAGTTTGGTGCCGTTGGCTTCCTCGATAGCATGTAGCGCTTGGTCGATTCGCTCACCGTTGCCGGGCTCGTGGCGGCGTTCCCAAAGGGTATAGAAGCTGGCTTGTTTCGGTAATACAAAGCGCTCGGACTTCATCATTTCCTCGATTAGCTCCGGCTCATCCCCGTATTCCGCTTGGTAGTTATCGTAGTGATCCCGCCATACATCTGAGATGTACTTTAAGAACAACATGGTCAGGATAAAGTCTTTATAGGTATCTGCGCTGATGGTGCCACGGAAGGTGTCACAGGCATTCCATAGGGCTTTGTTAATCGTGTCTTGATTGATCTGATCGCTCATAAATAGGCTCTGAAATTACGTCAGCAAAAATGCTGAAAAAGAATAGTAAACCAACCCAAGAGGATTGGTAGATATCTGGAGTAGTAAGGGTGTTGAACGACATTATAGAGTCGTGATGCGCTTTGGAATTTGGGCTTGGCATGCGAACTGTTCCATGTGCGTGCTTCGGTATAGGTCGACTATAACCTATTTTTCGTATTTGATCTCAAGCACATACCAGTTCTTCTCTCCACTTGGCGTCCGAACGATTATTTCGTCATCTACTTCTTTACCTATGCAAGCTCGGGCCATGGGAGAATCAATGGAAATATAGTCATCACGACCATAGATCTCTTCTGAACCAACAATTCGAAAAGCCAGCGTTTTTTCGTCGTCATCTTCTAGCGTAACCCATGCTCCGAAGAACACTTTCCCCTCCTGCTGAGGGTGATAATCTACGATTTCAATACCATCAAGAAGCTTTCGTAGAAACCTTACACGGCGGTCAATTTCACGTAATTTTTTCTTGTTGTATTGATAATCTGCGTTCTCAGAACGATCACCTAGGGCAGCAGCCCAAGTGACAATCTTCGTAATCTCTGGGCGCTCTTTTCGCCAGAGATAGTCAACTTCATCCTTTAATTTCTGGTGACCTTCACGGGTAATTAACTTTCTACGCATTTGGGAATTCCTAACGAATACAACAATAAGCAGATATCATAAAGTAGGCTGCGAATTCATAAGCACTTGAATCACGCGTTCTCTTATTCCATCGATTGATAGCACCGATGATACCAGAGTAGAAGGCGAACCAACGACACCTTCATCAGTCGATGACAAGCCCTTTCTATCCATTTCAGAGTCATCTCCAAAGACTACAGAGATATTATCGCGATCTTTTGGTTTACTTGGCCTTCCTACAATTGGTGGAGCAACGACTTTTTCTTCTGTTAGATTCTCTTTGATGTAAGATCCTGAGACTTCTTGCTCTAACCGCTGCGCATAGCTTATTAAATTCTCTTCTGCCAAAGTGTAGAAAAAACACTCGTCTGTTTGATCTTTCGTCACTCGAATGATGCGGCCCAGCACCTGTCGAAAGTAAAGTTCTGTTTTCGTTGCAGACAAGTGACAACAGACCTGTAATCTAGGGATATCAACCCCTTCACTTACCATAGCGATGCTCACTATCCAGTGCTCTGTTCCTTGTCGAAACTCTTCGATCTGCCTAATCGAGTTGTCATCTTTATAGGACACAAGAACAACTTCCTGAGAGAAATGGTCCTCTAGCATTTGCTTAATAAATAGAGCATGAGAATAGGAAGCCGCTACAACCAAACCACCGGCAGCTGGGGAGCTTTCCCTCAGGCTCTTCAAACGTTTTACACCACGCTTTAATACCTCAAATGTCAGCGACTCATTGGACAAAAGATCCAAATAACTGTTGTCATTGTCTTTTAAGAACTCTGCAATAGACGAGTAGGACAAGTGAGAGCCATCAGCATTTTTGGTAATCTTAGTAGCATCTAAAGCGATTACTTTTGGCAAGCGACAAACCTTGTCTGTTACAGCATCGCTTAAACCATACTCCCATTGATAACTAAGGCCTGAATCTTCAGCATCATAAGAGGCAAATGTAATAGGATCCCCATCCGTTCTCCAGGGCGTACCAGAAAGAGATAGGGTAAAGGTTGCTAAGGACGATACTTGTCGCAATAACTGAATTCCCCACGCATTACCCTGAACAAATTCGGAGCCAGAACAATGATGAATTTCATCGAGAACAACAAAAACTCGACTGTTCACCAAATCAGCTAAAACTGAATGATCTCCATTTAGTAAAGACTGGTAAGTTAAGGAAACTCCTACTGAGCCAATACGACCTGAAAAAGGCCTTCCAAGCAGATTTTTGAAAGTAGAGCTGACTGACTCACATATTGTTCGAGAGGGAGACAAGCACACGATGTAGTCAATTCTCCCTGCTTCAAGAAGTATTTTAGCCACCGTTGCAGCCATCACCGTTTTACCTGCACCTGGAGTCGCTAAGCAAAAGTAATGCTTGTGATGGCCAAAATGATCAATGACGCTATTCACACAATCTCTTTGCCAATTTCTCAACATTGCTTTGCCTCTAACCTTTCTGCGGAAGCCTTCAGCTTTCTGACTGCGCTTAACTTGCCATACAATGTAGTAATTCGACTGCGTTCATTGGAGATCATTCCTTCGGCATCAGCAGATAAAATCGGGAATCGCACAGACAACACCCGCATCTCTTCTAGCTCTGATAAAGCCAGAGAAACCTCATTCTCAAGCCTAGCTTCATCCAGAGTTAACTCATCCAATACAGCCTTACTATTTAAGGGCTCCTCTGTAGAGAAATCCGACACTAGTTTCTTAAGACTTTCAGAGGGCTCATACCATCGAGAGTTTCTTGATCCATGCGATGTAAGCAAGCCTAATTTCGTAAGACGATGGACTTGTCGAGCAACAAACTTTTCTGATTTCTCTTTATCGCCGTATGCTTCAAATGACATTGATTTTGCAATCAAATCTGCTCTATGAAGGCGTTTAGGAAGAATGGATCGGATAACATTGAGCATCGTAGGATGCACATGAATTTTGGAGGTCACAGCATGAATCTCAAAATACTAAGGATTGCTTAGTATACAGACTTAAGAGAAACTAAGAAAATCTTAGTCACTATTGGCAGAGAACAATGAGAACAGAGTGCAACCTAACCCCATACCTATTCGGCTCAAAGAAGCAAGGAAACGTAAAGGCCTCAGTCAGCGTGAACTCGGAATACGCACAGGCATGGATGAAAATGTGGCCAGTGCACGCATGAATCAATATGAGAAGGGAAAACACGCTCCCGACATTGAGATACTCAGATCTATAGCTAAGGAGTTAGATGTGCCTTTGAGCTACTTCTTCTGTGATGACGAAACTTCGGCGGAAATTGTTAAGCAACTCAACAGGCTTTCAAATGATGATCGAGAGAGCATTCTAAAAATCATACTAGAAAAAGTTAAAGACTAGACCGGAAACTCTTCTATGCACGCTGTTCAACACCACTCATACACACTTAGACAACTCAAGAAAGAATGTAAGAAACTTGGAATACGCAATTCCGTTGAGTATCGCGCAGAGTATAAAAAGCACCCTGGTTTTCCTGCAAACCTCGAGCGAACTTACCGTGAAGAATGGATAAGTTACTGCGACTTTTTTGATATTCCAGAATTTGTCGATTACCAGTCACTTAAAAAGTTAATCCAGCCAATAGGTCTTAAAAGCCAGGCCGAATACAAAAAATTTCTTCGAGAGTACAGTGATCCGACATTACCTTATGATCCCCAAACTGTATATGGAAACCAATGGGAAGACTGGTTTATCTTTTTAGGAAAAGAGCAACCTTTTCAACCGCGCTACATAACAGAGGGTTATCAAAAGTGGCGTGAGCATATTGAAGAGTTCATGAAGAATGCCCGTGGTGGACAGAGTAAAGTAACAGCTCTATGTCGTTTCGTTCGTCTTTATATTGAAAAATATGATATTGCTGAAAGCCCTGAGCATTTCATGATGCTAGAAAAGCCGTTTCTAAAACCTCTCAACGCGGAACTAGAAGCTTTTAGTGATAACACGAAAGGAAACATCCTAAAAAGTACTAACCAATTCTTAGACTATGTTTTAGACAATCACCTTACAATCGAAGATGAAGAAACTGGAGAGATACTCAGAATTACCGGTGCAAGAAATCCGCTTAAACTATTTTTAACCGATGCAAGCGTCACCAACCCTAATCGTGCAGAGTCCAACAAAGCTTGCTTACCTTATCATTTTGTCAAAAAAGCTAGCGAGTGGCTTCTTCCTAACAATGCTAAAAACTTTCGTTCTCTTAAACACCTTCAAATATTTGATGCGGATTGGATCGAAGTAGATTCAAGCGTAATTGACAAATTTGACCCTGACTGCGTCTTTAAAATCATTGGTGGAAAATACCATATCTGGTGCCCAACTGACTGGATCCACCTATACGCTCTCTTAAGAGTGCCACTGCGTGGTAGACAGATTGCCTACAATGACTCTGGCGAAGGAGACGCGAAGATAGCGGATGTTGATAAAGCTGGAAATATCATATGGCTCGAAAATACGGGCCCCCTTGCGAATACAACAAAGCATCAATCCTTTATCAAAGACTATGGTAATAATGAAATTGGGATGTTTGTTACCACAAATAAGACTAGTAACAATGGACAAGGATATTCTATTCCATACATGCCTGATGATTTAGCCTACTGGCTAGTCCGGTTACGAAAATGGCAACAGAAATACAACCCTATACATGAGCCAACCTACTGGTCTTCACTGACTAGAACTAACTTGAATGAAGCTCAGCTAAAAGCAAAAGGAAAGAATTGTTTTTTATTTAGAGCGTTCTCAGACCAAGAGCCTAAAAATCCATCATCAGCATTAACAACGCGACTTGCTGCGACCTTATACAATATTCAGCCAAAGGATTTACAGCTTGCAGAGTTTAAGTCGATAAAGTCAAACTTAAGTCATTACAAGTCTGTTTACACTCCCCATTCGATGCGAGTCAGTTTAATCACTGCATATATAATGGAAAAGGGCTTGCCAATCGAAGTTGTAATGAAAATAGTCGGCCACAGCTCCATAGTCATGTCGATTTACTATGTAAAGATCTCAAACTCAGAAATCCGAAAGAAGCTCGAAGCAGCAGAAAAAATAGCTCTTCAATCTCAAGCGGTCGAAACTCAAAAAGTCATTGAGAGAAATCAGATTGAGTCTGTAAAAAACACTCTGATCTCAAATAATGATGACCTATTAAGATCATTGACAAACACGACTCCTGCTGGGAATTTCATTTTTAGAGACTATGGCATTTGTCCATTTGCTGCATCTCAATGTCATGACGGTGGAGAGGAAATAAATAGCAGCCAAATAAGATCGCCTGTACCTCAAGGCTACCTTGGCAACCAAAACTGCCTCCGATGTCGACACTTTATAACGGGGCCAGCCTTTATAGGAGGCTTACTTTCAATAACGAATGAAATATTGCTTGAGGCAAATGAGCAATCAGATATCTGCAATCGTATCCAAACAAACATTGAGAAAATTGAAGATGAGCTAAACACCTTAGACGAAGCCGAATTTATTGCTCATACAAAGGGTGAAAAAGCGCCTGCATCAAATAGGAATGTAATTGAACAGAGTTTAAGGCACACAGAATCAGAATATGAAAGTGCGGCAAAAAAACTAGACATGTTCTTATGTGATTTACAGTCATCATACTCCCTTGTGAAGAAGTGCTTGAGTACAACAAGCCTAGATAACGAAAGTAGTGAATTTCCGACGTTAATTAAATCTGATGATGCAGAGGCAATCATCCAAATTGAGGAGTCCAGCCAATTTGAGCAGCTTCAAGAAATTTGTGAGAATGCTACAATCTACACTTCATCGAATGCCAAAAGAGCTATCTACCCTAGGAGTCAACTGCTTGATCGGATGGCCTCTTTAAACAACATTGCCCCAAGCTTATTTATGCTATCAGAAGATCAGCAGTTTCATGTGGGAAACCAGTTATGCAGCTTACTTAAAGCAAGACTTGGAACCTGGAAACGAGTAAGTGAACTTGTCACGGGAAACATAATGCTTATTGATCTTGGTGAATCAGAAAAAATTGAACCCTCAGAAATTCAATTAACCATAAAGTCATCATTAGAAGAAGCAAATAAAAAAATTTCAAATTAGGGTAAAATTTTGAACGCGAAATATTTTCTGGATCAGTTAAAAAATAACAGCAGTAAAAGAGCTCAGCAGAGCCTAGATGCTATTTATCATGTCTGCCTAACTCAATTAAATAATGGAGAGACAGACTTCTCATACTCAACTATATCAAGAATAGGCCAAGATAAAGGCGTACCAAGAGCACAATCAATTAGAAATAAGTCAGGAGAGAAGTATCAACAGTTAATAGCATACTTCAAAAAAGAAGCTGAAAACAAAAATCCTAAGAAACTCAACAGGACTGAAGAGGATTGGGTTGAAAAAATCACCGATCCTACAACCAAAATACTAGTTCGACAACTAATCCATGAGAACAAGCGGTTAAAGTCTGAACTAAACGAAATAATACCGCCGAATAGTTTAATTGAAATCCGAGACCATAGATCAGATGATGGTAATGTAGAAAAATTAGAAGACTTTGAAAGAAGGGCCCTAGAGTCATTACTGAGTGAGCGGATTTTAAATAAGCTATCTCTCAGCATAGACTCTATGGGGGCCTTTAAAGACATAAATAACAAGATCGTCTTCCCGATAGGCACCGCGACGGCCTTGAAGAAATGCCTAAAGAATCTTTAGCCTGTGGTTTTATTAGCAACCACAGCCATTATTTCTTTTAAACTAAGATAATTAAAATTTAATATCTCTTTTTCCAGCAAACGCATACAAATAAATTTCTCAAAATAAGATTCATACTTAATTTCAGGATCACACTCTCCTTTAGGAGTTTTTTCCTTCTCAATTGCATTCAGTATTTTTAAGAACATATGCTTTAGTTTATATTTTGGAATATCTTTATCTTTAAGGAAGACCTCAAGCCTTTTCAGCGTTTTAAAAACCAACCAACAACACCGATGAAGTGAATATTTCTCTATCATATCAACAATCTTAAAGTTAAGCTTTTTATTGTCATCATATGGAATATTAAGTCTTTCAAGATAACTCACAATAATATATCGCAATCTTCTTACAAGAATATCAGAAATAAACAACTTCAATTCTTTTATATCATCAATGGATAGCTTCCGATCATAAACTAAATTTGACAATTGAGATAAAAACAATTCCAACGAATTTGATTTCAGATAAAATAAATCTTTATATTTACTCTCGCAATATTTTGGCTTACTTAAATACCCATTAAGAATCAAATAATCTAAATCCAAATCAACATCTCTAGGAATAAATTCGTCATAAAATTTTAATTTTTTAGTCTTTATTTCATGCAAATTAATTAATAGAAGAGATGAGCAAAGCTCCGAATAGATCTTATCCTCTATCCAAGAACTACCCGACAAGACAGGCCTCTTAGAGTCATATTCTTTTGCTCCTTCCTCCTTAAATTTGGTCAACAATAAATATAAACAGACCTTTAAATGATATGGGACTTCCTGAAGATCAACATTATCCCTAAGGTCATTTAAAAGAGCCTCTATTTTTTTATTAGCCTCTTCCTCACATACTTTCAAAATTGTTGAGATGCACTCTTCGCAGAGAGACTTAGGGGCAAGGTTTATATATTTTTTTAGTTCTGATCGGCTACTAAAAGTAATGGCATTACTGCATGAAGGGCAGCAGCGGTCTAACTCGTAGATCCCAACTTTTGGTGCACTGGATAGAAGATTAGATAGTCTTGTGGGGGTGTAACCATGTTTTTTTGAGACATTGCCAATCGGGTAGGCGAAGTCTCCGTTAGCGTCATCGATCTGCCAATAGTCACTAACTACATTGATCTCTTCATCAGAAAGTTCAGATAAGAATAAAAGCACTAGATACCCTCAACAAAATTAGTATACCATTAATAGTATCTATACTATTTTTAGTCAATTGTTTTTTAAGGATATTTTAGATTTTAGTACATTAGTTGAGGTTCTTTAAATGTTTCGGCATTTTCAGAGCGATCACCAAGCTTAGCTGCATCACTCACTGTTTGGGTTACTGCTGGACGCTTTTCTTTCCAAAGATACTTCAACTCCGCCAACAATTTATCCGCACCAGCTTTCGTTATGTAGGCAGCTTTGGGTGCACCTGGAGGGCGATACCGACTCATAAAACCTCTCAAAGACCATCAATTCAACGTAACGTATGCAAAAAAATGGCGCCGCGATCACTCGCGACGCCACATTAGCAGTTTAAATAATTTAGTCTGCTTTGGATAAATGCACATCCATTTGTGGGTACGGGATACCAACACCATTTTCATCAAAGGTATACTTAACCTTCTCTAAAAAGTCGGACTTAAACTGCAGCAAATCACTTGATTTCACCCAGATTCGAACACTAAAGTTAACCGAACTATCAGCCAATTCTGAGACAAAAATCATGTACGCTGGATCAGGCAGAACACGCTCTTCGTTATCTAAAATATTTTTCATCAAATCCCGAGCTTGGCGAATATCGGCGTCATAGCTTATACCGATAGTCAAATCCAAACGACGTGTAGACTGCGCAGAGTAATTGATGATTGTGTCATCCATTACTGATGAATTCGGCAAGATAACACTGCGGTTATCTAAGGTTTTCATGTAAGTATGAAACAGCTCAATGCGATCCACTGTTCCCATTTGTCCCGCTACTTCAACAAAATCGCCCGCTTTAAAAGGGCGCAACAGAATCATTAACACACCAGATGCGAAGTTCGACAGCGAGCCCTGTAGAGCAAGACCAACCGCTAAACCTGCCGCACCAAGAATCGCAATGAAGGAGGTCGTTTGAATACCAATTTGTCCCAATGCCATTAATACAACGGCAGCAAACATTAAGGCGTATAAAATACTTGAGGAGAAACCTGCAACCGCCTTGTCCACTTTCGACGCCAACATACGTTTTTCTAACCAATCTGCGATACGTCGAGCCAGCCATTTACCAACAAATAGGATCAGTATGCCCGCTACAATGCTGATGCTTTTCTCAGTCAGCCAAGGTAGCCACTCACTCCCCTGTTCAAATAAACTCTGTATTTCACTCATAATTACCTTTCCTGTTTCCATTTAAGCCAAATAATCCACTTTGTGCTGCCACTCATCAAGGAGCGTTTGAAGACGCAACAAGCCCTCTTTAGCAAACACAACATAAGCCTTACCATCTTTATAAAAAGTATTAATGACAAACTCGTCGTCAATGCAAGCGCACTCACACCGAAGAGCTTCAATTTCGGCGTCGTAACGCACCGTCATACCGATAAAAATATGCCACTCGTACTCAAGCAAGTCTCCATTCACAGCGTCGTTCAATATAGCAACGCACCCCTTGGCGTCTAACTGATAATACGGAGCACGATGCTGATGCTTAACAAAAAACACCAACAATGAAATAAGAAGAACAAAACCTATAAACGCGCCAAGCGCTAACTGAACAACCATTACTCAAACGAATAATTCGCTAAATATACTTTTGCACGACGCAAGCGTTCGAGATGCTTTCTCTCTAAGGCTTCCATTTCGGCTTGGTATTTTCTTCGCGCTGACAGCGGCAGAGTATTCCATTGTTCATGTGTTGGAATATGCTGAGTACTCTCTTCCATCTCATAGATAGCCTGAACATCTTCATGCTCAGATAAATCTATACTCAATTGATCCAACAGATTTTTGACTCGAATTGACGCTTCGGTCCAGTTGAGTTTCTCATCTTCCTCAATGGCTTTCATTATGATCCGAATACTATCCACTCGTTTTGCACGCTCTTCTTTCAAGCGAGCTTCACCAGCTGCTATTCGAGCTGCCCGCTCTTTGTTTTGTTTTAGCTGCTTCGCGATAAAGTAAACCGAGGCCACTATTACAACAACGCAAATAGCCAATATGATATAAAAAGCATTAATAGACATAGCGCTCCCGAGTATTACTACAATTAATGAGTTTTCATTCTACACAGGGTTGCCATTAGGATCAGCAAAAGCAACCTTTCACAACTCGATATTACGCAGTGTGACGGGTATTTTCACGTTTGCGAGGGAAGTCCCTTCGCCTCTACCAACAAAGCTTCAAGAGGCGTAAAGAGTTTAGGAGTAGAAACGAGCAGGTTGTCTCCGTTCAGAGCTGTTGGCCATTGTGCCCTTTGTCCACCAAAGCTCCCGACTACCGCACCGGCTTCTTCTGCTATAAGTGCTCCCGCCGCCATATCCCAAGGCTTAACGCTTTCATAGTAAGCATCCATCTGACCACAAGCGACGGCACAAAGATCGAGTGCAGCCGAGCCATTACGCCTAATATCTTGGCATTGCCCTAATACCGCGGCAACACATTGAATTAGCTCTGGCAAACTATCTCGCTGGTAAGGAAACCCCGTTGCAACCACCGCATTACGGAGTTCGCTACGCTTACTGACAGAGATAGGCTGGTCGTTTAACCACGCGCCACCTCCTCTTACAGCATGATACGTTTCTTCTAAGAAAGGCGCATGAACCACCCCTACTATACGATATCCTTGGTAGTACACCGCAATCGAAACGGCCACATGCAATAAACCTTGCGCGAAATTAACGGTTCCATCTATCGGGTCGATCACCCAAACGGGAACGCCCGAATTCAATGCTAAGGTTAAATCTGGTGAAGATTCTTCGGAGAATATAAGGTGCTCTGGAAATACTGTCTGAATCTGCTCGCAAAGAAAGCGATCCACAGCCAGATCAACAGACGTCACCAGCTCGTGACCCAACTTGTAGTCATGCTGAAACTGTCCGTTCGAACGTCCGTTTCGTATGATTTCCCCTGCCTGAAACGCCCAGTTTTTAGCGCTTTCAAGCCACTTTTGAGCAGATTGATCAACCATGGCGACAACTCCTACTCGCAGCGCTCACGTAGCCACTTGCTAATATCTTGAATTTGCTCGGCACACACAGAATGTGGCATTGAATAGGTCATATATTTAACATCAAATCCATTACCACTCAGCAGGTTACTCGCGCGCTGCCCCAATGACGGATCAACAACAGGATCAAGAGTGCCGTGTTGAATCAGGAATGGTGCACCTTCATTAAGATGCCCTACGGACTCGCCGATTAAACTAGCGTCCGCCAAATAAGTAGATAATGCCATCACACCTGCTAAAGGGTACTTACCTAGTAGAGCAACTTGATAGGCAATAACGCCCCCCTGAGAAAACCCTGCTAGCACTATATTTTCACTGGAAATACCCTGCTGACCCAGTTCGGCGATAATCAGCTCTATTTGGTCAGCTGACTCTTGCACATTCGCCATATCAACCTTACGATCCAACGTCATTTCAAGAATGTCGTACCATGCTCGCATCGGCATGCCGCCATTAATTGTGACGGGGCGCATAGGAGCATTCGGAAACACAAAACGAATAGCTTTGTCTTGAAGCTTAAGTTCCGGCACGATGGCCTCAAAGTCATGACAATCTGCACCCAATCCGTGCAACCAAATGACCGCGTGGGTAGGGCTACCTGATGTATCAACCGTTATATACTCTAAAGACTCAGACACGTAACATCTCTCCAAAAAAATAGGCCATCACAAAGTGTGACAGCCTACCATATTTTGTTTGATGTGAAATAAGGGTTGCTTAATGGGATTCAGGCAATCGTACTGACGCAATAGACTGATCGGGCAACAGAGTAAAGCGCACATCAGCGCGCTGAACCATATAGCAAATCATATGGCGGGTAATACGCTCGTAATACTGCATGAACCCCTTCAGCGCCTCTGGAGACATAACTTTGATATCAAGCGTATCAAGAATCCCACCATGTATGTCCAGCAAATGCTCTTCTAACACTCGCTCTTGCTTATTACGCCAATCATATACGATGTCAAAACTAGGTGGCTGCATCCACATCTGCACATCGATTAAATCAAATAAAGCTTTATAATCCGAGGCAAGATGTCGATTCACTTCTCGACGCCACTCGCCATTTGAATCCTTATCTTGCTCTAGTCTGTTTATGGGTGTTTGAAGCGCTTCATCACTCATTTCGGTCGCTCCGACACACCAGCCTTCGAAAAATATTACATCAACTGGACCTGATACTTCCTGCCAACGGTGTACCGGTTTTCGATCATCTAGGGATTTGTCAAAGGTAGGCACATACATCACCTCACCTGACTGCAAACTTTTTAATCGATCAAAGATACTTAACGCAAGTGCCGTATCATGCGTACCAGGCACTCCTCGCGTCGCAAACAATGGATGGCAAGACTTCGCATAACTTAGTCGATCAGACTGAGCCAAGTACAAGTCATCCAAACTCACAACAATCGCGTTTAAATCAAAGCCCTTACGAAGCACATGGCTGACGACAGAACTAAATGTTGTTTTACCACACCCCTGTGGCCCCGCTAGCCCCAAGATTAACGGCCCTCTCCTCGGTCTAGAATACTGACTTACCCAACGTGCAAACGGCAAATACAAATCATCGATTCGCTCAACTAATGACTCATCGGCGTATAATCCCTTCAAGGTTTGCTCGACATCAAAATGCAAACGATCTGCCAATGAGGCTGGTTGATTATGTGTTTTACTTAGATAACTGAATTCTAAAGCATTCATAATACACCCCCTTCACTCTCGCAACGCTAAGTATAGTATCCGTCTATTTTTTAACCAGCGCAGAGAATTGAAACACTTTTGTTATTGTCATATAGGCTGTGATGACTCCAATGACAGCAAAATAGTTGAACGGAAATTAAATTTACTTCAAGAATGGGTGGTATTGACCGTAAACTATAAGAGAAAATGAATGTTGAGGTTTTGCGATGCACGCGAATAAACTGTTACTGATGTCAGCTTTGGCGCTATTTGGTCTACAAGGCTGCACCTATAACCATTACTATCAGAACGATAGAGAAATGATGGCAACGCCCGCTGGAGAGACAGCCATGGCAAAGCCTGCGCCCAAGCCTACAAAGAAAGTTGTAATTTACAGAGTTCACTGAGCTAGCGCTAATCGTAATTTGCCAATCAATTTACGATAGCACATTACTTTATGGAGGATTCCAAATGAGCCATATGGGCAAATTAATAGCATTGATCGGCGCTGCAATCGCTTTGACCGCCTGTAGCGGCGCTCCGCGCATGGATGCTCAATGCACATCAATCGCTCCGTGCACGAATGGCATGATTAGCAATTCGATGGAAAAAGAAGAAGACACTCGTGACATTGAAATTATTGATGTCGTTCCAAAAGACCCAATTATTATCAACGCTACAGGCTATTCTGCACCCATTTCCAGCAAGAGCTTATCCAAGGCACAGGCTAGATTGATGTCTTTGCGAGGCTCAAAGTTGGATGCTTATCGCAACCTTTCTGAACGTGTATACGGTCTAAAAATCGACGGTACCAGTTCATTGAGCAATATGATGATGCAACACGACGAATTACGCACCTATGTTGATGCCTATTTAGTCGGAGCTAAGGTCGTTTCTCAACGAGAACTTGAAGACGGCACCTTCGAGACAGTTGTAGAAATGGCACTGCAAGAAAATTTTCGTGAATGCGTGAGCTCACCTGAAAGCATTCGTGCAAACCCAACTTGCCAACTTCGTTCTAATTATAATATGAGCTCTTCTGTGACCACGCCTGCATCAAAACGCTCTTCCTTTTATAGTGTGGAATAATGATTAAGCTGCTTTTCACGACGCTCTTGCTGAGCATCATAACGTCTTCAGCAATTGCTCAAACAATAGAAGCTCAAGGTGAAGCAATCATCTATAACCAAGATATCGATGATGCTCGCTACCGAGCTACCCAGCAGGCCATCAAACAAGCGACCTTACAAGCTAGCTCCCGGGTTCGTTCTCATGACGCGATAAGCAATGGTTCGCTGTCGTCTAATACATCCATCCAAAGTTCGGGAAGAGCAACTAACACCAAGATTCTATCCGAATCAATCAACGACGATTTACTCAGCGTCGTTATTCAAGCCGATATTTCACCTGAAAGTATGTGCCAAAATGGCACTACCAACCCATACCGAAAATCGGTAGGCATTACCGCATTTGCCTTACAAACACCACAACAAGCAAGCCTAGGGGCCCTCCACCAAATTCCACGAAAACTACCCAAAAGCTTAGCGGATGAAATCAATACGCAAGGCTATTTATACGCCTTAGCAGCTACTAATCTTGCCGTCTACCCAGACATCATCAACGCTCCCACCTCAATGACGAATAATGGCGCACTTACAGATGTCACCCGCATCGGAGAGGATCTGGGGGTGCAATATGTCATCAGTGGCGTCATTCGTGATATTAGCGAGCTTTACCCCAAACACCCGAGCCAAAAGACTCCTTTGAGCAAACTCCTAAGCTGGGCAAACAAAGAAGACCACCAACGCAAGTTCGTATTAGACCTATACATATATGACGGCTTCAGCGGAGCCCTTATATTTCAACAGCAATACAACGAAGTAGGCCAATGGGATACGGATACGAGTGACAAAGTAGGTTTCGGAACCGCCAAATTTTGGACAATTCACTACGGTAAAGTCGTTCAACAAGCCCTTAAAAGCATAGCCATCGACACTAGCGACAAACTTCGCTGCCAACCGTTTGTAGCCAATATTTTCCGAACCGAAGGCAATAAAATACATATCGGAGCCGGAGCCTTAGCAGGAATAAAAAAAGGCGACCAGTTTCAAGTTTTTCGTCGTTATGAGATATTTGACCAGCTACAAAACGCGCAAACACAACTTAATAATGCCAACATCAATGTTACTATTACTCAAGTACAGCCAAATTTTGCCATTGGCGAGCTCGCAGTTGATGCGCGAGTACTCAATGTACAACAACAAGATGTTGTGATTGCCTGGTAAAACCTTAAAATCAGGCTCTTATCTATGCACCCATTAGCTAGGACTACAGTTACATGAACAACGAATTACTTCACCACCTAGAACAACGTATTAACGCTGCCGTAGAAGAAATTTCAACATTACGTCAACGTATCTCTGAATTAGAAATGCAAAATTACGAGCTTACTGAAGAGAAAGAAGAAATCTCCAGTAAACTTAACCAACAATCTGAATTACAAAGCAACTGGGAAAATAGCCTAAACCAGATGCTCAACAAGCTAAATCAATTGGATTAAACACAATGAAGAAACTTGTTTCAGCGGCATTACTTGCAGGGGCTACCAGCGCATCAGCCGCTGGACAATTTTCTAGCTTGGTTAGCTACGACTATGTATTTAGCAAACCATCAACCGCAACAAGCCACACTGCGAGCATGATCAACGCACTTGTGGAATACACCTACCCACGAAGCCTATCTTTATATGGTGGGTTTTCTTTTATTCTACGTGATAGCTTTGAAAGCGCGTTAACCGTTGGCACACGCCTTTACACACCTACACCAATGTTTTATTGGGGAGGTAGCATCCCTATCTGGAGCTACGTCGGGGTCGGCGCTTATTTAGTAGACAACACCGCGTTTTACCCTGAAGCAGGCATTCGTTTTGGCGTAACGAACAACACACGCCTCGATGTTTTCATGAAAGTGCTTAACAGCAGCAACAACACCGCCTACGACAAACACGCGACAATTGGTGTAGGACTAACGTTCTAATATAATGAAGTTGTTTTTAATTTTTACTATTAGCATCGCCCTAGTTGGCGCATATCGCTGGTGGGATTCAAGCTCTGTTGAAATCGTGTTGCCATCAACAAAGCAGCTCAATGAAATGGTTGGTCGTGATGAAGCGCCAAAGGTGCCTCTACCCAACAGATCATCTGGAAATTAATCTTTATGAATCGATTAATCACAGTTTTAGAAGAAAGAATCGATGACCTGATCGCGCAGCTCGCTGATGCAAAGAAGGAAATTGAGCGTTTAAATGAAAACGCCCCAAACAATCACCTGGACGTGCCGCGCCCAAGCGATGCAACATTGGATTTACTATCCTCTATGACTAAGCGTTCAACCGAAGATCAATTGCAGCTCTACATTGAAGACTCTCTTGATCTACTGAACCCTTCGCAAAATAAGTCGGCTGACACTGACTTAGACAACCAACTCAGTTTTGACCTACTTCATCAAGAACAAGGCACTGGGACCAACGCAGACCACGAAGAAACGAAAGAATCTCCTATGACTACTGAACAAAATCTTACGCCTAACGCTGATGAACAAGAGACGGCTACAACAACAGAAGTAGAGCAAACTTCTGCTGCACCTGCCACTAGCAATACTCCTGAGAAACCAGCCCTCAGTGCAGAAGAGAAGCGACGCCAAAAAAACCAAAAGAACAACCGTCGACTTATTCGTATGCTCGAAGAGCGTTACCCTAAAGCGTTCGACTGGAACAACCCTCGACCTCTCAAAGTCGGTATCGACAAAGATATGACACTTGATGAAGAGTTTAATGAGAGTAAGCAGAAGCGCGCTATGGCAGCGTATACACGATCCGATCGTTACAAAAAGTGCCTCCTGTCGGGACAACCTCGTATCGATCTAGAGGGTGTTGCGGTCAGTAACGAGCCAGCACTACCGAATGCCAAAAAGCCCAACGAGCAGAAAAAGCCTATGCCAAAAGGCAAACGCCCAAACCAAGCCGCTCAACATAAAGGCAAGGGCAAAGACCAAAAAGGTCACCCTCAAAGAAAACCAAAAGCTGAGCCAAAGTCAGACCCTCAATTTGACAACCTATCTCCAGCAGAGCGCATGCAGGCTAAATTGGCGCAATTGCTAAATAAAAACTAAAAAAGTATTTACAAAGTACAGCGCGGCCTATACTATATGCCGCGCTGCTGTGGAGGGGTTCCCGAGTGGCCAAAGGGAGCAGATTGTAAATCTGCCACGAAAGTTTCGGTGGTTCGAATCCACCTCCCTCCACCATTTCTCTTTTCTTCGGCTTTTCCGCCAAATATCAAGACCTTACTTACTACCCAATCAACATCCAGATTTCGTACAAGCCACCACGCCTACACTACACATAAACTTATCACCACAGAACCGTCACTCTCACTCAGCACGCTCTGCTTTTACGAACACAAGCAGTAAGCAGTAAGCAGTAAGCAGTAAGCAGTAAGCAGTAAGCAGTAAGCAGTAAGCAGTAAGCAGTAAGCAGTAAATTTTAGATATCTAGAAGAGAGAAGAAAAGAAGAATGGTGGGTCGTACTGGATTCGAACCAGTGACCAATTGATTAAAAGTCAACTGCTCTACCAACTGAGCTAACGACCCATTCTTTGGTTGTCACACCAAGATTTCTGATGGTCGGAGTAGAGGGATTCGAACCCCCGACATCCTGCTCCCAAAGCAGGCGCGCTACCAGACTGCGCTATACTCCGATGGCTCCCTGAACTGGACTCGAACCAGTGACCTAATGATTAACAGTCATTTGCTCTACCAACTGAGCTATCAGGGAATGGAATCAGAAATAGGAGAAACATGAAGTTTCAGAACATAGTTGGTGGGTCGTACTGGATTCGAACCAGTGACCAATTGATTAAAAGTCAACTGCTCTACCAACTGAGCTAACGACCCAACTATGCGGTAATGGGGTGGACGATGGGGCTCGAACCCACGACCGATGGAATCACAATCCATAGCTCTACCAACTGAGCTACGCCCACCATCACCATTAGATATAATTAGTGGTCGGAGTAGAGGGATTCGAACCCCCGACATCCTGCTCCCAAAGCAGGCGCGCTACCAGACTGCGCTATACTCCGATGGCTCCCTGAACTGGACTCGAACCAGTGACCTAATGATTAACAGTCATTTGCTCTACCAACTGAGCTATCAGGGAACAACTAATTTTTACTCACAACTAACTTCCTAAAAGGAAGATGGCGGAGGAGGAGAGATTCGAACTCTCGGAAGGCTACTAACCTTCGCCGGTTTTCAAGACCGGTGCATTAAACCGCTCTGCCACCCCTCCGTTGCGAGCGAGGTGTATATTACGGATTCTAAATTTCAGTGCAACACTTTTTTGAATTTTTTTTAATTTTTTTGTGATACATAATTTTGATCTGCACCAGGGCGAATCCAAACGTTGGAAAACCAATAATAGTGACGCCCCGACATATCGGGCATAGTACAGTTAATACGGCCACGACCTACACCAAATGCTTTGTCTGCAGATGCCTCAACAGTATGACTATCTACCCAGTTCAACGCTGCTTTACCTTGCCCAGAGACATAGCATGCTAAATCCTTCAGACGATACTTACCCTCTTTAAAGGTCATCTGTAGCTGAACAGGCAAATCAGTAGCAAAATCTCCGCCGGTTTCAACATCTGCCAAAGGCATCGGTTTCGCATTGAGCTTTGTTTTCAGCGTAGAAAGCTTTGCGTAGTTCCCTGCTGCAGGGAATCTCGGCAAGTCAGCAAAGTTAGAATCTTTACTTACCACGCCAGATTGCTGACCAAAGGCAATCATTCCCCTCTCTTTTATCAGAGCTCGAATCTCTGTGTTAGATTCTCCATATGGATAAGCCAGCATTTTAGGGCTGTGACCCAAATTCTTCTCCAAAGCCACTTCAACGTCAGAAAGCTCTTTGCTCATACGATCTAACCATTGCTCATGACTCTCCCCTTCTTCTAGACGCAACATGTAAGGGTGACTAAAAGTATGGTTTGCAAATACGCCTCCAGACTGCTCCATTTCCTTCATCTGATCCCAAGTCAGAAAGTTACGGTTTTTCTGAACAATAGGTTGAGTATTAATAAAAACAGTAAACGGGAATCCATGCTCTTTCATGATCGGAAATCCATTCTGGTAGATATTCCGATACGCATCATCAAATGTAATAGCAACCGCTTTTTCTGGCAGCTCAACACCTTCTTGAATATCTTTTAACGCTTGCGAGAGATCTAACACTTGAAACCCAGCCTCAGCTAAATATTCCATATGCCCCCTAAACTCTTCAGGTGACAGTGAAGTTGACCGAGGCGTAGAGGCGCTAACATGGTGGTACTGCAAGATCGGCAGGTAATCTTGCGCCATTACCACAGAAGTACTGAGAACCGCTGCTCCCACTAGCGCTATTTTTTTTAAAGACATGCTTTTTCCCTAATATTAAAAATACTTATCACTATTGTACGCGACAACGCCAAGCACCAACAATAAAGCAACTGTTATGGTCATTCTGTACTACGACTGCATCTACCCTACTTAGATCATCAGGCACTACACTGAAAGAAGCAAAAAGGAGTAGCTCATGGATAAACAAGCGTTTTACACACAACTGACCCAACAACTTAATGCTCTTCGCACACAAGGGCTCTTTAAGGAGGAACGGGCTCTGACCAGCCCACAAGACAGTACCATTACATTAACCAACAACCTTCCTCTCGTTAACTTGTGCGCCAACAACTACCTGGGTCTGGCCAATCATCCCAAGGTGCTAGAAGCAGCACATGCTGCATTAGAGCAATTCGGCTATGGCATGGCATCGGTGCGCTTTATTTGCGGTACTCAATCGATCCATCAGACACTCGAAAAACGTCTTAGCCAATTTCTCGGCATGGAAGACACCATTCTGTACTCATCCTGCTTTGATGCAAATGGCGGGCTTTTTGAAACGCTTTTAAATGAGGACGATGCGGTCATTAGTGATAGCCTCAATCACGCAAGCCTAATTGATGGCATCAGACTCTGTAAGGCAAAACGTTATCGTTATGACAATAACGATATGGCTTCGCTTGAGCTAAAACTCAAAGAAGCCGATTCCGTGTCAGTCAACCACAAACTTATTGTTACAGATGGTGTGTTTTCGATGGATGGCACCATTGCGAACTTAAATGCAATCTGTGATTTAGCTGAAAAATACAATGCCCTTGTCATGGTTGACGATTCTCATGCTGTCGGCTTATTAGGGGAAAACGGGAAGGGCACTCACGAATACTGCGATGTGCTAGACCGTATCGACATCATTACTGGCACTCTGGGCAAAGCACTAGGTGGTGCATCAGGTGGCTACACGAGCGGCAAGAAACCAGTTATCGAGTGGCTACGCCAGCGCTCTAGACCATATCTTTTTTCCAACTCACTTTCCCCCATTATTGCTGCGACGAGTTTAGCGATCTTGGACATTGTTGAAGAAGATCACCAACCACTGAACGCACTACGAGAGAACGCTTGTTATTTTCGCCATCACTTAACGCGTTTAGGCTTTGACTTGATACCTGGCGAGCATCCGATCATCCCCATCATGTTAGGGGACGCGAATCTAGCACAGAAAATGGCGCAGGCCCTACAAGAAGAAGGCGTTTTGGTTACAGGGTTCTCCTACCCAGTCGTACCAATGGGAAAAGCCCGCATCCGCACCCAAATGTCCGCAGCTTTAACAAAACAGGAGCTCGATCATGCCATTTCGGCCTTCGCTAAAGTTGGCAAACAATTGCGCATAATAGAGGAAAGAAACAAATGAAGGCACTCAGCAAACTTCATCCAACTCAAGGCATTTGGTTAACACAAACGAAGCGGCCTCATTGCGGACACAATGATGTACTCATAAAGATCCACAAAACCGCTATATGTGGTACCGACATCCATATATATAACTGGGACGAATGGGCACAACAAACCATCCCACTAGGAATGAATGTAGGACACGAATTCGTTGGTACCGTTGCAGACATCGGTGTGGAAGTTCAAGGCTTTAGCATTGGCGATCGCGTATCTGGCGAAGGCCACATTACTTGCGGGCACTGTCGCAATTGTCGAGCAGGCCGACGCCACCTTTGTCGCACCACTCAAGGAGTCGGTGTCAACCGACCCGGCGCCTTCGCCGAATACTTAGCCATACCAGCAAGCAACGCTTTTAAGATCCCAGACAATATCAGCGATGATATTGCGTCTATTCTGGACCCATTTGGCAACGCCACGCACACCGCATTATCCTTTGATTTAGTTGGAGAAGATGTTCTCATCACGGGCGCTGGACCGATTGGTGCCATGGCGGCCGCCATTGCGAAACACGTTGGTGCCCGTAACGTAGTAGTTACAGACATAAACGACTATCGACTTGCACTGGCCCAAAAGCTAGGCGCCACACGCGTTGTGAATGTCAGCAAAGAGTCGCTGAGCGACATTATGGCCGAGCTCAATATGTCCGAGGGCTTCGACGTCGGATTAGAAATGTCAGGCAACGCCCAAGCTTTTCACGACATGCTCAATAATCTCAACCATGGCGGCAAAATCGCCATGCTAGGCATTCCTGAACAGTCTACCGCTATCGACTGGAATCAAGTCATCTTCAAAGGCCTGACGATTAAGGGTGTTTATGGCAGAGAAATGTACGAAACATGGTATAAAATGATCGCAATGCTGCAATCGGGACTCGATATCAGCCCCATCATTACGCATCGTATGTCGGTAAGTCGCTTTCAAGACGGCTTTGACAGAATGCTTTCCGGCCAGTCTGGAAAAGTGATTCTAGATTGGATGACGTGAGTTACTGGCATCAATCCTGTTGCTAATGACCTAACCAGAGAGTAGCGTAGTAAGGTCATTAGCTGGATTGAGAATCATGATTGAAATAGGCACTGCTACCCACCCTCTACCACATGCCGACGCCAAATACATTTTGCTAGCCAAGCAAAAAGTGCTAACTCTGGACGGTGAATTTCTTTTATCACTTTACGACTTTCATCCTTCGTCAGATATGCGCAGTGTTTATTGTGGGACGTTTGAAGACCAAGACATTTTCGTTTGTCGTTTTTCCCAAGCACCTAAAGGGTTTGATGAGTCAGGGCTTCGAGAGCTACTGTTCGAGACCTCTGACTACTATTACGGGTTACTGAGTAGAGCCCACCAACTGGCGACTTGGGATGCTGATCATCAATATTGCGGGCGATGTGGCGAACCCCTCACGACCAAGCACGCAAAGGAGCACGCGAAAATCTGTGCCCACTGCAACATTCGTCATTACCCGCGTATATCGCCTTGCATCATAGTTTCAGTAAGAAAAGACGATCAACTATTACTTGCTCGACCACTTACCGCTCCAGAGGGCAGATTTAGTAATATTGCGGGGTTTGTGGAAGCGGGAGAAACACTCGAGCAAGCAGTGCATCGTGAAGTATATGAAGAGGTAGGAATCCGAGTAAAAAATATACGCTATATTGATAGCCAACCTTGGTCATTCCCACATCAACTCATGATGGGTTTCTTTGCGGAGTACGAATCAGGAGAACTCACTCCAGCGCCCGATGAAATTGCTGAAGCGGGATGGTGGCGCTATGACGACTTACCAAATACTCCAAACGCTACAAGCATTTCCGGCCAGTTAATTTTGGCTCACGTTAAAGCCTTAGCGGAAAGTAACATTTAGATCATCTCATTCCATCAAGAGCAGCCTTTGGGCTCCTAACAGGTAAGCCAAATACAATGAAAATTTTCAATTGTCAGCAATGCTCACAAACACTGTTATTCGAAAATACTTCCTGCGAGAGCTGTCAGGCGTCTCTTGGATTCCTGCCTGATTTAATGACTATCAGTGCCCTCTTACCATTAGAAAGCGGCTTTAATGCCTTAGCCGATACCTCTAAAGCTATTTGGTATTACTGTGAAAACCATCAACACAATGTTTGTAACTGGCTGGTCGCCAATGAAGGTGACCTGTGTGAAGCCTGTGATTTAAATCGTCATATTCCTAATCTGGAAGGTATTGAGCAAAAACAAGCGTGGCAAGAATTAGAGTACGCCAAACATCGCTTGGTCTATTCGCTGCTTCAACTAGGGCTGCCTGTCATCAGCAAAAAAGACTCCCCCGAAGAAGGCCTATCCTTTGACTTCATCTCTGAAGAAAACGTCGTACCTGAAGGTGTGCAACCAACCACTGGCCATGCCCAAGGTCAGGTAACCATCAATGCAGCGGAGGCAGACAGCGCCGACCGTGAGCAGATGCGCAAAGACATGAAGGAATCTTACCGCACACTGATCGGCCATTTCCGCCATGAAGTAGGCCATTACTATTGGGATCAGTTAATTAGTTCCGACGACTCAATAACACAACAATACCGCATCATGTTTGGCGATGAGCGTGCCGATTATGGCGAAGCTTTACAGCAACACTACAACGCTCCGAACAACGATTGGCAAGAACAATTTGTTAGTAGCTATGCCTCTTCTCATCCATGGGAAGACTGGGCTGAAACATGGGCACACTACCTCCACATTATGGACACAATGGAAACCGCCTACCAATTTGGCATTCAGATAGCACCACCACAGGGCGGCCATCCATCATTGGTTACCAAAATCACTTTAGACCCTTATCTGCACACAAATTTCGATGAGATTCTAAATCAATATTTGCCGCTCACATTCGCTGCCAACAACCTGAACCGGAGCATGGGTCAGCCAGACCTCTACCCTTTTGTCATCGTTCCAGCGGTTAGAGAGAAACTGCGTTTTATACACCACCTATTGCAAAACTATCGCAGCAAAGCATCTACGGCGTTAGGTCAATAACGCCATGAACTGCAAACAAAAAGACCGCACTCTGTAGGCGGTCTTTTTCATGCTATCCATTGCGGATTAGTCAGTTATTACCTTGTAACATGGTACATAGGCGCTACCGGGCAATTTCATACGCTGCTGACTTACAAACGCCTCTAACAGTGTATCAAGCTTCTTCATAAGTGCCTTATCGCCATGAATTTCAAATGGACCTTGCGCTTTAATACTCGCAACACCTTGTGGCTTAACGTTACCCGCTACAATCGCAGAGAATGCTCGGCGCAAATCAGAGGCCAACAAATGAGTATCTTGACCAAAATGCAAATTTAGGCCTTTGATATTTTCATGGGTGGGCTCAAAAGGACTCTGGAACTCTTGAGGTATATGTAGCTTCCAGTTGTAATAAAACGCATCCTGATGAGCTTTACGATACTGGCGAACTTCTTCCATACCCGCTTTCATCACTCGTGCGACGCTCACTGCATCATCAATAATGATTTGATACTTTGATTGCGCCGCTTCGCCCAATACGGCTCCGATAAACTCGTGTATTTGTTCAAAATATGCGGCGCTTTCTTTAGGGCCTGTAAATACCAGAGGATAAGGAATACCCTCATTCTTAGGATGCAAAAGAATACCCAAAATGTAGAGAATCTCCTCTGCCGTTCCAGCACCTCCTGGAAAGACTACAATTCCATGCCCAGTTCGAACGAATGCCTCTAGACGCTTCTCAATATCAGGCATAATTACGAGCTTATTAACGATAGGGTTCGGTGACTCAGCGGCGATGATTCCGGGTTCTGTTAAACCTAAATACACACCGTTGGTGATGCGCTGTTTGGCATGCGCTATCGCCGCACCTTTCATCGGGCCTTTCATCGCGCCAGGTCCACAACCTGTGCAAATATTAAGCTCACGTAACCCTAATTCATGCCCAACTAATTTGGTGTAATCATATTCATGTCGGGCAATGGAATGACCACCCCAGCACACCACCATATCTGGGCTTTGAATACGACGAAACACATCTGCATTACGAAGTAGCTCGAATACAACATTGGTGATTTTATCTGAACTAGCATCCCCTAGCCCACGCGATAAATTGTATTCATGATAAGTAAAAATAATGTCTCGTAGAACACTAAAGAGCATTTCTCTAACGCTACTGATCATTTTCCCATCAACAAATGCACTGCCCGGCGCATTCGTCAATTTCAGTTTTACACCTCGCTCTTGCTGAATAATCCGAATTTCAAAATCTTTGAAAATAGCCATGACTTCGGTAGGGTCATCTGAATCACTACCGCAATTAAGTATCGCTAACGCACAGCGGCGAAAAAGCTCATGAAGTTCACCTGAATCTTCTGACATACGTGCTATCTCGTCTTGAGATAACATCTCTAGTGCGCCTTTGGGTGATACCAGCGCATCAACGCGATCGTTAGACATCATGATCGCCCTCCTTTGTTTTATGTTCTTGTCTTATAAGTATATTGATCCGATTCCCACAAAATGCAAGAAAATTAACAACACACTCAACAGCGCACTAGACATAAAAAAAGCCGCGTAAGCGGCTTAGTTTGCTACAGCTGACCCAGCACATATTCGGCTGAACTAACTTTGAACTCACCCGGCTCCTCGAGCCACAATTCTTGGATGATGCCATTTTCAACCAACATCGCATAACGTCGACTGCGAATACCCATTTTAGCGGCAGAAATATCCAGCTCCAGACCCATTGAACTCGTGAATTCAGCCAAACCATCGGCGGCCATAACGAGCTTATCTGCGTTATGCGCTTTACCCCAAGCGTTCATCACAAACACATCATTCACCGAAAGACAAACCACCTCATCGACGCCCTTTTCTTTAAAGGCATCATAATGAACAACGTAACCAGGCAAATGACTCGCACTGCACGTCGGCGTAAACGCCCCTGGAACGGCAAACATTAAAACCTTTTTGTTAGCAAAGAACTCTGTCACATCGACTGTTTCAGGCCCTTCACTTCCCATTACCTGAAAACTACCATATGGCAGCATATCACCCATTTGCAAACTCATGATTCTCTCCAAACATTGCAGATATCGTCATACTAACTCAAATACCAAAGCGACAGCGACCAAATTCTTTGGCTCGTCAAGATGTTTTGAATTGACCTACGAGCTCCCGCTGATTTACCGCTAACTCATTCATTTTCTGACAGTTCTCTTGACCTGCAACGGCTTCATCCATCGCGCCTTCGGAGCTGGCTGAAATATCGTGAACACTCTGGTTGATCTCTTGAGCAACGATCGACTGCTGCTCTGCGGCCGTAGCAATTTGAATACTCAAATCGCGGATTTCAGTCATGAAATTTCGCAAGTCCTGCAACACTACCCCAACGCTTTGCGCCTCTTCCATACTGTCACGCGCATTTTGTCGGCTCTGCTCCATAGATGAAACCGTGTCTTGCACACCACTTTGCAGATTAGAAATAACCGTTTGAATCTCCTCGGTCGATGTATGAGTGCGATTTGCTAACGTTCGAACTTCATCTGCGACCACGGCAAACCCGCGACCTTGCTCACCTGCTCGAGCCGCCTCTATGGCAGCATTCAGTGCCAGCAAATTGGTCTGTTCCGCAATATCTTGGATGACCTCAAGAATTTGGCCAATGTTTTGAGAATATTGGTTAACTCGCTGAACAATCTCTGACGAAGATTCGAGCTGAGTGACTAGTTTCTGGACTTGCTCAATATTGACATTCATGCGTTCCAAAGAATGGCTAGCGCTCTTATCAACATCCGTTACTTTACTTAACGTCACTTCCGCGTTCTTCGCCACTTCCGCAACCGTCGCAGACATCTCATTCATTGCCGAAGCTACGGCAGTCGTTTTATCGTTTTGATCTTGCATGATGTGTTGAGTCTTAGATGATGAATGGTAGACATCGTTAGCAGACTTCACTACCTCGTCTGAGGCATCATCGATTTGTCTAACCACTGCACCTAACTTCTTGACCAGCATATTCACCCAACGTGACAGTTGACCAAATTCATCTTGACTGCTGACAGTCACCCGCTGGGTTAAATCTCCGTTAGCGATTAAATCAAGCACTGCAAGAATTTTCGCCAAAGGCTTGCGGATACTGCGGCTTACCCAGATCGCAATCAGTATTGCAATAACAACGGAGATAGCGACAACGATCAGCGAAACAGATTTCGCATTAGACGACGTGTTCAATGCATTTTGTTTCGCGTCTTCTCGTAATACTTGGACCAATTGACTTAACGTTTGCTGATGCTCTTGAACTGTTGTCAGACTTGAAACTAATGATGACGCGGCTAGCTCTGACTGGGATCTAATCTTGTTCAACTCATAGTAGTCTGAAATAACGCCGTCTTCCCCAGTGGTTGCCGATCTAACAGCAGAAATATTTTCGACTAAGTTTTCATCATTCAGTTTACTTAGCACTTTATCCACCGGAGCAAAAGCGCGCTCAATCTCGCCAGCTATGTCAGACAAAGACTCTAGATCACTGGAGTCAAAATAATCACCGACCAATAACTTTAAACTCTGCATTTGAGTTTTCGCTAAGCCTGCAGCGAACTCTTGCTCATTAGACTCAGGAAATCGCTCGATGGCTTCCAAATCTTCAATAGCAAAACTAAGTTGGTCTTTAAGATCCAATTTCTTATCGGGTAACGCACGCTCTAACTGCACTTGGCGTGAGTGCTCGGCAATAGCGGTATCGGCTACCCCCACAAACATACCGGCCTCACTTTCAATGGCGTTCAATACAGCAAGAATATCAGGGTAACTTGAAAGACGTGCTTTTAGGTGGTCTAGCTGTGCGCGAAATGCATCCTGTGCTTCGCTGTACTGCATAGACGCCTCTTCTAATGATGCATCACTTGAGGCAATTAAATACTGCAGAACCGATCCACTGGTTTGAGACATTGCAGCACCTAACGCATTACTTCCATCCGAAATATCGGCCACATCTCCGGTGACTGTCACAATACGTTGCTGAACGCTATTTAAACCAGTAATGCCTGAACCAGCCACTACAAATAACAGCACGAGCAATACGATAAACCCCAATAGGACTCGCTGAACCACAGATAGAGACATATTTCACCTTTTATTGTTTCTAGCCACCAAGTTTGTATCTTTCACAACATTGCCTTTAAACGGTCATTCAATCAAGTCGAATGTACATCACCTTATCTTACTCGTCGCATTCTGGTAAATTAGACCTAAGTTTCCTTGAAGGCTTGCCTCACGAATGGACCAAACTCTTTATCAAAAAATTGCCGATCAAATCGAGGCTCACATCCGTGAAGGTTTATTTAAGCCTGGCGAAAAAATTCCTTCTGTTCGGAAAGCAAGCGCCCAAATGGAAGTCAGCATGGCGACCGTTTTGCAAGCCTATCGTTTGCTGGAGGATCGCGGCGCCATTAAAGCCCAGCCTCAAAAAGGCTACTTCGTCCATGACGTGCCGAAGGCCCTGCAAGAAATAGACCCAAAAATAGAAGAAACAAACGACGAGAGCACACAACAACTACTCGCCAATGTGCTTCATTTGTCACAAGACCCAAATGTGGTCCAGTTTGGTGCAGCGATACCTGCCAATCAATTTTTACCGATACGTCAGCTGCAACGATCAGTTGGGCGGCTGATGCGCTTAGAGCCGGATATTTGCGCCGCCTACGCTTTTAACCCCGGCTCCGAAGTTCTTCGCCGCCAAATTGCGATACGAATGCTCGATACAGGTTGCCAACTTTCACCAAATGACATTCTAATCACTTTAGGATGTCAACATGCGCTGATGCTGGCTTTGCAAACAGTGACAGACCCGAACGATTACATCGCTATAGAAACACCTGCCTACCATGGCATACTACAAGCGGCTAAAGCTCTAAACCTCAATGTCATCGAAATACCATGTGATCTATCCACTGGTATTAAGATTCATGCGCTGGAATCGGCCTGCTCTCGCAATAACATTAAAGCCTGCATCGTTTCACCAGAGAACCAAAACCCGACTGGCTCACAAATACCTCTCTCTGAACGCCTCGCGTTGTTAGAGCTAGCAAAGCGGTTTGACCTGACCATTATAGAAGACGATGTCTACGGCGAACTTTGTTATCAATCTCCGCGCATACCATCATTAAAAGCTTTGGACCAAACTAGCCAAGTTATTTATTGTGGCTCTTTTTCGAAAAGTGTCGCCCCTGGGTTTCGGGTAGGGTGGATTATAGGCGGCAATAGGCAGGCGGCCATTACACAACAGGCTTACGCGCAATCTTTTGCCACCCCAACATTAACCCAAGTAGCGATCGCAAATTTTTTAGAAAATGGAGCCTATGATCGCCACCTGCGCAAAACTCGCTTAACTTACAGTCAAAACTTAGTCTATTTCAGCACTACGATCACTAAGCATTTCCCCGCTAACACTCATTGCTCAGCGCCTGTTGGTGGGTTCATTTTATGGGTTACACTTCCTAAAGAAATCAATGCGTTAGATCTTTATAAGCGCGCACTTGAACACAATATTGGTTTACTGCCTGGCTCGACCCTCAGCCAAACAGCTCAATACTCACATCACATACGTTTAAACTATGCAATTCCTTGGAATAACCGCGCAGAATCCGCGCTAAAAACCTTAGGGCGTCTCTGCTTTGAAATGTTGGACTGATCTGTGCATGCAACTTTAGTCTGAATAGGATAGATACGATTAAAACTCGGATGAGAGGGCTGCTTTGGCAGCCTCATTTAGCACCTTATTACGAACTGACCTGTTGAACAGTTTTTGATAACTAAAAGTTATGTTCGATATAGAATTTATCCTAAATTTCATCTGTACAGCCAGAGTAAAAAGCGTACAATTCGCTTCTTTTAAACCTTCTGGCTGTTCGGCCGATAGACTAACTAACTGAACACAACTGGCTTGTCGCGATGGAATTTGTTGCACATCCAAAAGACTTACCCCTAGATATCGAAATCATAGAGGATCAGTCTTTTCCGACTGTTAGCACAGATCGGAACGGCTTCGTAGGCATCACCTACTTAGCGTCCAGCCCTTTTAAGGCAGGAACCTCTGTTAAGATTACGCTTGAAGAAATCGATCCCCATTTTTGTGTGACAGGAAGGATCGTCTGGTGTGATAACGAACGCGATGAGTACCGCATTGCTATAGAGTTTCCTAACAAAGAAGACTGCTACTGTGTTCGCATGGTCGAACAACTCTCACAAATAGAGCATTATCGACGTCAAGCAAAGTTTCAAGGCCGACGCTTAAACTATAATGAAGCGGCTGCTGAATGGATCCAACAATTCGCCGCCAGCTTCCCTGCATTTACAGTCTAATCCTACATGACAAACACCCTCTCTCAAGCTGACATAGACATTATTACAAAACAATTAGGCCGCACACCAAGCGGAATTCGCAGTGTTGCACATTACTCACCAACGGGTGTACCGCAAGTACTGGAAATGGAAACTTGGGTATTTGACCAACCGTTCCCAACCTTGTATTGGCTGTCAAGTAGCCGGATAGACAAAGCACTCGCTCGAATCGAAAGCCAAGGCGTCGTCAAAGAGCTCGAGCAACGAATCAAAGACGATCCATCCCTACGTGATGCCTATCACGCTTCACACCGAGACTATATTTCTCGCCGCTGGGACACAATGAGCGATGATCACAAACAAATCATTGAGCAAAAAGGCTTCACTCATTTATTTGAAACGCTCGGTATTGGCGGCATCAAAAATTGGGACCAAGTCCGCTGTTTACACATGCAATATGGTCACCATTTGGTTGGTGATAATGTGATCGGTAAGATATTGGATGAAGAATATGGCATTCGCGAGATTGCTGACGCCGAGACCCAGTAGAGTTTTACCCTTGTTAACGCAAAAGGGCTAGTATCATGCTAGCCCTTTTGCGTTAACTCTTTCGTATAATCACCCTTTTAAGGCAGCTTTTAGCTCCTCAGCGCTCGATACCTTAGGCAATAATTCACGGATTTTATTGAATGCTGAGCACGCCACAGCAGGCCGCTGCGCATAAGTGGTCAAGGCTCCGCCTGTCCAACCCGCTAGCTTTAGCATTTCCTTTTTAAAGTTACTGCCAGAAACACCATGACCGCCCAAGGCCATCAATTCATCCTCAATATCAAGGTAGCTGGGGCGCTCTCCACCAAACGACATGAAATCATCCTGTTGCACTTCTACATGCTGTTTTGCCATGTGAGTATTACCTTTTATAAAACAAACCATTCATCCATAAAGTAGCCATAATCCGAGTGACTCTCAAGCTACCGCGTGTATCAAAACGTAATGTTATTTGTATTACCATACAATACTTTTTCACATCAATGCATTTAAAGAATGCATAATAGTCGTCATCTACCTTTCAAGACACAAGGATACTATCGTGGAATGGCTATTCACTGACCTATCTAGCTGGACGCTTATAGCTCTGTTCCTCACAGCATTTGTTGCAGGCTTAATCGATGCTCTTGCTGGCGGTGGCGGTCTGATCACTGTGCCCGTTTTAATCGCTTCCGGCGTGTCCCCAGTTGAAGCACTTGCCACCAATAAACTACAAGGCTGTGCTGGTACACTGTCGGCATCTTATCATTTTGTTAAAACAAAACAGGTTATCCTGAGCACGCTCTATTTGCCTATCACAATGACAGCCTTAGGCAGTTTGGCGGGCACCACGCTCGTGTCATACCTAGACAGCAACATTCTTATAAAAGCAGTACCTACAATATTGATAGCGGTCGCGGTGTTTTTCTATGTACTCCCTACTATTCAACCAGCCATCGCGAAATTCGTACGCATTAGCATGACACATTTTTCGTTCTTAGCAGGCTTCACAATTGGTTTTTACGATGGCCTGATTGGCCCAGGTACCGGAGCATTTTTTTCCACAGCATTCATCTGTTTAATGGGATTTTCCGTGGTCGCCGCGACTGCGCACACCAAAGTGCTCAATGCCACAAGCAATGTATCCTCGTTAATCCTCTTTAGCTTTACGGGACATGTACTATGGGGAGTTGGAATTCTAATGGGGATTGGAAGCTGGCTCGGGGCTCAAATCGGCTCTCGACTCGTGATCAGCAAAGGCGCTAAGCTGATCCGGCCTCTTGTCATTATTATGTGTACTGCGCTGTCCGCAAAGCTTATTTTTACCGGCTGACAGGGCTTTACTTGAGCAAAAAAAACGGCGACCAAAGGTCGCCGAACTAACACACATGCTTATGTGTCCGGTCAATTACGCGGCTGCGCTTTCCACAGTGTCGCTATTTGCCAACGCCATTTGCGCAAGCTTTTCCATTAAGCGAACCACTTGGCAGCTGTAGCCGTATTCGTTGTCGTACCAAACGTAAAGAGTCGCTTGGTTACCACGTACTTTTGTCGACAATGAATCAAGGATACCTGCTTGCTCACTGCCAATGAAATCAGAGCTTACTGCATCAGCTTCTTCACTGAAGCCAATTTGGCCAGCGAGTGCAACACTTGTTGACGCTTTCTTCAATACAGCGTTTATCTCTTCAACAGAAGTACCTGCCTTAAGATTCAAGCTCAACACAGCAATAGAAACGTTAATCACTGGCACGCGAATAGCACTGCCACTCAACTTGCCTTCCAACGAAGGAATTGCTTTTGAAACGGCTTTCGCTGCACCCGTTTCAGTCATTACCATGTTCATTGCTGCTGCACGACCACGACGATCACCTTTATGAACATTATCAATCAAGTTTTGATCGTTAGTGTAAGCGTGGACCGTTTCAACATGGCCTGACTCAATGCCATATTTCTCTTCAAGAACTGAAAGAATAGGTGTGATTGCGTTTGTTGTACAAGACGCAGCAGACAATACTTTATCTTCAAAGTTGATATCGCTGTCATTAACACCATAAACAATATTTTTCATTTGCTTACCTGGTGCCGTCAATACAACACGCTCAATACCCGGACGAGATAAGTGGACGCTTAAACCGTCATGATCACGCCAGCGACCAGTATTGTCTACCAACAAAGCGTTTGAAATGCCTTGCGCTGCGTAATCCACTTCACTTGGATCTGAAGCGTAGATAACTTTTACAACTTGGCCGTTGATAATAAGTTGTTCGTTTTCTGCATCAACTTTTACAACACCTTCATAAGTACCGTGAACAGAGTCGAACTTCAGCAAACTTGCACGCTTAGCTAAGTCATTGTCGCCTGCTTTACGCACGACAATCGCAGCAAGATGCATGCCTGGTGTAGTGTGACCTAAAGTACACATACGACGCGCAAGTAGACGACCAATACGTCCAAAGCCGTAAAGAACAACTGGCGTTGCGCTATCAGCAGGTGTTGAACTAACCAAAGCATCGAGATCTTCAGATGCAAAAACATCTTCTAGCTCAACTGCAGTGTTCGCAGTTTGATTCGCGATAAGTTGCTCTAACACTTGATACACACGTGCTAGGTCAATGTCAGGATGTTGATCAAAAAGAGCCACTAATCCTGTGACAGAGTCAGACATTAGTGTTTGTCCAGCTAACTGAACTTTCACTGACTGCTCGCGACCCAACTTGCCCAAAAGAGGAATCATTGACTCTACTTTCGATACAGTTTCTAACCAAGTGTTTGCCATTTATCTGCCCCCGAGAAAAACAAACTATTTATAACGATTTGGCGGCAGTTTACCCATTCAAATGAGCAAAAACAAATTGTTGCTTGCCTACAAAATATGAGCAAAAACGGGCATTTAAGCATGATTTTAATGAAAACAACGTAATTCACATAAGCATGTCATTAAATAACAACAATACATATCAAAGAGGCTTTTTAAGCCTTTTTAATCTAATAAATTTACGTAATTTCTTAACAAGAAATGATGGAAAATTTCTTATTTTTTTTACACATAGCGCTTCCGCTCAGCCAAAAAACCAAGCACACAGAAGCAACCAAGCACAAAAGCAGGCCGATAAAGAAAATCGATATGGGTGAGTATCCAGTACATAACAGGTTGCCCCCAGAGGGTTAATAACCCATAACCAAATGTACACATCAATACAAAAGCACCAATACGTGCGGGGAAGATCCAATTCGAAACAGCTCGTTTTAAAGACCCGTTAACATGGTCACCAAAAATCACCAAAAAAGTCGCCACTAGGGCCAACGAGATATCACGAAGATAGGGAGTAAGGCTCGAGGACACACTCGAATTTAGCTCAATAAAAAGACTCATCATACCATTATTGTTATTTTGTCCGGCGCAGTAGCTCTTCTACATCGATACGACCAGATGTGGAAGTTCGCTTGGGTGACCGATCAACATAAATAACAGAGACATCAAATGTTGTATTGTGAAGCTCGATTTCTGTACCATCGCGAAATGACCAGCGCGCACGCCCAAACCCATCTCGAACAAAACCGATATCAGGCGCTCCATATTTTTTGACAAGCAGGTCGCCTAAACTAGAACGTAGCTCTACACTCTCCACCACTCCTGACATGGTCGCCTTTTCAACAAAATTAAAACGATTATAACGGACCGTTAACTCTTTAATCCCTAATATTCCAGTGCTTCCCAAGCTATAACTCGCGACACCTTCTTTATACGACGGATATGGCTCTAAACCACGCTCTTTCAAATGCTCTTCGAACTTAGACTTCGCCAAGTCATTAAAAGCAATACCAAATAATTCTGCGCCCGTGGAATATGTTGGCGGAGGCGGCGCTAACTCTTCACTTTCTACTGTTTGTGCATACCCTTGCATTGTCATTAAGCACCCAGTAAAAAAAGTCACTTTTAATGCTTTTAGATAGAAAGACATGAGTCTCATCCCTATTTATGTTAACCAAAAAGTCAGTAAGCGACTTTTAGAGAATTCTGATAAACTTACAAACCAAAGCTACGCTTACAATCTCAACCCATTACTCACTTGAGGTATCCCATGGCGCTCGTAATCGGCGTAACTGGTATTTCTGGTAGCGGCAAAAGCCGTTTATGCTCTTTGCTTGCAGAAGGACTACATAATCGATTGACAATTATTTGCCAAGATAGTTTCTACAAAGGCTGCGGCAGCATCGACCCCGATGTCTACAATTTTGATGATCTCAACTCATTAGACCTCGAAAGCATCTCTTTAGCGATCCACAATTGCAAAAACCAAGAACAACCAAACGAAATCCCTATTTATGACCACTCTCAACACAAGCGTGTAGGCTATCGTAACCTTGATCCTTGTAAAGTAGTTTTAGTCGAAGGCCACATGATGTTTCAGGATCCAGGCATACGAGACGCCGTCGACTACTTATTGTATGTTGATACTGACATGGACATTGCGATTGTTCGACGATTAAAACGTGATATCGCAGAACGTGGACGCAATGTTAATGAAGTCACTAGTCGCTACATGCGCCACGTCCGTCAAGCGTCGCTTAAGACTATAGAAATCCGCAACAAAGCAGACTTTATTATCCCGAATAACAACAGCTTCACCAATGCAGCCAACCTGTTACGACAGTATATCGACTCATTACTAACGGAAAAAGGAGCCTATTAGGCTCCTTTTTTATTATCATTAAGTCACGCTAGTTTAACTTATTTTTTGATGTCTTCGAAAAACTTTTTCACACCATCAAACCAGCTTTTTTGCTTTGGTGAATGCGCCGAGTCTTCGCCCATGCTGTCAGATAATTCCTGCAACAATTCTTTCTGACGATCGGTCAAGTTCACAGGTGTTTCCACTTGCACGCGGCAAATCAAATCACCTACAGGCCCACCACGAACAGGCTTCACACCTTTGTTTCTCAAACGGAATAACTTTCCAGACTGACACTCAGGTGTGACTTTTAATCGTACGCGACCATCCAAGGTCGGAACATCTATTTCACCGCCTAATGCAGCGGTCGTAAAGCTAATTGGCACTTCACAATAGAGATTAGCACCGTCACGCTCGAAAATGGCGTGCTGCTTAACGGAGACCTGTACAAATAAGTCACCAGCAGGACCACCATGTGCGCCCGCCTCACCTTCACCGGACAAACGAATACGATCACCTGTGTCGACACCCGCAGGAATCTTCACATTGAGAGTCTTGTATTCTTGTTTGCGACCTTGACCATGACAAGAATTACATGGGTCAGAAATCGTTTGACCTGCACCATGACACTCTGGACACGTTTGCTGAACAGAGAAAAAACCCTGAGACATACGTACCTGTCCGGCACCGCCACAGGTACCACATGTTTTGGGCTGCGAGCCAGGTTTAGCACCTGAGCCATCACACTTTTCACATTCCACCAGCGTTGGAATGCGAATTTTCTCTTCACACCCCCAGACGGCTTGCTCTAGGTCCAACTCAAGCGTGTAACGCAAATCAGAGCCGCGACGTGTACGGCTTTGACCGCCACCACCTCCGCCGCCAAATATATCGCCAAAGACATCCCCAAAGATGTCACTGAAACCGCCCGCACCGCCGCCAAATCCGCCAGCACCAGGTTGACCACTTACACCCTCGTGACCAAAGCGGTCATATGCGGCACGCTTATCTTCAGAAGAAAGCACTTCATAAGCTTCGGCAAGCTCTTTAAATTTATCCAACGCCTCGGCGTCGTCTGGATTTTTATCTGGGTGATACTTGTTAGCTTTTGAGCGGTAAGCTTTTTTAATCTCTTTCTTATCCGCATCTCGGCTTACGCCCAGAACTTCGTAATAGTCACGTTTACTCATTGCAGGTTTTCCTGAATCTGTAGAGTGAATTCATTCTCTCCGAATACAGCAAAACACGGTGGCGTCCCGTGTTTTGCATGGTCCCTTCGGGACGACGATCAATTAAGCACAGGGCTTACTTTTTATCGTCTTTAACTTCTTCAAACTCAGCATCCACTGCATCGTCTTGCTTACCACTAGATGCTTGTTCTGCACCGTCAGCAGCACCTGCATCCGCTTGCTCATATAGCTTCTGAGCCAGTGAACCAGACGCTTGAGTCAACGCATTGGTTTTCTCTTCGATCTGATCTTTATCGTTAGACTCTAACGCTGCTTCAAGATCTGTGATCGCTTTTTCAATCGCGTCTTTCTCTTCCGCAGTCGCTTTGTCGCCAGCATCTGTCAACGTTTTGCGTGTTGCGTGAATCATACCGTCCGCAGTGTTGCGAGCTTGCACAAGCTCTTCGAACTTACGGTCTTCTTCAGCATTCGCTTCCGCATCCTGCACCATTTTTTCCACTTCTTCATCACTTAGACCAGAAGAGGCTTTAATTACGATAGATTGCTCTTTACCCGTCGCTTTATCTTTCGCAGAAATGCTCAAGATACCGTTAGCATCGATATCAAAGCTAACTTCGATCTGTGGTACACCACGTGGCGCTGGCGGAATGTCAGCTAAGTCAAAACGACCTAGAGACTTATTCTGAGCCGCTTGCTTACGTTCACCTTGTAGAGCGTGGATCGTTACAGCGTTCTGGTTGTCTTCAGCAGTAGAGAATACTTGTGACTTCTTAGTTGGGATAGTCGTGTTCTTCTCGATAAGCGGAGTCATTACACCGCCCATTGTTTCGATACCTAGAGATAGAGGTGTTACGTCCAGTAGAAGTACGTCTTTCACATCACCTGCTAGTACTGCACCTTGTATAGAAGCACCAATCGCTACCGCTTCATCAGGGTTAACATCTTTACGTGGAGCCTTGCCGAAGAACTCTGTTACTTTCGCTTGAACAAGTGGCATACGAGTTTGACCACCAACCAAGATAACTTCGTCGATGTCCGATGCAGATAGCTCAGCATCTTTCAACGCTTGGCGACACGGATCAATTGATTTCGTTACTAGCTCTTCAACCAACGACTCAAGCTTAGAGCGAGTCAGCTTAACGTTAAGGTGTTTAGGACCTGACGCATCGGCTGTGATGTACGGCAAGTTAACTTCTGTTTGGCTAGAAGAAGATAGCTCTACTTTTGCTTTTTCACCCGCTTCTTTTAGACGCTGTAGCGCTAAAGGATCGTTGTGCAGGTCAATGCCTGTGTCTTTCTTAAACTCAGCAGCTAAGAATTCAATGACACGCATATCAAAGTCTTCACCACCAAGGAACGTATCACCGTTAGTAGACAATACTTCGAATTGCTTCTCACCATCGACATCAGCAATTTCGATGATCGAGATATCGAATGTACCACCACCAAGGTCATACACTGCAACCGTAGAATCACCAGATGATTTATCTAGACCGTATGCCAACGCTGCCGCAGTCGGCTCGTTGATGATACGCTTCACCTCAAGGCCAGCAATTTTACCCGCATCTTTTGTTGCTTGACGCTGAGAGTCATTAAAGTAAGCAGGCACAGTGATAACGGCCTCTGTTACTTTTTCACCTAGGTAGTCTTCTGCTGTTTTCTTCATTTTTTTAAGAACTTCAGCTGAAATTTGTGGTGGCGCTTTTTTGTCGCCTTTTACTTCTACCCAAGCATCGCCGTTATCCGCACTGATGATCTTGTAAGGCACCATAGAGATGTCTTTTTGAACGACATCATCTTGGAAGCGACGACCAATCAAACGCTTAACAGCAAATAGTGTGTTTGTTGGGTTGGTAACCGCTTGACGCTTCGCAGATTGACCGACCAATATTTCGCCATCTTCGGTAAATGCCACGATAGATGGGGTAGTGCGATCGCCCTCAGCGTTTTCAATTACGCGAGATTTGTCACCGTCTAGGACAGCAACACAAGAGTTGGTTGTACCTAAGTCAATACCAATGATTTTGCCCATGGTTTATCTCCAGTAAAATTCGTTGTTCGTTTCGATAATTCTGTATTTGGGTACAGTGATTTTTATTTCAAGGTCCGACTGTCAAAAAAATGACAGTTTTTTAAGCGGCACTTGAAACCACTACCATCGCTGGGCGCAACAAGCGGCCATTCAATGTATAACCCTTCTGAACCACATCCATTACAGTGTTGGGTTCCATGTTTGGGTTAGGCACCATCGTCATCGCCTGATGTAATTCAGGGTTAAACGGTTCGCCTGCTGGATCCACTGCCACGACTTCAAATCGTGCTAACGTTTCCATTAAATCTTTATAAGTAAGCTCCACACCTTCTCGCATTGGATCGGTTTCAGAACCTTCTTCTGTAGAAGACAATGCCCGTTCTAGATTGTCCGCTACGGTAATAACCGACTTAGCGAACTTCTCTAATGCAAACTTGTGCGCTTTCTCCACATCAAGCTCAGCACGACGGCGAACATTTTGCGCGTCTGCTTGTGCTCTTAATGCCGCTTCACGATACATCGCAACATCTTCAAGCGCTTTGGTTAGTTCATCAGAAGCTTCTGCCTCTTGAACTTCCTCTAGACCTTCTTCGGCCGTAGCGGCTTCCGCTTCGTTTAGCAGTTCATCCTGCTCGACTTCTTGGTTAGCTTTGTTCGGCTGATCACTCATTTTTTTCTCCAAATAACAGGAAGTAATCACTGTCTGTGTGGGCTATATGGGGACAGCTTTGAACCTTTCAACACCTACTCACACAGAAAATGTGTGATTCATCGACAAATTTAAGAATTCCACTAATTACATCCCGCTAGCCGCCGTTTACTCAGACAAGATTTGGATTAGATACGTTAAATAATTAAACACGCCCTATCATTTACACTTGTCAAAAAACAACCAACTACTGTATAAATAACCATATCTATTTTGCCGTATCAGGAGCATGCCATGCTAACCAGTATCGCTATCAAAAACTTTGCCATTGTAGACACGCTAGACCTTGAACTGAAAAAAGGCATGACCGCCATCTCGGGCGAAACAGGTGCCGGTAAATCCATCATGGTAGATGCATTATCACTGTGTCTTGGTGGCCGCACCGATGCAGGCGTGGTACGCCACGGCGAAAAGAAGGCAGATATCAGCGCGACGTTTGACATCAGCACTTATCCACATGTCCAAGCTTGGCTCGAAGAGCGTGACTTAGAAAACGAACATTCCTGCATTCTGCGTAGAGTCATTACCAAAGAAGGGCGCTCAAAAGCGTATCTTAACGGTCGCCCTTGCACGCTCACTGATTTAAAGGAAGTCGGCAGCTTCTTGGTTGACATACATGGACAGCACGAGCATCAATCACTACTCAAGCGCAGCGCCCAGCGCCAACAACTTGACGAATACGGTCAACTTACTGAACTGGCTAGTCAAGTACATGAAGAATACAGCGCGTGGAAAAAGCTCCGAGAAGAGCTACATGCCAAACAAAATCGGTCCGCTGAAATTGAATCGCGAGTTCAGTTGCTGTCTTATCAGGCTGAAGAGCTGTCGCAATTGGATTTAAAAGACGGCGAAATTGAGTCACTCGAACAAGAGCAAGCGTTTTTATCTAATATTGCGGACGCTCAATACAAAGCTTATAACGCCAGCGCAATATTACGCGAAAGTGACGAGGGCAACGTTTGCTCTCTATTACATCAGGCCATCCAGCAAGCAAGTAGTATAGACCCTAGCACCAAAGAGCTTGAAGATGCACTTGAGATGATGAACCAAGCACTTATTCAAGCAGAAGAAGCCTCCTCAAGTCTCACTCATTATCAAGACACTCTGGAACAAGATCCAGAACGCCTACAAGAAATAGAAAGCCGATTAGAAGCGATCTACGATACAGCTCGCAAACATAAACTCCTGCCTGAAGGTTTGATGCGTTTACGCGAAGAAGTCGAAGCAGAGTTAGAGCAACTTTCTGGTGGTGAAGAGAGTTTAGAAACCCTCAAATTAAAGGAAGAAAACGCTTATCAACAACTTACCACTAGCGCCACTCTACTTACTGAGAAGCGAATGCAAGCCAAGGAAGAGCTTGCCCGACACGTCGAAGAACAAATACATGGCCTTGGTATGCCACATGCCCGCTTTCTTATCCATTGTGAGCCACTAGAACAAATCTCGTCGAACGGCTTCGAAGAAATCGAGTACATGATTGCCTCCAACCCAGGACAGCCTGCACAGCCTTTGCGTAAAGTAGCCTCCGGCGGCGAATTGTCACGCATCAGCCTAGCCATTCAAGTCGTTACGGCAAACACATCCACCATCCCGACACTGGTATTTGATGAAGTGGACGTAGGTATCAGCGGTGGTATTGCAGAAGTCGTTGGGCGCATGCTTCGATCTGTTGGAGGGCGCGGTCAAGTCTTCTGTGTAACTCATTTAGCGCAAGTCGCAGCACAAGGACATCAGCACCTGCGAGTCAGTAAAAGCGTGGAAGGTAACTCGACGAGTTCAAGAGTGGAGCCTTTGCTGGAGCAATATCGCACACAAGAAATTGCGCGATTACTTGGGGGATTGGAACTTACCGAACAAACTCTGGCTCATGCACAAGAGATGCTCGGTAATGTCCAGCTTCAATAGTCTGAAGCGCGTTAGCCCTTCTTTGGGCGAACATATAAGATTAAGTTGTGGTCTTCAATCTCGTAGCCGTGCTCTTCCGCAATTTCATGCTGACGGCGCTCGATGATTGGATCAACAAACTCCACAACTTTGCCCGTTTCAAGGCAAATCATGTGGTCATGATGATCACCTTTTGCTAATTCAAATACTGCTGTCCCAGCTTCGAAATGGTGACGAGCAACCAAACCCGCACTTTCAAACTGAGTCAGTACGCGATAGACCGTCGCAAGACCTACATCTTCACCTTGATCCAACAACGTACGATAGACATCATCCGCACTCATGTGATGATCGCCAGCATTTTCAAGGATCTGTAAGATTTTCACACGTGGAAGTGTGACTTTCAGTCCTGCTTTCTTTAGTTCTTGATTTTCACTGCTCATGAGTCATTCTCTATTCGATCTTGTTAATAATTACTTTATCATTGGCATAACCAACATAGGATGTAACCAATGAAGAAAACGATTCTCCTGCTGTCAGCACTTTTTACTCTCAGCGCCTGCAGCCTACTTCCGTCGCCATACAAACCAGCGGTTGAGCAAGGCAACGTCATTACAACAGAGCAAGTAGACCAACTCCAAACGGGCATGACCGAATCACAAGTCACTTACGTATTGGGGGCGCCAATGGTATTAGATACTTTCAACCCTGACGAATGGCACTACCTTTTCTACAGTTTGTACACTAAAGAGAACAGTAAACTCAGCGAAGTTAAACACCTTGCACTGACCTTTGACAATGGCACACTGCAGTCCATTGAAAACAAAGAGTAATCGTCTATTTAGCTGTTTTTGCCGCGCGATTGGCCCGAGCCTGTTTCGGGTCAATCTTCAACTCACGATATATTTCAACACGCTCACCCGCTCGTAGCACCTGCTCCTCAGGTTTACGCACCGCTTTACCGAAGATACCCAATTTAGGCGACGATAAATCTAAATCAGGGAAAAATGCATCGATATTAGATCGACGAACAGCGTCCATTACAGTACACCCCTCTTCTACATCTAGCGCGACAATTTTCTGTTTGTCAGGTAGCGCATAGGCCACCTCTACCCGGATCTTATTCATATACAACCTTCGCTCTTTCGCTAAAGGATTCAACCATTGCATTGGCGACTTGACCGAATACCCCACCAAACGCATATTTCAATACGCCTTTTAACTCGAAATCAATGCTCAGCTCGATCCTACAAGTCGTCTCGGACAAGGCTTCAAACGTCCAAACGCCATGTAAACGCTTGAACGGCCCTTCCACCAAACTCATTTCAACTTTACTTGGTTCAGTCAAAATATTACGGGTCGTGAACGATTGGCGAACAGGGCCTTTTCCAACCTCCAAAGTGGCTACAATCTCTTTGTCATTTTGAGACAGCGTACGCGCACTCAGACAGCCTGGTAAAAAATGAGGGTATTGCTCGAAATCGTTCACCAAGTCATACATTTGACGCTGACTGTAATTTACATGAGCAAACCTTTTAATATGACTCAAACTAAACTCCTATCCATCCTGCCAGCGTTATAAAGATCGCTACAGGAATGCTTACGTATTTTAGCGTAGTGTACCACCAACGAAAATGCTTAGCGTTCTTAACTATCATTTCATTTATCAACATCTTCTCTGGCACCACCCAAGCCACCAAAATAGACAAACTGATGGCTGCAACGGGGAGCAAAACCAAAGACGTAAGTTTATCGATCAACTCAAACAGGTTATAGCCGAACACTAACTTTGCGTCCCAATCAGCAAACGACAGTACCACCAAAATTCCGACAGCCCAAACACCGACGCCTAACAAAAATGCGGCTTTCAACCGGCCGATATAAAAGCGCTCATGTAACCACGCAACAAACAACTCCATCATTGCAATGGCGGACGTTAAAGCGGCCACAACCAGCAGCGCGAAAAACGCCAAACCAAGTAGCTGCCCACCAGGTAACAAACTAAAAATTAGAGGCAATGAAATAAAAGGCAGCCCAGGCCCCGATGCGACATCTAACCCAAACTTAAACGTCAGAGGGAAAATAGCCAATGCGGCCAAAATCGACACCAACACATCTAGCCCAACAACGATGCTACACGCCTTTGCAATCGACATGCGCTTACTCATGTAAGCGCCATAAGAAAACATCGCCCCCAAACCAATACCTAAACTGAACAATGCATGCCCAATTGCAGACAAGGCCACACCAAAGTTCAACTCACTCCAGTCCCAACGCACCATAAAACGTAATGATTGGCCGGCATCACCAATCCACAGTGAGTACATGGCCAACCCAATCAACGTCACCACCAAGGCAGGTAATAGAATGCGTACCAGTTTAGACAAACCTCGCGTGACCGCTTGCCCCACTGATAAAACGACCAGGCCAATGAACAACGTGTGCCAAAGAATCATTTCGACAGGAGAGTTTAAAAAGTCGTCAAACAGCGCTTGCGACTGAGCCATATCAATATGACTCATCGCACCTGTCGCAGCACGCTGCGCATACGCCAACGTCCACCCTGCAATGACACTGTAAAATGTCAGAATCAGAAGCCCCGTAGTCCCCGCAATGAATGGCACGGCTACCCATCCTCTGTGAATAAGGTGGCGCTCAGATAGATCGTTCACCGTATCGACGGGGTTCGAACGCACCGTACGACCTAACGCCACTTCTGCCACCATCATCGGTAACCCAACGACCAGTAGACATATGCAATAAATAAGGAGAAACGCTGCGCCGTTTTCTCCCAAAATATACGGAAACTTCCAGATATTACCTAAACCTACCGCAGACCCTGCAGCAGCAAAAATAAATATCCAAGGACTTGACCAGATACCTTGTAAACAGCGACTCTCGGGCATACATTTAAGCTCTATCAATAACGTGGCAAATGATTTGAAAAGACTGCAGCCTTCACTGACTGCACCGCTAACACATAAAGCGCTAAATTTTCTTACATTAGGGCCCATACCTCAAGAAAAGCATAGGTTTTTCCGACTATCGACCGTATAATTTTTGACTATGAGTAAAGCAAAGAAAAAATCACCCAGTTCAGGCACGATTGCACTCAACAAACGCGCTCGCCATGAATACTTCATTGACCAAAAGTTTGAAGCAGGTCTCCAGCTTGCAGGTTGGGAAGTGAAAAGTCTTCGTGAAGGCAAAGCCCAGCTTGTCGATAGCTACGTGATCATCCACCAAAACGAAGCCTATTTGATCGGAGCTCGTATTACGCCGCTACTTAGCGCCTCTACCCACGTTGTGTGCGAGCCGCTACGCCAGCGTAAGCTATTGATGCATCGTCGAGAAATTGATCGCATCATTCAAATCACCGAACAAAAAGGCAAGACCTGTGCAGCCATGGCGCTGTACTGGAAAGGCAACAAAATCAAATGCGAAGTCGCCCTCGTGACAGGTAAGAAAGACCACGACAAACGCGATACCGCTAAAGAGCGCGATTGGGCCCGCGATAAAGAACGCCTAATGAAACATCGCATATAAACAGTGCAAACCAGCTTGGCCGCTGGCATAACGGAGATTGTTTCGTTAGAATGGCCACAACTTCGGGGATGACATGGTTTCGACGCCGGTTACAAAACCTGAGGTGCATGTCGAGAGTGATACGTGATCTCGTAAATCCACATGTATCAATTATATAGTCGCAAACGACGAAAACTACGCTCTAGCAGCTTAATAACCTGCTAGTGTGCTGCCCCTAGGTTGCTTGTAGCCCAGGATTCCGCAGTATCATAAATTACGAGATGCTATCCGATGCCCTGCCTGGGGATAAGGATCTAAGACTAATCAGGCTCGCCGGTTATACCCTGTCCTTCGGGCGGTAACTGGTCAAAAAATAGAAGTGACTAAACATGTAGAGCCGATGGCAGAGGACTGGCGGACGGGGGTTCGACTCCCCCCATCTCCACCAATCAAGCGCTTGATTTAAAAGAAGTTTTTAAGTCAAACAAGGTAGACATGACCACAAAATGTCTACCTAGAATAAAAAAGCCGCTACCCTGTAGCGGCTTTCTCTTATCCAGCATCTAGTACGATATCTGCATTTCCCTTTATGAATTCACCTTTAATTATATAAACCAGATAACTAAGGTTAATATATGCTAATACTTTAAGGTGATTGACCAAAGCTATGACAAATAACTTAAATATCCATACCGATACCCCTTTAGCTCAAGCATTGCTTGAACTATTTAATGAAGTAGCAGAGATAGCTCTAGAACAGGTTCCTGAACTCACTCCACACTCAATTAAGGCTTATGTACTTGGAGGCTGCGCTGTTCATATTTATACGAATGCAAGAGGCAGCAACGATGTGGACGCAGAGCTTGAAGCGAGTAAACTTATCAATACGAATCAAGTACTATTAGAGCTTCCTCCAATACCCTACAATGATCCGAATCTTGGCGAGACAATGCTAGTCTTAGATAAAAATTTTAATACAAGCTTTCCAAGCTTACACCCTGACTATCAAGAAAACGCCATACTTCTTCAAAGCAACAATGTTGTTGATGTTTACTTACTTAGCGCTGTAGACGTTGCTGTCTCGAAGCTTGCCAGATACGGGCAACAGGACTACGATGACATTGTAAGTATGTATAAAGCCAAACGCTTTTCTATTGATGAATTTAAAGCTGTCGCATATGAAGCTTTAGATTACAGTGCAACTGCAGATACCTTGAAATCACATATTGAAAGTGCTATAAGTTGCTTAGAAAATGAACAAATTTAGGATTCATGAAATGTGTCGCCATCAGCAATCTTTTGAAAAACTCGTAACCTCTTCTTTAGACGGTAAGTGCTTTGATGACTTAAAAGATGTTGCTCTTGCCGTATGGCATGAAGGCTTTGTACCTTCGCTGGAAAATCTTTCACCTCGCTCATATCGTGAAGCCGGTTATGTTCTTGACAACTTGCGCCGCTTTAACTGCGTTCCTCTTGATAAAAAGGAAGAGTTATCAAAAGCAATTGAACTGCTAGAAAATAGCGCTACAGCCGATCAAGTTCGAACAACGCACGCTTCAGTACAGCAAGTGATGGCAAAACGTACGCGAGATAGACTAGCTCGTAAATGGGGTCTAGACACAAGTTTAAATAGCTTAGTACAGGAACTACTTCCTTATCAGACTCGTCACTACGACCACACAGCATCTGCACTATAGTACTGTCTAACCCTGCTTAAACCACGAAAGCCGCCACCAGAGTCGTGAGCGGCTTTTATTTTACCTTATCTAATTCATCACGTTCTCTAAATTGAAATTCTCTCCAAAATATCTTTAAGGTTTAAGCTTTTGGATACTACTTTAGTGTGGGTGTAAATTTAATTAGTTTTCTTAGGCACAAAAAACCACTACTAAGAGCGGTTTCATGCGCAATGCAGTTTGAGAGGTCTGCCTTGCAACCCAACTGGGCTTGATTAGATATAATTAAGTATTAGCTTATTCATGAAGATATGTATAGAGCCCCCAGCCTACTGATATCTAACTTATTTTCCTATCATTGAGAGGATTCAAAAAGACAGCATCTTTCAAATGATCTGGAGCTAAATGTGAATAGCGCATTGTCATACGTATATCACTGTGTCCAAGAATCCGTTGTAACGTGAGTATATTACCGCCATTCATAACAAAGTGACTCGCGAATGTATGCCTTAGAACATGAGCCGCCTGCCCTTTCGGCAGTTCGATCCCGCTTCTTGCTAGAGCCCTGCGAAATGCACTAAGAGAAAAAGTAAACAGCTCAGGTGATTTCGTCTTATTTGAATGCTTTATGAGTCGTTCAAAAAGCCAATCAGAGATAGGTATAGACCTATTCTTACCGCTTTTCGTATCCGTAAAAGTTACTTTGTTGTTATGAACTCGACTACGTGTAAGTCCTTCCGCTTCCCCCCATCTTGCCCCAGTACTAAGGCAAATGAGCGTTATCAGCTCAACGTGTTCATTTTCACTGCTTTTGAAAGCATCAAGCAAAATGTCTATTTGCTCATGAGTTAGATATGAAAGCTCACGCTCTCCAATCTTCAACGGATCTAGATCATTAAGCGGGTTATCAAAAGTAATCTCCTTTTGCTTTTTGAGCACATTAAACATCGCTTTGATATACGCCAACTCATTGTTAAGCGTCTTTGCCGAAATGCCTTCAGCGGTTCGCTTCGCCCTCATCAAAGCAAACTCTCTTTCAGTCATAATTCTAGCAATCGGGTTGCCCAGCCTATCCGCAATTGCCAGCATTTTCACCTTGCGCCTCTCACCATCCTTCAGGTACTGACCAGCCATTAAAAACCAAATATTGATCAGCTCTGACAGCTCCCTGTTGTCTGGTGGAGACTCATTCCAAGGTTGCTCACCTGATGCAGTTCCTAAAATATGCCTTTCAAAACGAGTAGCCTCACCCTTAGAATTAAATTTTTTTCTAATCCTCCGCCCCTTTCTTCCCCACGGATACACATCTACCAGCCAAGAGTTGCCGTCTTTCTTTATCGTCATCTTTAAATTTAAGCCCTTAGAAACACCAAAAAACATCAAAAAACACTAATAAACACCACTGATTTCCATACTCAAAAAGCACAAACACCAAAAAACACTAAAAAACACCATCTCCTTAGAAGTCCGCAATATTTGCGGGTAAAAATACAGCAAATGACGCTAACGTGAATTTTATACAATAAGCTATTGACTAATGAAAGTTCGATGATTAAGAATAAAAAGGAGAGATGAAAAATGAACTGGATTAAGTTATGAATGAAATTTTGATAGCCCCTGAAGATCGATCTGAGTATCGACTTGCTTTAGGCTTTTTGAAAAAAGCCGTACGTCGAGGACGTATCGACTATGCAGAGTCCATTTTTGTTGTGTCTCTACTATGGGGACAAATGGGTGAATTCATGCACGGTGATGAAAATGTTATGAAGGCTGTTCAAAACCTAGAGAATGCCTTTGATCAAATTACAATCGCATTAGCGGAATCAGAACATGACACCAAACAATCAGCTACATAGTCCAATTGTTACGATTGAGAAGTTCTCGGATGTTTCAGGTTTAACGATTGATACGATCAGAGCCTTGATCAGTAGAGGCAAGCTTCCAACGATGAAAATAGGTAGACGAAGAATGGTTAACGTTGCGTTAATCGAAAAAGAGGCATTAAGCCAGCAGCAATAAAAAAGCCATACCAGCGGCAACTGAGTATGGCTTCTGTTGGATAGTAGTACGGCAATACCGCTATCCGATTTGTTCACCATAGGAAATTAGGGAACTCGGTAATGTTAGATCATTCTGAGAGTGTATTGCAATGTTCAAATATTGCTACACTTTGCGCGCAAGCACCATTATTTGAATCATCCGATAATAAGATCAAGGAAAACTCAGACTTAAACAATCTTGGTACAGCTCAATGTGAGTCATTCCGAGAATCTATTTTCGTCAAAGCCCGAGACCTTGCTGGTGCCTTCAGAGCCGAATATGACTACGTTGCTAAAACCTCTTCCTACGTTCACGCTAACCGCCGCTTGCTGGAACTTGAAAAGCGCCTCGAGTCTAACGGTTTCAACATCACGTCTTCAGACGATGATATTTTTGATTTGTCTAATAAGTTAGCTCGAATCAGTACCACTTACATTAATGTAAACGGCCCATATAAGGCCCTCGCACTTTGCTTGGAGCTTGGATCTCAATACAACTTAGATTTCTCAAGCTTAGTTGCCCGAGTAGATAACATTCCTGCTCTTCTAAACCGTTTTAAAGATTCGAGTCTATGGAAACGTAAGCTAAGCGCTTTATGCCGTTCTGATATCCAAGCACTTACGCGCGAACTACAACAAACCCATAAGTTTTTCTCTCCATACTCTTCAAGAGTCAGTATAAAACGACACAAGAATCGCAAAGCAAAAACTGAAGATATCTTGTCCCGTACTATGCTTGAAAATGAGTTGGGAGAAACTTTTTCTTTGGCTGAAATATCGGCAAAGAATCCATCAAATCCCTACATCCGATTTGTTGAGCTTGTAACCATTGGTAAAGGCTATGCGTCCTTAGCGGAACAAATCGGCTATCAGTGTCTGTTTGTTACTCTAACAGCCCCTAGTTGTATGCATCGTATGCAACTCCTTTACAAACACCATGGCAACAAAAAGCAACCAATTAAAGCGGTTCCTAACCCTAACTTTGATGGCTCAACACCCAAGCAAGTTAATCAATATTTAGCCCATCAATATGAGCTTATTACCGCAAAACTTGCTCGAAACAACATTCATAAATTCGGAATGAGAACCGTAGAGCCTCACCATGATGGAACACCGCATTGGCATTTAGCGCTTTACCTTCATCCAAAGCATATTGATCTAGCCAAAGATATTTTCCGCGAATACGCCTTAAAACAGTTTGCGAATGAGAAAGGTGCATTAAAGAACCGAATTGATTTCAAAGTGCTTCAGGGCGAATCAGCCATGGGCTACCTCGTTAAATACATATCAAAATCCACCACAGGCATTGGTTTAAACAACACACAAAATACAGGGCATGAAAATGAGTGGCATGGCACCAACTCAATAGAAAGCGCCCAAAGTATCGAAGCGTGGGCAAGAGACTGTGGTATCCGTCAGTTCCAAATAATAGGGGTATATAGTGTGCAAGCTTACAGAGAATTTCGACGCTTAGATAAACAACAAGACCCACAATTAGAAGCTATCCGTCAGGCAGCTAGAGACGGTGACTGGGCTGAATTTGTCAATCTTATGGGTGGCCCATTTATCTCACGTAAAGACATGGAAACAAAACTAGCTTACGGGGCTCGTCAAAGGCTAAACCGCGATACAGGTGAAATCGAGACAGTAAGCACTTCTAAATATGGTGATGAAGCTAAAGACACCGTTATTGGTGTTATTCATGCTGGCATCACGATTTTATCTCGAATCCATTTCTGGGATATCAAAGTTACTCCTCGCTTAACTGAAGCCAGTCAGAAAATCATGGATGGTGTTGTTGATATTCTCGATGAAATTCATTTCCAAAATACACGCCCAAAACATGATGACCAACATATAGGACCGCACTTCGATGAAAACTCGTTTTCTGAGGGGTGGGGTCATGCCCGCGCGGCAAAGAGCGCTTTGCAACAGACGAAGTCTGTTGCCTTGGACTTGTATCAATAACTCTACGCACTGAATCACAACCGATGTTTAGGAGAAACAAATGTTGAAAATCTCAATCATTGAAGGTCATAACTTACCGCAAAGCCGCAATACAAAGAGCGGTCTGCGGTATTACCAAGAAGCATACGCACATCTAGGCGGTGCATATCCTCAGCAAATAGAAATTCCTTTACAGGCTCCGACAGATGCGAAGCCTGTTGGTGAGTACGAGCTTGATCTATCTGCTTTTCGTGTGGGTCGCTTTAAGAACTTGGAACTTAATCCATTCGACCTACCTTTAATCCCTACTGCTAAAAACATCTCTCTGGGTAAAACAGGTTCTTAAGCTATGGACTCTCAACAGTATGACAGTTTATGGCTACTCGGTTTTTGCGCTTCATTACTAATTTCATTTGGTTTGGGTGCAATTAAAGGGGGACAACGATGACAGACACTGAATTTGTCATTTCGTCCCTCATCACTGCCTACGTCCTAGGTTGGGCGTTTGGTTCAATCATCTTATATTTCAAAAAACTAGTTGAGGTATCAACATCATGAAAATGAATAATTTAGCAACAAAAGTAACAGCAACCACTGCCGTGTTGCTCACATCTGTTACGACTGCTCGCGCGGCATTACCTGCTGATGCGCAGGCGGCTGTTGACTCAGTTAACACCTTTGCAACAGATATGATCGCTTGGGCTTGGCCTGTTGTAGCAACAATTACAGTTGCAGGTATCGGCATTAAGCTATTTAAGAAGTTTTCGAATAAGGCAACCTAGTTCAATTACTTGCGTCATTAAAGTCTAGGGAAGGCTATTGCCTTCCCTTATTTTTTACTCTCTTTATCGGCAAAGATATGACTACTATTAAGATGTCGCTCAAACTGCTATTTCCAATCTCGCTCTTATTTCCATTATTTGCTTTAGCTGATGGTCATTATTGGGAAGGAAAGAGTCAAATAATTGGAAACTCCCCTGACTCTGTTGCTACTCAATTCTGTAATAATGTGATTGGCTCGGTAATCCTCCCCTTTTTAATACAGCTTAAAAGTAGAGGTTATGCAGCCATTAGAGGTGGCTTACCTCCGTTGGCAGTATGTGGCCTTTCATGATTGTAAAACCACAGCCATTCTGTTGCATAGTCT
>NZ_QKRA01000016.1 GCF_003362755.1 Marinomonas piezotolerans
AGCGAATTGACGTGTTCACTCATCTAAGACTTCAATCTTTTTTGACCTCTAAGAGGTCTGCTGAAGTCTCCAGCGAGCGCCCACACAAATTATCTGATTATCTATTTTAAAGAGCGTCTGACTCGTTTTGCTTCGTTGCTCTGAAGCGTTGTCCGTGTCAGTGGGTGCGTATAATACCTTCGCGAATTTTTAACGCAACCCCTTTTTTCATTTTTTTGAAATTAATTAACGACACAAAAAAGCCCTCCTAGTAAGGCGGGCTTTTTATATATCTTTGATCGCGATATGTAAGGCTAACGCAACTGCTTAAACACTATTCCTAGTATTCCCCACAGTCCGTAGGCACAAAACGCTGCAGCTAAAACTAAAGCAGGCTCTAACGCTACCAGCACAAGAATCAAAACTGCAATCAACAAGAACACGAAGGGTACTCGACCTTTAAGATTAAGATCTTTAAAGCTGCGATACTTTACATTACTGACCATCAACAAACCTGTCACAGGAACTAACAACGCCATAACACTGGCTAATTGCTCACCCGTCAGGCCCGCATGATTTGACGCCCAAATAACACCTGCAACAATTGCAGCAGCAGCAGGACTAGGAAGACCAGTAAAATAACGTTTGTCTTCAATACCAATCATTGTATTAAAACGTGCAAGCCGAAGAGCGGCACCCACAACATAGATAAAGGCCGCAATCCAGCCCACTTTACCTAACGGATCTAATGCCCATGTAAATGAGACCAAAGCTGGCGCAACACCAAAAGACACCATGTCCGCCAAGGAGTCATACTCCGCACCAAATGCGCTTTGAGTACGAGTTAGACGAGCAACCCGACCGTCTAACCCATCAAAAACCATTGATATAAATATCGCAATCGCTGCGTGAGTATAGTTACCATTCATTGCTGCGATAATAGAGTAAAACCCAGAAAATAGTGCCGCTGTAGTAAATAAATTGGGAAGTAAGTAGACCCCCCTTCTAGGATTCTTTACTTTGGGCTTAACTTCTACAGAGTCATCCTCAACTTCATCTTTGACGAGTTCTTTTTCTGTTTCCTCTACTGGCATATCATCTACCTTAATCATTCTGCCACCTTTGCTAATTTAACGAATGCGCGCTTCGCGGCAGCAATTGTGAATTCAATATCTTCATCACTATGCGCTTGAGATGTAAACCCTGCTTCAAAAGCAGACGGTGCTAAGTAGACCCCCTCCTCGAGCATGTAATGGAAAAATAGCTTAAACATCTCTGTATCACATTTTTGGACATCAGCAAATGTGCTCACCTGCTTCTGATTAGAGAAAAACAGGCCAAACATGCCGCCAACACTCACGGTTGCAACAGAAACTCCAAGCTCATCCGCAGCCGCTTGGATGCCCGATACCAACAATGATGTTTTTCGCTCAAGTTCACGGTGAAACCCCTCTTCACTGATCTTATTCAATACTGCCAGTCCAGCTACCATAGCAACTGGATTACCAGATAATGTCCCAGCTTGGTAGACTGGGCCAAGAGGTGAAATGTACTCCATAATTGCCTTTTTACCACCAAAGGCCCCCACTGGCATTCCTGCACCAATTACTTTTCCTAACGTAGTCAAATCCGGAGTTACCTTAAACTTTTCTTGAGCCCCGCCAAGTGCGACACGAAAGCCAGTCATCACCTCATCAAAAATGAGTACAGCACCGGACTCATCACACACTTGACGTAACGTTTCCAAGAAACCTGGCACCGGAAGTATACAATTCATGTTACCAGCAACTGGCTCTACAATAATGCAAGCTATCTGGTCACCGAGCTCGGCAAAACAGGACTTTACCTCCTCGATATCGTTGTATTGTAGTGTAATGGTGTGTTGCGCTAAATCTGCTGGCACCCCGGGTGAATTGGGAACCCCTAACGTCAAAGCGCCCGACCCAGCCTTAACCAGCAACGAATCGGAATGACCGTGATAACAACCTTCAAACTTAACAATTTTATCTCGCCCTGTGTAACCTCGAGATAAGCGAATAGCACTCATGGTGGCTTCGGTGCCTGAATTCACCATACGAACCATATCCATAGATGGAACTAATTCACATACTTTTTCAGCCATCGTAGTCTCGACTTCGGTCGGCGCTCCAAAGCTCAAGCCAAAATCAAGCTGCTTACGAACTGCATTGATAACATCAGGGTGTGAATGCCCGACAATCATAGGTCCCCAAGACCCTACATAATCAATATAACGTTTGCCATCTTCATCATATACATATGCCCCTTCCCCCTTTTGGAAGAATAACGGTGTTCCACCCACGCCATTAAATGCTCGAACTGGTGAGTTAACGCCACCAGGAATGTGTTTTTGAGCGCGAGTGTATAAATCTTCAGAACGACTCATATTTGGATCCACTTCAACAGAAATTTAAAACGGACGCACGACAACTAATATCGATACGCCAATCAGAACTAGTACAGGAAATTCGTTAAACCAACGATAGAAAACATGACTACGATTGTTTTCGTCTTGAGCGAACTTTTTCAATAGGCGACCACATGCGTGGTGATAGCCTAGCAATAACACGACAAGTAACAATTTGGCATGAAACCAACCCGCTTGCATATAATAACTCGGCGCATATGTCACTAGCCAAACACCCAGAACAATTGTCGCTATTGCAGCAGGTGTCATGATTCCACGATACAACTTGCGCTCCATCACTTTGAAACGCTCAATACTTTCTGAGTCTTTTGCCGCAGCGTGATAAACAAATAAACGCGGTAGGTAAAAAAGTGCCGCAAACCAAGATACCATCGCTACGATATGAAACGCTTTCACCCACAACATATTTAATCCTTGAACAACATTTGATGCAATCGATGCGAAGTCGCCAACCAGTACTCTTGAGATGACGAATAATAGACCAAAACCTGCTGCTGATTGTGCTCATGCAGCCAGCGCATTAAATCAGGTACTGAAAGTGATGCACCAACAACACCCACTTTTTTCCCTGATAGCGCCTTTAAAACATCCATACTTGGATGCTCAGCATCAAACGCTAACCAAGGCTGAGGGCCCAAATCTAACTGATTAAGCTGCTCAAGCACCTCCGGCACTGATACCAAAAAGAATTCTTCCCCTTTTTGGATTGCGATATAGTCTATCATATTTGTCGCAAAATCGCGGGCCTGCTCAAGATGGAGCAATTCGGGAAAACACTTAACTTTATGCCCTAAAGTCTGCACATTGTGATGGCGAAGCACTCGCTGAACAGGAGACCACTCAGAAACCAACCCTAACGCACTCAAGCGCTCAACAAAAATCGAGTCTTGGTGGAACAGAATGCGAATGATGGTACAAGACAGAACAATGACAAAAATGGCTGGTGCTATCGTTTGTGAAGTATGTGTCATCTCCACCATCGCGACCACCGCAGTCAAGGGCGCTTGAAACGTGGTAGCCATCATCGCTGCCATGCCAAGCAACACAAATAGCGACATTTCGGTTGCTGGCTCCATCCCAGTATTCACCCATAAAGATACTTGAGCTCCGATTAAGCCACCGATCACAAAAGTTGGACCTATCATGCCGCCGGGAATACCTAGGCCAATTGATAAGGACGTCAGTACAACCTTAGCCGCTACAATAACCATAAGCGGAATCAATATCTGCTCACCACTCAGCGCCATGTTCAGCGAATCATAGCCACCGCCTAATACTTCGGGGACAACCAGGCCGACCAATCCTGTTACCACACCAACAAACAGAAAACGAACCACAGCCGATGTAGAGCTAAAACGCCATAACCAACGCTGAATTTGATAAAAAGAACTAGAGGAGATGACAATAGTAAATACAAGTAACACATAAGCTGCCAACATGCCGATATCATAGAGAGGCAGATGCAACATTCCAAAATCGAATACATCAAACCGGCCAAGTAGCCCTTCACTAATGAACATCGCAACGATTACAGACAGTAGTACTGGCAATACCAACCGCAACCGATACTCATGAAATATAACCTCATAGGCAAACAACACACCCGCAAGTGGCGTTTGAAATGCCGCGGCTATCGCCCCAGCTACTCCGCAGGCAACTAGGGTATCGACTCCAACATGAGACAGCCGGAAACGCTGCGCGAGACGGCTACCAAATGTTGCTCCAATATGCACAGCAGGCCCTTCTTTACCGATAGACAGCCCTCCCAACAATCCTACTAACGCTCCAAAAAACTGCACTACCGCATTTAGGATAGGCAAATTACCTTGATGATAATTTAAACGTTCTACGACATAAGGAATGCCAACTTTCAGATACTTATTAGGCGTAAGGTGCCACATTAGAGCCAAGATCAGGCATGCTAAGACAGGAAGAAAAAAACGATATAACGGTTCTAATTGCTCATAGTTCTCAGAATGGGAAGGCAAAATAGACGTCGCAAACCATTGCAATATAGTAACAAGAGCAGTCATGGTTAATCCGCTCAAGACACCACAAACCAAAGCAAGGCCTGACAAGATTAAAAGATCATCCACTGCCAAACCGCCACTTCGCCAACGTTCAATAAAATTAAACCCTTTCAGATCTCGCTCCTTAATCGTAGCGCAAGCTTGCCGGATATTGTTAACGTGTATTCGCGTCTGCTAAACACATATGAGTCACTACTTTATCTATATTTGGCCAACGATCGATTTCAACACGTAAAGACGTAAGGCGAGACATGGTCTTCGCCTCGACATACATGATGACATCAACATCACCACTAATATAATGAGCAAAACGAATTTCAGGAATCTTATTGATTAGCGGCTCAATCAGTTCTCGTGATATCGGACGAAATGTAAGGGAAAAATACGCTGAGACCACCTCGCTCGCATCAACTCCTAGCCTCGCATGATACCCCTCAATCACCTTACGCTCTTCCAACCGCTTTATGCGGTCTGTCACTGCCGAGCGAGATAAATTAACTTTGCGGCTAATATCTGATACCGATTGCCTAGCATCTTCTACCAGAAGCGCCAGAATCTTTTCGTCGACACGATCGATAGCCATATTTATCGTCTTCCCTAAATCCGTCATATTGACGGTAATTACGTTACATTGCCTTTCAATACCGTCAGTTTGTAAGGCGTAAATTTACTGTAATCATTTTATCCTTTGACATATTAAACAGTAAAACGATATCGAGGGTAAATCGATGCAATACCAACGCACATTAGGGCCATTTCAAGGCATGGCAATGACTATCACAACCTTTATTGGTACAGGCTTAATGATTTTGCCAGCCATTTCAGTATCACAAGCGGGCAGTTTTGCCTTCTATGCTTGGCTGATTACGGCTCTTGTGATCATTCCCATAGCTTTTGTATTCGCTTTACTCGGCAGTAAATTCCCTTCCGCAAGTGGAGCATCGCATTATATTGGTAGAGTGCTCGGCGCCAAAGCGGAGCGCGCAGTTGGCTGGCTCTTTTTAAGCATAATGCTTGTTGGCCCAGCAGTAGCTATTAAAGTTGCAGCGGCGTATTTGGCTATCGTATTTGAGTTACCTGCTGATCAAGTGTTTAATCTTAGCCTGATCACTCTTATTGGAATGCTACTGTTTTCAGTTGCGGGTTTAAAAAATTCGGCAAACTTCCAAACTGCCGTAGTGATATGCCTGATTGGGACGGTGATCGCATTACTTTATTTTAGCTTTACCCAAGATCAACCCTTTGAAAGCTCAATTATCTCATTACCGATGCAGTATTCAGATATTGAAACCACATTGCTCGCTGCAGGAACGATATTTTGGTGTTTTATCGGCATTGAGGTCATGGCACACATGGGTGCCGAATTCAAAAACCCATCTCGCGATTTCCCCATTGCTTTATTGGGCGGCATAAGCATTGTGGTAACACTGTATCTAGCCACTGTACTCATGATCATTCAATACAACGTCTATGGTGACGATGTTACTAATAGCCAATCTTTAGCCCTACTCGTTGGAGTATTGCTGGGGGATGAAGCACGTCGTTACTTTGCCTTAGGAGCTTACCTGATCGCATTTTCCAACGTAGGGGTATATATTCTAGGCTTTTCTAGAATGGTACAAGCGATGGCGGCACAGCGAGCACTTCCTCACTATTTCGCTACGCTTTCCAAATATGGCACCCCATTAAGAGCAGTCGGATTTGTAGGCGTTATCAGCCTAATGTCTCTACTATTTGCAGAATATGCGGACACGCCAATGTCTTGGTTTATTGAAATGACAAATGGCGCGTTTCTATTGATCTACTTACTAACATGCATTACAGCAATCAAATCTCTTAACTCTTCGCTACGCTGGCTCTCCGTCCTAGCTACTGTCAGCTGCATAGTTATGGCGACTTTTATGGGAAAAAGTCTGTTATTCGCGTGTATTTCATTTGCGATTGCACTCCTGTGGGAATACATGAAATCTCAGAAACATCACATTGCACACGATGAAATTCATGTACAATAAGCCAATATTCAATCAGTTTACCCGACTGCGCTGCGGGTAAACGAGACACTAGGAGAACACTAATATGCCACTACTCGACAGCTTCCGTGTAGACCATACACGCATGCAAGCACCAGCCGTTCGCGTTGCTAAATCCATGGCAACACCAAAAGGTGACAACATTACTGTTTTCGACTTACGTTTTTGCATCCCAAATGAAGAGATTTTATCTGAAAAAGGTATTCATACCCTTGAGCATTTATTTGCAGGTTTCATGCGAGAACATCTAAATAGTAATGATGTCGAAATCATTGATATTTCTCCAATGGGATGTCGCACAGGCTTTTATATGAGCCTTATTGGAACACCGAGTGAAGAGCAAGTCGCCGCGAGCTGGAAAGCCTCAATGGAGGACGTATTGAATGTCGCAACTAAAAAAGACATCCCTGAACTGAATGAGTTTCAATGCGGTACTTATGAAATGCACTCGCTAGATGAAGCGAAACAAATTGCCAAGACGATCCTAGAGCGGGACGTCAAAGTAAACAGTAATGAAGAGCTGTATCTCACCGAAGAGTTTCTTGCCGAACATTCGTGATTAGGCATTCAGTCAAGAAGGGAACCATTTGGTTCCCTTTTTCATCTTATATTAGGTTCTTGACGCCGCCGCTAGAAATGCACTCGCGAGAACAAACACTCCTCCCATGCTTCTATTCAGTACCTGCATCCCTCGGGCACTTCTAATCAGTCGGCGCAACTGCCAGCCTCCTAATGCGTAAAAAAATGCGGCAATAAACTCGGTTACCATGAAGGTCACACCCATTACCAAGAATTGAGCAGGGACAGACTGATCCAAATCGAGCATTTGCGGAAAGACCGCAGTAAAAATCAAAATCGCTTTAGGGTTGCTAATAGCAATCATGAACTCTTGGCGCAAACGCTCTAAGTGTGTGCTCGGTACCTCAACGCCCCCTTGTTCCATCGACACCAAATTACTGGAGGCACTCAGCCAAGTTTTGACTCCAATGTAGAATAAATAAACAACGCCCAACCACTTTACAACATTGAACCAAAACGGCGAAGAGACAATCACTGCCCCTAAACCCAAAACTGAAATCAGCATCAAAATACCGAAAGCAATGTTACGTCCAACAACCGCAAGCAACGCAGCTAATGCTCCTGCACGAATGCCATTGTACATTGCGGTGAAGTTATTCGGCCCAGGAGAAAATGATAGAAGCAATAAGACAGGCGCTATTGCAAGCCAAAGTTGTAGTGCCATTCGCTGTGTTTATACCTCTTGATAGGAAAGCTTTTGTTACGAACGCCGTAACCGCTGATCACTCTTCATAGGCAAAGAGTTTAGTCATTAAATAATAGGGTTACTTCTAACCACATTTTAACCATCAATCTTAAAATGTGCGGCAACTTTAACGATTAATTAGGGCTATGTCATGTCAATTCCGCGCTGTTTTATTTGACTGATCGCGTCCTTTTTAATTTGTTACACATCGTCACGGGCTAGGCATAGTGGGTGCTTTATTAGGCCTTAGAGCGTAAGGCACTCGGTTTTTCGCTATGATCTGACGAAAAATGGCCACTTAATAGTGGCCACATTGTATCAGGATGAATTAAATATTATTCATCAATGCCCAGTTTATCTTTTAACGCAACGACTGAGCGCTTATAAGACTCGGAGATTTTTTCCATCGCTGCGTCGTACTTTTCTTCAGCCTTTGCTAAAGCCTCGTCTGTTTTCGCCTTATCTTTCGCATCACGATAAGTTGCTTTTGCTTTTTCGACTTGCGCATCGAACTTGTTATGTATGCCTTTCATTCCTTCTTGAAAGTCAGTTTTGATGTCAGCCCACTTATCTTCGGCATTATCTTTGGTGATGTTTTCATCAATATAACACTCTGTTTTCGCTGTGATCAGTGCTGCTTGAGTAGTGAAAATATCACTCCAATCATCTGTCAATTTTGCTGCTTCAGCGGCCACTTTTTTCTCGGCAACTGAAATACAAGAGTAATCATCCGCATGAGCAGATGAGCCAAATAGTATGGCTGTCGCTATTCCTATGCCAATAACCCCATTTTTCATAGATGAAGCAGCGTTTCCAATTGTTGATTGCGCTTTCATAATTACGTCCTGTGCTGATGAATGTTAGATCAATTGTGGCATCCACCGACAGAAAATAAACCCAATACAAGTCGATTACATATTTGCTTCTATTAAGCACAGATTGCAGGAAAAGGTGCGTATTTAACATGCAATCGTCAATAAGCAGAAAATCAACCTACAGAAGAAAATCATTGCCCTCCAATATGAAGACATAAAAAAACGCGCCGAAGCGCGTTTTGACAAAGAACAATTAAATGCTCTCGTTAAAGAGACAGTGTTTTCTCACCACGGGCAATGCCTGACACCCCTGTACGCACAACCTCTAATGTATGCATACCTCCAAGCGCCTGTAAGAATCCATCCAACTTATCAGATTCACCGATAATCTGGATGGTGTATATTGATGGCGTCATATCAATGATATTGCCACGGAATATATCCACCGTACGTTTAACTTCTGCTCGCTGAGCACCAGAAGCACGAACTTTAACCAACATCATTTCACGTTCGATATGCTGACCTTCTGTCAGATCAACAAGCTTAACCACATCAATGAGCTTATTAAGCTGCTTTGTAATTTGCTCTACAACTTGATCCGACCCAAAGGTAGTCAGTGTTAACCGCGACAAAGTTGAATCATCTGTCGGTGCAACATTAAGTGACTCGATATTGAAGTTACGCTGAGAGAACAAACCAACCACACGCGACAAGGCACCCGGCTCATTCTCCATTAAAACTGAGATAATGTGTCGCATATTAAGTTCGCTCCGTCTTGCTCAAGAACATATCACGCATGGATCCACGTGGTACCTGCATTGGGTATACATGTTCTTCTGGATCTACATAACAATTAATGAAAACTAGCTGATCAGTCATCGCGAACGCTTCTTCCATTTTCGAATCCAACTCATCTTTTGTCCGGATTTCTACATACTTATGTCTGTAGGCACCCATCAGCGCCTCAAAATCAGGCAAAGAATCCATATAAGAGTTTGAATGACGGCCTTCATAGTTCATATCTTGCCACTGACGGACCATACCCAAATAACCGTTGTTCAAACACAAGATTTTGACTGGCAAACCATACTGTAGACACGTCGAAAGCTCTTGAATATTCATCTGAATACTGCCTTCACCTGTTACACAGACAACTGTCTCATTTGGGAAGTTGATCTTAACACCCATTGCGGCTGGCAAACCAAAGCCCATCGTTCCTAGACCACCTGAGTTGACCCAACGATATGGCTTGTCAAACTTGTAGTATTGGGCGGTGAACATTTGATGCTGACCAACATCTGATGCAACAAAAGCATCGCCGTTAGTCGCGCGCCAACACGCTTCAACCGCTGCTTGTGGCTTAATTTTGTCGCCCGCTGTGTCGTAGCGCCCACCATGCACCTGACGCCAATCATTGATCTGCTTCCACCAAGTAGCAATCGCCTCTTGATTAGTGCGAGCTGGCGCATCATCAATGATAGACAACATCTCTTCAAGCACTTGGATCACAGGCCCGACAATTGGAACATCCGCACGAATCGTTTTGGAGATCGAAGCCGGATCAATGTCAATATGTATAATTTTTGCACCAGGGCAGAACTTATCAGGATCATTTGTTACTCGGTCGTCAAAACGAGCACCTACCGCTAAAATAAGGTCACTGTGGTGCATCGCTTGGTTCGCTTCATAAGAACCATGCATTCCAAGCATGCCAAGGGACTGTTTATCCGTCGCAGGATAACCACCTAGCCCCATAAGTGTATTGGTGACAGGGTATTCTAAGTGTTGGGCCAACTTAACAAGTTGATCTGATCCCCCACCCATAATGACACCGCCACCTGCGTAAATCACTGGACGCTTTGCCGCCAACAATAAGTCCACAGCTTTTTTAATTTGACCACTATGACCTTTAAGCGGAGGCATGTATGAGCGCAACGATACTGACTCAGGGTATTTGTATTCGAACTTTTCGTTCGGCATCGTCATATCTTTTGGAATGTCTACGACAACCGGACCTGGACGACCTGTACTAGCGATGTGAAAAGCTTTCTTCAGAATCATAGGTATTTCAGAAGGATGCTTAACAGAGAAGCTATGTTTAACGATCGGACGAGAGACTCCAATCATATCGGTCTCTTGGAATGCATCCTCACCGATAAGGTAGCTCATTACCTGACCACAGATAACAACCATAGGAATGGAATCCATAAACGCTGTCGCAATACCCGTAACAGTATTGGTTGCGCCCGGACCAGATGTTACAAGCACAACACCTGGCTTACCTGTCGCACGCGCATAGCCGTCAGCCATATGTGTTGCAGCTTGTTCATGACGGACGAGTACATGCTTCACATCAGATTGACGATGTAACGCATCATAAATGTGCAGTGCTGCACCACCTGGATAGCCATATATATTTTCTACTCCCTCATCTTTGAGAAAGCGGGCGATCATCTCACCACCGGATAATAACTCCACCTTGTAAACCTCTGTAGTGTTCATCTGTCTGCTAGTTTGGTGCACGTATTGTAACCGCATACCAAGCACAGATTAAAGTTGATAAAACGATGTTTGCAAAACAAATGAGATACCTAAAACGAAGGAACACTCAAACGCAATAAATCGCAGTTTTGACACTGCCCGCGTCTTTTCGCGAGAGGAAGCATTGTGAGTCAATATTCTACTTACAATACTGTGTGTAACGACTATACTCTAGTCGTATAGGAAGGGGCTGTTGGCCGCCATCAGAAGAGACAATCAGCGGGGTATTGCTGATGTAAGTGCTTATTTTGTCAGGCATCTGCGTTAGAGTCAACGAATCCGTGTTATACACGCTCTTTCCGCTTGCTCTTAATAGAGCTTTCATGATGTCATACGCTTATTATCTAATAAGGAGTTAGAATCATGGCTTCAGAATTAAACCAACAACGTATTATCGATGAATTCTTACGCTGCTTCCGCAAAATGCTGATGGAACCCGAATTGTCTGGTGAGCTTATCCGCATCGCCAAAGAGCACATAAATGAGCCTAATGCTTATCAAAAAATTGCAGAAGAAGTTTCCAACCAAACGACTCTAAAGATTCCCGAAGAGCACTCTGAAGCAGATCGTCTTTTCATCAAACTTTTGATAGACACTGTGAAAAGCGACGTTAACCTGTATTAATTAATAACCTCAAGGTGAGAGCTCGGCTCTTACCTTTTCCTACAAGTGTATCCCTTGCTGCCATCAGACCTTAACTCGCCAACTTCGCTGAGTGATCTAGCCACCCAGATAAAGCAATGGGCCTCGGAGTTTGGTTTTTCGGATTGCCGAATCGTCGATCCGAAGTTAGAACAGTTTCGTGATCCTTATAACAAGTGGCTTGCTTCAGGCTATCACGGGACCATGGACTACTTAGCCAATCACGGTGATCTTAGATTTACTCCTGAAAACCTGCACGTTGGAACACAACGTGTTATCAGCTTAAGCATGCCCTACCTACCCGAGTCCGTCGAAACGGTAAAGCGGCTGCAAACAAAAAATAAGGCTTATATCGCTCGCTATGCTTTAGGTCGTGATTATCACAAGCTAATACGCAAGCGTCTCACTCAATTTGCCAAGCGCATAGAGGAGGAAGTTGGCGATCACGGCTTTCGGGCCTTCGTTGATAGCGCTCCCGTATTAGAACGCCAGATAGCCGAACAAGCAGGAATGGGATGGATAGGGAAGAATACGCTTCTATTATCACCTAAAGCTGGAAGCTGGTTTTTACTTGGCGAGGTATTCACTAACCTGCCTTTACCTGTCGATGATGCTATGCCATCACGTCATTGCGGAAGCTGTAGCGCATGCCTTGATCTTTGCCCAACCAACGCATTTGTGGAACCTTGGGTATTAGATGCAACAAAATGCATCTCTTATTTAACCATAGAATACGACGGCATAATTCCTGAAGAGCTCAGATCAAAAATGGGCAATCGTATTTTTGGTTGCGATGACTGCCAACTCGTCTGCCCTTGGACGAAGTTCGCAAAATACACACAAGAAAATGATTTCCAGCCTCGCCATCATCTGGATAACGAAGAACTTATCACCCTGTTTCAATGGGATGAAAGAACGTTCCTAAAGAATACAGAAGGATCTCCCATCAGACGAACGGGCTACGAAAACTGGCAGCGTAACCTTGCCGTAGCATTAGGTAATGCACCAACAAGCATGGCGATCATTGAAGCATTAGAGAAAGGTAAAGAAGGCGCTTCGGAAAAGCTACTTATTCACATCGATTGGGCTCTGGCTCAGCATCCAATACTTCGATAAACTCCCCATCATCTAACGCTTCAATTTCGAATTGTCTAGACGCCGGTGAGTAAGCAAGAATCACTCTGTTTCTGCCTTCGCCTTTCGCATTATATAACGCATCGTCAGCTCTTTTTAGTAACTCATCACAGGTATCATCGTCATCTAATTCGGCGACACCAATACTCGTGGTCACATGAATCGCCTCTTTCTCAAATCGAGAGCTCGCCAATGTCGCTCGAACACGTTCAGCCATCCCTTCCGCGAGTACGATATCGTAATAAGGCAGAATTACAGCAAACTCTTCGCCCCCCCATCGCGCAACAAGCCCTTCACTTCCAATCACTTGCTTAATACACTGGGCTGCATGCTGCAAAACATGATCACCTATTTGATGTCCATGTACATCATTAACTCGCTTAAAGTCATCCAAATCAATTAACAGTACTGAAAGACGCTCGTGTCGGCGCTTCGAAAGCAGCACATATTCAGCAAATAATTCATCAAATCGCGTACGGTTATACACCTGCGTAAGTGCATCAGTATTAGCAAGTTTCGAAAGTTTTTGATTTAGTTCTATCAATGTACGATTTTTTTCTTCGAGGGCTGCCATTTTAGATTTAATACGTGCATCCGCTTCACTACCCATCGCAATCAGCTCCTCCCGAGAGGAGCGTAGAGAGATAACTAAACGATTCACACTCGACATAACTTCGCGGTACTCTGTGATTTGAGATAAGGACGCCTCTAGTTGGATTGGCACGGGATTATTGCAATCAATACCACTTAGGTCTCGCACTACTCGATTCACTCTCGCACTTAACTTTCGACGCATCAATATTTTCAACAATCCGAATAACAACAGCAGTTGGAGCGCCAAAGCAATTATAAACCAACCAGACTCTTTCAATACTTGATTACTAATGATGGCAGTCGGTAAAAGAGTGACACGCAATTGAAAGCCAGGTAAATCCAACTCTATTGGCACCCCCACATTGTCCCCCCAAGTCAATGTCGAGGCGCTATTCTCTGGCTTAAGCTCGGCTCCTGAAAAAAAGGAACGCTTATCCGCTAAGTATTGCAGAATAAGATTACTACGGTCCGCTACAGAGAGATGGTCAAATGCAATGATTTGGGAAACATACGTTCGAAGGATAGATACCTCTTCCTGCTGCCGTTTTTCAGCAACATAATGAGAGGCGATTGCAGCAGTCAATAGCACGCACATTGCCACAAGCAGATAACAAGCAGCTATTTTTGACAATAACAGGTTAATGATACTTCGCTGGGTTGACACGCTAGATCCTTTCCACATCCATATTGAAAGTTAACGCTCTTGCTCAACTGTTTATTTCATATTGAAGCAAAGGCAACAGAGTACAACCGATCAAAAATAGCACAGTCGTAACCTAAAACCTTAAATCTGTTACAATTCATTACATACACAACACGTTCTACTTATTCAAACGAATTAACCCCTCTTGTGCTGTAGATGCCACTAAATTCCCCGCTCGATCAAATATTTTCCCCCTAACAAACCCCCGCGCAGAGGATGTTGATGGGCTATCTGCGACATACAGCAACCACTCGTCTAACCGAAAAGGCCGATGAAACCAAATCGCATGATCTAAGCTAGCGATATTTAATTTGGGATGACCTATCGACACGCCATGAGGCTGAAGTGCCGTCTCTAGGAATCCATAATCTGTGGTGTAGGCCAACATAGCTTGGTGGACCAATTCGTCATCAGGAAGTGGCTCCACACTCCTAATCCACATATGACGTGATGGCAAACCAGGACGAGGACGAAACGGATTCTGGTTTTCGACAATGCGGTACTCTATAGGTCGGTCCGCGACAAGAAGACTTCTTATTTTACTAGGGATTTCTTCTGCATGCTTGCGGAACAGGCTCAACTCAGATTTGAAGTTTTCTGGGCCGGGAACGTTCGGCATCGCTTCTTGATGTGATAGCCCTTCTTCGAAAATATGAAACGATGCGGTCATCACTAAAATACTCTTGCCGTTCTGACTGGCGATGACTCGACGTACACTAAAGCTTCCACCGTCTCGAATAAACTCAACCTCATATTCTATCGGCTGACTCGCATCTCCTGGACGTAAAAAATAACTGTGCAATGAATTAGGCGCGCGCCCTTCAGGAACCGTTTGTACAGCGGCGCTCAGAGCCTGACCAACAACTTGGCCCCCGAAGACTTTGGGAAACCCTAAATCTTGACTCTTACCGACAAATTTAGTGTCAGAAACCCGATTCAAAGTGAGTATATCGATCAAATTATGTATAACACTATGCACTGCGACTCCTCATCTTTATAGTGGTTTAACTGCACTCAAATACTGCGTTATTTGAGCATAACGCAATTCGCAGTCCGTACAGAGAATCTTTGCCTCTGTAATAAAATTTTGCTTCTATTAGAAAATTGTAGTGAGGCCAATTCTAGTGTCAGATTCCACTTTAATCGATCCGTTCGGTCGAAAAATAGACTATTTACGTATTTCGGTGACGGACCGCTGCGACTTTCGCTGTACATATTGTATGGACGAAGACGCTACCTTTTTGCCTCGACGAGACATTTTATCATTAGAAGAAATCGTTCAGGTAGCGACCTCTTTTGTGGCCCTAGGTACTCGAAAAATCCGAATCACAGGCGGCGAGCCGCTTGTTCGTAAAGACATCCTCTTTGCACTAAAACACATTGCCAGCTTACCTGGACTTGACGAACTAACCATCACAACCAATGGTTCGCAGCTCGAAAAGATGGGGCAGCAGCTATTTGACACAGGCGTGTCTCGAATCAACATAAGCTTGGATACGCTCAAACGAGAACGATTTAAGGAATTGACCCGTCGAGACAAACTCGACCAAGTGCTGCGCGGAATTGATACCGTCAGCGCTCTGCCATTCAAGCGTCTTAAACTCAACGCCGTCATATTAGGCGGTTATAACGATGATGAGGTCGAAGACCTAGTTGAGTACGCTTTACAACGCAATTTAGACATTAGCTTTATCGAAGAGATGCCTCTTGGTCACATCTCTCATCATGACCGCGCCAAAGCCTATGTCTCTAGTGATGAGCTATTAGATCGCCTGCAACAACGCTGGCACCTAAGCCTGTCAGAACGCTCGACTGGCGGCCCCTCTAGATATTACGACTTAGCAGGTGAATCTAGCCAAGTAGGCTTTATTTCCCCCCATAGTCACAACTTCTGCAGCACCTGTAACCGAGTACGACTGACCGCTGAAGGTCGATTACTGCTATGTTTAGGCAATGAGCATTCAAAAGATTTAAAATCAGTCTTACGAAGTCATCCTGACAACGTGGAAGCTCTGCAAAAAAGTATTATTGACTCCTTAGTGCTAAAACCAGAAAAGCACCACTTTAATTTAGAAGAAGAACCCCAGATTTTGCGTTTCATGAGCGCTACTGGTGGTTAACAAAGGACTTAACTATGGCTAAAACACCTTCGCCTTTTCGCCCATTAAATATTAATGTTTTAACCGTTTCTGACACACGAGGCATTGCGGAAGATACATCGGGTGACGCTCTGATTAATCTGCTTCAGGACGCTGGGCACGTTCTCATCGAGCGCAGCATTGTAAAAGATGACATTTACGCCATGCGCGCCGTAGCGTCTAATTGGATCGCCGATGAATCCATACACGTAATTTTAATCACTGGCGGTACAGGCTTTTACTCGCGTGACAGCACCCCAGAGGCGATCACTCCGTTATTAGACAAAGAAGTTAATGGTTTTGGCGAGCTCTTTCGCCAACTATCTTTTGAAGAGATAGGCACGTCGACAATTCAATCACGTGCTTTAGCCGGCCTTGCTAACAAAACTCTCATATTCTGTTTACCTGGGTCTACGGGAGCATGTCGAACCGCTTGGAATGGCATCATCAAGGAACAGCTGGATGCCCGCCATAAACCATGCAACTTTGTTACTATGCTTTTGGGGCCATACCAGCCACCCGTGCACGAGGTTTGATCATGGCTACACTTATGCCTTTTCGGGATGCCATCGAGCACATCAAGCAAACTCTCACGACTGTAACAACAACTGAATCAGTGCCATTAAGCAAAGCAATGGGCCGCATATTGGCTCAGGATGTCATATCCGAAATCGATGTCCCCCCAGCTGCCAATAGTGCGATGGATGGATTTGCGGTACGCACAAGCGACCTAAAAGATAACGCCTCTCTTACGGTGTCTCAGAGAATTGCGGCCGGTTCAGCGCCAATGCCGCTTCAATCGGGAACTTGTGCACGAATTTTCACAGGTGCAGAAATCCCACAAGGCGCCGATGCGGTTGTCATGCAAGAAAACACCAGGCAGCAAGAAAATCAAATAACGTTTCTTTCCCAGCCCACATCACATGACAACATTCGCCCTGCTGGACAAGATATTGCTGCTGGGGCGACAGTGTTCACTAAAGGAAAGCGTATAACGGCCATTGATATTGGTGTTTTAGCCAGCTTTGGAATAACACAAGTCGAAGTATATCTGCCTCTAAAAGTAGGCATTCTTACAACGGGAGATGAGCTGCAATCGCCTGGCACTCCACTCTCAGGTGGGCAAATATACAACTCAAACGGCCCACTTCTCGAATCCCTAGTCGTCAGTAGCGGACATCAAGTAAGTTTGCGGCTACACGCAATAGACTCTGTGGAAGCAACACAAACTGCTCTAAAAGCTTTAAGCGACTGCTCTGATGTGATTATTTCCTCTGGGGGTGTTTCAGTGGGTGAAGAAGACCATGTTAAAGCCACAATAGAGCAAAACGGCCAACTACATCTATGGAAAATTGCAATAAAACCAGGCAAGCCTCTAGTATTTGCAAACGTCTACAATACGCCTTTTTTAGGATTACCCGGAAACCCCAGCTCCACCTTAGTAACATTCCATTTATTCGCACGCTTGGCGCTGGCTAAAGCAGCGGGTGAAGACTTAGATTTACCGAAAGCCATACCTGTAAAGAGCGGCTTCTCACGTAAGGGTAACCAATCTCGTGATGAGTTCCTAAGAGTCCATATAAATAACGGTATCGCGACTCCTCATGCTCAACAAAGCTCAGGAGCACTCTTGGCAGCAAGCCAAACCGACGGTTATTTACATATCCCTGCAGCTCATAATGTTTCACCAAACGATGAATTCGACTTTTACCCATTTTGTAGCTTCTAAACTACACTCAGTAAATACCTTATTCCGTTAGGAGTCCTACCGTGAGAGACAAAAGCTGGGAAAAATCATTGTATGAACATCAGCATGAAATGATTAAGCGTCTTGACGTTCATCGACAAAAAGACCGAACTGATCATCTTACAAAAGATGAAATCATGGCAGTCGAGCATACCTTTCAACTTCTAGTTGCCTCTATGCTCGACTTTGCTTCCTATCTCCTTAAACATCATTATGACGTCATCATAGAACGACGAGAGCAAGTTCTAGATAGTTTACTCGAGCATAAAGACGTCACGCATGAACAAGGCGAACAAATTCGAGTACTCGTCGAACTGCGTCAAAGGATACTCTTTGATTATCTAAACGAAAACTTCGAGGAGCTTTCTAAAGCATTATCATTGCGACGCTATAGTTTAGTCGAAGTCCTCACCCAAGAGTGGACAAAACGCTTAGATAGTCTATGAATGATCCGGCTACGCCGAACGATTTTAGGGCGCTCCCTTCGTCGCGGCATCTATATCTTCTGACGTCATTCCAAGTAGATAAAGTATGCCGTCTAATCCCATATTATTCATTGGACAAGGCGCTTGCTGCCGAACGATTGGTTTAGCATGCAAAGCAACGCCAAGTGCCGCGTCATTCAGCATTAGTAAGTCGTTAGCACCATCACCGCAAGCGATGGTCTGACTTGCTTCAACGCCGTACTGCTTCGACAAAGTCGCCAGCAGATGCTGCTTACGCTTGGCATCGACAATTGGCCCTACGTGCTTCCCCGTAAGTACGCCATCAACAATCTCCAAAACATTAGCATGCACTTCGGTCATGCCATAATCTTGGCAAACTCGGTCAGCAAAGTAAGTAAAGCCACCCGATAAGATCGCCGTTTTCCACCCCAACGCGTGAAGACCTTTCATAGCACGCTCAATACCATCCATATGTACAATTCGCTCATACACTGAATCCATCACGGTACTACTCAAGCCATTTAAGAGCGATAGTCGCTGCACAAAGCTCTCAGTAAAATCTATCTCACCCCGCATTGCGCTCGCAGTAATGGCCGAAATTTGCTCGCCGATGCCCATTTCGACAGCTAACTCATCCATAACTTCCGCTTTTATTAGCGTCGAATCCATATCAAATACCGCCAAACCACCTTTTTCAGGTACCAATGTGGTAATCTGAAAGATGTGATCAACCCCTGTCGCATCAGCTCGCTCTAACAGCTCTCTGCGTAGCACTTCATGTTTACCGAGCTCAATAGGAGTGCTAATGTCATAGCGAATTGCACTGATCCGATCATTACTATTCGTTAATGACTTTCGAGTTGTCGCAATTTGATGCTCAGTTAACCAAGTGTAAAATTCAGATTCATGTGCGGACGTTACGTCGCCAATTAAAGTGATGGAAGCAGACATAGAAACTCCTATTGATGGGGGGCTAACTATATCAAATCCCCGTACAGACGCTAACCTTCACTTATCATTAAAGAAAATGCTGTACGCTCCGACAAACTAACGAGCTTTCTATAAATTTTTATTACAATCAACAAGATAATCAAAACTAGACAAGTCAGGACGTCGATGGACACTGTAAAAAAAATCTCTGCTGGCTATTATCGGGCACTAAAAAAATGTTCCTCCGCAAGCATTGTGGTTACAACATATGTGGCATTGATGATCCTTACATTAGCTACGGTATGGTTTTCAGTCACCTCTTCGGTCAATAACTATTTGAATCAACAAACGGATGTTTTAGGCAGTAGCCTAGCAACGCAAGCGGCGTTTAACGCAACACAATCTATATTAACCAATGACTTGCTCAGCTTAAATGTGCTGCTTAATCGCCTGGTCGTAAGCGATAACATTTTGAGCGCTCGCGTTTACAATAAAAAAGACGAGCGCTTAGCAGAGGCTAGTCGGAACGGTGCGCAGACGACCGAAGGTGAAATTCGGCCGAATGATCAGCATCGAGTATACAGCTCCCCTATTCGCTTTAGAGATGAAATAGTCGGCCATGTGCTCATCACTCTCGACAAGGCAGGGGCCCAAAGCACTCAGACTCACATCAGTAACCTTTTAATTGGACTTGGGATATTTCTAACGGCTATCACTGGGTTAATCTTACTTCTAGTAATTCGGCGATTATTTTACCCAATTTCAATGATCAGCGATGCGCTCGAAGCATTTAACAACGGAACAGACAATGCACCGTTACCAAAAAGAACATACCGAGAAGCAAGTGAACTTGCGGCACAAGTAAAATCCTTACAGGCACTAGAACTACCAGCTCCAATAAAAGCACCCACTGCATCTCAGGAAAATGTAGCGTCAACAATAGAAGACGAACAATTTGAAATAGATTTTGAACAAATTATTCTTGAATCCGAGCGCGAATCCTGCGCCTTATATATACAGCTAGACCATCTAAATGAATGGCGGGAATCAATGCAGCCTCTGCAGGTTGCCAACTTGCTAACTCCTATTTATCGCTCCATATTCTTGTCAGCGGAGCATTTCTACGGGCAAGTTCACCAACACGAAGGTGACAATGTAGTCATTTTGTTTCAAGCCAAAAATAGCGGCGATAACCTTTATATGGATGCCGCTTGTTGTGCTGAATTAGTAAAACATTTACTAGAAAGAATTTCTCATTCTTCCCTATATGAGGGGGTTCCAGACATTCGATATCATTTGGGACTGCATAAAGGCTGTGAGCAAACCTCCAAGATGTTTGAAGAGAACCAATTTGATGCCAACCAAGTGGAGCATCTCATCAACGATGCAAAAGCACTCTCTCAGTCTCAAACATGTAATCAGTTGGTGATAGGGGAAGACATCATCACATTACCTGAAATACAAAATCGAATTATCTTAAGCCTACCTGAGATCATTGAGTTGGGGAATGATGAAGAACACCTCGCCTATACAGTAAAAGATTTATCGGAGAAATACCGCCAGCGTGTTTTAAGCCTATTGAATGATATAGAGCTAGAAGAAACACAACCTCACTCTTAAGTAAATCCAAAAACACTAGACACAAAAAAACCGCTGTTGAAATGATGCCATTTATACTGGCACCCTAAATAGCGGCTTTTTGGGCAGTCAATAACGTGTGTTAGTGATCTAAATTAATCACATCTTCTAGAGAAAGGCCCTTGTTCTGCAATAGAATGCGAAGCTTTCTAAGCGCCTCAACTTGAATCTGGCGTACTCGTTCACGTGTCAAACCGATTTCCGCACCTACATCTTCTAGGGTACTCGGTTCGTATCCACGTAGCCCAAATCGCCGTGCGATAACTTCTCGCTGTTTATCATTTAATTCATCGAGTAAATGCTCGATGCTTTGATGCACATCGCCATCTTGTCTATCCGCTTCTGGCCCAGCATGCTGAGTATCCGCCAATACTTCAACAAGACTTTTGTCATTATCTAAGCCACCAACTGGAGAGTCGATTGAACTGATGCGCTCATTTAAGCTAAGCATTTTCTGGACATCCGCCACTGGACGGTCCAGCATATCCGCTATTTCTTCCGCGCTTGGTTCGTGATCAAGCTTCTGAGTTAATTCCCTCGCAGCACGCAAATAAACATTTAGCTCTTTTACAACGTGAATAGGGAGACGGATTGTTCTGGTTTGGTTCATGATGGCACGTTCAATTGTTTGACGTATCCACCATGTCGCATAAGTTGAAAAGCGGAAACCACGCTCTGGGTCAAACTTCTCCACAGCTCTGATAAGACCTAAATTACCCTCTTCAATCAGATCTAAAAGCGAAAGACCTCGGTTTAGATAGCGCCGTGAAATTTTCACAACTAAACGAAGGTTGCTCTCAATCATACGTTTTCGGGCAGCCTCATCACCTTTAAGCGCTAATCGAGCGAAGTAAACCTCCTCTTCAGCGGTCAACAGCGGTGAAAATCCAATTTCACTTAAATAGAGTTGGGTCACATCGAGTGACTTGGTATCACTTTCTGCATAACGAGCGCTAACTGCTGATTCAAATTCTTCATCAGAAACGTCTTCATCAACGCTCTCGAAATCAAAATCACCAGCGCTTTGTAGCAATTCTTCGCTTACTTTATCCGTGTCTACTGATTTCATATCACCCTCCTGAATCCCAAATTATGATTATTATTGTTTGGGTAGTACTTTAAGTGGATCGATCGGTCGGCCATCTCGTCGCACTTCAAAATGCAACAGCGGTCGTTCAGCACCTTTGCCTCCAATAACCGCTAATGAATCTCCAACCCGAACGGTCTGTTTTTCCTTAACCAAAATTCGTTCGTTGTACGCATAGGCACTTAGGTAAACATCATTGTGTTTTACAATCACTAAATTGCCATAACCAATCAAACCGTTTCCTGCATAGACGACCACACCATCCGCAGCGGCTTTTACATGCTCTGCATCTTGGCCTTTAATATCTATACCTTTACTACTTACGCCTGCATTTGAAAAGCTTTTTGTCACAGCGCCTGATACTGGCCACCGCCAATCTGATACTTTTTTAACAGGAGCCTTTACAGTCGACACAACCTTTGGAGATGAGTTCACTTTTGGTGTCGTCTTTTTTGTCACAGCTTTGCTTACAGGCGCAGATACTTTCTTTTTAGTCTCTGGCTCATCTTTGATCGTCGCGGGCGCAGCTTTGGCTAACTGTTTTGCGCTCCCCTTTAATCGAATCTTTTGATTTGGGTAAATCACATAGGGAGGCTCAATCCCATTAATTTCAGCAACTGTTCGGTAATCAAGCCCGTAAGAAAAAGCAATAGAAAACAATGTATCACCAGATGCAACGCGATGTATATTAGTCGAAGGTATAGTCTGTACCACCGCACTGTTGGCATGATAATCAAAAGGGTCTTGGTCAGCGTAGTGAAAGCTATCGTAGGCACAGCCAGTCAACACTAGACACACAAAAGCCGCACCACTGACGTTTGATGTCAGTAATCGAGTAGAACCTTTTACTCGCTTCAACAGCTCAATTGTCATCATGCTCACTAATCAAAATTACATTCAAAGGGCATCATTTGTTTTTAAGTTTACTTTTTGTAATGAGATGTAATGCATCAGAATCACCAGCACCGCACCCATCAAAAATAGTATCAATGGAATAACTAAACTATCGGCCACATCAAAATTAGCGATATTCCATGGCATCATCAATTGTTCTTGCGCTGGCAAGCGCTTATCCCCTACATCAATGTAAGTGACAACCTCCTTCCAGGGCCACACTTTAACCAGCGCTCCTAACATCACACCAGTAAGCAGGGCCAGAGTAAGTGATTTGGCGTTTCGGAGCAGCCAATTAAGCAGCTTTGAAAAACTCAAGAGTCCTGTTAACGCCCCCACTGCGAACACGCAAATAACAACAACATCAAATGACTTTACCGCCTCCATCACATACCCATACATTCCCATAATCAGTAATAGAAAACTCCCCGAAACACCAGGTAAGATCATGGCGCATATTGCAATCATTCCAGCTAAGAACACCATCAAAAGACTAATATTCACTTGGGTTGGTACTAATATTGATAACGCTGCGCCAACTATGATCCCTACAGTAAGAGCAGCACCATGACGCAAGGAAAATCTATCAATATCACATATCAGGATGTATGCAGAAGCGAGGATCAAACCAAAAAAGAAACTCCAAAGCCAAACTGGATAAGACACCAACAGCTCAGTGACAATATGTGCAATACCAAAGATACTTGAGACAATACCTAGCAATAACGTCACTAAAAAAGTGCCATCGAAATGCTGCCAAAGTCCTTTAAAATCACCTTTGAGTAGCATTCTAATACTGCTCAAATTGACTCCACTTAAAGCCGAAATTAATCGATCATATATCCCTACGATAAAGGCTATAGTGCCCCCAGAAACCCCTGGCACCACATCTGCGGCGCCCATCAAAGCGCCACTTAAATATATCTTTAGCCATTTAGGCATCTATCTTTCCTTCTAATAGCGGTACAAACTGGGCTGGAGCTGCCTCTAGCCTCTTCCACTTGCTACCCACGCGACGCCAACACCCAATTGTTGGCACATCATCTGCAATAGGCATGATTAAAATCCCACCTTCTTTTAACATATCGGTCAGCGCGGCAGGGACTTTACTCGCCATTGCAGTAACAATAATGGCGTCCATTTGTATTTTCTGAGGCCAACCTAAATGGCCATCTCCATGTAAAAACTCAACATTTTTGATCGACATACTTTTTAATCTAGCTTGAGCTTGGACATAAAGACTCTTTTGTCGTTCAATCGTATGCACCTTGTTAAAAAAATGCGCCAGCAGACAGGTCTGGTATCCGGATCCAGTGCCGACTTCCAAGACACGACCAAGCCGAGCATACTGCAATAACCACTGGGTCATAATAGCAACGGTTGAAGGCTGACTGATCGTTTGATTGCGCCCAATAGGCAATGGCGTTGGGCTGTACGCTAGGTGAGAAAAGGCAGGCTCAACAAACTCATGGCGCGGTAGCGTCGCCATCAACTCTAATAATGACTCTTCATATACACCTTGCGCTTGCAGATGCTGAATCATTTGCTTAGAACGCGCCTGCGTTCGCTTTAGTAACTCATCTAATGCTGCACTCATAGTACGGTATCATTAACCCACTGACTTAACTGATTGATAACTGAGTGACAAGTCATATCCGTATGAATCGGAGTCACGGATACATACCCCTGCGATACGGCATAAAAATCGGTATCCTCCGCGACATCATGAGGCTCTGATAGCGCTCCAATCCAGTAGCTTTCAATCCCTCTGGGGTGATTAGCTGGTATCGCGGGATGTGCCTGATGACGATACCCTAAACGCGTTACCTTAATACCTTTTATCTGATCTAAAGGCAGGTCAGGAACATTGACGTTTAATAAAATTTTAGGGGGCAAGCTGAGCGTATGAGAGTCCACTAATAATCGCTCTACTATCGATGCAGCGGTGTCAAAATGCCTAGTACCGACAAGAGAAACGGCAAGCGCTGGCCGTCCCAAATGGCGAGCTTCCATCGCTGCTGCCACCGTGCCAGAATAAATAACATCATCCCCTAAATTCGCACCGTGATTAATACCTGACACGACGATATCAAATTTGCCATCGATCACCTCTGAAACAGCGAGGTTTACACAATCTGTCGGCGTACCATCAACCTTATATTCATTAGAGCGAACTTGGGTGGGTCTCAGTGGTCGGGTCAATGTTAAAGAATTGCTGGCACCACTGCGGTCTCGATCAGGCGCAACCAATATGCATTGATATGTACGCCTTAGCGTTTTCGCTAATGTTTGAATACCTTCTGCATCCAAACCATCATCATTCGCTAGTAGTATTTTCATAGTGTCTATCTTGGGATCGGTCATGGATAATAAATAGTTCTCGCAACACGCTGGTTGCAAAAGCACCTTTGGGCAGCTCGAATTGTATAACTAATTGGTCTGGCTCGGTGTTAGATGTTAGCAATTCCCAGGCCATGTTTTCAGGCGTTAAACGTGTTGGACGACTGTCCCTCGCAAAATCATAAGTGATCAAACCGGATAATAACTCTGCTTCAGGCTTATAAATTATTTCCATTTGAGCCGCTCGCTCCGAATTTGTCCCCATTAGCCAGCCGTCACTAATCAATGGTAGTACTGGCGAAATATGACCAAGCCTATGACGATGAATAATTGGAAGCGTAAGCGCCTTAACGCGGAAAGACTGAGTGCCATCTTGTGGCTGAGCGATATCGCCAACACGCAGTATGTCCCAACTACCATCCGCAACAAAATGCGATAACGCTTCGTTAAAAAACCATGAACGGATGGCAGATAACCAAAACGACTGTGTTTTTTGAAGCTTATGCTTACCTTTTCGGCCCGGCATAACCATCTTCCGTCCATTAACCAAGTTATTTCCAGCGATGCCAAAACGCTGCTCACCGTAATAATTGGGTACCCCAAACCTCTGAATCAAAGCAAGACGCTGCTCTATGTCATTTCTATCACCAGCAATATTCCGTAATCGAAGACTAAAACGATTACCTAAATGCCCGCCCATTCGTAATTTTTTGCTATGACGCACTTGCGCTAAAATTCGCACCACTTCTGGAGCTCGAAAGACACTCTCGATACCCGATAAATCCGGTGCATGACCAATAATATGCAGGCAAAACCATTGCCGAGTACAGGCATGACGATCTTTCACGCCAGCATAGCTCACTTTATTCGGTGAAAGGTTCGCCGCCATTGCAAGTCGTTTGGCCAGAAAATCGGTATTTACACCCTGTTTTTCAATCCAAACATAAACGAATTCGCCTTTGCCATCTGGCTCAAACCCTAACTTTTCTTCCACCAAAAAGTCGCTTACCACAGTTTTTAAATCTGCCGCGACTGTGGGAGCAGTCCAAGCATAATTCCAATCGGTGTTCATGACGCTTCTCGATACAACAACGCCACGGCCTCAACTGCGATCCCTTCTTTACGCCCCGTAAAGCCTAGCTTTTCAGTAGTGGTCGCTTTCACGTTAGTAGCACTGAGTTCTATTTCTAAATCCGCGGCAATATTACTTCGCATGTCGTCTATATGAGGACGCATTTTTGGAGCTTGAGCCATAATAGTGACGTCTATATTCGCGACTAACCAACCAAGTTTTTGCACTTCAGCAAATGCGGAACGCAAGAGCTCACGACTATCTGCACCAGCAAATTCGGCATCGGTGTCAGGAAAATGCTTACCAATATCACCTAGCGCCGCAGCGCCAAGCAGGGCATCCGTTAATGCGTGAAGCACAACATCTCCATCAGAGTGCGCAATCAACCCTTTTTCATAAGGGATCCGAACTCCTCCCATAAAGATGTGATCACCCTCTCCAAATTTATGTACGTCAAACCCGTGACCTACTCTAAACGGTACCATCACTCACTCTCCTGCTGACCTTTGAATGCTTTGGATGCGAGCAGAGCCTCTGCCACTAATAAGTCGCTAGGCACTGTAATTTTAAAATTGGTTGACTCGCCTTCAACCAACGTCGGTTGCCAACCAAGCTGCTCCATAGCCGAGCTTTCATCAGTAATTTCTAGTCCTTCTTCCATGGCTGTTGACAAGCCTTCTAGTAAAGCTCCTAAAGGAAACTTTTGCGGTGTCTGCGCCTGCCAGATAACGCTCCGATCGACCGTCCCCTGTGAACAACTGGAATCATTTGCAAGCTTTAACGTATCCTTGCTCGGAACGGCAAGCAATGCGCCAAATTCACCTTTGTGTTCAACGATTCGCGTGATAGCCGAGTGAGAAATAAGAGGTCGAGCCGCATCATGGACTAACACATCAGTGTGCCCATCAATGCCCACTGCTTGTAGCACTTGCAACCCATTAAGAACGGTATCGGCACGCTGTTTACCACCGTCATAACGAATCACTTGCGGATGCGTTGCCCATTCTGAAAGTGGCCAGTATTCATCGTCACAGCTAACGCCGACAGCAACCCCCAGAATAGATGGATGAGTTAGAAAGCGGGCAATTGTCACATCGAGAATGGTTTGTTGGTTCAGTGTGAGGTATTGCTTTGGGATAGCACTCTGCATCCGTTTTCCAACCCCTGCGGCAGGAATAATTACCCAATATTGCGTCATTACTTTTCTACTATCCGATAAAAGACTTCACCGTCTTTAATGTATTGAAGCTCGGCCCGAACATGCTCCTCGACGGCATCCTCCCCTTTTCGCAAATCCTTGATTTGAGCACGTAATGCTTCATTACGTACTTTCAAACGTTTATTGATCTGCTCTTGATACTCGATCTGTTTGGCCAATTCTTCTTCGCGCTTCATGCCTTGATCTCCCCAGAATGCCTGAAAAGAAAAATACATCGTACTACAAAGAAAAATACCAAGAAAAATGCGCAACATCATGTTGGAATATTCAGACTCAGGACTATTGAACGCCCATTATTTCGCGAAATGACATAAAAAAAAATAAAAAAGGGAGAACTTATGTTCTCCCCTCTTAAAGACACGTAAAAAGTTACGCTTGACCTTTAATCTCTGAAAGACCTTTATAAGGTGCTTTACCTTCCAATTGCTCTTCAATACGTAGCAATTGGTTGTACTTAGACACGCGATCAGAGCGGCACAAAGAGCCCGTCTTAATTTGGCCAGCCGCTGTACCCACTGCAAGATCCGCAATGGTAGCGTCTTCTGTTTCACCAGAACGGTGAGAGATGACAGCAGTGTAACCCGCATCTTTCGCCATTTTAATCGCTTCAAGCGTCTCTGTTAGAGAACCGATTTGATTAAACTTAATCAAGATAGAGTTAGCAATCCCTTCATCAATACCGCGTTTCAGGATTTTAGTGTTGGTAACAAACAGGTCGTCCCCAACAAGCTGAATTTTATCGCCAAGAATTTTCGTTTGGTAAGCAAAACCTTCCCAATCTGACTCATCTTGACCATCTTCAATAGAAACGATCGGATATTCTTTACAAAGCTCAGCAAGGTAATCAGAAAACTCTTCTGAGGTGAATACTTTGCCTTCGCCTTTCATATTGTACTTGCCGTCTTCGTAGAACTCAGACGATGCACAGTCCATCGCTAGGGTAATGTCTTTACCTAACTCGTAACCTGCTGCGGCCACGGCTTCTTTGATCACTGCTAGCGCTTCAGCATTAGAGGCTAGGTCTGGTGCAAAACCACCTTCATCACCTACCGCTGTGTTCAAACCACGAGCACTCAAAACTTTTTTAAGCGCATGGAAGATTTCTGCGCCGTAACGCAATGCTTCGCGGAAGTTCGGCGCACCAACTGGCTGAATCATGAACTCTTGGATGTCAACATTGTTATCCGCATGCTCACCGCCGTTGATGATGTTCATCATAGGGACTGGCATAGAGTATACGCCTGGCGTGCCGTTGATATCCGCAATGTGTGCATACAAAGGTACTTTCTTAGACACTGCTGCTGCTTTCGCTGCGGCCAATGAAACAGCCAAGATAGCATTTGCACCAAATTGAGATTTGTTCTCAGTGCCGTCAAGATCGATCATGATCTTATCTAGATCAGCTTGCGCCGTCGCATCTTTACCAAGTAGCGCTTCACGGATTGGTCCGTTTACCGCTGCAACTGCTTTCAAAACCCCTTTACCTAGGTAACGGCTCTTATCACCATCACGTAGTTCTAAAGCTTCACGAGAACCGGTCGAGGCACCAGACGGTGCACACGCTGTACCAAACGAGCCGTCGTCAAGAATTACGTCAGCTTCCACAGTTGGGTTACCGCGTGAATCCAGAACTTCTCTGGCCTTGATATCAACGATTTGACTCATAACAAACCCCTTTTAGTAGATGAAAAGTTAGCAAACATAGGCTTGCTAAAACTATTTTTCTTTTCCTGCATACTTCAGCGCAGCGTGAACAAATGCACTGAACAGGCCGTGCCCGTATCGCGGTGTAGAAGTGAACTCAGGATGGAATTGACACGCAACAAACCAAGGATGGTCCGCGATTTCCACCATCTCTACTAAAGAGTTATCCGCAGAGCGACCTGATATAGTCAATCCTGCTTCTTCTAGAGCAGATACAAAAAAGTTGTTCACTTCATAACGATGGCGATGGCGCTCACTCACAACTGGCTTTCCGTAAGCTTCGTAAGCTTTCGTACCTTCCGTTAGGTTGCAGTCTTGAGCCCCTAGTCGCATCGTTCCACCAAGATCGGATTCCTCTGACCGGATTTCTTTGGAACCTTCAGCATTAGTCCATTCTGTAATCAGACCAACAACAGGATTCTCTGTTTTAAGATTAAACTCGGTGCTGTGCGCACCGGTTAGATTTGCTACGTTACGAGCAAATTCTATGACCGCCACTTGCATACCTAAACAGATACCCAAGTACGGAATTTTGTTCTCACGTGCGTATTGAGCTGTGCGAATCTTCCCTTCAACACCCCGCTCACCAAAACCGCCAGGGACTAGGATCGCATCCATACCCTCTAAGATTGATGGCCCTTCTTCTTCTACTTTCTCTGAATCAATGTAATGCAATTTAACTTTAGTACGTGCATGAATACCTGCATGATCCATCGCTTCTATCAACGACTTGTAGGCATCCAACAACTCCATATACTTGCCAACCATGGCGATATTAACTTGCTTTTCTGGATTCAACTTTGCTTGGGCAACTTTGTTCCAGATATCGATGTCAGCCATATTACAATCTAAGTTGAAACGCTGAACAATCAGCCCATCCAAACCTTGATCTGCCAACATCTGAGGAATACTGTAAATAGTATTTGCATCAGGTAAAGAAATGACGGCGCGCTCATCTACGTTTGTAAACAAGGCGATTTTCTTACGTTCAGGTGCTTCAATGGATACTTCTGAGCGACACACTAGGATATCAGGCTGAATGCCGATGGAGCGCAATTCTTTAACAGAGTGCTGCGTTGGTTTTGTTTTCGTCTCACCAGCCGTGCGAATGTATGGAACAAGAGTAAGATGCATGAACAAAGCGCGGTGGGAACCAAGCTCGACTTTAAGCTGACGGACCGCTTCTAAGAAAGGTTGTGATTCAATATCCCCTACGGTTCCACCAATCTCGACCAGTGCTACGTCAGCACCTTCAGCACCCGCTAAAACACGGCGCTTTATTTCATCAGTTATGTGTGGGATGACCTGAACGGTACCACCTAAATAATCACCGCGACGCTCTTTTTGCAGTACGTGCTGATAGACACGCCCCGAAGTAAAGTTATTTCGCTTGGTCATTTTGGTAGAGATGAAACGCTCGTAGTGACCTAAATCAAGGTCCGTTTCTGCGCCATCATCGGTGACGTATACCTCACCGTGCTGAAAAGGGCTCATTGTGCCTGGATCAACGTTGATGTAGGGATCCAGTTTTAACATGGTGACTTTTAGACCACGGGATTCTAGGATGGCAGCAAGAGATGCCGATGCCAAACCTTTACCAAGTGATGAAACCACGCCGCCTGTGACGAAAATATATCGTGTCGCCATGAGTGTTTAGCCCGCCTTAAATTGTATGATCGAATGAGAATTAGATGCTTAGAAATGCACCATTAGGACGGGAGCAAATGATAGCACCACACCCCCTTTCACTCAACGTAAAAGCGCGTAAGTTTTACTCCCCAGAGCGAGCAGCAAGCCAAAACAAACTCAAGTCTTTGATTTATAGATCTAATACGAGAGCATCGCTACGTGCTCGGGAGCAGCATGGCATAATAATCTTTCCTTCATATCGCTCACTATCTGACAAGAACGTATCGCGATGGTCAGCAACCCCTTCTAGCAATGGTGTCATACAAGTGCCACACCACCCTTCTTCACATGACGTTGGGATATATATGCCGTTCATTTCCAACGTCTCTGTGATCGTCATTCCAGGCTCAACATCAAACACTTCTCCCGTACTGGCAATCTTGACTTGAAAGGCATTTCGGGATGCCTCATTCAATATTTCTGACTGTGGGCCCGCAAAAAACTCACGATGAAGTTTATGTTCAGGCCATCCTAATTTGCGTGCCTCGCTCAAAGCCGCTTCGATATAATTAGCCGGACCACACACATAAATGTCCCAAGTTCGATTTGCACCACTTAACACTCGGTTGAAGTTGATACGCTCTGACTCACTAAAATAAAAGGTCACCTTGTCACAATAAGTGCTTGAGTGAAGCGCTTCAAAAAAAGCAGTCTGTTGTGCTCGCTTCGCGGAATAATGTAATTGAAAATCAGTACCTGATTTTTTGAGCATTTGCGCCATAGGTATAATCGGAGTGATACCGATGCCAGCGGCAAATAACAAGGCGGATGCTTTAGGGTTTGCTAATAGAAAGTGGTTTTGAGGTGTTTTGGCTTGCAATGCTGTCCCAACAGTCAGTTTGTGCAGTTCCTTTGAGCCGCCACGAGAGTTCGGCTCTTCTAACACTGCAATCTCATACTCCTTACCTGATGTCGGCAGTCGACAAAGAGAGTACTGCCGTTCAAGGCCACTTGGAAGCTTAACAACAATATGAGCGCCAGGTTGATAGGTCGGTAACGCCAAGCCTGATTTATGAGCAAGGATAAAACGCTTTATATTTGACGTTTCTGAGATGATATCTTTGATCACTAAATCCATCATAACTACTCCTAATAATTCACCTATCAACCACCAGCCTAACCGATAATTCTCAACACTTCGACGGCTTAGACAACATTCAATTAAATGGTATGCCCAACGGAACCTCTAGAATATTACCTTCCCCCACTGGTTGCCCGACCATTTCATCGTAGGCACTGCGGTGATAAAGAACCATTTTTTCGACATTTTTATGCTTAAATAAGTTCTGTAGTTCAAGTTTATTGTGACTGGTAATGGGCCGCCCTAAGCGATCCTCAACAAAGTGCTCTTGACCATTTATAATAACCGACAGTTGATACAAATTCGCTGCAAGCGAATGCACTCTCACCACATCAATAACGTCTAATTCATCTAGCTCAGACCATTTCATTCCGATAACCTCCAAAGTTCATGTATTAAAGCTTACGATGCAGAAACACACTCGGATGAATACGTATGACGATACCCAAAGATTTATATCAAACGTTCGATGAAACTCTACGCTTCCAAGGTGCCCTCGAACGAGTCATTGAACTAACACAACAACCTACTAGAAAGATCATAGGCATCGCAGGGCTCCCTGGCTCTGGAAAATCAACGCTTGCTGATTATTTGGCGATGAGAATAAACAATGGTGAACCTTCACCTCTCGTTGCAAGTGTCAGCATGGATGGCTTTCACTTAAGCAAAACGGCACTTCTCCAGCTTGACAACCCTGCAGAGGCTCTCAAGCGACGCGGGGCCCCTTGGACCTTCGACAGCGTCGGCTTTTGCCGCTCGTTACAAAATTTTAAGCAACACCCGAACAACACACTTTTCTGGCCAAGCTTTGATCACGCCATTGGAGACCCTATAGTCGATGCCATCTCGATACCCAGTGACATTAAGGTTCTGATTGTAGAAGGACTGTATGTGCTCCATAACGATCATGGCTTTGAAGCCGGCACACAATATTTGGATCAACGCTGGTTCATTGATTTGCCATTTGAGGTTGCCATGCATCAATTAGCCAAGCGCCATCAGCGAGTATGGGGCATCACCGCTGACCAAGCCCAGCAACGTATACTCGCCAACGATTCCCTTAACGCTCACATTGCCTATCAGTCGCGTCAATACGCTGATTTACACTTGTCTTCAGATTGAACGAAATTGACACAAATATCGCCGTATTTTTACATGGATTGGCGCAGTCATTAAGGCTATGTTTTAACCTTAAGCAGCCTTATCTCAAAAGGCACCTAAAGAGTCTAATGACACATTAAAATAAGAAGGAAAACTGACTCATGACTCCAATCACGCTCCACCGAAAGACACTGTTGTCAGTTGCTATAGCACTATCTGCTGTTCAACTTCACGCAGCAGGCTTCCAACTTAACGCCCAATCTGCTACTGGACTAGGACGAGCATTTGCAGGTGACTCCGTCATTGGTGATAATGCTTCCGTCATTGCCCGCAACCCCGCGGCGATGTCACTTTTTGATCAACAAGCCATATCGGTCGGTTTTGAAACCATTACAACCGACATCGAAGTGAAAGATGCAACATACAGCTCGAATGTAAATCCTGCTACACCCGCAACCACCACTAACGCAAACACAGATTCGGTTGGTGGTACGTCCATCGCTCCAAACTTTTATTATATCAATCCGGTTAGCGACAAGTTTGCTTGGGGTATCAACGCCTATTCAAACTACGGGACCAAAACAGAATTTGACGAAGACTATGCTGGCAAGGAATATGGCGGTAAAACCGACGTAAAAAGTTTAAACCTAGGGATAGTCGGCTCCTATAAAGTATCTCCTGCCCTCACACTCGGTGCGGGGATCGACGCTGTCTACGGACAAGGGGTATTTACACGTCCCGATACCGATTACAGTGGCGGCAAAGATGTCCTTAATATTGATGCAAACGGCTGGGCACTCGGATGGAACGTCGGCGCTATGTTTGAATTAAATAGCTACAATCGTTTTGGCTTAGATTACCACTACAGCCCAGACATTGACGCTGAAGGCGATGTATATAAATACAACCCCGCAAGCCCTAATGCCGCTCCGGTTAGCGATACTGTTATTATGCCTCTACCTGACATTGCCGAATTTTCAGGCTACCATCGCCTATCACCAAAACATGCGGTCCACTACAGCATCCAATATATCCAATGGTCTGAGTTCGATAAACTCGAAACTGAAAAAGTCGGTACTATTAAAGAATATAATTGGAAGGACGCGTGGCATTATGCAATTGGCACAACCTACTATATGAACGAACAATGGGAGCTTCGTGCTGGCTATATGTACGACACCAGTGCACAGGATAATACTCGCTCCGTCTCTGTTCCTGATTCGGATCGCCAATGGATTTCTGCAGGCTTTACGTTTAAGCCCGATACTGTAAGCAGCATTGACTTTGGTGCGACCTATCTGATGGGGAAAGATGTAGAAGTAAAAGAAGCAACGACACACCCACAAGCGCCCAGCTTCAATATTTCTGAAATCAATGGCACCACTCACGCCAATGCGATACTACTGGGCTTGCAGTACAGCCGATCATTCTAGGGTCTGGTATTGGGTACATAAAAGGGCCTCCATTTTGGAGGCCCTTTTATAAATTTGAATTTAGAGTAATAAGAACAACATCTGTATGACACCGCCCAATGCTACCGCACTGACGCCAGAACCACTCTCCGCATCCTTCCCTTCACTATCGCTTTGACGATCATTGGTCTGCTCGACCTTCGGTTCATTTGAAGGGGTATTCGCCTCATTAGGTGACGTTGCGCACCCACCTACTAATAAGAAAACCGATAACGCCATCACCCTCAGTATTGCCATCCTTAACTTTCCGCCGTTCGTTATTATTTATAATTCCAACTATGGCAGTCTAGCCCATGCAAGCTGTTTCTCCAAATTATCGAGTGCTCGGCCATGGAAGCTTATCGTTTGGGTACCACATCACTGTGCCATGCCAATTGGGATCTATCCAAAGGTCGGCTATCGCCACCAAGGTGGTACCATCAAATAAATAGGGTAATTGCTCACGCCACCATGCTGGGATCCGTTGGTCTTGCAACCACTTTTTTAGGGGGCGATGACGTCCATTCGATAACTTAATTGTTTCACCTTCAGGTCTAGCCTTAACGGTAAGTGAGTGATCACTGTATAAGCGGTCATATTTTCGATGAAGCCACTCACCTGCTTCAAGCACCATAGTAGAAGGGCTCTCTGTGTGAGGCAGCACATATATTGCATCTGCATAGCGCGCCAACCGAAAGTCCTGCCCCCGATAAGCTGGCTGTTTATCTGAGCTTGAGGAAAACATTTTTACGACCGACATCACCTGAGGCGCTGTCAGCGACACTCCATGTGCTCGCAAAAAACGAGACACCCAAAATTCTAATTCTGGGCATACAACTTTTTCTAACAATAAGCCGCCGTCTGAATTAAGGTATTCTTGTAACGCCTCATGTGCCAGACGATCGAAGACTGCCATTTCCTTTTGTATCAATGTAGCGCTCGATGCAATCGCCATAGCAATATTTGAATTGTGGGCTTGCCATGACTGCAAAACACTATGACGCAGCACATTGCGTCTATGCGCTAATGTATAATTTGACTCATCTTCGACCCATTTCAAATTATTATATTGCGCATATTGCTCAATATCTTGGCGACTAACTTCTAAGAGAGGGCGCCAAATTACGCCTCTGTTAAACTCTCTTACAACTGGAATACCTTGAATTCCTCGAGTCCCGGCACCCCGCTCAAGTCGAAATAAAACTGTTTCAGCCTGATCATTGGCATGATGCCCCTGAAGCAAAACATCACCTTCTCCTACATACTTAGAAAACGCTTGATAGCGAGCGTTGCGAGCATTTTCTTCAACTGAACCGTTTTTCGAAACCTCTACATGCTCAATATGTAGAGGGATTGCCAACATCTCACATTGTTGTTTGCAATGAGTTACCCACACATCAGCGTTTGCACTCAAACCATGGTGCACATGAATCGCCTCTAAAAAAGGTCGTAGCGAATCCGGCAAGTTTGATGCGAAATGATGCAACAAAACATGTGAGTCGACCCCACCACTGTAGGCGACGAGTAACTTTCCACCTTCACCAAGATGTCGCTTAAGAATACTTCGGTCGATCACATTCATCATTTCACTCATTACTTTGGAGACAAAAAAGGCGCCGAAGCGCCTCTATCGTTTGCTTAATTAAGCTGTTTTACAAAGCAAATAAATGGTGCTTCTTTTTACCTAACTTAACTAGGAAGTACTTTCCGAAGTAACCATTTTCAGGGGTGAAAATCTCTGCCGCGGCCATATTATCCTCCATGCCCTTAGCGACACCATTAACGACCACTGAGTTGCGTTGCAGCGCGTCTTTCACTTGCTTACCACTGGCTGCAAGGCCCGCATCAGCCAGCAAAGATGTAAGTGGCGTTTCTGCTAAGTTAACCTCTGCTAAGGAGCTACTTGGTAAACCATCCAACTGAATTTGCTCTAAGTCTTGTTCACTTAGTTGATCTGTTTCACCGCTGAACAACGCTTGTGTAATTCGCTCCGCTGCTGCCAAACCTTCTTCCCCATGAACGAGACGCGTCGCTTCTCGCGCTAGAATCGCTTGCGCTTGTGGTTTACCGCCATTTTCTTGATCGGCCTGCTCAATCGCTTCGATGTCTTCAATAGACAAAAACGTGAAGTACTTCAAGAATTTATATACGTCCGCGTCCGCTGTCCCTAACCAGAACTGGTAGAACGAATATTGGCTGGTTTTTTTAGGGTCCAACCACACAGCCCCAGACTCCGTTTTACCAAATTTGGTGCCATCTGATTTCGTGACCAATGGCACCGTTAAACCAAATGTTTGTGCTTGGTTTTGGCGACGAGACAAATCAATGCCACCAACAATATTACCCCATTGATCACTACCACCAACTTGTAGAGTACAATCGTACAATCGGTTTAGTTCTGCGAAATCCATACCTTGCAATAAGGCGTAAGAGAATTCAGTAAAAGAAATGCCAGAGCCTTCACGATTAAGACGCTGCTGCACAGATTCCTTGTTGATCATCGCATTGACAGAGAAGTGTTTACCGACTTCACGTAAAAAGTCGATCACATTCATGTTACCGGTCCAGTCCAAGTTGTTCACCACTCGTGCTGGGTTATCAACTCCGTCAAACGCGATAAATTGGCTCACCTGACCTTTAATTTTATCGGCCCACCCCGCCACAACGTCAGACGTATTAAGTGATCGTTCCGCCGCTTTGAAGCTCGGATCACCAATCATGCCCGTTGCGCCACCTACCAAAGCGATTGGGTTATGACCCGCATCTTGGCAACGCTTTAGCACTAACAAAGGAACAAGATGTCCAAGGTGAAGACTGTCTGCGGTCGGATCAAAGCCACAATACAACGTACGACGACCAGATGACAAATGAGCACGTAGCTCTTCTTCTGAAGTCATTTGAGCGATTAGCCCGCGAGCCTGCAAGTCCGCTAAAAGGTCGTGGTTTTGTTGTGTCATTGTTAGATCCAAATCCTAATTGAGGGAAGAGTTAATTTGCGTTCAATTATAGCGACTTAGTTGGTAGGATGACATGGCTTTATCCTTAAAAATAGATGACAAAATTCGACATGACGCACTCTCCAAAACTTTGGCTCACTGCTTTTTCTTGCTTCTTAGCATTAGGCGCAGGCTTACTCTTATGGGATACTTTTCGTCATCAGGAACAATCTGAAACTCTCACCACAATTAACCATCCGAAGACAGCTGGCCCCGTTGCGGCGAAACCAGCACTAGACAATGTCAATCTTGCACCAGCTTTACCATCGCCAAAACAAATTCAAACCAAAGAAAAACGAACCATAAAACTCGCTGCAGGTGATTCACTCTCTTCGATACTCACGGCACAAGGCGTAAGCAATCGCCAGATATATCAACTGACTCAAGCCGATACGAAAGAAGCGTTCAAAAAACTGAACCCAAACGATCGAATCACGATTACGCTTGAACAACCCAATGCACAACTCTTGGCACTGACACTCGAACAGGATATTCGGCAATATGAAGTATTCACGGCACAAGAAAATCACTTCAGCCATAAGACAATTCAACGCGCGATTGACGTTATCCCGACCTACAAAGAGGCCCGGATCGAAAGTTCGCTGTTTGTCGACGGAAGCAATGCAGGCATCGCTGACAAACTATTGTTTCAGTTGGCATCTATTTTTAAATGGGACATTGATTTCGCGTTAGATATTCGTCGCGGCGATGCGTTCGCCATACTTTATGAGGAGCAATATATTGATGGTGAAGCCATCGGGACAGGCAATATACTTGCTGCAGAATTCATCAACAATGGACGCTACTTCGAAGCAATTCGCTACCAAACAGAACGACGTATCGACTATTTCACCGCAGACGGCCTGTCCCTTCGCAAAGCATTCATTCGTACTCCTGTCGACTTCAACCGGATATCGTCGCGTTTTAACCCTAATCGGCTACACCCTATTTTTAAAACGACTCAACCCCACCGAGGCGTCGACTACGCCGCATCAGAGGGAACACCCGTACAAAGTTCGGGAGACGGAGAGATCACTTACGCGGGTGACATTAGAGGCTATGGCAACGCGGTGATTATTGATCACGGTCGAGGGTATACAACGCTATACGCGCACTTGCAAGGCTTCGCACCAAACATAAAGACAGGGTACCAAGTCTCTCAAGGAGAGGAAATCGGTTACGTTGGCCAGACAGGTTGGGCTACCGGTCCTCACCTACATTATGAATTTAGGGTCAATGGTATTCACCAAAACCCAGAGACCATTGCCATTCCTAACGACAGTCCCATGTCAAAAGACGAGTTGACGGTCTATTTGCGCTACGCTCAATCGATCAAAGCGACACTGCAGCGCTCACACAGCGCCATGTTTAAGCAAGCCTTATCCCAAATCAGGCGTTGAGCGAAAAAATGGCATAAAAAAAGCCGCTTCCGCGGCTTTTTTCTATCAAAACGAAGACTTACAGTGCGCCTTCAACAAACTCAATCAACTGAGACTTAGAGACTGCTCCCACTTTGGTTGCAGCAACTTCACCACCTTTAATAACAAGTAGTGTTGGAATACCACGTACATTGTACTTAGGGGCCGTTTCTTGGTTTTCGTCAACGTTGATCTTAACGACTTTAACTTTGCCTTCATATTCTTTGGCAACGTCTTCAAGAACTGGTGCAATCATCTTACAAGGACCACACCAAGGCGCCCAAAAGTCTACAATCACTGGCAAATCAGACTTTAACACTTCGTCTTCAAATTGAGCATCAGTAACGTTTGTGATGTTTTCGCTCATAATATTTTCCTTAAAATTCGGTTATTCATTTAATGACTTTAGTGTACCACTAAACTAAAACGTTAAAAATGAGATTCATCAACTAGGTCCATAGAGAATAGCTATAATCCCATATTCTTGATCACTGTGACTAATTCGCGCAAAGAGTGTACCTCAGCGTCTGGCGTTGTACTCCATTCTGAACGCCAGCGCCGCGCTCCATGACGATTAAACCAAATCGCACGAGCGCCGGCCGCCACCGCCCCCTCTACATCATCAATCGGATGATCTCCGATATGAATAATGCGGTCTAATGGAATTCCAGTTTTTTGCGCTAACCGTTGAAATATCTCAGGATCAGGTTTTGCAATCCCCTCTAAATCCGCTCGAATCACAGTTCCAAAATATCGACTAAGAGCGATAGAAGGATGAAAGACATCGGCATTACCATTTGTTAGCGCAGCCAATTCGTATCGTTCGGCGAGCTTATCAAGGGTAATATGGACATCTGGATAAAGATCAATCCTTTGTCGCCAATCATAAAAGACGGAAAAAGCTTGCTCTGCGATGTCATCAGCTTCCTCTGAAGGCAAGCCATAGCGACGCAAAGCGAGCCGATACATCGCTAGTCGCACCTTTGTCACATCGCTGCTTAAGCTTGGATCGGCTTGTAATACATCCTGTTTTAGAGGTGCCATGGTGGGTACATAAAACTGCTCGGCAAAACCTGGATACCGTTCATCAAACCACTTTTCCATGGCGTGCTCAGCACGTACCAATGTCGGATCGACATCCCAAAGAGTGTTATCTAGATCAAATGAAATCAGTGTTTTCATGGCATCAACCTCAACAGCAAGGCACTCAGTAGGTCCGATAGGAAGTCTAGGAACAGAGACCCTTTATCTTTATCAAAATGCCGAAGACGGTTCGAACCGAGCGCTAGCACACCATGATAGACAACTTGTCCCCCTTCTCTGGAAACAAGTGGTAGAATCGCCGAAGACATCACAGCGTCACTTTGCTCCTGAAACAAAAACTCAGACTCTTCCACAGAAAGCACACCACAATAACACCCAGAGTGGCTTAACATCTCCTTCAAAATTGGCTCAGATGACGACCATGAGGCAGTACGGATGGAGCTATCAAACTCTGTGTCTGAAAATAACACCAGTGACAGGAAATCAATCGAGAACTCTTCGCGCATAACATCTTCGACAGCGGCAGCAAAATCGTCGAGCGATTCACAGCTGAGACAGCGCACAACCAACCGACGGCTTTTCTTCATGATGCCTTCGTTCTCTCGTGCCACTTCAACAAGACGCTCAAACTGATTACGGTAATCAGATGTCGACTTACGTAGCATCGAGACTTGTCGTTCCAGCAATGATATAGCACCGCCATGCAAAGGATGAGGAATGGTAAGCCCCTCAAGTAAACTTGGATTTCGTTCAAAAAAATCCGGCGTTTTTTCTAGGTAGCGAACTACGTCCTCTTCCTTCATGAACCCTCACTTATAGGTATATTTGACCTTCAAAGACTTTCTCAGCGGCACCCGTCATAATGATCGGCGTAGATGGGCCTTGCCAAGCAATACGTAGATCTCCACCTGGCAAGTGAACCAGCACATCAGCATCTAACCAACCCTGCTTAATACCTGCAACCACTGCTGCACAGGCCCCAGTACCACATGCCTGAGTCTCACCCACACCACGTTCATATACCCGCAAATTAACTTCTCCACGAGTCACCACCTGCATGAACCCAACGTTTACGTTATTTGGGAAGGCATCGTGGCTTTCCACAGCAGGTCCAATGCTATGCACTAGCTCATCATTCAACTCTTCAACTCGAATGACCGCATGAGGATTACCCACAGAAACTGGCGTAAGCTCAACTGTTTCGCCGTTTGCCTGCACTTGATACAGAGCCTGCATAGCATCAGCCAAGAAAGGCAAATCCGCAGGTTGGAAACTGGGTTCTCCCATATCCACTTGCACATGGCCGTTATCCAGCACATTTAATTGCATCTGTCCGCGCTTTGTTTCGACATTAATTTGTCGCTTATGCGTCAACTCACGGTCCAACACAAACTTCGCAAAACAACGCGCGCCATTTCCACAATGCTCTACTTCTGAGCCATCACAATTGTAGATGCGATAACGAAAATCCATATCAGGATTCGATGGTGGCTCCACCACCAGCAATTGATCAAAACCAATGCCTCGGTTGCGATCCCCTAACCGTTCGATTTGCGCTTTGTTGAAGTAGACCTTACGCGACACTGCATCAACAACAACAAAGTCATTGCCAAGACCATGCATTTTGGTAAATTTAAGCAACACAAGACGCTCCTTAAGCAGGCAGAAGTTGCTCACCAACTAATTGATGATCAATCGTCTCTCGCTCGCGAATAAGATGAACTTTGTCACCATCGACCATGATCTCTGCAGCGCGGCCACGACTGTTGTAATTAGACGCCATAGTAAAGCCATAAGCCCCCGCCGAACGAACAGCCAGTAAGCTACCAGCCTGTAGATCTAATTCACGATCTTTCCCCAAAAAGTCACTGGTTTCACAAATAGGGCCAACTAGATCATAAATACGAGAGCCTTCGGATGTAGCCTCTAGATTCACTTGCACAATGTCCATCCAAGCACCGTAGAGCGACGGGCGAATCAAATCATTCATTGCGCCATCGATGATTGCAAAATTCTTGTGCGGGTTGCACTTAAGAAACTCTACTTTGGTCAACAAAATACCAGCGTTGGCGGCAATGGAACGCCCAGGCTCAAACGCTAGACTTAAATCACGCCCTTTAATTCGCTCTAAAAGTAAATCGGCATAGTCTTTTGGCTCTGGTGGCACTTCATCACGATAGCGGACGCCAAGACCGCCCCCTAAATCGAGATGTTTGATAGTAATGTCTTGCTCAGCAAGTTGATCAATCAGACCTATTAAACGATCAAACGTATCCAAAAATGGCTGAAGTTCAGTTAACTGCGAGCCAATATGGCAATCCACACCCATGACATTTAGGTTTTCCAATGAATCTGCAACGCCGTAGATACGTACCGCATCCTTTATATCAATGCCAAACTTATTATCTTTCAAACCCGTCGAGATGTATGGGTGGGTTTTTGCGTCTACATCAGGGTTAATACGCAAGGAGACTGGAGCAACCAACCCCATTTCTCCTGCAACTTTGTTCAAACGATGTAATTCTGCCTCTGATTCAACATTGAAGCAGTGAATCCCTACTTCTAGAGCGCGGCGCATCTCGTGCTCTTGTTTCGCAACTCCAGAAAACATCACCTTGCTTGGATCACCGCCAGCACGTAGAACGCGCTCTAACTCTCCGATCGATACAATATCAAAACCCGAGCCCATGCGAGCGAGCACGTTTAAAATGGCGATATTCGAACACGCCTTTACCGCATAGCAAATTAAGGTAGGGTGCGTCGCAAAGGCATCAGCATACGCTTTATAGTGACGCTCAAATGTCGCACGAGAATAAACATAAGTCGGAGTGCCGTGCTCCGCAGCAATATCAGTCAATGAAACGTTTTCAGCATGCAACTGATGGCCAGAGTAATTAAAAAAATCCAAGGGAGTACCTCAATAAGCGGTGGTGGTCGTTTCTGCGTTAGATGGCATTGATTCAAGCGGTAAATACAAGGCTCCCTTGTTACCACATGCGGACAACAACAAAACCCCAACCAGCAAAAAAGCGCGCATCAACACAATAACGACCATCCATTAATACAATTTGTTGACAGTATACTGATCCCCTTTGTGATTCCCACCCCCACTCTATACTTTGATAGAAAATCTTTGCCATTTTACCTATAAAGTCACCAACGGTATTTGCTATAGTGCGGATATGAGAATGAGCGGCGTTAACTCTGTTTCAACGACAATGCTATACACTGGATGTACTGCATGAAGTATCTATCAAAGCCTTGGTTAATTGCGCTGTCTGTTGCCGTGCTGCTGCACATTCTTGTGTTTGTAGAGTTAAAAGATCAGGATTGGGGAATCACATCACCCAAAGAACGATATATTACCCCGCAGCTGAATGTTGAATTATTAAAATCTAGCAGCGGTTCAATTCCCTCCTCAGACTCCGATACCGACGTTTTTGAGCCAGAACAGCCTGCTGCCCCTGCTCCTGCACAAAAGCCAACATCGGTGGAGGAAGTCTTAGATTCGGATAGTGCTTCAGCCACTATTGAACCAGCTACTATTAAACCAGCCACCGAAGAGGACACAACTTCACCTCAAAACGCTACAGAGGAAGAATCAGCCACAGCTCCAACATCTACACCTCAGGCCACGGTCGATAACAATCAAAACCAGCCCCCAGTTACATTGGATGACATTCAGCAAGCCGACACTCTACCTGAAGAAAGCGCCTTGGACAGTTATTCCATAGCCCCCCCAGCAGATGATTGGAAACAAAGCAGTTTGCTTGATATTGGTGATAAACCTTACGACTCTGAGAAAGCAGACCCTACGATTGATGCCTTTTCTCCAACATTTAGAGCGCAGCTCAAGCAAGCAATTAAAGACCAGAAAGCGTATAAAAAGGGCTTAGTCAAACCCAAAACATACGACATCACTGAAGATGCTGATGGCACAAAATACGTTAATATAAACGGGGTGTGCTGGAAGCTGCCGGACCCAGACTCAGAAGAAGAGTGGCAAGTTGTGCTATCCGGTTGTGCAGGTCAAAAGGACACATTCCGTTTTGAGTTAAACATTTCGACAGATCTCCTAACACCAGAACAAATGGAGCTGTTACCTTTCGGTGGCACAGAATAAAAAGCCCCGCATAAAGCGGGGCTTTCAACCTTTTTAACGCGGTCACAATTCTATTACACGCGTTTAGCTAATTCATCCTTTGCACGAGCTATGGCTGCTTTCACTTGAGCTGGCGCGGTTCCCCCAATGTGATCTCGGGCTGCAACCGATCCTTCCAAAGTTAGAACGTCAAATACATCAGCTTCAATCATTGAACCAAAGCTTTGCAGCTCCTCAAGCGTCATTTCAGACAGATCACGCCCTTCTTGAACACCAAAGCCCACTGCTTTACCAACGACCTCATGAGCATCACGGAAGGCTACGCCTTTACGCACCAAGTAATCAGCTAAATCCGTTGCGGTACTGAAACCTCGACGTGCTGCTTCATACATGTGTTCACTGCGGGCTTCGATCGCTGGGATCATGTCCGCAAATGAACGTAATGAACCACGCAATGTGTCAACCGTATCAAACAATGGCTCTTTGTCTTCTTGGTTATCTTTGTTGTAGGCCAAGCATTGCGATTTCATCAATGTCAGCAGACTCATAAGATGCCCATAGACACGCCCCGTCTTGCCACGCACAAGTTCAGGCACATCTGGGTTTTTCTTTTGCGGCATGATTGAAGAACCGGTACAAAACCGATCCGGTAAAAATATGAAGTTAAATTGCGCGGACGCCCACATAACCATCTCTTCTGCCCAACGAGACATATGCATCATGATGATTGACGCTGTAGAAGTGAACTCAATCGCAAAGTCTCGATCACTGACCGAATCCAAAGAGTTATAAGTAGGACGTTCAAACCCTAGGAGCTCCGCGGTCATTTCGCGGTCAATCGGATACGTCGTTCCAGCGAGCGCAGCAGCGCCTAACGGCAAAATATTAACGCGTTTTCGGCAATCTAATAAACGCTCATAATCACGTTGCGCCATTTCGTACCATGCCATCAAGTGATGACCAAATGTCACTGGCTGTGCTGTCTGCAAATGCGTGAAGCCAGGCATAATGGTATCGGTATTACGTTCTGCTAGCGATAGGATCCCTTGCTGAAGGCGTGTCACTTCTTCTAACAAAAAATCTATTTCATCACGCATATACAAGCGAATATCAGTCGCTACCTGATCGTTTCGCGAACGCCCAGTGTGCAACTTCTTACCTGTAACACCAATCTTTTGTGTCAAACGTGCTTCAATGTTCATGTGAACATCTTCCAGCTCCACCGACCACTCGAATTCACCGCGTGCGATTTCTTGTTCGATTTCCGCCAAGCCCTGGATAATTTGATCGCGCTCTTCGACCGTTAAAACACCTACTTTTGTGAGCATTTTCGCATGCGCTACAGAACCTTGAATGTCTTGTTTTGCCATCCGCTGATCAAACTCTACCGATGCAGTAAAGCGCGCGACAAACGCATCAACAGGTTCCGAAAAACGACCACCCCATTGCTGGTTTGTGGTTTTATTGGTATCAGTCATCTATTCATTTCCCAGTGTGAGATCAATGTTGCGGCAAGATTACCTGATAGAGCGGCCTTTATAAAGGGCTCCAAGGATGACGCTCATTAGGCAAGGGAGTATGATGTAACAAATTTTTATAGCTTTATCGCTCTTGTATTCCAACACTAGGAGAGAATGTGAAAACGAAAATCGTCATCGCCACGCGTGAAAGTCAACTGGCACTTTGGCAAGCTAACAACGTCAAAGCGTCACTGGAGGCACTGTACCCTGATACGAAAGTCGAACTCCTTGGCATGACGACTAAAGGTGATCAAATCCTAGACAAACCTCTTGCTCAAGTAGGCGGTAAAGGGCTATTTGTAAAAGAGCTAGAAAAAGCACTAATGGATGGCAGTGCAGACATCGCAGTCCACTCTATGAAAGATGTGCCAATGGAATTTCCAGAGGGATTAGGGTTGAGCGTGATATGCGAGCGTGAAGACCCTACTGACGCGTTTGTATCGAACCTCTACCATAGCATTGAAGAATTACCAAATGGCGCAGTAGTAGGCACTTCAAGCCTTCGCCGTGCTTGCCAGATCAGTATGCATCGTCCAGACATTAAGATTAAGAATTTACGCGGCAATGTTAATACTCGCTTACGTAAACTAGATGACGGAGAGTACGACGCGATAGTACTCGCAACAGCAGGTTTGCTTCGTTTAGAAATGGAAGACCGAATTAGAACACGTATTAGCGATGAATTTTGCTTACCTGCGGGTGGACAAGGCGCAATGGGGATTGAGTGTCGTAGCAATGACCAAGAGCTGATCGCAATGCTGGCACCTTTACAGCATCAAGAAACAGCTTATAGAGTAACTGCGGAACGCGCCGTAAATAAACGCCTGAACGGTGGCTGCCAAGCGCCAATAGCTTGCTTCGCGACGCTCGACGGAGATGAGCTCTTTGTGCGCGGGTTAGTAGGTAATACAGACGGAACACTGATCATCCGAAGTGAAATCCGTGGTGCAAAAGAGTATGCAGAGCAACTAGGCACGACGTTAGCAGAAGACCTTCTTGCCAAAGGCGCGCAAGAGATCCTTGATGCAGTATACGGTCGCTAAGGGAGCTGTATGCAAGGAATAAAAGTGCTTGTCACTCGGCCAGAACCAGAAAACAGTGACACCTGTCAGCGACTGTCATCGATAGGTGCTTCGGCGATATCGCTTCCTATGCTGCAAATTAAGCCTTGTAACAGTGAGCACGAGATAAAAAAACTGCATTCACAGTTGTTCAATTTAGACGCTTATCAGTACGTTATTTTCGTCAGCAAAAATGCCGCTCGCTTGGGTGCGGATTTAATTGACGAATGCTGGCCTATGTTGCCAGTCGGTATTCAATGGTTAGGCATAGGAAAGGGCACCACACAACAACTTAATGCGTTACACATTCCAGCAATAAGCAACCCTGGCCACACAACCGAAATGCTCTTGAACTGGCTTAAGCCTGTCAAAATGCGCGAACAAAAAGTACTCATCGTACGAGGTAAAGGTGGACGCCCTGTCCTTGCAACCAGTCTAGAAGAGAGAGGGGCGAAAGTTGACCAACTAGAGCTATACGAGCGCATCGCCCCCATTTACGATGCACAAACATTTTTCTTCCTAGAGCAACCTGACGTAATATGGTCCACCAGTGGAGAAAGCCTAGACAATTTAACCAAGCAGGTTGAGAAACATCTGCCAGATTTTAAAAACATTGCGTTGCTAACACCGAGTGAACGTGTTGCAGAGCAAGCAAGAAGCCATAATTGGAAACGAGTGATTTGTGCACAGGGCGCTGACGACGACAGCTTCATCGCAGCCACAAAGCAGCATTTAGGACGGTAAAATGACCAACAAAAACGATAACGCGCTTGATGACACTACAACTTCTGAGACAAGCAACGCTTCAAACTCAGAGAACAAATCATCAAACGCTACAGAATATGCTCAGTCCGGCATTACCCGAAGCAACACCAAACAGAGTAAAAGCGCACTATCAAGTGCCGCACTGATTGTTGGCATGAGTGCATTGGCGCTCAGTGGCTGGCAGCTTTATCAATCTAAACTTATAAAAAATTCAGATGACGCACTATCCCAAGCGCAAAATAAAATCATCGCTTTAGAGCAGCAGATTGCTCGCCTTGATCGCACAACAAACGCCAATACAACTGTTGTAAAAGGTTTAGCAGGATTCGAGCAAACCCTTCAGAATATTGCACAATCGACAGAACAACAGTTTCAGACAACCGACGAATCGATTATAAAGCTCTCTCAAAAAATTAATCAGCTAGGCAATATCGATAAAAACGATTGGTTGTTAGCAGAAGCGGAGTACTTAATTCGGCTAGCGAACCAACGCCTACTCTTAGAAAAAGACACTCAAAGCGCCATTACCCTGCTCTCGAATGCGGACAATATTTTAGCCGATCTTGAAGACCCTTTGATGTTCGAAACACGCAAAGCGATCGCACAGGATGTCCAAGCCCTCAAATCAGTCTCTAGCTTTGACTTAGAAGGTCGCTATTTACAATTAGCTGCTTTATTCGACCAAGTCCCCGATCTTCCCCAGCGAGAGCCGTCACATGCTTGGCAAGCACAAAAAAATGACCGTATTGAGGTCGAATCAACGTCGGCTTTTAAAACTGTCATGCTGGAGGCGTGGGAAGGCATCAAATCGTTAGTCGTGATTAACTACAATCAAAAACCTATCAAAGCGCTTCTTCCGCCAGCGGAGTACCAAGAGTTAATCACAGGAATTCAACTACAAATAGATGTGGCTCAAGTCGCGTTACTGAAAGGTGAAAGGGAAATTTATGACAGTGCTTTGGCAAGAGTTGCGAGCGCAATCAGCGAACACTTCGACGCCAGTGCTCAATCCACAATCGCTTTTATGACGACTCTTACCTCTTTACAACAAGTCAACCCAAACCCAAGCATCCCGATCCCTCGCGCATCGCTTCAGGCGATGAAAACGCTCATGATACAATGGAATGCCAATACGACATCCACCTACTCACCCGCTGAGGTCGAACCACCTACTCCAGAAGCGCAAACTTTACCAGACACAACGAGCACCGATAACCAAGAGGACACACCATCATGAGAAAGCTATTATTCTCTTTAGTGATCGTCTTGCTGGTGGGTGGGGCCGTCGGTCTGGCTATGAAGCAGGATTCAGGCTACGTACTCATCGCCTTTCAAGGCGTTACCATTGAAATGAGTCTTTGGGTCACGATTGCAATCATAATTCTCGCTTACTTGATGATTAGCGCTCTGTTTAAGCTCATGTGGGTGCTTTTACACCCTAATTCATCATTATCAAAATTGACCGGAAACTTACCACAAAAACGAGCTCTAAAAGGCACGATTAGAGGCATGCTTGAGCTTGCTGGAGGCAACTGGAGTAAAGCAGAAAAACTATTAACGGCTTCAGCAGAAAAAGTGACGTACCCGTTACTGAACTACATCGGTGCCGCCTACGCTGCTAGTGAGCAAGACGAACATGAGCGTTCAAAAGAGTTACTACGCCAAGCCCACAAAACATCTCCCGAAGCAGAGTTCGCGATCAGTTTTGTACAAAGCCAGTTACAACTTAAACAAGGCCATTACGAAGGCGCCTTAGCAACGTTAAAACGCTTACATAAGATGAAACCAAAACATCGGCAGACTCTAAAGATGTTAGTAACGGTATACACCAAACTTAAAGATTGGGATGCTTTACAAGAGCTGACACCGGTCTTAAAAAAACAGGGCATCTATGACGACTCCAACCTTTTAGAGTTGGAAAAAAATGCCTTCTTAGCACTTTTAGAGAAACTTCGTTTCCGCCAAAAAATCGGTCAAGATACCGCTGGTTTGGAGACTGAACTTAACGGCATCTGGAAAAAAATAGACACGTTAGATAAAGACGACGAATTGCTTGTTCATTATGCGTCTGCATTAATCGATTTCGGTAACGAGGAAAAAGCGGAGTCCTTTATACGTCACAGCTTGAATGACCAATGGTCCGACGCACTTATTGCCGTTTACGGTACGCTAGTCGATGTCTCGATGAAGAAAGCACTGTCAAATGTTGAAACTTGGATTCGCCGACAGCCAGACAGCGCCCCGCTTTACCTGACCGCTGGGCGAATATGCCAACGCCAAAAGCTATGGGGCAAAGCACGAGATTACTATGAAAAAGCACTTCAACTTGATGCCAATTCGGATGCGATAAACGAGCTAAGCAAATTGCTACAAGCTATGGGTGACATTGATGTTGCACAAGACTTAATTATCAAACGTATTTCACACAACGCACAACATACTGACAACCTACCACTACCGTAGCGGTAATCACATAAAAACGCCGCAGCACTATCAATGCTTCGGCGTTTTTTACTCTATTGCCAATTATTTAAAGCGTACAACCAACTCGTGCATATCAGATGACACGCGTTGTAACTCCTCCATACTGTTCTTAGCGGCGTCGGCTTCCGACTTAGTACCGGACGCTAGATCTGAAATTCGCACCAATTGACGGTTGATATCCTCAGAAACATGGGACTGCTCTTCGACAGCTGCCGCCATCTGCACAGCCATATCAGAAATGGTCGTAACAGAGCTAACGATTGCCTGCAGTGCCTGTTGCGCTGACGACATTTGACTTAAACCGTTGGTCGCACTTTCACGGCCATTTGCAGCTACTTTTACTGCGCCTTGCGCTCCACTACGTAAACGCTCAATAATCTGATGTATCTCTTGAGTTGAGCCTTGAGTTCGCTGAGCCAGTTTACGTACTTCATCAGCAACCACTGCAAACCCCCGACCATGCTCACCTGCCCGGGCCGCCTCAATTGCTGCATTCAATGCGAGAAGGTTAGTTTGCTCCGCAATCTGGTCAATCATTAAAGCCACTTCGGCAATCCCTTCTGACTGTTTTGACAAATCTTCCACCGAATCACTGATCTGCCCAACTAAGTCTGCTAGAGATTGAATCGACTCGAGCGTCTGGCGTAACGTTTCATCACCGCTTTCAGCGAGTGATTTTGATTCTTTAGCACCATCGGCTGTCAACTGGACATGCTGAGAAACCTCAGACACAGTCGCCGTCATCTGTTGCATTGCCGTCGCAACTTCTTGAGTTTCATGCTGCTGTTGATCAATCTTTTTCGTTGCACTCTGAGTCTGTACAAGCCCTTGCTTAGAGCGCTTAGACACTTCATTCGACTCTTCTTCAATGCGAGTTAAAACAGTATCTAAATGGGTATACTGACTTTTTGCAGCCACTTCTAACAACCCTATTTGTTTAGGTTGATCTGAATAGGTTTTAGCAGCCAGCGGGTGAGTAAAAGAACCACTCAACGCTCTCGAAACAACCCGATGCGTACGCGCTAATTCTTTTGCAAAGTAGCCTGCCAGTACTGTCATTCCGACAAGAGGCGGCAACCAGGCATATTGAAGATCTACAATTGCCACAGCAACCGTGGCTAAGATTGTCGTTGCCGCCGCCGTCCAAGCAAACATATGCGACGGCAACGCTAACCCTTTTTTGCCATCACGCAATTTCTTATATAGTGCTTCTGCTGTGCGGTGACATTATAGTTTGATAAAAGACATTATAGTTTGATGTTTTACAATAATGTTTGATGTTTTTTAGCCTCCTGCTATGCTCAGAAAGTAAGCAGGAGGCTAGATATGTTAGATGCAGATA
>NZ_QKRA01000017.1 GCF_003362755.1 Marinomonas piezotolerans
ATATCGGAGTCGGTAGAAAGCTATAATAAGAGTCGGCCGCATATGGCCCTAAAATACAAAACGCCCGATGAGGTTCATCGAGCGTTTTAATGTCTGAATAAGTGTCAACCTATATCAGGACTAGTCAGCTTATTATTTGATGATATAAAAAAAGCAGCCGAAGCCGCTTTTTTGTTAAATCAATTAGAATGACTATCGCTCAAGATGCTCAAGTTTATCTTCTACACCGTCCCATTCTGCCGCATCAGGCAGTGCATCTTTCTTCTCAGCAATGTTAGGCCAAATCAAAGAAAGCTCTTGATTAAGCTCGATAAATACATCTTGACCTTCTGGTAGCTCGTCTTCTGAGAAGATAGCACCAGCAGGACATTCAGGCTCACAAAGTGCGCAATCAATACATTCATCTGGATTAATTGCTAGGAAGTTAGGGCCTTCATAAAAGCAATCCACAGGGCAGACTTCTACGCAGTCCGTGTACTTACAACGAATACAATTATCAGTGACGATGAAAGCCATTCGACTTCTCCTAGAATAGATTCAAAATTTTGCCGATATTTTAGTGCGATAGGCTGTTTGCCAGCAAGGGACAAATACCGTCAATGCTAAATTTATCTGTCATTAGCTTATGCAACTAAAGGTTTTGCTTTAGATTATAAAGTAATTTTAGAGCCTCAAGCGGTGTCGTGTTGTCTAAATCTAATGAGGCAATAGATTCCTTGAGCTCATTGGCCTCATCCATTGCAAACATATCGGGTTGCAATGGTGTTTCCGAGTGTTTAGGTGTTTGCTTTGGTTCGTTGATCTGTGTGGTTGCTGTAGACATCGATGTACCAGGTACACTTTTCTGTTCGAGATCTGCTAATTTATGTTTCGCTTCAATAATCACACTTTTGGGCACACCTGCTAATTGTGCTACTTGTAATCCATAGGATTGGCTAGCAGGGCCTTCATGCACTTGATGCATAAAAACAATCTCGTCTTCATACTCTGTGGCGGTTAAGTGGACATTGGCAGCGTTAGGGAGCTGGTCAGCTAAGGTTGTTAACTCAAAATAATGGGTAGCGAATAGAACATAGCTACCAAGTCGGTTTGCCAAATACTCGACGGCGGACCACGCAAGAGATAGGCCATCGAATGTACTTGTTCCTCGGCCGACTTCATCCATCAGAACTAAGCTATCACGGGTTGCGTTATTGAGAATATTTGCGGTTTCTGTCATTTCCACCATAAAGGTAGAGCGACCACCAGCAAGGTCATCTGATGATCCCATCCGAGTGAATATGCGGTCTACCACAGAAATCGAGGCAGATTCAGCAGGAACAAAACTTCCTGTATGAGCCAATAGCGTTATGATGGCGATTTGGCGCATATAGGTCGATTTACCCCCCATATTGGGGCCAGTAATCATAAGTAGGCTTCGATCTTCTCCTAATGAGAGGTCATTTGGAATGAAAGGATCAGTGATCACTGACTCGACAACAGGATGACGCCCTGCTTGAATCTCAATGCCCCCTTGTGTGTGTAGCTCTGGACGGCAAAAGCTCAATCGATTGGCACGCTCCGCAAAACAATGTAAAACATCCAACTGAGCGACCGATTGGCTGCCAGTTTGTAATGGAATCAGTTCAAGGTTCAACTTATCCAATAATGCTTCATAGAGTTGCTTTTCTCGCGCAAGCGCTTTTGATTTTGCGCTTAAAGCTTTGTCTTCAAACTCTTTGAGCTCAGGTGTGATAAACCGTTCTGCATTTTTTAGTGTTTGTCTGCGAATGTATTCCGCTGGTGCTTGGTCTGAGTGTAGGCGGCTAATTTCTATGTAATAGCCGTGCACACGATTATAACCAACTTTTAATGAAGATATGCCTGTGCGCTCTTTCTCTCGTCGCTCCATTTCTGCAAGGTAATCGGTGGCATTAGTAGAGAGTGATGTGAGTTCATCAAGTTCCTTATCGTAACCTTGCGCAATAACTCCACCATCACGTACAACAGCTGGTGGGTTTTCAACGAGTGCACGTGTTAATTCATCGGTAAGGTCTGGCAACTCAACAAGGCGCTCTTTTAGCTGAGTTAAGCGCTCGCAGCTTTGAATCTCATCCAATTGTTTCCGGATCGTTGGCATTGCTTCCAGTGCGATTCTTAAGCGTAATAAATCACGGGGTCGTGCGGAGCGAAGGGCTATGCGCGACAAAATACGCTCTAAGTCGCCGATTTTCTTAATCGAGTCATGAAGCGCTTCAAAAAGAAAATCCTCTTTTAGCGATGCAACGGCTGATTGGCGTGCGCTGATTTCACCTAGATCTCTGATGGGAGTGTGCAGCCAACGCTTTAACAGACGAGATCCCATGGGGGTAGCGCAACTGTCCATGACACTCATCAATGTGTTTGTCGTCGTACCATTTAGGTTTTGGTCGATTTCTAGATTGCGTCGTGTGGCGCCATCAATTAGGACGGAGTGATCTCTCTGTTCTGCACTGATGGATTGTATATGGGGCAGTGCTGAGCGCTGTGTGTCTTTCGCATATTGTAGCAATGCGCCGGCTGATGAAATCGCCGCACTCATCGCTTCGCAGCCAAAACCAGATAGATCTTTTGTATTAAACTGTTGGATTAGCTGGCGGTAGCTGGACTCATAATCAAAATGCCACGGGCCCAACTCACTCACACCACGTTCCAGTGTAATCGCATCTCTTGCTGGGAAATCCTCAGATATGAGCACTTCTTTTGGAGTCAAGCGCTGTAATTCGCTGGTAAGAGCTTCATAGCCGTCAACTTCAAATACACAAAATCGGCCGCTAGCCATGTCCAAATAGGAAAAGCCAAAAATATCAAGACCTTTACGTTGAAGATGGGCAATGGAAAGTAATAGATTCTCTCGTTTTTCTTCTAAAAAAGCTTCATCACTGATTGTACCGGGTGTGACAATACGCGCGACTTGTCGTTCAACTGGGCCTTTGCTTGTCGCCGGGTCGCCAGTTTGTTCCGCTATGACAACAGACTCGCCCATACGAACCAATCTAGCAATGTAGTTTTCCGCAGCATGAAAAGGGATACCAGCCATAGGGATCGGTTTGCCGCCAGAATGGCCGCGGGCAGTCAGGGTAATGTCTAACAGTTCTGCTGCACGCTTGGCGTCATCGTAAAACAATTCATAGAAATCCCCCATACGGTAAAACAGCATTTGATTAGGGTGCTGTGATTTGAGGCCAAAGTATTGGCGCATCATTGGAGTATGATTGTCTTTATCTTGTGAACTCATGCAGTAGCTCGCGTTGTGTGGATGAATCAGGGCGGATATTCTAAGGCATATTCGGCTTATATTTAAGGGAGGTACGCTTGAGCGAAGCGATCATTGAAAAATTAGTATCAGAGGTGGCGGATTTTCTGGAATCTCAAGGCAAAATGCTTGTCACGGCTGAATCGTGTACTGGCGGATTGATTGGTGGGTATTGCACTGAGAGAGCGGGAAGCTCCAATTGGTTCTTCGGAGGCGTCATTAGCTACGATAATTCTGCAAAAGAGAAAGGTTTAGGGGTTTCGTCTAGTACGTTAGCAACTTACGGTGCAGTCAGTGCTGAAACCATAGCAGAGATGTGTGCTGGGGCGCTTAGATTGGGGGGAGACGTAGCCGTCGCGGTGAGTGGGGTGGCTGGACCTGGTGGCGGGTCAAAAGCGAAACCAGTCGGATGCGTTTATATTGGTTGGCAATGGCGCGGCAGGGAGCCTATCGTAGAGCGTTGTCAATTCTCAGGAGATCGACATGCCATTCGCCAAGCTACCGTGATACGGGCGCTCGAAGGTGTATTGTCTTAAATCTATTGAAAAGCATGTGTTTTTATACAGTATTTTCTTGAGTGCGTTTTTAAAACGCGTTACATTACCCTAAGTTTAATTTAACAGACAGATTCACTAAGGTTTAGATATGGCATCTACAGCAGACAACAAGAAAAAAGCGCTAGACGCAGCGCTTTCTCAAATCGAGCGTCAGTTTGGCAAAGGCGCCATCATGAAGATGGGTGAAGGTGCAAAACTCGACATAGACACCGTTTCAACTGGATCCTTAGGGCTTGATATCGCCCTAGGTGCAGGTGGTTTGCCATATGGTCGTATCTGTGAAATTTACGGGCCTGAGTCTTCTGGTAAAACGACCTTAACGCTAAGCGTTATTGCAGAAGCGCAAAAGCAAGGTAAAACCTGTGCGTTTATTGATGCTGAGCACGCGCTGGATCCTGCCTACGCAGAAAAGCTGGGTGTCAATATTGGAGACCTACTTGTTTCTCAACCTGATACAGGTGAGCAAGCACTTGAAATCTGTGACATGTTAGTTCGCTCAAATAGCGTTGATGTCATCATTGTTGACTCGGTTGCAGCATTGGTGCCTAAGTCTGAGATTGAAGGTGAGATGGGAGATTCTTCCGTTGGCGTTCAGGCGCGACTATTGTCTCAAGCGATGCGTAAACTGACGGGCTCTATTAAGCATGCTAACTGTCTCGTGGTATTCATTAACCAAATTCGTATGAAAATCGGTGTAATGTTTGGATCTCCAGAAACAACGACGGGGGGTAATGCGCTTAAGTTTTATAGTTCTGTGCGTTTGGATATTCGTCGTATTGGCTCGGTCAAGCAAGGAGACGAAGTAATTGGTAATGAAACGCGCGTAAAGGTTGTTAAAAACAAGATTGCGCCGCCATTTAAACAAGCTGAGTTCCAAATCATGTACGGTGCGGGTATTTATCGTATGGGTGAAATCATTGACTTAGGTGTCAAACAAGGGTTTGTGGATAAGTCTGGAGCTTGGTATGCCTACAACGGTAGCAAAATAGGTCAAGGTAAAGCTAATGCAGCACAGTATTTAGCTGATAATCCTGAGATTGCCCGAGAAGTAGAACAGAAAATACGTGATACCTTATTGGTGAAGAAAGCAGTTAAAGAAGAGACTGAAGAGGCAGCTCAAGCAGAGAGTGCAGAGCTTGACCTGTAGTTGAGTTTTAAATGTACGTTGAAAGGCAGCTTTTAAGCTGCCTTTTTTCGTTGTGGCAATGTTAAAAAGAGTAAGGGGTACTGGAGTCTAAAAATCTAAGCAACTATTCTTAGACTAAATTAACGATAAACTGCAAAAGGTGTCTATCGATCAATGACGTTTTTACAGGGATTAATAGCTTTGTTGCTCTTATCTGTAGTTGCTTTTGTGGTGACAATAGGATGGTATTTTCGAGTACGGAAAGGGATGACTCCAGAGGCCGAGAGTGACTCGAAAGAGCAGGAAGAGTTGGCAAATGAAGATGCCGTTGGTGTCGAAGATGATGTTCAATCTGAAACATCAGAAAATGCTTGGGTAGAATTGATCGATCATCAAATCGCCATATGTACGAGATTGCTTAATGATCGGGAATCACTAGGTGAAGAGGATTTGGCGTTACAGTGTTGGCAGACATTTTTAACCATTGAACGTGAGCTCATTGCACAAAATGAATATGAAGCATCATCTTATCTGGAGCGATTTGAGTTTGTATTGAATCGTTTGCGTCATGCGCAAGAAATTGATGCATTGTTAAAGCAGTTGTCAGTGAGTAATGATCTGTTGAAAAAGATCAATTTGGTTATTCAGAAGACGGGCGACAGAGCGTTCGAGCAAATGAATAAAACCGCAGAGTTGAACCTGAAATTGGATAAACAACAAGTCAAACTGGCCGCTGAAGCTAATGTAGACAAGGAGTTGGCGGAAGTTCGAGCAGAGCTTGCAGCGATGTACGAATTAGGCGAACGCGCTAAAGGTCATACAGATGATCAGTCTGATGAAAATTATTTGAAAGCTTTGTCTGACCTTTTGGGTGAGGCTTCTTCAGATGCGTTCTTAGCGCCAATGAGAACTGAGTTGGACGATAAGGTAGCTGAGCTGCAATATTTGGCAGACTATAGAGCTGAAGCGATTAAAGAATTAAAAGCGCGTATTAAAGAAAAGCGTAGTTCAGGTAAGGGCAAGAATCAGAATACCTTAACAGAGTACGACATCGCTTTTGTACGATATGAAAAGAGTTTATTAGAAAGTAATAAAGTAATTAAGTTGTTAGAAAGCCAGTTAGACAGTCTTCAGACAATCAAATATAACCTTAACATCGATGTGCGCAAACGTGATGAGGAGCTGCGCCTCAAAGATGAGCAGCTCAAGTTGGGTAAGAACTCCGTTACGATAACGGCTCAAGAGGCTATTAATCGTGAGCAAAGTTCTGTGGACGTCATTGCTCAGTTTATTGATAAAGTGCCTTTAACAGGTGAATACACAGAATTTGAAGAGCAGCAGTCAGAAAAACTCATGTCGCTTAAAGCTCTTGTTGATGAATCTGAATTGTACGTCAATGTGCTTGAGCGTGATTTGGACAAAGCAAAGCATGAACATGACGAGTTGCTGGCCCGAATAGAGCAGGTAAGAGATGAAGGGGGTGAGTTGTCATTGTCTTCAAATGAACTAGAGGAGATAGAAAATCTCAAAGAAATTAACCATGAATTGACTGAGGAAAAGGCTCGTTTAATGGAAGAGCTGAAACAAGGGGAAGGAGACCTTCAAGATATCGCTGCACTACAGAGCAAAATCGAGGATTTAGATGCCAAGATTGAAACTGTTCAATCGAATTACGTAAACATGGAAGAGCGTTACTTGAATTCACTCATGTCTTAACTGCCCAGTTCAGTGTGTTCGATGGCGTATTTTACCTCATCGAAAGAAAAGCCTCTGTACACCAGATAGCGAGTCTGCTTAGATTTTTCTTTGTAGTCGTTGGTCACCGCTATTCCAAATTTTTTCTGCTTAAGCTGCAATGCTAATTCAAACCAATCAGCGTCAAGTTCGTCAACTGCCTTTTTAGCGGCATCATCATTAATCCCTTTCATACGTAATTCATTGAGAATTCTTTGTTTACCTAATGGTTTGGAGGCGCGGCTGCGGGCAAACGAAGACGCAAAGCGTTCATCACTGAGGTAGTTGTATTCTAATAGTCGGACGATGGCGTCATGAATTTCAGTTTCAGAAAAACCTTTTCGAGCTAGCTTGTCGCGGAGTTCTTTTTCCGAGTGTTCGCGTGCACCTAAGATCCAAAGTGCGCTGTTATAGCAGTCCTGCATTGTCTTAAATTCTAATAAAGTCAAAAAATAATTATAACTGAAAGTATTACTGCGATCATGTTGTTATAAATTCTTTATTTGTGCATTTTATAAAAATAAAAAACTATATTGGTTTATATAAATAGTGGGAAATCCTTAATATCTTTTGAAATAATAGTGAATAAAACTATTTCAGGGGGTGTTATGAAAGTGTGCGTGTTAGGTGCGGGCGTCGTTGGTTTGACCGCTGCATATTATTTGGCTAAGCGCGGTATGGCGGTAACGGTTGTGGATCGTCAGCCGGGAGTCGCACTGGAGGCTAGTTTTGCAAATGCTGGGCAGATTTCTCCTGGCTATTCAGCGCCTTGGGCGGCACCTGGAATACCGCTGAAAGCGCTTAAATGGCTAACTCAAAAGCGCGCACCACTTAAGATCAGCCCAGAACCTGAGCTCAATAAAGTGGTTTGGATGTCTCAGATGTTGAGGAACTGTACAAGCCAAAAGTACAGCGTTAACAAGTCTCGAATGATGGCATTGGCAGAGTACAGTAGAGATTGCTTTATAGAGCTAAGAAGCGAAATCGGTATTCGATATGATGACAATCAAAAAGGCCTCACCCAATTATTTCGAAGTAATGAGCAGGTTGATGGTGCGATCAAAGATATCTCTGTTTTGAAAGCGTTGGGAGTGCCTCACGAAGTGTTGACACCTGAGGCGATTTTAAAAGTAGAGCCAGGTTTGGCGCCTGTTATTCATAAATTTAAAGGTGCGTTGCGTTTAACGGGAGATGAGACGGGTGACTGCCACAAATTTTGTGAGGCGCTTAAGAGCGAGTGCGATAAGCTCAATGTAGAGTTTCAGTTTAGTACATCGATTCAGCAGCTGTTGGTTGATCAAAAGAAAGTTCGAGGTGTCAGCACAGATAAAAGTATTATCGAATGTGATCAGGTACTCATGTGCTTAGGGAGTTACTCAAAGGAGATGCTCAAAGAGGCAGGAATAAGTGTGCCTATATATCCTGTGAAAGGATATTCATTAACCGTTCCTATATCGAATAATGATTATGCACCAACATCTACAGTGATGGATGAAACATATAAAGTTGCCATTACGCGATTGGGTGATCGAGTTCGGGCGGCAGGAACGGCAGAGCTTTCAGGGTTTAATCTTAGTATGCCAAAAGCACGTACAGATACAATTTCGTATGTTGTGGGTGATGTGTTTCCTCAAGCAGGAGATTTGTCAGAAGCAGAATTTTGGACTGGATTGCGCCCTATGACACCAGACGGAACCCCCATAGTTGGTGCGACAGGTATTGAAGGGTTATATCTCAATACTGGGCACGGAACGCTTGGCTGGACGATGAGTTGCGGGTCTGCGGCGTTAATAACTGATATCATGTTAGGTGAACAGACAGCGATTGATGCGACCAATCTAGCTGTTCAACGTTATCAAAAATGAGGGTGTAAATGTCTAGGCCATTAACTGCGACCGTCAATTTGGACGCGATTCTATCCAATTATCATTATGCAAAGCAGCTACACCCAACATGTAAAGCGTTTGCTGTTGTAAAGAGTAATGCTTACGGGCACGGGGCAATACCTGTTGCCAAACATATGGATAAAGACGTCGACGCATTTGCGGTTGCGTCGATCGAGGAAGCTGTCGCACTGAGAGAAGAGGGTATTGAGTCGCCCATTTTGCTTCTCGAAGGCGTGTTTGAGGACGCGGAGTGGACACAGTGTGAGCAGTATCGATTTTGGGTGACTATTGAAAATGAGCGACAGCTTCATAGTTTCCTAAAGAGCAATTTAGAAATAGAGAAAGTATTCGTAAAACTGGATACTGGGATGCACCGCTTAGGCGTGAATCAAGATACTGCCAGTGAATATGTGGAAGCGCTTAGGGAGTCAGGAAAAGTCGAGGAAGTGCTGTTGATGACGCATTTTGCTTGCGCTGATGACTTATCTGATTTGGCGACATTGAATCAGTTGGCATTGTTTGAACAAACGAGACAAAAAATTGGGGATATCAAGTCTAGTGTCGCGAATTCTGCTGCGATCATGAAATGGAGTGTTCCTGAGGGCGGTTGGATCAGGCCTGGGATCATGATGTATGGGATTTCGCCATTTGCTGAGATTAGTGGCGCTGAATTGGGGCTCACACCAGCTATGACACTGCGTTCGAAAGTGATTTCAGTGCGAGAGCTCAATGCTGGTGATCGAGTCGGGTATGGGTTTGATTATCAAGCTGAGCATGCCCATCGATTGGCTACCATTGCTGCTGGTTATGGTGATGGTTACCCTCGAAATGCTGCTTCTGGGACGCCTGTTTTGATCGCTGGTTGTTCTGGGGAATTGGCAGGTCGAGTATCGATGGATATGATCACGGCTCGCTTATCCTCAGATAGTGCTTCGTTAAAAATGGGGGATGAAGTGGTGCTTTGGGGTGAGGGGTTACCCGTTGAAGAGGTTGCTCACTGGTCAAATACCATAGGTTATGAGCTGGTGACGCGTATGACAACGCGGCCTAACTTTGTTTATTTTACTGAGCCTAATTGAAGCCTTTTGACTTCTGAGACTCGGGTGGTGCTCACTAAACGAGTCTCAGATAAAAAATATCCTTAAAATCTGTTGTTTAGGTTTTGATCCTACCTGTCCTTTCCGTGTACTATTTTCTATCTTTTAATTGCCATAGTAAGCCTCGTTGAGCGAGGTTTATCGCAATCCTAATTCGCCTGATATTTAGAAATAGAGTCTCATCCTATTATGAAGAGTTCTGAGTTACGCCAGTCATTTTTGTCTTTCTTCGAAAGCAAGCAGCACCAAGTAGTGGAATCTAGCTCGCTTATCCCGAGTAATGATCCTACATTATTGTTTACTAATGCCGGAATGGTCCAATTTAAGGACGTATTTTTAGGGGCTGATCAGCGCCCATATAGCCGTGCTACCACGTCTCAACGTTGCGTCCGTGCAGGTGGGAAGCACAATGATCTAGAGAATGTGGGATATACGGCTCGCCACCACACTTTTTTCGAGATGTTGGGTAACTTCAGTTTTGGTGATTACTTTAAACAAGAAGCGATTGGTTATGCTTGGGAGTTCTTGACGGAAGTATTGGGCCTACCAAAAGACAAATTGCTTGTCACGGTCTACGCAGAAGATGATGAGGCTTACGCGATCTGGAAGAATGAAATTGGTCTTCCAGAGGAGAAAATTATTCGTATTGGCGATAACAAAGGGTCTCGATACGCGTCAGACAATTTTTGGGCAATGGGTGATACGGGGCCTTGTGGTCCTTGCACTGAAGTTTTTTATGATCATGGCGAGCATATATGGGGCGGGCCTCCAGGGTCTCCCGAGGAAGATGGTGATCGCTTCATAGAAATATGGAACGTGGTCTTTATGCAGTACAACCGCTCTGCAAATGGTGATATGGCTAATTTACCCAAACCGTCAGTCGACACGGGTATGGGGTTAGAGCGCATCGCTGCAATCTTGCAAGGTGTTCATAGCAACTATGAAATTGACCTTTTTCAAAACCTTATCAAGGCCACCGCGCAAGTAGTCGGCACAGATGATTTGTCTTCTCAATCGCTGCGAGTGATTGCTGATCATATACGTTCTTGTTCATTTATGATCGTCGATGGTGTAGTGCCATCCAATGAAGGTCGAGGCTACGTTTTGCGTCGGATTATTCGTCGTGCAGTTCGTCATGGCAATAAGCTTGGTCAAAAGCAAGTATTCTTCCACAAGTTAGTGGAAGCGCTGGATGTCGAAATGGGCGATGCGTACCCTGAGCTACGCAAGTTGAAAGACCGTGTTGCCTCTATTTTGCTAAAAGAAGAGGAGCAGTTTGCTAAAACTCTAGATCAAGGGATGCGTATTCTTGAGGAGGCGATATCTGACCTAGGTGACAGTAAAGTCATTCCAGGTGAAACAATCTTTAAGCTTTACGATACCTATGGTTTCCCTGCGGATTTGACGAATGATGTTGCACGCGAGGCTGGCCTTGATATTGACGAAGCTGGTTTTGAAGCGGCTATGAATGAGCAGAGAGCCCGTGCGCGTTCGGCCAGTAACTTCAGTATGGATATGTCAAACTCAATTAGTGTTGATGGTCAGACAGAGTTCACAGGTTATTCCTACCTTGAAGGGCAAAGCCCAGTCGAACAAATTTTGGTTGATGGAGACACCGTGACGTCATTGTCACAAGGCCAAAAAGGGTTAGTTGTGTTGGCAGAAACTCCGTTTTACGGCGAGTCTGGCGGTCAGGTCGGTGATCAAGGGTGGCTTCGTGGGCCTGCTGCTGTAAAAGTAACTAACACCACTAAACAAGGCAAAGTGCATTTACATCATGTAGAAGTTCGCGAAGGTACGCTGAATCTCGGTGATGTTGTGACAACTGAAGTTGACCGCTCGCTTCGTAATGCTACAGCGCTAAACCATTCGGCAACGCATTTGCTTCATGAAGCGTTGCGTCGTGTATTAGGTGATCATGTTTTGCAAAAGGGATCGTTGGTCAATTCGGAGCGTCTACGTTTTGATTTTTCTCACTTTGAAGGCTTAACGGCAGCAGAGCTAGAACAAGTTGAAGATATGGTCAACGAGCAAGTTCGCCTGAATCACGAAACTGTTACTGAAGTGATGGACATCGAGGCAGCCAAGGCTAAAGGTGCACATGCGTTGTTTGGTGAAAAGTATGACAGCCAAGTGCGTGTTTTGACGATGGGAGCGGACTATTCCATTGAGTTGTGTGGGGGGACCCATGTTAAGCGTACTGGAGATATCGGTTTGTTTAAAATCGTCCAAGAAAGTGGTATCGCTGCGGGGGTCCGTCGTATTGAGGCGCTTACAGGCAAGGCTGCAATTGATGCTACGCGTCAAACAGAAGTTTCGCTTTCGAAGATAGCTAGTCTTTTTAAATCCAGTAAAGAAGCCGCGTTTGATAAAGTGGCGGGCTTGAATGATCAGGCACGCTCAATGCAGAAAGAAATTGATGTGCTGAAAGCTAAGCTAGCTGCTCAAGCGGGTGCCGATCTGTCGTCTCAAGCAACTGACATCAATGGCGGTAAACTATTGGTGGCTCAAGTGGAGATCGAAGATCCAAAAGGCTTGAGAGATTTGTTGGATCGGCTTAAAAGTAAGCTTGAGTCTGCTGTCATTCTATTGGCAGCCGTCAATGACGGTAAAGTTAGCTTGATTGCAGGGGTGACCAAAGAGCTCACCTCTAAAGTAAAAGCTGGGGATCTAATCAAAATGGCCGCTCCGTATGTCGACGGTCGTGGAGGTGGGCGTCCAGATATGGCGCAAGCGGGTGGCAGCAAACCTGAAGGGGTCGCAGAAGTGCTGGCTATCGTCCCAGATTGGGTGAACGAGAGAGTATAGTAATTGTGCGCCCTCCGGGGCGCTTTTTAGTGGAAGCATAGAAAATGGCATTGTTAGTTCAAAAATATGGCGGCACTTCAGTAGGCTCAGTGGAGCGTATTGAAGCGGTAGCGGATAGAGTGCTAAAGCACAAACAGCAAGGTGACGACATTGTTGTCGTTGTATCAGCAATGAGCGGTGAGACCAATCGCTTGATTGAGTTGGCTAAAAGTATACAAGCTACTCCTGATGCTCGAGAGATGGATGTGCTGCTTTCTACAGGTGAGCAAGTAACGATCGCCTTGCTGAGTATGGCGCTTATGAAGCGTGGCTTATCTGCTAAATCGTATACTGGCAGCCAAGTGCGAATTACAACAGATGATGCTCATGGGAAAGCGAGAATAGAGAAGATTGACACCGATGCAATGGAATCAGATCTGGCCTCCGGTAAAGTTCTTGTTGTGGCTGGGTTTCAAGGCGCAGACGAATTAGGGAACATTACGACTCTAGGACGTGGAGGATCAGATACGACTGGCGTGGCACTTGCTGCCGCATTAAAAGCGGATGAATGTCAAATTTACACTGATGTTGATGGTGTGTATACGACAGACCCTAGAGTGGTCGATAGTGCTCGCCGTCTAGAAAAAATCACTTTTGAAGAAATGCTGGAGATGGCAAGTCTCGGTTCGAAAGTTTTGCAAATACGTTCGGTTGAGTTTGCTGGTAAATATCAAGTTCCCCTGCGTGTTCTTTCTAGCTTCGTTGAAGGTGAAGGTACCCTTATTACTACTGATGGAGATCAAAATATGGAGCAGCCAGCTGTTTCTGGAATTGCCTTTAATCGCGATGAGGCCAAACTAACGTTGAAAGGCGTACCTGATATACCAGGTGTGGCATCTAAAATTTTAGCCCCAGTCAGTGATGCGAACATCGAAGTGGATATGATTGTCCAGAACGTCTCTGTGGATGGCACAACGGATTTTACGTTTACGGTGCATCGAAATGACTACGATAAGGCAACCGCTGTTCTGAAGCAGGTAGCGGATGACCTGAGTGCAAAAGAAGTCATTACAGATGACAAAATTGCGAAGGTGTCGATTGTTGGTGTAGGGATGCGTTCACATGCAGGAGTCGCAAGTTCGATGTTTACGGCTTTGGCAAATGAATCTATAAATATTCAACTTATCTCCACATCTGAGATCAAAGTCTCTGTAATAATTGATGAGAAGTATATGGAGCTTGCGGTAAGAGCTCTACATTCAGCATTCAAACTTAACGATCCAGATGCAGGGATTAGCGAAGTTTAACACTTTGATACAAGTTACATCCTTGGTTCGCTGGATTCAGAGTTTGAGAGGAGCTACAATTCACTTGTAAGGAAATCCCTACAAACGTGTAAGGGATTTCCTGTGTCTTACAAGGATATTATGGAGAAGTGCTATGCTAATTTTAACTCGTCGTGTTGGTGAAACCTTAATGGTTGGTGATGAAGTGTCTGTCACAGTATTAGGTGTTAAAGGAAATCAGGTTCGTATTGGTATCAATGCACCTAAAGATGTATCTGTTCATCGTGAAGAAATTTACCTTCGTATTCAAAAAGAACAAGATGATCAAACAGAAGATTAACTTTTTTTAAAAAAAGGGGTTTACAAACCAGTTGGTGTCTCTATAATACGCCGCACTTGTTACGGAGAGTTGGCCGAGTGGCCGAAGGCGCTCCCCTGCTAAGGGAGTATGGGGTGAAACTCATCGAGGGTTCGAATCCCTCACTCTCCGCCATTTTATGCATCCGTAGCTCAGCTGGATAGAGTACTCGGCTACGAACCGAGCGGTCGGAGGTTCGAATCCTCCCGGATGCACCATCTTGTTGAATGGTAACAAGCGTGACGATGTTTAGAACTATCCTTCTTCTGTCGTAATATTTAGATTTTTGCATCCGTAGCTCAGCTGGATAGAGTACTCGGCTACGAACCGAGCGGTCGGAGGTTCGAATCCTCCCGGATGCACCATCTAGATAGTAGTCATGTTTTACAAGTAGTTGCGCATCCGTAGCTCAGCTGGATAGAGTACTCGGCTACGAACCGAGCGGTCGGAGGTTCGAATCCTCCCGGATGCACCATTACTTCACTTCCTGTAGTTTCTCATATCTATTTCTTTCTCTGCTCAGTGTTATTAGAGAGCTCCTCTAGTGTGCTTCATTGTATATTTTCATCTCAGCGAATAGTGTCTTAAGCTCTGATGTTGATTGGGTTTGTCTGATCGTTTTTAGCTGATTTGCGATGCAGGGCCAGCTTTGGCGCAGATGGGCACACCATTGCTTAATTCTTCCTAGCGTCGCAAATTCATCGTAATTAAGTAGTAGCGTGTCGATATAGTTCTCAATCAGATCCAGCAGTTCGGTTTCACTACCAGCGTTGCCTTCCTTTAATTCACGAAAAATAAATGGGTTGCTCAGGCTCCCACGTCCAATCATAAAGTCTTTGCAATGGGTTGCTGCCACGCATGCCGTTAGTGACTCTTGGCTCCTAATGTCGCCGTTGGCAATGATTGTCATGTTAGAGTTCGACTTCGCTTGCTTTATCTTTTCCCATCTTGCAGGTGGGCCATAGCCGTCTTTTTTGGTTCTGCCATGTATGGTGAGCGCATTGGCCCCTCCTTTTTCTATGGCCTCTAAGTTTTGAAAAAACAGAGACTCATCCATAAACCCTAAGCGTATCTTTGCTGACAGTGGAATGTTAGAGGGGATGGCGGTACGAATGTTATCGACGATTTCAAAGAGTGTGTTAGGGCTCTGTAGTAAAAATGAGCCTCCACCATGACCATTAACACGTTTTGCTGGGCATCCGAAGTTAATATCTATATGGGATGCGCCCGCACAGACAGCATTGTATGCCGTTTCTCCCATTATCTCTGGGTTAGAGCCTAAAAGCTGAATATGAACTGGACATCCCTCGGTTGTTTTAGCGTTATGGTTTAGCTCGGGAACGAGCTTCTTAAGTGCAGCACTAGAAACGGCCTGTTGGCTAACTCTAACAAATTCGGATACAAGGTAGTTCATGCCCCCAATTTGAGATAACAAAGATCTCATAGTGTGATCCATGACTCCTTCCATCGGTGCAACGGCGAGTACAATGTCGGAAAAGGTGTTTACTGATGTTTGATCTAAATTCACGTCGTTAACTGTTCTGCAAAAAAAATATGAAACTGTTATGGTATTGTGGTACAAATAGTCACACTTTACGGACCGATTGTGCATATAGTTGTTATCAACGGTCTGATGTGGACACGTTCTGATTTACTCAGATTTTAATGGAAAGTGCTATGAATAACTTAATTAATGATGGTTTAGGTTTAATGATGTTGGGAATGGGATTCGTATTTCTGTTCCTAGGCATCTTGATCTTTGCTACGACATATATGTCGAAGCTCCTGACACACTATTTTCCAGAAGTCATGCCTGCCACGAAAAAGCCCCAGCGTGCACCTGCAAACGGGCCGGCAGCCGTTGATCCTAATATTGCTGCAGCGATAACAGCCGCTATCCACCAACACCGCAACCGCTAATTTTAGCTAACGACTTGAGGCCATAACATGTCAAACAAACAACCTCTAGGCATCACGGATGTCGTTTTAAGAGATGCTCATCAATCACTTTTTGCAACGCGTATGCGTATAGACGATATGCTCCCTATTGCTGAAAAGCTAGATCAAATTGGTTTTTGGTCTTTGGAGTCTTGGGGTGGAGCGACGTTTGATTCATGTATTCGTTTTATTGGAGAGGATCCTTGGGATCGTATCCGAGAGCTGAAGAAAGCGATGCCAAATACGCCACAGCAAATGCTGCTGCGTGGCCAGAACCTTTTGGGATATCGTCATTATGCAGACGACGTGGTGACAAAGTTTGTTGAGCGCGCTGCAAAGAATGGTGTCGATGTATTCCGGATTTTTGATGCAATGAATGACCCCCGTAACTTAGAGACTGCAATTAAGGTAGTTAAAGCGGAAGGTAAACATGCTCAGGGGACCATTTCTTACACAAAGAGTCACGTGCATACGTTAAAAAATTGGGTGGATTACGCTAAGACATTGGAGGATATGGGGGCGGACTCTATCGCCATCAAAGATATGTCTGGCATTCTGACTCCTTATGATGCGTTTGAGCTTGTGGGTAAGCTAAAAGAGCAAACAGACTTAGAGGTTCAGCTGCATGCGCACGCAACCTCTGGCTTATCTGACATGACAATACTAAAAGCGGTTGAGGCTGGTATCGACCGTGTTGATACAGCGATCTCCTCTATGTCCATGACATATGGACACTCAGCGACAGAATCCGTGGTTGCGGCGTTGCAAGGTACGGATCGTGATACTGGGCTTGATCTAGAAAAGCTCGAAGAGATTGCTTCTTACTTTAGAACGGTCCGTAAAAAATACAGTAAGTTTGAAGGCTCTCTTCGCGGTACAGACTCCCGTATCCTGATTGCTCAGGTGCCTGGTGGTATGTTGACCAATATGGAGAATCAATTACGTGAGCAGGGGGCGGCAGACAAGTTTGATGCAGTGCTTGAAGAAATTCCACGTGTCCGCAAAGATTTGGGCATGATTCCGCTGGTCACTCCTACGTCACAAATTGTCGGCACACAGGCTGTTCTGAATGTGCTGACTGGTGAGCGATACAAGTCTATTTCGAAAGAAACTGCAGGTGTTCTAAAAGGTGAATACGGTGCGGCTCCAGCAGAATTTGATAAAGATCTTCAGACCCGAGTCCTTAATGGTGCTGATCCCATTACTTGCCGTCCTGCTGACCTACTTGAGCCCGAAATGGACAAATTAGCGGGAGAGCTGAAAGAGCTGGCGCAAGAGAAGGGGATCACGTTGTCGTCTGATGAGATTGATGATGTGCTTACTTATGCCTTGTTTCCACAAATTGGTTTGAAATTTCTACAAAATCGCGGTGACGCTTCTGCCTTTGAGCCAGCTCCGACTTTGGAAGACGCCAATAAACCTGAATCTAGTAATACGCCAGAGGGTCCAGCTGTATATACAGTAACGGTCTCTGGTCAGAACTATGTGGTTCAGGTTAGTGAAGGTGGTGATGTGGAAGCAATTCAGCCATCAAGTGGTTCTGCTGCCCCAGCCCCTGCGCCCACTAAGGCAAGTTCAGGAGAAAATGTTCCGGCGCCATTGGCTGGAAATATTTTCAAGGTTTTGGTTTCTCCTGGCCAGCAGGTAGACGAGGGTGAAACGGTCATGATTATGGAGGCGATGAAAATGGAGACTGAAATCTCTGCGCCAAAAGCGGGTACCGTTGGTGCTATTCATGTCAAAGAAGGTGATGCGGTTCAAGTTGGCCAAGCATTGCTAGAGCTATAAGCGAATAGGTGACTTAGAAAATGGAACATAAATTATTAAACCTATACCACGATACAGGTATCTATCAGCTGGAGTTGGGTCAGGCTGTTATGATTATTGTGGGGTTGTTGCTGATATTTTTAGCAATTAAAAAAGGGTTTGAACCATTGCTACTTTTACCTATCGGTGTAGGTGCAATTTTGGTCAATATTCCAGGTGCGGGATTTATGGCTGCCCCTGTTTACGACGCGACGGGGCATATGGTGTCTCCGGGCGGACTTCAGTACTACATATATCATGGTGGTATTGAGACAGGGTTGTTTCCGTTGTTGATATTCATGGGTGTGGGGGCAATGACTGATTTTGGCCCGATGCTTGCGAATCCGAAAACGTTGCTGTTAGGTGCAGCGGCTCAGTTTGGTATTTTTGCAACTGTAATCGGTGCAGTACTGCTTGGGGCAAGCGGGATAATGGACTTCACCTTAGCGGATGCGGCAGCCATCGGGATCATTGGTGGAGCTGATGGTCCAACAGCGATATTTGTTGCTAGTCGATTGGCTCCGGAGTTGTTGGGGGCCATCGCTGTAGCGGCGTATTCATATATGGCATTGGTGCCACTCATTCAGCCACCTATTATGCGAGCTCTTACTTCTGTCGAAGAGCGCTCTATAAAAATGGAGCAGCTGCGCCCCGTATCGAAAACCGAAAAGATTGTTTTTCCGATAGTTGTGACTTTATTGGTGGCAATGTTCTTGCCGTCAGCAGCCCCTCTGTTGGGAATGTTCTGTTTTGGTAACTTAATGCGTGAATGTGGTGTAGTTGATCGTTTGAGTGATACAGCACAAAATGCATTAATCAATATAGTGACTATTTTCCTTGGTTTAGGGGTTGGTTCAAAGTTGAGTGCAGAAGCGTTTTTAAATATAGAAACGCTCGGCATCTTGTCTCTTGGTTTGATAGCGTTCTCTATTGGTACTGCTACGGGAGTACTGATGGCGAAACTCATGAACCGAATGTCATCGTCCCAGATTAACCCTTTGATTGGTGCAGCAGGTGTGTCGGCTGTCCCCATGGCAGCTCGCGTTGCGAACAAAGTAGGCCTTGAAGCTAATAAGCAAAACTTTTTGCTCATGCATGCAATGGGGCCGAACGTTGCTGGCGTAATTGGTTCTGCTGTAGCTGCTGGGGTTATGCTAAGTTACGTTGGTGGTTGATACTTAATTGAGATTAAAAACAAAAAGCCCGCTGCTTATCTAAGCAGCGGGCTTTTTGTTTTTAGAGCGTAAAGCCCCCCCCTAACCCCCCCCCTTAAATAAGAGGAGGGGGTCTGAGATATCTCAGATCTACAAAACTAGGCCCCTCCCCTTTAGCAAGGGGGAGGTTGGGAGGGGGTTAGAGGTCTGGCAACCTTGATAGCGGTTTGTTTTGCCAATGGTTGGCTATTAAGTGATTAATGAGTGCTTGTTTGTGATTAGTAAATGATCAATTCTGCG
>NZ_QKRA01000018.1 GCF_003362755.1 Marinomonas piezotolerans
TCAGCTTGTTTCAAAATCGCCATAATCTGGCTGTCGGTATAACGTGACTTTTTCATGCAGAACCTCCTGCGTTTAGATTACGAGAAAATTCTACTTTTGGCTGCTGTTAATTTTCGGGGGGATTACCGCTCGCCGTATTGTGTTAGCTACACACTTGTTCCTCTTGTTGAAACACAATACAAGCTAATAACTTATCGAGAGTCTGGTAAAGAGTACAATTCCACTTATATCACCAGAAAAGATTGTCAATCCGACATAAATACCAGTTCATGCACTTCTAATGAAGTTACTATGTGCTCTGATGGGTTTCCCCCTAATGTTTATGGTTATCAAGATTATTGCGATAGGCCTACACCCAAAGAGTGTGATAATGGTGAGTATGTAGAAGAGGGAGCTTATTGTTCGGTATCTAATGGTGTTTGTGCAGACTATGACTCTTGCTATCAATATGCAATAAGTAATGCAAATTGCTCTTCAACTTCATCACTTTTTTCTTTCAATTATCGTGATCCAAATAACTGGGATTATTCCTGTGGTGATATTGACCCTGCCTCGCCAGATCATCCAAGCAATGGAGGCAATGCCGACGGCAATGAATACAACGATCCTCAAAGCCCTGAACCTCCTATCAGTTCAGGTGATTCCGATCCATCTGCCTTAGCTGCTGCGATTGGCTTAGAATTGAGGCCTGATTTTAGTAATGTTGAGAGAGCTGTTCGAGATGGCATTAGTTCTGCTGAATCTAATACAGATCGAACCATAGATGCCATTAATTCAGTTCAATCAAGCTTAGAAACTTCTTTATCTAGTATTGAATCAGCTATAGATGAGAGCAACTCTTCAGATAATGGCTCTTCTTCTATTATTGACTCAGTCGATGGAGCTTCGGCTAATATTTCCGATTCGATAGACCAATCTTCTTCTGACATATCAAGCGCTGTCGCAGATGGTACTGGCGGCATTGTGGATTCAGTCAATGGATTAAATAATTCAGTCTCATCTGGTAATGGCATTATTTCGAGCCAATTAACAGACATCTCATCAAAACTAGATAACCTAAAGTCATGTGATCCTAATGTTGATCCGTATGGCTGTTTAGGTGAGCACGGTATTACAAGCGGGTTTATTACAAATATCATGGACACACTTACGGGAGTCTTCAATGATGAAAATGAAAAAGCTCTTGATTCAGTAAAAAGTGAAATATCCACAATCGAAAGCGCATCCCCTCTAAACAGCAGCGTTATTGAGGGTATATTCGATCCAATCTTGAACGTACTTCCTCAACCTCAAGAATGCATTCCTCTTATTTTTGGGAATCCGTCTCAACCATATAGCTTCACTTTATCCTGTGATTTCTCTGATAAGTTCAAGGCTGTTTTTGGCTTTTTGCTTGCGTTCTATACGATCCAACAGCTCATAGGAATCATCATATCTAGCCCACAGCCAAGACAAGAAGGATCTTAACTATGTCTAATTTACTGCTCTCTTTGGTCTCGTCTGTGGGGGGACTTTTACGACTACCAGCCTTAGCGACATTCTTTGCGACTATGCTAGGTAATTTCATCGCTTTCTTTGCCAAATGGTTTACAGCACGCACAGCCACTCAGCTTGGTGTTATTGCAACGATTGCTACTCTCACGATAGGTATGATTGCTCTATTGAAAACACTTATAGCTAGTATTGCCTTGGTCGCTCCACCAATGTTCATTCAAGCAATGAGTTTAATTGTTCCAAATAACGCCCCTATCTGTTTAGCCGTGCTTGTCTCTGCTCACACCATCAAATGGGTGTGGTTGTGGCAAGTCCGTTTTATTGAATATTACGCATCTAGTCGTTAAGGGGAAGGCACATGGCAGTTTACTTCGTGACAGGAAAATTAGGTGCAGGAAAAAGTTTAGTCTCTGTTGGTCGTATTAGAGATAAGTTAAACAAAGGTCTTCCTGTGGCGACTAATTTAGACATTAACTTAAAAAACATGCTTGGCAGAAATAAAAAAAATACTCGCCTTTATAGAGTTCCTGACAAGCCTGAAATTTTCGATTTAGAAGCGATTGGCGTAGGCAACAAAAGCTATGACGAAAGCTTAAACGGTCTTTTGGTATTAGATGAATGTGGCACTTGGTTTAACTCTAGAACATGGGCAGATAAAGGCCGTCAAGCCGTCATAAATTGGCTTCTTCATGCTCGTAAAAAAGGTTGGGACATTATCTTTATCATCCAAGACCTAAGCCTTGTCGATAAACAAGCGCGTTTAGCTTTAGCTGAACACGTTGTGTACTGTCGTCGTACAGATAGAGCAACGCTTCCTTTTATAGGTTCCATTTTTAAGATCCTAACAGGAGGAAAGATTCCTCTTCCTAAAGTGCACCTAGGCATTGTCCGTTATGGCGATTCACCTACTGCATTAAAAGTAGACACTTGGGTAACCGTTGGTGTGTCTCTTTATTCGAGCTATGACACCAAACAGATGTTTACCGACCATTATGCCAATGGTGTTTATTCTGTACTCCCCCCTTATTACACCCATGGCCGCTACTCGGTGCCAAAAACATTAAGGAACATTATGCGTATTACTAAGATTTACTTTAGGAAATGGTCACGCCTTACTTTTTTTGCACTTGGCATGATTTCCTGCTTTGCCTTATTAGAAATCACCTCAGAGAAAGAAGAAAAACCAATAACTGAAACCGTTATGGTTGAGCCAACTAAGCCACTGAGAGAGCAATTTTCAGGGTGGTCTATTTCAGGCTTTGCTAACTTCCCTGGTCAGCTGTCGAATTATCAATTTATCGACACTGACGGCAAAAAACAGACGGCTGAATTACTCAGAAAAAAAGGCTTCACCGTAAAATCACGTGGTGACTGTGAAGCACTAATCACAAAGGGAGACGACTATGTTTCGGTTTATTGTAATTAGTGTATTACTGCTATGTTCGACTGTCCAAGCTTACCCGCTCGACCCTTTTGTTATCAAGCAATCACCTCTTGCAGACTTTGCTACTTGGGTTTCTGAACAGACACAAAGAAACATCATTTTAGGCAAAGCAGTTGAAGGTAATATATCAATCAATGTAAGCAAGTTAGATGATCAAGATCTTATCCCTTTGTTTAAAAAAGTAATGGCCGCAAACGGTTACAGCGTTCAAGAAAAGAGCAATGATTTAATCGTATCCATCGATACAAACTCGCAAATTGACTTACCTGCTCTTGATGCCAAGGTGTATGCGTTAAAGCATATTAGAAACACAAAAGCCCTGACATTGTTCAATATGATTCTTTCTTCGGCTAAAGCTGGAAATGCTACCAGTACACAAGAAAATGAAAACTTAAGCGTAATTGTATCAAGGCATTCAGTAGATCCTCTTGTAGCCTCTAATTCGCTACTGGTCATAGCAACTAAGGCTCAACTTGCTAACTTAGATGGCCTTGTATCTCAAATTGATTTAGACATTAAGCAAGTCATGATACAGGCCATTATCCTTGAAATGGACGTATCTGATAGAGAAGACTTAGGAGTCAACCTTGAATCATCCTTATCCAAAAATGGCTTTTCGGTTCAGGCGACAACGAATACATCTCAATCAACTACTTTAAGCGCATTAACATTAGGCGGGTATGCCCCTTTAGGATCAGCGGGAAGCTTAAAAGGCTTGATTTCAGCACTAGTATCCAATGAAAAAACCAAGATCCTTTCTACACCTAATATTCTAGTAATGGATAGAGAGCTAGGCCATATATCGGTAGGCCAGAACGTACCATTTTTGGTATCTACTCAAACAACGGATGGAGGGGTTCAAACGCAATCTATCGAGCGTCGAGACGTTGGGGTAAGTTTATCTGTGACACCGCATGTACTAGCCTCAGGGGAAGTTGTCTTAAAGATCTCGCAAGAGTCATCAAGCGTAACAAGCAATGCTCAGGCGAGAGACATCGTTACTAACAAACGATCTATTTCAACCGTTGCAAGAGTTATAAATGGGGAAACCATAGCATTAGGTGGATTGATATCTAACGAGACTCGAAGGTCAGTTACGGGAGTGCCAGTTCTTATGAACCTTCCACTCCTAGGTAGGTTATTTAAATCAGAAAGCGAGGTTAATTCTCAAAAAGAACTTATGGTTTTTATTAAGACAATGGTTCTTTGACGTAATAGCCTCACCTCCTGCCACGCAGTGGTCTGGGGGTGAGGCTATTACGTCAATATGACTTACACAGTGGCCATTGATAAATAAATTTTATTTATATCATTATCCCAAACTTCAATAATCTTTCTGTCTTTATCTTTATTCCAATAGCATTTTCCAAATAATATAATTGCAGCTCCATGTAAATCCCACCTATCATTTATGGAGTATTTTTTAATTAATTTCTCACTAAACTTGGTTATAGGTATTCCCATATTTTTGCATTCTTGAGGGTTTAACCAACTAATCTCTTTATTTGCAAAAGATATTGTTCCCCAATACATTTTTGGTTTTGCATCTTTTGCATTGTTTTCGGGGTGGGCGTCTTCGAAGTTGACAAATAAGTTTTTAGCCTTGTATGGGAAATCACCAATACGAATTATCACATCAGACTCAACAAGGCTCTTTCCTCTAATTAAGCTACTAAGGATTCGGTCAAGCGACAAGCTAGAAAGCGTAGTCTTTTTTGATGACGATGATGTTTTTGTAGTGGTTCCAGTGGTGGCCTTTTCACTTATTACTTTTTTGACTCTAGCTTCGTCACTTAGCTTTTCTTCATCTTCGAAATCGTTAAATGAAAGGATAAACTCATTTGTTTGTTTTATTGCTTTGTCTACTTCAATCGAGTTTGCTACATCGATAGTAAAGTGTCTTGACGATCTTTCTGCATTACATCCTGTTGCATGATAGCGAGAGCCAAAGCAAGCGTCTTTCCCGTCAATACTCTGTTTACGATAGAATGCTACGCCTCCACATGAAAGGCATTTCAAATGATACCTGAAACGTTCTATTTTCCACTCTGGTAAAAGTACAAACTCTAAAATATCAAATTTACGTTTTGCGTCACTGTGAGTACAATCGGCTTCATGCATGTTACTTTCTCAGCTAGACATTGAAGAATATATAAAACAATAAGTTACAGAGACTTTCAACGTCCACATTATGACTACAAAATTGAACATCTATGAGCCTTACTGAGCTATTAGGCTTCTTACAGTCCCTTGAGAACGCTGGCTATAGCTCATTATTAGCCACTATTAGAGCTAAGCAAGAGATTCGACTCCCCCCCATCTCCACCAATCATCGAAAGGGCCACTCATTATTGAGTGGCCCTTTTTTGTCTGTTAAATGCACTTTAGCCCTTATCTTAAGTCGTCTTTTATTACGACAATCTGGCGATGACCTGTTGGAAGGGTCTTGCACTTTTATAAAGCTCACTCATCTTAGTGCTCTTATTATGTTTATTCTTTAACTCTATAAAAACCCTCTGCTTAGACTAAATCATTATTATCGGATCCGCTGCTTGCTGCGTAAGCATCTATACTGAAGATGACTCTGTCAGTGAATTCAATAACGTAACGTTCAGAAATCCAACACTCATAAGCACATAGCAGCGAGGAGGTTTCCATGATCAATCATGTTTGGGGTTTACTCCATCATCCAGATCGAGAATGGCGTGAGATCAATAAAGAGCACGAATCGGTTAGTCACATGTACGCGCACCATGTCTTGATTTTGGCAGCGATACCAGTGGTGAGTAGTTTTATCGGTACGACGCAGGTAGGGTGGACTCTTGATGGGGAAGAAGCCGTTCAACTCTCGACCATGACCGCATTAGGGCTTGGCGTATTGTTTTATGCGGTTATTTTAGCGGCCGTCGCCGCAGTGGGCTCAGTCATTCACGTGTTGTCACGCAATTACTCTCACCGCCCCAGCCGGGCTGAATGCATTGTATTTGCGGGTTACATTGCAACGCCAATGTTTTTAAGCGGCTTGTTTGCACTTTATCCAATCATTTGGCTCTGTACGCTGGCACTTGTCATAGGTGTCGCTTACACGGGATACCTACTGTACAAGGGCACCCCCAGCTTTTTAGGCATCAGCAATAAAGAAGGCTTCATCTTGTCTAGTGGTACGCTTGGTATCGGTGTGCTGATTTTAGAGCTCATGCTCGCCATTGTCGTATTGCTTTGGAGCATGGGGTCTGAACACAGCGTGGTCTGGACTTTCTTTTAATATTATTTAGTCCCTGTTTGATTAAAAGGCTTAACCTTGATCAAGGTTAAGCCTTTTAATCAGGATTTAACAAAACCTATACAGACATCCTATAGCCTTGTCTGCATTGTACTACTATCCATTTTAAGACTTCCGATCGCCTCACGGAGCACGCAGTATAATGTTTTCATCTTCTTACAAAAAACGTATCGCCGAGCTAGAGCACCAACTAACGCAAGAACAAGCCAAACATGCCGAACAAGTAGCCCAATTAAACTCCACTATTAATGAGCTGCAAACCCAGACGTCCGAAACCGCCAGCGAAGATTTCCGTGGGGAGCTTCTAGCGTATCAGCTACAGGGCGGTGAAATGCTGAATAACATTCGGGGCGGCCTCGCAGAGAATGCCGAGTCGCTTCTAGCGGAGCAAGTTCAACTACAAGAAGTCGATAATCTAATTCTTGAAACACGTTCAGCGATTGAGAATTTAAGCCGACGCGCAAGTATCATTAACGATCAGGCAACCACTAGTATGGATGCTGCAAATGTCCTAGATAAGACGGCGAATGGCATCAGCCAGTTGGTATCCAGTATCCAAGAAATTTCCGATCAAACTAATTTATTGGCTCTTAATGCTGCAATTGAAGCCGCTCGTGCGGGGAGTGCAGGTCGAGGCTTTGCGGTCGTGGCTGACGAAGTGAGAAATTTAGCCAGCAAAACGCACACCGCCAGCGAACAAGTGGAAGAGCTTGTGCGTAAAGTGCTCGATCAAACTCATTCCATAAAAAATATGGTAGAAAATAATCAGCAGAGCGCTGAGGACATCGCGTCTTCTTCTGAGCAAATCGATCGTACGGTTGAGAATGTGATTCACTCTTCCCAATCCATGCAAAGCGTTATCAAGCTTGCGGCGACGCAATCGTTCCTTGATACCGTAAAGCTGGATCATGCGGTTTGGAAAAACGATATTTACAACCGTATCGATAAAGGCCAATACGATCAAGAGGTCAACCTGCACACCGAATGCCGCTTGGGCAAATGGTATTATCAAGGGGACGGAAAACAACAGTACCAGAACTCGACCCTCTTTCGAGCCATTGAAGCTCCCCATCGCACGGTGCACGAGTCAGGCCGCGAGGCAATAAACGCGGCGAAAGCGGGACAAACAGAGAAAATGATCAAGTGTCTCGATGCTATGGAGAAAGCCAGTCTTGGGGTGGTTCGTTGCATCGAAGGTCTAATGGAAGAAGTAAAACAAGGCTGAACTATTTACGCCAATTTGGGTCTATTTACTACGCTGGCTTGTTCCGGCGTTTTTTATATCTAAATAACAGAGATTCATTTTAAAAATCGTATTTCGCATTGATTATAAAGAAAAAGTGTAGAGATCACGGTATTCTTGCATAATGTAAGCAACACACTGACCTTCGCCCATGGCGAGAGAATGAACTATTGGAATGGATGAATGATTTTTATGGGTTACAAAGTTTTTGTCCCTGAACAATCGCGCGTCAATGTGACGAGGGAGCAAGCCTAGTGAATACTTTACTGTGCATTCCTTTGTTGGTGCTGATAGGCACTATTGTCCCGCTATGTTCTGCCCGCTATAGCCGCACTGCGTGTGCATTCTTAACGGCTGCGATGCCTGCGTTGGCGTTATTCTTAGTGTTGGAGTTGGCACCTGCCATCTTAGGCGGAGAACGCTTTACAACATCAATACCTTGGGTCCCAAGTATTGGTCTAGAATTGGCCTTCCGCCTTGATGGTTTGGCGTTGTTGTTTAGCTTCTTAATACTTGGCATTGGCCTACTGATTATTCTCTACGCCCGCTATTACCTGTCTGAAAAAGACAACATTGGTAAGTTCTTCTCCTATCTAATCCTATTCATGTTTGCCATGCTTGGCGTGGTAATGTCGGATAACTTGATCCAAATCTGGGTGTTCTGGGAATTAACCAGTATCAGCTCGTTTCTGTTAATCAGTTTTTGGGGGCACAAAAGTGATGCTCGAAAAGGCGCGCGTATGGCGCTCACCATTACCGGCGCTGGCGGGCTTTTTTTATTAGCAGGCTTGTTGATTCTAGGGAATGTGGTCGGCAGTTTTGACTTACAAACAGTGCTTGATAGCGGTGATATGATCCGAGCGCACGCCTTGTATCCAGTCATTGTCGTGCTCATTTTAATCGGTGCTTTTACCAAATCCGCACAGTTCCCATTTCATTTCTGGCTACCAAATGCGATGGCAGCACCCACTCCAGTAAGCGCTTACTTACACTCTGCCACTATGGTAAAAGCTGGCATTTTCTTAATGGCTCGCTTTTACCCTTCTCTAGCCGGAACTGAACTCTGGTTCTTGATCGTGAGTCTCACAGGCTTAGCGACCTTCTTGCTAGGGGGCTATTTGGCTTTGTTTCAACACGATCTCAAAGGTCTGTTGGCCAACTCAACGATTAGTCATTTAGGTCTTATTACGTTGCTGCTTGGCATGGGATCTGATTTAGCACTGGTCGCAGCGATCTTCCATATTATTAACCACGCTACGTTTAAAGCATCACTCTTTATGGCCGCTGGGATTATCGACCATGAATCTGGCTCGAGAGACATGCGGCAACTCAACGGCTTGTGGAAATACATGCCCTATACCGCGACATTAGCAATGGTCGCTGCATCTGCGATGGCGGGTGTGCCGCTGCTCAACGGCTTCTTATCAAAAGAGATGTTCTTTACTGAGACCTTGCATCAAGGCTCATTAGGATCGCTATCTTGGATGGTGCCGGTATTAGCAACATTAGGAGGGGTTTTATCGGTCGCCTACTCCACTCGCTTTATCCATGATGTTTTCTTTAATGGCGAACCCATTAATTTACCGAAGACCCCGCATGAACCGCCTCGTTATATGCGTGTCCCAGTAGAAGTATTGGTTGCGCTGTGTTTGTTAGTCGGGATTTTGCCGAGTCTTATTGTGGGTGATTTGCTATACAGTGCCTCGTTTGCGGCGTTAAACAGCCCTGTACCAGATTACAGCTTATCAATTTGGCATGGCTTTAATTTGCCTTTGTTAATGAGCTTCATCGCGTTCTTTGGTGGTTTATTGGTCTATTACAATCGCCAGCATTTGTATAAGTTTCAAGCGCAATTCCCCAGCAATGATCCCAAGCTGGTGTTTGAACGATCGATTCAAGCATTGGTGACTTGGTGTAAGTGGTTTATTGGCGTTTTTGAAAATGGATCACTGCAGCGTTACACCTACTTTGTTCTGAGCTTTGCAATTATTGTCAGTGCGTATCCGCTGCTCGACCTCGATACGACGGCTGGCCAACGCCCTGAAATCCCATTGGATGCGTTATCAATCACTGGCGCCGTGTTATTGACCATCGGTTCACTCGCGACGGTTGTTTGGCATCGACGCCGCATGGTGGCATTGTTAACGCTTTCCGTCGTGGGTCTCATCGTATCGTTAGCATTCGCTAAGTTCTCAGCTCCTGACCTTGCACTGACTCAATTGTCGGTCGAAGTTGTTACGATCATCCTGCTCATGCTCGCTTTGTTTTTCTTACCGCAAAAAACGCCTAAGGAATCGAGCCCAAGACGTGTGGTGCGTGACCTTGGAATCTCTGCAATGATTGGCGGCATTATTGGTACTGTGATTTATGCCATCATGACGCGCCCATTAGATACCATCTCAACCTTCTTTACAGAGAACAGTAAAACTGGCGGTGGTGGCACCAACGTGGTCAACGTCATCTTAGTCGACTTCCGTGGCTTTGATACGTTAGGTGAAATCACTGTTTTAGGTATTGCTGCACTAGGTATCTTTAAACTTATCTCACGTATGCGTTTGTATATGCCATCGAGTGACGATGGTGGTCGACCATGGTCGTCTGACCGTCATCCGTTGATGTTATCAGTGGTGTCACAAAGCTTATTACCTTTAGCGCTACTCGTCTCGGCTTATATATTCCTACGTGGTCACAATATGCCAGGGGGAGGCTTCATCGCTGGTTTGATCACTTCTGTTGCTATCATCCAGCAGTATGTTGCTCACGGGGTTGATTGGATCAAAGATCGTTTGAAATTGGATTATCAGATAATGATTGGATCCGGTATTGGTATCGCGGCACTAACCGGCCTTGGTAGTTGGTTCTTTGGCGAATCGTTCCTAACCTCTTGGTTCGATTATTTCTATTTACCCGTAATCGGCAAGTTTGAGCTAGCAAGTGCCATGTTATTTGATTTGGGTGTGTTCTTAACCGTTGTTGGTGCCACGATGTTGATCCTGGCAAACCTTGGTCAGCTTACAACCAGCGAACGACCTGTTCATGAGGAGGACGCATAATGGAAGGTGTTTATGCTTTTTGTGTGGGTGTGATGACCGCCTGCGGTATCTTTCTAACCTTACGAGGTCGTACGTTTCCCGTTGTAGTGGGACTGACGCTTTTATCTTACGCCGTTAACTTATTCTTATTTGCGAGCGGGCGCTTAAAACTAGAAGCGGCTGCGGTGCTTGGCATGTCAGACAGTTACGGGGATCCGTTACCTCAAGCTTTAGTTCTCACGGCAATCGTAATTGGCTTTGCAATGACTGCCTTTGCCGTGATTCTTGCAATGCGAGCACGTGCAGACTTAGGTAATGATCATGTTGATGGGCGTATCCCTAAAACACCGGTAGAACAACGTCAGAAGTCTGGAGGTCAACGCTAAATGCAACACCTAAGTATTCTGCCAATTCTACTGCCTTTGTTTACCGGAGCATTGCTTCTTTTGCCTCCGTTATCTGGCACTCTCTATCGCCAACGGGTCGTGACTCTGCTCTCCAGCGTTTTACAAGTACTCGCAGCAGTTCTGTTAGTTATCCAGATACAAAATGATGGCATACATCAATACATTTTAGGTGGCTGGCAACCACCCTTTGGTATTGTACTGGTTGCTGACCCCCTATCCACTGTGATGGTTGCATTAACGACGTTCCTAGCTCTAGGGGCCTTATGTTACGCCACAGGGAATCATGATCGAGGCGGGAAGTATTTCTATCCGCTATTTATGTTTCAGGTTATGGGGATTAACGGTGCGTTCTTAACGGGCGATGTGTTCAACTTATTCGTCTTTTTCGAAGTCCTGCTTATTGCATCCTATGCATTGCTCGTTCATGGCGGAGGGAAACAAAGAACACAGGCAACTGTTCACTACGTAATACTAAATTTAGTCGGTTCCAGTATTTTCCTATTCGGCTTGGGGATTATGTACGGCACACTCGGAACCCTTAACATCGCTGACATGGCGCAAAAAGTTCCTGAACTCACTGGTAGTATGGCCATTCTTGCAAAAATTGGCGCATTACTGCTACTGGTCGTGTTTGGCCTAAAGTCCGCCATGCTGCCACTGCATTTCTGGCTACCGAAGACCTATTCCAGTGCCAGCGCACCTGTTGCAGCCATTTTCGCCGTTATGACAAAAGTCGGTATTTATAGCATTCTGCGTATCCATAACGTCGTATTTGGTGATGAAGCTGGGGAACTTGCGAATGTCGCACAATCATGGATATGGCCACTCGCTTTAATGACCATTGCTATCGGAACGGTTGGAGCACTCGCTAGTCCTAGCTTAAAGATACTAAATGCTAACTTAGTTATCTTGTCAGCTGGGTCATTATTAGTGTGTGCTGCATTGCAAAACGAAGCCGCCACCAGCGCTGCTGTCTACTACATGGTCCACAGCACCTTAGTAGCTGGTGGATTATTCTTATTGGCGGATTTGATTTCCAATCAACGGGGTAAAGCCGAAGATCGGTTTGTGATGGCGAAATCAATGGATAACCCGGTATTTCTTGCTTTGTGTTTTGCTGTCGGTGCAGTAGCGGTAATTGGTATGCCGCCGTTATCAGGGTTCATTGGAAAAGTTATGATCCTACAAGCAACGCAATCAGCCGCTGAACAAGTTTGGGTGTGGCCTATTCTATTGCTTAGTAGCTTAGGCGCATTAATTGCCTTGTCCCGAGCAGGAACGACGCTGTTTTGGCGAGGTGCCCCAAGTAAGCAAAACGATGAAAAACAGGTTATCCATATCGGCGAGTGGATCGGCGTCGTGATGTTATTAGCGGCCTCACCATTGCTTGCCCTGTTCGCAGGCCCTATGTCTGAGATTGCAAACTCCGCGGCGACGTTTTTGCATGACCCAAGCTTGTCCGTGGATGCGCTGTTAACCAGTCCACTTGTAAACGGAGGTCACTAGAATGACATTTTTACCTATGCCATTTCATAGCCTTCTATTGTTTGTGGTCTGGCTTTTACTTAATAACTCCGCCAGCCCTGGACACATACTGCTAGCGGTATTTTTCGCAATTTCTATCCCGCTGCTGGTCAATAGCATGCGCGATGAGCACCCAAAATTAAAGAAGCCCTGGCTTGCCTTTCGTTATTTCCTCTTGGTGTTGAAGGATATTTTAGTCGCGAACTTTCAAGTTGCGCTACTTGTGTTAGGGCCTATTAAAAAATTAGAACCGGGCTTCGTTGCCGTTCCGCTTGACGTGAAGTCTGACGTCGGCATTACTCTTTTAGCCAGTACTGTATCTCTGACGCCCGGTACGCTGAGCGCTGAGGTGTCCGAAGACAAACAATGGCTTTATGTGCATGCATTACATATGACTAACGAGCAAGAGCTGATCGATGAAATTAAGCAGCGCTATGAACGCCCAATAAAGGAGATATTAGGATGCTAAGTTCAGCACTATTCTTCGTTACGATCTGTATCTGTATCGCACTGTTTTTAAATCTTTGGCGTCTTCTCGTTGGACCACATTTGAGTGATCGTATCTTGGCACTCGATACGATGTACATTAACGCCATTGCACTCATTATGCTGTATGGCATATACATGGGCACTAGTTTGTATTTTGAAGCCGCACTGCTTATTGCAATGCTTGGATTTGTCAGCACATCAGCACTTTGTAAGTACTTACTTCGTGGCGATATAATAGAATAAGAGGGGGCTCAATATCATATGTCTTTTACAGCAGAATTAATCATTAGCATATTGTTGTTGGTGGGTGGCGTGTTTTTATTGGTAGGCTCCATCGGTTTAGCGCGCCTTCCAGATATCTTTACTCGCCTACATGGTCCCACCAAAGCCACAACACTAGGCATTACAGGGGTATTACTTTCTTCCCTGATATATCACTCATTGAACCAAGGTGGGCTATCGGTCGCAGAGCTGTTAATCACGCTTTTCCTTCTGATCACTGCACCTGTGGCGGCAAATATGGTGGCAAAAGTCGCGTTACATCATGATAACCCGCCTATCCCGAGAACTAGCGGTCAGGCACTTATGGCCCGAGCCAAAGAACGTAAGGCACCTGAACAGGATTCAGATCAAACGTAATCAACCGTGTTTCAATGCTTTATTATGAGTCTGTTGGCGTAATCTATCGCTAACGGACTCTTTTGTTTCTGGCATAAAATAATAATACCCTTGGTGAAGATGACAGCCTAACTGCTGTAATACCGTCGCCTGCAATTCTGTTTCGACTCCCTCTGCTATGACCTGCAGGTCCAAGTTGTTCGCTAGCTGTATAATCGCTTCACAAATTTTGTCCCCTTCTGCAGAGTCACCACACTCACGTACGAAGGATTGATCGATCTTCAGAATATCGAGCGGCAATGTCTTCAAGTAGTTCAGCGAAGAGTACCCTGTACCAAAGTCGTCCACTGAGATTTCCACACCTAGAGCATTAAGCGCACTCATTATGTCAACACATTGGCTTACATCGTGAATAAATACCCCTTCTGTGATTTCTATTTTGAGCCACCTGCCGGATACATTGTATTCGGTTAATTTTTGCTCGATATAGTCTACAAAGCCAACGGAAACCATATGGCGCCCAGAGATATTAACGGCGATCGGTACAATGTCCACATCTGCATTTTGCCATTCTTTTAAGCACTTCAGCACTTCCTCTATCACAAACTCATCAATCTGACATATTAAGTTCGATTCTTCTGCCATAGGGATAAATTCTGCTGGTGAAATATTACCTCGCTCGGGATGATGCCAGCGAATTAACGCTTCTAATCCAAATATCCCTTGTCGCTGATGATCGTACTGGGGCTGATAAACTAACGAGAACTGATCTTTAAGTAGAGCTTCTTTAATAACTTGCTCAAATTGAAATAGATTGGCCACATCCTCTGCCATATACGCTTCATAAAAACGTGCATTATCACGGCCATTTTGTTTTGCACTGTACATTGCAATATCCGCTTGCTGAATTAACTTTTCAGCAGTGCTGTCCTCTCCCGATATACTCATCCCAATACTCGTCGCAACCCTCACCGGTTTATCCGACAATGTCACGGGGATACGCATCGCACTTAAAATACTTGAAGCCAGTTGTTGTACACGGCTCTCAGAGACTTCCTCAACGATCATAATCAAAAACTCATCCCCACCCCACCGAGCGATTACGTCCGTTTCAGTGGTCACATCACTCAGGCGAGCAGACACTTCGCACAGTAACTCATCACCCGCTTTGTGACCCAAGGTATCGTTTATGATTTTAAATTTATCCAAGTCCAAAAATAGCAAGGCGATCTGAGAGCCACGCTCCGCACTTAAGCGTAGCGAACGCTCAAGCTGCTCATTCATATAGGTGCGATTATATAAGTTTGTCAGTGGATCAGAGTAAGCTAGAAAGCGTAGTCGCTGCTGCAACTTAACATGACGAGTCACATCTCTAATATGGAGTGTAAACTCTTGAAAGCTCCCTTCTTCATTAAGTGCTTTAGTGATCGCAATCTCAACGGGAAACGTTTGATCACTGCCTCGCTGTAATTGAAAATGATTACGACGATTTAGCACCCAACCTTTAGATGATGAAAACTCCGTTGCAAGGCTGTTTCTGATCTCTGCTCGATCTTCGGGCGGAACAAATAAATCAATAAAGCTCTTGTCTCGCACTTGGCGTTTTAGCATTCCGAAAGTGCGCTCAGAAGCTGGATTGTATTCAATGATCTTACCAACTGAATCAATGGTAACAATGCAGTCCATGGAGGCATTTAGTATGGCCGATTTACGCATCTCACTCTCTTTAAACCAATAGAGAGCTTGATCCCGCTCGTTAATCTCTTGATTGACCTTGTCGATCACTTGATTGTATTGCTTGGCAATTTGACCAACTTCTGTAAACGGCTCTTCGGGAACTCTCTGAGAAAAGTCCGCCTTGTCTTGTTGGTAGCGCATAGAATTCAAAAGATCGATGATTTCCGTTGTGGCATGATGCTCGGCTACGTTAAGACCTTTTTCTTCATCAATAGTAGACACACGCAGCTGCATAAAGCGGCTGAGGACCATCAAAGCGATGTACGCCACTGCGCAACAATAAGCACCAATGCTTAGTATGCCAATAATCTGTACGGCCAACTGGTCCATCCGAGATAGACCATTACCGATGGCATCCAAATCACCCAGCAGCGCAACAGCAACTGTCCCCCACATGCCTGCAAAGAGATGTGCCGGCACGACGTCTAGCGCATCATCCAACCGCCAACGCTCCATTAAATAGCTACCTAGCACAGTTATCACACCGCTAACCAGACCTACCAGTATCGCGCCGCCAGCAGAGACGACATGACAACCAGCAGTAATACCGACTAGCCCTGCGATCACTCCATTAAGCAAATGTGACACATTAATGAAGCGATACTTGATGTAAAAAATTGCACAGGCACCCACTCCCCCCCATACGGCTGCCAAGAAAGTATTAAGTAGTATCGATGGGACACTTTCATTCAAAGCCAAAGTGCTCCCTCCGTTGAAGCCAATCCACCCCATCCAAATAAGCAACACACCTAAGCCAGCTAAGGGTAAATTGCTTCCTTGAGGAAGATACACTCCTTCCTCAAAACGCCTCAAACGTGGCCCAATTTTCCAGACAGCAACCAACGCCACCCAACCACCAACCGAGTGAACAACAGTAGATCCAGCAAAATCGACGAACCCCATTTTTTCGAGCCATCCGGCAGACTCTCCAGAAGCGAACACACCGTTCCATGCCCAATGCCCAACAATTGGATAGATAAACGCACTTAAGACCAATGTAATCGCTAGATAGCCAGCAAAAGTCATACGCTCAGCCACTGCCCCTGATACAAGGGTCGCAGCGGTGCCGCAGAACATCATCTGGAAAAAGAAGAAAGCGATTGAGGCTGCCGAAGCTCCATCGCCAAATAGAAAATTTGATGTACCAAACAAGCCATAGCTCGATGCACCAAACATCAAGCCAAAACCTATTAAATTAAATACTGCGGAGGAAAGAATAAAATCAGAAATATTCTTAGCAGCAACGTTGATACTGTTTTTACTGCGTATTCGCCCGCTCTCAAGACATAGAAAGCCCGCCTGCATTAGGAAAACCAACGAAGCAGAAACCAGAAGCCATGCTATATCAATCATAAGCGCTCCAGATTGAACCATATATGGAAAAAAGCACCACAATAGGTCATAAAGAACAGAAGCACGACCTACGCAATAGGGAAAAGCCTTCCTTGGGTGACGATAGTAAACTATTCAATTGTTGGGCCAATTTTGCCCTAGCTTCTAACCTAACAATAAAAAAGGGCACTCTGATGTGCCCTTTCTATCATGCTATTTTTAGGATAAAACTAATTGTGCCATCGACATCGAGGCAATATAACCAATCGTATACACTAGAAGTAATACAAGGCTATAGCGCGCATAAGAACCAAATGTTAAACCATTGACTTTACTCATCGCGACAATCCCTGCCGCAGAGCCGATAACTAATAGAGAGCCACCAACACCTACGGCGTAGGTTAATCCCAGCCATTCAGCTTCAGTCATGATAATGCCCGCTTTTAACAGAGCTGCTGTGAGCGGTACGTTATCGATCGCAGAAGATAATACCCCCATTAAGAAATTAGCTATAACTGGTGGTAAAACCTCATACATACGAACGATAGAGTCGAGCACCTCAATCTCTTTAAGCATGCCAACAAGCAGCAAAATCCCTAAGAAAAATAGCAACGTCTCAAACTCTATCACCCTGATATAGTCAAGAATCGACTGTTCTTCTTTTTCATCTGCATCAAAAAACCGTGCGATTAGAAACATTGTCGCCATTCCCAATAAAAACATAAGTACAGGGGGAATGTTAAACAAAACATTGGCCGCAATGGTGCTAATAATAGTACACAAGAACGCTGCCCCAATCAGCAGGTCAACGCTTCGAACCTCGTTACGTTTAATACTGATTTCAACAGTCTCTTTCATACCTCTGCTCAACAGCAACGCAAGTAAAATGACGGCAACAAATGCGGGCGCAGAGAGCATCATTAAATCAAGAATATCAACTTTACCGTCTAAGAAAATCATCAGCGTAGTAACGTCGCCGGTAATCAAAGCTACACCACCGGAGTTCACGGCAAATACAACTAAGGTTGCAAAGCGGATAGTTTTCTTAGTCGACAAATTCAGAGACAAAATCAACGTAACCGACACCAGTGTGGCCGTGATGTTGTCAGCAAGAGACGAAAAGACAAAACAGAATATAGCGGTTAAGAACAGCAACGAGCGTTCTTTAATCCGTTTAGGCATAAACAAATGAATGATATTTTCTATCATGCCTTTCTTGTTTAGATAAGCAACGAATGTCATGGCGGCTACAAGGAACAACCAAAGACTGGCAATCTCTGAAACGTTTTCCTCAAACCCACGTGATACAGCTTCTGCTTGCTCAGGTGTCCCTGCATGAAAGACATACAGTATCACCCACGAAAAAGTACCTAAGAATAAGGTGACTTTAGCCTTATTGACGTGAATCACGTCTTCTAACACGACCCCTAGTAAAGCGATAACCGCTAAACCTATGAGGACGTACTGTAATACAGCTGGCATTTCAAAACCCTCAATTAGTAAATTTAAAAACCCAAAAAATTTGACGCGCAAATTTTATACTTCTTTAAGGCCAACTCATACTAAGAAAAAAGAAATCATGAAATAAAATTTCATAAATCGAATATGAAATACCTACTTGTAGGTAAATATAGGCTTTTTGATGTCGTAATAAGCAAATCAATGGTGATTCATAAGCTAATCATCACCAAAAGTTTCAAAAACCAGTCAAAATGGAAAGTCAGAATACGCGTTGATTAGATCGCTACAAGCAGTACTGAATGCCCCCTACCAGGAGCAGTCTCAAGCAATTGAGGATAAATACTACCGTTTGCGCCCAGAAGCGTTCTATCGCATGGGCGGCGTTAGCCATTATAGCTGCTCTTCGTAGCATGAGGAGCTAAAACTTGTCCTAAGTGCTAAGCGTCGATAGGAGGGGTTTTCACCAGACACAAAAAAGCCCTGACCGATGATACCCCAAATTCTGAATTTTATGAGACGACGACCACAATGATCTGAAGCTCCGCTTCATCCCCTCTGGGCATCCTTCGGATGTCTGCCACTGGCTCCTTCGGAGCATCGTGTCATCACATGGGTCCGTTGTAGTGGACAGATAGGTGACGTGATTCTAAACGAAAAAACCCCGCCCTGCTTCGCAGGACGGGGTTTTTTTCATTTAAAAGCTTGACGACGACCTACTCTCACATGGAATCTCCCACACTACCATCGGCGATGGCGCTTTTCACTTCTGAGTTCGGGATGGGATCAGGTGGTTCAACGCCTCTATGATCGTCAAGCAAACCGGTGTGCGTTTCGTTATGAGTGATCGGATGTGGA
>NZ_QKRA01000019.1 GCF_003362755.1 Marinomonas piezotolerans
TTACTCACATCAAAAGTAAGTGGCGGAACGGACGGGACTCGAACCCGCGACCCCCTGCGTGACAGGCAGGTATTCTAACCAACTGAACTACCGCTCCATTGTCATAGGTTCTTTAGCCACTTCCTATGAGTGGTGGGTGTGGAGAGGTTCGAACTCCCGACATTCGCCTTGTAAGGGCGACGCTCTCCCAACTGAGCTACACACCCAATCGATGTTTGCGATGATGGTGCCGCCACCAAGAGTCGAACTCGGGACCCTCTGATTACAAGTCAGATGCTCTACCAACTGAGCTATAGCGGCTTATCGCTAACAAATTTTCTACGACTCTATTTAAAGAGAAGTGGTGCCGCCACCAAGAGTCGAACTCGGGACCCTCTGATTACAAGTCAGATGCTCTACCAACTGAGCTATAGCGGCAAATAGCTGCTATCGTTTAATGGTGCCGCCACCAAGAGTCGAACTCGGGACCCTCTGATTACAAGTCAGATGCTCTACCAACTGAGCTATAGCGGCATAAACGAATAACATTTTACAACACAGTACGGCGATGGTGCCGCCACCAAGAGTCGAACTCGGGACCCTCTGATTACAAGTCAGATGCTCTACCAACTGAGCTATAGCGGCTTCTATCAATGTACTGGTCGGGACGGCAGGATTTGAACCTGCGACCACTAGCACCCCATGCTAGTGCGCTACCAGGCTGCGCTACGCCCCGTTACTGAATTAGGGCGCTGCCCCTGTCAGCGGGTGCGTATATTACTATAACAAAATAAAAAGGGAAGAAGTTTTTTAAGTTTTTTCGTCTTTTTTCGCACATCACCCACGTCACAAGAATAACGTAACTGCGTAATGTGTAAGGATAAATTCATCTTTACATCGATTCTATACAACAGATGAATCTAGATTCCAGAAGACCCTATGCACTAAAAAAGCCACTAGATTATTTCTAGTGGCTTTTTAAAAGACCATTTACAGCGACTTACTCTTGCATATAACTCTCGACCTTCGTCTTGAGTTTTTGACCTGGCTTAAACGTCACAACAGTTCGAGCAGTAATTGGAATTTCTTCACCTGTTTTGGGGTTGCGCCCAGGACGTTGACTTTTCTCACGCACTTCAAAATTACCAAAACCTGATAATTTGACTTGCTCCCGTTCGACAAGAGTCTCTCTGACCGTGTCAAAAAAACACTCGACCAGGTCTTTTGCATCTTTTTTACTCAACCCCATCGAATCAACTAAATTTTCTGCAATGTCTGCTTTCGTCAAGGACGCCATAATCTTACCCCCGAATAACTGCTCCCAGCTTATCTGCAAGCGCTGCAGTAACTGCTTCCACAGCACTGTTCACTTCTTCATCACTAAGAGTGTGTGAAGGATGCTGCCACGTCAAGCCTAAAGCCACACTTTTTTCTGATTCATCAATGCCTTGGCCTTGATAAACATCGAAAACAGTCACTTTTTTAAAGGACTCTCCCGCTGCTCCAGCGATCACATCTTCCAAAGCTCGAACAGGTGCTTCTCGCTTCACAATAAGCGCTAGGTCTCGACGAACTTCAGGAAATTTGGACACACGTTGGTATTCAGGAAGCGTCGCACCAAGCACTACATCTAGCGCCAACTCAAAGACATACACTGGCTGATTAGCACCCAATTGCTTGGACAACTGAGGATGTAGCTCGCCTAGCACGCCCACTCTTTCACCATCTACCAATACGTAAGCTGAACGTCCTGGGTGTAAATAGGTTTCTTCTGCACGCTCAAACTCGGGCTTAGGACCTTGATTCAGTGCAAAAACCTCTTCTACATGCGCCTTAAGGTCGTAAAAGTCGACTTTTTCATTATTGTGATACCAACCTTCTGGGTAACGAGAGCCAGCAATTAAACCAGACACTTGATGAACTTGATCCAGCTCATCTAGTTTATTTACGTCACCAATGAATCGACTCCCCGTCTCAAAAATACGCACACGAGACTGTTGTCGATTTTGGTTATGCAGATACACTTTTACCAAGCCTGGTAGCAAGCTCGTGCGCATGACGCCCATATCCCCAGAGATTGGATTCGCTAAAGGAACAGGTTCTACTTCAGGAAAAAACTGCTTACTCAATAGCGGGTCAATAAAACTGTACGTAACGGCTTCTTGGTAACCTTGAGACACTAATGTCGCACGTAACGCTTGAATAGGTGTTTTGCTTTCAGACGCTGGCGTAAAGCTCACTGCTGCCGTAGGCATTGATGAAGGCAGGTTGTCGTAACCGTAGATACGCGCAACTTCTTCGATCAAGTCGGCTTCGATTTCAATATCAAAGCGGTGTGACGGTGCAATCGTTACCCATTGCTCGTCCGTTACTTCAACCATTTCAAGGTCAAGGCGTGTAAGGATATCAGTCACTAGATCTTTATCTAAAGAGGTTGCTAGATACTGATCCAATTTCTTACGACGGAGTGTCACTTGATTTGCTTTTGACAGGTTTGCTTCGGTGACAACTTCATTGACTGGACCTACTTCACCACCAGCAATATCCAAAATCAACTGAGTCGCACGTTCCATTGCTTTAGCCGCAAGGGTCGCATCGACACCACGCTCGAAACGGTGTGACGAATCTGTATGCAAGCCATAAGAGCGCGCTTTGCCTGCCAAGGCTAGCGGCGCAAAGAACGCACTTTCAAGGAAGATGGTCTGCGTATCCGCATTCACACCAGAGTGCTCGCCCCCCATGATACCCGCCATAGCTAACGCTTTTTGCTCATCCGCTATCACCATAGTATCTGCACGCAGTGCGATCTCTTGGCCGTCAAGTAGAAGTAGCTTTTCGCCCTCTTCCGCCATGCGAACAACAATAGAGCCAGACAGGTTATTCAAGTCAAACGCATGCATCGGTTGACCTAATTCGATCATCACATAGTTAGTGATGTCGACAATAGGGTCAATCGAACGAATACCGCTACGACGTAGCTTCTCAACCATCCACAAAGGCGTTTCCGCTTTTACGTTAACCCCTTTGATCACTCGACCGAGATATCGTGGGCAGCCTTCTGTGGCGTCAACGCGAATTGGGAAGCTATCGTCAATGCTTACCGCTTGTGTTTCGATGACAACAGGCGTCACGTCAACCTTGTTGATCACACCTACTTCACGCGCAAGACCCGCTATGCTCAGACAGTCTGCACGGTTTGGCGTCAAGTCTACGTCTATAACGCTGTCATCAAGGTTCAAGTATTCACGAATATCTGTACCGACTGGCGCATCCTCTGCAAGCTCTAAAATGCCATCATTCTCCTCGCTGATTTTCAGCTCAGATGCCGAACATAGCATGCCAAAAGACTCTACTTGGCGTAGTTTCGCTTTTTTAATTTTAAAATCACCGCCTAATACAGCGCCGATTTTGGCAAATGGAATTTTGATACCAGGGCGAGCGTTAGGTGCACCGCATACTACTTGAAATTGCTCAGCACCGTCAGAGACAGTACATACTTGCAATTTGTCAGCATTGGGGTGCTGCTCGGCCGCTAGAATTTCACCAACTACAACACCAGTGAATTCACCTGCTGCGGCCTCGACTTCGTCCACTTCAAGACCCGCCATTGTCACTTGAGCGACAAGTTCGTCAGTCGTTACTTCTGGATTGACCCACTCTCTTAGCCAATTTTCACTGAATTTCATATCTAGCCCTTGGTCTTTACTTGAATTGTGTTAGGAAACGTAGATCGTTTTCGAAGAACATACGTAGGTCATCAACTTTGTAACGCAGCATAGCGAATCGCTCTACACCCATACCAAAAGCAAAACCAGTATACTTTTCTGGATCGATGCCAGACATTTCAAGCACTTTCGGATGCACCATTCCACACCCTAACACTTCCAGCCAAGATTCTTCCCCTTTGCTATTGGTGCGCATGATATCGACTTCAATAGATGGTTCAGTAAATGGGAAGTAACTAGGGCGGAAACGCACTTTAAGATCATCTTCAAAAAACACATTCAAAAATTGCTGCAATATCCCTTTAAGATCAGCAAAGGAAATATTTTCGTCGATTAGCAATCCTTCCACCTGATGGAACATTGGCGTATGAGTCTGATCAGAGTCGCTGCGATAGACACGACCAGGACAAATAATTCGTATTGGCGGCTGATTGTTTTCCATCGTACGAACTTGTACCGGAGATGTGTGGGTGCGCAATACTGTATTAGGATTGAAGTAGAACGTATCCTGCATAGCCCGCGCAGGATGATGCTCAGGAATGTTTAACGCTTCGAAGTTATGATAATCATCTTCAATTTCCGGTCCTGATGCCACATCAAAACCAATACCACGGAAGAATGTTTCAATTCGCTCCATAGTACGTGTAACAGGGTGAAGACCACCTATTTCTTGTCCTTTACCCGACAACGAAATATCGATCGTCTCATTTGCAAGCTTGGCATTTAACGCAGCCGCTGCAAGGGCAGTCTTACGCTCGTTGATTTTCTCTTGAACTTGTTGCTTGGCTTCATTCACAAGCTGCCCAAACTTAGGGCGATCTTCCGCAGCAACATTACCCAGTTGTTTCAAAAGTGCTGTCAAAGCGCCTTTCTTACCCAGATAATGCACTCGTACTTCATCAAGGGCTGATTCACTGTCAGATGCAGCTACCGCGGCCAGCGCGTCAGCAAGAATCTGGTTTAGGTTCTCCATTTACTTACTCCAAAAAATAAAATAGGGGAAGAGCATTGGCCCTTCCCCTATTAAAGACTGCTTGAGTGACAACACAATGAATGCGACATCACTCTAGGCACTACGTCTAGAATTAAGCCAAGCTTGCTTTCGCTTTCTCAACGATCGCAGCAAAAACTTCTTTTTCGTAAACGGCCAAGTCAGCTAGTACTTTACGGTCGATTTCAATTGATGCTTTCTTAAGACCAGCAATGAAGCGGCTGTAAGATAGACCATTGATACGAGCCGCAGCGTTAATACGAGCAATCCATAGAGCACGGAATTGACGTTTGCGCTGACGACGGTCACGGTATGCGTATTGACCTGCTTTAATAACCGCTTGTTTCGCTACACGAAATACACGGCTACGAGCACCGTAGTAACCTTTAGCTTGCTTTAAAATCTTTTTGTGACGGCGACGAGCCTGAACACCACGTTTTACGCGAGGCATAATATAAACCTTTTAACTAGAATGTTGACTTAAAAAATATCGATTAAACGTAAGGAAGCATGCGAACAATTAATGGCTTGTCGCTAGCTTTTACTTGGTGCATTGCACGAAGTTGACGTTTACGCTTAGTAGACTTTTTAGTCAAAATGTGACTAGTGAAAGACTGCTTATGTTTAAAACCGTTCGCGGTACGTTTGAAGCGCTTAAGAGCACTACTGTTAGATTTAATTTTTGGCATGGTAAAACCACTCTCGCATTCGTTAATGTTAATGCAGTAACAAGGACTAATACCTAATCGCTTTTACTACTTCTTCTTTTTAGGGGCCAGCACCATAGTCAATTGACGACCTTCCATTTTCGCAGCTTGTTCCACTACACCATAATCATCTAAGTCTTGTGCGACTCGATTCATAAGTTGCATGCCAAGCTCCTGATGGGCCATTTCACGACCGCGGTAACGTAACGAAACCTTGGCCTTATCCCCTCCTTCAAGGAAACGTATCAGGTTGCGGAGTTTTACCTGATAATCCCCTTCCTCCGTCCCTGGACGGAATTTCATTTCTTTAACTTGGATTTGCTTCGCATTCTTGCGCTGAGCGGCTTTCGCCTTTTTTTGCTCGAACACATGCTTACCGTAGTCCATGATTTTGCAAACAATCGGATCTGAATCAGCAATCTGCACTAGGTCAAGCGTTGCAGCACGTGCAGCTTCTAGTGCTTCTTCAATCGAAACAACACCAATTTGATCACCTTCAGCACCAATTAGACGCACTTCGGTAGCTCGAATGTTTTCGTTGATTAGAGGACGTTGTTTCGCATTTGCGCGTCCACGATTCATATTACCTTTTATAGCTCTATCTCCATCTTTTATTTACGACTACGGCGTGAGACTTCGTTTTGAAGCAATTCTTCAAAATCTTTTATACTCATCACACCAAGATCTTCGCCAGAACGAGTACGAACAGCAACCTGCTGATTTTCGACTTCTTTATCACCGACAACGATCAAATAAGGCACTCTCTGTAAAGTATGCTCGCGGATTTTAAACCCGATCTTCTCGTTTCTCAAGTCAAGTTTTGCTCGGAAGCCATTAGAATTCAGAGTTTTCTCTAAATTTTGGCAATATTCCGCTTGGCGATCCGTGATATTTAGAATCACGACTTGCTCAGGTGCTAACCACGCTGGGAAGGCACCTTCTGTTTCTTCGATCAGTATACCAATGAAACGCTCTAAAGAACCAACGATTGCTCGGTGCAGCATAACTGGCGTTTGACGCGATCCATCTTCTGACACATATTGCGCCCCGAGGCGTGTTGGCATAGAGAAGTCAACTTGGATAGTACCACATTGCCAAACTCGACCAATGGCATCTTTCAGAGAGAATTCGATTTTCGGTCCGTAGAACGCCCCTTCGCCTGGCAACTCTTCCCATTCAAGCCCAGCCACATCTAAGGCATCAGCTAACGCTTTCTCTGCTTTATCCCACACTTCATCAGAACCGACTCGCTGCTCAGGGCGAGTTGATAATCGATAAATAATATTGGTAAAACCAAAATCAGCGTACACCTCGTGTAGCAACTCTATGAATTCAGACACTTCTGATTGAATTTGATCTTCCGTGGCAAAAATATGTCCGTCATCTTGTACAAAGTTACGTACACGCATGATGCCATGCAATGCCCCAGAGGGTTCATTACGGTGACATGAACCAAATTCAGCCATACGATAGGGTAAATCACGGTAACTTTTCAGGCCTTGATTATACACTTGAATATGGCAAGGGCAGTTCATTGGTTTTACAGCGTAATCACGATTCTCTGAGTGAGTCGTAAACATGTTTTCATGATATTTACCCCAATGCCCAGACTTTTCCCAAAGTACACGGTCAACAATTTGCGGTGTTTTCACCTCTTGATAACCGTTTTCGCGCTGTTTCTGTCGCATGTATTGCTCTACGATCTGATACAGCCCCCAACCTTTAGGATGCCAAAACACCATACCAGGTGCTTCTTCCTGAACATGAAATAAATCTAATTTTTTACCCAGCTTACGATGATCACGTTTTTCGGCTTCTTCGATACGCGTCAAATAAGCTTTCAGATCTTTTTTGTCAGACCAAGCCGTACCATATATACGCTGCAGTTGCTCGTTACTGGAGTCACCTCGCCAATACGCACCCGCAAGCTTCATTAGTTTAAAATGACGCAATACACGTGTATTCGGCACATGGGGGCCACGACACATATCCATATATTCTTCATGATGATACAGACCGACCTCTTTTACAGAGTCATCCATATCGTCAATGAGCTGAACCTTGTAGTCTTCACCTCGCTCAACAAACTGAGCTCGCGCTTGATCGACAGGCGTCATCTTCTTTATAACGTCGTAATCTTTTTTGATCAGCTCGCCAATACGCTTTTCGATAGCTGCCATGTCATCGGGTGTAAAGGGACGCTCATAAGCAATGTCGTAGTAGAACCCTTCACTAATAACCGGACCAATAGCCATTTTTGCAGTTGGGAATAACTGCTTGACCGCGTGACCTACCAAATGGGCAAACGAATGGCGGATAATCTCCAACCCTTCTTCGTCACGCCCTGTTACTAGGCTCACACTTGAATCTTCTGTGATTAATTCACAAGCATCAACGAGTTTGCCGTTTATTTTCCCGGCAACAGTCGCTTTCGCTAGACCAGGGCCAATATCTTCGGCCACTTGCATGAGTGTAACAGGCTCGTTGAACGAGCGTTGATTTCCATCTGGTAACGTAATTACTGGCATTTTCTTCCCCTATCGGAGTCAGTGGTGCTCCATACGAAAGAGCACATGTAAATTTAAGGCCAGTAAACTAACACTTCTCAGAGCTTTTTGCGACCTCCTAAAGACACATTCACACTTGAATACAATGAGAATGCTGACGCTACAAAAATCAACCTTTTTTTGTGCTTTTCTGCCATAGACATTCGCTGCCAGCGCGGTAAAATGGCGCCCGTTTCACAACAAACAGATCGACATCTAAAAAGGCCTTATGGATCACGACGCTATTGACAATTACTGTGTTGAGACAACTCAACCAGAGCCCGACTTATTATTAGAGCTTGTTGAAAAAACATACTCTGATATGGGTTACCCCAATAAGCTGTCTGGGCGCACAATTGGTCGAACGCTAAAATTGCTTGCGAAGATCCACCAACCTAAACGTGCTTTAGAAATAGGTATGTTTACTGGTTACTCTGCCTTGTCGATCGCCGAAGGCATGCCCGAAGACGGCACCCTACTTTGTTGTGAAACCAACCCCCGTGCAATATCGTTTGCACAATCTTTTTTTGATCGGAGTCCATTCGGGCACAAGATCACTCCTGTTTTTGGCCCAGCGTTGGAAACCATTCAAACGCTTGAGGGCTCATTCGATTTTGTCTTCATCGACGCTGATAAGCGCAACTATCTGAATTACTACGAAGCAGCTGTTTCGTTAATTAGAAGTGGCGGACTTATCGTAATCGATAATTCAATTTGGCAAGGACGGGTACTCTCTCCTGAAGAGAACAGCGATGTTGCAGTGGACGCCATGAACAAACGCATCGCAGCGGACCCGAGAGTGGAAAATGTCCACCTCCATGTGCGAGACGGATTAAATCTCGTCATCAAGCTTTAAACACTAATGTATTCACAAGCGTCAGGCACCGTCTAATAAGGGCGGTGGCAGGTGCTATGTTTTTGACTGTAAGAAATTCAAGAGGCAGCGATTTGGTCGTTTTTAAAATCACAAATAATGTCACTGGAAAGCACTACGTCGGCACTTCATTTAATAGCGGTTTTCAGCGCTTCGAACAGTATGTCGAAGCAGCCAATGAAGATTTAGATTACCCGCTTTACGAAGAAATCCGTACACACGGTGTCGATGCATTTTCAGTAGAAGAGCTTTATGAAACTAGAGATAAAGAGGAGCTTTATGAATTAGAGCAAGACTATATCTCTATTTATAACGCAGAGAGCTTGCGTGGCTACAAGATTGGACAAACAACAAGCAAGGTTAGCCAACTCAGTTTTGGCAAGAAAGCCATGTTTGATACCAATGGCGTATCTACAAACGAGCCAGTCAAGAAGTCTCCTGGTCGCAAAGCAGCCACCAAAAAGACTGAAGTGAAGAAAGTAGATCTACCCCAAAAGGATGAGCCCAAGCCAACCGCCTCCTCTTTTTTCGGTGAGCTTATCGGCGAAGATCGTTTAGATACCCCTGCAGCATCTAAAAAAGAAGATCCTACAAAGCCGACTACGATTAATCGCACAACTCGAAGCAAAAGCAATATTCAAAAAATGTTGCGCGAAGCTGAAAAACAGGCCAAGCAAGAACGTGCTGAAAAACTTCGTCTTGCTCAGCAAGAGCAAGCAGATGAGATGGCGATGATCATGGCAAAACTAGATGTCACATCTAAAACAGCAACGTCGGCATTTCGTCGTCGCAAAGGTTGATACTGCAGAATCAAAAAAAGCCCCGCTAGGCTACTAGCGGGGCTTTTTTATGAAAGCGACATCTCAGTTACAAGGTTGTATCGTTAATGATACTGCTCACTCGCTACACTTCCCCACAACTCTTCTATACGAGCCTCTCTACCACAGCTCGAACGATAGAAACGATATCGCCAGCTATTTTTTAGATAGTAATCTTGATGGTATTCTTCAGCTAAATAGAATGTCTTTGCTGGAAGTATTTCAGTGACAATGTCTTCCGAAAAGGGCTTGTTCTTCTCTATATCTGACAAAGACGCCTCAAAAACCCGTTTTTGTTCGTCATTTTGGTAAAACAACCCAGTTCTGTAGGGTTCACCTTTATCACAAAACTGACCGTTCGGATCGGTTGGATCAATAGTCTTCCAAAAATAATCCGTAAGCTCTCGCAAGCTCACCTTTTCGTCATCAAAGGTAATTTTTACCGCTTCAAAATGTCCGGTATTTTTGGAGGAAACCTGCTTATATGTAGGGTTTACCAGTGTCCCCCCCGTATAACCTGACACGACACTTTCTACACCATCCACCTTCTCAAAGTCCGATTCGACACACCAGAAACACCCGCCTGCAGCAATCATCGTTTGAATCTCTGCCTGCACAGGCACAACGCTAAGCACTGCGACTGTGATCATAGACCCCGTCATCATCGTCCATTTCATGGTTTTGCCTCGATAATCTTTCATTTAATAGGTTGGAACTTGGCATCATAGATTAGTTCCCCACCAATCTTCTACAACATCAACGCCACTTCTGTTCCTTGTAATATCGCTCGTTTGGCATCTAATTCCTTAGCAATATCGGCGCCACCAATAAATTGATAGGAATGACGCAAACCATCAGCGAGGGAACGTGATGGCTCCTGTCCTGCACAAACAACAACTGTATCAACTTGTAATAAGCGCTTTTCGCCATCTACCAACAAGTGTAGGCCAGCGTCATCGATTTTTTCATAAGTACAACCGGCCAACATCTTCACCCCCCCTTGCTTCAGCTGAGTTCGATGTATCCAACCTGTCGTCTTACCCAAACCCACCCCCACTTTTGAAGGCTTGCGCTGTAGCAAATAGATTTCTCTCTCTGAAATATGGGGGGAAGGCTCCACTCCCTCTACACCGCCGCGAGCTTTGAGAGAGGTATCTATTCCCCAGTTATGCGCAAAGTCCGCTACATCATTAAGAGGCTTATCAGGTTCATCAACCATAAGATATTCCGCCACATCAAACCCAATTCCGCCAGCGCCTATAAGTGCGACACGGCTACCTACCTTCGACTTATCACGAAGTACTTCAAGATAACTTTTTACACTAGAATGATTGATGCCGAGTATGTCAGGCATACGTGGCTGAATACCTGTTGCAAGCAACACATGATCAACGTCCATTTGATTTAAACCCGCAACGTCCACGCGCGTATTTAGGCACACTTTTACACCCAACTCTGCCAGACGATGATCAAAGTAACGCAATGTCTCTGCAAATTCTGACTTTCCCGGAATCGTCTTTGCAATATTGAACTGGCCACCCAACTGACTACAAGCATCAATCAATGTAACGCGGTGCCCGCGAGATGCAGCCGTTTCAGCGGCAGCAAGCCCAGCTGGTCCAGCGCCAACTACCACAATTTTCTTAGGCTTCTCTGCAGTTACGCGAATACGCTTCGTTTCATGGCATGCAAATGGGTTAACCAAGCAACTGGCGACTTTGCCAACAAATACGTGATCCAAACACGCTTGATTGCAACCAATGCACGTATTAATTGCTTTTGCCCGCCCCGACTCTGCTTTGTTGACAAAATCAGGATCGGCTAAAAATGGCCTCGCCATGGACACCATATCAGCCTCTCCGGCGTTGAGAATCGCTTCTGCAACCTCTGGTGTATTAATGCGATTGGTCGCAACCACTGGAATGGTAAAATACTCACGAAACTTACTTGTGACCCACGAGAAACCACCTCTAGGGACACATGTTGCGATCGTTGGTATACGTGCTTCGTGCCAACCAATTCCTGTATTTATAATTGTGGCTCCTGCCTTTTCAACGGCTTGTCCTAGCTCCACTATCTCATCGAAGCTCGATCCGCCTTCTACAAGGTCTAGCATCGATAATCTAAAAATAATAATAAAGTGCTCACCAACTGCCTCGCGTATTCTTGCAACCACAGCGACAGGCACGCGTATTCTATTTTGATAGGCGCCTCCCCACTGGTCGTCCCGCTGGTTCGTGCATTGTGCGACAAACTGGTTCAACAAGTACCCCTCTGACGCCATAATTTCCACACCATCGTAGCCCGCCTGTTTGGCAAACTGAGCCATTACGACAAAGTCACCTATCTGTTTTTCTATGTGCTCATCAGAAAGCTCATTCGGAACAAATCGGTTGATGGGAGCTTGAATAGCCGAAGGAGCGACCAAATTTGGATGAAATGCATATCGCCCTGTATGCAGAATCTGCAAGCAGATTTTTCCGCCTGCGTCATGCACAGCTTGGGTGATACTTCGATGGACCTTCACTGAAGGGGGCTCGTAGGGCATCGGATAGGGCGAGCCCTCTGCGTTAGGGCTATAGCCACCCGTTACAATCAACCCGACTCCACCGCGAGCACGCGCCGCATAGAACGCGGCCAATTGATCCCCAGTCTTATCTTTTTCTTCTAAGCCTGTGTGCATAGAGCCCATTAGTACGCGATTTTTTAAAGTGGTGAACCCTAAATCCAAGGGCTGAAAAATATTAGGGTAGTATTTATTGTTAGGCCCCATGCGAGCTATTCCTCTTCTATATTGCGCAGAAAAATCTTTATTTATCATGGCAAAACAAGGCAACTCTACAAATCACAATACAACGCAAATATGCATACAAAATACGCCACAACACTTCCGACGCACCGAAAACAACTTGCTCTTTTGCCTAATTAGGTTATTCTGACTCCACTTATGTTTCGTCACATATCTTAGATATCTGGCTTAGCCTTTGCGCTCATCTAGACTAGGATAACCCAATGCTCCCCTCTCCCCTGCGTGTCCGATACCAAACAATTGAGTTTGGCAGTACCGATATTCATGTGTGCACATTGCGCGATAACCAACAATTTTCTGATCCAGATGGCGCAGCGGAAGCCTTGGGGATTTCAGATGCAAGCTGGCCCCTTTTTGGTATCGTCTGGCCCTCAGGAATGGTGCTAGCTAACCACATGATGACCTATCAAACCAAGGGTAAACGCATTCTGGAGATAGGCTGCGGTATCGGCATTTCCAGCTTATTACTCAACGAGCGTTTAGACGATATCACCGCGACCGATTACCACCCTGAAGTGGAAGGTTTTTTAAATCGCAATACATCTCTCAATAATGGCAAGCCTATTGCCTTTCAACGCATTGATTGGGCAGCGGACAACAACTCCCTTGGGCGCTTTGATATTATTATTGGCAGTGATCTTCTGTACGAAGATCAGCACGTTAAATTGTTGGCCGACTTTATTCGGAATCATGCCAATGAAAACTGTACGGTGGTTATCGTGGATCCTGGTCGCGGACGCAAAGCAAAGTTTTCTAAGCAGATGACAGCTCATGGCTTTGCCAGCAATCAAAGTAAACCCGTCCACACAGATTATTTACAGCAGCCCTTTAAAGGCTACATTTTGGAATATACCCGAGCGCAAGTAATAGCAGCGCAATAACGCTATGTGTGCTCCACTACATTCCTATTAATTGCCATTTTAGCCTCTAATAAATATTGACCAAACGGTTTATAATCTCCCCTTTTTGTTTACTTGCTCCCGGATCATGTAGAATCGGGATCTATAATTAGGGAAGTTTCCAATGTCTAACCCCCATCAGCCAGTACCGCAAACACATTGGCTAGAAGTGCTTATTTTGTGGCTTGCAGGCGTCAGCGCAGCTATGCAATTTGCCAAGTTCTCTATTTCATACAATGGGTTATTAGACTTCTATCAAGCAGGCCCGACACTGACCGGTGCCGCCATTTCTTTAGTCGGTGTTGTCGGTCTCATATTTGGCGTCACAGCAGGGATGTTGGCAGGACGTATAGGCTATCGAAAAGTACTCATTGGGGCGTTAGTGCTCGGAGCTGCATTATCGTTTACCCAGTCATTACTACCATCCTTTGAATTGATATTAATAACGCGCTTGCTTGAAGGTTTTTCTCAACTGGGAGTGGTAGTCGCTGCACCAACCATGATTGCTAAGTTAAGTGCCCCTCAACACCGTTCGATCACAATGGGGCTATGGGGAACATTTTTTGGCGTGGCGTTTGCCATCAGTGGTTTTGCGGGAAAATCCATTTTAAATCAATACAACTTAAGTGGTTTATATCTTGCCCACGGCCTCTTTATCGCCTCAATGGCCGTCATTCTCTTATTACTGCTTAAGAATGATGAATCGCGCTATGGCGATACTCCAGAAAAAGATGGGGTCGGTTACTTCAAAAAGCTCGGGCAAATTTACTCTACGCCGCGCACTGTTTTACCAGGCATTGTCTTTCTATTTTACACTTGCACTCTGGTATCGCTGCTCACGTACATTCCAAACTTTATTGCGAGCGAATCCCTGCGCACGTCAATGCAAGTTATTCTACCTCTAATGAGCACAGCCGGGACGTTTATCGCCGGAGCACTGTCTCAATATCTGATGCGTCCGCAAAGGGTAGCGCAATTAGCTTACTTGGGGCTAGCGGCAGGCGCTCTTCTGTTGAGCCAATTTAAAGAATCATCACTGCTCTTCACCATCATTGTTTCGCAAATGGTATTGTGTGCGGGCTTAATTCCAGGTGCCGCGCTGTCTATGATTCCCAAACTCGCGCGTAACAGCCAAGAGCAAGCGAACGGTTATGGCCTACTCGCCCAGATGGGCAACCTTGGTGCCACTATCGGCCCACCGAGTTTTGCAACCGTAATTGCATTATTTGGTATCTACGGCCTCGTTGGACTAGTACTTGTGATTTGCACGCTGGGTAGCATCGCCGCGTTGGTTGCAAATCACGTTAAAGCTCAAGCGTCATAATGTCGTCATAGGGGTAAGCTAATATGCCCCTATGAAACACTTTCTAACGCAGTTTTTCCAATTTAGTCTCGTCGGGCTGGTGAGCTTCAGCGTCGATATCGTTGCAATGTGGCTACTCTCTAACTGGCTACCACTTGTCTTAGCACGCTGCTTGGCTTTTGCTACCGCAGTACTGACTAACTGGATATGCCATCGTATTTATACGTTTAGGGAATACGCTTCTGTCGACGCCAAACTAAGAGAAGCCACACACTTCGTAATAGCTTCGGTTATTGGGATGATTCCTAATGTGGGAATTTACTGGTGGGTTGTGACGACGTCATTTTACTTAACCTATCAAGATATCCCTTTCGCGCCAGTTGTGGCGATGATTCCAGGTATTTTGCTAGGTCATTGCGTCAATTTCGCACTGTCTAAATACTGGGTGTTCAAACAACGAAATACCGTTCATCACCCACCTCACCCACTTATCTAAGAAATCACTTAATCAGCGCGGAAATTTCACTTTCTACGTCAATTGGCAGTGCTGATGCCTTCGACAACGCAGGAATCAGATAAGCTTCCCGAGACACGGCGACCAGTGCATAGAAATTTGCGTTGCTCAACTCAAATGCATTTAACCAAGCAGACAAATGCGCCACTAATAGTTCTTCAAGCGAATGAAATAAGCCGTGTTCGACGTCAGTTAGCTTGTGTCGCTCACCCCAATGAATACGATAAGCTGCTATTCGATCAGCACTGGCTACCCACTGCTCCCAAAGCGCCATCCAACCTTTGGTGAAAGAAGTCTCAGATACCTTCAACGCGGTGGTTTTCGCATCCAATTCACGTTCAGTTTCCGCTATCAAAAGCATCAAAACTTCCTGCCAAAGCAACAACTTGGAAGGAAAATTACTGTACACAGTTGGTTTAGAGACGCCCGCTTCAATGACAACTTGATCGATACTGGTTCCCTGATACCCAGAAACACGGAATAAGTTTGATGCCGCCTCGGCAATCAGACCTTTCTTTGAGGGTCGACCTCTGGCCATGATGTCTCACTTCTACTCGATTGATCCCTACATTATGCCATTGTTAACCTGTAAGTGTGAGATAATACAAAAATACTCATACACCCAGTTAGGAACACCATATGATTACTTGTGGTATCGAAATCAAAGGCAGCGAAGTCATACTTTGTTTATTGTCCAAACAAGACGGACTGTTTCAAATCGCAGACTGCCGCCAAATCCGCCATGCACTCACTCAACCCAACAGCGCCGACAGCATGCGTAAATTTCAGTTTATGCTGAAGAAATTGTTCGAAGATTACAAAGTAGAACGCGTCGTCATCCGCGAACGTCCGACCAAAGGAAAGTTTGCAGGCGGTGCGGTCGGTTTCAAAATTGAAGCGGCAATTCAACTCATTAGTGAGTTAGACGTCGATTTAATAAACAATGCAACAATGAAAGAGATCATCAAGCAAAATCCTTTACCTATTCCATTCTCTGCAACTGGACTAAAAGCCTTCCAAGAAGGTGCTTTCATGGTCGCATACGCGGCACTCTCTGAAGCTAACAGCTAGACAAAAGCAGTTCGATCAAAAGAGCCTTCTACCGAAAAAGCTCTTTCTGCATAACCTCAGTAAGCTAAGTTTTTAACGCCGATAATTGTCAAAAACTTACATATCTACCCATTAAAACAGCCCTTAACCTTGCTACACTAAACACTTCTCACACTACTGGAAGACTATGCATGAGCAATGGAAAATTTCGACTGGTCACACGAAGCGATTTTGATGGTTTAGTGTGTGCAGTATTGTTGAAAGACCTAGACATTATCGACGATATCCTATTTGTCCATCCAAAAGATATGCAGGACGGTAAAGTTGATATCAACCCTAATGACATCACCACGAACCTTCCGTATGTTAAAGGCTGCCACTTGGCCTTTGATCATCATTTAAGTGAAACAGTGCGTAACGATAGCAACATCGAAAACCACATCATCGATGCCAATGCCCCCTCTGCAGCGCGGGTTGTTTACGATTACTACGGTGGCGCACAAAAATTTCCTAATATCGCTGTTGATATGATGGATGCCGTGGATAAAGGTGACTCTGCACAATTCAATCGAGATGAAGTCCTTAACCCAGAAGGCTGGGTGCTACTCAATTTCATCATGGATGCTCGCACAGGCCTAGGTCGCTTCCGAGACTTCCGCATATCTAATTACCAATTGATGATGAAGCTGATCGACTACTGCAAGCAGCACACGATTGAAGAAATACTCGCCCTACCTGACGTAAAAGAACGCATTGAACTGTATCAAGAGCACAACACAAAGGCGAAAGAACAAATTCAACGCTGCGCAAGCGTGCATAAGAACCTTGTCGTGTTGGATCTTCTAAACGAAGAAACCATCTACGCCACTAATCGATTTGTTGTGTATGCACTATTCCCAGACTGCAATATTTCAATTCATAAAATGTGGGGACTTAAGAAGCAAAATACGGTCTTCGCTATTGGCAAATCCATACTCAATCGCTCTTCTAACACAAACGTCGGAGAGCTATGTCTAAAGTACGGCGGTGGCGGTCACCTCAATGCAGGCACATGCCAAATAGACAACCAGCAAGCTGAGTCAGCGTTACAAGATATTATTACGCAAATCAACACAGACGGATGATGATTGTTCATCGAGATTGCACTCAAAAAAAGCGGCACATGCCGCTTTTTTAGATAACGATGACCCGTCCTAAATAAGGTTGTCACTTTTCAATACAACAATTGGAGAGTGCAATGACCACAACATCTAAGCGTACACAGCGTGATTATTACCTTGCCTTTAAATTGGCTGTTGTTGATCAAGTAGA
>NZ_QKRA01000001.1 GCF_003362755.1 Marinomonas piezotolerans
TAAGCAAAACCATCATTATGATGGGTGTGTAGCTCAGTTGGGAGAGCGTCGCCCTTACAAGGCGAATGTCGGGAGTTCGAACCTCTCCACACCCACCACTTATAGGAAGTGGCTAAAGAACCTATGACAATGGAGCGGTAGTTCAGTTGGTTAGAATACCTGCCTGTCACGCAGGGGGTCGCGGGTTCGAGTCCCGTCCGTTCCGCCACTTACTTTTGATGTGAGTAAGTAGGTAAGCAAAACCATCATTATGATGGGTGTGTAGCTCAGTTGGGAGAGCGTCGCCCTTACAAGGCGAATGTCGGGAGTTCGAACCTCTCCACACCCACCACTCATAGCTCTTTCTCAGTTTCCCCTAACTTAATGATTTTAAAGTTTTTTAGTTGAAACTCCATTCTCGTAATTCATAGTCACTCTTCAGCCAAAATTTGTCGCACTTTTCATTGTGACCCAGGTGTGACCAACCTGTGACCAAGTCAGCGATCCGCATTTTTTATGATTTGAAATATCTGCCATTTTTCTAGCGTTTTTGCATTTCGCTTTAAAGCGCCACATTTCCTCTGATAGCGCTATTTCATGTACCTTGATTTACCTTATTGTGACTCTTCTTTCTCGACTGTTTTCGATATGCGTGCCGTGTTAGTTGTCGTCTGATTTAGTGTAAAAGTTTTTCTATTAAAACTGATGTGTCTTGATAGTGGGTAAATCGGCTTTCATTTGTACTGTGTGTTCTTAGGTTGGGCGAAAAATGACAAGCTATAGGTTAACCGAGACACTTGAATCGACCAGACTCTCTAGACACTTTAGTGATATACAATTAAGTGTTCTTAGGAGAAGTAATGAATCAACGATTTACTGAAGAGTTTAAGATCCAAGCTGTTAAGCAAGTGACTGAGAAAGTCTACTCTGTTGCAAGTGTGTCGGATCGTTTAAGGATGCCCACTCATAGTCTATACGCTTGGATTAAGAAATATGGCCCTCAAGCAAGTCACCGCCAAGAAGTCTCTGGTCAAGAAACTCGTAGCCGTCAGCTTGAGAAAGAGCTAAAGCGGGTTACTCAAGAAAGGGATATCCTAAAGGAAGCCACCGTATTTTTCGCGGAAGAGTCAAAGAAAAATACGCGTTCATAAAATCTTGGCTCGATCGTTTTCCTGCCCGACTTATGTGCCAAACGTTAAAGATTCAGCGCAGTGGTTTCTATGCGTGGCTCAAGCACCCCAAATCAGCAAGAGCTGTTGAAGATGATAGGCTTACTGGGTTGATTAAGCATTCTTGGCTTGAAAGTGGTTGTGTCTACGGCTATTGAAAAAATCACAGCGACCTTAAAGATCTGGGTGAGACTTGTAGCAGATATCGCGTAGTAAAATTAATGAAGCGTGAAGGGCTTAGAGCTCAAGTTGGCTATGGAAGAACCCTTGGAAAGTACGGCGGAAAACCTACACATGATGAGCAGAATATATTAGATCGCTCGTTCTCACCGGAGGCTCCAAATCAATCGTGGGTCACTGACATTACGTACAATAAGACGGATGAAGGCGGGCTGTATCTCGCTGTTGTTTTGGATCTATACTCACGAGCCGTGGTCGGCTGGTTAATGAGCTCAAGAATGGAAAGTGAGCTCGTTACTCAAGCGTTGTTATCGGCTGTCTGGCGGCGTAAACCTAAAAGCCTTGTACTGATCCACTCAGATCAGTGGAGTTAGTTCACATGATACGAGTGGCAAACTTTTCCAGAGAAGTACAACTTGAAGCCTAATATGAGTCCCCGAGGAAATTGCCATGACAATGCCGTTGCCGAAACCTTTTTCCAGCTGCTTAAGCGTGAGAGGGTAAAACGAAAAATCTACGTATCACGAGAGGTAGCAAGGACTGACATATTCGATTACATAGGGATGTTTTATAACGCTACACGTAAGCATAGCCATGCTGCTAACATGCGATCGTTAGCCTATGAAAAGCTAGGGAATTATGAGCAAAAGGTGGTCTAGTAAAGCCTGGTCGATTCATGATTTGTATTTTGTCATGTCATTAGTAAAGATCGCTGGTGGTTAATGAAGCAACAACCAGGGCAGGAAAACTGAGTGCTGAATAATCCAGCGCCGTTAGACTGTATGGTACACTTATGGATATGGTAAGCGTTTGCTAATGGAGCCAAAGCGCTGTTGTATTTTCGCTGGCATCAGGCGTCATTTTGATGTACTAAGGTCTTAAAACGCCAGTAAACAAGGTTATCAAATGCTTGAATGAAGCCTCGAAGGTTACAGCTGAGTTGGCACAAGATATGGATATCTAGAACTGTGCGATGTAAGTCAGCACTTTGTGCATATAATTACGTTAAGCTTCAACAGCATAGAAAAGGTTGCATCTCAGTGACTTTTTCGTGTTTTCTTCTTAGTCAAATTTCAATTACTTGCTTATATGTTATTCTGAATAAGACGTTTATAAATCTATTTTTAAACGCTGTTCTACAGGCGGAGGACAGGAGCTTTCTCGTACAATTAGTTGTGTAGGTAGTGTCATTTCTGGGTTGGGTTTCCTTCCCTCTAATATATCTAGCAGCAACTTCATAGAGGTTTCACCAATAAGCCGCCTAGGCTGATGGATAGTGGTTAGTTCAGGGACACAATATTCACTCAAAGCTAGGTTGTCAAAACCGATAACGGATAACTCGTTTGGTACAGTTATGTTCATTTCTCTGGCTATTTTTAATACACCAATAGCTGCTTCATCACTGTGACAAACAATAGCAGACGGTTTGTTCGTTAAAGATAAAAGTTGCTTCCCTAAGTTATACCCGGCGATATAAGAAAGGTCGCATTCGAGTATGTAGTCATCAGCTGGTGGGATTTTCCATTTTTTCATTATTTCATTGTGACCATTAACTCTGGCGTTATAAATGGGGTTGCTTCTCTTGCCTGTAATACAGGCAATTTTGTAATGCCCCATCATAATTAAATATTCAACTCCTTTTCTGGCACTGTAGTGATTGTCGATGTGCACTGTCGGTACGGGAATATCTGAAAAGTATTCTCCTGCAATAACTATGGGAAGTTTTACTTCACCAGCGCTATTAATGATCATTGAGGCAGGGACATCAGAAGAAAGGGATAAGATCCCGTCTACTTGTTTGCTTTCGAACAGCTCAAAATAACTGCGAAGTCGAGAGGATTCATTGCCTGCATCACCAATGAGCAGTTTGTAACCATACTTATGGGCAAGCGCTTCGATACCATGAACCACGTCGGAGAAGAAGGTGCTATCTATATTAGGCAGTACAACCGCAATGGTTTTTGATTCGCTTTTTCGTAAGCTTCGGGCAAGTCCATTAGGGGAGTAACCGACTTCGGAGGCGGCTTTTTCAACCTTTTTTCGAGTTGTCGGTGATACCACTTCTGGGTTGGCTAATGCTCGAGACACGGTTGCAGTGGATACGCCAGCTAACTTTGCTACATCTTTAACAGTGGCCATAAGAGTCCAAAACAAAGAAGAAATAAAGAATAGTAGCGCTCAATTGCATAGCCTTTAAAAGCGAGTTTGAATGATTGCATATCTTAACCAAACTCTCTGTCTATGCACAGCGGCTATTCTTTAGGAAAATTAGGGTTGTCAAGGAAACGCCATTAGAGCAAACGCTCTAATGGCTCAGCATCGATATGTTCTTTAGTACGCAGCATCTTTAAAGTAATAATCTGCAACGTTTTCCTTTGTGACCAAATCCGCTCCAAGAATAACGCGGGAAGGCTCGTGATATAGATGACCAATCTTTTCGTTCTTCACGCCGTGTACTGCTAGAGCGACACCAGATGCAATCATTGATGGGCTATAGGTTACAGTAGCACGTACCATTTTGTTTTCATGTTGAATCATCTCCAAAATATCTTTAGAGCCAGCGCCACCTAATACGGTTTTGATGTCTGTTCGACCTGATTCCTCAATGGCTTTTAAAACACCTTTCAGCATGTCGTCATCTTGGCACCAAACTGCATCAATCTTAGGGTGCTTTTGTAAGAAGTTTTCCATTACTGAGAGTGCTTTCTGGGTAGACCAATCGCCTGGCTGAGAGTCAAGAATTTTGATGTTTGGGTAATCTGCCATGACTTCATTAAATGCGTCGACACGTTGTTTATTGATAGGAATCTGCAAGCCTTCAATCACGACAATGTTGCCTTTACCTGACATTTCGTTGGCTAACCATTGCCCACCAACACGGCCGAGACCTGCATTGTCTCCGGCAATGAATACATTTTGGGCTGGGTGAGCTAGTTCGCGGTCAACAACGACCGTATAAATGTCGTCGTTGTAAGCTTCTTCAATCACTTTCTGTAACGTTGCTGGGTTATGAGGAAGAATGACTAAGGCATCAATCCCTTTGATCATTAAATCTTCTACGTCGCCGACTTGTTTAGATCCTGAGCTTGAAGCCACAACGAAAAACTCAAGGTCTTTATCTTCTGCTTCAAAGTCGGCTGCGGATTTATTTGCCCACCAAAGGAGACCGGCTGTCCAGCCATGATCTGCCGCAGGTACACTAACACCAACTTTATACTTTGCAGCATAGCTTGTACCAACAACGGCAAATAGCATAGTAAACATTGCAACTAGTCTCATGATTTTATTTTTATATTTCATGGTTTTCTCCGATTTGCATTGATTTAATTGCGAGCAAAATAGGTGATTTGCTCGGATTCTTGTTTTCTTCATATGGCTCGCATAGCAAAGAAAACTAAGCCTTTAACGGTCGCCTTTAAACTGCACGAGAACCGCTGTCAGAATAACGAGACCTTTGACCATTCCTTGTAGGTAAGGTGAGATACCCATTAAATTCAGCATGTTATTGATAATGCCTAAAATGATTGCACCGATGACGGTCCCCCAAATTGTGCCTTTACCGCCGGACAGCGCGGTACCGCCAATGACGACTGCGGCAATTGCATCCAACTCATAAAAGAGGCCAGCATCGCCTGGACTAACGGAATTTAGGCGTGATGCTAAGAGCACAGCGGATATTCCAACGGACACACCTGCTATAACAAAGGTCAGGAAATACACCCAACGAACTTTAATCGCAGAGTAAGACGCTACCTTAGCGTTTGAGCCTACTGCACAGACATGGCGTCCGAACGCGCTGTGCTTTAATAAAATATGGTAAGCAACAGCCAGCAATAGAAAGATCCAAACAGGATAGGGAATAGCCCAAAGGTAACCTCCACCAATATCCGCGAAGTGTTGGTTTTGAGATACCACTTCTCCTGCATCACTGATGTACAGCGTCATAGATCGAAAGATAGACATGGTGGCTAGGGTTGCGATGAATGATGCGACTTTGCCGCGGGTGATGACCAACCCATTGATTGCGCCAAATACACCACCGAGAGCAATAGCGGAAGAAACAGCCATGGCAACTGCCCACCAGCCGTCCCCAACACCGTTAATGATCATGATAGAAAGTACACCAACTAGAGCGACCATGGAGCCAACTGATAAGTCAATACCGCCAGCAATGATGACGAACGTCATCCCAAGGGCAATAATTCCGGTATAAGAAACTTGTCTTAAAACATTGGTGATATTGCGCGGCATTAAGAAATGTTCGCTGGCAATAGAAGAGAACAGAATCAACAAAAGTAGAGCTATGAAAGGCGCGTAAGTCGCTATATCAAGCCGTTTTAGGCGTGTGATCATAGGCGATAATTCGAACATGGCCATAGTGGATCCTCATGTATTTTTATTGTTTTTGTTCCTGAACTGAAAGCAAGTGCAGGAAAGACTTGTAAGTCGTGTGTGGTGGCGAAAAAATGGCTGAAACTATGCTTGAGACATGGTTTTTAATCCCGCTGCGTAGTACATAATTTCTTTTTCGTTTATGGCGTCTCCAGTGAGCTCCCCCATTATTTGGCCGGATCTCATTACCATAATGCGATGTGATAACCCCATGACTTCCTCTAGCTCAGATGAAATTACGATGATTGATACGCCTTGCTCGGTCAGCGAACGGATGAAGTGATAGATCTCTTTTTTGGTATTCACATCGATTCCGCGCGTAGGCTCATCTAGGATGAGAATGTTGGGCTGAGTGTCCATCCATTTGGACAGATACACTTTTTGTTGATTACCGCCGCTTAGGTTTGCCAAATTTGAATGTAAGGAAGCGGCTTTAATGTCAAATCGTTTCACATATTCACGAGCCACTTGCTGTTCTTTTTTGTGCTGAATCAGGCCTTTTACATAGGCTGATAGTGAGATAAGCGTAATATTTTTAGGGATGTCAAAATTCATGACGAGCCCTTTGCCTTGGCGGTCTTCAGACAAATAGGCTAAGTTATGGGACACTGCGTCAGCGATTGAATTAATGTGTACTTTTTGGCTATTTATTTCGATCTCGCCAGAGTCTTTCTTACGTAACCCCATGACAGCTTCGGCTGTCTCCGTCCGACCAGCACCAATTAATCCTGCAAAGCCCAGAACTTCGCCCTTCTTTAGGTCGAAATTAATGTTATTTAAAACCCCTTTGATCGATAGGTTTGTAACCTTTAATACGACCTCATCGGTATGTTCTGTGCGCTGGGGATAAATTTGGTTTAGCTCACGTCCCACCATTTTACGTGCCATGTCTTCTTCATCTATTTCCGATACTTCGTCCACACTCACAAGGTGTCCGTCTCGTAAGATGGCCAAGCGGTCACAGAGTAGCTTTACTTCTTTCAGTTTGTGAGAGATGAAAATTATGGTGACGCCACGTTGTTTAAGTTTTTCTACTAAATTGAAAAAGATCTCGACTTCGTGATCCGTAAGGACTGTCGTGGGTTCATCCATAATGAGTATGCGCGAATCGTTCACCAGAGCCTTAGCAATCTCCACCATTTGCTTTTGAGCCACACTGAGGTTCTCGATTAGGGCATCAGGATTCAGGTCGGTTTCTAGCTCTTTCAGTAGCGTGCTCGCTTTGTTACGCATCTCGGATTTGTTAAGGAAAAAGCTCTTTTTAATTTCGTTGCCAAGGAAAATGTTCTCAAACACATTTAGGCTACTAATTAGGTTGAACTCTTGCGGTATCATGGCGATGCCCAAGCGTTTTGCGTCAGCGGTAGATTGAACGGATACCTCGTTACCATCAATCTTAATGCTGCCCGATGTTTTGGTATAAATTCCGCTGATAATCTTAAGTAGTGTTGATTTGCCGGCGCCGTTTTCTCCCAGCACCCCAAGCACTTCGCCCGTATAAATGTCTAAGGTGATTTTGTGTAACACACGTACGCCAGAGAACTCTTTAACGATACCGCGTATTTGCATAATAGGATCGTTCATCCGCATTGCTCCTAATTATCGGTCGTTGACTTCAAGAGGCTGCCATGCGCTATTACTAGCGGACGATGCCAATACCGCAGTGATAAATCTCATTCCGTCAACTCCATCGTCAATGCTAGGAATAAGGCCTTGTACAGTATCCGCACTTGCACCCGATTCGATGGCGTGAATGGCGGATGCGATATCGAGGTACAGATTAGCAAAGCCTTCTAGGTAGCCTTCGGGATGTCCTGCGGGAACTCTTGAAAGTCGGTTAGCTTCGTCGCCAGCACCGTGACCTGCTCGGGTGATTTTCTGGGTTGGTTCGTTGAGTACCGATAGCCATAATTCGTTGGGGGATTCCTGCGACCATTCGATGCCAGCTTTTTCACCGTACAGGCGGATTTTCAAACCGTTTTCATTGCCAGGCGCTACTTGGCTGGACCATAGCATTCCCTTCACTCCACCATCGAAACGCAGCATAGTGTGAACATTGTCGTCCAAACGTCGCCCATTAACAAAAGCGGTCAAATCAGCAGATACTTGCTTAACTTTTTGTCCTGAAATGAAACAAGCGAGATTAAAGGCATGGGTGCCTATGTCCCCTAGACAGCCTGCCATACCTGACTTTTCTGGATCTGTGCGCCATTTAGCTTGTTTGTTATCCGTGTTCTCAGCGGGATTAGATAGCCAATCTTGTGCATACTCCACTTGAATAACACGAAGTGCACCAAGCACGTTTGTATCAACTAGATGTTTAGCGTGTCGTACCAGAGGATAACCTGTGTAGTTATGAGTTAAGGCAAAAAACGCTCCAGACTTTTCAACCAGTGTTTTTAGCGCAAGAGCCTCATTTAGGTCTTTTGTGACTGGCTTATCGCAAATTACGTGGATGCCTTGCTCTAAGAAAGCTTTTGCCACTGGGTAATGCATATGATTTGGCGTTACAATCACCACAGCCTGAATGCCATCTTCACGCTGTTTTTCTTGTTCGGCCATTGTGGCGAATGATGTGTAGGCGCGTTCTGGGTCAATACCAAGACGGAGAGCTGAAGCTAAAGCTCGCTCAGGGGCAGAAGATAAAGCACCAGCAACTAATTCAAAGCCATCATCTATACGAGCTGCAATACGATGTACCGCGCCGATGAAAGCACCATCGCCGCCTCCGACCATACCAATACGAATACGTTTATGAGTCATGTTGCTTTCCTCTATTTCAAACCAAGAATACGACGATTTGTTTGGTGATCTATGCCGCTACTGGCGAAGTCATCAAACGCGCGTTCTGTGACTCGAATTAAATGGTCATTAACAAATTTGACTCCTTCCTCGGCTCCAGCTTCGGGGTGTTTCATACAACATTCCCATTCGATGACTGCCCAGCCACCAAAATCATATTGAGTGAGTTTTGAGAAAATGCCTTTGAAGTCGACTTGGCCATCTCCTAAAGATCGAAAGCGTCCAGCTCGATCTATCCAACTTTGATAGCCCCCGTATATGCCTTGCTTGCCAGTGGCATTAAACTCGGCGTCTTTCACATGGAACATCTTGATTCGTTCATGGTAGATATCGATGAACTGTAAATAGTCCAATTGCTGTAATACAAAATGAGAAGGGTCAAAAAGGATATTGGCTCTAGGGTGATGATCTGTTGCCGCTAAAAACATATCGAATGTGACGCCGTCATGTAGGTCTTCACCCGGATGAATTTCAAAGCAGACATTGACGTTGCAACGGTCGAACTCATCTAAGATTGGAATCCAGCGATTAGCTAATTCATCAAAGCCTGCCTCAACCAAGCCTGCGGGTCGTTGCGGCCAAGGGTAAAGATATGGCCAAAGTAAAGCACCAGAAAAAGTGGCGTGGTTGGTTAATCCTAGATTTTTAGAAGCATGTGCGGATTTTAATAGCTGATCGACAGCCCATTTTTGTCTGGCGTCTGGATTGCCTTTGACATGGTCTGGCGCGAAACCGTCGAACATTTCATCATAGGCTGGATGTACTGCGACTAATTGTCCTTGCAAGTGGGTAGATAGCTCGGTGACAACCATGTTGTGTTTGGCCAGCGTGTCTTGAATATATTGACAGTATTGGAGATCGTGAGCGGCGCGATCTAGGTCAAACAGCCTTTGATCCCAAGTTGGTATTTGTACGCCTTTAAAACCAATACTTGCAGCCCATTCAATAATGTTTTCAAACGTATTGAATGGCGCTTCATCGCTAGCGAACTGCGCAAGGAACAGGGCGGGACCTTGTATAGCCTGCATAATGTTACCCCCATAGTTATTTTTATTAGAGTGGTTTTATATGTCTGTAATCGATTACATTTTCTATCATAAAAAAAGACTTTTGCAATGCGTTTTGTAAAGTCTTTTTGAAGATTTTGGTGATTATAGTGTGTTTTTTGATCTAATCAAGTGCGTTTTTTCGATTTTAATGAGCTTTTATGCCCTTGAAAAATGATGTAACGAAATGAAATTTTTACAGTTTGAAAGATGATAAGTATGTTAAGGGGTAAGTTCAAAGCCAATAATTTTGACTGTTATCAGGAAGTTGCCTTTATGAAGTATGCAGGTCGAAAAGCCATTATTGATGACATGTGTCTAGAAAAATAATGTAAAAATTTTGAATTTCATAATGTGTGTTTTTTTATAAAAAACGCTACACACAAACAAAAAAAGATAATACCGCCACTTAAACCATCACTTTACATTTATCCCACTCCTTATGGAGATCGTTCACATATAAAAATAACAAGGGATGAAAAAATGAAAAAAATAGTGTCCATGAGTTTGTTGGCAACTCTCTGCGCAGCAACGTCTCTTCCTGCTTTGGCTGACGGCGAAAAAATTGGTTTGCTTATGTCTGACTTACGCCTAGAGCGCTGGCAAAAAGACCGAGATTTGTTCACGTCTGCTGCGGAAGCGATGGGAGCAAAAGTCTATACCCAATCAGCAAATGGCGATGTCACCACCCAAATTTCTCAAGTGGAAAATATGATTTCTCGTGGTGTGGATGTGCTTGTAATCGTGCCTGAAAATGGCGAGGTATTGGGTAATGTGCTAGCTGAAGCGAAAGCAGAAGGTATTAAAGTGTTGGCTTATGACCGATTAATCAAATTTGCCGACATTGATTTGTACGTATCTTTTGACAATATTCGTGTGGGTGAGATGCAAGCCGAGGCGTTACTTAAACGTAAACCAACGGGCAACTACTTCTTATTAGGCGGTTCACCTACCGATAACAATGCAAAGATGTTTCGCCAGGGGCAAATGAATGTCTTACAACCAGCGATCGATTCTAAACAGATTAAAGTTGTAGGCGATCAATGGGCTATGGGCTGGTCTGCCGAAGCTGCGTTGAACATTATGGAAAACGGACTCACTGCAAACGCTAATAAAATTGATGCAGTGGTTGCTTCCAATGACTCTACAGCGGGCGGTGCGGTACAAGCTTTAGCGGCTCAGGGCTTGAGTGGCAAAGTGGTAATTTCTGGTCAAGATGCAGACCTTGCTGCAATGCGTCGTATTGTCGCTGGGACACAAACCATGACGGTGTACAAGCCGATTTCTAAGCTGGCGACAACCAGTGCGCAGATGGCCGTAAAACTGGCTCGTGGTGAGCGTATCGAGGTAAATGGTCACGTTAACAACGGCAAAAAAGATGTCGATTCTGTGTTGTTGACGCCTATTTCTGTCGACAAAGGCAATTTGGATTCTACCGTTATTGCTGATGGATACCATACACACAACGCTGTTTACAACCCTTAGTTCACTCCTATAAACAGCACCCTCAAAAGGTGCTGTTTGCTTTTCTGGTTAAACAAGAGATGTAGAAAGAGGCGTAAACATGAAGCAGCCCTTATTGGATATGCGCGGGATTATAAAAAGTTTCTCCGGTGTTCGTGCATTAAACGGCGTTAGCATTCAGCTTAAATCTGGTGAAGTTTTGTCCATTTGTGGTGAGAATGGCTCAGGCAAATCAACCTTGATGAAGGTATTAAGTGGCGTCTGGCCTTTTGGTTCTTATGAAGGTGAAATTTATTTTGAAGGGGATCTTGTTAAGGCGTCTAGCATTCGCGATACCGAAGCACTAGGGATTGTCATTATTCACCAAGAGTTGGCGCTCGTTAAAGAAATGAGTGTCCTAGAAAATATTTTTCTAGGTAATGAACTTGGTTCGTTTGCAAGATTGAATGATGAAGAAATGCATCGCCGTACAGTGGAACTGTTGGCACGCGTCAAATTGGATATTCTGCCTGATACTCCTGTCAGAGAGCTTGGTGTAGGTCAGCAGCAATTGGTTGAGATTGCTAAAGCGTTAAATAAAAACGTGAAGCTACTCATACTGGACGAACCAACGTCTTCTTTGACCTCCACTGAAATTGAAATTCTATTGAATATTGTGAGCGACCTGAAACAACAGGGAATCGCTTGCATTTATATTTCGCATAAATTGGAAGAAGTGTTGGCCCTATCTAATTGGGTTACGGTCATTCGAGATGGTGACCATATAGATACTCGACCTGTCGAAAATCTGACACAAAATGACATCATCAGCATGATGGTGGGGCGTGAATTAGATGAGCTGTTTCCGCGTGAAGAGCACGAGATCGGTGACGTCGTATTAAATGTCAGTCACGCCACCGCTAAGCAAGTGGGGGCCTCACGAGCTCAAGTAGATGATGTTAGTTTCGAGTTGCGTCAGGGAGAAATCCTAGGTGTCGCTGGACTGATTGGATCAGGTCGAACAGAGTTGATGCAATGTTTGTACGGATGTTACGACGGCCATTATGAAGCGAATGTTGAATTAGAAGGTAAATCTTTAACGATTCGTTCTCAGAGAACTGCACTGGAAGCTGGTATCGCTATGGTACCGGAAGATCGAAAACGCCATGGTATCGTGCCGATTATGGGCGTTGGAAGGAACATCACTTTGTCGGTTTTAAAGCAGTATACGTCTTGGTTTGGGGCTTTGAATGAGGATAAAGAAAGTCAAGATATCGACCATTATATTGCACAGTTGAAGGTAAAAACAGCGTCCCCAGAACTGTCTATTAAAAACCTAAGTGGTGGAAATCAACAGAAAGCCATCATTGCTAAGTGCTTATTAACTCATCCAAAAATCTTAATCCTAGACGAACCGACTCGTGGCATTGATGTGGGTGCTAAATACGAAATTTATAAACTTATGTTTGCGCTCGTCAAACAGGGGATGTCGATCATCATGGTGTCGTCTGAATTATCTGAAGTCATTGGCATTAGTGACCGAGTGTTGGTCATGCACGAAGGCCGACTTAAAGGGCAATTTAACCATCAAGGTTTGACTCAAGAAATGATAATGAATTGCGCGATCAAAGAGGATATAGCGAATGTTTAAAACAATAAAAACCAGTCAACTACAACTATTTGCCATGCTGGCAGCTATGTTTGTGATTGTCATATTCTTTTCTTTTGCGACAGATGGTGCCTTCGTATCTCCACGAAATATTTCAAATCTAATTCGCCAGACGGCTATTGTTGGCGTGCTTGCCATTGGTATGGTGTTTGTGATCATCAGTGCGGAAATTGATTTGTCAGTTGGTTCAATGATGGGCTTATTGGGTGGTGTGGCTGCGATTCTAGATGTTTGGTTTCACTTTCCTATCATGCTTACCGTTGTGGTGACTATTGCTGCGGGTCTAATTCTAGGTTTGTTTAATGGCTGGTGGGTTGCCTATCAAAAAGTGCCATCTTTTATTGTGACTTTAGCTGGCATGCTAGCGTTTCGCGGCATCTTAGTTGGATTAACTGATGGCGCAACGGTCGCGCCTACGTCTAGCTCCTTGTCGATCGTCGGACAAAGTTACATTCCGTCCGGTTGGGGCGTCAGTATTGTGTCCTTGCTATGCCTAGGGTTAGTGGCCAAAGTCTATGCTCGACGTAAGGCAAGGGTTAAGCACGGAGTGGAAAATCAGCCGGCTAAATTTGAATACGCCAAAGCAACAATTGCTGTTTTCGTGTTAATGGGCTTGCTATTTATTTTGGAAAGCTATCGTGGTATTCCCACGCCAATTTTGATCATGGGAGGGCTGATTTTACTAGCTACTTATGTTGCAAAACGAACGTCTTTTGGACGTCGAGTTTATGCTATCGGGGGGAATATCGAAGCGACTCGCATGTCAGGAGTGAATGTTGAACGCACTAAAATGTTGGTGTTTGGCTTCAATGGCATGATGGTCGCGGTGGCAGCACTAATCCTTACATCTAGGTTGGGAGCGGGTTCTCCTGCGGCAGGGAACATGGCAGAACTAGATGCTATTGCTGCCTGTGTTATTGGCGGAGCTAGTCTGGCTGGAGGTGTTGGCGCGGTATTTGGTGCCATCATGGGGGCGCTGATTATGGCGAGCTTGGATAATGGGATGAGCATGCTGGATGTGCCGACGTTTTGGCAATTAATTGTTAAAGGCATGATCTTATTACTCGCTGTTTGGTTAGATGTAAAAACCAAAAAGTCACAGTAACCAACGCGGCATCAAGCCCAATGTATAAAAAGGCATTGTATGTATATCGGCATAGATCTTGGCACTTCAGGTGTCAAAGTTATTTTAATATCAGCAGGTGGAAGTGTCTTGGCAACGAGCTCATCGCCTCTATCAGTATCACGTCCCTTTGATCTCTGGTCAGAGCAATCTCCAGAAGAATGGTGGCAAGCGACGGATTTGGCTATGTTGCAGTTGGCTAAAGAGCATTGCCTACAAAAGGTGAAAGGCATTGGTTTATCCGGGCAAATGCACGGTGCTACGTTGTTAGGTAAACAAGCTGAAGTGTTGCGCCCAGCGATGCTTTGGAATGACGGTCGTTCTCACGAAGAATGTTTACTGTTGCAACGGCGCTGCCCAGAAGTACAAGCCATTACGGGTAATCTAGTTATGCCTGGTTTTACCGCACCTAAGTTGCTATGGATTAGGCAGCATGAACCAGACGTTTTTGCGCGAATAGACAAGATTCTACTACCAAAAGATTACCTGCGTTTTCGCATGACAGGAGATTTTGCGACCGATGTGTCAGATGCTTCTGGCACGCTTTGGCTGAATATGGAGCAACGCGCTTGGAGCGAAACCATGTTGCAAGCAACAGGTCTAAATGAAGGGCAAATGCCAAAGGTATATGAAGGATCAGAGATCACCGGTACGATCGATGCCGCATTAGCTAATCGTTGGTCTATGCCAGTTGTACCTGTTGTCGCTGGTGGGGGAGATAATGCTGCAGGTGCGGTCGGTATGGGGATAGTTTCGGTGGAGCAAACCATGTTATCACTTGGCACATCTGGAGTGATTTTTGCGGTAAGTGATGGCTTTACAGCGAACCCAGCTGCTGCCTTGCATAGCTTCGGTCATGCGGTTCCTAATACCTGGCATACGATGTCTGTGATGTTGAGCGCTGCGAGTTGCATTGATTGGGTTACGAAATTGGCGCAATTTAGCAATGTGGAGGAGGCATTATCAGCCGCTGAGGCTCGTACAGATCATGAAAATAAGCTTACGTTTTTGCCATACTTGAGCGGGGAAAGAACGCCACATAATGATGTTAATGCAAAAGGTGTTTTTTGGGGAATGACCCATGAAACGACCCCAGCAGATCTTGTTCATGCTGTTCTCGAAGGTGTGAGTTTTGCTTTGCTAGATGGCTTAGATGCGGTGCGTTCAGCGCAAAACATCAGTGACGGTATCGATGTCATTGGCGGCGGCGCTAAAAGTACGTATTGGTTACAAATGTTGGCTGATGTCTTTAATGTACCAATGGATTATCGTGCAGGTGGTGAGGTTGGACCTGCATTGGGCGCCGCTCGCTTGGCTGCGATTGGCGATCAAGGCCAAGGCGCGCTAAACGAAATTTGCACTAAGCCTGCGCTTATTAAACGTTATTTGCCTAATCAAGAAGATAGCGCTCGGTATACAGAGAAACGCAGGCGCTTTCAGGATTTATACCAAAGAGTAAAAGGCTTGTCATAAGCAAGAGCGGCGTTGCATGACGCCGCTCTTATTGCCAACTTTCTTTCATTACGATTTCTAATATTTCATTTCTGATTTTTATCATTGTCTAGAACCTGCAATATCAACAAGAGTATGATCAAGCAATAATAAAAATTAGAGATGTTTTTGTATGTTTGAAAAACGCTATCGGCTCAATCTAGTGTTCAATGCCAATAAAGTCTATGACCGACAAGTAATAGAAGGTATTGGTGAGTACTTGCATGCAGCTCAATGTGATTGGGATGTCTATTTTGAAGACGATTTTCGCTGTCGTCTAGATGCATTAAAGTACTGGGAAGGGGACGGTATTATTGCCGATTTCGATAACCCTGAAGTGGAAGAGATTCTAAAACATACCGATATTCCAACTGTAGCGGTTGGTGGCTCTTACCATCATAAAGAGGATTATCCTCGCCTACCTTATGTCGCCACAGATAACGCCGCGTTGGTTCATTGTGCATACCAACACTTGAAGCGAAAAGGCCTGCCTGAGTTTGCTTTTTATGGCGTTCCAAGCACCATTTACAGCCGATGGGCCAGCGAGCGAGAACATGCTTTTGTCGAGCAAGTCCGTTCAGATGGGTTTGAGCCTCATGTGCATCAAGGTTTTTGCACCTCGGCAGAAGTCTGGGAGACAGCGCAACGTGAGTTAGAAAATTGGCTTAAAAATCTTCCTAAACCCATTGGTATTATTGCTGTGACAGACTCGCGTGCGAGGCATCTATTGCAGGTATGCGATCATTTGAATATTTTGGTGCCAGAGGAAGTGGCCATCGTTGGGATCGATAATGAAAGTATGGCGAGAAATTTAAACCGTACTGCATTATCGTCGGTAGAGCAGGGGAGTAAGCAAATGGGCTATGAAGCCGCAAAGATGCTGCACCGTATGCTACAAGGCTATCCTGCCGAAAACTCGCTGATGGTGGTTAATCCAACAGGCATTGCTGAAAGACAGTCGTCAGACTATCGAGCTTTGCATGATCCATATGTGATCCAAGCGATGCACTTTATACGTCATAACGCCTGTCGAGGTGTGAAGGTAGCGCAGGTGGTGGATTACATTGGTATATCTAGGACCAACCTAGAAACTCGCTTTATTGATGAAATTGGCTGCTCTATGCATGAGCAGCTGCATATGACCAAGTTTTATCGTGCTTGTGAATTGATCACTTCGACCAATCTACCATTCGATGAGATCGCTCGAACCTGTGGCTACCCTTCTGTGCAATATATGTACACCGTATCACGAAAAAACTTAGGTATGACACCAGGGGAGTACCGTGTGTCATCGCGGCTTAATAAAGAGAATAATCAACACTAAAGTATTTCTAGACTATGAGAGTGAGGTAAGGTGACATGTTAAAAAATATAGATCCGTTACTAAGCGGTGAACTGCTAAACGTATTACGAACGATGGGACATGGTGATGACATTGTTTTGGTGGATCGTAATTTTCCTGCTGCTTCCGTTGCAGCGGGAAAACCAGTCATCCGCTTGGATGGTGTAAATGTCATTCAAGCTGCCTCTGCTATTTTATCCGTATTCCCGTTGGATACTTTTGTTGATCGGCCTGTTACTCGTATGCAAGTGGTGGGTGAAGATGAGTCAGTCATGCCAGAGGTTCAGCAGGAGTTCGCGGCGCTGCTAAAAGCGGTTGACAGTGATAATGCAGAAATAGGTTCATTAGAACGTTTTGCTTTTTACGAAGCGGCCAAGCAGGCTTTTGCTGTCATAGTAACAGGTGAAGCAAGAGGCTATGGCTGTTTCTTGTTAAAGAAAGGTGTGATCTTCGCTTAGAATTATTTGTGGGAATGGGATGAGATATAAGCAACATTTAAAAAACACAGGTCAGCTTTCGCTGGCCTGTGTTTTTTACGTGTGATGTTTATTTGTAAATATAGCCATTAACCATGTTTTCTAGCATTTCCTGGCGACCTGAGACTGGCTGAGGATCTAAGGCATTTTTAGCTGCATATTCTGCTAGGTCTTGCAGCGAATGTTTACCAGCCATAATGTCCATTCCCAACGGATCATTCCATTTTGCGTAGCGTTGATCGACAAGGTTTGCTAGCTTCTCGTCTTCAATCATTTTGACCGCTCGTTCTAAGGACTGCGCCAAGGTATCCATAGCGCCAATGTGCCCATGGAACAAATCCTCTAGGTCCCTAGACTGGCGACGCAATTTTGTATCAAACATATAGCCACCGTCTTGGAAACCACCGTTTTTCAGTATCTCATATGTGACTAACGTATACTCTTCAACACTGGTTGGAAATTGGTCTGTGTCCCAACCCAGTTGTGCGTCGCCTTGGTTGGCGTCAACAGAACCGAGGATACCTAAAGAGCATGCTGTGGCGATTTCATGGTGGAAACTATGGCCTGCCAATGTCGCGTGATTGGCTTCAATGTTAACCTTGATTTCTTTCTCAAGCCCAAATTCTTTCAAAAAGCCATAAACCGTCGCGGTGTCGTAATCGTATTGATGTTTGGTTGGCTCGGCAGGCTTTGGTTCGATTAATAAAGTGCCCTTAAAGCCGATTTTGTATTTGTGCTCCACTACCATTTGCATAAAGCGGCCAAGCTGTGCACGTTCGCGTTTTAAATCTGTATTGAGTAAGGTTTCGTAGCCTTCACGTCCACCCCATAAGACATAGTTATGACCATTCAATGCTTTGGTTGCGTTCATAGCATGAAACACCTGCGTCGCTGCATATGCAAAGACTTCTGGGTCAGGGTTAGAAGCGGCACCAGACATGTATCTTGGATTGGAAAAGGCGTTCGCCGTGCCCCATAGTAACTTGATACCTGTGGATTCTTGTTTGGCCTGGAGAACCTCAACCATTTGTGCGAAGTTATTGACGTATTCTTTAATTGACTGGCCTTCTGGGCTGACATCCACGTCGTGAAAACTGTAATAAGAGATGCCAAGTTTAGTGAAAAATTCAAAGGCAGCATCGGCTTTCATTCTGGCAGCTTCTATTTCAGATGTTGCCTTGTACCAAGGACGGTCAAAGGTATTTGCCCCAAATACATCACTGCCTTGCCAACAGAAACTGTGCCAATAACAGACGGCCATTCTTAAATGTTCAGCCATACTTTTACCCATTAACACTTTATCGGCATCATAATGCTTAAACGCAAACGGGTTACTTGAGTTCGCGCCTTCGTATTTTATGTGTGGCACGTTTTGAAAAAACTCATTCATATCAGAACTCCTGATAGTTGTTATTTTTGTCCCTATGAATGATTGGTTTTTTGAGTGATTGCTTCAATTACGAAATTTCTTGAGGCGATTATTGAATTTGTTGAGACGATCTCAATAATGTATCTCGCGAGAATTTTAGGCACGACAATCTGTGGGAAATGCCCGCAGGGCATTGAGAAGACTTTTTTCGGTGGTGTACGGCTAATCATCTCTTGTTGCACTGCTTTGACAATCGAGCGGTCATTTTCAGCCAAGATGTAATATTTTGGAACTTGCCCTGCGTTCTCTGCGCTCCAATCGACAATTGCTTTACGCGCCGCATTTGGTTGGACAACCATGTGCGCAATAGCGTTTTGTATATCGTGTTCTTCAGCATCATGAAGGAAAATTTCTCGTATGCCAGTTTCATTTTCTTGAGTGCCGTACAGAGTGTCTTTCAAATACGGAGAGATACCTGAAGCGTCAGTACCTTGGGCAGAGACATAGTCACACAACTCAGTAAAACTTCTGCCGCTGTGGAGTATCATTCCTGCGATATAAATAATACCGAGAATATTCTTTGGGCGAGCTTCAGCAACTGCCGTTGCAATCATTCCTCTACCCGAATGCGCAATTAGCCAAACAGGTCGAGTTATGACTGAAAGCTGCTTTAGAATGTACGAAACATAATCCTCAAGCGTGGCTTTCGAGTTGAATGATTGGCTTTCGAGTTAAATGATTGGCTTATCGAGCTGCTGTCAGGAAGATCGATAACATGGCAGGTTACTTGTTCGATGTTTATTAAATGGGGCAGTAACTTTTGCCACGCCCAACCACTCGCCCACGCGCCATGAATGAAAAAAAGATCAGATTTATGACACGGTAATGAGCTCATATTAAAGTTATCCATAAGTCTTTCGATACATTTCTGTCATGTGTTTTTCGACGGTAGTCGCGGAGTATTTGGGTGATTCGCCTTGCTTTAGGCAAGTTGGGGCGCATCGAACCTCGTGGTCAATATGCCCACTGAAAAAGAACGGAATAGAGTATCTTTCTTTTCCGCTTTTATTGATAACGCGGTGTTGAGTAGAGCGGTAGTGGTCATTTGTCTAACGGGCAATCATATCTCCTAGATTGACGATATATGTGCCTAGATTAGAATCTGTTCTGAATATACGATGAGAGTCAGAAATGGATTCTATAATTAGATATATCAGCATACTTGAGCTGATACCTATTGGACGAAAGAATGCTGTTTCAACAACAGCAATACATGGGGCTTTAGTTAAAAAAGGTTTTTCAATCTCTTCGCGCAATCTTCAGCGCGATTTAACGAACTTATCGGTGTACTACCCAATTGAATGTAATGATAAGTCTCGACCTTACCTGTGGAGTTTTGTATCTGACTATAAAGGTAGCTTTGCTGCTATGGATCCTGCTACCGCAGTGAATGCCATTCTTGCACATGAATACCTTGCTGGGGTTGTGCCTGCACCGCTTTTGTCTCAACTTACACCGCAGCTAAATCGAGCAAGGGATTTTATACAGTCTCACTCCGATGGTGTGTACTTGAATTGGTTGGATAAAGTTGCGGTTGTTCCCGAAGGGAAGGTACTTAGACCAGCTGCAATCGACCCAGATTTCTGGAAGAGTGTCTGTGAGGCAATTATGTCAAACAAGGCATTAGATGTTGTGTATGAAAGCCACTCTAAAGATAAATCCCAGGAGTTCGTTCTTCATCCATACGGCGTAATGGTTCGCAAGAGTGCCACTTATATTTTAGGTTCTTACAATAATTACGATGATGTAAGGCAGTTTGCTCTTCATCGGTTCACGTCCTTAAAGATATCCTCTGAAAGCTTTCGACCTCGTTCAGAATTCACCATTCAGAAATACATAGATGCTGGTGAACCGGGGGTTAAATACTCTGATGAGCCTATTCAACTAGAAGCTCTGATTAGCAAAGATTTAGCAAAAAGACTAAGCGAAACAAAATTAAGTGACTCTCAAATTATTTTGGAAACTGATGATGAGAAGTGGCGGCTCCTTAGGGCTGTCATTCCAGATGATAGGGATACAAGATCTTGGTTGTTAAGTAGGGGAGCTGAGCTCATCGTGCGAGAGCCTATTTCATTAAAAAGCTCATTGCTTGAAGAGGTTGCGTCTATAAAAGAGTTGTCAGACAGCTTGGGAGGGCTGAAAGCAAAGATGGAATAGAATTGTTACAAAATGTAATTTTTATGATGGTTATTGTGTTTGTGGTACATTCTTTGACGCACTTATTTTGATTATCATTTTTTTCTGTGTAAATTCTAATCAGGAACAACGAGTTATCGTATCTGCGGTTCTTAAATCATGATTGGAGTTTGAATGAGAGAGAGTGTTTTTGAAATCGGAATAGGGCTTCGCGGGATTGCCGTTGACGAAGAAACAAAGGCCATTCATATCACTGAATTTGCTCAGAGTGGTAACCCCTCGCTCAAAGCATTAGCGAAGCTGTTTAAAATATCCGCAAGGGTGGCGAATGCTAAAGGCTCTTCAGATAAAGCAGAAAAGAAAAAAGGCTTTAAACTGAAAGCTGAAAAATTCTCTGCTTATGCGTTACCTAATAGTATTCAAGTGCTTTATGACTTTGAGAACGATACCTCTGATTTGCTTGATTCAAGAATGGACGTATTGCGTGAAGTTTTAGATCGCCAATTCGCTGGAATCGAGACCTCCGCTTTCGAGCTTAATACGAAGAAGCAGCCAGTAAATCGCACATATGAAGCATCGGGTTTTTCTAATCCAAAAGACGCGTATGAAATGATGACGGTTTTTGAAGATCTTATTGTCCGAGAGGGGCTTGATGAAGTACCTATTACGTTTCCAGGGCTGGATAAAACTCGAAAAATCAACTTTCAGGCAAAGCCTAGTAAGCCTGAATTTGAACCAGATGATCGAGATTTGTACTGGGAACGCTACGAAATAATAGGGGGGCTTAATAAAGATCGCAGTATTCTTGTTGTTTCTGAATCAGGAAAAGGAGAGAAGAAAATAGTCTTAACTGCGGAACAGTTTGCTTTTTTCTGCGATAGGTGTTTTTCATTCAAAGCCTACGAGCTTTACAATTTTACTGTCACGCAGATTAAGCCAAAGCTGTTTAAACTGCTTGATGTAAAAAGCGCTAGTGCTCAGACAGGTTTTGATATTTGAGCTTGTTGTTTGAGGGGCGTTTACAAGAACGTTGGGCAAAGGAGCGCTCGACGCTATTGTTGCGTAGTGATGGTCTAGAGCTGTTGCTTTTTAACCTTTTTAGAGCTAACGACCTCGAGCTGGATGTTCTTCACCACTATCAGCCATTACACAATGAAGAACTGTATATACTCAAAGACCGTGTTCAATATAGCTGTCATAAGAGCCTTTCACAGTATCCTTTACTTTCTCTTTTATCTTATGATGCAACGCTACACGGAGAGTCAGAGCAGCTCGTCGTTCAAAAACTGAAGTCTTCAATGTACTTTGCATTGGTCTGTGAAGATTCCACCTTCAATTTTACTTCTGTTGCGGAGGCTGCTAAGGAAATTCGGCTAATATTGTCGAGCACTGCATACGTATCTAAAATTAAGTCCATCCCGAAGCATCTTTCAACGGTCGAAACATTAAGCTATCTATGCAATGAAATTACAGGGCGATACACGATCTCTCAGGTCTATTTAAAAATGGTCCGTAATGGCTGGAACGTTTGTTCAAATTTCAAAGATGAACAGCCTTTAATCAAAAAACCAAGAATCCAGAAGCGACGCCCTAACCCCAAAGTTAAACCACCTATCCAAGTTGAGCCATTTCCCTTTGATGGCAACGATTTAGATATCGAAGACGTTCCCGACGTCAACGTGGTCGAGTTGGATCCTAGCGCAATTAGTCCAACAATAAGGGCGGAGCGTGAAATCTTTCGAAATCAAGTTCTCACATCTAAAGAGCAATTTGGTCTTCAATATGTCACTTATCGTCTAACACCTTCAGAACTGAGAAAAGTTATTCAGTGGATTAATAGTGCATCTCCTTCGCACGATTCTGCGCTGGCCTTTCTAACAATGCTGACCGCTTTGAAGTTACATGAAGTGCTCGGTTTGCACATAGCATTGTCAGACAGTGATCAAGATGTATTTAAGCAACTAGACGATAGCTATGGTGTTATTAACCTAGAGTCAGGCGTGTACTGGCGTAAAGAGCTAGATATCAGTGATAGCTACCGGCCTACTGATTCAGATGAGCGATGGTTAAGCCCTCATTCTAATTGGCTTAAGTTACCTATACCAAAACCGTTTCTTTACTTGTTCAGGGCTTACTTTAATTCATTTGAGGCTGGTTTGGTTGAGCAGATATTGCCTTCAGAGGTTGTTGGGAGGGCATCCGCTTTATTGACGGCGGCTTGTCGTGAGATTGTTCATTCCCATGATTTTAATAGGCGCCTGACCCATAAAGCGCTTCGATATTTGCTATATGGGTGTGTGGTATCTAAGCACGGAAGACATAAAGCTGCTCTCATTTTTGCCAATAACGAATTTGGGTTGTCAACTTGGCACTATTACATGTCCGATAAAGTGTGTGATTTGCAGGCAGCGTTTATTGACACCTGTGCGCAAGAGTTGAGATTTGAATTTGAATGCGATGTTCTCGACTCGGATCGAGACCTCGTGGTGGGAACAAGGTTAGCCTTATGTAGGGAGAATTTTTCTCAGCAGTTGGCTGAGCGCGTAAGCCTTCTAAAAGTGTCGTTAGAAAAAGTACCGAATAGTCGTTCTTTAAGTGCTCTACAAGAAACCTATAATCAGCTCGTTTCTTATACGGTATTAATGTTTTCCATTGTAACCAGTCATCGACGTAGTAAGAGCATGTTCATTGAGCATTACTGCTGGAATGAGGATTATACGTGTGTGCTTGTGGCCGACAAAATACACTTTGGTGAGAGCGCAACGCGAATTATTCCGGTGCCTGAGCTTATGACTAGGCAGATTCTCAACACTTTGGGCTGGATTGAGAAAATAGTTAAGCGTCTTCGTTTGTTGGATACGGAAATGGCAAAGAAGCTTAGTGCATCCATTCTTCGTGATGGCAATTCCCCGTTTTTAGGTTTATGGCAAAGTGATGGCTCGTTGGACACGCCCAGTACATCCCAGATCGAGGTATTTATGGGGGAGGGATGGGGCTTGCCACAGAATGTCATGCGCCACCTTTCGTACCATGCGTTATTTGGCTACAGCGAAGCTGTGCCGTACTTGGATCATCAAATGGGACATATTTCTTCTGAGATGCATTCATTTCAAAATACATCTGTGATGCTTCGAGACAGCTCCGAATTTGAAACTCATCGAAGTGTAATTTCTAAATGCCTTGAAGAATTGGAGTTCGAGGTGCTTGGGCGAATGAGTTCTTCTAACTCTGGAAAGCGCAATAACGGTCAGTTTGTCCCTTGTTCCATAAGATCAAAAACTACTCTCAAGTCCAAGAATATAGTGCAGACGTTGCAGGCTGACTTAAGGGCTTTGATTGATAAAGCGATTAAATCAAATAAAGATTTCTACGAATTGCTGTCTGAGTTTTACTGTGATGATCCTTATCTGCATGAGCAAGCGCTAGAGTTAGTTAATAAAGCAGGTAGCAACAGCTCTGATAGTCAGGAAGTGGTCAGTATTGATGATTTAAAGTCAGCGTTGGTTGGGAGTTTCAAGAAGCCTCCCGTTACTACCGCAATTTTGCCATATAACGCTATGCTTTCAGAGCGGCATTACCACGACTTAACAGCCTTGTTTTATGAGTTCGTTCAAACGCTGTTAGCACATCAAAAGAAAGTGTCTAAAGAGACATTGGGCAGTGCGTTACTCTTTTCTATGGTGCTTGATGGTACGGGGGATCTATCTCCTCAGACATTAAAGAAACAAGTGGCGATTAACTCTGCCCAATATATTAACGGTTACATGAATGCTGAAATGGATGATGGCGGTACAACTTTTTTCGGTGGTTTGTCTGCGATTCTTTTGGCTATGCTGGTTAAAAGGGAAGACTCTCAAACGATTACATTGAATCCGAAAGGCCTGGCGGCGTTGATGAGTGGTCAGTGTCAGGAAGACAAAGTAGATAAATCAATAGCGAATAGCTATAAAAAGTTTTCTGCGTGGTTCGCGAGAGTGCATAACAAGGCAATGACGTTCAGTATGCTTTTTAGACTTATTGAACATGCACCTAGGCGATTTGAATCTGGGAGTTTATACGGTCTACGTCAAGGCACGTTACGGGTGAAAGGGTTATCAAATCATACGCTCATACGTATGCTAGATCGTAAGCATCGTTATGTTATGCCTTCTAATACAGAGACGGCAATGCAGATTGTTCCTGAACGCACATTCTTCAAAAAATCACGGCACTCGAATGAGTACTACAAAAAGTTTATGGCGGATTTTCGTCAGAAGTTTGAGCGTTACTCTGGAACATCAAATGAAAAAATTGTTAGGTTTTGGCAGGATCTTATCGCCAATGAAAGCGCAAAGAAGCTCGCTGATTTAGTAAAAGCATCTCACGAACTACCTGAAATTCTGGTGCTGATCCTTACTTGGCTTTATAGGGCGTCAGGCAGAAAAGGGCAGCGAGCGGGCGGCTTGGCCCCTTCGTCGATTCAGACCTATTTTTCTAAAGTAGCGCCAAGCTTGTGTGAGTTTGCTGCGAACGCATCGTTGACGACATTTGATTACGAAGATTTCTTGGATCTTTATCAGGATGTCATTGATTCGGGAGATGCTTCTAGCCGCTTGGAAAGGGCTAAGATATTGGCTGATTTTCATACTCAAATTCATGAGGTTTTTGGTGCCGTTCATTTGGACTTTCGAGATCTGGATGTAGGAAGTCATGAAACAAGAACGACGGGAAGAGTGGTCATGCCTTGGGAGTATGAGCAAGCCCTTACCATGTTGTTGACTGATAAAGATGCCAATTTGCATGAGCAGTATATTAATGCAGCAATATTAATATTCTGTTGCCGTTTGGGCCTTAGGCGGCAAGAAGTGAGGCGCTTAAAGTTGAGAGATTTCTCGCTTGAAGATCAGGTGCTCCACATAAGGACTCATCGTATTTCAAACGAAACGGTTCGAGTTAAGTCAAAAAGCGGCAATCGTCGCATTCCTTACTTCTTGTTCCTTAATGACACTGAAATGCGGTTACTTAGTTGGTGCATGGAGCAGGCGGAAGCTCAGAATAAACAATCCACACCATTATTTTTTGACTCGATGAATCCGAGCGAAATTCGCTATATGGATAGTCACTTTAGTCGAGTTATTGAGGCACTGAAGCTTGTTACAGGTGACCCAAGCATGCGTCTTCATGATGGGCGTCATACTTTTATCAGCTTTACTGCTACATCACTTGTTCTCAAAGACCAACAGAAGGACCCAATATCTAAAGTTGTTAAAGAATGGATGCGAGTTGATTCGTTTACAGACTTTCAAGATCGTTTTGCTGATACATGTGTGGCGACGCCGTCGACAAGTCATGCTTTACTTCCTGCATTGGCTCTTATGGTGGGGCATTCTAATGCGACGACTACGTTGTCTTCATATACACACTTAATGGGTTATTGGCGTTGGTTATCTGTTGAGGCTGAATTTAAAAAGATCAAAAACCTGGATGGAGTTTTATCAGAATTATCTTCAATACCACGTAAGCGACTCACCGAAATGAAAAGCGAATGGGGTTTGTCCGCAAGCTTTGCTGTATTAAAGGGACTAAAAAAGAATATGTTGCCCGAGGTCATTGGTTACCAAGTCGAAGACAGTGATGTTGCGCCTTGTCTAAGTTTGCAAGAGAAAGACAATATCACTCCCGTAATCAACGAAATTCAAAAGATTGAAAAAGCACTTCGCTACCATGAAGACATAGAAAAGCAGCTTTGTGTTGATTCAGGTTCAACACCTATATCGCCTTCAAGCGCCCAATATGCGCTGACACAGTCTTATATTAAGGGTGTTCGAAATGTATACCAAGCTGTTCTTTCTAACCATGTTTCCTACAGGGCTTATAAGATTTCTTCTAACGAGCAAGGGGTTGAGTTCATTGGACAACCACGCTTGTATGAGGCACGAAACTATTTCAAAGATCCGGCATTTTATCTACTGCTCGAGCACTTGATAAAGTGTAGAGAATCCAATACGGAAGCATTCATAGCGTTAGCGCAGATGTGGGCACATGGATGGTATGACGCAAAGAAGAAGCTTTATATAGCATCAAATCAAGTGGAAGAGGCCAAAGCTGCATTTGCAAATTGTCTACTCGCATTTGAGATAGGTAAAGAAGGGATTAATAGACGCTCAAGCGGGGTAGTTCGTGATTCGTTACCGGTTGAGCAACTGAGCTTTAAGAGAGGCCCCATATCCATTCCGCAATTTAGTCATGCCATGTTCCTGTTGGTTCTTTTATCTAAATTGTGAATTGTAGGTGTTTGGCGTAGTTGTACAGCTTCAAATCAGGTAATGTAAGCCTTTAGTAAGGAAGCTATCAGTCTGAAGATTAACGGATTTTTGAATAAGGATCATTCATGGGTGCTAAGCACGACACCTTATTTCGCACACTTGCAATGTTGCAAGCGATTCCTAAAGAGCCGCGTTACAAAGCCACTTCAACTATTCATGCCGCATTAGAAGAAAAAGGTTTTAGGATTTCTTTAAGGAGTGTTCAGCGTGATCTGAATGCGATGACATCACACTTACCTATATATTACACCGAAGGCGATGGCGAGCGTCGTTGGAGTCTGGCAGAAAGCTTCAATGACTCTAAGCTGGGCCTAGACACACCCACAGCCCTGACACTTGTCTTAGCGCACGAATATCTTGCTGATCTATTGCCACAAATCGCCGTCGACCAAATTTCATCGCAATTCAAAGCCGCTCAACAGTATCTCAATGCGTTACCGACTAATCATTACTCTGGTTGGGCCAACCGTGTAAAAGCCATACCTAACGGCAAAACTCTCATACCAGCACAAATCAAATCAGGCATTTGGGAAGCGGTATCGGAAGCCGCGCTAGAAGAGTACGCCATCGAAGTAACGTACCTCAGCAGGAAACACAACGAGCCCAAAGACTACACGCTGCATCCACAGGCTATCGTTGTTCGCCACAGTGTTAGTTACATATTGGCAACCGTAAAAGACTACGATGACATACTTCAATTTGCGTTACATAGAATCCAAAAAATTGAGCGCTCGGATAAAAGCTTTCGTCCACTTAAAGGGTTTGATCTGGCTGAATATATAAACCAGGGTGGTTTTAGCTACCGACAATCGTCACAGCCTGTTGTGCTTAAAGCACGAGTGAAAGAAGAGATCGCTTGGTTGCTATCTGAAACGCCTTTAAGCGAAGACCAAGATTTAAAACCAGGAGAAGATGGTTGGTATGGACTGACTGCTACTGTTTCAGATGACCAACAGACTCTTTGGTGGATACAAGGCTATGGTGCGGCGATTGATGTGCAGGAGCCATTGAAATGGCGTGAGCACATACATCAGCAGGCTAGGGAAGTGCTGGGGTTAATTTAGCCCGACTGTCATAGGAATAGCGACATATTTTGTCGCGCTAACTTTATATGATGGCAATCAGAAAATTAAGGTGAATCAATGCGATGGAATATTGATTTCATTGCATTCAAATAGGGAATAAATGGATGTCGGTTCAAGTCGCAACCTGCACGGTAGACCAGCTGATTTCTCAGCATCTAATTGATTATGAAGCAAAGGACGGTACTGCAATTGTTTGCAGTGAAGGTCAACCTATTACCGGAATGCTCTCAATTCCAGAATATCAACGACCTTATTGTTGGCAGCGGCAGCAACTTAAAAGTTTGTTAGAAGACATTAAGTCACATAGGTTACTAAGTTCTGAGCAGCCATATTATTTGGGAAGCCTGATTCTTCACCAAGAGATGCTAAGCAATGGCATAAGCCGACTCAACATCATTGATGGCCAGCAACGGGTGACAACATTAAGTTTGATTGCTTTTCTATTGAATCCTTCATTAGGTGCCTCAAATAGTCTGTCCTTCGATAACCTGGCTAGCCAGCAGCAAATCAAACATAACCTTAAATGGTTGCAAGAACACTTAGATGAGCTGAAGGATTGCATCGCGCTAGATAAATTGCAGTTCACTTTAGTCGTAACTCAGTCCGAAGATGATGCGTATCGTTTTTTTGAAACACAAAATACTGGCGGTGTTCGTCTTGGTGGTCCCGATATTATCAAAGCCCATCACCTTCGTGCGGTTGATAAGACCTTCCAAACGATGTTTGCTCAAAAATGGGAAGGTTTAGGTGAGTTAGATGCCACCATCAGTGCTTTGCTAAAAGGTCGTTTCTGGCAACAAATGAATGCTCGCGAGCTGCCCTCCTACCAACAGACAAAACTCGTTAAAGACACGATTGTGAAAGAATTGGCGCAAGATACAGGAACGTCAAAAGAGGATATCTCTTACGGGCGTATTCGTCGTGTACAGGGGCTTTCAGGTGAGATTAGTCAGCAAATTAGTCAACAAGGCTATGATGTACGCCAACCTCTTAATGCAGGAACCAACTCGATTCACTACTTAAGCTATTTCCAAGAGCTGTCACACCGTTACTGGGAAAATCCAGATTTGCCGCATTTGGCGAGTTATCAAGGGTTTGTAACTTGGCTAAAGAATCTTGATGGCTGTGGTTACCTCGAAGGTTTGTACCAAGCCTGTCTACTTTTATACATCAGCCAGTTTGGCGAAGATCAACTGGAAGTCGCTGCGAAAAAGCTCTTTCGGGTTGTGTATTCACGTCGTGTCAGCAACCAAAAGGCAGTGCGTGAAAATTCCATTTCTGCATTTGTGAAAGAAACTCCGGTTTTAGATTGGATAGCACTTAGCTACACGCCTGATCAATGCTGCAAGCGATTAGATCGTTTTGAGCTCAGAGTCGACCCCAGCAATATAAATGGAAACAGTGTTAAAAAGCGCTTTATGGACAAGGTAAACAATGAGTTTGGTTTGAGCCTAAACGATGAACAATATGAAAAAGAATTTGCCGTAGCATTAACGCGTAAAGTGACAGGGAGTAGTTTATGAGCACGGGGATCATTCAGCCAAATCAAGTCAACACAGAGCTGCTAACACTTGAGAAAGTAAACAGCAGAAAAATGGGCTTCATTATCCCGAGTTACCAACGTCCATATGTGTGGAGCGAAGACGATGTCAAAAAGTTATTCGATGACATCAAAGAGGCTTACTTAAATAATGAGCCACATTATTTCATTGGTAGTGTGCTGTCTGCGATTCGCCCAGTAAACGGCACAGATACCTATGAACTCATTGACGGTCAGCAGCGGACGACGACTCTAATGTTGGTTTCGATTGCGTTTAAAAACGTGGGCATCGAATCGCCATTAGCGGAAGTTTCGCTGTTAGACGCTCAACCTCGATTGAATTTTGAGATACGTCCAGCAGTGCGTAATTTACTAGGAAGTAAAGCTGGAATTGAGACGCTAAGCCGTCCAGGTGATGATGCCATCGAGAATGACCCGTATTTGAAGCACCTGAGTGCTAATCTCAAGGTACTTACAGACCTAGTCCAAACATTTCAAGAACAGCTACAGACCCATTCAGTATTAAGTATCGGGGGCTTCGCGGAATACGTATTTAAGCAAGTAGGCTGGGTCAATAATATCGTCCCAGAGACGATGGACCTTAACCGTTTGTTTGCTAGCATGAACACCGCAGGTATTCAGTTAGAGCCGGTCGACCTTCTTAAAGCCAAGCTGTTGAAAATCATCAAAACGGAAAAAGTGTTGTACAGCCGAATTTGGGAAGCGTGTGAGCACACCGAGAACTATTTTGAGCGAAACTTGAGACAGCTTTTTTCTGATGCTAATTGGAATGCTATTGAATACGGCATGTTAAAATCCTTTTCTCCAGAGTTATTTAACTTAACAATTTCAGTGGAAGCGCAGGGAGTGTCAGGCAAAGATTCGACTGCAAAAACGCTTCAAGAGTTATTTGGTGATCTGTCTGAAACTACACAAGCAAAGGAAGGTGGCTCATCAAGTAAGACAAACGAAGAGCCGGACCTAGATGAAGAAACTGTCTACTGCCGTTCTGTCATCAGTTTTGAATTGCTACTAATACATACCCTACGAATCTTTTTTGCCAGAAAAGGTTGGGAAGACCTCAAACCGCGTATCAAAGCGGGCAACTTGATGGCGTGTTTTAAACCCTTGGTAGCTCTTGATGAGGACGCTATTAAAGAGTTCATTGAACTACTTTGGCAAGTGCGCTATCAGTTTGACACTTGGGTAGTGAAATGGGTCGAGCACGATGATCAAAACGATCCGCAGCTTCGATTAACGTCTATCAGTCGCTCCCTCAGCAGTGGCAAGTACTACATCAACAGAACGGCGCGAGAGCTAAGTGCATTGGTACAGCTACAAGCAGTGCGAAACTTCACCGGCGACCGTTCTGCTCACTATTGGTTAGGGGCATTACTACAAAAACTGGTTGAAACACCTGATATGTCTTATGAGCAGGTATTGGCAACTTTAGAGCGTATCGATAATCAACTGTCATTGACTACAGAAACACAGAAAGAAGCAACATATAAGTTACTTCAAGGTCAGTTGCCAATGGTGGCGCAATGGTCTGATCAAACTGGTTATTTTGAACTGTCTCATGGCACAAGCTTTGAGCATTATTGGTTCCAGAAGATCGAATACCTACTGTGGAAGCAAGGCGATAAAACGAACGACGAAAGGCTTAAACGCTACCGTATTACGTCGAAAAACTCGGTAGAGCACGTTCACCCGCAAAATGAAGAGTATCAGAATAAGTTGGATGATAAGGTGTTGAATGCTTTCGGTAACTTGGTGTTACTAAGCCCTGGTGAAAACTCATCGTACAGCAATCAAACGGTTGGTAAGAAAAAAGCCGATTTTGATGTTAAGCCTCGTTATGATTCCTTAAAATTAAGAGAAATTTTTAAACTCTACGAACAGTCCAATAACCAATGGACTGAACGAGAAATTTCTGAACATCAGGCGCATGTACAAGCCTTATTTAAACTGCATTATTTGAGTTCATGATTTAAATCGCGCTTAAAGTTTCGTCCACTAAAGACAACAATCTAACTGAGTAAATAGAGCTTGACGGGGTAACTTATAGAAAGCCATTAGAGGTCATGTGCCAAGAGTTTGAATGAAATACGAAGTTGCTTGGTTAATGTCCTAAACGCTTTTAAGTGAACATCAAAAATAATATGAGAATAGAGCTCCTGAAGTGAACTGATTTTAACTGTGTGAAATGACTACCAGACACTGTGAGGCATTAAACTTTAAATACTCAACCAACTTACATTGCGAAAACGGAAAGACTGATTTAGGGATTATCAGAATGTCTTCAGCTAACACATCTCAGCAGATAGCGATCAACCACCATAAAGGGCCACTTCTGATCATAGCAGGCCCTGGCTCAGGTAAAACCTATACTCTCGTTGAGCGAATTATGAATCTCATTCGTGTTCATAACGCGAAACCAGAGCAATTGTTGGTTGTGACATTTACTGAAAAAGCGGCTCAGGAGCTCAAAACTCGAATTGCAAATCGTCTATTAGAGCTTGGATCTGATTTCAATGTGAATGAAATGTACCTAGGTACATTTCATTCGATTTGCTTGCGAATCCTTGAGGAGTACCGAGATTTTACTCGGCTAAAGCGAAGCTTTGTGCTGATGGATCAGTTTGATCAGCAGTACTTTTTGTACCAAAATCTCCGTGAATTTAAAGATATAGACGGGATTGAACACATCTGCGGAGAGCATAAGATCCCTGCATGGGCAAAGTCTGAGAATTTGCTTGAGTGGTTGAACAAGACTTCTGAAGAAGTTCTCGATATTGATCGGCTCTGCAATTCTCCTGATGAGGCAATATGTGCTTTAGGAGAAAGTTATCGTGTCTACCAAAATTTGCTGCAGAAACACAATTCACTCGATTTTTCATGTATCCAGCTTGAGACCTTAGTGCTCCTCAAAGAAAACTCTCATGTTCTATCCGAGCTGACAAGCAAGCTAGAATACTTGATGGTAGATGAATATCAGGACACCAATACTATTCAGGAGCAACTCCTGAAGCTTCTAATGGGCGAGAAGCAGAATATATGCGTTGTTGGTGATGATGACCAAGCACTTTATCGTTTCCGAGGAGCCAGTGTTCGAAACATCCTTGAGTTTCCTCAGCAGTTTTCTCCCAATAGATGCCAACAGGTAAAGCTTTCAGTTAACTATCGCTCTCATCCAGATATCGTGGGCTTCTACGATACATATATGGGTGATCAAGCTTGGTTTTCAGATGGTGTGAGCTATCGCTATCCAAAAACGATAGTGCCTTGTGGTAATGAATTTAAAGAAGGGCCGACAGTTGTTAGTGCTATCACTCCGGAGGGGGAGGATTGGCATGGTGATGTCTTTCAGATGCTGATGCACCTAAAAGAAAGCGGAAAGTTAACGGATTGGAACCAAGTTGCTTTTCTATTTCGCTCGGTTAAGTCTGATAAGGTTAAAGCTCTTGCTCAATCGCTGGAAGATAGTGGAATTCCTGTATATTCACCGCGAGCGAACTTGTTTTTTGAGCGAGAAGAAGTTCGATACCTTATTGGTGCTCTCCATATGATATTTCCGATGGTGATGGTTGAGCGAAAGAAGAGAATAACTGAAGGGCGGCTCTTGCCTATATGGGAGTACTACGAAAGTTACTGTCTCAAGCCGTTTATGCAGAGCCTGAAAGCGCCTGAGCAGTCCGAGTTACTTGAGTGGTGCAAAATAAAGGCTAAGCAGCACATAGCCCTCAGTAAAAACGCTGATTCTTCATTTCTTTCTCTCTTTTATGAGCTTCTGCAATTTCCTTTGTTCTCTAGCTACCTTGAGCAAGAGAATGGAAATGAGAGAGCGCAGAGAAACTTGGCGCAGCTTAGTCGAATGCTAGGAAAGTTTGAGTACCTACATCATGTAAGTGTTCTTAACCCTAAGTATCTTACTAAAAATCTTAGTTCGTTATTCGATAACTTCCTGAAGTTTCTGTACGAGGGTGGGATTGATGAATACGAGGATATGTCTGAGTATGCACCTTCTGGTTGTGTGTCATTTCTAACAATTCACCAGTCCAAGGGGCTTGAATTTCCAATTGTATTTGTTGGTTCATTAGAAAGTATGCCGCGTAAGCAATACAGTGACCTAGATGAGATTATTGAAAACCAGTACATGGGAAAACCTCCGTTTGAACCATTAGAAGATACCAAGTATTTTGACTTCTGGCGTTTGTACTACACCGCTTTTTCACGCCCTCAAAATTTATTAGTGCTTACTGGTCAAGAGAAAAGTGCCCATGGCAAAACACCGTCTCGATACTTCACTGACTATACAACCAAACTACCGTGTTGGCGGAGCGTTAAGCATCACTTAGCTGGGATAGAGTTTGAGCAAGTAAAAGATGTAAACATCAAAAACGAGTATGCTTTTACGTCTCATATCACACTGTTTGAAACGTGTGCAGAGCAGTATCGCTTGTTCAAGGACCTTGAATTTCAGCCGGTAAAGGCTAGTCCTATGTTATTCGGTACCTTGATACATGAAACCCTAGAAGATGTGCATAAGGTAGCTATTCGAGGTGAGGTTGAGAAGCTAACTAAAGAGAACATTGAAAATTGGCTCCTTGATAACTATCAGAATTTAGCCAACCGAGAGCGGATGTATCTGGGGGAATCGACATTAGGTGCAGCTCTGAAACATATCATGCGTTACGTCGAACGCAAGGGGCATGATTGGTCAGATATCAAAGAAACGGAAGTCGACATTTCTTTAGTAAAGGATCGCTATGTTCTCAAAGGAAGCGTTGATTTGATCAAAGGCGAAGGCGATACCGTTGAGATTGTAGACTTTAAGTCAGAGCGAAAGCCAGACATGGAGAAAGACCGTGAACGTATCAAGCATCATCAGCGTCAGTTGGAAGTTTATGCTCATTTAGTAGAGCAAAATACAGGACATAAAGTAAGTAAAATGCATTTGTATTTTACTGGTGAAATCAATGGGTTACCAACTATTAGCTTTAGTAAAAGCAGTTCTTCAATTGATCATACCATTGAGGAGTTTGATAGAATCGTGGACAAAATTGAAACTAAGGATTACTCGCTTAAAGCGCGACCAGATAAAACATGTGTCGACTGTAGTGCTAGAGCTTATTGCGACCGAAAAAATTGGAAGTTTTGTTGCTAACTGCGTTAGTGCACAACTATGTGAAGAGAGATAACTATGTCGAACGACCAAATTAGCGTAGAACAATATGAATTTAAGCCAATTAAAGGGCAGCCTAAGCTCCGATGGGATGGAAAAAGGCCTTTCCGTTCTACCCAATACTTTCCAGCTCAATTAAAAGAAGTTTATGGTCAAGAAGATAAAAATGGGTGGCTGAATAAAATTTTTTGGGGAGATAATCTACAAGTAATGAGCCACTTGTTGAAAAAATACCGTGGAGGAATTGATTTTGTTTACATTGATCCTCCATATGACTCCGCTGCCGACTATAAGATGAAAATAAAGGTAAAAGGTAAGACGGCGTCATCATCAGCCAGTTCATTTGAAGAAAAACAATATACGGATATTTGGTCTAATGATGAATATTTGCAGTTTATGTATGAACGAGTAACTCTAATCAAAGAGTTACTTTCTGAGCAAGGTGTCTTAGCCCTTCACTGTGATTGGCATAAATCACACCATTTACGATGTATTTTAGATGAAATTTTCGGGCCAGAACGATTTGTAAATGAAATTACTTGGCACTATTACAACAAGATGCAGGGTAATATTGGTAGATTTGCCTCTAATCATGATCAAATCATTATATATAGCAAAAGCGAATCATATAAATTTAATAAAATTAGAGAGTTAAGAGATAAGCCAATAAAACAAATTAAGCGTGTTTGGAGTTCAGAAACACAGTCATTAGTTAATGCAAAAGATAGCAATGGTAATGTAATCTACATTGACTCAACACATAGAACTGTTGATGACGTTTGGCGATTATCAATGCTTCAACCTTCGGACAAGTTGGAAAACATGAACTATCCAACACAGAAGCCAGAATCATTGATTGAAAGGCTTATCTATGCTTTTACAGATGAAAATGACTTAGTGTTTGATTGTTTTTCTGGAGCAGGATCTGTAGCTGCAACTGCGGAAAAAATGGGGCGGAGATTTATTGTATCAGACATAAATTTAAGTGCTGTTAGTATTTCAATAAAGCGATTGAGTCAAATTATAGCGAAAAATAAAGAAAGTCTTCCGATCAAAAATGGTTTAACTATTGATAACTATAGTGACAGTTTGGTTAATAGGGAATGTACTGGTTTTGAAGTTTATAATGTAAACAATTATGACGTCTTCCGGAATCCGGTAGAAGCAAAAGAGCTGTTAATTGAATCATTAGAGATACAAAAACTTGAATCAAATATAGTTTATGATGGTGAAAAAGATGGCTATAAAGTAAAAATTATGCCTGTAACCCGTATTGCAACTAAAGCTGATCTCGATGATTTTATTGCTAACTTACCATACAAACAATTTGAAGCACGTAAAGAAGCTGAACCTAATAAATGTGTCGAAGAAATCATGCTGGTTTGTATGGGGCATGAACCAAGTTTGGCTGCTGATCTAGAAAATGACGTATTGACCAATGGCTATAAGATCAAGGTAAAAGTTGTTGATATTCTGCGTGATAAATCAGATTTAACTTTTAAATATGATTCTGAAGCTTCTATTAAAATTGATAATAATAAGCTGATCATTGAAGCCTTCTATCCAAGAAACCTTCTACAGAAGCTTAGTCAACAAAAAGATGATATCACTGAATGGCGTGAGATGGTTGAGTCCATAATGATTGACTGGAACTACGATGGCGCAGTTATGGAACCTGCACTGATTGATATCCCTGCAAAGAATGATTTTGTTTCAGGTGAGTATGAGATCCCTAAAGGTGCTAGTAATATTAAGGTTAAGATCACTGACCTGTTATCTGAGTCCTATGAAGAGGTGATCGTTTATGGCTAATGCTCAAGACAACTTCGAGCTTAATAACTCCTTTTATGTTCATTTGTTGGAATTCTATAAGCAAAAAAGAGGTTTGATTCGTCAAAGCTATACACGTTTGACTAAGGCTTTTTTGGACTATAACGCCCCAGATCGTCCAGGAAGTTTTTTACGTGAGCCGCAGTTTGAAGCGTTGGAAGTCTATGTCTTTCTGAAAGAGTTTCTAGGTAATAAGCCGGTTTATCAATTGTTTGAAGACTGGTTTAAAAGCCAAGGGCAATTTGCTGGCCGAGTATCGGGCATTACTACGATTGAAGGTCAAGTCGTTCAGGGGGACATGCTTTGGGAGATGGCTGAAAAGTCGTACCACGGAATCTTCAAAAAAATGAAGGCTACGAACGGCGGACGTCTTTACCCGAACTATATTTTTGCTTTAACCATGGGCACGGGTAAGACCATCTTGATGGCTACCTGTATCTTCTACGATTTCTTAGCGGGTAATAAAAAAGGTAAAGATGAGCGATTTATACAGAATGCGCTTATCTTTGCCCCTGATAAGACTGTATTGCAGTCGCTACGTGAAATAGAGTCTTTCGACCATTCCAAAGTTGTACCGTCTGAGTATATGCCTATTGTCGCCGAATTTAAGTTTCACTACTTAGAAGATACGGGCGTATCACTAAATACAATAGATGGTTCGAAGTTCAATATCGTTGTATCCAACAGTCAAAAAATTATTTTACGTCGTGACAATAAAAACAAGTCGAGTGTAGACAAGCTTTTCAGTGCGACAAAGGATGTTTATAAAGGGCTAGGCGATGTTGGCGATGAAATGGCTGAGTTATTGGATCTTGACTCAGAGTTAAGCATTGTGGCTCCTGAAGAGGAAGCAGATTTAGTCGCTAACCAACGCTTTAGGAAACTAGAACGCTTGCCTCAACTTGGTATTTTTGTAGATGAGGCACACCATGCTTTCGGAACTAAGTTAGCCAAAGATATGGGTATACAAGCAGACAACACTGCAAACTCGCTACGAAAGACGATTGATGAACTTGCAGTGAATCTTAAGCAAGCTGGTACTAACGTTGTTGGTTGTTATAACTACACTGGTACACCTTACGTTGGAAAAGAGGTCATCCCAGAAGTGGTGTATGCCTATGGATTGCGTAAGGCAATTGATAAAAATTATCTAAAACAAGTTAGGCTAAACGGCTTCAGCCATACCCGACACGAGGAGTTTCTTGAAATCGCTGTTGAGCAGTTTCTCTCAGAAATAGACAAACTTAAGACTACTCGTATCAAAGATGATGGCGTAGAAGTTACTGAGCCGTTTCGACCTGAAGGCATGTTACCTAAAATGGCTATTTTCGGTACTACCATAGAAGAAATAGAAACTGAAATACGACCTGCTGTTGAAGCTGTTTTAGCTAAACACGGAATATCCTCGGATAAGATATTGGTCAATGTTGGTGATACCAAATTGACCTCAGATGATGATATTCGTGAATTCAATAGTCTTGATACACCTAGGTCCGAAAAGCAATTTATTCTATTGGTAAATAAAGGGCGAGAAGGATGGAACTGTCGCTCTCTATTCTCTGTTGCGCTATATCGTGAACCAAAGTCAAAGGTATTTGTACTTCAGGCAACTATGCGCTGTCTGCGTGCGATAACAGAACTTCAGCAAACAGGGCACGTCTTCCTGACTGAAGAGAACATGAAGTTACTGGATAAAGAGCTTCAGGCTAACTTCCGTATTTCAACAGATGAGCTTAAGCCTGATACCGACAAAGTACAAGTACAAGTGCGCGTTGAGCCGCCTCCGGTAAAGATTCCGCTTAAACGTATATATCACAAGCGCACGTTAATTGAGAAAGGTGAAATCCAGGAAGGGTATAAGCTTGGGCTAGATGAAATTGAGGTGGATAACTACCGATTAATTCATCAGTCTCAAGATGGTCTATTGATGCCTGAAGATCTAGGTCGAGTAAGGAATCGCACACAAACAGACTTGTCTAGTCGTCGAAACCAGAGAACATTCTCGAAACTTTCTTTGGTTGCAGACATTGCGAGATACATCAACAAACCGTGTCTACAGTTGGAAAAAGTTATTGAGAAAACTGAAGAAGGTTTTGATGGTATCTTGAAACTAGTAAACCAGTTTAATGACGTTCTTTATGATCATGTCATTCCTAGATTGTTCAGGGCAATGTTTGATATCGAATCAGAAATCACATCGGAAGAGCATACTATAACTTTGGTTAAGGACGCACCTAAGAACCCTGGCTATTACGCTATGACGGCTTCTAACGATAAGATCATCAGCAAATCTGATTCAGCCTTAGCTGACTATGTGAGCAAAAGCTTTCATGTTGATAACTACTGCTTTGATTCAAACCCTGAGCGTCAATTCTTCTGGGACATGCTACACGAAGAAAAAGTCGAAAAGATCTGGTTTACTGGAATGCTAACTCACGGTCAAAGCGACTTCGTTATCCACTATGTAGATACAGAAGAGCAGCGTGTCCGCAGCTACTACCCAGACTTCCTGATACAGAAAGAAGATGGCTCTTATGTGATGATAGAAATTAAAGGAGAGCATATGATCGGTACACAAAATGTCATCGACAAAAAAGATGCCGCAGAATTGATGGGTGTGGCATCAGGTATCAAATACGAATTAATTGCAGGTAAGTCTGCTCAAGCAGGGACCTACGGTCGTGAGTTTTTAAGCTAAGGAAAGCTCATTTAGTCGAGATAAGTTATTATCTTTTTAACTCTTGATTTCGATTATTTGAAGAGTAAGTGTTATTTAACACTATAACTTACTGATTTAATAATCAATATTAAAGTTTTTGGATTCACGTATGGATACTATTAGTTACTTAAGATCTAGAAAAGCAATTCAACTGAAATTCTCTCTGCAAACTGGTAGAAGTGTAAGTTATATTATTGATAGAGCAAACTATGTAGAAGATGGGAGGAAGTTTTTTCATGGTAATGTTAAAATTTCTAATTTTCTAGGTTGCAGTATTCCTGGTAGGCCAAATTTAAAGGTATTGTCGGAAGAGGATTTACTCGAATATCCGATATCAATATTGAGAAGTGTTTCAAAAGCAATATTTGATCTAGAGTGTCTAGTTGAGAGTGATTTTTTCAACATTTATAATTTGGTTAAGAATAAACATTCCACTACAATTTTAGAAAAGATTTTTTTAAGTGTTGATTTTAAAGATAGTTTTTGGTCTAAGGTTACAAAATTTGAGTTGTTGGAGCTTTTAGATGAGTATAGCTATTGGGTTGATTGGATTGTTTATTTAGAATTTGTAAAGGTTGAAATCTGTAGCGCTAAAATTATGCTAGAGGAATTGAATAGGCCTCTATTTAAACAGTTGAGAAATTTTTCATGTTTTGTTGAAAGTGGTTGGGATAAAGATGAAAAAGTATTTAAAAGTATTTTGTCAGATATTGATTTCACAAAAGGTGATTTTTTAGTTGAATGGCTCGAGAATTTTGATAAAACGAATATTCATTACAACATTTTAAGTCGAAGGGAATATAATTCACTGTATTCTTGGTTTCTACTTACGTTAATTTATATTAGTAGAAATTATAAGAGTAATGTCTGGGGAACTGCTAAGCAGTGGAAAAGAAAAGGCTATGTTTTAAAAGAAAATGCAAAGCCCGCCGCTGTTTTTCATAACTTTTTATCTAAAGATAAAATAAACCCTGAGACAAATGAATTTGAATCTGGTTTCTATGGTAAGAAAACTTCAATTGTATATAACTCTGAAGAAGTCTTGTCATTTGATGGGATGAAATATGGAGATAATAAGGTCGCTAAATTTGAAAAAATTGATGATAGATTATCCGAGTTATGTGTTGAGGTTTTAGAATCAAATAGTGCGTATTATGATATAGATGAAGATGTTATTTATATGCCTGAGAAACGTTTTTTTATAAAAGAAAATTCTACTGCTTCTTATTATTCTACATTGCTTCATGAAGTTATTCACTGGACTGGAAGTGATATAAGGTGTAATAGAAATATTCGGAATGATTTTGGTAGTGATTCTTATGCGCTTGAAGAATTGGTGGCAGAATTAGGGGCCAATTTTCTAAGCTCTAGATTTGGGTTTAGAAAAAAAGTGAGTAAAAATTCTATTCGATATATAATTTCTTGGTTGTCAGGTTTAAATAAAGAGCAGTGGCTTGATAGTTTAGAAGAGGCTGCCGTTCTTGCAAATAAAGCATCTAATTTTGTTATGTATAAATAGAAATTAATTGTAAATTTAAATTTGGAGTGCAATAAATGAGTACAACATCAACTTCACGATTATTAACAAAATACGGTGTTTTAGTTGAAGATATCGGTAATCATGTAAAAAATTTAGATCGTATACCTCATTCTGTACCAGATGAAACATTTAAACAGTGGAAAGAGCGTCTTTTTGGAGAGAATGTCCCAGATATGGCGATGTATGTGCCATGGATTCCACCGCAACAAACGCGCATGTCAACTTTGAAAGATATCTGTGCTAGTGAACATATCTTGCGAGCGATGAAGGAATATCGAGCTTTATCACAAGATGAAGCTGATTCAGTTGCTGAAGATGCACGTCGACAATTGAAAGAGGCCAAAAAGCAGGTTTCTAATGTTGAGGCTTCAAAGAAGGATTTAGAAAATCAGCTTGCTGAAAAAGATAAAGAACTTAAAGCAATCAACACGATTCCGATAGAAATGTTAGAAGATCTATTTACTGATTTGGGTGACGAAGTGCAACCATCAGTAAAAGAGTTCATGGAGCGCTACTTAGAAGAAGATCATGCAGAATTAGACACTCGTAAGCTTCTAGCGCAGCTTTTAGGTTTGTATAATCGAGCAGTAACTCAATATCGAAAAATTGACCCAAATCTTAAATAGTAGGTTCGCTATAAGGGTATTTTCTAAAGGCAGCCTTGGTGGCATTTGTTGAAGCCAAAGTCACTTATCCACTATCTCAATCTCCGTAACGCTGGCACCTTGATAGGTGCCTTCGCCTATATAGTACCTTAGCTTTATCTCGCATTTCGGGCATACGAAGGTGACGTTTGGGTCGATACATTCATCTTCAATAAATCCCCAGCCAATGTAGTAGTCACAGTTTGGACATTTCATGATCAAGCTTTCCTTTTGATGGTTTTGAGCCATCATTACATCTGATACGACAGTGTTTGTCGTTTGGGATATTGGGTTTTGGTTACGTTTTTAGTTGATGTTTATTTAGTTAACTCGTAAGATTGGTTCCGAAAATAGTTTAAGTTTTTTATTTTAAATCAATATCTTACGGCGACATGTTTTGTCGCGCTCTCGTCTTATGATTGCCCTTGTCATCAATACAGCAAGGGCACTTTCTATGATTATCCATTCTGATCACCTTCGTCGCTTTCCTGATACGAACCGCGTTTTTCAGCCAGATACACTTCATCCTGAGTTCTATATGCCACGTGCCAATTATGTGTATGAGGTGGATTTATATACTTTTAATGGTCGTAACGATCGCCCTGGTTACTTGGGTGGGCGCGCTATGAAAAAAATCAAAAAGGCTTTAGTGAGCGCATTACAAGATAGAGCGCTTAATGATGCTGATTTCGCGACGACGTTTTGGATTTCTCGCTACCGTATTACGGACTCCATTGCCACTGACCCTATCTACATTGCGTCCATGGTCGATCTGCAAGACTTTATTTACTTTGATGAGATCGCATTCGCTTTAGAAGAGCACTATGACTTGGAAGAAATCCAAGAGCAAGACGGTGGCTTTTTACGTGAAGTCGAGGCCCATAAATGGCGTGACAGTGCACATCGCGTTGAACCTTGGGTGCACGTCGAACAAAGTGAAGTGTGGTTCCCATGCTCAGAGCATAAGTGGTTCTTATGGGATAACAAGATTGACCTTGAGCGTCACGAGTTTGGCATTTACGAGGATTGGGAATGGGACGGAAAGATCAAGTTCTCACGCCAAGAGTTCATCCAACATGGTATCCGCAACATGATGCCCTATGGCGATGAACAACACACTCAAGCTGAGTTGTTCTATGTGATTGAAAAGCTTCTGGCGCGCGTAGTAAATCACCCTCATGGGAAGATCAGCGTTAAATCGTTGAAGTTTCAATTGCATCAGGATGCTTCAGAAAAAGTGTTGCCTATGGATGCGATCCCGACGACCTCAGAAGAGTGGGTACCGCTAAAAATCAATTGTGATGGCAATAAGAAGTCAAAGCAGTAGAGGAGCTTACCATGGCAATATTACGTGAGGCGTTATCAGCCCGTGACAAGCGATTGGAAGAGTTGGTGGCTCAGCAGACTCATGATGACGTATTTCGTTTCGAAAACTCCGCGCTGATTTGGGAGATTACCTATCCGATCAAAGAGCGGCTACTTATTCATCCGTATCTTCCTACTTATCGAGGTATTGTCATCAAGCGTAGCAAGCTTAATGACGGTCGTTGGCAAGAGATTGAGCAGGATGCTGGGCTGCCTCTGCTTACTTGGGCGCCGACGTGCCCAATTCTGGCTGAGGTGGTGCGTTTCATCCCTGAGGATGTAAAGGCGATGGCGCTTTCTGTTCGACATCTACAGATCTCGATGCTGAATATGTGTCTTCGGTCTGACGCGTTCAAGCAGCTGTGTCAGTCAGATTTTAATTTGGCCTGGCTGTTCTTGGGCCATGTCCAGCAAGCGCATTGGTCAAAGGATGAGATTGAGCATTGGTTAACACGCCCGCGTGTAGATTTATTAGAGCTTGTGGCAGGACATCGTAAGAAATGGATGCTTAAGTGGCTACGAAAAGTGAGCCCCAATGTAGGTGATGTGCATGATTGGCAACGACTGCAAAAATGGTTACGTGATCCGCTGCACGTCGCTTATCTAAATGGTTTCGGGCAAGCGAGTGTGTCTTTCTTACAAATTCAGACTTTGTTTGATTTGCCGGTGGATATTCGCCAATGGAAAGACGACTTAGAAGAGGTCAAGTCGCTTTCAGGCAAAGACATTCGCAGTTGGCTGTGGGAAGTGAAGAATATTGCTGTAGATACTCAGCGTATTGGTAAGGCACTAGGCATTCCTGCTTGCAGCCACTTTGATCGCTTGTGCTCGTTTGCTGGGCTTAAAAAGCGTCATGATAAATGGACAGAGCGTTTAATTAAGGCGCTACCCAACGAAGCAGGGTTGCACAGTGTCTTTCCTAAACCGCCTTTAGAAGAAACTGAGTTGATTAAGCCGATCCGTACAGGGTTCGCCCTAATCGAAGAAAGTGAGCGGATGAAGCATTGTGTGGCCAGTTACAGTGACGCAATCAAACAATGTGAATGTTATATCTATCAGTATTTGGGCGAACAGCGCGCAACGATAGAGCTGACTTGTTTGAACGGTGTCTGGAGTCTGGGGCAAATCAAAGGTCGTGAGAATGCCGACGCAACACCAGAAACGTTAAAAGCGGTACAGGAATGGTTTGACCAGTATGAAGGTTCCTTGGCGGCCTACCATAAACGCCGTCGGGCTTTAAGGGCAAAGCCTAATGATGTGTTTTTCCCAATGCCACCTTATATGTCAGAGGGACTTCTGACATCGATCGAAACGGAGGACATGTTTCGTATCGAGCAACGTTATATGAATGGTCATATTCAAAGCACCATTGATCAGATTCGAAACGGTGAGCGCTATGTCTATCGAGTGGATGAACCCGGCAAAGAGCGCGTGATTGAATTTGAGCGTTTGGACGATGGTCGTTGGGAAGTGATTAATGCTGTGCGCCGTGATGGGACGCGTCGCCAATATGATACGGATCTCTTGGATTGGTGGCTTGCAGTAGCCAATGGGGAACAGGATTGGATGGTATTGGAGCAAGGAGATGGGTTATGAGTACAAACCATGCGGAAATGATGTTTGCTCTTGCCGAAGATCATGCTCCTAAAATTCTATTGGTGGGGATTGGCGGCTGTGGATGCAGTGCGGTGGAGGTAATGATGCAATCTTCCCTGGCTGAAAAGGTGACCTTGGCTGCAATCAATACAGATCAACGAGAGCTCAAGTTAACAAAAGCCCCAGTGCAGATCCCAATAGGAGAGGTACTAACAAAAGGCCTTGGAGCAGGGGCGATGCCTCATGTGGGCGAGCAGTCTGCCCGTGAGTCAATCCAAGATCTCGAAGCGCTGATTCAAGGCGCAGATTTAGTCATCACTGTGAGCGCAGGTGGCGGCGGCACAGGTACGGGGGCCACGCCAGTATTGCTGGAAGTATGTGAACAGTTGCAGGTGCCGACCATCGCATTTGTTGTGCGTCCTTTTAGCTTTGAAGGAAAGCGACGTTTAGTCTTAGCTGATACGTTAATTGAGCGTTGTCGAAACCTAGCAGGAACGACCTTTGTTCTAGAAAATGCCAAGCTACAACAGGCGTTAGGTGCGGACGCCAAGCTCGACGATGCTTTGGAAGCCGCAAACCACTATATAAATGAACTGGTCTCGGGATTGTTGGCAACCATTGATAGCGAAGCCATTGCACGGATTGATTTTGCTCACTTGCTATCTGTCTTGTCGGGTAAGGGAGTTGGGAGAGGCAGCGTTATCGAATCCGCGAATTCTGAAACAATCATTGAAAAGGTAGCTGATTTTCCGTTGCTACAAAGTATCCAACCTGTAGAGGATGGCGATAGTAACGCAAAGATCCTGATGCATATCTGGGCACCAGAGTCTTTCACTCTAGCCGATTATGCCGAGATCAATGAAGCGCTTCATGAACAGTTATCAAGCTATGCAGATTTGACCAGCGGGTTTAGTGTTTGGGATAAACCTAGCTTTCGAGTTGTGCTTTTTGTGAATCATATATCGACGTGATTCATCACCTGTCAATGTTCAATCAGAGGGTAGGCGGCATCGCCCCATACTTGATGTTGCCCTGCCATCATCAGTTCGATAAAGAGCGGAACGATATCAAACATCAATGCTGAGCAGTCCGCCAGTTGTTGACGATTGGCGCCACTACCGTAAGTGGCTCCACCGTGCATGATCTGGTTTCTTAGAACATACAGGCGAGACAAGATGATAGACAACACGGTTGTTGTATCATTATTTGCTAAGGCTGTGTGCGCGGCTTTCGTGGCTTTATTTTTTGCTTCAATCCAAGCGCTTTCTTCGATGTCTCCAGATTGATATCGCCAATAGTCGGCAAGAATAAATTGATTATTAAGTATGGAGCGAATGTTGCTGGAGTACTGGGTCCAAACTAGATTGTAGAGCTTTTGCTCAGAGTCCAACGAGACCAATCGCTCGATGAAAGCTATATAACGATCTCGTTCTGTGTCGTAATGCTTTTGACCTGATTCTTGTGCATACGCAGAATTGAAAGCAATCCATAGAAAGATAAATTTGGAGTCATCATCCTCCACTTGTTCGGCTTTATTTAGCCAGCTAAGTGCTCGATGGAGTCTCAAGGATAATGCGTTTGAAGCGTAGTTCTCGCGTTCCGAGCGGTGGCGTGCTTTTAGCTCCGTGTAGTTCATATTGCGTCCTAGCATCCTATTAGTCTAGATGTGTCTTCATTCCAAAATACAAAGACATTTAAGGAAAGACAATAGTTTCTTTAGCTATTTCATAGCGTGTCAGACTATTCTAGTTTCTACGCGTATTCATATAGGGGAATAAACTCGATAGTGCGGATCTTTACACCACTTTATTTTCTTGCCTTCCAATCTGAAAAACCTTCGTATCGCTTCTTTGGATGAATCGTTAAATAGAGAGCTATCCATGTAGACCATGCTTATTTTTCTTCTTTGGTCGTAAATTACTCGGCCTCTCGGAATTACCTGATACTCTAGTTGTCTGAGGTGGGCTGGTAGGTTAATGCTTTCAGGTTCGCATTCCCATAGATCAATATGATTGTCAGGTGAATCCCATAATCCAGGTAGGCTACATTCACCCTCCTCAAAAGTGCTTCTTTTACCGATTATCTCTCCTTGGTAATACCAAAAAATACCTATGTCTGCCACGAAGTTTTCATCCAGTTAGTTGTTAAAGCAATTATACGGGGAGATAACGACATAATCTGTCGTTTCAGCTGTTAAGATCGTCGTCTAATTCAAATATTATTGTGCAATACACATTCCGCTCTACTTACAGTCAACTCTGCAATAGCTACTTTTAGACTGTTAAAGTACTCTGGGCGAATGCAAGCGAAATGATATTTCGATAATTTTATATAAGGTATGTCATTGCAGTGCGGAGTTGAATTCGCACCACTTAAAATCCAAGTACGATAGCAAATTAGCTCGCGCATAATTGTAAAATGTAAAAGGAGATACGTATGAAAATTATTGCTGGTCTCGGCTATGATGACCGATTACCCAATGATTTGCCTAAGCATTACAACTCTTTGATTTGTGGTGAGCAAGGGCTGATTGCTGAGCTTGAATTTCGTGCAGGGATCGTGAGCGCAGATATTTCTCAAGTTGCGCGTAATGTGTCTTATTTAAAAGCCCTGAAATTCGCTAATAAAGATGAGCGATTCTATAGCCAGTCATTGCGTGTTGATCCATTAGCCAGTGCTGAAGCATTGCTTGCTTGGCGGGATTGGGCCATCCTCCATGGTTGGCAACATGAGGAAAGTAGCACTGATAAAGGACGCATGGTTGACTTGGCAGCTGTTGAGAAGGTGTTTGAAAGTGTTGGAAGTTCGCTTGGCGAACGAATTTATGCTCTTTTTTCTAGACTCAACCTGTTGGCTTCAAGCGTTACTTCGCTTGAACTTCATCACCCGCGTCTCAGTTGGCCGGCACTGTATCAAAAATTCTTCGACTCTCTAGAAAGTGTTGGGGTTTCGGTTACGGAAGTGTGCATGGCAATCTCGCCACAAGCACCAGTAGACAGCGACCTTGGCAAGCTTCAGCGCGCATTAATTGGTGAATACAAAGGCGCACTTGGCCTCCAAGACGATGGAACGCTTAAATTATTCTCTGCTGGAAGTGAGCAGCTCGCAGCCGAATACGCAATACGCGAGGCGAATGATTCGACATTGATCATTTCCCGAGGTGGGCATCATTGCTTGGCATCCACTATTGATCAGCTCGGGGGAAATAGCACTGGGCTTGGTGACCTCTCCATTTATCGCGCGCCAAACCAGCTATTACTACTAATGCTTCAGTGTGCTTGGCAAACACCATCTGCGGAAGTAATGCTCCAATATTTATCGTTGCCTACGGGGAGGTTTGGACGTTTGCGTCGAAAGCTTGCTCGACGATTTCGAGACCTCCCCGGATACGACCGCAGCCATTGGCAAAGTGTTATTGATGAATTCGTATCTGACGCATTGACCGATGACCCAGAACAAGATGAAGCTAGCTTGCGAAGCGCCATTGATGAATGGCTGCCGATCTGCCTGTGTCCAAGTGACGATGCTATGCCCATCGAGCTAGCTATCTCGCTGACGGACCGTGTTGCTAAGTACTGGAATGTAACACTCAGTCTATCGGAGCATGAGCAAGCTAAAGTTATCTTTTCTGCAGCTTATGCAGCTGCAGATGCGGTTAGTCAAGCGCTGCAAGACTGGCCAGAAAATGACATCAGCAAGATTCAATTAAATAGATTGATCACCATGGTGTTGAGTGTTGGCAATAGTCGCTTGTGTAGCACTCGAGAGACATCTTGTTTTGACGTGGTCAGTAATGCTGAAGTCACACAGCTATACACTCGTTCAATTAGCAAGGTTACCTGGGTAAACCCAGAGGTCCTTAACATGGTTGAGGTCCCACCGCTATCGCAAGAGGAATTGACAGGTATCCCTTTGGCCCCCGATGCATCGCAAAAGGCTATCTTAAAACAGCATGCTTTGGCTCGAAGTTACGCACCATTATTGGCCGCTGAGCAATCACTTACGCTAATTTCGACCCATTCGAAATCAGAGTTGTTGAAGTTGCAGATTGGCAGTTTGGTGGATACTAACATTTGGCCAACTTTAGAGGATGCGATCCTCTGTAATGAAGCTATTGGAGCATCAGCTCAGCAGGTAAAAGAGACGCCGCTGCCAAGAGAGCAACGCTGGTGGTCACTCGATTGTCCAGTCATCGCACCTCGTGCTGTAGAGTCATACAGCAGTCTGGCGACTTTGGCGCTTAGGCCTCACGAATACGTTTTGAAATATGCAGCTGAGATCAGTGAAGGGGCAATTGAGTCATTATCGGCGGATGTACGTTTGAAAGGAAACCTAGCACACCACTTGATCGAAGCTTGGATTAATGAGCATCCATGGACTGGTCAACCTATTGATCGCAGTGATATCAGTGTCTGGTTAGATAATAAGCTCCCGGTAATGATCCGACAGATCGCGCTGCCTTTGGCACAGCCAGGAATGCAGGTTGAACAATTGAGGTTTCAACAGCAAATGTTGGAGGCCATAGATAGGCTGATGAAGGCGTTGGTTGCGGCCAATATTGTTGGAGTTGAGCCGGAGCGTCAGCTTGAATATAACGGTAAGCTCGGAAATCTCGTTGGTACCATGGACATTTTCTGTGAATTGGACGATGGGCGTTTTGCCATAATTGACCTTAAATGGGGCGGATACAATAAATACCGCGAAGAGCTCAAGGCTGGACGTCCACTTCAGCTGGCAACCTATGCACACATTGCAGAAGGGAATCGCATTCGAGAACTTGCTGATGCCGGTTATTTCATCCTAAGTCGCGCCGAGCTGCTATGTAATAGTGCTGTGTTATTTCCAACTGCAATAGTTGTCGAGCCAGATGATCCAACGTCATTGAAGCGAACTTGGCAGCAGTTTGAAGCAGTCTTGCGTTGGCGAATTGATCATCTCTCTGCGGGGCAAATTGAGGTGACTTATGGTGGTGCTGGCCCTGATGACGATTCAACACCACCAAGCGATACTTTAGACCTTGTCTCCATTGAAGATAGTGCGCGAAAAAACGGAAGTGGTTCTTTTAAATCAACATATAAGGCCGTCGATACTTGGCGCAATCTTATTGGCAACATCAAGGAGCACTAATCATGAGCTTACATTATACCCAAGCTAGCGCCGGCTCAGGCAAAACCCACAGTATTGAAAATGATGTTGCGGATAAACTAGAGCACGATGATCTTTTACCTAGCGAGATCATTGCGGTTACTTTTACCAAGGATGCAGCAGAAGAATTAAAGGGTCGGATTAGCCAAACGTTGATCGGCCGCGGTAAGTTAGAACTTGCCACCGGTGTAATGACCGCTCGCATAGGGACGGTTCACAGCGTATTCGGTCAACTTCTTTCAGATTTTGCGTTTGAACTTGGACTCTCACCTGAGCAACGTGTAATAGATGATCAAGATAAAAAGCAGGTGCTTGCTGAAGCATTAGAAAGCAGCCTGAGCTTGACTGAAATTAAATCTCTAAATCAGTTAAGTTTCCGCCTTAGCGTCCAGGATTGGCGAGATGATGTGCTTAAAATCATTGAAATGATGCGCACCAATGCCATGCCTGCGAGTGAAGCAAATACGTTTGCACAAACCTCAATAGCTACACTTAAATGCCATCTTCCTAATGCTAGTCCGAGGGTTACTGAGGCAGAGTTTATTCAAACTCTTGAGGACGCGGTGCAACAGGCCGATCAGGTTGTCAAACCAACCAGTGGGCTTTTAGGCGCTGTTGACGCTTGTCAGCAAATACTTCGTCAGCAGGTTCTAACATGGCAAAACTGGGTAAAGGTGAGCAAGCTCAAACCAACCAAAATGGGCGATCCCATCTTTGCACAAGCAATGTCTATTGGACTAGAAGTACTTAAGTGCCAAGCTTTTCAGCAGGAACTTTCCGAATTTATCACTTTAGTCTTTCATGCAGCAGAGAAGGCAATGGATGCTTTTGCTGATATCAAGAATTCTCGGGGGTTGATTGATTTTGTCGATCAGGAAAATCTGGCTCTTTTTGCCATTGATCATCCGGTCGTTCAACAGCGGCTCAAAGAGGAGGTCCGCTATCTGATTATTGATGAGTTTCAAGACACTAGTCCCTTGCAGCTCGCTTTATTCTCCAAAGTATCTGAGCTAGTTGAAGACGTTCTTATGGTGGGAGATGCAAAGCAAGCTATTTACGGGTTCCGGGGCAGTGATCCAAAGCTTACGTTGGATGTGTTGGATTATGTACAGCAGGGTGGCGGGCAAACTAATACGCTCTCTAACTCTTATCGCTCTCGCGCTGGTTTAGTTGAGCTGACCAACGAGCTTTTTACTGCTCCATTTAGCCATCTTTTAAAGTCAGACCAAGTAAAGTTGACGCCGAATAACTCCTATTCCCTGGCCAGTGCAGAGTTAGAATGGTGGACACTCACGTATGAAGGCCGTAAGAGTAATGAACGTACACTTTCAGCGCTTGCCGAGGGAGTTCGTTCTCATATTGAGGCTGGAGTCGAAGTTTGGGATAAAAAGCTGAAGAGACCCCGTCAAGCAAAGTGGCGTGATCTAGCAGTGCTTTGTCGCAATAATGTAGAAGCTAGTCAACTGGCGGGCTACTGTGCCCGTATAGGTATACCAGTATCACTAGAGCGAGCAGGTCTGGTAGAAACACCAGAAATCAGCCTAGCACTAGCTTGTCTACGTCGCTTGATTGACCCATCAGACTCGCTAGCAAGTGCGGAAATTCTAACGTTAAATACGGGGGACGGCCCAGAGAAGTGGCTGCAAGACCGTTTAGCTGCAGTATCAGCAGCAAAGTCTTGGCAATGGAATAACACTGCACACCCAGCTTTAGAGCGGCTGGCTAGCGCGCGTGAAAATGTTGGGTTGTTCAGTATCAAAGAAGCCCTGAATACTGCTTTATTGGCTGGTGATGTTGCAAAGACGGTTTGCCAATGGAACGAAGGAGCAAAACTGACCGAACATCGGCTTGCCAACCTAGCGCAGCTTTCCAACTTAGTAAGTGACTATGAAAGTCATTGTTCGGCGCAATTTCTAGCTGCCACACCAACAGGTTTTATTTTATGGCTGAAAAACAAAGAGCAGTGCTTTGACGACAAGCAAGCGCCAAACCCTGGAGATGCCATCACAATCGCGACCTATCATAAATCGAAAGGACTTGAGTGGCCGATTGTCATCTGCCACAGTCTTGATAGCCCATTAAAGGTATCACTTTTTGGTTCCAGGATTACCAGCCAGGCGCTGCCTTTTGATTGGCAACAACCGTTACGGGGCCGAAGCTTGTGTTATTGGCCGAATCCGTTTCCTGAACAACGAGGAAATGATGTTTTGGCTGCTCAGTTGAGTCAATCCCTTGAGTGGAAGAATGCTGAACAACAAGCATTGAATGAGGCTATTCAGTTGCTTTATGTGGGTATTACCCGAGCACGGGATCAACTGATCTTGACCGCTATTGGAAAAGAGGATGCTGTTGGAAACTGGCTGCAGTTGCTCAATAGCAGTGCATTGCCACCAGCTAAAGGGCTTCTTACGTTATCTTCTGGAGCGACACTAAATGTTGAGAAGCAAACATTGGTCAAACCGGATGTTCCTTCTGCGTCGACGAATACCAGAGCTCGCCATTGGTTGGCTCCTCAGCTGCAGTTAACTGAAATAGCAGCCGTAGACTACTTCCAACCAGCATCGAAGATTCCACCACATGCGCAGAGTGTCTGCACCGTCTTGCATGACTTTGGAACTCGAATTCCAATCAATGGTAAACCGAATATGGATCAGCTTGGCTCAGTTCTACACCATTGCTTGGCTTTGGTTCTTGCTAAGCCTGATTTGGATGTCGAGATCCTTAATGAGTTGGTCAAAGCTGAGGTGCCGGGTGTTGTGCAAGGCGATCACATCTTTAAGCAGGGGCTGGCTTTGTTTGATTGGGTCAAAACCCGATATCCAAATGCCGTTCTGCACACTGAGATGCCAATCATGCTGATGCTCAGTGATGGAGGTCTTCGACAAGGAGCAATTGACCTGGTTGTTGAGACGGACGAGGGCTGGATTGTTATTGACCATAAGTCGAACCCACAGCCGAAGAGTAAATGGCTTGATATAGCGCAAGAGCATAGCGGGCAGTTAAAAGCTTATTGGGATGCGTTAGAGGTACTTTCCAATAAGCCTGTGATTAGCTCGTTGGTTCATTTTTCAGTAAGTGGTGGGCTTGTTGAAGTGACGGCGTAGCTGGTCATGAATTTAGTTTAAGGTTACTTGGGGGCATTAAAAATTGTTCGAAATGAATTGCCCCCCATTTCATTGACATCCTAAAGCCTCATAATACATTTGATGCGTAGTTCTCGCGTTCCGAGCGGTGGCGTGCTTTTAACTCCGTGTAGTTCATATTGCGTCCTAGTATTCATTCAAAGGTAATGGCTTGAATGATAAAACTATATAGATGATTCCAGAAGCGCAATAAAAGATTATAGTAATTAATGTTATGAGGTCTCTAAATCACGAGAGCAAAAAAAGTCTCAAGAAGCGAGGTGAATAACAATGGTTGTTGAAATCTTTATATTTGTGGGAGTAACCATCACGACGATCATAACGTACGGTATCTGGAAGTATCATCGATAGCGACATTTGGAAAACGATCTAGTGAGCTGCGGGCGCATCACTCGCTGAGTGATGGCTGGAGGTTACATACGCGATCCAAAATAATTTCTGACAAGAAATAACTGTTCTATAGATGGCTCGTCTAGCAGTAACTCCTTTGCTGTTCGCCCATCAAATGGTGAAGCCTTGCTTGCTCTATTAAAAAATGCGTACTCCTGTCCTGATGGAGATGTTAAAGCCAAAGCCTTGTGAACACCTGCCAGTAAGCTTGCTCGCATCAGGGTGTCTTCATCGAGTTCGAAGTCCACTTCGTCAGAAGCGAGCTCTAACCATGTTTTATATTGGTCTTTTGAAGCGGCCAATAAAACGCACATTTCATCCATTGTAAGATTCCACCTATCTTCGGCACGCATTGTTTCCAACCATTCGATAGCGGTTCTTTCGATACCAGTCATGTCATTATCGGCCATTGCATTACCTTTTATCGGTGGGGGAATAGAGCATTTTACATGAAAATATACTCGCTAGGTCGCCGCTTTGGAAATCAAAACAGCGACCTAATTCGTTAGTAGCCAAGTAACCGATGTTCCCAGATTTGATAAGGGCGCTTATTAATAAGCTGACTCAATAGTCTGCCAGTTACACCGATGTCATCATTCTGCTTATTAGTTTGATAAGTAAGCTCCAGAATAAATTTGTCATCATCAAGTGCTTGTAATTGCTCGGATATGCCTTTTATCACATCTGTCGAAGTCTCATGACTGAGATTGCCTAACGCATTAAAACAAAATGATTGTTCAGACTGTGACGGTAAAAATTGGATGCGTTGCCGAATGGCCTCCAGGCAGCGTTCACGATCTGTTTTTGAGTTTGTAACTGCTTTACCTAATGCCTTTGGTGTCATAAGTGGCTCAATAACAGGCTCGTACCAAGCTAAATAATAGAAGTAGCCATTTCGAAAGCGTTTAATTGCTGCTTCCAGTTGGATGTAATCACCAATGAAGTGGTTAATTGCTAAAAAATGATTGCCAAGTAAGCGTAGTTCTAGGGTGTTGTGACCTTGTACATCTTTAATCGTCGCTATGCGTACTGGCCAGCCTGATGCTGTGATTTTCATTTGTACGGACTCTAGTAAATAACAGCCTTTGAAACGTTGCTGAGTTATGGCTTCTGACAGATTAGGTTGAGCATTCAAGCTATGCATATTTCGCCCCCAGTTTGCTTTGTAATAACTTTTCAATAGCTGAGCCGTCCATACGTGTTAGGTTTGGAACGTATCGAGAGTAGACTCGAAAGAGCATTGATGTATTGGCATGGCCCATCTGACGAGCAATCCATTCAGGGGATTCGCCGGAAGCAAGCCATAAAGTCGCTGCGGTATGACGCGTTTGGTAAGGGCGACGCTTTTCTAGACCTAGACGTTTCAGTAGTGGATACCAGATACGCTGAGTTACATTGTTATGATTGATAGCTTCACCATGACGATTACAGAACACAAATTTTTCAAAATGTTCTGAGTGTTTTCTCTGACGAAGTAGGGCGTTATAGACTGGAGTGCTCATGTGAATGTCGCGGACTGACGATTCTGTTTTGGTAATATCTTCTTCACCAGCAACAATGGTCTCACGAATTTTGATAACACGATGTGAGAAGTCGACGTACTTCCATTTTAAGCCATCTATCTCACCAGTACGCATACCGGTAAAAAACCGAATTAGAAAGTAGTCTCGATAGTCTGGTCGAACGGTATCAAGGATGAGGTTTACTTCTTCGAGTGTAAATGGGAATGCATCAGTTTTAGGGCTCTTCAAAGGCTTGATACGAATGTATGGCGTGGTAAAGTTGTACTCGTCGGCGGCGTCCTCAAATATGCGTTTTAATGGATTAATGATCTTGTTTATACGTGTGTTGGCTAGGCTTTCTTTACCATTTCGACCCGGAACTTTGGCGAGTGAGGTTCGAAATTTAAGAATGTCATTACGGGTGATGTCGTCGACCTTTAGCTTTCCAAAGAAAGGCAAGTAGTACTTCTTGACGATGCTCTCGATGTTCACAATATGTGATCTGCGCCATGAGATCTTATTGCGATCAATCCAGCCTTCAATGAATTCTTCAAAAGTGGGTATCTCACCTTGGTTTTTAAGGGCTTTCCACTCTTCAGGGCTATGGATTTGCAGCTCAAGTTCCGTGAATTGCTCCGCAACTTTACTGCTTGGAAAGTAAGTCTTGTAGCGAAAAGTCCCTGAGATCATCTCGGACTCAATTTGCACGAGAGTGCGCTCGAGTTTTTTACGATTTGCCAGAGTGGGTTTCAAAGTTGTTTGTTCTCGACAACGTTTTCCCATGTAGCGAAAGTCAAGATATAGCGTATTGGTTTCCTTTCGAATGCTGACACTAGCCATGTTAAGCCTCCTCTGTAAATGCCAAAGCTAGAGAATCATCTTGGCTCACCATATCTGCTTCGATGTTCTCCCAGATGAAAAGGATTTTGCGGCGGTTGAATGGACGTATGTAATGACGTCCCTCGAATAAACATGAATCCAAAAGCTCATTGCGGATCGTGCGTGGAGTGTAATGGATTCTCTCTGATAGCTGTTCTGTGCTAAGGTAAGTGCTCATATATAGATCCTTTAGTATTTATGGTTGTTCAAATGTTAAAATAATTTAACATTTAGAATTAGCTTAATAGGCATTAAAGAACCTGTCAATATATTAATGTTAAATTATTTATACATATGTATGGTGTAAGGTGTGTTGAGATTTAAGCTTAAAGAGATGCTGGCAGAGAAGTCGTTCCAAGAAGGGCGCCGTATTACAATGGTAGAGGTCGCTGAAAAGACAGGGATAAGCCGTATTACATTGTCAAAAATGGCAAACCAAAAAGGTTACAGCACTGTCACAGACAACCTTGATAAGTTATGTGCTTATTTTGGGTGTTCATTGTCTGAAATTGCGGAATATTTGCCTGAAGAAAAGTAGGGCGCTCTAAATGGGGGTTATTACTATGTTTGAAATTAAGTCTACCCCTGAGCTAGGAGCTGAAGTTCTGGAGAGTTGGGCTGAGGCGTTTTCAACCCCTGTTGACCAAGTCGCGCAGTATGTTGGCTTGCCATTAAATCCTTCGAAGTCGCTAGATAGTAAAAGCCTTGAGCTCACTCGTACTCGATTGCTCGATATCCATAAATTACTGTTTCGAGTTCGGCCATGGTTTAACTCTGATCAAGCAACATGGGAATGGTTCATTGGTGAATCTCTAGTGCCTTTTGGTGGACTGACTCCATCTGAAGTGGTTAAGTCGCATCATGATAAGGGAGTCGAAGCACTTAATGAGTGGGTGAATAGTCGTGAGTTGGGAGGATTTCAATAAGGGCTTCTTTTTAGGCTTTCAACTGATGTTATGGTGCTATGACAAAGTGTCTAGGAGTGAAAATGTTTTATGTAGGAGTTGTGTATTATTTCGCCACAGGTGAGGGTGCTACACTTTTTGTCGCCAGTGGTAGTGAAGAATCAATACGGGAATCTATTCCTGAGTACTTCCAACAAGGACTATCTCTTTTAACTCCCTCAGATTGGCTTAAGGCAGCGGACGGAAATTGTGATAACGATTACCACCAATCGCATGCGGAAATTCTCAAAGCTTACTTACCGCTCTTGTGGAAACAGATCGAAGAATTAGCTTTAGGTCGAGGGTGTCATCTGAAATTTTCCTTGGAGCATCATTTTAATTACGGCTGATATTGAGTTGCATACACTCAATCTAAGTTGAGAGAAACCTACTAATGACTTCAAAGGCATCGAATAAACAGATCAGGCTAACGGCAAAGGGAATGGATCGTTTCGTGGCAGCGCTTGAATCGCCTCCAAAGATAACTGGTCTTGACGTAGCGCATTCGCGTTGGAGAGCAGTTTATGATGGGGAAACTAGATTTCGTCGAAGAAATTAGGTGAGACGAGTATGTAACGGTTCGCTTAAGTCGACATGATTGTCTCGTATTACCGACTTAAGTGTATTTTCCTTAGATTAAACCGTTTTTCCTCAAGGTCAGCCACTTCTGCAATATTAAAGCCTGTTCATGACCTTAATAACTCAAATGCATTGCTCCACAGAGAAAAGGAGATGCGCTCCAATTTGTTGTCTACGCAAATGCCTGAGAACCCAGGAAGAAGTTGGAAGCTTCCTTCATGACCAAAAAGATCTAGTGTTACAGCCAAATCATCAAACGCGACTGAATGATCATCAAAATATGAAACGGAGACTGCTTGGAGGCGATCAAACGAACGCCAAAGCATTGCAGTGTTTTCATTTGTTTTATCAATTTCTAACGCGGCCAAGATTTCCTCGCATGCAAAAGTAAATCGATTTTCCCGCTGTGTTTGTTGGGCGGCGTAATACTGTTGTATGCACAATGCAGTTAGGGCTTGAAGCACTCTGCCTTCTTCTCTGGTAGGTAGGTCGCAGTATGACGAAATGTAGAAAGGTAAAAACTCGTGATAGTGCTGTTTTTTTGCGCCAGGTATCAATTTATCAGGAAAGATATCAATGATGAAATCTGTAAAATCCTGCAGAGCCAGCTTTTGGGTAGAAAATCTGCTCCAAAAATAGTTTCTATCTCTCATAGTTGATATCCGTGAATTCAGATAATAATTGTATCACTAATGGTTGGTTAAACAGTTGACGAGAGGCCAACTTATATAGACGTTATTCTAACGTCGTCAAACAGTGAATCGCTACTAGTTAGCTAGACATTTTTTGACATTTACCATTGGAACAAAAAGCTCCAGTCTATCCAGTGTCTCGTGATGCCATAAAATGGAACAACTTCACCTCAATGGGGGAGAGGCCATTGAGGTGTTTTGGGAATGCTCAGGAAGGGGAGTTCAATTCGCCCATGAGTTGTTGGTGAATTTCATAAGCGTATACCACGGTATGCTTTTGAACTTCATGACCCTGTATAAATAGTTCACCGTAGATGGTTTCATCTGGGTACTCTGTAATGAGTTGCAACGGAATATCTGTTTCTTTGCTCTCAGAGATCAGGCATGGAAAACCATTGATAAGTTCGAAGTTGGTCATACCAGCATGCTGGTTATACAGTTTCACTTGCTTTTGGTTGAGCTCGGATACTCCAGGAATGCCCATGAGCTTTTCGGTTAAACGCTCGGTGAACTTGAGTGTGTATTCTCTCCAAAAGTCAGTAGGGTGATGGCGCAGTATTAAGAAAAACCCTTTAGGGATGGTCCACATATCAAATCCTAAAGGAACGTATCCTGAAAAGGGTCGAACCCACTCATGAGAAGGATAGCCGTGAAGGTTAATGTGGAGTTTAGCCTGACTTACTTCCCTTGCTTTAAAGCGAATCTCTTTCTCATACATCGGCCCTTTTTTACGATATTCGAGATCGTCTCCTAACGCGGTATACCTTGCAGCATGATGCATATGGAAAGGGTTATCTTTGATGAGTGTCTGATGAAGACTATAGCCATCAGGGTTTTCTAATGGAGAAATGACAAAGTTAGAATTTTGCTTTTTAGATAACTCTAAGGCGCCACGAAGTGCTCCAATGACTCCTGTCGTTTCATTTGCGTGTTGACCCCCACTTATCATGACAGGGATGTCCGAGCCATGATGATAACGAGCAGTTATCTTTCTTCCTGAGATAGAGTGAGCGTCAAGCTCTGTGCCCGGGATTTGCGCCAGTTCCTGTGCAATTTGATGGGTACTCAGTGGCTCAGTGGCAGCCTCGATAGGCTGTAAATGTCTACTTTCTGACATATCATAGGGCTGAGTACGCATTGTCAGGGTTAGCTCATCTGTCTGTGAGTGAATAACTGAAGGGACAATTTGCCCGGGTTGTCCTTCACGGTCTTTAGGCTGGTAGCCTGCTTTGACCTTAAACCACTCTTGCAACGAGAAGTACAAGTCTTCATGAAGGGCTTCTGTCAGGCTAACATTTTCTTGTTCGTAACCGATTGACTGGTCTGGCCACGGCAGTTCAACGTCAATGCTTAATCTTTCAAAAAATGGCTCTCTTCCCGTCCAGTTATGCTTGGTAATGACGTCTAACGCGCACTTGAATAGCTGCTCGAAGTCTGTTTCGAGTCGCTCATCCGTCGTGAGTTCGCCATTTTCGTCATGTACTTTCAACCAGCCAGTGGGGGATAGGTACTCTTGATTAATCACATCCGTGTGAATGTGATTTGGTGCAAATACTTTGTGCTCAGTATGCATGCCAGAACGAGAGTGAAGGACCACTCGATACTGTTGGTCACTGCTGTTGTCTGGGTGAAATACGATTTCTGCTTTTCCTGTTAGAGCTGCCAACGGGTACGCTTCTAGAAGAAACCTATTTTCCGTTGTTTTTTGGTGAACAGGATAAAACACTTCCACTTTTTTTAAGTTGCTGTCATTGAGATTTAAGTCTTCAAGCATGAAGTGCAGCAGTGGCTTGTAAGCACTGCGTACCTTGGCTTTGACGCCTGCATTAAGAAGGCTTCTTTCAATACTTTGGCGCTTCTCTCTGTCAGCAAAGATCCAAGCTTCGATCAGTTGCCTGTTACTGGCTTCGTTTGAGAAGCGCTCAATAAGCTGGCGGCCTGTCGTTTGAAATGTTTTCGCGAAAGTAATACTCATTTTGAAGTCCTACCTGTTGGGTCTAAGCTGTCTCGAAGCCAGTCACCGAGTAGGTTTAAGCCAAGTACAGTTAACAGAATGGCCAGTCCTGGGAAAACGCTCACCCACCAAGCAGTTTGTATGTAAGTACGTCCGTCGGCGAGCATGCCGCCCCAGCTAGGGGTCAAGGGGTCAACACCCAAGCCCAAGAATGTAAGGCTGCTCTCAAGCAAAATGTTGTTGGCGACGTTCAGTGTCATTAAAACAATCACCGGACCGATAAGGTTCGGCAGGAGGTGACGAAATAGAATATTTAAATGACTCACACCAATCGCTTCTGCGGATTGAATGAACTCTCTATCACGAAGAGACAGGACCGATCCTCGAACCAATCGTGCGTACTGCACCCATTGGGAAATGATCAGCAGAATGATCATATTAGTGAGTCCGCCGCCTATGATGGCGATGAATGTGATGGCAAGCAGGATAAAAGGCATCGCCAGCTGGACATCGGCGAAGCGCATCACAATAACGTCCCAAAAGCCTCGATAATAGCCAGAGATCAAGCCCATGATGACACCAAGAACGACAGCGCCTGCAACCGATAAAAATCCTACCTGTAGAGAAATTTTTCCGCCTGAGATGACTCGTGCCATGATGTCTCTGCCCAGAGGATCTGTGCCAAGCAGGTAGTCTGGGTTACTAAACGGCTCTAACAGGCGAGCGCTCAGATTGATCTTGTCTCCGCCTTGGAAAATAAAATCGGAAAGAAGCACGAGTAGACAGATAGAGCCAGTAAGTAGGAACCCCAGTATGAACTCTAAGCTTTTATAATTTGATAAGTTGCTGCTGAAACGGTTAAACAACATGTTAAGACTCCGTGCGAATTCGAGGGTCGATAAGGCCGTAAGCAATATCCACTAACAGGTTTACTCCGACGATGAGCATGGACAGTACGGTAATTACGGCTTGGAGAACTGGGTAATCCCTTGATCCCACTGCATCAAACGCCAAGGTGCCAAGCCCAGGCCAGTTAAACACTCGCTCGATGACTACGATGCCGCCTAAGAGACCACCAAATTGAAGACCAAAATACGTAATCAAAGGAATGGCGCAGTTGCGCAATGCATGTTTGTAGAGGACTTTGTTTTCACTTAGGCCTTTTGCGCGCGCAACCATGATGTACTGAGACTGCAAGGTTTCTAACATTGATGAGCGAACCAAGCGAACATTGGTAGCGGTGAGTATGATCGCCATAGTGAACGCTGGCATGATGAAGCTGGTGAAGTCTGTCATGCCGCTGGGTGGAAGCCACTGTAGCCAGATTGAGAACACTAAGACCAGCATTAGCGCTAGCCAGAAGTTCGGAAATGATAAGCCAATGAGAGACACGATACGGATGACTTGGTCAGCCCATTTGCCTTTTGATACTGCTGCTTTAATGCCTAATGGGATTGAGATAACAATTGAAACAAACATTACGCAGGTAGCAAGTGCAAGCGTCGCAGGAAGAGATTGAGCGATTAGGGTGGATACAGAGGTTCCTCCCAAAAAGCTGCGTCCAAAATCCAAAACCAGCAAGCTTTGCAAAAATTCTAAATACTGAGCTACAAAGGGCTTGTTAATGCCAAGTGATTCGCGAATCATTTGTAAATCCGCTTCAGTAACGCTCCCTGCGCCTTGTGTCAGCATTAATGCTGGGTCGCCCGTTAGGCGTATTGCGTAAGCGACAATTAGAGTAATAGCAAGCAGTACAAAGACTGCTTGAAATAGGCGCTTTAATAAAAAGCTTCCCATACTTAATCCTTTTAACAGTGATGGCTCAAGCGAGTGATGCTTGATGGCGTTCTTTTTAAAAGTTGTCTACGGCATTCTTTGGGTACTAATGCCGTAGACAAGGTGGTATTTAATCGACGTAGACCTCATTCAGGCGAAGTCGATTATCTGGGACTGGTGTAAAGTCTTTTACTTTCTTCGAAATACCGAAGATGGCATCTTGACTGTAAAGCGGCATTTCAAGCGCTCGATCAGCAGTGTATCGAGCGATAGACTGTAAGATCTCTTCACGCTTTGACATATCGGTAATGGAACGTTGTGACTCCAGCATCTCGTCTAAAGCGCTATCGCTGTCGTATGGGTTCCATTTTTCTCCAGTGTGATACATGAAGTAAGCCGTGTTGTCGTAATCGAGCGTCCAGCCACCCCATTTCTGTTGGAACATCGCACCGGTTTTTCCAGACGGAATGATGTCATTTAACAGCACATTGGTTTCGTATGGCTTAATCGTTGCGTTAATACCTACGATTTGAAGGTAACTTGCGACGGCTTGAGCCACCTCGCTGAACGTTGCATCATTACCACGAATATCGATTTGTAGTTTTGTGCCTGGTTTAACACCTGCTTCTTTCAATAGCTGCATTGCTTTATTTGGGTCATAAGGAAGTGGTGCCATATCTGGGTCATTACCAAAGGAAATATTACTCTGGAAGCTGGAAATTTGAGCAGCTTGACCACCTAGGATGGAATCAATGATAGCTTGTCTGTCGACCCCATAAATTAATGCTTTACGTACACGTTCGTCTTTCGTGATGCCATCACGAGTGTTAAAGCGTAGAGCAAATACCGTTGGGCTTGCTGTAGTTACAACGTCTAGCTTTGGATCATCTTCGATTGTGCTAATCATGCCGATCGGGATAGTCGGTGGAATCACCAAATCAACTCGCCCGGATTGCAGTTCAGCTACAGCTGTAGAGGGTTCGCTAATAAAACGGTAGTTCAAGTGATCGAGTTTTGGAGCACCGCCCCAGTGGTTCTCGTAGGCACTTAGATCGATGCGCACTTTCGGCTCGTAGGTCTCAAATTTAAATGGACCCGTGCCAACAGGATGCGTGTTGAAAAACTCTTCGCCGTTCTCTTTTATGTAGTTTGGCGGCACAATCATCGCACCGTAGCCCGCCAACTTGGTTAATAAAACAGGGTCAGGCGCGTTTAGGTGAAAATCAACCGTCAGTGGGTCGATTACTTCAACAGACTGGATCGCAGCATAGTTAGAGCGTTGCGGTCCCTTTTTACCTTCTTCGCCCATAAGTCGATCAAAAGTAAATTTAACGGATTCTGCGTTAAATGATTCGCCGTTATGGAAGGTTACATTTTCACGCAGGTGAAAGCGGATTCTGCTGCCTTCATCCAATTGCTCCCATGACGTTGCTAGTCCAGGTTGTAGCGTCAGGTCAGGGGCGCGGTAGGTGAGACCGTCATAGATGTTGGTCGCTACCGAAGACCAGTTTACCAAGAAGGTGTCTACTGGGTCCCAGCTGCCTGGATCTTGCGGTGATGAAACTGTCAGCGTGCTTGCTAAAGCGGGTAGCGCTAAGGCGAAGCTTCCGCTCAGTAACATCGCTTTTAAAGATGCTTTGTACATAAGATATTCTCCGTTCTTTTGTGATGAGTGTTGTTGTTTTATGACTGGGCAATAAAGTGCCCTGGAGCGATTTCCTGCTGAGTCAAGATCATTGGTTCATCACCAACCATCCGAACAGGGCTGGGGATTTCGCCTTCAATCTTGCTAAAGTCGCGCTGCACAAATGGATCGGCGACCGGTACAGCGCTTAGAAGTCGCTTGGTGTAAGGATGAGATGGCGTTTCCAGTACTTGCTGGCGAGAACCAAGCTCTGCTACTTGTCCGAGATATAAGACAGCGACGCGGTGACTCATCTTTTCAACTACTGCCATGTCATGGCTAATGAAGAGATAAGAAATCCCGTGCTCTTCTTGCAGTTCCATGAATAGATTGATGATTTGTGCTTGGATGGAGACATCCAGTGCAGACAACGCCTCATCTGCAATGATTAATTTGGGATTTGAAGCCAGTGCTCGGGCGATACAAATCCTTTGGCGCTGGCCACCTGAGAACTGATGCGGATAGCGATTTGCGTGGTCTTTTGTTAATCCCACTCGTTCAAGAAGCTCCGTTACGCGCTTTTGAATGTTACCTTCCCCTTGAATAAGGTTATGTGTTCTGATCGGTTCAGCGATGGAAAAGCCAATGGTTTTTCTAGGATCAAGAGAAGCTAATGGGTCTTGGAAAATGTACTGAATTTCTTGGCGAAGCTTCTTGCGCTCGCTTTTAGATAGCTTGTCAAATGACTTGCCATTAAAGCTGATATCACCGCTTGTGGCTTTCTGAAGTTGCTGAATGGTGCGTCCAATCGTGGACTTTCCTGATCCTGATTCGCCCACCAATGCTAGGGTTTCGCCTTTGAAAATATCGAAGCTTACTTGCTCAACAGCATGTACGCGGTGCGTCGCTTTACCAAAAAAGTTCTTTTTAGTGTCGAATCTAGTAACAAGATTGCGCACAGACAATAAAGGTTCTGATTCGTAGTCAGCAGTATTCTGAATACACTCTTCGCCAACCACGGTTGGTTCGTTATTTTCAACGACAGTTATGGGGAAGCGCTTAGGATAGGGTTGCCCTTCCATGGTGCCGAGTTTTGGCACAGCAGAAAGCAAAGCTTGAGTGTAGGGGTGCTTTGACTCAGTGAAAATCGTTGTTACAGGGCCTTGCTCGACTTTCTTGCCTTGCCACATAACGACGACGTCATCTGCCACCTCTGCAACCACGCCCATGTCATGGGTTATGAAGATCACCGCCATATTCAGCTCTTTCTGAAGCTCTTTTAGAATCGCCAAAATCTGTGCTTGAATCGTGACATCTAATGCAGTGGTCGGCTCGTCAGCAATCAGTATCTTAGGGCGACAAGCTAGTGCCATTGCAATCATGACACGCTGCCTCATACCGCCTGATAATTGATGTGGGTAACGATCAAGCATTTCACTGGCGTCGGGCAGACGCACCATTTTTAAAAGCTCGACAGCCTCTTTACGTGCAGCGTCTTGGCTGATTTGCTTATGTAACGTTAACGATTCACAAATCTGATCACCGATGGTGTATACCGGGTTTAGGGATGTCATCGGCTCCTGAAAGATCATGGCGATGTCTTTTCCGCGCACTTTGCGAATAGTGCTTAACGGTGCTTTGAGTAAATCGATGGTGCCGAAGCTCTCGGACTCAAACCAAATATGGCCGCTTGGGTAATGTGCGCCAACGCCTTCTGCTAGGCGCATTATGGATTGAGAGGTAACCGATTTCCCCGATCCAGACTCACCAACAATAGCAAGCGTTTTTCCTGCTTCGACGGTGAAGCTCAAATCTTCGATTACGCGATGACCGTCAAACTCTACTGACAAATTATCCACGCTCAGAATTGGCGTATTGGCAGTCTCTGGCACGATGTGTTCCTTATAGCCTTGGTGTGATTGCTGTGAAGTGTTAAGCAATAGCAAAGCACTCCTTGTGATCATTCTTATTCTTTACTGATTTCTATAATGTGTATTAAATTAAATGACATCCACTTATATTAATGCATAGTCGATAACTGAATGTTATTGAAAAGGGTTGAGAATGAAATTTAGGCAAATAGAAGCGTTTCGATTCATCATGTTGAGAGGAACAACAGCGGCTGCCGCAGCAGAAATGCATATTTCTCAACCAGCTGTGAGTAGATTGCTAGCAGATTTGGAAGATCATTTGGGTTTTCGACTTTTTGAAAGGAAAAAAGGGCGTTTACTGCCTACTTTAGAGGCCACAGACTTTTTTCGTTCCGTTGAAGAAAGCTTTCTCGGTCTTGAAAAACTGGAAGTCGTGGCAGGAAAAATTCGTGCAAAGGCGCCTACCGAGTTAAAAATTGCCAGCACTTCAGCCATTGCAACGACCTTGCTGCCGATGGCGCTAAAAGAGCATCTAAAATATTACCCAGATGAAAGGATCACTATTCACACTGATAGTATGTCTGAATTGGTGGCAAAACTGCAAAGTAATCAGGTCGATGCCGCGGTAGGGCTGGAGCTTCCATCACTAACGGGGATCGATAGGCGATCTATCGGCAAAGTTCGTTTTGTTTTTGCAGCGCGATATGATCATCCATTAGCGAAGAAAAAGGTGATCTGTGCGGAAGACTTGATTGGCGAGTCTGTTCTGAAGGTCGTGGACAGCTCCCCCGTATACTGGAGCGAGTTAGGCGGAGTACTGAGTTCGGTAAAAGATAAGCTCAATCAAACGATTATGATCGATACCTCCCACACTGGATATTCTATGATTGCTGCAGGGCTGGCGGTCGCAGTAGTGGAGCCATTTGCAGCAAACGTATGGAAGGCCAATGGCGTCATCACGCGACCATTTGAGCCGGCAATTTATTACCCTTATGGAATATCGTATCCAACGAATACTAGACCCCATGCGTCACTTTCACGATTTACTGAGTCAATATTACATGCTGCGAAAGAAATGCCTGAGTTTGGTTTAGTAGAGAGTGAAACCAAAAAATGATAACCAAGCACTTCTGTCGAAGAAATATATAAGTAGTAATACGCTACTTTAATTAACTGTATTTTTAATTAGCAAGCATTCTAAATTGAATACTGTTTAAATTGGCTAGCTAAAATGTAGCGGTTCGATACCGTATCTATATAGTCCCGGTGATTTCTTATTACTGAAGCTTGTGATAGGTTTTATTGGTTATTGGATCGTTGGTAGTTGCAGGGAAAAACTTAAAGTGGGGTGTATGGAAGCAGTTTTACTAACCTGGGTAGGTAAGCGTGACCTTGAAGCAATTACCTGTACTGATCAAGGCCCAGTTCTAAGTACCCTGAAGGCCTTCCAGTTTAGCAGGGTCGTTCTTTTAAGTTCTTATTCATCGAGTGAACTTCGAAAGTATAAGTCCTGGCTAGTTGAACGTTTAAGGGACTCTGCACCTTCGATTGAATCTCACCATGAGCCGCTCAATTCGCCAATAGATTTTACCAGCATTTACCAAGTGGCTGACCGACATCTCCAGCGTCTTCACTCTGGCCAATCAAATCTCTCGATTTTACTTTCGCCTGGCACGCCAGCAATGCAGGCGGTATGGATATTACTAGGTAAAACTAAGTACCCGGTGACCTTTTATCAATCTAGTCGTGAGCAAGGGGTTGAGCAGGTCGAGATTCCGTTCAATATTGCTGCTGAATACATTCCTAGTGCGGTGTCAGTGAATGACCAACATTTAGCGAATCTGATCAATGACCAAGCACTCGTTCATGCTGCATTTGATGACATCATCACACAAGACCCTAATATGTTGCGCCTTAAGAAACAGGCGCAGATTTTGGCAGAACGTGAAGTGCCAGTCTTGATTCAAGGTGAAACGGGTACCGGTAAAGAGCTATTTGCCAGAGCTATACATAACGTTAGTCGGCGTGCTAATCAGCCCTTTATCGCATTGAACTGCGGAGCAATACCGCCAGAATTAATCGATACGACGCTTTTCGGCCATAAAAAAGGAGCGTTTACGGGGGCAGCCTCAGATAGAGCGGGTGTTTTTCAGCAAGCCCATGGTGGTACGTTATTCTTGGATGAATTTGGTGAATTAACAACAGCTGCTCAAGTGCGTTTACTTCGCGCGATACAAGAGGGCTTAGTCACGCCAGTAGGCTCTCAAAAAGAAGAATCCGTTGATGTCAGAATTATTACTGCGACACATCGAAATCTTATCGAAGACATCGCCAATGGGGGGTTTCGAGAAGACTTATTTTATCGTGTAGCGGTTGGCGTGCTAACACTGCCTCCTTTACGAAGTCGTGAAGGAGATCTACTGCATCTCTCTGAAACGCTGCTTGCAGGCCTAGCAAAACAAGATAAAGCGCTCGAAGATAAAAAACTTTCTGTTGATGCAAAAAATCTTATCCTACTGCATCTCTGGCCTGGCAATATTCGCGAACTACGCTCTACGATACTACGAGCATCACTATGGAGTAGTGATGAACTCATTAGTGGTGAGGAAATGCAGCAAGCATTTTTCCATCGGTCACAAAAACAAGATGGCCTGCTAGATAGGGATGTGTCTCAAGGTGTTGATATACAAGATATTATTTCGGAGTTGGTAGGTCACTATGTGCCGAGAGCACTGTTAGCATCCCAAGGCAATAAGTCCGATGCAGCTAAGCTTTTGGGCCTAAAAAACTATCAAACATTAAATAATTGGATTGAAAAACATAGGGTGAAAATAGATAACTAAGAATCTTGGCATGGATATAGCTAACCTCTCCGTATATTAAGTTATTAGGTGAATTAATTTAGATAACTTTCTTATCGAGACGCTACTGTTTTAATTTAAGACAAGGATAGAAAAACTATGGCTCATAGCCTAAAACAATTCCAAACTCAGACTGCCCGCCCTTTACCTGTAATTGTAATGGCTGATACCAGTGGAAGCATGTCCGTTAATGGAAAAATTGAAGCGCTTAATTCTGCGCTGAAAGACATGATTAGTACATTTTCTGGTGAAAGTCGTTTGCGTGCCGAGTTGCAGGTTTCCTTAATAACATTTGGTGGTAACGCAGAAGTTCACCTTCCTCTTATAGCTGCTCATAAAATAGAGTCTTTCGAGCCTTTACCTGCAATGGGGGGGACTCCGATGGGCGCAGCTTTTGAATTGGTATCAAAACTAATTGAAGATATCGATAAAATTCCTTCTCGTGCCTATAAACCAGTGATTATTTTAGTATCTGATGGTCATCCTACAGATGATATTAAAGCTCCATTTGAACAATTACTGAGCGGAGAGCGCTCAAGTAAAGCAACCCGTTTTGCTATGGGCATTGGTGCTGATGCAGATATTTCATTATTAAACGATTTTACTAATGACATTGAAGCACCAGTTTTCAAAGCAGAAAATGCACGAGATATTCATCGCTTCTTTAAGGCTGTCACTATGAGTGTAACTACGAGAAGTCGTTCAACCACGCCGAACCAAGTTACCCCTCTAGTGATTCCAGCGACTTCTGTCAGCTTGGAAAACGAAGATGATGAATACGAAGAGCTAGACTTCTGATGAAACTGGCTGCAACCGGTAGCTCAGTAATCGGCCCGGCTCACCTCTTCGAACACACTCCTAACCAGGATGCCGTGCTCGTGCGCGGCATCCAAAAGGGCTGGTGTATTTCTGTTGCCGACGGACTGGGCAGTCGACCACTGAGCTACATAGGCTCCCGTTACTGCGTCCAGAGTGTTCAACGCTCGCTAGAGCTGCAGGCTGGTTTCAATTCAACACCGTTGCAGATCAGCCAACAGATACAGCAATTCTGGCTAAGCCACTTTGGCGATAGTCACTCAGCGTTTGAGACCACTTGCCTCTGGGCCTCTGTCACTCCAGCTGGAAGTGGCATGGCCGCCCAGGTGGGGGATGGATTACTGCTTATCAAGAGCCAGGGGCAGCTCAGAGTGGTTACCTCCTTGAGAGATGGCTTTGGCAATCAGACACAAACACTCTCCAAGGCCAAAGATCATGACTGGACGAGCGTTGAGTTCACTCTGGCCCAGCCTGGTGACGGCGTACTGCTGATGACTGATGGCATATCAGATGACTTGATTCCAGAGCACCTGGAAGGTTTTTTTGATGCGATTTTTCAGCAGTTAAAGCGCAGTAACAAACGCCGCTGCAAACGCTGGCTGACCAAAGAGCTGAACGAATGGACCACCCCAAGACACGGGGATGACAAAAGCATTGCAGGCATATTCAGGACTGAATAGATCATGAGTAACCCAGGCAGTAAAAAGAAGAAGCTACCGCCACTGGAAGATGTGCGGGGCATGAAGTACGAGCTCAAAGAAAAACTGGCTGAAGGCGGTCAGGGTGTGGTTTTCACCACCGACCGGCCTCAAGTACTCATCAAAGGCTTCACAAATAAAGATGAGACTGCGAAGAAGAAATGGCGCGGCCATATTGAATGGCTGATACGACAGGACATCGCCGACCTGAAACTGGCGCGGCCTTTGACATTGATGAAAGAGCCGCGCATGGCCTACGCCATGGAGTTGATGGATGGCATGGTCCCATTAAAATCCATCCTTGATAGCTTTATCCAGGCCAATGATAACGCAACGGAAGAGAACCCGGCCCCTCATATTCAGAACTATCTGGATCAGGGCGGCTTACGTCGTCGCATCCGTATCCTCTGCCAACTGGCCCGGACTCTTAACCAACTGCATAGCCGTGGCATGCTGTACGGTGATATTTCTCCCGATAATATCTTTGTTTCAGACGACCCGAACCATGCCGAAACCTGGCTGATTGACTGCGACAACATCAGCTATGAATCCCACTCGAGTTTAACCGTACATACGCCGGATTATGGTGCCCCGGAAGTCGTTCGTGGCGAGGCCATGCTATCCAGCCTGACAGACTGCTGGAGCTTTGCAGTCATTGCTTATCAGTTGCTCACCCATAACCATCCGTTAAAGGGCGAAATGATCAACGACGGCGAACCCGAGATGGAAGACGAAGCGCTTCGTGGTAAGCATCCCTGGATCAATGATCCAGACAACCCGGATAACGAGTGCTTCACCAATCTGCCGATTCAACTGATCGACAACAGTAAACTGCCGGAGTTATTCCAACAAACCTTCGGCGTAGGTAAAGAAACCCCGTTGTCACGCCCATCCATGGCGGAATGGCTGGAAGCATTGACAGAAGTCGATGAGCACTTGTTTAAGTGCAAGGAGTGCAACGGCCAAACGATACTGCCTTCTGACACTGAGTGTATGGATGACGTCTGCTGTTTCTTCTGTGACTCACCGGTCGACCCGAAACTGGTATTGTTCGAGGAGTTCATCAGGGTTTCAGAAACCGAAAAGCAGGATAAATACCCGGAGCTGGATGGTAACCAGATTGCCACAGGAAGGAGGGTTTGCCTGCAACCCGGTGACCAGAAAGAACTGAAACGCCTGATGCCGTCTTTCAGTTACGACAGAGTTCCCAGCGACCATATTCAGATTGAATATTCAGAAACGAAGCTGGTTATCACGCCTGTTGATCCTCTACACATTTCCCGTGGTGACGACAACATGAAAGAGTTCAGAAAAAAGATCCCTCTGAAATCAGAAACCCGTGGAAAGAACCAGGAGCCTTACTGCATTCACCTGGACAGCCCGGCAGAAACCCACGTTTTTTGGCAATTTCGGTGGTGATTTATGCAATTACATGAATTCCCTTATTTTGCCAGTGATCTGATTAATCTGCGCTCAAGCGAAGACCTTTCCGGGCTTCGGGAAAACCAGCCTGTCAGCCTGATGCCCTACAACGATGGCTGGATGCTCCAACAGGAGATGGAACATATTCAGGTATCCTGCTCCGCTCAGGACTGGCCATTTTTAACCAGCCTGACACTGCGCGATCAGACTCGCTGGATGCTGGCCCAAGTAGAAAAAAACACATTGCAGTTGCAGTATCTGGCACCCGTCGAGGTCACTGCGCTGGATCTGCAATTGGGTGTCGACGGCCTGATCTCCGATGATTTGTTCACCAAACAGGAAATCAAAGAAAACGACATTGAATTGGCGGGTCAGTGGCTGCAAGAGCACTTTGTGGTAACAAGCCAGTCTCCCGAGGCGACTGAAGAACACTGGCTGGCCATAGCCCGCTTCAGCAACTCTGGGTCAGGAAAGGGTTTCCAACTGCTGGGCAAAGGCTGGCGTGCTGACGTCGAAGCCGAAAAAGACGGGCGTCATTTGATCCGTCGTATTACCCGACATCCTCGTCGCGATAATGGCTTTTCTCTGCTCTCGGGCAGTTTCTCTTTTCAGGATGCCAGCGCTACAGCTGCATTGAATAGCGCAACCCACAAAGCAACTCTGGACGCAGCCCTGCGAGACAACGGCAGCTATCTGGAGCTCTGGAATCTGTACAACGACAAGGAGTGGGCCATTGCCCTGAAACAGGCAGAGACCCTGAAAGCGTTACGCTTTACCCATGCAGAAGCCTTTGAAGATGGTCGTACCAACCGCTGGCGGATCTGGCCCAAGTCCAGTGATGCATTCAAAGAGTTCCAGGAACGCTGGCGATCACTCGACATTGGAAAATCCGAGCAAGTGGATTTATCACATCAAGCCCCCGATTGGGCTGAAGAGCTGAGAACCGAAAATAAAGCCGAACCGCAGCAAGAAAATGCTCGTGGTGAAATACGGTTTGAAGAGGATCATCTGGTATTTACACCGGCATCAGACCGCAAAAAAGATATTCCCCGCTTTGACCTGCCACAAAAGTCAGCCGATAAAAACGACAAGCCCAAAGACGGCTGGCTTTATCTCTCCCTAGCGGGTCAGTGCACCATTGCCAAGCGTCGTATGATTGCTCGCCAGGCGATCGATTCTGGCAAACGCATGCCGCAACTCAAATCGTTACTGGAAGGTGTATCGATCCCTTCGGATCGTCGCCGCAAAATCCAAGGGCTGACGTCCTACGCCAAAGAAACGTTCAAGGGTGGCAAGCCTACCGACAAGCAACTGCTTGCCCTGGAAACCGCTCTGAACACACCGGATGTCGCGATCATTATTGGCCCACCTGGCACAGGGAAAACCCAGGTAATCGCCGCGCTTCAACGCCGACTGGCAGAAGAGTTTGAGGAACAAAACCTCAGCGGTCAGGTGCTGGTCAGCAGCTTTCAACACGATGCTGTCGATAACGCCTTGGATCGCAGCCAGGTCTTTAACCTGCCCGCAACACGAGTTGGTGGTAAAAAAGGCAGTGCCGAAGAAGAAAGCGGTTTTGGTCGCTGGGTCGATGCTCAGGCTCAATACCTGAATGAGCAAATTGACCAGCAATACCAACAACAGCCGTTGCTAAAGCAACTGGATGAACTCAACGCCAGTCTGGCGCTGTTGCGGGTAAGCCAGTATTCACCTGCTCAATATGTCAGGCAACTGAGCCTGCTACTTAAGCAGCTACAGCAACTGGAGCAGCATCGAGTCAGATTGCCATCCCGGCTGATCAGTGAATTTGAAGACTATGTTGCAGAGCAAAAAAGAAAAGCCCCAAAAACCAGCAATATCGAACATAACCAAAACACGCTGCGGTTTATCCGAGGGCTGCGAATTACGCCCACCAGCTTTGCTGATGATGGATCGTTGCGTGCCGATGACCTGTTGCGAGAACTGAAGCGTCAGCTCTACCGCTTCCAGCACGAAGACCAAGCGATACTGGAGCAAGCTGCTCAAACTCAACAGGCAGACGACGGCTTACTGAAATTACTCGAAGATTTGCAAAACCGATTACTAGATCAGCATCTGCCCGACTACCGCCCACCGGAGCTGAAACAGTCTCTGGATGACGCTGGGCTAAAGCTGATCGACCAGATCGAAAGCGCTCTTGATCAACAGATGCAGCAACACAAACAAGGCGTTGCCTGGGCGTTACAGGAACTGGCGAACAGTATCGAAACAGATCGCCAGGCCGCGCTGACGACAACAGAAGAATACGCCATGGTCGTCGGCGCAACCTGCCAGCAGGCCGCAGGCAACAAGATGGCAAGCTTGAAGTCCGTGGCTGGGCTGGACAGCTCAGAAATCGACTTTGATACCGTCGTTATCGACGAAGCCGCTCGCGCCAATCCTCTGGACCTGTTCATCCCTATGTCTATGGCGAAGCGCCGAATCATTCTGGTCGGGGATGATCGCCAGCTTCCACATATGCTGGAACCTGATATCGAGGGCCAGCTTCAGGAAGAGCACCAGCTGACAGAACAGCAACTCGAGGCTTATCGCACCAGCATGTTCGAGCGTATGCGTTCCTTACTGAGCAAACTGCAGCAACAGGATGAAACCAAGCGTGTGGTGATGCTCGATACGCAGTTCCGTATGCATCCGATACTGGGGGATTTTGTCAGCCAGCAGTTCTACGAATCCATTGGTATGGACAAGGTGAAATCCGATCGCCCGGAAAGTGACTTTGCCTTTGAGCCTGAGTTTTTGAAAGCCCTTGGTAATCGCCAGGCAAACTACGACAACAAGGTTTGCCAATGGATTGATGTACCAGCATCTGAGGGTACATCGACCGAGCAAGACAAAAGCTGGATTCGCGAGGCAGAAGCTGAATGTATCGCCGCAGAAGTCAAAGCCTTGTTTGAAGCTGAAATCAACTCCCACTCAGGAGATAACCGTCTTTCAGTTGGTGTCACCACTTTTTATGCCGCTCAACGCGACCTGATACTGAAAACACTGGCAAACACTCTCGTTGATAACACACCACTCTTCATTAAAAGCGCCGATGACTACGAACCGCATCAACGATTTAAATTCGCTTTCAAACCCAAAAGCGACGGGACGATAGATGTTGAGGAAGGACTACGTGTTGGCTCCGTCGATGCCTTCCAGGGCAAAGAATTCGACATTGTACTGCTCTCCTGTGTACGCACATGGCACAAACCCAAACCAGCAAAATCCCTCAATAATAACGAACCAGAGAAGTTGGCAGAGGAAAGCCACGAAACCCAACTCAACCGTATGTTTGGCTTCCTGCGCTTGCCTAACCGTATGAACGTGGCCATGAGCCGTCAACGTCAGATGCTGATCTGTGTGGGCGACGCTCAATTAGCCACCAATCCGGATGCCGAAGAAGGTGTTCCTGCTCTGCAGGCCTTCTATCAACTGTGTGGAGGTGACCATGGCAGCCTTCGTTGATTCCTCAACCTACCTGAAATATGGGCGTCGTCCGCCCTGCAAGCACGATAAAGTGCTTGCCGTGTTATGGCCAGTTATGGTTCACCGAGTGTTGTACCCAGAGGTAAAACAGCCCACGATGAACCTGTTTCAGAAAGCCGTGCTGCGCCTGATTCGGGCCAAAACCCACGACGCCGAAGACATTGCACAGCTGACTGGCCTACACACCAACTTGATCAAGCTGATTCAGGCTCAGCTAGTAAGTCGTGGCTGGATTAATGATCAAGCAACCGAACTTACTGATAACGGCATCAAAGCCATCACTGAGGAAGACAATCAAAGTGAGCAGCTGGCCAGCGGTTATCTGTTTCAGGATGCCGTTACCGGCAAACTATGGCCACGGATTGATAACAAACTCAAGGTGATGGAAGCCAGTAATCCCCAATCCAAATACCCCGAATTTGTTCAGGATCGTAAGACCGGATATACCCTGAAACCCTTTAAGCCAGCTCCCCCAAAATCAGACTGCTCACAGCCAGATACCAAAGGCGCACTGAATGCCTGGCAGGATTACCGGGCTGATTACCGGGCAGCCAAACAGCTACATTCCGGTAGCGGTATTCCAAAGCAGATCAAATTATCAGGTATCCGTTTTCAAACTGAACAACCGGAGTCTGCCTGGATTCTGGTTTGGGTGACCCCCAGCCATGATTCAAATCTTTGGAGCATCAAAGACCCATTCGATATTCGCGACGAAGCCTGGTGGCTGAAGGATACCCTTCCCCAATTGCTGGAAAACAATAACCACCTGCTTAAACAGCTCGCGAAGCTGATTGGGCAAGCCGAGCCAGATACACAAACAGTCGCCGAATGGCTACAGAGCTTGAAGGAGCAATCTCAGTTGCATGTTCTAGTGAACTATCCATGGGCACAAAAAGAACCAGACATTGCTGCGGCCATTGCGGTGCTGCTCACCCGTAAAGAAACACTCGAGCAAGGCCAGGATCACAAAAATGACCTGGAAGCGGCGGTTACCGAGAGCCAGAAACTGCTGGAGGTTTTGATGCAATGGTTGATCAAAACCTTTCCTGCCAACACAGGCTCATTACCTAAGCAGAGTAAAAACAATCACGAGCTGAATAAAAAGCTGCTGACCGCATTGGCCTTGCCTGCTTTTACCGATCAGGTAATCGAGCCTTTGTCACGACAAAGCCTGAAGGTGGCCATCAGTACCTTACGAACACCATCCAGCTCTTTAAAAGGCCTGGTATTCGCCGCTGCCTTAGGTTCACTCGGCCACGACAATCACCCGTTTAAACAGCTCACCAACCAACGGCTACAACTTCGCAAACTGCTCGATCTGGCGGATTTACGCAATCAGACCAGCCACGGTAATAGCCGTTATACCGGCAAACAGTACACAGAAATAACACTGGAAATTGCGCAGCAACATATCGACTACGCGCTGCAATTTACCGAACACTTCAAGGAATGGATTAATGGCTAAGAAACAAAATCGTCCAACCCCTCCGCCACAGGGAAATACAGCAGCAGCCCTGAAGCCAACGCCTGCTATGAACCTCGAAAAACAGGTGCCCATGTGGACGGCATCTTTTGAGAGCGCCAGCAAGATCTATCAAAGCACCAATAACTCACTGAACATTAATGTTGATCAGCAATATCTGAAAGCGCTGATCAACGCCATTCCCGCCGATAAGGCAAATGAGTTCGGAAAATGGATTCAAAGCTTTGCGGACGTCTGCAAGGAGATTGGCAAGTACCAGCAAAACCTGGAGCAGGAATACAGTGCTCGCTGGGATACCTGCAATCAAAAATGGCAAGAAGCCGAAAGCAAAGAACACGAGCAAGCAAAGCTCTCTCAGGAACTTGCTGATGCCCAAGCTGAGTTTTCAGAACAACAAGAAGAACTTCAACAACAACAAACCCTACAAGCCAAACTACAAGGTGAATTGACCAAACGCGAGCGAGAAATCAGTGCACGCGAATTAAATGCTGAAGCCGATTTTGAACAGCAAAACCGTAAGGCGTTGGAAAAGCTGAAGCAGCAGCATCAAGATGAAAAAGCGACTTTTAAGACGGCTCTTGCAGAGCTGCAAAAACAGAAATACGAATTGGAACTGGCGATTCAGAAGGCCCAAATAGAACTGACGGCGGCAGAACAAGAACGTAAACGTGCCTTGGATGAACGTGACTTACAGCTGGAGCAAAGTAGCGCTCAACTTGCAACTGAACAGGCCAAATTTGCCAAAGAAAAAGCCTTGCTTGAAAACGCCAGGCAAGCGCTGAAACAGGATAAACAGACCTACAAACTGGATCTGGACCTTGGCAACGAATTTACCCAACAACGTATCGAAAATGACCGACAGCAAATTGAGTTCACACTGTCTGTTGAACGTCAAAAAATCGATGCCGAATGGGAGGATCTTCGTCAAGCCAAAGAAAACCTTGATGCATTGGTAGACGAAGCTATGGAGCGTGAGCGCGAGTCACACTCAATTGCGCTGGACAAGCTAAACGCCAAGTTAGATGACAACTGGGGAAAAATCGACGACCTTAAAGACCAGCTATCCAGCTTTAGGGATCTGGAAAACGCGCTTGGCTCCCAAACAGCAGAAGAGTTTTTGCAGCAGCTGGACAACCTGAAAGATCAAAATCGCCAGTTAGAACGTCAGCTGAATGAATCCGACACTGCCGAACTGCAAGAAACCAACGAGTTCCTGCGTAGTCGTGTGTCTGATCTGGAAACAGAACTTTCCCAGCTGCGCCCCCAGCTCTTACAAGCGCAAACAGAAGCGGCTCATAAACGAATTGCAGCAACCGAGCTTTACAGTAAAGAGCAGGAAAACCGACTTCTGACCCAGCATAAAAATACCTTGCAGGTTCATATCGATGACCTTGAAAGCCGTATCAGCCAGCTGACCGATGCTCACAAGACCCAGACACCATTCCCAGCAATGTCTGGTATGGATACTGGCAAGGATTTCCAGGCCACTATGGAATTGGAAGATATCCCGGATCTGTCCACCTTTGCCGAAGAGCTCCAACACCGCATTGCCCTGGCCGAGCGTGTAAAACTCTACTATCCAATCGAGGATATCCGCACACTGCTCGGTGGCCTGGCCATGAGTCAGTTACACGTATTCCAGGGCATCAGTGGCACAGGTAAAACCAGCCTAGCCAAGGCTTTCGCCAAAGCTATGGGCGGTTTCTGTACCGATATTGCTGTTCAGGCTGGTTGGCGCGATCGTGATGATCTGCTGGGTCATTACAACGCCTTTGAGCGCAAGTTTTACGAAAAGGACTGCCTGCAAGCCCTGTATCAGGCGCAGACTCCACGCTGGAGTGATACCTGCAACGTGATTCTGCTCGATGAGATGAACCTTTCACGTCCGGAACAGTATTTCTCTGAGTTTTTATCAGCACTGGAGAAAAACGACCGCAAGGAACGATTAATCAGTCTGGCCGAAACCGCGCTGCCCAATGCGCCTAAAGGATTGAAAGAAGGCCGCCAGATTTTGGTGCCAAGTAACGTCTGGTTTATCGGCACCGCCAACCACGACGAAACCACCAACGAGCTAGCCGACAAGACCTACGACCGCGCCCATGTGATGACGCTGCCGAAGCAGGACAATCGATTCAAAATCACCAAGTACGATTCAGCAAGCTTTTCATTCACATCCTTACAGAGAGCTTTTCAACAAGCTAGCCAACAGCACACGCCGCAAGTGCAAGAGCTTCTCAAGCAATTGGCAGATCACGACATCACCACTCAACTTGCTGAGACCTTTGACCTTGGCTGGGGCAACCGTTTTGAGCGTCAGGCCAAGCGCTTTATTCCAGTCATGCTGGCCTGTGGAGCCACAGAAGGTGAAGCACTCGACCACCTGCTGTCTACCCGAGTGATGCGTAATGGCAAGGTGACTGGCCGCTACGATGTTACCGCCGAGGATGTGGGGAAGCTCAGCGATGCATTGCAGGATTTCTGGAGCAAAACCGACCTTAAGGGCGATCCAGACAAGTCCCTGCAACTGCTGGAAACAGACCGTCAACGCAAGGAGCGCGGTGGCTAATGTGGTTTGATCGATTCACCAATACCAAATGCTTCGATCTGCCAATGCAGATCGAATCCGGGCGTTATGTCTGGGAAGGAAAGCATGCCGAGTGTCTGAACGGGCACTCCGATATTTATCCAGGGGAGATACTGGTCAGCGATGGCTCAGAGCGCTGCAGCCTGAATCAGACAAACCATCAGTTTTTGATGCCAGACAAAAACCGACAGCAGGACATCAGCCTGTTTGAAAACGCTATTGCCACCATTGGCAGACAACTGGAGCATGATAGCAAACTAATGTCCCCCATGCTGCCTTCTGCAGTCGTTGATGCTGATTCTCACCTGTTGCCATTGGAAAAAAAACTGCAGATTATTCTTGAAAAAGGCCACCTGCATCAGATATCTCATCGGCCTCGTTTGGATATTCGCTATGAAGAAGAAATCACCGATGTAGCCCGCGCCAAACGACTGGCCAAAGGTGCGCTGGTACACCTAGCATCCCACTCAGAGTGCTGGCAACGCCAAACCCTGAGTGGCGTCGTTCCCAAAAAAGTAAAAGCCCGTTTTAGTGAAGATGACTTCCACATCTACGAGAACCGGGTGTATGCACGCCTGCTAGATAAGCTTGATACTCATTTAACCCAGCGTATCCGCACTGTTGAGCAACTGAACGACACACTGGACAAGGCACTCAGGTTTTACGACAACCGTGATATTCACCATCGTTTGTCCTACAAAGTATGTGATCTTTGGGGGCAAACTTTTGATGAAGAAGCCACACTGGAAACACTGACGTTACTGGAAGAAACCCTTACCATGTTGCGGGCCATGCATCACAGCATTTGTAACCTCAAACAAAGCGGTCTGTATCTATTGATCAACCGTAACACGCAAATCGGTGGTGCACTACACCGTACCAACATCCTTAATCACGATGCTCACTATCGGTATTTATCAATACTTTGGGAAATGCTAAGTAAAAACCAACAGAGATTAAAGAGTTCACCTGCAGAACAATTTGTCCGTAACCAAGAGTTATCAGAATACTATTGTCGTTATGTTGGGCTCCATTTTCAGCATGCATTGAAACCCTATAGTGCTGAGGTTGAGTGTAAATATGAATCACAAGAGAAGGTGTTTGTTTGGGCTGGACGAGAGTTTAAGTTAACCAGAGAAGGTTTTGACTGGACATTAGTAGAAAATAGAGAGCAGGTTGATGTGCTGCGGATCAAAACATGGCTAGGTTTTCATGACCATAATTATGAAAAATCAAACTCGCTGATTGCCTTCTCATCAATAGACCAAGAGCTAAAGCCTTCTATTGATCGTGACAATGCAATACCTCTATCACCAATGGATTTGTACGGTGTAGAGAGGTTGGGGTGGTTTGTTGATCGCACAATGACCCAATTTTTAGTTGCAAACTACGGTGAGCCGATACAGAAACTCCCCCAGGAATTATTAGACTTTTTAAGTGCATCAAATAGTAAACATAAAAAGTCATTGAAGTTAACTGGAGATATTCCGCCAAGTTTATGTGTTCTTGAGGATGTTTCTAATGATTTTTCCTCAGCGTTGATAAAAGTATTAAGAGAAAATAACGCTCATGAACAAGCTGATTCTTTAATATTACGAATAGAAGAGATTAAAGTACTGCAACAATGCCCAGTGTGTGATTCAAGAAATATACCACTAAAAAGCCAAGCTAATAGTACATTTAGTTTACATTGTGATAGCTGTAGAACTAATCGTTACTTGATAAAAAACCGCCTGGGTGAGAGAGATCTTCTACTTAAGGTAAATAATGAAGTCTCTGATTCATTCTCTTCATTGGGGAGGTGGTTTAGCGGTAGCAACTAGTTCTCCCAAAATAATTCACTCTACTTTATTAACAACGAGTTAGTTTTTTCAAAAATTTGTTATTCAAAGCTAGTTATAAAAATTCAATGTTGTATCACCTGCGCTCGTTGTTGAGCGAAGCTCATAAACTGGTGTAAACTCTGATAATTGGTATGCCTAGATTTGTGACCAATTTTTTTAAAAAATTGGTCACAATGAGCAATGAGCAGTCTTTTCTATTTCGGTTTTAACCAATAAGTTATTTTATAAGTTGTTGATTTTTAATCTGATTTACTTGAAATTTCCCAAAGTGTTGGTTGAGATAAGTTAAAGTTCTTTTGATTTTTCGCCCTTACAAGGCGAATGTCGGGAGTTCGAACCTCTCCACACCCACCATCTAGTTATCCTCTTATAGTGTATTCAATTCCAAATCACTTTTATCTGTATCCAGTCGTTAAGCACTGTCCCTTTCTAATTACATTATTCAGTAGCCTAAATATCTCGCTTCCTCTTTCTTTATATCTTCTGAAAGATGTTCTCTAACAATTAATTTATCTGCTGGATACGAGAGGCATATGAGCTTTCGAGAATTTTGCGTTGGTAGGCAAATGGGGTTGAGCTGACGAGATTCTTAAACTCGCGCATAAAATGGGGTTGATCGCTAAAACCGAGGCTGTTTGCAAGTTCGATGAAGGTGACTTCAGACAGTTGGTTGATGTGATTAACAGCCGTTTGGCAACGAATGATTCGACTGAACTCCTTTGGTGAGACGCCTAATTCTTCTCGAAATAAGCGTTGTAACGTCCGTTTACTGATCCCAGTAAGGCTCTCCAACTCGGATATCTGTATATTTCCTGAGCGTTCTATAATCGTATCCAGTGCAATAAGAGTTTTATTCGACGGGTTGGAAAACGCTTCTTTTGCTAAGTGTTGCTGGATGATTTGAGTTTGTGCGTTGAAATCTTGGTTGGAGATTAGCTGCTCTAGAAGAAAGTCTCGGTCTTGGATCAGGTCAAATAAGTTCAGCCGTTTATTTATGAGTTCTTTAGCGCACACATTTAAATACTTAGGCAGCACTCCAGGAGTAAATCTCACACCAATATAATCGTGGCCCGTTATCAACTTGGCATTTTGAGCCCGCAATGTTGAGCCGCAGAGCTTGGCACTTGGAGAGGATCCAGAGCAATCGAACATGATGTCGATGCAACCATCAGGAATTGCAAAGGTGGCGCCGGCCTGCACACCCGCTTGAAATCGGTAAATCTGAGAAATGTTCTTCACTTGAGGCTGGAATTGAGCAAAACCTTTCATTGCATTGAGCACAAACCAAGGCTGCTCACTCGTTCCATAACACGCTTTTGCTGGTGTACGCATTGCTTAAGCCTATAAATATTCTTGTTATCAACCCAGAGCTGAATCGCTAAATCGCCGTTTGGCGTGTTTCTTCAATATTTTCTCTTCTAAACTCATTACTGTACTGAGTAGATAGCACGATTCACTTAGGTCGTAATGGAAGCTATTAAAACAAAAGTTAACTTGTTAAGTATAGGTGTAATATGGCCAATAATACTAAGATTGATTTTATTTATCTGTCCGAAGAAGACATGATCAAAGCAGGTGTCACGGATATGGCGCAGTGTGTCGATACAATGGAACAGATGTTTGCGTTGCTGCACCAAGGTGACTACCGCATGGCGGGACCAAACAGTGACTCTCATGGCGCGATGATCACTTTCCCAGAGGAGTCTCCTTTCCCTACAATGCCTAAGCCCACTGCTGATCGTCGACTCATGGCTATGCCTGCGTACCTAGGTGGCGATTTCCAGACTTGTGGCGTTAAGTGGTACGGATCAAATATCGCGAATCGTGAGCGAGACCTGCCACGCTCTATTCTAATGATGATCTTGAACGACATCGAAACAAGTGCACCATTGGCTATGATGTCGGCAAACCTGCTTTCAGCCTACCGTACCGGCGCAATACCAGGTGTCGGCGCGCGTTATTTAGCACGTGAAGATGCCAAAGTGATTGGCTTACTTGGCCCAGGAGTAATGGGTAAAACAACCGTCGCATCGTTTATGGCGGTTCGTCCTAATATCGATACCATCAAAATTAAAGGCCGTGGCCAGAAAAATTTAGACAGTTTCGTGGCATGGGTGAAAGAGACGTATCCTCAGCTAACAACTATTCAGGTTGTTGATTCTATCGAAGACGTTGTCCGCGGTTCAGATCTGGTGTCGTTCTGTAACTCTGGGGAAGTCGGAGATCCGTCTCTTTACCCAATGGTGAAGCATGAATGGGTTAAGCCGGGAGCGTTCTTAGCGATGCCTGCTAGTTGTAGCCTAGATGATGGCATGAGTAGCGGTAACGTCCGTAAAGTGATGGACAGTATTGGCCTCTACAAGGCGTGGTATGAGGAAGTTCCTAAGCCTGCGCACAATCATATTCCTTTAGTTGGCATGCGCTTTATGGACATGATAGACGCCAAGCTTATGGCGGAATCTGAACTGGAAGATCTAGGAGCAATTGTCTCCGGCGATACGCCAGCCCGTCAAAATGACGACGAAATTATCATTATGTCAGTCGGTGGTATGCCTGTAGAGGACGTAGCTTGGGCCACTGTCGTGTATCGCAACGCAGTAGAAAAAGGAATCGGTGTATCACTGAACCTTTGGAACAGCCCAGCACTCGCTTAACCCACATTCCTATTTATTTAATAAAAGATCTATAAAGGCATACTTATGACTAAAATTGTAAAAGTGAAAACCGGCTCAAAGTTTGAAGAAATTGCTAGTTACTCTCGTGTTGTTGCCGTTGATAACTGGATATACGTCTCCAACACCGCAGGTCGAAACCCAGAGACCAAAGAAATACCAGAAGATGCCATCGAACAAACTGAGCAAGTCTTCCAAAACATTGAACGTGCTTTGGCGGCAGTCGGTTCGAGTTTGAAAGATGTTGTTGTGTCTCGTGTATTCATTCAGGACCCCGCAGACACAGAAAAGGTAATGGCGTTTATTGGTACAAAGTTCCGCGGCGTCGATCCAACCACGACGGTTACCTGTCCTCCTCTGGGGTCCACCGTTTATAAAGTGGAGCTAGAAGTGACCGCCTATCGCGGTGCAGCAGAAGCGGATGTAGAAACCATTACAGTGGCCATGTAATAAAACAGTGGTGGGCTGACTGGCAGATCCAGTTCAGCCTACACGGAGGAATGGTATGACGATAACACTTGAGCGTTTAACAACAGATAATGAGTTACCAAGCTCGACATCTGTTGTGGTGATTGGTGGCGGTATTGCTGGTGTGTCTGCAGCGTTGGCGTTAGCAGAGCGTAATATCTCCGTGGTTCTACTTGAAAAGGGTCATATTGCTGGGGAGCAATCTTCGAGAAACTTAGGTTGGATTCGTAAAACCAGTCGCCATCTCGATGACGTCCCACTTGCTTTAGTCGCTGATACGCTCTGGTCTCAGATGGCAGATCGTGTAGGGAGTGATGTCGGTTATAAGCAATCTGGCATTATGTTCCTATCACAAACCGACGAACAGTTAGGAATGCATGAAGCGTGGCTTAAGTCCGTTGAGTCTTTGTCTTTAGGTTCAAAAATGCTGTCTCAAAAAGAGATTCATCAGTTTGTGCCGGGCGGGGTGGGCCAATGGAAAGGTGGGCTTTACACACCAACCGACGGTAAGGCTGAGCCTCATCTTGCGGTGCCTGCAATGGCCAAAGCAGCCATCCAACGAGGGGCGAAGATTGTCCAACATTGTGCCGTGCGTTCGCTAGTGACAACAGCAGGAAAGATCAGCGGTGTGTTGACAGAAAAAGGAGAGATTCGCTGTGAGCAAGTGTTGTTAGCGGGAGGGGCTTGGTCTCGTCGCTTTTTGGGGAATCATGGGATTGCACTACCTACCTTGCCACTTGTGTGTTCTGTTCTGCGTACTGCACCGATGGAAGGTCCAACGGATATTGCGGTAGGGGGCCCTGATTTCTCTTTTAGAAAGCATCAAAATGGCGGCTACATCATTACTCAGCGAGGTAAGCTCGACGCGCCGGTGACGCTGGATCACTTACTCATAGGTCACAAATATTTAGATCAGTTAAAGCATCAGCGTAGTTTTCTAAAAGTATCGTTTGGGTCGACCTTCTTCAAAGACTTAGCGCTTGGTAGAAAATGGAACGCCAATGCCGCAAGTCCAATGGAGAAAGTTCGCGTCAACAACCCTCCCGTTAATCACCAGCTAAATCAGGATGCGTTAAACAATTTAAGCAACGCTTGGCCTGCGTTTGAAAAAGCCTCTATTGAAGAAGCTTGGGCTGGGGTGATTGATGTAACACCTGATTCTAATCCTGTGATTGATCGCATCGCTAGCATTCCAGGCTTAACCATTGCGACTGGCTTTTCTGGTCATGGTTTTGGAACAGGGCCCGCTGCAGGCCAGTTGGCAGCGGACATTGTTGCGAATGAAACGCCTATCATTGATCCAAAACCCTACAGGTTTGATCGCTTTTAAATAGACAGAAAATGTCCCTAAAGGGACATAGAAGATAGGAAGGAGCAGGTGTAGTTTTTAAGGATCGCAAACAGAAGGAATCATAACAATGACTAAAAACGCGAAGCTTCTTTTGGCTCCGATCGCCTGCTCCATGTTAATCGGTGTCGCATCCACGGCTGCTATGGCTGCAGATTATCCAAATCGTCCAGTACGCTTTATTGTGCCTTGGCCTCCAGGTGATTTAGAAGATGTACTGACACGTAAAATCGCCGAAGAAATGTCTAAAGAAACAGGTGTGCCAGCGAGTGTTGTGAACAAGCCTGGCGGTGGCGGGGTGTTGGGTGCAACAACGGTGGCTCAATCTCGTCCAGATGGCAGCGTTATTGGCTCATTTGTTGTCGACTTAGTGACGTCTCAAGTGTTGAGTGGGAATGCTCCTTACTCAAAAGATGACTTCGAACCAGTTGGGATCTTCCTTGATTATCCATTTGTACTCGCAGCTAAGGCTGACGCGCCTTACAACACATTGGCTGAGCTAGCTGAGTACTCTAAATCCAATGATATTTCATTAGGCCACTTTGGTTATCAAGCATTACCAACGGCGCTAACGTTTAAAGCGGCAGACCAGTTGGGTATTCGAATCGCAGCGGATTCTGCATTTAACGAACTGAACTGCGCAACATTGGCAAATGGTGATGCCGACATCACCAATACAACCACTCAGCTAATTCTTCCATGTTTAGACTCTGGTGACGTCAAAATTTTGACTTCGTATACCTTCAATCGTTTAGTGACTGCGCCAGATGTCCCCACACTGAATGAAGTGACGGGTATTCCTCAAACACTGTGGAACGGCCTGTTTGTTAAGAAGGGTACGCCGCGAGAAGTGAAAGAAAAGATCGCATCCATTGCCCAAAATGCTCTGCAATCACCAGAGATTATTCAGCTTCAAGAAACCACGGGTGCGGGTGTCTATTGGACAAATATGGATGATGCCGAAAAAGTAATCGAGCTGGATTACGAAAATGCCAAGAAGCTTGCAGAAGCCAATCAATAGCAAAGACATACCAACGGGCTTGAAATCCACATAACAATAAAATGGTGTTACGACATGACAATTACTGTAATCAACCCTGCCACAAAAGCGGTTTATCAAAGTATTCAAGAGACAACAGAGACTGAGCTAAACGGCGTCGTTGAAAACGCAAAACAGGCCTTTGAGGTGTGGCGCTCAAAATCTGATGAAGAGCGTACTCAAGCCATGTTGAGCATTGCTGATGACATTGAAGCAAATGCGGCAGAATTGGCAGAAATCATCGTTTCTGAACAGGGCAAGCCGCTTGGGCTTGCTCAAATGGAAGTAGGTGGTGCGGCGGGTTGGACTCGATATAACTCGAGTTTGGCGCTTGAGACAGAAGTTATCGAAGACAGTGCCGAGCGTTACGTTGAAATGCAGCGTTTACCTGTCGGGGTTGTGGCATCTATCACACCATGGAATTGGCCGTTGATGATTGCTGTGTGGCACATCATGCCTGCGCTGAAGGCCGGTTGTAGCGTAGTGGTCAAACCTGCGTCAACAACTCCCGTTAACACCATCAAATTGGCTGAAATCATTAACAAACATACCGTTCCAAATTTGGTCCAAGTGGTTGTCGGTGGGGGGGCCGCGATTGGTGAGCCTTTAGTGAAGCATCCAGATGTGAAGAAACTTGTGTTCACAGGTTCAACGCCGGTTGGTAAACGCTTAGCGAAGGTGGCCGCAGCAGATCTTAAGAAAGTGACACTTGAGCTTGGAGGCAATGACGCCGGGGTTGTGCTGCAAAATGCGGATATTAGCAAACTTGCGGAAAAAATCTTCATGACGTCCTTTCTCAATATGGGGCAAACCTGTGCATGCTTGAAGCGCCTTTATGTTCATCGCTCTAAGTACGAGGAGCTGACGGAGGCCTTGGCCAAGATTGCTGCCGCTCAAGTTGTTGGTAACGGTATGGACGCAGGTGTCACATTTGGTCCGGTTCAAAATGAGAAGCAATACAACAGTGTCAGAGCCATGATTGATGAGGCGAAAGCGTCTGGAGCTGAGGTGATTGAACCTGCTTTACCAGAAGGCTTAAACGGATACTTTATTGCGCCGACATTGGTTAAAAATCCGAAGCACGAGATGTCTGTTGTGTGCGAGGAACAGTTCGGCCCTGTTCTGCCAATCATTCCTTTTGACGACGTAAAAGAAGTCATGTCGCATGCTATCCACAAGGAATTTGCACTAGGTGGATCTGTATGGGGTGAGCCGTGTGACGAGTTGGATTGGGTGGTTTCTCAATTGGATTCAGGGACAGTTTGGGTTAATAACCACGCTGAAGTATTACCTCATGTGCCATTTGGGGGTAACAAAGATTCTGGTCTAGGTGTTGAATTTGGTAAAGAAGGGTTGCTTGAGTATACGGTTAGAAAAGTCGTTAACCGAGCTAAGTAAATCATAAAGATAAGGCGCAGCTTCGGCCTGAAGCTGCGCCTTTTTTATGGGGTAATGCATGAAACATATTCTTTATGCTTCTGACTTGGAAAACGGAAGTAGAGTGGTATTGCACGCTGCGATTGAGCAAGCAATCCAAAGTAAAGGGCGAATTTATTTTTTACATGTGTCGGAACAGTTTCATCGTGGTCAAGACGAAACATTGGGCGGCTTTCGGGTAAAAAAAGCCCACGACAAGCATCTGGAATCGCTGAAAACCGAAATACGTGCCTATATGAAGCAGCGGATTCACAGCTTTGTAACAGAAGAGCTGGAGCAATCTGCATTTGATGAAGAGCAGATAGAAGTGATGGTTTCATTTGGCGAGCCCGCGAAAAAGATTGTTGAAGTGGCCGAGGAAATCGATGCCCAGATGATTGTGATGGGGGATCGACGGGTGAACGCGCTATCACGATTATTTTTAGGGTCTACGGCTCAACAGGTCATTCATCGCGCATCAAAACCCGTATTGATTGTTCCGATTTCCAATACCATCAAGCAAGCGAAGGTCGGAGCCTAATATGGATCAAGCATATCGTAAATCCAAGCTATTCTTCATCGTAACATTTGTCATCTCCTGCTACCTGATATTCAGCTTTCCTGAACATACTACGACCACACTCAAAAGAGTGCGGGGCTGGTACACACAGCCTTATGTGGCGCCATTAGTTGGCTTGAGCATTCTGGCTTTTTTCTCCTTCATAAAACTGCTTACTCTGTTAAAACCCCAGCAAGGAGAGCCTACCCTTGTTCAAGGACTGATTGATAACCTCCCGTACTACCAAGTGGTCGTGATCACCGGAGGGCTGTTTGTTGTTTATATCTATGCCTTGGGGTGGATTGGCTTTGCTCCAGCTACGCTCCTATTCGTATTAGCGCTACTTTGGCTGAGTCGTTTATTGACTTGGTTTTGGGCGTTTTGTGCCGTGGCGGCGGTGTCAATGATCGTTCTAATTTTTCGAGTAGGGGTCAATATTTGGTTTCCGGATGTTGTGCTCTATGAAGCACTGTTTAGTGACGATGTCCTTTGGTTTACGAACAGTTACTTGTAGAGATAATGTTATGGAATTGATTAGTTTAGGTATTAATGAAGTTCTAAGTGGTGGCGTTATTTGGGCGGTTATTCTCGGAGCGCTGATTGGTGTCACCATTGGCTCAATTCCGGGTCTTGAGCCCGCCGGTGTGATGGCGATTTTGCTGCCATTGACCTTCTCTATGGAGCCTCTGTTTGGGGTCACTCTTTTATTAGGTGTCTACGGTGGCGCTTGGTATGGCGGAGCGATCCCTGCGATTTTGATGAATACGCCGGGGACGCCAGTGGCGGTGCTAACCACGTACGATGGTTATCCCATGGCAAAGCGAGGGGAAGGGAAAAAGGCACTTTCGATCGCTTACACCTCGTCATTTTTCGGAGGCATAGTCTCTGTATTGTCATTGGTATTTTTCGCACCGGTGTTGTCTCAAGTGGCGACGCTGTTTGGCTCGGCTGAATTTGCCATGTTGGCGTTACTCGGCATGGTCTTCGTCGTACTAGCACATAATAATTATGCCATTGAAGCAGCGGCAATGATTGGCCTAGGGATGTTTCTAGGTACCGTTGGTATTGATCGTTCGTACAACACGCAGGTTTACACGTTAGATCAACCTTTTCTATTAGCCGGTGTTCCTTTAGTGCCCGCAGTTATTGGCTTATTCGCGATGTCTCAAGCTTATATTCTATTGTCGGCTAAGAGTGGCGACTCATTCAAAACGAAACTGGAAGGTTCTGGCCATATGTCAGGCGTTGTGGTCTTGCTGCGCAATAAAGTCACAGCGATTCGCTCTGCGGTATTGGGGGTATTAATGGGGCTGTTGCCGGGCGTCGGTGAATTTGGCTCGCAGTTTTTCTCCTACACGCTTGCCCAGAAATTCTCCAAAAAGCCCGAGGAGTTTGGTAACGGCGCTGAGGCGGGGATTGTCGCGTCTGAGACCTCAAATAATGCTGTTACGGCATCGGTCATGATCCCTCTACTGGCATTTGGGATTCCCGCGGATGCGTTGATGGCCATGCTGCTATCAGTATTCATGGTGCATAACTACATCCCTGGACCACGCTTGTTTACAGAGCATCCTGAGTTTATCTCTGGTCTTTATGTTTCGTTATTCATCATGAACGTATTTGTGTTTGTGTACCTGACGTTTGCGTCGAAATACATTGTTAATATCACTCGTATTCGAGGCCGATTCATCGGTGCATTGATTTTTGTCTTAGGCTTCTTAGGTGCTTACAGTCAAAATTATCAAATCACCGATGCGCTGATTGCATTGTTCTTTTCTATCATTGGTTACATCATGAAGCGGAACAATATTCCGGCCGTGCCTATTATTCTTGGTTTAGTGTTAGGCCCTGTGTTTTTGGATCGTATGCGCCAAGCGTTAGGGGTATCCAATGGCAATTTCGAGATATTTTTGGATCGTCCGATTGCCCTGACGCTATTGATGCTAACCGTCCTATCGATTGGGGTATTTGTTGTGAGTAAGGTTCGCAATAAAACAGCTGCAGCGTAAGCGCGCAACGTATCCATAAAAAGCCCCGTATGACTGTCTAAATTCATACGGGGCTTTTTTATAAGATATTGTTTAGCCGTCTATTTAAGTCCTGTGGCGAGTGCTCGCGATGTAGCTTAGAAAGGTGAGCACACCAAACCCTGCCATAATCAGCAGTAGTGAGTTAGGTGTCCCGTCAAAGAGTAGCGACGTAATGTAAGTACTGAAGGCTCCAAGAGCAAATTGTAGGGCGACTAGCAGACCTGCAGCCGTCCCTGCGCGATTAGGAATAATGTTAAATAAGGTCGCTAAACAGTTTGCTCCAATGGAGCCGGTGACACTGATGTAGAGCATGCAAGGCAGCATAAATAATGCGGCTAGGGCAGGGGAAGCAAGGCCAGCAATACTCATACAGAGCGTGGCTACAATTGAAACAACGAGGGCAAACCTTAACGCATGCTCTGATGAGTAGCGAAGTAAAATCTGTTTGTTAATAAGCGTCATGACGATGATCGCGCCAATATTTGCAGAAAAGAGGAGCCCGTAAGTGGATTCGCTGTATCCGAAGTGCTCAATATAAACAAAGGCAGAGGCAGCGATAAAGGCAAACATGCCCGCAAATGAAAAACCGTTTGTCAGTATCAATAAACTGACTCTAGGTTCTTTGAGGCACGCCGCGTAAGAGGAAAAATAAGCCTTCATGGTGGGCGCTTGAGTCACGTTGTTTTGGGGTTCTTTAATAATGATAGAAATGGCTAAAAAAGCGATGACCGAAAACGCTGCGAGTAAGTAAAAGATCCAACGCCAATCAAAGATCTCTACAATGTATGCACCTAACAGTGGCGCAAACAGCATGACGATCATAGAAATGATATGCATAGTAGAAAGAATGCCGGCCGCTTGTTTTGGAGCAAAGTAATCTCGGACCAGCGCTCTGGCAAGCACTGCCGCAGCCGCAGCTCCGATGGACTGAAAGGCGCGGTACGCAATCAGTGATTCTCCAGATTGGGCGAAGGCACATCCTAAACTGGTTAGCGCGTAGAGTAGTGTTCCAGCTAAGAGCAGCTTTTTACGACCCAATTGATCGGAGAGGGGACCAAACAGCAGCATGCCAACGGTCATTCCTACCAGAAACGCAGTAATACTGTATTGGACGATTTGTTGGTTTGAATTTAGGTCCGCTGCAATGATGGGCAAGCTGGGTAAGTACATATCAATGGACAATGGCCCAAAAGCAACCAGGTAGCCAAGTAATGGAACCAGCCATCGAGAATGGGTTGCACTCATATTTGTGTCCTTATGAAAACAAAAAGCCAACACAAAGTTGGCTTTTACATAAATAGGTTTTTATTGTGGGGTACGCAATACCATTAGCTTCAACTCGGTCATATCTTCGATAGCGTAGCGAATTCCTTCACGCCCTAAACCACTGTCCTTCACTCCACCGTATGGCATGTGATCGACGCGCCAAGATGGCACATCGCCAATCACCACACCGCCGACTTCTAACTCTTCCCATGCTTTATGGGCTTTGTAGATATCTTTCGTGAAAATCCCAGCCTGTAAGCCGAAGTCAGAATTGTTGACTTCTTCAAGGGCTTTATCAAAATCTGAGAACTTAGATAAAACGGCTACGGGGCCAAATGCTTCTTGGTTGTTAACGGTCATGTCTGCCGTGACATTTTCTAATAAAGTCGCTTCTAACATCGCTCCGTTGCGATTGCCACCAGCAAGGACGGTTGCCCCAGCGGCTTTAGCTTCTTGCACCCAGCCATGAAGACGTTCGGCTTCTTTTACAGAGATCATTGGACCAATAAACGTTTCCTCATCCGCAGGGTCGCCCATAACTAGGTTGCTCACTGCTGCCGCCAGCTTAGCTTTAGCTTGGTCATACAGGGATTCGTGCACCATGATGCGTTGCACGCTGATGCAGCTTTGACCTGATTGGTAATACGCTCCAAAAATAATGCGCTGTACGGCATCTTCTAAATCCGTACCTTCGTCAACGATGCATGCGGCGTTACCGCCTAGTTCAAGTACGACCGGTTTCTTGCCTGCTTTCTTTTTCAAATCCCAACCCACATCTGGGGAGCCAGTAAAACTGAGTAGTTTCAAGCGATCATCAGTCGTAAACAAATCCGCGCCGTCGCGGCGACACGGTAAGATGGAAAAGGCACCTTCTGGCAGATCAGTTTCCGCGAGAATTTCAGCTACAATCAGTGCACTGATTGGGGTTAATGAGGCGGGTTTTAGAATAAAAGTACAACCTGCTGCAATGGCTGGCGCAATCTTGTGTGCGGCAAGATTTAATGGAAAATTAAATGGTGAGATAAACGAACATGGACCGATTGGGAAGCGCTTCCACTGTCCTTGGTAGCCTTCAGCTCGTGGCGAAATATCCATAGGAATCACTTCGCCATAAATACGGGTGGACTCTTCCGCAGCGATTTGAAAAGTATCAATTAAGCGAGTGACTTCTCCACGCGAATCTTTAATGGGCTTACCTGCTTCTTGGCACAATGCCACCGCGAGCTCCTCTGCGCGTTCTTTGAAGCGAGCGACACAATGGTTAAGGATAGCTTGACGTTTATAGGACGGTAATGCTTTCATCGCAGGTTGCGCTTTATCCGCGGCGGCGATGGCTTGATCAATGTGTTCCGCAGAGGCCATCGCGACCGTTGCGATCAGCTCGTTGGAGTATTTATTGCGAACTTCGAGATCGTCATTGGCATAAACGGGTTTATTGGCCAAGAAAAAGGGGTACTGTTTTTTCAACATAGCGCGTGTCTCTCTTTGTTATTTTCAACGTAAGGCTTGAATGGCGTGCTGTGCACAATCAATATCTTGATCTTCACTACCTCCAGAAACGCCGATAGCCCCGACGACTTCATGGTTAATGACAATCGGTAGGCCGCCGCCCAAATAGGTAAACTTTGCTTCACTTTGTAACGCGGCGAGTACGGTTGGCTTGTCCGCTAAACGGGTTTGCCAATCTCGTGTAGGGCAGCGAAAGGATAAAGCAGTGTAAGCTTTATTTTCCGCCACGTTCACAGAGATCAATGGTGATCCATTCATACGCAAACTCGCTAACGGGTTGCCAGTGGTGTCTACGATGGTCATACTGATATGAATATTTAGGCTTTGTGCACGATCAATGGCGGCCATTCCCATCTGAATAGCGGCATTCGTGGTTAGGTTCGTTTGGTTTGTTACGTAGGTTGTCATGTGCTCACTCTAAGGGAAAGATTACGTTTACTTGCCCGGTGCTGGACCTTGGGAAGTAATCCATAATGATCTCTGCTTTACCTTGGTATTTATCCCAGCCCAAAGCGCCAAATAACATTACAGTATCAAAAAAAGCCCAGCGAGCTGGGCAAAAAGGGTGATGCATAAACGCACTAGGTTTGTGTAAACCATGACGCGTTTTCAACTAGTAGACGGAGGCATTACCCTGGGAGTCATTATTTAGTTCGGGTTTAAATTCACTGACGAGATTTTTGGTCGCCGTCATTAGTAATCCGGTATCACTTCCGACTGCGACAAATAGCGCACCGCAGTCCAAGTAACGACGTGCCTGTTTTTTATCAGCCATCAGTACGCCTGGCGCTTTGCCTGCGGCAACGATTTTGGCAATGCTTGCTTCGATGACTTTAACCACTTCGGGGTGATTGGGTTGACCAATATAACCCAGTGAAGCGCTTAAATCGGCAGGTCCGATGAACACACCGTCGACGCCGTCTACGGCGAGAATGTTATCGAGCTCTTTTACAGCTTTCGCTGATTCAATTTGTACTAACACACAAATCTCTTCGTTGGCCGTTGTAAGGTAGTCAGCAGTGCGGTTGAACTGAGACGCACGCGCTAATGCACTGCCTACACCACGCACACCATGAGGGGGGTAGCGAGTACCACGAACGATCTGCTGAGCTTGTTCTGCGTTATCGACCATCGGTGCGAGAATCGTTTGTACCCCCAAATCTAGAATCTGTTTGAGGGCGACATCGTCAGCCCAAGCGGGGCGAACAATCGGATGGGTGGCAAATGGCGCTAGGGCTTGTAGCTGCCCAAGCATGGTTTGTAGCGTATTGGGTGCATGTTCGCCATCAATTAATAACCAGTCGAATCCTGCTGAGCCAATGAGCTCAGCGGTATAGTTATTGGCAAGACCCAACCAAAGACCGATTTGGGGATCTTTATTGATGAGAGCCTGTTTGAACATATTTTTTGGTGCTGACATGCTGACGCCCCCTTATTTAAAATAACAGGACACGGTGCCTAGCGTCCCAAAGTCGACACTGAATGTGTCGCCTTTACGTGCTGCCACAGGGCGCGTAAAAGAGCCACCCAAAATGATTTGTCCAGGTTCTAGCTCGACATCAAAGGGCGCCAGTTTGTTGGCTAACCAAGCTACACCATTGGCAGGGTGGTTCAATACACCGGCCGCAACGCCCGTTTCTTCGATGATGCCGTTGCGTTGCATGATGGCAGAGACCCAACGCAAATCCATCTCATCGATTTTGATTGGACGGCCACCTAAAATGATCGCGGCGTTCGCGGCATTGTCAGAAATGGTGTCAAATACTTTACGAGGACGGCCACTCTCAGGGTCGATTGATTGGCTGCGAGCATCGATCAGCTCCAGCGCCGGCACCACGTAACCCGTCGCATCATAAACATCAAACATCGTGACGTTGGGGCCCTTTAGTGGCTTTTTCAGGATAAACGCCAGTTCCACTTCAATGCGCGGCACAATGAAATCGTCAGTATTAATTTCACAGCCATCGTGATAAAGCATGTCGTCCAACAGTGTGCCGTAGTCTGGCTCATCAATTTGCGAGCTCATTTGCATGGCGCGGGAGGTCAAACCGATTTTATGGCCAATGATTTCACGGCCTTCGCTGAGTTTAATGTTTAACCACTCACGCTGAATCGCGTAGGCATCTTCAATGGTGATGTCTGGGTAATCTAAAGAGATTTGACGAATCTGTTTACGAGATTTTTCAGCCTCATGCAAGCGCTGTGCACAGCTTGCGATAATGTCTTTTGATAGCATGAAGGGCTCCTAGTTTAAGCTTGCAAGGTAGTCTGATTCAGAAATAATCGTATTGGTCAGTACGCCAACGCCTTCGACTTCCGTCGTTACCACATCACCTGGTTTCACGTCCGCCAAACCTTCTGGCGTCCCCGTGAAGATCATATCCCCTGGTGTGAGCGTCATGATGTCGCTGAGGTAAGAGATCAAGTATGGGATATCAAACACAAGGTCTTTGGTGTTGCCTTCTTGCTTTAGCTCACCATTAATATAAGTGCGTAACACTAAGTTATGAGGATCTTTGATCTGATCCGCATCGATAATGTACGGTCCGATAGGCGTACATGTGTCGCGGCTTTTGACTCGCAGATTGGGGCGGTAATAGTTTTCTAGGTAATCACGAATTGCGTAATCGTTACCGACCGTGTAGCCACCGACGTAATCCATCGCGTCTTCTTTGGAGACATTTTTCGCTTCTTTGCCAATCACGACGACTAACTCACATTCATAGTGCATGTAGTCAACATTGTCAGGACGATAAGTATGTTGTTCGTGGCCTATGAGTGAATTGCTATTTTTCAAAAACACGAGCGGCTCATCCGGTGCTTTGAATGAGAGTTCGGCTGCGTGGTCAGCGTAGTTAATAGCTAGTACAAACATCTTACCTTTACACGGCGGCAGCCAAGAAAAGGAGCCAGCAGCCAGTACGTCACCTGACTGAGTGATCACTTCGTTATTGTCATTAACAGTAACGTCTAAAATTTGGTCATTTGCTTTTACGCGAGCATGCTTCATGTTCGGTCTCACTCTTGTTCAACTGGGTTCGCTAAGCGGCCAACGGCCTCAATATCGATCATGACGATGTCGTCACCTTTAATTTCTAACGATTCGTCGCGTAAGGGCGTGCCCGCGATGATGAGATCACCGACTTCTAGGGTCATAAAGCTAGAGATATAGCTGATGATCTTCTCTACACTGTGAACCAAACAATCAGTGCTTGTGCTATGAACCAGTTCATCGTTGACATAAGTATTGATTGACAAGCTATTTGGGTTTGTCACCAACGCTTTATCCACCACCCAAGGCCCGATCGGGCAGAATGTGTCTCGGCATTTTGCTTTGACCGCAGGGCGATAGAATGAGGTCTCTGCAAGAGAAACTTCGTTGACTACTGTGTAGCCTTTTACAAAGTCCAGAGCGTGTTCTTCACTGACTCGGGTTGCTTTTTTACCAATCACGATGCCTAGAGACGGTCCTGCGTAAACTGCGCCTTTATTTGTAGGAATGCGGATTGTCTGACCATGTCCGATGTGAGTGTTGTCGGTTTTGATGTGAAGTACAGGCGTTTTAGGGGGAGTGACATAGGGCTTCTCTTCAAATTGATCCTCTATGCTCGCCACGAGATCTTTATTATTGAGCGCGACGCCGATGACTGCGCCATGCGTGGCGGGAGCCAGTGGCTCGGCCATGTCTACCGCGAAAGTTGTGTCACTTTTTTTTGTCACCACTTTGCCGGATTCTTGTAGTCGGTATGTGTACATAGGAATAGTTACCAATTTATTTTAGTTAACATGTTAACGATATTGTCGTAAATAAAGCGCAGATGTCAATATCTGTTTTTAATTTAAGAATTTTCTAAACAAATCTCGTTGAGAGTGGATACAGAGCTTGCGATAGATATTTTTACGATGGTTTTTGATAGTGCCCTCAGACACAAAGCATTTTTCAGCGATACTCGCGGACGCCAAGCCTTGTAAAATGTATCGGACTACTTCTTTTTCTCGTTTGGTTAAACCAAATTGATCCATGAATCGCTCTTGAGCAGTGAGGTTGGTACTCTGATGAGTGATCGAGGGATGGTGGTCATCATCAATGGTCAGAATGGTTGATAGCAACGCTTCATGCTTTTGAATAGCGGATTTTATCGATTCAAGATAAGGGCGTAGCTCAGAATTCAGCTGATGGATAGGCGTTTTGTCCGCTGTGTAAGCTAGACAAATCGTTCGTTCATCATTAAGGCTCACAATCAAGTTAGCTTCATTTTTCCACCCGATCTTGTGGTAGAAGCGATCGTAATACGCGGAGCTTTCAAAATCGTGTCGGGTAATACTGTCCAGTGTTACCAACGCTTTATTTTGATGTTGATTAATCACATCGTAAAAAGGGTCGAGCTGGTAAGCAAAATCGCAATAGAGTTGATCAAGTTCTGGGTCTTTGAATCCCGCTAGCAGAGCAGGTTTGTCAGCTTTGGGGTAGCTGAATACCTTAAAGTTAGAAACGGTCGAAATTTTGCTAAAGCAAACGCCTACTTGCGAGTAAAAACATGGCTCCCCAATGGCTCCAATAAGCTCAGGAACGCTTTGAAATAAAGAATTGTCCATAATCGTCATATGCACCTCTTAATTGTTGTTTTTGAGCTGAGATCTCACGCAAGATTGATGACAATGACCCAGCATAGTAAACCTGTTTCCCAAAAAATTCTCATGTCATAACTTCATCTGTTCGCATCAAGAGCCCTTGACAGATCCTGATCTCAGTATTAATTTACTTAACATGTTAATAAAATGAAAGGGTTTTTGCCTTTCCGTTACATCTAATTGCTTCATAGGAGAGCGGGTGAGAATGATAAAAAATCTAATTAATGGCGAATGGGTGGAAAGCGAAAAGACTTTTCAAACCTTCAATCCTGCGACGGGAGAAGTGTTGGCTGAAGTCGCTCATGCTTCAGATGAGCAAGTTGCTCAAGCTGTCCAAGCAGCGAAAGACGCATTCCCAGCGTGGGCAAACATGCCGATTGCTAAGCGTTCAAAAATCATCGAAAAATTGGGTGATTTGATTGGTGAAAACGTAGAAGAGCTAGCGCGTCTTGAGACAGCGGACACGGGGTTGCCGTTGTACCAAACACTGAATGCGTTGATTCCTCGCTCATCCAACAATTTCTACTTCTTTGCGGAAAAAGCGAAGCAAATGAACGGTCACACCTACCCAATGGATGACCAGATGTTGAACTACACTCTATACCAACCAACGGGTGTGTGTGCTCTGATTTCTCCCTGGAATGTCCCATTCATGACCGGGACATGGAAAACGGCACCTGCTTTAGCATTGGGTAATACGGTCGTTATGAAACAGTCTGAGTTATCTCCGCTAACCACAGATTTTCTGGGTCGCTTAACGATCGAAGCGGGCGTACCGCCTGGTGTCTTCAACATCGTACATGGCTACGGGGCGACGACCGGTAATGCCATCATTACCAATGAGGATGTCGATGCGATTTCCTTCACGGGTGGCACAGCAACTGGCAAACACATTATTGCCAATGCGGGTCTGAAAAAGTTCTCGATGGAATTAGGTGGCAAGTCGCCGGTGATGATCTTTGAAGATTGTGATTACGAGCGTGCTCTTGACGCTGCAGTATTTGGCATCTTCTCTATCAATGGTGAACGTTGTACTGCTGGGTCTCGTATTTTTGTACAAAAGAGTATTTACGACAAATTCGCGACGGAATTTGCTGAGCGTGCTAGCAAAATCAGAGTGGGCGATCCAAGTGATCTGAATACGCAAGTGGGATCACTTATCAGTCAACAGCACTTTGATAAAGTGACGGGCTACATTCGCATCGGTATTGAAGAGGGCGCTACTCTAATTGCTGGAGGCCCAGATAAGCCAGTAGATGAACTGCCAGATCATCTAAAAGGCGGCCACTTTGTGCGCCCAACAGTCTTCCGCGATGTCACCAATGACATGCGCATTGCGCAAGAAGAAATCTTTGGTCCAGTCGCGGTCTTGATTCCATTCGAAGACGAAGAAGATGTAGTTGCGATGGCCAATGACAACGAGTACGGCCTAGCGTCTTACCTATGGACTCAGGATGTTAGCAAAGTTCACCGTATTGCACAGAAAGTCGATGCAGGCATGATGTTTGTTAACTCTCAAAACGTTCGTGATTTGCGTACGCCATTTGGTGGTAAGAAAGCATCGGGTACTGGCCGTGAGGGTGGTGATTACAGCTTTGAAGTGTTCTGTGAACCGAAAAACGTTTGTATCAGCATGGGGTCTCACCATATCCCTAAATGGGGTGTGTAACTCAAACTTTATAGAGAAGGGCATAATACGCTCTTCTCTTTTGCCTATGGGAGCAATGTTATGCCACATTTTGTCGTGGAATACTCTGCTAACCTTGAAGATCGGTTAGACTTTCAGCCGCTTTTTAAATCCCTTCATGAATATGTTGTGTCGACGGGGCATTTTCCTTTAGGCGGTGTGCGCAGCCGTGCGATTAAGGTAGACCATTACCGTGTTGCAGACGGTCGGGAAGATTTTGCGTTATTAAATCTGAATTTGAAGATAGGGCACGGGCGCAGTATGGAGCTTCGCAAAGAGGTAGCAGAGCGCGTTTTTGCAATATTGTGTGAGTGGTTAAAACCTATTACTGATACTAGCTATGTTCAAATCTCTTTCGAACTCACTGAACTTGATCCAGTGCTGAAATTTAACAAAAATAATATTCATGCTCTGTTTACTAATAAAGAATAGAGCCATTTTTGGAGAGTACCTATGGGCAAACTAGCCTTAGCTGCCAAAATCACCCACGTACCATCTATGTATTTATCCGAGCTTGATGGGCCTAGAAAAGGCTTTCGTCAGGCGGCAATCGATGGGCATCATGAAATCTCACGCCGTTGTCGCGAGTTAGGCGTAGACACGATTGTCGTGTTTGATACACATTGGTTGGTGAATGCGGGTTACCACATTAACTGTGCGCCGCATTGGGAAGGAGTCTATACCAGTAATGAGTTGCCGCACTTCATTAACAACATGCCATACAGCTTAGATGGCAACCCTGAATTAGGTCGTATCATTGCGCAAGTGTGTAATGAGCAAGGTGTCGAGACGATGGCTCACGATGCGACGACATTAGCACCAGAGTATGGCGCATTGGTTCCTATGCGTTATATGAATGAAGATAACCACTTCAAGTGCATCTCTGTCTCAGCACTTTTAACCGTCCACTATCTTAATGATTCCGCCCGTTTGGGCTGGGCGCTGCGTGAAGCGATTGAAAAACATTACGATGGTACAGTTGCGATCCTAGCCAGTGGCTCTTTATCACATCGCTTTGCGCAAAACGGTCAAGCACCAGAGTTCTCTGATAAGGTGTGGAGCCCGTTCCTAGAAGACCTCGATCATCGTGTCGTGGAAATGTGGGAAAACGGTGAATGGGAAAGATTCTGCGGCATGTTGCCAGAATACGCGGCAAAGGGACATGGTGAAGGCTTTATGCACGATACGGCCATGCTGCTCGGCGCATTAGGTTGGTCAGATTACGATCAAAAAGTCGAAGTGGTGACGCCTTATTTTGGTAGCTCAGGCACGGGGCAGATTAATGCGATATTCCCAGTGTCGCCACAAACAGGTAACGCTGTGCCAGCACCACAGGCCTCTCAAGAATCCGATGAGTTTGTGTACGGTAAGAGTCGCTTGTAATCTGTTCTATCTACGTTGAATTAGATGGGCTTCACACATTTAAGTGTGGGGCCCATTTTTATATACAGTGTCGTGAGTTGTCAGGGGAGCTTTGGGTTTTCACCTGTAGACAAACACTAGCTTGATGTGTCCTAATACTGTTTATTTACACAGTACTTGGTATGAGCTCGCAACCTCTCTACAACAAAAAAATAATTCACATAGATATGGATGCGTTCTTCGCATCCGTTGAGATGCGTGATGAACCGAGCTATCGGAATATCCCTTTAGCGGTAGGGGGCAGTGCGAAGCAACGAGGCGTAATTAGTACCTGTAATTACGAAGCCCGTGTCTATGGTGTACGTTCCGCTATGTCGACTGCAATGGCAAAGAAGCTATGTCCGCAATTGACTGTGATACCCGGAAGGATGCAGGTATACAAAAGCGTTTCTGATCAAATACGCGCAATCTTTGCTCGATATACCGACTTGATCGAGCCTCTTTCATTAGATGAAGCCTATCTAGATGTTACCGAGTGTGAGCAATATCATGGTTCAGCCACTCTAATAGCCGAAGCGATTAGGTCAGACATTCGGTCTGAGCTGAATTTAACGGCCTCTGCTGGCGTCGCACCTATTAAGTTTCTTGCCAAGATCGCCTCTGATATGAATAAACCCGACGGCCAATTTGTCATCCCGCCTAGTGACGTTCAGCGCATCGTTGACCAATTACCTTTAGAGAAAATACCGGGGGTGGGTAAGGTGAGTTTACAGAAGTTGCATGAAGCGGGGTTTTACATAGGGGCTGATATTCGTAAAGGCGATTATTTGGCCTTGGTAAGACAGTTTGGCCGATTAGGGCATTCATTGTGGCATCGGAGTCACGGCATTGATCAAAGAGCCGTAACGCCTAATCGTTTGCGTAAGTCTGTTGGCGTTGAGCGTACTTTCGAGACAAATATAACGTCTTTCGACGAATGCTGGCAGGTGATAGAGAATCGTTTGTTTCCAGAGTTAAAGCAACGCCTTAATAAGGCTGCAACAAACAATTTAATTTCGAAGCAGGGTATCAAGGTTAAATTTGCCGACTTTCAACAGACGACGATTGAACACGTGCATACTCATCTCGATCTGCTTTATTTTCGAGAGCTACTAGCGGAGGTGCTCAAGCGGCAAGGCGGACGTGAAATTAGGCTGTTAGGCTTACACGTAATGCTTCGGCCCATTGAAGAGACGAGACAGCTTACGCTGGATTTTTCAACGTAATGCTGGATGCGGAGTAAAAAAAACCAGTACACCCTGAGGTGTACTGGCGTGAGCGAAATACATATTACTGACTATATAGGGTGATCTTAACGTCGCTCAAACTGGTAAGGTATTAGGTTAACTGTCAAAGCCGCATGGGCGGCTGTTGCCACGATATGCGCACGTAAATGGTTAAAAAGGTACTAAAACACTTATGGGGGTTGTCGGCTATCGAAGCGCTGGTGTTTCCCACAGGTTGAGTGGTACGCCTATGCCTTTTTTAACAGCGTTGCGATACACCACTGTTGCCCAAGCAACATCTTCAACGGGCATTCCCCCAACGGACATAATGATGATCTCGTCATTATTTTTACGTCCTGGGGCATCTCCAGCGACGATCTGGCCGAGGTCTTCTAAGTCGTCTAGCGAGATCTGACCATCATGAATCATATCCATGCAGCGTACGCCCACTAAAGGGATGTTGTTGTGAGCTGGTTTCGGTACCTCTTCGTACCACGCTTCATAAAGCCCTGTGTTGTCTAGTACCTTCCGAACCGTTTTTTGTTCCATCGCATCGTCCATTCGGCAACTAGCAGGCATCGCCAGAAACGCTCCGGGTTTTACCCATTCGCGCTTAATTAAAGGGTAGGTGTTCGGGTCACCTACGGCTCCCGAGTTACAGTAAGTCACAAGGTCGGCCCCCCGTACCACGTCTTCAACCGAATCGACGATCTGAATATTCGTAATTTGCGGGAAGGTAGCGTTTAGCCATGCCGTGAAATCGTCCAGACTTTTCTGGCCTCGTCCTTTGATTTTGATCGTGTCTATATTCGGGCAAGCGGCAACGAAAGCCGCGACGGTTGTTCTACCCATTACTCCGGGCCCAAGCAGACCGATGACCTTGGAGTCTTTGCGTGCCAGGTGGCGAGCTCCTACCCCAGGTATAGCACCCGTACGGTAGGCAGATAATAAGTTAGCAGACATAAAAGCCAGTGGCGCACCTGTGTCTATGTCATTGAGAATCATTGTTAGGATAGAGCGAGGTAAGCCTTTCTCGCGGTTAGCGATATTAGATCCATACCACTTAACGCCTGAGGTTTGAAAGCGGCCACCTAGGTAAGCAGGCATGGCCATTAGCCTGCGATCTGCGGTTGGTTTAGGCATGGTAGAGAATGGCGATTCTTCTGGAAACGTAATTAAAGCGCCGTGAGAATCACTGTTCGACCCCGCCATGCGATAGTCGCCCCGATATAGAAGTGCAAACATTTCCTCCATGGTGTCAACACAGCGAGGCATGTCTGTGACACCTGCCTCAATCATGTCTTGTTCAGAAAGATAGATAAAATCAATTTTTGTGTTTTCTACCATAAGTCACCTCAGAGCGGGTATTCTTTATAAAAAAGGATCTAAAAAATTAATAATTCTCACAATACGATAAAAAATAAATTTATAGAAGGTTTTTCATTCATTTAATCTGGTTTATTTTCTTTATGTCGTAATACTAAGTGCACAGGCCTACATTCCTAATCTGCCAATTGGTAAGAATCATAGGGCGTGACGGGCTGGTAGTTGGCCAGTAGGTGAAAATTTGTACCGTATGCTCGCTGAGTGGAGAGATGATGCGTTTATGCTGATATAGAGACTTTTGTGCCGTTTTTTACAAAAAAACATCTGTAAACAGATGAAATATCTCCAAATGTGATAATCGTGTGGAAATATATTGAATTTATTAGTTGTTATTATCGAATTTATTCTCTATGTTGAATTTAGGTGTTTTTCCAAGAAAAGCGAGAGGAAACACTCAATCACCGCTATACGACCGTTTTCATCAGAGCATTACGCTGACATTGATTGGAGAAGAATATGAAAAAAATAACAAAATTGTTAACCAGTAGCCTTTTAGTCGGAGCTACTTTGCTATCGCCTATAGCCTTTGCAGATTATCCAAAGCGCCCCGTTAAATTTGTCGTGCCTTGGCCTCCAGGCGATCTTGAAGATATTCTGACTCGGATTATCGCTGACGAAATGAGCAAAGAAACGGGCAAACCTGCGACAGTGGTGAACAAGCCTGGTGGTAGTGGTGTGGTTGGCGCCGCGGAAGTAGCAACAGCGAGACCAGATGGTCTAACGATTGGCTCTTTTGTTAATGATTTGTTGACGATTAAAGTACTGACAAAAAGCGTACCTTGGAACGAAGAAACGTTTGAACCCGTTGGTATCTTCTTAGATTATCCTTTTGTGTTGGCGACCCGCGGTGATGCACCTTATAACACAATGGATGAGCTTTCAGAGTATTCTCAGTCTAACGATGTCTCGTTGGGACACTTCGGTTATCAGGCTGGTCCAACTGCCATGACATTCCAAGCGGCAGACCGACTTAATATTCGATTCGCTTCTAATGCGCCGTTTGATGCGACAGATTGTTCTGTATTGGCAAATGGTGACGCGGACATTATCAATACCACTACACAGCTTATTTTGGCTTGTTTGAAATCTGGTGATGCGAAAATTCTAACAAGTTTTACCTCTACTCGAATTCCTTTAGCTCCTGATGCGCCGACTTTAGATGAAATAGCTGGCATTCCTCTAACAACTTGGAATGGCTTGTTTGTACCGAAAGGTACGCCTGAAGACGTGAAACAGCGTATTGCAGAGATTGCTAAGAAAGCTTTGAGACTGCCAAAAGTTCAAGAAATAGCTGAAGAAACGGGTGCGGTTGTCTATTGGCTGGACGCGGAAGGTTCGAAAAAACGTATCGAAGAAGAAACCTTTTTAAGTCAGCAGTTAACCAAATATCTTCAGCAATAAACCTACGAAGCAATAATAAAAAATACATGCCCTAGCCTTAGCTAGGGCATTCGCAGGGGGTAACATGAAAACAGGTGTGGTTATGGGCAGAAAGTCTTCTTCAGATATGAATAGTCGGGAAATGACTGACGAGATGAAAGAGCAGTCAAGGACGTTGCCATTTTATTTCGCCTTTTTTATTAGTTGCGTTGTACTGCTGTGTTTAATGACGAGTGAAGTCAGAATATTTTCTGATAAAGGTTGGTACTTACAGCCTATGCTTGGGCCCGCAATTGGTCTAACCGTCATGACAATTTTATGCTTTGTTAAGTTATTGCAAGGGGCGATGTTTTTCAAATATGTGTCTATCGCGTCGATCGTTCAATACATAACCAGAACAGTCTCGGCACATAGAATCACTTTTTGGGCAATGGGTTCTTTTTATGTCTACGTTCATGCTTTAAGTGTCATTGGATTCTTACTTTCAAATTTAGTGCTTCTCCTTTTTATGCTTTTCATTTCCAAAAGGCTGGACCGCTTTTGGGGCCCGATGGCCGTATTGGCAGCCATCGGCATAGTGGTGGTTTTTCGAATGGTAATTGGCCTATGGATGGACGATGTTTGGCTCTACAGCCTGCTACCTGATGCAGCGTCTGATTTTTGTAATATGTATTTATAGGTCACTTGTATGCTCGACACGATTTTACTAGGTCTAAATGAGGTTGCTTCCCTCAATGTAATACTGGCCATTGTTATTGGTGCCATCATTGGCATTACTATTGGTTCTATTCCTGGTCTTGAACCTGCAGGCGTTATTGCAATTCTGCTCCCATTAAGTTTTTCACTTGACCCGTTGGCCGGTGTCATGCTGTTGGTCGGGGTGTATGGCGGCGCTTGGTATGGCGGCGCTATCCCCGCCATTTTGATGAATACGCCAGGCACCCCCGTCGCGGTTCTAACGACCTATGACGGTTATCCCATGGCACAGCGAGGGGAAGGGAAGAGAGCATTATCAATCGCCTACACTTCGTCTTTTGTGGGGGGCATTATTAGTGTCGCGTCCTTGGTGTTTTTGGCGCCAGTGTTGGCTGAAGTTGCCACCAATTTTGGCTCACCAGAATTCGCTATGCTTGCCTTGCTGGGTATGATTTTTGTTGTTTTGGCACATGGTAAACATGTATTCCCTGCTGCCATCATGCTAGGTTTCGGTATCTTTTTAGGCTCTATTGGTCTGGATCGCTCCTTTAATACGCCTGTTTATACGTTTGATCAGACTTGGTTGTTAGGTGGAGTGCCTTTGGTCCCAGCAGTGATCGGGCTGTTTGCGATGTCTCAAGCTTTTGTACTGCTTTCTAATAAAGGACCTGACAGCTTCGAAACGAAGCTAGAAGGAACGGGTTACTTCAGTGGCTTTGTGGACATACTAAAGAATAAAGTCGTTGCGTTGCGTTCTGCCGCTCTGGGTGTATTCATGGGGTTATTACCTGGAGTCGGGGAGTTTGGCTCCCAGTTCTTTTCGTATACCTTGGCTCAGAAGTTTTCTAAAGACCCAGAGAGTTTTGGTAAAGGCAATCCTGCAGGTCTTATTGCTTCAGAGACCTCCAATAATGCCGTCACAGCATCGGTGATGGTGCCGTTACTTGCCTTTGGTATTCCGGCCGATGCACTCATGGCAATGCTGTTAGCAGTGTTTACGGTGCATAATTACACGCCAGGTCCAACGTTGTTTGCTGAGCGCCCGGAGTTTATCTCTGGTCTTTATATCTCATTGTTTTTGATGAATATTGTGGCGTTTGTGTATCTGACCTTTGCTACTCGTTGGATGGTGAACTTAACAAAAATCAGTGGCAAGTTCATAGGATCAGTGATTCTCATCCTCGGCTTTGTGGGGAGCTATAGCCAAAATTATCAAGCCTCTGATGCTCTGATTGCGCTCTTTTTTGCGGTGATTGGGTACGTGTTACGTCGCAATGGCATTCCTGGCATTCCAATTATATTGGGAATGGTTTTAGGTCCCGTGTTTCTGACACGTTTGAAACAATCGATGGGGATCTCAAACGGTGATATGACGATGTTTGTCACCCGCCCTATAAGTCTTGTTCTGCTGTGTATGATAGTGCTTTCTGTCACCGTATTTATTTGGGGAATCGTACGTAAGCAACGAGGCTAAGTCTGCTGAGAAAGGTTGAATGAAGAGCGGGGCTTTTAGCCCCGCTCTTCATAGTCTGGGTAGTGCGTATATGCAATGCATTAATTATCTAGATGGGTGCCTTTTTCAATCAACTCTGTTGCCACTTTTAAACGCTCTACGACCGCATCAAGGCGGAAGAGCTCAAATGCGCTGGTTGTTCCGACGAATGCGATACTGCCAAGAATATCATCGCTGTCCTTGCTGATAATGGGCGCTGCGATCCCCGTTAATCCCAAATTAAGTTCGTCATGAGTGACACAAAAGCCATCTTTACGAATCTTCTTGGCCTCAGCGTTAAATTCTTTCCACGTTAGATCGTAATCTTCATCAGGAGTGATCTGCTCCTCAAAGATTTTCTTTAACCGCGCTGTTTTTTGGTTTGCAACCAAAACTTTAGATTGTGCGCCTTTAAAAATGGGTAGTGGGCGTCCACGCCCAAAAGCATAGCCGTATTTTTTGATATCCGATTCTATGTGAGTGTTGATGATGTGCCCATCATAAAAAACACTCATGTAAACAGTGAGTCCTGTACTTTTTGAGAGGTCTGCCATGACTTCGCGGCCATGTGAAATAAGAGGGTCGTGCTGACGCATCATCCAATCGAGTTCGATGATTCTTGGGCCGAGCGTATAGCTGGTATCAATTCTTGTTAATAAGCCTGCGTCGCACAGCTCCTTAACGTAGCGATACGCGGTCGCGCGGGAGAGCGATAGTTTTTTTGCGATATCGTCTACGTTGATGACTAGAGACTCAGGTCCAAAGATATTTAGAACATTTAGCATTTTGTTAAGACTGGACACATTAACCTCGTAGGAAAAATAAAGTGTATCGGATCAGGTGTTGTTTAACCCGTAAATTGCATATTTTGGAATTGTACACCTTCTGTAGGCGTTGAAATGCTTTTTTATTCTATATATTGAGATTTTCTGACTTTTTGCGCGTTTGGGGGCTGATCCCACGATGGTGTTCCGTCAATGCCTATTGCTCTTCCATTTATGGCACTAAAAATGATCGATGAAATTGGCCTTTTTTTAGGTGCCTAAATATCTTTATTATCTTATTGTGAGAAATGTAGTAAATTTTATGTTTACTTGATTGTTTTTATGTGACATAAATCTTATATGGTAAACAAATAGAAATTTCTTTTCTCACGAGAAGGAAAAACTCAATAACACTTAGGGGGTGAATGTCTGATGACAGATTGCCGCTGTGTTGATGTCAAAATGTCTACATTGGTCCACGGACAGATAGATGTAGCGAGTTAAGAGAAGTGGAGAGATTGCAATGAGTCGTCATTTTAAATGCCTAATTAATGGGGATTGGGTGGAAGGCAGTAACACCCCCTTTGAAGTTAAAAACCCAGCTACATTTGAAACCGTGGCTACCTGCGCCAATGCCGTTCCAGCGCAGCTCGATGAAGCGGTTGCAGCGGCCCAAACAGCTTTTAAAAGTTGGAGCGTGTCGAGTCATGAAGTTCGCAAAGGCGCACTGCATAAAATTGCAGATGAAGTTGAAGAGCGCTGTGAAGAGATCGCTGCGCTGATTGTTGCGGAGCAAGGAAAGCCGTTTGACCTTGCGATGGGCGAAGTTCAGGGTGGACTAGCGTGGCTGAGATATGCGGCGTCTCAAGATATTCCGATCGACATTGCGGAAGAAACAGAGACCAAGCGAATTGAAATTCATCATAAGCCGTTAGGTGTTATTGGTTCCATTACACCGTGGAATTGGCCTTTTATGATTGCCATATGGCATATGATTCCTGCTATCCGAGCGGGCAATACTGTGATCAATAAGCCATCCGGCCTGACGCCATTAAGTACCATTACGTTAGTCGAGATTATGAACAATCATTTACCTAAAGGGGTGATTAATGTCATCACGGGTAAGCAAGGTATTGGCAGTGGTATCACTTCCCATTTAGGGATTAATAAAATTGTCTTCACAGGCTCTACACCGACTGGCCAGTCTGTCATGCGTAACGCGGCAGATAACCTGAAGCGTTTGACGCTTGAGTTGGGGGGGAACGATGCAGCTATCGTATTGCAGGGGACGGATGTTAGCAAAGTAGCTCCCGCTATTTTCGGTGCCTCATTTTTGAATATGGGGCAAACCTGTGGCGCGATTAAGCGCCTATATGTACATGAAAGTATTTATGACGATATGTGTGCAGCGCTTACGGATATTGCGAATGATCAAGTGGTCGGAAACGGCATGGATAAAGGCGTCAACTTTGGCCCCGTTCAGAATGAGGACCAGCTGACCCTGGTGTCTGACCTTGTGGAAGATGCCAAAAAGCGTGGAGCGACCATTTTAACAGGTGGGCAAAGGCGAGACGGTGTGGGGTATTTTTATCCTCCGACTCTGGTGGCAGATATTGATAACGATGCTCCGCTTGTTCAAGAAGAACAGTTTGGGCCAGCACTACCAATCGTTAAATTCTCAAATGTCGATGATGTAATCGATATGGCCAACGGTGTTGAGGTAGGTCTAGATGGGTCGATCTGGGGGCCAGATACCGAGGAAGCGACGGCGCTCGCGAGCCGACTAGAGTGTGGTACATCGTTCGTGAACACGCATGCGCAAATTCAGCCGAATATCCCTATGGGCGGCTGCAAAATGTCAGGCTTTGGAGTGGAGTTTGGCGAAGAAGGTTTGTTGGAGTTCACAAGCTTGCAGGTTATGCATATTAACAAATAAACGTTTCGATTCCGCTTATCCATCTTAATGGAGGTCAAAAGCAGCCCAAATAGTGATCTATTTGCGCTGCTTTTTTGTTTTTCTCTTTTCTCTTAATTTGATATTAATTTCAAAAAAATAGACTCAAATCATAAATTCAAGGCTTTAAATCTTACTATTAACGAAAAAAGTTCTATTTATGACGCGTTGTTTGTTGACTTATTTTATCTTATTCGCATAATGTGAGAATAAGTTAAATAATGAGGTCCTACAATGAATGGTGCAGAAGCAATAATTAAAGCCGCTGTCGAGTCAGGTGTTGAGTACTGTTTCGCAAACCCTGGAACGACTGAAATGCCGTTCGTAGCCGCAATGGATAGCGAGCCGGGTTTTCGACCAATTCTCAGTATGTTCGAAGGTGTGTGTACTGGCGCCGCGGACGGCTACGGTCGAGTGTCGGGTCGTCCAGCATTGACGCTAACTCACTTAGGTCCAGGGTTCGCAAATGGTATCGCCAATTTGCATAACGCTCGTCGAGCTAATACTCCCATCGTGAACTTGGTAGGTGATCACGCATCTTGGCATGTGAATTATGATCCACCGTTGGCCAGTGATATCGAATCTTTGGCTCGCCCCGTTTCTTCTTTTTGCCGAATCACCAAATCGGTTGATCGAATTGTTGAAGACTTTACCGCTGCGGTGCGTTCGGCATGGCAGCCTTCTGGTTCCATTTCAACCTTGGTTTTGCCAATGGACTTGCAAGCAAAGGAGCTGAGTGTGGCTTCTCAACCTGTATCAATTCAACCACCCAAACGTCATTTTAAAGCCGACTATGTCGAAGCCGTTGCGGAACGCATCAAAGCAGGCAAGCGTTTGGTGTTCATTGTTGGTGATAACGGTCTGGATGAAAAAGGTCTTAAAGCAGCGGGTCGTGTAGGGCAGTTACCTGGCATCAAAATGTTTGCCGAAACATTTCCTCGTATTTCCCATCGTGGGGGCGGCTTACCTGATTTAGATCGCCTACCTTACTTCCCTGAAAAAGCCATCGAAGTATTGGAACAATACGACGAAGTCGTATGCGCAGGGGTTGTAGAGCCTATTGCTTACTTTGGCTACGAAGGCTTGCCTTCACGTTTGGCAGAAGTCGATCGTCTGATTACTTTGGCAGATGTGGGTGATGATGTGTCTGGCGCAATGGAAGCCTTGGCGGAGCTATTGAATGCCCCTGCCCATCAAGATTTAGTCGGCAATATTGAATTGCCTAAAGGTGAGGAGGCGCTGTCTCCTATATCGATCGGTAAGGTCGTGGCGGCAGGCCTGCCAGATGACTGTATTGTCTCAGTGGAAGGTGGTACCTGTGGTTACCCATTCTTTACTGAATCGGCCTTGTCCGCTCGTCATCGAGTCATGACCAATACAGGTGGTGCCATTGGTCAAGGTCTACCCGCTGGTTTTGGTGCGGCATTAGCTGAGCCTGGCAACACAGTTGTTTGTCTTCAGTCTGATGGCAGTGCCCAGTACACCATTCAAACCTTGTGGAGCATCGCGCGTGAGAATTTGCCCGTCGTTATCCTGATTGCGGCAAACCATAAATACAACATTTTACAGAATGAGCTTCGTCGCTACGGCGTAAAAGAGTTTGGTGCCAATTCAGTCGCTTTGACGGTATTGGATAAGCCGCGCGTGGATTGGCTGGCTCTTTCCAAAGGGTATGGGGTGGATGCTGTTCGCGTTGAAACGAACGCGGAACTAGCTCATGCGCTTAAAGAAGCATGTGATGCCAAAGCACCCCGTTTAATCGAAATGTCTTTGTGAGGTCGACCATGAATACGATGGATCTTTTTCCAGAAGTAAAGCGCTTCCTAGAAAACCCTAAACGTTTGTTTATTGGGGGCGAATGGGTAGATGCGGCAGCAGGTAAAGCCTTTCCCGTCGAAAACCCTGCCACTCTTGAAACCATTGCAAGTGTCGCAGACGCACAATCTGAGGATGTTGATCGTGCCGTCAGTGCTGCGCGACACGCTTTAGAAGGTGATTGGGGGCGTGTTTCTCCCGCGGATCGCACTCGTTTCATGTTGCGTCTTGCTGATCTCATTGAAGAGGATGCTGAAAATCTAGGGCAGATTATTTCCTTAGAAAACGGTAAGCCATATAGCAACGCTAAGAACGGTGAAGTCGTGATTACGGCGAATATTATTCGCTACTTTGCTGGTTGGCCTTCCAAAATTGAAGGCAGCACTATTCCTGTTTCACCTCGCACAGGCGAGCGTATGCTCAACTATACCGTGAAAGAGCCAGTCGGTGTATGTGCGTTGATCGTGCCATGGAACTTCCCACTTTCTATGTGTGCATGGAAGCTTGGGCCGGCGCTGGCGACGGGTTGTACTGCGGTATTAAAACCTGCAGAACAAACACCTCTTTCTGCGTTGCGCTTGGCTGAATTGGTTGCTCGCGCTGGTATTCCTCGCGGCGTGTTGAATGTATTAACCGGATTCGGTTCGGGCGCGGGTGCGCCGCTGGCGGCTCACAACGATGTCGACAAAATCGCCTTTACAGGGTCAACCGGAGTCGGTCGTCTGATTGCCCAAAGTGCCGTAGGCAACATGAAAAAGGTGTCCCTAGAGCTGGGTGGCAAGTCCCCCAATATCATCCTCCCCGACGCCAATATCATCAAAGCCGCGAAGGGGGCAGCAGACGGAATTTTCTATAACCAAGGCCAAGTTTGTACCGCAGCTTCGCGTTTGTATGTTCATGAAAGTGTGTTGGATCAAACTCTAGAAGAGCTTCGCAAACATGCCGCAGCGCATGTTGTTGGCCCAGGTCTAGATGCCCGTTCGACGATGGGTCCTTTGGTGTCCTCTGCTCAGTTCAACATTGTAAAAGACTATATCGATGGTGCTGTGTCGGAAGGTGCGGAATTGGTATGCGGTGGTCAGAAGCCAAGTGACTTAGGCGAGGGGCACTTCATGTCTCCGACGGTTTTCTTAGATAAAAATGAACAGGCACGTATTGCTCGCGAAGAAATATTTGGTCCTGTGGTGACGGTTATGAGCTGGTCTGATGTGGACGAGTTGGTTCACCGAGCGAATAACACACCATTTGGTTTAGCAGCAGGTCTTTGGACCAACGATTTGAACCAAGCGCATACGATTGCTGGTCGGTTAAAAGCTGGGTCTGTGTGGATTAACTGTTGGAACGTTGTCGATCCTGCTTCACCTTTCGGCGGTTATAAGCAGTCTGGTTGGGGGCGAGAAATGGGTAAGAATGTCATCGATGCCTATACAGAAACGAAGAGTGTTTTTGTCAATTTAGGTGAATAGTCAGTAGAGGATTAAATTATGAATTTAGAATTAAAAGATAAAGTTGCCATTGTTACTGGCGGCGGTATGGGGATCGGTAAAGACGTTGCGATGTTCCTTGCTGAAGAAGGCTGTGATGTCGTTATTTGTTCGCGCACGATGTCTGTCTTGGAGAAAACCGCAGCAGAGATTTCTGAGGCGACGGGTCGACGTGTTATCCCAGTTGTTTGTGATACCACAGACATGGATTCAGTAGAGACTATGGTCGCGACGACCGCTAAAGAATTGGGTCGTGTTGACATCTTAGTTAATGGTGCCGCCGCGCCATCTGGTGTCGTTCGTAACTCTATTGAGTTTGCTAACGATCATGAGCTATTGGGCGATTTGGATACTAAGGTTATTGGATACTTCCGTTGTGCAAAAGCTGTAGCGCCTTACATGAAGAAACAAGGTTTTGGCCGTATCGTTAACATTGGTGGCTTAACGGGTCGTGGCAGTAAAGTCATGTCAGGTATGCGTAACCTTGCCATTGTACATATGACGAAGAACCTATCGGATCAGCTTGGTCCACACGGTATCACTTGTAACATCATTCACCCTGGTGTGGTGGATACACCGCACATTCAAGAGCTGTATGAGCGTGAAGGCAAGCTACAAAATAAAACGCCGGCTGAAGTTGAGCAAGGGTACATTGATGTAACGCCTATTCGTCGTACGTTGGCGCCTATGGAGATCGCTTGGTTGATCGGTTTCTTATCCTCCCCGAAAGCGGGTGCAGTCACCGGTGAATCTATCGGTATTGATGGCGGTTTAACCCGCGGCATATTCCTATAGGAGGCAGAAAGATGAGTGGAACACTATTAGTGTCAACGGTCGGACAAGCCGTTGTTAAAAGCTCAGACAATGGTCAAACATGGCATCGTCTAGGCTTAGGTCAAGACATCGAATTCGATGCGATCACGCGCTCTTTGGATGTGGACCCGCGTAACCCAAGTACGTTGTACATTGGCACCGACGTTGGTGTGTGTGTCAGCCATGATGCAGGCACTAAATGGACCCGTATTGATTCACCTTTCAACGGTGAGACTGTTTGGAAAGTTGCGGTGGACCCAAATGATTCACAGCGAATCTTTGTTGGCACGGGAGCGCCTTCACGCGCAGTATTGTGGCGTACTAAAGATGGCGGAAAAACATGGGATCGCGCGCCAGTTGAGATTCCTGAGTTTTGTGCGGGTGTGAGTAAACCTCGTTTATTGGCATTTGCCTTTGATCCAACTGATAGCAACAGACTTTGGTTCGGTCTAGAAGAGGGTGGCCTGTTCAAAAGTGAGGATGGCGGTGACGCTTGGGAGCGCATCGATGATCGTTTGCTTTGGGACTTTAACTCTGACATTCATACCATTCAGGTGATGCCTAACCATGGCAAGAAAGTCATTGTGGCGGTGTGCGTTAACGCTATCTACCGTAGTTTTGATGAAGGTGAGACATGGGAAGGCGTGATCGCTAAGGAAGAGTTCGGCCTATATTATGCGCGGGCGTCGGCTGTGCCTATGGGAACCGAAAGTACGATTTACTTGAGCGTATCGGATGGCACACCAGGAACCACCAGTCAGGTTTACGTTTCTCATGATGCGGCCGCATCGTGGAATTTGTTGCCTTTCCCAGTACAACCTAATTCATGTGTGTGGGGGATTCATGTCAATCCCGCCAATGCGAATCAAGTGGTTGTCGGTACGAAATACGGCCATTTGTTTACCAGTGAAAATGCTGGGCTTTCTTGGAAGAAAGAATGGCGAGAGTTTAGTGAGATCGCAGATGTACTGTGGACACCTGCAGAAGCTGTGATTGAGGCGGCTCATACCTCAGTTATAAAAAAATAGTGTCTTGTACGACGAAGTAGGTGAAGAACATGAAGGTGAAAATCAATCGTACCCATCTGTCCTTATTTGTAACAGACCCTGTAGTGTCCGCTGCATGGTATGCAGACGTGTTATCGATGGATATCAATGCCCGGAACGGTGACGAATGGATCATGATGAGCTTTGGTCAAAAGCATCACGATATCGCCTTGATTCGCGCTCCTGAAGGCGCAACCAAAGGCCAGATTGGACTTCAGCACTATGGGATGGAAATTGATGGTGACCTGACCACGCTGCGCAAGCTGTATGGCATGTTGCTCACGAAAAAGGTTCCGATCGTGAAAACAACGGATCACGAAGTCGGCCTAGGTCTGTACTTTGAGGATCCAGATGGCAACCGTTTGGAATTCTTCCTCGAAACTGAACACGATGATGAATTGGGTAAGCAGCGTTTTAAAGCGACTGATGCGCCCAGTCGTCCATTCAAACTTGACCCAATTTTCGAATGATTTGTAAGGATCTAACTATGAAAGACGCTAATTTTGGCCCCTACCATATCCGTAAATGGTTCCAACATTACGAAGAGACCTTGGCCAATGAAACGGGCAAACTTGCCGATGGTGAGCCTGTAAAAAAATATGTTTTGGCTGCGGCTATTCATAACCCATTTGCGAATTCTTATTCAGACGACCTTTCTTCGTTGATTGAGTATTCGCCTGAGCTAGGCAAAGAATTTGGTCGCCGTATCAAAGAAATTGCCGGTGAGAATGACATCGTTAGCTATGGCAAAGCGGTGTTAGTTGGGGCGTTTGGCGAGTACGAACATGGCAACGCTTTTTTAACCAATCCTGCGGCTGACCCGGTACGCGAAGCCGTCGGCGGCGGTAAATCTTGGGTGCCTTCAACGGGTAAAGTGGGCGCGCCGGGCGCGATTCTAGATGTACCTTTGGCGCATAAAGATGCCCTATATGTACGCTCTCATTATGACTCTATCGCTGTGTCGTTCAATGATGCGCCACGAAACGATGAGATCTTAGTTATTTGGGCATTTGCGACACGCGGTCGTTTACATGCACGTCTTGGTGGCTTAAAAGCTGAAGACGTGAAAGGTGAGAATGGTCTTGTTTAGTCGCCATTTTCAATAGGGGGAAATCCATGGCAATGTCGAGCAGTAGTCATTTTTTTACCAGTGATGGGCTGAACTTACACTACCTCAAATGGGGACATGGCAAGGTACCCGTTGTCCTGCTACATGGATTGCGCGGCTTCGCGCAAACGTGGCAAGACTTGGTGGATGCATTGGGTGATGACTTTACTTTTTACGCATTGGACCAACGTGGTCGCGGTGATAGCGATTGGGGACCGAGCGAAGATTACAACGCCAGCGTCTATGTTCAGGATCTGACAAACTTTGTCGCACATTTAGCATTGGATCGTTTTGTATTGATTGGTCATTCGTTAGGGGGGCAAAACGCTGTTGAGTATGCGCGCCAAAATCCCGATCGAGTGATGGCGATGGTGATTGAAGACATTGGCCCTGGTTCCTCCAAACAAGGCGCGGGTGCGGAACGTATTCGCCGCGAAATGCGCAATACGCCCCTTAGTTTCTCTTCGTGGCAAGAGGCTGAGCGGTTCTGGACGAAGTCGCGCCCAAATTTAACAGAGCAGGCATTGCAAGCACGCTTAAATCATTCATTTCGTGAGATGGATGGCGAAGTCAGATGGAAGCACGATCAGGAAGGTATCGCGCATGCAAGATTAACCATTGAACCCATCGATTTGTGGCCAGCATTTCGCGCTATTTGTTGCCCAACGTTGTTGGTTAAAGGCGGTAACTCGGACTTTTTATCCGCGGAAACCGTGGCCGAGATTCAATCATCCAGCGATGCGGTTAAGACGGTGCTCATAGAGGACGCCAGTCATTATGTTCATGACGATCAACCCGAAAAATTCAATGACTCAGTGGTTCGGTTCATGAAAATGGTTCTTACAGATAAGAGGTCTTTCAAATGAAAATAAAAAAAACCGATGTTGTGATTGTTGGCGGCGGTCCTAACGGTGTGACGTTAGCTAATTACTTGGGCATGTACAACATCAAAACAGTACTGCTTGAAGCGTCCGCGGAGATTTTGCCTTTTCCTAGAGCCGTAGGTATGGACGATGAGGCGCTGCGTGTGCTGCAAGGTGTCGGGTTAGCGGAAGTGGCTGTAAAAGACATGATTGCGAATGTTCCACTGCGCTATTACAACGCGCGAGGCGTCTGTTTTGCAGAGGTGAAGCCGAAGGCTGCGCAATACGGCTGGCCGATGCGTAATATGTTTATGCAGCAGCTATTAGAGGTGACACTACGCGATGGCTTAAGTCGATTTGATTCGGTGGAATTGAGCCTCGGCCATACCATGACGAGCATTACAGAGGGCAGTGATAACGTATTGTTGACCGTTACCGATCCGTCAGGTGAGGAATATCAGCTTGAAGCGGGTTACGTGATTGGCGCAGACGGCGGTCGTTCAGAAATTCGCAAGCAGACTAATATAGGTTTCTCGGGGCTTACTCATCCTGCTAAATGGGTCGTTGTAGACGCTGCAAATGACACGCTTGATGCGCCGTTTACCGCATTACACGGCGATCCTGTTAGGCCTTTTGTCTGCATCTATTTGCCTTATCAACATCGCCGTTGGGAATTTATGTTATTCTCTCATGAAAAAGAAGAAGACATCTGCCAAGAAGACGTCATTCGTGGTCTGATCCGTCGCCACATCGGTGACAAAGTAGACAAACTGGATATCGTACGTATTCGCGCTTACACGCATAACTCTCGTGTTGCAGATACCTTTGTCAAAGGTCGAGTATTGTTATGTGGTGACGCGGCGCATATTACACCGCCTTGGGCAGGTCAGGGGCTCAACTCAGGAATTCGTGATGTCGTTAACATCGGCTGGAAAGTTGCAGCAGTAGTGAAAGGTCTGGCATCCCCTAAAATTTTACAAACCTATGATGACGAGCGCCGCGGCCATGCGACAGATTTAGTCGGTTTAGCCGACAATATGGGGGCGATACTTGGTATGACAAATCCGATCATGGCGGGTATTCGTGACTGGATGTTTAAAGCAACGGATTCAGTTGATAGCCTGCGTGAGCATCTTGTGGAATTCAAATTTAAGCCGAAAGCACACATCGTTAAAGGCATTGTTTGTCACGAAAGTGAAGAGGTCTACGAAGATACGCTCGTCGGAAAATTGTTTATTCAGCCTGATGTAGAAACGGCTGATGGCAAGAAAGAGAAGCTCGATACCGTATTAGGTGATTGGTTCTCCATTTTGGGTTATCGCGTTAATCCTACGGAATATATGTCGGAAGAGAATCTTGCGTTTTGGAATAAAATGCAAACCCAGTACATTCAAGCGAACCCTTCTCGCAGTGGCTTAAGTCATGATCAACGACTAGAAGCATCGGGTTGCGTTAGTGTTGAGGATATTGATAACAACTTGTCTGATTGGTTCGGTCAAGCGCGTGACAAAATCGTCATCATTCGTCCAGATCGATTTGTTGCAGGGCTTACGTCGCCAAAACGCTTAAACGAAGTGTTGGATGAACTGCGTACTAAGCTGACGGCTGAATAGCCCACTTTATATCGTTAGGAGGGCATCGTGGTAGAAGAAAAGTTCGCCAAAATACTGATGAGCGCGCGTCGTGAGTGCGTAGCTGTGGCGCCAATGGATGAGTTGAGCCAGCAAGATTTGGCTTTTTGTTATCAAGTACAAAAGCATCTTATTGCTTTGAATAACCATGCGGAAAACAGATTAAGCGGCTGGAAAGTCGCTTTATCGAGCCAGCCCGCACTGGATCGTTTCTCTTTACAAGAGCCTGTATACGCACCCTTGTTTCAAGCCAACGAGATATTCGGACTTGTAACGCGAGATCAAGCCATTGCTCCGAAGATTGAGTCTGAGATTATGTTTGTCTTGGGCAAAGACCTTTCAGATAGCTCGAATCTAACAGATGAAGACATTCTCGCGGCGATTGAATCCATGGCACCTGCCATTGAAGTCGCCGATTGCCGCATTCAGGGATGGAAGTTTGATATTAGCCATTTTGTCGCCGATAACGCGGCAGCAGGCTTTTATCAAGTAGGAAACCTCATCCCCTTTGAACCGATGACCCTAGATAAGGCGGACTTTTGCTGTCAACTGGACACCCATGATGGGATCGAAGTCGGCCAGTTAAATAACGTTCTGGGTGGCCCCATCGGTTCATTGATTCGCATGGTGCGGGGTATTGTAAACGTTTTTGGAGAAGTAAAAGCAGGGCAGAAATTGTTAAGCGGCTCTCTGACTAAGCCCGTTGATATGGTTGCAGGCCATACCTATCGCTTGCGCCTGCTGGGTCAGACCTTGGAACTGCAATACAAGTAACGCGGGATAGCGTCTCGATTAATAATGATCGTAAGAACCAATTTATCCCAAAGAAAAATAGGGCTCGTTGAGCGCCGACCAACTTAGCCTCATAACTGTCAACGGGATGTATGGCCCTCATACATCCGCCTTTCTTCTTATCCTTACTAAATAGAGATCGAAACCATGTTGAAATCTAGCTATCCTTTTTATTTAGCCAATGAAGCGGTGTATGCCAATACGGATTTATCTGTTCATAACAAATATTCAAATGACGTAGCGACCCAGGTTGCTATCGCCAGTGTTGATCATATTGATCAAGCGATCGCTGCTGCAGACAAGGCGCAATATGCGATGAAGGCTATGCCCGCTTACCAGCGACAGGCAATATTGCAGCACTGTATCAAACGCTTTAAAGAACGCTTTGAAGAGCTGGCATACGCCTTGTGTATTGAGGCGGGTAAGCCAATTAAAGATGCTCGTGGTGAAGTGACTCGTTTGATAGATACGTTCCAAATTGCAGCAGAAGAGGCGACCCGTATTTATGGTGAAGTCATGCCCATGGATATCTCGGCACGCGCGGCAGATTATCAAGGGATGTGGAAGCGATTTCCTATCGGGCCGTGTTCGTTTATTTCGCCTTTTAATTTTCCGTTAAATTTGGCGGCTCATAAAATTGCGCCCGCCATTGCGGCGGGTTGTCCGTTTGTACTAAAACCAGCCAGCTTGACGCCTGTTAGTGCATTGATCGTTGGTGAAATCTTGGCTGAGACGGCGTTACCGAAAGGCGCGTTTTCAATTCTGCCATGCCACCGCGACGGTGCGGATTTGTTTACTACAGATGAACGCTTGAAACTGCTTAGTTTCACCGGATCACCCGATGTGGGATGGGCATTAAAAGCCAAAGCTGGGAAAAAGCCGGTGGTACTGGAGTTAGGTGGCAATGCCGCATGCATTATCGATGAAGGGACGGATTTGGACGATGCCGTTCAACGTATTGTATTCGGAGCCTACTACCAATCGGGTCAAAGCTGTATCAGTGTACAGCGTATTATCGTGCATGAGTCTCTTTATCATGAAGTTCAGCAGCGTCTTACCAAAGCAGTAAAAGAGTTGGTAATAGGTGACCCATTAGATGAAAACACTTTCATCGGCCCAATGATTACCGAAAAAGAAGCAGCGCGTTTACAAGCGTGGATTGAAGAGGCAGTTTCGAGTGGTGCTCGAGTGTTAGCGGGAGGCCAACGTGACGGAGCCATGCTTGAGGCAACTTTGTTGGAAAACGTTGATTCGTCAATGTCGGTTTCCTGCCAAGAAGTCTTCGGGCCCGTGGCAATTCTGTCGTCTTTCAGTGATTTTGATGCCGCGCTAGAGGAAGTGAATAACTCTGCATTTGGTCTACAAGCCGGCATCTTCACCAAGGATATCTATAAAGCTTATAAGGCTTGGGATGTACTAGAAGTGGGCGGTGTCGTGATTGGTGATGTGCCTTCTGGCGCGTGGATCACATGCCTTATGGTGGTGTTAAAGACAGTGGGTTAGGTCGTGAAGGTGTGCGTTTCGCCATTGAAGACATGACAGAAATGAAGCTCATGGTGCTGCGACAAACACCATAATTTCTTACAAAACACATACAGCTTTATTTTCAGGGAATGCTAATATAAAAAGGAGTAATACAGCCGTAATATTAATGACATATGACGTAATCAGAGCCTTGAGGCATCACTAAGCGATCTTTGATCCAAATGATAGGTTCTGGCGTCAATGTTAAAAGACTAGAGGTAGGTTAATGTCAAATCTTAGTATCAGATTAAAACTTGTTGTCATCACAGGTATTTTCTTTGCTTGTTTAATAGGAATACTGATTTTTCTTTCTACTACCTCTATCCGTTCTTTAAGCGATTTTTCTACCAATGAATTAAAACTGTACCAGGAAGATCAAGCTGGATTATCTCTTGAAGCCGCAGCGAGCGAAGTTCAATCAGAGGTTTCCACCTATCTTGGTAATACCGCAGCGGTCGTTTCAGGCTTTGCGAGAGTATTAACGGATACAGCGGCGAGTAATGGTGGCACCCCCGTCACTCGCCAACAAGTTAAAGATATGACGTTGTCTTTACTATTAAGTGCTCCGTATATGGATGCGCTGTATGTCCAATTTGAACCGGATGGTTATGATGGTAAAGATAAAGAGTCCATGGGAACCGGCGATCATACCTCGTCAGTCGGTACCCTAGATACGTATTGGTTAAAAGCCGGAGCAGGTGAGCTCATTTACAGCGCTGGCCAACCTGAAACGAAGTATCTGCAAGACAAAGATGAAAATGGTGTCCGTACCTCGGAATGGTATTTATGCCCCATGGATACCAAGAATACCTGCCTATTAGACCCTTATCTTTTTGAATTAAGCCCTGGAAATTCTGAACTCATGACAACCTATGCCGTACCAGTTTTGGCAGGCAGCAATTTTGCTGGCATGGTGGGAGCTGACATTAATTTGTCTGAGATTCAGAAGAAACTGGCTGAAATCAGCAGTGGTTTGTTCGAGGGGGCGGGTAACATCACAATCGTAAGTGAAAAAGGGGTTGTTGTCGGGTCTACCGAAGAACCAGACGCTATCGGTAAAAACATCAAAAAAACAACATTGTCGTTTGGTGGCCAAGATTCTGGATTAGCGAAAGGAGACCAACAGTGGGTGTTTAGCGATACCTTTACAATCAATGATGCTCCGAATATCTGGACAGTTCATGTTTCTGTTCCAACGTCTGTGTTATTGGCACCCGTGAGAAAGATGACAGGTCAGTTGTCTGACAAAACACAAAGCTCCATCGTCTTATTTGTTGCGTTAGCCATTGGTCTTTTATTAATCGGCCTAGCGTTAGTTTTCTTAGTTGTGAATACGGTGACGTCTCCTATACGAAGCATTGCATTGCGAATGGAAAAATTAGCAACCGAGGAAGGAGATTTAACACAGCGCTTAGATACCCAGAAGCATTTGGAACTTATGTTGTTGGCGAAAGGCTTCAATCAGTTTACGGGTAAGCTGCAAGATATGATTACGCGCCTCATTCAGCAAAAAGATGTGGTGGCGCATACCAATAGTGATTTCGTAAAGGCTACCGCGATTGCGCATCAGTCTACAGTGACTCAAAGTGAACAAATTCACTCCGTCGTGACCGCCGTCACCGAAATGTCTAGCTCCGCGACTGATGTGGCTGCTTTGGCTCGTGATAATGGTCAGGCAGCGACTGAGATTAGTCAGTATTTAACCGAATCGTTTGAGCTTGTTCAGTCCAATAGGACAATGGTGGAGGGGCTTGCTAGCCAACTTAATGATGCGAGTAGCCAAGTCGCTCAAGTGTCCCAACGTAGTGACTCGATTAACAGCATTCTCGATACTATCCGAGCGATTGCCGAACAAACTAATTTGTTAGCATTGAATGCCGCTATCGAGGCGGCGCGTGCAGGTGAACAAGGTCGAGGCTTTGCAGTCGTCGCCGATGAAGTTCGTAACTTAGCGGCACGCACCCAAGAGTCCACAGAAGAGGTCGACGAACTGATTCGAGGCCTTCAGCATGATGTTCAATCCGCAGTGGATCTGATTTTGAAAAGCCAAGAAAACGCCAAAGAAACGGTTGCATCTTCGATTGAAAGCGCTGAAAAGTTAGGGGTCGTCAACGAAAGAGTGGCCAATATTTCAGACAATACCATTCAAGTGGCTTCAGCTTCTGAGCAGCAATCTAATGTTGCTGAGGAAATCAACCGTGAGCTGATCAGCATTAACGACTCTTCTGCGAAACTTAAGGAAATCGTGAGCGACCTTGAAAAGAGCAATATCAGTAGTTCAAAAGCGGTAGAAGAATTAACACAGATTCTGTCACTGCTTAAAGTTAAGTAACTTAATGAATGTAACAGTGACTAGCGGAGTTTCGTTTAAATAAGTACATAGCGTCTATTACGCTGATATCAAAATGTAAGCCCTACCTAGTAAATAGGTGGGGCTTTTTTATGTTGAGTGAGAAGAGGTTTGAGCGGCTCAGATCGTTTAAATAAGAAGGAAAAAGCCTCCTCTATAGAAGGGCAATTGGCTTTACGCTGCATCGAGTACTGGGTAGTGCGATTATTCGACTCAACATGGGATGATCTCGCTTGGCAAGATTAACGTTCGCTAAAGGTAAAGTAATCTAAGAAAGGGAGGGCATTGCAAGAAGATTATAAAAAACAGCGACGACCTGCAGGGGAGTCAAGTCGTCGTTGTAAAGGGAGTACTTTAGAAAGGTACGATAGCAATCACTTGTGAATACAGGTTCTTGTTCGTGTTGCCTTGAACACTGGTCGCAGCATCAGGCTTGTAGTAACTGATTAAAGGAGAAACGATTAGGTTCGGGTTAACGACCCATTCAGCCCAAAGGTTCAGCTCAGTCGCGTCATTACTACCTGTACCATTTCGAGTATCGTTGATATCAAAATAGACAGCACCGACTGTCAGCATTTCTGTCGGATGTGCTGTTAGATTGATCGATTGAATGTCTGAATCAATATTATTGCCCGATACACCCGCGTAGTTCGCAGCTACTTCGCCTTGGAACCATGTTCCGTACCCACGACTGAAGCCATAGAATAATGGGTCATAGCCGTTGTCGTAGCGGGTAAAGCGATAGTTTAGGCTTGGAGACCACGGCATTTCTTGGAAGGTCCAGCCTGCTTCAGCATACCAAGCGTTCGCATCTTTAGAGTTATCACCTTGCGTCTGTTTGACAAATTCCCCCGATAAAAATAGTGGCTCGACGCCAGCATTACCTTGATAGCGGACACTCATAGTCGTTTGACCGTCTCGCTTGGCAAGTCCGAAGAAGTTAGCTTCTTGCGTATCAACACCTAGGCCTTGGTTGTATAAGAAACCCACAACACCATATTGGTTATTGTGCTCTAAGTTAATCCCTGCCATTTCTGTACTGGCTTGACCTGCGTTATCGGATTGCAACCAATACACGTCTGAGCGCCAGCCTTGCTCGCCACCAACGCGAAGAATGGCCGTATTGCCAAATGATTTTCGAGGCGCAAGCCATAGACCACCACCACGGTTAGGGCTAACGCCTGTACCCGCAGTGAAAGCGTCCAAGCCGCTACCTAGATTCAGAGCATCACCATTGATAATGAAACCGTCACCCACACTGAATTGTTGGCGGCCAATTGAGAACTCTACTTGTCCGCTACGGTAACCTACGTACAAATCCTCTATGGCGGTTTTTAACTCGTCACCTGTTGTCGCGCCGCCCGCATCACCGTCTCCTCGTGTGCCACCTGTAATGGCGCTGATCGCACCGAAAAGCTGACCATTAGATACATTTTGATCTCCCACAAGGCCGTATTTGATATAGCCTTCTTGCCAAGATGGGGATGGGTCACTGTTGCCATAGGTTTCTTGGCTATTGAATAAACCCGCTGCCGCTTCCCCCGTAAAATTTAGATGGCGGTTTTCTTCGTCAACGAGTGTGTACGCATGGCTGACTACAGGAGTTCCCATTAAAGCTGCATAGACGCAAACACTTAATTTTTTTTGTTTTAGTAGAGCTCTCATTAGTTATTTCCTTCGCGATGTTGCTTTTACTTAGTTTCTCTAGCAAGAGAATTGAGTAATCGGAAAGTATTAAATGCAGATTAAATATGCAACAAATTATCTAATTATGATAATAATTGGCCTTTTTTAGGTTTTTTTTTACAAAAAATGCTTGATGAATACGTCTTTTTTTACAAAAAAGCTCGCTGGTCTGATCACTTTTTAGTTGCTGCTAAATAGCTGTTTGATGGCTTTTAATTTGGATGTGGCTACACCCATATGAAGTTAGAGGCTGTGTGATTTTTATTAGTAATATTCATCTTTATATTACTTATATGATTTCTATTCATAGTTATTGTCCAGTATAAATACGCGACAGGCAGACGAAAAATCGTCGTGTTCAATACACCGATATAGGAATAGCAACAATATGGACAAGAACTTTGTTTTCACGGTTCAGAGCACTCGGCTTGATGAGCACTATCGTCCCGCTGAGAACACGCGTACAACAACGAATTTTGCAAACTTAGCGCGGGGCCCACGACGCCAAGAAAACTTACGCGATGCTTTGAGAATGATTAATAACCGCTTCAATGCGTTAATGCCTTGGGACAATGCGACGGCGAATCGCTACTCCGTCGATCTTGAAATCGTTTCAGTGGATATTGATGTGCAAGGCGACGGGCACTTTTTCCCAACGATCGAGGTGTTGAAAACCAACATCAACGATCATAAGACGGGTAAGTGTATTGAAGGGCTGGTCGGCAACAATTTCTCTTCTTACGTTAGAGATTATGACTTCAGTGTTTTACTGCCAGACTATAATAAAGGTCGTGCAAGCTTCGCAGTACCCGATGATTTTGGTGAGTTACACGGGCGTATATTTAAATGTTTTGTAGCCTCCGACTGTTACGCTGAAAATTTCTCCAAGCCACCTGTTATTTGTGTAAGCGTATCTGACAGTAAAACGTACCAACGAACAGATAACGAGCATCCGATTTTAGGTGTCGAGTACCAGCCAAATGAAACCTCATTAACTGAGCAGTATTTTCATAAAATGGGATTACAGGTGCGCTATTTTATGCCGCCAAACAGCGTCGCACCGTTGGCGTTCTATTACTTTGGTGACCTTCTCAATGACTATAGCAACCTTGAGTTGGTGGCGACCATTAGTACGATGGAGACCTTTCAAAAAATCTATCGACCAGAGATTTACAACGCAAACGCCGTTGCGGGTCGCCGCTATCAACCGAGTTTGAAACATGGCGACCATTCAATCACAAACATTGTCTACGACCGTGAAGAGCGTAGCCAACTAGCGGTTCAGCAAGGGCATTTTGCCCAAGAATATTTTATAAAGCCGTACCAAGCAGTGTTAGAGCAGTGGACAGCACATAACGCATAATAATGGACTAAGAGAGAGCATAGACAAATATGAAGAAGCTATTACCGACATCTACAGCAGGAAGCCTACCGAAACCCGCTTGGCTGGCACAGCCTGAGACATTATGGTCGCCTTGGAACTTATCTGGAGAGGTGTTATCCGAGGGGAAGCTTGATGCTTTGCGTGTATCGCTGCATGACCAGCAACTAGCTGGAATAGACATTGTGAGTGACGGCGAGCAGTCACGCCAACATTTCGTTACAACGTTTATTGAACATTTAAGTGGCGTGGATTTTGAAAACCGCAAAACAGTGAAGATACGAGACCGATACGACGCGAGTGTTCCGGTCGTAGTGGACGCTGTGGCACGACCAAAGCCTGTATTTTTAGAGCATGCAAAATTTTTGCGTCAGCAAACGAATCAGCCTATTAAATGGGCCTTGCCAGGGCCCATGACGATGGTCGATACCCTCTATGATGACCATTATAAAAGTCGTGAAAAGCTGGCTTGGGAATTTGCCAAACTCCTTAATCAAGAAGCTAAAGAACTGGAAGCGGCGGGTGTCGACATTATTCAATTTGATGAGCCTGCGTTTAATGTTTTCTTTGATGAAGTGAATGATTGGGGGATTGCTGCGTTAGAGAGGGCGATCGAGGGACTAAACTGCGAAACCGTGGTGCATATTTGTTATGGCTATGGCATCAAAGCGAACACAGACTGGAAGCAAACGTTGGGCTCTGAGTGGCGTCAATATGAAGAGATTTTCCCGAAGCTTCAGGCGTCCAATATTGATGTGATATCACTGGAGTGTCATAACTCACGAGTGCCGATGGAGCTGCTAGAGTTAGTACGTGGTAAGAAAGTCATGGTGGGGGCCATTGATGTTGCAACGAATGTAATTGAAACCCCCGCAGAAGTGGCCGACACACTTCGTAAAGCGTTGCAGTATGTGGACGCCGATAAGCTATATCCTTGCACAAACTGTGGTATGGCACCGTTACCCAGAGAGGTCGCCAACGCCAAATTGCATGCGTTGAGTGCGGGGGCGGCGATTGTGCGTAGTGAGTTGATGCAATAAATAATCATTTAGCTCCAGTAAAGTCGTTGAAGGCAGCTAACGGGAAAAGCTGCCTTTGATCTACAAAAAAGGAGGGGGTAAGTGGTAAAAGTGAAAAGAACGGTAGACATTGGCATATATTGAGGTATTATTTGCGCCGCGCTGCTTTTTGGCGATTATTTAAATAACGGTTTAGCATGTGAACGCATTTATATGTAATGAATAATTTTCTACATAAGTTATTGATTTTAATTTAAAAGTGTTTAAAATTCCGTTCGCTATATTTGTCTTAACTATAATGTTTTAGACGATCTAAACGAAGAGCAACCACCACTTATAGGAAGTGGCTAAAGAACCTATGACAATGGAGCGGTAGTTCAGTTGGTTAGAATACCTGCCTGTCACGCAGGGGGTCGCGGGTTCGAGTCCCGTCCGTTCCGCCACTTACTTTTGATGTGGGTAAGTTGGTAAGCAAAACCATCATTATGATGGGTGTGTAGCTCAGTTGGGAGAGCGTCGCCCTTACAAGGCGAATGTCGGGAGTTCGAACCTCTCCACACCCACCACTTATAGGAAGTGGCTAAAGAACCTATGATAATGGAGCGGTAGTTCAGTTGGTTAGAATACCTGCCTGTCACGCAGGGGGTCGCGGGTTCGAGTCCCGTCCGTTCCGCCACTTTTTTAATACAAATTAATCCTCAATTCCCTTCATCTGTACACCTCTATCTCGACTTTGATCGCACTCGATCAAGTGCCTTTCTGTCTACAAATTTTTCTTTATTTATTTCCTTTGATTAGAGTAAAACGACACTCCCAATGGCCGTCAATTAGGCTCTGGTTTGACTTAATGTCGCGAGTTCGCTGGCAGTTTAGACTCCAGTAGGCATAAAAAAGGGAGCTTTCGCTCCCAAGAGGGTGACACTAAATCGCTAGCTTGCCTTCATGATGTCTTGCTCACTCCATTGCTCGTAAACACAGCTGTGTTGTGTTGACCATCGAACACAGACTTCTGAGCCTGCAGTCACATCGGTATGTTCGCGGGCGACGGCTTTGCCCATTAACCGCTGACCCGATTGCGTGACCAAAGTGCAGGTATAGCTTTCACCTAGGAATACGGTCTCTTCGACCGTTGCTAGGATTTCGTTCATATCTGCGGCAAGTGGTTCTTGGGCTGCTTGCTCCTTAGGCAGAACGTAGATATTTTCTGGTCGAATCATGAGTAGCACATCGGTCTGATCGGGAATTCTATGAGATTGTGTTCCTAATGTGAGTAATTGCTGCTCAAATTGTGCTTGTGACTCAGATTTGATACGTACTTTGAGAAAATTCGAGTTCCCTAAGAACGACGCAACAAATGCATTAGGCGGTGTGTTATACAGTTCTGTTCCTGAACCAAGGCCGACGATTTCCCCATCTTTGAATATTGCAATGCGTTCGGACAAACGCATGGCTTCATCTTGATCGTGGGTCACATAGATAATCGTGATGCCGAGGCGTCTATGAATTTGACGCAGTTCGTCTTGAAGGTCTTCACGCAGCTTTTTATCCAAAGCGCCTAAGGGTTCATCCATCAGCAGTATTTCGGGTTCATAGACCAATGCGCGAGCAATCGCGACGCGCTGCTTTTGACCACCTGACAACATATTGGGGCGACGATCAGCAAAATCAGAAAGCTGCACCAGTTTGAGTATTTCATCGACTTTTTTATCACGCTCTGGTTTCGGGACTTTGCGTATATCAAGAGGAAAGCCAATGTTGTCTCGTACATTCATGTGAGGGAACAGCGAGTAGTGCTGAAACACCATGCCAATGCCCCGTTTATGAGAAGGGACATGGATAAGCGAATTGTTATGTAGCAGGATCTCCCCAGAGGTGGGGGTCTCGAATCCCGCAATCATGGAAAGCGTTGTGCTTTTACCAGAACCACTAGAACCTAAAAATGTTAGAAATTCGCCTTTCTCAATCTCAAGATTGATGTGATTGACCGCAGTAAATTGGCCGTATTCCTTATTCAGTAACTTGAGTGTTACTAATGGGGTTGAACTCTGTGTTGTCATAATAAAGCTCCTAACGGTCAGCCTATTGGCTACGTTTACGTAGAATGTTGGCGGCAAGCATGATGAATAAGGACAAGAAAATGAGTAGTGTGGATGCGACAGCAATGACAGGGGTTAAGTCCTGTCTCAGGGTGGACCACATTTTCACCGGTAAGGTTTGTAGCTCGGGGCTAGCCATCATCACACTGATGACCACTTCATCCCAAGACACTAAGAAAGCAAACAAGGCACCCGCAAAAATTCCAGGCTTAATAGATGGAAATGTCACTTTGAAAATGGCTTGTAATCGGCTAGCGCCACAAATAACCGCAGCATTTTCGATTGATTTATCGAAGAGCTTGAGCGAATTGATGATGGATATCATGGCAAAGGGAACCGCGACGATGACATGGCTGATGATGAACGCTACCAATGTGCCAGTAAGCCCCAGACTTAGAAACATACTGTAGGTTGCCACGGCAATGATGACCACTGGTACGATCATCGGTAAGGTAAATAGGCTGTATAGATAATCTCTTCCGCGGAATTTGCCTCTCACGAGCGCAAACGAAGCCGGCAAAGCAATGAGCGTCGCCACGATGGACGTCACGGTTGCGACTTGTAAGCTGGTGAGTGCGGCGTCAATCCATTGCGGATTATCAAAAAATCGTTCATACCATTTCGTGGTCCAATGAGGTGGTGGAAACACCAACCATTGAGAAGAACCAAACGAAAGAGCGACGATAAAGAAAATCGGCATAGCCAAAAATGCAGCGATGGATCCAGTGATCAAATACAGGGCGGATTTTATTCTCCATCCTAGTGACTGTTGAGTTAATAGCATGTTAACCCCCTGTATGGGACGAAGTGGGTGACTCGGTTTGAACTTTTAGATAGATGTAAAACATGACTAAAGTAACCGCGATAAGAATGGACGCCGCTGCGCTGGCGATTCCCCAGTTAAGGAAATTCTGCACCTGTTGCACGATGAATTCAGGCAGCATCATATTGCTGACACCGCCAAGGAGTGCGGGCGTTACGTAGTAGCCAAGGGACATTACAAATACCATTAGAGCACCCGAGAAAATGCCTGGCTTACAAAGAGGAAGAAACACTCGGAAAAATACAGTGCGAGCTGATGCGCCACAAACAGAGGCCGCTTGTAACACCATAGGATCGATGGCGCTCATTGAAGCCTGCAATGGCAACACGACAAATGGAATCATAATATAGGTCATGCCAATGATAACCCCTGTTAGGTTGTGAACCAGCTCAAGGGGTTGGTCGATGATCCCAATGGCCATCAACATTTTATTTAGCACGCCAGATGATTGTAGTAAGACCAACCAAGAGTATGTTCGTGCAAGTAGGCTAGTCCACATGGACAGCAACACGACGTTTAGTAGAAAACGCCCCCAACCACTTGGAAATAAAGTGATGCACCATGCTAGAGGGAATCCTAATAGTACGGCGAATAGTGTCACGAGTGTGGCAACCAAAAAGGTATTTGCCAGTACTTGGACGTAAGTAGAGGTCGCCAGTAGCTCGGTAAAGTTGACTAATCCCAACGTTGGTTCAGTCACACTTTGGACGAGAAGGCTGATGAGGGGAATTAAAAAGAAGATCCCCAAGAACAACAAAATCGGTAGTAGGAGAGACGTGTCTTTCCACTTTTGACTATAGATACGTGCAGACATAGCGTTTACCTTAAAATCCGCTAAGCAATGAATCATTGCTTAGCGGTTAGTGAAAACAATGGCGCTGAAAGCCTTATTTCAGTAGCCAGTTATTCCAACGTTTACTGATTTCCAGTCCGTTCTTCGCCCAGTATTGATAATCAAGTGATACTTGATCGTCGGTGTAGTTGGTCGGAAGGTAAGCGTTAAGGCCTGCGTCGATTATCTCGCTACTTTTCGTATTGATTGGTGAGTAGGCGGTCAGTGTAGAAAAATCAGCTTGGCCTTGAGCACTAGTTGAGTACGCTAAGAATTTCATTGCCGCGTCTTTGTTTTTAGCGCCTTTTGGGATGACCAAAAAGTCGGACATGACTAAGTTATCTTTCCAGCTTACACCTACTGGTAGGCCATCTGCTTGAAGTGAGAAAACACGTCCATTCCAGAACATACCCATACTGACTTCGCCAGACGCGAGCAATTGTTGTGATTGTGCACCGCCCCCCCACCAAATAATGTCATCTTTAATCGTATCTAGTTTTGCGAAAGCACGGTCTAGATCAAGCGGGTAAAGATTGGCTGGTTCTACGCCATCGGCGATCAGTGCAAGTTCGAGTACCCCTGGGCTTGGCCATTTATAGAGCGCTCGCTTACCAGGGTAGTTTTCAAGGTCAAAAAGCTGCTGCCAAGAGCTAGGCTCGCTAGATAAGCGATTCTTGTTATAGGCAAGCACAAATGAAAAGTAGAATGAGCCAATACCGTAGTCAGACACAAAACGAGGGTCGATGTTAGTCGTGTCGATCACAGAAAAATCAAGTGGCTCTAGTAGTCCCTCAGCGGCTGCGCGGTAAGCAAAGTCAGCTTCGACATCGACTAAATCCCACTGCACGTTGCCACTTTCCACCATCGCTTTTAGCTTGCCATAGTCGGTTGGGCCATCCTGAATCACTTTGATGTCATGGATAGCTGAAAAGGGTACTGCCCAGGCTTCTTCCTGTGCTTCTTGAGTGGACCCGCCCCAGCTCACAAAGCTCATTGACTCGCTTGCACTAGCAGCCATGGACGCCATTCCGATGGTTAATGCTAGCGCACTATTTCTCATTTTTTTGTTCATCATTCTGTTCCTTTACCTATTGTTGTTAGTCGCAAGTTGAAGATCTATCGTTTTAATAACAGGGTGTTTGAGACTGATCAAAAAACAAACTCAACATAGACCATATTATGGTATGCCATAATATGGTCAAGCAGTTTTTTCATTTTTTTATTCTGATTTCTGTGGTTTAGAGTTAAAAAAGCGAGCGTTAGTACAATGAGGATAATGGGCTAGGGGAGAGGGGGGAGCAGCAACGTCGAAGGTGTCGAGTCGCTGCGGATTATTAGGCTTCAGGTAGACCTTGTAAGATAAGAACGGTCGCTTTTGCGCAGTCGGCACGATGTGCGCGGGCTTGCTGATAAGCGTCTGAATGGTAACAAGCTAATGCTGCCTCATAACTATCAAACTCAAATACTACCGCTCGCGTGGGGGTAGGATGATCGCCTTCAAGCATAGTGAAGTTTTCTCCACGTGAAAGCATCTTTGCACCGTGAGCGGCCAACGCAGCAGGGGCTTTGGCTAGGTAATTCTGATATGCGTCGGCGTCTTGTACTTCTACGTGAGCAATCCAATAACCTTTCATAGACACTTCCCTTAAGGCTAGGCTGTTGGCTCTAGTAAGCCTTTCTCTGTCAGAACTTTACGCGCAATACGGAAACACTCAACGCCTTGAGGGACACCACAATAAATGGCAATGGCGTGTAAAATGGAGCGAATTTCGTCGACGCTGACACCGTTATTTAAGGCACCATTAAGGTGAAGTTCCCATTCTTCCATTTTGCCCAATGCTGCGATCATAGTGAGATTCATCATTGAACGTGTTTTGGCATCGATGGTCTCGTCACCCCAACCGAATCCCCAACACCATTCAGTCATTGCTTCTTGGAAGGGAAGATTAAACTCATCAGCCTTTGCTAAATTACGTTCGACGTAAGCGTCACCCAGTGTCGCTTTACGCTTTGAAATTCCTAGCTCAAATAACTCTTTATTCATGTGTCACTTCCTTTATCTATGGTGGTTGCTATTTCATATGCCTCGCGCACATGGCGCTCGCATATCGCTACAGCAGTTTCAGGGTTATGCTCTTCAATCGCTTTGACCATATCGTAGAGATCTTGAGGGCCCTTGGTTTTACGACCTTGCGAACTCAAGGTATAGGCTCTAAGGCGAGAGATTCTCGAATTTAATTGCGTTACGAGTACCCACGCGACATGCTTTTCGGCGGTCTTAAAAATCAACTCGTAGAATTGTGTTGTTAACTTCAGAGCGGTTTTGATGTCATCGTTTTTTAGGTGAAGTGCAATTTCTTCGTGCAGCGCGTATAGCTGCTTGATGGCTTCTGGTGTGATGACTTCGCAACAGGCTTTTACCGCAATTCCTTCAAGTAGTGCGCGAATTTCATAGATCTCCCTAGCTTCCTCGTCGCTTATAGAAGCGACGACAAAACCTGAATTCGGAATCCCTTTTACTAAATGTTCACTTTCTAAATGGCGTATACATTCACGTACGACGGTGCGGCTGACCCCCATCGTTTCGCAAAGAGAACGTTCAACTAAGCGGGTTCCTGGTTTTAAAGTGTTGCTCGTAATGGCATCTCGAAGCGAAGCAAGAGCGCTTTCTTTGAGTGTTTTTGGTCGCTCAACCTTTAACATGACAGTGTTCTTCCTTTTATCGATCAGAGAGATTTTTTAAATATTAACATATTACGGGTTGAACAATATAAGATAGTATGTTTATGTTTATATCATATGGTATACCATATTACAAAATATAGGTTTAACTCTCTTTTCAGGAAATCATTATGAGTTTAGAAATTCGCAAGATCGTGTGTTTTGAAGAAGAAACCCTAGTTGAAGGGTTCAAGAAAGCTGAAAAGCCTTTACGCATGCTGGCGGTTGCTGCTGTCGTTAAAAACCCGTGGGCTGGACGATACGTCGAGGACCTGAAACCTGTAGTACGAGACTACGGCCCACAACTCGGCAAGCTCCTGACGGATCGTATTTGTGATTTAGCGGGCGGCGCCGAGAATATTGAAGCGTTTGGTAAGGCTGCAGTAGTGGGTCTAAATGGTGAGATCGAGCACGCTTCTGCGTTGATTCATACGCTTCATTTTGGCAACTTTTATCGCGAAGCGGTCGAAGCAAAATCTTTCCTTTCCTTTACCAACACGCGTGGCCCAGCTAACGCTGCCATTTCCGTTCCAATGATGGATAAGAATGATGGCGGGCGTCGGTCTCACTACTTAACATTGCAATTTAACATTAACGATGCGCCAGCAGATGACGAGATTGTTGTTGTCCTTGGCGGTGCAACGGGTGGTCGCCCTCATCATCGTATTGGCGACCGTTACCAAGAGCTTAAGGAGCTAGGGCATGATGTCGAAAATCCCGCAGCGGTTTAAATCGTCGCACGGGCTGGCTTATGTCAAGGTAGGCACGGGCCCATCGCTCGTGCTTATACACGGCGTTGGGTTACGACTTGATGCTTGGTTAAACCAGCTAGACGACCTTGCTCAGCATTTCACCGTGTACGCGGTGGATATGCCTGGGCATGGCGAAAGTGAACGGTTCCCAGAGTGTCACAATATTGAAGACTATACTGATGTGGTGGCGCGTTGGATTCAGTCGGATGTGTCCACTCCAGTTGTGATCGCAGGGCACTCTATGGGTTCTATGATTGCGTTGAATTTCGCGATTCGTTATGCGGATGATTGCGCCGGTGTGATCGCTCTAAATTCAGTGTTTCGACGCTCACAAGAAGCGAAAGCCGCTGTTCAAAATCGTGTGGCGCAAATGAAAGATAATATCACCTCAGAAAATGTCACAGCACCAGTGAAACGCTGGTTTGACTGCCCGCTAGCAGGTCACGATATTCAAAGTGCGCAGTTGTGCAGCGATTGGCTGACACAGGCGTCTTTAGAGGGGTATCGCCAAGCCTATGAGGTGTTTTGCTTTAACGATGGGCCCGCTACGGCGGATCTAACATCCTTGGCGGTCCCAGCACTCTTTTCTACGGGTCGAGATGATCCTAATTCAACGCCTGAAATGTCTGAGGCGATGGCCGATCTATGCCCCGAAGGCTCGGTTTATGTCATCGATAACGCGCGCCACATGGCTCCGTTAACACATTACCAAGAATTAAATCCAATAATAACGACATTTGGGCAACAATGTTTCAGCCCAAATAGGAGGTAGCCTCTATGAGTTCCATTGACCCACGCGCACTTCGTGACGCCTTCGGTTCATTTATGACGGGCGTAACGATTGTTACGGCTGTCAGTAAAACAGGTGAGAAAGTCGGTTTTACTGCCAACTCCTTTACATCTGTTTCTATGGACCCCCCTTTATTGCTTGTTTGTCCGGCGAATAAGTTGTCCAGTTTTGAAGTATTTGAGCAGTGTGAGCATTTTGGCGTCAGCATTCTTGCGGAAGATCAGCAGCACGCTTCAAATACCTTTGCGGGCTCAAAAGGGGACCGGTTTGCTGAAGTCGACTGGTTTGAAGATGACTATGGTACGCCGCTCATCACTGGCGCTGTAGCGCATTTTTCATGTTCTTCGTTTGCCAAGACGCCAGCGGGCGACCATCTTATGTTGGTGGGTAAAGTCGAGCAATTCGAAAGCAATGAGAAGTTCGGCTTGGGTTATGCAAAAGGCGGCTACTTTAGCTTAGGCATGGAACACAAAGCAGAAGAGGTTGCACACGGCCAATGCGCTCGAGTCGGTGCACTGATAGAAACGAATGGCAAACTGCTGGTAGAGAAAACAGATAAAGGCTATCGCTTACCAGCGGTGGATATTATGTCTGAAAAAGGGTCGCGCGCAACGCTTGAAGGCTTCATGAAAAGCTTGGGCGGTGACTTTGAGATGGGGCAGGTGTTTTCAGTGTACGAAAATACTAGCACGGGTAATTTTACAGCGTTCTACCGTGTTGAGCGCGTTGATGGGCCAACGCCAGAACACTGTGAATATGTCTCGTTGGATGCGTTAAATGATCTGACATTCACGTCGTCAGATTTAACCACCATGGTGAACCGATTTGTTAAAGAAAAACAAAACGGTGTGTTTCGTTTATACGTTGGTAATGAATTAGAAGGAGATGTTCGATGAAATTTTCACTGTTTGCTCATATGGAGCGCGTCAACGAAAATCAGCGACAAAAAGAGCTTTATGATGAGTTCTTGTCTCTTTGCAAAATGGCAGACGAGGGCGGCATGACGACTGTCTGGACTGGCGAACACCATGGTATGGACTTTACTATCGCGCCCAATCCATTTTTGAATTTGATCGATATTTCACATCAAACTAAGAACGTACGCCTTGGCACGGGGACTGTTGTAGCGCCTTATTGGCATCCGATCAAATTGGCGGGTGAAGCGGCCATGACCGATATTGTGACAGGTGGTCGTTTAGAGCTAGGTATTGCCAGAGGAGCCTACTCCTTTGAATACGAACGTATGGTGCCAGGTGGTATGGATGCGTGGCAGGCGGGCGAGTGCCTGCGTGAGATGATTCCTGCCATAAAAGGTCTTTGGAAGGGTGATCACACGCAAGAAAGTAAACACTACAATTTCCCTAAAACGACTTCTTCACCAAAACCGTTGACCGAAGATGGTCCGCCAATTTGGGTGGCTGCACGTGATATTAACAGCCATGAGTTTGCTTTAAGCCAAGATTGTAACGTTCAGGTGACGCCTTTGTGGCAGGGCCTAGAAGAAGTCGAAGCGCTAATTGGCAAATACAATGAAGCATGTGCCAAGTTTGATAAGCGCACGAAGATTATGATTTTGCAGCATGCTTATGTATCGAATGATGAAGCCGAGCTGGAACACGCTGCTCGTAAGTTGCATGAATTCTATTGCTATTTCGGTGCTTGGTTTAAAAATGAGCGACCAATCAGCCAAGGATTGATTCAGACATTGAGCCAAGAAGAGATCGACAATCATCCGTTCTATAAACGCGAAGAGATCCGTAAAGACCTAATGATCGGCACCTCCAAACAGATCATTGATCGTTTGAAATACTACGAAGACTTGGGGTATGACGAATTCGCTTACTGGAGCGATTCGAGTATGAGCCGAGTGGAAAAAGAAGCGTCACTACGTCGGTTTATTGACGAAGTCATGCCCGCGTTTAACTAAGAGTCGAGAGAGGCAGTATGTCAAAGATTACACTACCCCATTACTCGCTTTTCATTGATGGCGAGTGGGTCGAAGGGGCCGCAGGCAATGTCATGCCAACGGTGAATCCAGCGACTGGCGAGCAATGGGCAACGTTTGCCTGTGCAGAGCCTGAAGACGTCGACCGTGCGGTAAAGGCGGCTCGTCGTGCGCTGTCTGATCCGAACTGGGCAGGGCTAACGGCTTCGGCACGTGGCCAGCTTTTGCATAAATTAGCGGACCTGCTAGAAGAGCATTCTGCTGCGCTTGGCGCGGTAGAGACCACTGACAGCGGTAAGCTCGCAGCAGAAACTCAGTCACAAGCTAAGTATGTCGCCAACTACTATCGATACTATGCGGGACTGGCCGATAAGATCGAAGGTCAAACCTTACCGATTGATAAGCCAGACATGCATGTTTTCACTAAACCAGAGCCTATTGGTGTGGTCGCGGCCGTGGTGCCTTGGAATGCGCAAATGTTCCTAACGGCTACTAAGCTTGCTCCGGCGTTAGCAGCAGGGTGCTCTGTGATTATCAAAGCGTCAGAGATAGCGCCCGTCGCGATTTTAGAGTTCGCGAAATTGATTGAGAAAGCCGGATTTCCAAATGGTGTCGTTTCCGTTATCACAGGCGATGCGACAGGGTGCGCTATCCCACTAACATCACATGCTGATATTGATCGCTTGGCATTCACCGGTGGGCCAGAAACGGCCAAACATGTGGTGCGCAACACGGCGAATAACTTTGCGGTAACATCGCTAGAGTTAGGTGGTAAATCGCCGATTCTCGTGTTCAATGATGCGGACTTAGAAAGCGCGACAAATGGGATTATTGCGGGGAATTTTGGCGCGTCAGGGCAATCGTGTGTCGCTGGTTCACGGGTCTACGTACAGCGCGATCTCTACCCAGCCTTACGTGACCGCTTGTTGGAGCGTACCGCGCAGATTAACGTGGGTGATCCGCTGGATTCCACCTCGCATATTGGGCCACTTTGTACCATGGCACAAATAGAAGGGATCGAGCGAGCGCTTGAAAAGGCAACTCAGCAAGGTGGTAAGGTTCTCATTGGTGGTCAGCGAATGACAGATTTGGGCAATGGGTATTATTTTGCGCCAACCATAGTTGAGTGCCCAAATACCGAGATTGAAACGCTGCATGTAGAGCTTTTTGGTCCTGTGATGTCAATCGCATGTTTTGACACAGAAGAAGAAGCCATTGCGTTGGCTAATGCTTCTGAGTTTGGTCTTGGGTCTGGTTTATTTACGGAAAACCTATCAAAAGCACTGCGAGTCTCGCAGAAAATTCGCTCTGGCATTTGCTGGGTTAATACGTATCGAGCAGTGTCTCCTATGGCTCCGTTCGGTGGCGTTAACCAATCAGGGTATGGTCGAGAAGCGGGCATACAAGCGATCCAAGACTATATCCGAGTTCGAACCACCTGGATTAGTACAGCGAGCGAGCCTATGTCGAATCCGTTTGTGATGCGTTAGACCTCCACTCTCTTTTTTTCTCAAACGAAAATAAGCGTACCTAAATGATCGTTTTGATCATTTAGGGCCAATTCCTGCGCCCTAAATAAGGGTAATTGGCTAGAAAATTAACAATAAAAATAAGCTCTCATTTCGATGAGAGCACTGCTTAGGAGTTTTTATGAAACCTAGCAATGCCGTGGCTCACCAAGGTTTTTTGGCGGGCACGAATAAGTTCATGTGCATAGCATCCAGCCTTATGGTGTTTGCATTTGTTGTCTTTGCTGTTACCAATGTTGAGTTGTCGAACAAAGTCTTTAATACCTTAAACGGCTGGATAACGACTCAATTAAGCTGGTATTACATTTTGGTGGTAAGTGGCGTACTGGCATTTTCTGTTTGGGTCGCTTTTAGTCGGTTCGGAAAGATTCGTTTGGGACGCGACGATGAAACACCAGAATTTGGCTTTACAGCTTGGTTCTCAATGTTATTTAGTTGCGCTATCGGAACGGGGCTGCTTTTTTGGAGCATTGCGGAACCGATTACGCACATGCAGGGTAACCCATTCTTGGACATGAGAGGGATTGAGCCGAATACCGTTGAAGCGGCACAGATGGCGATAGAAGTCACTATGTTTCATTGGGGACTGCATGGCTGGGCCGTATACATCATGGTCGGTTTATGTCTTGCCTACTTTTGTTATCGTCGCGGTCTACCTCTTACTGTGCGTTCGGGCTTGTATCCTCTACTCGGTGAAAGAGTGAATGGCCCGATTGGTCATGCGGTGGATTTACTCGCAATATTCAGCACCTTGTTTGGTACAGCGACGACATTGGGGCTAGGTGTTTCACAGATGAATGCGGGTCTGAATTACCTTTTTGGTATGTCAATATCTACTCAGTCACAACTGATATTGATCGCCATCGTATCTCTAATAGCCACCATCTCTGCTATTTCAGGCGTGGGTCGTGGTATTAAAATTCTAAGTGTTTGGAACATTCGTTTGAGCGTTCTGGTGATACTGTTCTTTGTTTTGGCTGGCCCGACTGTTTTTCTAATGGATCTAGCGGTCTCAAGTATTGGTGACTACGCTGTTTCATTTGTTTCAATGGGCTTTTGGGTTGATCTTGAGCCTGAGCGCCAATGGCAAGGTTGGTGGACGATTTTCTACTGGGGCTGGTGGTTGTCTTGGGGCCCACTAGTGGGGATGTTTATTGCTCGTATATCCCGTGGTCGTACTATTCGCCAGTTCCTTTTGTCGGCGTTGATTATTCCGCCTTTAGGTGGTTTTCTTTGGATCGTCATTTTCGGGGGAACGGCTCTACACATCGACTTATTCCAAGGTGGAAACCTCACCGAAGTCGTCAATGCTGATATGACCCAAGCACTTTACAGTACGATTGAAGCGCTAGGTGTTGACTCGATGACGGGTATTATCGCAGGGTTATCTACATTCCTTATCGTGACTTGGTTTGTCACGTCTGCGGACTCTGGCACCTTGGTGATCAGTACAATTGTTTCTCAAGGCTCTGCGAATCCACCAAATTGGTTGCGCGCAGCGTGGGGAATTGGGTTAGGTGTGGTATCTGGAATATTGCTTCTATCAGGTGGTCTAGATGCTTTAAAAACGGCCTCTATTGTTGCGGCGTTTCCATTCTCAGTCGTGTTTATCTTTATGTGTTGGGCGTTGGTGAAAGGGTTAAACGATGAGGCGAATGGGATTCGGTACACCAATGAAGATTTATCCAAACCAATTTAATCATTATGTGATGCAGGGCTGTGGCCCTGCTATTAGGAGCAGATTATGTTCGATCAAAAGCTAAGCGATAAAAGTTTATTAAAAACAAAGGGATATATTAATGGCGAATGGGTGTCATCGGATTCTGAAAAAGAATTTGAGGTGTTTAATCCAGCCACAGGAGAATGCATCGCTAACGTAGCTGACTTAGGTCCGGTAGAGACACAACGAGCGATTGAAGCGGCTCATTCAGCGATGTCCGAATGGACTAAGTACACCGCGAAAGAGAAATCGGCTCTATTACGCGAGTGGTTTAATTTGGTAATGGCGAACCAAGATGACTTAGCCACCATTATGACACTAGAGCAGGGTAAAGTTTTTGCTGAGTCCAAGGGCGAAGTGGCATATGGAGCATCCTACATTGAATGGTTCGCAGAAGAGGCGAAGCGTATATATGGGGACATTTTACCGAGCACAACGCAGGATCGCCGCTCGATTGTCATTAAACAACCGATTGGTGTCGTTGGGGCGATTACGCCATGGAATTTCCCTATAGCGATGATTACTCGAAAAATCGCGCCCGCACTAGCGGCAGGTTGTTCGGTGGTACTTAAACCAGCGGCAGAAACGCCTCTATCAGCGTTGGCTTTAGCTGAGTTAGCTCAGCGCGCTGGCATCCCCAAAGGAATGATCAATATCGTTCCAGGTAAGAAGTCTTCTGAGATCGGCGCACAACTGACGGACAACCCTTTGGTGAAAAAGGTGACATTCACTGGCTCTACTCGTGTGGGTAAAGTGCTGATGGCACAGTCCGCGCAAACGGTTAAGCGGACATCGATGGAGTTAGGTGGCAATGCTCCTGTATTAGTGTTTGATGATGCGGATCTTGATAAAGCTGTTCAAGGAGCACTCGCAGCGAAATTCCGTAACGCGGGCCAGACGTGTATTTGTGCCAACCGTATCCTAGTGCAAAGTGGTATCTATGATGAGTTCGTCAGCCGTTTGACCGCCAAGGTAGAGCAGTTCGTTCTTGGAGAAGGTCTTGCAGAAAGTAGCACGATGGGGCCATTAATCAATAGCAATGCCGTAGAAGGTGTGACAGATTTGGTAAGCGATGCCTTAGGTAAAGGTGCTAAGTTGACTGTAGGTGGGCAGGTTAAAGAAGGTGCCGGCTTCTTCTTCCAACCGACTGTTATTCGAGATCTGGATCAAAGCATGCGTTTAGCGAAGGAAGAGGTCTTCGGGCCCGTTGCGCCGATCTTTAAGTTTGAGACAGAAGACGAAGCCATCGCTATGGCTAATGATACGGAGTTTGGCTTAGCGGCTTATTTATTTACCAAAGATCAATCGCGATCTTGGCGTGTCAGTGAGCGCTTGGAATACGGCATGGTCGGGGTCAATGAGACGGCGATTAGTTCAGAAATGATTCCTTTTGGTGGCGTAAAAGAATCTGGCCAAGGCCGAGAAGGTTCTAAATATGGTCTAGATGACTATCTAGAAATGAAATACATCTGCCTTGGTGATATCTGATTTTCTTAATCATAGTCTAGCATTTCGCTCGGGTGTCTCTCGATAGTCGGTGACACCCGAACGTGGATCAGAACGATCTCTGGTAGGAAAATACTGGGTGGATGCCCTGTCTCATAAAGTTGTATTAGGTGGCATCGCCGATAGGGAGTTCAGTGAGTGGGAACTCTCTTGTTATTTTTGGTTGCCTCATAGAAAACATAGTGCTGACAGAACGCACGCCCTTTGCCTGCAACAGTTTGTGACTTAAAAGTTCATCGTAGCTATCGAGATCTCTAGTGACGACTTTCAACAGGTAATCACAATCACCGCTCACTGAATGGCACTCCTGAATTTCTGGACAATTGCTCACAATAGTAAGAAATGGCTCCAGTGTTTCGGGGTGATGGTTATCCATTGATACTTGCGCAAAAGCCATAACATTTAAATTGATCTTTTTGCCATCGAGTTCCGCTTTATAGCCACTGATATACCTTTCATCTTCGAGTCGCTTTAAGCGTCGCCAGCATGGCGCGTTAGACAGACCAATCTTATCCGCTAACTCTCGATTGCTTAAACGGCCATTATTTTGCAAGGCGGCAAGAATACTAATATCGAATTTGTCGAGCATAATGTGTTTCCATTTATTGTTATTTGGAGAAACGTTGTTGCTAAGTCTTGCAAACAGTCGGCAATAAAGAAAGATAATTTCGTCTGATAGCGGATAATATTTACATCATCATACTTATAAAAATAAAGCTGAAAAGCGGCGAAAGGTGGTGTAATCCTATGACTCAATTGTTACAAAGTCCAAACCGTACGACGACATTGGTTTCTGAAAAACCTAATTTTGATTGGCGAACAGTCAGCCGATTAATGCTCCTCTCACGTGCTCTTGATGACATAGAAGAACAAGAGCTTGTACCAGAAAAATTGGTGTTTAATCAGTTTTCTGCTCGTGGGCACGATTTTGCTCAAATTCTTTTAGGGTCACTTTTGACGCATCCTCACGACGCCGCTACGGGCTACTATCGTTCCAGACCGTTTGTCATGAGTTTGGGTATCGAATTAGATGAAGTCGTTGCATCGCCGTTGGCTAAGGCAGGAGGTTACAGTGATGGACGAGATATCGGTGTCGTTTGCAATTACCCCAATGTAAATCGAAACGGTGCTATGTTATTTCCAATGTGTGGCGGCGTTGGTGCGCAATATTCACCGATCTCCGGTTGGGCACAATCCATTCTGTATCATCGGAATCAGCTAAAAGACGAGCGCTATAAAGGTGCGATAGCTGTCTCGATGGGAGGAGATTCTTCCATGTCGACGAGTGGCTTTTGGGCGGCATTAAACATCTCAACCACCAATAATTTACCGCATCTCTTTTACATTGAAGATAATGGATACGGTATTTCGGTCCCTCAAGAAGTTCAAACACCGGGTGGTGATCAGGTCGCCAATCTCAAAGCTTACAAACACCTCAAAATCATCGATGGTGATGGCACTGACCCAGAATTGACGCCCATGTTGATTAAAGAAGCAGTTGAATATGTTCGATCCGGTCGAGGAACGTGTTTGCTACGCTTAAAAGTCCCCCGTTTATGTGGCCATACTTTCCAAGATACTCAAACGTACAAATCCGCAGATTTTATTGCACAAGAGCAAGCCAAAGACCCATTGCCTAAACTAAGACGCTATCTATTGGGTAAGGGCTTAATTACGGATGAAGGATGGCAGGCGTTAGAAGATGAATGTCTGACGGCAATTCGCGATTCTGTTGATAGAGCGAAACAACGTCCGCAGCCCGATCCAGAAAGTCTAACTCGATATGTATACGCTGAAAAAGATCAAGTTCAGCTTCGAGGTGGGTTGGCAGCCAGTGGGTATACTTTTCCTGTGCAAAGTGTGCAACCTAAGCCAGAAGGCGCGCGTTTAAATATGCTCACTGCGATCCGCAAGACATTGGACTATGAGCTTGAGACAAACCCTAAGGTTCTTGTCTTTGGTGAAGACGTGGGTCCAAAAGGCGGTGTTCATGCGGCGACACTTGGGCTAAATGAAAAATTTGGCAACCAGCGAGTGTTTGATACCAGCTTATCTGAGGAGGGCATTATTGGTCGCTCGGTAGGGCTGGCCTTGAGTGGCTTAATGCCGGTGCCGGAGATTCAATTTCGTAAATACGCAGAGCCTGCGGCAGAGCAATTGTCTGATACTGGGATTATGCGCTGGCGCACTAACAATCAATTTGCAGCTCCCATGGTGGTTCGAATTCCAGGAGGTTTTGCACGTCGAGGTGACCCTTGGCATTCCATGAGTGATGAGGTGGAATGGGCGCATAAAGTGGGTTGGCAGTTAGCCATGCCGTCGAATGCTGAGGATGCAGTGGGGTTACTGCGTTACGCGCTTAGAGATAACAACCCGACTATCTTCTTTGAACATCGATCATTACTAGATAATAGCTGGTCACGTCGCCCATACCCTGGTGACGATTACGTCATTCCGTTTGGGCAAGCTAAGACCATTATTGCTGGCACAGCCCTAACCGTTATTTGCTGGGGCGCAATGGTGGAGCGCTGTGAAAAAGCGGCGTTCATGTTAGATATGAGTATAGAGGTGATTGACCTTCGTACCCTTCAGCCTTGGGATAAAGACGCGATACTGGCGTCAGTCGAGAAAACTGGACGTTGTTTGATTGTACATGAAGACAATAAAACCGCAGGCTTTGGTGCGGAGATCGTCGCAACCATAGCGGATGAGATGTTTTTCAGCTTAGATGCTCCGATTCAGCGTCTTACCATGCCTGATATCCCCAATCCCCATAATGCTTTGTTGTTAGAAAAAGCCGTACCGACTGAGCAAAGCATCGCCCAAGCTATGAAAAAGCTGATTGAAGTGTGAGGGAAAAACAATGAATGAACCCATGACGATTACTCTTCCTAAGGGGGCTTTAGAAGGGACGGCTGCCGTTCTATCGAGCTGGTTGGTTGGAAAAGGTGACTATGTTAGTAAAGGTGATCCGATCCTAGAGTTGGAAACGGACAAAGTATCGATGGAAGTGTGCGCTGAAGATGACGGGGCAATTGTCGATATTATTGCGAAATCCGGTGACGACGTGGATGAAAGCACGGTTCTTGGCTACTTAAATTGTGTCGATCAAAGAGGGGCTGAACAGACGATAGCACCTGATGTGAATACCGAGGTTAAAGAAAGCTCTGAGCCAAACCCGAAAGGAGCAAATGTCGACCACGAGACCACTAAACGGCATTTAGTTGGGCCTGCAGTGAGGAAACTTCAAAGAGAATACAATTTAAATCTGGAGACTATTACTGGAACAGGGAAAGGGGGGCGAATTACACGTGATGATGTTCTTACGTTTATCGCGTCAACTCAAATCAGGACAGAAGTAGATAAGCGTTGCGATACGCAGCATGAGCTAAACAGTGAACGTGTGCCCCACAGCGCCATGCGCAAAAAAATTGCAAGCCATATGGTAGACAGTTTACTACACACTTCTCCTCATGTGACGAGCGTTTTCGAAATGGATATGGGGCGTGTCATTGAGCATCGAAAGCAGTGCAAAATGGGATTTGAAGAGGCTGGTGTTAAGCTGACCTTTACGGCTTATTTCTTAGCTGCGAGTGCCAAAGCGATTCAAAAAGTGCCAGTGGTGAATTCGCGCTTTCACGAGGATTGTTTAGAAATCTTTAAAGACATTAATATCGGTGTTGGCACCGCATTGGGTGATGATGGACTCGTTGTTCCGGTCGTCAAACAGGTTCAAGCAATGAACTTGTTTGACATCGCTAGCGCGCTTCAACATCAAACTGACAAGGCTAGGCAAGGTAAACTGACTGCTGCGGATATGCGAGGTGGGACCTTTACCATCTCAAACCATGGCGTAAGTGGTAGCTTGTTTGCGGCCCCTATTATCATCAACCAGCCTCAAGTAGCGATACTGGGTATCGGGAAACTGGAAAAGAGAGCTGTCGTGGAAGAAGTGGAGGGTGCAGAGACCGTTGTCGTTCGGCCCAAATGTTATGTTTCGCTGTCGATTGATCACCGAGCATTAGATGCTTATCAGACGAACCTGTTTTTAAGTCATTTTGTTGAGGCGATAGAGCATTGGCCATTACATAAGTAGACGTAGGGCGAACCACGTAAAGTGAGTTCGCCCTTTTTTTACCTCTTATTTCAATAGCCATGTAACCAGTGATGGATAAAGCGCTACGATAGAAAGCGTTAACAATTGCAGCAAAACAAATGGGACGGCCCCTTTGTAGATCTCTGCCATGCTGATATCGCTGGCGGCGCTTCGTATGTAAAACAGTGCCATACCAACAGGAGGGGTTAAGAAGGATGTTTGCAAACACAACGCCATTAGAATCGCGACCCACACAGGATCAAAGCCAAAGTTGACCAAAATCGGCATGACCAGCGGGGCAATGATTAAGACTATTTCCATCCAATCCAAGAAAAATCCTAATAGAAAGATAATGAAAATCACGCAAAACAACACGCCTTCCGGACTCAGCGGTAAAGCGTACAGCGCGTTTTCAATGACTTCATCGCCACCATACCCGCGCAAGACAACTGAGAAGCAGGACGCCCCAAAGATAAGTGCATACAAGAAGGCGACGGAACGCCCAGTTTGATAGCAAACGATTCGTAAATCCTGCCATTTTAATCGACCAGAACTCCAAGCGAGAAGCGTGGCACCCGCTGCACCAATCCCAGAGGCTTCGGTGGGTGAAGCGATACCAGCGATGATTGATCCCAATACGGTAAGAACCAATAGCAGCGGCGCAAACAACGCTTTAGAGATATCTAAAATGATGTCGAATTTACTAATGCCGCCGTCTTCTTCTAAAACCAATTTGGGCATGTTGGAAGGTTTAAGCAGCGCATAAATAAAGATAAAAAGCACAAAACTGGTAGCGAGTAACAGACCCGGAACGATGGCGCCCATAAACAGGTCGCCAACCGGGATTCGTAGTTGATCGCCCATCACAACCAGCATGATAGAAGGCGGTACCAGAATACCAAGGCAGCCTGTTGCGCCGACAGTCCCTGCGCTGATCCATTTTGCGTATCCTGCTTTAAACATAGTGGGCAACGCGATGGTGGACAGCAAAACTACCGAAGCACCAATAATCCCAGTAGAGGCAGCCAGTACGACACCAATCAACACCACGGCGATTGCTAATCCGCCTGGTGTCTTACCCAACACACGGCGCATAGCTTCAATTAAGCGCTCTGCAATGCCAGACCGATCCAGCATGTAACCCATAAAAATGAACATCGACATGGGGATAAGCGAATAGCTGGATATGGTGGAGAATGTCCGATTGGCGACAAAACCAATGGTTCGTAACTCAGCGACGTCGTAGATCTCAAATGAAACAAGTATGCTGCCTAACGTCGCGAATAATACGCCGACACCACCTAAGATAAAGGCGACTGGAAAGCCAGAAAAAAGAATGAGCATGAAGCTTGAGAACAGTAGAAATACGAATAACTCACTCATGGTGCGTCCCCTTATTTACTGACGTTGATGGGGCGGATGCGCCGTTTGGTTGAATTAAAAAAGCTACGTTACGCAATAGAATGGCAACACCTTGGAGAGCCAGCAAACTTAAGCCAAGTGCCATCACACCTTTGATAATGTAGCGAGCGGGCAAGCCAGAGGGCATGGGTGAGCCTTCGCGTAACGACCAAGAGTAACTGGCGATTCCCCATGCATGCCACGAAACGAGAATGACGTAAGGAAACAGCAAAAATAAGATGCCTAGAATCTCGACCCAAGCGCGGCGTTTGGGACTGAATCTACTGTGGAGTATGTCCACTCGAATGTGTTCGTCTGCTTGGTAGGTGTAAGCTAAGCAGGACATGACTACAATGGCGTTTAAATGCCATTGCACTTCTTCTAATTCAACTAAGCCGATGTTAAACACGTAGCGCAAAATAACGTTGATCAAGATAGTTAAGATCAGCAGCGGCAGAATGAGAGAGCCCACCTTGCCGACAGCGACCGACAGGGCTTCTATTTTATGTGCTATGGAGTTTATGCTGCGCATAAAAAAATACTCCGATTGTGTAGGGTAAGGAAGAGAGTGCGGGTGTAAAGGGCAAAACCGAGAATCCTGGGAGCGAGATTCTCGGTTTTACTAGACGTTAACTGCCTTTATATTCTGACCATAACGCTATTTTTTCGCGGTAGCTGTTAAGTGAATCTAACGTGCGCTTGAAGTCAGCATCTTTACTTGCCGCTTCTTGCATCACTTCCTCGGTGCCTTTTTTGAACTCGGCCAGTACTTCAGGAGGGAAGGATTTAATCTCTGTGCCAGCCGCTTTGAATTGAGTAATCGCATCAGAGTTGGCAGCGGTCGTGGACGTGACGGTCCATAACTGCGTTTCACGACAGGTATCTTCGATCAAACCTTGCTGTGCTGGGCTCATCGAGTCCCATTTACGCTTGTTGATGATGAGCTCATTGACCGCGGCAGGTTGATGCCAGCCAGGTAAGTAGTAGTATTTAGCGACTTTTTCAAATCCCATTGCAACGTCAATTGCTGGCATAGAAAACTCAGTTCCATCTATGACGCCGCGCTCTAAATTAGGGTAAATATCACCACCACCAAGCAATACGACTGATGCGCCGGCTTTTTTCATAACTTCACCTGCAAGTCCTGCAAAGCGAATTTTTTTGCCGTCTAAGTCATCGATGGAGTTAATTTCGAAGTTGTACCAACCACCCGCTTCAGCATCCATCAGGCCGCATGGCACGGTTACAACACCTTGTTTGGCATAAATATCACGCCAAATTTCAAGGCCGCCGCCATTATGTACCCAATCCAACATCTCTAACGCTGACGGACCAAATGGGATGCCGCCGAAAAGTTGTAGGGCAGGGAATCGCCCAGCAACGTAAAGCGGTGAGGTGTAGCCAGCATCCAGTGTGCCTTGCTGTACCGCGTCAAAGATCTCTAGGGAAGGAACGAGTTTCCCGGCGGAGTAAAGTTTTACTTTAATGTCTTCTGAGGTGGTTTTGAGCCTATCGGCTAAATGCTGAGCACTTTGTCCACTGGCAGGCAGTGTCAGTGGCCAGGCACTTTGAATATCTAAGCGGACTGGAGCTGCTGTTGCTCCAATGGATCCCAATACGGCTATGGATGAAATTACAGCTGTGACAAATGGCTTGTAACACATAGGGTCTCTCCTTGTTGGTGCTCGCGATCTAAAGATGAATTGAGCTTCCTTGTTGGTGCTCACCATCGAAAGATAACTTGAGCTGCATTTGGCGGTTTGATCCGCATTAATTTTTATTTGAACTTTAATTCGACTCACCTGAGAGAGTCATAATGCAGTGTTATAAAAACACATTTATATTTGAAAGTTCAAATAAAAAATCATGTATTCAAGTATTGTGCCAAGCTAATTTTTTACGAATTTTTTGCTTTTTGAGGCTAAAGGTTGCAGCGTTGATACAGTCTATAAAGTGGTGGATTTTTTATAAAATATTGATTTTTAAAGAATTTTTTGTTTTATGCTTGTTTTGTGATGTGATGAAGAGAGTGTGAGGTAGTTTTATTTGTTATGATTTTTTTTGTTAAAAAAAATGTGTTTGATTGAGAAAAAAATATAAGAGCACCATGTTTGAGCATTAATCTCTCATGAGATAACAATGGCGCTTAATAAGGGCATGGATGAGGGGAGGGGGAGTGTGTTGGCGTTCTAGGCTCAGTGCTCTGGTAAATTATGAAAAAGCTCTTCCAATAGTTTGTTGAGTCTTTGGATTTTGGCCTCAGTAAGCCCTTTGAAGCTTTGTTTGAATAGATCTCTTGTGGCAAAACGAATGTCTTGAACAGCGTCTAGGCCTTTTTCGGTGATCATGACTTCTGTCACGCGACCATCATCGCTTCTCACTCTGGTGTCGACCAAGCCATCTTGCTTCATTCGTTGAATGATTTTTGTCACAGTAGGTAGCTTTGCGATCGCATGAAGGGCAATCTCTGAGACGCTGCAGGTGCCTTCTTCTTTTAACGTCATCAAGATTCGCCATCTTGGAATATCGAGGTTCACTTTTTTTAGTGCTTTTTCAACAGCAGCGCTGTAGCGGCCATGAACTTGATTTAACCAGTAAAAAGGAAAGTCTTCTTTATGAAAGTCATCACTTCCAGGGTTAAATCGTTGACTTCTTGGTGATCTTGATTTACTGCTCATAAAGATTCCTTGATTGTAATTCTTTTGAGAATGTACAAAGAAAGGCAAATCTAGTCAATTGAATTTTCAATTATCAACATTGATAATGATTATCAATTATCTTTATATTGGTGCGTTTTGTTGGATAATGGTCAGCAGATTGCTGACCATTATTCGAAGCTAAAGTTACCAGCAGGGGCCTTTTTCGGCCTCCAGTTTACGAACCATTGCTGTGTAGAATTTATCGGCAAAGCCGCTATCTTTAATTAGCATCTGCGTCAGGTTTGCGCACTTTTCTTGTATATTCTGTTCGAGCGTTACATCTTCACCACCTAGTGCGCCAGACGTGACTTGAATTTCCGCTGCGCGTTGTACGGTCCATAGCAGGAAGAAAGTTCGCTCTATATCGAATTCCCCCACGGCGATACCGTGGTTTCGTAAGACTAGAATGTGCTTTTGTCCGAGGCTCTCTAGCATGCGGCTTTTTTCGTCATCAAATAATGTGATGCCCTCAAAGTCATGATAACCAACACGTCCATAGAGTTGTGCTCCGTAGAAGCTGTCGTGGTTAAAGCCCTGTTTTTTCATTGCGACAGCGGACACTTCGTTCGTATGGGTGTGAATGACACAGTGTATGTCGTCTCGTGCAGCGTGTATGGCACCGTGAAGCGCAAAGCCTGCTGGATTACCATCGTATGGTGAATCATCAAGCTTTTGACCGTTGACATCGACTTTGATTAGATTCTCTGGCGTGATTTCTGTGTAATTCAGGCCAAATGGATTCACTAGATACTCGCCTTCAATGTGAGGGAGACGAGCTGAAATGTGATTGAAGATGGTTTCTGTCCAGCCAAAAAAATCTATTAAGCGGTAACAATAAGCCAGCTTTACGCGAAGTGCCCATTCTTCTTCGCTGATGTGGGTGGGTCGTTGTGCTGAATGATTCATGTTGTGTCCCTTTTATAAATTCATGGTTTTGTCAGTGTTAAGATTGCGTGTTAGATAAAGGTTGTGAAGCAACAAAGTGAGTTAGGTCCAGGAGTTGCTTTGTAGTCGGCATTGGAATGCTGATTTTCTCAGCCAGTTCTAAGACGGCGTAGCCAATTGCGTCAAGCTCTAGGGTTTGATTGGCTTCGTAGTCCTGTAGCATTGACGTTTTTACTGCGCCCATGCCAGCTCCGAGCTCCATAAAGGTATAGGGGTCAAAGCGAATTCGGGCTCCGTAGGCGGCCGCAACCAGCATCACTTCATCAAGTATTTTACGCACCAGAAGTTTCAAGCGTTGGTCACTGTACAATTGCTCCAATGTGCCTTTGGTCACAACAGAGAGTGGGTTTGAAGTAAGGTTGGCGGCTACTTTGGTCCATATCTGATCACGGATGTTGTCCGTAGCGCGTGCTTCGATTCCTGCATCTTCTATGACTTTACGCACTTGTTCGAGTCGATCACTCATCTCGTGATTGATTTCCCCTAATACAATCAGGTGAGGGTTGGTGGAGGTGACCACGCCGGGTGCATTTCTGAATGCGGTGATAAACACCACGCAGCCAATAAGATGAGGGTGAGGGAGTAGTTTGCTTACACTTCCTTCAGGGTCGATGGCTTGAATGGTGTCCCCAGAGAAGCGCCCTTCAACCCCTTGGAAATACCACCACGGAATGCCGTTCACTACAGGTATGACAATGGTTTCTTCATGTAGCATAGGCTTGATGAGCTTCAGCATGGCAGGCAAAGCGGGGGCTTTGCAGCAAATGAAAATGAGATCTTGCGGGCCAATTTCTTCTGCTGAATCTGAGGCAAAGACCTTGACTGTGTGTTCGCCATCTATATCAGTGAGACGAATACCTGTGCTTTTCAGTGTTTCAAGCGTGGCACCCCGAGCGAGTACTTTAACATTTTGCCCTGATTCAGATAGACGGGCGGCGAGTGTGCATCCAATAGCGCCAGCGCCAGCAATACAAATGTTCATAATCAACAATTCCTTTTTAAAAAAAAGGAGAGAGTCCCAAAGGTATGAGAGCTCTCTCCAACTGCTGGTAAACGTTGTTTCTTGGGTCTATTAGCTAGAGAGTAATTCTTGGTGCTTGCTCGCTAGGCCCAAGTAAGCCTCGATCACCTTGGGGTCGTTAGCGAGTTCTGCTGCAGGACCTTGCATCGCTACTTGTCCTCCTTCGAGAACATAGGCATAGTCTGCGACTTTTAAGGCTGCACGTGCGTTTTGCTCCACCAGAAGGATTGATACGCCTTGGCTTCGCAGATCAGCAAAAATACGAAATATCTCACGCGTAATTAAGGGAGCTAATCCTAAGCTCGGCTCGTCTAGCATCAAGAGTTTCGGCTTACTCATCATGGCACGACCAATGGCTAGCATTTGTCGCTCGCCACCAGATAAGGTGCCTGCTTGTTGTTGGCGGCGCTCCTCTAAGCGTGGGAAAAGCTTATAAATTTCGCCCAGAGTTTGGTCGTAACTTTTATCACCACGACGGTAGCGTTGAAATGCTCCGAGCAATAGGTTGTCTTGAACCGACATAGTGGCAAACAGCTCGCGCTTTTCCGGTACTAATCCGAGACCATGGCCTACAAGGGTTTCAACATTTGGGCTGATAAAATCTTTGCCATTAAAGTGGATCGTGCCTTTGGAGGGGAGAATCCCCATAATGGCTGATAACAGTGTTGTTTTACCGGCACCATTTGGACCAATAACGGTGACCAATTTCCCTTCTTTTAGAGTTAAATCGATACCAGTTAGTGCCTCTACTTTGCCGTAAGCAACATGAAGGTCGCGGACATCTAAAAGGTTTTTCTCTGTTGATTGAGTCATTATTCTGCGCCTCCCAAGTAAGCTTCCAAGACAGCGGGATTGCTTTGAATTTCTTCGGGTAAGCCTTCTGCAATCTTTTCACCGAATTCCATCACGACAATTCGATCGGCCAGATTCATCACAAAGTCCATGTCATGTTCAACCAATAGAATGGCGAGGCCCTCTTGTCGAAGTTTTTGGAGTAGCTCTGCAAGCGCTTGCTTCTCTTTGTGTCTTAGCCCTGCCGCAGGTTCGTCTAGGAGTAACACGCAGGGATCAGCACAAAGTGCGCGGGCAATTTCAAGAATACGTTGCTGACCGAGAGATAGGCTGCCCGCTTCGGTATAAAGGTGTTCGCCTAAACCCACGCGTTCAAGCTGGAATTGTGCTTCTTTTAGAAGGCGCTGCTCTTCTTCGCGTTCAATATGAAGCGATGCGCTAATAATGCCTTTATTGCCACGCATGTGAGTACCCAATGCCACGTTTTCTAACACCGTCATTGTGGTGAGGAGTTTTACGTGCTGAAAGGTACGACTCATGCCCATGTGTGCCACCTCGCGAGAGGTTTTGCCTTTTAAGCTTTGGTCTAAAAACAGTACTTCACCTTCGCTTGGTGTATCGACCGCAGAAAGCTGATTAAACATCGTGCTTTTACCCGCGCCATTTGGGCCGATTAGAGCAAGTACTTCGCCCGCATGCAGCTGTAGGTTCATTTGGTTGTTGGCCACCAAACCACCGAAGCGGCGAGTAACGTTGCGAGCTTCTAATACTAACTGGCCTTTTTCGGGCAAATCGCGGCGTGGTAGATTCTCAGCAGAAGCGTCGACTTTTATGTGGTTCTGATTGCGCCAAGACGCCGGTGCGAGTCTTACGAGCAAAGGCCAGATCCCGCCTGGAGAACGTTGCATCATAAAAACGATTAGCAGACCTAACACAATCGTTTCGTATTGCCCATTGCCTCCCATGATTAGGGGTAGCCAATCTTGAAGCCATTGCTTGAGCATGGTTAAAATGCCAGCACCCAGTAATGCTCCCCAAACGCTGCCGACACCACCAATTAATGCCATAAATAGGTAATCAATACCCATGCTAAGTCCAAAAGGTGTTGGATTAACAAAGCGTTGAGTGTGCGCATAAAGCCAGCCTGAAATACCAGCGAATAGGGCGGAGATTAAGAAGATAACCATTTTTGAGCGGAACGTATTCACGCCCATAGATTCCGCCATTAATTGACCACCTTTTAGAGCTCGAATAGCGCGACCTTCACGGGAATTAAGGAGGTTGCTGGTAATCCAAACAGCAGCCAACAAAATGACCCAAATCAGGTAATAGATTTTCTCACCTTTATCAAGAACGACACCAAACAGACTCAAAGAGGGTAAGCCGCTGATGCCTGTGTGACCGCCCATAGAACTCATGGTGCCAAACAAGTAATACAGTGAAATACCCCAAGCAATCGTGCCAAGCGGTAAATAATGTCCAGATAATTTAAGGGTTAAAGCGCCAAGAAATAAAGCCACCGCAGCGGTTAATAACAAACCGATCAGCAAGCCAATCCAAGGAGATCCTGCTGACCAAGCCAGCCAGCTTGGTAGTTGCTCTGTTGTCGTTAGGTAAGCGGTGGAATATGCGCCAAGCCCAACAAAAGCCGCTTGGCCAAAGCTGGTCATGCCACCAACGCCTGTTAGTAATACCAAACCCAATACAACGAGAGCGTACAGACCGATATAGTTCAGTAGAGTAACCTGAAACGTTGGTAGTACTTGGGGTGCAATGGCGAGTAAGACTAAGCCAATGATAATTAAGTAACGTGGTTTCATTTATTCTTCATCCTCTACGCTATGGCTATTCATCGAGCGCCAGATTAAGAATGGGATAATCAGGGTGAAAACGATGATTTCTTTGTAGTTACTTGCCCAAAACATGGAAAAGGCTTCGATCATTCCCACTGCGACGGCACCGATAGCGGCAATCGGGTAGCTAACTAGGCCGCCAATAATGGCTCCAACGAAACCTTTTAAACTGATAATGAAGCCAGAGTCGTAATACAGAGTGGTGATTGGGGCGATCAATATTCCTGATGCGCTACCAATAAAGGCGGCTAAGGCAAACGTAGCTTTGCCTGCAAAGACAGGCGAGATGCCCTGTAAGCGAGCGCCCATCCTATTCACAGCGGTAGCGCGCAGTGCTTTGCCATAAAGCGTGCGTTCAAAAGCGATGAACAATGTCACGATAAGGAAAATCGATACCAGAATGACCCACAGTGTTTGGCTTTTTAGCATCACAGACCCTAATCGGAAGTTTGAGTCCGAGAAAGGTTCTGTGCGAGCGCCCTCGGGGCCAAACAGTAATAGGCCGATACCTACCATCGCGACGTGAAGCGCTATGGATACAATCAGTAAAACCAGCGCTGGTGCTTCCGCCAATGGTTGGAAGAAGAGGCGGTACATAATGGGACCAATTGGCACAATTAAGCATAGTGTTAAGACGACTTGTAGGGCCATTGGAATCTCTGACAGCGGAAGCTGGTTCAGAAGGCCGATCATAATGACGACATAGCTTAGTTTAAGTGCGATGACTTTGAGTTTTTTAGGCTCTGCTCGGTGCTTGAGGTATTGGTATAGGTCCAGTGCACAATCGATTAGGACAAGTCCCAGCAGCAACCATTCTATATTGGGGGCTTTGCCCATTTGCATGGCTGCCATCGTCAGTGCGCCAAATGTAACGAATTCTCCTAGTGGGATGAGAAGTATTCGAGTAACCGTAAAAACCAACAAAATTGACAGGGCCAATAAGGCGTATATGGCCCCATTGGTTAAGCCATCCTGTCCAAGCAGTGTGGCAATCTGAATGTTCATTTGGAGTGATTCCTTTTGTTCTCATCGATCTTTGTGACTTCGCGGACACATTTATTAATTATTGTATTGCTGGGGGAGGCTGGGGTTGTGTTTGCCTCCCCCTTTAGACAGAGCGAGTTACTTCACTAATGCCCATTTGCCATCTTTGACCGTAATCAAAACGCGACCACGTTCGTCGAAGCCACTGTGGTCTTCAGGCGTCATGTTGTATACGCCTTGTGTTGCTGGCATTTCTTTGGTGTTTTCAAGTGCATCACGAAGTGCGCTACGAAACTCTGCTGATCCTGGTTTGCCGGACTTAAGAGCGGTTGGAATAGCGTTTTCGAGAAGCAGGCCTGCATCCAAAACATTGCCGCCGAAAGTAGCCGGGGTCTCGCCATAAAGTGCTTTGTAATCGGTGATGTATTTGGTGGCGATTTCTTTAGAGTCGCTGCTTGGAACTTCGTCTAATACCAGCATAGAGCTTGCAGCCAGAATGGTCCCTTCGACCGCTTTTCCGCCTAGGCGAAGGAACGGATCGAGTGCAGCGCCGTGAGTCTGATAGATTTCTCCGCCGTACCCTTGATCTTTAAGAGTGGTTTGAGGCATGACTGATGAGCTACCTGGAGCGGCAATTAAAACCGCATCAGGGTTGGCCAGTAGAACTTTTAAGCTCTGGCCTGTTACCGAGGTGTCTTGGCGCTGGAATTTCTCGTTTGCAACAATTTCAATGCCAGCATTTTTAGTTAGGTCTTTCATAACCTTGGCCCAGTTTTCACCGTAAGGATCCGCCGTGCCAATAAGACCAATGGTTTTAACCCCCGTTGCTTTCATATGGCCGACCAATGCATCAGCAATAAGGTCGTCGTTTTGCGTGGTTTTAAATACCCATTTCTTTTGTTCGGTCATTGGTAAAACAACTGCTGCCGTCCCTACGGGTGCCAGCATTGGTGTGCCGGATTCAGCGGCGAACTGAATAACGCCCATTGCGTTGCCAGAACCACTGGGGCCGATGATGGCATCAACTTTCTCTTCATCAATTAATTTCTTAAACGCCTTAACTGTGGCAGTAGGGTCGCTGCCGTCATCCAGTGGGATGTATGTAATCGTCTCGCCGCCAACGGATGTCGGGAGCAGAGGAACAGTGTTTTTCTGAGGGATACCCACCAGTGCTATGGGGCCGGTACTAGAGCTTACGACGCCGATTTTGATATCAGCATGCGCAATAGGAGTGAGTAATGTAGAGCTTAGGAATAAGGTTGAAATTAATTTCTTGGGTGTCATAGGAGTTTCCTTTTGTAGCGAACACTAGGTGAGTTTAAGTGTTACCCGCCCTTATAAACCTCATTAACTGTGACTTAAGCGGGCGTCATTCTTGTTATCAGCATTCATTAAATGGATGCATATTTCTTTATTGTTCGAAATTTAGCTTGCCACTGTTTTTTGTAAAAAACAACATAAAAAAACGACAAAAATACACCTAAAAAACCTCAAAAAAAATTTCTAAAAGTTAATTCCTGATTTCCTCTGGATGATTTGAGAAGAGAAAAAATATCTATTTTTTGTTTAAAATCAAATGTATATAGCATTATTTTATCGATTTTAATCTGAAAACTTGATTTTTTGGAATTTTAGGCTTGCTCTTTTTATTGATGTTTAAATTGAAAAATTAGTTGACAAATAAACTAATTAATACGACCTTATGAGTATTCGTTATACATTGATTTAATGTTTTTTGAGTGCTGCAAACTGGATGTTGGATGACGTGATTTATGTTGTTGTTCGATGGAGACGGAGAAGTTCTTAAACTTTTTATTAATGCAGTAAAAACAATAAGAATCTTCAATTGAACAGTACGCTCTACCCAGAGAGTCAGTAGCTAAGTCTGCATTAGAGGAGTTAATTATGAGTCTGAATTACAAAGGTACGCCTAACCAAGAAAAGCCCTCAGGATCAGTATTTGATGCTTTGGGGACTGACGATTTTCAACAGGTAATGGATGACATTAGAGTTCGTGCTCGTAACAACGAGTTCGATAGTCAGCAGTTCATTAGCCAAGATGTCATTGAGCAGTTTCGACGTTTAGGTATTTATCGTGCCTTAGTTTCAAAGAAATTCGGTGGCGATGAAATAACCCCAGCTCAGTTCTGTGAGGTGGTAGAGGAAATTTCTAAGGCAGACGGTTCGGCAGGCTGGGTAGCTAGTTTTGGTATTGGTGCTATCTATCTTTCCGCATTGCCAGTGCCGACGTTAGAGAAAATCTATGCTGATTCACCTGATGTTGTTTTCGCTGGGGGTATCTTTCCACCTCAAGCTGCGGAACTTAGTGCAGGAAATTACAATGTAAAAGGCCGTTGGAGCTGGTCTAGCGGCTCCAAAGGAGCAGATATGGTGGGCGTGGGTATTTTGCCCAAAGATAGTGAAGGCGAAACGATCGGAGCGCCACGCATGGCCGTTATGCCTGCAAGTAAGCTAACAATTGAGCATAACTGGGATGTGACTGGGATGGCCGGCACGGGAAGTCATGATTTAGTTGTGAACAATGTTGATGTGCCTGAAGAATGGACCTGTATCCGAGGCGGTGCGTCGAGCTTAGATGGGCCTTTATTTCGTTATCCATCACTGTCTCTAGCGACTCAAGTTTTGGCGGTCGTAGGTTTGGGTATCGCGCGTGCGGCGCTGGACGAACTTAAAGCGATGGCGGCAGGCCGCGCGTCAGTGACTGGAGCCCCCAACATTGGCGAACGTCCTCTCACTCAAGCAGAAGTCGCAAAAGCGGATGCCGATCTACGCGCAGCGCGTTGCTTCTTTTATGAGTCAATCAATGATGCTTGGCAGACATTAGAGAAGAACGAAGAGTTGTCTGTAGAGCAAATCAATTTATTACGTCTTTCTTCGACGCATGCGTCTCGAGTGGGTGCTGATGTTGCGCGTAAAGTGCAAATGGTATCCGGTATGACAGGCGTATATAAAGCCAGCCCTCTGTCTCGCTTTGTCAACGATGCGCAAGTTGTTACTCAGCATGCATTCATGGGCGATATTACTTGGCAGAACGCCGGAGCCATCTTCTTCGGACAAAAACCGTTACCAGGATACTTATAAGGCAAGCCTGCAAGTATCTGTTTTAGACACAGTCATTGATTATTGGAGAAACATATTATGAGCGACAAAAAACCATTACGCGTCTTGTTCTGCATGGGTATTAACCAGAATTTCATGGACGCACCACGTGAAGAGCAATTAGACGTGTGGGCAGCATTCGGTGAAATGTGGAATGGCATTCATGATATGGATGGTGTTGAAGTCATCGGCAATATGGATGACGACCAAAGCATGGTGGGACCATCTGCTGGCTACCCTTGGACGACATACCTTCTAGCGGACGTTAAAGACTACGATACCGTGGTTGCGTGCTGTAATTTGCTACGTTCAACGGCCGTGGGTGATACGCCTTACAAACTATGGCGTTACGTGAAAATCGAATCTCGAATTGGCCGTGAACTGATTGTTCAACGCGCTTAAGACTAACGATATAGGAAGGGTACAAGTATGAAAAACACGAATGATCTAGAAGCGATATTGGCACGAGTTGATGCCTTAGAAAGTGACCGCGCAATTCGTGCTTGTATCAATCGTTATATGGACTTGTGTGATCATCTAAACCCATCTACACCGCTGGATGAATTGGGTGATTTGTTCACCGAAGACGCTAAGTGGGAAGGCAAAGGTGCCCGTTATGCTAAGAGCTTTGGTGGCTATGAAGGCCGTGACGCCATTGTGGGCATGTTGTCCAAATACACTGTTGAGCCAGCACATTTTTCTTTAAATGTGCATTACCTGTCATCCGAAGTGATTCGTGTGGACGGTGATCAGGCTTTCGGTAGTTGGAACATGATTCAAGTGTCGAGCTTTAGTGCAGGGGGTTCTCATTTGAACAGTGCGCGTTTGAGTGTGTCGTTCCGCCGCGATGACGGTGTTTGGAGAATGGCACACTTTCAAACCGAGAATCTGTTCAGTCGCCCAGTATCAGATTGGAATGATGACGCCACGTTGCCTGTGCCGAAATAAACGGATGCAAGCGCAATAGGGTCTATATCAAAAAGATTAAAGAGAGTAAGAAGATGAGCGAATTAATTGAATTAAAGAATATCAGTCAAAAAGCGGCCGATATGGTGGAAGAGGGTCGTGTCCACAAAGCGTTGTATTCAGACCCAGAAATTTTTGAAGAAGAGCTTGATAAAGTGTTCCAAAACACTTGGGTCTATATCGGGCATGAGAGTGAAGTGCCAGATGCAGGCAGCTTCAAAACAGCGTTTGTTGGTCGTCACCCTGTCATCTTGAGCCGTGACCGTAAAAAGAATTTACATGTTTTGTTGAACCGCTGTCGTCACCGTGGTGCAACGGTATGTGAAGGCCGTAAAGGTAAAACCAAAGCCTTTACTTGCCCATACCATGGCTGGGGTTACGGTCTAGACGGTGGTTTACGTGCGATTCCAAAAGCAGAAGAGTACGAAGGTGTATTGGATAAAAACGATTTGCCATTGGAAAGCTTGCGTCATGAGTCCTATCAAGGCTTGGTATTTGCGACGTTTAAAGACGACATTGAGCCACTAGAAGATTTCTTGGGTGGCGCGAAAAAATGGATCGATCTGTTTGTTAAACAAGGCGGCGGTTACCCATTAAAAGTATTGGGCGAGCATCGCTTTAACTTCCCAGGTAACTGGAAAATCCAGCTTGAAAACACCACGGATGCTTACCACTTCCCAATTATCCATAAGTCTTTTATCAGCTCGTTGGATGATGCCACGGCGGACATTTTTGATTTCCTAGATGGCGATGGTTTTGTAGAAGACCTAGGTCATGGTCACAGTGTCATGGTGATGATCCCTGATCTTGTGGATTTAGAAGACGACTTAGACCAACCGATTCCTGAGCGTTTCGAAGATCTTGCGCAAGCATTGCGTGACGAAGGTCAAGACGAAGAGCAAGTGAAACGCCTAGTCCGCGCTGCTCACGGTACTGGCTTCAACTTGAACTTATTCCCTAACGTCTCTTGTTCAATGGCGTTCTTCCGCGTATTGCGTCCAGTAAGCGCTGAGGTGACAGAAATTCAACACGTTGCTCTAGGTGGCGAAGGCGCTCCAGCTCCATTTAACCGTAAGCGCATGCGTTTACACGAACACTTCCAAGGGCCTATGGGCTTCGGAACACCTGATGATGGTGAAGCGTGGGAGCGTGTTCAGAAAGGATCTATGGCGGGTAAAGATGGCTGGATTCTGGTTAACCGTGGTATGGAGAATTTGCATACATCTCCAGATGGTAATGTCGCGGGTGCCGTGTGTTCTGAGACCGGCATGCGTGGTGCGTACCAAAAATACAAGCAAATGATGGCTGCCGAAGGGGAGAAATAAGATGACCATTAATACAGACCTGCTTAACAAAGCAACGGCATTTATCTGGCACGAAGCTGATCTATTGGATCACAAAGAATATCAAGATTGGTTGTCTCTTTGGGATCAGAACGGTTTATACATTGTACCTGCCGACAACAGCGAAACGGATTATGAAAACACTCTGAACCTAGCATTAGATGACGCTGATATGCGCCGTATGCGTGTGGCTCGCTTGGAAAGCGGTGAATCTGTGTCGGCTGGATCGGTCAGTGGTACGGTGCGCATGGTTTCCCGCTTACGTATCTTGGAAGAAACGGCAGACAGTGTAGTTGTTCGCTGCGCGATGACATTGAACGAATTGCGTCACGGTAACCTTGTGTCGTATCCGGCTGATGTAGAGTACCGCTTGAAGCCTACCGGCGACAGCTTTGTGATCGAACGTAAAGTGGTCAAGCTGATGCATGCTGACGGGTTCTTACGCACAGTAAGTTTCATCTTTTAACGGTTTTTCAAGACCCAAAAAGAGGGCGAAAAAATGTCTCAATCTACACAATCAAACGTGGCACTGGTAACCGGTGCTGCGCAAGGGCTAGGTTTTCATATCGCATCGCGATTGTTTGCGGCAGGTTTTCGTGTGGTATTAACGGATGCTAATGGCGAAGCGGCGAAAGCCGCTGCGCTTTCCCTAGATTCTGACGGGAAAAACGCCATTGCTTGTGAGTTGAATATCGCCAAGAAATCCGATTTTGAAGCAGCATTAAAATTTGCCCTAGCTGAATTTGGTGCGTTGCATGTGGCGGTTAATAACGCTGCAGTAACGAAGGCCACGCCTGTCATGGATATTTCCCCAGAAGAGTTTAATGAAGTGGTGAATATCAATCTTGGCGGTGTGTTTGTTGGTTGCCAGGTGTTGGGTAAACACATGGCTGAACAAGGCTATGGCCGCATTATTAATATGTCGTCTTTGGCGGGGCAAAATGGAGGCACTTCAACGGGTGCTCATTACGCGGCCTCTAAAGGCGGTATTTTGACCGTTACTAAAGTCTTTGCCAAAGAGCTTGCTAGCAAAGGTGTGACGGTAAACGCCATCGCTCCCGGACCAATTGATTCGCCTATGGTGTCCGCATTGGTGCCGGAAGAGCGTTTACCAACCTTGTTGGGGGCTATTCCAGTTGGACAACTGGGTGATGCAGACTTTATTGGTGACATGGTCGTGCAATTTGCTCGTCCAGAAGCCTACTTCACCACCGGAACAACGTGGGATGTCAATGGCGGTTTGTTTATGCGTTAAGCTGCCTTGTGTGCTTAACGAGTTTTATTTGAGTTATATCTGTGAACCAAGGTCCCGACTTCGGCCTGGGTCGGGAGGAGAGTTGCATGTCTGAAACATTATTGAAAGTCGTTGTTCGTAAACGAGAAAACCACACTGATGGTGTGATGGCTTTAGAGCTTGCGAGCCTCAATGGTGAGGCATTGCCAGCTTTTGAGGCCGGTGCGCATGTTGATGTGCATTTAAGTGATGACCTAATCCGTCAGTATTCACTCTGTAGTGACCCTGCGGACACCAGCGCTTATCGCTTAGGTATTTTAAAAGATCCGAACTCTCGTGGTGGATCTGTTGCCGCCCATCTTAATTTACAAGAGGGTACCGAGTTAACCATTGGTGTTCCGCGTAACCATTTTCCGTTAGAGAGCAGTGCGAAGCGCTCAATATTGATTGGCGGCGGTATCGGTATCACGCCAATGATTGCGATGGCGTATTCCTTGAAGGCGGAAAACAAAGCGTTTGAATTGCATTATTGCAGTCGTTCGCCTGAAACAAGCGGATTCTTAGATGAATTAGCGTCGTGCTCATTCTCCAGTCATGTTGATTTGCATTTTGACTCTGAAGATCAGCGCTTAGATTTGGAAACCGTTTTAAAAGATGCGGATACCGACACCCATCTTTATGTGTGCGGTCCAAACGGCTTTATGGATTGGGTGATTAGCACAGCAAAAAATCTCGGGATGGCAGATAGCAACGTACACAAAGAGTTTTTTAACGTCGAGGTTGAAACCGGTGGTGCGAGCTTTGAGGTCGTTGCTGAACAAAGCGGCGTTACGGTACAGGTCGGCGAAAACGAAAGTATTGCCGATGCGCTAAAAGCAGCTGGTGTGAAAGTTAAAGTTTCCTGCGAGCAGGGGACATGTGGTACTTGCCTTTGTGATGTGATTGAAGGGACTCCAGAGCACCGTGACGTTTACTTAACGGAAGAAGAGAAAGAAGACAACGACCAAATTACTTTGTGTTGTTCTCGTTCACTTTCTCCTCGCCTTGTCCTTGATATTTAATACTCCCTAAAAAGGGTAGGAGATTACCATGATAGATACAAAATTATTCCGCGATGGCATGTCTTTACTGGGTGGCGCTGTGTCCGTAATCACGACCGATGGTGAAGCTGGACGTTTTGGTTTTACTGCTACGGCGGTAACCAGTGTGACCGATGAGCCGCCAACGTTGTTGGTGTGTATGAACCGCAATTCATTCGCTAATCCGCATTTTAAAAAGAATGCCGTATTGTGTGTGAACGTATTGCAAAGCCATCACCAAGGCGTTTCTTGGGATTTTGCTAACCGCGATCTAAACAGCGAAGAGCGGTTTGCTAAACATGAATGGACAACGTTGAAAACGGGCGCGCCTGCGTTGGATGAGGCGTTGGTAAGTTTTGACTGTGAAATTCATGAAAGCCATGAAATTGGATCGCATACGGTATTTTATTGCCGCGTAAAAGATGCAAAAGTGGGCGAAGATGGCCAAGGTTTAGTGTATTTCAATCGAGCATACCATTGCTTGAATGAGCAGTCTGCCGCTCAAGCTAAGTAAATCTAAGACACCTTAGTGAGCAAGTCTAACTACTCATCTTTTTAGGATCGAGATCTCCAAGCGTCTTCCCGATGGGTCGGCCTTACCGAATTCAAAGGATTGTTTTGGTCAAGTGCCGATCTAGCGTTGGCGAAGATGGCAACGCAAAATCATTTTTTCGGTGAAGTACTCACTGCCTATCATGTAGTCATACAGCGGTTGCGTGACGTGACTAAAATGTTTGATTTCTGACTTGCTTCTTAATTTAACTCGATAGACGTGGATGCGTTTAAAGAGCACCAGTAGGCGGTTTATTTATGAAAAACAACATCGATCTGAATGAAATGGGCTTGTGCCAAATGCTACGCGCTATAGAAGAGGGCGTGTGTACCACCGAAGCGTTGATAGATGCGTGTTTCGATCGCATAGAGGCCCGAGAATCTGACGTTGGCGCATGGCAAATTAAACGTACTCGTGACGAGTATCTTGCCTACTATCAAGCTAATAAAGCGTTTTTTGATGCCAGTCTGCTAAAGGGCTTGCCACTGGGTGTGAAAGATATTATCGATACTCAGGAAATGCCCACAGAAATGGGATCGCCGATCCATGTTGGCCGACAGCCTGTGGAAGACGCGACGTGTGTCGCCTTAATTCGTGCGGCAGGTGGTATCGTATTAGGGAAAACCGTCACCACAGAGTTTGCTTATTTTAAGCCCGGTAAGACCAAAAACCCCGCTGACTTAGAGCGCACACCGGGTGGATCGTCCAGTGGTTCAGCAGCAGCCATTGCAGACAACATGGTGCCTATGGCTCTGGGTTCTCAAACCGCAGCGTCAGTCATTCGCCCAGCGGCATACTGTGGCGCGATTGGTTACGTAGGAAGCCGAGGAGAGTTCTCCTTGCGTGGTGGTCAACCCTTGGCCCAATCTCTAGACTCTCTCGGATTGTTCGCACGCCATGTTGAAGACATTCAGTTTTTAAGAGCCATACTCTTGCGTCAACCTGTTTCCATCGCGGAAAACAAATCGGTCGCGCCAAAATGCGTCATGGTTTGTCACGGTGATAGCGTGGGTGAAACATCAAGCGCTATGAAAGACGCCACTGAGAAAGCGCTCCAATTACTTAAATCACAAGGTGTTAAAGTGATTGAGTTAGACGCTGGCAACCGCATCAAAGACATGGTTAATCATCACGTCAATATCATGGCTTGGGAAGTATGTCGTAATTTGGCCATAGAGTCTTTTCAGAAAAATCAACTCAGTGATCCTTTAGCCGCGTTAATGGAGCAAGGCTTAAATATGGATCGTTCAACCTATATTGAATCCTTACAAGCTGCGCAAGCGTGTCAAGAGTGGCTATGGCGTCACGCGCCAGAGGCTGATGTGATACTGGCGCCAGCTGCATCAGATATCGCACCGCTTGGTCACGGAGCGACTGGAGCACCGCATATGAGTCGACCTTGGCAAGCTATGGGGCTGCCAGTGATAAACGTACCTGGCATGACAGATGAAAATGCAGTGCCGCTAGGGTTGCAGCTTGTCGGAAAGTACCGAGAAGACGATGCCTTGCTGGGTCACGCGGGTTGGTTAAAAGAATTGCTTAATTAAGTGAAATGGCAACAAAAAAAGTGTGATTTATATCAATCTATGCTATTACATATATAGTGAAAGTTAATCTTTACTGATTAAGTTCGCTCAAATGTTTTGGTGCCCTTGTTCAAATCAACGCAAGATCAAGGGCACTAGGCCATTAGGGCCAAAAAGGACGACTAGGAGAATCGCTCGGATAGCAGACTGAGTTCCAATTTTTACGTCAGCTGGATATGACTAAAAAAATAATAAAAAGGTTTTCATATGAGCCATCGTTCTATACCTATTCAATTCTGTTTTTCTTCAGACTTTGAAGATTACAAAGAATGCATTGTTAACTACAAAAACATATCCGTTTTATACTATCAGTTCTACGCGTCAACTGATCACACTAAGGTCGTCGCCGATGGCTGTGCGGATATTCAGTTTTGTTGTGATCAAGATAATGCATCCTCCACCGTCTGGGGTTCTGTTCTAGCGCCTCAATCTATCGAATTTAACGCCGGCAAAATCTATTATGGTATTAGACTATCGACTTCAGTCAGTAGGCGATTGTCCTTCTTACACTATGCTGAGCTTATTAATAAAGGTGTTTCGTTATCGGGACTGAATGATTTTGGTAGTGAGCTTTCAGAGAAGATAACACACGCGAAGAGTTTCAAAGAGCGTATTTTGCTGACTCAAAAATGGTTACTTGATTTAGGCTTCTTTGAGCCTCAGAAAATGGATTTTATTGATTATAGTATTGATAAAATTTTGGAAGAAAAGGGCAATTTAAAAGTCTCTGACCTATCTGAATATATCGGTTCGAGCGAACGTCTTATTAGAGACAAGTTTACTCAAGCGGTTGGCATGTCGCCTAAACAATTCTGTAGAGTCGTTCGATTTCAAAGCTTGATTGAGTATATTATTTTTAATGAATGCAAAGACTCATTTTCCCTGAATGATCTGACGTTATCGTCTTACTATGATGAATCTCATTTATCAAAAGAAGTAAAATACTTTTCTGGTTTAACGCCTAAGCAGTTTATCAATCAAACGTCTAATATTGTTATAAAAAGAAACGCCGTCTCAACCACTCAACACTAAAAAAAAGCGGTCACCTAAATGAATTAGGTGACCGCTTTGCTTATCTTCTTAAGAGCTTACGATAATATACATTGGATATTTGTGTAAGCTAACAAGCCTTCCTCGCCAAACTCAACGCCAAGTCCTGATGCTTTGGTTCCACCAAAAGGAGAGTTCGGTTGTACAGCGCCGTGTTTATTAATCCAAACGCTTCCGCACTCCAGTTTTGATGCAATATCGTTTGCTTTAGCCATATCGGTTGACCAGACGGAGCCGCCTAGACCAGCATCGTTATCATTCGCCATAGCGATGGCTTCTTCAACGGTATCGAAAGGAATAATCGGCAGAGCTGGACCAAACTGTTCATTTTGAACTAGAGGGTTTTTATTGTCCTCGACGGCCACTAATGTAATCGGGAAGAATAACCCTTTAGGATCTTCCAGTGGTCCACCTAGCAGTACTTTACCGCCTTGTTCAACGGACTGCGTAACCAAGCTATTCACAATATCAAACTGCATTTTGTTTTGAACGGGGCCAAGTTCCGCGCCTTCTTCAAAGCCATCACCCACTTTAATGTTTTTGGCAAAGTTGGTTAATGACTCGCAGACTTGGTCATAGATGGATCGATGAACGTATAGGCGTTTCATTGCCGCACACGTTTGACCGTTATTGATAAAAGCACCCCAGAATAACCCTGGTGCAATCGCTTCTGGATCACAATCTGGGAGTACAATACCCGCATCATTTCCGCCCAGTTCGAGTGTTAGGTGTTTTAACGTCTCCGCTGCAGACGACATGACTTTTTTGCCCGTCGCGGTCGATCCAGTGAAAACAATTTTATTAATGTCTGGATGATTCGATAGCGCAGCGCCTAGCTCGTCGCCCCCCGTAACACTATTGATGACACCTTTTGGTAACACAGCGTTCATCAGCTCAATCACACGAAGAGTAGAGAGCGGTGTGTAAGGGGAAGGTTTACAAACAACCGTGTTGCCTGATAGAAGTGCAGGAATAACATGCCAAATAGCAATGAGCACAGGCCAGTTCCAGGGTGTTATAGAAGCAACAACGCCTAATGGACGGCGATGCATTTCAACACGACCGTTTTCGTCATCTTGCAGTACTTTAACAGGCAGTTCTAATGACGCAGTATAGCGCGCCCAAGCAACCGCTCCGCCGATTTCAAACATCGAACCAAGCGATGCGCCGATTGGCTTGCCTTGCTCTTTAGTGATAATCGCAGCGATCTCTTCGCTATTTTTCTCAAGTACATCAGCAATTTTGTTGATGTAGTTTTGGCGCTCTGAGTAGGCCAGAGAGGACCATGCAGGGAATGCATCACGAGCACTTTGAATGATCGTGTTTAATTCGTCTAACGTTGCTTTTGGTGCTTCTGCTATAAGCTCTGAAGTGGATGGGTTGTACACATTGAAAGAATCAAGTGTAGACATTGTTTTACCATTACTGATCAAGTGATAGCTGTTCATTTTTAAACTCCATTATTTGTTTTTTATTTTTCTTGAAATTACGTTCATCTCGATAGTAATTTCATTTAAGTTTATTGGCGTTTTAAAGTATTGCAAAAATCAGACATTGATAAATTTGTTGTCACCAAAAAGCGAATCTTAATGGAAGCGTATTTTTTCTAAGTAAGTACTGTTTTTCAGATGATTTATATAGCTGTTTGGCGTTGTTTTAAGTAAGGATTTGAATTCACGTGAAAAGTGAGATTGATCATAGAATCCCAAGTTGTAGGCAATGTCAGATGGCTTGATTTCGGTATTTAAGTTGATGTTATAAATAGCAAATTGACAACGTACTATGCGACAAAAGGCTTTAGGAGTAATGCCGGTATCATTGATAAATTGTCGCTGAATCGTTCTGCTCGTGTAGCCTGTTAGTGCTTCGAGGTTGGTGATCTGTACATCGCCTTTTAAATGGAAAATATGAGCAATGACTTCTTGGGTGAGAGTCGAATGATTTCTGATGCCAAACTTAATCAGAAAATCTGAAAAGATATCAACTTGGTTGGTAAAGCAGCCTTGACTGACAATATTTTCGAATACATCGCTGATACTGTGTGTCGTTTCATCGAAGCTAGGTCTCTGATTAACGAGATCAGACGCAGAAATGTCGAGAAAATTTGGAATGCAAGCGGGCGACATTCGAACACCAAAGTAGCGATGCTGATGGATGAAATCGACACTTTGAGCTTCAAGAGTTGTTCCGCAGACAATTGCAGACGGCTTAGAGCTGTCGCAATCAAATAAAATATCAATACAGCCATCTGGAATGACATTCGTTACATCTACCGAAGCTTTCGCTTCAAAGCTGTAGAAATGCGAGATAAATGGAACACTGGAAATCTTGACCGAGTATTCGCCAGCGGAACAGAATACAAACCATGGTTGTTTAGAGCGAATATTCGCAATACTAAGATCTTTAGATACTTTGTTCATAGCCACTCCTTAAAATTTTTCTTTTAATTAAAATACATAGAGCGACGTTTGTATTGTAAGAAACGGCAGATTATCGCTATTCCGTAAAGATCGAGGCTTCGAATGGCGGTCTTTGAGGTGCTTAGATGAGCTATTTTAGCGGTTACTGATTGATCTAATTGAATTATTAAATCAAAGCGAATGGATCTGAGTAGGGCCAGAGATTTTAAAATATTTAGATGATTTCAATTTTATACCTTGAGTCAGGCGCTCTTGGCTGATTTTTAACTCGAATTCGTTGCCACTCATGGTATCACGTTGCGCTCCTAGCATCAGATTAGACGTGGCAACGAGTGCGTAAACACTCGCTGCACGTGAGTGAGTCGATCTAAGCATCAAGGGCAGCGTAACCCTTGATACTTAGGGACTACCTTGCTAATCCATATCTGGCGTAAACAGACCACGTTTCATGTACAGTTTTACCCATAGTGCGGCAATGATACCGACCACTAACAGCATGCTACCTGTAATGGAAAAAACGGTATTTATCATTTCAGGAGATGGCGAGTTGTTAAGCGCTACGTACACCATGGCGATGATACCGATGACCTGTGGTAATGGGTAGAATGGCGTTTTGTACGGGCGTACATAGTCAGGGTAACGACGACGCAATACCATCACATTAATGTGTGTCACGATGTAAGCCAGTAACCAACTTGTCGTCGCTGCAATCACTAGGATGATCAAGTAGTCGATGCTGAACACCAAGTAAGGAATCGCCATAAACACTGCCAGCATGATGATGCCAACCCAAGGCGTGTTGTATCGATTTTCCGCTTTTAGCTGTGGAAACACTTGTTTTTGCACTGCCATACCATGAAGCATTCTTGGAATAGCCGCGAGAAGTGTGTTCACAGAGCTGCACGCAGCCGTCAAACCAATGATGGTTGCGATCAATAGGCCACTTTGCCCAAATACAGCTTGCGCATAGTCAAGGTAAGGGATCGGCGAAGTCGTTAGAGCTTCCGCGTTCATGTACATGCTTGCGCCATAAATGAACAATAAGAACACTACTAAGATCAACACTAGAGACCAGTGCATCGCACGTGGAATGTTCTTTTCAGGGTTTTTCACTTCATTGACCATTGGGCAAATGAACTCAACGCCTACCATTAGCCACATAGCCAGTGCAATGAGACCAATAAAGCTACCGTCCATGACGCCACCCATTCCCCAATCAACCGTAGCGCCCGTCAGAGCCGGGTGAGGCTCACTCGCACCGGTCACGGCAGCAAGACCCAGAATGACAAGCGCACTGATCAACGCAAATGCCAAAAGGTTTTGTACTTTGGAAAACACGTCTGCACCCACCAAGTTGGTGATGGTCAGTATTACTAAGATAAGTAGAGGGGCTGATTTCTCTATGTATCCACCTGGGAATAATTGCCCTAGCATGGCGTCTACTAGGAATAACTCAACCGGCACAGCCAGCGTTGCCACAATGACATAGCCAGAAAATACCGCGACGATTGCAGGGAAATGGCCGATAGCCTTTTGCGTGTAGGTTGCCAACGTCCCCTCTTGAGGGAACATCAAAGACAACTCTGCAAAACTCATTGCATTAAACTGCGCAATAAGAAATGCAGCCAGTAACGCTGCAACAAAGGTGGTACCGCCGATGCCAATACCTTGTAGACCTGAGATCATCCCGCCTTGCGCGATTACTAGCCCAATACAGATGCCCATCATGCTTATGAAACCAAGCTTCTTGCTATTGGTTAAATGCGATGCATTTGGCTCACTAAGATTGCTCATTTTAATGTTCCTCGATTATTTTTTTTATTTAAGACGATCGAACCGATATGGTCGGGGATCGATAAGGGGATTTGAGTTCAACACAATGTCAGCGGCTAACTGTCCTGCTGCTGGGCCTGTACCAAAGCCGTGGCCGGAAAAGCCCGTCGCTATAGTCAGTCCAGGAAGGTCGGCCACACGATCAATCACAGGGTTCGAATCAGGCGTAATATCGATGACACCCGCCCATGCTTCTTCTTGTTCTGCTTGATTGAATACTGGCCATGCATTCCGTAGATTGGTCATCGCCTCATTGTTTAAACTCGGGTTATGTTTAGGGTTTAATGTTCTGATATCTTCGAAAGGCGTTTTACTTTCGCCACCCCATTTTCGTTTCATGGCCAGATCTTTAAAGAAATGGCTTCCGAAGGAAATACGTAAGAAACTACGCTGTGCGCGTAATTGCGTTAAGTACCGCCAACCAATGGTAAGGTGATCAAGCGTGATCGGGGCATCCAAGGCACCGCGCTGGGTCACAATGAAGCCGCCATCTTTATGTTTTCTGAATGAAAAGTCTGGGCCGCCCACGGCAATGTCGGTAGGGCCTTCCATCGCTTTGGTACGCATCACAGAACAAATCAACGGTAATGTCGGAAGAGAAATACCGTGGTTGCCTAAAAAGCGTCTTGACCAAGCGCCACTCGCAAGCAGTACTTGTTCACAACGGATCTCACCTTTTTCAGTGATCACACCGCTGACTTTTCCTCCTGATGTGGAGAGCATGCGAACAGCACAATCCTGAACAATGATAGCGCCTTTGGCTATGGCTGCTTTGGCAATCGTTGGCGCTGCAATGGAAGGTTCTGCACGACCATCAGAAGGAGTGTAGATACCGCCTTTCCAATTACCTTTTCCGCCAGGCACTTTATCGTCAATTTCTTTAGGACTTAGCATTCTAGAATCTAGATTTAGCGATTCCACGGATTTTAGCCAATTCTCATGCATGCTCATTTGTTCATCTGAGCTCGCTAGAAAAAGTATGCCATCTTGCTTATAGCCTAAATCATGCCCAACACGATTGGGCATCTCTTTCCATAATTGATCGGCTGCCATTGCCATCGGGACATCTTCAAAATGGCGGCTGGTTTTGCGTATCCAGCCCAAGTTTCTTGAAGACTGCTCGCCTGCAATATGTCCTTTCTCAATTAGAACGACTGGGATGTTTCGTTCAGCTAAAGTCAATGCTGCGGTGACGCCAACAATACCGCCACCGATAATAACAACGGCCGTTGAGGCCGGAAGATCGTTTGGCGTATCGAATTTTTCGAGAGTGATAGTCATATCGCAATTCCGGTTATCAAACTATTGAGAAATTGTTATCTGCTCAACATCGATGTTTGATGCATTGCGATAAGCCGTTACTTCGATTTCTACTTTATAAACAGTCGAACCCAACGGAGGGCAAGTAACGGTTGTAGCAGGGTCAATGCCTTTAAATTTGGAGCCAATGAAGGTCATTACTGCGTGCGTGTCTTCTGGGTTTTGAATGAATACACGAGACATCACTACATCACCCAAAGAGGAATCGACAGAAGCCAAGGCCGCTTCGATGTTTTTAAACACTTGCTCTGTTTGCTCGATAATGTCTTCAGGGATTTCTTTTGTCTCTGGGTTGCGTCCAGCGGTGTTTGAAACGTAGATCCAATTGTCCACAGCAACAAGGCGGGAGTAGCTACCAATTTCTTCGAATTTAGAGCCTGTTTTTACTTTTTTTATGGTGGTCATTTTTGCCTCTCAATTTTGTTCGAATTGAGTGCCACCTGCAGTGAAGTGGCACTCTAGAATTTAGAATAATTCAGGGGTTTCCCAGAGATTCAACTTCACGCCGATGTTGTTCTTGAGGGCATTGCGGTAAATTTGTGTGCCCCAAGCAACATCCTCAACGGGTAGACCGCCTACGGATAGGATGATGATTTCTTCGTCGTTTTGACGGCCAGGCGCGTCACCTGCGGTGATTTTGCCTAGGTCTTCAAGCTGATCTTCTGTCATTTCGCCTGCGGCAATCATGTCCATAAAACGCACACCGATAACTGGAATGTATTTATGCGCTGGTTTAGGGACTTCTTCATACCATGCTTCGTATAGGCCAGGGTTATCCACCACTTTTCTAACGTCGTCTTGTTCCATGGCTTCGTCTAGGCGACAGTAAGCGGGCATTGAAAGGTACGCGCCGGGTTTTACCCACTCACGTTTAACTTCTGGGTAAGCAGACACGTCACCTGTCTCACCAGAGTTACAGTAAGTCACGATGTCTGCATCGCGAACGACATCTTCTAGAGTGTCAACGATTTGGATGTTAGAAATTTGAGGGTAGGTGTCTTTTAGCCATGCAATGAAGTTATCAAGGCTTTTCTGACTACGACCTTTGATTTTAATCGTATCCAGCTCTGGGCATACCGCCATAAAAGCAGCGACAGAGGTTTTACCCATAACGCCAGGTCCAAGTAGACCAATGACTTTGGAATCTTTACGAGCCAAGTGACGAGCACCAACGCCTGGTACAGCGCCAGTACGGTAGGCTGACAGTAAGTTTGCTGACATATGTGCCAACGGAGCACCTGTATCAGCATCGTTCAAAGTAAACATTAGGATCGAACGAGGTAAGCCTTTTTCGCGGTTGGCAATGTTAGAGCCATACCATTTCACACCACATGTTTGAAAGTTGCCGCCCAAGTATGCTGGCATCGCCATTAAACGGCGATCAGGGGAGTGCTTTGGCATGGTTTCGAATTCAGGCTCTTCAGGGAAGGTGATCATTGCGCCATGAGAGTCGCTGTTTGGCCCTGCCATACGATAATCACCTTTGTAGAGAAGTTGAAACATCTCTTCCATGGTGTCTACACAGCCTGCCATATCTGTGACACCCGCTTTAATCATGTCTGGTTCAGAAAGGTAGATAAAATCGATTTTTGTAGAGTCAGTCATAGAATACTCCAAGATAGTTAATTGTTATTTTTTGCCTCCTCCTGATGTCTGTTTTTATTAATGAGGGGGGTACTCAGTAAAAAAAATCTTCATCAGGATTGATCATGGTATTCATGCTAGTCCTCTAGTTTTAATGCGTATTGGACTTTCGCGACATCGAACGCAAGTTCTTGCAGAACAAGTGTTCAATAATTGGTGGGGATTGGAAATGAAAACGATTGAGGGGGGACAGAACGAGCGCAATGCATTGACGAATGTACATGTATGATCGTCTCAAACACTGTGTTTACGGTACAGAGCTGGGCATTGTGCTCGTCGCACGTTATGACTGGTTTTGTCGCCACTGGCTTGGTGATACACCTTTCACCCGTTTAAAGGCGCGAGACAATTGTGATGCGTCAGAAAAGCCCCAGCGATAGGCCACTTCGGTTATGGATAACGGATATTCCATCGCGTCGGCGGCGTTTAAGTCTTCACAGCATTTCTCAATACGCATTTGCAAAATAAACTGGGCGACAGTCAGGTCTTCTTCTGAAAAGAGTCGATAAAGGGACCGTTTGGAGATATTCATCTTTTTCGCAATGTAATCTGGGCTGAGGTTTTCATCGGATAAAAGCCGCAAAATATGCTGTTTAGCTTGCTCTCTAATCGACGAGGCGGAATCGCTCATCAGTGGCTCAAGAGAAGGTTTGATTAACGCACTGATTGCCTCTTGTAGCGCTTGCCCATCCTCTTGAAGCGAACAATGATTCGTGTCTGTATTCGCCAATTGACGCAGCATCGTCGCTAATATTTGACTACTGGAACGATTTTGACGAATTTTGGTAATACGATGTTGGGCGTGTTTAGAAAATAGCGTGTCGACATGTGCTTTGGGTAAATGCACTGACATTTGTTCAATGAGACCTTGAGGGTGCATGTCGTAAGGCAGCGACGAATCAATCAGGGCGATTTCGCCCGGTAGCAATAGATCGTTATCGTTTGACCAAGAGAAGCCCATAGAACCTTTCTTTTGTAGGATGACAAAATAGTGTTTGTCGTCTTGGCAGGTAGACTTAGAACGGATGATCTTTTCTGCATTCGTCGCGATATGAGCAATCTCTAAACCGTTATGATTGTCGAGTCTCATATTGCCGATAAAGGGGAGATTACGATGTGGCTGAGTGTCGAAATTGCCACAAATAGAATGAACCGAATGTTCCCAGAGGTCTAAGTCGAGCATTTCTTTCTCCCTTTATGCAAGGCTCTTTGGGTTCTCGACTTATTGATGATAAGAGCCTAAAGAGTCATGCGAATTTAGTTGAAATGTAAACTTTTTTAGCAAGTATTGTTCCAACTAAATTCACATGATGTCAAGTACTAGTCTTTTACAGGAAACTCCCTAGTTTTAGTAGCACATGATGACGGATTTGACTTCGGTGTAGTCATTAATGAACTCACGACCAAACTCTCGGCCGACACCAGATTGTTTTGTGCCCCCAAATGGTACGGAAGGGTCAAGAATAGAATGCATGTTGACCCAAACTGTACCAGATTCGATTTTGGGGATCATACGCATTGCTTGGGATAAGTTATTCGTCCAAATACTGCTACTTAAACCAAAAGGCGTGTTATTGATTAAATCAATAAGCTCATCTTCGTCTTCATAGGGCATAAAGCTGATAATTGGGCCAAATGTCTCTTCTTGCATGAGCGTTTCATCGACACTGGACGCTTGCACTATCGTAGGTTCAACAAAGAAACCCTTACCCGCAATGGCTTTACCGCCGTGTAACACGCGACTTTCTTTGTGCGCTACGTCTAAGTATTCGCATACTTTTTTGAATTGCGGTTCGTTAGAGAGCGGACCGAAATAAACGCTTTCATCTAGTGGAGAGCCAATTTTGGCTTCGCTTAACGTTTGGGCGAGTTTAGTGGTTAATTCCTCAATACGAGATGAGTGCACATAAACACGCTCTGGTGCGGCACAGACTTGGCCTTGATGGATGTACCCTAACTGGAAAAGCCCGCCGACAACACGATCAATATCCGCATCTTTTAAAATCGCAGCGGTGTTTTTGCCGCCCAGCTCTAACGTGCAGCGAGTCAGATCAGCAGAGGCAGTTGCGCTAATTTTTTTGCCTGTCTCGACAGAGCCAGTAAAAGAGACTTTACGAACTTTAGCGTGCTGAATAAGCTGGCTACCCACATCGCCTTTACCATTGACTATGTTCAGAACGCCATCTGGTACGCCCGCTTCTTTGGCTAATTCAGCAATGCGCAGAATAGTCAGCGGTGTGAACTCGCTTGGTTTGAGGACAATGGTACAACCAGTACAAAGTGCTGCACCGATTTTCCAACAGGCAATCATCACTGAAAAGTTCCAAGGTAAAATACCAGCAACCACGCCAATGGCTTCTCTGCGAGTGAAGGCACTGTATTCTTCACCTTGCATAGAAGGGAACGACGGCGTCATGGTTTCACCATTTATTTTGGTGCTCCAGCCAGCGAAGTAGCGTAAAAACATAGCACTCTGTTGCACTTCAAACATGCGCGAAAGGTGGATGGATTTGCCGCTGCACAAGGTTTCTAGTTGTGCAATTTCTTCACCGTTTTGCTCAATCAAATCGGCCAATTTATTGAGGACAACACCGCGCGCATAAGGCGCCGTTTTCCCCCAAGTGCCTTTAAAAGCTTGATAAGAGGACTCAATAGCTGCCTCGACTTCTTCAGTGGTTGCACTGTGGATTTTCGCAATAACGGCTTCCGTAGAAGGGTTAATAACATCGAAGGTGTTATCGCTAGAGGCTTTTGTTTGACCATTAATGAATTGGCCTTGGTCTTGTTTCAAAAAAGCTTGGGTAGCATCTAATAATGGAATGTCTGACATAGTGTTATCGCTCCTTAATTGGAAGAATTTAGTGTGAAGTGCGCACCACGTTCGCCAATCATCATGGCGACGGCGTTGGTGTTACCACTTGGCACTTGCGGACAAATAGAGAGATCTACGACGCGAAGGTTTTTAGTGCCGTGAACTTTCAGCTCTAAGTCAATGACGGAGTCACTATTAGACGAGCCTAGCTTGCAGGTTCCACCTGGGTGGTAGACGGTTTTGATGTTTTGGCGTACAAAGGTTTCCAATGCATCTGTGTCATCGATGGCAATATTGTTTGGCTCCACCACTTTTTTGATAATGCTTTTTAGCGCGGGCTGATCCATGGCTTTTAGACCCATTTGAACCGCGCGAATTTGGTTTTTCACATCATCAGGGTGAGACAAAATTTGAGCGTCAATCTCGACCAAGTCTTTTGGATTATTCGACTTTAGACGAACTTCTCCACGGGATTTAGAGCGTAAATGACCTACTTTGATCGAAACACCATGACCTTCTGCTTCGGGCTTTTCGCCAGGGGTGTTGTCAAAATTATCGAGCAACGGAAGGAAGTGGAATTGAATGTCAGGGCGGCCCACATTTTCACTATCAATAAAGGCACCGCCTTCTAGAATGTTACTGGTGAGTAGGCCAGAGCGAGTTGTCATCCACTGCATCATATGTTTCATGGCCGATAAGCCTTTATCTTCATTGAAAATACTGATGTCTTCTTTCGTGGTCGCATTGATCGACATGTGCTGGTGATCGTGGAAGTTCTTACCTACAGGAAGATCTATCTTCGGTTCAATGCCCATCGCTTTTAGGTGTTCCGCTGGGCCAATGCCAGACAGCATAAGAATTTTCGGGCTGCCAAACGCACCAGAACTAATGATCACTTCTTTGCGCGCTTTGGCCGTAATCGCTTCTCCGTCTTTGATTGAATAAACAACCCCTTTGGCAACATCGCCATCGATATCTACCTTGTGAACGAGGGCATCGGTCAAAACCGTTAGGTTCGGATTATTGATTACGGATTTAAGGTAAGTTTGCGCGGTGCTCGCACGTTCGCCATTTTTTGTGGTGGTTTGATAAAAACCTGTGCCTTCTTGTGATGCGCCATTAAAGTCATTGGTGTAAGGCAGGCCCATTTGCTGACATGCGCGAATACACGTTTGTGTTAATGGATGACGATATCGGTTTTCACTGACGGGAACGGCACCGTTCTCGCCATGATAGGTGTCACCAAGGCTTTCATTAGCTTCGGCTCGTTTGAAAAACGGTAACACATCCTCATAGCCCCAACCTTCGCATCCCCAGACGCTTTTCCAATCATCGTAGTCTTCTTTTTGCCCACGAATATAGATCATGCCGTTTACTGAACTACCTCCACCCAAGACTTTACCTTGTGCGATGAGCATTTCACGGTTACCACACTCCGTTTGCGGGAGTGTCATGTAAGGCCAAGATTTTTGTTGGAAAACTTTCACAACCGTAGCGGGGATTTTATGAAATAAACTGCTGTCTTTTTCACCGGCTTCTAGTAACAGGACGGATCCTGCGTTGGCTTCGATTAGACGTGCTGCGACGACACAACCCGCGGACCCTGCGCCAGCGATAATGTAATCAAACTCTTTCATTAGATGTTCCTCTCCTTATGCTTTTATTATGACTTTTCATTAAACACCGCAGAGGTAAGAGAGGCTTGGCAATCGGTGCCAAAAGAATGTCACTCTTTGCCATTTTTAGCGGTTAGGTTTTAAGTAGTAGGAAGCGGTATGAGAGGGTGGATTACGAGGCGTTTCAGCGCATCAAAAACAACTTGTTGGTGGCGTATGTAAGCGGTTTTTTTGTAACTGTTTTGAGCCGGTTGGCTCTTTTGAAGGAAGAAGGCCCAAGGGGGAGGGCAGTCCCCCCCAGGCCAACTAAACACTAATTCGCTAATGAACTGTTAAGCAGAGCTATCAGCTCATTAGGCGATTCAACCGATGGCACATGGCCAACGTTATTGATGATTTCTAGCGTTTTAACGTGCATTAACGAAGCAAGTGTTTGCATTAATTCGGGTGTGGTTGCGACATCCTTTTCACCACAAATTAATGTAACGGGCAACGAACAAGGCCCTAGATCTTCGGTAAGATCCATATTGCCGAGCCATTCACAGAGTGCACCATAGCTGTAATCATCTACTTGAGCTAATTGCTTCTGCCAAAAGCCTGCCAAGGATGGGTTGGTTTGAATGCTGTGCTCACTAAACCAGCGTACTACCAAGGTCGCGGCCATCTTCTCCAACCCTTGGTCCATGACATCTTTTTGGCGTGTGAGCCACGCCTCTTTGCTGCCAATTTTGGCTCCAGTATTGGTTAACGTGGCGCTTAACAAACGCTCTGGGTATTGAGTCACTAGTTGCTGGCCAATCATGCCGCCAATGGACGTTCCAACATAGTGGAATTTCTCGATACCCAGTTCATCGCATTTTTCAATCAACGGACTGACCAATGCATTGGCTGCTAACGGAGAAGCACTTGGTTCAAGAGAGTCACTTAGTCCATGCCCTGGCAGATCCCAGCGAATCACTCGATATTGCTTCAATAGTTCGGGCATGAGCCCATCCCAAACTCGGCTGTTCATACCCAAAGGATGGCCAAGAACTATTACCGGTTTATGACTATCGCCTTCAAAGGTAAAAAATAACTTCTTCATTACATGTCGCTCCGTTCGATCAGCATGGCTATACCTTGACCAACGCCAATACACATGGTGCACAGGGCATAGCGTCCGCCCGTGCGTTTTAATTGCATCGCGGCGGATTGTAATAGGCGAGCACCTGACATACCTAATGGATGTCCAAGAGCGATTGCGCCACCATTAGGATTAATGCGTTCGTCATCAGCGGCTAGTCCCAACTCTTGCATGCAGGCTAACCCTTGTACCGCGAAGGCTTCATTTAATTCGATGACATCCATATCGGCAAGAGAAAGGCCAGTGCGCTTCAATAATTTCTTAACCGCAGGTACAGGACCGATTCCCATTACGGTTGGCTCAACACCAGCGGTCGCCATGCCGATGATTTTTGCTAACGGTTCTAACTTGTGGTTTTTAACCGCTTCTTCATTAGCAATTAACATTGCGGCAGCACCATCGTTGATGCCAGAAGCATTGCCCGCTGTTACTGAACCATTCTTACGAAACGGAGCTTTCAGTTTGGCTAAGTCTTCCAAGGTGGTATTCGGGCGTATGTGCTCGTCTTGATCCACCACAATCAGATCGCCGCGCTTAGGTTGGATCGTGATGGGCGTGATTTCTTCTGCAAAACGACCTTCTTCCTGCGCCGCTTTGGCTTTTTGCTGAGAGCGCAATGCGAATTGGTCTTGCTGCTCGCGTGTTATGTTGTAGCGCTCTGCAAGGTTTTCTGCCGTTTCTGGCATGGTTTCAGTGCCATACAACCCTTTCAAAACAGGGTTAATAAAGCGCCAACCCATGGTGGTGTCTTCGAGTGTTTGTTGTCTGTCGAACGCCGCGTTTGGTTTTCCCATCACGAATGGCGCACGCGACATGGACTCAACACCACCAGCGAGCATCAAGTCAGCTTCGCCCGCTTGAATGGCACGAAACGCAGCGCCTACCGCGTCCATTCCGGATCCACATAAGCGGTTTATTGTTGTCGCGGATACGCTATAGGGCATTCCGGATAGAAGAGTGGCCATGCGCGCCACGTTCCGATTGTCTTCACCAGATTGGTTGGCACAGCCAAAAATAGCGTCATCAATGGCAGCAGGGTCAAGATCTGGCGCGTCTTTGAGGACAGCTTGAATGACTTGAGCCAGCATATCGTCTGGACGGACAGCAGCTAGTGACCCTGCATAACGGCCAACGGCCGAACGTTTAGGATGACAAATGTAAACAGAAGTCATTTTGCCCCCTGCGCACTGTGTGCTTTTGCTGTTCGCGCTTTCAGCTCACGTAATATCGTCAGCTCTTTTTCGCTTGGCGCAGGTGTGTCTTCAAGCGTGTCGGCAAATTTGATTTCCCAACCCGTCGCTTCAATAACATCTTCTTTTGTAGTGCCAGGGTGTAGGCTCGTTACAATCAGTTCTTTGGTCTCAGGATCAGGTCTCAAAATACAAAGATCAGTAATTACTACGCTTGGTCCTCGACCAATGGTCGGGCGATTATCGCGACCTTTACCATCGCGGCCAAAACCTACGGTAGTAATGAAATCTACGTCTTTTACAAACGTGCGTTTTGAATGTTTAACGGTAATAAAGACTTCTTTCGCATTGGTAGAGATTTCAGGGGCTCCACCGCCACCAGGTAAGCGGACTTTAGGGTTGGCATAACTGTGTGCGCCACTTTTACCGCTGTCAGGATGATTGGCTGCGATGACGGTCGTATTTAAGTTCGCGAAACGGTCAATCTGTGCGGTACCCAAAAAGCCGACATCGATGTGTCCGCCTTGTAGCCAATAACGGAACATTTCTGGAACAGAAACGGTCGCCAGTGCCGACTCGCACAGTTCACCATCACCAATCGATAATGGCAACACATCGGGCTTGGTTTGTAACGTGCCTGATTCGTAGATCAAGGTCACGTCTGGCGCGTGCGTCAAGCGTGCTACGTTGGCCGCTTCACTTGGCAGCCCAATCCCGACAAAACAAGTCATGTCATTGCGTAAAGCGCGCGCTGCGGTAATGGTCATCATCTCAGCGGAAGTGTATTCGACTGAATCGTTATGTGTAGTCATATTAAGCCTCTCCTTCACCAAACACATGGGATTCCAACCATTGGTTGAACGTGTCTCTATCACGACTGATGTTGTCCCATTGTTTGTAGTAATTGTTGTCTCTATCGTAGTAACCAAGCGTATAAGAAGGTTTCGCGCCTTCTGGCACGACTGCAATCGCATCGACTGTCCAAGCTGGCAAAACGCAAGCGTTTGGTGTGACATTCAAATCATCGACAATCTCTTCAACGGTAACGATGCTGTTTTTAGCTGACAGAACCACTTCTTTCTGAACGCCAATAATTCCTTCGATCAACACATTGCCTGCTCGGTCTGCTTTTTGAGCATGAATAACGCCCACATCAGGCTTGATGGCTGGGATGGCAGCCAGCTGCTCGCCTGTGAAAGGGCAGGTAATGGTGGCAATTTCTTTATTGACGTCTGGTAACTCACTGCCCACGTAGCCGCGAAAAACGGCAAGCGGTAGGCCAGCGGCACCGGCTTCATAAGCATTGGCCATCGCGGCATGACTGTGTTCAACCGTTTCCAATTTACAAGGGTAATCATGCTCAATGGCATCACGAACGCGGTGAAGAGAGCCAACACCTGGGTTTCCGCCCCAAGAGAACGTCAGTTTGCGTACACAACCAGCACCGACTAATTGGTCATAAATCAGATCTGGCGTCATGCGAATGAGAGACAGGTCACGCTTTTTCTGACGGATGATTTCATGCCCAGCAGCGAAAGGAATTAGGTGGGTGAAACCTTCAAGAGCAATGGTGTCACCATCTTTGATATAGGTCGCGACAGCGTCTTTTAGTGTCATAAACTTAGTCATAATGTATCCTGTTCGTTATACGAATATAAGTTTGTAATGCGAACAAGATAAAACAATCCAAGTTTCTCGGTCAAGTCAAAATTGATAATTTGTCTTTTTTATCTTGACTTGGACAAAAAATGGAATGAAAAGGCGCATCGCCTCTGGTAGGCGTGTAACGAATCAGAAATAATGGCGGGGTTATTAATGGTAATGAGAAAACTGGGTATGAGTGAGGAAAAGCTGTCACCGGATCATCGTGATTATGTGGGTGCATTGGCTTCAGGGTTGGATGTAATTATGTCATTCGACCCACAGCACAAAGAGATGACACTGTCCGAGGTGGCTGAGCAAACTGGCATGGATAGGGCCAAAGCCCGACGTTTCCTACTCACTCTACATGCGTTGGGATATATTAAACGAGAAGGGCGCAAGTTTATGCTAACGCCTAAAGTGCTTTCTCTAAGTTATGCTTACAATGTTAGTAATGATCATCTCAAAGTAGTAGAGCACTATTTACATGATATAACCGCGCGATTAGGCGAGTCTTCGTCGCTTGCCGTGTTGGATAATCAGGACATCATGTATGTCGTCCGCTCGCCTGCCGCCCATCGTTTGATGTCTATCACGCTAAGTGCTGGCACTCGGTTGCCAGCCGCGTATACGTCGATGGGGCGTATGTTGGTAGCTAAGTTGCCAACAGACGAACAAAACGAGTGGCTAAACAATATCTCTCTGAATGCCTATACGCAGCACAGCATTACCGATAAGTTGGTTTTGGAGCATGAACTTAGTCGTGTGAATGAACAAAACTATTGTGTGGTCGATCAGGAGTTAGATCTTGGTTTGCGATCATTAGCCGTGCCTGCTTTTACGTTTGATGGAACCTTGCTTGGTGCAATCAACCTGAGTACCAATGCATCGCGTGTCAGCCATCAAACTTTGATAGAAGAGTGTTTGCCAGTACTGCAAGACGCCGCGGAACAGATTCGACTGCATACGAAATAATCGATGGTGTGTTGTAAAAGCTAGATTCCGCCTTGGCGCTGCTTGACTAAATTCTTAAGAATTTTAACGGCCAGCGTAGTGATGGTATCCATGGGCTCTTTGCGCCGACTGAATATAACCGGACACGTAATAGACTTGTCTTGTAAAGGCATGAACACCACATCATCGCGTCCGAAGTGGCGAACCTGTTCGGACACTAGCGTAAACCCCATTTCGGACGCTACCAACCCCAATGCCGTTTGTAGATCATTCACTTGTTGCGTCACTTTAGTCGTGAGCCCTCGACTAGTAAATAAAGAGGTACAGATATCGGCAAAGGTTGGGGTTGCTGCCTTGCTGGCGGGATATAGAATCATCGGTATCTTCGCTAAATCCTCTAGTGTTGGTTCGCCTTGCTCTAGGAGCGGGTGACCAACATGCAAGGCGACCAACAAGGGTTCCTGAAACAAAATGGCTTGTTCTACTTGTTCATCTGGAATCATCAAACGACCGAAACCGATGTCGATCTTTCCCGTTTTTAACGCTTCTATTTGTTCGCCTGTTTTTAAATCGTGCAGCAAAATATTCGCGTTAGTCTGTTGGCGCAAATCCCTAACCAGAGACGGTAACTGGCCATAAAAGACAGACGGCACAAAGCCTATACTGAATACGGCCTTTTGTTCTTCTGCGATGCGGCAAGTATTTTCAACGACCATGTCTGCCTTCGCCAACATTTGCTTAGCTTGTTGCCAGAAGTATTCTCCCGCCGGCGTCAGTGTTAGTCCTCGTGAATGACGATGGAACAATTGCGCACCCACATCCTCTTCTAACTGCTTAATTTGACGCGTTAGAGGGGGCTGAGCAATAAACAGTTTTTCAGCAGCGCGAGTCAGGTTTTTCTCTTCTGCCACCGCACAGAAATAGCGTAAATGTCGAAACTCCATTTTATGGTCTTCTTTTAATTAGTGTTTTTTTGAGCCAGATGAATTTTTCGGTAGTTGGTGTTGCAATTTCTGCATGTTTTTTAGGCGGTATTCGAACTGTCCTCGTCGCATTTTTAGCAAACGTGCTGCTGCCGAAATATTTCCTTTGCTGCGTTCTAAGGCATATGTTAATACCATATTTTCTACGGCTTCAAGTGAACCTTTTGATTCAATTAGGTTTTCAATCATTTGTTCTGTAGTTCTATCGTCAAAGTCTTTAGTAGGAAGGGTCTTATGTAGAAGACCATCTTGACCAAGCCTAAAAAGAACATCATCAATTTGCTCGCCGCCAGAAAATAAGTGATAAACGTCTAAATTATCGCCGTTGTCGGCCATGATTACACCGCGTTCGACGATGTTTTCCAGCTCTCGAACATTGCCAGGCCATCCGTAGGCCCAAAGTGCAGCATGAGCAGCTTGAGTGATGCCATTTATTTTCTTGTTGAACCGAGCGGAATAACGCTTCACGAATACATTCATCAATAAAGGAATATCTTCACGTCGCTCGCGTAAAGCAGGAATATCAATTGGAAAGACGTTGAGGCGAAAGAATAAATCTTCACGAAATCTTCCTTCGCGCACTTCCTCGCGGAGGTTCCGGTTAGCCGCAGCGACGATACGAACATCAATTTTGATGATCTCGCTACCGCCTAAACGCTCAACTTCTCCTTCTTGTAACACCCGTAACAGCTTCCCTTGAGCAGACAGAGGCAGGCTGGCAATTTCATCTAAGAACAAAGTCCCGCCATTAGCCCTTTCAAAGCGACCATGTCTAGAAACAGTAGCGCCAGTGTATGCACCTTTTTCTACACCAAATAGTTCCGCTTCAACTAGGTCGTGAGGGATTGCAGCACAGTTAATAGATATAAAGGGGGCGTCAGCGCGTTTACCAATAGCATGTAAGGTCTTGGCAAAGCGTTCTTTACCAACGCCACTCTCGCCGTTTAGTAATACAGTCGCATCGGTTGAGCCAACCCGTTTAAGTAAATGAATTGCGGCATTAAATGGCGCTGAAACACCTACTAGCTCCGGCAAGGGCTCCGTTGTCTCAGGCTGATCTATACAGAGTGTATCGCTAGAGGGAATAGTTTTGCCTGGCGCTGATACGAAACTTTCGAGCTTCATAAAGGAAAGATCGTGCTCGGTATCTTCGAACTCTTCTAGAGGCTGACCGATTACGCGACAACGAGAATGTCCCATTGCAACACATTCAACTTCACGCCAGATAATTGGGCGTCCCATCATAGTCGTCGTAAAACCATTTGCATACCCAGTCATCATCCAACACGCTGGCTTACCCCCTATACCGAAGTGTTTGTGGTGAGCTTCACCTTCCCATGAAGATTGCCAATAATAATCCCCATAAAATTCCCCTGTATCTGTATTAAATGCCATTCGGTTAACTGCTTGGTTGTGTATGAAGCCTTCTATTTCACGCAACCTTGGCCCTAATGCCATGGTGTGTTTTAAGTTTCCTCCTTCATATTGTCGCAAGCAACGACCATCTTCAACACCTTGCTGGTAACCGATTCGAGTGAATATCTCACGAGTTTTGTCGAGACCCAAGCGCTCAATTAACTCTTGTCTTAATGACGTCATCGAAAAACAGTGCATGAGTAGCATCCGTTGATCGAATAGATGGATATGCCCGCTGTCCGGTGTGAATCTTAAGTACTGTGCCAGTACATCGTCGTCGATCGTCTCATTTATGTTATGCAAGGTTTTATTATTTTTATTCATTGTTATCTCCACAGTTAATTTTCAGCAATAGCAGAAAAAACACGTTATAGATAGATAAAATTTTCTCCATTTGAGTAACAAAATACTCCCTGTCACACTTCTACAGTTACAGTAAATATTCATAAACCCTATATAAAACAGATAGTTATTCATGATTTTGTAAAACTGGCACATCTTTCGCTCTAATCTTTTTATATGAGTGCCAGTCTCAAACGCATCGTATGGCACCCAAAACGATAAAAATAAAAATATAAAGGAGTACTCGTATGGCTAACTCTTGGTTACAAGTTGCTGTACATAAAAAATATCTTTTAGCAGAAGATATTTTGGGTCTTGAACTGAAAGCGATTCAGGGTGAGATACTGCCCCCAGTCGAAGCTGGGGCCCACATTGACGTCAAACTTCCTAATGGCATCACTAGAAAATACTCTTTGACCAATGCCCCAGACGAAGTAGGGGTATATAAATTGGGCATTTTATTGGATCCCAATAGTCGTGGCGGCTCCGCCTATATCCATTGGGAACTAAGACAAGGTGATGAGTTGTTAATTTCAGTGCCTTGCAACTATTTTCCTTTGGTTGACTCTGAACACGCCCTACTTTTTGCTGGAGGAATTGGCATCACACCTATCTTTGCGATGGCCGAATCTCTTTATCAGTCTGGTAAGAGTTTTGAGCTTCACTACGCCTGCCGCTCAGAATCGAAAGCAGCATTTTTAAACACTCTTTTGGATAAGCCTTGGGCGGACCGAGTAAGTTTCTATTTTAATGACGCAAATCAGAAAATCGATGCAGAAGCGCTTATCTTTGATGCTGAGTTGACCACGCATCTATATTGCTGTGGCCCATCGGGTTTTATTAACTGGATCAATGATATTGCAGTTAAGCAGCGTTGGTCTGCTGATCGTATTCATTTCGAACGCTTCAATATGAAGAAAAGTGAGACGATTGGTCAAGAAAGCATATTTGAAATTCGCCTTCAAAGAAGTGACAAAGTAATTGAGGTTGGAGCTGATCAAACTGTTGCACAAACATTACTTGACCACGGAATTGATATTGCCCTGTCGTGTGAACAAGGTATTTGCGGATCTTGCATGATTCCAGTTTTGGAAGGGATTCCCGATCACCGAGACATGTTTCAATCTGAGGCAGAGAAGAAACAGAATAATCAGTTTACACCCTGTTGCTCGCGCTCACACAGTCAAACCTTAGTGTTGGATATTTAGTAAAAGCCAACCATTAGGATAATCAGAATTTGGACCTAATTGTCCAATGGCTAACGTATCTTAGCCGCCTACGCTGGCTCGCCAGTCAGCCATTCTTGAAATGAAATACTTCTGTAAAACAACAATAAAAGAGAGAGAACTTATGACTTCAATGAATAAAAGTCCTTACCTAACAAATGTGTGGTACGTTGCAGCCTTGTCTACTGAAGTGGGTACGGAAGAGTTATTTAGTCGTACATTATTAGATACTTCAGTGCTGATTTACCGTACCGAAGATGGTACAGCGGTTGCGATGCAAGATCGTTGTCCGCATCGTTTTGTACCGCTTAGCATGGGACGAAGAGAGGGGGACAACATAGTTTGTGCTTACCATGGGTTGAAATTCAACTGTGAGGGCAAATGTAACCACAACCCCCATGGAAATAATCGCATACCAGCAGCAGCACAAGTGCGCTCTTATCCGATCATTGAAAAGTACGGCTTTATCTGGATTTGGATGGGTGAAAAAACGGCTGATCCTTCTCTATTACCTGATTTTAGTCCGTTAGTGGAAGGACATCCTAATTCCGTAGGCTACACCTATATGCCTCGTGAATGCCATTACGAATTGATTACTGATAACGTTATGGATTTGAGTCACATTGATCATTTGCACGGCGATATTATTACCACCCGAGGGCAGTTGTCGCCCAAAGTGCCTCAGATTAGAGAAGGTGAGCGGAGTCTTTCAGCGCGATGGGAGTGGGTGCAGAAGCCCGCTATGCTGATTTTTAATCAGTATCTATCTAAGCCCGATGATGAAGCTGATCATTTCTTTGATATCACATGGACACCACCGGCCAATATCCAATTGTCTGTTGGTGCAAATCAAGATAAAGGCGCTTTAGATCTAGATCATACTGTTGGTCAGTATGATCTTCATACCAGTACCCCTGGCTCTCAGAACTATACCCATTACTTCTTTGCCACACGTCGTAATCATATTGAGGACGACGCTGAATACAACGAAATGAAGATCAAAGCGATGCATGAAGCATTTGTCGCAGAAGATGGTCCAGTGTTAGATGCAGTTCACAAAGAGATGGGGACATCAGATCTATTCAGCCTGAACCCAGTGCTCCTTACCAGCGACGCAGCGCCCGTTAAGGTGCGGCGATTGTTAAAAGAGATGGTAAAGGCTGAACAAGAGAACCTTTAGAGCTAAATGACTACCTATCGCTCTTCGATAAAAGGTGACGTCGAGGAGCGATGGGCGTCTATTCGGACGCTTCACGGTTCCCATACTTTAAAGGTATTACGTGCAACCAAATTGATATTTGTGAAGGATTTTACCGGGGTCTATCGTAAGTAAAAACAATAAACGGACGCACTTAGCATGACATCTAAAATTGCCCACATTGAAACAATGCTTGTGGATATTCCTACCATCCGACCTCATAAACTATCCATGACGTCTATGGCTGTTCAAACCATGGTGATTGTCCGTATTAAGGATGATCAAGGCCGAGAAGGCTTAGGTGAGGGGACCACAATTGGCGGTTTGGCGTATGGTCCAGAAAGCCCAGAAAGTATCAAAACGAACATCGATACGTATCTCGCTCCTTTGCTGATTGGTCAGCCTCTACACAGTATTAAATCGCTTATCCAGCGTATAAATATGTCCGTACGTGGCAATATGATTGCCAAATCCGCACTACAAACCGCACTGTTGGATTTACAGGGTAAACATTTAAACGTCCCAGTTTCTACGTTATTAGGCGGCGCTATTCACCAGCATATTCCTTGTTTATGGGTGTTGGCTTCAGGTGACACAGACAAAGACATTGCAGAAGCCAAAGCGCTGATCGCAAGCGGTCGCCACTGTGATTTCAAACTTAAAATCGGTTCTCGACATGTCAACGATGATGTGGCTCATGTGGCAGCTATCAAAGCGGCGTTAGGCAATAGCGCAAGTGTTCGAGTCGACGTGAATCAAGCATGGGATGAATCCACTGCCACTAAAGGTATGGCTGCACTTCAAGAGGCGGGCGTGGATTTAGTTGAGCAGCCCACTCCTGCGAAAGATTGGGATGCGTTAGCGCGATTGTCGCAAAAATTTAACATCCCAATTTTGGCCGATGAAGGGGTAGCCGACGCGTCAGATGTGTATCAATTAGCTCATCGAGGCTTTAACGGTTCGATCGCTCTAAAAATTGCGAAATCAGGCGGCCCTATTGAGGCTCTCTATGCCGCAACGGTTTCATCCGCTTCGGGGCTGGAACTATACGGCGGCACTCTATTAGAAGGCTCTATTGGCACAGCGGTCTCGATTCACGCTTGGTCTACGTTACCGAAATTGCATTGGGGTAGTGAGATGTTTGGTCCTCTTCTTTTACAAGATGACATAATCAAACAACCGCTTCGCTACCACAACAATGGTGTAGATGTTCCTGATTTACCCGGTTTAGGGATTGAAATTGACGAAGAGAAGCTTGCGCTTTATCGACGCAAATAACACAGCACCAACGCAAACAATTATGAGGAAATGAACATGCTTTTTAAAGTTGAAATGACGGTGAATATTCCTAAAGACCTGCCTGCTGCAGAAGCGGACGCTATCAAGTTGAAGGAAAAGAATTATTCGCAAGAATTGCAAAAAGCTGGGATTTGGGTCCATTTATGGCGTGTCGTTGGACAGTACTCAAATGTGAGTATATTTGATGTAAGAGACAACGCTCATTTGCATGAAGTCCTCACTGGCTTGCCTTTGTACCCTTTTATGACGATGGAAGTGACAGCCTTATGTCAACATCCTTCTTCCATAAAATAGCGCTAACTATTTAGAACAAAAACAACATTTAATAAAAGTGCTGTGATGGCACATAGAAGCGGAGAGATTGAAATGACTGTTAAAACAATTCAAACAGAAGCAGTACAAATGTTATTGAAAAAAGTGGCTGGCTTGGATAAAGACCAAGGCAATCCACGTATGAAAGAAATCGTTTATCGTCTAGTTTCCGATCTATACAAAATGATCGAAGATCTAGATATTACGCCTGATGAGTTTTGGGAAGGTGTACATTATCTAAACGACCTTGGCACAACCAAAGAAGCCGTGTTGCTTGCTCCAGGCTTAGGTTTCGATCATTTCCTAGATATTCGTGAAGACGCTAAAGATGAAGCTGCAGGCCTAGCAGGTGGTACGCCACGTACTATCGAAGGCCCTCTCTATGTAGAGAATGCGCCAATTTCTGAGGGTGAAACACGTATGGACGATGGCCAATCTCCAGGTCAAGGCATGTGGCTTCACGGTAAAGTATTGGATGAAGATGGCAACCCTGTAGCGGGTGCGGTGGTTGACCTATGGCACGCTGACTCTAAAGGTGGTTACTCTTACTTTGATCCAACACAAAGTGAATTCAACCTACGTCGTCGAGTGATTACGGATGCAGACGGCTGCTACCGTGCTCGTAGTATCGTGCCAAACGGCTACGGTGTTCCACCAGAAGGTAACACAATCAAAGTACTTCAGAGCCTTGGTCGTCACGGTAACCGTCCAGCTCACATTCACTACTTTGTATCTAAACCAGGTTACAAGCATCTTACCACTCAGATTAACTTGGCGGGCGATGCATACACTTACGATGACTTCGCTTTTGCGACTCGTGATGAATTGGTGGTTGACGCAACGCCAAAGAATGATAACGCTCATGGCTTTGACAGCGAATACCTAGATGTTGAGTTCAACGTTGAAATTCTGAAAACTGATAACCCAGAATTAGAAGACAAACACTCTCGCGCACGCGCTTCAATCAATTAATAAATTGCGCTTTTCGCCTGTTAGCAAAAATCCCCTGTTGAGATCAGTCTCAACAGGGGATTTTTTTATCTTTGAAATACTGGAGGTACTATTACTGATGGTATTGTTACCAAGTACACGCGAAAACTTATAAACAGTCCGATAAATACGTTTGCGCTTCGTCTTTACCCATGTATTTAGATAGTGTGCTGAGGGGCACGTTTTTAAGATTGACTACGATGAGCCCGTCCAAGCAGTTATGAAACGCAGGGTCGACGTTAAAACAAACCAACTTGCCATTCATCTTTAGATATTGACGTAACAAAACAGGCACGCCTTTCCCTTTATCTAATCGCGATAACACTTTTGATAATAAGGTCACACTGGCGAGCGATGACAACAAGTTTGGCTGCCAAAACGTGTTTCCGCTTTTTCGTAGTGCAGAAGAAGGGGATACCAGGCTTGCCTTCTCTTGATCGTAGTAGTGAATCGACAAGGTTTCCGCAATCAATTGTCTCGAAATCAAGCTGTAGTCATTGCTGATACTCACTGGGCCAAATAAATGAGTATATTTAGGGTTGTGGTAGACAAACGTGGCAATGCCTTTCCACAGCATCAACAAAGAATTAAGACTCTTTTGATAGGGAGCGGCAACGACCGAGCGGCCTACTTCAATGCTGTGGTCTAGCGTATCAATAAACGCCTGATCGTAGTGAAAGAGGCTTCTTGAATACAAACCTTCCAGCCCATGAGCCTCTATCAGCTTATCAACCATACCCAAACGGTAAGCGCCGACAATCTGTTGGTCAGTCTTATGCCAGACAAATAACTGATGATAGAAGGCGTCATAATCATCGATATCACAGGCTAAGCCGCTTCCTTCGCCGACTGCTCGGAAACTTTCTTCACGGATGCGGCCGATCTCCTGCATAAGGTTTGGAATGGAAACGGTGGGCGAGCAGAATACCTGATAGTCTCCTTGTTCCAAGAGAAAATCTGATTCAGGCAAGGACGCAATTTCTTCCGCAAGAATCGTCGGTGCAATGGCTTCTATGATCGGTTGATCTGGAGGCATGACACCCCGCTCCATCGCAGTTTGTTGTTGTGGGCTCATCAAGTAGGTATTCAGCCGAAAATAGCTCACCATATCTTTGTCATTAGCAAAACCGCTGACTTCCGAAAAAGGGATGGGCTGGCCGATGGAAATGGAAATACGCTTCGACTTTTTATTGAGCAATTCACGCCCTAATAGCGCCGTCCTGAGCAATGGATGGACTCGTCCTGCGCCATAAAAGAGGGGGCTGTTTTTACCGTTAATAAATATCGGCAGGGTCGTCGCGCCGCTTTGTTTAACGAATTTGGCGACTGAATTACGCCATTCGATGTCCACGAGTTGCTTAGTGCCTTTGGCATAAGTTGACACTTCACCTGCAGGGAAAATAATCAAGACGCCATCGTTTGACAAATGATTATGTGCTTCACGAATGGCCATGCTGTTAGTGAGTTTGGCCTGTTGGCCGCCAAAGACATTTACACCAATAAACAGCTCACGGATTTCAGGCAAACGCTTAAGCATTTCGTTGGCTAATACTTTGACATCTGGGCGCACAGAACCAACTAATTCTGCCAATATCACGCCTTCAATGGCGCCAAGAGGGTGGTTAGCGACAATCACTAAAGGCCCTTCTTTTGGGATCGTATCAACGCTGCCCAACGAAATGTCGTACTCGATATCGAGGGACCTTAAGGTGTAGCGCATAAACTCTATGCTGGATAACGCTTTGGGGCGCTTTTGATACAGCCGATCAAGCTTAGCCAGCCCTGTGGCCCATTCAACAACGGACTCACCAAAACCAAACGGCGTGACATGAGGTAAACGAAACGGACTGGAGGTCATAGCGCAACCCTATTTATTGGTAGAATCTTGTTTAGAATACCGTCTGTTGAGCGTGTATCACGAATGACTAGAAAACCGCTAGAAAGCCAGACAACACAGGCAAGAATAAAGAGCTGTCCGCCATCATCACCAATCACTTGTCCCGCTGAATCAAACACTGGCATGGGAACGCCCAATGGCGTAAATAGATGGAAGAAAATCGCGCCCGTCATAATACCCATGCTCAACAAAGCGGCTAAGCCGTGCAACCGAGTAAAGAGAAGGATGCTGGCGATTAACTCAAATGTCCCGATCAAGTAAGCACCGTATTGGCCAAACCAAGCTAAGCCTGACCACGTGCCCAGAGTTGAAAAAATATATTGGGTTTCGTACGAACCCGAAAATTTAAAAAATAGCGATTGCACGAAAATAAATGCAATGAATAAAGAGGGGATGTATTTTATGAATGTTGCTTTCATTTTAGTCACTTCGTGTTATTTGTTGATCAGCTTGGGCCAGTTTTGGTCGCCTTTTTTGATAAACCCTTGTGGGTCTTTATCCCAATCGGCTTTTACATCAGCGTTATAGTTCAAATACAGCTTGCCATCGATAAGACTCCACTGGTTAGGGTCACCGGAAGCGAAGTCGCTTTTCGCAGCAACGGCCCAAGCGCAGTAACCGCCATATTGTGGGGCGTACTTTTCAGGATTCTCTTTAAACATTGATAAATGCTCAGCGGACGAAAAATACCAATTTGCCCCTTTATATTCGGTAACGTATTTCTCATCACCTTTGATCGGTTTGTTGTCTGTAAAGTAGGCGACCGTGTCGTAACCATTTAGCGCCTTATTGCTGAAAAATCCGGTATAAATCAGATCTTGAGCGTACACAACGCCACTAAGTAACATCATTAAAACCAATAGATACCTTTTCATGTTGAACCCCTTCGTTGTTTAATTATCAGGACGCCATCGCATCGTTTGATGGCAGATAAATACTATGTTTCGCGAGACTCACCTCATCTAATTGTGTGCAGGGAGCGCCAGGTACATAGCTCATTTTCTGAGTGTTTGGAGTGACGGCGACGTGTGTAAAACTCACGGTGTGTGCATCCGCTCGATGCATACAGAATGACGTGTGTAACTGTTCATCGTGATGACTTGCGTGCAAATGGATATAGTCACGTCGTCCTGTTTCAATAAAGCGTTCGTAAGTTGCCTGACGCTTGGCGACGACTCGATCTAAATCCACCCCTGAAGAAAAAAGTGGGGTTGAGCGAGTGTAGATCTGTGTCGTTCGTCCATTCCATTCGAACACCAAAACATCGCCATGGGTTTTGGTTAGTGAAGGATCAAACGCGACCAACACAAACGGCGCATACTGCATTAAATCTAGGGCATAAAAGGCCTCTTCGATCTCGGTTGTGTTCGCTTTTGAGGAGAACCCTTTAAGTAACTGCCCACGGCTAATGAGCGTGCCTTTGGGACACCATCCTTGATAGTTATTGAGCAAACATAAGGTTAGGCCAAGCTCATTGACACTGATCCAGCTACCTTGACCCACTGGGTCAATTGGCATGAGGACTCTGATGTCATTCAGTTGTAATTGTTGGGGAGGTAGGCCTAATGCTCGGCTCTTTTGTTCGTCTCGATTAAAAAAGACCTGATAGCCTTCATCGTCTAGTTGCCACGTTACTGAGCACATCGTTTATTGCCCTCTCAAATACGAGACCGTTGCCGGAGCGTAGCCAAATTCATCGTTTTCTACTGTATTGATCTTCAATGCACTGACAATGACGTTGGCCATCGCATAGTGATGGGTTGCATGCAGGGCTACAAAGCTCAATTCGCGCTCTAGTGTCGAGGACACGATTGCAACTTGCGTACTACTCATGCAAACCTCAGTTGATACCAACACCTCATCTCTTAACTGATGCTCATCTAGGGTTTCTAACCAAGAGATTAATGACGTGATGTTTTCAAGAGCAATGATTCGGGAAGTCTCTAATACGCTGTCACGACGGCGCATATTGTAATCAATCGTGTCTTGCTGGATATAAATCGCATAGAACAAGTCCAGTAAGTGGCGAAAATGTTTGCCAATCGAACTGTTAACATAAGGAGGAGCGGCCAGTTGATACTCTTTATTACTGATCGATGATAGAAATTGTTCTCCTTGACGTAGCGTTTCAATACAGCCGCTGATAATGGAAGAACGGGTTCTATTATGTATAGGAGACAGCGTGGTTAAGCTCATGAATATAAAGTCCTCATTCAGCGTGAAATTAGTCCGTCGTCGGATAATGTTTGGTTAAATCACGCTCTTGTTTCCATGCTTTCAGCAATGACCGAATAGAATCAGGACGAAATCCTCTAGCTTTTTGCTTTGCTCCAATTTCAAACAAAATTCGATATTGGTATAGAAGTGTGGAGAAAATCTCTTTCAACGGCGTATTTCTGTCCCAAATATGCGTAGCCTCGCTACTCGCGCCATTGATTTCCAAAATGGTAAAGTTCTTACCTTGCATAAATTGGTTTATGTTTTGAAATTTGATATCCAAGCGGCCGTAGTAGTACTCATCTACGTCTGCCAATATTTCATCTAATTTTTCAGTTAACGCATCGGTAATAAACGAATTGCCATTTCTAAAAATAGAGCCTCGACTATGGCTTCCCGCAAATGCCAATTGATACTCTTCGCCGTCTGGCAAAACCCAATCTAACTTTTCTTGATGGCGAGGTAGATACAGATGGGTTAATTGCCCAGCCCGTGGGCAGCGTTCAATGAGTTCTCTTAGGGTATGAATGCCATTGCCGACAACACTAGGGTTGTACTTCAACGTCATAGAGATGATTTTGCCTTTCTGTTCACCGGGGTAGCGGATATAGAACACGCCAGCTTCCGCGTGATAAGGTGCTTTCTGCTGTAACAAGAAGGTGACATTTTTTGGGAAAGAGTCGATGTATTCAGCAAGCTGCTGAGTATTATTGACTAGCTTAACGCCGACACCTCGACACCCCATATCGGGTTTTGCGACCAGTGGGAAGGTTAGGTTTTCGTTGGCGAGACCTTGAAGTGCTTGCTGTACTTGCTTATCAGTGGGTTCGTCTGTTCTGGTTAGAGTGATGTAAGGCGAGATCCAAGGCTTAGCAACGGAGCCAGCCAGTTGCAGAATATCATGTTTGGATTCTCCGACCATACCACTCAGTTTAATACTAGGGTTCGCGATCAAAGGTAGACGTAAATCCCCGTAACGTAGACCTAGCATTAAGCTCTGCATTACAACGGGCGTATAAAAAAACCAAGTTGGAAAGAATTCAAAAGGTGATACGGCATGATGACTGTCGATCTCTAAGCTCGGCATGCCGCCATTAATCTTGTTCTCTTGGATAGATTGAATATTCATGGTCGAATTCATAACAACTCTCTGGAAATAGAACGACGTACAATACGATTCATAATTAATAAAACCCCAGCCGCAATCGGTATTAATAACCATTGATATTGAGCAGTTTGTACCCAAGCTCGCGTCCCGAAATAGTACACAACACTAAATACAACCCCCGTCCATAGAGTCGTGGCAAAGATAACAGCACTTAAAAAAACTGGCAGCGGAATAAGAAAGAAACCGCTCATCGTGAATCCAACTGTCCGCAAGCCAGGAATAAAACGAATGACAAATATATTGAGAAAAGCATTGTTGTTAAGTCTGTTTCGTAGCCATTTAAAGTACGGATTCTTAAGCGCCTTATAACGTAAGTAACGTACTTTTCGAGCGATCAACCCCAAATAGTACAAACCAGCATCACCCGTAATAATGCCAAAGGCGATGGCTATCATCGCCAATGAAATAGGCAGCTTATCCTGCGCCGCTAAAGATGCTGCGGTCACGATGGCAAGGTCTTCTAATAGATAAGACAACAAGATGATGCCTACTATAAAAAACCAAATCGTATGGTGACCGGAGCTTAACTCTTGTAAAAAATGATCTATCAAATAAACCTCGAACCCTGAGCGCTTGGCACCTTTTATTTCTTATCAATTTGGTGTTTTTTAAATCTTGTTTCTGTTAGTCGTAACGTAGGCGGGATTTATTGCAGTTAAAGGGCATTATTTTTTAAATATTTTTAATCGAGATATAAAAGCAATGTTCGCTGGTTAAATAGTCTATAAAAAACAGGGGCTTGAAGATTAGTTTGATTTCGATGAACGGGGCATCGCTCATCTTAGTGATAAGATAATGCGGCTCTTGGTGCATCGCAGTAACATGTTTTTTGATGGGGAGCTTAGAGGTTTAGCTCGGGCTAAATCGATTGAAGAAGGGATTGAAAAATGGCCAACAATGTAGGGTGTTGGCCATTTTAAGTAGGTCAGCGTTTTGACAGAGGCCTAATTAAGCCCGCCAAATCGTTGATAAAACGCTTGTGACGCTTCTGGTAGCGGACCGTCTGCGGATTCTAGATTGTTCCCCAGCCACTTTTCGGCGGCAGGGGTGATTTTACGATAGATGTTACGACAGAGTTGTCTTGCTGCGCGACCTTCCCAATCTCCAGGGAGCAGCTCTTCAGGAAGAAGTGGATCACGTAGTAACAGTTTCCTGTACTCATGAATCAATAAGGTACGTGTCAGGAAGCAGGATTCAGGATCAAGGTTTTCCTTTTCATCCAGCTCTTGCCAAACTGGCCTAAACAGAGTGATGAATTCTTGGTAGTGAGCGCCCAGTTTATCAAGCTCCCAGCATTCTCTTACAAGCATTCGAATTTGTTTTCCTGCTAGCTCTTCCTGTTCATGTGTTCTAAAGACGATGACTTTATCTTGCAGCCCAGACGAGATGAGCGTCGTGTTGATATCGCTTAAGTTGGTGTTCGGGCTGCCCAATAGCTGACCAGTTAGCACAACAAAGCCTTGCCAACTAAGATCATCTAGAAGTTGCTTTCTCTCTTCTGCGGTGAGCTGCTGTGTCATGATCAAGCTCCAAGAGCCATCCCAAACCGTTTGATTGGTGCTGTAGACACGTCGGAATGCTTGTTCAAACTTACGTCGGCCGGACCCTGTTAAGCTGTAATAGCTTTTTCGTCCCACTTTGTCACTGGTTAACCAACCGTCTTGAGTCAATCGAAAGATGGTGGTTCGCATTAGCCTTTCATTAATGCCCATTGGTTCGAGCAGTTTGATTAAGCTACCCAGCCAAACGGTCCCTCCGTGAGGCTCGATTGCATCGCCGTATAATGTGATCACAAGTGACGATGCGCGTATGGGCTTTTGCTTCTGAAACCGAGTGATGAGCGTGTCTAAAGTGTTTATTTTATTCATTAGTAACTGGTGGTCCAGTGAGAAAAGTCGAACCGCTATTTTCTAAAACCTGCTCGACTTAGTAAAGTTAAATAGCCTTAAGCCACCTTAATCTAATTGATCTTAATAGCCATTCACATCAGCTTTTGGGTTGATGGGTACCCGTTTGTAAAGCGGGTCTTTCGGATTCAAGGGAAGTGAGAGGAGCACATTCAACCATTGATGTTAAGCAGCGTTTGGTCAGGTCGATGTATTCGCGTGTCCCTGTTTGTTTCCAGCTTAATTCGTCGTCCGTCACAGAGCGAACAATTTTCCCGGGTGTGCCCATCACCATAGATCTAGGTGGGCAGGTGAAGCGATTTTTTATAAAAGACGCCGCAGCGATGATCGACCCTTGGCCGATATTTGCATAGTCCATAACGACGGCATTCATACCGATTAGCGCATCTTCCCCAACAACGCATCCGTGTAAAACGGCTCCATGACCAACGTGGCCATGTTTACGAATAACGGTGTGGGTTTCCGCAAAACCGTGCACAACGCAATTGTCTTGAATGTTGGACTCTTCTTCCATCGTAATACGACCAAAGTCTCCTCTTAAACAAGCCCCAGGGCCCACGTAACAGCCTTTACCAATAATGACGTCACCGATCAAAACGGCCGTTGGATGGACATAAGCACTCGGATCAACGACAGGTGTGACACCGTCAATTTTGTAGTAAGGCATAGTGTGAATCCTTTTATTTGGTTCCATATTTGATATGGATTTTTGTTTTTGTGTGTCATATCACAATAAATTTATCTCTTTTTGATGAAAAAATCGAAGCTTTTAGGTGATGATTGCAAATAAAAATTTGTCTTAAAAATTTAACAATAGTGTATATATTTGATTTTTATAGACTTTTAATATCATTCGGTCTTGATGTTTTTAAGTAAAACAGGAAAGGATACAAAAAAATTTAAAATCTAACTTGTTTTGTATCAAATTATGGTTCATCTTAATATTTATTGAAACGTCGCTGAGCCTTCTGGGCAGTGTTCAGATAGGCAAATAAATAACAATAAGATCGAGTGTTTGAATCAAATGACAAGTAACAAATACCAATCATTGGTCGTACATCAAGTTGAGGATGGGGTTCAGTTGGTTCAGTTGAACCGTCCCGAAGCGCTGAATGCCCTCACCACAGGGTTGTTGGCCGAACTATCTGACGTCATGGACGCGGCTGAAGCCTCGAACGATATTCGAGCGTTGGTCCTAACGGGAAGTTTGAAGGCCTTTGCTGCGGGTGCAGATATTAACGAGATGGCTGAGCGCGATCTTGTTGGTATGTTGAACGATCCGCGGCAGCAATACTGGCAACGTATCACGCGTTTCTCAAAGCCTGTTGTAGCGGCCATTAATGGTTATTGTTTAGGCGGTGGCTGTGAGTTGGCGATGCATGCAGATATTCTGATTGCAGGGCGCGATGCACAGTTTGGTCAACCCGAAATCAACCTAGGTATCATGCCAGGTGCCGGCGGCACTCAACGTCTGCTGCGTGCCGTAGGTAAATCTCTCACCATGCAAATGGTGCTCACCGGTCAACCCATCAATGCCCAGCAGGCAAAAGAGGCTGGTCTCATCAGTGAAATAACCCAACCCGAACTCACCGTTACAAGGGCACTGGCATTGGCGAAAGTCATCGCAAGTAAGGGAGCCCTCGCCGTGCGTCTAGCAAAAGAATCCATTGTTAAAGGAATGGATACCGATTTGGCGACTGGCCTACGGTTCGAGCGTCATGCTTTCACTGTATTGGCTGGGACGAACGATCGAAATGAAGGGATTCAGGCGTTCAAAGAGAAGCGCCAGCCCAAATTTTCTGGACGTTAGAGATAAAGCGTTATTCTTCAATTCATACAGAGGCAACCCTAAATGAGCTTCGAACACATTTTATACTCAGTCGATTCGGGTGTGGCGTTACTCAGCTTAAATCGTCCCAAAGCGCTTAATAGCTTTAACGAGGCGATGCACTTAGAAGTACAACAAGCTCTCAAGTCTGCACTAAAAGATAAGCACGTTAGAGCGCTGGTATTAACCGCAGAAGGGCGAGGTTTCTGTGCAGGGCAAGACTTATCTGATCGCAATGTTGACCCCAACGCTGAGGCGCCTGATTTGGTTTTTTCCATTGAGCGTTTTTACAACCCACTTATCAAACAGTTGCAGTCTTTCCCCATGCCCGTGATCTGTGCCGTGAACGGCGTTGCAGCAGGTGCTGGCGCGAACATTCCACTTGCGTGTGATCTAGTTATTGCGGCGCGCTCTGCCAAATTTATTCAAGCATTTTGCAAAATAGGCTTGGTGCCTGATTCCGGCGGAACCTGGTTTTTACCGCGCCTGATTGGTATGGCCAGAGCCAAGCAATTAACCCTGCTGGGTGAGCCGCTCATGGCAGAGAAGGCATTGGAGTGGGGCATGATTTACAAGGTCGTGGAAGATGAAGCGCTTCGCGATGAAGCGATGTCTTTAGCGCGACAATTGGCGACTCAGCCTACGAAAGGGCTTTCCTACATCAAACGTGCACTGAATCAAAGCTTTGATCATGACTGCCACACACAGCTGGATGTCGAACGTGATTTACAGCGCTTAGCGGGTCAAACGCAAGATTATCGCGAAGGCGTAAAAGCCTTTATGGAAAAACGCACCCCAGAATTTAAGGGGGAGTGATTATGTCAGCATTACAAAAAGACATTGTTGTCGGTGTGATTGGTGCGGGTGCCATGGGTGCGGGCATTGCTCAGGTAGCGGCTCAAGCCGGGCACCAAGTGAAGTTATATGACAACCGTGATGGCGCTGCCAGCGCTGCGATTGATTCCATGGCGACGCAATTGGCGAAATTGGTTGAGCGTCAAAAATTCACTGCCGAGCAAGTTCAGCAAATTCTGGCGCGCCTGGAAGTGGCTCAATCACTGGAAGAGTTGTCCGGTGCTGGGCTAGTCGTTGAAGCCATTGTCGAAAACATCGACGTCAAAAAAGGCATATTTGATACGTTGGAATCCCTGTGCAGCAAGGACTGTATTCTCGCCAGTAATACCTCTTCGATATCCATTACCCGTCTTGCGGCGGGCATGAAGCATCCTGAGCGTCTGGTAGGGATGCACTTCTTCAATCCTGCGCCGATCATGAAGCTAGTGGAAGTGGTGTCAGGGTTAGCGACGGATTCTAAGGTGGCTGACTGCATTTATGAGACAGCGCTGCAATGGGGTAAAAAGCCCGTTCACGCCGCGTCCACGCCAGGATTTATTGTTAATCGTGTTGCTCGACCTTTTTATGCGGAAAGTTTCCGTTTGCGTCAGGAGCAGGTGGCCGATTGCGCGACGCTGGATGCCCTGATTAAGGGGGCGGGTGGTTTCCGAATGGGCGCGTTCGAGTTAACCGATATGATCGGTCACGATGTCAATTATGCGGTCACGTGTTCGGTGTTTGATGCCTATTATGGAGATTTTCGTTTTCAACCGTCGTTGATCCAGAAAGATTTAGTGGATGCCGGGTTTTTAGGGCGTAAAACAGGTCAGGGGTTCTACTCCTATCACGATGATGCAGATAAGCCACAACCACAACATGTGTCTGTTCCGTCTTCGGCTGGTCCCGTTAGCTGTGAGGTTTCACAAGAGCTAGGGCTGCTGTCTAAGTTGGTTGAACGTTTTGCACAAGCCGGTGCTCAGGTGACGGTGGTGCCCGATATGCCAAGTGGCTATCTAAAAGTAGATGGCGTAACGATGGCACTGACGGATGGCCGAATGGCGTGTGAACGAGCCAATGATGAGCAATTCGGCGAGTTAGTGCTAGTGGACTTGGCGCTGGATTACCAAGGTGTTGAGCACATTGCGTTAAGCCGCTCTGCTTCTACATCGGATGCAGCGTTCTATAGCGTTGTCAAATGCTTTGCCTTAGCAGGTATTACGGTAAGTGAAGTCGAAGATTCGCCAGCGCTCGTTGTGATGCGGACGGTGGCGATGCTCGCAAACGAGGCTTCTGATGCGGTGTTGCAAGGTGTTGCGACCGCCGATGGTGTCGATACCGCCATGTGTTTTGGTGTGAATTACCCTAAAGGCCCATTGGCTTGGGCAGATGCGATTGGTGTCACCCAAGTAGACAATGTGCTTCGCCATCTTCAGTTGTCTTATGGCGAGGACAGATATCGACCTTCTTTGTTAATGCGTCGCATCGCTTTAGTAGGAGGGCGTTTTCATGGCGAATAACACTCATGATAAGCAGGTCAGCTCGGAGCTTGCTCAGCGCTGCGCCCAGACATTGTATGATCGCGATGTTGCCACTCAGCATTTAGGCATGGCGTTACTATCTTCCGCGCCAGGCCAGTCAAAGGTGCGTATGACGGTACAGGATTTTATGCTGCAAGGGCTGAAAACGTGTCACGGTGGTTATCTGTTTACGTTAGCCGATTCTGCCTTTGCCTTTGCGTGCAATACCTACAATCAACCCACGTTTGCACTGGGATGTTCAATTGACTATGTCGCTCCAGCGTTTGAGGGTGATGTGTTAACTGCAACCTGTAATGAGAAAAGTCGTGGTGGCCGTACCGGTAACTACGATGTAGAGATCCACAATCAAAAAGATCAATTGATCGCCCTCTTTCACGGTAAGTCCTACCGCGTCCAAGGCGAAATACTTTCACAGGAGAATGTAAATGACTGATGCGCTAATTATTGATGCTATCCGAACGCCAATAGGGCGATATGGTGGTGCGCTATCGAAAGTCAGGGCAGACGATTTGGGGGCAATTCCCATTAAATCTCTTATGGAAAGAAACCCTACGGTTGATTGGTCGAAAGTCAGTGATGTGTTGTACGGCTGTGCTAACCAAGCTGGGGAAGATAATCGTAATGTGGCACGAATGTCTGCGTTGTTGGCTGGTCTGCCGCATAGCGTGCCCGGTTCGACGATTAATCGGCTTTGTGGTTCGGGGATGGATGCAGTCGGCCTAGCGGCACGTAGTATTCGTGCTGGAGAGGCTGGGTTGATGATCGCGGGCGGGGTAGAGTCAATGTCGCGCGCACCTTTTGTCATAGGTAAGGCGGAGCAAGCGTTTTCCCGTCAAGCAGAGATGTATGACACCACTATTGGTTGGCGCTTTGTGAATAAGCTGATGGCGGATCAGTTTGGTGTCCATTCTATGCCTGAAACCGCAGAAAATGTCGCGGAGGATTTTAACATCTCCCGTGAAGATCAGGATCTATTCGCAGTGCGTAGCCAACAGAAAACGGCGATTGCTCAAGAGAATGGACGTTTGGCGAAAGAGATTGTTCCGGTTGTGATCCCTCAGAGAAAAGGTGATCCCGTTACCGTCAGTCAAGATGAGCATCCTCGTGCGGACACGACCTTAGAGGTGTTGGCGAAATTATCTACGCCTTTCCGTCGCGATGGTAAAGGGTCTGTGACAGCAGGTAATGCATCCGGCGTTAATGATGGTGCGTGTGCCTTGCTGCTAGCGAGTGAAGAAGCGGCTAAGACATATGGCTTAAAAGCGCGAGGCCGAGTACTCGGTATGGCAGCGGCTGGCGTTGAGCCTCGTATCATGGGGATTGGACCAGCGCCTGCGTCTAAAAAGGTTCTCGAGCAAGTAGGGTTATCCATAGATGATATGGATGTGATTGAGTTGAACGAGGCGTTTGCTTCTCAAGGTCTGGCCGTATTGCGAGAGCTTGGATTAGCGGATGATGATGCGCGTGTTAATCCGAACGGTGGCGCTATTGCATTGGGGCACCCGCTGGGTATGAGTGGGGCACGCTTGGTCACCACGGCATTGAATGAACTCGAAGAGAAAAATAAACGATACGCCTTGTGCACCATGTGTATTGGCGTCGGGCAGGGTATTGCGATGGTCATTGAGCGACTCAGCTAACGTTGCCATCAAAACAATTAGGTTGCGCTGCACAGTGACAACGCAGCAATAAAGCATAAACTCTAAAAATAATAAAAGAGAGAGCATTATCATGGATATTCGTAGCCAGTTTATTCCAGATCAACTTGATCCAATGGAAACCGCCAGCATTGACGCGTTACGAGCGCACCAATTAGAGCGTTTGAAGTGGACAGTTCGGCATGCCTACAACAACGTACCGATGTACAAAGAGCGTTTTGATCAATTGGGTGTACACCCAGATGATATTAAATCGTTAGATGATCTCGCGAAATTTCCCTTCACAACTAAGTTGGACCTACGCGACAACTACCCATACGGCATGTTTGCGACGCCGTTGAATCAAGTTGTTCGTCTCCATGCTTCAAGTGGTACGACCGGTAAGCCAACGGTTGTCGGTTATACCCAAAACGATATCGATACTTGGGCCAATATTGTTGCGCGATCCATTCGAGCAGCGGGTGGGCGCAAAGGCGATGTATTGCATAACGCCTACGGTTATGGCCTGTTCACGGGTGGTCTAGGTGCCCATTATGGCGCTGAGCGACTCGGTTGTACGGTGATCCCTATGTCAGGTGGGCAAACTGAAAAACAAGTGCGCCTCATTCAAGACTTTCAGCCGGACATTATCATGGTGACACCGTCTTATATGCTGAATTTGTTAGATGAGATGGAGCGTCAGGGGATTGATCCGCTGGGCTTGAAATTGCGCTTGGGGATTTTTGGTGCTGAGCCATGGACCCATGAATTACGTCGCTCTGTTGAAGAGCGTGCTGGTATTCGCGCTATGGATATCTATGGTTTGTCCGAGATTATGGGGCCTGGTGTTGCAATGGAGTGTGCAGAAAGCCAAGACGGGCCGACGGTTTGGGAAGATCACTTCTACCCTGAGATCATTGATCCGAATACAGGTGAAGTGTTACCTGACGGTGAAATGGGAGAATTGGTGTTTACCAGTTTGAGCAAAGAAGCATTGCCGATGATTCGCTACCGTACACGTGACCTAACTCGGCTTCTGCCGGGAACAGCGCGACGAATGCGTCGCATTGATAAGATCACGGGCCGCAGTGATGACATGATGATTATCCGTGGTGTTAACGTCTTCCCAACTCAAATTGAAGAAGAAGTGATAAAAGTTAATCACTTTTCTGAAAATTATGAAATTCATTTGTATCGTAAAGGTAATATGGACGGCATGGACGTTCATGTTGAGCTGCGTCCTGAGTGTGCTAACTTTGATGAGCAACAAATCAATGGTGCCATCAATGAACTACGCCACCATGTGAAGTCCTCAGTGGGCATTAGCATTAATGTAACCCTAAGAGATATAGGCTCTATGGCGCGTTCTGAGGGTAAAGCGAAGCACGTTTACGACGAGCGAACCCCCGCCTAACTTATTTTACTATCCGATTAGATATAGCCTCTTATTTTAAGAGGCTAGGGATTTTTGTGTCCTGAAAATGTAATTTAACATGATACATAAAATTAAAATAATTCTTGAGTTTTTGTATCATTAGTCTATTCTGGATATTAATGAAATGACTTATATCTACGATATTGGAGAATTCTCATGTACGCACAGCAAGTAGAAACAGGGACGAAAGCCGTTAAATCTCTCGCCGAAATGGGGCCTGAGGAGCGCGCGTTTCAGGAAAAAATAGACGCAGAGATTAAAATCGAAGCGAAGAATTGGATGCCTGATAACTATCGTAAAACCTTGATTCGCCAAATCTCGCAGCATGCTCACTCTGAGATCGTGGGTATGCTGCCAGAAGGAAATTGGGTAACTCGCGCACCGACTTTAAAGCGCAAATTACAGCTAATGGCCAAGATTCAAGATGAAGCGGGGCATGGCTTATATCTATACAGTGCGATGGAAACACTTGGCGCAGACCGTGATGAAGAGATTGAAAAACTGCATTCAGGCCGAGCTAAGTATTCCAGCATATTCAACTACCCAACATTGAACTGGGCTGATATGGGGGCAGTGGGATGGTTGGTTGATGGCGCAGCGATTGTTAATCAGGTTCCTCTTCAGCGCACCTCATACGGGCCGTATTCCCGCGCCATGATTCGTATTTGTAAGGAAGAAAGCTTCCATCAACGCCAAGGTTACGAAATTCTTTTGCACATGATGCGTCACGGTACACAAGTGCAAAAAGATATGGTGCAAGATGCCATCAATCGTTTGTGGTGGCCGTCATTGATGATGTTCGGCCCAAGCGATGCGGAGTCTCCTAACTCAGCTCAGTCCTTGGCTTGGAAGATCAAACGTCATACGAATGATGAATTGCGTCAGCGCTTCATCGATCAAACGATTCCCCAATTAGAGCTATTAGGCTGCACGGTTCCAGATCCAGATTTGAAGTGGAATGAAGAGCGCGGTCACTACGATTTTGGTGAGATTCAATGGGATGAGTTTTACGAAGTGCTTAAAGGTAATGGCCCTTGCAACCGTGAGCGATTAGAAACCCGCCGTAATGCTACTCAAGACGGCGCTTGGGTCCGCGAAGCAGCGGTTGCGCATGCGAACAAAAAACAAAAACAACAGGCTGCTGCCTAAGAATCTGAGGTATTTCCTATGTCTGAGTGGACACTATACGAAGTCTTTATTCGAAGTAAACACGGTCTTAATCATAAGCATGTTGGCAGTGTACATGCTGTCGACGCTGAAATGGCAATAGAAAACGCGCGGGACCTTTACACGCGCCGAAACGAAGGTGTGAGCATTTGGGTAGCACCCTCTGCTGCGATCACCGCCACAGCAAGTGATGAAAAAGAGCCACTGTTCGATCCATCTGAAGACAAAGTTTACCGTCATGCAAGCTTTTATGAGTTGCCTGATGAAGTAGGGCATATGTGAGGTGGCTATGACTAAATACGATGACTTAACAGAGTTTCTATTGCGTCTTGGTGACAGTGCCTTGGTTCATGCTCAACGGTTATGCGAGTGGACCGGCCGAGCACCAGCTTTGGAAGAAGAGATGGGCATGATGAATGTCGGTCTTGATTTAGTTGGGCAGGCCCGCAATTGGTATGAATACGCTGCAGAGCGAATCGGCGATGGTACCGACGCTGACACGTTAGCGTTTCGACGGGACGAGCGAGCATTTCGTAACCTGTTATTGGTTGAACAGCCAAATGGTGATTTTGCTGTGACCATGACCAAGCAGTTTTTCTATGATGCATGGCAGTACCACTTACTCACGGCGCTTCAGCATTCCGGCGATGAGCGTATCGCAGCCATCGCTACGAAATCCTTAAAAGAGGTGACCTACCACCTGCGTCGCTCCAGTCAATGGATCGAGCGCTTGGGCGATGGTACTGACGAAAGTCACCAGCGTATGGAAAAAGCCATTGATACCGTTTGGCGATTCACCTTTGAGATGGTAGAAGCGAACGACAGTGAATCCGCTCTAGCATCATCAGGTGTCATTCCTTCTTTAGCTGATCTACCCGAGCAGTGGCTTGCAACCGTTAACGATGTTTTCCGCAACGCGACCCTAACCGTGCCAGATGCCCCAAGTACTTTTTACCTCAGTGCCCGAACAGGCATGCATACGGAGCACTTAGGGATTTTGTTGGCCGAAATGCAATTCTTACAACGAGCCTATCCCGATGCGAGCTGGTGAGTTAATTACCACTGACCTGCAAGGTCGTTCGGGGGACGAGACCGATATCCAGCGTGCTTACAGCGTGTTGGAAGAGGTGATGGACCCTGAAGTCCCTGTGGTAAGTGTCATGGATCTAGGAATCGTGCGCGATGTGGATTGGGCGGATGGCCATTTACATGTGGTGGTGACGCCGACGTATTCAGGTTGTCCCGCGACCGAATACATCGAAACAGCGATACGCGAGGCATTGCAAGGCGCAGGGTTTGCTTTTCCAAAGGTATCCCAGCGCTTAGATCCAGCATGGACGACGGACTGGATCACTGGTCAAGGTCGCGAGCGACTCAAAGCGTACGGCATTGCGCCACCCGTTGGGAGTTCCGATAAGCGTTCGTTAGTGTCGGGCGTCGCACAAGTCACCTGTCCTCATTGTGGTGGTGACGAAACGGAGCAATTAAGTGAATTCGGTTCGACAGCCTGTAAAGCCTTATATCGATGTAAGTCCTGTTTAGAGCCGTTCGATTATTTTAAATGTATTTGAGCCATAAATAACAATAACGTGGCCGTGGAGACACAGATGAATCAATTTCATTCTCTTACCGTTTCGGATTTACGTCGTGAAACACGTGATTCTGTATCACTCGCTTTTGATATTCCTGAAGAGCTCACTCAGAGCTACCAGTTCAAGCAAGGTCAATTTTTGACATTGCGTACCCATATCGATGGAGAGGAAGTACGTCGCTCTTACTCGATTTGCAGCGGTGTACACGATAACGAAATGCGAGTGGCGATTAAACGCGTTCCAGATGGGCTGTTTTCTACCTTTGCCAATGAAGCGATCAAGGTAGGTGATGTGCTTGATGTGATGCCACCGCTAGGACATTTTTACTCAGAGTTAGACCCAGCAAGACATGGTGACTATCTATTGGTTGCCGCGGGTAGCGGCATTACACCTATTTTATCCATTGCCAAAACCACACTTGCGACAGAGCCACATAGTAAGGTCACCTTGGTTTATGGCAACCGCTCAACGTCGTCGACCATGTTTCGCGATCAGTTAGCGGACTTAAAAAATACCTACATGGACCGTTTAAACCTGATCTTTGTTTTGAGCCGCGAGCAACAGGATATCGACTTATACAACGGCCATATTGATGCTGACAAATGTCGAGCCTTATTTGATCGCTGGGTAGATGTCAAAAATTTAACGGGCGCTTTTATTTGTGGCCCTCAATCCATGACGGAAATGGTCAAAGACTTGTTAAAAGAGTCTGGAACCCCCGAAGAAAATATCCATTTTGAATTGTTCGCTGCCGCAGGTAATGAACGTAAGCGTGAGCAACGCGCGCAAGCGGCGGCTCATGCGGACATCTCTGAAATTACTGTCATTCGTGATGGTCACGCGATGACCTTTGATCTCAAGCAGAATACCGAAAACCTATTGAATGCGGGCAATGAGCATGGCGCTGAACTGCCATTCTCATGCCAAGCAGGTGTCTGCTCGACCTGTAAATGCAAGGTCATTGAGGGTGAGGTCGACATGGACATCAGCATTGGTCTAGAGGACTACGAAGTAGAAGCGGGTTATGTACTGTCTTGTCAGTCTTATCCTGTCTCTAAGAAAGTGGTTCTCGACTTCGACGAAATTTAACGCTGCTTTTCACGCTTAGACAATTATAAAAAACAAGAATGAAGGTGGCGCAAAGCCACCGTTGGAGAACATTATGAGCCAAAGCCCTGTATTACAGAGTTTTATTGCTGGAGAGTGGATAGGTCACGAAGCTGGTCAAGCGCTTGTGAGCCCAGTAAACGGTGAAACAATCTATCACACTCACGCCGAAACCATCGATTTTTCCCAATCATTAGCCTTTGCTCGCCAACAAGGTCGCGCTTCGCTGATGGCAATGGATTTCCAAAGCCGCGCGTCACGCCTGCGTGATTTGGGCAAATACCTTCTAGAGCACAAAGAGTCACTGTACCAAGTGTCACTGCTAACCGGTGCGACGCGTAATGATAGCTGGGTCGACATTGAAGGCGGTGCAGGCACTTTGTTTGCTTACGCGAGTGTCGGACGACGTGAGTTGCCATCGGGTAACTTGATTCACGAAGACGATGCCTTTCCTTTGGGCCGTGAAGGCCAGTTTTTCGGGTCGCACATCTTGGTCCCCCGCCAAGGTGTTGCGGTCCATATTAACGCGTTCAACTTCCCAATTTGGGGTATGTTGGAAAAATTTGCCGCGAACTTTCTTGCTGGGATGCCGTGCATTGTAAAGCCTGCTACGTCTACGTCGTATTTGACTGAAGCGTGTGTGCGTTTGATGCAAACATCTGGGTTATTGCCAGAGGGAAGTCTGCAGCTTGTGATTGGTCGAACAGGTGACTTATTAGATCGTTTGGACGGTCAAGATATGGTGACTTTTACCGGGTCAGCAAGCACCGCAGCGAAGCTTCGGGTCACTCCGAATATCATCAATAACTCTATCCCATTTAATGCCGAAGCAGACTCTTTGAACTGTGCTATTTTGGCGCCCGATGTGGACGTCGATAGTCCAGAATTTGATTTGTTCATTAAAGAAGTCGCACGTGAGATGACCGTAAAAGCAGGGCAAAAGTGTACTGCCATTCGCCGTGTTTTGATCCCAGAAAATCAAGTTCAAGCTGTGTCAGAGCGCCTTTCAGCGCGACTTGCCAAGGTCTCTATTGGCGATCCTCATTTAGACTCAGTGCGTATGGGGGCGCTGGCATCTTTTGATCAGAAAGAAGATGTTTTAGCGCAACTTGGGCAATTACTAAAAAGTAGCCAAGTGGTGTATGGCCATGAGGAAGGTTTTGAGGTTCAAGGAGAAGGCTCTAAACACGGAGCGTTCGTGCAACCGACATTGCTGCTAAGCAATGATCCTGACGCTGAAGGCGGCGCACATGACATTGAAGCGTTTGGTCCGATCAGCACGTTAATGCCTTATAAAGATATTGACCACGCGATTGCGCTAGCGGCAAGAGGTAAGGGCTCGTTGGTGACAACGCTTGTGACTCAAGATCCAAAAGTCGCTCGAAAAGTCGTGCCAGCGTTGGCTGCTTGGCATGGCCGTGTTCATATTTTGAATGAGGCCAGCTCAAAAGAATCGACAGGGCATGGCTCGCCATTACCTGTGCTGAAACATGGTGGCCCGGGTAGAGCGGGTGGCGGCGAAGAGTTGGGCGGTCTACGTGGTGTGAAGCACTATATGCAACGCGCAGCGATTCAAGGCTCCCCTACGATGTTGTCTGCGGTTACTGAAGAGTATGTGCGTGGCGCTGATACCTATGAAACCGATGTGCATCCTTTCCGTCGTTATTTTGAAGACCTTCGTATTGGCGAATCTCTACTCACTCATCGACGCACTGTGACAGAAACCGACATCGTGAACTTCGGCTGTTTGTCTGGTGATCATTTCTACATGCATTTTGATGATATTGCCGCGCGCGACTCTCAGTTTGAGCAGCGTATTGCACATGGTTATTTTGTGCTGTCCGCTGCGGCGGGTTTGTTCGTATCGCCAGGCGAAGGTCCTGTCTTGGCTAATTATGGTTTGGATACGCTCCGCTTTATCACGCCAGTGCCGATGGGCGACACCATTCGTGCACGACTCACCTGTAAACGCAAAATCGATCAAGGAAAGCTGAGCCCTAAAGGTGAGCCTCAAGGCGTCGTGGTTTGGGATGTTCAGGTGACTAATCAGCATGATGAATTGGTCGCAAGCTACGACATTTTAACCTTGGTTAAGAAACTAGAAAGCTAAGACTTAATAGGGCGGATGATCCCGCCCTTAGGGTCATTTGAAAGGATTCTTACACCACAATAATAAAAATTCAGGAGCTATCATGTCTCTAAAAAGCTGGATTGAGAAGCATTACCCAGAGCCAAACCTATATCGCTGGGTGGGTTTGGTGCTCGAAGCAATTTCTGCCACTGTGTTGCTCTTCCTGATGGCATTAACCTGTGTCGATGTCGCCGGGCGCTACCTTTTTAACAACTCTGTTAACGGTGCCTTTGAACTGACCCAAATTGGTTTGGCCGTCATGGTATTTGCGCAAATGCCATTGATCACTTGGCGCGGCAGTCATGTCGTTGTGGATCTACTGGATGAGGTGCTGGGCAATCGCATTGTCAAAGTACTAGGCATCTTTTCAGTATTCGTTGTCTCGTCTGCGTTCTATTTTCTCGCTGTTCGTATTTATGAGCTGGCTGCACGATCTCTGCGTCGTGGTGAAGTCAGCGAGTATCTACAAATCCCGACCGGATACTTAACAGAATACATTGCCATTATGAGCTGGATCACTGCGGCTTGTATGTTGACCTACGGCGCGTACCGCGTGCTCAAAGGCGGCAAAGAAACGACACAGTTTGGAGAGTAGCATGTCAGTTGTATTAATCGGTTTTGCCGTACTGTTGTTTTTGATCTTAGTTATTCGTATGCCTATTGCCTTTGCAATGGGGGTGGTGGGCTTCTTCGGTTTTGCCATTTTGCAAGGCTTAAGCTTCGACAATGTGTTTTCTTTCCGTTGGACTGCCTCTCTAACATTGGCTTCCAATCGAGTGATTGGAACCGTGCAAGATTACAATCTGTCTGTCATTCCATTGTTCATTCTAATGGGGAATCTTGTTACTCGATCTGGTCTATCGCAAGAACTGTACAACGCTTCTTATGCTTTTTTAGGTCATCGAAAAGGCGGTTTAGCGATGTCAACGGTCTTGGCGTGCGGCGGATTTTCTGCAATCTGTGGTTCGAGTTTGGCAACCTCTGCAACGATGGCCAAAGTAGCTATGCCGCCAATGCGCAAATTTGGCTATTCAGATAGCTTAGCAACGGCTTCAATCGCGGCAGGCGGTACATTGGGGATCTTGATTCCGCCAAGTGTCATTTTGGTGATCTACGGTCTACTGACGCAAACCAGTATACGAGAGCTGTTTGCAGCGGGGTTTATCCCAGGTCTATTAGGCATCTTCTTGTACATGTGCGCCGTGCGTTTCGTCGTTTGGCGAAATCCGTCAGCAGGGCCTGCTGGGGAACGAATGGGCTTTAAAGAACGAATGCTGGCCCTGAAAAGTATCTGGGGTGTGCTGTCTCTCTTCATTATCGTGATGGGTGGGATCTACCTTGGGGTTTTTACTCCTACCGAAGCAGCGGGGATTGGCGCCGGTGGCGCGTTGATCATTGGCTTGAGTCGTCGCAGTTTAAGTATTGGCGGTATCGCAGAAACGCTGCTGGATACGACACGAACCACTGCAATGTTGTTCTGTGTGGTAATCGGTGCCTTTATCTTTTCCGACTTTATTACCCGAGCAGGGTTACCTGATGCACTTTTAAACTTTGTTACAGCATTAGAGCTGAGCCCTATGCTGGTGATCATGGTGATTCTCGCAATTTACATTCTGCTTGGAATGATCTTCGAAAGTTTGTCGATGTTGCTGCTGACTGTCCCAGTCTTTTTTCCTCTTGTGTCGAGTCTGGGGTTTGATCTTGTTTGGTTTGGCATCGTGGTTGTGGTGGTCACAGAGATCAGTTTGATCACACCGCCTGTCGGTATGAATGTGTTTGTGTTGAGTGCGGTGCTGAAAAACGTCAAAGCCGGAACAATTTTTAGAGGTGTTACTCCGTTTTGGTGCGCCGATATTATCCGACTTTTCATCATTATTTTCATCGTACCGGTTTCAATGTTTCTACCAAAATTTTTATACGGCTAGAGGAGAGGAGTTCACACGCGTTTTTTAAATAGTTGGGGAGTGGCTTTTTAAACGTATGGCGATGTCTGCGTGAGCGAAGGTCATTATTTAGAGAGAGCAAATAGTAATAATGTAAATCATAAACTATAGGAATAATAAATATGATTAAGTTGAAGAAAAATCTACTTTGGGCACTATGTGGTACGTCTATCCTAGCATCCAGCATGGTCTCCGCGGCGGACACCACTCTACACGTGGCAACATGGTTACCGCCAACAAGTTCGCAAAACTCTATTGTTTGGCCGACTTGGAAAAAGTGGGTTGAAAAAGCGACTGACGGCCGCGTAGAAGTTGTGATTGAGAACTACACGGGCGACCCTAAAGCACTGTTTGACACGGTAGAAGACGGCGTTTACGACGTTACTTTTGCAGTGAACGCGTATTTACCTGGACGTTTTAAATTAACCAGTGTGGCGGAAATTCCTGGCGAGATCACCGATGCAGAAGTGGGCTCCGTGGCATTATGGAATACCTATGAAAAGTTCTTTAAACCCGATCAAGAATTCGCGGGCTTAGAGTTGCTTGCTTTGTTTGTTCATGGACCAGGTCAATTGCAAACTAATTTCCCTGTAAACTCATTAGAAGATATGAAAGGGAAAAAAATGCGTATTGGCGGTGGACTTGTTAATACGCTTGCGGAGCGCTTGGAAGTAACACCTATCTCGGCACCTGCACCTAAGTCTTACGAACTGCTTCAGCAAGGTGTTGTAGATGGGACATTCCTGCCTGCTGAGCAGCAAAGTACACTTCGATTGAGTGAAGTAACAACCAATCTTACGTTGTTCCCGAAAGGTCTTTATACAACCGCTTTCAGCATCATTATGAATCCAGACACACTTGATAGCCTAAGCCAACAAGATCGTGATGCGATTTTAAGTGTATCCGGTGAGAAGCTATCAAGACTTGCGGGTGCCGCGTGGGGTAAAGCCGATCAGGATGGCATCTTGGCCGCCAAGGAAGCAGGTGTGAACGTTGTATTTCTTGGACCTGATGATGCAATCGTAAAAGAGATGAATAAACTTGAGGAAGGAATAGATCAAGCGTGGATTGACTCTGTTTCTGATCGTAAGGCCGACGCAAAAGCGGCGTTAGCGTATTTCCGAAAAAATGTGAACGAGTTAAGCCAGTAAGACGAGGCTATATTTAACCACATAGCAAAAGCCATTGTTTGTTGAAATGATGGCTTTTGCGACCTAATTTGGAATGGAGTCCTCGAATATAGAGAGGTCTATATGAACGCCCATCACACAATCCCCACCCAATATTGCTTCGCATTGGACTTTAAAAACTATAGTGAACAAATCGTCCATTATGCAAATATGTCCGTTCTATATTATCAATTTACCACGTCGACGTTAGACAAGACGATAGTGATTGCTGACGGCTGCGCTGACTTTCAGTTTTGTTGTGACAGCAAGCAGCAGTCTGCCATTCTGTGGGGCTCGGTCGTTACCCCAACCAACATCAGTTACGAATCAAATAAAACCTACTGTGGTATTAGGGTGTCCACGTCTATTAGCCGTCGGATCGCGTGTTTAGCTTATGCTGAAGTCATCGATAAAGGCATCCCGTTTAGTGATGTGTTTAAATTCGATCCATTCATGTTAGACGGTCTATGTGAGGCGGATGATTTCCTAGCCCGAATTAAGATATTGGAAAACTGGTTGATCAAATCAGGGGCGTTAAATGATGCCAAAACGGACATGATTGATCATTGTATCGACACCATAATAAACAGCCATGGAACAATGAGAATCGCTGATATGGCTGGTGAAATAGGCATCAGTGAACGACTGTTGAGAAAGAAATTTAATCAAAGTATCGGTATGTCTCCAAAGCAGTACAGCCGTATCGTTCGATTCCAAGATATTATTAGTGACGTTTTATACCGCGGCGAATTTCAAAAAAATCATTTGGAAGATTTCATGGATTTCTCCTACTACGACGATTCCCATTTGATCAAAGACTTTAAGTATTTCACTCAAATGACCCCCAGTTGGTTTGTTAAAAAAATGCTAGATGTCAACATGACAAGATACGCGTCTTCTACATCGGGCAATTAAGGTGTTAGCTGAGCTAACACCTTTAACCTTCAGCCTGTTAGGAGAAAATACATTGAATAGTCGTATTTGCCAGCAAGCCCTCTTCACCGAACTCAACCCCCAGTCCAGATGACTTCACACCTCCAAAGGGTGCATTAGGCTGGATCGCTCCATGTTTATTGAGCCAAACGGTACCACACTCCATTTGTTCAGCGATCTTAGCCGCGGCTTCTTTGTCGTTAGACCAAACTGATCCGCCTAATCCGGCTGAGCTATCGTTTGCAAGCTTGATGGCTTCTTCAACTGTATCAAATGGAATGATTGGTAATGCGGGTCCAAACTGCTCATTCTGAACCAGAGCGTTATCATTATTTTCAACTGCCACAAGAGTGATTGGGAAGAATAGGGTGTCTTCTGAATCAAGTGGCCCTCCTAGCAGCACGTTTCCGCCTTGCTCAATGGATGATTTGACCAATTGATTAACGATATTAAATTGCATCTTGTTCTGAATTGGACCTAACTCTGCTCCGTCGGCGAATCCATCACCCATTTTTACACTTTTTGAGAACGCGGTTAAGGAATCACATACTTCTTTGTAGATCGACCGATGGACGTATAGGCGCTTCATCGCAGCACAGGTTTGGCCGTTATTAATGAAGGCTCCCCAAAATAAACCAGGCGCAATCTCATCTGGGTTGCAGTCACCCAACACAATACCGGCATCGTTACCGCCCAATTCGAGTGTTAGATTTTTAAGGCTCTTAGCGGAAGAAGACATAACTTTCTTGCCAGTCTCAGTGGAGCCAGTGAAGACGATTTTATCGATACCTGGGTGGTCAGAGATGGCCGCGCCCAGCTCATCACCGCCAGAAATGCTGCTGACGACGCCCTGTGGCAGAATACCATTCATTATTTCAATCATGCGTAGCGTAGACAGCGGAGTGTAAGGCGAGGGCTTACAGATCACGGTGTTGCCCGCCAAAATAGCTGGGATGATGTGCCAAATTGCAATCATCACAGGCCAATTCCAAGGAGTGATTGAAGCGACAACACCGATAGGGCGACGATGTAGCTCGATGTGACCATTTTCATCGTCTTGTAGAACTTTGACTGGTAGCTCTAAACTGGCTGTATAACGTGTCCAAGCGACGGCACCCCCCATTTCAAACATGGATCCAAGTGAAGCCCCGATTGGTTTACCTTGTTCTTGAGTGATGATGCTGGCCAATTCTTCAGAGTGCTTTTCTAACGCATCGGCGATTTGGTTGATATAAGCCTGACGTTCGGCGTACGGGATGGCCGACCAAGACTCAAAGGCCTTTCTGGATTCAGCGATCATGGTATGCAGATCGTCCACGGTGGCCTTTGGGCATTCTCCAACAGGCGCCAGCGTGGATGGATTGATAACCGAGAATGTTTCGGTTGTGTTGAATTTTTTACTACCGCTCATTAATGAATAGGTTGTCATAATATACCCTTCTATTATTCTCATTGTCGGTTAGCGTAGCGGTTTTAAAATACGGCTACACGAAGAAGGAAGAGGGGAGTAAGTCGTGAGACGGCGCTTATTCCCCTCTACTCGCTTTTACTTATCCGCTGTTTCTGTTGGAAGATTCAGCGTCGGGGTTTGATCGAAGAAGTTCCAAGGCTTAAGCATCGCGTGCACGTACTCAGTCGGCATCATTGGCCATTCTTCTGCACGAGCAACGTGAGTCGCGCCAGTAGTGATCCATAGAACGTTGTCTTTGTTTTCGATGGATTCATTATCCTCAACGTATACTTTTAGACCGGTATCGGTTTTAGCTCGGTTCGGGTAAGTGCCTTCTGGGAAGCGCTCTTCTGGCTTGTAATTGGTGACCCAAATTTGCTTGTCCATAAAGTTCACGCGTTTGTAGAGCCATTCGTCTTCACTGAACAGCGCGCCTTTCGCTATAGGGTGAGTCCCCCCGGCAAAAGGAATAATTTGGTACGAAACAGGGTTACCCATACGATTTTCTTTGTTTGGGTTGCTCATCAAGCGAATCGTAGAAGGGTCGAATTTCTGCGACGCTTCTTGCTCGTCTTTTACGGTATGTTGGTTCACGACCATAACGCTCTTACGAGGGCCGCCAGCGGTGTTCTTTTCAACCGTAGGGTTAAGCTCCACGAGAGAGTTTTTCTCACCATCAACGTCTAGGTCTAAACGGAAGTTGTAGATGTGCTGGTGAGTCGTTCCCACAATGTTATGGTCGATCAGCGTGCCGTAGCGAGTATCTTGCTCGGCCGTTGCATCATGCATTGTCCGAGTTTTGACACCTTTGACTGCTTCAATACCCGATGCACCCACATCCAATTTAATCGTACCGTTTGCTAGCAGCACCCAATCGAACATGTAGTCGTAGTTACCTATGGTGCTGACCCAGCGAATGACTAGCTCTCTGCGAGCTCTGCTTTGATTGCCAGCGCCGCTTCCGAGCATTTCGTTGTGTTTGTATTCAGGTCCCGCATAGCGTTCAAATATCGCAATGGCATTAGGGATGGTATACGGCGACCCGCTGTTATCCGCTAGGGTGGCAGGTAATAACTTGGCATTGGTTGGTACGTCAGATCCCAGCTCAAGAGGAGACGTCAGACCGCCCATGCCGTAATCACCAGAATCTAAGTAAGCTTTAAAGTACCAACCAATGTCTGGATCACCGTAAGGAACAATCATGCCACCCAAGGAACCTTCATACATGATTTTGCGTTTGGTACCTTGGTCGTTATACGTCATTGTTGATAAAACAGGGCCGACACGAGGATCAAGCTTTAGGTGGAAGTCCCAGTTTTGCCAATGAACAATATTGCCTGATAGTTTGTAATTCGTACCTTTAGGCTCAGTCGTGACAAGCGGTTTCACAGTGGCTTTGTTAGGGAAGTCGCGCCCATCATAAGGGTTAGGTTTCATTGGGACAGGAATGACGCCACTGTCTTCTATTTTTTCAATGGATTTGGTTTCTAGGTTAACGACTGCCACTAGTCCTTCGATTGGGTGTGCCCAGAAATTGCCGTCACCAATATCAAGGTAAGATACAATTTTGAGTAGGCGATCATCTTCTTTAAGACCGTCTTCGCCGTTGAAGAAACCGACTGTTAATGGTGTTGCCACCACTTCCTTAACATTGTCTATGCCTCTTTTTTTAAGGGCGTCTGCATACTCTTTGCTGCCTTCGATAATTTCTTGGGCGGCGACGAAGTCATCCCAGATCACCATACCGTGAACATCTTTGATGGGCTGCCAACGAGTAACAGCTTTAGTTTCTAGATTGACGGTCCCTTCAATGACCTGCTTGCCATCCAAGATGGTGAAGTTAGCCAGACGCTGAAAGTGTTCATGTTGTCCGAATGACCAAGCCCAGACTTTGCTTTTTTCTGGCTCCGCCAACTTAATTTCAGTGAAACGCAAATTGTTACGGAAGTATTTAGAAGATTGAACGGTTTGTTGAGTGAGAGTGATTTCCGCTTCAGACAACGGGTCTAATGGGTGTTTTGCGTCGCTTACCGATATGGTCTGAGGCACATATTCTTCGAACAAATCATTAGCAAAGTGACGCTCAACTAAAACGTGCCCATGCTCGACTTTGATCGGTGCATCGAGGCGAATCATTTGACCGTTTACCTCAGCTTCTAACGCACCCACTTTCACACAAGCATGCGCTTTATCGAGTGTTATATGGACTTCTTTGGCTGATTTATCGTAGTAATAGGCTGCACCAGAACTGGTGAGAGAATCCTCAAGAGGAATATAGTCGGCGGATCCACCGTGGGCGATTGCAGTATTCGTTGTGGCAAGTGATAGAGCCGCTATGGCAGCGGCAACGATCGTTTTTTTATTATTAATCATCGGATGCTCCAGTGTGTGGTTACATCCTCATTCAACAAAATTAAATAATATGAGTATTGTAAAAAACGGCCGCTCCAAATTCTGCGCAGAAGCCACTATTATTTACCTAGAGAGTAGGGGCGGATCGGAGCATAACAGGTCTTATTTTTCTATGAGACCTGTATGCTGATGTCGGCATTATTGCTTATAGGACGGATCTTGCTTTTCTATCAGTCGTTTCAATGCGGCAAATACATCTTCGCCCGCACCGTATTTCGGGTCTAGGGGCAAGGAGTCCGCAGCGCATTTTTTACAGATCTCTTCAGGTATTTCGCGCACTTTTCCCATAGACATAGACGCCATCTGTACTTCACAGGCACGAGTAACGAGCCACAGTAATGAAAACGCTTGGGCCAAGGTGCTCCCCATCACAACTGGACCATGGTTTCGAAGCATTAAAATAGGTTTACCCCCGGCACTGTCAATGATGCGTTGCCCCTCATCCATATCAAGCGTAATGCCCTCAAACTCATGATAGGCAACGTGATCATAGATTTGCGCTGAATAGAAGTTGCTGTAAGAGATGCCTTCTTCCAAGCAGCATACCGCTAAAGTAGGTGTGGTATGAACATGCATAATGCAATGTGCGCCTTCCACTTTGTCATGAATGGCACTGTGGAATGTAAAGCCTGCTGGGTTGATAGGCCAATCCGAGTGGCCAATGATATTGCCTTTGATGTCCACCTTTACCAGATTGGAGGCTGTGACTTCACTGTAGTGCAATCCGAAAGGGTTGATGAGGAAATGATCTTCTTCACCGGGGACTCGAAGGGAAATATGGTTATAAATAGCTTCGTCCCATTTTAGATAGGCAAAGATTCGGTACATCGCTGCTAGGTCTAATCTTGCTTGCCACTCCGCCTCACTGAATCGGCTAGGTTGCTCAAAGTATCGCTTAGTAGATGTCATGATTTCTCTCTTTGTATTGTTGTTTTGTTATTAGGCTAAATAAAAACAGGGCTATAAAAAACCAAAATAAATATGGTGTAGCTCAATAATTTTTATGTACCCTAAGGTGTCCATTACGCTCACCACCGCTTTTTAGAGGTTGTCCAATGAACAGCAAACAACTTACGTTTTTCTTGAAGACCGCTGAACTAAGCAGCATTGCAGGGGCGGCGCGTGCCTTGAACGTCGCACAGCCAAGTATCAGTTTGCAGATTGAGAATCTAGAACACGAACTTGGGACTCATTTATTTGATCGCAGTTTTCGCGGCGTTGTGTTGACTCAAACTGGCCAGATTTTTCGGGCTCACGCAGAGTCCATTTTGCGACAGATGACGCAGGCTAAGAGCGATGTTCATCAGTTTGAGCACCAACCGTCAGGGGTTTTATCCATTGGTATGACTCAACCAATAGGTAACATTCTTTCTGTGCCATTATTGGCATTAGTGGAGCAGCGTTATCCAAATATCAGTCTGGATCTGCATGTCGGTTTGTCGTACAACTTAACGAATCAATTACAGTCTGGAGAAATTGATATCGCCATCTCATCTCCTGATGGGTCGGATACGCAGAAGATACGCCAAACTAAACTGTTCCGAGAAAAGCTGTTTTTGGCAGTGGGTTCGGATCCTAAAACGCCATCGCAAAAAGAACTCAATGGCGCCAAGACCATTACGTTTTCAGAATTAGCCAAGCATGATGTGATTGTGACGGGGGCTAGAGATTCGCTAGGTTTTGTATTGGGTCAGTATGAACAGATAACGGGCATACAGCTAACCCATAAACCGGCTTTTGGTCAGCTAATGACAACATTGCGTTATGTGGTGGATGGTCATGGCGTATTGTTAGCACCGACGTCTGCTTTTTATCATTTACAACAAATTAACCAGATACAGGCGGTTGAAATTATTGAGCCAACATTATGGCGAGACGTCTGTTTTTCGACGTCTACAGATCGCCCTCAAACAGCGTTACTCAAAGCGGTGATACCTCTTATCCAAGAAGTCACAAAGACTGAGTGGACGTCTGGGCATTGGCAAGGAGAATTGTTTGAGTTTTCAATTAATGATCAATAGGTCGTTTTTAGTATTCATTTATTGATGATTGGAGTGCCAAAATTTAATTTTACGGATATGAAATTAACAGATAGATTGGTTGTATAGTCGAATCAATAACCAAAATAAAAAAACAGATTGGAGAACCGTATGTATCATCCCAGAAAGCTTCTGAAGAATGGATTGTGTGCTGTCGGCGTTGTATTTGCTACCTCCTTTATGGCTTCGGTAAGCCATGCAGAGCGAATCGGCATGGAGTCGGCAACGCCAAACAGCATTCTTGGTATGCTTCCTCAGGCTATGGCGCCTCACTGGTCTAAAGAAGGTGTGGATATTCAATTGTCCCTAAACCAAACGCTCACAAAGTCTCTTTTGAAATTGGGGCAAGGCAGCTTGGACTCTGCGGTTATCCCACCTTTGGCTTATAACGCCATGAAAAAAGGAGTTGGCCCGTACGCAAGGATTTCAGATAAAGCTAAGTCTTTGTCTAAGAATGTTCGCGGTCTGTTTACGCTTCCGGGAAGTTATTATCACGCCATTACCCGAGCGGATTCGGGGATTCAAACTTGGGCCGACGCGCGAGGCAAACGAGTTTACATTGGCCCGCCAGCCGGCGCAGCGAACTCTCAAATTATGAGTTTAGCAGAGGCCGGTGGTCTTCCTAAGGGCGAGTACGATGGGATAAAAGCACCTTGGGGTGCAGCGACCCAAAGCTATCAAGATGGCCAATTTGACGTCTATGTGGGAACCTTTAGTCTAGGCTCTCAGTCACTAGCGGAGCTGAGCTTAGCGAATGATATTCGTCTGCTCGGATTGCCTGGCGAGAAAATGTTGCCACCTAAAGGGCTTGGTATGCAGGCAGCAGAAATTCCAGTGAATACCTACCCTGGGCAGGTCAATACTAAGCCCGTACTTACTTGGCAGACAATCATGATGATGGCTGTTAATAAGGACGTATCTGATGATACAGCTTATACCCTCACAAAGCTGTTTATTGAGAAGCGTTGGGAGTTAGCGCAATCTAATGCACTGTTCAATGACCTGCTAACCACGGACTATTTTGTAGGCGTTAATGCGCCTCTTCACCCTGGTGCGGTGCGTTACTATCGCGAAGCAGGCATTGATATTCCAGAAGAGTTATTGCCACCTCAGTCTTAGTGAAGTACACATAGTATTTGCAAGACGCTTTAGCGAAAGAGCCGCGTCTTTTAGAGCAGATATCAGGACTTTGCTGTTATTGTTTTACGAAACAACGCCTCTTTTACTCAAGTAAAAGCTACCACGTAAAGGCTCCTAGGTTATTTAACCTAGGAGCCTTTACGATTCTTACCAATCTATTCGTTATCCGCTAATGGCTAACCGCCTGTGACCAACCATTTAGAAACTGCATTTGCTTATGTTGGTCGAGATAAAGTAGTAATTCGGGACCTAAACGAATAGGGTGGAAATTGGTGGATTTTTGGAGCTGGTTATCTGAATCATTGTGTGAACCAAGCTGACGATCAAGAGGCATCAGTGCTGTTTTTGTTGCGATGGTATTTTGCCCTGCAGGAGACCTTAAATATTTGATAAATGCCGCCGCAATGGAAGGTTGTGCCGCGTTTTTGTGAACAAAGGCTGAGCGAACGACCACTAGCGCGTAATCTTCGGGAATGATGACGCCAATACGCCCGTTTAGTGCTGCTTTTGCCATGGCATAAGACCCTAGAAGATTATAGCCAAATACCAGTTCCCCTGAAGTCAGTCTGTTTAAAAGTATAGAAGAGCAACAGTGAATATCGGCTTTTGCACGCCCTAAGCTTTCTTGTAGGCGTCCAGTCAAACTAAACGTCACTTCGTCCTGTGATGCGACCAGATACCCTAGGCCGGAACTTCCCGCATCGTACGTACCTATTCTATTTTGGTAAAACTCTGCCTGCTCTCTTAGTTGCTCGGCTAAGGCTTCGTGTGTGTGAGGGATAGGTTTGTCTTTAAATGCCTCTTTGTTGTAAACAAATACGATTGGTTCGTAAGTAAAACCAAAGAGCTCGTTGGTCCATTGTGCCCACGGTTGGTGAGAATCGGCGCTCGGCACATCATAAATGGGTTGGGCGAGGCCGTCATTAACCAGCTTTACTTGTAAGTCCGATGCCGAGCTGATGACAACGTCTGGACTGGGTAAACTGGGGGTTAGTAACTCATCAAATAATTCCTTGGTATTAAACTCTTGATAAGAGATCGTAATGTTGGGGTAAAAAGACTCAAACTCCTGCAAGGCTGGACGTATCGCACTGATGTCTGTTGCGCTGTATATGCGAAGGGTGGTGTCATCAGCAAAAAGGTTGGTCATAAAAAATAAGCTGAGCAAGCTAACGGTTAAACGATGCATGCGACGGCTCCTGGGAAAGTGGTAAAGAAAAGCAGACAGCAAGTCCACCGAGTTCGCCGTCGGATAACGTCAGTTGTCCGTGGTGAGCTAACGCCGCACTTTGTGCAATGGCAAGGCCAAGCCCCGATCCATGAGCATTTCCTCCGACCTTAGCAAACCGCTCCAGTGCGCGTGATCGTTGCTCCTTGGGGATACCGGGACCATTGTCTTCGATCTGTAAGTAGCCAATGCTCTCCGATCGTTCGAGGCTGATACGTATGACACCATGTCTCTCTGAGTGACTTGTCGCACCGTGAACGACGGCATTGTCTATGACATTTCGTAATGCTTCTTTTAGTACAATGTCATCCCCAAGAATGATGATGTTGTCAGATGAAGGGATGTACTCAAACTCGATGTCTGTATGTGCATAATCTCGAACAGCATGGGTGATGACTTCTTGCAGCATCGTGTGGACGTTCAAACGTGAAAATTCTTGTCGGTCGCCCCGATGAATAATGGTGGCATGCACTAACAATTGGTTTGTTAAACGGGTCAGTTTTGAATGATCTTGGTAAATATCGGAGACTATCTGCTTATCAATGACGTCATCTTTGGAGGAGAGCGCGATCTCTAATTGAGCTTTAGTCGTCGCTTGGGCAGTACGAATTTGATGGGAAGCGTCTGCGATGAAGTCACGCATTGCAGCTAAAGCTCCCAACCATTGCTGGCGATAGTTATTGATAGCGTGGGTGAGCGGAGCGACTTCCAAGATTCTCGTTGCTGGTAATTGTTCTTCTTCCATAGGTGACCGCGAAACAAGCTGGGAGGAGATCCAGTTTAATGGTGATAATGCACGATTGATTGCAATCCACATAACCAGTAAAGCGAGGGCCATTACCACCATAAGAGTTGTTAAGGCAGCATAGAGAGTGTCACGCATTTGTTCGTCACGTGCTTTCGTCGTTTGTCCCAACAAGATCGTAACATTTCCTGCAACCGAGCGTTCACTGAGACGCTTATGGCGTGCAATAAAGCGTACTTTTTGATCTTTATAAGTATGCAATTCATAGCGTGGCTGCTCGAATTCTTGCTGCGTTGCAGTTGGTGCAATGGGGAGGTCAGAGTAACCGCTTAAAAAGTCTCCGTTTGGCCCGTAAATGGCGTAATAGATTTTGTCTTCTGGTGCTAGCTGTAATATTTCAAAAGCGGAATAAGGAAGGTCGATATATACCTGATCTTGCGCAACATTGATTCCGTCGAGCATGGTAACACTCGCGCTGGAAAGTAATCGATCATACGAATAATCTGCACTGGTATTGGCATAATGCCACACGCCTACACTCAGGGTGGCTAACACTGCACACATAAATAATGCGGTACGGGTCAGCATCCTCTGTCTGAGCGAATACGATTGGGTTGGCCTTAGCTGCCTAAGATACGCTTTAATCATCGACATGTGCTAAATATCCCATCCCTCGCACGGTCTTAATAATTAACGAAGAGCCTTGAATCTGTTTTCGTAGCCTAGTTAGAATTTGCTCAACGGCGTTGGGCGTGTAGGCTTCACCGAAGTTATAAAGCCTGTTTGCGATGTCATCTTTCGTTAACATTCGATCAAGGTGTGTGAGAAAGAGCTCTAACATTTGCACTTCGCGTGGCCTTAGTTCAATGTCTTTCTGATTAATTTTTACGGATTTTGTCGCGCTATTGAAGCTCAAATTGCCGCATTGGATCTCGTTGTCAGACTTTCCTCGCTCTCGTCTAACCAACGCTCGGCATCGTGCGGAAAGCTCTCTTAAGTCAAACGGTTTTATTAAGTAATCATCCGCGCCTAAGTCCAGCGCGCTGACACGATCATCAATGTCTGCACGCGCAGTCAGGATTAAAACAGGGAGAAAAGATTTCTTTAATCTAAGCGAAGTTAGCAGCTCAAACCCGCTTTTTCCTGGCAAATTCACATCAAGTATCAACACCTCGACTGCATCATGAGAAAGGATAGATTCGGCCTTTTCGGCGCTGTCTACCCAATCAATCGCATGACCCATTTCCGTAAAGTATTTCACGATTGAGAGGGCTAGCCCCTCGTTATCTTCAGTGAGTAATACGCGCATTTTCTAAAATTTCTCTAATTTTTTTATTGGTGTCAGCTTGATGTCAGTTTCAGTGCTTACTTTTACGCTACTGCGTTTTTAAGTGCAGCACAATAACAACAAGATTGGAGCTTTGTTAATGAATACCATCAAAAAATCCTTACTTGCCATTTCTGTCATTGGCCTAACCTCTACAGCATTTGCTTACGAAACCTCTAAACCGACGTGTATTGCCCCTGCCAAACCAGGTGGTGGTTTCGACCTGACTTGTCGCGTTGTTTCAACGGGTTTTGAGCGAGCTCAACTGCTTGATAAACCAATGGCTGTCAAGTTTATGCCAGGTGGCGTTGGTGCGGTGGCATACAACCACATCAATAAAGTGAACCCGGACGACGGTGACTCATTAGTCGCATTTAGTTCTGGTTCGTTGCTTAACCTAGCGCAGGGTAAGTTTGGTAAAGGCCTAGACGAGAACGATGCTCGTTGGGTGGGCACTGCGGGGGTAGACTACGGAGCGATCATTGTGTCCTCAGATGCGCCGTGGCAAACCCTTGAAGATTTAGTTAAAGACATGCGCAAAGACCCTACTGCATTTGTTTTGGGTGCAGGGGGTGGTGTTGGCAGCCAAGATTGGATGAAAGCTGCGATTCTTATGAAAGCATCAGGTATCGATCCGAAGAAAATGCGCTACGTAGCTTACGAAGGTGGTGGTGAAGCCATTGCTGCACTGATGGGCGGACATATCAAAGTATACCCTGGTGATATTGGTGAGATGAAAGGGCAACTAGACGCAGGCAAAGTTCGCGTATTAGCGGTTATGTCACCGGAGCGTTTAGAAGGGGAGTTCGCATCCATCCCTACCGCTCATGAGCAAGGCTTTAACGCCGAGTGGACGATTATGCGTGGATACTATTTAGGTCCCAAAGTATCCGATGATGCGTACGAGTACTGGTCAAATAAATTTGCTGAAGCTTATAAAACAGACGGCTTCAAACAAACGGTTGCAGAAAAAGGCTTGATGCCATTCTACATGCACGGCGAAGTGCTAGATGAGTACGTAAAAGAGCGTGTTCAAGATATGCGCGAATTAGCCAAAGCAGCCGGTTTGATTAAATAATTAATGGGACTATGTATGTTTGACCGCCTTTTTGCTGGCGCTCTGTTATGTCTGTCCGGGCTTATTGCCTGGACAGCGTATCATTTCGACGTGCCTTTTCAGTATGAACCACTTGGGCCAAAGGCCTTTCCGTTAATCTTATCGACTGTTTTAGCTGTCTGCTCCATCTGGTTGCTCCTAAAACCGAGCCCAAATAAATGGGCGCCAACGGGAGCAGTCCTGTTAAAGCTTTTAAGCGGCGTCGCATTGATGACAGGGTATGCCTTTCTATTCGAAAAAGCAGGATTCATTGTGTCGACGGCGATTGTAGGGGCAGTTTTTTGCATCCTGTTTGGAGAAAAACCAACGCGAGCGATCATTTATTCCGTCGTCTTAAGTCTTGTTAGTTACTTTTTGATGAAACATCTACTGCAATTGAACGTACCGACCGGTATGTTATTCGGAGGGTAATATGGAAACGCTCGGATTTTTGGCGACGGGCTTTTCGGTTGCCCTCGCCCCAATGAACTTAGCTCTTGTGTTAATTGGTTGTTTTGTTGGAACGCTGATTGGCTCTTTACCTGGCATCGGTCCAATAAACGGCGTCGCTATTTTGTTACCTTTGGCTTATGCGATGGGCTTTCCGCCAGAGTCAGCATTGATTCTGTTGGCTGGTGTGTATTACGGTGCCGAATACGGTGGTCGTATTTCTAGTATTTTGCTAAATGTCCCCGGCGATGCAGGGGCGATTATGACCACATTAGACGGCTACCCGCTTGCTCAAAAAGGTGAAGGTGGGAGGGCATTAGCTCTGTCGGCTGTTGCTTCGTTCGCAGGCAGTATGGGGGCGCTAACCTTAATCGTGCTGTTCGCGCCTTTATTAAGTGATCTTGCTCTCAAGTTTGGCCCTAGCGAGTTTGTTTGGCTCATGACGTTTGCCTTCACTTGTCTTGCAACCATGGTGGGCAGTCGCCCGCTGAAAACGACGATTGGTGTGGTCATAGGGTTGCTATTGGCGACGGTCGGAGTGGACTCCGGTACGGGCATTCTTCGTTACACAATGGATATTCCTAACTTCTTCGACGGAGTGGACTTCTTGGTTGTAGTCATTGGCATGTTTGCGATCAGTGAAGTGTTAGTGTTGCTAGAAAATTGGCTAAGAAATGATATGAAACTCACGCCAGTGGGTAGGAGCTTTGTATCGATGAGCGATCTGCTGGCGGTAAAATGGGTGGTGCTACGTTCTACTCTGGTAGGTTTTGTGATTGGTGTATTACCAGGAACAGGAGCATCTATCGGGAGTGCAGTTGCCTATGGCACGGAAAAGCGTTTTGCAGAAGGTAATGACGACCAATTTGGCAAAGGTGATATCCGTGGATTGGCGGCGCCAGAAGCGGCTAACAATGCTTCCGCTGCGGGATCAATGTTGCCTATGCTAACACTTGGCATCCCAGGCAGTGGCACGACTGCGATTCTCTTGGGAGCGCTGCTGATGTTTAACATCACGCCAGGGCCATTACTGTTTGAACAGCAACCGGAAATTGCATGGGGGCTCATTGCATCCATGTTTGTCGGTAACATTGCTTTGTTGGTAATGAACTTACCGTTGATTGGGATGTTTGTGCGATTGCTGTCGATAAAGCAATCTTATCTAGTCCCCGTTATTGTTATGTTGACCTTTATAGGGATCTACTCCATTCACGGCGACAGCTTTGATTTATACTTCATGGTTGTGCTCGGTGTGTTTGCGTTTATTCTGCGTAAGTTAGGGTTCTCTTTGGCTCCCGTTATTCTAGGGTTGGTATTAGGCGCTGTTCTTGAGCAGAATCTACGTCGTGCTTTGTCAATCAGTGGCGGAGATTGGGGGATTTTATTTAATGGACCAATAACTATTACATTAGCGATAGCGACGCTGCTAGCGATGGTCGGCCCAGTTATAATGAAAGCTTTAAAAAAGCGCTAAGGTAGTACATTCGAAACGTACTTAAAAGCCACCTTTGGGTGGCTTTTAAGTGTCTAATGTATAAGAGTTGATCAAAATGATGCTAAGTCTTCTGATTGTTTGGTATGCGCTTGAACTAAGGCATGTCACGATGTTGTTTTCTAAAGTCTGTGGGTGTGCATTCGGTATTCTTATAGAAAAAACGTGAAAAATAAGAGGGGTCAATGAAACCAAGGGTGTACGAGATTTCGGTAAGGTTCATGCTGGTATGAGATAACAATCGCTTTGCTTCCAATATAATACGCCCATTAAGGATCTTCTTTGGGCTGGTATCCGCAACCTTTTTACAAATGTAATTGAGTCGACTTTCATTTATGGTCAGTTTGTCACAGTAAAATGAGATTCGACGCTCCTCAACAAAATGGGCTTCCACGAGCCGGCTAAACTTTCGAAAACTTATAATATCCGCTTGATGGTGTTGGTGGCGTGCTTGTGGCGGTCCAGACACGCGTACCAAGTGAATGACGAGTAGCTGTAGTAGGGTCTCAATGGCTGCGCTTTGCCATGCTGCATGTTGTTTCCATTCATGTTTTAGCATAGAAAATAGTTGCTCAATCGAGTGCCATTCATCGTCGGGGAGTTTGCGGCGCTCGAGCACCATTGGCAGGTAAAATGGGTGATTAAAAGCGTCTAATCGATCAAGAATCCCTTCTAACAGTGACGTATGGAAGGTGATCACGAATCCAGGTGCATCGGGCTCTGTCCAAAACGCATGCGGCGTGGCAGCAGGCGTGAAGAAAAGGGCGCTGCCTTCAGTTTGATAGTTATTTTGGTCAATATTGAAAAACGTCTTACCATTAAGAACCAAATGAATCTGGCAATATTCTGCATGCAGGTGCATTGGCATATCGCGCCCAAAGAAGTCCGCTAGCTTCCCGAGTTTATCAAAATGAATGGTCGCATCTTTGTAGGCTTCGTCATAATCTTGGCCTAGATTAATGTTTGGTATCCACTCTTTCGTCATTGGTCGACCCATCATTGTTATGGCTAGTTTGAGAGTATAGCGTAATGCACCCCCATTAGATTGACTATCAATTTATTTAACATGTTAACTATACTGGCGTATCCGCTAATCATGTGTCAACCATTGCGATTACCTGTTATTGAAGGGGTCTAGATATGTTGATTAGATGCTGACACATTTATGTCAGCGAGTATCAAAGGCAAACAAAGAGCAAAACGAATACCGTACATTTGGATAGTATTTTTTACTCTCGAATAGCTTATGATCATTTAATAATCAAAAAAACGGGAACGCGCCATGAAATCGCACGATATTTCTTTTGCACAAGAGGATGAAAGGCTGACCATGTTCAGCCAGACCTTATTTGAAATTTATCGCTTGGCGCGAGAAGAGCCTATCGAGCGGTTTCTGGATACGATGCTTGAGTGCGTGCGAGCGCTAATACCTTTTCAGTCCGCATGGTGGGGAAGAGGCTCTGAAGCTGATTCGGCGATTGTCCACTTGAACAGCAGCTACCTTTACAATTTACCTGAACACTACTTTGATGCTTGGACGAAAATAAGAGACCAAGACACCGTTTTTGAAGTGACGCACCGTTACATTGGTCAGGCAATTAAATTGGATCTTGAAAAAGATGATGTATCGAACGAATTACGCGCGCTGGGGGAGGCGTACCAATACACTAAGCTGATGTGTGTGCATTGCGAAGATCAGGTGACCTGTTTGGGAAATCATCTTAGCTTATATCGGAGGCAATCGGACGCAAATTTTACAGAAAGCGAAAGGCAGTTTTTTCAAGCATTGATGCCACACCTATTATCTGCATCGTCCATTAATCAAATCCGTAGTCATTCTCAGTTATTCTACTATCGTTCCGAATCCCAAGTGATACTCGCCACGTGCAATAGCAATGGGCTTTTATTGAGTGCCGAGCCAGCATTAGCTGAGTTATTGCAGCTTGAATTCCCCGATTGGTATGGCCCGCGCTTACCGTTTAAACCCACCCCAGAAGGCATTCATGGTAAACATCTCGTTGTCGAGGTGTACCCTAGAGGAGACCAGTTTCTTTTGGCTCTTCGGCCTGTATGTGCGATTGAGCAATTATCATCACGTGAGCAAGAGGTCGCATTATTATTTGGCCGCGGGTCAACCTACAAAGAAATCGCTCGTGAACTCGGCGTATCACCTAATACCATTCGTTATCACTTACGCTCTATCTACCTAAAGCTCGGGACCAGCAACAAAGCTGATCTTATCCGCTTATTGGCGGATATACCGTCAATGTTAAGCGACTGACGATTTAACTCAAAATAATAAAAAAGATGGCTAGGACACTTATTTAGTGCCCTACGGCATCGTTGATCTTAAAAAAACCAAAAGGAACCTAAAAATGAATCAAATCTACTTTTTTTGCGCTCTTGCTCACAAAGCGGGAGGTCATAAATGACAACATCAAGCATTGCTGAACCAATAGGAGTTCAACGGAACGAAAGCCATATGCGCCTTTGGGCGGTTGTCGCCATTGCCGCAGTGGTTCCCGCATTATTAATGATGGGACCTGTCGTAGCAGGCCAGTTGGCTACACAAATGGGTATGAATGCGAGTCAAATTGGCCTGCTATTCATGTCTGAGAATGGTGCAATGAGTTTGGCCACCTTGCCTGCGTTATATTGGCTCAGTCGAATCAATCTCAAACAGGCTTCTTTGGCGTTCGGCACGGTCTTTATCGCTGCAAACCTTCTTTCTATTTGGGCAGCGACCAGCGATGTCCTGATTGGGTTGCGGATTCTGAGTGGCGTAGCAGGTGGTTCCTTGACGGTCATCTGTATTGCCACCGCTGGCACCTTTGCAAAGCCTGATCGCGCGTATGGATTTTGGGTGTTGGGGCAGCTTTCGCTTGGCGCTATTGGTTTGACTCTTTTACCTCGTCTATTTGAAGTGTACGGGTTAGGCGCATTCTTCATGACGCTTTCTATTTTGATGGCTCTATGTCTTCCGCTTATGCGTTTTTTACCAGAGCGTATTCAAGGCAAGGCGTCGAAGTCTGCTTCGAAGGCGTCGCTTTGGTCGTTAAAACCTATTTGTGGGTTAGCGGCGGTTTTGTTTTTCTACATCAGCCTAAATGGAACTTGGACATTCATGGGAACCTTGGCGGGAGAGGTAGGTATTAACCCTCAAGTCAGCGGTGACATTTTAGCGATTGCGACACTGTTTGGCATTGGTGGAGCGCTCATTGCAGCGTTTATGGGAGGTCGTCGCTCGTACAAAATACCGTTGATTATTGGTTACCTAGTCATGGTTTTCAGTGTTTTAGCATTATTAGCGGAGCCGGACGTCCTACGTTATTCGTTAGCCGCGTTTGCATTTAAATTTACGTGGACATTTGTCCTGCCTTTCATCTTGGCGAGTTTAGCAAGGCTAGACAGCAATGGGCAGATCATGAACCTGTCTAATTTGGTAATTGGCGGGGGATTAGCGATAGGTCCTATGTTAGCGGGCCAAATAATCGAAACACTATCGGGTGTCGAAACCTTTCTCTATGTCGCCGCTGCTCTGACGATCACCTCACTTCTATTAATGCTCTCCCTACAGAAAACAAAACAAGAAGGATAACCTTATGAAAGATACCGCATTCTACTTCGACGAACGTTGCTTCTGGCACATCTCAGGACAGTATGCAGATATGATTCCAGTCGGTGGATGGGTTCAGCCTCCTGCTGGAAGTGGTAATACAGAGAGTCCTGAAACTAAGCGTCGTCTTAAAAATCTGATTGATGCATCAGGCTTAGGAGATCAGCTCCATTGTCAAAGTGCGCCATCTGCGACTCGAGAAGATATGTTGCGCATTCATACTGAGCAATATATCGACAAGTTTCAGTTAACCAGTGAGCAAGGCGGAGGCGTGCTCGGTGAGGCGGCCATCATCGGCCCTGGTAGTTTTGAAATCGCAGCTAAATCGGCTGGCTTAGTGATGCAGGCAGTTTCCGATGTTATGGAGGGCAAAGTTCGCAATGCTTACGCGCTAAGCCGCCCACCAGGTCACCACTGTTTACCTGACGAAGCGATGGGTTTTTGTTTCTTGGCAAACATCCCCATTGCGATTGAGCACGCTAAGCAAAAGTTTGGCGTAAAGCGCGTGGCGGTCGTGGATTGGGATGTGCACCATGGAAATGGCGTTCAAGCGATTTATGGCGACAGCAGTGAGGTGCTGGGGATTTCACTTCATCAAGAAAACTGCTTTCCACCAGGATACAGTGGCGCAGAAGATACGGGGGTTGGAGAAGGCAAGGGTTATAACATCAATATACCGTTTGTCGCTGGGAGCGGTCATGATGCGTATATGCACGCTATGGAATCCATTGTCGTTCCGGCATTGGAACGTTATCAGCCTGAGCTAATCATGGTCGCCTGCGGTTATGATGCCAACGCAGTAGATCCATTGGCTCGAATGTTACTGCACAGTGATAGCTTCCGTGCAATGACCGAGTGCATTAAGTCTGCGGCAGAACGTTTATGTAATGGGCGTCTAGTTTTGGCCCACGAAGGCGGATACTCAGAAGCCTATGTACCGTTTTGTGGTTTAGCGACAATGGAAGCTTTATCGGGCATCAAAACAGAGGTTCAAGACCCGCTGCTAGATTTTATCAAGCTTCAGCAGCCCAATAGTGACGCGGAATTGTTCCACAAACAGCACCTTGATGCAGTGCGGCAGCTCGTTCTGTAATTGGGTATTTATTGAAACGGCCATATCGGTAGGAAATTACTGATCAGTGAAGTAAGCATGGTTTGCTTTATCACTGCGTATATCCCATGAGGGGTATGCTTATCGTATCGGTGTCGGAATACAATGATGGCGTGGTGGTTCCCAGCCACCACATCACTGAAATAGTCATGGGTTGAAACCCTTTTGATAGCGCAATTCACATTGCGCTTTTTTTTTATTTCGAGTCGGGTGAAAGCTCAATCACATCTTTGAGTAAGTGACTCAACTCTTTAAGCTTTTTCTCACCTAATTTGTCAATCAGTTGCTTGTAGGCTGCATCGACATTTGGACGAAAGTCTTTTACCAGTAGTTTGGCTTCGTCAGTCAGAGATAGGAGTGTGATACGCTGATCTTCACTAGATCGTTTGCGGATTACCATACCTTCTTCTACGAATCGGTTAATAATGCGGGTAAGGCTGGGGCTTAGGATGCAGCATAAATCTGCGAGTTGTTTTGCTTCCAATTCTTCGTGATCATTTAAAACACGCAATACCCTCCATTGCTGTTCGGTAAATTCAGCTTGCTGTAATACGGGCCTAAAGAATGTCATGGCCGACTCGCGTGCTCGTAGGAGTTGAAGGGTGAGGGAGTCTTCAAGTTTTTTCATAGAAATATGGTAGGCCCTGATCAAATTCGAATATGGGCCTGCCATTTTATAAGGATACTTCCGCTATTAACAGCAGCGAGAAGGCTGCTAATAGCAAAAGATTTTATTTGATGGGTAAAGTGGAAATAGATTATTTGCTCAACTGTTTTAGCAGAGTCTGTAATTGATGCTTAAACGAATCATATTCTTCGTCTGAGAAGGCTTCAAAGACTTCATTTGTTTGCTGTTGGGCAATATTCCATAGGCGCTCTGCCATCTCATGACCCAGTTCAGTCAGTAACAGATTGGATTCAACAAGCTGTAAGCTTTCTAGCCGTTCAAGCCCTGCTTGAACATCAGTTTCAGGGATAGAGCTTAGTTTAAGAAGATCCTCGTAAGACACATTGTGCCCGTCGCTCAGTATCAGCAACAGTCGTGCTTCACTCGTGCTTAACCCAGTAGACGATTGCTTAGGTAAATAGCTCTCTAGTATTTTTTGTTGCACCTGAGTCATCAGATAGATGGCACTGTTGTGCAGCCGTTTGAATGTCTGTTCCGATACAGCGGGGCTATCGGACGGACGTGTGACGGTAAATGGAATGGCTCCAGCGTAGCTTCCTTGAACATACAGAAGGGGACTACGACCTAGATTTTCAAATGCTACAACTTTGCCGATCATGATCCAATGGTCGCCGCCGTCTACAATTTGGTAGTTCTCGCACTGCAAATTCGCTGCGGTGTTTTGTAGTATTGGCGCATTGCCCATGCCTAGCTTAATGTCCACATTGGAGAATTTATCCTCACTGGGGCGAGCAAAATTGTTGGAAAGGTTTATTTGATCAGCGGCTAAGATATTGACTGCGAAGTGCGACGCTTTTTCAAATATCGAATAGCTGCTTGACTCTTTAATAATGCTCCAGAGTACCAGTGGGGGATCAAGTGATACTGAGTTGAAACTGTTGGCGGTCACACCGACTTTTGTACCATCTTCAGCTTGGGCTGTTATAACGGTCACACCGGTAGCAAAGTTGCCGAGGCAACGGCGGAATTCTTTCGGATCGAAGCTCATCATTTAGTGTCCTCGTGATAGAAGTACGTACTAGGCGACGTGACAGCCTAGTACGGAATTATCATTATAGTAGTGTTGGATCTGGATCAAGGCCCATTAGCTCGCGGCCAAGAATCTGTGCGCAGACATCGTAATCTGTGTAGGCGTGGGCCCCGCACATGTGACAATCACGGAACAGTCGTTGGGCTTCTTTATCGAGCATCCATTGTGTTGCACCGATTGCATTGAATAAGCGGTCTACGACTTCGATGCTCATTTTGACGGCGTAGGCTTGGTTAGTACGCCAATAAGCTAACTCTTCACGAGTTGGGTAGCGGTGAGCTTCGGCGAACTCTCTGTGTTCGTCCCACGTTTTTTCCATAAAGGCGCGAGCCGCAGATATTTGGTGCTTAGATTCAGCTAGGCGCATCAAGGCAGGTGTAGCAGCGTTGACTTTGGCACCAGTGTAAGCACGTACGCGATTAGAGGTGACCTCTTTAAATACTTCCACCATGCGTTCAGCAACGCCAAGCGCCATCGCAGCGAACCCCGAAGCGAAGTAAGGGCGGTACGGCGCGTAAAAAATCTTGCTGTCAGGGTAGAGGCCGTATCCGGCGGATTTCCCTTCCATCATATCTTTCGCTTTTTGGATGCGATGTTCTGGTACAAAAGCATCTTTAATAACGAGTGTTTTTGTTCCAGAGCCTTTCATCGCCATCGAATGCCAATCATCATCAATGGTGTAATCTGATTTGGGAATCACGGCAAAACAGTAATCTTTAGCGCCTTCTGCGTTATTTCGTAGGAACCCTACAATCGCCCAATCTGCATGGTCGCAACCACTGCTCCACTTCATATCTCCATTGAAGACAATACCACCGTCTGCCTCTTCATAGCGGCCAAATGGCGCGATGCTGCTGCTTGCCATGGCATCTGGGTTTTCTTTCCAGACGTCATCTTGAAGCTGTTTAGAGAATAAGGCCATTTGATGGTTGTGGGTGCACAGTAAGCTAAAGGCCCACGCAGTGCTGCAGCAAGCACCCGCTAATGCGGCAATGCAGTCGCAGAACTCAGGTAATGAAATTTCAAAGCCGCCATAGGCCTTAGGTAGAAAAGCTTTGTGAAGGCCAACTTTTTTAAGAAGCTCTATGTTTTCTTTCGGAACTTGTCGAAGTGTTTCGGCATGCTCTGCATTGGCTGCGATTTCAGGTAGGACCGATTTTAGATCCTCTAATAATGGATTGTGACGTTTCATAAGGCGCTCTCTTATTGTTATTAAGCATTTCGTTCATTATTGGCCTAATGAGGGGTGCTTGGAATGGACATTTTGTAGGGAACTATAGGACATTTCTAGAAAAAAGAAGCAGCGCTTGGGAGACAAACACTGCTGAATAGGGAGGTGATCTTATGGTTTATTACAGACAAGCATTAACAGATGGGATGCGAGATTTCCAAGGATGCGCCGCTTCGAGCTGCGCTGCCAGCTGCAACAGGGTGACTTCGTCACCAAATCGTCCGACAAAGTGCGCTCCCATCGGTAAGCCCTTAGCTGTCCAGTAAAGTGGAACTGACATCGCTGGCTGCCCCGTCGCATTGAAGACCGCCGTATAAGGGCTGTAGCCGTGGGACAATTGAGTAAAATCATCCAATGAAAGACTGTCGTCTGTGACGTGAATATCTCCGATTTGAGGAGGCTGGTGAGCAAGTGTCGATGTCAATAAGACATCGTATTCAGTCAAAAATTGCGCCATCTCACGCCCCATTCGATGAATATGCTCGATCGCTTGGGTGTATTGTACGGCACTGATGTCGCCTTTTTCTCGTAAGAGAATACGGACAGTCGCTTCCAACTCCTCATCGTTCACTGGCGCACCACGCATGTCACCTAGCATGGACAAGTAACTCTTGGTGTTTGGCGCAATGATATTGTAGACAGCGTCGAAAAAAGGCATCAAAACGATAGGGAATTTAACCATCTCAATATCGTGTCCGAGTGATTCACAAAGCTTTGCGGTATGAAGAACGTTAGCCTTGGCATCGTTAGAAAGAGCAAATGGACCTGCGTCTTCTACCACTGCAATGCGCAGCTTTCTCACAGGCGTAGCGAGAGACGATTGATATCCTTGCATTGCAATCGGAGCAGCGTATGGTGCCCCGAGGTCAGAGCCAGCGACGACATCGAGTAATGCTGCACTGTCTCGAACCGAAAGAGTGATGGCATGAGTGGTTGTCATGCCTCCCCAGCCTTCGCCGACCAGTGGGCCAGACGGGACAAGGCCGCGGGAGGGCTTCAAGCCAAATACCCCACAGCATGAAGAAGGCACTCGAATGGACCCGCCGCCGTCATTTCCATGGGCAAAGGGGAGGACCCGTGCTGCAACTAAAGCGGCCGCGCCACCACTTGAACCGCCGGCACTGTGGTCTGTGTTCCAAGGGTTGCGCGTTGCACCGAATCGAGCTGATTCGGTGGTGTAGGATATTCCAAACTCTGGTGCGGTCGTCGTCCCAATGAAGCGACAACCAGATGCTCTTAATCTTGATACCACTGCATCGTCTAACCCTGGACGTGCTTCACCTAGCGCATGCGACCCGTTGGTAGTGCGAGCCTCTTTGACAGGCGAGAACATGTCTTTGATTAAAGTTGGAACCCCTTCAAAAGGGCCATCGGTGGTTGGCGCTTGTGCGGCCGTATCATACAGACGCTCGGCGACGGCATTTAATTCTGGGTTAACGGCTTCCAGTCGCTCAATGCTTGCTTTAAGCACTTCGGCGGCGCTGATGTCACCTTGTTTGATGTGATTGGCCAAGTCTATGGCGTCACATTGATTCATAAGTGAATGAATGGATTTTGACATAGTAATATACCTTAGGGACGTTAATTAGGCTGTACTTCAGTTTGGCGTGGAGCTTTAGCGCCAAACAACTGAGCCAGTAACCACAATGCCGCGACGACTAAACTGATCACCGCTAATAAAGTAATGGCTTCTGTCAGTGAACCTTTGGTGAACGGCATCAGCATGCCAACAATGATTGGACTCATGAACTGACCGAGGTAAAGACAAGATGTAAAGCCGCCAATCCCTCTACCGCGAACTTTGCTAGGCAGTGCTTGCATGGCTGATGCGATTACATTGGGCACCATGAGACCTGCACCAAGACCTTGGATAATGACGGCAAAAAGAACTTGCTCGTAAGTGGTCGCCGTCGCCAGTAGCCATAATCCGACCCCCACCAAAGCCATTAACAAAGCGTTGCAACCGCCGATGTTAAACAGACGACGCCACAACGCCCATGTTAGAGAGCCACCCAGTGTTGATAGTAAGCTGATACCGGAAGCCAACCCGATCTGTGTGGTTGATGTCACCCCAATGGCGACTAATAAACTTGGCATTTGAACTGGCACTACAAAGTTAAGAGCCATCCCGCCGAAGATCATTAGGAAACTGACGATCAACGTGAGTTTTGCAACCTTTGTTGGATCATCACTGGATGCAGGCTCCATCGCTTCAGCGTTGCTGTTTTTAACGGGTTCCCAAAGAATGCGTGCCATAAATGGGATTAAAAGAAGTGGTATCAAATACAAATAGAACGCTGAGCGCCAGGATTGCTCACCTAACACGCCCCCGATTACATAGAAAATGGAGCCGATTAAACCAATAGCGATGACTTGAAAGTTCACAAACTTGAGCCGTTCATCACCGTGCCAATAGTCGGCAATGAGCGCGGTACAACATGTCATAATGACGGCCTCGGCACAGCCAAATAGCAAGCGTGAGATCATGATGTCGCCGAGGTCATTCAGTAGCGCGGGTAACATACCTAGAATAGCGTAGAGCAGTGTGGCGATGATCAACATCTTTTTGCGACCGATACGATCGGAAATCCATCCGGCGAGGGGAGCAAAAAGTGCAATGGCTAGGGCTGGCCCAGTAATTGTTAAGGGTAATAATGTCGCGATATCTGGCGTCGTTGGACCAAACTCTTGCGCCATTTTCGGAATCATTGGTGCAACCATAACAGAACCAACGATGGTTAAGCTGCTACCGAGGGCAATCAGGATGCCTTCGCGACCAGCGGTCGCTTTTTTTTGTGTGTGATTGGTCGTCATTTCAATACTCCTTAAAAAGTCTGTGTGACACGAACCGTAATGTTTGTTTTCTAGGCGAGGGTAATGGCTTCAGCTTTTTAGGAGCATCTTAAAAGCAGACGTGAAAACAGTGTCTTCACAACCATCTTAGAAAATAGAAGCCCGTTACCAAGACTGGTTAAGTTCATTGGCGCGAAAAGGCTTCGATGTACATGGAGGTTTGTGCGGCTTAAAAAGGTAATTGATGTTGCCGATGAATGGCCGATTACGGCCTTATAATAGAGTGTTCCCATCGTGTTGTTCCTTTGTTTAATTGTATTTCTGATGAACAATTAAACCTTACAACTATTTCTGGAAAGCGGTTATCCAATATCAGCAAAGTTTCAGCTAGGCGTGTTTTAGGGTGTCAGAGGGCAGCTCGCCAAACAGCGCTCGGTACTCTGAAGAAAACCGACCAAAATGGAGGAATCCCCATTTCGCTGCGGTTTCTTGGATGCTCGTGAGTGGGTGGCCATTCAACAGATCCCGATGTGCTGCATTGAGGCGCATGATACGAAGATACGTTACTGGGCTCATGCCAAACGTTTCTTGAAAGCAATATTGCAACTTGCGTCGACTGGCGCCGACCACGTTACATAGCTCTAATATGGTGGGTGGCGTGTCGAGGTTTGCCATGACGTATTCACGAGCTCGATCGACCATTCGCTTCTTCGCTAACGGCGTTATGAGATAGTTATCATCCGTATCAATCACATCCACTACGTGCTGTAGCAGAGTGTCTTTTATGCCATCTTGAACACGAGAGTGTTGCAGCAGAGGAACAGCAACATCTGAAGAAAGAACGGCCATTAAGCAAGCGGATAAGTCTGAATCATGTGGCAACTCTGCCAACATAGGTAATTCCAGACGAGCGTCTACGTCAAATGGTATAAGTTGTTTGTCGATTGTTTTTTGGAACAGAGATTTTTCAACGCTGAAACACAGAAGATCCAGATTGCTAGGAGTCTGCAGCTCCGGTAACCCCGCGGAGGGTACGATCAGCATACGGCCAGACTCAGAAATATGTCCGTTACAGTAGAAATTATTGGTATCGATTGTAGCAGGCATGCTGAATGAGATCGTGCCATCCGTGCCTCTTCCGCGTTTCACCAAAGCCTGATTGGATCTATCGCGTACTAGTTGCATGCCTGGAAGACGTATGTCAGTAATCATACCTTGAAATCGGCCGTCTGAAACTTGATCGCACATAATGTGCCAGCCTCGCCAAGCAGCTGCATGTTCTTCCGTGTTATGGGTGACAATACGACGATATTCGAGGTCTGTTTGCTCATGATTCATGAAGCTCACCTCTTATGAAAAACTCAATTACGTTATTAAGATCAGATAAAGTTTAGTAAAAGTAAAGAAGATGTTTGATTTTTATACTGGAGACCATCTCTACATGCACAAAACTTTCTTGGAGTGAGATTCTCCCAATTGACGCATTATGGTTAAATAGACGCCAAAGAAATCGGCGTGAGGGTGTTATGACAAAGTGTGCTATCCAAAAAATAACGAAGTCTATCGTTGCCATCGCTGTGGCGATGTTTGGGGCGGGGGCCATGGCTCAGACACCAGACGCTTGTACAGACAAACTAGAGCGGTATCTGGCGACACTTGAAAAGAACGTAGCGTCTGAATACATCTCTCCAAGGCAAAAAGAAGCGTCACAAAAGTTAATTGATAAAGCAAAGCGCTTGAGGGCAGATGAAGAGTTTGTTTACACCGATTGTGCTGTGTTTGATAAGTTGCTTTTTTAGTACAGCGTTATGATTAATGTACTGGTATTAAACGAAAAAGCTGGCCTTAAGCCAGCTTTTTTGTGGAACACGTGATGGCACAGCGCCTTAATATACCATGCGCAATTCTTTTGCTTTTTCGTTGTTGTTATCGGTCCATTCTGTGATCGGACAAGGCTTGCCATAATAATAGCCCTGTAATGTATCGCACCCTAAACCGACCAAAAGGTTTGCCTGCTCTCGTGTTTCAATTCCCTCAGCGATAACACTCATATTCAACGATTTCGCTAATTGAATGGTTGATTTCACAATATCGTAGTGACGCCTGTCATCCGGAAGTGGCGAAACAAAGCGGCGATCTATCTTTAAAATATTGGCCGGAATATCGATAAGCTGACCCAGCGACGCCTGACCGGTACCGAAGTCATCAATAGCGATAGAAAAACCATATTGCGATAGGGTACGCAGTCGCTTATGGATTAGGGAGTGGGTCATCACTGGGCTTGTTTCCGTGATTTCCAGCTCCAGCATGTCGCTTAGCCACGGTCTGTCAGAAGTAAGAGACATCAGCAGGGCAAAAAAGCCATCATTCATCAATTCCTGACCAGCAAGGTTGAAGGCGATCGGTGTTTTAATGTGCTCTTCGTGCCATGCCTCTAAAACGGCCACTAACTTTTTCAAAAGACTCTCGGCCAGCTTCGGTAATAACCCGAGTTCTTCGGCTAATTTAATGAACGTGATCGGAGAAATGTAGGAGCCATCTTCGCGCTTCCAGCGAGCAAGTGCTTCGAATGAGCGTATTTCACCAGAGCCCGTTACCTGAGGTTGCAGCCATATATCAATGCTTTTGTCTTTGACGGCCTGAGCCAAGGCTAAGCCTAGTTTGTGCTCCTGAACTAGCTTCGCTTCGAGTTGCTGATCAAAAAATGAGATGCGCTCAGCGGACGTTGAGTATTCCAAAGCCATCTCACAACGCTCTAAAAGCTCTTCTGCTTTTTCGCCTTCGTTCGTATAGTACGAAACCCCTATTTGGTAATCGATATTGAGTAAATCTGTGCCGATTTTAATTTGTTCGGGAAGGATGGATTTAATGAGCGCGCGTAAGTTGCGTTGAATTAAATAAGTCTGGCCGACAGGCATAAAACAGGCAAATTTGACACCACGTAAGCGGCCCGTAATGGTGGTATCTGATAAGCGCTCTTGCAGTGACTTAGAAAAATGAAGAATGACTCGGTTTGCTTGTTCCCTGCCGTATTGCTTGTTGAGCAACTTGAATTGACTGATGCGAATGATGAACATTGCACCCGTGTAGTAGTCCTGAGCATGACTGATTCGATGGTTTACCTGCATGCAAAAGTTAGTGTGGTTAGGTAGGCGTGTCAGGGAGTCGAAGTGAGTCAAACGCGAATTGGTTTGTTGTGTGCTCTCGAGTTCTTGAGTTAGAGCACGCAAATGCGTCACATCTTGCAAGTGTAAAACATAGTGCCCGTGAGTCGTTAGGGCAGAGCGATGAACTTCTAGAAAACTCTTGGCATCTGTTCTCAAGGCACATTTCGCCGCGTCTTTTTGCCAGAAATACCGATTGCTTGAGTCGGATGTCGAGCTTAGCCAATCGTTTATTCGAGTGCCCTCGATCGTTCGGTGTTGGCCTTTGGTCAGTAGGGCTTCGGCTTTTTCGTTCAGTTTGAGGACTTTGCCTTTCTTATCACACAGTATTGTTGGTGTTCCTGTATGTTCAAAAATCTCTTCATACAGTTCGGTGTGGTGATTAAGTCGAGCCGTTAGATCCCTGAAACGTCTTAACGACATTTGTAAGGTGTGTAAAATCCGGGACACCGCTAAGGGGAGTCCAAAATTCAGTAATACAAAAATCAGGAGTTGAAAATAGAATGCACTGAACGTTGGCGACATAAAGGCATCTAAATTCGAAAAGTAATGCGATTCCGATAATTCCAGTACAAAGGTCGCACAGTTGGCTAAACTGCATATCAAAGACGCTTTAAAACTAAAAAATAGCCGAACCATCAAAGGCAATGAATAGAGCGTGGTCAAACCAAACTTCACAGCGTTACTTTCTTCGGAAAATAACGCCAAGGACCATCCGGTAAGTGCCAGCAAGCCGATGAATATCGAAGCCGTTAATTTGATATGGAGCGAAGACAGGTAGAGCAGCAGGGATAACACGCAGATGTACGCTGCGCTGATAAGCGGAATTAAATAGTCGTCGGCATTGTTGAGATTGAAGACGAGGCTATGAAGCGTAAAAGAACCGAATACCAATAGGCATGAGGTTAATAGTATTCGTAACGCGCTGATTCGAAAGCGATCTGAATCGCTTCGCTGGCTCGACGTGCTACTGACCAAGAAATACTGTCTAAAAAAGTTTAATAACATCAAACTACTACAATCAGAATTAAGGCAGTGTTTGCACAAAATGTGCAAGGCAACCGTACCACATTACCTAAAAAAGAAGCTTCTGACCATCCTGAGTTTGAAGCAAATGAAAAAATTTACACAATAAATTCCATACGTCTCAGATGGTTATCCCATTTTATTGCCGGAACTTGATTGACGGTGGCCATTATATGGTTTTGCGTTGATGATACCAACTGTTTTCCTGTCCCACTGGTCAAGATAAATTCATTTGGAGTGCCTGTCGCTGCGAGGCCACATACGTCTCGACAATGATTGACGCCCAGAAACTCGCGACTGGGCACATCCCAGTATGCGACCATCCCGCCTCGTGGCGTGCTAACGGCGAGCGTATTCCCTGATGCATCAAAGCAAACACTGCCGCAATATTGTTTGAAGCGCATGCGCACTTGCTCTGGCATCGTTAAATATTCGAAAGCGGTTGAGTCTTGGGTTGTCAGAGCAACCAAAGGGACGTTGTCCCACATATTGCCCTGATGCTGAAACCCTAACGCCGTGATCCCTTGTGCATTAACATCAAGGTGTCTAACGCTGAGCTGGTGCAAATCTGGCTCATGGTAGATGCGATTACGTATCGCGCCATCACTCAGTGACAGATAGGTCACATTCGGGGTCATGCTTGTCAGATTGAGAATTTCTCGATCATTATCAGGGTGCGTTCTTAGCCCGCCATTTGCAACGATTAGCGTTCCTTGAGAATCAACAACCGACTCATGTGGACCAATGCCACCACTATCGAACTCATTCACTACCTTACCGCTAGGCCAGTCTCTAATAGTGATTTTACCTGCACCCGATGGGTAGTGGTTTTCTTGGGTGATGAGGCGTTTGCCATCATGGGAGAATACGGCATGACCGTAAAAGTGATGTTCTGCCAGGGGGGAAATACGCAAAAGTTGTTGCCCTGAAATAGGGTCGAAAAAATTCATGTAGTAGCCAGGGCGACGGGCGACAATGCCAACCGCTCGATGACTCGGGTGAATGACGGGGGCATGAGCTCGTTCTGGTAACGGCATCGACCAGACAATATGTCCATCTTTAGCAAACGCTCCAAAAAAGTGCTCGTTGTGCCCTTTGGTAAACGCTGAAAAATACAACACATTTTCACCGCCGCTAGGTATGAGCGAAGCCCACGTTGGCAAGGCTAAGACCGCTAAAGATGATGTGAGAAAAGATCGGCGACTCAGCATTGCTAGTCTCCATCTCGGCTATTGAAGCCAATTTGAAACCCTAATGATGTGACCAAGTTGGTCAGCTGAGTTTGGCTGTTAGAGATGGACTTGATCAATGGCGTCGCCATCGAGATACGCTGATCTTGGGTGTAATCTCCCGTGAAATAATCGTTTGGGAGAGTCAGAGCAAGCTTAACATTTTCTGCTAGCGCCGATTCCAAGTTTGCGGCAAGCTCAGGCTGCTCCGCGATGGCGGTATCGTACAAGGATGGTGAGCCGATATGGTAGAGAATGCGGTAAGATTTTAAGTTTGTCTCAATGGAAGGCAATGATTGTTCGCTGCGGTAGAATTCTGCAAGCTTCAGGTTTGCTCTGCCTTTATAACCAATCGGTGTTTCTAGCTTTGCGTCCTTAACCACGGACATATGTTCAAGCCATTGTTGGACAAATTGCTCAAGTGCGATGTGCTTGAGATCGACAAAATCATCATCTTCTGCAAACACCCAATCGGTCGCCTCACTGGATGTCCATTGGTTGAGAATGTCTTCACTGGTCTGAGCGTGGTGGCGGCTGACTGCTTCAAGCACTTCGCAATCACTGGCTTTGTGCACCACATCAAAATCTCCATGATAGAGCAATGACTCAATGGCCGTCATGCCGCGTACAGCGATGCTAGCAGATGTCCAAAATTTAGGCGCTTCCATCGTATCCGGCGCAGCGGATAAGGCGCGGAGTTGGCGTTGCGTGACGCCTTTTTTATCAGGCCAATATTCATACGCGTAATAACGCATAAAATAGGTCACAGGGCCGAAATTCAGCCACTGCAGCGACTGCCAATCCGTGACATTATGCTTAAAAGCCGATTGGACAGTGGCGAGTGTTTGCTGTGAGGGCATCGCGCATAATGCTTGTGCGGCGTCATTCAGCTGCTTTGAACTGTCGGTGAAGGCACGGTATTTGGGAACAATGTATTGATGTTGAATCTGCTCTAATGTGTGATCCCAAGTGCCTGCATTAGCGGATGCTGCCGTCAGAAACGCGATGGAAGTAATGAGTGCTTTGTTAAGGGTAGACATTAAAGTGACTCCAAAAATCTAATAAAGACAGCGCGTTGCTGTGCATTCAATGTTCGATAGGCTTGTTGGCTAGCTTGTGCTTCACCGCCATGCCACAAGATCGCCTCTTCAATAGTTCGAGCTCGGCCATCGTGCAGAAAACCATTACGACCCGACACGGCGTCTGATAAACCGATTCCCCATAGCGGTGCCGTGCGCCACTCTTGTGGTGACGCATTCAGAACTGGGAATCCGCTTTGCAGTGCCGGCCCCATATCATGCAATAACATATCGGTAAATGGATAGAAATCCCGATGATTTAAAGCTGAAAAACTTGATCGACCTGTGGTTAGCTTTGGACGATGGCAGCTCGCGCAGCGTAGTGAATCGAAGATTTTTTTCCCGTCTAAGAACCAGCTTTCATTGAGATGTCTCATCGCAGGCGGACGACTCAGTGCTACATAGCTATTCAACAGCTGCATTTGCTTATGACCCACTTCTAAATTGTCTAAATGAGGGCTATTACCGTCGGGTGCCATCCTGCATTTGCTTTGCATAGCGCTACAATCACCGCTTGGATTAGGGAAGAGCGGTGTTGATAAACCTAAGTCACCATTAAAAGCTGACTGATTTTGCTCATTCAAATTGGGAACATGCGCTTTATGACCAAATCGGCCAAGGTGTTTCTCGCCATGCCGCTCCAGCCAATTAGGTTTACCACTGATGCCGTCTTGATCGATGTCATCGGGGTCAGCATACGACAAGATCACAGAATCAGGCACCGCATCCAATAGCCCCATACCTACAAGGGGAGGAGAGACTCTTGGCGAGAAGCCTGTATTGTGATTGAAATCGCCATACCGCAAGGATTGCCATGAAATATCAGGGCGGCGTAATGACACCTCTGTACCATCGTTTAGTATGACGATAGACGAGCGCCAAATGATTTTATAATCTCCCTCCGGAGCGACATTGGTACTGCTGAGCGGTTGAAATTGACGCCCATAGACGAGATCGCCAATGATGGTAGACGAATTCGAGGCTGCCCTATCTCCGAGACGAATGAAAAAAGAGGGGACTTCGCTACCTAACTGGTTAGCCGTGGGGGCGTGTCCACGACCATTTCTGATATGGCAGCTATGACAAGATCGAGCATTAAATAGAGGGCCCAAGCCGTCACTTGCAGTCGTAGAGGAAGGGGAAGGCACCCAAAATCGTTCAAATAAGCTCTGACCTAAATAAAAAGACTGCTTTTCCTCGACAGTGAGACCCGCAAACGGCTGGCTATACGCATCACTCGCGCCATACGCTTGAGCGCTGATCACCAAGCTATAAGCGAGCACAAAGTGGTAGAAAGTTTTAATCATGGCAACTTATTGAGTCAAACGGAAAAAGGGGCGACGGATGTCACCCCTTAAAACCTGCAAAAGAAAGCGCTATTAGAATACTGAACTTGGGTTATCCAAGCTATCTGATCCTTCTAAGGCGATATCTTGGAGATCAAGCAAGCGGATAATATCTTCTGTGGTGCGTGTCTGATCCACAAGTGAATCGACAAAATCTTGCACAAGCGCATTACCTTCTGTGTTGTTCATCGCAATCAGTACATCAAATGTTTGACCTTGCGCTGCGGCATCAACCATCGCTTGACCTGCCGCTTCGGTCATAATCAAGTCAGACTTCATTTCTTTGTCTAAGGCACTGTTTTGCTCAGCAACCAAGGCAGACAAAGACGGGCCTTTGACCCAGCTACCATCGACGCGTTGGTATTCGCCTAAGTAAACATTCTTAATACCTTTGGCATCGTAATAGTGTGACCAGTGCGTATTGTCAGAGAAACAATCATGCTCCTCTTCTGGATCATGAAGCATCAACCCAAGTTTGGTCCGTTCACCACCAAGCTCACCATAAGCCAAGCTTCCCATGCCCGTTAAGATAGTGCTTAAACCTTGCTCTGGTGATTGTTCAAGCAACGCGATGCGAGCATCGCCGTTGGTTTTCCACGCATCCGCCATGTATTTCAAATCGTCTACGAGCAAAGCTGTGACAGCGGCTAAATATTCCCGTCGGCGATCACAGTGGCCATGCGTACAATTATCGAGATCAAAATCCGTGGCTGGGCGATTACCGGCTCCAGGGTTTGTTCCGTTTAGATCCTGCCCCCATAGTAGAAACTCAATGGCATGGTAACCACTTGCCACATTGGCTTCGACGCCATCTGCCTCTTGTAAATGCTCGGAGATAAGCTCAGGTGTGATCGTTGAAGCGTCTATCGTTTGGCCGCCAATCATCAAAGATTCGTTGGCAATGACATTAGCGGTGTAAAGAGGGTTGAGATCAGATTCAGATCCATAATGGTCGGCAGACACATAATCGATAAGCCCTTCATCTAAGGGCCACGCATTAACGTTGCCTTCCCATTCATCTACGATGGCGTTACCAAAACGGTAAACTTCTGTCTGCTGGTAAGGTACGCGAGCGGCAATCCAAGCATCTTTGGCTAACTGTAGATTGGCCTCGGTTGGCGCGTTCAAAAAGGCATCAATGGTGTCTTGAAGTGCAACCGCAGTTAGGTACGAGTCACCATATGTTGCTTCGGCAATGTCCGCATACTGATTAACTACCGTGCTCGCCGTCACGTTACTTGTGTCATTTTGTTTAACCGCTTGGGAACCGCATGCAGTTAATAGACTGGCGGCCACAAGTGCGGCAATTGGTGTCAACATTTTATTCATTTTCACTGCTCCCTATGCAATTTGTCTGCGCATTTTAGTGAAAATGAAAATGATTATCAACTGTCTTATTGTATAGATATCAGCATATCGCTGATATCTGATTATTGTCACATATTCATTTAGGCAAATTCGCTTTATGGATTAGCGACAGGTGGCACCAAACTGACTGAGTGATCCTGTGGATAACTCATACTCGCAACTATTAGAGCGAAGACGTTTGTTGTCTTCCCAAGAAATAGAGACGGTTTCGGGCTCACTTTGTTGATAGCTTGGAATGAAACGATAGGAAGCCAGTACGGAGATCTCACTGTTTGGGCCAAGCTCAATAGAATGACCGATAAGGCGCTGGCGTGTTTCAGGATCATAGAGAGTGTAATCGGTCGTGTATTCTCGCTTGCCATCATCATGTTCGAAGTATAACCACAGTTTGCGATACAAAACGGATTCGTTACTGGGGTTCTTAAGCGTGATCTTAGTAAAAATTTGCTGAGGCGTATTCAAGCTTTGGCTTGCTTTTACAAAACCAGATTGGTTTGCGGTAGCAGCCCAGGGGGAGTGGGCACCAAATGAAATGCTCGCTAATTCAATGTTTGCGGCGGCAAATGATTTATTTGTGTAAGACAGTAGATCTTTCGCGGGGGCGTACAGCGCCATAGCGAATACCCCTAGGAATAAAGGGATAGAGTGTTTGCGTAAGTAATTGATTAAAGCGTTCATCCAAATCACCTATACTGTTTGTTTATACAGTACTGTATATAACAACAGTTAATTTGTACATACTTTTCTTGACAAATTCTTTAAATATTGAGTTTTTTGACGTATGTGACAGAGTCATTAAAAATTATAAAAATTCTCTTGATTTAATTTAGAGAATTGATTTTTAAGGATAAATTTGAAATTCCCACAGTGTTTTTCACGGAATTTGTGGACATAAACGGCGGGGCCGCTCATCGTCTAGGTTTGGCGATTTATTTCTCTTTTTATTGGGTTAGGTATAATGCCAGCCATCTTAAAAGGGGTAGGTATGCAGAGCTACGACGTCGTAATTATAGGTGCTGGTGCATCGGGTTTGTTTTGTGCCGCGCAAGCGGGTTATCGCGGACGAAACGTGTTGGTTTTAGATCACGCGAACAAAGCAGGCAAGAAAATATTGATGTCAGGGGGAGGTCGATGCAACTTTACCAACATGGATGCTGCGCCCAAGCATTTTCTCTCTCAGAACCCACATTTTTGTATCTCAGCCTTGCGACGCTACACACCCCAAGACTTTGTTGATCTCGTCGATAGACATGGCTTGGAGTACGTAGAAAAAGCGCCGGGGCAACTCTTTTGTCAGCACTCTGCCAAAGACCTGTTAGAAATATTGCTAACCGAGTGTGAGTGGGCGGGGGCCGACATTCGTTTAAATACCTCCGTCGATAGCGTGGTCTCTCACGGCACTGGCTACCAGCTTACAACTTCCAATGGATTGATTGAGTGCGAATCTCTGGTCATTGCTACAGGTGGCTTGTCGATCCCGACCATGGGAGCGAGCGGGTTTGGTTACCAAATAGCAGAACAATTCGGTTTACGTGTCTTGTCGCGCCGCGCTAGCCTCGTACCCATCACCATTCAACCCAGCATGAAAGAGACGTTGTCCACACTTTCAGGCGTTAGTCTGGACATAGAAGCCAGCGCGAATGGAATGAGCTTCAAAGAGCCGATGTTATTCACCCATCGGGGGATCAGCGGTCCATCGATACTGCAGATCAGTAATTTCTGGCAACCAGGCGAAGCGCTTCAGCTCAATCTATTGTCTGATATGAATCCAATAGAGCATTTTAAAGCGCTACGTACTGACAAACCCAAGCGCGCTCTTGAAACAGAGCTAAACACGCTGTTGCCGAAGCGTTTAGTCGAAGTGCTCAAACAAGACATCGCATTCCTAGACAAGCCCATGGCCGAGCTGTCTAACGAACAAATCAAAACCTTAGTACAACGCTTAACCGACTTCGATGTACAGCCCAACGGCACCGAAGGCTACCGCACCGCCGAAGTCACCCTTGGCGGCATCGACACCGACGAAGTCAGCTCAAAAACCTTTGAATCAAACAAAGCCAAAGGGCTCTACTTTATTGGCGAAGTATTAGACGTCACCGGCTGGCTAGGAGGCTACAACTTCCAGTTTGCATGGTCTAGCGGCTTTGCCGCCGGGCAGTATGTGTGATGGATCGTTGGAATTAAAGTGTTAACTTTTTGTTTTGCACTGATGTGGTGCAATACGGGTTAAGAAGAGGTTGACTATTAGTTAAATAAGCGTCTAGCTAAGACTGGTCGATTCACATCTGGTTTTGCTCGGTAAAAGCAAGTGATGACAAAATAGGTTAGACCGTGACTAGGAGATTTTGTGCCTAACATCGTTTCTAGAAAACGACAAAATGATTAGAGCCAAGTCAGCGAAGTTCATCGGGGATCAAGAGCAAGTCTCTTACATGGAATCCTAATATATGGCAGCAAAGCCACGTTTGTTATCGGTCGATTTTGCTTGTAAAAAAAGAGGGGTGTCCTTAAATGTTATACGACGCCATAAATCTCAACTTTCTCTTGATTAACCAGAGTTCTCTGGTAGGGTTATGGTGCAACCATAATTACCTGGGTCATAGTCATGAGTGAAGAGATTTTAAAACGTGGATACGATAAAAGTGGAGATCGACTTGGTGAGTGGGAATTGTTCACTATTGGTGAAACAACCATCAATCAACTTAAAAAGTTTAATATTGTACCTAAAAAAACTTATGGAAGTGATGGCAGACGACAGCCCGATGAAATTGTAATTGATCGAAGGAATGGGGTTCCAGAAGTTATTGCTGTTGTTGAGTTTAAATCACCACAAGAATTTGACTCTGAAAAGAAAAAACTTGCAGCTGTAGAGCAATGTGTAAACAACTATTGCAAGCCACTAGATGCAAAGATTGGCATTGTAACAGATAGAACAGAGTACATTTGGATAAACCCTTTACATGAAAGTGGGTATGAAATTGCTAAACGAGAAGATGGTTATCAGCTTGAAGAGTTGTTTGATCCTAAAAAAGATAAGAGTCGTTCAGAATTAATTATATCTAAATGCCTTTCTTCATTTTCATCGAAAAACTCCCAAATAACAAAAGCCGAATTAAGAGATCCCTCAGATCTTGCTGACAAAGTATGGCAGACAATATGGCTGGCAAGTGGTGAAAATCCAGATATTTGCTTGGCAACATTTGTAGAGATATTTCTCTTCAAATACCTTAGTGATTTAGGGGTGTTAACTTATAATAATGATGGTATTGATATATCGTTCGAGAATACTATAAAAATACCTGAAGATAGGGTTTTTAACTTTTACTTTAAAAATGTGCGACCTTACATCAAAGAAATATTTCCTGCAGATCTAGTTGATGGCACGTCAGTCATAAACGGGATTGTGTTAGATCCAGATATTGGGGAGCACAATTTTATTTTTAAAGAAATCTTGGACGGCTTTTCGAATTTTGGGGAGCTAAAGAATATTGATCCGGAATTTAAATCTAGATTATATGAAAACTTCCTAAAAAAAAGCATGAGTCAAAAAAATTGGGGACAGTTTTTTACACCTAGAAATGTGGTTAAAGCTATCATAGAGATGAGTGGCTTAAAGACTCTTCCTTCTGGAAGTCGAGTTTGTGATCCAGCTAGCGGCGTGGGAGGATTCCTGCTAGAGTCTATAAATACTGTTCGCCCAAAAGACTATACCTTCTATAATAATAAAATAGAAAGAAAGATTGAGTATTTCGGTACCGATAGAGACAAGAAAACCATAATACTCGCAAAAGCTAATATGCTTATTCATATGAACGAACTTGTTAGTAATTTCTCAAAGTTTCCTAAAGAATTTTCAAAAATTTTCAATAAAACATTTACTTCATGCCATAGCTCCATTTTGGGCTCACTGTCTGTGCTCGATAGAGACTGTTATGACCTAGTGCTCACAAATCCGCCGTATGTCGTAACTGGTACAAGTACTATTAAAAAATATATATCCGAAGACTCAAATCTTAGACAATACTATAGAGTTAATGGTGCAGGTATAGAAGGCTTGTTTATTGAAAAGATTATTAATTCATTAAAGCCAGGTGGAAAAACCTTTGTAGTTGTTCCAGATGGGCTTTTAAACAGGTTGTCGGATGAAAAATTGCGCAAGTTCATACTAGATAAATGCATTCTATTGGGTCTGATTTCATTGCCAAAAAACACTTTTTATACGACGCCTAAAAAAACTTATATTCTTTGCCTGCAAAAGAAAATCAACTTAGATGACCTGCAAAATGAACGTGTCTTTACATATGTTATAAGCAACACCGGAGAGACATTAGACGCACAAAGATTTGAATGTGAAAATGATTTTCCTGATATGGTAAGGAATTTTAAGGTATTTTGCGCAGATCCAGACGGCTTTGAAAGTAATAATTTGCAATGTAAAACTTGGCCTATATCAAAGTTCGCACCAGAAGATCACTGGAGCGTGGACCGGTGGTGGTCTGCAAAAGAAAGAATAGAGCTGGGCATTGATGATGAAAAAACAATTACTGATCCTACAGATTTTTCGAAAATATTGATTAAACACCAGCAGCTAATAGAAAACCTTTCAGGCAGACTTAAGAATGCCCAGAAAAAAATACCTAAAATTGAAAATTACGTCGAAATTGAGTTGTCTAATGATGATTACTTCCATTTAGCTATTGGGAAGAGAGTTTTAAAACAGGAAGTATATAACTCAGATGGGGACATTCCAGTATATAGTGCAAATGTGAAGGAACCCTTTGGGTTTATGTCCTCTACTAATATAAGTAATTTTAGTAAGCCGTACGTATTATGGGGAATTGATGGGAATTTTGAATTTTCTGTGAAGTTGGTGGGTGATAAATTTCGAAGTACTGATCATTGCGGAACTATTAGAATTGAGCGAGAGGATATAAACCCATTATTTATATATTATGCACTGCATGCTATCAGGGAAGAAAATAGGCTGGATAGAGAGCTAAGAGCAAACCTTAAAAATATAAGTAAGTTTCTTATTAGGATCCCTGTTATCAAGGATAAGTCTGGTGCACCAAAAGTAATTAAAGGTAATGTGAAAAAGAACGGCGAGATACCAGATCTTTATGTATTTGATACGGAATTGCAACAAAAAATCGTTGATTACTATACAGAGTTTGAAGACGTTAAATCTCAAATATTTGAGTCGGCTAATCATATAAATATTCTAGAAATGGAAACTATAAAGCATTAAATCGTATAACAAGTCAAAGCATGCCGACGGAGCAAATCTGCGCCAGTGTTTGAAGAAACAATTGGGGTCAGATGAAAATAGAGCACTGACCCCATCCGTATTCCCCAGACACGCATTACGCTATTTTTAAATTTCTTATCCTAATGTCATCCGTACTTCCTTCAATCCTCGATCCAGCTTGACCTATCGAGTCGGCAGGGTTGTGTGTTGAGCCCACAATCCCCAAAACCTGTTGTCACAATCCGCCGCCAAAACTATACTGTATAAATACACAGTATTCAGGTTTTGTGCATTATGAAGGTCACTTATCTTGGCTCTGCTGAATCGGCCGCTTTTCTTTCAGCTAATAAGTTAAACCTCCCACTCTATGTTGAGTCAGTGTCGGCTGGGTTTCCGTCTCCAGCTCAGGACTTTGTGGAGCGCACGTTAGATTTGAATGAGCTGTGTATTCAGCACTCGAGCGCTACCTTCTTTGTCAACAATTGGGGTCAGATGAAAATAAAATTTTTCATCTGACCCCAATAGCTGCTTAAGTGATTAAGAAATTAATTCCCTCTATTACAACGGTAAGAATTCGCCTTATTTTGAAAAGCTGGTAAAGCTTCGTAGTAAAATAGGTGTAATAATGCAAGAAAAATCTAAGGACTTACTCACAAAAATCGTAAGCGAAGCAATGCAAGGTGCATTTAAACAACTTCCTCCTGATTAAAAATATAACAAACGGCTGTACCGGATAAATTTCTGCTGTCACCTTTTGTGCAAAATACGCACAAAATCCGCCATCAAAAATTTGCTCGGTGAGCCGGGCGTTATGGCAATAGAACTCAAATTCAGCTCAAGTGATTAAGGAACAGTCGATATGGCAGATAATCAAGAAGAGTTAAAAATTGCGGAAAAGTATCTCACTGAATTGCTAAACGCAGATCAAAACGGAGATTATGCTTCTTTCATAAAACGTTATGAAACTGTTGATTCAGGTTTTAGCGAAGATGTTTTTATCAAAGACGTAGAGGCGATGAAAGATGAGTTAGGGACCTACAAAGAAAGGGTATATCTTGGCTCGTTAAATTGCTCGGGTAAAGGTAGCTCACAGAGATCTTTAAGGTTTGTGTGGCGTGGAATTTATGAAAAGCATGAGGCTCTTATCGTCTTGGGTATACACCAAAACTCCGGTGTCTGGTACGTTAATGAGAATCATATTTCTTAGTCGTGTAGTTGTGCAGCGGCCATAACAAACAGCTCCAGCTCACATGCTTGCTGAGCCGGGCGTGAACTCTTAAGGAGATAGAGTGAAGAAATTACCAATTGCATCATTTGGACTAGGTTTAACAACTATATTTTTCTCAATGATTGTCGCTTATATCGTCACCGGATCTTTTCTTGGTAAAGTAACGATGATTGAGCTTAAATCATACGGAGGTATTAATGTATCTAACTTGGTGAATTGGGAGGTTTGGACGTTATTTACATCCCAGTTGGTGCATGCCAAACAATACCATATGTTTTACAACGTCTTATCTCTTGTTGTATTAGGGTATGCCATAGAGAAACGTATTGGCTGGTCTATGTTTCTCTTAGTTTGGTTTTTATCGGGCGCTTCAGGAACGTTGTATAGCACTCTATTTGTACAAGCACCATGGAATACTGGAACAGGTGGTTCTCAAGCTGTATTGGGTATTGCCGGCTTTGGAATTATTCTAACAACGATTATGCATGACAAACGCAATATAATTTATGCGTTATTGTTTGCATTAATCCCGGCTTTTTCGCTCGATCTTATTTTTGCTAATTATCCGAAGCCTGGCCATGTTTTAAGCTTGGCTGTCGGGATGGTGCTAGGCGTTTTTTACGTAAATAAGCTAACAAAAAGCTCAAATAAGGACGCCGCAAGTGGCGCCGCTTAGCTTGGCGTTAAATTTTTAATTGAGTTAAGTAATGAACATTGAGATTGTAGAAACAGCAGATCATCTTAAGCTAATAGAAATCAACAATTGGGGTCAGATGAAAATAAAATTCTTCATCTGACCCAATAGCTGCGAGCAAAGTTGAGTTAGATTAGTTAACTAAATGATATAAGCGACCTTGTCCGGCTCAGGCGAGACGCAACGACTTCGGTGGCCTCGATAAGCGCTGGCCCACTCCGAACCGTGAGAGTTTTTAAACAAACTGGTAAAGCAGACGCAATTCTCTTTCACTCGAAGCTGCTTTAAACCCTAGGTCTCGACCCACGGCATACCTTTCCTGATGAATTTGATCGCTAACCTATAGGTCGAAAATATTCAGATAAGACTAGGCTGCTTTATCTATGGAACATAAATCTCTAGACCTGAGGCAATCCAAAAAGCGAGAAGAAGCGTACTTGATTATACTATCCCTACCATGTTGATAAACTTATCAGCCCCATGATGAAGAAAATGGCAGCACAACAACGCGTCGCTCGACGGTCCTTCCCGACAGGCCACGTGACAGCTGCGTATGAACGCAAAGTGGATGCGGGGGAGGTTAGACAAGATGATGCGCAACTCGCTCTCGCGGCAAAACTCGATGTCCTGCTCGAGTCTCTTACCTCGCTCCCACCAGTACCCGTGTGCACCGACAAACCGACAGAGAGAAGCTCTACAAGCAGCCGTCCGCTGCTACGGTTACCGGCGCGATCGATCGCAGCCTCTCAGTCCTTTCTTCGAAAGAAGTTCCATTTGTGGTCTTTTGGTCCAGCACCGCGAGGCATGTACATTCATGGACCGGTCGGGGTCGGCAAAAGCTTTCTAATGGATCTCTTTTACGCGTCTGTTAATGTCCCTGATAATGATTCTTGCTGTAACAGTGACAGCCACAGCCTCAAACATGCAAAAATTGCCAAACGCCGCGTCCACTTTCATGAATTCATGATAGACGTCCATCATCGAATCTTTGTCTATAAACAGCAGCACCCTCGAGATGATGCGATCCCCATCATTGCGCAGCAATTGGCACAGGAAGCCCAACTCCTCTGTTTCGATGAATTTCAAGTAACAGACGTTGCCGATGCCATGATTTTGAAACGACTTTTCCTATCATTATTGGATCGGAATGTCGTGGTGGTGGCTACTTCGAATCGCTCCCCCGATACCTTGTATGAGGGCGGCATTAACCGATCCCTCTTTTTGCCATTCATAGACATGGTAGAACACAGGTTCGACATTATCTCCATGGAGGATTCCGCCAAGGATTATCGACTCGAAACCCGAGCGGACGGCCAATCCTATTTTTGGTCAAACAAGGATGATCATGGTGATAAAAATAGTGGCAACAACATGCAGGCGAAGTTGAAAGAAATATTTGGTGGCACTGCATCTGGAACTGAGGCCGAGGTCATTGACGTACTCTTCGGTCGCACCGTCCAGGTCGCCCGATTCAATGACCGGTGCGCCTGGTTTAACTTTTCCGAGTTATGCTACCAACCGCTCGGCGCGGCCGATTATATTTCCCTATGCAACCGATTTCCGGTCCTCATCATAGACCGCGTGCCGCAATTAGGCGCCAATCACCTCGACGAAGCGCGGCGATTCGTGAACCTAATTGACGTGTGTTATGAATCTCGCACACGCTTGGTGCTAGCGGCAAAAGTCCCGCTCGATGAACTATTTGTTGCTTTTGAAGCGCAGATCGAATGCAGTGATGGAAATGAAGAACTGTTTGTCAGTGAGAAGGGGGGGAACTCGAGTTCCTTTGCGACGACCATGATTCGCACCAAAGAGGGTGAAGAATTTGAGTGGTCGGCGACGGGGCGAAGTGGCGTGTCACTTGCACAATTATCGGCCACCAATGATCTTGCCTTTTCCTTTCGACGAGCCGCGTCTCGGTTGGTAGAAATGGGGGGAAAGGAATGGGGACGGCAATGACGAAAGGTCTTTACCTTGAAACAATTGGGGTCAGATGAAAATAGAGCTCAAATAGAGCACTGACTCCATACGTATTCCCCAGACACATATTACGCTATTTTTAAATTTTTCGGCCTAAACCCATCCGTACTTCCTTCAACCCTCGATCCAGCTTGACCTATCGAGTCGGCAGGCTTGTGTGCCGAGCCTACAGCCCCCAAAACCTGTTGTCACAATCCCTTGTCAAAACTATACTGTATAAATATACAGTATATGGGTTTTGCGCATTATGAAGGTCACTTATCTTGGCTCTGCTGAATCGGCCGCTTTTCTTTCGATCAATAAGTTAAACATTCCACTCTATGTTGAGTCAGTGTCGGCTGGGTTTCCGTCTCCAGCTCAGGACTTTGTGGAGCGCACGTTAGATTTGAATGAGCTGTGTATTCAGCGCCCGAGCGCGACCTTTTTTGTCCGAGCTCAGGGGGATTCTATGGTGGAAGCTGGGATTCACTCAGGGGACATTTTAGTGGTGGATCGATCATTAACGGCTCGCCATGGTGATATTGTGATTGCGTGTCTCCATGGTGAAATGACGGTTAAAACCCTTGAATTGAAACCTCGTGTCTTACTCCGTCCGAAAAACAAAGCCTATCGTCCCATTGAAATCACAGAAGAATCCCAGTTGGAGATCTTCGGAGTGGTGACTGGTGTTGTTCGTAAGTTTGAGCGTGGCTAATGAATAGCATCTTTGCTTTAGTAGATTGCAATAACTTTTACGCCAGTTGTGAAAAGCTGTTTCGACCGGATCTGAAGCAGAAGCCGGTTGTGGTGTTGTCTAATAACGATGGCTGCGTGATTGCTCGTTCCAAGGAAGCCAAGATACTAGGCATCAAAATGGGGGTGCCGATCTTTCAGGTACGCGACGACATTATCAAGCACAATGTGATGTGTTTCTCGTCTAATTATGCCTTGTACGCAGACATGTCTAATCGGGTAATGACCATCCTAGAGGAAGAAGCGCCAAGGGTTGAGGTGTATTCCATCGATGAAGCGTTTTTGGATCTAACGGGTGTAGATCATGCGTTAGACGTATTGGATTTTGGCCGTCAAGTGAAAGCGCGGGTGGATAAACACACGGGCATTACTGTCGGCATTGGCATTGCGCCTACTAAAACCCTCGCCAAGCTCGCCAATCATGCGGCCAAGAAATATCCCGCTACTGGCTCTGTGGTGGATCTAATGGATAGAGCCCGACAAAGGCGTTTAATGGCCTTGGTGGATGTGGGAGATGTTTGGGGGGTTGGGCGTCGGTTAACTGACAAACTCAAAGCTCGAGGTATTAAGACGGCGTTGAATCTTGCAGATGCCGACCCAAAGTGCATTCGTCGTGAGTTCTCTGTGGTGCTTGAGCGTACGGTACGAGAGTTAAATGGTGTCTCTTGTATGGAGCTTGAGGCACTGGCACCAACAAAAAAGCAGATCCTATGCAGCCGGTCCTTTGGTCAGCGGATCACCGATAAGTTCGAACTACGGCAAGCCGTCGCGAAGTATGTGGCCCGAGCGGGAGAGAAACTCAGGGGAGAGAAGCGTCTGGCTCGCGTAATACAGGTCTTTATCCGCACAGGCGTGTTTAATCCTAATGATCCCCAGTATTCCAATGCATTGTCTGTTGAGTTGCCTTATCCGACGGATGACACTCGAGATTTGTTAGAAGCCGCTGACGTACTGTTTTCACGTATTTATCGCGCAGGCTATCGCTACGCTAAAGCAGGCGTAATGTTAACGGACTTCTTTGAGCAGGGGGCTTATCAGCATGACTTCTTTAAGAATTCGCCTGAACGGTCGCATTCCAAAGCTCTTATGGAGGTATTGGATCGCATCAATCACAGCGGAAGGGGCACGGTGTTCTTTGCCTCTCAGGGCATTACGCCTCAATGGTTGATGAAGCGTGAGCATCTGTCCCCTGCGTACACCACTCGGTGGAGTGATCTACCGATTGTTTACTAAATATCCATCTTTGTTAACTCTATATCTACTTTGCGATATTTGGAAAGTTAACCGTACAATTCCAACGACCCATGAGTGGATCGTCGGAATTAAAGTGTTAATTTTGGGTTTGTACCTACCAGATCCTATTGACGAGAACAGAGTAAATATTTTTGAGAAATGGATTGCGCGTGAACCATTAGATAATTTCAGAAATTCAGGCCCAGATAATGATTCGTTTTCGTTAGTAGAATCTTTTGATGTAAATGAGTATGAAATCAACACATAAAAAGTTAATTAACTACGCGCCTTTCAGGCGTCGGACGCAGCAAAGCTGCGCCGGTTATTGAGGCGTTAAGTTCTTTGGAGTATCGGTGAAAATCAGAGCGATTGTAGAAAGGGATACTGAAGCTGTTAGTGCAGTTTGCATGGCTTCTTTTTCAAAATCAGTAGCAGACACGTTGTCGGAGGAAGGAATCTCAACCTTTGCTAAAATTGCGGCAAGTGATGCCTTCCTCAAGAGAATGAAAGAAGATAATTTGATACTTGTTGCAGAATGCAACGGGGAGATTGAGGGGGTTATTGAACTAAAGGAAGGTTGCCATGTTTTTTGTTAAACCTGAAAAACAGATGAAAGGTATTGGCAGGAAGTTGCTTTCATCGGCTTTAACTTGTGCGAAGTTTGACACTGTAACCGTAAGTGCCTCTTTATCATCAGTTCCTGCGTATAAGAAGTATGGCTTTGAGCTTAAGGGCAATATAGCCGAATCAGCAGGTTTGGTTTACCAACCCATGGAAATCGAACTTAACAAGTCAATCTAGGCGACCGCTATCGCGTTGCTGATTGAAGCACCATGCGCTGTAAAGGTACATGAAATGATTACAGAAGAAATAAAACAATCGGTTAAAGAAAGTGTTCTTTGTTGGTTAGCTACTTCAGATATGGAGGGTTATCCAACGTGCTCTCCAAAAGAAGCCTTTACCATCTGTGGTGAAAATGAAATTGTCATTGCCAATATTGCATCCCCAGGTAGCGTCAAAAATATAGAATCCAATCCCAATGTTTGCGTAAGCTTTATTAACATCTTTAAACAAAAAGGGTTTAAATTAAAGGGCACCGCATCTTATCTTTCTTCGAACGACATTGGTTATAAAAAGTATGCGGAAATATTGACCCCAATTATTGGCGACGCATTCCCAATTAAGGGAGTCATAGTCGTGGTCGTAAATAAAACCGAACCTATCATTGCTCCAAGTTATTATTTGGTTCCAGGCACAACAGTAGAGAGCCAAGTCAGTCAGGCCAAAAAAAACTATGGTGTATAGCAAGGTGCCTCATTCTTAAACGCCAAAATCTGTTTTCACAATTCATCACCAAAACTATACAGTATTTGGATGTTGCGCATGATGAAGGATTGGTCACGGCCCAATCGTGTGGGCTAGGCTTTTACGGTGTTACACTAAAAAAACAATGTTTAAGCAGGAATGTAAAATGGTGCGTCGATTCGCTTCCAGTAAATTTCAGTAACACGCGTGCTCATACCAATGGTCTTGTTGACGAAGAGTACTACCGAGCACTTGAATTCTAGAATGTTTTGAACACCTCTCAAAGTGCTGTATTGCGGTATTTGAGGGGGTGTTATGCGCGGACAAGGAGGTGGCTCGCTATGGGTAATATTACTATTTTATTTGTATGAATTAGCGTCATAAAAGTAAGAAGCTTGAAGGACAAAAGCTGACTCTTTTTGGGATGTTAAGCTAAGCTTTGTTTGAGGATAGGTTTATTCAAGGAAAGCTGCTTTTCGGTATGGTTCTCAATTTGAGCGCCACTGCCTCTTCTCCAAGAACGTGTTGAGGAACAGTCCAAGACTCATGGTGTACTTGATTCAGTACTTTCGAGCTTTATTATCGGCGCAGCGAATACGAACGCAGGCGTTTAAATGTTTTCGCATTTCAGTGTCTTTTCTTTGTACTGTGTTGCTTTTGTGCACGCTTCCTTGGACCTCTCCTAAAACATTTGCCGAATCGCCTGATCTGACAACCTTACCACTTGAAGAGTTGTTGGAAACCGAGGTCATCAGTGCTACCCATTTTGCTCAACAAATAGTTGATGCTCCTTCCGCAGTGTCGATTATCACGGCTGATGAGATTCATCGTTTTGGTTATCGTACCATTGCCGAAATACTCGATAACATGCGTGGTCTTCATGTCATGCGGGGGCTTGATTACAGCTATCTCGGCGGGCGCGGTTACGGTGCGCCGGGCGATTACGCGGGCCGTATTTTGGTATTGATTGATGGATACCCCGCGGCAGATAATTTTTTCAGTCAAATTTATATTGCAGATGATGGCTATCTCGATACTGCGCTCATCGAGCGGGTCGAATACGCTCCTGGTCCGGGTTCGGCCATTTACGGCAACAGCGCATTTCTTGGTGTTGTTAACATCGTCACACGCAAAGGGCGGAATTTTGACGGAGTCGAAGCGGAAGTCTTGACGACCTCTAATCAGGATCAGGAAGCTAGGATCACAGGGGGAAATAGATTTGATAACGGCTTGGAGCTACTGTTTTCTGCGTCAGTCTTCACGAGTGACGGTAGGAGTCATGAATACGATGGCGGTGATGTCATCTCTAGCTCAGACCGCCAAAGCGAGCGCTTTTTTCTTAAGGGAGGCTACCGTAATTGGTCACTGGAAGCGGCTTCTTCCATCCTGTACCAAGACAATCTGAACACGATTACAGACTTTGCCCGTCAATCAAGTGATCGCAACCGATTCATTCATTTAGAGCATGATGCATACCTAGGCCGAGATTGGCGTACGGTAACGCGGTTATATTACGGCGATTTTCAATTCGAAGGTTTGGTCGATGATCAGCGCTTCGATGTAAGGCAGGACATCGAAACCAATGGCAGTTGGTATGGCATCGATAGCAAATTGATTTATCTTGGATTAGCTGGGCACCAGATCCTGTTGGGCAGCGAGTATCGGATTGATCAGGAACAAGAAACTCAGGGGCAGTATCGAACTATTCCTGAGGACGAAGTGTTGGATACGTATAAGTTTGCCGATAATGGCAATACCTTCAGTCTTTATGGGGAAGACAGAATCACGCTCACCCCAACGCTAAGCGCCAGTTTAGGTGGGCGTTACGACCGTCGCCACTTTGATAAATACGATACCACTCAGGATGTTTTCAACCCACGTTTCGCCGTCATTCACCGCCCGACAGAACAGTTGTCGCTCAAGCTTTCTTATGGGCAGGCAAGCCGTTTTATAACGCCTGAAGAGTATCTCGGCTCTGAAGAGATTGAGCAGCCTTCAAGAGTGCGTACAACCGAATTCGTCGCCGAGCATAAGACCTATCAACGTCGTCTGCTCGCTTCGTTATATCGCTATCACGTGGATCAATTGCCCACCTACACTCGCGAAGAGTCGAACACGATACGTGGTGCTGAGCTGGAATCGGAGTGGCAATGGCAGGGCGCTAAAACACTGCGGCTTAGCTACGCGTGGCAGCATGCCGAAAATAACAAAGGGGCGGACCTGACTAACGTCCCTAACCACATCGGCAAGCTGCATTTTTCGACACCGATTTTAAACGAGCGAACCCACGCGAGTTTGGCGTTACGCTATGTCGGCGAACGCAAAAATTTAACCAATGGTTCGGTAGACAGTTATACCGTCGCAGATGTGACACTGACCTCTGAGCCGCTATCTGGCATGGATGTCAGCGTAGGTATCAGGAACCTCTTTGACGAACAATACGATCATGTCTCGTATGATGGCAATCAAGACGGACTTTTGGCGCAGGATGGACGCTCTATATGGCTACGCGTGGGGTACCGTTTCCAATGAAACTCTCACGTATACTGCTTACACCGTTTTTTGCCTTACTACTGTGCGTAACCGTTCAAGCACAACCTGTGGACGAGCGCTCCGTCAAAGCGGCCTATATCTACAATTTTCTTCGTCTCACTGAGTGGCCCATTCCGCTGGAGCAGCCTTTCTATTTATGTATTTTAGGCCGTACCCCGCTTGATGGCGCGTTAAACAAGTTGACGGGACAGCCCGTGCGTTCGCACACAAATATTCGTGTCATTAATGTGACGATCGGTGATGAACTGGCGGTATGTAACGCTCTTTACTTCGACCAGAGTCAATATCGACAAATCGATGTACTAATGAGAAGATTGATGTCGGCGCCTATTTTGACGATTACCGACGTCCAAGGGCTAGCCGATCGTGGCACCATGATTGAGATGAGTACACAGGACAACCGTGTAGTTTTTGAGATCAATCTAAGAGCAGCTCAGCAAGCTGAGATACACATCAGCGCACGGCTACTTAAGTTAGCTCGTCATGTCGCCACTCGATAAGGCGAACACTATGCAAAGATTCCAACGTTCCATCCTTCATCAGCTCGTCACATACGGTATCTTGATTACCGCGCTAGCGCTTTTTCTGCTGATGATGGGGACCCAAGCCTACAATGCCTTCAACAAGTATCGTGCGCTGAGCAGCGCCATGCATGTTGCGGCGGATGTGATCGGTAGCAACAGCACTGCTGCCATCCTGTTTCAGGACGAAATCACCGCCACAGAAGTGTTGCATTCACTATCAGCTTCACCTGATATGCTTCGTGCCTCCATTACACTTCCTAGCGGTAGCCAGTTGGCTGAATACCACGCTGTTGATCACCTTGATTGCCCCCCAACGAATACCGCTAAGGAAAATCTGCTAGAGACCTCAAGCGGCTTACAATTCAGCTGGTGCAGCGTAGGGCTTCAGCAGCCGATTAATCTGCACGGTGAGCGCATCGGCACCATTGTTCTTGAGTACAGCCTTAAAACGCTACGCTCCAGCATCCTGTTTGATTTACTTTTTGGCATTCTTTCTATCGTAGCCACTCTTGGGCTATCGCTACTGCTCTGGCGGCGCTTGGCGATTCGTATTACACGACCACTTCGCCACCTCTCCAACATCACACAGCAAGTTAGCTCTAAGCAGGATTTAGGGGTACGTGCTGTGGTCACTTCGCGCGATGAGGTCGGGCGATTAACCAGCGATTTCAACGGTATGATGGAAAAGTTGCAGCAATACGACGTTCAATTAAAGCAAGAGTTGCAACAGCGCCGCATTGCTGAGGAGCGGCTTAACCAATTGGCTTATCATGACAATGTCACTGGGCTGTATAATCGTCACTATTTCAATGAGTGCTTGGACGATGTGATCGCTCAATCATGCCGCAATGACCATGGCTTTGCGTTACTGCTAATCGACTTAGATGGATTCAAGAAGATCAACGACACTCTTGGGCATGACATGGGAGATCAGTTGCTCTGCCAAGTCGCGTCTAGACTTAAAAATAGCATGCGTGCTAGCGATAAGGTATGCCGCTTGGGAGGCGACGAATTCGCGATCATTACGGGGTGCAATATCGGTCCTGATGAAGCACAGCAGCTAGCGCAAAAGCTAGTCGATACGCTGGCTTCTGCCTATTCATTAGGTGATCGTTGGGCATTTATTACGGGGAGTATTGGCATCTGTTTGTGCCCCGAACACGCCAAAGACAAAGAGCTGTTAGTAAAATACGCTGACGTCGCGATGTATCAGGCTAAAGAGCAGGGTAAGAACGGCTATTGCGTTTATGCTCCAGGCTCGGAGGTCCACCTAGACGATCTTGTTCGAATTGAACACGACATTCACGACGCTCTTGCATCGAATCAGCTACGTCTGAACTATGAGCCTTGGTTCACGGCCAGCGAACGAGCACTCGCTGGTTTCGAAGCACAGCTTTATTGGGAGCATCCCCAATTGGGCGTGATTCATCCGACGCAATTTATTCCCATTGCAAACCTGACGGGTCTGATTGTGCCAATCGGAGAGTGGGTGGTGGAACAGGCGATGCAACAATTGGCAAAATGGAAGCAATTAGACCCTGAACTCAAGATCAGCCTCCCATTCTACGCTCAAATGCTGCATCAAGCCTCGTCAGTAGAACGCCTAATCGCAGCGCGGGACAATGCTTCTTTGGGGCCTGATGACGTCGAATTGGTAATGAGTGAACATGAAGCTCTGGCGGAATCTAGCAGCATGCTTCATGCCAGTATAAAGCGTTTACGTGAGACGGGTTTCCTAATGACTCTTGACGAGTTCGGAGCAGGACCATCGTCACTTCCCTGTCTTCAACACGTCTCGTTTGAGCATCTCAAGGTTGATAGCGCGCTAGTGGCGCATTTAGATCAAGCCCAGTGTAGCCATGCGTTATTGCAGGCTATGGTCGGTTTTGGCAGTGCACTTAAAGTCACAATGATAGCGCAAGGCATACTCAACGAGGAGCAAGCGAAGATACTCGCTTGCCTAGGCTATGCCCGTCTTCAAGGTCCGTATCTATGCGAACCAGTCTCCGCGAATGCTGCTCAGGCGCTTCTTGAGCAGGCAGCTGGGGAATATCCTTCTCGAAACGGTTAGTTTCGCCAGATTGTGCGGCATAGAGTGCCCAACAATCACATTTCAATGCCATGAATCCGATGTGTTGCTACGTCATGCGTTATTTGGCGCAAAGACGTCATAGATTTTACCAAAAGCTTACTGTCAATTTATATTTATATAGTCTAAATTAGTATTATCTAATATAAATGGTGCAGGGATTTAAAAATGACTATTAAGAAAAAAGTATTGTTAGGCGTGCTTATTTTGGGTGGCGCGATAAGTTATTCGCCACTCTATGCAGATGAGGTGGGCTATGGCGCTCATGGCGCTGAAAACACCATCGATGCTGAGCTAACACTAGAATCTATGTTGAATTACGCTATCGAAGATGAATATCTCGCGCGTGGCGAGTACCAAAAAATTATTGCTACTTTTGGCTCTGAGCGACCGTTTACAAATATTCTGAAAGCTGAAGAGAAACACATAACATGGCTCGAGCCATTGTTTATTAAATACAACATAAACATACCGGAAGATCGAGGTATGGAGGAGGCGGTGATACCGGATGACTTTGATGCGACATTTGCAATTGGGGTTGATGCTGAAATTGCAAACATTGATATGTACACGCGCTTTTTAGCGCAAGACCTACCGAGTGATGTTCGAGATGTTTTTGAGCGGTTACGAAACGCTTCCGAAAACCATTTAGCGGCGTTTCAAAAGCGTATGAAGTAAGAGGTATGCGATTAAGCTGGCGTGTGTCGCTGGCTTTTTTCGCTGGCTTTTTTCGCTTATGCAAGGTGGATCAAAGGCGTGAACAGGTCGAACCGATCTATGAAAAGTCATTTCGTATCTTTTCGTAATTATCGATGCAGCGTGATGCTCATATGTGCGATTTGTGAGCTATATTCAGTTTAATGCTCAAGAGAAAATAATATGAATCTACGTAGCATTTTACTTTTTCTAACGTTGTTTAGCTGCCTCACTGCTGTGGTAGGTGAATATCTCTTCTATCAGCAATCGGTCAATTCCAATGTAGAGAAAGAGGAGCAATCTGCTGATACGACTGCAAGCCTTATTGCGGTGAAGCTTGATACGGCCATAGAAAAATATATTAAGGCCAGCCGAACGCTCGCATCCTTACCGGACATCTTGGATGAGATGTCTGAGCCCCACGAGCAGAGTTATTCAATAAGTAAGTACTTGTTGTATTTGTTTTGTGACAAGGGACACGCAAGCCTTTGTTACTTACTCAAACCAGATGGTCTGACGGTGGCGGACAACGTTGGACCGAATGATGAGAACTCCCTTGAAGGAAATAATTACTCTTTTCGACCCTACTTCTCTGAGGCGTTGAAGCAAGGAGGATACGTGTATGCCGCGTTAGGAACCGTGACTAAAAAGAGAGGGTTGTATTTCAGTACGCGTATTGAAGATGCGGATTCGTCTGTATTAGGTGTGGCTGTGATGAAAGTCCCGATGGAAAATCTTGAGTCAGAGATTAATAATCTTGAAGGCACGGCGGTTTTAATTAGCCCTGATGGCGTTGTTCTTTCAAGCAGCGACAAGAGCTGGGAAATGAGTTCACTTTGGCCCATTCCCGAAGCGCGTATGCGCGAAATTATAGCGTCAAAACAGTTCGGAATGGATCCGATCTTATCGCTGGGGTTTGATCAAGAAATCAAAGATCAGCGCCTCTACAGTAAACAGCATAATGACGCTTTTATCGTTGGTCAGTCTGAGCTGAAAACCATGCCAGGATGGCAACTTCTTTACCTTAATGAGGCCCCTGAGTTCTATTGGCTGGATGATACCGTTGTACCACTTGTTTCTTTAATGTTTCTTTTGGCGTCTATCGCCTCATTGATGCTGTATAAAGTCGGAACTAGAGATCTAAAATTCCTTAAGGAGGCCGAGCACGAATTAATGAGCAGCGAAGAGCGACTTAGACAGCTTGCTGAACTCACGAATGAGGGTGTTTTGATCCATAAAGACGGCGTGATTATAGATACAAATAAAGCGTCAGCGGAGATATTTGATTACCCAGAAGATGATCTGATCGGAAAAGACATCTGGAGTTTGATGGCTGCAGAATGTGTTCCTATGGCCCACCACAATATGTCTATCGGCTACGAACGACCCTATGATCTTGAGGGAAAAAGGAGGAGTGGCGAGATTTTTCCAATGGAGGTGAGTGCTCGGGATAGCACTATAAAACGCGAAAAGGTTCGGGTTTGTTGTATTCGAGATCTTTCGCAAAGTAACTCATTAGTGATTGATAGGTTGAACTTTTTCATCGAAGACGCTGAAAGAAGCGGATGTCTTTTTGCTGTTGTTTATATCGATCTGGACAACTTTAAGCGCTTTAACGACAGCCTAGGTCATGAATTCGGTGACAAATTATTAACGGCCGCGGCCAGGCGTTTGCGCAGCGGATTAGAAGATCATGACAGTCTTCTACGCCACGGAGGAGATGAGTTCATTATACTGCTGCAAAACTTTGGAGACTCTAGTGAACTGTTAAAAGCCGTGGAGCGCTTACATGCTGTCTTTAATGATGAGTTTGTTATTGATCAATATGGTGTTTCACTGTCGGCCACTTTTGGGGTATCCATTTACCCTCGCCACGGCGAAAGCGCTGTAAGCTTGTTGCAAAATGCGGAATTGGCGATGTACTGGTGCCGAGAGATCGGTAACCAGGGGGACTTTGAGTTCTATTCGGAAGATATGGGACGTAAAGCGGGACATAAATTGGAAATGGAGCAGCAGCTCAGGAGAGCGCTAGAAAATGAGGAATTACTGCTCAATTATCAACCCGTGTATGCCTATCTGGATGGTGAAATCAGTTTGGTATCGACTGAAGTGCTGGTTCGTTGGAATTCTAAAGAGCTGGGTATGGTCGGGCCCGAGAAGTTTATTCCGATCGCCGAAAACACAGGACTGATCGTGGAGATTGGTAATTGGATTATTCAGACTGCTTGTCAGCAAGGGGCGGATTGGATGGCGCGGGGTTATCGACCATTTAGGCTCGCCATTAATATTTCTCCGAGGCAATTACGGCAGTATGATTTTATTAATGTACTGCAGGGTATTCTGAGTGACACGGGTTATCCCGCAGAGCAATTATGCTTGGAGATTACGGAAGGCATTCTCATTGAAGACGATCAGTATGCTCGGTTCATTCTCAACCAAATTAAGGAATTAGGCATTCTACTGGCAATTGATGATTTCGGTACTGGTTACTCGTCGCTTTCTTATTTGAAAAATTACCCTTTTGACCTGCTAAAAATTGACCGGGCATTTGTAGCCGATTTAGATATAGATAAAAGCCACAACCAATTAGTGAAAGCATGTATTTTGATGGCGCACGGTCTGAATATGAAAGTCGTGGCGGAAGGCGTTGAAACGGCAGACCAACTGAAGTTTCTGGCAGATCATGCGTCTGATTATTATCAGGGATACTATCTTAACCGCCCAATGCCCGCTAAGCCATTTGAAGAGCTGTTAAAGTAAAACGAGTAGGAGCATTAATGAAAAAATTCGAATATAAGATTGTAGATACACGGGATGTGGAGTCGGCAGGGCTGTTCAAAGGCCGAAAGCGCGAAGATGTTGAGGCTCATCTAAATTCGCTTGGTGCGGAAGGCTGGGAGCTAGTTAATGTTGATTTTCGTGAACTGGAAGGGAGGCTGGAGTTTGCCGGTGTTATGAAAAAGCAACGATAAGGCGTGAATTAGACGTTGTTCTGGTGCGATACTAAATCGGTTCTCTTGTTTAAGTCGCGATGACGTAGCTGGGTCATTATCTTGCGACTATTCGACCACTAGGTACTCGTTGGTCATCTGTACCTATTCATTCTTCTTAATTTTGTGCCTGTGTGCCATATCTCATTTCCCATAATATCCGAGCTTAAATTTAGTCAACGCGGTTTCTGTGTTAAGCGAGGAGAAATTAATGGAGATCAACCTAGTCGTCGTTTGGGCGCTTATTATCATCTTCGGACTGACAATGTATGTTTTGTCCGATGGTTTTGATTTGGGGGTTGGGGTGCTTTTTCTAGCGGCACCGAACTCAAGAGATCGAGACGCCATGTTACGCTCCGTTACGAAACGCTGGGATGGCAGCGAAGCTTGGTTGGCATTAGTGGCAGTGTGTTTTGCCATAGCTTTTCCGCCGACGCTTTCGGTAATGTGGGCTGCATTTTCCATTCCTTTGTTGGGGATGTTGTTCGGTCTAATGATTCGCGGACTCGCGTTCAAAAAACGTGCTGATAATCGTGGGCGTTGGGACGCGCTATTCTGCTTCGGCTCAATGTTGGTGACCTTTTTGCAAGGCACGATATTAGGGGCTTTGATTCAGGGTACCGCAGTCGAAGGACAGCGGTTTGTGGGTAACCAATGGGACTGGCTGACATGGTTCAGCGCTTTGACGGGGCTGACATTATTGCTCACTTATGCCTTGCTTGGTGCGACTTGGTTATTGGTTACGACCGAAGGTGCTTTGTACAAAAAGATGCGCCGTCATTCTCATCATTTGTTAGTCTGGTTCGGTTACGCGATGACCATTGTAATGTTGGTTACGCCTTTTCTAAACGAGGCGCAAAGAGAGCGATGGTTGGGTTTGCCAAATCTATTCCATATGGGTTTTGTGCCTATGTTAGGCGTGATGGCGTTTGTGTGGGTCTATTATGTTATCCGTTTTTCAGAGTGGCGACGGTGGCCATTTGCCATCACTTTGATTATGTTGTGGACGGCGTTTTTCACTTATATCACGAGTCTTTGGCCAAACATTATCATACCTAATATGAGTATCTACGAGATGGCAGGGCAGGCGAACTTAGGTCAACCATTGTGGGGCATACTGCTGTTTGTATTGGCTATTCTAGCCTACAGTTTTAGGGCGTTTAAATCATCATTTGATAACCCTCAACTTGTTTGATGATTGATTTATTGCTTGATCGTTGTATGCGCTGTTAGCGCTTAGCTTGCGCTGAGTAAGGTATTAAACAGTAAATGGAGCGCTGTTCGTCGGTGCTCTGTTAGCGGTTGTGAGAAGCTAAGGCGCATATGATTTTTGTAAAGGCTCTGGGCTGAGAAGAGAGCACCGGGGGTTAGGACTATCCCTTCCTGTATGAGGGCTTTATAGCTTTGTTGTGTGTCAATGTGGCTAGGAAGCTCTACCCAACAGCTTAATCCCCCATTCGGACGACTGAATCGTACCAGATCTCCCCAGTTTGCAGAGATTTCGTTTAACCATTCATCTCGTTGGTTTTTAAGCAACTGGCGTTGTTGACTGATGTAGCGTTTGAAATGTCCTGTCGTAATGAACTCTGTTAGCCCTTGTTGGGTTGCGCGTGGGCTAGCTAGCTGTGTAATCAGCTTTAGTTGTATGATTTTTTGTTGTAAGTGCCCACCACTGATCCAGCCTATTCGTAGTTCTCGGGATAGACATTTGGAGAACGAGCCACACAGAATCACACGCTGGTCATGATCGAACGCTTTTAGTGGCGCACAAAGCTCATTACGAAATCTAAGTTCGCCATAGATGTCGTCTTCTATGATGTAAAAACTGTTAGTTTTGGCTATGGATACCAGCTGTTTCATATCATTTGTCGACATTTTTGAGCCAGTGGGCGTGTTGAAATTTGGCGTTACAACACAAGCTTTTATCGGGTAGCGTTTTGTTTTTTCTTCTAGCTCATTAAGGTCGATGCCTGTGGTAGGGTCAGATGATATTTCTATGACGTCTAGCCCCATTTGCTCAATCTGCTGTAGCACTCCATAAAATGCGGGCGACTCCACTGCTACGGTATCTCCCATTTGGCAAGTCGCCATGAGTGCTAAGAATAGGGCGTGTTGGCAGCCAGCGGTAATGCACAGGTTGTCTGCATCCAAAGCGGTGTCTCGCTGGCGATAAAGCTCAACAATGGCTTGCCGTAAGCCTTGTTGTCCACTCGGCTCATCGTAATAGTTGGCTTTTTGTTCTGGCTGTGATCGCGCTGCCCGACTGATCATTCTGTTGAGTGTTTGCAGATGTTTGGATGCTGGAGCACCTCCTTCGGTTGGCAATATGTCAAACGCCGCGCTGCGAGACATAATGTCTCGAAATAGCTCGGGTACGTTAACTTGGGTAGGTAAGCTTGGTGTTGAAACTTTTTCGGGGCGATGGCGGTGAACAGAGGGCTGCGTAACAAAATAGCCTGATTTTGGAATGGCATACACGAGCTGTTCGGTTTCTAACCGCTGTAAAGCGTGAATAACCGTTGCTTTGGAAAGCGTATGTTGTTGGCACAGCGTCCGCACTGATGGCAGCTTTTCACCTGCTTTGAAGCGCCCCGTCTGAATTTTTTGTCTTAGGTGTGCTTCGAGCGCTTCATATCGGAAACCTGCCATGGATAGAGTCTGCCTTGCGAGCTGGTCTTAGTTTAGGTGTATTATTTAAAGTTATTAGTAACTGTACTGATTTTAACTGGATGTGTCTGCAAAAGGACAGAAAAGCATTTATTGAAGAAGCGTCAAAGCGTTATTTGGGCATTACTTCAATGTTCGAGTAAAAATAGACCGTTCGTAAGTGGCTTTGTTAGGTTTCACTACACTTTAAACGTGACCATCCTTGGCAACCGTTAACGTGTGTGGGTGACAATGTAAATTAATTCAGACCAAATTGGGTCTGTGCCTCTTGAATGATGTGCCTGCCTATCGGTAAGGCCGATGTGGCAGCGGGGGAAGGGGCATTACAAACATTGATGGTTCGTTTGGTGCGAACGAATAGGAAATCATCTACCAATTTGCCTTCTTTTGAGACCGCTTGTGCTCTCACGCCTGCTGGATAAGGAGTAAGATCTGATTTCATAACGGAAGGGCAGTATTTCTGTACTTCCTTTAGATAGCCGCCTTTAAATAGAGAGTTCTTCATCTCCACAAGCCCCGGTATGAAATTGTCTTTTAGTACCTTGCGGATGCCAGGATATCGAAGGCTTTCTAGACTGTCCGATAAGGAAATGTCAGTTTTACGGTAACCTTCGCGTTTCCAGGCTAGAACAGCATTAGGTCCTACCGTGACTGTGCCATCAATCATGCGTGTTAAATGTACACCAAGAAATGGCATGGCGGGGTTCGGAATAGGATAAATTAAATGATTGACGATCTGGTTGTGTTTTTCGGGTAGTAAATAGTATTCACCGCGGAAAGGGCAAATACGAAACTCTGGTTCTACACCTAACATTTTTACGATTCGATCAGCCATTAAACCGGAGCAAGATATCAGATACTGGGCGCTGAAATCGCCAGTGCTGGTGTTTGCAATGACTTCTTGTGGCGTTTCTTTTAATCCGAACACTTCTGTTTGATAGCGAACTTCACCGCCGCGCTCCATGACTTTGCGAGCCATTTCTTGTGTGACTCGTTTGTAGTTTACGATGCCACTGGATGGGACAAAAATCGCTCCCATACCAATGATGTTTGGTTCGCGTTCACGCAATTCGTCGGCATTTAGCCAGTATCGCTCCAGTCCATTTGCTTCAGTACGTTCCCACAGTGCTTTCATTCGCTCCATTTCTAGAGCGTTAGTTGCGACTAACAATTTGCCGCACTCATCGTAGGGTATGCCATTCTCTTGGCAGAACTCTTTCGTTCTACGGTTACCTTCTAGGCAAAATTTCGCCTTTAAGCTGCCAGGGGTGTAGTAAACGCCTGCATGGATGACACCTGAGTTGTGTCCAGTTTGATGTTCTGCTGGGCCCGATTCTTTCTCCAGCACCAATACTTTTTTATCTGGGTAGCTTTCAAGTAATTGCATTGCCGTAGACATCCCAATAATGCCGCCGCCAATAATCATGAAATCGTACATCGTTATCCTCTTTCGAAGAGAGCTCATATAAAATCACCGGTAATGATTCCGGTGATTTTCGGTAAAAGACTATTCTAGTTTACTTTAGAAGGTTATTGGGTGGGATTACGCAGAGTTTTTGCGTGAGTAAAATAACCGCGTTGGCGCATTAGCTCGCGGCGTAAGCCTTGGTGAGCCGTAAATTTATCGCGCCCATGTAGCCAGAAGTGGTTATTGATCAGTAAGAATGAGCCAGTGGGGACTGGCACAGAGACAATCGCGTTGCTGCCTTCAAGCGACTCGGATAGATCTGTGAGCCAGTTTCCCTCGATATCATCTTTTGGCTGCACGAACTGATCAATGTAAGACATGATTGGTTGGCCACTTCGGTCGATATCAAACACAGGGTGAAAGACGTCTTTACTGGTTTTTTTGCTTGGTGGAGCACTCCAACGCATTTGTCGATGAGCCATTGGGTCTGCACTAAATCGCTCTAAGTCTTCCCAATCATCTAGATGTAGAAGTAGCGAATTTCCACCTTCCATATTTTGCTCATCGAGTTTCATCATTAGCACATAATCTGTGTCTTGCTCCACGAATGTCCCATCGTTATGTAGCTCCATGACACGATGTGCCTGACGTAGGTAGCTGTCAGAGTTGTCCTCGTTTTTTACTACGAAGCGTGCGTAATACTGTCCGCTCATGGCATCAAAATTAGAGCGCCCTAAAAGATGTGCGACAGCGGTGGAGAATTTAACCATCTCTTCAGCTTGCGTCACTTCGTTTAAGCCCTCAGGAGTGATTAACAAAGCGCCAGTACGACGGTCCGCAAGCGTATTCACTAAAAGCTTCTGGAGTCGGTTGTCACATAAATCATTCAGAACTTTAGCGATACGAAATCTCAACATTGATTTGTATTCCAACGCTTGCATTGGAAATTTCTCTACTTCTTTTAGAAAGGCATCAACCAATGATTGCTCGAACCATAGCTCTAACAGGCGAGGGTTCTGTGCAGAAGGTTTCAGTGAAAAACCAGCGGTATTCTGAGATGAATTTGATGTGGCAGCTAGGGACATGAGTGACCTCGTTAATCGTTTTTATTGTCAGGTGTGGCTTTCGTCGTAGTAAAGCACAGGATTACTTTTGTTAATATTTTTCAAAAATATCTACATTTTTAGGTACCGTCAATCAAAATATCTACATTTTCATATTTTGTCGATAAAAATATATTTTGCTGAGACATTGCTAGAATGACTATAATTCGACAGTTTCTATTCATCTGATACGGACAGTCCATGGTTACCAATGAAGACAAAAACAACTTAGTGAACCTAGCTTATGTCGCGCTGAAGCGAGATATCACTGAAGGAGTGTATAGGCCAGGGGACAAGTTATTGATGCGTAGCTTGAAGGAGCGTTATGAGATTGGCTCTGGCCCAATGCGAGAAGCTCTTTCACGACTCGTTTCTGAACGTTTAGTGACCGCCATCAGTCAGCGTGGCTTTCGTGTCGCATCGATGTCGATTGATGAGCTGACTGATATCTACTTTGCTCGTGCTCACTTAGAGGCCATGATTACCGAGCTCGCCGTGAAGTTAGGTGATGAGAGTTGGGAAGCAAGCGTTATTGCTAGCGCCCATACACTGTCGAGAGTGACGCAAGTGCATAGTGCAGAGGACATGTTAGGGCTTTGGGATGCTCGTCATAAAGCTTTCCACTTGGCCATCGCCCAAGGGTGTGGCTCTCCTAAGTTGTTAGAACTGCGTTTGACAATGCTTGATCAAGCTGAACGGTACCGACAGCTTTGGTTGCGCCATACGGTTTTCTCCGCCGATGCTTTAGAGGCTAAGCGGGAGGAGCACCGCCATCTGATAGAGGTTTTGCTATCCCGTGATCACGCTAAGGCGCGTGATCTGATGTTCCAGCATATGACAGGACCCGTTACGATCATTTCAGAGGTCATCGCAGCGCGAGACCTTGCCGGCGATGAGTAATATGAATGTCTTGTTTTAGCTTACCGTAAATTGAACGGTCTCAAACCGTTAACTATTCATCTTGAAAGACGAAGTGTCAGTACGCCTTTTGAAAGGTCCTGTTGCGGACGCAAAAAATGGGCCAGCTTTTGTCGCCTCTCACTGGGTAATGTGCGAAAATAACCATTTAGTCAAGAATAGCCCCCGAGAGGTTTCCATGAGTGTTTATGAAATTCGTCACCCGTTAGTTCGCCATAAAATTGGTTTGATGCGCAATCAAGCTATGAGCACTCGTGGCTTTCGCTTGCTTGCTTCAGAAGTTGGCAATCTACTGACGTATGAAGCAACAAAAGATCTCGAACTCGAAGAGTATGAGCAGAAGGGCTGGTGTGGTTCAGTAACATGTGAGCGTATTCGAGGTAAGAAGATTACAGTAGTGCCTATTTTGCGAGCCGGACTCGGGATGCTAGACGGGGTGCTGGAGCTCGTACCCAGTGCCAAAATCAGTGTTGTGGGGCTGTATCGTGATGAAGAAACACTTGAGCCAGTAAGCTACTTTGACAAGTTGGCAAGTGATATCGATCAGAGAATGTCTCTTGTGGTGGATCCCATGTTAGCAACGGGTGGATCATTGATCGCAACGATCGATCTCCTGAAAAAACATGGCTGTACAACGATCAGAGCGCTAATTCTCGTTGCGGCACCGGAGGGAATTAAAAAGGTTCAAGAAGCGCACCCTGACGTGGATATCTATACGGCGTCCATTGATAGTCATTTGAACGAAGACGGCTATATTGTGCCGGGCCTCGGTGATGCAGGCGACAAAATCTTTGGAACGAAGTAACTCGAAGTACGGATCTTTATGACAAATCTACAGAACTCATCTTATGACACTGTTTTGACTGGGTGGCGTATGCTGCTCGCTGGCGCTCAAATGCTGTTTGTTGCATTTGGGTCACTCGTATTGGTGCCTTTGATCACAGGCTTGGATCCAAGCGTTGCATTATTTACCGCAGGTTTGGGTACATTGATTTTCCAACTCACAACTAAACGATCCATTCCAGTGTTCTTAGGGTCTTCTTTTGCGTTTATAGCGCCCATAATCTTTGCTGTTGAAACTTGGGGACAAGCTGCAACGATGGGCGCGTTATTTTGTGCTGGTCTTGTGTATGTGCTGCTCTCGGTTTTGGTGGCTATGCGGGGACCTGATTTTTTGCATAGACTGCTACCTCCTGTCGTGACCGGACCTATTATTATGGTTATTGGATTGGGGCTTGCACCTGTTGCGGTCAATATGGCGATTGGCAAGACGGGAGATGGTTCAGCAGTGCTGTTTACGCAAGCGGAAGCCTTGATGCTATCAATGCCAGCCTTGCTAACAACATTACTTGTCGCAACGTTTGCGAAAGGTGTTTTTCGACTCGTACCGATTATATCTGGTGTGGCAGTCGGGTATATCGTTGCCGAATTTATGGGGCTTGTTGATCGCAGTGCCGTTGTGAACAGCGACTGGGTATCGGTTCCTGGTTTTGTTATGCCGGAGTTTCAAATCGCAGCGATATTATTTATGTTGCCTGTGGCGATTGCACCCGCGATCGAGCATGTCGGTGATGTATTGGCTATTGGCAGTGTGACGGGTAAGGATTATGTTCAAAAGCCTGGTCTTCACCGAACGCTTTTAGGCGATGGTTTGGCAACATCCGCCGCTTCCTTATTCGGTGGTCCACCAAACACGACGTATTCCGAGGTGACTGGTGCGGTCATGTTGACGCGAGCATTCAACCCCGTAGTGATGACTTGGGCTGCAATCTTTGCAATTTGCTTGGCTTTTATTGCTAAATTTGGCGCGTCTTTACAGACTATCCCTGCACCAGTGATGGGGGGAATCATGATTCTGTTATTTGGTTCGATTGCAGGCGTCGGTATGAACATCCTGATAAAGGCTCGGATCGACTTAAGTGCGCAGCGTAATCTTGTTATTGTGGCTGTGACCTTGGTATTTGGTGTTGGCGGAATGATTATTGGGGTTAACGACTTCCAGTTACAAGGCGTTAGTTTATGCGGTATTGTAGCAATTGCTTTGAATCTTATTTTACCGCAACCTAAGGTGGTTGAAGATCGTCGTAAGGAACAAGGTTTGGTTGATGATGTAACGCAGCGCGGGCACTAATTTATACTTATTCTTCAAAAACATTAAAACGCCAGGCTGCTAGGTCTGGCGTTTTTATTGAGTATACAAAGTGATGACAGCTTTTGAGTGGCAGGGGAGGGGACTCTGTTTGCTTGGGGCTTTAGAACAGCTTTCGATAGCAATATATCGAGGGAGGGGAATACTTGTTACCTGCCAGAAAACAGGCTTCGATTAGTGTCGACACTATAAATATTCCAACGCTCTATATCTGCAGTTTTGCGGGCAAACACTTCTCCAACAACTCGGCGATTAAGTTCCCGACCTGACGCTGTATCGTTGGTGGCAATCGGCTTCTCTTCACCATAGCCAATACCTTCGACACGGCTTCGTGGGATGCCAAACCGTTCAACCAGAACGTTTGCAATCGCGTCTGCTCTATTTTGAGATAAAGCTAAGTTGTAATTTGCGTTACCAACGTCATCGGTGTGTCCTTCAATGACAACTGACGATGTCGGATTCGCTTTTAAAAAGTCTGCTAGTTTTTTGATCTCGCCATAATACTGTGGTTTAACGTCGTACTTACCAGAACTGAATAGTATTTTGAGGTCGAGAGAAAGTAGTTTGGAGCTTTTTTCAGAGCAACCATTGTTGTCTACTTTAGCGCCCATAGGTGTGTTTGGGCACATGTCCCGAACATTAATGACCCCATCTTTGTCTGCATCGGCTAGCTTTTGAGACATGTCTACGCCATACAAGGAGCTGCCTGACGCATACGTGGACATAGCCACTAGCGCTGAGCATATAATAATTCCTTGTTTGGCGAGCTTCAAAATCATTGTTTTAACCAATTGTATTAATCTTGCTTACTAATATACGGCTTATTGTACTAGTTAGACCAGTATGGTTTTGTACACACCACGTTATATCAGCAACTTTTTGTAACAGAATGTAATTACCAGCTTCCTGTGTTTTCCATCGAGGCCCAAGGCTCCTTAGAAGAAAGCGATTCGCCTTTTTGTAGAAGCTCGATAGAAATCCCATTAGGATCTTTGACAAACGCCATATGACCATCGCGTGGTGGTCGAAGTATGGTCACCCCCATAGATTGCAAGTTTTCACAGACGTCGTAGATGTTTTCTACTTCAAACGCTAAATGACCAAACTGATCACCGCCGTTGTATGTTCGATCGTCCCAGTTGTGAGTCAACTCTACCTCAGGTGCGCCTTGCTCCGTCGCGTAATAGATCAATGAGAATTGCCCCTTCTCACTATCCATACGACGAGTTTGAATTAAATTTAAGCCTTTTGTATAAAATTCATGGCTTGCATCAGGATCGGATGTTCGGATCATTGCGTGTAGATAACGAATGCTCATTGCTTTCTCCTTACTTAAACGTCAAACAATATTAGAGAAACCAACGTTCGGTCGCAAAAGAGTTTTATCGAGTTGCAATGAGTTTCCTTAATCTTCCCAAACGTACCTAATTGGTTCGCCAAAGTCGTCATAAATGGCTTTTTTCTTAGGTTTACTGCGCTTAGCTGAAGTTGGAGGTGTAGTGGTTTTGGCTGATTTACGCTGTTGGATGGCCGCAACGACATGATTTAGCGGAGTTCTGTCTTTTTTGGGCTCGATAAACCCCATATGGCTCGTGTTATACTTGCCATCTTGCAAACCAGATTCTCCCATTTTGACGTGCTTTATTTCGCCTTGTTCACGGATAAAACTCTCTATTTGGGATTCTATTTCCTGACGGGTTTGTTTCTTGGATTTTGTTGGTTTAGTCATAACGTTACGCAGAAGTCTCGCTCGTGACTGTTATTTGAATGCCACAAACCCATCATATTAATCGTAAGAGGTCGTTAGTGTCTATTGTCAATTTAATTGTTCATGAAGTTCAAAAAAAAGAAGGTGAGTCGAAAGCGTTACTGATTGCTCGCCCAGAAGAGAACCCAATAGATGATGAAGCAGAGCAATTGGCCGCAAAAGTGACACATTTATTTAATCGCTCTGGTATGAATACGGGACAATTTAGTAACCCAGAAGGAAGCGATGAGGGAAGTAAGCTGCCAGCATTATTGTATAAGCATTTTTCTGGTGACGCATTTGACGACTTTGCTGCATTTTCTAAAGCGTGTGCCGCGGAATATGTTCGATTCTTAGATCCTGTTAGTGAGGCAGAAGGCGGGTTACTCTGGTTCAATCATTATGAGCAGGGGGGCACGCACTTTTTATTCATCGTTTTGTTAAAACGGAAGGCAGGGATCACCCTTGGGGAAGATTTAAGTTTCACCCAAGTCAATCAACTTGAGACTGATAAGTTGCATATGGCGATGCGTGTGAACCTTTCCGCTTACCATGACAGGGATGACACTCGCTATATTGCTTTTAGGTTTGGTAAAGCTCCAAAACCTGAAAGTGAGTACTTTACTCAATTTATTGGTTGTGATGAACCTAAGGTCGCGGCAAAAGAAACGCGTAAGTTGGTGGAAGCAGCCTCAGCATTTTGTCAGTCTCAGTCAATGCCTTCAAAAGCCGCTAATGAATTTAAAAAAGCAGTAGCTGAACAGTGTATGGAGAAAGCCGACGAACGTGAGCCGCTGGAGCTCGGCGATATTGCGCGCCAAATTGAGTCTCGATTTTCGCCCGAACAAGCGTCTAAATTTTTGGAAATTGCCGAGTCTGATGCCTTTCAAATAGAAAAAGAAATATTCGTTGAAAAAGCGGCTTTAAAAAAACTGACACGCGCCTCCGGATCAAACCGAGCATTAACGTTGAGTTTCGACACTGAGTTGTTAGGGGAGTCGATTGTGTTTGATCCAGACACGGGTGAACTTACGTTGAAAGAGCTGCCTCGAAGCTTACTTAAACAGCTAATGTCAATGGAGTCCAAGTAGCGCCATTAATTCTTGCATAGAGTTAAATGTGTCTGTGGCGCCTGCTTCGAGTTGGGCGCTACGGCTTAATGTGCTACTGAACGCCAATACTGTTGCGCCTGCGGCTTTGCCTGCTTGGATACCTGCAAGAGAGTCTTCTATAACAATGCAATGTTGTGGCGCGATGTTTAATGCGTTGGCGGCAGCAAGGTAAAGGTCTGGCGCTGGTTTGCCATGAGCAACGTCATCGACGCTAAAACGAGTATGAAAGCGCTCGCTTAATCCTATGATCCCAAGCTTAAGCTCCATCTCGGTGGTTTGAGCATTCGTTGCCATTGCTATTGGGCATTGGATTTTGCTGAGTAGTTCTGGAACTCCCTCAATCGGGGTGAGAGATGTTTGTATTGTTTCATTAAACTCTTGGCGGTAATTCTCTGCAAAATCGCTGGGTAAAGGGTGGCCAAGTAGTTGCTCTGCTAAGGCAAGATTATCTTTATTGGTAAAACCTGCAAACTGTGTGTGCATGGTGTGGTCATCTAAATCTAAACCAATGTGTTTTAGATTTCGCTGTAAGATTGATGTAGCGATCGTTTCTGTATCGACAATAACGCCGTCACAATCGAATAGAATCGCGTCATACTGGTAGGGCATATTATCTCCATCGAGATTAGTTTGTAATTAAATTACAGTATATCGATGATGGAAACGTAAAGGGAGGGGGTGTTATTGTTTTTCTCCCCAGTCTTTATTGAAGCGTAAAATGTTAGCCAAATACCGTGACGGTTAGGCCTGTGATTTGGTTGCTGGCGCGGTGCTCGTAAAAGAGTCTAAGCATGCTTTAGTCGCGTTTTTCAATGATTTGAATGCGCTTGAGAACAAGGCGAATACAGCGCTTGGTTTTTGCTTTGCTTCTGCATTAAAACCCCAGCTGGTAAGTAGTGCTTCATATTGTTCTTGAGAATCCATTTTTCGATTACTTGTACCACTGTAACGATTGTCGTAAAGGTTGCTTGAAAATGCTGAAAATTGTTCTGGAGAGTTCATAGTAAGCTCCTTGTGAGTTTAAGAAATGTTGTTTTATAACAACATTTATAGAGTAGTAGTTTTGGTGATAAGCGACAAACGATGCTTTTTCACTGTTAAGGTTATTTTTTTTCATCTATTAGGAGAAGTATGTCCCAATATCGAGCGTTATCTGCTTGCGGTAAAGAGTGGGTGTTTTTACGAGAAGAGCCTTTTGTCTCTGAGAGTGACCGCGCCGCTATACAGTTAATGAGTGAGCAAGCGGGCGCTAACATTTGGCGTGATTACATATCGGGCGAACATTTGTATCCTGAATTGTTTGCTTCTGACATGTGGGTGAACACTCAAGTTCAAACAGAGGTGCCATGGGAGGCACGTTGGGAGTCTGACAATGAGTCATTGCCCGAGGAGGTCTTAGAGTACTGTTCGCAGTGGGGGCAAGACACTCGCATTTACTTCTGTTGCCATTCAGATTTGGTGTTTGAAACCACTTGGGGGGTGTTTGAGCGAACGTGGAAGGCTTTTCTTTTTTTAGGAGCCGATCTAATTTTAGTGGGGCGCAAAAAAAAGCAAGCACTCCAATTCAAAGAGACTGGCTTCGTGTCCTTGTTAACTCGCTAAATTGAATGGGCGCTACTCACTTTCATCTAAAATAGCGAAAGATAAGCAGGTGCTAAATAGTGTTGCGCCAACAATGGCGGGTGGTGCGGGAAAGAGCAAGGCGAAGAGCCCAGTCGCTGTCCAGAGGGTTTTGACGGTGCTCAATCTGCGTTTGTAGCGCTTGGTTAAACGGCGATAATGAGGGTGCTGAAACGGTTGGTTAATATTGATTAAGTCCTTGGAATACCAACTAGGCATGAAGCGGCTAAGCGCTATTTGGGAATAAAAGACTAAATAAATAAGCAACATGTGTTTACCTCGAAATGCCATACGTTTGACATGGTGGTGATAGTCAAAGTCTAGAACAGCGTTGATATTTTGCTTGCTCAAATTTTAGTTTTTCGATGTTGGTATGTCTTTGGGAGGAAGTTGGTTTCGGCGCCGACTTAAGACGCTGTGCTGATTAAAGGTATCGTAGTAGTCGGCTAACAGTTCGCTTTGTAATGTTTCGCCATGCTGTGCTAACAGCATAGAAACAACTTCCGCGGTGGCGAATTGATGATCGTGTTTAGCTTGTCTAACCATAAATGTTTTTTGGACGTTTTCGCTAATACCAAACGTGGGAATCGAGTCTAACCAGCGACTTTGGTGGAGCATTTTACTAGCTAAGCGCCATGTGGCGTCGAGGACGATAACGTGAAGAGGTGCGTTATTAAACGTAGGGAGCTGAGCAATATGCGCTTTATTTTTCTCACGGTGATCAGTACAAGGATACAAGATTATCGAGTGGCCATGATGTTTTTCTAAGCGCTCTATTAGATGTTTGTCTGGCTCGGTTCGTGACCAGATATATGCATCGACCTGATTTGGAAAAAGATCGGCTATAAGGCGACCGCTGTTGGTTGGCTTGTGAATCTCGGTGTAATGATACAGTAGGGTGAACTGGATTGAAGTGCTAGATGGGTGTCGTTTATGACAGAAGCAAGCAAATGAGGCCATTAAACAAGTAGGGCAGCGTTCTGCGTTCGACCCTCTGGCAACAAAGTCTCTTTGGCTATTTTGTTTCGCTGTGTTGCGCAGTATGTCGACCCGATGGGGAGCGAAAGTTCTTGATGTGTTGTCGTCGTTTGTCATGTTGTTGGCGGTTGGTCGTCAGAAAAGCGTTCATTTTGCACGTATTATCTGCTGGTTACTAACGTTTGATTGTTATCTTTAGACTAATTATGCAAATTAGGTGAAATCAAAGCAGAACGTTTAAACAGGCTCTATCTAGCTTTGCGTCGGCGCGCTAAGGTTGAGCAATATGAAGTTAGTTATGAGTAAATTATGAGTCGTTACATTTCGCCTGTACTGTATATATTGCTGATGTTGGTCGGCTGTGTGGCGTTTGTTGCGATAGCGGGGGTGCGAGTCGGTTTTATTGAGCCGAGTACTGCGTTCTCGATGTTGCGTAAAACCGTTTACGCCGCGTTAGTATTGACCGTGCTGACGATTGCTTCTCTGGCTGTATGTCGGAAGGAGTGCAACCCTTCTGGTCGACGTTTCTTTATTTTGGTTGGTATTATCTCGTTTATCTACAGCATGATGTGGGTAGCGGTGTATATGCAAAAATCGAAATTGCCAGATTTGTACGACATTACGACGGACTTCACCACGCCCCCCTCTTTTATCAATATTAATTACGTTCGTAAGGCCTCTGAGCATAGTCTGAGTTACAACCCAGAGTGGGCAGAGGTCCAACAAAAGTACTATCCAAACGTTAAGCCTCTGGTCGTGGATGCTGACTTTAAACAGGTGTATATAGAGACGCTAACGTTAGCTAGAGATAGTGGCTGGGATATCGTGTCTCAATACCCTAGCGCTGGTGTGATTGAAGCGACTGCTCGAACCCCTCTATTTGGTCTTAGAAATGATGTTGTCCTGCGTTTAGTGCGTCGGGAGGGGATGGTTCGGGTCGATATGCGATCTTGTTCGCGCACGGGGAAATCTGATCACGGTGAAAACGCAGAACGGATTAAGCACTTTTTAAGCGATCTTAATGCTCGTTTAAATCCAGCCCCAATGGGTGTTAGCTATCGAAACTGAGTTTCGACGTTATTTTTTCTATTCAATCTAAAGGCTGTTTTCGCTAGACTCTAAATATCTTTTTTTGGAGTTAATCGTGTGAATCGTCGATCTCAGCAGAAACTCAGTACCCGAGCAAACATAAAACGTACAGCCCGTGCAGCGTTTTTAGAGCGCGGCGTGGAGGCAACGACGACTCGCGAAATTAGTCGCTTGGCGGGAGTCGCTGTAGGTACTTTTTTTGTTCACTTTCCTGATAAATTGGATCTTGTGAAAGAGATCTTTTTCGACGAAATGGACTCTGCATTAAGTGCTGGTGTCGGCCAGCAATCTCCAACATCATCTCCCACCGAATACATGGTGCAAATTGCGCAGGTGTTGTTTACCTTCTACTCAAAGTACAGTGAATTTACTCGCATGATTATGCTGGACAGTGTGTCCAGTGGCGGGTTTCACGCCCAGCAGATGTCATCCGTTCGCGATGGGTTAGCAAGTCGATTTGAAGCGGTGAATATCGATGCTAATACGGCATCGATTTTTGCTGAGAATGTGATTGCAAACTATTGGCTGGTGTTCATGGAGTGTTTGCCTAGTGGTAAATTTGATGCGCCCGCTACCATGCAGCGCCTTAATAATTTGAATTTACCCTTTAAAATTTCCTATGATAACGCGGCCAGAAAATGATGCTTTAGTTAAGTTGGTTTGCCTTTCTATATGGGCCTTGATAATCAAATATCAGCTGCGTTACTTTCCAGTGTGATTGTTTATCTTGTTCTGCAATCACAAAATCAGGCGCGACAAGGTAAGGAATAAAGGGCCTTATTTCCTGTGCTGAGGAAAATGTTAATTTCTGTGTGCCTTGAGCAATTCGCCGAGCGAATTCTTTGTTGAACTGTGCTCTTTGTTTTGGGTAGCTGAGATTGAAGCGTTGTTTGACTTCGTCACCATCTTCATCGTGATAGGTGATAATTATGCTATTCGATTCGATTCTCCCACTTACTGCTTGGCAGCGTAAAACCTTGCAGCCAGTCAAGTTAAGCGCTTTTTTAAGTATCTCATCTGGGTCGATCAATCGCTTATGGCAATGTTGGCAGTGTCTTGCTGCTATGTCATTTTCTTCATCGCAGTACGGACAGCGCTTAAAAACAAAGCGGTAGTCACATTGATACTCCCCATCTAAGGTTTCCACTAGTCCTTGGCAGCGCCTGCCATAGTGTTCTAAAAGAGTTCCGTCCGCGGCTTTAACACCCCAGAATATGTTTTGGTGCTCACATTGGGGGCATTCGACTTGCACAAGCTGGCTCTTACTACTAGGTTTCTTGCTACCAATTTCAGGCTGAAAAATGTCATAACCAGAATTAGTGTAGTCTAGGATCAAGCAGTCTTGTTTATTGGGTGATTGGCGTAAGCCTCGGCCGACCATCTGCTGAAAAAGGCTAACGGACTCAGTTGGTCGAAGCAGGGCGATCACGTCAACATGTGGTGCATCGAACCCAGTCGTCAAAACAGAGACGTTCACAAGGTACTTTAGCTGCCTAGCCTTAAACCCCTTAATGATCTGATCCCTTTCCGCTCCTCCCGTTTCACCAGTGACGATCTGTGAGTTGGCTTTTGGTAGATAGCTGATTATCTCCATAGCGTGTTCTACTGTACTGGCAAAAATCATGACGCCTTGGCGGTCTTGTGAAAGCTCGATTATTTGTTCGCAAATGGCTTTTGTGACTCGAGGGTGCAGCTTTACGAGCTCGTTTAGCTGTTGCTCGACGTCTCTGTTATCGTTTTCTGTGGGGGGTTGTAGAACTTTATCGAAGTTATAATGGGCAACCGCGGCGTTAAAAACGTTAGGCTCAGTTAAGTACCCAGATTTTACCAACCTTCTGAGAGGTAGCTCGTAAATGCATTTTTTGAAGAATGGCGATTCAACGTCTCGAAAAAAGCCCCAGTAGTGTTGATGGTATATCCAGCCACTATCGAGCCGATAAGGCGTTGCTGTTAATCCTAGGATTTTTAAGTTGGGGTTCATTTCGAGAAAATGCTTAATGACTGTGTGGTATTGGCCTTGCTCAGTTTTGGGGATTCGATGGCATTCATCGATAATAAGCAGTGATAATGGGTCAGATATACGATCGAGGGCTCTAGCGAGACTTTGAATGCTAGCAAAGGTAACGTCGTGCTGGAGTTGTTTTTTCTTTAGGCCAGCTGCGTATATGCCGCCGTCCACTCCAAGAGCGGATAGTTTTTGATGGTTTTGTTCTACCAATTCTTTTACGTGAGCCAAGCAGATGACTTTATGTTTTGCCAGGCGGCATAATTCCGCTATGACGAGGCTTTTGCCAGCGCCTGTCGGGAGCACAATGACGGCCGAATCATTGGATTGGCGAAAGTGCTTTAGTGTCGCGTCGACAGCTTCTTGCTGGTAGTCACGTAATTGATACATTTCTGTTTAAGTCATCTCAATAATCTGTGTTATCGATGGGCACGCTACAGTATCATTCCACGCTTTACAATCTTCATATATAGGTTCTCTCTATGACTGCTATCGTCCCATTTACGTCAGCATCGCCCTTCGATAAAGTGATGGCGGATATTCGTGAAAAAGGATGGAGTGTCACGGATGGATTTTTCTCTGATGAGCTAATTGATGCGCTCTTATTGGATATATCTGAGATAGATAACGCTTACATGAAGCAAGCTGGGGTAGGGCGCTCTAGTGATCACCAAGTTGTGCTGAATCGCCGAAGCGATTATATCCGTTGGATCGATCCAGTTACGCCTGCGCGTAAATCATTTTTAGACGCAATGTTAGAGCTTCGCCTAGAGTTCAATCGACGTCTTTTTATGGGGTTGTGGGATTATGAAGCACACTTTTCTCGCTACGAACACGGCGCCTTTTATGAAAAGCATGTCGACGCGTTTAAAGGAAAAAGTAACCGAGTTCTATCGACAGTGCTCTATCTTAACGAAGATTGGTCCGATGCTGACGGCGGGCAGCTTGTGTTGTTTGATGAGCATGACGAGTCAAAAAAGATTGGTCAGTTTGCGCCGATTAAGGGGCGATTGGCTATTTTTCTTAGCGAAGAGTTTCCTCACGAGGTGCTGGCCTCTCAGCGTACACGACACAGCATTGCTGGCTGGTTCCGAGTGAATAACAGCATTCAGAATCAGGTTGATCCAGATCAATAATGTTCGCAATTTAAGCGTCATTTCACTATAATTCGCGCCTTAATTCAAAGGCTCTGGTTTTACGTTCCAGATCGCGTTAGGAGAGAAAGACGTGTCAAAAGTTGTAGTATGTGCGCTGTATAAGTTTGTTCAATTAGATAACTATGAAGCGTTGCGTGAACCGCTTCGTGAGTTGCTCGAAACGAACGAAGTTCGTGGAACTTTGTTGTTAGCGAAAGAAGGTATTAACGGTACCGTAGCAGGGAGTCGTGAGGGCATTGATGCGATGTTGGCTTGGTTGGCTCAGCAACCAGGGTTGGACAATATCGGGTATAAAGAGTCTTACGATGAAGAAATGCCATTCTACCGCACGAAAGTAAAACTAAAGAAAGAAATTGTTACCATGGGTGTTGAAGGTATCGATCCTCGCAAAGTCGTCGGTACCTACGTCAAGCCGAAAGATTGGAATGCTCTAATTTCTGATCCGGACGTTGTTCTAATTGATACCCGTAACGACTATGAGTATCAGATTGGTACGTTTGATAATGCGATCAACCCAAAAACAGATACGTTTCGAGAATTCCCGCAATACGTAGAAGAAAATTTAGATCCCAAGAAAAACAAGAAAGTTGCGATGTTTTGTACGGGGGGCATCCGTTGCGAGAAATCAACAGCTTATTTGAAAGAGCAGGGGTTTGAGGAGGTTTATCACCTAGAAGGTGGTATCCTTAAGTACTTAGAAGAAGTACCTGAAGAAGAAACCATGTGGCGGGGCGAGTGTTTTGTTTTTGATAACCGTGTGTCGGTTAATCATAAGCTTGAAAAAGGCGAATACGATCAATGTCACGCTTGTCGTATGCCGATTACTGAAGAAGAAAAGCAAGATGAGCGCTTTGAGCAAGGCGTAAGTTGCTCACATTGTTTTGATAAGTACACCGATGAACAGCGTCAGCGATTTATTGAGCGTGAACGCCAAGTTCAGCTGGCTCGCCAACGTGGTGAGGCGCACATCGGCGCAGACGTTACCGATGCGGTAGAAAAACATCGACGCGAGAAAGAATTGGAGCGCGAGCGTCAACGAAACGTTGCGAATCAAGCAAATTAATCGATTGATTCGAAAATTAAAGGTCAGCCAGCGCTGGCCTTTTTTGTTTATGAAAAACGCACACTCCTTGATAAAGGATGTGATCAGTCTATTGCAAATGCTTCGTTTCTTTTCTGACTCAAAAAGCTTAGAATTCAGGTAATTACATTGTTGCGTTAAAGATAGAAATCGCGATAGACGTATTCACGCTGTTTATACACGGCCTCAATTATTCACCAGATCAGACTGCATGAGCTATCAAGTACTCGCACGAAAGTGGCGACCACAAACTTTCCTTGAAATGGCAGGGCAAGATCATGTGCTGCAGGCATTGGTTAATGCCCTTCGTCAGCAGCGCTTGCATCATGCTTACCTGTTTACGGGAACACGTGGTGTTGGTAAAACCACCATCGCTCGTATCTTTGCCAAATGTCTAAATTGTGAAACCAATGGTATCTCCCCTGAGCCTTGTGGCACCTGTGATAGCTGTCGCGAAATTGTCGAAGGTCGTTTTGTTGACTTGATTGAGGTTGATGCTGCATCGCGAACCAAAGTAGAAGATACCCGCGAGCTATTAGAAAACGTTCAATACGCGCCCACTCGTGGTCGCTTCAAAGTGTATCTCATAGACGAGGTGCACATGCTATCCACTCATTCCTTTAACGCACTGCTGAAAACTCTAGAAGAACCACCGGAGCACGTGAAGTTTTTGTTGGCGACAACTGACCCTCAAAAACTGCCAGTAACGATTTTATCGCGTTGTTTGCAATTCAATTTAAAGAATATGTCTCCTCAGCGTGTGGTGGACTATTTGCAAACGGTATTGAACGCAGAGAGTGTTACCTACGATCAGCCAGCTTTGTGGCAAATAGGGCAAGCTGCTAATGGCAGCATGCGAGATGCCTTAAGTCTGACAGATCAGGCCATTGCGTTTGGCGATGGTGAGATCTCTGAGACCAGCGTCACCTCAATGCTTGGACTGGTGAACCAAAGCCAAATTTTGTCATTATTGGAAACAGTTGCCAGCAAGAATGCGGCAGAGACGCTTGTTAAAATAAACGCTTTAGCCGATTACCAGCCGGACTTCTATTCTATTTGTGGCTCTTTGCTCGACACATTGCATCGAGTTGCGATCGAGCAGCAGGTGCCCGGAGTCTTGGTTGACCAAATGGGGGATTTGGCACGTATCAAGGCCTTAGCAGCAAGTGTGAGTGCAGAAGAAGTGCAGGTGATGTATCAAAGCCTTCTGATAGGGCGTCGTGATTTGCCTCTATCTCATGCTCCGAAAGCGGGCTTTGAAATGTTAATGTTGCGGTTGATCGCTTTTCGCCCTGCAGGAGCGATGACTGTCAGTTACGAAGCACCGCCAGCATCCTATAGCTCTGATTCGATGGTGCCTAGTTCGACCCCTGAGTCTGTATCGAATAGCCCAACAGAGCAGGCGCTTTCTAAAACGGAAGATGAGCAAAAAAAAACTTCTGATATACAATTAGGCTCTTACTCAGATGAACCAGTACAAGAGCTTGAGAATATTAAAGAAGCAGTTGTCGACCTAGATCATGAAAGTACTCAGCTTTCTAACTCTAGCGACCTTTCTCCTGCAGCTGTTCCGTCTACAGAGCGGCCGCCTTGGGAAGATGCACCGGCTGAGCCAGAAATCGACATCTCTGAACCTAGTCGCGCAGCGTTCGATTTAAGTGTTGAAGTCAAAGACCAAGAGATCAGCGAGATCGATTCTGCTCCAAGTGAGCGACTTTCTAAAATGCTATCTGAAGATAGTGATCTGTCAGAAGAAGAGTCAGATGAAGATGCTGACGAAAGAGCAATTGCAGAAACCGAAGATCCTTATCGTTCGGCTGCCAGTCTCGTAGAAGCTGTTGTTGAAGAAGATTCTGAAGAAGCGTCACAATCGGCTGCGGCTAAAAATATTGCAAATACGGTGACTCAGCCTGCACTTGGTATGCCGCTCCCTGATATCGCTCATTTTAAAGATATGACAATGAATCTTTGGTGGCTGGTAGCGCCAAGGTTGAAATTGACAGGGTTAGTACAAAATATAGCGATGAACTCATCATTAGTGGATGCTTCTGAACAAGGGATCAAACTGCAAGTGCCGCTAGAGTACGGGCATATGCTGAATCAAACACGCTACGAACAGATTCAGTCGGAATTGTCGAGTTTCTTTTCTGTTTCGGTGCCTTTGATTATTGATACAGTCGCAGAAGTGGATGGCGTTACGGCTGAAGAGTTTGCTGCTAGTAAGCGAGCAGAAGCACTTCAATCAGCGATCAATCATTTAAATGCTCACCCGGTTGTCAAAGCGCTATCAGACACATTGGGCGGGCAAGTGTTATACGATACTGTCAAAGTAAAAGCTTAAGTTATTTATTGGAGAGTTACTATGTTTAAAGGTGGTATGGGTAATATGATGCGCCAAGCGCAGAAAATGCAGGAAAACATGCAGAAAGCCCAAGAAGAAATCGGAAATATGGAAGTTGAAGGCACTGCAGGAGCGGGTCTTGTAAAAGTTATCATGACTGGACGCCATGATGTTAAGCGCGTATCAATTGATGATTCGTTGTTTGAAGATGATAAGGAAATGTTAGAGGACTTAGTGGCTGCAGCGATGAATGATGCAGTACGTAATATCGAACAAACTTCAAAAGACAAAATGGCACAGGCAACGGAAGGGATGCCTATCCCTCCTGGTTTTAAGATGCCTTTCTAGGAGTAATGGATTGTTCAGCCCGTTGATCAAAGAGTTAATAGAATCTTTGCGTTGTTTACCTGGCGTAGGGCCAAAGTCAGCTCAAAAAATGGCGCTTTATTTACTAGAGCGTGATTCTCAAGGTGCAGATCGCCTTGCTGAGTCTTTACGTCATGCGCTTGATAAAGTGGGGCGCTGTAGCCAATGTCGAACACTGACCGAAGACAGCTTATGTCAGGTCTGCGCAGATGATGAGCGAAATCGCTCGCGTTTATGTATTGTGGAAACGCCAGCAGATGTCATTGCGATAGAGAGTACCAAGCAATTTGATGGTTTATATTTTGTATTAATGGGGCATTTGTCTCCCATTGATGGAATAGGGCCAGATGAACTCGGGCTTGATCGACTTGATATGCTGACGACAGATCACGGTGTTGAAGAAGTTATTATTGCCACGAACAGCACCGTAGAAGGTGAAGCTACTTGCCATTACATCGCACAGATGTTGAAGCCTAAAGGAATCGATGTGAGTCGAATTGCGCAAGGTGTACCAATGGGAGGTGAATTAGAATACGTTGACGGAAATACTTTGGCGTTGGCGCTTGAAGGCCGGAAAAAACTTTAACATGGATAATCAAACACATAGCCCAGAGATCGTGTGGGTCGATACAAACAGTGCATTGCAAGAGTGGTGTGAATACTGGTCAACACTGCCTTTTATAGCAGTCGATACGGAATTTGTCCGTCGCACGACGTTTTATCCGGTTACCGGACTAATACAGGTTTCTGAAGGCACCAAAGCCGTATTGATTGACCCTCAGCCAATTACTGATTGGTCGGCTTTGCGTGCTTTGTTGGTTAATGAAAAGGTCATGAAGGTATTTCATGCCTGTTCAGAAGACCTTGATGTGTTTGATAATTTATTAGGGGTTTTACCTACTCCGTTTTACGATACGCAAATTGGCGAGGCTTTCGCCACGGGTCAATGGTCGCTAAGTTACGTCAAGTTGGTTAAAGCGTATTTGGATATCGATGTCGCGAAAGATGAAACACGGTCAGATTGGACGCTACGTCCGTTAACGGATGGCCAGAAGCGTTACGCTGCGTTGGATGTTACCTTTCTAGCAGAAATCTTTCCTTTGCAACAAGTGAGGCTGACTGAAAAGAGGATGCTTGACTGGGTATTGGAAGATTGTGAAAGCCTTAAGTGGCAATACCTGCAAAACAATGATGCTGAGCAGAACTGGGATGGTGTTAAAGCAGCTTGGCGGTTGAATCCCAAGAGCCTGACACTACTACGCCTACTGTTTCTTTGGCGGGATGAGCGTGCTCGAAATGATAACATTCCTCGTGGTCAAGTGTTGAAAGATCGGACTTTATGGGCGCTCGCTAAATTCATACCTGATACTGCGAGAGATATCGGACAAGCAGAGGACATTTCCCCTAAGCAAGTTAGGCTGTATTCGGATGCCATCTTGGAAAAAGTCGCCGTTGTGAATCAGCTCAGCTCTGATGAATATCAGCTACCGCTTACACCACCTCTACCTTCTGACGCGGGCGACTTATCAAAGGCAATGCGAGCGTACTTAAAGTCACTTGCACAAGAGCTTGATGTTGCGCCAGAAGTCGTTCTAAAACGTAAATTACTAGATCCTTTGATGCGTCATATTTATGATGGCTCAGAAATGGATTGGTCTAATCCATCCTTTAATGGTTGGCGTAAGGATCGAGTAGTCGCACCCTTGTTAGAGAAATTTTCTAACTAACTAGATAACCTTGAGTAGCACATCATGAGTCAAATGATTATTCAGATTTTTCGTTCGTCAAAGAAAGACGAAATGTACCTGTACGTTGAAAAAAGTAAGGGCACGAAAGATGTACCAGAAGCCCTGATGGAGCGTTTTGGCACACCAATATCAGCGATGACAATGCTGATTAAACCAGAGCAAAAGTTAGCACGAGCTAATGCGCAAGATGTAATGGATTCAATTACAGAGAAAGGCTTTTATTTACAAATGCCGCCAGCAAAAGACGACTATTTGTTAGATTTATATAAAGCACCCACGGAAGCCCGTTACTAATGATCGCTAAGCGCTACGAGCCTTTTTGGAAAACCACACCAATGCATAAAATGTCTCCTGCTGAATGGGAGTCTTTGTGTGATGGGTGTGGTAAATGCTGCCTACAGAAACTTGAAGATGAAGATACACAAGAGGTGTTCTACACCAACCTATCGTGTCATCAGCTAGACTTAAATGTCTGTCGATGTAAAGTTTATGAGCGTCGGCTCGAAAAAGTAGCTGGTTGCATATCTCTTACACCCGAGGACATTGCTGAGTTTGATTGGCTGCCTGATACGTGTAGTTATCGAGTGCTTCACAGCACTGGCGAGTTACCCAGTTGGCATCCTCTTTTAGTGGGCAATGATCGGGAAATGCAACGCCAAGGTTTAACAGTCGCCCATTATGCTGTTAACGAAAACACTGTTGACGAAGACCAATGGCAAGAACATATTATTAAGTGGGTGCACGGAATGCCCGAAAAATACGATCCGAGCTAGCGCCTTCCACTTTAAGGCGCATATCACCGTAAGCAGTCGTTGGAGAGCCTAATCGTGGTCACTATAAAGAATTTTTTTTCACTCATTGTTGTGCTACTACTGACGGTGCCCAATGTTAAAGCGGATACTCAATTTCGGCTGATTGTCGATGCATCGGGGAGTATGCTAATTAGTGACCCGGATAAGTTGACGTCTGAATCTCTAAAACTCATTTCTAATTTAGCGCCAGAAGAGCGAGCCTCTCTTGGAGTATGGCTTTTTGGTGAGCGACCACGGGTGTTGTTGCCTGAGGCCATGGTTAATCCCAGTACTAAGCAGCGTCTTAATAATGCAGTTGAAGATTATGTTCCCGGCGATTTAAAGACTGATCTAGAATCCATTATTCGCATGTTGTTGCAAACTCCAGATGATGTTGGATTAGCGCCTGAGTTTGATCGACACTGGATTCTTGTCACTGATGGGATGGTAGATGTTAGTCTCGATGAAAAAGTGAATGAAGCTTCCCGTCAACGTATTATGACAGATCTGGCGTCTGCATTATCGGAGCGAGGGATTCACCTGCATACTGTATCCATGTCCAATTATACCGACAAAGAGTTGCTTCAATCCGTCTCAACGTTGACTAATGCAACGCACACTGAAGTTGCTTCTCCCGAAGCATTGTTAGACACCTTTGATCGAATATTTTCACAAGCAGCACCATCAGAAGAAGTTCCTTTTGAGGACAATCATTTCTTTATAGACGAAGCGATTGAAGAAGCGACCTTGCTGGTGTTTCACAAAGAAGGCTTAACGCCGACCATTACTCAACCTAGTGGTCAACCACTGAATATGTCGGCTTCAAACGTGTCGGTGGCAAAAGCAGCTCACTATACGTTAGTAACGATTACTAAACCAAAGGTTGGCACTTGGGAGGTCAAAGATGTTGATCTTGAGCGTAGTAATGTTCGTGTCATTACAAAGCTAAGTGCGCAAGCGACGAAGATTGCCCCTGTGATATTCGTCAACGAACCTATTTACTCGACGGTTGGTTTATTCCAAGATCGCGAGTTGATTAAAGATACAGAGTTTTTAGATTTGATTGACGTTACGCAGCGCTTAAACCTTCTTTCTGGAGAGAGTGAAACCGAGCTTTTTAAACAGTCAGTAGGAATCGCTAACTCACAATTTAAAAACAAAGTAGATAAATTGACTGATACTGGTAATTACGAACTTATCTCCGAAGTCGATGGCAAAACGTTTGTTCGTAAGCTTAGCCAGTTCTTTTCGGTTGTGGATCCCATAAAGGTGACGGCGCAATCACAGGACGGCGGCCTTGTGATGATTTCAGCAAAGCCAACGAATATGCGCTTAAATAGTCTGCGCAGCAATGCACGGTTGATCATGACCTTTAAAGATGGTTCGGAAGAACAGGTAGAGATGCCACTATTGGGCGAAGGATATTGGCAGAAAATATTTCCCGTACCGCCAAATGATGCCGTAACGGCTTATGTGAGGCTGATCGGTATTACGCGTACTGGCGTTCGTTTTGAATATTCCTCTGACGTTTGGACATTAAGTCGTCAAGGTGCAGAAAGGGTTCAGGTTCAGCAAGGACGAGATAGCAGTTTAGTCGCATTGTCTTCTGCTGCAGCGGTTAACCGAGATCTCATGCCAGTTGTGGTTACGCCTCAAATATCTGTTGTTACGGAAGAGGAAATAGAGGAACAGGCCGAGTCTGAGGCTGCAGCAGCGCCCGAAAAAATTAATACAGAAGATGATAACCAGACTGACGTCGATACGCTCGTAACAGATGAAGCCACTCTGGATAAGACTGATTGGCTATTTTACGCGGTATTGAATGGAGCGGGATTACTCATCGTGGGGGGAGGATATTTTATATTCCACCGTATCCGTAAAAAGCGTAAACAACAGGAAATAAACGATTCAGATGTGTGAGTTGCTAGGTATGAGTGCCAATGTCCCCACGGACATATGCTTTAGTTTTTCTGGTTTGCGGGCGAGAGGGGGGCGAACAGGGCCTCATAAAGATGGCTGGGGTATGGCGATGTATCGTGATGACAGTGTCTGGTCTATCCATGACCCTCGCCCAAGTTCAGATTCTGATATGGCAGAAGTGATGAGTAATACCTCTCTAAAATGCCACATAGTGATCAGTCATATTCGGCAGGCGAACGTAGGAAACGTTTGCTTGCCTAATACACACCCATTTAGTCGCTTATTGTGGGATACAACGTGGAGTTATGCGCACAATGGGCAACTAGAATCACCACAAACCTTGGATATTTTGAGCCACTACCCTCTGGGTACAACCGACTCAGAGCGTGCATTTTGCTGGCTCATTGAGCAGCTTCTCGCAGAATTTGGTGACGCTATGCCTAGCATAGAGGTGTTAGGGACTAAACTATTAGGGCTGTGTGATCAGCTTCGAGAAAAGGGCGTGTTTAATATGATGCTGTCAAATGGACAGTATTTATTTTGTTATTGTACGACGAAGCTGCATTGGATAACTCGTCGTGCGCCTTTTAAGCCCGCTACCCTTGCAGACGAAGACATTACAGTTGATTTTAAAGAAGTCACAACAGACAAAGATGTCGTCACTGTGATAGCGACGCAGCCTTTGACCAATGATGAAGACTGGCAACAGATGCAAACGGGTGAGCTCTGTGTATTTGAGGCAGGCGAATTGGTACAACGAGTTAAGTGCTTGGCTTAACGCACTTCAATATTGAGCAATAAAAAAGCCGACTCGGAAGTCGGCTTTTTAGTGTTAGAGACCGCTTACTGAACTAGCTCATTATCGCTAAACTCACCCTCAAATAGAGCGGTCGACAAGTAGCGCTCACCTGAGTCTGGTAACACAACGACAATATTCTTATCTGCGAATTCTGGCTCTTGGCTTAAACGTTCGGCGGCAACGACCGCAGCGCCGCAAGAAATTCCGCACAAGATGCCTTCCTCGCGCATAAGGCGTTTAGCCATGCTGATGGAATCTTCGTTGCTTACTTGCTCGACTCGGTCAATGATAGATAGGTCTAGATTGCCTGGTACAAAACCAGCTCCGATTCCTTGAATTTTGTGCGGAGACGGAGTTGGCGTCTCGCCATTTAGGGTTTGTGTAATGACGGGAGATGCCGTTGGTTCGACAGCAACGCTTGTGATCGCTTTACCTTGTGTATTCTTAATGTAGCGGCTAACCCCAGTGATGGTACCACCGGTGCCGACACCAGCGACGAATACGTCAATTTCACCATCCGTATCACGCCAAATTTCTGGGCCTGTCGTTTGCTCATGAATTTCAGGGTTCGCCGGATTTTCAAATTGCTGGAGTAGAACGAAATTATCGTCTTCCGCAATTTCTTTTGCTTTTTCGATTGCACCTTTCATGCCTTTAGCGGGCTCAGTCAGTACAATATTTGCGCCTAAGGCTTTCATAACTTGGCGGCGCTCCAAACTCATGCTGGAAGGCATGGTAATGGTAATAGGATAGCCTCGTGCTGCCGCCACAAAACACAGTGCAATCCCCGTGTTACCACTGGAAGGTTCAACGATGGATTTACCCTCCGTTAAAATGCCTCGTTTCTCGGCATCCCATACCATGTTGGCCCCGATACGGCATTTCACGGAGAAAGCAGGGTTCCGTGACTCAAGTTTTGCCCAGATGTTGCCATTACCAATGCGGTTTAAGCGAACGAGTGGGGTGTCTCCGATGGTTAGGGAGTTGTCGTTATATACTTTCTCAGACATTACACATCCTTCCTGTCTCTGTATGAATAATTAACTTGGTTAGCAGATGCTATTGAAGTCACTATAAACTGATGTATGGGCGAGGGGTAAGAATTTCAAACTATAAGTATAGACTATCACCTGTGATGGGGTTTCTTAAGCTGTGGTTCACGACTTAGGCTTGATTGGTGGTAGAATTCTTTGCCAACTATGTTATTCAGATATAAAACGCCGCATCACTCTTGGTTTAAGGTTAGTCACATACACATGCAAGATCATCAGGACAATCCATTGCGCAGCACTGAACTACCTCAATTGATGACGCGAGATCGTCATTCCATTCGTCGAAAGCTAGACACGATTGCAAAGCGTCGAGAGCAGTCACAACCGACAGATAAGTTAGAAGCTGAAGTTGCAGAGCATGTCGCTACCTCCAAAGCGTTGTATGAAGCACGATTGGGGCGTTTGCCTGAGATCAAATATGATGATTCACTGCCGGTGTCCAATCGTCGAGACGAGATCATTGAAGCGATACAGTCGAATCAAGTTGTCATCATTGCGGGTGAAACTGGCTCAGGTAAAACCACCCAATTACCGAAAATGTGTCTCGAGGCAGGTAGAGGAATCGCAGGTCAGATAGGCCACACCCAGCCGCGCCGTATTGCCGCTCGAAGTGTCGCTGAGCGCATCAGCGATGAGCTTGCTGTGACATTAGGCGAAGCGGTCGGTTTTCAGGTTCGTTTTACTGACGAAAGCCAAGAAGAAACCCTAATAAAATTGATGACTGATGGTATTTTACTCGCTGAAATACAGCAGGATAAATTTCTACAAAACTATGACACCATCATTATAGACGAGGCCCATGAGCGGAGCCTTAATATCGACTTTTTGCTGGGGTATTTGAAGCGCGTTTTAGCAAATCGTCCCGACTTAAAGGTCATTGTGACCTCGGCAACGATCGATGTAGAGCGTTTCTCTCGTCATTTTAACAATGCGCCTGTCATAGAGGTGTCGGGCCGTACGTATCCTGTTGAAGTCCGTTATCAGCCTTTATTGAGTAAAGCGGATGTCGAAGAGTTAGATGCCGACCAGTCGATGGAACAAGGCATCGTGGATGCGGTGACAATGTTGATTGCAGAGGAGCGTCAATCGGGTTATCGCGGAGCAGGGGACGTATTAGTGTTCTTACCCGGTGAGCGCGAAATACGCGAGACAGCAGAACTATTTCGACGCGAGCAATTGCAAGGCGTTGAGGTGCTTCCATTGTACGCTCGTCTTAGTAGTAGTGAACAGCAGCGTATCTTTAAGTCTCATGGCGGTCGGCGCATTGTTTTGTCCACGAACGTGGCTGAAACATCGTTGACGGTGCCAGGTATTCGTTATGTTATTGACCCTGGGCTTGCACGCATTAGCCGCTATAGTGTGCGTTCTAAAGTCCAGCAGTTGCCAATCGAGAAGATTAGTCAAGCAAGTGCCAATCAGCGAGCAGGGCGTTGTGGTCGTGTGGCAGACGGTATTTGTGTGCGATTGTATGATGAGGAAGACTTTAACGCTCGTCCAGAATTTACCGACCCAGAGATTTTTCGTACCAACCTTGCATCGGTTATTTTGCAAATGGCTAACTTGCGACTCGGCGCAGTTGAGAAATTTCCATTCGTAGAAATGCCCGAACAGAGAATGATCAATGATGGCTATCGTGCTCTAAATGAATTGGGTGCGATCAAAAAGGAACGTCTAACTCCCATTGGACGCCAGCTAGCAAAGTTGCCTATTGATCCAAAATTAGGGCGTATGTTGATCGCAGCTAATGGCTTGGGGGTGCTCAAAGAAGTCAGCATTATTGTGAGTGCGCTATCAGTTCAAGATCCACGTGAACGACCACAAGATAAGAAAACTCAATCCGATCAATGTCATGCTGTAGATAAAGATGAAGATTCGGACTTTATCGTGCTGCTCAATTTATGGGAGCGTTATGAGGCTCAGCGCCAAGAGTTGTCCCAAAATCAATTGCGCCAATATTGCCGAAAGCAATTTTTGAATTTTATGCGCTTGCGGGAGTGGCGTGATATTCACCGACAAATTCTCATCGCCTGCAAACAGTTGGGTTTTAAGGAAACGAATAATACCGAGCGACAGTATGATTCGATTCATCGGGCTTTGATGGCGGGGCTCTTTACTCAAGTCGCCAACAAAATGGGTGAATCAAGAGAAATGCTGGGTTGTCGCTCTCGTAAATTGAATATTTTTCCAGGATCGATGTTGTTCAAAAAGCCTCCACAGTGGATTATGGCTGCGGAACTTGTAGAAACGAGCAAGCTATATGCGCGTATTGTTGCCAAAATTGATCCAAAATGGATTGAAGAATACGCAGCTACCTTCGTTAAACGCCAGTATTTCGACCCTCATTTTGAGCGTAGTCAAGGGCGTGTTATCGCATTTGAGCAGGTCTCCCTATATGGCCTGATACTGATTGCGAAACGCCGAGTTGATTATGGGCATGTTAATCCAGAGGACGCTCGTGATGTCTTTATTCGTCAAGCGTTGGTCGAGCAGGGATTAAAGTCAAAAGCGAAGTTTTACCATCATAATCAGCAGCTCATTAAAGATCTAGAAACCCAAGAGGCAAAATTACGGACACGGGACATCTTGGTCGACGATGAAACCGTTTATCAATTTTATGATCAGCGTTTACCTAGCGACATACGTAATCAGAAAGGTATCGAATATTTCGCCAAGCAGAATCCTGATGCGCTAACGATGACGCGTGATGATTTGATTAATCAGGATGTTCGAGTAGATGAATACGCTTTTCCTGATAATTTTTCGCTGAATGGTGTCGCACTTCCAATTGATTACGAGTTTGCACCGGGCCAGGTCAAAGATGGTGCTACGCTTAAAGTTCCCGTTGGTTTACTTCGCCAACTGACGTTAGATGAATTGGGGTGGGCGGTACCTGGTTATGTTAAAGAGCGCTGCGAGTCTCTAATTCGAGCGCTGCCAAAAGCACTACGCAGACGTTTTGTTCCAATCCCTCAATTCGTTGATCGTATCTACCCGAATCTTTCCAAAGAAAAAGGTGATTTGCTTGATCAGCTTACGTTGCAAATCAAACGAGAAACACTGATTGAGATACCTTTGTCGCAGTGGTCGTCGGAAAAACTCGAAGGACACTTAACGCTTAATATTGATGTCGTTGATGAACGAGGCAGAGTGTTGGGAACCGGTAAAGACTTGGCTGAACTACAAAGTCGTTTCGCAGACATGGTTGAAAAAAGTTTCGCTAAGTTCGGAACACAAAAACACGAGCAAAACGAGTTAACAGCTTGGCCAGATCAAGACGTGCCAGAGCGACAAGAGATCAAACAAGCTGGGCTTCAAGTTACTGCATTTCCCGCATTAGTCGCCCTTAATGACAGTGTCTCTTTAAAAATGTTTGATGATCCAAGTACCGCTGCGGAAGCGCATCGAAAAGGCGTTATAGCGTTACTTAAGTTGTCTCTTACGAAAGAAATGCGCTACTTGGAGAAGAATCTTCCTAAGTTACGTGAATCTATGTTGTTGTTTTCACCCGTAGGTAAAAAAGAGGTGCTACTGAAAGACTTGCTAGATGCGGTAATCGAAAAAGTCTTTTTAGAGGATAGGACTCTCCCCAGAACGAAAGCGGAGTTTGAAAGCCGGCTTGAGCAACACCGCAATCAACTTGTGAGTGTCGGTAATGAAATGGCTTTACAATTACACAGTGTCTTGAGCGCTTACCAAAAAGTCGCTAAGAGAATGAAGGGGTCAATCCCTTTACCTTGGACTAGAGTATATGGAGACATCAAGAAGCAACTTGAAAACTTGGTTTACCCTGGGTTTATAGGAGTAACCCCTTTATTTTGGTTGGGGCAATTGCCGCGCTATTTTAAGGGTGTAGAGGTTCGACTAGAGCGTTTTCAAAACCATTTGAATAAAGAGAATGCTTTGATCGGGCAGTTAGAGCAACTTTGGGATCAGTATTTGTGTCAGAAAAAGGCGCACGACGATGAGGGTATATACGACCCTAATCTCACAAAATACCGATGGTTATTAGAAGAATATCGCATATCATTGTTTGCACAGACGGTTGGAACATTAGAGCCCGTTTCCGAAAAGCGTTTGGCTAAACAGTGGCAAGAAGTTAAAAAACTGGTGTAGGACGAATGATATGAATCAGTTAGTTAGACAGTTTCTAGTAAGCCTGGGTGTGATGTTATCAGCCTTGACAGCCATTGCTGAAACGCCTGAGGACCCTTGGGAAGGTTATAACCGTGCAGTCTTTAGTTTCAACGATACGTTGGATCGTTATGCACTCAAACCCGCCGCTCAGGGATATCAAGCGGTAACACCGACACCTGTTCAAAAAGGTGTTAGCAATTTTTTCTCTAATCTTGGGGAAATACCAAACATTGGTAATAATCTACTTCAAGGTAAGTGGGATGAAACCGCATCATCAACGTTTCGCTTTCTGATCAATTCCACTGCTGGATGGTTTGGGATTTTCGACGTTGCAAGTGAGCTTGGTTTGCAACGATATGAAGAGGACTTTGGGCAGACGCTAGGTTATTGGGGGGTTAGCTCAGGACCCTATGTAGTGATTCCTTTCTTAGGCTCCTCGACGGTTAGAGATGCCAGTGGGTTGGTTGTAGACTACTCTTTATTTGATGGCTTAGATTTGTATGATTTATCCAGTGATCAAGAGCTGTTTGCACGTACGTTAAACGTAATTCAAGTGCGTGCTAAATACCTTTCAGCTGAGCGAATGGTGTTCGGTGATCGTTATTCTTTTTTGCGAGACGTTTATCTACAAAGCCGTGAAGGTGCCGTAAACGACAATAAAGGTCGACAATTCGATAGTCAGACTAATCAATCATCGAATTCTTCAACCTCAGAACAAGGGTCTTGGGGCAGTGAAGCAGATGATTCGTGGGGTTCTGACTCGAGTTGGGGTGACGAGACTGATGACTCTTGGGGTTCCGAATCTAGCTGGGGAGATGATGAGGTGGATTCATGGGGTTCTGATTCTAGTCAGATCGAAGACTCTTGGGGCAACGCTAATTAACGACTGCGTTTCATTGCACACCTACAAGGTAAGTTAAATGAGAATATTGTCAGTAGTATTTTGCGTTCTAGGGGCTATAGGTGCGTCGTTAGGTGCGTCGTTAGCATCAGCTCGTGAACCATTAAATGTGTTGATCTGGGAAGATTTTATCGATCCAGATGTGCTTACCGAGTGGACTCAAAAAACCGGAATTCCTGTCCAACAAACGTATTACGATGACGAGTCAGAACGAGATTTGATACTAGCTGGCAAATCAGCTAGCTATTTTGATGTTGTCATCGTCAATGAGTCTGCGGTCAATCAAATGGGAGAAGCGGGTTACCTGCACTCTTTAAAAGTGAACGACAAGCATTGGCGAGAGTTCTGGCCGCAAGCATGTGGATCCTATGGCGTGCCTTATTTATGGGGTACGTATGGAATTATCTATCGCAAGGATAAGGTACAAGCGCCAGTAAGGAGCTGGAAAGAGCTACTTTCACCGAGAGAGGAGCTTACTGGCCATATCGGGATGTTAGGGCAGCCAGATGAGCTGCTAACATCTGCATTTTTGGCTCTAGGTTACCCAGTTGACTCGAATAATCAAACACACTTAGAAGACGCATTTGAGTTATTGCGCGAACAGTCTAAGCATGTCTTTAATTATGAATACATTTACTCTTATATCGCGGATAACCCAGAATCCGATGATATATGGGCAGCACCTGCGTATAGTGGTGATGCGGCTTCACTAAATGAATTACAAAACAAAGACGTATGGGAGTTTGTTAAACCGAAAGAAGGTTTGACAGTGTGGGTGGATTGTTGGGCAATCGTTGCTTCTTCTAGTCGTGTTGACGACGCGCAAAAATTTATCGACTTTATGTCTCGTGATGAGATAAGTGCAAAGAGCTCAGAAGCGATGTATGCTGCGTCGCCTTTTAAAGACGCGGTGTTGATACAAAATCCAGATTTTCAGGAAGACACTACCGTATACTTAACGGAGAAAGAATTAGAACTTGCTAATTTATTTCCCTCTTTCAGTGGTAATGATATGTTACAGAGATTGCGTATCAGGGATGCATTGATTCGATACTATGACACTCACTAAGCGTTTAGTTTTATTAGTTCTGCCTATTTTGCTGGTCGGTGTATTTGTGGCCGCAGCTGGCATGTATCAGGTTCAAAGCGATACGTTGACTGAAGTGGAGCAGACTAAACTCGATCTGAAACTTCAGCATGCTAAGGCACAATTTGAACAAGATGCCTCTGTGGCGGCTAATGTCGCGTCGTTACTCTTGGACGGCGAAACGTTGCCAGCCCTTACCCGATCAGCTGGTAAAGATGTCGAAGAGTATTTGGTGACTCAAAAGCTGGATCGGCTGATTGATGATGTGTTGTCCGATGGCCATACGCGATTGTTGGTCACCGTCATAGACGACCTTGGAAATCCAATATATCACCATGAACGCAGCGATAATCCATTTAGTGAAACGCCAAAATTTGTCTTGAACTTTGCTCGTTCATCCATTTTGAAACGTACGCAAACGTCTAGTAAGTTGATGTTTATTAACAGTTTTAAGCACGCGTACGTGCACGGTCGAGTATTAGACGCTAGTACGTTTTTGAAGCCATTTCGCGTAGGCTCCGATAATAATATTGTAGTGGTCGTTACGTCGTATACGGAAGCATTTGATCGAGACCTTCGTACACTTCAAGAAACGTATGGCGTCACGCCCAAACTTATCAATCGACTGCCCAGTTTCAAGGCGCCAGATGAGGCCATGACGCGATCGATTGAAATATTGCCAAACTTTTACTTAGAACTTGAACTAACTGATGCCTATTTAAGGCATTCTCGAACTTCTCTCGTTGATTGGTTGATTGCGGTGTCCCTGATATTTGGAGTTACGGTAGCGGCTGTTTTGCTATATTTGATTCGGCGATACATCATTCGGCCTATCGAAATATTGGACGACCAACTTGACCTTGTTACGTCAGCCCAGCAAAACAACATTCAGCGCCCAGTCGGGACAGATGAACTAAGTCGCTTGGGCATCAAGTTCTATGATTTATATGATCAGTTAAATACCAACCTAAACGAGTCTCGTAACCTTGCGATCACTGACTCTCTAACCAAACTGCCTAATCGTACGCGCTTTCAAGAATTTGCCAAACGAGCCATCGTAAGAGCGTGGAATCGAAAAACATACGTTTCGCTCATCTATATAGATCTAGATAATTTCAAATTTGTGAATGATCGCCTGGGACACGAAGCAGGTGACGAACTATTGAAATTTGCTGCGAACGCGTTTGAATCACTTCTCCAGAGTGAAAAGTACCGTCAACAGGGTACTTTAGTCTCTAGGTTGGCGGGTGATGAGTTTGCTATCGTACTTGCCCACGACGATTTGAAAGATCGAGAAAACTTAGCAGCAGACTTGGTCGGTTTATTTGACGGTGGTTTTAAAACAGACCGATATCTGACACCTGTTTCTGCCAGTGTTGGCGTTGCAAGCTATCCTGAAGATGGTGAGGATTTACGAGAGCTAATTGCCAATGCCGATATGGCCATGTATCACGCTAAGCGATCTGGTAAAAGCCGATTCTCTACATATTCGCATTCGATCGCTGGCGATGCGCGAAGGGTGAAACTGATCGAGGATGCCTTAAAATTTGTAAACTGTGACGATGAATTCTCGCTCGTATTCATGCCATTTGTTGATCAGGCCGGTGAGATAAAAGGGCTAGAAGTGTTGTTGCGTTGGTATTCAGCGGAGCTAGGCCATATAACACCGGATGAGTTTGTGCCCATTGCGGAACAGACTGGAACGTATTCAAAAATTGATGATTGGGTATTTCGTAATGCGTTTGATCACATCTCTAAGCTTTGTACATTTTTGGGTGATGACATTGTGGTTGCGATTAATATTTCCGCCGCTGAACTTGGTCAAGCAGACTTCGCAAGTAAGTTGATTCGCCTGAAGGAAGAGTACAACGTTTCTGATGGTGCGGTAGAGTTAGAGATAACAGAAACATTTGGTTATTTTGCAGTGGAGCAAGTTTTAGTTGTACTTAGAGGTTTACGTGATGCGGGCTTCGGTATATCGATTGATGATTTTGGTATCGGTTATACGCCATTACTTCAAATGATTGACTATCCAGTCGATAAAGTTAAGTTTGATAAAGAATTGGTGCAGCGCTTAACGAATGATCAATATCGCCAGCTGTTAGAGCCTACGGTCGAGCTTTGCCACTTACAGTCAATAAAAGTGACTGCAGAAGGTGTCGAAGACTTAGATAAATTGTCTGTGTTACGACATGCAGGATGTGACTATTTTCAAGGTTACTCGATTGCTCAACCAATGAGCTTGGTTGAGCTTCGAGAGTGGCACGAACGTTATCTGCCTCTTAAGCAATAAAGTGGTGGATTAACTGGAAGCTGGCAGGATACGTAGAATCCTACCTGAGTCAGTGCTTATGGCGAGCGCTCCATCTGAAAGCTCTATGACATCCCTCATTCGTTCGTCGAGATCCTCTAGATGGCGCGATTCGGACACGTTGCCGTTAACTAGTTTAACGTTGTTTAAATGACGTAACGCCAATGCCGTAGATAGGAAATCACCATCCCAGCCATTGAATAGCTGTCCGCGATACACCAATAGCGAGCCCGGGGCGATAGAAGGTGTAAAGACCTTTTTAGGCTCATCGATTCCTTCTTTTGATGTGCCTTCCCCGACTTGAAACGGCCCCCAGTACTCTTTACCGTAAGAAACGATCGGCCATCCATAGTTAGCCCCCACTCGAATCAGATTGATTTCATCTCCACCTCTTGGGCCGTGTTCATTAGACCAAAGACGTTGAGTGTGTTGATCATAATAGAGGCCTTGTGGGTTTCTGTGTCCGTAGCTCCAAATTTCCGCGCGGACATTACCTCGGCGAACAAAAGGGTTATCTTTCGGGACTGAGCCGTCGAGGTTTAGGCGTAGGATTTTACCCGCGTGATTGGTGAGATCTTGTGCATTGGCTCGCTCGCCTCTGTCACCGATAGAGATAAACACGTGCCCGTCATTGTCGAATGCAATGCGACTGCCAAAGTGCTTGCCAGTGTCTGAACCTGCATCCGTAATGAAGACATCCTGCCAATCGACTAGGGCTGAGCCTTGCAATTTTGCTCGTGCTAAGGCTGTTGTAGCGCCGTCAGCCATTGGGTGGGAATACGTGAAGTAGACCCATGATGTCTCATCAAAATCTGGAGATAAGGCAATATCAAGAAGCCCGCCTTGTCCAGCATTTGCTATGTTTGGCAATCCAGATATGGGTGTTTGCTTGCCCGTGACAGTGTTGACCCGATAAAGCGCTCCCTGCTTTATCGTCACCAAAAGGTTCGTATCATCTAATTGGGCCATGCCCCAAGGGATGCCGTTAAAGGAAGTAATTTCATCGACCTTGAAGTTTGTGTGCGTATCCTTTGCATAGCCTATTGAGCAAAGCGCAATCATGAAACACGCGCTGATTTGTCTAATATATGGGAGCATAAGGAGTATTCCTTCATCTAAGGATTTAGCTCATATTATAGAAGCGAAAATCGCAACAACTATGATCTGGTTGGGGGTTCCATAATGGTTGCCTTAATTTTGCGCAGTGCTGTGGTGACTGTAATCTTCACGCCAATATTATTTTTTTCTATTTAAGGCATACAGGCTGCAAAAAAACGCAGCCAATTGGCTGCGTTTTTCGGTAGAAGTACAAAACTGATTTATAGTTTCTCCTCTAGCATTGCTTCCAATTTACGCTGATCGGCAGCAAAGTTTCGGATGCCTTCGGCAAGTTTTTCAGTTGCCATAGCATCTTCATTCAAAGCCCAACGGAATGCTTGCTCTGTTACTTTTTCACCAGCTGGCTTGATGTCGTCTGTCGGTGAGAGTTTACGCTCTAGAGGGCTCTCATCCTTCTTCAGTTCTTCTAGCAAGGCTGGACTGATCGTCAGTCGGTCGCAACCTGCTAGCTGCTCGATTTCACCAATATTACGGAAGCTTGCACCCATCACGACGGTTTTGTAGCCGTGTTGCTTGTAGTAATTGTAGATCTCGGTAACCGATACAACACCTGGATCTGTCTCTGCGGTGTAGTCTTCACCTGTGGATTTCTTGTACCAATCTAAGATACGTCCGACGAACGGCGAGATCAAGAAAACGCCTGCTTCAGCACATGCTTGAGCTTGGGCGAATGAGAACAGCAAAGTGAGATTACAATTAATGCCTTCTTTCTCTAATTCTTCAGCGGCTTTAATACCTTCCCAAGTCGAAGCAGCTTTGATAAGCACGCGATCCTTTGAGATGCCCGCATCTTCATATAGCTTTATCAGACGGCGTGCTTTAGCAACCGTTGCCTCTTTATCGTACGACAAACGCGCGTCTACTTCGGTTGAAATGCGACCTGGGACGTACTTGAGAATCTCTGTGCCAACAATGACTGCCAACTTGTCGCCAGCATCGATGATTTGCTGAGCTTTGTCGCTACTTTGCTCTTTTGCCCAAGCAATGGCTTGGTCGATGAATGGAGCATACTCAGGAATCTGCGCCGCTTTGAGCATTAGAGATGGATTAGTAGTCGCATCTTCAGGACGATATTCTTTAATGGCAGTGATATCACCTGTGTCCGCGACAATCGTTGTGAACTCTTTTAGTTGAGATAACTTATTGCTCATTGCTTCTGTCCTTTGTTTTATCTAACTGTTGTTTAACCAATTCAATCGCATCAATTAACACTTGAATTGTAGCGTCTGTTCGATGACCGTTTTCTGAAAGGTAACGTCTAAATTGTTTGCCGCCGGGTAAACCTTGGAAAATCCCCAAGATATGACGTGTCATGTGCATGAGGCGAGCGCCTTGCTTTAGCTGCTGTTCCACATACGGAAGGTAGCGGTCTAAGGCGTCAAAACGATCGGTAGCTGTTGAAGGCTGTCCGAACACTATCTGATCAACTGAGCTCATGACCCAAGGATTATGATACGCCTCGCGCCCCATCATCACTCCATCAATATGGCATAGATGATTTTGCGTCTCTTCTATTGTCTTTATGCCACCATTAATAATGATTTCAAGGTGAGGAAAGTCCTTCTTCAATTGATACACGTAATCGTATTTCAATGGTGGGATCTCTCGATTCTCTTTAGGACTAAGCCCCTGAAGTATGGCATTTCGAGCATGAACAATAAAAGTTTCGACACCCTCGTTGGCGACATTCCCTACGAAATCCCTAACGATGCTGTATTCCTGTTGATCATCTAATCCAATACGATGCTTTAAAGTAACAGGCAATGATGTTGCGTCTTGCATCGCTTTCATTGCATCAATTATTTTTTCAGGGTGCGCCATTAAAATCGCACCAATCAAGCTATTTTGCACTCGATCGCTTGGACAACCTGCATTGAGATTAACTTCATCGTAACCAAATTGCTCCGCTAATTTTGCGCATTTAGCCAACTCTTTTGCGTCGCTACCACCTAATTGCAATGCGATTGGGTGTTCACATCCATCATATTTAAGAAACCGCTCTGGATTGTCGCCTTGTAATAAAGCACCAGTCGTTACCATTTCGCTATACAGAAGGGTGTTTTTGGTAATACAGCGTGCAAACACTCGAAAATCTGACGTCGTCCAATCCATCATGGGAGCGACACTGAAGCGCCTGTCTAGCTTGTGATTTGTGATATCTGGTTTAGGGCCTATTTTTTCTGGCATTTTGTATTGTTTATATTCGTAGGAATGAGAGCCTAGTGAATGTCATACAGTTCTATCTGACATTTGGCTACGGCTGGTGTATCAATTTGTATGCTCGCTATTATGTCATAAAATTACAAGTTGAGGATATGACAAACTCGTTGTTCAGGCTTCCGTGCTAGATTGTCAAAAGCAAAATAACTATCATGGTAAGTCGTTTTCAGGCGTAACGTCTGATGGAAGTAAACAGTTTATGGAGCACTTTGTGTCGGATTCGGTAACGCCAATGTTGGTAGGGTTGTTTGATGATTTGCCTGATGCTCAGCAGCCAATTTACGCTAAGCTAAAATTGGCGATTACGATGAGAATTAACTCAGGCGCGTGGCAGGCGGATCAACGAATGCCATCTGAAGCAGAGTTCGTCAAAGCGCTAGGGGTGAGCCGCATGACGGTGAATCGTGCATTGAGAGAGTTGACGGCTGAGGGTTTACTGAAACGCCATCAAGGTTTAGGTACGTTTGTCGCTGAGAAAAAATCTCACTCCGCTTTGTTTGAAGTGCACAACATCGCCGAAGAAATCGCTGAGCGTGGTCATCGTCATCGTTCTGAGCTGCTAGTACTAGAATCAGCCAAAGCAACCGTAGAAGAAGCAATGACTCTGGGGGTGCGAACTAATCATGAAATATTTCGCTCTGTTGTGCTCCATTTCGAAAACGAACAGCCAATACAGATAGAAGAGCGCATTGTTAATGCTCGATTAGCCCCCGATTATGATCAGCAGGACTTTTCCCAGCACACACCTTACGAATACCTTATGAGCGTTGCGCCCATGACCGAAGGAGAGCATTTAGTAGAAGCTATTTTGCCCAATGAGTTGGAATGCCAGAGGTTAAATATCCAGAACTTTGAACCATGTTTACAGATTAAGCGTCGCACTTGGGCAGGTGACGATATTGTTACGGTTGCTCGTCTTTTGCACCCAGGCTCACGTTTCCAGCTGTTTGGGCATTTTGGACGCTAATTACGTGTCATGATGTTGATGGCAATTCCACTGCCTTGCGTGAGCATGCCCGTTAGCGCATCAGAAACAACGATCATGCTGTTCGCTTTGATCGTAATGTGAGTATTATCAGAAAGATTTAACACGCTATCCTCGCATATATAAATGCCAGTAAATAAATCATCATGGGCTGTTATAGAGAGCTGGCAGGGAGCATGAAGTGTCTTTGCATAAGCCGATGTATCGACCTCTCGTACCATGATATTCAAGTCTTCAATAGGACCTTCGATGAGGCTGGCAAAGGTCGCTTCTCCGCCAGAAAAACATGCTATGTCTAAGGGCTTAGTGAGTGTTTGTTCGAAGTTGTTGTGTTTTAATGTCATGCCTTGGCCAGATAACAAGACTAAGGTGCGATGCAGCCCTTCGAAGTTTGAAAATGGTCCGTCTTCAACAACCGCCGCTTGACTGATTCTAAAGCGTAAACCGTGTTCATCTTTAGCGTGCTGTATCTCCAGCGTCTCGCCGAGTCCATTTTTCCACGGCATACGTGTGTATTGGTCTTGTTTAAGCAGGATCCATTTAGCCATGATACATGACCCTTTTAATGACTTGGATGAATGCTGAGCGGCTGGCTTCTTCTAGCACATGATGGAAGTCTTTTACGACGTGGTGACCCGAGACAAACACGTCTCTGATTAGGTTTTCGTTGGTCGCAAATAGCCATCGGTTGAGTAAGTCTTCGGAGTCGCTCGCAGCAATAAATGGATGGGAGACATCCAGTACCATAAAGTCTGCTCGATTGCCCACAGAGAGACCCAGTGAGATGTCGCAGGCTTGGTTGCCTCCAAATAATGCTTGTTTAAAAAGGTGATCACCAACGCTCTTTTGGCCATCACTGTATAGCAGGTTGCGCTGTTGATCGCGCAATCGTTGGCTGTATTCCAAAGTACGTAACTCTTCGACCATCGATATACTGACATGGCTGTCTGAGCCAATTCCCCATAGACCTCGATCATTTTCAAACTCTACCGCAGGAAAGATTCCATCACCCAAGTTCGCTTCAGTGGTTGGGCAGAGGCCTGCAATGGCACGATGGGTCGCAATGGTTTTGCGTTCTGTGTCACTAAGATGGGTAGCGTGAATTAAACACCAGCGATCATCGATCCCTATTTCATTATGCAGCCATTCCACAGGGCGCTGACCACTGAAAGCAAGACTGTCTAGAACTTCCTTTTGTTGTTCTGCGATGTGAATGTGAATCGGACCATGACTGTCTAGCGCCTCTAAAACGGTGTGTATCTGAGCTTGAGTGACCGCTCGCAAAGAATGAAAACAAGTGCCTAATCTATGTCGAGCATGACCCTTTAATGTGGTTTGACATGCGTCGTGGAGTTTTAAGTACGAATCTGTCGAATTGATAAAACGTGCTTGACCTGAACTCGGGGGTTGTCCACCAAAACCGGAATGAGAATAAAGTGTAGGCAGTAGCGTTAATCCCATTCCTGATGCGTCTGCAGCAGCAATTAGTTGCTGTGACATCTCATCTATTTGGGTATAAGGGCTGCCATCGATATTGTGATGTAGATAGTGAAATTCACCTACTTGGGTGTATCCAGCTTTGAGCATATCAATGTAGAGCTGCGTCGCTATGATCCGTGCATCATCGGGTGACAATGAGCGAACCACTTTGTACATAAGATCCCGCCAACTCCAAAAGCTGTCGTTAGGGTTTAAGCTGACTTCAGCAGCTCCTGCCATAACGCGTTGAAAGGCGTGGGAATGAACATTCGCGATGGTCGGTAATACTGGCCCCTCTAATCGATACATATCAGGGGATGGCACAGTGTTTTCTTCAATAGATTTAAATACGCCACCTTTCACAGTGAAAAGCACGTTATCGGCCCAACCTGACGACAATAAAGCGCGTTCTGCGAAGTAGTGCTGGGAGCAATCGCTGTTTGATGAACTGGATTTTGTCACGTGTTACTCCTTAATGGATTCTTATCACATGAGTGTAATCTAGGTATTAATGTATATACAAGTTTGTATTTCAATTGATTTTTTATACATTGGCTTATTTCCATTCTATTTCAATGATATATCTAACTTCGATCCTGATTAGGACTATTTACAGTACGATTCACTCCAGTTTCATCGGCGTTTTTAATGAAAAAGACCTTGCATCTTTCAAAAATAGATCTTATCTTTTTGATAGTTGTATATACATATTTATGCGAATAATAAGAAACTCTAGAAAAGTTTTAGGAGATTTGACAATGGCAAAGCAAACACTTACGCAACAACGCTACCGTGCGGGAGTCGTCAAGGCGGCGACAGGCACCGCGCTGACAGCGAAATCATGGCTCACCGAAGCGCCGATGCGTATGTTGATGAATAATTTGGATCCGGACGTTGCGGAAAATCCAGAGGAGCTTGTTGTATACGGTGGCATTGGTCGCGCGGCGCGGGATTGGGAAAGCTACGACAAAATCGTCGAATCTCTGACGAGTCTAGAGGATGATGAAACCTTATTGGTTCAGTCTGGTAAGCCAGTGGGCGTATTTAAAACTCATAGCAATGCGCCACGTGTACTCATTGCTAATTCTAATCTCGTGCCCCATTGGGCTAGCTGGGAGCACTTTAATGAGCTCGATGCAAAAGGGTTGGCCATGTATGGTCAAATGACCGCAGGATCTTGGATTTATATTGGTAGCCAAGGGATTGTCCAAGGTACATACGAGACTTTTGTCGAGGCTGGACGTCAACATTATGATGGAAAATTGACCGGTCGTTGGGTGCTGACGGCGGGGTTAGGCGGCATGGGGGGAGCGCAACCACTGGCGGCGACGCTTGCGGGAGCGTGTTCATTGAACATCGAATGTCAGCAAAGTCGTATCGATTTCCGATTACGAACTCGTTATGTCGATGAGCAAGCGACCGATTTGGACGACGCTATCGCGCGCATTAAAAAGTACACATCAGAAGGTAAGGCTGTGTCTATTGCGTTGTGTGGTAATGCTGCAGAAATAATGCCGGAAATGGTCAAACGTGGAATTCGACCAGATATGGTGACAGATCAGACGTCGGCCCATGATCCATTAAATGGCTACTTACCCATTGGGATGAGCTGGGACGAATACCGCGAAAAGGCTCAAACAGAGCCGCAGGCGACAGTGATTGCGGCAAAGCAGTCTATGGCGAAGCATGTTAAAGCGATGCTCGATTTTCAAGCAATGGGAATTCCTACCTTTGATTATGGGAATAACATCCGCCAAATGGCCATGGAAGAGGGCGTAGACAATGCCTTTGATTTCCCCGGTTTCGTTCCTGCATACATTCGCCCATTATTTTGTCGAGGGATTGGTCCGTTTCGTTGGGCTGCGCTGTCGGGCGATCCAGAAGACATCTATAAAACTGATGCTAAAGTAAAAGAATTGATTGCAGACGATGAGCATTTACATCATTGGCTTGATATGGCGCGTGAACGCATTCAGTTCCAAGGTTTGCCCGCTCGTATTTGCTGGGTCGGGCTAGGTCAGCGAGCGAAGCTTGGGCTAGCGTTCAATGAAATGGTACGTAGTGGCGAGTTGTCCGCTCCGATTGTCATTGGGCGAGATCATTTGGATTCTGGCTCTGTTGCGAGTCCTAACCGTGAAACAGAAGGAATGCAGGATGGCTCAGATGCTGTGTCGGATTGGCCACTGTTAAACGCGCTACTCAATACGGCATCTGGTGCAACTTGGGTTTCTTTGCATCATGGTGGTGGTGTCGGTATGGGCTTCTCACAGCACTCTGGCATGGTGATCGTGTGTGATGGTAGTGATGACGCTGCGGCGCGTATTGCACGCGTCTTGCATAATGACCCTGCTACAGGTGTGATGCGACATGCGGATGCGGGCTATGACATTGCGATTGACTGTGCGAAAGAACAGGGGCTGAACTTGCCGATGATTACCGACAAACACGCACAATAAATCTAAAAAACAATTTAATAACAGCATTGCAGAACACAGCAATCCTGATTGGAGTACATCATGTTTGAATTAACCATAAAGCCCGGCCATTTGACTTTAAATGACTTGCGCCAAATTAGCCGTCGCCATGTAAAACTGACCTTGGACGACAGCGCGATTCCTGATATCCAGGCCAGTACTCAAGTGGTCAACGACGTGATTGCGGAAAATCGTACGGTATATGGTATCAACACTGGGTTTGGGTTGTTAGCCAATACGCGCATTGCCCCCGAGGATTTAGATGAGCTGCAGCGCAGTATAGTGTTGTCTCATGCGGCGGGGATCGGTGAATTGATGGATGACAAAACCGTCAAAATGATCATGGCGCTTAAGGTAAATAGCTTGGCACGCGGTTTCTCGGGTATTCGTCTTGAAGTGATACAAGCGTTACTAACCTTGATTAATAAGGAAGTCTATCCGTGTATCCCGAAAAAGGGGTCGGTAGGTGCATCGGGTGATCTAGCACCGCTGGCGCACATGAGTACGATTTTATTAGGGGAAGGCAAAGCGCGATACCGTGGAGAAGTGATCTCAGGGCAAGCCGCGTTATCTATTGCTGGTTTAGAACCCATAGCCTTGGCACCCAAAGAAGGTTTGGCTTTGTTAAATGGTACGCAGGCTTCGACAGCGTTTGCGCTAGAAGGTCTATTTGAAGCGGAAGACCTTTTCGCCTCTGCGACGGTATGTGGTTCGTTATCTGTCGAAGCGGCGTTAGGTAGTCGTAGCCCATTTGATGCAAGGATTCACGAAGTGCGTGGACATCAAACACAAATGGATGCGGCGGCGGCATTTCGTCATCTGTTAGGAGACAGCAGTGAGTTAGGTGACTCCCATCAAGGCTGTGAAAAGGTTCAGGATCCGTATTCATTACGTTGCCAGCCACAAGTGATGGGCGCTTGTCTTGAGCAAATTCGTAGCACTGCGAAAGTATTATGCGTGGAAGCAAACTCTGTGTCGGATAACCCGCTTGTATTCGCTGAGCAGGGCGACATTATATCGGGCGGTAACTTTCATGCAGAGCCTGTTGCGATGGCTGCCGATAATTTGGCGTTAGCGATTGCTGAGATTGGCAGTTTATCAGAGCGTCGAATGGCGCTTTTGATTGACAGTAATCTTAGTAAGTTGCCTCCCTTCTTGGTGGACAATGGAGGTGTGAACTCTGGTTTTATGATTGCTCAAGTGACGGCTGCAGCGTTGGCGAGCGAAAATAAAACCTATGCGCATCCTGCATCAGTGGATAGTTTGCCAACGTCTGCAAACCAAGAAGACCATGTATCCATGGCAACCTTCGCTGCGCGTCGATTAAAGGACATGGCTGAAAATACCCGAGGCATTCTCGCGGTTGAAATCCTTTCTGCTGTCCAAGGGTTAGATTTTCGTGCGCCTTTAAAATCGAGCAAACGACTGGAGAACGTACGGGCAACGTTGCGTGCACGCGTGCCGTTCTATGACAAAGATCGTTACTTTGCACCCGATATTGAAAAGGCAAACGAACTGCTTCAAGAAGCCGTTCATAACGAAATCATGCCCCAAGGCTTATTACCCAGTCTAGATCTGTAATATTCATGTGATCAGATGAGGCATTCAAACGCCTCATTCGATCACACTTAAAGTTGAAAAATTATGACTCACGACACACCAATGAAATTAGATAGCTTGTGGCGTGGTGCCCACATTGCGACCATGAAAGATGGTCAGTATAACGTCATCCAAGATGCTGCCATTGGGGTAGTTGGGGGGCGTATCGTATGGCTAGGTCAAGCGAACGACTTGCCCGCATATGAATCGGAAAGCGAGCACAATGTTGGCGGTGGTTGGATAACTCCGGGGCTGATTGATTGCCATACCCATTTAGTATTCGGCGGAAATCGTGCTGGAGAATTCGAACAGCGCTTGAATGGCATCAGTTATCAAGAGATTGCGCAACAGGGCGGTGGCATTGCTGCAACTGTTAAAGCGACGAGAGAAGAAACAGAGACACAGTTAGTTGCGAGTGCTGGACGACGTTTAAGTCGCCTCATGTCGGATGGTGTCACGACCATTGAAATAAAATCTGGCTATGGGTTGTCGCTTGAAAGTGAGCTAAAAATGCTACGTGTGGCGACCACTTTGGAGAACCAGTTTCCCGTGACGATAAAACGCACGTGCCTAGCTGCACATGCTATGCCAGTAGAATTTGAAGACAAAGATGCCTACATTGATTATCTCTGTGACACAGTGCTGCCCAAAGTCGCAGCATTAGGAATGGCGGATGCTGTGGATGCGTTTTGTGAAGGGATAGCTTTCAGCACTGATCAAGTTGAACGTTACTTTGACGCCGCAACATCCCTTGGTTTGCCCGTTAAAATCCACGCTGAGCAGCTTTCGTCTATGGGCGGAACGCGAATGGCTTCCTCTTTTAAGGCGCTGTCAGCGGATCATATAGAATTTATCGAAGAAGCGGATGCCAAAGCAATGGCGAACTCGGGCACTGTCGCTGTGCTATTGCCAGGCGCATTTTTCACACTTAAAGAAACACAGCAACCACCGATTAACTTATTACGGCAATATGGTGTGCCAATGGCAATTGCGACGGATGCGAACCCAGGGACGTCGCCTGCGTTGTCGTTGCGACTGATGATGAATATGGCATGTACGCTATTTGGCCTAACCCCAGAAGAAGCACTAGCGGGTGTGACCATCCATGCGGCAACAGCCTTAGGTATTGACTCATCTCACGGCAGTTTAGAGGTGGGCAAAGTGGCTGATTTCGTATGTTGGGAAGTTGAAAGCCCCGGTGAATTGAGTTATTGGCTAGGTGGAGATTTGTTAAAATCGAGGGTGTACCAAGGAGAGCGGACATAATGATATTACCTGTACCAGCTTTTGAGTTTTCGCATGGAGATTCTCCCTTGCTTGTTAGTATGCCTCACTCTGGGTTGAACCTGACCTCAGATGTTCAGCATGGATTGACTGAGCAAGCGCAAAAATTACCCGATACTGATTGGTTTATTCCTGAGCTGTATAGCGATTTGGAAGCGCTTGGGGTCGGCGTGATTAAAGCCAACTACTCTCGGTACGTTATTGATCTCAACCGACCCATTGATGACAAACCTTTATACACCACGAAAACGACGGGGTTGTTCCCAACCATCTTATTTGAGGAAACGCCCGTTTATTTAGAAGGCCAAATGCCGTCTGAAAAACATAGAAATGATTGTAAAGAGCATATTTGGAAACCCTATCACTTGATGATCGAACAGGAGCTTGCGCGGTTAAAGGCCAAATTCGGCTACGCCATCTTGTTTGATGCGCACAGTATCGCGGCTGAAGTACCGATGTTGTTCGATGGGCGGTTACCTGATTTCAATTGGGGGACAAATGAAGGCAAAGCCTGTAGTGGTGCCATCACGAATGTTGTCACTCAGGTCCTGCGTCCTCATTATACTCAGGTGCTCAATGGGCGCTTCAAAGGGGGCTACATTACACGTCATTTCGGCCAGCCAGAGCGAAATACACATGCGATTCAACTCGAGTTATCGCAAGCGACTTATTTAAATGATGAGTGCGCTCAACAAAACCAATACCAGCTTGATCAGGAAAAGTTGCCTGCGATCAAGCAGCAACTTGGTGAATTGATGGAAGCGTTATTAAGCGTAGCGTCTGAATAAAGCAAAGAATTGAACAACGGACATCGCGAGAGGTTGCGATGTCCGTATTTTGATCAAATGCATTTACCCAAGTCCGCTGATAATAAAGCGAATCCCATATGCGAAAGTTGAGACGCAAAGAATGCCGCCAATGTAAAGCAAGGCGAACCATTGCCAAGACTTCAGTTTCATTAGTAGCCCTCCTGATAATCTTCGACTTTGCCAGCAAATACGCGGTAGCCCCAGAGCGTGTATGCAAGAATCAGCGGAATGAAAATAACAATGCCGACTAATAGAAACTCTAAGCTTGAGTCAGGCGCAGCCGCGTCCCATATGGTGAGTTGATTCGGCATGAGGTAGGGGAATAAACTCACAACGAGTCCTGCAAACCCTAATAAGAATATGCCAGCGACCATCCAAAAAGGGCGACCTTCGTGATCAAGTTTATTAAATGCTCGCCATGCAGCTAACGCTAAACCTACGGACATAATAGGTAAAGGGCTCAAGTAAACGAAGTTCAACCCTGAAAACCAGCGAGCGCGGATATCTACCGAGCTGATAACGGTCCAGAGGCTGATCAACAACATGGCCACCATAACGATCACTAATAGACGCTTTGCAATATGAGCCGCATGGCTTTGAATTCGGCCTCGGCTTTTCATATACAAATAACTGGCCCCTAACAATGCATAACCTGCCATCACGCTGAACCCTGTTAGGATGGCGAAAGGCGACAACCAGTACCAGCTCGCGTCGGCGATTTGACTTGCATTGACCCCTTGTACAATCGAGCCCAGTATCAGTCCTTGGCAAAAAGCCGCGACGGCAGAACCAGCGCTAAAGGCAAAGTCCCAATATGCTTTCGAAGTATTCGCCTTAAAGCGATATTCAAATGCGACCCCACGGAAAATTAAGGCAAACAGCATCAGCATAATCGGCAGGTAAAACGTCGATAAAATCCCCGCATAGGCCGCGGGAAACGCGGCAAATAACACGACCCCACCAAACACTAGCCAGGTTTCATTTCCATCCCAAACGTGGGAGATCGAGCGCATCAGATGGTCTTTTTCACCGGCTCGGTCAAACCACGGGTAGAGAATGCCAATACCCAAGTCAAAACCATCCAACAATACGTACATGAAGACGGCAAAGCCGAGAATCAAGAAATAGAACAGGGTAAGATCCATCATAGGTCACCTTCTTTCTCTTTAAGATTTTTCACCCACGCGAGAGCGTAGCCTGGAGCGTTCATACCGATCAGTTGCTGCTCTAAATTGGCCATGGAAGGGGGCCCTTTTTTCACGAGTTTGCGCATAAAGTAGAGGTACACACCCAGCAACAATGTGTAGATGATCACGAATCCAATGAGAGTAAACAGTACGCGCTCAGCGGGAAGAGGGGAGACCACATCGCTGGTTCGCACTAGGTTATATACCAACCAAGGTTGGCGTCCCACTTCGACGACATACCAGCCAGCTAACACAGCGATGACGCCGGAGGGAGTGAACAAAGCGAGAGAGCCTAAGAACAATCGGTTGTTATAAAGTTTGCCTTGTTTGCGCAGCCAGAGTGCTAATACGGCTAACCCAAGCATACCGAAACCTAAACCAACCATGACTCGAAACGACCAAAACACGAGGGGGACGTTAGGGCGATCCTCTGGAGAGACAGCCTTAAGGCCTTGAACTTCTCCGTCGATAGAGTGCGTTAGGATCAGGCTTCCTAAATTCGGTATCCCCACTTGGTAGTCATTGGACTCGGTTTCCATATTAGGCATAGCGAAAAGCAACAGAGGCACGTTTTTCTCTCGCTCAGGCCAAATACCTTCCATCGCGGCTAATTTAGTGGGTTGATGCTCTTGTACATTTAGGCCGTGCAGATCACCAATGTATGCCTGTAAAGGCGTCAAAATTAAGGCGATCCACATGGTCATTGAAAGCCCTTTTTTGGCAAACTCAGTGTGTTGTTTCTTCAATAGGTAGTACGCACAAATACCCGCTACGACGAAGGTCGCAGTGATCATTGATGCGAGTAACATGTGACTGAATCGGTAGGGCATAGAGGGATTGAAGATGACTTCAAACCAACTTGCGACATGAAACTGCCCGTCTACAATCTTGTAACCTTGAGGCGTCTGCATCCATGAGTTGGCGACAATGATCCAAAATGCAGAAATCCATGTGCCGATGGCAACGACAACGGTCGCAAAGAAATGCAGCTTGCGTCCCACTCGCTGCCAGCCAAACAGCATTACGCCTAAAAAGCCTGCTTCTAAGAAAAATGCGGTGAGCACTTCGTACGCCATAAGCGGGCCTAGTACTGGGCCTACGATGTCTGAAAATTTAGAGAAGTTGGTGCCAAACTCATAGGATAAGACAATGCCTGATACCACCCCCATGCCAAAGGTTATGGCGAAGGGTTTGATCCAAAATTTTGCTAGCTGTAAATAGCGTGGGTTGTGTGTTTTAAGCCATAGGCCTTCCCAAATAGCGATCAGCGTTGCAAGGCCAATCGTGATGCTTGGAAATATGATATGAAAGCTCACGGTGAATGCGAACTGCAAACGCGAGAGTAAAGCGGTATCTAATTCCATAATAGAATCCATGTAAAGATGACTTACCAACCTGTACGGTAGGCGAAGAAAATAGGCCGATTGAGGAACAATCTATGAGTTAACGTCTGCTGCGAAATTGTTGAACCGCGAGCGGTGCAATCGCAAGACTGATCATTCCAAACAAAACAATGGCATCGATCAAAAAAGCAGTAAGTTGCATGATGGCTGTCTCTCTATTTAAGTAAGTGTTGAGTTAAATCAATTTATTAATGTGTATAGCAAGGCATGTGCCACACTTGACTGATTCTTAACTTATTGAAAATAAAGATAAAAAAATTAAGTTTGTGTGAGGTGTAAACATGGTTTACATTTCTTGAGGGGTTTAACTGTAAACGAGGTTTACGATTTGTCATTATCGTTGATATTTGAACTATCGATATGGATCACCAGTGTGTGTGGTGTGTTGGTCGCTTTGTGGCTGACATGGCGTGCTGGTAAGCAAAGAGATTTGTCTGCATTAGCGGGTTTTGCTGTGATGATGGCGCTGTGGTGTTTTGGGCATTTGGCTTTATTTCATGGCTATCAATCTCTGGGCATGGTGCTACTGCTTGCTAATCCATTGATGCCAACTTTTTTCCTTCATTTTGCATTACTGTTTGTTAATGAAGGGCGCGCATGCAGACCATGGTTAACGGCAATGACACGCCATATTCCTTGGATCTATATCACCAGTATTGGCGTCACCTTATACAGTATTTGGGTGAATGCGGGCGCAACCATTCGTCTGATGGATGATCGGCCGTTCTTTGTCTTCACCGAATCGGGTGCTTTGAATCTGGGGTATACCGTGCTAATTGGCGTGCTGGCGCACGCGGTGTTGCTATTGGGGTGGCGGCATCACAGCGGCAATAAGCGTCGTTCGATTTTAGCCATGTTTGGCGTGGGCGCTTGGGGGTTACTACTTGCAACGAGCTTTGTGTTTCCTTCATTTGGGATTGATGTGTTCCCTTATCCCATGTTGCTTCTCCCAAGCTATTTGTTGTTGCTCGTGTATGGTGTCGTTAGGTATCAAATTCTGGCTGTGAATCGCTTTGCGAACAGAGCCCTGTTAGCGCTCGTGATGATGCTCCTCGTACTATGTGTGATTGCAGTATTAGGCGTATTTTCGGGTCGCGTGGGTTTAGAGGCTCTGACAAACGTGCCGATTTGGCAGCTTTGGTTGTACTCGCTGGTTGTCTTGCTCATGGCGGCGCTGGTTTATCCTACGGTGCGTCGAATCACCGAACGCTTAGTTTTCCCCGGTGCGGTGTTAAACGAGCAAGTGCTTGATACCTGGAGTCGGCAACTGAATCTTGCAGACTCTTGGACGCAGTTGGTGAGCGACGGTGAAGCGCTGTTGCGTCGTCAACTAGGTCAGACAGTTACCATTAAGTTGCCTAATGATACCGCGCCTTCGGGTTTACATTTGTGTATCGAGCAGGGCGATATTGGCTGGAGCGCGCACGTTGAAAAAACAGACGATTTGAGTCCTGGTATGCGCCTCAATCTTGAGGTGTTTGGTTCGTTGTTTGCGAGCAGCTGTGCTGCGTTAGAGCGTTCGTTAGCCCTTGCAGAAGCGGAGCGTAAGCGACTTGACGAGCAGCATTTGGTAGAGCTTGGCAGTTTATCTGCCTCCATGGCGCATGAACTACGCAATCCCCTCAATATCATCTCAATGGCGGCCTATAACGCGCCAGAGGAGACACGCAAGCATATTAAAGACCAACTTGCGCGGGCAGATCGGTTGGTCGGCGACATGCTGGTCTATTCTGGCAAACTGTCGTTGCAGTATCAGCGCGTGCCGATTAAATCATTGGTGTCTTCCGTTCTGACAACCTTGTCTACGGAGCAGGTATCGATTGATATACAAGTGGAGGACACGCTGCAGATAGACGCGGATTCCCATCGTTTGCAGCAGGTGTTTATCAACTTAATAGATAATGGGTTGGCATATGTACGTAACCTCGAACGTGGCGCCATGTGTGTCGAGGCTTATCTTGATTCAGGGCGGTTCGTGTGTCGTATTCATAACAATGGCCCGCAATTAGATGACGTGCTGACACAGGACGAGCTGTTTAGGCCATTCGTGAGCAAGCGCCGTGGTGGAAATGGTTTAGGATTGGCGATTGTTAAACGCATCGTCGATGCTCATGGCGGCACGATTGTACATCGAAGTGATTGCGGTTGGCCTGTGACGTTTGAAGTGACACTGCCCCCTGATAATACAGAAGGAGACGTGTGATGTCGGAAGCCGGATACCTATTACTAGTCGATGACGAGCCAGCTTTTCGCGAATTAGCGGGCAGTTGGCTGACACATCAAGGGTTTACTGTTCGGGCGGTTGGCTCGGTGCAAGAGGCGGTGGATGCAAAAGCCACGCATGGAAGCCCCGACTTGGTGTTATTAGATTTATCCTTGCCACCCTTTTTTGACCCACAAAAAACACTGATGAGCATGTCAGAGTTCCATGATAGCCCGGTAATCATTATTACCGGACATGCCGAGCGAGAATTATCGCTGGCGGCGGTTTCGCAAGGTGCTTGGGATTTCATTGCTAAGCCGGTTGATCCCGACATGCTTGCCGTCGTGGTTAAACGAGCACTGTCTAAGACGCGGTTAGAGCGGGAGTTGAAGCGTTTGAAATCCGCCGCAACGCAGCTGGGCGCACAAACGTATATAGGGATTTCAGACAACACACAAAAGATTAGAGCGTTGATAGAGCGCATCGCTCCGACCGATGTCCGTGTGCTGGTCACTGGCCCTTCTGGAACAGGGAAAGAAGTCATCTCTAAAGCCATACACGATGCCAGTGGTCGCTCCAATGGGCCATTTATTTCTGTCCATTGTGGCGCCATTCCCAGTGAATTATTGGAGAGTGAGTTGTTTGGTTATGAAAAAGGTGCATTTACCGGTGCAGAACGGGACAAACAAGGTCTGTTAAAACTGGCGGACGGCGGGACGCTATTTTTAGATGAGGTCGGCGAAATGCCTGCGCCGATGCAGGTGAAGCTGTTGCGGGTTTTACAGGAGGGGAGTTATTACCCAGTGGGCGGGCGAACGCTGCAAACCATCGATGTTCGCGTTGTCTCTGCAACCAACGCAGACTTAGCCGAGCTCGTGAAGGCCGGGACGTTCCGCGAGGATTTATATTATCGTATCAAGGGGGTCAATATAGAAACTCAGGCGCTCGATCAGCGCAAAGAGGACATTCCTATTCTGCTGCACGCGTTTATGCGTAGCTTAGAGCAGCATCAAGGACGTTCACTCACGTTGGCACCGGCAGCGTTGAGCTGGTTTAGGGCGCGCGTATGGCCTGGTAATGTGCGCGAGTTGAAGAATACTCTAGAGAGTATCTCCGCTATTTGTGTCGATGGCCAGATTACATTGGATGAAATTTCGTTGTTGAACTTTCAGGACGCTGAAGTCGAACCAACGTTGCCACAGATAGAGCTGAATGAGGCGAGTGTACAAGCAGATTTTAATTTGACGCTTGAGCAACAGGTGCAAGCTTTAGAACTGCGACTAATAAACCAAGCGATGGCCAAGACGGGAGGTAACAAGACGCAAGCGGCGAAGTTGCTTGGTCTGTCTCGACAAGGATTGATTAAAAAGGTTGAGCGATATGGCCTTAGCGGTTGAGGGCGTCTAGCTTTGAGTTATTTTAAGATTTCCGATACTTTGCAGATGGTACGCTAGTGCTTATGTCTTGGTTTACCTTTTTAAAACGTTTTCGCCTGACTCAAACATGTTACGTCAAAAACATAATAATTGTCGGAGTTGGAAGTCGCCCTTATCAATTAGCTAACGCCATTATTGAAGCCGGTTTGGCTAATATTATTGCGTTTATTGATGACGAACCTTGGAATAATCGTACCGAATTACTCGGTGCTACGGTTCGCTACCCGAGCGACATCGCTGCGTTAGTTCAACGTTACAAGGTCGACATCATCATTGATTTAGAAGGGGAGCTGTCGATTGCGCAAAATATTTGGCAAGAGGTTGAGGGCACTTCTGTGACGCGTCTGAGGTGCCCTAAAACGACTTCATTAGACGAGTTATTGCATTGTCTAAGATCTCAATAGCGTCGATGACACGATGCTATTGTTTCATTGCGTACGCTTTGATGGCTTTAAAACGTGATTCGGCGCGCTTGGGAAGCGAGCTTGGTATGTTGAATTCAGTGATGTCGGCATTCCCAGCTTGAATAATCATTACCATGCCCATGGTTAAATGAGGAGCACATTCGATGCCATAAAAACCTGGCTTGTTGATAGTCATGGTTATCTCTTTGTTTATCTCTCCCCGATATCGATTGGCTCCTCTAGGGATCATATAATTGAGTGTCACGGCGTTATGACCATAGTCCGTGGGCTCGAACGTCACCGTGTCGCCAACTTCTACTTTAAGAAAGCTTGGTTCAAACGCCATAGTGCCCCATTCATTTTGATTGACCATCTTAACTGTATGATCGGCTGAGTAGGACAAAGTTGGCATCACCGTGAGTAAGGCGGTGACAAGAGCTGTTCGGATCATAGTAAATCTCTTCGATGTTTAAACGGGAAAGTGAATAGATAGAATGTTACGCGTTTGATCGTACTTTGACGATCTAGCAAAGCGAATAAGTGGACCAATATTGAAAAAAAGCATTGTGGTGCTATATCAAAATACAATGCATATTGTTCTAAATTGAAATAGTCAAATCCCCCTTCCACACAATACTCTTTGGTTATAAACAACCCGCGCGCTGACTTAATACACCTTGTCTGCTGTGGTTTCAGTGCACGAGATCAAATAAAAATTAACCGTTAAAAGAGAGCAGTAGCATGATTATAGATTGCCATGGTCACTACACAACCACACCGCCCGCTGTAGGAGAATATCGCGATAAACAGAAAGAGCTTGTCGCAAAGGATCCCATGGCAAAAGGCGAGAAAGGTGCGATCCATGTAACGGATGATGAAATCCGCGAGAGTATTATTAATAACCAACTTCGCTTGCAGCAAGAGCGTGGTACCGATCTTACGATTTTCTCACCACGAGCAAGCTGGATGGGGCACCATGTTGGTAATGAATATACCAGTCAGTATTGGACAGAGCATCAAAACGATCTGATTCGTCGAGTGTGTGACTTATTCCCTGAAAACTTTGTTCCTGTCGCTCAACTTCCGCAGTCTCCAGGCGTTGATCCAGCTAAGTCGGTTCCAGAAATCGTTCGTACCGTAGAAGAAATGGGGTTCATTGGTATCAACCTCAATCCTGACCCAAGTGGCGGTCATTGGAACGGTAGTCGTTTATCAGACCGTTCGTTCTACCCCATCTATGAAAAAATGTGTGAACTGGATATTCCGGCAATGATTCACGTATCGGCTGCGTGTAATAGCTGTTTCGATACGACAGGGTCTCATTATCTGGGAGCAGACACGACCGGATTCCAACAATTAATGATGTCTGATGTATTTAAAGATTTCCCAGAGCTGAAAGTCATTATTCCTCATGGTGGTGGTGCAGTGCCATACCATTGGGGGCGCTTCCGAGGTTTGGCGCTCGATAAAGGGTTTGATCTTGAAGAGCGTGTGCTGAACAACATCTACTTTGACACTTGTGTTTATCACCAGCGTGGTATCGACCTGCTGTTGGATATCATTCCGACCAAAAATATTCTGTTTGCATCCGAAATGATTGGCGCGGTACGAGGTATTGACCCAGAGACAGGGCACTACTTTGATGATACGAAGCGCTACATTGATAACAATACAACGCTGTCAGCAGAACAGAAACAAGACATATTTGAGCACAACATTCGTCGTGTTTTCAGTCGATTAAAAGTATAAGGAGCGAGTAAATGCGAGAAAATGTCGTTGTACAACATATTGAGCGCGCCGATCAATCCGTTATAGATGGCTTGGCTAAGTGTGGTGTCGCTACTATTCATGAAGCACAAGGTCGTGTCGGTTTACTTGCCCATTACATGCGGCCTATTCAGCAAGATAAATCCGTAGCGGGGTCTGCAATAACTATTTCGGGCGCAGCCGGTGATAACTGGATGATGCACGTCGCGATCGAGCAATGTCAAAAAGGCGATATGTTGGTGTTTGCGCCGACTTCTCCTTCAAATCATGGCTTCTTTGGCGACTTATTAGCAACCTCCGCTCAAGCGAGAGGGGTTGTAGGATTGGTGATAGACGGAGGTGTTAGGGATACTCGTGATCTTCGTAAAATGAACTTCCCTGTCTGGTCTAAAGCCGTGTTTGCGGAAGGCACCATAAAAGAAACCGTTGGATCTGTTAATGTGCCGATCGTTTGTGCTGACGAAATAATTAACGCTGGTGATGTGATCGTCGCTGATGACGATGGTGTGGTGGTTGTTCGTCGCGAGAAAGCCGCTGAGGTGCTTGAGTTAGCGCGTCAGCGAGAAGCGAAAGAAGAAGAGAAGCGTGTTCGATTAGAAAACGGCGAGTTAGGCCTTGATATCTATGACATGCGTGGACGTTTAAAAGAAAAAGGCTTGAAGTATGTCTAAGGGCGTCGAATGCATGTGGATGCGAGGCGGTACCTCCAAAGGCGCGTATTTTGTTGCCGATGCATTGCCTTCGGATGAGTCTGACCGTGATGCATTTTTGTTGCGAGTCATGGGTTCTCCTGATAATCGACAAATAGATGGTATGGGCGGTGCGGATCCACTGGCATCTAAAGTCGCGGTGGTTAGCTCATCCGATAGAGAGGATGCAGACGTCGAGTACCTATTTCTGCAAGTGTTTGTTGATCAAGCGATCGTCACGGATGCGCAGAACTGCGGCAATATTTTGGCGGGAGTCGGCCCATTTGCGATTGAGCGAGGGTTGGTTGATGCGGTTGAAGGTGAGACAGATGTTCGTATATTTATGCGGAATACTGGTCAAATTGCGGTAGCCAAAGTTCAAGTCAAAGATGGAGAGGTCGTTTACGAAGGCGATGCTCGTATTGATGGTGTACCTGGCTATTCAGCTCCCGTACCGATTACTTTTAAAGATACTGCGGGCTCTAGTTGTGGTGCGTTGTTGCCCACAGGTAATGTGGTGGATGTCGTAGATGGCATAGAGCTGACATTGATCGATAACGGTATGCCTTGTGTTGTTATGCGAGCTTCTGATTTAGGAATCCAAGGAACCGAGTCGCGTGAAGAGCTAGAAGCCAATGAAGCATTGCGAGCCAAGCTAGAGTCTATTCGGTTACAAGTTGGCCCGATGATGAACTTAGGCGATGTAACAGAGAAATCTGTGCCTAAGATGACAATGGTCTCTGAGCCCACCGCCGGGGGGGCAATTTCGACACGCACCTTTATTCCGCACCGATGTCATGCGTCCATTGGTGTATTGGGGGCAGTCAGTGTTGCCACTGCCGCAGTGTTGCATGGCGCTCCGGCTAACGCACTAGTGTCTTACGAAGACTCTTCGAGGATGACATTAGATGTAGAGCATCCTACAGGGCGAATGACAGTCGTTTTAGATAAGGATGAGTCTGGCAATATAGCGACTGCTGCTTTATTACGCACGGCTCGCAAGCTTTTTGACGGTAACGTATTTGTACATAAGAACGGCCTATAAGCCGTTTCATTCAAGAATAAAAAGTAGGTAGCAAAAAATGGACAAAGATTATCTTCCATTTCACCCAAACCCAAGCAAGCCCGCTTATAAAGCGCCAGAAGGCGCGGTTGATGCCCATTGTCATGTGTTTGGCCCAGCGGATAAATTTCCCTATCACCCAAAGCGTAAATACACGCCTTGCGACGCTTCAAAAGAGCAGTTGTTCGCTTTACGCGATCATTTGGGCTTTTCGCGCAATGTAATTGTACAGGCTTCCTGCCATAGTACGGACAACGCCGCATTAATCGACGCGTTAAACACGGCGGGTGAGCTCGCTCGTGGCGTAGCATTTATTGATGATTCATTTACATTAGATCAGCTTAAAGAGATGCATGAAGCGGGCGTCCGAGGCGTGCGTTTCAACTTTGTGAAACGCTTAGTAGATAGCACGCCTCGCGAAGTATTCCTGTCTATTGCTGAAAAGGTCAAACAGCTAGGGTGGCACATCGTTGTCTACTTTGAAGCACCAGATCTAGAGGACTTAATTCCTTTCTTGAAAGAACTTGGCACAACCATTGTCGTAGATCATATGGGGCGTCCAGACGTATCGAAAGGAGTTGATCACGAGGATTTTAAACGCTTTATTAACTTTATGGCAGAAAACGATAATGTATGGGTAAAAGTTAGCTGTCCTGAGCGTCTTACTTTGCAAGCTCCAGATTATTCAGATGTCGTGCCATTTGGAAAAAAACTGGTTGAGACGTTCCCTGATCGTGTTTTGTGGGGTACTGATTGGCCGCATCCAAACATGAAATCACATGTGCCAAATGATGGTCATTTGGTCGATGTAATACCAGAGATAGCTCCAACACAGGAGCTGCAGCAAAAGTTGCTGGTTGATAACCCCATGCGCCTGTACTGGAACTAATTCAGTCTAACGATAGTTTAAAAATAAGAGGTCACCCTATGGCGACTAATGAAACGCGAAAATTTCCAGGTACTTATCTCTTTGATAGCAAAATGGCGAAAAAGGGCTATGGCCTAAATAAAATGTGTTATTCGTTCAATGAACAAGCAGCTCGAGATGAGTTCAATGCTGATCCCGAAGCGTATTGCGATAAGTTCAACTTGACCGAAGCACAAAAGCAGGGCATCCGAGATAAAAACATCATCACCCTGTTGCAAGAAGGCGGAAGTATCTATTACTTAGCGAAGTTTGCTGGGTTGTTAAAAATTAATATGCAGGATATTGGCGCTCAGCAGACTGGAATGAGTGTTGATGAATTCAAGGCAATGTTAGAGCGTAACGGTCGAGGAGAAGTTTAATGGCTAAAATAATTGGGGGCATTACGACTTCACACATCCCCGCTATTGCAAATGCGATGGCTCAAGGCTTAGAAGAAACACCTTATTGGAAACCATTCTTCGATGGCTACCCACCAGTGCGCGATTGGCTAAATGAGAAAAAGCCGGACGTGATTATCTTGTTTTACAATGATCATGGCCTAGAGTTTTTCATCGATAAAAAGCCTACATTTGCCATTGGTGTTGCGGATGAATATCACAATGCGGATGAAGGTTGGGGGATTCCGACGATACCACCTGTCACCGGTGAATCTGATCTCTCATGGCACATTGCTAACAGCCTCGTTGAAGATGGCTTTGACATGACTATTTGCCAAGAAATGAAAGTTGATCACGGCTTGACCGTGCCACTTAACCTAATGTGGCCTGGTCATAACTACGGTCACGTGAAGGTAATTCCGGTTTGTATCAACTGTGAGCAGCATCCGATGCCGCAGCCTAAGCGGACCTTTGCACTTGGGCAAGCAATTGGTCGTGCTGTGGAGTCATTTGATGACGATTTGAATGTTGTGGTCTTTGGTACTGGCGGTATGTCGCATCAACTAGACGGTGAGCGTGCAGGAATCATTAACCGCAAATTTGACTTGGAGTGCTTAGATAAATTGGTGACGGATCCTCAGGATCTAACTAAGTATTCAAACTTTGACTTGGTCGAAATTGCCGGTGCGCAAGGTGTTGAGCTTAATATGTTGATCGCGATGCGTGGCACACTGTTGGGCAATGTGAAAGAACTACACCGTAACTACCATGCGCCGATCTCAAATACTGGCTCAGGTCTGATGTTATTGGAAAATAATGCACCTACCTAACGTTTTGATAGGAACGTGCCTCGTACCATTGCCGAAATGACAACAAATCGATGGCATCAGGATCTAGCAGTGTCCCGCTTTTTTGGGACACTGCTAGGCAGCCTGCTAAGCGAGTACTGGATTTATATTGGTACCTCCGTCAATGTTGTATTCCCCACCCGTGATAAAACTGGCGTCATCTGATGCGAGAAACGCAACAAGGTTTGCAATATCACTAGGTTCCCCAAATCTGTGTAGTGGAATTCTATTCTCCATTGCTGTAGAAAACTCTTTTATGGTGTCTTCTGGCATTCCAAGCTTACCGAACAGAGGTGTTTTGGTTGGGCCTGGGTTAACCGAGTTGACTCGAATTTTGCGTGGTGCGAGTTCCGTTGAAAGCGTTCGTGTTAACGCATTTAATGCCGCCTTGCTGGCAGCATAAGTTGCCGTATTGGGCATCCCTGCATAGGCATTAATGGAAGATAAATTGATGACTGACGCCCCTTCATTTAGCAGCGGGATAAATTTTTGTGCTGTGAAAAATGCTCCCTTGAAGTTGATATTCATCATGTCATCAAACTGATCTTCGGTCGTTTCTTCTACTGGGGCAAACGTCGCAATGCCAGCATTGATGAAAAGAATATCTACGGTTCCGTGAAGATCTTTTACTTGGGTCGCCAATCGATCTATATCCTTGAGATTCCCTTGATCTGCTTTTATCGCCGTAGCGCCAATCGTTGCTGCGGCGCGGTTTAATGACTCTTCGTCACGGCCGGTTATAATCACCTTAGCTCCTAGCTCTTTGAATTTCACCGCAGTTGCGTAGCCGATTCCGCTGTGACCACCTGTTATGACTGCAATCTTTCCGACTAAGTTACTCATGTTCTACTCCAACATAGTGATATCTAATTTGTACCGATCGGTATGTAATTGAATATTGTACCGATTGGTATATAATGTCAACTGTTCTATATGGGTAGGAGAAATTCAGTATGTCAGCAGGGCGGCAACGAGCTTTCGATAAAGAGTATGCTCTAATGGAAGCAATGAAAGTATTCTGGTTAAAGGGTTACAGTGGTGCTTCTCTTCGTGATTTAACTGAAGCGATGGGGATCAACAAACCTAGCGTATACAGTGCCTTTGGTAGTAAAGAAGAATTGTTTGTTAGCGCAATTAATCAATATGTTGATCGCTATGGACTGCCAAATTTTGACGCACTTCAAGACATGGCATTACCTTTATCAGAGAGGCTAGAGGCTTATCTCAACGCACTTTTAGATATGTTGCTGGACCCAGCATTACCAGGAGGTTGCTTCGTTACCAATAGCACGTGTGAGTTGGGAAGTAATTGTTTGCCTGATAATGCTATGCAAACAATCCTTGCAATCAACAAGACCTCTATCGACACATATATTCGTTTCTTTCAAGCAGAGAAGTTGCAGGGAAACATCGCATCCGATTCTGATCCAGAAAAGTTAGCGGATTATTTGCTGACGCAAATGTTTGGACTGGCTGTGATGGCTAAGAATGGGGTGAAGCGGGACGCATTAGAGCAAGTTATAACGCTGTCTATCACGGCGTTTTGTGTTCGATCACATTAATGGGTTATGCCGACACAAGGTCAAGTTTTAACGATCTTTGCTCATGTCGGCATACTTTATTTAAACTAGAATTCTTCCGTATCAATTTCTTTTTGTTGAGCCGCGTTATAGCGTGGGCCGCTTACAGTAGATTGATTAATTAGCTGGTTTAAATCGTTCAATTGAGAGGTAGTCAATGACACACTATCACCTGATAGGTTGTTTTGCATGTGTTCGACGAAACGAGTCCCTGGGATTGCCACGACGTTATCACCTTGATGTAATAGCCATGCTAATGAGAGTTGTGCAGGAGTGCAGCCAATCTCGTTTGCAATGACGAAAAAGTCTTTTAGTAGTGCTCGGTTTTTAGGGTAGTGTTCGCTGTCGAAGCGCGGCATATTACGACGAATGTCTTTTTCTTCTAGCTCATCAACACTAGAAACTGCATTGGTAAGATAGCCGCGTGCCAAAGGGCTAAATGCAACAAAAGTAATATCTAGCTCTTGGGTTGCTTTTAATACGGCGATCTCAGGGTTACGAGTCCATAGCGAGTATTCCGATTGAAGTGCAGAAATAGGTGCTTCAGTGTGCGCTTTACGTAACGTGTCAGCTGAGACTTCGGAAAGGCCGATCGCACCAATCTTACCTTCTTTAACCAGATCGTTCAGCGCGCCAACGCTTTCTTCAATCGCGACATTAGGGTCTTTTCGGTGTAAATAGTAGAGATCAATGTGGTCTGTGTTAAGGCGCTTTAGGCTATCCTCACACTGTTTGCGAATATTATCTGGACGGCCATTAATAATTTTTTTTCCCTCTACAATGGCCATCCCGCATTTGCTTGCTAAAAAGAGTTCATCGCGTAATGGTGCGAGAGCTTTACCAACTAATTGCTCATTCTTACCACCACCATATAGCGTGGCGGTATCAAAATGGCGGTAGCCCATTTCGAATGCTTTATGTAGTGATTCGATCGCTTGTTGCTCTGCAACCGGAGTGCCGTATGCATGTGATAGATTCATGCAGCCTAAGCCGATTTTAGGGGTGAGGAAATTAGGATGTTTACCTGACATGGTGAACCTCTTTAACTGGTGTTGTACAGACGCAAAAAGCAGGGCGCTTGGCCCTGCTTCTGAAAGGTTAGACAAGGATAATTAGTCGTCCAAGCATTGCTCAAGTTTATGCAATGTTTCCATTGCGTCTATGGCTTGAGTAACACAAGCATTGGGTGCTCGTCCTTCTTTTATCGCAGCAATAAACTCTCGATCTTGTAACTCAATACCGTTGTTAGATACCGCAACTCCGGTTAGATCAATCTCGTTTTCGTTTCCGTCAACAAGGTCATCATAACGTGCAATGTAGGTCCCATTATCACAGATATAGCGGAAGAAAGTGCCGAAAGGACCGTCGTTATTAAATGACAAAGATAGCGTACAAATGGCGCCACTGGGAACTTTCATACCAATGCTCATATCCATCGCAATATTGAGTTCTTCATGAATTGGACCTTGTATGGCTTGGACTTTAGACGCTACTTCGCCTGTTTGGTATTGAAACAAGTCGACAGTGTGGCATGCATGATGCCACAGCAGGTGGTCTGTCCAAGAGCGTGGCTTACCTAACGCATTTTTGTTTGAGCGACGGAAAAAGTAAGTTTGAACATCCATCTGTTGAACTTTTAATTCACCCGCTTGGATTTTGTTGTGGATCCACTGGTGAGACGGGTTGAAGCGGCGCGTATGTCCTGCCATTGCAACGAGGCCAGTGCGCTTCTGAGTCTCGACAACCATACGTGCATCTTCGATGTTGTCGGCCATTGGGATTTCAGACATAACATGTTTGCCTGCTTCCAAGCATTGAATCGTTTGGGCAGCATGCATTTGAGTTGGTGTTGCAAGAATCACTGCATCAACATCGTCACGCGCGAGAGATTCTGCCAAATCGGTCGTGTAATGGGAAACGCCGCGTTCTTCAGCAAATGCTTTGATTTTGTCGATATTCGTACCGACAACGGAGGTCACTTCTGCTCCTTCAATTGCAGCGATGGCATCCATGTGTTTCATACCGAATGCACCAGAGGCACCAGCAATACAAATTCTCATAACTGTCTCCTAACCATTAAGTTGATATTCTGCTGAATGTTTTAGCTCTACATAATGTGAATCAATCTAACACTGCATTAATAGGATGAGTAATTCGTTAAGGCTTTTTAAGTATTCAAAATAAGCATAGATAGGGCCGATAAGGGTTAGCGAAATTTATCTGATATGTCACGTAATACACTTAAAAAATGTGTTTGAGTGACAGTTGGAAGCCAGCTTTTTCGAACACACAATCCGATTGGGCGACGCGTGTGCTCCAGAGGGAAGGATAAGATTTTGAGTATACCTAGGTTTATTTCTCGTTCCATTTGGTGGGCTGAAATCAGTGTTAATCGGTTACTTTCGACCAATAATTCACGGATAAGAATCTGTGAACTAGATTCAACAATACGAGTGGGTTGCTCAGTGCCAGCTTGTGTGAAGATAGTTTCAAACGCTTGCCGAGTTGGTGTATTTTCAGCAGGAACCACCCAAGAATACTGGGCAAGGTCTGCAGCGGTCACGTTATCAATTTGTAGCAAAGGGTGATCTTCACGACACACAATAGACAAGGGTGGATGCCATAATTCTTCTTGGATAACATCATCTGCAGGTGCTGGGTAGCGTAAAGCCCCTAGGACTATGTCAATGTCTCCATGTCGAAGGTGATGTAGTAGGTCAGGATACGGGCCTTCAATAACTTTTACATTAACATCTGGGTGGCGATCGCTAAATTTAAGAATGGATTTAGGTAAAATCGTCGTACGGGCTAACGGCATGCTACCAAGTGAAATCGTAGATACATCGTGGAATTGCATGGCGTGGATTTCATAAATGCCTTGACGCAATTCGCTAAATGCTAACTTAGATGCCTTAGCAAGAGTTTTGGCGGCCGGTGTGGCATTAATGCCAATACTGGTTTTGTCAAACAGTAAGATACCCAGTAATTTTTCAAGATCACGAGCGGCTCTGTGTACGGATGACTGAGAGACACCAAGATTACGGCTTGCGATACTAAAATTCTGAGCCTCACAAACGGCAACCAAAGCTTTCAGTTGCGTCGTACTGATTTGAGCCAACACGGTTTTTGTGTTTTGTTCTCGCTGATTATGCTCCCTCAGAATATCATTGGTGGCTTCTTGTAAATAATCTAGCGCGCGCACCACACGTTTCTGCCATGCTTCACCAGATTCTGTTGGATACATACCATCTGAATGCCGTTCAAAAAATTGCGTGCTTAGCTGCTTTTCTAATTTTGCAATAGCTTGAGTAATAGCAGGCTGAGATAAAAAGATCTGTTCAGAAGCTCTGGTAATACTTTTGAGCTTTGATACAGCGAGAAAAACCCGAAGGTGCCTAAGATTTGGGATTTGAATATCCACTTCAGACTCCAATTATTTGATACCAATAACTATATCAAAATTGAATGTAGATGGTAGTCGAAAAAGCGGTAAATGGCTTTTATTCCTCGACAAACCAGCTTTTAGGGATGTGCTCGAGTGCCCGTTGTAACGCGGCAAAGCATTCAGGGTCTAACGCTGTGTTAACGTTCTCATCCATAATTTCTAGAACCTTTGATAGTGGCATGGCTTTGCGGTAAGGGCGTTCAGCCGAAATGGCGTCGAAAATATCCGCTACTGTAATGATCCTTGTGATGAGCGGAATTTCGGCCTCCGAAAGTCCTTTCGGGTAACCCGTACCATCTAGCTTTTCATGATGGGCTGCTGAGACACCTGCTAGGGGCTTAAGTGGCGTTATCTGACTAAGGATGACTTCAGTTAAATGGGCGTGTTGTTGTATATGCTTCCATTCTTCTTCATTGAGCTTTCCTGGTTTATCTAAGATGGTGTTACTGACTCCAAGCTTTCCTAAATCGTGAAGCAATGCGGCTCGTTTGACCCATTTGCGTTCTGTTTCGTCTAGTCCCATTTCTTGCGCGATTAATTCAGAGTAAATACCGACGCGTTGACTGTGGCCTGAAGTAAAAGGACTTTTTGCATCTACAATTTTTCCAAATGCCGAAACGATGCAGTCAAAATATTCGTCGTCTAACAGTATGCTAGCGTTAGCAGGGGCCAGGCTCATTACGCGCTGCTTGATATCCGATGCTTCGAGACCGTCTGTAAATTGTGTGTCTGTTACTAACGCTTGAAAAGCTGTAACCAATGTAGGGTCAAACCAAGTACCACTGCGGGCAACAACCTCTTTAATTGCTGTGTCTAATGAACCCTCTACCTGAAAAACATCAACTACCTGTGCCAATAACGCTATACGAGCATAAATCGGGATGTCGGTCTTTTGGAGTTGTTGAGGCCGTCCTGATCCATCCCAATGCTCATCGAGGCTAGCGATCCCAAGTGCGACAGATTCACTGAATCTTAGTTCACGAGCAACATCTGCACCTCGAGTACAGCGCGTTTGGATTAACTCTTGTGAGTAGTCCTTTCCGTTTTTCAGTATGTCAATTGTTGTCGAGATACGAGTCAGCCAACTCTCTCCTTGGCCCGCATGCTTGATAACGAAGTTGAGTACAGATGATAAACTTGTGCCGACGGTTTTAAACTCTCGCTTAAACTCTCGGTCATCCGTGAGGTACAGCTCACAAATTCGAGCGGCATTACTGCTGCAACCAGCATCTTTTAGAAGCAATGTATAGAATAAGTCATGCAAGTCAGAAGGGCTGAGACCAATATATTTACCCAGATGCATGCCAATCCAGCAAGCTCGGATACAGTGCTCAGGGGGTTGTCCCTCGGTCATATCCAAAGCGGTTGTCAGTGACAGGATAAGTTCAGACAACGGTATTTGGGCATTCAACTCTTTGATGGGCATTGAGTCGATCACTTGGACTCCTGTGCGTTAGGTAAGATAGTAATCAGGGTACCTGTTCACCGATAGGGTGCATAGTGGAAGCGCGTAAATTTTTGCTAAGCTGCGCAACGATTAATATATGATTTAATTCACTCCTAGGGTGTCCAATAAGTGATTTAGATCACCTCATGAGAATGATTTCGCATTTAGTCTGTCTGACAATAACTTACGTATATTACGTGTACATTAACCGTTGGAGAGTGGGTATGCAGAATAAAGATCGTCGGGCATTTATCAAGAAAGGTTTGTTGGGGTTAGCGGTAGCGCCTTTTGGTGTCAGTATGATTTCGCGGTCAGCATTTGCTGCGATGCCAATGCTAGATCCTAATGCACCGAATGCCAAAGCATTGAATTATGTAGAAGACGCCGCTCAAGCGACGTCGCACCCAGCTTTTAAAGCCAATAGCAAGTGCGCAAACTGCGCGTTGTATCAAGCGAGTGGGGCATGTCCATTGTTCGCTGGCCATAAAGTTGATGCAAACGGTTGGTGCCAGGCTTGGGTCAAGAAGCCATAGTCGCTATCTTTAAGTAGGTGCAGTGAAAAGCTCTTAACCTAAATAAGGCTAAGAGCTTTTTACGGTTAATAGCACTTTGCAGTGTTGTTGTTAGATTTGAGTACACTGTAGATTCTGTATGGCTCATCCATTGATGATTCGAGAGTATTGATACGAGTATTGTTAGAGGGGTGTGTTGACATCCATTCTGGTGTACTACTTGACCCCGTCTTACTCATATTACGCCATAGTTCGGCACTTTCTCTTGGGTTAAACCCGGCTTTCGCCATCAGGTCGAGTCCGATTAAATCGGCCTCTGTCTCGTGAGCGCGACTAAATGGTAATAAAATGCCAAATTGCGCGCCGATACCAAGACCTTGAAATACTGCTGTTTTAACAGCCGAATCTTCTCCGGATAATTGATAGCCGAGGGCGAGTGCTTGACTGGTCGCAAGTTGAGTAGAGACTCGCTCATTTCCATGGCGCGCTAGTACGTGACCGACTTCATGACCAACCACTGCAGCGAGTTGGGACTGGTTCTCTGCAACCTCTAAAAGCCCTGTATACACACCAATTTTATTACCAGGTAAAGCAAATGCATTGATTTGTGGATCGTCAAAAAGAATAACTTCCCAAGCTTGCTGTTTATATTTATCTGGCAGTACCGAAATAATACGATCTGCAACACATTGAACGTGTTGGGTCAGTATCTCATTGTCTGATTTAGGCGTTTCAGATTTAATCTGTTCGAATGACTGGGCACCCATTTGATTCAGTTGATCTTCTGGCACAAGGACTAGTTGATTGCGTCCAGTCGGCGATGAGCTACAAGCCACCAGCGCAAAGCTCAGCATCGAGAGCCCTACGTATCGTAACAAGAAAGATGAAGACATATCGTGCGCCTCTTTTTAATTATCCTTGGATATCTTGCAAAAATTCGCCTGCTTGCACAACGATGCCTTCGCCGGACATGTTTGGTGCTACCCCAACACTAAAGCCATCATTACTCATCCCCGGTAGCCACTTTTCGACTAGGTCTTGTTGACCTATTTCAAAAGCACTAAAGCCACTATGTTCTTTGGCTGCCCAATCAGTAGCCATATCAGAAGTCGGCCAGAGTGGTAGTACTTTTTCATTGGCAACGGTCAAAATTAAGCAACCTTCTGCGTCAGCAAGGGTAAAGCAAGGTTCGCCTTTATAAAGGTGTTCAATAAACAAATCGTATCGTGCTTGGCTGGTTTGGCGAAAGTATTCTGAGGTACTGATCATAGTAATGGTTTCTGACTCTACGTGATTTTGGGCATCATAACATAATGATAAGGAGGGCGAAAAAAAGGGGTAAAACGAAATTCGTTTTACCCCTTAGGATCAGTCGTATTGCGCCATTGTCTTAGCGTGGAATCTCGTCGGTGATACCTTCAACATACCAATTTACTTGCGCCAGTTCTTGATCGGTCAGTGTGTGTCCTTCCGGTACAACTACGTTGCCTTTATTATCAGTGATCGGGCCTGTAAATGGATGGAACTCGCCAGAGTTAATTTTTTCATATGTTTCGTCTATTTTCGCACGAACATCATCTGGAAGATTATCGTTTATAGAGGCTAGGCTGAGCATATCTTCTTGGAAACCACCCCAATAGTCTGACGGTTTATACGTGCCATTCATGACGGCTTCTACAACACTGATGTAGTAGGGAGCCCAATCGTCACGTACTGAGAAAATATGCGCTTTAGGAGCAAATTGGCTCTGGTCAGACGCTTGCCCTACGGCACGTGCGCCACGCTTTTCTGCTGCGATCAGAGGGGCTGGGCTGTCCGTATGTTGCAATAAAACGTCTACGCCTTGGTCCATCAAAGCATTGGCTGCATCGGTTTCTTTACCTGGGTCATACCAAGAATTCACCCAAACAATCTTCATTTTTACATTTGGATTAACGCTCTTTGCTCCCATAAATGCAGAGTCGATATCTCGAATAACTTCTGGGATAGGGAAGGAACCAATGTAGCCGATGGTGTCAGTTTCGGTTAGCATGCCAGCGGCAACACCTGATACATAACGTCCTTCATAGGTACGTAAAACGTACGTGCCTACATTTTTCGCTCGTTTGTAACCCGTCGCATGCTCAAAAGTCACTTTGGGGAAGCGTTTTGCGACTTTTATCGTTGGGTTCATGAAACCAAAAGATGTTGTGAAGATCAGGTCGTTACCCGCTTTAGCTAATTGAGTGATAACTCGCTCAGCGTCTGCACCTTCTGGCACATTCTCGACATAAGTTGTTTCAACTTTGTCGCCGAAGTACTCCTCTAGCTCTTTACGACCTCGATCATGCTCGTAACTCCAACCAAGATCTCCAACTGGACCTACGTAGACAAATCCGACTTTAAATGGGTCATCTTCTGCATAAGCAGTTCCCATACCTGCTAGAAGGCCTAAGCCCACGAGTAAACTTTTCAGTTTCATTTTTTGCTCCTTTTGTGCCCGAAGGCGATTTACACGGTTCAATACCTAGTTAACTAACAACATCCTATGCCATTTGCCGAGGGTCAAATGGTTTTCCCAGTGACCGAGGTGCTAACAGCTTTTCTTTGAATTGATCGGCACTGATCAGAACCATCACCACAATGGTGGCAACGTAAGGCAACATAGCGAGTAAGTTTGGTGATATGGACCACCCCATACCTTGCAGTACCAAGTGCATAATACTTGCGACCCCAAAGAGGTACGCGCCCAGGACGATGTTCCCAACCCGCCATGAAGCAAATACCACTAAAGCAAGGGCTATCCAGCCTCGGCCAGCTGTCATATTTTCTACCCACATAGGAGTGTAGACGAGCGACATATACGCACCCCCTAATCCAGCCATCGCACCGCCAAACATTACCGCTAAATAACGTACACGTAGCACTTTTATACCAATGGCGTTAGCTGCATGTGGATTTTCGCCAACGGCTTTGATCGTAAGGCCCAGTCGAGTTCTATTTGCAACATAGCTGACTAAAAAAGCCATTACTACGGCGAGATACACTAGAGGATCATGGCTAAATAGCGCTTTACCAACGATTGGCAATTCAGAAAGTCCAGGGATATGCATCGGTTGAAACCCAGGGATAGTATGGCCGACTACGCTGGAGCCTATGAAAGCACTTAATCCGGTACCAAAAATGGTCAATGCAAGGCCTGTTGCCACTTGATTGGCCCCGAGGTGTAGTACTAGAAAGCCAAAAATCAGGCTCATCGCTGAACCGATCAGCATGGCGCCAATAATACCTATCCCTGCATTGCCTGAGCCATATGCGGCCATAAAGCCAACCACCGCGCCCATTAGCATCATGCCTTCTTGGCCTAGATTAAGTACTCCTGTTTTCTCGCAGATCACTTCACCCAATGCAACAAATAGCAAAGGAGTACCTGTTTTGACTGCAGCGAACAGAATTTGAGTGATTAAATCGATATCCATGCTGGGCTCCTATGCGACCTGATCGCGGGTAGATACTAGACGGTAGCGAATGAAAAAATCGCAGGCCAATAGAAAAAACAATAATACGCCTTGGAACATACCAACAACGGCGATAGGAATCCCCATTTCGATCTGCGCTAAGTCGCCACCCATATAAAGGATCGCTAAAAAGATCGAGGCAACAATGGCTCCAGCAGGATGTAATCGTCCGAGATAGGCCACAATGATGGCTGCATAACCATAACCGGGTGACACAACAGGAGTAAGCTGTCCTATTGGGCCTGCAACTTCAGATACGCCTGCTAGTCCCGCTAACCCTCCTGCAAAAAGCATCACAAACCAACTAATCGCCTTAGAACTGAAACCAGCATAAAGCGCAGCAGGCGCGTCAGATCCATATACACGGATCTTAAAGCCCAGATGGGTTTTACTCAGAATAAGCCATGCGACTAGGGCAAACACGCTAGCAAATACTACGCCTAAATGAACGCGTCCTTGATCGGTTAGAACAGGCAATAATGTCGCATCAGAAAACAGTGCTGATTCTGGAAAGCCGAATCCTTGCGGATCGCGGAGGGGACCATGAACCGCCCAAATTAACAAATAGAGGGCGATGTAATTCAGCATAATCGTGGTCAGGATCAAATTGGAATTAAAGTTGAGTTTTAAGAAAGTTGGAATAGCTGCCCATAACATACCTGATACAACGCCTGCTAATAATGTCAGAGGCAGCGCAAACACGGAGTTTGAGTCAACAAATTGCAATGCCATGGCGCTTCCACCAAGAGCTCCCGCCAAGAGTTGACCCTCGGCTCCTATGTTCCACATGTTGGCGCGATAGCATAGCGACAAGCCAACAGCGCACAGTAAAAGGGGCCCCATTTTCACGAACATCTCGCTAATATTATATGCATCGGAGAGTGGCATAATGAGGAGTACATGCAGTGCTTGAACAGGGTCTTTATCCAGTGCGGAAAATAATATGGAGCCAAAGATAAGCGTTAACACAATGGCTAAAACGGGTGATGCAAATGCCATCAATGTACTTTGCTCGGTACGAGCTTGAACGCGAATCATGCGTTTACCTCCTGTGACGACGGGTTGCTTTCAATAAATGTCCCCGCCATCCATTGACCTATCTGATCAATGGTTGTTTCTTCAGTGCGAACAACTGGAGAGAGGTGTCCATTGCATATCGCGGACATACGGTCTGCCAGTAAGAATAACTCGTCGATATCTTCCGATATGAGTAAAATAGCAGCGCCTTGATCTCGTAATTCTAGCAGCGCTTGATGAATCGCGAGTGCTGCGCCTACGTCAACTCCCCAAGTAGGGTGGGCACAGATTAAAACTTTTGGGTTTTGACCTATTTCTCGGCCCATAATGAATTTCTGCAAATTACCGCCACTTAAGCTTTTTGCTTCAGAGAACTCGCCATGACATTTAACGCTATAGTCGTTGATTAGCGCCTTTGCGTATTGCTTTACTGCATTCCAATTAACGAGGCCTTTTGACACAAAGCCCGAGCTGTGGGTTAGTAACGTGTTTTCGCTTAAACTCATGTCAGGTACCGCACCACGACCTAGGCGTTCTTCTGGGACATATGCCAACCCCATCTTTCGTCGCTTACCTGCATTTAAAGTGCTGATGTCTTTGCCATCCAGCGTTATTGCGTTGTTTACGGTGCGATTATCTTCACCGCTGATGATCGACATCAACTCCTCTTGACCATTACCAGCGACACCTGCAATGCCTAAAATTTCGCCTTTACGCATATCAAATTGAATGTCTTTGAGTGATGTGCCGAAAGGGTGCTTAGCGGGGAGGTTTAGTCCAATCGCTGAAAAAATGATGTGCTCACCGGTGGCCTTTGTGTACCCAGCATCTTGCTCCGCTAGATCTCCAACCATCATTTTAGCAATCGTTGCTGGCGTCTCTTCTGCTGGGGAGCATGTGCCCACCAGCTTACCTCCACGTAGTATTGTGGCTTTATGGCAAATCTCAGTGACTTCATGCAGCTTGTGGGAAATAAACATGATGCTGCAGCCTTCTTTTGAAAGCTTGCGCAGTACATCGAATAAGCCGGCGACCTCTTGAGGTGTAAGCACTGAGGTGGGCTCATCCAATATCAGTAATTTTACGGATTGTACAAGGCAGCGCATGATTTCAACACGTTGACGTTCACCGATGGAAAGTGAATGAACATATCGAGTCGGGTCGACTTGTAAATCGTAAGTTTTGGATAACTCTTGAATTCGGCCTGCTAAATCCCCAATTGAGCTCAATTGTTCTGGACTTAAGCACAGTTCGATATTTTGGGAAACTGTTAGTGTTTCAAACAAGGAAAAGTGTTGAAACACCATTCCAATGCCGAGGTCACGCGCTTTAGATGGAGATTTGATATCAACTTCATGCCCATCCCAAATGATTTGCCCCGAATCAGGAGCGACGACCCCATAGATTGTTTTGACTAGGGTGCTTTTGCCTGCCCCATTTTCCCCTAGTAACGCATGAATCTCACCAGGCATTAGATTCATGCAAATTTGATCATTTGCAAGACATCCGGGGTACTGTTTAGTGATATTCAGTAATTCTAATCGAAATTTAGAACTCTGTTTTTTCAATGTTTCCGACACCGTTAATTCTCTGAATAATTGAGTTTAGACGCGAATAGATACACAACATTTTGCCCATCTTAATAGGGCGATAACCATAAATCGTCTTACCTTACGGCGTTACCAGGTAATACAGTGACAGAAGCGTCATCGCGAGTTCTGAATTACCATGAATAGTAATCACAGGCACATAGCCCTGATTGCGTTGTTCAATATTCGTGCCAGTATTAGCAAGTTGAGTATCTTTGTCAGTAGGGCGCGAAGAATACGAAATTTCAGTTTGTTTGTCTGCATGGTCAGCTTTATGTAATGAAAAAAAGTTAAACATTTTGCCTTGTTTTGACTTGATCGAAAACGATGTGCCTCCCAATGGTGCTTAATTTTGACCGATCGGTTTATTATTGGGCGTGAAGTGATGGACTTCTTACAACATATTTTGTCTTGTTGTGGGGCAGGTATCGAATGTGTCGAGGAAAATAGTAAGGATTAATTGTATTGGCGCTTGATGAGGTATTAGCACATGTGAGTCAGTCCCTTTATAATGAGCGCAACAGTGGGCGCAAACGAGCCGTCCTCGATAATTCATTAAGAAGATAATGCCACCAATCACTCCATGCTTTACACATCCTGATTTTTGGATTGTTTCTAAACCAGCGGGCGAAAGTTTTCACTCTGAAGAGGGTGAGGGATTTGTAGCAAAACTCTCTGCTCAGTTTCCAGATCAAATCTTCTACCCTGTGCATCGCTTAGACAAAATGACCTCAGGTCTACTTTTGTTTGCAACGAATAAAGCGGCTGCTCGATTATTTGGAGAGCTTTTTGAGCAGCATATGGTAGAAAAGCGCTACATCGCAGTATCAGCGAAAAAACCTTCTAAAAAGCAAGGTACAATATCAGGTGGAATGCAGCCTAGTCGGCGAGGGCAATGGGGTCTGACAAACGAGGCCAGTAATTATGCCGCCACACAGTTCTTTAGCTTTTCGGATAGGGGGTTGCGCTACTATTGGGTTCGGCCCTTAACAGGTAAAACACATCAAATACGTGTGGCGCTAAAAAGTTTAGGTGCGCCTATCTTGGGGGATGAACGTTACGGTGGTGAGTCGGCTGATCGCGGATATTTGCACGCTGCGATGTTGTCTTTTTGTTGGGGTGGGGAGCCCTATTCATTTTATTCGTGGCCTGAACAAGGCGTGCATTTCACTGAAAGTGCTCAGTCAATCTACAACGAGCGTTACATCATGGGTCAGGTTAGTTGGCCAAAATTCACGATTCCTAAAAAGTCTAACTCTTAATATGAAAAATATACTTATCTACTGTCGTGCTGGGTTTGAAAAAGATGCATTGGCTGAAATTACAGAAAAAGCGGCAGAACTAGGTTTTTATGGCTATGGAACACCCTCAGAGAATCAAGGTTTTATCATTTTTAATACGGGAGAGGCTTCAGGGGCTGAAGCTCTAATTGCTAAGCTCTCTTTCAATCATTTGATTTTCGCTCGTCAAATTCTCGCAGTTAATGATGTGATTGATTTCGAAAAGGGAGGGCGTGTTCAAGCGTTACTTGAAGCTGCGCGTGAATTACCTTTGGCCGAAGATCTTTGGTTTGAAACGGCGGATACAAATGAAGCAAAAGCCATGGCTGGATTGATTAAAAAGATTGATAAGCCTTTGCGGACAGGTTGGAAAAAAGCAGGGTTGTTACGTAAAAAAGCAGTAGGTGTTCGTCATCACGTGTTTTTCATGGAGGGTTCTCAAGCATATCTTGGTGTCAGCTACGCTTCTTGTCGCTCAGAGTTTCCGCTTGGGATTCGTCGCCTCAGGTTTCCAACGAACGGGCCGAGTCGTTCGACATTGAAACTTGAAGAAGCATTGCTGCAATTTGTACCAGAAGCGCGCCGTCAAAAAGACTTATACGAAGGCATGCATGCGGTTGATTTGGGTGCTGCACCCGGTGGTTGGACGTACCAATTTGCTATTCGAGGCATTCATACGTTCGCCGTGGATAACGGGCCGATGCAAAAAGAGCTGATGGACACTGGGTTGGTGTCACACATGGCCGAGGACGGCTTTAAATTTAAACCACCTGTTAAAGTCGATTGGCTAGTGTGTGATATGGTCGAACGCCCCATTCTTGTTGCCGAGCTTATGGCGAAATGGTTGAGTGAAGGTTGGACTCAGCGTGCCATATTTAATCTTAAATTGCCGATGAAAAAGCGTTATCAAGAAGTAAGTCAATGTCTGGAGTTGATTGCAGGTCAGCTATCGCAGAAGAAAATGCGATATGAAATGCAGTATAAGCATTTGTATCATGACCGCGAAGAAATTACCGTTTGTATTATGGTTCATTAAAGAGCTGGAGTTAGCGTTAATAGGGGGAGCCAAAAAGCTCCCCCCTATTTATTACAAACTTTCAGACGGTTTAAATGGTATATAACCCATCGCTTCTTCCATTAATGGGTCACGATCGTACACATCATTGCGAAATTCCGGCATGCCATTAGCATTTGGAACGACGGTAAAATACACCAAGTACACAGGAAGTGATTCTTCCAGCGAAATCACCGTTGTTTCTCTGGATTGCCTAGCTTTCAGCAGTGCATCTTTTTGTTTACTCGAGTTCCCAGCGATTAAGTCTGCGAAATGGGCAGGCTTTTCTAAACGAATACAACCTGAACTAAATGCCCGATCGGCTTCACGAAACAGATGCTTAGATGGTGTGTCATGAAGATAGATGTCAAACTTATTTGGAAACATAAACTTATAAGCCCCTAGTGCGTTACCTTCGTCTGGCGCTTGCTCGAAGCGATAGCTTAGCCGATCGGGGTCGATGTTCTTCCAGTCAATGGTGGTAGGGTCGAGTTCTTTTGCACCAATGCTCCAGCTTGAGAATACTTTAAAGCCGCGCTTTCCTAAATAGTTAGGGTCTTGTTGTAACTTTGGCAATAAGTTTTCTTGTGCGATTCGGTGCGGTACTCGCCATGTAGGGTTGGCTACCATATAAGTCATTCGTCCATAGAATACATTTGTACGACGCTCAGGCTTGCCGATCACCACCTTCATGCTTTCATTCTGACCATTCAGAAAAATGTGTGCTGTGTAATCTGTAAGGTCGACCCAGATACGGTTTTCTTCCATCTCTGAAGGTAGCCAGCGCCATCGTTCTAGGTTATACGAAATCTGTTTGGCCCTTTCTTCTAGCGGTACATTTAGCATTTGGATGGTTTGCGACCCTGCAGCGCCGTCTGCCGTTAAATGGTGACGTTGTTGAAAGCGTATTAAAGCGGCCTTTAACTCTGCTCCAAAGTAATCTTCGTTTACTTTTCGTGTAGAAAATCGAATATCGCCAAGTTGAACCAAACGCGCACGTAGTTGAGCAACTCGGGGACCCTCGTCTCCTTCGGTCAGAGGTACGCCTACGTCGACACGAATGTCACCTTCCTTTTGTGCGAGTTCTTGATAATAGACAAGCCAGCGTTGTAGTACCTGATACTCAGGTTGACGTGGAGCGAGTAGAGGAAGGTAATTCACCATATCGCTTGGTGAATCTATAAAAAGTAGATTCTTCCAGTCTTTGCTGGGGGCATCTAGCTGCCAGTTTGGGTCGATCAATTGTGGTTCATACCGACCAATCGAGAGATCGTGAGCAAAGCTAGACATAGCAACAGTCGCGATCACATCAAGCTCTGCTAACTGTTGCGAAGTGGGGGACGGCAGATCTAAGTATTCTTTTAGAGTGTCAATGTGGTAGTGAATGGGATTTAGACCATGACTTTGTGCAGTCTCTAAGGTCGATATTAACTTGTATATTGATAAATCGAGCTTTTTATCGTGTATCCATATCGGCTCAAAGTCACGAAATTCGTATGCCTCTAACACACTCTTATTAGGCAATGCCTGGCCCGCGATTGGAGTAAAGGCCTCAAGCATTAAAGTGACCTGCCTACGAACACTGTCTTCAATTTGGGATTCAGAAGGAGGTGTTGTTACGAATGATGGGATCTCTCCACCTGAGCGTGATCCGCTTGATGAGCAGCCTGCAAGTATTGCGCTCATCACAACGGCTGCGCCCAATTCTTTAAACCGTAAGTTCATCTAAGCTCCTTAGTATTAATAATAGGTGTAGTCATGTCTTCCATGTCACTGATTATGTGTAGTGCTTGCTCTCGGTCTTCGCCACAAACATACTCTTCTGCATCAAATTTAGCACAGACTTCAGGTCGAGACGGATCTCCAAAGAGGGCGCAGCGGAATTCTGCATCCAAATGAATGCATGGAACTCCAGCAGGCTTCCCATCGGGCATGCCAGGGATCGAGCTGGTAATAGATGGTGCAATGCAGCAAGCGCCGCAGAAGGGTCGACAGTTCATAGCTCACTATTACAAATTGACACGGTTCTGTTACATACAAGTAAGCGTGCAAATATACAATATTTGATAGGCCTACATCAGACTCGCGATTAGAGAATTCAGAATGTATAACATATTGGTGGTTGAGGATAGCGGAGTTGTTAGAAAAGTTCTTAGCAAGCTGCTTCAAGAGCACTCTTATTTTCGATGCGTTATGTGCGTTGACTATTCTGAGGCCCAAGCGAGGCTGGCAGAAGGTGAAACGTTTTTTGCGGCGGTTGTTGACTTAAACCTGCCCGATGCGGCCTCGGGTGAAGCAGTTGAGCTTGTTCTGAAGCATAATGTTCCTGCGATAGTCCTAACTGGTAATTTCGATGAGGGATTGCGCTCGAATTTGCTGGATAAAGGTGTGATCGACTACATCACCAAAGACTCTCGCTTTGCCTACAATCAGGTGGTAAATCTACTTGATCGCCTTAGAAAAAACCTTTCTATAAAAGTACTAGTGGTAGAGGATAGCTCTACTAGTTCAGCCTACATTTGTTCGTTGTTACGCAAACTTCAATTCAAGCTACTGACTGCAACAGATGGCGTTGATGCGCTGCAGGTTCTGGCGCAAGATCAAGATATAAAGCTAATCATTGCTGATCATAAGATGCCAAGAATGGACGGTTGCGAGCTGGTGAAGCAGGTGCGGATGGATCGTCGTTTTCAAGATGTTGTCTTTATAGGTTTGTCATCCAGTGGTGATGGGATCTTATCCGCGCGTTTTATTAAAAATGGCGCTAATGATTTCTTGAGGAAACCGTTCTATCACGAGGAGTTCTTTTGTCGAATTTTTCAAAACTTGGACTCACAAGAAATGCTGGAGCAAATTCGAGATTCAGCGAATTTAGATGCCCTGACAAACATCTATAACCGGCGTTACTTGTTTAATCAAGGGGAGACGATGTTTCTAGATTCGAATGAAATATCGGTTGCTATGGTTGACGTTGATAACTTCAAGCAAGTGAACGACAATTTCGGGCATAGGGTCGGAGATCAGCTGCTTCAGCAATTTTCCGCTCTATTAATTAAGCATTTTGGATCGGATCTCGTCGGGCGTTATGGTGGTGAAGAATTCGCAATCATTTCCAATAGGAATCAAACTACTTTTTGTGTTGATATGGCTCGCTTTATGACGAGCGTACGCAATCGCTTGTTTACGGAATGCGATCTAGCTGTGACCTGCAGCGTAGGGGTTTGTACAACGGAAAAGCAAAATTTGAGTGATATGCTTGATACGGCGGACAGTCATTTGTATCGAGCTAAGAAAGCCGGAAAAGACTGTATAGAACTCTGTACATAATAGAAAGCCAAGGAACTATGTGCTTGGCTTTCTATTGGTAAGTAGCGATTCTGCAACTTAACCTTTTAAAAGCTTGTTGAGAATCGGTGTGACCTTGCCAGGGTTCGCTTTTCCTTGAGACGCTTTCATTACTTGCCCCATAAAGAAACCGATCATTTTCTTCTGCTTATCTTCATCAGACGCACGGAACTGTTCAACTTGAGCCGCATTCGCATCCAATACGCCTTGGATCATTTCTTCAATCGCTCCAGTGTCTGTTACCTGTTTTAGACCTTTAGCATCAATGATTTGATCGGCAGAACCTTCCCCTTCCCACATAGACTGCAGAACGCTTTTAGCGGTTTTACCATTGATAGTATTGTCTTCGATTCTGACGAGTAATCCACCAAGCTGTTCTGAGGTGACATTAGATTCAGTGATATCTTTGCCCTCAGTGTTAAGATATTTACTGAGCTCGCCCATCACCCAGTTTGCAGCCAGTTTTGCATTGCCTGCGATCTCTGCCACTTTCTCGAAGTAGTCAGCCATAGCGCGCGTAGCGGAAAGAACATTTGCATCATATTCGCTAAGCTTATATTCCCTCATAAACCGTTCAGCTTTCTGAGTCGGCAGTTCAGGTAAGTTATTGCGAATTATATCCACATATTCCTGTGTTAGCTCTACTGGCAGTAGATCCGGACACGGGAAGTAGCGATAATCGTTCGCGTCTTCTTTACTGCGCATGCTGCGTGTTTCGTCTTTATCTGGATCATATAGGCGAGTTTCTTGAGTTATTTTGCCGCCATCTTCAAGAATATCGGCTTGTCGCTCAATTTCAGTGTAAATTGCTCGTTCAATAAAGCGGAAAGAGTTAACGTTCTTTATCTCTGTTCGAGTTCCGTATTCTGCTTGGCCTTTAGGGCGTAGTGAGATATTGATATCACAACGCATGTTGCCTTCTGCCATATTGCCATCGCAGATACCTAAATACGTCACGATAGAGTGAATCATTTTGACGTACGCAACTGCTTCTTTTGCCGAGCGCATATCTGGCTCAGAAACTATTTCAAGCAGTGGGGTGCTTGAGCGGTTTAGGTCAATCCCCGTCATTCCTTGGAAATCTTCGTGCAGTGATTTGCCTGCATCTTCCTCAAGATGGGCTCGGGTAATGCCGACTCGCTTTACAGTACCGTCATCTAAAGTAATGTCTAAAAAGCCTTCACCGACGATTGGATGATCCATCTGACTGGTTTGATAGCCTTTTGGAAGATCTGGATAAAAGTAGTTTTTCCGCGCGAAAACGGATGTCATGCCTATTTTTGCATTGACCGCAGCGCCGAACATAACCGCCATGCGCAACGCTTCTTTATTGAAAACGGGTAAGGCTCCGGGCATGCCGAGGTCAACCAGCGTCGTGTTAGTGTTTGGTTCTGCACCAAAACCTATCGCAGCACCTGAAAAAAGTTTCGACTTGGTCGCAAGTTGAGCGTGAATCTCAAGGCCAATTACAACTTCCCAATTCATGACTATGCTCCTTCTACCAAGCTAGGGTTTTTCGTATGCCAGTCAGTGGCCTGTTGGAATTTATGCGCCACATTGAGTAGCTTCGCTTCGCTGAAGTAATTGCCCATGATTTGTAGACCGACAGGCATTCCGTTCGCAAAGCCAGCTGGTACTGACATGGCAGGAATACCTGCTAGATTGACAGATAAGGTATAGATATCTTCAAGGTACATTGCGATTGGGTCATCGGTCTTCGCGCCAATACCAAATGCGGTAGTAGGGGCGACAGGGCCCATGATAACATCTACTTCTTCAAATGCTTTAACGAAGTCCTCTTTGATCAGTCGACGAATACGTTGAGCTTTTAAATAATAAGCATCGTAATAGCCTTCAGACAGGGCGTAAGTGCCGACCATAATACGTTTCTGAACTTCTTTTCCAAATCCTTCACCACGTGAACGCTTGTACATATCCATGAGATCTTTAGGATCTTCGCAACGATAGCCATAACGGACCCCATCAAAACGAGATAGGTTGGATGACGCTTCTGACGGAGCAATGACGTAGTAAGATGGAATGCTTAAGTTGAGGTTCGGTAAGGATATTTCTTTAACCTTGCCTCCCAGCTTTTCGAATTCTTTCACGGCATTTTGTATCGCTGTTGCCACATCGTTGTCTAAACCATCGCCAAAGTATTCTTTAGGAAGGCCTATGATGAGCCCATCTAACGGAGCATCTATGCTGGCTGTGTAGTCTTCAGTGGCGATGTCAGAACAGGTTGAGTCGTTTGCATCAAAGCCTGCGATGGATTGAAGTATGTGGGCGCAATCTTCTGCAGAGCGTGCCATTGGTCCAGCTTGGTCAAGACTGGAGGCGTAAGCAATCATGCCAAAGCGAGAAACGCGCCCGTAAGTTGGTTTCAGACCGGTGATACCACAAAAGGAAGCAGGTTGACGAATCGAGCCGCCGGTATCGGTACCAGTTGCAGCAACGCACAACCCTGCTGCAACGGCGGCCGCTGAGCCACCAGATGAACCACCAGGAACCTTCTCAAGATTCCAAGGGTTTTTGACTGCACCATAATGGCTGTTTTCGTTGGATGAGCCCATTGCAAACTCATCCATGTTGGTTTTCCCAAGAGTCACGACACCTGAAGCCTGCATACGGCTCGTTACAGTAGATTCGTATGGTGGTACGAAATTGTTGAGCATCTTTGAGGCGCAGGTAGTTAATATCCCATTGGTACAGAAAAGATCTTTGTGGGCAACTGGAATTCCAGTCAATAGGGATGCGTTATCATCCGCGGCAAGCTTTTTATCAGCAGCCTCGGCCTGAGCAAGCGCTATTTCGTCACTAATTGTAATATAGCTATTTAGCTGGCCGTCGAATTGTTTGATTCGGCTTAAGAAATCTTGTGTTAGTTCTACGCTCGAGGTTTCTTTTGCTCGCAGCTTCTTAGCGAGCGATGTAATGCTTTGATCAACCATGAAATAAGCTCTTAATCAATAACTTTGGGGACTAGGAATAGACCAGCTTCGGTTTGCGGGGCGTTTGCTAAAAAAGCGTCGCGTCGATTTTCTTCAGTGACAATGTCATCACGTAAACGCTGTTTCGCTTCTAGCGGATGAGCTAATGGCTCAACACCGTCAGTATTTATTGATTGCATTTGAGCAACCAAGTCTAAAATGCTCGTCAATGAGTCTTTGTATTGCTCAGCATCGCTGTCGCTCAACGATAAACGAGCGAGATGGGCTATTTTTTGCACGTCTTGCTTATCTAGAGACATGATTCACCTAATTTGTCGGTTTTCGAAAAATGATTTTATTGTATCGCTATTGCGTATGGGTAGAAAGCTTACAGGTCAAAAATATCGTTTAGAACGATCTAGTCTGAAAAACCACCAATAAACAAAGATATAAGAGTAAAGAATTCGAACATTTATGCGGTTTCGCCTTGCTCTTCGGGGTACCGATTGTTACATTTTCTGACTATTCGTAATGGATCTTTTCAGGGTGTAGAAATTCATGTTTAAAAAAATTAGGGGAATGTTCTCTAGCGACCTATCCATCGACTTGGGGACAGCCAATACCCTTATTTACGTGCGCGATCGTGGGATTGTCTTGGATGAGCCGTCTGTTGTTGCGATTCGCCACAATGGAAATCAGAAAACTGTAGCGTCTGTTGGTGCAGATGCGAAGCGCATGTTAGGTAGAACACCGGGTAACATTACTGCGATTCGCCCGATGAAAGATGGCGTGATTGCAGACTTTCATGTTACTGAAAAGATGCTTCAATATTTTATTTCAAAGGTACATGAAAACAGTATCCTAAAACCAAGCCCCCGTGTTTTAGTGTGTGTGCCTTGTAAATCCACACAAGTAGAGCGTCGAGCGATAAAAGAATCCGCATTGGGAGCTGGTGCGCGTGAAGTCTATATTATTGAAGAGCCTATGGCAGCTGCAATCGGCGCGGGACTTCCAGTTGCCGAAGCATCTGGATCTATGGTGATCGATATCGGTGGTGGTACGACTGAAATAGCGATTATTTCCCTAAATGGCATTGTTACATCGGAATCTATCCGTGTTGGTGGTGACCGATTTGATGAAGCGATTACAACTTATGTACGTCGTCAATATGGTAGTTTGATTGGTGACGCGACCGCAGAGCGTATCAAAACTGAAATTGGTATGGCTTACCATACTGGTGAAGATTTACAAATTGACGTACGCGGCCGTAATCTTGCAGAAGGTGTTCCGCGAGCGTTCACGTTAACAAGCAAAGAAATTTTAGACGCTTTACAAGAGCCATTGGCTCAAATTGTTCAAGCGGTAAAAGGTGTGTTAGAACAATCTCCACCTGAATTGGCAGCCGATATTGCAGAGTCGGGCTTAGTATTAACAGGTGGTGGTGCTTTGTTACGAGAAATAGATCGTCTTATCAGTGAAGAAACAGGGTTGCCTGTCATTGTTGCGGATGATCCATTGACGTGTGTTGCTCGTGGCGGCGGCATGGCTTTAGAAATGATGGATAAGCACGCTTCGGAATTGTTCTCAGCTGAGAGCGAGTAAGTTAGGAGCTTGACCCATTAGCACTTCTGTTTCCTTCTCAAATAAGGTGTCCAGCGCAAGATTTGTTGTGCTGGCTCTTATCTCTATTGCCATGATTGTGGCAGATTTACAGTTCAAAGCATTTGCTCCGATACGGCCGTATCTCACTTGGCTTGTGACGCCGATTCAAGTTGTGGTTAGTATGCCGCAGAAGATGTTGAGTTGGGCTGACATGCGTTTAGAAAGTCGTGAAGGGCTAGTAGCACAAAATGAAGAGCTTAATGCAGAGTTGTTAATGCTCAGAGGGCAACTTCAGCGCCTAACCTCTTTAAAGGCAGAAAACGTTCGGCTGAGGGAGCTACTAGATGCGTCTCAGCGTGTTGAAGAGAAAATAGTTATGGCGGAAGTGATCGGGTTCGACCAAAACGCCTACTCCCACAAGCTATTAATTGATAAAGGATTCTCTAACGGCGCGTATGTCGGGCAGCCAGTACTTGATGCAACAGGGGTACTGGGGCAAGTGGTTGAAACGTCGGCGTATACCAGCCGAGTTTTATTGATCGCCGATGCCAGTCATTTTGTCCCTGTACAGCTAGCAAGAACAGGATTTCGGAGTGTTTTGCGCGGTACCGGGGATCTTAAGCGAATGGAGCTAATGAGTGTTCCTCATACAGCGGATATTAAAAAAGGCGATATTTTGACCACAAGCGGTCTTGATGAGCGTTTCCCGAGTGGCTACCCCGTAGGTGTTGTAAGAGGTGTCCAGCACATACCTGGTAAATCTTACGCTGATGTTGACGTGGTACCGTTGGCACAGCTAGGTCGTAGCCGACATGTAATGTTGATAGAGCGGCCGACCACGGAGGAAAAATAGATGAAATCATCCTTTGTTTTTTGTCTGACGTTCATTGTTGCTCTAATGCTAGAAGGCCTTACTTTTCCGTCGCACCTTGTTTGGTTCAGACCCGAATGGGCGTTGCTAGTTGTCCTGTACTGGGTCATTGCGTTGCCTTTACGAGTTGGTGTGGGAGTAGCGTGGTTTTTAGGTCTATTGGTTGACCTGTTACAAGGCGGAGTCATTGGTTATCACTCTCTGACGTATGTCCTCATTACGTTTATGTGTGCCGTCCTTTACAAGCGCTTACGTATGTATCGGAGATGGCAGCAAGCGATGTTCATATTCTTGCTTGTTAGTATCAATCAACTCATCGGCTTTTGGCTTGATCACTATTCTGGGGATGCTGAGCCGACTTTGATGATTTTCATGCCTGCCATTATTACTGCGTTACTGTGGCCTTGGTGTTTTATAATATTGCGTAGTATACGAAGGCTATACTCTATTCAATAGGTTGTTAGACATGATTGTACTTGCGTCTGCTTCACCTCGAAGAAAGGCTCTGCTAGGGGATCTGGTTAAAGAGTTTTCGGTATTGCCTGCGGATATCGATGAAACGCCTTATCGGCTTGAGCAACCTGAAGAGTATGTGCTGCGCATGGCACGCCAAAAGGCAGAAGCTACGATTAGAATGAATGGCTTGGCTGTACGGGATGTGGTAATTGCTTCGGATACAAGTGTTGTGCTTGGAGAGACGATTCTGGGTAAGCCTGCTGGGCGCAATGAAGCTCATGCAATGCTTCGGTCTCTGTCAGGTGCAGTTCACCGAGTTATGACATCGTTGTGTGTTTGTGATGGTGGTTTAAATCGAGTTGTTACGCGGAATGTCGTGACAGAAGTTGAGTTTAGAGAGATTTCAGATCTAGAGATAGAGCAGTATTGGGCAACAGGCGAGCCAGCCGATAAAGCCGGTGCATATGCTATTCAGGGCGTTGGAGGTGTATTTGTACGCCATATTTCTGGGTCGTTTTCGGCGGTGGTAGGTTTGCCTATCTATGAGCTGTCGCAATTATTGAGTGAGTTTGGTGTCAGCGCACTGAAGGAGAATGTTCGTGAGTGAAGATGTACTGATTAATGTTACACCTATGGAGATTCGCGTTGCGTTGGTCGAAAACGGTGTATTACAAGAAGTTTATATAGAGCGATCTAGTAGAAAAGGGATAGTCGGAAATATCTACCAAGGTCGAGTAGTGCGCGTATTGCCTGGTATGCAGGCAGCCTTTGTTGATATTGGTCTTGAGCGTGCTGCGTTCATTCATGTCTCTGAAGTCGCCGACCGTGATGCCGTAAATCCAAGTGATCAAATAGGTGACTACTTGCGAGAAGGGCAGTCGTTGGTTGTTCAGGTAACAAAGGACCCGATTAGTACAAAAGGGGCTCGCCTAACCACTCATTTGTCGATCCCCTCTCGATATTTGGTGTACATGCCAGATCAAGCACACGTCGGCGTCAGCCAGCGTATTGACGATGAAGATGAACGTGAACGGCTAAAATCTCTTGTTTCGACCGCATTGAAAGATCGAGATGAGACGAGTGGTTATATATTGAGAACCGCCGCGGAACGTGCTGGTGAAGAAGAAATACTTTCGGATATTAATTTTTTGACGCGTCTTTGGCAATCGGTAAAAAAACGGATAAATGGCTCAAAAGCTCCTACTGTTATTTATGAAGATCTGCCACTTCATTTACGTACAATGCGTGATTTGGTCAGTCTCACGACAGAAAAAATTCGTATTGATTCGAAAGAAAACTACGCAAAATTGCGTGCATTTGCTGAAGACTTCATTCCAGATCTTTTGCCACGAATAGAGTATTACCCGGGCGAACGGCCAATCTTTGATTTGTACAGTGTAGAGGATGAAGTACAGAGAGCTTTGGATAGAAAAGTTCAGCTTAAATCGGGCGGCTATTTGCTAATAGAGCAAACGGAGTCGATGACCACAATTGATGTTAACACTGGCGCTTTTGTTGGCAGTAAGAACTTAGAAGAAACCATTTATAAAACTAATTTGGAGGCGGCGACGGCATTGGGCCGCCAGCTGCGTTTACGCAATTTAGGTGGGATCATTATAATCGATTTTATCGATATGGAAGATGAGGAGCACAAGCGCCAAGTGCTCCGAATGCTGGAGAAAGTGCTCGATGCCGATCATGCGAAGACTAAAATTACAGGCGTGTCGGAGTTAGGCTTGGTTGAAATGACACGTAAGCGCACTCGAGAAAGCTTAGGTCAAATTCTTTGTGAACCGTGTCGAGCTTGCCGTGGTAGCGGGTTTGTTAAAACACCCGAGACGGTTTGCTATGAGGTGTTTCGAGAGATATTACGCGCTGATCGTGCTTATGACTCAAGTACATATTTAGTGTTAGCGTCCACATCAGTTGTAGATCGTTTTTTAGATGAAGAAAGTGCAGGGGTTGCTGAACTCGAGGCGTTTATTGGCAAAACGATACGCTTTCAGGTCGAACCAGTGTACACCCAAGATCAATATGATGTGGTGTTACGATAAAGGATAGTTACCTATGCAGGTTGCTAAAAGGGTATTTGGTCTTGTTTTTTGGCTAGTTGTTATTAGTGCGATTATTTTGGCCTGTGTTGTGCTTTTTTCAAAGTATGCGCTGCCTATGGTTGACCGCTATCGCCCTCAAATCGAACAAAACTTGACTCAGTTGACGGGCATGCCTGTGCACGTGGATGGTATACATGCTCGAATGAACGGTATTAATGTTCAACTAGCGGCGTCTGCGATTTCCATTGATACGCCCGGACGAGACCAAGCACTTTCTATCGCTGTATTACATTTCGAATTAGATCTTCCTAAAACACTATTAACGCTGTCCCCACAATTTAAAGACGTTGTTGTCTCAGATGTCGATCTATTTTTAGAAGAGGATGGCAAGGGGGGGATAAATTTTTCTGGTTTGGAGTCTTCTGCTAAGGCTGCCGATAATACAGATATTGCTGTCGCAAGGATTCTTAATTATGTAACAGAGCAGCAGCAGGTATCCGTCGCCGATATGCGGATACATCTAAATAGTCCCCGTTTTCCGCAACAGACTCTTTCTTTGCCGCACAGTTATTTGCTTAAAGCGAGATCAAAGACCTTACTGAGTTCCGATATTTTTATTAATGATGCGAGGAGCCCTTTAGAGGTCAGGGTGGAGATCAATAATGATCTCACGAGTTTTCTAAAACAACGGATCACTGCATATGCAAACGTACCTAACACTCGTATTAATCTAGAGTGGTTGGAGCCATTGTCTGATAAAGGGATTAATTCGGCGATGATATCCGGGCAGTATTGGCTTACTTATCAGACCGGACGAGGCTTAGAGGTTCAAGCTAAGAGCAGTGAAATAGAGGCAACTTTTTCTAACAGTGGTTTTATAAATTTACAATCTGACTGGAAGTTTAAGCGAGAGGGGGGGGTCAATAGCTTGAGTGCCCCACATATTGTTTGGACAGATAATACACATAGCTTTGGTCCAACACAGCTCAAAGGTGAGTTGGATTCCGAATCAGATAGAAGCTATGTTGTGTTTGACAAATTAGACGCTCAAATAATGAGTGATCTTGCTCTGCGTTTTATCCCAAAAGACTGGTTTTTGAGTCAAATGTTAACTGGGCTTGATGCGGAGGGCACCGCTGAAAATGGAGCGATTAGAGTTTGGCAATCCGATGAGAAGTTGCGTTATCAATATTTGAGCAATGTAGTAGGTGCAACGGTAAAAGGATACAACGGTATCCCGGCTGTGAAAGATGTCAACGCGGTGTTCTCTTTATCCGATGTAGAGGGGAATATTGAGTTTTTAGCAAATCAAACTGAGCTAGCATTTCCTACGCTTTATGATTCCTCGTGGTCAATAGATCGCGCTAGCGGTGAAGTATATTGGCGAAAACTTCAAGACGCATTTGTGGTTTCGGGTGAGGATTTAAGTGTTACTCACAACGGAGCCGACATACAGGGTGCCTTTCGGTTGGAGCAGCCAGACGAGCGTGAAGGATGGATTGCTTTAGACATAAACGCGCAAAATGTACCCATTGAAGATCGTTTAACTTTTGTGCCCACAAATGCGTTATCCGATGCTTTGCGTGATTGGCTCGCTAGTAATTTGTATGGAGGAGAAGCCAGTAAAGTCGACTTCTTGTTACGTGCAGGACTACGATCAGAAACGCCACCATTAATTAGATTGGATATAGATGCTGCGGTCGATGAGCTCTCTTTTGATCCTAATTGGCCGCACCCAACAAATGTTAAAGCTAATGTATCTCTTGGTAGTGATGATTTAACTGTTTCTGTAAAGGAGGCCGAGTTCGCAGGCCTTCCAGTGGACCGATTATCGATTAATGTTCCTATAACCGAGGCGGGGGCTAATTGGCTTAATATTTCAGGTAACGTTGATGATCAGGCGTCAGCTGTGATCGGTGCCTTGAACAAAACGCCGCTACAAGAATCTGTTTTAGCGCCTTTTGAGCAGTGGAACATTGATGGGGCGGTTGCTGGTAGTTTTGATGTGTCGGTACCGTTAAAGAGTGGTTTAGGTGAGCCCCTTGCTCAAGTAGAGCTAAGATTTAAAAACAATGAATTGTATATTCCCGAAATAGACTTAGCCTCTTATGTGGACGAGGGGATGCTACATTTTTCGTCTAAACGAGGCTTATTCGATACTGAGTTCTCGGTTGATACTCTAGGCGGTACTAGTAATATCAAATTGTCCTCTGAAAGCCTAGCAGATGGTCGATTTGTCGTCTTAGGGCAGATAGAAGGGGATGTTGCAGCTAAACCTATGGGACAGTGGCGTAATCTGCCCGCACCTATTATTCGTCGATTGAATGGAGTTACCCCCTATAGCGCTGAATTTTCGATTAATAAGTCTCAGCGTGGGCAGGTGGATGTATCAGTGTCGTCTCAGCTTGAAGGTTTTGTGTCGGAACTGCCTGCGCCATTTTCAAAACGGTCTGATCGAGAACTGCCGTTCGCATTAGGTTTAAAGGTTTTTGAGAGCGACGTATTAATAAATTTTGCTGCAGAGCAATTGGCATATGGTGAATTGCTTTTGTCTAACTCGGAGATAACAAGTGGCCGCTTATCTCTTTTTGAGCCGCTTCAGCGTGTTGAGGAAATGAAGACTGGCGTTGCGTTTAGTGGTCAGACCAGCATAGTTAATTGGCATGACTGGGTGCCATTAATCAGTGAGCTCAGTGAGGCTGGCGCTGGTACAAAGACAAGTACAAATGCTCCCATGTCTTTAGTAGTGCCTAGTTGGATTCGTTCAATTGACCTCCTAGCGGACAGTGTGCCGATTAATGAGCAAAATGAATTAAGTAACGTGAAGTTGGTTTACCAAGCTTCTAGAGCTGGTAACCCAGTTACTCTTACATCAGATGAATTGAATGTAGAATTGAAAAATGCTTCTACGCTGCCTCAACTACATATAGCCTACCTTAATTGGAAGACAGGCAGCTCTTCATCTAAAGACTCTGATGGGGCAGACCCCATGCAGCCGGGCATTATTCCTTCAATGGCAATTAAGCTTGATCAGGTGTTTATTGATAATCGTCCATATGGAGACTGGCGTGCAGACGTCGTGAATCTTGGTGAAAGTATCCGTATTGATAATATTTCCACCCAATTACCAAACGGTAAATTTGATGGGCAAATCTTTTGGCAAGGCGGTGATACACCTAATGTGGAAGTAACGATAGCGACGTCAGGATCTGATGCACAAGAGTTAACAAGTAAGTTCTCGCCGACGCCGTTTATAAAGTCTAAATCTTATAAGATGGATGTGGCCTTGAGCTGGAAGGGGGCTTTGGTGTCATTTGATCGTGCCTCTTTGAACGGCCGTATCAAATTTAACGTTAATGATGGCAACTTCAATCAAGTTGATCAGCTTCCGCCTTTTTTAAAGGTGTTAGGGATATTCAATGTCGATACGTTGTTGAAGCGGTTGACGTTTGATTTCTCGGATCTTTATGAAGAGGGGATGTCATTTAGCGAGTTTTCAAGTGTGCTCGTGATCCGAGAGGGTATTCTAGATACCGCAGAACCGGTTCAGGTTTTGTCGCCGACTGCGGAGATTCAGTTAGCAGGCAAAGCAAATCTAATCAATGAAACGCTAGATGAGCGATTGACTGCAACTATCCCAATAAGTAGCACTTTACCCGTTGCAGGGTTACTGTTGGCAACGCCTCAAATTGCTGGCTTACTGTATATTACAGATAAATTGATTGGCGATCAGATCTCCAAGGTGACAAGTATTCAGTATGAAATCAAAGGACCGTTCTCTGCTCCGAATGTGAAGCCTGTGAAGTATACGCCTCGGAAGTAGCCGTCTATCTGGCAGGTCCGAAGAAGAAAGTAATAAAGTAAAGCGATGCTATCGGGCATCGCTTGTATCTGAAAAAGTTAGCAATTAATTCAGGCCAAGTTGCTGGTCTTGTACCTCACGTAGATACTTGAAAAGTTTCTTGCTGTTGGTTGTTGCTTTACCTTGAGAGTGCTCTTTCTGGGCCATACGTACGAGTGAGCGTAGGTGTTGAATGTCAATATTTGGGTTCTTATCAATGTATTGATCGAGTACCGCTTTGCTGTTATCGCCGATGAGAGCGTCACGTGTCGCTTCGAGTTGATGAAACCTTTTGTTATTGGCTGCTGAAGCTGCGTCAAATAGTTGGACGCGGTTTTCAATTGCTTCAGCATCTTCCGTGCGCATGACCTTGCCAATATACTGTAGATGGCGACGTTGAGCCCCCCAATGGGTGATGCGATCAGCTTCAGCAAGCGCTTCACGTAATGTTTCAGACATGGGGACTTTTTTTCGTTGGGCAGGCGTTAATTTGACGAGCTTGGCGCCAAGATCTTGGAGAGCTTCCATCTCACGCTTTATCTGCGTTTTACTTTTGATCTCTTCTTCGTTTTCGTCGTAATGTTCAAAATCTGTCATTATTAATTCATCTATATTAAAAATATGGTTGCAAGCCCTAAAAAGGACAAGAAGCCAACGACATCAGTCACAGTCGTTAGGATGACGCTACCCGCTAAAGCCGGATCAATTCCAAGTTTTTTTAAAGCAATTGGTAGAAGTGTGCCAGTTAATGCTGCGAATAATAGATTAATAACTATTGCACCAGCAATAACATATGCAATTTGCATATCACCAAACCACATATAAGTAAGTGCCGCTATAACAGCTGCCCAAAGGGTGCCGTTGATCAACCCGACAATGATCTCACGATTGAGTAACCATTTGGCATTTGCGTTGCCTATTTGATTAAGTGCGATACCACGAATCACCAAGGTGAGTACTTGAGAGCCAGCAATGCCGCCCATACTGGCTACAATTGGCATCAGAATAGCAAGTGCCACGACTTTGTCTAATGTATCTTGAAATAGACCAATAACATAGGAAGCGGTAAATGCTGTCACTAGGTTAATGCCAAGCCAAACTGCGCGGCGCTTGCTGGTTTGAATGATCGGAGCAAATGTGTCTTCGTCATCATCTAGCCCCGCCATCGACAACATTGAGTGTTCGGCTTCGTCGCGAATGACGTCAACCACGTCATCAATCGTGATACGACCTAAAAGCTTTTTGGTTTCGGGGTCTATTACAGGAGCAGATACCAAATCCATTTTTTCAAACAGCTGTGCTACTTCTGCTGCGTCTTGGTCGGCATAGATGACATCGCATTCGGTTTCCATGATATCACGAACCGTTGCGTCGGCGTCGGCGACAAGCAACTTAGTTAGTGGCAGCATGCCTAAAAATCGGTCGGTACGGCTTACAACTAATAAACTATCTGTCATTTCAGGCAGTTCTGAGTGCCGGCGTAGAAACCTGAAAACAATATCAACAGTGATGTTAGGGCGGATAGTGATCGTATCCGTATTCATTAGACCGCCAGCAGAATCCTCAGAATAACTGAGGAGTGCTTCCATACGCGCGCGATTTTGCGCTGTCATGGAGGCTAGTACTTCTTTAACAAGGGTCTCTGGTAGTTGCTGAAGAATATCTGCGAGATCGTCGTTGTCGAAGTGCTCCGAGACAGCAAGAAGACGTTCAGTGTCCATGGACTTCATGAACTGAATACTGATTTCTTCGCTTACATAGGGAAGCACTTCACCTTGATTTGTGTGGTCAATTAACCCCCACAAAAGCTTTCTTTCTCTAGGCGGGCTCGATTCTAAGAGACGAGCAACATCCTGGGCTGGCAACGCACCATTAAGTAAATACTTGATCTGCATGGTTGCGCCGGACTCTAGTGAGTCTGAGACAGCCTGCAAGTGCTCTAGCGTTGTCGGCTCATTCATCGATATTATTCGTCTTCTCCGAAGCGGTTATTAATCAATGCTATGATCTCGTTCATGGCTTTTTCTTCGTCTTCGCCATTAACCTTGATCTTAATTGTTGTGCCTTTCGCTGCAGCAAGCATCATCATTGCCATGATACTTTTTCCATCGACATTTCTACCTTCTTTCTCGATGGTAATGTCTGACGAAAACTTCGATGTTGTTTCAATAAGCTTACCTGCAGCACGTGCATGAAGCCCGAGTTTATTAATAATCTCGACAGTTTGCTCTAACATAGATATTCCTTATATCGATAATTCGAATGCTGCCTGCAGATCCTCATTAGTCGCCTGTTGACGTAGTTTCGCCAGCTTATCCGTTGATTGAGCGAGTTCCGCTATCTCCGCTAGTGTCGCTAAATGATCGTCACACTGATGGGGAGGAACAATTAATGCAAAAATCAGGTCCACTGGCTTACGGTCAATTGAGTCAAAATCGATGGGCTCATCGAGTGACATAATAACGATGGCCGCTTGGTTTGCTTGCTCAAGTCGACAGTGAGGGATAGCAATGCCACTACCTATACCAGTGCTACCTAACTTTTCTCGACCAAGGAGAGCATCATACACTTCTTCTGCATGACAATGCAGTCGCGAGCCTATTGCTTCAGAGAGTTGCTCCAGAACACGTTTTTTACTGGTAACTTGTTGTTTAGCAAAAACTAATTCTGGCTTTACTAAATTTCTAACCGACATGATAACAGCCTTTAAATAAGTCGTTTACGCTCGTTAGAGGGTGGAATATTCATCGCTTCGCGATACTTTGCAACCGTTCTGCGGGCTACTTGGATACCTTGCTCTGCCAAAATGATTGCAAGCTTATTATCGCTTAATGGTTTTTTAGGTGGCTCATCCGCAACGAGCTTCTTAATCATTGCGCGAATAGCCGTTGAGGAGCATTCGCCCCCCGATGCGGTATTGACATGGCTTGAGAAGAAGTATTTCAACTCGAAAATGCCCCGCGGAGTATGCATGTACTTTTGAGTCGTTACACGTGAAATTGTTGATTCATGCATGCCTACCTCTTCTGCGACATCATGTAGCACCATTGGTTTCATGGCTTCTTCACCGACCTCAAAGAAATCGACTTGTCGCGCAACAATACAACTCGCTACCTTGAGAAGTGTTTCGTTACGACTTTGTAGGCTTTTCAGAAACCATTTTGCTTCTTGTAAAGAGTTTCGAATATAAGAAACGTCTTCAGAGGACTTTGATGTGGTGAGCATCGCAGAGTAGGTTTCGTTTATTTTGACCGGAGGCAATGCGTCATTATTGAGCTCTACTTGCCAAATACCATTGTGCTTTTTGACGCTCACATCAGGAATAACATAGTCTGTTTCGCTTGTATCAACCAGCGAGCCCGGGCGCGGATTAAGTTGCTGGATAAGCGTAATAACTTCCTTTAGCGCCTCTTCTTTGAGCCGAGTTTTTCGGCTTAATTGCGCGTAGTCACGGTTTCCAAGTAAGCTCAAATGTTGATCTACCACGTTAAAGGTGCTGCGGTATAGAGGGTGATCTTTAAATGCTTCAAGTTGAACCAATAGACATTCTCTTAAATCCTGTGAGCAGACGCCAATCGGATCGAATCGCTGCAAGCGGTGTTGCACTGCTTCAACTTCATCAAGCTCTAGATCGTCCATATCAACAGACAGTACTGCAAAAATGTCTTCAACGGACGTTGACAGGTATCCATCAGGCTGAACGCTATCTATGATTGCATATGCAATCTCGATATCCTTGTCGGACATGTGAGTGAGGTTGAGCTGCCAAATTAAATGGTCTTGGATGTTTTCAAGTAAGGCATTACGGCTATCCAAATCTTGGTCACCTTCAAATGAAGGGGAGTCAGATGCGGCGGCAGAATTTTGATACGTGTCATCCCAGTTACTATCAATCGATAGCTCATTGGGAATACTCTCCGTCCACTCAGACTCTACGCGCGAGTCGTCGCCAGTTTGTTCGGCTTTTGTTTCAGACGAAGTGGTTTCTGCGACATTAGTGATTTCCGAGTTTTTGGTAACGGATTCCTGTTGAAAGCTTTCCTCTTCGTCTAATTCAAGAAGAGGGTTTGACTCTAGGAAATCGTGGATTTCCTGTTGCAAGTCAAGCGTCGAAAGCTGTAGCAATTTTATAGCTTGCTGCAGCTGAGGGGTCATCGTTAACTGTTGACCCATTTTAAGTTGCAAGGACTGCTTCATAGCGCAACTCTTTCTGAATGAGATTTTTGGAATGAGTTATGCATACTACTCCCTTTTCTTGAGAAAAATAAGGGGATTACAATCGGAAGTCATCGCCAAGGTAAATTTTCTTAACATGCTCGTTATTGATAACGGTATCCGCATCACCGGATGCAATGATGTGGCCGTTACCAACAATGTACGCTTTGTCGCAAATATCGAGTGTTTCCCGAACATTGTGATCCGTAATAAGTACTCCGATCCCGCTGTTTTGAAGGTGGCGAATGATGTGTTTGATGTCGCCAACAGAGATTGGGTCAACGCCTGCAAAAGGCTCATCTAACAAGATGAATTTTGGATTCATTGCAAGTGCTCTAGCGATCTCAACTCGTCTGCGTTCACCTCCAGATAATGCCATCCCAAGGTTTTTTCTTATGTGGGTGACATGGAATTCTTCTAGTAGACTCTCAAGCTTATCTTTACGGTCTTGCTTTGATAGTTCTTTGCGGGTTTCTAAGATTGCCGCTATGTTGTCTTCAACACTCAGCTTTCGAAATATCGATGCCTCTTGTGGTAGGTAGCCCACACCTTTTTGAGCTCGGGCGTGCATTGCGTCTTGAGTTATATCTTCATCGTCGATAAAAATGCCGCCTTTATCATTGGTAACCATGCCAACTATCATATAGAAACACGTAGTTTTTCCAGCACCATTAGGCCCCAATAAGCCTACAGCTTCCCCAGTGCTTACTTTAAGGGAAACATCTTTGACAACTTCGCGCTTCTTATAACTTTTTGCAAGGTGTTTTGCTTCTAAAGTAGCCATCGTATGCTCTAGTTTTGTTGATTGCTGGCAGGTTGGAGTGTCATATTCACGCGCCCTGATCCGCGGTTTTCAGCATTAAAAGTGTCTTTTTCGATGAAATAATGGATGTAGTCGGCGGAGATTTCGTTGTCGCCTCGTTTCAAAAAGCCATTGTCATGTACTTCGAGCTCGCCTTTAGTGACACTGTAGTCAAGGGTGTCGCCAGTCGCTTTTAAGATGCTGCCAGCCTCATCAATTGTTTGCGAAAACGAAGAGGGCGAGCCTTTTGCGTGGAGTGAGTTGAACTCGTTGGTTGCAATGTCTGTTTTGATTGTCAAATGCTCAGCAATAATTTCAATTGATCCTTGCTTAGCAATGACGTTGCCATCGTAGGTTGCGACGCCTGTTTTTTGATCAAAAAAAGCTTTATCAGCCTCTATGCTAATTGGTTGCTGTTGATCATCGGGCAGTGCAAATGCTTCGAGACAGAAAAGAGCACTGCACGCAAAGAATAGGGTTTTAGTTTTTAATGGGTTCATAGGTACTTGTTACGCCTCCATTGAGCGACGCGGATTCGTTAGTGATATCAAAAAAAAGCTTGTCGGAGTGAGTGACCAATTGATTACTTTTAAGAGAGGCGTCGACTTCTCCGAGTATTGTTTGTGCTTGGTCATCATAACTTATGTTCTCAGCGCTCACCTCTATCGATTTCTGATAGATGTCTGTGCGAACGATCTTCGCATCACCTGACAAAGAATAGTTTTTTGAGCTGTCGTTGACTTCTCCTGCTTCACCAGTCGCTATTGAAATATATTCAGGGTGAATTCTGGTAAAGACAGGGTGGGAAAATACGGTGGTTTTAGAGTCGTTAAAGTGATTAGCTGATGCGGCGATGATTTCCTCGACGACTTTTCCATTTTGATCGAACGACTTGGAGTCTACTTGCTCTAAAAAGTAGTCGGGAGAGCTCTCTAGTTTTTGCTCCTCCAGCAGATACAAAGTTGGGCGATTCCCCAAAATAAAGAATACCACTACAACTACTGCGATAGAGATGGCAGCAATGACTCTTTTTCGTTCTAAAAAAGCTCTTACATTCACAATCAGCTACCTGATACCGCTAATAAATATAAGTACGAAGTATAAGCGCCTAGCAAGGGGAAGGCCATCCATCTGGGTACGCTAATGCTATTTTGTTTAGCAAATAGGAATATTGAAGCAGCGAAAACAATAGACAAGCCTAGCATCCACCAATAGTCCCGGCTCATTATAGTGCTTTCTATCATTCCTGGTGCCAATAATGCTGGAAGAGGGAGTACCGTTGCTAGGTTAAATATGTTTGAGCCTAATACGTTACCTATAGCAATATCATGATGACCTTTTTTAACGCTAGTAATAGATGCTGCCAATTCGGGAAGACTAGTTCCAATTGCAACAATAGTGAGTCCAATTACCAAGTCAGATACACCTAGCGCTGATGCAATACCAATGGCACCCCAAACTAGAAGTTTTGAGCTACCAATGAGCACGGCTAAACCCAGTGCTGCGATGATGAGTGATTTGGTGATGCTGCTGCCGTCATCTTCTGGCAAATCGCTTACTAGTTCTTCTTCCATCTCGCTGGAGTTTCGTAACAATATGAACAAAGTGATTAAGAAGGCAGTAATTAAGAGAACGCCATCGATGACGGATAGTGAGCCATCAAACATTAGTACACCGGCCAAAATAGTGATAGCCAAAAATAAGGGTACTTCCTTTTTTGCGAGACTACTGCTGATCGGTATTGCTGCGAGCAAAAGTGTGGCACCGAAGACAAGGCCAATATTGGCGATATTCGAACCAATGACATTACCGATAGCTATTCCTGGTGCGTTATCGAGGGCTGCGATTGCTGAAACAACCATTTCAGGCGCAGAAGTACCAAGTGCTACTAACGTGACGCCAATGATAATAGGGCTGACATTAAGCTTTTCTGCTACTAATGCTGCGTGTTCAATGAATTTGTCTGAACTTAGAATTAATAAAATCAAGCCAGCGACAAGTGCCGCAGAAAACAATAGCATCTAAAAATCACTCTATTTAGTTTGAATGTATGGAGAGGGGGATCCTCAGAGGCCTCATTTAATGAGGTTTAGGGAATGATTTCAAGACTTGCTTTTATTCTAGTTAGAGTGTTGGCATTCCTTTTAATTGGGTCCAGTGCTAGTATCCAAACCATCTATAGGCAGGGAGTAAACTGTGGACGCCTACATCGATATTAAAAATATGTCTTTTCATCGAGGTGATCGTGCCATCTATGATGGAATTTCGATTCAAATCCCTAAAGGTAAAATTACAGCGATTATGGGCCCCAGTGGCACTGGTAAGACAACGTTGCTTAGATTGATTGGAGGTCAGATTAAGCCCTCTCACGGTTCCGTTGTGGTTGATGGTATTGATATCCCCAACGCAAATCGCAAAGCACTCTTTGAAGCGCGCAAGAAAATGGGCATGCTTTTTCAAAGTGGTGCGCTGTTCAGTGATATGACCGTGTTTGAGAATGTGGCTTTACCACTGGAGGAGCATACGGATTTCGATGAGGCAATGATTCGAGATATCGTGACGATAAAATTACAGAGTGTCGGGTTACGAGGTGCCGCTAGTATGATGCCATCGGAGTTGTCCGGGGGTATGGCCCGAAGAGCTGCTTTGGCACGTGCTATTGCGTTGGATCCAGCGTTGGTAATGTACGACGAGCCGTTTGCTGGGCAAGATCCGATCTCTAAAGGTGTGTTGGTTGAAATGATACAGCGCCTAAATTCTGCCGCTAATATTACCTCCGTACTTGTCTCTCATGATGTAGAGGAATCACTAAGTATTGCTGATCACGTTTGCATTCTTTCAGGTGGTAAGGTTATTTTGCAAGGCTCAGCTGAAGAGGTGCGTTCCTCGGAAGATGAGCAGGTCGTACAGTTTTTGAATGGCTTGGCTGATGGTCCTGTACCATTCCATTATCCCGCTAAAGACTATCAAACAGAATTACTGGAGACCAGGTGATGGTGGCTGTTAAAACGCTTTTTACACGTGTTACGACGTTTGTTGAGTCACTTGGCCTTGCAGGTATATTCCTAGCCCAATCATTATTCCGTCTACCTGTTAGGTTTGAAGAAGCCTGCTTACTCTATATTCGTCAAGTATACTCTGTTGGTGTCCTATCACTTATTATTATTGTCGTTTCTGGAGGGTTCATCGGCATGGTGTTGGCGCTCCAAGGATTTAGTATTTTAGCGCGCTACGGTTCTGAATCAGCTGTTGGGCAATTATTGGCTTTAACACTATTACGGGAGCTTGGTCCGGTGGTTACTGGGTTGTTGTTTGCTGGCCGTGCCGGTTCTGCTTTGACTGCCGAAATTGGGCTAATGAAAACGACGGAACAGTTATCGAGTTATGAAATGATGGGGATCGACCCTCTACGCCGTGTCGTCGCCCCGCGTTTGTTAGCCGGTATTACTTGTATGCCTATATTGGCAGTTATCTTCTCTGCTGTGGGTATCTGGAGTGGTATGTTGGTGTCGGTATATTGGCTTGGCATTCATGATGGGTCATTTTGGAGCTTAATGCAGCAGACCGTCTATTTTGATAGAGATATTTTTAACGGTGTAATTAAGTCGTTTGTGTTTGCTTTTGCGGTAGTGTGGATTGCTGTCTACCAAGGTTATGTTTGCCATCCCACTTCAGAGGGGATAGGGCGTGCCACCACTCGGACGGTGGTGATGGGGTCGCTCGCAATTTTAGGATTAGATTTTCTGTTAACAGCAGCTATGTTTGGGGATTTTTAGAATGAAGGATAAGCAGGCAGGGTTACTTGTAGGTTTCTTTATGTTGATGGGGTTGGCAGCCTTCGTCTATTTGGCGATACAGGTTAGTGGTTTGGCGTTTACTGATCGAAGTAATGGTTATACGTTGGAAGCGCGTTTTGATGATGTCGGTGGCCTAACAGAGCGAGCAAAAATCACCATTGCTGGTGTTACGGTAGGAGAAGTATCAAGAATTGAATACGATAAAGACTACTATATGGGTAAGGTGGTCATGAATATCTATGCGAACGTAGATAACATCCCGAAGGATAGTTCTATTGCTATTCTGACAAGTGGTTTGATTGGTGAAAAATATCTTGGGATTTCAATTGGTGCAGACGATGAAGTTCTAACGGATGGTGATGAGATCTATGATACGCAATCGGCTTTAGTGCTTGAGAATTTGATCGGACAATTTCTATTTAAATCGGGAGAGTAGATTATGCGCAATTTCATCTTAGGGCTTATGGGGTGGCTAGCGTTGTCATCTGGCGTGGTGCAGGCTGAAGTAGATCCAGAAAGCGCACGAGATACTGTATTGTCGGTAGTAAACGATTTCAAAACAAAGGTTGTCGCTAACCGTGATGAGCTTGCGAACGACCCTGAAAAACTTAATTCTGTAATGAAAGGAATTATGGATCCAGTCGTTGATTTTAATGATTTGGCCAAAAAAGTAATGGGTAAGTACTACCGTCGTGCTTCAGACGAACAGATCAAAACCTTCGCCCAGGTCACAGAGCGTACCTTATTGAATACTTATAGTGCGGCCGTCATAGATTTCGACCCAAGTAAAATTCAAGTGTTGCCTTTAGCGCAACAAAAGCCAGGACGCGAGGTTCGAGTGGATGCATCGTTTAATTTAAATGATGGTAGCCCTATAAATATCTCATTCTACATGGAGCCTGAAGAGGATAGCGGTAATTGGTTGTTGAGTAATGTTGTAATCAACAATATTAATTTCGGGCTTACGTTTCGTAAGCAGTTTGGTTTAATGGTTCAACAGAACCGTAATGATTTAGATAAAGCAATTATGGCGTGGCAGCAGTCTCTTGTTGCAGAGGGCCAATAACATGGATTTACAGGCTTCTAAAGAAGGTTGGAAGTTATCTGGTGCTTACAGCTTGGATGATCTATTCAAAATTAAGTCCGAGCTGTCTCAGTATGGCTTTGACGGGAATGTCATGGTTGATGTTTCTGAATTAGAAGTGATTAACGCTCCAATTATTTCTCTATTGCTAGAATTTAGACGCCACAGTAACGCATTGCAACTTGTCGGTGGCAATGCGGATTTTTACGATATGCTTAGGCTCTACGGCTTAGAGAGAGTTTTTACAATTGCATAGTTTTTGTAAACAGGGGGAAACTCCTGTTTTTGCGTTATAAATCTGCCAAAAGTAGTCCTGCCTAATGTACAATACTCCCATAAGTCATTAAATTTTATTGGGAGTTTTTGTGAACGCCTCCGAAGTCAAAGAATTGTTAGAAACCAAAATTCAAGGTAGCCGCGTACTGGCGGAAGGTGAAGGTTGTAACTTTCAAGTAACAGTCATCGCAGATGCATTTGATGGTTTGAATACTGTGAAAAGACAACAGCTAGTTTACTCTCATCTACAAGATGCCATTTCAACTGGTGCCATACATGCAGTAACGATGAAAACGTTAACGCCTGCACAGTTCGATAGCTTATAAATTCTAAGAGAGATTTCATGGATAAATTGCTTATAACTGGTGGCAGGCCCCTTAACGGTGTTGTGCGCGCTTCAGGAGCAAAGAACGCAGCGTTGCCGATTCTTGCTGCGACCTTGTTAACGAAAGATCTAATCACAATTAATAATTTACCTCACCTACATGACATCACCACAATGTTAGAACTTTTGGGTTCTATGGGGTGTGGGGTTGTGGTGGACGAGCGTATGAACGTAGAGCTCAATGTCGCGACGCTTAACAACTGCGAGGCACCGTATGAACTGGTAAAAACAATGAGGGCCTCTATTCTGGTGTTAGGTCCTTTGGTAGCTCATTTTGGTAAAGCTGTTGTTTCACTTCCAGGTGGGTGTGCCATAGGCAGTCGCCCTGTGGACTTGCATTTACGTGGTTTAGAGGCCATGGGTGCGGTTATCGAAGTTGAGAATGGTAATATCGTTGCTAGCGTTGATGGTCGACTAAAGGGAGCCCGAATTTTCTTTGATAAAGTGACGGTGACTGGCACAGAAAACTTACTGATGGCTGCGACGTTGGCTGATGGTGTGACGGTTCTTGAAAATTCTGCAAAAGAGCCTGAAGTCGTGGATTTAGCTGAATGCCTAAACGCTATGGGCGCTAAGATTACAGGGCATGGAACAGATACTATTACCGTCGAAGGTGTTGAGCGGTTGAGCGGTACGACCTACTCTGTCATGCCAGATCGAATCGAAACCGGTACTTTTCTGGTCGCGGCAGCAATTACAGGTGGTAAGGTAAAAGTCATCGATACGGATGTTCAAAGTCTAGAGGCCGTATTGGCAAAACTAGAGGAAGCGGGTGCGACGGTGACAACGGGCTCTGATTGGATAGAGTTGGACATGCACGGCCGCCGACCAAAAGCTGTCAATATCTCTACAGCTCCTTACCCAGCTTTCCCCACAGACATGCAAGCACAATTTGTGGCGCTAAATGCAGTTGCTGATGGTGTTGGAAGCGTTATTGAAAATATTTTCGAAAACCGCTTTATGCATGTGAATGAGATGGTGCGTATGGGGGCAGATATCGAAGTAAATGGTAATACTGCAATTGTTCGTGGTAAGGCATCGTTAACGGGCGCGCCCGTTATGGCAACGGATTTGCGAGCATCCGCATCATTAGTATTGTCGGCATTGGTGGCTGAGGGGGATACAAAGATCGACCGTATCTACCACATTGACCGTGGCTATGAATGTATTGAAGAAAAATTAGGTGCTTTAGGCGCAAAAATATCAAGGGTTCTTAATTAGCATGAGTGAAACCTTAACCATTGCCCTGTCAAAGGGGCGTATCCTTAAAGAAACTCTACCGTTGCTAGAGAAAGCGAATATTTTCCCACTTGAAGATATTAGTAAAAGCCGAAAACTGATTTTTGATACCAATCATGACCATATCAAACTCGTCATTCTTCGAGCAACGGATGTTCCGACCTATGTTGAGCATGGTGTTGCTGATTTCGGGGTGGCAGGTAAAGATGTTTTGATGGAGGCAAGCACCTCGAATCAATACGAACTGTTAGATCTTAAGATAGCAAAGTGTCGGCTAATGACAGCGGGTGTGAAGGGGCAGATACTGCCAAACCGTCGTTTAAAGGTTGCTTCTAAGTTTACCAAAACTGCGAAAGCATATTTTGCCGAGCAAGGCATTCAGGCAGATGTTATTAAGCTTTATGGTGCAATGGAGTTGGCTCCGATAATGGGACTTGCAGACCTTATCGTGGACATTGTAGATACGGGTAATACATTGAAAGCTAACGGCTTGGAGCCTCGCGATCACATCGCAGACATTAGTACTCGGCTAGTGGTCAATAAGGCTGCATACAAGACAAAGTACCAGCACATTCAACCCATATTAGATATGTTGAGTGGCGCGGTTGACGCTGGAGAATGATGTCATGCAATTAAATATAAGAGAGTTTTCGTCTAAAGATGCCAGCTTTAAATCTGAGCTAAAAGAGCTATTGTCTTGGGAGAGCGTCTCAGATGTGGCAGTTCAAAAAAGTGTTGAAGAGATTGTTAATCGTGTGCGCGTAGATGGTGATGTCGCGCTGATGGAATTGACCAATAAGTTTGATCGCCGCTCAGTGAACACCGCATCAGAGCTTGTTATTGAAGCAGACGAATTAGCACAGGCTGCCAAGCGTATAGATCCTGCTTTACTATCATCTCTTCAGAAAGCTGCTAATCGCGTAAAGATTTACCATGAGCGCCAAAAGCAGACATCTTGGCAGTATGAAGAAGCGGATGGAACGATACTTGGTCAACAGATAACGCCACTTGATCGAGTCGGTGTCTATGTTCCGGGGGGCAAGGCTGCATACCCATCTTCTGTGTTGATGAACGTAATGCCCGCTAAAGTTGCGGGAGTTGGTGAGATTGTAATGGTAGTGCCAACGCCTGATGGGTTTGTGAACGACATTGTCTTAGCGGCTGCACATGTTGCTGGAGTAGATCGCGTAATTACCGTTGGCGGGGCACAGGCTGTTGCTGCGCTGGCATATGGCACCGAGACGGTTCCTAAGGTAGACAAAATCGTTGGGCCTGGAAATATTTATGTGGCGTCGGCAAAGCGCCTTGTGTTTGGTGCCGTCGGTATTGACATGATTGCTGGCCCATCGGAAATACTTGTGGTGAGTGATGGATTGTCTAATCCTGATTGGATTGCGATGGATTTGTTTTCACAAGCAGAACATGATGAAGATGCTCAGTCGATACTTATTAGTACTGACTTAGGGTTTATCCAAAAAGTTAAAGCATCGATGGAGAGGCTCATTGATGATATGAGTCGTAAAGACATCATTAAGACTTCGCTCGAAGGGCGTGGTGCGTTAATACATGTAGCATCAAGGGAAGAGGCTGTAGAAGTCGCTAACATCGTCGCAGCCGAGCATTTAGAGCTCGCTGTAGAAAACCCAGAAGAGTGGTTGCCAGAGATTCGGCATGCGGGCGCAATTTTTATGGGGCGGTTTACACCAGAAGCCTTGGGAGATTACTGTGCAGGACCTAACCATGTTTTACCAACATCAGGCACAGCGCGTTTTTCATCACCTTTAGGTGTTTATGATTTTCAGAAGCGCAGTTCCATCATACATTGCTCTCACGAAGGGGCGAGTGAGCTTGCAAAAATTGCATCGCCGCTTGCTCGAGGGGAGTCATTAGAGGCGCATGCGTTGTCCGCAGAGTTTCGGATTATTGATAAATAGAAAGGGGTAAACAGTGCAACCGACAAAAGCACTTGTTTCTCTTCGCTACGTAACCCGCATTGTAGCCGTGATTATCTTAATCATGGTTGCTGTGGGTTTTTTCTTGCCCTCAGATTATAAAATTGAGCGCTCCGTGGTAGTAGATAGAGAAAATCAAAACGAATTATTGGAGCGTTTGTATACTGTCGAAGCATGGCCTAGTTGGATGTATATTCAAGACGGTCAATTGCAGTTGCCAGCCGATACGCATTCTGAGTCTAAGTTAGATCAAAATGTGGAGTTTGGCATTCTCTATATTGATAATCCTAACAAGCGGGGTTCGATTACGGTTCAGTCTGTTTCTGACACTAAAATTGATTTCACTGTAACACCAAATCAAACAGTGAAGCCTATTTCGAATGCTATTGAAATAACTCAGCAGAACGAGCATTTGGTGATTGTTTGGGTAGTAGAAGGAGTGCTTGATGCAGGATTTTTGAGTCCTTATCTTGCGCTGATTGCCAACTCCATCGCTGGGTCAAACCTCGAAAAAAGCTTAGCGAATTTAGCGCAATTTTAGTTTTAATGAGCTGCTTGCATTGCGGGCAGCTTATCAACGGTCGCTTTGATAATAAAGCTTTGCGTTCCGCGTAACCCCTTAATTGAAACCCGTTCTCCAGGTGTAAGTTGTGATACTAATTTTTGCGCAGTGTGCGCACTTAAGTTTGTTTGAGTTTCAATCGCCAATATAATGTCTCCGGCTTGAATGCCTGCTTCATCTGCAGGTCCAAGTGGCGTAACAGATGTAACGAGCAGTCCTTGGCCAGAAGGTAGGTTAAGAGCTTGCGCGACTTGTTCGTTGTTTTGTTGAACTTGTATGCCTAAATAGCCTCGAATGACGGTCCCATTTTTTATAATGGACGTCATAATATCGATGGCGTCGTTAATTGGAGTTGCAAATCCAATGCCTTGTGACCCTCCTGTGCTAGAGTAAATGGCGGAACTAATTCCCACCAGCTTCCCTGATAGGTCTACCAAGGCGCCGCCTGAATTACCTGGGTTAATCGCTGCGTCAGTCTGAATAAAATTCTCGTATACATTAAGGCCGATACTGTCTCGACCTTTGGCGCTGACAATACCGGCAGTGACTGTTTGACCTATCCCAAATGGATTGCCAATCGCTAAGATCTGATCTCCGACTCGTAACGTTTCGCTGTTTCCTAACTGAATGGGTGTTAGATCATTTAGGTCAACTTTTAGTACTGCTAGATCAGTCGGAGCATCGGTTCCTACTATTTTCGCTTTGGTTTGGCGTTTGTCGTTTAATGAGAGAATTACTTCGCTTGCGCCTTGAATCACGTGGTGATTCGTGAGGATATATCCGTCTTTAGATATAATAACGCCGGAACCAAGGCTCGTAATAGTTTGCTTTTGCTTTGAGCTAAATGGGACTGGTTGATTGGTTAAAGTATAAATATTAACGACAGAATCTGCAGTAGTTGCTACTGCATTGGCAAACGTTTGAGTTGATTCTGTTCTATAGAATTGCCAGAACAAGAGAGTGGTACCTAGCCAAAGCCCGAGTAGAGCCCAAGTTAGGCTGTTTCGGCTAATTACAAAATTCATTAAATGGGGTGTCCATGCAAAAGAGTGATTTACAGAGAAAACTTACTGAACTTTTCCGTCCAAATGCATTTAAAGATTATGCACCTAATGGTCTTCAAGTAGAAGGCAAAGAGCAGATTTACAAGATTGTGACGGGCGTTACAGCCAGTAAAGCGCTTATTGATATAGCGATTAAGAAGAACGCAGACGCCATTATTGTTCATCACGGCTATTTTTGGAAGGGTGAGTCGCCCCAAATCACTGGCATGAAATACCAACGTATCGCTGCACTTATTAAAAGCGACATTAATCTGTTTGGCTATCACTTACCGATGGATGCACACCTCCAAGTTGGCAATAATGCTAATTTGGCTCGCGCTATTGGATTAACGGAACTGCGGCCTTTGGAAGAAGGAAAATCCCTTGATGAATCGATTGGCATAGTAGGGACACTAGTAGAAAGCGAGCGCCCAGATGACTTTTCGACGCGCCTCAGTAAACTCGTAGGTCGTGACGTTTTGTTTGAAAATGTAGGCGACAAATTGATTAGAGAAGTTGCTTTGTGCACAGGGGGGGCTCAAGGCTATATAGGAAAAGCTATTGACTGTGGTGCAGATGTATTTATCACCGGAGAAGTGTCTGAACAAACTATACACATTGCACGAGAAGAGGGTATTCATTTTTGTGCTGCTGGTCATCATGCAACTGAATGCTATGGGCCGCGTGCGTTAGCAGAGTATATCAATGCTAATTGGGGGGTGGAGTGCGAGTTTGTTGATGTACCGAATCCTGCATAAAAGAAAGGGCCACTTAGGCCCTTTCTTTAGTATTTGATTAAGCAAGTTATTAAAAAGTGCGTTTGGGCTCTTCAACTGGCGTTTTAAGTCCAAAGCTTTCGCTTAGCATGCCTTCATCTGTTTTGTCTTTCGTCGCATAATCACGTGGAGGTGCAGCTGTAACAGACTCAGGAACACTGTCCGTGTCCGCTTCAGGTTTAGCGAACTCTACAGTACTTAATGTTGCGGCTCCCTCATTGACGGCTTTGCGAACATCCAAGAGCTTTCGTTCTACTGCTTGAAGGTGAGTGTTAAGTTGTAAAAAATGGTCATCTGACATCACTTGGCGTCGCTCAAGTTCGTGTTGCAACGATTCTATGGTTGCGCCAGTTGAGCGATGATTTTCCATTGCTGCCTTTTTGCTAACTGCTCTAAAAATTAAAGCTGCCGCAAGACCTACGATGATTCCTGTAACAAAGACGATGATATCGAATACTTCTAGTTCCATGGTTTACTCCCCAAGACATCTATACGCATTATAACGGAAATGCAGTGATGGAAATATAGCGAATGGTGAGGTTTCTGTATCAATTTGGTAAGATAGCTACCTTAATTATGCAATGGTGTATTCGCAAACAATGACCCCACTATCAAGATACCAGGAAGATCTAAAACGTTCCGACTTTAATTATGACCCCGCACAGGAAGAAGCAGTGCAGGCGTTACAAGATTTATTCGACCGATTGGTTGAGCGATCCAATAATCCGAGGAAGATTGAGAAATCGCTTTTCAGCTTCTTTAAAAAGAAAGAGCCTGAGATAAATGTGGTAACAGGCTTGTATTTTTGGGGGGGCGTTGGTCGGGGCAAGACCTATCTTATGGATACCTTCTTTGAATGCTTGCCAATGGAACGAAAGCTACGTTTGCATTTCCATCGTTTTATGCAAATGGTTCATCAAGAGTTACGCAAGTTACAAGATACTAAGAATCCGTTAGAAATTGTGGCAAAGCAGATTTCTGATAAAGCAGAAGTGCTGTGTTTTGACGAGTTTTTCGTGACTGATATTACGGATGCGATGATTTTGGCCGGTTTACTTGAGCATCTGTTTATTAATGGAACAGCATTAGTCGCGACATCTAATATCGAGCCAGACGGTCTATATAAGAACGGCCTACAGAGGGCGCGATTCTTGCCAGCGATAGATCTTGTCAATAAGCACACCAAAGTGATGAATGTAGATGGAGGTGTTGATTACCGTTTGCGTACATTGAAACAAGCTAAGCTCTATTATTTTCCTCTTGGAGAGCAGTCAGAAGCGAATTTAGAAGAGCGTTTTAATAGTTTGGCGGCTAACAAAAATCTTGTCGAAGAGGGCGGAGGTGTTGAGATTGAGGGGCGTGCTATTCCGCTTTATAAAAGCTACGAAGATATAGCATGGTTTGACATTAGGGCGCTATGTGATGGCCCCCGTAGCCAGATAGATTATATAGAAATCGCGAAGTTGTATTCTACCGTGCTTATTTCTGGTCTACCTCAGCTTGACGCAGCGCGTGACGACATGGCGCGCCGTTTCATTAACCTTGTTGATGAATTTTACGATCGTCATGTGAAGGTAATCATATCTGCGGACGTTGCAATACCTGATATTTATACTGGGACACGCTTAGCGTTTGAGTACGACCGAACTGTAAGTCGGCTTTTGGAGATGCAATCCGAAGAGTACCTAATGCTTGAGCATCGACCGTAATAAAAGCCTTTAGTTTTTCGGTTAACTTAGTTATAATTCGCGCGCTCCAAATTTGGAGTATGTGTACGTTATGGAATTCTTTATTAGACTTCCATAACCAATAATAATAGGTATTGGCATGCGCGCTCGCATGTATAGATAAAGGGTTTTTTTAATGAAAACTTTTACTGCAAAACCTGCTGAAGTACGCCGCGACTGGTTCGTGGTAGATGCTGAAGGCAAGACTCTTGGTCGTTTGGCTACAGAAATCGCTCGCCGTCTACGCGGTAAGCATAAAGCAGAATACACTCCTCACGTTGATACAGGTGATTACATCGTCGTTATCAATGCTGAGAAAGTTCGTGTCACTGGTAACAAAGCAGCTGACAAGAACTACTACCGTCACACTGGTTACCCAGGTGGCCTACGTTCAATGAGCTTTGATAAGTTGATTGACCATGCTCCAGAGCGTGTTCTTGAGCTAGCTGTGAAAGGTATGTTGCCTAAAGGTCCTCTAGGCCGTGCAATGCACAAGAAAATGAAAGTGTATGCTGGCACTGAGCATCCACATGCAGCACAACAGCCACAAGAACTTAACATCTAATACGGGAAGGTCAATATGTCAGCTACTCAATACTACGGAACAGGTCGTCGTAAAACGTCTACTGCTCGTGTATTCCTAAAAGCCGGTTCTGGTAACTTAGTTGTTAACAACCGTTCTTTAGAGCAATACTTTGGTCGCGAAACTTCTTGCATGGTTGTTCGTCAGCCTCTTGAACTTGTTGAAGCGACTGAGAAATTCGACGTTTACGTAACAGTGACTGGTGGTGGTATCTCTGGTCAAGCCGGTGCTATCCGTCACGGTATTACTCGTGCGCTAATTCAATACGATGAGACTCTACGTCGTACTCTACGTTCTGCTGGTTACGTTACTCGTGACTCACGTAAAGTTGAACGTAAGAAAGTTGGTCTACGCAAAGCACGTCGTCGTCCACAATTCTCTAAGCGTTAATTTTTCAATTTCGCTTCGAAGTTTCAAAACGCCTGCTCAGTCAGGCGTTTTTTTATGTCTCAAATCAGTGTTTTGTGATTGTGCAAACAAGTTACCTTGTCTCGATTTTTCCTTTCTCTTAACATCTTTCGCAGCATTCAAATCCCTGTTGTTCTTATGGGTTTTTAGGATCGATAGTAAATTGGTGGGAGAGAACCATAATGAGTCAGAACGGCGTAAATACGGGTCGTCGTAGGTTCCTGATTGGGGCGACCAGTGCCATCGGTGCTGTCGGAGTAGTGGGTGTAGCCACTCCCTTTGTAGCGTCATGGAACCCAAGCGCCAAAGCGAAAGCTGCGGGCGCGCCAGTGAAGGCAGATATCAGTAAGCTCGAGCCTGGGCAGCAAGTTATAGTGGAGTGGCGTGGTCAGCCTGTTTGGGTTGTTAGACGAACGCAGCAGAATATTTCAGATCTCACAAAATTAGATGAGAAATTAGCAGACCCGGAATCAACGGTTAATCAGCAACCCACCTACGCTCAGAACGAATTTCGTGCCATTAAACCAGAGTTCTCAGTATTGTTAGGGATTTGTACCCATTTAGGGTGCTCTCCTACATATCGGCCAGAGGTTGCTCCAGAAGACCTAGGTAAAGAATGGCTGGGCGGATTTCTATGCCCATGCCATGGGTCACGTTTTGATCTGGCTGGACGAGTGTACAAGGGCGTCCCTGCGCCTACTAACTTGGTGGTGCCACCTCATCGCTTCATAAGTGAAGATATAATTGAAGTTGGTGTGGACGCAGAGGAGGTTGTGTAATGGCTATGTTTAAAAGCTTAATGGCTTGGGTGGATGAGCGACTACCGGTGACTCAGGCGTTTGAAAAACACATGAGTAAGTATTATGCGCCTAAAAACTTCAACGTGTTGTACATTTTTGGTGTGTTGTCGCTAGTTGTATTAGTGAACCAGTTGCTAACTGGGGTGTGGTTAACCATGAGCTATACACCCACCGCAGAAGGTGCTTTTGCTTCTGTTGAATACATTATGCGAGATGTTGAGTATGGATGGCTTATTCGGTATATGCATTCTACAGGCGCCTCAGCATTTTTTGTTGTCGTTTACCTGCATATGTTTCGAGGGTTGTTGTACGGATCGTATCAAAAGCCGCGTGAGTTGGTGTGGCTCTTTGGTATGGCGATTTATTTGGCGCTCATGGCTGAGGCTTTCATGGGCTATTTGCTTCCTTGGGGGCAGATGTCGTATTGGGGCGCACAGGTTATCATTTCCTTGTTTAGTGCAATTCCAGTAATCGGGCCAGATTTAGCGCAGTGGGTCCGAGGTGATTACTTGATTTCAGGTATCACATTGAATCGTTTCTTCTCGTTACACGTAATTGCTCTACCGTTGGTTTTGGTGGCATTGGTTGTTCTGCACCTACTAGCGTTACATCATGTTGGGTCTAATAATCCCAAGGGTGTCGATATTAAAAAGCACAAAGACGAGAACGGTGTACCTCTGGACGGTATTCCCTTTCATCCGTTCTACACAACCCACGATTTAGTTGGTATAGCAGTATTCCTTTTCGTGTTTTGCACAGTGATTTTTTTCTTTCCAGAAATGGGGGGGTATTTCTTAGAAAAACCGAATTTTGAAGCAGCTAACCCACTAAAGACGCCTGACCACATTGCGCCTGTATGGTATTTCACGCCGTTCTACGCCATCTTGCGTGCAGTGACTTACCCGCTGTTTGGTGTCGATGCAAAGTTCTGGGGAGTGGTTGCAATGGGAGGGGCGATCGCCATTCTGTTTGTATTGCCTTGGTTGGATCGTAGTCCTGTAAAATCTATGCTCTATAAAGGTTGGATGAGTAAGATTGCGCTGACGCTATTTTGCGTAAGCTTCGTAGTTCTGGGGGTGTTAGGTGTCCTTCCTTCGACTGAAGGTCGTACAACGATTGCTCAAATCGCCTCGGTTGTGTATTTCGCTTACTTTTTATTAATGCCTTGGTACACCAAGTGGGAAAGTACAAAACCAGTTCCGGAGAGGGTCTAAGCGCATGAAGAAGAGTATTGTATTATTAATAGTAGCGTTGATTCCTATGTTTGCCTTGGCATCAGGAGGGAATGCGTTTCATCTTGAACATATGGAACCTGATCTGCATGACAAAACTTCTTTGCAGCGCGGCCTTCAGGTTTTCAGCAATTACTGCGCTGGGTGTCATGAAGCAAAATATGCTCGATACGAGCGGGCGGCAAATGACCTTGGCATTCCAGCTGAGATTTTTGAGGCGAACCTTTTGCCGGCAGGTAAGAAGATAGGGGATCTGATGAGTAATGCCATGAATGCTGCAGATGCCAAGGCATGGTTTGGTGCAACGCCGCCTGACCTAACACTAGAGGCACGTTTGCGCGGCCCAGACTGGTTATACACGTATCTAAAGTCTTTTTATGAAGATGAAACTCGGCCTTGGGGGGTAAACAATACCGTCTTTCCTAGCGTTGGTATGCCAAATGTATTGGAGCATCTTCAGGGAGTCCGTCACATGACATGTGCACAAGCGCCTGCGTTGGACGAGCATGGAAAGCCAAAATTTGATACACTATCTGGCGACGTGTTAACTGAAGAGCAATGTGATGTTGTGGTTCAAAAGACAGAAGGTCAACTAACCGAAGACGAATTTGATCAGCTCGCATACGATGTAACTAATTTTTTAGTGTATATGGGTGAGCCAAGCCGTCTAAAGGCTGAATCTTTAGGAATAAAAGTGTTATTATTCATTGTTCTATTTGGTGTGTTCGCATACCTGTTGAATAAAGAATTCTGGCGCGAGATCCACTAGCGTGTGATTCGAAAAGGCCAAGATGTCCCTATTGAAAAATGGGGACATCTATAAATTATTTTGATAAGTTAAACCCCTAATTTGGGGTTTTCGTTGTTTATAGAATAGGGGTTATACATGGGTGTTATTGCCAAGCGCTCTTCCATGACGTTCTTCTCTGATGGGGAAGATCATTACAGCCACCGTGTGCGTATTGTGCTGGCTGAAAAAGCGGTAACCGTAGATATTATTGATGTTGATCCTTTCAACAAGCCAGAGGAATTGGCGGATATTAACCCTTACAATGAGCTTCCGGCTTTGGTTGATCGTGAGCTAGTGTTGTACGAGCCAAATGTCATGATGGAGTATTTGGATGAGCGTTTTCCGCATCCACCATTATTGCCAGTCTATCCTGTAGCTCGAGCAGACAGTCGGTTGTACATGTACCGCATTCAGCGCGATTGGGCAAAACTGGTTGATTTAATCCTCTCAAGCAAGAATAAAGAAGACGTAGAAACGGCACAAAAAGAACTTCGTGAAAGTTTAATTAGCGTTTCACCTATCTTTGAAGAAAAGCCTTATTTCATGAGCGAAGAGTTCACAATCGTAGATTGCTGTTTGGCACCAATATTATGGCGTCTTCCTGCTCTGGGCATTGAGATTGAGAAAGCTCAAGCAAAAGGTCTATATAAATATATGGATCTTGTTTTCGAACGAGAGTCGTTTAAAGAAAGTTTGTCTGAAGCTGAACAAGAAATGCGTCTAGACTAACTGGATTTTGTTGTATAAAAAGGGGCTAATGCCCCTTTTTTGTTGTTTGGAGTTGCTAGCTATGATCCCGAAAAGATCTTACTTATTGAATGCTACTTACGAATGGGTAGCAGATAATGAAATGACCCCATATTTGTTGGTAGACGCAGAGTTCCCTGGTGCAATTGTACCGCGAGAGTTCGTGAACGATGGCAAGATCGTCCTAAATATTAGTATGAGTGCTGTGCGTCAATTACATATGGATAAGGAAGGTGTTTCGTTTGAGGCGCGTTTTAGTGGCAAGCCTATGCAGGTCTTTGTGCCTATAGGGGCAGCCATGGCGCTTTACGCGAAAGAAAATGGCGATGGACTATCGTTCCCCGCAGAAGAATTTGACATGCCGCCGGAGCCTGATGAGCCAAAGACTCCGGAGCCAAAAAAAGGGTTTACTTTAAAAGTCGTGAAATAGTCCTTTAATCATCATAGCCAAATAGCTGTCGTTCAAGTAGATCAACCAAAGTGTGAACGACAGTGGTTTGGCACTCTTGTACCCGCGCTGTGCCTTTCAGGTTAATTTTAATCTCGGTGTCATCTTGCGAAGTAAGCGAAGAGACATTCTTGGCGTCAGGTGTTGTCAGCGCAACAATATTCATTTTACGCTCATGTGCGGCCTGAATAGCTTGGATAATTGGGGATGTATTTCCTTTGTTTGCTACGACGAATAGGACATCGCCAGGATTGCCCAGTGCCGTAATCTGTTTCGAAAAAACGTCGTGATAGCTATCATTGTGTGTAATCGCTAGCAGTGCATTACCGTTACTAGTTAACGAAATAGAAGGTAGTCCCGGACGCTCGCGGTCCATACGATCAGCCAGCAGAGTGCTGAAGTATTGGGATATGTATGCTCCTGTCCCATTGCCAACTGCAATCACTTTGCCGCCGCTCGCAATGCTATTAAATAATACTTTAGAAGCGTGCTCGATAAACGGAGGCAAGCTCTCAAGAGCATACTGCTGTGATTCAAAGCACTGCGCGAATTGAGTATATATAGCTTCTTGATAATCCATAGTGGTCACTTTAATTATACTGCTGGTAGCCAGGAGATATTCTCCTCTAGCAATGCGCCGTCTATAGCGACCACATCGATTTGAAATTGGCTACCAGATAAATGGTGTTTCATTAACCAGTACTGCGCCGTCTTTAGGCAACGCATATACTTGTGCTGTGTGATGCTTTCGGCTGCTTTTCCGCGGGATGCATTGGCCCGATATCGAACTTCCACAAATACATAGGCTCCGGGCTTCTGCATGATTAAATCAACTTCGCCAGCCCTCGAATGAAAGTTGCGTTCGATCGGGCGATATCCATGTTTGATTAAAAATGCCTCTGCGAGAGCTTCTGCTTTTTGGCCGTCAGTACGCTTCTGATTCCCTGTATTCTTGCTTCGCATCGACAAGAGCTCCTTTCTTGTACGTTAGGATATTAGGGCGTCGATTGAAGATTCCTTCTTCATTTAATGTAATGATGCCCGTCTTAGCTGACAGTTTTGCAGAGCGTACCAATGTAAACAATGGCAAGCGGCTTGCAATTAAATAGCTGTCATTACCTAGCGCGTTTAAACGCTGTAATACGTAAGGTGAATTAGTCTTGCTAGGCTGTTGGCTTAACGCAGGAACTTCGGTAAAAATGATTCGCTCTATGTCTTCATTTTTCGTGTTACTACTTGGTTTTCCATCATGCAGCGTTTGTGACGCCAGCATCGGAATATCATTAGCGAAGTAAAAATCTATTAGTGGACGAATTTGTTTCGCATTGTCCATCTTGCCAACGTAATACACGTAGTCTAAGTCTTGACGTGCGCGCGAAGTCGTTTCTATAGACTGGCCAGTCCATTGGGCGACAGAGCTAATGCGCGCCTCACTTTCGTCTATCTGTAGCAGTGACTTGATCGCCCGCTGGCGACCGAGCGGCGTATCCTCATAAGACAGACTTTCTAATACAGGTGTATCTGAATCTTCCGCTAATCGTTGAAACTGATCGCTTTGGCGCAACGCCCAAGTGTCTTGAATGGCTAAAATAGCAGACGTAACGGCGCCTTCTTGCTTAGCAAATGACATTAACTCCCTTATATCATCATCAACATTGAGCGAAAAATGGTATAGGTTTTGATGCGCTTGCATTGTATCCAATTGGTTTAACGCAATGGTCGGAATGTCAGTAACGAGGCTGGGTAGTCGTGCAACATTCTGTTTGCGTAGCGGGCCAATAATAATTTCTGCCTCAGTATCAAGGGCTGTTTGATAGGCTTCCGAAAAGTCTTCGTACTGATCTGTATCGATGATGTCTATACGTGGGCGTTTACCAGTATTGGTGTAATATTGTCTCAGCATACCATCAAGAATGGCACTAGAAGCCGTTTGTAACTCCTTACTCATTGGTAAAAGTATGGCAAATGCGTTTGGCAATTGGTCATCAAGCGATGCCATGATTTTAAAATCTGCTGGCGGATTAATGCTTGCAGGATGAGAGGGGTTGTTTACTTGCCAGCGGTTAAATTGCTGCAATTGCTGATCGACATTCAAATCTTGGTTGCGCAATATGCGTGAAATCTCAAGCCAGCCGGGCAGCAAAGGCAAATTTGTTGTCTTAAGGTAGCTTAGTTCATTATCAGTCAAGTTTTGTACCGCACTCCAAAGCAGCATTTCATTTTCTGGTTGCGCAGTAGGGGGGAGAATTGTGCTCAGCTTTACTCGATTACGGACAACACTCGGCCAAATTTCCAATGTCGTCATCACTTCAGCATGAGTGGTCAACAGGTTAATGCGGTTTTGTGGTAATTCCGCTACTGGAAGCTCCCTCGCTTGACTGAGCGCTTGAATAGCGAGCAAAGGCGAGTTTTGTGCAGCACTGACACGGCTATAAAGTAATAGTCCATCGAAGCGATCATTAAAGTCCACGTTGATAACGTGATCTTCTAATAATTGCTGAGCCTGAGAATAGGACTGCGCAACTGCTTTTAGCTTTGCTGCATGTAAATAGAATGGGGCAGCTAAAGCTTCGGTTGGCTGTTGCTCGGCCTGCCAGATTGCATATTCTACAGGGTTATCAGTGGGGGCGTCCGATCGCTCAATGACGCTTACCTCCGCCTGATTCTCCACTGGCATGTTAGTTTCGATAGTGCCGCACCCGATTAGCGACAACGTAACGATTGAAAGTGGTATGATACGTGATCTTAACAAACTCATATGCTCGCGATACTAAAGCCCAAAAGAGGAAACATGGTAACACAGACTGATAATGATGTGAGAGGAACCTTCTACATCGTGGCTACCCCGATCGGCAATCTTGATGATATCAGCGAACGGGCTAAAAAAGTGTTAGCCAATGCTGACTTTATTGCTGCTGAAGACACTCGACACAGCAAGCGATTATTGAATCATTTCGCAATTGATACCAAGTTATTTGCGTTGCATGATCATAACGAACGCGATAAAGCCTCTTATATAGCATCGCTTTTAAACGACGGTAAAAATGTCGCGTTGATCTCTGATGCGGGTACACCGCTTATTTCAGACCCAGGCTACCACGTGGTCAATTTCCTGCGGCAGGAAGCCCATAATATCGTGCCTGTCCCTGGTCCATCGGCATTAATTACCGCCTTGTGTGCTTCAGGTTTGCCTACCGACCGTTTTAGTTTTGTCGGCTTTTTGCCAGCGAAAAGTAAATCCCGGCGGGATGAAATGTCCAGTTGGTTACCAAGCTTAGGAACTGTCGTTTTTTATGAATCCACGCATCGTATTTTAGACTGTTTAGCAGACTTAGAAGTGGTTTGGGGGGAGTCGGTTCAGGTGGCTTTGGCACGTGAATTAACAAAAACGTTTGAGACCTTTTTATCGGGCTCAGTTTCAGACATTAAGCAGATTTTAGAAGACGATAGTAATCAAACCCGTGGTGAGTTCGTGATGATGGTGTCATTACCAGAAGACGAAAAAGACAATAGCGAAGCTTTAAAAATACTTAAAATTTTGCTCAAGGAGTTGCCTTTGAAACAAGCCGCCGCGTTGGCTGCTGAGATTACGGGCGAGAAGAAAAATGCCTTATACAAACAGGCGCTTGCGATGCATGAAGAGTAGCGACCAAATCGCTGACTCGGTATTTCAGAGTTTACAGCGACGTTGAAATCCGTATACTGACGTTCAACTTGTCGGAGTGCCTTAATTGGCTGAGATCGCATTTTAATGCGGGATCCGCAGAACCTGATCAGGCTAATACCTGCGAAGGGAACAAGAAAGAACCTTTTCTTTTCTGCTGAATACAACGCTGTTTCGTCTTCACGAACTTGAGACGTCTCTCAACAGCAACACATGTAAGCATGTGTTCTCCTGACAAGCATTTTTTCCGAAATATCTATATGGGAATCTGCTAATGTCGAATGTAACACCTAAGCCAAATAAAAAGTCTCGCGAAGCATCACGTCTTGAAGCAAAAGCATTCATCGAATCGTTGCAAGCGACTCCTTTTCCATCGTCCGAACGCATCTATGTACAAGGCTCAGATGCATCCATACAAGTGCCAATGCGTCAGATTAATCTAACGGATACAGCAATCGGCTCCGATCCAGAAAATCTAACGTTCGAGCCAAACGAACCAATCTACGTTTACGACACAGCAGGTCCATACGCGGACCCAGCCGAGAACATTGACGTGCATTCAGGGCTTAAAGCACTGCGTCAGAAATGGATCGAAGACCGCAATGATACAGAAGTACTCGAAAGCGTGAGTTCAAACTTTGCACAAGAGCGTCTTGCAAACAATGAATTAGACGAGCTGCGCTTTAAACAGCTGCCAACGGTACGCAAAGCGCAGGTAGGTCAATGTGTCACACAAATGCACTATGCTCGACAAGGCATTATCACGCCTGAAATGGAATACATTGCCATCCGAGAAAACCAGAATCTACAAGCAATTAAAAGTGAACTGCTACTAAAACAACATCCAGGCCAAAGCTTCGGTGCGAATTTACAAACAGAAATTACGCCAGAGTTTGTGCGTAAAGAAGTGGCGGAAGGCCGAGCGATCATCCCCGCCAACATCAATCATCCAGAATCTGAGCCAATGATCATTGGTCGCAACTTCCTTGTAAAGGTTAATGCCAACATCGGTAACTCAGCGGTCACCTCGTCTATTGAGGAAGAGGTAGAGAAATTGGTGTGGTCGACGCGCTGGGGTGCGGACACCGTGATGGACTTATCGACCGGTAAAAACATTCATGAAACGCGTGAATGGATCTTACGTAACTCGCCAGTGCCAATCGGAACCGTACCGATTTACCAAGCCTTAGAAAAAGTGGATGGCGTCGCGGAAGATCTAAACTGGGAAGTGTTCCGCGATACCCTGATCGAACAGGCTGAGCAGGGCGTTGATTACTTCACTATTCACTGCGGCGTGTTACTACGTTACGTACCTATGACAGCGAAACGCTTAACCGGTATCGTGTCGCGCGGTGGCTCCATCATGGCAAAATGGTGTCTCGCGCATCACGAAGAAAACTTCCTATACACGCGCTTCAAAGAAATCTGTGACATCTGTGCCGCATATGATGTGTCTCTATCCTTAGGCGATGGTCTGCGTCCAGGCTCTATCATGGATGCCAACGACGAAGCACAATTGTCTGAGTTGCGCACACTCGGTGAGCTGACGAAAATCGCGTGGGATTGCGATGTTCAGGTGATGATTGAAGGCCCAGGACACGTACCGATGCAGCTGATTAAAGAGAACATGGATCTGCAACTTGAGCATTGTCATGAAGCACCGTTTTACACGCTTGGACCTTTGACACAAGACATTGCCCCTGGCTACGACCACATCACCTCTGGCATCGGTGCAGCGCAAATCGGATGGTACGGTTGTGCCATGCTGTGCTACGTGACACCAAAAGAGCACCTTGGTTTGCCAAACAAAGAAGACGTGAAAGAAGGTTTGATTACCTACAAAATTGCCGCTCACGCAGCGGATTTGGCCAAAGGGCATCCTGGCGCTCAGATACGTGATAATGCATTGTCTAAAGCGCGTTTTGAATTCCGTTGGGAAGATCAATTTAACTTATCTCTTGATCCTCAAACTGCTCGAGCTTACCACGATGAAACGTTGCCACAAGCATCGGGCAAAGTGGCGCATTTCTGCTCAATGTGTGGCCCTAAATTTTGTTCGATGAAGATCACTCAAGAAGTACGTGATTACGCAGCGGGTCTTGAGAAAATCGACGCCGTAGATGTCACCGCAGAAGAAGGCATGCAACAAATGTCCGAGCAGTTTAAAGAGCTGGGTAGTGATGTTTATCTAACAACCGATAAACTGGCACCGAGGAGCAACACAGCGGAAAAAGTGGAGACCGAACAGTAAATGACCAAAACAGATGTTAAAACTATCGCGTTTAGTGACGCTGACTTTAAATCATCTGTTTTGGACAGTGCTCGACACCTAGGGTGTCGAGTGCTTCACTCCACAACGGATGACGTTCAGATTGAGCCTAGTAATGAGAAGCTAAGTCTGATTACCCAAACGGAGACTTGGCACTTTACCACTGCGCTAAAGGTATCGAACACGGTTTATCAAGCCGTTTGTCAAGGTAATCAAGTATCCGTGAAGGGCTTGCAAAATGAGCGCATTTCTCACTTTCAAGCCGACAATCTGGTAGAAATCAATCAAAACGATCTGGCCGTCGCATTGGCGTGTTTTATCGAGCGAGGTTACGAACATTTAGATGCCATGACGTTGGCGCTAGCGTGGCTGACCCAACAAGCTCGCGGAGCTGGAGCAGAATGGCCCACGGATCGTCGTTGGTTTCCAACGACCTCGTTCGAAGATGATCATCAGCTTGCCGATGACAGTGCGTTTGCTCCTATTCGAAAAGAGCTATTTACTTTGTATCCTGTCGTCGACAGCATCGAATGGCTTACTTTGGTATTAGAGCAAGGTGTCACCACCGCTCAACTTCGTGTTAAAGATGCCAACGACAAGAACCTGAAGACAAAAATCCAGCAAGCCATCGCCCTAGGGCAAGAGTATGGTGCGCAGGTTTTTATCAACGATTATTGGCAACTTGCAATTGAGCTAGGTGCATATGGTGTACATCTTGGTCAAGAAGATATCGAAGTTGCGGATTTGACCACCATTCAGAAAGCAGGGCTGCGCTTAGGTATCAGCACGCACGGCTACTTTGAAATCATGCGAGCTTTTAATATCAAACCAAGTTACATCGCTCTCGGCCATATTTTCCCGACTGTGACAAAAGACATGCCATCTCAGCCCCAAGGCCTTACCCGTCTCGAGAAATATGTAAAGCTGATTGATGGCGCTCATCCGACGGTCGCCATTGGTGGTATTAATGCCGAACGTTTGCCTACTGTGAAGGCTACCGATGTGGATTCAGTGGCGCTAGTGACGGCCATCACCCGTGCGGATGATCCGAAAGCTGCTACAAGATCATTACTCAAAGCCGTTCAGCAAGGAGCATGCAATGCAGTTGTCTGTTAATGATGAATTGATCCAGTCCGAGCACAACTTATTGGGCGATCTGATTGAGACCGTCGTGCCCCGTGAACAACGCGTTGCGGTCGCGGTTAACCAACAAATCGTTCCGCGTAGCCAATGGTCAAAGCACGTTCTTAAAGACAATGACCGTATTGATATCTTCGAATCCATAGCGGGAGGCTAATATGCCACTTACGATTGCAGATCACACATTTTCCTCGCGTTTATTTACAGGGACGGGCAAATACGCCAACCACCAGCAAATGATTGCCTCGATTCTTTCGAGCGGTAGTGAAATGACGACCTTGTCACTGCGCCGGATGGATTTGAAAAGCGGCACGGATAACATCCTCAAACCACTGCAAAAACTAGGGGTAAAGCTACTTCCGAATACCTCTGGCGCGCGCGATGCTAAAGAAGCGATCTATGCTGCGCAACTTGCTCAAGAAGCGCTTGAAACCAATTGGGTCAAGGTGGAAATTCACCCTGACCCGCGGTACCTCATGCCTGATCCAATCGAGACGTTAAAAGCGGTCGAAGAGCTTGTGCGTCTTGGCTTTGTGGTGATGCCGTACATCCACGCCGACCCCGTGTTGTGCAAGCGCCTAGAAGAAGTGGGCGCTCAATGTGTGATGCCGTTAGGTGCGCCGATTGGCTCCAACCAAGGCTTAGCCTCAAAGCCATTCCTCGACATTATCATCGAGCAGAGTAATGTTCCTGTGATTGTCGATGCAGGCATTGGTGCGCCGTCCCATGCTGCTGCCGCGTTAGAGGCGGGTGCGGATGCGGTATTAGTGAACACAGCGATGGCGGTAGCAAGTCACCCTGAAACAATGGGCAAGGCCTTTAAATTGGCGGTCGAAGCAGGGCGCATGGCGTATGAATCAGGCGCAGGGCAAGTGCAGCACACCGCGCAAGCATCAAGCCCATTCACTGAGTTCCTTAAGGAGCTATCATGATTGGCACCGTGCGAGTGTTGCATCAAAGCCCAGCCGTAGCGGGGCAATTTAGCTCAGAGCTAGAGTCTCTGGATTGGGAAGCCGCCACGTCTCAGCATGTTGAGGCCACCGAGGCAGATGTGCGTCGTGCGCTGGCCAAGCCAAAACGAGACATTAACGATTTTGTTGCATTAATTTCTCCCGCGGCTAAGCCTTTCCTAAATGACATGCTGAAGCAAAGTGAACGGCTAACACAACAGCGCTTTGGCAATACTGTGAGCTTATTTGCGCCGTTGTATTTGTCTAATACTTGTGCCAACGAATGTACGTACTGCGGTTTTTCAATGAGTAATGCAATCAAGCGTTTGACGTTGGATGAGCAGCAGGTGCAGCGTGAGATTCAAGCGATCAAAAAGAAAGGCTTCGATCATATTTTGCTGGTGACGGGCGAGACAAAAAAAGTCTCCATGCCATATTTTGAGCGCATGTTGCCGCTATTTAAACCGGCTTTTAGTCAGCTCTCCATGGAAGTACAGCCTTTAGAGCAAGATGACTACGCTCAACTAAAAGAGTTAGGGCTAGATGGCGTTTTGGTGTACCAAGAAACCTATCGCCGCAGTACCTATCTTGAGCATCACTTACGCGGTAACAAATCAGATTTCAACCACCGTCTGGATGCGCCTGATCGTATCGGACAAGCCAAGGTCCACAAAATTGGTTTGGGCGTATTGCTTGGCCTTGACGATTGGCGTACCGATTCGATCATGATGGCGTATCATCTACGACATTTGCAAAAACGCTATTGGCGCTCACGCTTTAGCGTGGCTTTTCCTCGTATTCGCCCGTGTGCGGGGGGGATTCAGCCAAAGTCTGTGATTTCTGACCTTGAGCTGGTGCAACTGATCGCTGCGTGGCGGCTTTTCGATGCGGATTTAGAGATGAGCCTCTCAACGCGAGAATCCGCTGAGTTTCGAAACCACGCCGCCCGTATGGGCTTCACTACCATGAGCGCGGAATCCAAAACCCAACCAGGTGGTTACGCCGACGACGCCCAAGAAGCGCTAGAGCAATTTGAAGTAAGTGATGAGCGTAGCGTCGTTGAAATTGCCAACGCTATACGGGCCCAAGGCCGCGAAGTCGTGTGGAAAGACTGGGACATCTCCTTAAACCTTACTTAACTCAGTGCCTAGTGGGACAACATCCGCACGAGGCATCGAATTTTCTCTGTGGGTGTTGATTGAATCGCTGACAAGGTTGTAAACCTAGACGACTCGAAGAAACTGTCTATTTTTAATGGATTGATACCTATCCTCGAATACCTTCGAACCAAGCACCAGCCAGTGACATTAGAAATTTGATGTTTGATCACTGGATAGCAATGTAATCTGGACGCTATGTAATGTTGTAATGCCACGTCTATGAGGGTTGCAAAATGGATAATCCGAATGAAATATTTCACCAACTTAAGGAGATCCTAACTCCATACTCAAACGGTATGATTGTTGTCACGGACCAACCAGATAATTTTTACTTAAACACGCATTATGTCATGAAGAATGGCAAGCCAATGTATTTTGGCTCAGTCAAAGTAAACAAAAAATATGTCAGTTTTCACCTTATGCCTATCTATGTGTTTCCAGAGTTATTGGAAACCCTAACACCAGAATTGAAAAACCGTATGCAAGGTAAATCCTGCTTCAATTTTAAAGCGATGGATGCCAAACTCTTTAATGAACTTAAGAAATAACATTAGCAGGTTATGGAAGCTATCAGAAAGCAGGTTACTTGTAGTGTTGGCGGGTCGCATAACAAAAATTAGCTGCTTGCTGCTCAGGCTAGGGTTCTAACTCATGAGCAGTAATATGAAATGCAGGGCTCTGAATTCATTGCATGTCACTTTTAGTATTCGGAGGAGGTTTTAATGCCTGATCAATTTGGCTCTTGTTTATGCGGCGCTGTGTGTTTCGAGGTGAAAGGCGATTTTGAGAGTTTTTACTTGTGTCACTGTCGGCACTGCCAAAAAGATACAGGATCGGCACATGCGGCAAACCTATTCTCACATTCTGCTACATTGGTCTGGAAGTCTGGAGCGGATGCAGTGACTTCCTTCACACTCCCAGACACTCGCCATACAAAAAGCTTTTGCAAATTGTGTGGCTCAGCGCTACCAATTATTGAGTCTGAGGGGCTGCTCGTGGTGCCAGCCGGCTGTTTGGACACAGAAGTTTCATTGGCACCAACTGCTCACATTTTTGCCTCGAGCAAGGCTCTTTGGGAAGCAGAGATGGATGACGTACCTGAGTTCGACCTGCTACCTAAGTAAAGAAAAGTCAGACTCGAAGTGAGGTTATTAAACCTTAATGATCTAACGCCATCTTAGCCATTTTCAGGGTGTTTTCGAATGAGGCACAACCTGCGATGAACAAACCATTGTGGCAGAACATCGCATCATCTAAGCCTGTGATGTTTTGGAGGTCTTTATCCGAAAGGCCTGCCCAAGGTGCGGGAAGCTTTTTGCGGTCTTCAAAGGAGCCAAGTTCAATAGGTACGGTCTGTACGCGCCATGCGCCAGTTTCCGACGGGTAGACTACAAATAACGCATCTTGAGATAAGTTGAGCACCGTGGTTTTCCAAGGCGTGTATTGCTCCAGAATAACCACTCTTGGATCTTCTGCTTTTCTTATGGCATCGGCGACCAAGCTTTTTGCATTCACACCACCGTTAGCAGCGGCGATGAATCGTGCTAAAACCCGTGATGCGAAGGCAATGGCCTCGTCAAAACATGCGTCAAAATCGGGTTCCTCTTCCCAAGTTGGGTTAAACATAGAGATGGTTTGGCTAAGGCTAACGCCAGTGATAGGGCCTTTTACATGACCACAATCGATGGCGTCGATGGCAGAAACTAAGTTTTTGTCTAACGAGTCTGCGACTTCTTGATTGCCTGCACATATTTCTAGGCCGTATTTTTGCCACATCAGGCCAAAAGATGAAAATGGAATGCCGTTTCCGCGACTACCAGCGCCGCCTCGTTGATGATGATCAAAACGACCTTGGTCTGCATCGTATACACCGCCTACATCGAGCACGATATCGGCCGTGGCGATTACGTTTAGATCACGTGTGCGTATGATTTTTGCGGACGGGAAAAGCTGTTTAAGTGCTGCGACCGCAAATACGTCGTCTGCGTGAAAGCTACCGTTGTGCGTCGCGATCACTGGAGTCTTTTCTATCATTCTACCTTCTCTTTTTTCTTGGTGTAACGTCACAGCACAGATGTACTTAGCGCCAGAATTCTACGGGTTTTTTGGGGTCGGTAACACCGTTCTTTTTCACAGAGTATTGGCGTGAGTGGTTTGGTAAGGTACGATGCGCCGGAAATGAAACACTAGCATGACCCCAGCGAAAGGGCTCTGCTTATCATCACCCCCCTAAATCGCACGTAATGAGATGAGATTTACAAATGACCAAATTTGATACAAGAGTTGAAGAGTTGATCGCTAAGCATCCTAATCTAACCAAAGATGAAGCGATCAAAATCGTTACCGAAAAAAATGAGCGTAAGAAACAAAAACGTAATGCAAGAGCCAATAAAGGCGGTGTGAGTAAAGATTAACAGCTTAAGTTTGCAGAAGTTGGCTCTAGCACTTTACTAGCGATATATAGGGCATGGGTAGGGCAGAATGATATCGCCTTCCCATAGCCAATAGAACCAAGTCTAAACTGTCTCAGATGATCCAGCATTCTATTAACTCGGATCAAAAAAGACATTTTCATCGCAGCTTAGAGCCTAATAGAAGTTCTATGCTTGGATTTGATTCCTGCCTAGTTGTTTTGCACGATACATTTTTCGATCTATCTCAACCAAGACACTTTCTAAAGAATGCTCATTGGTAAATTCTGATAGGCCAAGACTAACTGTAACATTAATTTGCAAAGGAAAGTCATGTGTGTGGATGGCTGAGAATACCTTTTCGGCCATGTTCAGAGCCATATGTTTGTCTGTATTAGGGCAAACGATAACAAATTCTTCTCCTCCCCAGCGCCCTAACGTGTCGGTATTGCGAATCGTAGCTTCGACGATCTGCGCAAGATGTATGAGCACCTGATCTCCCATTTCGTGGCCATGCGAGTCATTAACTCGTTTGAAGTGATCTATATCGAACATCAGTACGCTAAATGGTTGATGGGTACTTTGATAGCGACTGACTTCAGTTTGCAATACTTCCATCATTTTTCGACGATTGGCGATTGATGTTAGCTGATCTGTATGGGAAATCGTGCTGAGCTGAGCGTTTTTGTCTTTTAATTCAATGTTCATTTGAACTAGCGCTTTTTCAGTAAGCTTCTCAATTGCTTCGGATATTTTACCTATTTCGTTATTTGGAAATACATATTTTCCTAGTTCATCTTTGCCTTCCGTAATTTCCTGCACTCTTTGCTGTAGCTTTCGCAAGGGCAAGATTAGGTGACTACTCAATATGTAACTCATTAACCAAGTGGTAAGAAGCGTTCCTATGACGATCATCAATACAGTCGCAATGATGGTATCTATGATCGGGTGGCGAATATCAGCAAAATTAACTTCCGTGACGACTATCCACCCTAACTCATCAATGCGATTGAAGTGGGCTAATTTTTGTTGGTCTTCATCATCATAGGAAAGGCTGCCTGACGTATTAATTGCTTTTGGTATATGAGAAATAATTTTTTTGTTAACCGTATCAGGAAGCGCTTCATCTGGGTGAATAAGGATCTTTCCTTCAGTATCCATGACGAAGTTGTAGATGGTAGGGTACTTTTCATCTTTAACGGCGAGCGCTTCGACTATGGCATCCATCCCTGCGTCTATGGAAATAACGCCGATAACATTCATATTCGTATCTAATAGTGTTTTGCCAAAGGAAACTAACCATTCTTTTGAGTTAATGTCTTGATAAGGAACGCCATCAGATATGCGGGGAGAAGATTCTATTGCCGCTTGATACCAAGGACGAATAACAGCATTGTAGTCTGCAGGCGGCGTGTAATGGTTAATCAACAATGATCCATCCTCGTACCCAGAAAAGATGTAATGGATGTTTGGGATGGTTTTTTGCAGTATCTCAAAGAGGCTCAGGATCTCTTCTTTTGTGCCTTGCTCTCGATAATGGGTATGGTCAACTCCTGACTCAGGGCTGCCAGAGTACTTAACCGCTTTGCGAAGTGGTGCAACGTATCCTTCTATCAAAGCGGTGACGGACCTATTCTTGTTGCGAAGCACTGATTCAGCGTTGTCTATGCCTTGTGTATACAGAAGTGACGCAATGGAAACGCTGATGATAACAATGATTATGAAAGCTAAAGCGGTTGTGATGGAGAAAATTTGGTGGTGTAGCTTTGAAAACTTTTTCATACTAAATGAGATCAATTGTTATCGGCGTTGGATATAAAGTGCTATTGAGAATAATTTTCAATAGCAAACGTTCAATCTTTTCAAACCATGCTTAGAATGTCTACCTATATTTAGCGCGTAATATAGCGATTGCTAACAATCCCTCCTCAATCAGGAAATTCGCGGAAACGTCGCGAATCCTTGGCTGTAACTTTACAAAATTGCTTACGTACATTGAGTAACGTTAAGGCAAGTTGTCACATGCGGAAAAGAACATTTTCAGAGCGTAGTAATATGTAACGTTTTATTAAAATCGGCCTAGATTTTTATGTTATCAATGCGGCCAGTGCTATGCTTTTTTCTAGGAAAGTACCGCGCCTGACGCATAAAAATGATTGTTTCTGTATACCTATGTTGATTGGGGTAGGTTAGAAAAAATCAAAATAATGAATGTAAGAAGTTTGTTGATCTCTAATTATAAGATTCTTCATGCTTTATCGGCTGATTTTCCGATCATACTTCTATTGATTGTCTTAGGTGAATGGAAGTGTTAGCTAATTATTCGCTCTAGTTTGAACTTCGGAGAAAAATATGTGTAGAACATTTTTTCGTAACACATTCCCATTGCTTATTTCTTTTTTGATGCTGTCTCTTTTGGGTTCGGCCAATGCTGCGCCTATCAAGGATTCTCATGTCAAAATATATATTTCAAGTCTTCCGTATCTTTACACATCTCATGCAGTAAACGGCTCTTTGTTGAGGCCTGCTAACAATGAGCGTGGGTGGGAATACTATATGGCAACATCTCACTCGAAAATTAGTGATACGGTTTATGAGTTTAAACTAAGAAAAGGCGTTAAGTTCCAAGACGGTACCGCGTTTAATGCGGATGCCGTAATGGAAAATATGAAATACTTTAAGAAAAAGCCATTTCTTTTTAGCAAAATTAATACAGTATATGATCGAACGGAGAAAATCGACGACTATACCGTAAGATTTCATTTGAAGGAAAAGTATGGGACGTTTCTAAACGACGTTATTTGGATTCAATTTTATACTAAAAAATATCTCGAGAAATTTGGTTGGAATGGAAAAGCGACATGCCCGAACCTTGCCGAAGCAGGACCATATGGGTTAGGTCCATATATTTTAAGTGAAGGGTATATCGAAGGAGATAGAAAAACAGACAAGGCGGTCTTTAAAGTCAATCCTTATTACTTTGATAAGGATTTAGCAAAAGTCGAGACATTCACTGTTTACACCAAGCTTGATCCTGATCTTGCTTTATCTGATGTCGTTGATTCTGAAGGTTTCTTAGACATAATGCCGATCCCGTTTTCAGATGTAGACTTAGTTCGATCATCTCCATACGCTAAATTGGTTACCGGCCCATCCACAGATAATATAGCCATTCATATTAATATGGTTAATGGTAATGAGAAATTGAAAGACAAAAATGTTCGTCTTGCTTTAAATCGGGCTATCGACCAGAGACAGCTACTAGACTACGCATTTTCCGGGTACGGCCAAATTAAACCAACATTAGCATCGCCTAACTTTCCTGGTGTTAAAGAGGCAGTGAAAAACTTAAAAGCCTATTCCGAAGTTGAGCCACCAAAAGAGATACGTCAGGAATTAAAAAGTATTTTACAGGGACTAGAACTTAAAGTACTAACACAGGATAAGTTCATGTTTATTTGGCGCTCTATTGATCGAGACTTGCGCAAGGTGGGTGTAAAACTGGACTTTGAAATCGTCGATGAGACAACGATCTTTGGGCAAGTGTTATCTACCAATGGTGGTAAGAACACAAAAGCATGGGATCTGATTGTATGGGGGGATGATGATTGGTACTTCAATCACCCTTGGGCAGCAACGTTTGTTTATCAGCCCAACAGTGTATGGAGCACTATGCCTGCCGACCCTCAAATGGGCAAATACATTGACGCAATGTTTAAGGAAGCGGCCAATACCCCACAATTCACCGAAGTGATGACAAAAATGATTAATCATGTTTACAAAAATGCGTACATGCTTGTAGTGCCAGCGCCTGACAAGGTCGTTGCTGTGAATAAAAAAGTCTCGTATAGCCCTTTACCAATGGCGTCTTTGCCTTTGTGGGACATTGAAGTAAGCGCTGACCATTGGTCTGTAAGGCAATAAAAGAATGAGTAGACATTTGCTCAAGTATTAAAAAATTCATTTTTAGAGATGACAATATGAAAAGTAGATTAAAACTTAGAAGCCAGTTGTTGCTCATATTTTCTTTAATTGGGATTCTTCCAGTAGCAATTGTTGCTTCTATAGCATTATTGAAATCGGGCTCAGCATTGAATGACTATGTTTTTAAAAACCTTGTCAGTTCAAGGGATATTAAGGCTAGTCAAATTGAAGGCTATCTTGAAAGTGCAGATAAAGATATCGCTATTCTATCCAATAGTAGAGATATACAAGAACTATTCCGTGCACTACAAGTTTATCAAGAGCTAGAAGAAGTCATAACTGAAAATGATGTGTTTGGTGTTAGTAATATTGACTATGAGGGAATTTGGGAAGAAAAAAGTGAAAACCTATTAAAGTATGTAGAGGTCCTTGGATATAGAGATTTATTACTACTTTCAGCTGATAAAGGCCACATTATATATAGTGTGAAAAAAGGACCCGAATTAGGTACAAATGTTAAGGTAAATTTTGATGAAAAAAATCCAATTTCATCATTATGGAAAAAGGTATTAGATACGAAAGGTACTGCGTTTCAAGACTTTACACCATACGTCTATAGAGATAATAGCCCAAGATTTTTTATCGGTGCTCCAGTGCTTAATTTGCGTGGGGATGTGGTATCCGTCGTAGTATTAGAGCTATCTGGAGAGGTCATTCAAGGCATTATGTCTCAGCGTTCGGGGCTCGGAGAAACAGGAGAAACGTACCTCGTGGGTAATGACAACTTAATGCGTTCTGATTCCTATCTGGATAGCGAACGATACTCTGTCGATGCCGCTTTCTTAAACCAAGATAACAAAGCAAGAAGCCTTGCGATTAACACTGCGCTAGCTGGTGAATCAGGATCGCGACTCATGGACAATTATTTAGGACGCGAGGTGTTGTCTGCCTATGCTCCAATAGAGTTTAAAGGGACGACTTGGGCGATCATCGCTGAAAAATCTCGTGATGAAGCATTTGCCGCGGTGAGTGCGATAACATGGGTGATCATACTTTCTATCCTAGTAACCGCTGCCATTATTGTTGCTGTGGGCATTGTGCTAAGTCGATCTATTACCAGTCCAATTCTAAAAATGACGGATATGGTTAATCAATTGGCGACCGGTAACGTTCGTAACAGAACGAATATTCAACGTTCTGATGAACTTGGTGATATGGCATCCTCGCTGGATCGTTTTGCAGAAGAGTTGGACACTGTTTTTGTGGGTAGCTTAGAAAGAATATCAGAAGGTGATTTAACGAGCAGTCTGAAATCAAACGGTGAGCAAGACGTCATAACGAATGCTTTGATAAAAACAAATTCCGACCTGAAAAGTATTGTTACGGATATTACGGACTACACCAACAGCATTGTAGAGCAAAGCAACAAAGTGATGCTTTCCAGTGAAACAATACTTTCTAACACTGCAAGTTCTGAAGAGTCGATACAGTCGATTTCTGCGGCAATAGTTGAAGTCAATGAACAAGTTAAGATTACGGCGACGACTGCTAAACAGGCTGATGACCTTGGCCAAAAAGCAAAAGATTCAGCAACAATTGGTAGCGACCTTGTCGGCAAAACCGTGTCGGCTATGAATGATATCAGAGAGGCCAGTAGCAATATTTCTTCTATTCTTTCTGCAATAGAAGACATTGCAAATCAAACGAATTTGCTCGCCCTAAACGCAGCGATTGAGGCCGCTAGGGCTGGGGAATCGGGCAGAGGCTTTGCTGTCGTTGCAGATGAAGTTCGGGCCTTGGCTGCACAAAGTACGAAAGCGGCCAATGAGACAGCGAAGTTGATTGAAGTTGTCGTTGAGAAGACCCAATTAGGAGCAGAAGTGTCTGGAAATTCGTCTGAGAGCCTTAAAGAAATCGTAGAGTCGATTGAAGAAGTTTGTGAATTGATGGGCAGTATAGCCGTCGCCTCTGATGAGCAGGCCCGAACCATTGACGATACGAGCAATAACCTTAATCGTATTGCCGCTAAAAACGTCGAAACGACATCTGAAGCGAAAGAGGGTGCTGGAACCTCTCAACAATTAACAGAAATGTCGCATGGTCTTAAAGGTATTGTCGAGAAATTTGTAATTAGCTCAGACCGTCAGTTATAAATCTGCTTTGACTAGTTAAGACAGCAGTTTGAGTGTGAATAAAAGCCACTTCCCTAATCGAAGGGAAGTGGCTTTTTATTTTGATCAATTAAGTGGTTTTAGAAGTTTCAAATGGCAAGAAAATCGAAGTGAAGGAGGGTACTTTGTTTCATTCGAATTAGTTACATACAATAAGCAGAGAAATCAGTTTGCTGCGATGGGAGATTGCAAGAGTGCAACAGTATTTAGAGTCAACAGAGTACATAGATTGGAAGTCACCAGAAGTGTTGGCAAAGGCACAATCATTAGCTGTTGGTGCCGATAGTGACGAAGCGATTGCAGAGAAATGCTTTATTTTCGTCAGAGACGAAATCAAACATAGTTGGGATTACGAGTGTAACCCTGTGACATGTAAAGCATCCGACGTTCTAAGATACGGAACAGGGTATTGTTATGCTAAGAGTCACTTACTTGCAGCGCTGCTGCGCGCGAATGGCATCCCTGCGGGCCTTTGTTACCAGAGACTGACAATAAACCATGATAAGCCACCGTTTTGCTTGCATGGTCTCAATGCCGTCTATCTTAAGAATCATGGCTGGTACCGTCTCGATGCGAGAGGGAATAAAAAAGGCGTATCCGCAGATTTTTGTCCACCAGTTGAGCGTCTAGCGTTCCCTATCATTGTAGATGGAGAGGCCGACTTGCCAGAAATATGGTCGGCTCCAATAATGCCTATTATTAGCGTACTGCAAGAGAAAAAGACTTATAAAGAAGTGGCAGACAACCTGCCCGACATTCAATTGGCATTGATTGATAAAATTAGGGCTAGTTGACGCGTTATGGGCGCAATGCGAAAACAATTCAGTATTGGTGTGTGCTTAGTTCTGATTGCTGAGCATGTAGCGTTTAAAAACTGGTATTTAAAGAAAAGGGCATCAAACAGTATTCCCATGTTCCGTTTGAGGTTTTGTTCATGGTTTGTATGCTTTGATGAGCATATAAGGACTCGTTGCTGGATAACTGCTATCTTTTGTACTGCTTGCCAACTTACTTACTAAAGGGATATTGTCAGGTATTACGAACGCCAGAGCGTGTATTTACAAGGAATGAAAGTGCACTTGCCATCCTACTTAAACAAAATATGTTTCTTTCTATTAACATTCTCCTTCGTTCTAGGTAGCGCGACCAGTTGGGCATTTAGTGTCGATGACCTGATTGACTGTTTAGAAAATGATTCTTGCCTTGAAGATATTGATGTCAGCGTAGATGACATCAACTTGGACGATCTTGATATCGATATTTCGTTACCTGAGCTCCCCATTCTGACTAACCCACAGGAGTTGCAATCTCAATTCGAACTGACTTTGAATAGTTATAAGGACCAATTAGAAACTCTAAAAAATACCTATACTGGGCAAGCCTTGGACGTTGCTATTGCAAAATTAGACAACGACTTCCAAGTATTGATGAGTACTCAAGTTAACCAAGCAGCAGATGCTTTTGCCGATAAAGAGAACGAAGCGTCGCGCACTCAGGACGAGCTGATTGTTACTTATGAAGAGCAATTACTGGCGGTCCAAACAGAGCAGGTGAGTATTGAGCGCAAACTGAAAGCCGCTCAAGTTCAAGCTAACCAAATTCTCTTGAGCTCACTTGATCGCATGCGAGCTTATGAAGTGCAGGTAGAACAGAAGCTGCGGCATGAGTACAAAAAGTTGGTTAGAGAAAGCCAAACGGAAATTCAATCTATTATCGTCTTATCTGATTTTTCTCGGAATCTGGAAGAGCCAATGGTATTTGAGCCACCTAAGAAAATTGCAGAAGCGCCTCAGTCTTCCTTGAGTTTTGGCGTATACGCCGATGATAATGGTCAACAGGCAATTCCATTACAGTATGCCTTTAACTCTTGGTTAAGAGCTGGTGTGACTTTACCAATACAGCAAGACGAAGCGGATGGAATGGGGCGATTGGGGCTCTATCATCGTGGTACCTGGTTAGACCTTATTGAAGTGTATGGTTTGCAGTCTTTCGATGATTCTCAGCAACACGCCTTAGGGATACAGTTTAGAGAAAAGGTGGCAGCTTTGTCCCTTGGCATAGACTTGCAACAGGGAAAAGTCGGTGAGCCGCTGCATTATAATAAGCTCTATGTTAGTACAGGCTTGGTCGGCCGAAGTTCTGGCATTCGGTTAGGCTATCACAGGCTCAAATACCAAAGAGATGAATTGCAAAGTCATTTAGATTCCGATTACTTCGAGCTCGCATTACAAAAACAAGTAAGACCATTCAATAACTTGCCAATTCCTATAACCTTTGCTCTTTCGGTATTTTCTCCAGAAAACAATCGTTTTAGTCTAGATGGTCAATCGTCAAACATTGATGGAGAAGGCTGGCGCCTTCGCTTTGGTCTTACATCACGTTTCTAAATTGTTTGAACCGATATCCACAATTGGTTTATTAAGCTATGAGTGAGTCAGTGTATGAGGGCGGAAATATGAAGATTAACCGTTTGATAACGAACTTATGTTAGAACAATCTAGATTGAAGACGTTAATAGCGTCATGCAAAAGGCTGAGGAACTTGGGTACCCGATACTTAAACCACCTCAACTAACTTTCTATGGTCAAAACCGAATGTTGCTTAAAGCGCCAGAGGGTACCGTTTGTGATGTATCGTCACCTGTATCAGTATAAATAAGCGTATCTTCCACGACGGGTTGTTCGATTAAATAGACATGCTTTCCAATAGGTTGACGGAAGGGAAATTGTCAGCGAGTGTCATTCTTTTCAATTGGCTTCGGATAAAATCTCTGAAAGCTTGTTCTTAAGCAGTTCCCTAAAGGCAATAACCGCGGGGCTAACTTGTTTTCTACTCGGGCAGATCAAATGGAGTTCAACAGCCGGTGATTGATAGTTGGGTAACAGTTGAACCAGTTGTCCATTATTTAGTTCTGAATGAATATCTATTAAAGAACGGTACGCAATGCCTTTTCCAGTCACGGCCCATCGCTTCACAATATCTGTATCATTACTGACCCGATTACTTTCGACTTTAATTTTGTAGGTCTCTGCATGATTTGAGTATTCCCATTGGTCAAAAAAGCGACCCGCAAGGCGGTACAGCAAACAATTATGGGTCGATAGTTGCTCTGGCGTAATGGGATTTCCATGTTCCAATATATAGTCAGGAGAAGCACAAGTGATGCGTTTCATCGTTGCGATATGAAATGACACCATGGATGAATCTTCGGGTATTACGACCCAAGTCCGATGACACAGACAGTCTGAGTTTTCCCGTCACTTTACCTTGTGTTTGATGAGCAGAGATGCATCCCTGCTCTAGGCTATTTAGCGCCTGACGACAGTGAAACAAAAACTGTTCGCCTTGTGGGGTGATCCTTAATTGTCTAGTACTTCGAAGAAGCGTTACAGCGATCTGAGTTCAACCACGCCTTTCTGTTAACTAAATGGAAAGGCATGGTTGCAGACGTTTAGGAGGAATGTTTCTTTCTCGCTATTGCTCCACACATTTGATGGGAATGCGGGCATGTGATTCAGTGCTCAGCCAAGTACTGAGATCTTCTCTGTGTGTGGTGGCGCATAGCCCCCTTTGCGTGAGGTTTTGACCCCCAGTCTAATTAGACTTTCACACATAGACACAGCGCAAGTAACGCCATCGAGCACTGGGATTTGGTAGTGTTTCGTAAGCTTGTCTGCCAACTCCACCATACCAGCGCAGCCAAGAACGATGGCTTCGGCTCTATCGTCTCTGAGGGCAGCTTCGATTTCACTGGCGATTTTGTCATAGGCACGAGCGCTTTCGTTTTCCAGCTCTAACACTGGAATATCCGTGGCGCGCACGCGCGCGCATTGGCGCTCAAGTCCATAGCGTAATAGATTATGTTCAAGGGCGGGTACAGAGCGGCTTAAGGTCGTCACGACGCTAAATTTATTAGAGAGCATAGAGGCGACGCGATAAGCCGCTTCGCCAATGCCGATCACGGGTTTATCCGTCAGGCAGCGTGCCGCATCCAGCCCTGTATCATCGAAACAAGCGATCACGACCGCATCGTAATCCTCAGCTTGTTGGATCGCCTTGAGCATTCCAGGCACACACACAGCTTCGTCAAAATAGCCTTCAATGGACGCAGGGCCAAAGTTTGAGGTGAGTGGCACGATCTCCGTTCCAGGGCTGACAACTTGACGGGCAGCGGCGCAGGCTACTTCTGTCATAGGGGAGGTCGTATTTGGGTTGACGACTAGTATTCGCATTATAAATCTCCGCCCAAGTATGCTTCCTTGATGCGCTTATCGTTCATCAGCTCTTTTGAATTTCCTTCTAGCACAATTTCTCCCGTAGATAAGGCATACGTTCGGTGTGATATCGACATGGCCATACGGCTATTTTGTTCCACTAAGAGCACGCTGACTTTCTCATCGCGAGAAATCGCAACAATAGAGCGAGCAATTTCTTGCACCAGTTTTGGAGCGATCCCCAAGCTTGGTTCGTCTAATAAGAGTATTTTTGGGGCAGCCATAAGGGCGCGACCGATTACCATCATTTGTTGTTCACCACCGGATAGAGTCCCTGCCTGTTGTGAGTAGCGTTCTTTTAATCGGGGGAAGCGTTCCAGCACACTTTCTAAAGTTTTTGTGATGCCGGCTTTGTCGCTACGAGTAAAAGCACCCATAAGAAGATTGTCCTTAATGGACATATAAGGAAATACTCGGCGGCCCTCCGGAACCATGGCAATGCCTTGGCCGACAATATCACTGGCAAGGGTTCCGTCTAGGCGCTTGCCCTTGTAATGGATCGAGCCGGATTTAATTTTTGATAGACCTGTAATGGCGCGCAATATGGAAGATTTACCGGCTCCATTAGCACCAATCAAGGCGACTGTTTCACCTTCATGCAAATTCACCGAAACGCCTTTAAGTGCATAAACGTGGTCGTAATACAGTTCGACATTATCTAGTTTTAGAATTTCATTCATCGCTTAAATCCCTACTGCCATATCTTCTGAGCCAAGGTAAGCTTCGATTACACCGGGGTTATTCTGAATTTCTTGTGGCGTACCTTCGGCAATTTTCTGCCCGAAGTTCAGTACCACGATGCGGTTAGAGATTTTCATGACCGCTGGAATATCGTGCTCCACCAAGAGTACGGTGACTTCACGCTCATCTCTGAGACGCTGTACCAGTGTGACCAAACGCATGGTTTCATCATGGTTAAGGCCTGCAAAGGGCTCGTCTAAGAGAATGATGGCTGGGTCAGTAGCAAGGCCAATGGCCATCCCTAGTACACGCAAATGACCTTGTGGCAGATTTGAAGCCAGTTCATTAGCGATATTTTCCAACCCGAGTAGTCCGATGATGCGATCGGCTGACTCTCCGAAACGCTTTTCGTCGGCTCTAGCTTTTCGTGAGCCAAGGAAAAAGCCCAGTAGAGAGGCTTTAGATTGCAAATGGTGGGAAACAATGATGTTCTCGCGAACGGTCATGGACTTAAAAATGGTGGTTTCCTGAAAGGTACGCACTACGCCACGACGAGCTACGGTGTGTGGTGCCAGATTACTAATAATTTCTCCGCGAAATAGCACCAAGCCGTTGCTGGTTTTTAAAAAGGACGAGATCAACTTAAATAAAGTCGATTTGCCTGCACCATTTGGACCAATGACAGACAAAATTTCGCCTTTGCGTACGTCAAAGCTTACATCGTTAACGGCGATTAGACCGCCAAAGCGTTTGGTTACGTTACGCACTTCGAGTAAGGGCTTCATTATCGTTTCTCCTTACGGTCAAATAAACTCAGAACGCCGTTCGGCAAGAACAACATCAAGATGATCAATAAGCTTGAGTACACCAGCATTTGGTACTTACCAATCGTGAACAGCAAGTCCCAACCAAAGTAGAGCATTAGGGTTCCCAGCATTGGCCCAAAGACGTAACCTAAACCTCCCAAGAAACAATTCAGCATAAAGTTAATACTGTCCGCGACCTGGAAGGAGGAGGGGTAGATGGATTGGGTAATCGCCACAAAACTTGCTCCGGCAATGCCACCAAAGAAAGATGAGATTGAGTAAGTCAGCACACGTAAATAAGTTGTGTTGACGCCGATAGAAGAGGCCAACTCTTCATTTTGTTGTAAGGAACGACATAAGTGCCCTAGACGTGAATTGACGATGCGATACAACACAGCATAGGCAATGATCATTAAAGTAATGGCCATCATATAGAAGCCAACTTTAGGATTTTCCAAAGTCGAGAAATCTGGAATCAATTTCAGACCAAAGATTTCTAGCCCACTGGGTAGAGGCAGAGAAGTAATGCCTTTCGCGCCTTGGGTAATAGGCAGAGCTAACGTGGTCAAGCGCATGACTTCCGTCAACACCAAAGTCACCATGGCAAAGTAGACACCTCGCAAACGCAGGATAGGTAGTCCGATAAAGACGGATAATACAGCGCAGAAAAGTCCTGCAATGGGTAAGGTTACCCAAAAGTTAAAACCGTACTGGCTAATTAAAATAGCGGAAACATAACCGCCCGCTAACGCAAATGCACCTTGACCGATGTTGATACGACCAATATAAAAAGTCAGCCAAACCCCTGCCGAAGCAATTGAAAGTAAAGCAACAGAGGTCAATGTGTAATAGAAATCCAAACGTCCTGAGATATTAATCAGCATTGGGACGACGGCATAAACAAAGACAAGAAACAATGCAACATAGGCTAAGATTTTTTTATTCATGCGATTACCCCCAAGGCTTACCCATTAAACCGTGTGGTCTAATTGCTAAAAAGATCATTAAGGATGCGAAGATCAACAGGTAGGTGATGTCACCGTATTGAGATAACACAGACAAACCGACGCTTTCCATCATACCCAGAATAAAGCCTCCAACGATCGCTCCAGGAATGACACCTGCGCCGCCGATCATAATCATAATGAAAGCTTTGGTAGAGGTCGGGCCGCCCATGCCTAGGTTGATACCAGTGATCGTCACCAGTAAACCGCCCACAACCCCTGCCAACATGGCCCCTAAGGCAAAGCCAATCATTTGGTAGCGGTCTACATTGACGCCCATAAGTGTCGCAGCGACTTTATCTTGAGCCAGTGCGCGCATGGCGCGGCCCGCTTTCGAGTAATGCATTAACAGCATGAAGGCGATGATCATTGCGATGGCAATACAACCAATCACGATGCGGTCGTAAGGCATGATGATGCGGAAATCCCAGTTGAAAACGCCGTCGATAATTTTAGGTACACCACGTTGTTTTTCACCGAACGCCAGTAGGATGACAGAATCTAAAAAGAAGCCGATGCCTGCGGCAAGTAACATGGTGCTTTCATCCCGTTTGGATTTTTTAATCACTGGGCGAAAGAGGAATTTTTCGATTAAAGCACCGATCACAGCGAGAGCCATCCCCGATATAATCAGAGCGATAAAAAATGGGATATTAAACTGAGAGACAACGGTATAGGTAATAAAACCACCCATAACGTACATTTGTCCGTGGGCGAAATTCATCACATTCATCAGTGAGAATATTAGGGTCAACCCCAAGGCAATCAGAGCGTATTGAGCGCCGAGATATAGCCCGTTAACAATTATTTGTTCCATACATGTTCCTAATGAAAACAAGGAGCATCACCACTCATACCAGTGATTAGATGACGTATTTCAATCAATGCTCAGTGGGACTTGGAGAATTGAGTGGTCGCATCACTAGGTTGTTTGTGGCAGCAAAAGAAGGTGGCTCTAAGCTGACCAAAGCTATGAAGGATGAAAGCAAATCCAGAGCCACCTATTAACTAAACTCTTTTGTCGAGTGAATTAGTCCACTTGTGCAACAAATAGAGTTTCAAACTTGCCGTCTTTGTATACGTTTACAACAAGAGGAACAGACAATTGACGTTTTTGGCCAAACGACGTGTCACCCACGTATTTTAGCTTGGCGTTACCGACCATATATGGGTTTGGTGCCTCGAAAGTGTCCATTGTTTCTTGGAAATCTTGCACGTCATCTATCGCATCTGGATCTGCTTGTAAGGTCGCGATGATGTACTCAAGGGCGTACACTTTGGTGTTAGATTCGTCGTTATATTCGCCGTATTTTTTTGTGTAGCGCTTAACGAACTCGCGCATGGTGTCTGAAGCAAGTTCAGGTGTTGAAGCACCGCCTACAGAGATGAACCCGTTTGCAAGATCACCTGCACCTTCTTTTAACACGTTGGCATCTTGTGCCGTTTCAGTCGAGATCAAGCCAGTGTATCCAAGCTCGCGAGCTGAACGGATCAACTGAGGGGCGTTAGCAGGGGAAACACCAGATAGCACTAATAAATCAGGACGAGATTTGATAACGGGCAGAATCACTGGCGTAAAGTCAGTGGTATCTACTTGGTACGTGACATTACTAGACACGACATCTAAGCCCAGTTTTTTCGCGGCTTCTACCCCACCATCGCGTTGGCTTAGTGGGTCTGATTCGTTGGCAGCAACGAAAGCGACTTTCTTAACGCCTTTATGTTCCATTAAGTATTTGTAGATTGCTGGCCCTGACTGGTAGTTTGCCACCATGCCTAATACGGCGTTGGAAGCTGGCGCAGTATACAAAGATTTAGGGAAGGCGTAAGGGAAGTACATAATGCCTTTTTGTTCGGCAACAGGGCGTACCGCTGCTGCTCCGTCGTCGACATTAGGGCCAACTACGTAATGGATGCCTTCTTGAGCCATTTTCTCCATACCAGCAACCGCACGCTTTGGGTCTTTTTGGTCGTCAAACGCAACGATTTCAATGTCGTACGTTTTATCACCAATTTTCACGCCGCCGATTTCATTGATCCAGTCGGCGCGTGTTTCCATTGAACGCTGATTAGAAATCCCCCATGCGGCAGCTGGGCCAGAGGTTACGCCAACGAAACCTATTTTTAATGTTGGATTGTCTGCTAATGCAGGGCCTGATATGGCTATACCTACTAAGCTGGTTAAAAGGCTTGCTTTAATAAAATGACTCTTCTTCATCTATAACACTCCGCTAATGATTTTTGGGTAATAAAAGCCAACAGTCGCCAGCCCCAATTGATATATCGTATACAATTAAATCAAGTAGAAAGAACAATTTGTTAATTCTATTGTGTGCAATTGCATGCTTCGTGCCATTTTTATGTGTTGTTTCTGCTAACTTGAATTTAAGTCGTAAAATCAATAAGTTAGGTTGATTTATGAAATTGTGTACAATGTTGCTTTAAATTTTAGTCGTATGATTTACTGTAAATTGCATACAAAATGCACCTTTAATAGGCAGGTTGACCTAAAATGATTCGCTATGTTTCTGCAGAATTTATTCTCAAAAGGTGGCGATCAAGTGAAGCAGATCGACATCGTCGCCGTACGGAAGGCCTAAAAAAGTTGGAAATTTAGCCTTTTGTTTGTTGGTAGAAAGGTTGGCGCTAAACGTAGTTGGCAAAGATTTCGCGCTTTGGCTATTTTTATTGATCCTTTCTGAACAAAATCTCGTATACAAACAATATGTATGTCCCATGGATTGCTCACTCAATCACCGACGATTGTTACGTTCTTTTACCAATTCGCATCTGAAGTGTGGATTACTCATCAAAATGGCTAAGTTAGATTACCACTGTATCCATATTGGTTTTTAAAGTGGGTCTTAGAGGATAAAGCATGAAAAATTATTACCGCTTGGCATTAGCCTTGAATCTTATTTCCATAGTAGTCGCGATAGTGTTTGCGGCCGAAAACATGATCTTGTTGCTTTTGGTAGCTGCGATGGCGGGATCATTGATTTGCTTGATTAAAATGGAGCGATTGGCCAAGGAGCAGGTTAATTTTTATGAGCAAATCCTTGATTCCATCCCAAATCCACTCTCCGTAACCGATCTAGACATGAATTGGACATTCGTTAACCGTGCGGCGACAGACCCTCTTGGCGTAAAGCGTGAAGACGTACTAGGCCAGCAATGTTCGAATTGGGGGGCGAATATTTGTAAAACCGAAAATTGTGGTGTGAACTGCTTAAGAAAAGGGAAGCAGACCACTTTCTTTAATCAATGGGATAAGGATTTTCGAGTCGACACGTTTTACATTAAAGATCTAGGAGGAAAAGAAATGGGTCACGTCGAGTATGTGCAGGAAGTGTCAGAAAAAGTGGCACTGCGAGCGGTGTATAACGATGTAGATTCCATTAGTGAAAGCCTGACATCTGGTGCGAAAGATCTTAATGTCGCTAGTCATGAGCTTACCGTAGGATCCACTCAGCAAGCGGCTTCGATTACTCAAATGGCGGGGGCATTAAATGAAATCCTTACTCAAGCGAATGACAATGCTGATCGTGCATCTGCGGCGAGTACGGTTTCGTCTGAGGCGCGGCGCGCAGCAACGCTGGCATCGAATGAGATCAAGGAACTTGAGCAAGCGATGCAGGAGATTAATAGGTCAAGTGAAGCCATTAGTGACATTATCAATGTGATCGACGATATCGCATCTCAAACCAACCTATTGGCGCTCAATGCCTCAATTGAGGCCGCTAGAGCAGGAGAGATGGGGCGTGGATTTGCAGTTGTAGCAGATGAAGTGCGATCACTGGCTGAGCGTAGTACAAAGGCAGCCAGTGAATCAGCACAATATATTCAGTCATCCGTAGAAAATGTCGAAAAAGGCAACGCTATTTCCCAGAAGTGTGTAACGGCGTTGGATGATATCGTTAAACATGTCGAAACGATCTCAAGTACGATCGCGGAAATTGATGGTGCCTCACAAAGTCAGGCTGCAGGATTAAGCCAAGTAAATCAAGGCATGACAGAAATAGATGAGGTTATTCACTCAACAGCTGCCTCTGCTGAAGAGACAGCTGTTTCATCCACTGAACTCACAGAGCTATCTGTGAAACTTCAAGGTCAGCTAGAGAATATGAGGAAAATTGACGGGTTAATTGACGATGCGAGTAAGGCGGTTAACTTGATTGAAGTTAAAAATGTTTCATAACATTGAGAACTCACGGTAAACGAATTAGGGCGCTGGTGAAATCAGCGCCCTAATTCGTTCTAACTCTAGGGCCGCGAGTGTAAGATTGGACGTTGTCTATCAGGCCAGTATTGATCTAAGGAATGAGAATTAGGTGTTTATCAAAGAGGCATCGGAGCTATCCGGTGCAACCCAACGAGCAATTCGGCTGTACGAATCATTAGGTTTATTAAAAGTGCCTAGATCTGGTCGGTACCGAGTTTATAATGAATCCGATATTCGTTTAATTAAGATCATTAAAGAGGCTCAAAGTGTCGGGATTACGCTTGCTGAATTAGCTTCGCTGAAATGTGAGAAAGAGGGTTTTGACTGGCGTCAGGTGATCGAAGTCTTGATAAAAAAGCAATATGACATTGCGGCACAAATAAAGGCGCTGGAAGTTCGAAAAGACCGGCTAGAAGATTATAAAAAATCAATTAGTGATTGCCTTGAAGGAGTTGACTCTGACCTATAGGTGAGACTTTACACTGCACCTTTGAATTAAGATGGAATGGCAGTCATGTCAAAAGTGTTAGTGATTAATGCAAACCCAAAAAATAACAGCTTGTGCCAAGCGTTTGCGGATCGTTATGCAATGTCCGCATCGGATAAACATGATGTTAAACAAATTAATATCGCTGATATGAGTTTCGAATTGAGTTTGGAGCAGGGGTATGACAAAACGCAACCCTTAGAGCCAGACTTACGGCACTTTCAAGAGTCACTCGTATGGTCAGATCACATAGTCATTGTAACCCCTGTATGGTGGGGATCAATGCCCGCCAAACTTAAGGGGCTGTTTGATCGGAGCTTTTTACCTAATTTTGCTTTTAAATATATTCAAGGCAAGTCTCAGCCTGAAAAGTTATTAAAAGGGCGCACTTCTGAATTGATTATTACGCTCGATACGCCGCCAATATGGTATCGCTACGTGCAAGGTGATGTGATTCGAAAACAACTTAATACAACGATCCTAGGATTTTCTGGAATAAAGAACAAATCTACAACTTACTTTGGCCCTGTCCTAAGTGCTAGCGATACAAAGCGAAAGGGTTGGTTGGACACGATCGGCCAACTACCGAAAAGAATACGACAGTAATTACCTAGCTCGCTGTTGCCTCATGGAAGAGGCAAGAAACTCTGCAATTCGATAGTGGGAATGCTAGATTGAGGGGCCAAACCATAGTTACTTTGATTTTTCCAAAACAAAAAGATCGGCCCGTTCTCAATGAGCGGGTTGTTACTTATCTTGAGCCATTTTGACTCGGATTTTACTGTCATCAATATTGCTGTGGTGAAGTGTTTTTAGTGCCTTGTTCGCTTCTTTGTCATCAGGCATTTCGACAAACGCAAATCCTTTTGATAACCCTGTCTCTTTGTCTAAAACAAGGTCGCATTGATCGACAGTGCCATGAGCAGCAAAAAGGTCGTGAATGTCTTGCTCTGTGGTCGTGCGTGCAAGGTTGCGAACTAGAAGTTTCATATTGCGTTTGCCTTTGTAAAGTTTCGCGCATTGTCTCAAGTCTGCTTCAGTAAACCAAGCAAAGATATTCAATCTCTGTGTTAAAAGCTTATGTATAGTTGTGGAGCACTAATTTTACCGAGTGTTTTCATAGACGTGACGTACACTGCAACAATGAACGAATAAAATTGCCTTCATCAGACAACTGCTAGGGGCAAAGTCATGGTAAAGTTTATTCATAAGGTATGTCGATTTGGTGTGTTCGGTTTAGTGTCTTTAGTTAATGGGGTCATACACTGCTCCTACGCAGAAGAGCAATAAAGGGACGTACTCCAATAGCGGTATATTATGTTAGTGTGGAAATACAATTGGTGGGAGTTAGTACATGACGCAAGTTCGTTTGACGGGTCACATCGTTGTACCTGAAGCCGATTTAGCCGATGTTAAAGCAGAATTACCGATACATATTCGTTTGACGCTCGAAGAACACGGTTGTTTGAGCTTCTCAGTCACACCGTGCGCAGAGAATCCACTTCGGTTTGACGTTCATGAAGTGTTTACAGATAAAGCAGCTTTCGAGGCTCATCAAAGACGCGTAAAAGCCTCTAGGTGGGGGGGCATCACAGTGAATGTCGAGCGACATTATGAGATATCCTATGATTAAGCGTTCTCATAGGTTACTTAGCGTTATTTGTATGACGTCGCTTTAAATCAGGATGCACGCGGCCGATATGAAACAAACCAATCAGCTTTATAATAGGTTTAATCATGAGTTGCGCACTGCCAACAATGAACAACCAGGTACCACTATAGGTTAGCGACTCATTTAGGAAAAAGAAGCTGCCGATCAAAAACCAGATGGCGATCAGCAAATCATTCAAAGCGCCCAGTGTGTCGTAACGTCTTTGAATAACAATATGATTGCAGTTGTTGTCTCTTATTTTCTCGTTGGATGATGATTCATTGTTCACGTGTTATCTGTATCCTTGTGTTGTTTGTCTTACAACGTGCTAAATGTTCGAATACAAAAAGCCGCTCCAATTGAGCGGCTTAGTGAGATTACTTACGAGGTTTTTTCCCGCCTGATTTATTGTTTTTTCCAGCCTTTTTATTACGATTTTGCTGTGGCTTGGGCTTTTTCTCGGGCTCGGTGCGCAATACAAGGAACAAATCCGTGACTAACTGAGGGATTTGAGAGATACAAGATTGAGTGAGTTTTTCGCTTTCACGGATCTGCTGTACTTCTTCATCTTCAAACAGATCAGAAGCCACCATGAATGGTAGCAGTAGTTCAGCGACCGTTTCTTCTTTTTCAGTCTCAAACCAGCTTCTTTCTGTGAAAAACACACCTTCCATGAATCCAGAAGCCCACTCTTGAAGCTCGCTTAGTTCCTCTGGGTTGTCACTCATTTCAATTTCACAAGGTACGAGGAAGTCATCTTCGGACTCTAGTTCCTTTTGAATATCACTTAAAAGCCGTTTAAGTAGATTCTCAATGTGATTTTGTTCTTTTTCAGAGGTAAAATTAGGGCTTTCCTCGAATACAACAGGTAACCAACGAGATGGCTGTGGCGTGTTTGGACAGATTGATAGTGCGGTTAGAAAGCCGTGGGCCATTACAAAATTTTGGCAATCTTCGTGAACGGCATCAGAGTCTAGGAAGTTTTCTAACTCTTCAAGTTCTAAATCATCAAGTGGTTGGTGCTGCATTTAGGTATTCCTATTATTCAATCGCGTCACAGTGTAAACATATCAGTTGTAAAAAACCATGAGCGAATCGATCAATTCATCCGCCTTAATTAAACACAGTAAGTGCTTCGAAGCGTTACAACGCTTGGGTTTTGAGGATTTTATTGGTTCTCAATGGTCTTGTATAGAGCCAGTTCTAAACGGACACGACGTCTTAGCCTTGTTGCCTACTGGAGCGGGTAAGTCCACCATTTATCAGGTTGCCTCTTTGGTCAGGGAGGGGGTTGGTATTGTGGTGAGTCCTTTGATTTCTATCATGCAACAGCAGGTCGAACAGCTGAGTGCATTAGGGATTAAAGCGGAATTTCTTAATTCGACACAAAATGGCGCGGAGCAAAACGATCTACATTGGCGTTTACGGCGCAATGATGTCGAAATATTGTATATGTCTCCCGAAAAGTTACTACAACCAAGTGTGCTTGGGTTGTTAGAAGATATCCCCATTGCTTGTATCGCAGTCGATGAAGCGCATTGTGTGCTGCGATGGGGTAAGCACTTTAGACCTGAGTACGACCAATTAGGTCAACTCAAGGACGTTTTTCCCTCTGTCCCTGTTATTGCTTTGACAGGGACATTATTACGTTCCAAGGAAGAGGAGGTTGAGCAGGCATTAGACCTAAGTGGACCTGTTGTTGTTCGTGAAAGCATTAAACGGCCAAACTTACGCATACAAGTATCGCAAAAACGACGAGCCAAGCATCAGCTACTGTCTTTCCTAATGAAAGAAGGGCTGGGGCTGCCGGGCATAGTCTACTGTCGTTCACGTCGAAAAACCGAGGAACTTGCTAGCTGGCTTACTGAAAATGGCGTTGCGGCCCGCTGCTACCACGCCTCTCTAGATCACGAAACGCGGACGCAGGCACATACCGCGTTTGCGCAAGGTGGCGTTCAAGTATTGGTCGCGACGACTGCCTACGGTATGGGGATTGATCTTGGCCATGTTCGATTCGTTGTGCATTTGGACTTACCTTTATCCATTGAAAGTTATGTACAAGAAATGGGTAGAGCAGGGCGAGATGGCCGGCCAGCGTTTGCTTTGCTTTTCTATGGTTTGCAGGACATCCTACAAACTTGGCAGTTTTTACAGCATGAGAGGGGGGACGAAGATGACTTTTGGCAATTGATTGAGTGCCTAGAGACTCTTGGCTGTCGTCAGGATGCAGTATTGCGGGTGTTCAATGAAGCAGGCGACGAGCGTTGTGGTCAGTGTGACCGTTGCATCAAGCCAGTGTCCCAACATAATGTGACGATTGCAGCGCAGAAAATATTGTCGTTGGTTCATAAAACGAAAGGCATTGTGCCATTCTCGTCGCTAATTCATACACTATTGGGAAAGAACAACAAAAGTGTCAGTAACTATAGTCTTCAGCAGAGTAATTTGTTTGGTGAAGGTAAAAGCTTGGATGAAAGCCAATGGAAAGCAGTGATACGCCGTCTTTTAGCGGCAGGTTACCTTCGTATCCAACAAATCCAACCATTTAGAGTATGTCTTGATGAATCATGCCGAGCTATTTTAAAGGGCGATAACCAGTTAATTCTTTCACCAGACTTTTATTACCCCGTATTGAGAGAGTCTGATTGTATGCCGTCACCCGATGACCAATCATGGAATCGGCTTATGCGCTGGAGCGTGCAAAATAGAATGCATGAGCACCTTAGTGACGTCCAGTTACATAAAGTTTATGAGGCGAATCCGAAAAGCTACGCTGCGTTAAGTCGTGTGACAGGATTGAGTGTTGAACGGTTAAAGCGATTGAATGCCGCAGAGCTTTTTGGTGATCTTGAATATGGTTAAGTCTCAAATTGATACAATTGAGTTGAGGCGCAGGGTTGAAGTAAAAATTGATCAATGTCTCAAGCAAGCTGAACGTTACTTCAATATGCGCTTAACTAAGCCAATATTTAATTTTAAACAGCGTGGTCGTAGCGCGGGCACTGCATACTTGCAAACAAATGAAATGCGTTTTAATGCGTTTATGCTAAACCAAGACCCTGAGAAGTTTATTGATGAAGTTGTACCTCATGAAGTCGCGCATTTGGTCGTCTATCAAGTATATGGTAGCAAACCTAAGCCTCATGGGCCTGAATGGGTCGCCATTATGGAACATTTGTTTAATGTCGACGCGGAACGGACACATACATTTGAGGTCCCGAAACCTAAGCGGCTTTATCTCTATCAGTGTGGTTGCCAAACACATGAATTTACTGCTCATCGACATGGTCGAGTAAAACGCGGCACTCAATACCTCTGTAAGCTTTGTAAAGAGCCATTAGTCTTTTTACATGCAAACTAATCTGCTGTGGCTGGATGCTTAGCGACTGGGCTTGTAGTAAGATAGCCGCATCTGATATACGGTACGTTGATAATGAATTCTGAAATTGATCGAAAAGAAAAGCTAGAGCTTAATAAATTGCAAAAGCGCTTGCGGCGCAATACAGGCCAAGCCATTGCCGACTTTAATATGATAGAAGACGGCGATAAAGTCATGGTGTGTCTGTCAGGCGGAAAAGACTCGTACACCATGTTGGACATTCTTTGTAACCTACAAAAGAGTGCGCCGATATCCTTTGAAATTGTTGCGGTTAATTTAGACCAGAAACAGCCTGGATTCCCAGAGCATGTGTTGCCTGCCTACCTTGATGAGCTTGGCGTAAATTACCATATCTTGGAAAAAGACACGTACAGCATTGTTAAAGAGTTGGTGCCAGAAGGCAAAACAACATGTGGACTTTGCTCGCGCCTACGCCGTGGCTCGTTATATGGATTTGCAGAAGAGATTGGTGCAACGAAAATTGCACTAGGTCATCACCGCGATGATATCTTAGAAACACTATTTCTCAATATGTTCTTTGGTGGCAAGCTTAAATCAATGCCGCCTAAATTGTTGAGTGATGATGGCAAACATGTGGTAATCCGTCCTCTTGCCTACTGTAAAGAGTCAGATATTGAGCAGTATTCTTTACGAAAGGCTTTCCCAATCATCCCTTGTAATCTTTGTGGGTCTCAGGAAAATCTACAACGTCAAGTTGTAAAAGAGATGTTGCAGGGTTGGGAGAAGCAATACCCTGGCCGATTAGATACCATGTTTTCAGCGGTACAAAATGTTGTGCCATCTCATTTGGCGGATACTGATTTGTTTGATTTCAAAGGGCTGACACAATCAGAAGACGCATTCAAACGTTTAAATTTAATTTCGCTTTAAGAAGGATCCAGGATGTCGATTAAAACACTACTGCCACTTGCACTAGGTGCTTGCGTATCTTATCAAGCAAGCGCTAGCACGTTTGAAGGGTCGCTCTCAAATGAGGCGATCAAAGCAGACATAAGTATTGATCAAGGTACATATTTTCTAGATGCTGGTGGAATGTACCACACCAATGATGGTACCTATGGGTACGTTGGGGCGCACATCGAAGACAAAGATACGGCGAAAGACTATCCGTTGCAGATTGGCTTGGGTGCTCGGTTAATTGCTGTCGACACTAAGTATGACAAAGATGGAGAAGGTCTAGCTGTGGGCTTAGGTGGTTTCTACCGCTTTACTTTCCCAAAAGCGAATCGTTTTAGTATTTATGGATCTTTGTACTATTCGCCGACAGTACTGTCATTCAGAAATATTGAGAACGTTTATCAGACTGAGGTGAGAGCAGAGTACCGCACACTACGTAATGCTCGCGTGTTTGTCCGTTACGGATTAACTCAAGTCGATTTGAGTAGCTATAACCAAGATGCTGAAATGAATAAGAGCATTGGTTTAGGGGTAGTGACGTATTTCTAAGAAGCCTTGTTCAAAGTGACACAAAAAAGGTGGCATTAAAAGCCACCTTTTTTTGTTACTTGAGTATTTTAGTTATTCACCTTCGAATGCGCAAAGGGCAAACACAGGTACGTCTAAATCTGATATTTTTGTGCTGCCGCCAAGGTCTGGAAGATCAATAATCGAAGCCACTTCTTTTATCGTTGCACCTTGTTGACGAAGTAGGGTCATTGCAGCAATTAACGTTCCACCGGTCGCAATAAGGTCGTCAAAGAGCAATACGTTCGCTCCTTCATTCACAGCGCCTTCTTGAATTTCAAGCTCAGCACTACCGTACTCTAAGTCATAACTCTGTGAGATGGTTTTACCTGGCAGTTTACCTTTTTTTCGAACTAGCACTAAAGGGATGCGCAATTCGTACGCGAGGACCGATGCAATGAGGAAGCCTCGAGCATCGATGCACGCAATGTGAGTGATGTCCGAATCGATGTATCGGTGGACATAAGCATCCACTACCATGCGCATACCTTTCGGGTTTGAGAAGATAGGCGTAATGTCGCGAAAGCTAATACCCGGCTTAGGCCAATCTTCGACCGTTCGAATCAGCGACTTAAAATAAAAGTCATCAAAGAGCATGAAATAAAACCTTAACTGAATGGTTAATTAGACGGCTTCGATTTTAGCACATTCTTCGGCAGTGCCGATAAGTTTCTCCATTTCAGGAAGATCAACTATGGTGATTTCTTTCCCCTCAACATCGATCAATCCATTCTTTTGGAAACGTGTCATAACACGACTAACCGTTTCGACCGCTAACCCAAGGTAGTTACCGATTTCTCCACGAGACATGGATAGTCTGAAGGACGTTGCAGAATATCCGCGTTTTTTAAACCGCTGGGAAAGGTTCAGCAAGAAAGACGCTACTTTCTCATCGGCATTCTTTTTACCCAGTAGTACCATCATTTGCTGGTCATCACAGATTTTTCGGCTCATTAAGCGAAAGATCTGATGCTTTAGAGAGGGTATTTGAGCTGTGAGCTGTTCTAAATGAGAAAATGGAATTTCGCATACAGTGGTCGTTTCCAGAGCTTTAGCGGAGATAGGGTAGGTGTTGTTATCGATGCCACTTAACCCCAATAGCTCACTAGGACAGTAAAAGCCTGTAATCTGCTCTTCACCAGAGTTGGTAATATTGAAAGTCTTTAGGGTACCGGTACGTACGGCAAAGACTGAGTCGAATTCTTGACCTTGACGGAACAGTAGCTCGCCTTTTTTAAGAGGGCGTTTACGTTCAATAATTTGATCTAATCGGTTAACGTCCTCATCAGCTAGCGATATTGGAAGGCACAAAGCGCTCAAACTGCAGTTTTGACATTGCGAGGTTAGTTTACTGTTAAAGCGAGTTTTTGTGTTTGAAATAGACATATTACTCTCCCTGAGCTCGATCGGACTATTTGTTATATAACTTTTGAAAACGAGGCATTGTCATGAATGTATTGGTCAAAGACCATGCAGACGCACCTAACCAATAATCGGCCCGCTTCAGTCACAGTCAGCACTATAGTATCTGAACCCCGTATAATTTTTATGACGCCATCTTCTTCCAGTGCTTTCAAGCACTCTAGCTCATGGCTGAAATATTGTGAAAATTTAATGTTAAAGATAGCATCGACTTGTGAGCTTTCAATCTGGTTATGACACAGCAGCTGCATAATAACAAAATGCCGAATGCGATCATCCTTATTACTGATATATCCTTTCATTATAGCGAGTTGACCATTTTCAATGCTGTTTTGATATAACGAAAGATCGGTGTGATTCTGAAAATAGGTGCCGTCAATCTGGCTGATGGCAGATACGCCAAATGCCATTAGGTCTGTATCAGCATGGGTGGTGTACCCTTGAAAGTTACGTTGTAACTGACCGTTTTGTTGAGCTTCGGATAACGTGTCTTCGGGTTTTGCAAAATGATCCATACCGATATATACGTAACCCGCATCAGTGAGCGTTTGGATCGTATGTTTTAATAGAGTCAGTTTTTGCTCTGGCGTCGGCAAGTCTGATTCTAAAATACGCTTTTGTGGAGAAAATCTGTGCGGTAAATGCGCATAATTGAATACGGAAATACGATCTGGATTTAAGCCGATTACGTGTTTCAGGGTCTTATCGAAGCCGTCTAGAGTTTGCTTGGGCAATCCGTAAATCAGATCAAAATTTATGGATCTGTAATTTAGGCTGCGCAAATCTTCCATGACCTGTTCGACTAACTCCAGCGATTGAACTCGATGAATAGCTTGCTGAACGTCAGCATCAAAGTCTTGGATACCGAGGCTTGCTCGATTGAATCCAAGTTTAGAAAGTGTTTCTAGTTTTGAGCGACTTACTTCTCGGGGATCGATTTCAACGCTATAGTCTTGGCTTCCATCATTAATAAGTGAGAAGTATTCTCGTATAATATCAAACAAAGTTTCTAAATTTGCTTCGCTCAGGAATGTTGGAGTACCACCGCCAAGATGTAACTGGGTGACTGGGCGATTTTGATCAATCATCAACGCCCTCAAGCGCATTTCTTCGCCTAACAACTCCACATATTCAGAGCCTTTGTCGTACTGTTTGGTAACGATTTTGTTGCATGCGCAGTAGTAGCAAAGGTGGGCGCAAAACGGTACGTGAAAATATAAGCTCAAAGGCAGTGATGATGGAGCGAGCATCTTATCTATCAGCGATATTTTGCTGATGTCAGCAGAGAACTTAGGTGCCGTCGGATAGGAGGTATATCTCGGTCCGGCTAAGTTGTACTTTTGAATAAGGTCAGAGTTCCAGAGCATTTTCTATGTCCTATTAGATTTTCTAATAGGAAGTTTACGCTTCTGGTGATTTCATTAGCTGATACAGATCAAGATTTGAATTTATCCATGTGCAGAAATGATCTGTCTTACGTATGGAATGCTGTAGATGCCGTAAAAAATGATCAAAACCCCAAAAACAAAACCCAGTCGGTAGGCTGCCCAGTATTCTTTCAATCGTTGACTGAATGCTCCCGCTAACATCATTGCTGGCATTGTCCCAGCAGCAAAGCCGGCCATGGCGCTTACAGAGAGAGACACTGAGCCGTGCGACGATGACCAAATAACGGTGGAGTATACCAACCCACACGGTAGCCATCCCCATAATACCCCAGCCATAAATGCTTGCTTGTTTGTTCGAATAGGTATGAGTCGACGCGCCATGGGTTCTAATATACGCCAGCCAACAACGCCAATACGTTCAATTTTTAAGATCCATTTCGACGCCCCACATAGATATAGCCCCATCAATATTAAGATAATTCCTGTAACGGTACGTAGTGGGTATAATAAATCTATATAAAGCGCATCTGTTCCTAGCTGGATGCTAGCTGCCAGTGTGACCGCTAATAAAGCATATGAGCTGACGCGACCAAAGTTGTAACACGCCAAGCGCCACATGGATGGTTTACCATTCAGGCTCAATAATGACGAAAGGCCGCCACACATGCCGATACAGTGACCTGCACCAGCGATCCCGATCAGGAGGCCGCTAAAAAACACGCTCACAGCAGTCATTTAGAATGCTCATCGTCTTCAAAGAGAATGCGTTCACCTTCTCGATCTAAATCCTCAAATTGATCTCCTTTTACTGCCCAGACAAAGATGGCTCCAGCGATAGCGACGAAAATTGCTGCAATTGGAATTAGGATAAACAAGCTTTCCATTTCAACTCCTAGTTTCGAGATAAACGCGTAGCATTGATCACGACAATGAGCGAGCTCAGTGCCATGCCAATCGCTGCCACCCAAGGCGGCACCCAGCCCATGACGGCCAAAGGCAGTAGGGTCGTGTTGTAGCATACTGCCCATGCGAGGTTTTGCTTAATAATTCGTTTACAGCGTTTCGCGGCCATGATGGCATTGGCTACCCCAGATAAATGGTTACTGAGCAATACTGCATCAGAATGAAGCTTTGCTAAATCAGAGCTACCTCCCATTGCCAGTGATGTTGTGGCACCAGCAAGTGCAGGGACATCATTTAGCCCGTCGCCTACCATTAGCATATTTTGGCTGGGCTGGTTCATAAGCCAGCGCCATTTTTCTTCCGGCGTGCAGCTCGTTTGATAATGGCTAAACCATTTGGTTGGTAAGATTGATTGAGCGGACATTGGTGTATCACCTGTTAGCAAGCTGACAGCAATCCCCATGCCCGTTAGTCTCTCCAGTACCTCTTTTGTCTCTGGACGAATCTGATCATGCAAGTCTACTTTAGCCAGTAAAGTGCTTGCTCGGCAAAGATAAAGCGTTAGGCCTGTGTTAGTGGCTTCAACCAACGCTGCCGGTATCTTGATGTCTTGAGATTTAATGAAGTCAGCATTGCCAAAACAATAGGTTGCCCCCTTATGGACGCCATACACTCCTTGACTAGTAACATTTTTAATATCGCTGAATTCAAATGGAGAAATATTACCGAATGCTTTCGCGATTGGATGATTTGAACATTGTTCGAGACCTGCAATGAGGCGAAGGATATCGGACTTTGAATATTCGTCAGTCATAAGGGTCGTATTACGGACGGTAAACTCACCTAAAGTTAACGTCCCAGTTTTATCAAATACCACATGGTCTACTTTCGCAAGCGCCTCGATTACGTGCCCTCGCGTAATAAGAAACCCATCATTTTTCAATCGGTTTGTGACGGTTGTCAAAGCAGTGGGGGTTGCCAACGACAGCGCACAAGGACAGGTGACAACCAATACGCTAACCATGATCCAATAGGCCTCAGGTTCGCCTTGCATCGCCCAAAAAAAGTAGGTTGCTGCGGCAATAACGAGTACCGCGATAACAAAATAGTGGGCTACTTTATCGGCTAGTAAAGCAATGGCTGGCTTTTCGGTTAATGCTCGGTCGGTAATGCGAGAAATCGCGGCAGCTTTTGTGTTTTGCCCTAATTGTGTGACTTCCAATAGGGCTGTCTGGTCAATATTTGTTGTACTCGCACTAATGTTATCCCCCAAATATTTGATAACAGGATTATATTCACCTGTTAAGCTGGATTCGTCTACGGCAGTCAAAGTGCTTTTAAGAGTGCCGTCTGCGGGGAATATCTGCCCAGGATCCACCTTTACCGTATCTCCTAAAGCTAGGTCTCGCTGGGCTATTTGCATGCTTTCGCTATTTCTAATCACTGTTATTGCTGTTAATGCGTCGTCCGTATTAATGAGCGATTGATTTGAACGCGCTACGGTTTCTAAAAAACGGCCTAGCAGTAAGAAAAAAATGAACATGGTTACTGAATCAAAATAGACATGTCCTGTTTGGGTTATAAGTGCGGCGGTACTTGATACGTAGGCTAGACCTATGCCAATCGAGACGGGTAGGTCCATGGTAAAGTGACGGTTCTTTAGGTCTCTTAGGGCGCCGCGATAAAAGGGGAGTCCTGCATAAAGGGCAACGGGTGTAGCGAAGATGAAGCTGACCCACCGAAGCAATTGTCGATAAATATCGTCCATCCCATCCATATCACCGGCATACATTGCAATTGAACTCATCATGACCTGCATCATACCTACACCCGCTACACCTAAGCGGATAATTGCCTTTTGCTTTTCTTTGCGTTGGTGCAGGTCTTGCTCGCCTGGGAGGTATGGTTGTGCTGAATAACCGATGGCTAATAGTGTTTGAGCTATGCTAAGAGGTGATTGTAACGGTGATTTCCATGTAACAGTCGCGATCTGCGAACTAACATTGACGAAGGCGCTGTTTACACCTTCTAGTGACGAAAGTCGTTTTTCAATAAGCCATGCGCATGCTGAGCAGGTAATACCAGTGATCGCAAATTGCATGGTATGCGCGTCATTTTCTGAATGTACATAGCGTGCATAATTGCTTGGATCAGAAAGAAGCTCGAATGCGCCGATATTGTCATCAGACGGTCGAGTTGCTCGTTGGTTTTGTCTTTTCTCGTAATACTTTTCAAGATCTGCATCGTGAATGCAGGTTGCTATTGCTTGGCAACCATAGCAGCAAAATGACTGGCTTTGGTGTTTGATATCAGCGGTTATAGACAGTCCAGAAGGAATCGCATCACCACAATGAAAGCACGAGCTTGTCATAGATTAAAGTCGAGTTTGCTATGAATATTTGTGTTGATTCGGCCGTTAAGCTGCCAAAGATTATTAGACTCTAGGTAGATGTTCCAAATTCCTGTCAATGGCTTCTCTAAGTTGGCCCGATATTGGTCCGCCTGTATTCGGATGAACGTGACAGAAAAATCATATTTAGATAAGGCTGCATGTGCAAATAATGCAGTGAGAGTCGGAGCCTTTACGTTGCGAGTAGCTAAAATTAGCTCTCCCGTGAGATTGTCTAGTGTCAGATGAGCTTCTATACCTAGATCTTTTGCTGCATCACGCATGGTAATGACTTGGTTAATGGCCAACCCTTCTTTGTAGTAATCATCTTTTACCAAGTCACTTGATGAGTGTAGTGAGGCATAAAGCTGAATCATCCCCACAATAATAGACGAGGCAGGAATCGAAATGATGAACCATGGCCAAAATTGCTTGTACCAAACCGTCGTTGAAGCTGATGAGTAAGTTGACACGATGTGCTCCGAATAAGTAGTTCGCAATGAGTTTATCATCGCGAACTATAAATTATTTTGATATAGGACCAATAAAGCGGCTTTCTGTAATCTTTTCTAGCACGTAGTTTTGGTCGATTGAACGAACTTTAAAGTAGATCGTATTGTTCTGTTGAATCATCGAAGTAGGCGGCACTTGGATCGAGAAAGGTATCGAGCGGACCTCACCAGCTCGAACGTTAACTGTTTTACGGCCAATCATTGTCATGTTCTTAAGCCCAGAAACAGACAACTCAAAGGTGTGCATGGCCTGATCCATGTTGATGACCTTCACGGTGTAGATGTTTTCAATCATGCCGCTAGGCGTTTCATTATAGAGGCGATTGCGGTCACGTATTACATCTAGGCCTAAAGCTTCTCTGTCACCTGCGAACGTGAAGAAAGCCCCGATCACGATCAGCATCGCTAAAGCGTATCCGAGCGCCTTTGGTCGCAAGATATGGGAGCGTTTACCTTCCAGCCGTTGTTCTGTTGTGTAGCTAATAAGCCCTTTTTCGTACCCCATTTTGTCCATGATCGAATCGCATGCATCGACACAAAGCGCGCACCCTATGCATTGATATTGCAAGCCATCACGTATATCAATTCCGGCAGGGCATACATGCACGCACAGGCTACAGTCTATACAATCTCCCAAGCCCTGACTTTTAGGGTCAACATTACGCTTACGAGCACCTCGCTTTTCCCCTCGGTTGTAGTCGTATGAGATAACTAACGTATCAGGATCAAACATTACGGCCTGAAACCGGGCGTAGGGGCACATGTAAGTACAAACCTGCTCACGCATCCAACCAGCAAAGAGGTAAGTGGCCCCCGTAAAGAATGCAATCCAAAAGTACGCCCAAGGGTGTGCGGACAATGTAAATATGTCGACAACTAAATCTCGCACAGGCGTAAAGTAGCCGACAAAAGTAACTCCTGTAAGCCACGCGAATGCAATCCATAGTGCATGTTTGGCAAATTTTTTACGAAACTTTGTCCAGGTCAGCTCTGAATTATCGAGCTTGATACGTTGGTTGCGTGAGCCCTCGGTTTTCTCTTCAATCCACATGTACACCATTGTCCAAACTGTTTGAGGACACGTGTAGCCACACCATACTCGGCCAAACAAGGTTGTTACAAAAAATAGGCCAAAGGCGCAGATGATGAGAATCCAAGCGAGTAAAAAGAAGTCTTGCGGGAAGAAAGTGATGCCAAAAATGTGGAATTGTCGAGTAGGGAGATCAAATAGCACTCCTTGGCGGTCATGCCAGCTCATCCAAGGTGTTAAAAAATATCCCAGCATCAGAACCCAAAGAGTACGGACACGTATTTTTTGAAAAAAGCCAGATATAGCGCGGGTGTAAATCTTTTTACGCTTCTCATAGAGATCATATTCGATGATTTCAGGGGTGACATCTTTCACTGGAATTTTATCATTCATACTGCCTTCCTTATTGTGATCAGGCTGTTTTGCTGCGAGCTATGTTACCGCCATTCCACAAAAAAGGGTGTGCCACTTTGGCACACCCTTTTGATACACATCAGCGAATTACTGATTTGATAGGCTATATACGTATCCCGCTACAACATGAGATTTGTCTTGTCCTAGTATCGCTTCCCAAGCTGGCATGCGTCCGGAGCGGCCATTTCGAATGGTTTGTTTTATTTGTTGCTCACCGCCACCATATAGCCAGATGTTGTCGGTAAGGTTTGGGGCACCAAATAAGTGATTTCCCTGAGCCTGTTCACCGTGACACGCTTGACAATTGGTGCTGTACAACGCTTGCCCTTTTTTTGCTGCAGCGGCATCCGTTTCGCGCCCACTAAGGCTCATGACATATTGAGATACTTGGTGTACACCAGACTCACCTAATATCGGCCCCCACGCAGGCATAGCGCCCATTCGGCCATTTAGGATTGTCTGCTTAATAGATGCCGCATCGCCACCGTATAACCAATCCTTGTCAGTGAGGTTCGGGAATCCGTAACCTCCTGTGGCTGCTGACCCATGACATTGAGAGCAATTATTAGCAAAGAGACGTTGACCAATTCGCATTGCTTGATCGTTCTTAGCTAATGCCTCGATTGGGGTTTGCGAAAATTGTGCAAACATAGGGCCAAACTCAGCCTCTGCTGCAGCGACCTCTTCGTTGTAGGCGGATTCCTGCGTCCAACCTAATAACCCTTTAAAATTTCCCAGCCCTGGATATAAGGCCAAATACCCTAAAGCAAAGATCACTGTTAACACGAACATCCAGTACCACCACTTTGGTAGAGGGTTATCGTATTCTTCAATGCCATCAAACTCATGGCCCATAGTTTGTTGAGTGTCGCCGTTGAATTTTTGCCCTTTGCGAACTACGGACAAAAGGACGTAGCACCCGATGATTGAGCCGAGAGAGATCACAATGATCCAGCCGCTCCAAAAAGAAGTTAGTTCATTCATTATTTATGGTCCTCCGCCTGGGAGTCTTTAGACTGATTGTCAAAGTCATCGTCCGCAAACGGTAAATTAGCTGCTTCGTCAAAACCTTTTTTACGACTCTTGCTAAACGTCCAGACACCAATTGCTATGAAAGCGATAAAAGCCAAAGGCGTTGCGAATGCACGTAGTGTATTGATATCCATTTCACTTCTCCCCGCTATCGCTCGATAACCGTGCCAAGTTGCTGTAGATAAGCCACGAGCGCATCGACTTCTCGTGTACCGCGGACCTCAGCTTTTGCTGTCGTGATTTGTTCGTCCGTGTAAGGGACGCCCACCAAACGTAGTGCGATCATCTTATTCTGAGTTTCGTTACCATCAATGGTGTTTTCAAAAAGCCATGGAAAACCTGGCATGTTTGACTCGGGTACAACGTCTCGAGGGTTATAGAGGTGTGCTCGATGCCACTCATCGCTGTAGCGTTGACCGACACGTGCTAGGTCTGGGCCAGTCCGTTTGGACCCCCACAAGAAGGGATGGTCATAAACGGATTCCCCAGCGACGCTATAAGGCCCATAGCGTTCAGTTTCAGCACGAAATGGGCGGATCATCTGACTGTGACAGCTTAAGCAACCCTCACGCTGATAGATATCCCGACCTTCAAGCTCAAGAGCTGTAAGAGGCTTTAGATTTTCGACAGGTTGCGTTGTCTGCTTCATAAAGAACAAGGGGATAATCTCTACTAAAGCACCGAAGCTTATCGCTACCACGATCAAAACGATCATAAGTCCCATATTTTTTTCAATGACTTCATGGCGCATATCGATTCTCCCTATGCTGGCTGTGCGTCGGTTTTAAGGCTATTAGGCTCGCTTTTGCTAGCTTGGCGTACGGTCATATACGTGTTGTACGACATCAATAGCATTCCTAATAAGAAGACGGCTCCACCGAGTACTCGAACAAACCACCCTGGGTAACTCGCGTCAACGGCTTCGACAAATGTATAGGTCAGGGAGCCATCGTCGTTGAATGCTCGCCACATTAGTCCTTGCATAATGCCGTTTACCCACATGGACGCTATGTATAGAACGGTACCGATAGTGGCTAGCCAAAAGTGTGTGTTAATCAAGCGTGTAGAGTACATCTGGCCCGGTTTCATCCCATATAAAGCGGGTAACATGTGGTAAACAGCCCCGATACTAACCATGGCAACCCAGCCCAGTGCTCCGGCATGCACGTGCCCGATTGTCCAGTCAGTATAGTGAGACAGGGCATTAACCGTCTTAATAGACATCATTGGGCCTTCAAACGTAGACATACCGTAGAAAGAAAGTGATACCACTAAGAATCGTAAAATTGGATCATGACGAAGCTTATGCCATGCGCCTGATAACGTCATAACACCATTAATCATCCCGCCCCAAGAAGGTGCTAATAGTATCAAAGACATAACCATGCCCAGACTTTGGGTCCAGTTAGGCAGCGCCGTGTAATGGAGATGGTGAGGTCCAGCCCAAATATATAATGAGATCAATGCCCAAAAATGAACAATTGAAAGGCGATATGAAAAAACTGGACGACCTGTTTGTTTAGGAACGAAGTAGTACATCATGCCAAGGAAGCCAGCAGTTAAGAAGAACCCAACTGCGTTGTGGCCGTACCACCACTGAACCATCGCGTCTGCTGCACCAGAGTATACCGAGTATGATTTGAAGGCGCTTACCGGGATGACAGCACTATTGCCAATATGCAACACGGCGACGGTGATAATGAACGCACCATAGAACCAATTAGCGACATAGATATGTTTCATCTTGCGTTTGGCAATCGTGCCAAAGAAGTTTATTGCATAGGCGACCCATACGAGGGTAATTAAAATGTCGATAGGCCATTCTAATTCTGCATACTCTTTGGTTTGTGTATAGCCAAGCGGTAGCGTTATCGCGGCCGCAACAATAATGATTTGCCAACCCCAGAAGGTAAATCCGGATAACACTTCGGAAAAAAGACGAGTTTGCGTGGTACGTTGCACCACATAGTAAGATGTCGCAAATAACGCTGAACCACCAAAACCGAAGATGACGGCATTCGTATGAAGTGGACGTAGACGACCAAAATGAAGGTAGGGGATGTCGGCAAGTAAGCCTGGCCATACCAATTGCGAAGCGATTAGTACGCCGATAGCCATGCCTACTACGCCCCAGACTACAGTCATTATGGTAAATGCACGTACCACACTGTAGTTATATGTTGGGTGATCAAAAGCTGTGCTCATAGTTTCTTCCACAAACCAAGTTGAGTGATAGACCTTGTTATTGAAAATGCTGCCTTCATAATAAGCGCTCGCTTAAATGATTCGTCCCGACTTGATATGTCCAATGAAGCTGGGAAGAGGCAGCGGTGAACTAGCGAAATTGATTCTAAGTCTTTTCACATTTTGAATAACAGATTAGGAACTCCCTATGTTGTGTTTCCTTGTCACAGAGCAACGTTTTTATATCCTATGACGACGGTTTACATATTCCACGGTGCGGGAGCTGGGCACCAAAGTGACTTTTTGAGTGGTTTTAGAGCAGAGTTAGAAATAGCTACCAGAGAATATAAATCACTGACTATAGAGTCCTATACCTTAGAGTATATGGCTGAAATGGAGCAGAGTGGAAAGCGCAGACCACCTCCTAATATAAAGACGCTTATAGATGAAGCTGTGTTTAAGATAAGTCCGAATGAACCAGTTATTCTGATTGGTAAATCAATGGGCGCACGAATGATCGCGGAATTGTGTCAAACGCATAATGTGCAAGCCTGCGTTGCGCTTGGATATCCATTTTATCCTACTAAAAAGCCTGATAAAGATCGCCTGTACCATTTGCAAGCGACTAAGGGAGTTCCATTCAAGGTGATTCAAGGTACACGCGACGCTTTGGGCGATAGAGCGTGGGTGTGTACTCAGAGCTTACCTATTAATATATCGGTTGAGTGGGTAGAAGGTGCCGATCACGATTTCAACGTATTGAAACGTTACAATATGAGCCGGAATGTAGTGTTGGAGACATTGGCACGCACTACATGCGAATTTATTAAACCTTATGTTTGAGGCAATGAATGACTGAAGATGTCAACCATGAAGAAGTATTAGATACTCAGGGCTTATACTGCCCAGAGCCAGTAATGATGTTACACGGGGTGATTCGAAAGATGGAACCAGGGAGTGTGGTGAAAATCATCGCTACGGACCCTTCAACTGAGCGAGACATTCCTAAGTTTTGTAATTTCCTAGGTCATCCACTTCTTAAACAGACTGTTGAGCAGGGTATTTATTATTACTGGGTCCAAAAGAAAAAGGCCGGTTAAAAACCAGCCTTTTGTCTTAAGTGTTGTGCTCTTTACACTTAGGCAACACGTAAACGCTTGCTGTTCGCATAATCACCTTCGATGACTTGATGCAATTTAGCAAAGCTGGTGGATGTAGCCGTGTCAATGCTCAACTTAAGCTGGCGGACAATATCGTTTGCTGAAACTAATCCGCGAATAGACATATTCTCTTCATCGACAACGAGCAAGTGTTGGTAGGTATTTTCTTTTTGACTGTGGATGACAGATTCAATGTCACTGTTGGTCAAAGATTTATAAGAAACGGCTAACAGATCTTCTTTCGCACGCATCAAATCAATCGCGAGCAATTCATCACGCATGTAGCCTGCCGCGGCTTGTTTGATAAATGCTTCCTCTGACAAGTCTTCTAGACTCACGACCCCTAAGAAGTTGTTGTTAGCGTCAACGACAACTTTCATACGCACATGCTCTTTCTTCATAATCGTTGCCAGTACATCCGCACGCACGTTGGGTTCGATAACACGAGGATTGGTTTTTTTAAAATCGGTGAACACTGATGTTGCTGGGGAGTAGAGCCCTGTGTTCTGCTCAATTACAGGCCAAGATAGATCGTTAATATCGCTTGTAGTGACATAGGTAAGTGTTTTCATGTTCGTTCTCCAAATAATAACTGATTTAGTAAATTGTTAAGTTATTAATAGGAAGGAGGTGGCCCACGACATGAAAGAGTGCTGGGTTGTACTGAGGTGAGGTGATTTTGCATGCAGCTGCCGTGAGAGGCAGCAAACTTGCTTGTACTAACATATTCATCAATTGGTAACGCTTGATCAATATCGGGTAAAACTTCCGCACTCGGTAGCTCGAAGGGTGTTTCAACTAGACCGCCTTTCAGATAGCTAGGCGCGTTGCTGTCGTCATGTGCTTTCGCCCCAACGCTAACGAATAGCATCAGAGGAATGAACATTATGAGAATCAGCAAGCGTTGCATGAAACACACCCTTTTAAAATTATTTACGTTTTCAGCATAGCCTGAGTTGCATAGTATTGACAACGATCAATTTTCTTCGGACGCAATTGGTCAAGTTTTTTTCACCTTCTGGGCTAATTTGACTCCCAGAAGAAATATTTTTGTCGCTAATAGAGCTTTCTGACGTTGAAACAATAGATTATTCGATATAATAGCGACCTACATACTTATAACCTTAAAGGCTTGTTAGGAAACTTATGGATAATCAATCGCTTTATGATCTCCTTGATCCAATGGCCATTTGGACACTCGTTGTATTCGTCGGGTGTTGGTGGGGGTACGCATTCTACGCGCTTCATTACTCTAAGCGACGTACCTGCCTAGTGAGCGTGTTGCACCAATTCCGTTTAGCTTGGATGTCACGATTATTACGTCGTGATAATCGAATCGCTGATGCGTCGGTAATGGCGAATCTTGAGCGTAGCAGCTTGTTTTTCGCATCGAGTAGCTTGCTGATCATCGCGGGGCTATTCACCGCGTTCAGCTATTCAGAGCAGGCGTTAAGTATTATAAATGAATTCTACTTTTTAGCCCCGATGAGTCAGACTGAGTGGGAGCTTAAAATTATCGTATTAGTGCTCATCTTTGTTTATGCCTTTTTTACGTTCACATGGTCCGTTCGTCAGTACAACTTTTGTTCTGTGCTGGTCGGTAGTGCCCCATTGGCGACAGAGCGAGGTATCGAGGAGAGTGAGCGTGAGCTTTATGCCATGCATATGGCAAAAATTTGTAGTCTCGCCGCGAACCAATTCAATTATGGACTGCGTGCTTATTATTTTGCGATGGCATTTTCTGCATGGTTTTTAGGTCCTTACTTTTGTATGGCGTCAAGTATCATGGTTGTTGCTGTGTTGTACCGTCGCGAATTTCGCTCCAAAACGTTTAAAACTCTTAGTCGTGGTCTAGTTATAAAATCTCATGCTTCCTAATTTTCCTAAGCCAGTTTCAGAAGATAATTTTCCGGTTAATCGAACCGTTAACGTTGATGATAAGCTTTATTCTTATGTGATAAATCATTCGGTGAATGAACCGACTGTACTGGAAGCGATACGACGTGAAACCGCCCAGTACCACATGGCTCGAATGGCGCTGTCGCCTGAAGTGGGGCAGTTTCTCGGGCTTTTGGTCGCTTTGCAGCAGCCTAAAAAGCTTTTAGAAATAGGTGTATTTACCGGCTATAGCACGCTTTCTATGGCGCTAAAAATGTCCTCTGATGCGACACTCCTAGCTATTGATAAAAAACAAATGTGGTTAGATATTGCGAACCGATACCTTGATCAAGCAGAGATACAAGGTAGCGTTGAAACACGCTGCGCTGATGCGAAGGAGACCATGGAACAATTGGGGAAAGACGAACGTAGTACCTTTGATTTCATTTTCATCGACGCTGATAAAGCCAATTTGCTGCACTACTATCATCTTGGTAAACAGCTGCTTCGTCCAGGAGGGTGTTTAGTGGTCGATAATACTCTCTGGTGGGGAAATGTAGCCGACGAGGAATTCACTGATAAGGATACGCGCATTGTTCGTGAATTGAATGATGCTATTCATCAAGATCCAGAAGTAGATTCTAGCTTACTTACGATTGGAGATGGTTTAACAATCGTGCGTAAGCGTTAACTTTTACGCTTGAAATTTTTTTCTATGACTCCATAACATGGTTCATAACCGAGATTGGCGCCAATTGGCGTTATTGATGTAACTGTGAGGAGCATGGAGAAACATGACAACTGAAACTCAAAAAGAAACGTTAGGATTTCAAACTGAAGTAAAGCAACTGCTTCATTTAATGATCCACTCTTTGTATTCGAATAAAGAGATATTTCTACGCGAGCTGATTTCTAACGCATCCGATGCCGTTGACAAGCTTCGTTTTGAGGCAGTTTCTAATGCGGATCTTCTATCTGAAGACCCAAATCTACGAGTGCGCATTGGCTTTGATGCCGATGCAGGCACGATTACAATCGATGACAACGGTATTGGAATGAGCCGCGATGAAGCCATTTCAAACCTTGGTACCATTGCGAAATCTGGTACAGCGCAGTTCCTAGAGCAATTAAGCGGAGATCAGAAAAAAGATAGCCAACTGATTGGTCAGTTTGGTGTTGGTTTCTATTCTGCGTTCATCGTTGCAGATCGTGTAACCGTCGAGACACGACGCGCCGGAAACAGTGAGGCAATTCGCTGGGAGTCTGAAGGCTCTGGTGAATTCACAATTGAATCAATCGACAAAGCAACACGTGGTACTACCATCACACTCCATTTAAAGGAAGATGGAAAAGAGTTCGCTGATAACTGGCGCTTACGTTCACTGGTCTCAAAATACTCAGACCACATCTCTATACCGGTCGAAATGCTTAAGGTGCCTACCCCAGAATACGATGAGGAAGGTAATGTTAAGCCTGCGGATGAAAATGCAGAGCCTACTTGGGAAGCCGTAAACTCAGCGAAAGCGCTATGGACGCGTCCCCGCAATGAAGTGACGGATGAAGAATATAAAGAGTTCTACAAGCATGTGTCACATGATTTCCAAGAGCCGCTTAAATGGTCTCACAATAAAGTAGAAGGCAAACTAGAGTACACGAGCCTTCTATACATCCCTTCAAAAGCGCCGCATGATTTGTGGAACCGCGACATGTTGCGTGGCTTGAAACTTTATGTTCAACGAGTCTTTATTATGGACGACGCTGAAGCGTTCTTACCTCCCTATATGAGATTTGTGAAAGGGGTTGTAGACTCTAATGATCTATCTTTGAATGTTTCTCGTGAAATTTTACAGAACGATAATGCTGTAGATTCTATGCGCTCAGCATTAACGAAGCGTGTTCTCGATATGCTATCAAAGATGGCAAAAAATGATCCTGAAACGTATCAGACTTTCTGGAATGAATTCGGTAATGTGCTCAAAGAAGGTCCAGCGGACGACTTTGGTAACAAAGATAAAATCGCTGAGCTGCTGCGCTTTAGCTCGACTCACACAGATAAGGCGGATCAAACAGAGTCTCTTAAAGACTACGTTGAGCGAATGGCTGAAGATCAAGATAAGATCTATTACATCTACGCTGAAAACCATAATACCGCTAAGAACAGCCCTCATTTAGAAGTATTGCGTAAGAAGGGTTATGAAGTCTTGTTACTGAGTGACCGTATCGATGAGTGGATGATGTCTTCTTTACGTGAGTTCGACGGTAAATCTTTCCAAGATGTAACGAAAGGCAAGCTGGACATCGAGGTTGAAGAAACCGAAGAGCAGAAGAAAGAGAAAGAGCAAAAAGCGGAAGAAATGAAGCCTTTGCTGGAGCGTATGAAGACGATTCTAGAAGAGAAGGTGACGTCTGTTAACAGTACTGATCGTCTCACTAATTCGCCAGCTTGCCTGGTTGTCGGTGAGTTTGATATGGGGCTGCAAATGCGCCGTTTGCTTGAGCAAGCAGGGCAGCAATTGCCTGAGTCAAAACCATCCTTAGAGATTAACCCTGATCACCCGATTGTTCAGAAAATGGATTCTGAAACCGATGAAGATCGCTTTTCAGATATGGCTTGGCTGCTTTATGAACAAGCGACCCTTGCCGAGGGTGGTCAGCTAGATGACCCTGCTACATTTGTGACGCGTATGAACAAATTAATCGTTCAGATGTCGAACTAAAACGAGAGATGGATAGCCCGAGCTTACCTCGGGCTTTTTTTTATATAACGCATAACAAGGAGGTTATATGCGTAAATTGTGGTGCGTGTTTTATTGTTGCTTCGTGTCCTCAGTGTTTGCCAATGAAGTGCAGCTTGCAAATGTTTATCAGAATGAGCATGTCACGGACTATTTAGTAAGTGAAAAGTACGATGGAATAAGAGCCATATGGGATGGTAAAAAGCTTACTACCCGTAACGGACATCCCATTTACCCCCCAGTTTGGTTCACCGAAGGCTGGCCTAATCAATGGTTTGATGGGGAGTTGTGGGCAGGGCGACAACAGTTTAACGTTGTTCAAAATACCGTATTGTCGACTGAACCTGACGATTCTAAGTGGTCAAAAATTACGTATATGGTGTTTGATGCACCCAATAAGCGTGATCCTTTTGCAATTAGGGCGATTCATTACACATCTTTAATTGGATCCTCAAACTCAAAAACGATACAACCTATTACTCAAATTACTCTTTCTGACGAAGAAACACTCTTTAAATATCTTGATTCTGTCACGGCATCAGGTGGCGAAGGTCTTATGCTACATCGCAAAGATGCGATGCACCATGATGGTCGGACTTCTGCACTGTTAAAGTTGAAGCGCTTCCAAGATGGTGAGGCCAAGGTATTGCAGCACTTACCAGGTAAAGGTAAGTATCAAGGGATGATGGGAGCCCTTCTAGTAGAAACGGTTGAAGGAACAATATTTCGACTAGGTACTGGCTTTAGTGACTCTGAGCGAAGAAATCCACCTACGATTGGTCAATATGTGACATTCCGCTATCAGGGATTGACAAAAAGCGGCCTGCCACGTTTCGCAAGCTTTATTCGAATTCGAGCAGATGATTTTGAGTTAAGAGAAATTGCTCCGTAATATGACTTTCGTAAGCGTTACCCATTCCATTAATGACAGAATAGTCGATACATAGTACTTATTAATTCTCTAACACGAGAGTCTGCAATCGAATAGTAGATTGTTTGAGAGTCTCTTCGAGTTTCAACTAATGCGTCTTTGCGTAATATGGCCAAGTGTTGGGAGAGTGCGGACTGACTTAAAGGTAGCTTTGCATTTAAAGCGCCTACAGACAGTTCGCCTTCTAGTAGATAGCATAAGATAATGAGTCTATTTTCGTTTCCTAGTGCTTTAAGAAAGCCTGACGCTTCGGTAGCGCGCTCTAATAGCTCTGGGATAGTTAAATTGGTGTTTGGCATGGTCAATTTTCAGTCATTAATAATGTTTATGCGAATGATGCTTACAACAAATTTCTGTGCCTGTTGAGATATAAATAATCCACATCCCTTGTGGATAAGACTGGGGGTAGGTCACGTACAGAATCGCCTTGCTCCCAGTATGTAATCATACACTTTGGTTGGTTATAAAATATACAGATCTAGTCCAGTTTAAATTCAGCCCAAATGGGAGCATGATCAGAAGGCTTCTCCATTGCGCGTGTGTCATAGTCTATGCCTGACGCGACTAACCGTTCAATAAGTGGGGCAGTGGCGAGGACTCCGTCAATTCTAAGCCCACGTTTTGGAACATCGTCAAACCCTTTAGATCGATAGTCAAACCAGCTGAAAAAACTATTATTTTCAGGATGTTGGGCACGGTACGTGTCTGTAAGCCCCCAACCCAAAAGCTTGTCAAACCACTCTCGTTCTTCAGGCAAGAAACTACATTTACCCGTACGCAACCAGCGTTTTGCATTTTGGTCACCAATGCCAATGTCAATATCTTGATAGGATATGTTGAAATCACCCATAACAACAATTTGCTCTTTTTGAGAGTGCTGCTCTAAATAAGACATAAGGTCCTCATAGAACTTACGCTTGGCAGGAAATTTTATTTCGTGATCTCGATTTTCACCTTGTGGAAAATATCCATTGATAACTTTTAGTGGACCTTTAGGTGTATCAAATGTAGCGATGATCATACGACGCTGGGCGTCCGGCTCGTCGTCTGGAAAGCCGTATTCCACATTGATAGCAGGCTGTTTACTGAATATAGCCACACCATAGTGGGACTTTTGCCCATAAAAGTATGCATGGTAACCGACCGACTCCGGGATCTCTTTAGGAAACGCTTCATCATGGACTTTAATTTCTTGTAAACCAATGATATCTGGCTGTTGAGTCTGAACAAGTGCTTCAATTTGATGAGGGCGTGCGCGAAGACCATTGATATTGAAGGATATTAGTTTCATGCTTCAAAGCTTTCCTGACGTTCTGATATGAGTTACGCATAGTTGCAGATTCAAATGATAATGACAATACGATCTGTTCAAACTGTCAGTAAACATTCGATCAAAAATAAGGTACATCTGTTGAAAATAAGGGTGTTACCCTTATTGAAATAGAAAACAAAGATTTAGAGGCTCATTATGGATTATCAATACGACCTATTCGTTATAGGGGCAGGTTCTGGCGGTGTAAGAGCGAGTCGTATCGCAGCATCAAAAGGTTTTAAAGTCGGCGTAGCCGAAGCGTCAGCATTGGGTGGCACCTGTGTGAACATAGGTTGTGTTCCCAAAAAATTATTTGTTTATGGTTCAGAATATAGTCACGTCGCTGATCAGGCCCGTGGCTATGGTTGGGAATTCACGCCCCCTACGTTCAATTGGACTACGTTACGGGATAATAAAACAAAAGAAATTGAGCGACTGAATGGCATTTATAAAAATTTGCTAGAAAATCCGGGTGTTACCATCCATAAAGGGGTTGGTAAGTTGCTCGACGCTCATACGGTTCAAGTGGGTGATGACGTTATAACGTCCGAACGCATTCTGATTGCAGTCGGAGCCGAACCTTTTGTACCAGATGTCGTAGGTCGGGAATTAGCACTGGTCTCAGACGATATGTTCTATCTAGATCAATTGCCAAGCTCTATCTTGATCGTTGGCGGTGGTTATATCGCTGTTGAGTTTGCGGGCATCTGTAATGGCTTAGGGGTAACAACTACCCTAATGTATCGAGGAGACAAACTCCTTCGTGGTTTTGATGATGATGTTCGAGAATTTGCCACAGAAGAGTTTGCTAAATCAGGTATCAATGTAGAGTTAAACAGCGATATCGCGAAAATCGAGAAAGAGGGTGATCAAAAACGCGTTACATTAGTTGATGGTCGAACACTGATTGTTGGTGAAGTACTTTATGCGACAGGTAGAAAACCAAAAACTGCGGGGCTGAATCTAGAGGCGGTCGGCGTTGAGACGACTTCTAACGGAGCGATAGTGGTTGATAATGCCTATCGTAGTTCTATAGACAGTATTTATGCAGTTGGAGATGTGACAGATAAGGTTCAGCTAACACCTGTGGCCATTAAAGAAGCGATGGCTCTGATTGGATACTGGTTTGACGGCATAGAGCCTAGTTTGGATTATGACAACATTCCGACTGCCGTATTTTGTCAACCACCAATAGGGACTGTTGGCTTATCTGAACAAGAAGCGGACAAGCGGGGCTTTGATATAGATGTTTATCAAACTGATTTCAGAGCCATGAAGCATACTTTATCGGGCGCTCAAGAACGTTCTTTTATGAAACTAATTGTCGATCGTGGAAGTGATCGAGTATTAGGAGCTCACATGGTAGGTGATTATGCTGGTGAGATTATTCAAGGATTAGGAATAGCTATTAAAGCCGGTGCTACGAAAGCGCATTTTGATTCGACAGTCGGTGTGCATCCCACCAGCGCTGAAGAGTTTGTAACGTTTTCAGCGGCGTCTCTTAAGAAGCGATAACGCAAAGTATTAAATCAAGCCACTGAAAGAACCATCGGGGCTTTTTGGAGTTGATTATGAATGACTGGTTAGAACAGTTGGAGCCAAAGGAAATATGGCAGCACTTTCGTTTAATGTGCGACGTTCCAAGACCCTCATTTCATGAGAAAAAGTTACGGGATATATTGGTTTCCTGGTCAGATTCCATCGGATTAAGATCACACGTGGATAACGTTGGAAACTTGTGTATTTTTAAAGACGCTACCTTTGGGATGGAGTTATGTGAAACGACGGTCCTTCAAGGTCATTTAGATATGGTTGCTCAAAAAGCGGTGGATTCAAGCCATGATTTCACATTAGACCAACTCGAGACCTATGAGGAATCTGGCTGGGTTCGAGCAAAAGGTACTACGTTAGGGGCAGACAATGGCATTGGCGTAGCGGCTATACTGGCCGTTCTTGCATCTAAGGACATTCCACATGGGCCGATAGAAGCTGTTTTTACGGTTGAAGAAGAAACCAGTTTGAGAGGCGCGGCGCAACTTGCCCAAGGGGTCCTAAAAGGCAAGCGTTTATTGAACTTAGATTCTGAAGATCGCGGGGATGTCTATATTGGTTGTGCGGGTGGCGTCGATATTAATGTGGCTGGAAAATTTACAGCGCTTCGGAACGATCAGTTCAACACAGGTATTAAAATTGAAATCGCAGGGTTAACTGGCGGCCATTCAGGGTTAGATATTCACAAAGGGCGTGCGAATGCCAATATTTTATTGGCTCGTCTCCTTTTAGAGTTAAGTGAGCATGTTCAATTTGGTTTGTCAGCGCTATCAGGGGGTTCTCTTCGAAATGCTATTGCACGCGATGCTTCTGCTGTCATTTCGCTCGCGCAGTCAGACGAAGATCTTGCGATGGATCTGATTGGCAAGCATGAACAGCTTTTTATCGAGGAATTTCGTGAGACTGACAGCAAGATTAGTATTAAGGGTGAGCGAATCTTACCGTCTGAGCATCTTGATCAAGACAGTCAGTCTGATCTAATTAGAGCACTTATATTAGCACCAGATGGCGTTCATCGTATGTCGCCAAGTTTAACAGGGGTAACGGAAACGTCATGTAATTTTGGTGTTATCAAACTGACTCCAGAGGGGAGTGGGTTGGCGTTTTCTGCCTGTTTGTTGGTGCGTTCCCTAGTCGATAGCCAAATGAACTATCTCGCTCGGGTGGCAGCCTCTGCGTTCGAGTTAGTGGGATGTGATGTGATGTTAGAGAATGGTTATCCGGGTTGGAAGCCGAATTCTGATCAAGCGCTTCTCAAGCAGTTCAATCAAATTCACCAAGATGTCATGGGCTTTCTCCCAAACGTGAAAGTGATTCATGCAGGGTTAGAATGTGGCATTATTGGAGCGAAATACCCTGAAATGGAGATGATATCCTTTGGGCCTAATATAAGGGGGGCGCATTCGCCTTCTGAGCGGCTTGAGATTGCGTCGGTAAAAGATTTCTGGTTACTGCTCAAAGCGTTGCTTAAGGCGACACCTAAACAAGCAGTTTAGTTACTTCTCGTCACTGTAAAGACAACACTTTGTCACACAGACAACTGAAACGACCTGCTAAATTTAATAGGTTGATTTTCAAATAGTTGAGTGGCGCTATGGTGGATGGTTGTTTTCAGTTAAAGAGTCGTGAATATGCGCCATAGTGTCTGGTTTTCGACCGCTTTGGCGTTCTTGTTGGGGGGGTTGATAGACAATGTGTTATTTAAACCCGTCCAATATTCATTCTTTACGGAAGTGGTTTTAGTGGCGACTTCTCTGCTGGTTTTTATATTGTTGTGCTCCATTCTTTACTACCGCCATATTAGTCAGTGCAATCTTCTAATAGAAAATCAGCTGGAGTATCTTTCCGCACAAGTTGATGGTTTACCCCTAATGAAGCGATTAGCCAAGCGTTGTAGTGCTCTACAACGCATGCGCTTGCAAGCCAATGATGAGTTAGTGATTCATAAAAAGCAGCTTTATGAGGCGAATGAACTCATAAAATTGATACTTGATCAAATTACGGTTGCAACATTGCTGGTTGATCAGCGTGGGGTCGTCTTGGCAATGAACCAACGAGCTGAGTTCGTTACTGGGTACCAGTTAAATGACCTCAAAGGCCGTCCTTTGAATAAATTAGCCCTTATTGATGGGCTGAGCTCTCTTTGTGAAAGTGGGTGGAGCCAACAATTAGCGTCTACCGCCACTGATTTTGGAGTATTACAGTCGTCAGCGCTGATGCGTCGTAACGGCGATCAGCTTAAGTGCAAATGGAGGCTCGAAGAGCTGAGCCTTCCCATCCACCGTTATTATTTGATTCGTATCTATTCAGATATGTAGGTGCTATTTCAGATCAATACTTCTTCTCAGTTTTGCTTCGTTTGCATCTTATCCCTTGCCCCCGCCATAATAGTGTTTTGACCTAAAAATAGTGAACTATGCAGGATAACTTTAAAGTGAGTCTTGATGGGCGTATCTACTCGCTTGGTGCGAACGCCAATCTACTACAGAGTTTATTAAAGCAAGGAGAACTGATTCATCACAGCTGCCTAGCAGGAGGATGTAGGAGTTGCGCACTGTATTTACCGAATGGTGATGAGTTGTTAGCGTGTCAGCATCAAGTATCTTGCGATCTACAATTACATCGATTAAGTAGTAAGGATTACGACGTGCCTGTCGATGTACAAGATATCAGAGTGGTGGGTAATGGATTAAGTGTCGTTGTTTGCCATGCGAATATGGCGTTACTGCCTGGCGATAGAGTTGATTGGTTGGTCAGTAAACATAGTGGGCGTACAATTAGCCTTGATCGATCTGATCGGTCACTGACCATTGCATTACCTACGTCACTGGCCAACGAGCTACCGGACTCAGGGATTAGGTTTGCAAAGCAACAGCAACGTAATCATACAGATCCTTCCTTAAAAGCGGTTGTCTTCTGTGATCATAAGGTATTGCCGATTGCCCAAAAGCTATTGGATGCGTTTAAAGGTGAAAATTACCAGGTTCACGCAAAACCTATTGTTACAGATTTCAGTTCTCCACTTGTAGGGTATCAGTTTCAACGTTTTGACTTAGCTTATGTCGTTACGTTTGGACGTTACCCTATGATGGAATTAGAGCGATTGCTGCATATAAGTAAAGTGCGAGTGGATCAATATCAGTACCTTCCTATCACGAATTAACCTATGAAAATACTTCACACATCAGACTGGCATTTAGGCCAAACTTTTATGGGCAAAAGCCGTCTGTTTGAGCATAAAAAATTAGTAAGTTGGTTGGTAGAGTACGTCGCGAAAAATGGCATCTCCGTAGTCTTGTTGGCGGGAGATGTATTTGATACCAGTACACCACCAAGCTACGCACGTGAGCTGTACCATGAGCTTGCTCTTAGGTTAGCCAAAATTCGTTGTGGCTTAATCGTTATCGCCGGTAATCATGATTCGGTAAGCGTGCTCAATGAAAGCAAGGGGCTGTTGGCTCATATAGATGTCCAGGTAATCACTCAACCTTCTTGGGTGTCTTCAAATGACGCCTTAATATATTTAAAAGACGATAATGGAAAGACATGCGCTACGGTTTGCGCGATTCCATTTTTGCGTGCACAAGATATGGTGGCGCGTGAGGCGGGGCAAACCGATAGGCAGAAAAAAGAGCAATTAGAATCGAGCATCCAAGACTACTACCAGCGTCTTTATGATATGGCTAAACAAGAGGCTCCCGATTTACCGATCATCGGTACGGGACATCTGACTATGATTGGTGGTGAGAAAACTGATGCAATGCGTGATATCTACGTCGGGACTTTAGATGCATTGTCTCCCAGTGTGCTACCGCCATTTGACTATTTAGCGTTAGGACATATACATAAACCAATGCGCGTTGGTCGTAACGATCATTGGCGCTATTCTGGTTCACCGTTTCCAATGAGCTTTGATGAGTTGGCATCTCAAAAGTCTGTGTCTATTTATGATACTGAGTTAAATTCAGTTGAGCTAGAAACGATACCAGTATTCCGTGTGCTGAAACGTCTACAGGGTTCAAGAGACTCTCTGTTACAGCAAATCGATGAGCTCGACCATACTCAAGAAGCGACCGCATGGCTCGAACTTACTATTGAAGAAGATATCAATTTGGGTATGTTTCAAGAGCAGATAGCCGAACGACTTGTTAATAGGCCATTCGAAGTACTTAAAATCCAGCGTTTAAAAACTGTCGTCCAATACCGGCGTACGGACGGTGAAACCGCAACGTTAGATGACTTATCTCCTACCGATGTATTTTCTCAGTTGCTTGCAGAGAAGGATATCGAGCCTTCTCACGCGGCGGCACTATCAGCCTTATTTGATACCTATGCTGTTGAGCAAGATGAGGATTCAGTATGAGAATTTGCTCATTACGACTCGAGAACTTAAATTCTCTAAAAGGTAAATGGTTTATAGATTTTGAAAGCGAGCCTTTTTTATCTGCTGGACTCTTCGCCATAACGGGCCCGACTGGTGCAGGAAAATCGACGTTACTCGACGCTATTTGCTTGGCGCTTTACCATCAAACGCCACGAGTTCAAGTCTCTCAGTCTAATAATGATGTTATGACTCGTCATACGTCGCAGTGTTCAGCTGAAGTCGTTTTCGAAGTCAAGGGGGCGCGATATCGTGCTTTTTGGTCGCAACGTAGGGCACGTAATAAACCAGATGGAAACTTGCAGCAAATTCAGTGCGAGTTAACGGACGATACCGGTTTAATCATCACTGATAAAATCAACTCTAAGCTTTCTCGTATAGCCGAACTAACGGGTTTAGACTTCGAGCGGTTTACACGCTCTATGATGTTGGCTCAAGGTGGTTTTGCAGCATTCCTAAATGCGAAAGACTCCGAGCGAGCAGAGTTACTAGAGGAGCTAACTGGTACAGAGATTTATGCAATCATTTCGAAACGGATCTTCGAACAACATCGCCTGCGTAAGGCTGATATCGCTCAGATGGAAGCGATACACAAAAGCCACTCCATTATGGACGAGGGGGCATTTGAATCACTAATAACAGAAGAAGCGAACACTACTGCTCTTCATCGTTCTCTTGTCAAACAGCTAGCAGAGGTGAATGGGGCAGTAGTTTGGTGGAAGCGTTGCGATGAGCTACGCGCAAAACACCAAGAAACCGAGAATAAATTGCTTGCTGCTCAACAGCATAAACGAGAAAAAGCTTCCGAGTTTAAGTTGTTGGAACGTTCAATAGAGGCTTACGCGATAGATCCCATTTATGACAAGGTTGTCGAGCTACGTAAGAAGCGTGATGACCACTTAAATATATACAACGATTTAGCTGCGTCGCGTCAGACCATAGAGTCTGAGATGCAAAAAGTCACAGATTTGCTTGCGGAACGACGAGAAAACCTGCGTTTGATTAAACAAGAAGTCGCGTCTTTCGAAAAGGCTTCAAGCATACACTGGTTGCCAATGGAAAATCGTTTAGAGGCCATATCGGCGACACTCTCTAAAGGGCGCGAAGTCGTTGAAAACAAGAATAGGAAAATAGCGCAACTAAAACTGGGTTCGACAGAAAAGAAAAAGCACCAAATCGATTTAAGAGACCAAATTGATACGTTTAAATCCTCTTTAGGTGCATGGAAGGATGGCCAAAAAGCACAAAAGTTACTTGCGAAATGGCAAGCTCAGCGCCATTCAATTGACGCGGGTCTAACGCAGATCAAACAGAAAAAGGCGCAATTAGATGACCACCAATCGGCATTGGAAAAACTCGAACTTAAGCTAAAGCAGGAACAAGCCAACCGTGAACAGCTCATTGAGACAAAGCTTAGAAGCGATGCAGAAGTTAATGCGCTAAAGGCAAAACTAGATAAGCTAATGCTGGGTGACAGCCTCGATGAATGGAGGGATACCTTAACTCGGGAGCATGATCATCTTTCACAATTAGAGATTCTGCAACCGTCAGTAGAACGATATGAGCAACTGGGTCTTCAGTACGTCGCTAAGCAAGCGATTGCCAAACAATTGACCGACAAACTTACTTGTTTGTCTGAGCGTCAGGAGAAGATCGCTAACGCTCTTGCCGAAGCCAATCAAGAACTGGAGGATGTGCAGGCGAGAATGGATTTGCAGCGTCGAGTGGAGGTTCTAGAGCGTGAACGTAATGCTCTAATTGCCGGCGAGATGTGCCCGTTATGCGGTAGCGAAGATCACAATATTCAGCGTGTTGCATCATCCAATTTTGACACTACTTTAACCGAACGACTAAGCCACATTAACGAAACGATCAGAGGCCAACAAAACGAATGGCAGGAACTTTCTCAACAATGTGCAATTATTGAAACACAAAGATCGCATAATGATAATCAAATCTCAGACATTGCCAGCGAGCTCAATACGCTAAAGTTGAAATTGAAGAATACAGTGCTCGTGCCGCTGTTTGGCGAATTTTCAAATATTAGCTCTGATGAGCTGTTGGCAAAGTATCAAGCAGGCAAAAGTCAGCTTGAGACGCAGCGTGATCTTTTTGATCAAGCAGAAGGCGTGTCACAGGCTTATCTGTCAGAGCTGCAAAATCAAAAGCATCACGAAGAAAGACTGTCGGCCAACCATCGTGATATTGAATATTCGGAAACGTCGAGACAACAAGGCCATACGAGCATAATAGGGCTTAGAAAAGAGATTTTTGATCAGAGTGAGTTACTAGAAAAGCAAAAATTAGAACTGACAAATGAAGTAAATGATCTGACGCATGAAGAGAGTCTTAGGATAGTTGACCTGAAAAGTCTTGATGCTATTAGCGAATCACTTGAGCAATGGCAGAATGCTCACACTTCGTTAACACAAGTAGAGCAGCAGCTTGCACAAAGTTTGTGGGAATCAGAAATGATCGAGAACAAACTTATAGAAGAGCAAAAGTCAGTTGATTCCGAGTCGGATAGTATAAGCGAGTTGGAACTGCAGCAAAAAGAGCTAAAAGGTGCTTTAAATGAAGGGCTCGCTAACAAGACAGTTGCTCAAGTGCGTCAGCAGCTGCAAGACAACCTCAAACTTGCTGAAGTTGAATTCGACAAAAGCCACGAGCATGCTAATGACCTCGCGTTAAAATCAGTTCAGGTGACGACAGAGATTGCAAATAATGATATTAGATCCCGCGAGATTTCGGAGTTATTAGTAGAAGCGATTCAAGAACATAAGCAGGTATTATCAAATAATGGGTTTGTAAGTGAAGAGGCGAGGCAAGCTTATAAACTGACTGGAGAACGAACAACTTTTTTACAAGATCTCAAATATAGATTAGAAAATGAAGAACATGATTTAGAAGTGGATTTACGGCTACTTAATCAGGGCTTAACCGAGCTATTGAGTGCCCCGCCAGAGCTTTATCGTGAAGACGTGGATTTGCATGCGCTTGAAGCCAGTCAAACCTCTCTTCAGAGACGGAGTGAAGAAGTGCTTATGGTGTTAGGAGAGCTTAGAGAGCGTATACGGTCTGAGCTTGCTAATAGACAAAATAGCAATGAAATGACCGCCAAAATAGAAGCTGATAAAAAAGCATTCCAATTACTAGATGATTTAAATGTATTAGTAGGCTCTGCTGACGGTGCTAAGTTTAGACGTTATGCGCAATCTGTAACACTGGATCACCTGGTTTGGCTGGCGAACAATCATTTACAAGTATTGCACGGCAGATATCAATTGCAGCGAAGACGGGCTGAAGGATTGGCTCTAGAAGTATTGGATCATTGGCAGGGCGATGTATCTCGTGATACGAAGACCCTTTCTGGAGGGGAGTCATTTCTGGTTAGTTTGGCGTTGGCCGTTTCATTATCTGATTTGGTCTCTTATAAAACCTCCATTGATTCACTATTTTTAGACGAAGGCTTTGGGACATTAGACGGTGAAACCTTGGATACCGCGTTAGATGCGCTCGATAGGTTGAATAGTCGTGGTAAAACCATAGGAATTATTAGTCATGTGGAGGCCTTGAAAGAGCGTATCCCTACTCAGATAGAAGTAACGAAGCATTCTGGTCTTGGGGTTTCGTCGTTAGCACCGATATTTAGAGTAACTTCTTGAAAATTATCTTGGAGAATTACTTTTCCCCAGATATGGTAGCAAAACCTTGTAAATAAGCAGTAAAAGAATATAAAAAACAGTAGTTTAGATGTATGGTGTAAATTGCACACAGTAGAGGCTATAGGGCACAATTAGGGTGCGTCACCAATTTTTGTTTGAACTGGATCGCTTCATTTGTAGCGTTATATTGTTAGAATAGACTTTCGTTTAAATAGCTATTTATATTTAGTGCTACCGCATTGATTTAATTAAGGATTTTCGATAGATGTCAGATACTGACTTTCGTCTCAAAGGCAGCGTTGTTACCACAGTCGTTTTAGAGGTACGTTGTCTAAATGTGGAGCAAATTGTCCAAGGGCTAAAGGAGAAAATTGCACAAGTACCACAGTTTTTTAACCAAGCGCCTTTGATTGTAGACTTTTGTGCATGTGAAAGCGTTTCATATGAGTCGTTTGATCAGTTGATAGGGCGTTGTCGCGAATTAGGGTTAGCGGTTATGGGTTGGCGTGCACCAGAAAGTGGTATACCCAGTTGGCGAACGGACGCTTTACTACCTATGCTGCCAAACGCCAGTAACCGTAAACTTAATATTAAGAGTGAAGAAAGTGCGCCTGCGACGGATCCACATGTGGTGATAAAAACAGTTGTAGAAGAGCGTGATGTTTCTCAACCTACAAAGCTTATCACTAAACCTGTTCGCTCAGGCCAACAAATCTATGCACCCGGAGATCTTATTGTTGTATCTCAAGTAAGTGCTGGAGCAGAAGTTTTGGCTGAGGGGAATATACATATTTATGGTGCTTTGCGTGGGCGTGCATTGGCTGGAATTAAGGGCGACACTCAAGCAAGAATTTTCTGTCGTAGTATGGAAGCTGAGCTAGTTTCTGTGGCCGGCAACTTTATGCTGAGCGATGCATTGCAAAATATAATTTGGAAAGACACGGCGCAAGTGCTATTAGTGGACGATGCATTAGAAATCGTTTCGTTGTAAACAACAGCATGAGCTATCAGAATTTCGTTTGGGGGATATTTAGTTGGCTAAGATTATCGTCGTAACCTCTGGTAAAGGCGGGGTAGGGAAAACCACGTCTAGTGCAGCGATTGGCACAGGGTTGGCACTAAAAGGACATAAAACCGTCATCATTGACTTTGATGTAGGTCTGCGAAACCTTGATTTGATTATGGGGTGTGAGCGCAGGGTCGTATATGATTTCGTAAATGTGATCAATAAAGAAGCGACTTTGTCACAAACCTTAATTAAAGATAAGCGCACCAAAAATTTATCTATACTGCCAGCCTCACAAACTCGAGATAAAGACGCTCTTACTCCTGAAGGTGTAGAAGCTGTCTTGAACGAATTGTCAGAACAATTTGACTATATCGTGTGTGACTCCCCTGCAGGCATTGAAAAGGGCGCTCAAATGGCGCTGTATTTTGCAGATGTTGCCATTGTTGTGACCAACCCAGAGGTATCCTCAGTACGTGACTCGGACCGTATTTTGGGAATCCTTCAAAGTAAGAGTCGACGAGCTGAAAAAGGTGACTCTCCTATAGAAGAGCATCTGTTACTTACGCGATATAATCCAGAGCGAGTGTCTGATGGAGAAATGTTAAGTGTCGAGGACGTTGAAGAGATTTTGGCGATTCCATTACTTGGAGTCATTCCAGAGTCTGAGGCTGTTCTTAAAGCGTCTAACCAAGGTACGCCTGTTATTCTAGATAACCAAGCGGAAGCGGGGTTAGCGTATTCTGACGCAGTGGATAGATTGTTGGGTGAGGAGCGTCCATTACGCTTCATCGATGTTCAAAAGAAGGGATTCTTTAAGCGACTGTTAGGAGGCTAGCGTGGGAATTTTTGATTACTTTAAAAGCAAAAGTGAGCCGAGTTCTGCTTCTGTCGCTAAGGATCGCTTACAAATTATTGTGGCGCATGAACGTAGTCGTCGTCACCAACCAGATTATTTGCCGCAAATGCAGCAAGAGATCATTGATGTCATCCGTAAGTATGTACAAGTAGACTCTGATGATGTTCAGATCCAGCTTGATAACACGGACGATTGTTCGGTGCTAGAGCTAAACGTCACATTGCCTGAAAAGAACTAAGACATAGGCTTGATTGATGTACCACAGTCATCGATCAAGCCTAAAATTAAGTGGTTTTCATTCTCATTTCTTTCCTGTGACTTAAACTTGTTATAACATGATGGCATGTATTTTTTCGGTGCTGTTATGAATTCCACCCTCATTATTTCAAGTTTACTGTTATTTGTATGCGTAGGCTGTACGCAGATTAGTAATGTTGATCGAATCAAAAATCAAAACACCTCGTCAGATTTACCAGTCCCAATTACACACCCTAAAGCTCAACTAGGCAGCCAGCTATTCTTCGATGTTAACTTGTCCAAGTCACGAAATCTCTCATGTGCTAGCTGTCATGACGTTGGTCATGCATTTGTCGATAAGCGTGAAATTGGGAGCGCCGTATCGCGAGGAAGTGATGAGGTTTCTTTAGGGGGGCGAAACGCCCCAACGGCATCTTACGCTGCACTGACTCCAGTATTCCATAAGATGCAATCAGGAGAATATCGTGGAGGACAATTTTTAGATGGAAGGGCGATTGATTTACAGCATCAAGCGGCTGGCCCTTTTGTTAATCCAGTCGAAATGCAAATGCCTACAGAAGCAGCCGTCATTGACCGTATAATGGAAAATGAGCAATACGTTTCTTCCTTTAAGAAAGTGTATGGCAATGATGTTTTTCTGGATAAAAGTTATGCATTTGATGCCGTCACTGATGCGATCGCTCATTTTGAGCAGACCCAATTATTTATGCCATTTAACTCTAAATACGACAGGGTTTTGAAAGGAGAGGCGTCTTTCACTTCAGAAGAGGAGCTAGGGAGGACACTATTTTTCTCACAGCAGTTCACTAACTGTGCTGAATGTCATCAGTTGAATCAATCTCCTTTTTTTGAGCGGGAGACCTTTACAAATTATGAGTATCGAAATATCGGTGTACCAAAGAATAGTTCTTTAAAACATGTAGAGAGGGACCTTGGTTTACTCGAGAATCCAAACGTATTAGATAAGCATCAAGCAGGCAAATTTAGGGTTCCTACGTTACGCAATGTGGCAGTGACTGGGCCTTATATGCACAACGGTGTATTCAATGATCTTCGTACCGTGGTTAAGTTTTATGATCACTACAACAACCCTACACGCCTTGTAAACCCAGAGACAGGCAAAGCATGGAGCGCTCCTGAAGTGCCTGAAACAGTTGATATGAAAACGTTAACAAAAGGTCCAGCATTAAGTGACCGTAGAGTAGATGCGTTAGTGGCGTTCTTAAAAACTCTCACAGATCAACAATATGAATATCTTCAGGAAGATCAATGAAGTAGTGCTTCACATTGTTTCCTCGTGTCACACTGGCTTTGTTGGGGCTGATTCATTACATTCTTAAGGGTAATGTAACCGTAAGGAATGTATCTTAATGAAATACAATAAGTTGGGTTGGACGGATATTGATGTATCTCGTGTATGCTTGGGAACGATGACCTGGGGTAAGCAAAATACACAGCAGGATGCAGATCATCAGATTGAGTATGCATTAGACCAAGGAATCAATTTTTGGGACACGGCTGAAATGTATGCGGTCCCACCAACACCTGAAACCTATGGAAAAACAGAGTCCATTATTGGGAATTGGCTGAGCCGAAATGAGTCACGCCGAGATGAGATTGTTTTGGCAACTAAGATTGCTGGCAACGGGTTGTCTTGGGTGCGAAATGGAGGAGATGTAACAGCTGAGGCAATTATTCAATCGGTAAATGATTCTCTCGCTCGTTTGAAAACTGACTATATTGATTTATATCAGATACATTGGCCAAACCGCACCTCGCCACATTTTGCTAAGCATTGGCCAGGCGGAACTACCTTTACTGACATAGATGCTGTGCAACAATCACAGCAAATGTTAGAGATTCTTCAAGCACTGGGCGAGTGTGTTAAGTCTGGAAAAATACGTCATTTTGGCTTGTCTAATGAAACCCCCTGGGGAATTAATGAGTATTTGCGTCTAAGTGAAAAGCATTCCCTTCCTCGAGTAGCGTCTATCCAAAACGAGTTTAGTCTTTTGCACGCCAAAGATTGGCCATATTTGATAGAAAACTGTACTTATCAAGAGGTCGCTTATTTGCCTTGGTCTCCACTTGCTGCGGGTGCGTTGTCCGGTAAGTACATAGATGGCGCTCGACCAGAGGGTAGTCGATGGAGTTTTGCGCAGCGTAATGGTTTGTTTCGCGATACTAAGATGACAAATAACGCTATCAAAGAATATCAAGCTGTCGCTATGCGTCATGGATTTACTCCATCGCAACTTGCGTTAGCTTGGGTAGATCAGGTAGATGGCGTGACCTCTACGATTATAGGAGCAACCAAGCTATCTCAGCTCCAGGAGGACATTGCTGCTTTTGATATGGTGTTAAATGACGACGTACTAAAAGAAGTATCGGAAGTATTTCGTAGATACCCAGTGCCATTCTAAGAGTAGAGAGAAGAAATGTTCAATAAAAAACCCGGCTAATGCCGGGTTTTTTTGATATCACGGTGTGTAATATTAAGCTTTTTCTGCTTTGCGTGCTTTTGCTGCTTCGATGACAGTTTCAGCTACGTTAGCAGGACATGGTGCGTAGTGAGCGAACTCCATAGAGAACTGACCACGACCGGATGTCATTGTACGTAGATGGCCGATGTAGCCGAACATTTCAGATAGAGGTACATCTGCTTTTATGCGTACGCCAGTTAGACCAGCTTCCTGATCTTTGATCATGCCGCGACGACGGTTAAGATCACCGATTACATCACCAACATGGTCTTCTGGAGTGAATACGTCAACTTTCATGATTGGCTCAAGAAGCTGCGCACCTGCTTTAGGGATAGACTGGCGGAATGCGCCTTTAGCTGCGATCTCAAATGCTACAGCAGAGGAGTCAACGGCGTGGAAGCCACCATCGAAAAGCTCAACTTCAACATCAAGAACAGGGAAGCCCGCTAGAACACCCTCTGCCATCATGGATTTGAAGCCTTTTTCAACTGCAGGCCAGAATTCCTTAGGTACGTTACCACCCACAACAGTTGATGTGAATGTGAAACCAGAGTTTGGCTCACCTGGTTTGATGCGGTAATCGATCTTACCGAACTGACCAGAACCACCAGACTGTTTCTTGTGTGTGTAGCTGTCTTCAACTTCACGAGTGATCGTTTCACGGTAAGCAACTTGAGGTTGACCAACAATTAGGTCTACGCCATAAGTACGCTTTAGGATGTCCACTTTAATGTCAAGGTGAAGCTCACCCATACCTTTAAGGATGGTTTCACCAGAATCTTCGTCAGTCTCAACTTGGAAAGACGGATCCTCTGCAACCATTTTACCGATTGCAATCCCCATTTTCTCATTGCCGCCTTTGTCTTTAGGCTGCACAGCGATAGAGATTACAGGCTCTGGGAAGATCATCGCTTCAAGTGTACATTCGTGTTTAGGATCACAAAGCGTGTGACCTGTTTGAACGTTCTTCATACCAATGATTGCAATGATATCGCCAGCTTGTGCTTCGGTGATTTCGTTACGATCGTCTGCTTGCATCTCAACCATTCGGCCGATACGCTCAGTTTTACCTGTAGCAGAGTTAAGAATAGTATCACCTTTCTTAAGGCGGCCAGAGTAAATGCGGACGAAGGTTAGGGCACCAAAACGGTCATCCATGATCTTGAACGCAAGCGCTCGTAGAGGCTCGTCTGCAGACACTGTAGCAACTTTACCAGTTGGCTCACCAGTTTCCGGATCTGTAAGATCCTGAGGGTCAACTTCAGTTGGGTTCGGTAGGTAATCAACAACAGCGTCCAATACAAGCTGAACACCTTTGTTCTTAAATGCAGAACCACAGTATGTAGGGAAGAACGCAAGGTCACGTGTACCTTTACGGATACAACGCTTGATTTCGTCTAGAGAAGGGACTTCACCTTCTTCTAGGTACGCCATCATAAGGTCTTCGTCTTGCTCAAGCGCCGTTTCGATCAAAGCTTCGTGGTACTCTTCTACTTTGTCGACCATGTCGGCAGGAACGTCTTTGATTTCGTAGTTTTCAGGAAGACCTGTGTCGTCCCATACGAACGCTTTCTTAGAAAGAACGTCAACAACACCAACGAAGTCATCTTCTTCACCAATTGGAAGTGTCATAACTAGAGGGTTGGCAGCAAGCACGTTTTTAACTTGATCTACTACGCGGTAAAAATTAGCGCCTAGGCGGTCTAGTTTATTAACAAAGATAACACGAGCAACTTCAGACTCGTTAGCATAGCGCCAGTTTGTTTCTGATTGAGGCTCAACACCACCAGAACCACAGAATACACCGATACCGCCATCCAATACTTTCAAAGAACGGTATACTTCAACTGTGAAGTCAACGTGTCCAGGAGTATCGATAACGTTTAGGCGGTGTTTTTTCCACTCACAAGTTACCGCAGCAGACTGGATGGTAATACCACGTTCCGCTTCTTGTTCCATGAAGTCAGTAGTAGATTCACCATCGTGAACCTCACCAGTCTTATGGATTTTACCAGTTAGCTTAAGAATACGTTCAGTTGTGGTAGTTTTACCCGCATCAACGTGGGCAAAGATACCGATGTTTCTGTAAAGAGATAAGTCAGCCATTACATTGCTCTAAATAAGTGTAGGATGAATTTTTCGCGTAGTTAGTATACAAGACTTTTCAGCGATATAGTCAGGTATTGGCGGGTATTCTATTATAAGAAGGTGTTGCAATAAAAGAGGCGTAACGCCACGCCTCAATTATTTCGCTAAATATTTTTGCTAGTCTCGGCGTAATCGGTCAGAAATAGCAATAGGATTAGGGTATCTGAGGATAACGACGTAGGTGGACAGTGCAAAACTGAGAATGGCTGTCGCCTGTATTACGTGGCTAGCTTCGATTCCGATTAAGCCAAGTGATGTCGCCAAATAAGCAATCAATAAAGAGAACTCACTTACTTGCCCCAGACGGAAGCCTACTTCCCAGCTTGTACTTCGATCCTCCTTTAAACCTTTCAAAAGATATCGGAACACTGTGGGCTTTATAAGGATTGACAGTGTTGCGAGGATTAATGCTGGAACAATCACAACTCCCAATAGGTTTAGATCAAAACTAGCGCCGATTGAGAAGAAGAATAAGATAAGAAAAAAATCTCTTAAGGGCTTAAGGTGTGTTGCTATATATTGTGAAATAGGGCTAGTGGCCAGCGCGACCCCTGCTATAAATGCACCCATTTCGGCAGAAAGACCGAGAGCTTCTGCGCATACCGCAACAGCTAGGCACCAACCAATTGAAAGTAAGAAAATGTACTCATGAAAACGGTCGAATTTTGCAATTAGCTTAAGCAGTACATACTTTACGAATAAAAATGCTCCAACTATCAGCAAGGGCAAGCCAATCAAAGGCATTACATAGTTCATGTAACTGTTAGTTTCTGTGTCTTGCGTGTTACCTGCTGCGAATATAACCAATAATACCGCAATCGCTAAAATGTCCTGTAGCAACAACAAACCGACAACAAGTTCCCCTGTGTGTTTATGATGTAAAACGGTGGTGGGGAGCAGTTTTATACACACTATGGTGCTTGAAAACATCATGGCTAGTCCGATGATCACTGATTCGACTACTGTGTAGCCAAAAGCGTTAGCGGTAAAGTAGCCGAATCCAGCAAAAATAATCGAAGAGGCTAGGGCAACCCAAGAAGCTTTTCTAAGCATATTGAGCAAGTGACTCGGTTGCATGTCTAATCCAAGCAAAAATAGCAAAAAGATAATCCCTATGTGAGACATCTCCTCGAGTAGCGCTGGGTGGTCAATAAGTTTTAACGCATAGGGGCCAAATAATGCGCCGAGCGCGATGTAGGCAAGAATAAGTGGTTGTTTAGTATAAAGTGCAACGGAGGCGACAACAGCCGCCCCTGCGAATATCAAGAAAAAGGAATGGACAATTGAGGTATCGATCGGGAAGCACTCCTCTGCAAGCTTACCAAGAACTTGTCGGCGCTTTTTTGCGGCGAGTCATAGGGAATAATAAGCCAAACACCCCACCAATTATTAATGTTCCTGCTCCGATCATGAACCAGCGTTGTTCAGTGGAAGAGGACAGTTGATCGTTTTGAGCGGTTAAGTTAGTAACCTGCTGCTGTAAAGATTTAATTTTGTAATCCGATGATTCGTTAGCTGAAACAATGGCTTTTGCTTTTTGAGCCAGCTCACTAACATCTTCCAAGCGTTGCTCTAAAGCGGCTTTTTGTGTGGTCAGTTCATTAACCGAGGCGATTAGCTCATCATTAGTGTCTTTCGTCGTTTGAAGTGCTTCTTGTGCTGCAATGTTCGCTTCTTTCGCCTGAGTTAGTTGGTTTTCTAAATAGACAAGCTGATCACGGCTAACGCGATCTTCGCTGACAAAGTAATCTGGCAGCCAACCAACGTTCCCTTCAGGTGTTCTTACTTTGGTGTAACTATCTCGACGCTCTAATACAGTTAGAGGAGTGCCACTTTTAATGCCGCGCTCTGTGGCACGAGTCGAATTGCTTAGCCCTTCTCTAATGGCAACGAATTGAATATCTGATACATAAACGGTTTCTGCATGAGCAGAAAGAGCAATGCTTAAGGAGGCAGTGAATCCAAAAAGAAGGTGTTTTAGCACGTTAAGACCCTTTAACAATCAATTACTTGTAGCGCAACAATAACGTTCCAGCGGTTTAAGAGCAATATATAGTTAGTCTGAAGCGCCGCGTGTTTCTGTCAGTAAAGAGTAAAACAAAAAAAGCGCGATATAAATCGCGCTTTTTAAAGAGATAGGAAAAATTTCGCTTATGCAGCGAAGTTTGCCGCAGCAAATTCCCAGTTTGCAAGAGCCCAAAAACCTTTTAGGTAATCTGGACGTACGTTGCGGTAGTCAATGTAGTAAGCGTGTTCCCACAAATCAACTGTGATTAGCGCAGTTTGACCATTGGTCATAGGTGTGCCGGCGTTGCTAGTGTTAACGATCTCTAGCGAGCCATCAGAGTTTTTAACCAGCCACGTCCAGCTAGAACCAAAGTTGTTTACTGCTTTGTCGTTAAATGCTTCTTGGAACGCTTCAAAAGAGCCCCACTTCGCATTGATTGCTTCAGCTAGAGCGCCAGTAGGTTCGCCACCGCCGTTCGGAGTAAGGCTGTTCCAGAAGAAAGTATGGTTCCAGATTTGTGCAGCATTGTTGAACACTGGACCAGCTGGAGCAGACGTGATGATTTCTTCTAAAGATTTACCTTCGTATTCGGAGCCAGGTACTAAACCATTTAACTTCGTTACGTAAGTATTATGGTGCTTACCATAATGAAACTCTAAAGTTTCCGTAGACATATGTGGTTCAAGCGCATCTTTTGCGTAAGGTAGAGCTGGTAATTCAAACGCCATTTCTTTTCTCCTTGCTTTATATGAAACGAAAAGTGCTTGTGATCAAGCAGTTAATGGTGATTATATACTAGCATCGAACGTTTGAAGATTATATTCATACTGTTCGTGTGGATATTTATTTCATAGTTACCAAACTGAGACATCCAACGACCTTACTTACCATGCGAAAAGATGACGACGTAGAAATCCCAAGTTTAACACTCGATCAAGACGAAATAAGTGATCGATCCTCTTTATCTGCACAAGCTAATCAAGCCAAAAAGCGCAGATTGAATCCTCCGCCAGCGAAGCCAGCCCAGGCCAGTACGGCAAACACCAAACACACTAAAAAACCGAGTTTAGCAGGTATTTATTTGCTTTTACTCTTGATTTTGTGTGGATCTGCTGGCGGCGGATATTGGCTTTGGATGCAAAATCAAGCATTGCGAGATGAACTGCTAGGGGCGCAAAGCCAGATCCAAGATTTAGATCACCAGCTGCTGGCAGCTGATGTATCGACTGATCAATTAGGGTCAACGGTAGAAGAAACCTTAAAGAATCATGAAAGTGAAATTCGTAAATTATGGGGCGTTTCGTATGATCGAAATCGTGGCAATATCTCGTCCAACAGTGACGCTATTGAGCAATTAGATGACAAACTTAGTCAATTGCGCGAAACAGTTTCGACCCAAGCAAAGCTTGTTGCCGTACAAGGGGACGCATTTAATGAGATCGAAGACGGTTACAATCGACTGATCGAGACTGTTGCAAACGTTCAAAACTCCCAAGAGTCTCAAAAGTCTTCTTTAACTACTATCTCAGAGAAACTAGATCGCTCTGCTGCGGAGCAAGCTTCGCAACAGGGGCGCATTGAAGCTCTACGATTACAATTAGATCAAACCGTCACGAGCCTTGAGCAGATTGCTCAAAGGTTGGAGCAACAGAAGATCGAGCTGGCTAACATTCAAGCTAAGCCATCGGACTCGGCTCCAAGTGCTGAAGTAAACGCCAAGCTCAATGAGTATGATGAAGCGATACGTTCAATCGATGAATTTCGCCCCCAAGTGCTACGCGAGATTAATAGTTTAAAAGCACAAGTGAGACAGATTTCATTGCAGCAAACGTTAAGTTTAGACGAGTAGTTTGATACTTCGTTGAGTTACTTGATTTGAATCAAAGAATGGCCGATTTACTCGGCCATTCTTGCGTTTGGCATAAGGAAAAGTGTGTGCATTTCATTAGAATTCGCGCCATCTTATTTCTTTATAAAATTTAATTATGACTGAATTACTTTCTCCCGCTGGGACTCTTAAAAATATGCGTTATGCCTATGCGTATGGCGCGGATGCGGTTTACGCTGGCCAGCCGCGCTACAGTCTGCGTGTGCGCAACAATGACTTTACTATGGCTAACCTCGCTCAGGGCATTGAAGAGGCGCACAGCCAAAGCAAAAAGCTGTATGTCGCTACAAATATTGCACCCCACAACGCCAAAATTAAAACTTTTATTAAAGACATGGAGCCCGTTGTTGAAATGGGGCCTGATGCTTTGATCATGTCGGACCCGGGCTTGATGATGTTGATTAAAGAGAAGTGGCCCGATATGCCGATACATTTGTCGGTTCAGGCAAATGCGGTCAACTGGGCGACGGTTAAGTTTTGGCACAACTTCGGTCTAGAGCGCGTGATTTTGTCTCGCGAGCTTTCCTTAGATGAGGTCGGTGAGATACGTCAAATGGTGCCGGAGATGGAGATTGAAACGTTTGTGCATGGCTCACTTTGTATAGCGTATTCAGGTCGTTGTTTGCTGTCTGGGTATTTTAATCGCCGTGATCCAAACCAAGGTACATGTACGAACTCTTGCCGCTGGCAATATGATATGAAATCGGCTGTTCAGGATGAGAATGGAGACATTGTGCCAGCTGATGGCAGTCATCTAAAAGGAGTACAAAGTTTTAACCCAAATGACTATGTGGCGCCAACGCTAGGCGAAGGTAAACCATTTGATGACGTCGTATTGCTGCGTGAACAAGGGCGCGAAGGCGAATTTATGCCAGCGTTTGAAGACGAGCATGGCACCTACATCATGAATAGCCGCGATTTGCGCGCAATCCAGCATGTAGAAAAGCTTATTGAGCTGGGAGTTCATTCTTTAAAGATAGAAGGGCGTACTAAATCGCACTTTTATGCAGCGCGCACCGCACAGCTTTACCGTAAAGCTATTGATGATGCAGTTCTGGGGCAACCATTTGATATGTCATTGATGGATAAGCTCGAGGGCTTGGCAAACCGTGGCTATACCGAAGGTTTTTATCGTCGTCACGTTCACGATCAGTACCAGAACTATCAATACGGTAATTCGATCTCGGATCGTCAGCAGTTTGTAGGTGAAATGTTGGACTGGAATAATGGTTGGCTCACAATTGATGTTAAGAATCGCTTTAAAGTAGGTGACTCAATTGAGTTAATTACGCCGAAAGGCGGTGTGAGTTATAGTGTCGAGGCGATGGAAAGTTTGAAGGGCGAAACTATGACGGTAGCGCCAGGATCGGGGTACAAAGCACGTATTCCATTACCTTTTCAGCCTGAGCAACTAGAGCTAGGGTTGATTATGAGAAACTTGCCAAGCAGTCAGTGATGGTTTGCTTATAATCAGCGCCGAAGTAAAAAGACTCTATACGAGTCTTTTTTAATATCTATATGCTATGAAAATCTACTTGATCGGGTTTTTATAACTTTCTGGCATGTTATAGTTAAGCAAATGCTGAAGCCTTTACAAATTTGAGACGAGATACTATGACAGTGACAGAGGCAAGACTGACTCACCTTAAACAGCTTGAAGCTGAGAGTATTCACATTATCCGAGAAGTGGCCGCAGAATTTGACAATCCGGTCATGCTGTATTCCATTGGTAAAGATTCGGCTGTTATGCTGCATCTTGCTATGAAAGCGTTTTATCCGGGTAAGCCACCGTTCCCACTATTGCATGTAGATACGGGATGGAAGTTTAAAGAAATGATTAAGTTTCGTGACGAACTCGTTGCAAAACTTGGCTTAGATTTGCTTGTGCACCAGAACCCTGAAGGTGTGGCTCAAGGTATTGGTCCGTTTACTCACGGCAGCGCTGTGCACACTGACGTAATGAAGACGCAAGGCCTTAAACAGGCTCTTGATCAATATGGCTTTGATGCCGCGTTCGGTGGTGCGCGCCGAGACGAAGAGAAATCACGTGCTAAAGAGCGCGTCTATTCTTTTCGCGATAAACAGCACCGCTGGGACCCTAAAAATCAACGCCCAGAGTTATGGAATATCTACAACGGTAAAGTAAACAAAGGTGAAAGCATTCGAGTGTTCCCTTTGTCTAACTGGACGGAGTTGGATATCTGGCAATACATTTACTTAGAAAGCATTCCAATTGTTCCTCTTTACTTCTCTGCAAAACGACCTGTGGTTGAGCGTGATGGCGTTCAAATAATGGTTGATGATGAGCGTATGCCGCTTAAAGAAGGTGAAGTGCCTGAAATGAAATCGGTACGCTTCCGTACTTTAGGTTGTTACCCACTCACAGGTGCAGTGGAATCTGAAGCGGATACATTGCCAGAGATCATTCAAGAGATGCTGTTGACGAAGAGTTCCGAACGTCAAGGCCGCGTCATCGACCACGATTCAGCGGGTTCGATGGAAGAGAAGAAGAAGCAAGGTTATTTCTAAGGGTAGGAGTTGTAAGAATGTCTCATCAATCAGAATTGATCAGTCAAGATATCCTTGGCTACCTCAAGCAACATGAAGAAAAAGACCTGCTTCGCTTGCTTACCTGCGGTAACGTAGATGATGGTAAAAGTACACTAATTGGTCGTCTACTGCATGATTCAAAGCTGATCTATGAAGATCACTTAGATGCGGTGAAACGCGATAGTAAGAAGTCGGGCACTCAAGGTGAAGAAGTTGACTTAGCGTTATTGGTGGATGGTCTTCAAGCGGAGCGTGAGCAGGGCATCACTATTGATGTTGCGTACCGCTATTTCTCGACTGAGAAGCGTAAATTCATCATTGCGGACACCCCTGGACATGAACAGTACACCCGTAATATGGCCACAGGCGCTTCTTCTTGTGATCTAGCGATTATATTGATTGACGCCCGCTACGGTGTACAGACGCAAACTCGCCGTCACAGCTTTATTGCTTCTCTACTGGGTATTAAGCATGTTGTTGTTGCTGTGAATAAAATGGATTTGGTTGATTTCTCTGAAGAAAAATATAATGAAATCCGGGCTGATTACTTGCAGTTCATTGAGCAGCTTGGAAACCGCAAGCCAGAGGACGTTTACTTCGTGCCAATGTCGGCTCTGCAAGGCGATAATGTGGTGAACGCTTCGGAAAATACGCCTTGGTATCAAGGTGGTCCTTTGATGCAGATTCTAGAGTCGGTACAGATTAATCGTGATGTGAAAAGCGATGCTTTCCGCTTCCCTGTCCAATATGTCAATCGTCCTAACCTAGATTTTCGTGGTTTTGCAGGAACGGTTGCAGCCGGCCTTGTTAAGCCAGGCGATGAAATTATAGCCTTGCCTTCAGGTAAAAAATCGAAAGTGGCTGAAATTGTCACCTATGATGGAAGCCTAGATGTGGCCAAAAAGGGTCAGGCGATCACGTTGACGCTTGAGGATGAGATCGACATAAGTCGTGGTGATATGATTGTTCACCCTGGTCATGAGCCTGAAATTAGTTCCAATCTTCGTGCTTCCGTCGTTTGGATGGCAGAGCAACCATTAGTGCCAGGTAAGCTTTATAATTTCAAGTTAGGTACGCAAACTGTACCAGGTAAAGTTCACCACATTAACCACCGAGTAGACGTCAACACGCTTGAGCATATAGCAGTGGATCAAGTTGAGCTTAACGTTATTGCAGATTGCGTCATCAGCTTTGATGCGCCAGTGGCATTTGATGACTATCAGAACAGCCCATTAACAGGTGCACTGATTATCATTGATCGTTTATCTAACGTCACGGTCGGTGCCGGGATGGTGGAAGAAACTTTTGGTGATTTGGATCAAGACACTGTCGTGACGGCGGAAGAACGTGCTGCGCGTTTAGGTCAAAAACCAGCTGTAGTGGCTTTGGCAGAGGGAACTAATGTTGATGTTAAGCAGTTAGAACGTGGGTTGCTGCGCCGTGGCGTGGTCTCTCTTGCTAAGCTGGATGCGAGTCTTGTAGAAGCGGAGCTGCTTAAGCAGACTGGAGTTGTTGTCATTGTCGCCAATGCGGAGTTGGCAGACATTCAATTATCGGACGGTAGTGTTGATGATCTAGTGGAGCAGGTTTTATCGGTTGTAAGCCTGTAATTACTCGCTAAATCGTGTATAAAAGCCACTGTTTTACAGTGGCTTTTGTGTGTGTGGTCGGTTATGTCATTAGATTTTCTTTATCAGCAGTTACTTCTCTATATGGCTGATCGCGTTGATATTGTTAGTGACGCTGCCAATCAGGCAAAAGAGGCGGCTACAGGCACAGAAAGTGTCGCAGAAACTAAGTGGGACACATTTGGCCTAGAAAACTCCTATCTTGCGCATGGTCAAGCTATGCGCCTAGTCGAATGCGAATCCGATATGGCCTATTTTCGCAAATTTCGCTTTTCTGAATCAGATACAGTCGCCTTAGGTTCTGCTTTATTGTTGGTGCGCCAAGATGGTTGGCGACGTATCGTCATTCTGGCGGCTCATTGTGGCGGCGCAGAATTTCGTGTGGGTGATCAAAAAGCTTTGATTGTTACTCCGAATACCCCCCTCGGTAAGTCGTTGTTAACAAAAGAAGAGGGGGATGAAATCATCATGAAAAGTCGAGGTGTTGAGATTTTTGCCGAGATTGATCGGATTTTTAGTGCTCATGTTTAGAAAATTGAGTCATCCTCTAGAGAGTGTTTGGCGCTTGGCATATAATGCTGAGCCTTCAAAATAGACTTACGACGTTCTGGTGGTTGAGGAAATGCTCAACAACGGGAACAAAGAACATCATTAACGCTCAACACGAGACGGTAATAGGACAGAATTATGCGCAGCCATTATTGCGGCGAGTTAACAGCAAAAAACATTTCAGAAGTAGTCACTCTTTGTGGATGGGTTCACCGTCGTCGAGATCACGGTGGAGTAATTTTTCTAGACCTTCGAGATCGCGAAGGTGTAACTCAAGTCGTATTTGATCCAGATAGAGCGGAGAGCTTTGCTTTGGCGGACAGCTGCCGCAGTGAGTTTGTGGTTCAAGTTAAAGGCTTGGTGCGAGCGCGTCCAGAAGGTACTGTTAACCCAAACATGAACACAGGTGAAATCGAAATTCTTGGTCATGAAATCGAAATTTTGAACCGTGCCGCGACACCACCGTTCCAGTTGGATGAACATCAAGCTGTTGGCGAAGACATTCGTTTAAAAAATCGCTTTTTGGATCTGCGTCGTCCAGAGATCCAGCAAAAACTTCGTATTCGTTCTAAAGTCACTTCTATTCTGCGTAGTTATCTTGACGATAATGGCTTTCTTGATATAGAGACTCCTATCCTTACTCGTGCTACACCTGAAGGTGCGCGAGATTACTTGGTCCCTAGTCGTACTCATCAAGGTAGTTTCTTCGCTTTGCCCCAGTCGCCACAGTTGTTTAAGCAGTTGTTGATGGTGTCTGGTTTTGATCGTTACTACCAAATTGCTAAATGTTTCCGTGATGAGGATTTGCGAGCAGACCGTCAGCCAGAGTTTACTCAAATAGACTTGGAAACGTCATTCTTGGGGCAGGAAGCAATAATGTCTCTTACGGAAGGAATGATTACTAACCTGTTCAAAGAAGTAAAAGACATAGACCTGGGTGATTTCCCGCGTATGCCTTACTCTGAGGCGATGGAGAAATACGGCTCCGATAAGCCGGACCTTCGTATACCTCTAACGATTGAAACCGTTTCGGATTTGATGACAGATGTAGACTTCAAGGTTTTTTCAGGACCAGCAAAGGACGATAAAGGTCGTGTTGCGGCGCTTAAAGTGCCTGGTGGTAATTCCTTAACACGTAAACAGATCGACGAATATACTAAATTTGTTGGGATCTACGGTGCTAAAGGCCTTGCCTACATTAAGGTTAACGACAAATCAGACCTTGAAGAAGGTTTACAGTCACCGATCGTTAAGTTTTTACCAGTAGATGTTCGCAAGGCTTTGCTGGACCGTGTTGAGGCACAAGACGGTGATTTGATCTTCTTTGGAGCTGATCAGACAAGCATCGTAAATGAAGCACTTGGCGCACTTCGTTGTAAGTTAGGCGCTGATCTTGATCTATATACTTGTGAGTGGGCGCCGCTTTGGGTTGTAGATTTCCCAATGTTTGAGCAAACATCAGATGGCGGTATTACGGCGATACACCATCCATTTACTGCACCATCTTGTTCTCCTGAGGAATTAAAAGAAAATCCTTTGACTGCCTTATCACAAGCGTACGATATGGTGCTTAACGGCACTGAATTGGGTGGTGGTTCTATTCGTATTCACCAATCTGAGATGCAAGAAACCGTATTTGAGCTATTGAATATCTCAGCAGAAGAGCAAGAAGAGAAATTTGGCTTCCTGTTGGATGCGTTGAAGTTCGGTGCGCCGCCGCACGGAGGATTGGCGTTTGGTCTTGATCGCTTGGTTATGCTTATGACTGGTTCTGCTTCGATTCGAGACGTTATCGCATTTCCTAAAACTCAAAGCGCTACATGTCTATTGACTCAAGCTCCTGGCGAAGTGAGTGAAAAGCAGCTAAAAGAGCTGAGCATTCGCGTACGTAAGCCAGTAGTAGAGTAAAGATCAAGCTTATTAACGATGCATTATATAAAGGGCCAACTAATGGCCCTTTTTTATTGCCTTGCATTGTTTTCTTTATGCTGTTGAAATATACAGTATTTCGAGGGTGAGATTAATAAAGGTGTTAGATTGGCGCGAATACTAGCAATTGACCCTGGATCAAGAGTTACAGGGTTTGGAGTGCTCGAAGTACTTAACGGAAAAGTGAACTACGTTAGTAGTGGTTGCATAAAATTACCTGACGAGAATCTCGCAGTCAGATTAAAGCGTATCTTTGAGTGCGTTGGCGAGGTTATATATGAATTCAGTCCAACTGAATTTGCGATCGAGGAAGTGTTTTTAGCAAAAAATGCTAACTCAGCTTTGAAGCTTGGCCAGGCTCGTGGAGCTGCGATTGTGGCCGCTGCTATGGCGGATTTGCCTGTTTATGAATATGCCGCGCGGCGCGTGAAGCAATCTGTGGTCGGTAATGGCAATGCTGATAAAGAGCAAGTGCAGTCTATGGTTCAATTTTTACTTAAGCTGGAATCTACGCCTCAGGCCGATGCCGCCGATGCATTGGCGATTGGGCTATGCCATGCTAACACCCGGACATCAGACGGACTTGAGTATGGGGTAGGGAAGCGGGCAGGTCGATCTTCGAAGCGGTGGCAAATGACAGATTTGAGGGTGAAAAAATGATAGGTCGAATTTCGGGAACTTTAATTGAGAAAGCGCCTCCAGAGTTGTTGGTGGATGTCGGTGGAATTGGTTATGAAGTACTGGCGTCGATGAGCACAATTTACGACTTACCTCAGGTAGGCCAGCCTGTAGTGTTGCATACACACTTTCAAGTTAAAGAAGACGCTCAATCATTATATGGCTTTGTAACGAAAGATGAACGAGCTCTGTTTAGAATCTTAATTAAGGTAAATGGCATAGGCCCTAAGATGGCGTTGTCAGTATTATCGAGCATGAACCCACAAGAGCTGATTACGGCTGTTCAGGAGTCGCAAGTCGATAATCTTACAAAGGTACCTGGTGTTGGCAAGAGGACTGCTGAGCGACTGATTGTTGAACTACGTGATAAACTTGGTAGTGCAGCTAAACAAGATTTGTTTACCGAGCGCTCTGTTGTAGCCAAGGTTCAAGCTGATCCGCGCCAAGAGGCTGAGGCAGCATTGATCTCATTAGGGTACAAACCGCAAGAGGCGGCACGTATGATAGCGAAATTACCAAAAGATGAATCCAATAGTGAGTCACTAATTAAAGCTGCGCTAAAAGGTATGTTGAAGTAATTATGATAGAACATGATCGGATCATTTCCCCTCAGGTGAGGGGGAGTGACGGACAGGTAGACCGCGCAATACGTCCTCAGAGTCTCGCTGAGTACATAGGGCAGCCTGTTGTCAAAGAGCAAATGGATATCTTCATTCAGGCAGCGCGACAACGTGGTGAGCCATTGGATCACTCGCTAATATTTGGTCCACCCGGGCTTGGTAAAACGACGCTTGCTAATATCATTGCTAACGAAATGGGTGCCGAGATAAAAACAACCTCGGGGCCTGTACTAGAAAGAGCTGGAGATCTCGCTGCGCTGCTAACAAATCTGGAAGAAGGTGATGTGTTATTCATTGATGAAATTCATCGACTAAGCCCAGCCATAGAAGAGGTGTTATACCCAGCTATGGAGGACTATCAGATCGATATCATGATTGGCGAGGGTCCTGCTGCTCGATCGATTAAAATTGATATTCCACCATTTACGTTGGTAGGAGCAACGACCCGAGCAGGCTTGCTTACGTCACCTTTACGTGATCGTTTCGGAATCGTGCAACGTTTAGAGTTTTATGATGTCCAATCTCTGACTACAATCGTACGTCGGTCTTCGAAAAAGTTAGGCATCGAATTGGATGATGAGGGATGCTTTGAAGTTGCTAGGCGTTCTCGCGGAACTCCTCGTATCGCAAACCGACTTTTACGGCGCGTCCGTGATGTTGCTCAAGTAGGTGGGGACAAGCTTGTGGGACAAAAAGTTGCTCAACGTGCCCTGGATATGTTAAGTGTAGATAATCAAGGGTTTGACCATCTAGACAGACGTATGTTGTTGACTATGATAGAAAAGTTTGACGGTCGTCCGGTTGGTTTGGATAGTATTGCTGCCGCAGTAGGTGAAGATAAAGATACGATTGAAGATGTGATAGAGCCGTTTTTGATACAGCAGGGTTTCGTGATTAGAACCTCACGTGGGCGCCAAGTAACGAAACGAGCTTATGAACATTTTAATTATCAACTCCCTCAAGATTTGGAATAGAGGAAAACACATGTCCATTTGGGGCTTAATTGCCAGCGCGAGCGTTGTCGTGCAATTAGTTATGTTGACGCTACTACTAGCGTCTCTTTTTTCATGGGTCGTTATATTTCAGCGCATTAGAGTGCTTAAAAAAGCTAAGACCATTCGCAGGCAATTCGAAGACCAGTTTTGGTCAGGTATTGATCTTAGTAAGTTATATCGAATGCTAACCATGGAAGGTAGGAAAGTTGAAGGGATAGAGAATATTTTTACCGCTGGCATAAAGGAATTTACGCGTTTACGACAGCACCAGAATGTAGACCCTGACGCAGTAATGGAAGGGGTAGAGCGGGCAATGCGCGTGGCTCTCTATCGAGAAGAAGAGAAGCTAGATATGCATTTACCATTTTTGGCAACTGTTGGTTCCATTAGTCCGTACGTGGGCCTATTTGGTACAGTTTGGGGTATCATGCACTCATTTATGGGGCTTGCTGAGGTGCAGCAAGCGACACTAGCAACGGTCGCTCCCGGTATCGCTGAGGCGCTTATTGCAACGGCTATTGGTCTGGCGGCAGCGATTCCTGCCGTGGTTGCATACAACCGATTCTCTGCAAACGCTGAATCATTAGCGTCAAGCTATGATAATTTTGCGGATGAGTTTAGTAGTGTGTTACACCGCAAAGTTCATGCTAGTGACGGGAACTGATACATGGCAGGTGTAAGAAGGCGAAGCAAGCGCCGTAAGCCGGTTGCGGAAATCAATGTCGTACCCTATATCGATGTAATGTTGGTGTTGTTAGTGATCTTTATGATTACCGCGCCTATGCTAACCCAGGGAGTGGATGTTGAGCTCCCTAACGCGAATGCAGCGCCTATGGAAAACAATGAATCCGATGTACTGATTGCATCCGTAGATAAAGATGGGAATTATTTTATTGATCTAGGTGGCGAGCAAAATTCTGTGACTTTGGATGAGCTTAAAATCCAAGTGAAAAAAGTTCTAAGTCAAAATCCTAGATTGCCTGTATTGGTGCGAGGAGATACTAATGTTTCCTACGGTCAGGTGGTTGGTTTGATGGTTGCTCTCCAAGGTGCAGGGGCACCTAACGTGGGCCTAGTAACGGAGCCAGAATAGTTCATGCGTTGGACTGATAAGGAAAGTTACTCGTTACCCGTTGTTTTGGCTATAGGTTTGCACGTCATAATATTGGTTGGCGGTTCAGTTGGGTTGGTGTTGGGCGACGATGAACCTCCTGCTCCCAAGCGCCCTCCCATAGTGAATGCAACGATTGTCGATGTATCCGATACGATTATTGGTAAGCGTGAGGCTGAGCTGCGTCAAGCTGCTGCTCAAGCTCAACAAGAAGCCCAGAAGAAAGCTAAAGAGGCGGCTCGAAAAAAAGCTGAACGAGAAGCGTTGGAAAAGCAAAGACGCCAAGCACAAGCCGCTCAGAAGAAACGTGAAGCTGCTGAGCGGAAAGCAGAGGCTGATAGAAGGGCTTTGTTAGAGCGGGAAAAGGCAGAAAAAGCGCGCAAAGCGGAAGCAGCAAAAAAGAAAGCCCAGCAAGAACAGGCTAAAAAAGAAAAGGCTCAGCAAGAGGCAGAGCAAAAAAAGCGCTTGGAAGAAAAGAAGCGAGCTGAAGAAGAAAAACGTAAGCGGCAAGAACAAGAAAGAGCAAAAGAACTTGAGCGTCAGCGTCAACTAGAAGCCAAAGCTATAGCTGAAGCGGAGGAGGCTCGTCGGAGACAAGCAGAAGCTGAAGTACAAAAAGCGATAGCCGAGGAAGAAGCGAAACAGTTGCGAATCGAAGAGGGTCAAGCTGTTCAATCAATCAGTAGCTTGATAATGGATAGAATTGCATCAGTATGGATTAGGCCGCCAAATGCTAGAAATGGCATGAAAACAAAGTTACGTATAGGTTTTCTCCCGAGTGGGGAAGTGAGTACTGTAGATGTTTTAGAAAGCAGCGGAGACTCATTGTTTGACCAACGTGCTAAAGACGCTGTTGTCAAAATGGGCAGGGTTGAAGAGTTAGCCGATGTTGATTATGCAATATTTGAACGTAATTTTAGGCAAATTGAGTTGTTGTTTAACCCACAAGATCTGAGAAATTAATGAAAAGTAAATTTGTTTTAGTCGTTTTAATGGCCTTGCTTACGTTATCGATTCCAGCAAGAGCGCAATTGGTAATTGAAATAACCAGTGGGGCCGACCAGCTGCTACCCGTTGCAGTCGTACCATTTGGCTACACTGGCTCAACCCCATTGCCTGAGGATGTCGCCGGTATTGTTCAGAGTGACTTGCTGCGCAGTGGTGTTTTTCAAGCAATACCGCGGGAAAATATGCTGAGCTTGCCGACCTCGGCTAAAGATGTCTTCTATCGAGATTGGCGACTTCTAAAAGCTGATTATGTGCTAGTAGGAAATGTTGATGCGAATGCTAACGGTACCTATCGAATAACCTATGAATTGGTTAATGTACTGACGCAAAAAAGGGTTGGCAATAAAGAAGCGCTCGATGTTAAGCCTAGTAATTTCCGAGATGCTGCCCATTTTATTAGTGATAAAATATACGAACAGTTGACGGGGATTCGTGGGGCATTTAGTACTCGCATTCTTTATGTTACTGCAGAAGGCAACAAAGCTGCACCTACGTTTAAGTTGCAAGTAGCTGATGCAGACGGATATCGTCCTCAAGTTGTTGTCAGTTCTCAGGAGCCAATTTTATCGCCTTCTTGGAGTGCAGACGGACGCTATATAGCTTATGTTATGTTCAGGAACCGCAGGCCAAATATTTTTATTCAAGAGTTGGCGACAGGAAAGCAACAACAGCTTGCACAGTTTAGAGGGTTAAATGGAGCGCCAGCTTGGTCGCCAGATGGCAAGAAACTCGCTTTGGTTCTGTCTAAAGATAATAACCCAGAGATTTATACGCTTGATATTGCTACTAAAAAGTTAGAGCGCATGACCAATCACTATTCAATTGATACTGAGCCGAGCTGGGAGCCTGACGGAAACGGTATCATTTTTACCTCTGATAGAGGTGGGAATCCCCAAATCTATCGTCTTGATGTAAAAAGCAAATCAGTAGAACGTGTAACATTTGAGGGTGAGTTGAACACCAGGGCGCGTTTAACACCTGATGGACGTTATTTGGTCACAGTACAGAAAAATGATGGAAATTATCATATCGCATTACAGGATATGAAGACGGGTAGGGTACAAGTATTAACTCAAACCTATCTAGATGAATCGCCAAGCATTGCGCCGAATGGCAGCATGGTGATGTACGCAACAACCGAGAACAGTAAAGGAATCTTGGCTGTTGTTTCCGTTGATGGGCTTGTTAAATATAAGTTACCATCTGCAGACGGGGATGTACGAGAGCCTGCTTGGTCTCCGTATTTTAAATAGCACACTTTAAGGAGCTAACAATGAGTGTAAGTAAATTAGGTAAGTTCGCGGTAGTGGGTCTTTCAGCCGCATGGTTGGCAGGTTGTAGCACAACAGCAACAGAATCAGATAACTCAGCAGTCGCTGAAGAAGGTGCAGCAACAGAAACAACTGAATCCGCTGATGACATGGCTGCTTCTGACGATGCGACTTATGCAGCAGGCGAAGATGGTGCAGTTTCCAGTGTTATCGTGGAAGATGAAGAAGCGATGGCAGCACAAATGCAGGATGTAGACCCTCTAGCAGGCGTTTCTACAGTTTTCTACTTCGACTTTGATAAATCCATTGTACGTCCTGCAGCACGTGAAGCATTGGCGAAACATGCTGACTTTTTAATTAATAATCCTGATGCTCGCATTGTATTAGAAGGACACGCGGACGAACGCGGAACTCGTGAATACAATATGGCCCTTGGCGAGCGTCGTGCGAAAGCTGTTATGCGTTACTTGACCATTCAAGGTGTTGCAGCATCTCAAATTGAAACTGTGAGCTTTGGCGAAGAGGTCCCTGTAGCATTTGGTCATGATGACGCATCATGGCAGCTTAATCGTCGTGTTGAGGTTCGCTACGAGTAATGAGTAATCGACTCACGATAAGCTCCGTTGCATTGGTGCTGACCTTGTCAGCACCAATCGCAATGGCGGCCGATAATGAACAGAGAGGCATATCAGCCAGTGTTGCCGCGGACTTACTGTATCAGTTAGAAACGCTTCAATTTGAAGTGTCTCAGTTGAGGGGTAAGTTAGAAGAGCAAGAGCACGAACTTCGCAAAATGAAAGCATTGCAAAAGGATCGATATATTGATCTCGATAAGCGAATATCCGCGGCGATGTCTGTATCACGTGATCAAGTTAGTGTTCAACCTTCAGTAGCTTCAGCTGGCCAAGACAGTAACAATTCGACTTCAAGTACTCCAGTCGCTGTCGCTGTTCCAACAGCTCAAATTAAAGCTGAAACATATTCATCGCCTTCTGAATCAGCTAAACAAGCCTACGATTCGGCATATCAGCTGATAAAGCAGAAAGAATTTGAACAAGCACGCAGTAAGTTTCGATCTTTTGTTAGTCAATATCCTAATAACCAATTAACCGGAAATGCTCATTATTGGCTTGGTGAACTAGCGTTGGTTCTGGGAAACCAAGGCGAAGCACTTGTTCAATTCAAATCAGTAGTGGACTCGTTCCCTGGCCATCCTAAAGTACCTGATGCAGTTTATAAGCTTGGTATCGTAAATGACCAAATGGGGAATCAAGCGTTGGCGAAGACCTATCTACAGCAAGTTATCAATGAGTTTTCAAACGCTAATGCAGCAAAGCTTTCAACTAATTATTTGAATAATATGAAATAATTGTTTGTTTTCTATGTCAGCTGCTGTAGTATACGCGCCCGTTGGGTCGTTAGCTCAGTTGGTAGAGCAGTTGACTTTTAATCAATTGGTCACTGGTTCGAATCCAGTACGACCCACCAACTCTTCTTTTTCCGTGATGGGTCGTTAGCTCAGTTGGTAGAGCAGTTGACTTTTAATCAATTGGTCACTGGTTCGAATCCAGTACGACCCACCATCACACCATGACCTGCCCATTTCCAAGGGGTTACTCAATGTCTGAATTAATCGATAAAGTAGCGCTACGAGATACCGTTCAAAAATATCTGTCTGAAGCCGAAGAATCACTCAAGAAGCCTGTACTGGATAATAGAGAATTGCGTGACGAAATTAAATCGCTGCTAATAGAGAAAGACGCGGTTCTGGTTGCGCACTATTACACAGAAGATGCTATCCAAGAATTGGCTGAAGAAACCGGTGGTATCATTGCCGATTCTCTGGAAATGGCTCGGTTCGGTGCCGAACACTCTGCAAAGACTTTGGTTGTTGCTGGCGTGAAATTTATGGGAGAAACCTCCAAGATTCTTAGCCCAGAAAAAACCGTTCTGATGCCTACTTTAGAAGCGACTTGTTCTTTAGATATAGGTTGCCCTGAGGATGAATTCAGTGCTTTTTGTGATGCAAACCCCGATCGAACAGTAGTGGTTTATGCAAACACATCTGCTGCGGTGAAGGCGCGTGCAGACTGGGTTGTAACTTCTGCGATCGCACTTGACGTTGTGCAGTTTCTATCAGATCGCGGAGAAAAAATTATTTGGGCGCCAGATCAACATCTAGGGCGCTATGTGCAGGCCCAGACAGGTGCCGACATGCTACTGTGGGATGGTGCGTGTATAGTACATGAAGAGTTCAAAGCAAAAGGCATTTCGGATCTAAAAACAATCTACCCTGATGCGGCTGTTCTGGTTCATCCCGAGTCACCAGAATCCGTCACTCAAATTGCTGATGTGGTGGGTTCAACATCACAGTTGCTGAATGCATCCAAGCAAATGCCCAATGATACATTTATCGTTGCGACGGATCGCGGAATCTTCTATAAAATGAAGCAAGCTTCTCCGAATAAACGTTTTGTAGAGGCTCCAACAGCCGGCTCCGGAGCGACGTGTAGAAGCTGTGCGCATTGTCCTTGGATGGCCTTAAACTCATTGGAACTATTGCGCAATGCATTGCGCGACAGTTCTGGAGAAATATTTGTCGATGAGAAGGTACGTGTAGGGGCATTGAAGCCATTACATAGAATGCTAGACTTCAATAAGTCGTGACGCTCAGAGTGAAAAAAGCAGCTAAATAAGCTGCTTTTTTTGTGTCTATTAGTTTAGATTTTGGTCTCGTTCGGCGCTGATTATGCTGCTGAATTCTTCTTTTGTACGCAGAAATTGAGTTTCATGTTTATCTGCGGTCATTCTAATTGCACGATTAATTAAATTCATTGCAATATGTTCGTTGCCTCTCGCAAACTCCAATTGGCCTTTATAGTAAAGCGCTGAGGCTAAGTTACCTTGTCGTCTAGCGGTAGCGATATTATTTCGATAGACCATCCTTTTTTCATAGCCTAAAGCATCTTGCGCAGATTTGAGGAAAGAGAAGTGCGCTCCTGACTGAGATTCTAGATAACGAAAGGCTAAATCATTCGGTGCTAAAGTTAATCTACTTTCAATAATTTTAGCTGCTTTAGCATGATCATTATGTGCGATCGCTACAATTGAACGTAAGTATTCAATAAATTGATTGGTAAGCTTTCGGTCTAAGTCAGTCAGGGTGGTTGTCGCTTTATTTGTGTGCTGCGTTAATAATTCTGATAATGCGTATGCATAGATTCGCTGCTGCTCATCAGAAATATGTTGATTGAGAAAAGAACGATATTGATCACCCTCCATAACTGAGCGATAAGCCAGTAACGTTGCCCTAAAATATAGAAAGTGATCCGATGAGGGCTCAAATACCACGGACCTAGGTTGATCAATTGTGAAAGCGTCGCTGATACGTGTTTTAGGAAGGGGGTGAGTTGACAAAAACTCTATGCGATTTGCCCCCATAGATTGTTTGAATAGTGCCGTTAATAGCGTGTTCATTCCACTAACAGGAAGGCCTGAATCAATCAATAGTTCTCGGCCTCTTCTATCCGCTTCCTGTTCTTGAGATCTAGAGTACTTGAGAAGGTTTTCTTGCTGATTGGCAATGCCGCCTAGCCAAAGAGCAGAGGTAGCTTCGCCGTTTCCTGCTGATGCAGCGGCAACTCCCGCTAGTAATAACATTAGAGTTTTGCTCGTTTCATTTTTTTGTAGCTCTAGCGAGCGTTCGTAATGATTAAGCTCAAGGTGCGCAATTTCATGGCCCAGTAAAGCAAGAAAGCTAGTTTCATCTTGAATGATACGAAGAATGTCAGAATAGATAAAAAGGTGATTTCCAGGTATGACAAAAGCGTTTGTTTGACTGCTATTTAGCAGCGCGATATCAATCGTTTTATTGTATAAATCAGTGCTCGGCACGATTTGAGAAAGTGCTTGTTGTAAGTAGTTGTAGGCAGGTGGAAACTCAATCAGACCAGTGCTTCCATTGAGTTTCCTAAACCAATATTGACCTAGCACGTAGCTTGGATTTGATAGGGAGCGTTCGTCTTGATTGTTGACGAGATCCGGTAGCGAATTTTCAGCAAATGACGGGGCTTGGTAAAGCAATATCATTATAAGCACAAAGACTGACTTGCTGATTTGAGAGAAAAATTGTCTCATAGTGGCCTAATTGAAATATTGGAATTGATACTATGCACGGTACGAAGCAGTATGACGTAATCCTAGATGCAAGAGAAGAGCGATGTCCGATGCCGCTTTTAAAGATGAAATTAGCTTTAAGCAAAATGGATGAGGATCAATTGCTGTGTGTACTTGCAACAGATGAAGGCTCGCGTAAAGATATTCCCCATTACCTCTCAATGGTAGGTGTAGAGTTGAAAGAAAGTGGTACTAAGCCAGACGGTAGCTTTTATTTCATTGTGGCAAAAGGTGGCCAATAAATGTTTCGAATAGTTGATAATTTAATAAAACGCTACTTATCCAATGAAGAAGTTGTAATTTTTATACTTTTATTGGCGTTGGTCTTGGCTGTTGTAGCGTTCTGGGGCGGGATATTAGCGCCCGTATTTATAGCGGTTGTGTTTGCATTTCTGCTTCAAGGTGTCATAAACGCAATCAAGCGACTCGGTGTTAGCCACAACATTACAGTGACCATTGTGTTCTTTGCATTTGTTGCCGTCTTAGGAGCATTTATCGGGATAATGGTGCCAATCATATGGAAACAGGCTGTTAGATTTATTAACGACCTACCTAGGATGTTTGGTGACTTTCAACAATTTGTTCAGTCTCTTAGTGCTGAGCACTCCGCGTATGTTAGCCAAGCTGCAGTGGACGAAGTGGTAAATCTTTTGGCGGCGGAGCTCGGTAGCGCAGGTCAGTGGTTGGTTTCGTACTCACTTTCTAGTATTCCTTCTGTGTTTTCTCTTGCGCTGTACCTTGTGTTGGTGCCGTTAGTGATGTTCTTTATTTTAAAAGATCAAGAGAAAATCATCGCTTATATGACATCGTGGCTTCCAAAAGAGCGGAAAATGATTCGTAGTATTTCTCATGAAATGAATGAGCAAATTGCGAATTATATCCGCGGTAAGGTTATCGAGATGGTCGTTGTTGGCGCGGTTACTTTTGTCGTGTTTTGGGTTTTCGATCTTCGCTATTCCGCGTTACTTGCATTGTTAGTTGGGTTGTCTGTTCTAATACCTTATATTGGTGCCGCAGCCGTGACTATTCCGGTGGTTTTGGTGGCGTTCTACCAGTTCGGTGCAACGAATGAGTTTTGGTACGTGTTTATCGCTTACGTTGTTGTGCAGGCTCTTGATGGAAACGTTCTAGTGCCGTTGTTATTCTCAGAGGCGGTTAATTTACACCCTGTCGCAATAATCGTAGCCGTATTGTTTTTTGGTGGTATATGGGGTTTTTGGGGGGTATTTTTTGCGATTCCTCTAGCAACTCTCGTTAAGGCGATTATTAACGCATGGCCGAGAGCTTATGCACAGCCAATGCTTCCTTCGAATAAAAAATAGGTCAGGATAGCGCCCGGACGAGGAAAGTCTCCGGGCGCTCTGCATCAAGTAAGAATTTGTGCAGCATGCTCTTTCGTTTTAACTTTTTTGATTATGTCTGCGATGTTACCATCTTCGTCAATGATGAAGGTTGTTCTAACGGTCCCCATATATTCTTTACCCATGAATTTTTTAAGTTGCCATGTTCCATAAAGTTCATGAACTTCCTTTTCTTCGTCAGAAATCAGCGTGAAAGGAAGATCGTACTTTGCGATAAAATTTTGGTGCCGCTTCTGAGAGTCTGGGCTAACTCCAATCACTTCATAGCCTGAATCTTTAAGTTCGCCAATGTGATCTCGAAGATCACAGGCTTGAGCTGTACAGCCTGGAGTCGAATCTTTCGGATAAAAATACAGTACGACCTTTTTACCGCGGTAGTCACTCAGTTTGATAAGTTCTCCGTTTTCGTTTTTTGCTTCAAAGTCCGGTGCTTGTTGGCCAACTTCTACGCTCATATTGCGCTCCATTACATTATTTTTTGACAGCTTTATGCAAAACCGTAGGTTTTACGACAAACATAGTTTACTGGATCTCTAAACTAACCTAAATATTACTGTGTAACACAGTTGTCGTGTTGTATAGCAATAACGTGAGCGGTAGACTATGCACGCTTAAATGAATGTGGAGATTCAAGAATGATCACTGGAAGCCTAGTCGCGCTTATCACGCCAATGAAACTGGATGGGAGTATCGATAAGCAGAAGCTAGATGAGCTCATAGAGTATCATATATCGGCTGGGACTCATGGCATTGTAGCCGTCGGAACGACAGGTGAATCTGCTACGTTAACCTACGATGAGCACGCAAATGTAATTAGGCAAGTCGTAGATAAAGTCAAAGGTCGTGTTCCAGTCATTGCAGGGACTGGAGCGAACTCAACCCATGAGGCGATTGATTTGACACAACGAGCTAAGGAAGCTGGCGCTGATGCTTGTCTACTAGTGGTCCCTTATTACAATCGACCCACTCAAGAAGGAATGTATCTACATTTTAAAGCGATTTCAGAAGCAGTAGATATTCCACAGATTCTTTACAATGTACCAGGTCGGACGGCCTGTGACATGCTGAATGAGACGGTTATCAAGCTTGCTGCGTTGCCTAATATAATAGGTATAAAAGATGCGACAGGTGATTTGGCTCGTGGTAAAGAGCTGATTGAGTCAACGCCTACTGACTTCGCTGTCTATTCTGGAGACGACCCAACTGCACTAGGTCTTATGCTATTGGGAGGAAAAGGCAACATATCAGTCACTGCCAATGTTGCTCCGAGTGCCGTAGCAAAGGTAGCAGAGCTTGCATTAGAGGGCGATGCAGAAAATGCTCGTGATGTGGATGCTGGAATTGCTCCGCTGCATAAAGCGTTGTTTGTAGAGCCTAATCCGATCCCTGTTAAATGGGCAGCCGCTCAGCTCGGACTTTGCGAAAATAGTATCCGTTTACCAATGACTAGCTTATCTGAACCGTACCAAAAGCAAGTTTTAGACGCTTTGATCGCATCAGGGATTAGTCAATGAGAAAATATGCCGTTACTACTATAGCTTTTATGACGTTGGTTATAAGTGGGTGTTCCAGCATTGTAAAAGATCATGGTTTAGATTATCAGACTGCTAAGGCCGTTGATAAACCGCTAGATTTACCTGAGGGGCATGAGCCTGTTGAAGACCGCCTCGTGATTCCGAATGAAGATCAAGTGTTGAATCTTGATCCAACTGGAGAGTTTGAAGCACCACGAGCGCCATTTTTATATCAACCAATTGCTGACGTACCTTTGATATTAAATGGAACGACCGCACGCCTTGAATTGCCTTCCGATATGTTACGTGCTAAGTCTCTGGTCACATCGTATTTAGCAACCCTAGCAACGGAAGATATGTTGGATGTCGTTCAATCCAGCGGTGACGAACTTATTATCAGTAAACCCATTCAACTAGAGAAACAAGGCTTTTGGCGTAGGACTTGGAGTTCCATCACTCGATTGTACCCGCCGACTTACCAATTCGAGTTTTCTCTTTCTGAAAGTGGCTCAGGTTCTGTGATCACTATTGAGGGATTTACTCAGGAAAATGACGCTAGGGAGCCGATTGACCTTGATGAAGACGCAGAGCCTACTGCACTTGTCTTAGAAGCATGGAACTATATGGCGCGTAAAGTCAGTGAAGATAGTGTCCTTCTTTCAAATCAAGGTAAAATCGACCTTTCTCAATCTGCTTTATGGGTCAATCAAAAGGGCTTGTATGCATATTACCTAGGAAAGCAATTTGACCCTTCTGAAATAGATAGCTTTATCAGGTCTCAACCAGAGTTTTACTTGGTTGAAGAGCCTCAAAAAGGTTTAGCTGTGGTGCCTTCAGAGGAAGTCGCTAGAGTGGGTGACGTTGTTGAATTCACAGTTCCTGTTAAGGCTCAAAGCGGAAGCAAGCAAATGAAGCTTTTTAACGTCTACCGCCGAAATCTAGATGACGTTGAATGGACTAAGCGCAGCTATCCTTATGAAGTAGTAAAACAGAAGGAAGGTTATTTTCTTGTTGTAGACACATCGGCTTTAGAGCTACCCGGGTTAATGTCCTATCGCTTACTTTCAATGTTGATTAATTAAACTAATTTCCTCACAGTATTTATCGGAGACCTTCCAATGGAAAAACGACAAGAGCTATATGCAGGTAAGGCAAAATCGGTGTTTCGTACCGATGATCCTGACAAAATGGTTCTGGTATTTCGCGATGACACGTCTGCTTTCGATGGCAAAAAAGTAGAGCAGTTAGATCGTAAAGGCATGGTGAACAATAAATTCAACGCATTTATTATGAGCAAATTGCAGGCAGCCGGCATACCTACACACTTTGAGGCGCTACTAAGTGATACAGAGTGCCTAGTTAAGTGTTTAGATATGATGCCAATCGAATGTGTCGTGCGTAATGTGGCTGCGGGCAGCTTGTGCCGCCGTCTAGGTGTAGAGGAAGGCTTAGAGCTTAATCCACCTACTTTTGAGCTATTCCTCAAGAATGACGCTTTAGGTGATCCAATGATAAACGAATCACATGTGGAATCATTTGGCTGGGCGAATCCTGAGCATTTAGCAAAAGCGAAAGAATTAACCTATCAAGTAAATGATGTTCTTAAGGCACTATTTGCCGAAGGGGGCATGATTCTTGTCGACTACAAACTCGAGTTCGGCCTATTTAAAGGTGAAGTTGTGTTGGGAGACGAGTTCTCTCCAGATGGCTGTCGTCTGTGGGACTCCGAGACTAAAGAGAAACTTGACAAAGATCGCTTCCGTCAAGGTCTTGGTGGTGTCATTGAGGCATACGAAGATGTGGGTCGCCGTATTGGTATTGACTTTGATGCGTAATATTTAATGATTTATAGAAGGGGCCTCGGCCCCTTCTTTTGCTTTAGGATGGCATTATCTAATGAACCTACTACCGGTTAAGATTGGTTTACGTTACGCCCGAGCTAAACGTGCAAATCATTTCATATCGTTTATAAGTTTCTCTTCTATTGCAGGAATAGCGTTGGGAGTCGCTGTGTTAATAACAGTGCTTTCCGTCATGAATGGATTCGATAGAGAGTTGCGTCAGCGAATTTTAGGCATGGTGCCGCATGCAACATTATGGGGAGACCCAACCTTAGTTGATTGGCGCAACTCGGCGGATTTAGTAACTGAAATGGAAGGTGTAAAGGCTGTAGCCCCACATATTCAGGCTCAGGTTATGTTCCAATCTGATAAAGGTGTTCATGGTGCGCTACTTAACGGAATAGAACCCGCTGCAGAAAACAAAGTCTCGATTATTAATAACCATATGACCAGTGGCCGACTAGAGGACTTGGTGCCTGGCAAGTTTGGTATCGTTCTCGGCGAACAGCTTGCTCGTCGCTTGGGGGTAAGAATAGGCGATAAGGTCACTGCGTTATTGCCTAAGGCAACCGTTTCAATAGCAGGTATTACTCCAACATTAAAGCGCTTTACGTTAGTTGGTACTTTTAAAGTAGGTGCTGAGTTAGACAGTAGTCTTGCATATATAAATATTAAAGATGCAGCTCGTTTGAAGCGATATGACCCAGAGGCAGTCGAAGCACTTAGGATTTCTTTCTATGACTTATTTAAAGCGCCAGATTTGATTTGGGATATCGCTCGGGCGGTGCCCGGCCAAAATAAGGTCAGTGATTGGACACGCACTCATGGAAACCTGTTTCAAGCAATCAAAATGGAAAAAACCATGATTGGGTTATTGCTGTTGTTAATCGTGGCAGTGGCGGCGTTTAACATCGTATCTACGTTGGTAATGGTCGTGACTGATAAGCGTACAGATATCGCCATACTTAGGACAATGGGGCTGACCTCTACTCAAGTCCTCTGTGTATTCGTTGTTCAAGGTATCTTTATTGGTTTCTTGGGTACAGTTATTGGCCTTATATTAGGTGTTACTGCTGCCTTGAATGTTAGTGATGCTATTGCGTGGCTAGAACGCTTTCTAGGGACTCAATTCCTTAGTGGGGATGTGTATTTTATAAACTACTTGCCTTCTCAACTTGAATGGAGTGATGTGAGCTTTATTGTTGTTGTCGCGTTCTCAATGACCGTTCTTGCAACATTGTATCCAGCTTGGCGCGCATCAAAAGTCGAGCCGGCAGAGGCATTACGATATGAATAAGCCAGTATTAGTGAGTGAAAATTTATCAAAGACCTATCAAGATGGGAAAAACAATGTTGTGGTATTCGAGGACATTAACTTTGTACTAAACGCTGCAGAAGCAGTAGCGATAGTAGGGAGTTCAGGGTCGGGCAAAACAACTATGTTAAACCTGCTGGCTGGTTTGGATCGCGCTAGCCTTGGGAGTGTGGCAATTGATGGCCAAGATTGGCAATCGTTAACGGATGCGAAGCGTTCAAAACTGCGTAATCGTACGTTGGGGTTTGTATATCAGTTTCATCATTTGCTGCCAGAATTTTCAGCGCTTGAGAATGTCATGATGCCGATGCTTATTGCGGGCGTAGAAAATAAGCACGCTCGGACAAAAGCAAATACGTTACTGAAGGATGTCGGGCTAGGTGAGCGTATTAATCATCGACCGTCCCAATTATCCGGTGGTGAGCGCCAACGCGTTGCGATTGCGAGAGCGCTTGCCAATGATCCAGTTTGTGTGCTGATGGATGAACCAACAGGCAACTTAGACGAAGGGACTTCTAAGGAAATTCAGCAGCTTATAATTGCTCTTAAGAAAGAAAAAAACATGGCGTTTCTAATCGTAACGCATGATGAGAAAATGCTAAGTTGGATGGATAGGGCATACAGACTGAGTGATAAAACGCTGGTCCCCATGGCTGTGTGAATTTGGTTTCTCTGGAAAATAGAAAAGGGCTTATCGTCTTTTTCTATTTTGCCAACGCTTGATCACATGTAAGCGCCATAAGATAAGCACAAGAAAGTAAGATAGTCCGCCAAGCAACACTCCTGCAACAGCTGACCCAACATACAAAGGAATCCATATGTGCTCTATTTGCGACCAAATCCATTCAACAGAGAGATGAAATTCAGAATCAATGCCAGTACCTGTTATCCATTTGCCAATGCGGTAATTCACATAAAATACGATGGGCATAGTCAATGGATTCGTGACCCATACTAGTGCAATGGATAAAGGTATATTTGCTCTAAGGGGGATAGCGAAAAGCGCTGCGGCGACCATTTGAAAAGGCATCGGAAGGGCGGCCCAAAATAGACCATTCAAAAATGCTTTAGCGACAGAACGACGCGTCAAATGCCAAAGCTCAGCCTCATATATTTGTGAGCCGAGCACACCTAGTGCTTTATTTTGCTTCAGCTTCTCAGGGTGTGGAATAAGTTTCTTTAGGTAACGCTTTGGCATAGACAACTACTTAGGCTACGCACGGACATGGAGGTCCAATGCTGCTTGTAAATATTTGCGTATTAGTCAGCGCTATCATAACGCCACCTTCGCTCTGGTGGCTGTATTCTACTCATATAGCTTTACTATGTCTCTACCAAATACTGTCACAAAATTGGCGTGGCTTGACGTTTATCGGTTTTTCCTTAATTGCGTTAGTCTACGCTGGTGTTTGGTCAGACGTCGGTATAGCGCCCAAACATAAGAAAGCACTGTGGGTTGAGCAAGCTCAATGTTATATTGTTGATACACCTCTTGTAAGACCTGATGTCTTGGCTATTCAGAATAACGTGCGTTTGTACGTTGAGCCTTGCCTTCATCGACACTACAGCTCAGAAGTAAAAACACCAATAAAGCTTATTGTTTCCGCCCATCACGGCGGCTGGTTAGCTCGCTACGCCTACAGCAAAGCCATTGGTGCCGTATCCTATATACCCGATGAGATTGATCTAAGGTCAACTGACTCTTCGTCTTTTAACTTATACTTTGAACAGTTCACAAGCTGGCGTTATAGCTTATCATTGGTGAAAGGAGACAAAGCATTATGGGATGAGCGGGACAAATGGCTCATTAACTACCTAGGGCTCACTCACCTTTTTGTTGTTTCAGGGCTTCATGTGGGCTTTGTGTGTATTTTAGCTTTGTTCATGTCCAAATTTGCTTGGCGTATGTTTATTAAATGTGGTTTTGCTAGCACGATAAATATTACGTCAAGACGTTGGTGTGATTTGGTTTTGGCGACACTATTTAGTGTGGTTTATGCGAGTTGGAGCGGTGCAGGTGAGCCTGTGATAAGAGCGTCTGTAATGGCGTTTTTGTTTCTTGTTCTCAGAGCGCTATATAGGTACCGAGCATCATTCGACATTCTGGCGCTTTGCGCATGGGGAATGCTGTTGCTCTGGCCGGGCCGAGTTCTTGATGCTTCATATTGGCTATCATTTGGGTTTGTTTTGTTACTTGTTTGGGGTATAAAAAAGACGCCGAAATATGGCCGATTTTTCTTCATTCAGTGTTTACTATCGGTTTTTGCTTTATTACTTACATGGGGGTGGCAATCGTCAATAAGTAGTTTAACAATCATCGCAAATCTAATAATGATTCCTTTTGTCGCGTTTATTTGGTTTCCTACGACGCTCATAGCGGCAGTCGAGTTCTCGTTATTTAATCATAGTGCCATTTACACGGTGTTAGATTACGTACTGGTTGCGGTCTATGGTTATTTAGCGTGGGCGATAGAGGCATTTCCGGAAATAATGTTGAGCTCTCCCGCGTGGCTAGGGCAAAAAGCACTTCTGGTCGTATTAGCCTATTTGGCCATCGTATGGCTCCCAGCATCGCGAGGAAAGCTAATGCTCGCAGGCGTGTTTATGCTGTTAGTCTCGAAAATGTTCTCAACCCCCTATAACTATAAAGTATCAAATGATCACGGCCGAATAGCAGTGGAACAATCGGGAGTATATGGTACGCAGCGTGGTGATGTATTTGATCCAAGAACAACGACTGTTATTGAACATTCGTCAAAACTGCCTAATCAAATTATCAAACAAGACTGGTCAGTTGTGATAACGTCTAACGACCGCAATACGATAGAACTTCTAAAGGCACTATCGGTTGCGACAATAATTTTGCAGGACGACGAGCACCTTCTAGTATATCTTGATCATGATCGTTACAGCGTACGTTCATCAGCGTGTCTGAACCTGTTAAATCTTTTGAAAACAGATGGTTGTGAGCATGCAGAAATTCTCGAGAGTGTGTTAAATTAGACGTGATTTCAACAGGAGGTTTCGGTGTTAGAGTTTTTTAAATCAGGCGGCGTATTTATGTGGCCGCTTTTGTTCTGTTCAATTTTAGCCTTAGCAATTATTTTAGAACGGTTTTGGACATTGCGTAACGCGCGTGTTGCACCGAAAGCGCTGTTATCCGATGTTATGACGCATTTACGCGAGGATAGGGTTACATTGGACTATATTCGTACTATGCAGGCTCAATCAGGGCTGAGTTTTATCTTTGCTTCGGGGCTACTAAACTCTAAGCATGGTCGACGCGCAATGAAAGAAAGCATTCAAGAAGCGGCTAATCATGTTATTCACGAGCTAGAGCGCTTTATGAGTACGTTAGGTACCATAGCCGCTATTTCACCCTTATTAGGGCTACTCGGAACGGTAGTCGGTATGATTAAGGTTTTTAATGTTTTGATGACTGAAGGTGCTGGAAACACTCAGTTATTGGCTGGGGGAATCTCAGAGGCATTACTAACTACTGCGGCCGGCTTAGCCGTCGCGATTCCTTCCCTAGTGTTTCATAGGTATTTTAGTCGCCGTATAGATAACCTAGTCGTGAATATGGAGCAGCAATCTACAAAGCTGATTGATATTCTAAGTTCAGACGGAAGCGCACGCTAACTGGAGTCTCAGAATGAAGTTTCGTAGACAAAAGTTAGAAGATGTTCAGATCAACCTAACGCCACTAATTGATGTGGTGTTCTTGCTTCTAATATTTTTCATGGTTAGTACAACGTTCAAGCAGACGACTGAGTTGGTTATTGATTTGCCGACCGCTTCATCTTCTGCGCCATCCTTACAATCTCAAGAACCCGTAGAGATACTAATCACCCAAGATGGTCAGTTTTCTATTAATAACCAAACATTGATTAATCAACACGTTGATACCTTGGTTCAGGGGCTGAAAGAGATTTTCAATGGTAATTTTGAGCGACCACTTATCATTACAGCAGACGCTAATGCACCATATGAAATGGTAATGCGTGTTTACGACGCCGCAGCACAGTTAGGTATTACCAAATTGGCTCATACTGCTCAAAAAGAAGTGTCTCAGTGAGTATTGAAACACTAGTCACGCAGTCATGGTATCGAAAATTAGGCTGGACTTGGCTATTAGCCCCTTTGCTACTTCTGACTGCGCCGTTTGTGTATTTAAAGCGGCATAGATATTTGCGTAAAAAGCACACCGTGTACCGATCTACCTTGCCAGTCATTGTCGTTGGTAACATCACCATCGGCGGTACAGGAAAGTCTCCCATGGTCATTGCATTGGCCAAGAAATTAGTAGAGATGGGGTTTAAACCAGGTATTGTAAGTCGTGGACATAAAAGGCAGGCAACCGGAACAACTATTGTAACAACAGACTCTAACTCGTCGGAAGTTGGCGATGAGCCTTTGATGCTTTATCGTCGTACTGGCTGCCCTGTCGCAGTGTGTGAGCAACGAGTAGAAGCTATACGGGCACTGGAGTCATCAAATGCCGTTGATATTATTATCAGTGACGACGGTTTGCAGCACTATCGCATGGAACGAGACATCGAGATCGTAATGATTGATGCGCAGCGCAAGCTGGGCAACAAAATGTTATTACCCGTTGGCCCGCTACGTGAGTGGCCGAGTCGTCTAAAATCCGTAGATTTCTGCTTTTCAATAGGTGAAATCAAAGAAGCGTCGTTGCCATGTTCTGTGACGCGTGGCTTGTTAGAACTCGCCTCGATAAAATCTGTAAATGGTTTAACAGCACTGCCTTTGGATTCATTAAAGCAGGATGAGTGGGTCGTAGTGGCCGGGATTGGCAATCCATCACGCTTTAAGAAGTCATTGATTGCACACGGCTTGCCTAATGCTACTAAGCATCTATTTTTTCCAGACCATCATGCCTACACTCGAAATGATATGCCATCAAATCGGCGCGTCATTATGACAGAGAAAGATGCTGTCAAAGTCGAACAGTTTGCTTTAGAGAGCGATAATTGGTGGTATTCAGAGGTGGGATTGATGTTACCAAAGGAATTTCAAGCCAAGTTTGAGGCGAAACTAAAGCGCATTTTAAGTGAGAAACATTAATATGAACAAAGCATTATTAGATATCTTGGTGTGTCCTATCACCAAAGCACCATTGACATTAAATGAAGAAGGCTCTGAGTTGATTAGTAAAGTCGGAGGTGTGGCATACCCGATTCGAGATGGCATTCCTGTTTTGCTAGAAACAGAGGCACGAACGCTCACTTCGGAAGAGCGTTTAGATAACGGAAAAAAATAGTGCGAGTATTAACTGTTTGCCTAGGAAATATTTGTCGATCACCTGCCGCTCAAGGCATCCTTGAATATATTGCAAATGAGCAAAGGCTGGCGCTACAAGTAGATTCAGCAGGTACGGCTGCGTACCATATAGGGAAGCCACCCGATATCCGTTCGCAGGAATCATTGGCTCAATTAGGCATTGATATTTCGAATCAGACCGCTCGCCAAGTGCAATTAAAAGACTTTTATACTTTTGAATGGATTGTGGCAATGGACTCCAGCAACCTAGCAAGCCTTAAAAAGATGGCGCCAAAAGATTCGGCAGCTCAGGTGGTGATGTTTGGTGCATTCGAATCTAATAGAAATTATGGAGAGGTTCGCGACCCATATTACGGAAGTGACGACGGGTTTATCGAGATGCGCCAGCATCTGATAACGATATCTAAAGACTTTGTTGAGCACCTAAATAACATATGAATGAAGCATCCTTACCTTTCAGCATAAGGTCGAACGTAGACTTAAAACCTTACAACACATTTCACTTCGCCTATAAAGCACGATATTTAGTAGAAGTTTGCGATATAGATCATCTTGTTCAAGTGCTGACGTGGGCGGATGCTAATCAATTGAATACCCATGTGTTTGGTGGTGGAAGCAATCTGTTGATCTGCTCCGACTTAAGCGGACTGGTTGTAATAAATCGGATGCTAGGCATTCAAGTATTACATGAAAGTGATTTGAGCGCGGTCGTTCGTTTTTCAGGCGGTGAGGTCTGGCACCACTGTGTTGAATGGGCGGTAAAACAAAATTATAGCGGCATTGAAAACTTGGCGTTAATACCAGGTACTGCTGGTGCTGCCCCCGTACAGAATATTGGCGCCTATGGTGTTGAAATTGTTGATACGCTTAAGGCTGTTAAGGTAATCGATAGGTTTTCGCTCGAGATCAAGGATATTTCAGCGGAAGAATGCGGCTTTGGCTATCGTGAATCGCACTTCAAAGGAGATTGGTCGGGGCGCTACATTATCCTAAGTATTGATCTGGAACTATCAAAATCAGCGTCCCCAAAACTGAGCTACGGTGGATTGGGCAAAGTATTAAGTAATAGTGCTTCACTGCGAGATGTATTTGAGCACGTGTGTGAAATACGCCAAAGTAAATTGCCTGATCCTAACGTGGTAGGAAATGCTGGCAGTTACTTTAAAAACCCTCTTATTGATGATCAGCAACATAGCAGCCTAAAAGAAACCTATCCAGAATTAGTTTCTTTCAAAGTAGGGGAGCGCTGGAAAGTAGCAGCTGGTTGGCTAAATGAACACGCTGGTTGGAAAGGAATTCGCTCAGGGGGAGTGGGTGTGTATGATAAACAAGCCCTAGTGCTGGTCAACTATACAGATGATAATGCAGAAGGTCTCTTATTTCTGGAGCAGAATATTAAAAACTCAATTTATAGCCTTTTTGGCATCACGCTCGAACGTGAGCCTGTTCTAATAGGAACAAATATCAGTGCTTAAAATCGGTGTTATGGACTCTGGTGTTGGTGGTTTAACCATTTTTAAAGCCATTCAAGATCGCATACGTTACGCTGATATGATCTATTTTGCAGATCAGAAATATTCCCCTTATGGCAATTTGCCCGCCGAGAAAATTGTTGAGCGACTATTAACTGTAGGGCTGTACTTCGAACAGCAGCTTTGCGATGTAATGGTTGTTGCATGCAACACCGCCACAGTAGTTGGTATTAAAGCCCTTAGAGAGAAATTAAATATCCCAGTTGTAGGGGTAGAGCCAGCTGTTAAGCCTGCTTGCAAAGGGTTACAAGCTCGACGCGTTAGTGTGTTAGCTACCCCAGTGACAGCAAATAGTGAGCGCCTTAATGCGCTTATAAGTGAGTGGCGAGGGGATTCAATTGTTGAAATTTTATCTAGCTCAGTGTTAGCCCAATTGATTGACCATATGCCCAAGTCTGCAGTGGAGTTAGAGAAAGAGGTAGAGCATATTTGTCAACTTGTGGTGCAGCACCAATCATCAGCACTAGTGTTGGCTTGTACGCATTACCCTTTAATACGTCAATATTTTGAGCGATCATTATCTCCTAACTCTATGGAAATTGTTGAGCCAAGCAAAGGCGTCGCCGCTCAAGTTGAGCGAATACTCTCTCTATATAAAAGCCCTTTAGGGCAGGATAGGGAAGTAGTACTTACAATCCAGAGCAATGGTTCGTCAGAGTCTATAGTTGCGATGAGTTACTGGTTGTCCCATATTAGGATGAAAGAAAACCCTTGCTACGTTGATATATAAAAAAGTAGTTACAAAAAAAACCGCCAAAAGGCGGTTTTTTTTGTAACAGATGCCGCTAAATGCTATTCGGCATCAACCGTTTCCTCTGAAGCATCTCGTTGTAAACGAGGATCATTCTTCACGCGACCAGACCGACGTTTACGTCGTTCCTGTGCCGCTTGATCTCGTTTTGCTTGAAGCTCTTCTTTTGCTTTTTCCTGCTGCTCTAAAAGAGCTTGAGGAAGTTCTATTGGCTTTTTAGGTGTAGTTGACGCCTTTGTTTTAGAGCGGCCGCGAACCTGGCGAGGCTGACGAATCTTCTTATTGTCAGTCTCATTCGAATTGCTTGCTTCGTCGCTCTCGCTAGTAGCCTCAGTCGTCGAAGTGTCCTCTGTAGCTGAGTCTTTTGTATCAAGCGCAACGTCAGTTTCCTTCGTAGCACTAACATCGCCATCACCATTGGGTTCTTCAGCTTCTGATGCTTGTTGAGCCGTTTCGTTAGCATCAAATTGAGCTACTTCATTCGATTCAGCATCTGCAGCCGGCACTTGAATCTGCGGCTCTTCTTTAGCGTCAGTACTTGCTTGCTGCTTTTCCTCTGCGACCACTTCCGGGCTGTCTTGATCAGCTTCTGGTTCAGACGTGTTTTGTTGGACTTCGCTTTCACGATTAGGTTGGTCGTCCGTCGCAACGTCTTGATCTTTCGAGGTCGGAGAATCGAGCTCATTGTTGCTGCTGATTGATTCTGCAACGTTGTTATTCGAATCAGCATGACTCATACCAGCTTTGGCCGTCATTTTTGGTTTGCTTGCCTTAACGTCGGCTGTTGGAGTTTCGTCAGCAGATGTCTGCTGAGTACTAACCTCTGGCTTTTCGTTGTCTTTCGACGCACTGTCTTCTTGAGTCAATGAAGGGGTAGCAACCTGCTTTTGTGTTTCGGTGTCAGTAGATTCTGATTCTAACGTTTCTGCAGTCTCAGTATTTACTTCTTCCTTCTGAGGGCGGCGAGACCGGCGGGAGCGACGTGGTTTACGCTCTGCAGGAACATCGTTACCGTTCTCATCCTTAGCTGGTTGCTGCTGTGCTTGCTTAGCTGCATCTAATGCTTGTTTCGCCTCTACGTCCGCTTTTTGTTGTTTCTCCTGTGCAAGCTCCATCTCTTCTTTAAATTTGCCATTACGACGTTTATTGTCATTTGGCTCGCGCTTACGCTCTTCGATCTGAGGCTCTGGGCGGCGAGCTTTTACTTTAGGTGAACTATTGGAAGTATTGCCCTTACTTTGATCATCACGAGTATCTTTGTTTTTGTCTTGTTTGTTACGATTCGCGCTGGTCTTGTTGGTAGCACCTGAATGAGAGCTATCATTAGTAGTTTTCTTAGCCTCAGCTTGAGCGCGACGTGACTGGCGCGTTGACTTCTGCTTTTGCTGTTCGCTATTAGCAGAGTCGTCTTTGCTGTGAGATTGACCTTTGCTTTTCGCTGGGCGTCTATTGCGATTTTCTCTGGAAGGCTTTTTATCGTCCTGATGTGATTTCTTGTCAGAATGCTGCTGAGTCGACGGTTTCTTCTCTTTCGCTGCAGTCTCTTTAGATGAGTCGGTTTGAGCACCAAATAGAGCACTTATTAACCGACTAAAAATCCCTGGCTTTTTCGTTTCTGTTGGTTTTTCTTCCGCTCGGGCAGGTGCTGGTGAAGCGGGAGCAATGCTCGTAACTGCTGCCTGTGGGCGTGCGTTCTCGTTTACTTGACGAGGCTCATAAGGTGCTTGCTCTGGCGTTTCTACCAAAGTGTAGCTGCTGTCATCTTGGGAAATAATAGAATTATCATCGCGAATGCGCTCAACTTGGAAGTGAGGCGTTTCCATATGAGGATTCGGCACAAGGATGATGTGAGCATCATTGCGCTTCTCGATTTTCGCAATATTAGTACGCTTCTCATTTAGTAGGAACGTTGCGACAGATACTGGCAAAATAGCTCGAATCTGCGCTGTACGTTCTTTGGCGCACTCTTCCTCAATCAAGCGGAGTACAGATAACGCCAGTGATTCGACGTCACGAATAAAGCCTTGGCCATTACAGCGAGGACAAACAATACCGCTCGTTTCACCTAATGATGGACGTAGGCGCTGGCGAGACATTTCAAGTAAGCCGAAGCGTGAAATTCGACCGATTTGAACACGAGCACGATCGGCTTCCAAAGCGGCCTTCATACGATTTTCTACTTCTTTTTGATTGCGCACGGGCGTCATATCAATGAAGTCGATGACAACCAAACCACCTATATCTCGTAGACGCAGTTGCCTAGCGATTTCATCGGCGGCCTCTAAGTTGGTTTGAAGTGCTGTTTCTTCGATATCTCCGCCTTTCGTCGCTCGTGCCGAGTTTATATCAATTGATACAAGGGCTTCCGTCGGGTCGATAACGATTGATCCGCCTGATGGCAGTCGTACTTCACGCTGGAACGCAGTTTCAATTTGCGTCTCAATTTGAAAACGGTTGAATAGGGGGGTTGAGTCGGTATAAAGCTTGATGCGATTTTTGAAATGAGGCATAACCTGCATGACAAAATTCATTGCATCTTGGTATACCGATTTTTCATCAATTAACACTTCGCCAATATCTTCGCGTAAATAGTCGCGAATCGCACGAATTACGATATTGCTCTCTTGGTATATGAGGAATGGAGCTGGGCGTTCTGCAGCAGCCTTGGTTATAGAGCTCCAAAGAGTTTGTAGGTAATCTAAGTCCCACTGCAATTCTTCAGTAGAGCGGCCTACACCTGCTGTACGAACGATTAAGCCGCCATTATCAGGAACTTCTAGTCCTGACATCGCTTCTTTAAGTTGTGAACGATCATCGCCATCAATACGTCGCGATATACCGCCAGCACGAGGGTTGTTAGGCATTAAAACTAAGTAACGTCCTGCTAAGCTGACAAAAGTTGTTAATGCCGCGCCTTTATTACCACGCTCTTCTTTATCAACCTGAACAATAACTTCTTGACCCTCGGTTAAAACATCTTTGATGTTTATGCGGCCATCAGTGTGCGATTTCTTGGAAAAGTAGGTTTTAGAGATTTCTTTGAGAGGGAGAAAGCCATGGCGATCCGCACCGTAATCAACAAAGGCAGCTTCTAAGCTTGGTTCAATCCGTGTAATCTTACCTTTATAAATGTTGGCTTTTTTTTGTTCGCGTGAACCTGACTCGATATCAAGATCGTAAAGACGCTGCCCGTCTACCAGTGCAACGCGCAACTCTTCTTGTTGAGTTGCGTTTATTAACATTCTAATCATTAATTGTGACTCTATTAAATGAGTCAGCGAGCCTTAACTTCATAAGGTATAAAGATTTTTCGGAATACGTCATCAAAATTGAACACGATTTATAGGCTCTTCACATGACCGAATAAATGGTGGTGATAGAGCTCTTTTCTGTGTTGATGCTTAATGTGTTTCAAATATCTGTCAACGAGAACGGTGCGGATCTTGAAAGCGTATCCAGTCATAAACTATTACACCCATGAATCGGCTAACTGACCCATGCGGTTTATTATAAAAAATTTAACTTGTCGTTAGAGGTAAGAAAGATCCAAAGTGTCGCTTTGGTAATGGCTTCTCATTCGTTACAATTACTTCTTCGAGGCGTTTTGTTGCCTCTTACCCTCTACGGATTTGAATATAACAGTAAAATCTAAGTGCTTCAATTACATAGGAAACCATTCTTTTGGCAGTAAGCGAAAATAACCCTCAAAATGAGCGTCCGCAAGTACGATTTGTCACGATTGATGATAGCCATGACGGGCAGCGTATCGATAATTTTCTTATGACGTTTCTGAAAGGGGTGCCTAAAGGGAAGATTTACAATCTGCTCCGTAAGGGTGAAATACGGGTCAATAAAAAGCGTACTAAGCCTGATTACAAGTTATCGGTCGAGGATATTATCCGCATCGCTCCAATCGTGGTAACGCCCACCAGTGATAAGCCAATCGTGTCTGAAGGGCTTAAAGCTGAGATTGAAGCTAGAATTATTTTTGAAGATAAGGGCTTGATCGTGGTTAATAAGCCCTCTGGGCTTGCTGTTCATGGTGGCAGCGGACTTAACTTCGGGTTGGTTGAGGTTGTGCGCCAGATGCGTCCTCAGGAAAAATTCATTGAGCTTGTTCATCGACTTGATAGGGATACCTCTGGGTTGATTATGATTGCTAAGAAACGCAGCGTTTTGCGAGCCTTGCATGAGTCATTGAGGGAAAAAACAGGCATACAGAAAACCTATCACGCTCTGGTTTTTGGAAGTTGGCCAAAACGTAAGCTTCAAGTGAATGCGCCGCTACTAAAGAATGAGCTTAAATCTGGAGAGCGTATTGTAAAAGTCCACACCGATGGGAAAGAATCTTTAACACGCTTTAACGTCGTGCGCTTTTTTGATGAGTTCAGCTTAGTGGAGTGCGAGCCCGTGACTGGTCGAACACACCAGATTCGAGTTCATGCACAGTTTGCAGGCTATCCGATAGTAGGGGACGATAAATATGCGCCCAATGAGCTTAATGCAAAAGCCAAAGTGCTAGGTCTAAAGCGGCTATGTTTGCATGCTGCAAAACTTGAATTAGTACACAATGGTGAAAAACTTGTCTTAGAGGCACCCATAGACAGTGGGTGGAAAGCTGCAATGGAAGGGTTGCCCAAAAAATACTAAGTTTGGTTCTTTACCGACCTAGCGAAAGAAAAGGGGCGTTTAGCCCCTTTTCTATGGAATCATTATTAACGCTTCCCCTGTCACGACTTTTTTGCCGTCTACCGTGCATACTGTTTCGATTGTAGCTCTACGGCGACGTTCATTGAGGTCTTTGACGGTTACAGTTGTCGTTACTTCCGCACCAATAAATACTGGGGCGCGAAATTTAAGACTTTGCTCTAAATAGATACAGCCTGCTCCTGGTAATTTAGTACCTATGGCGGCTGAGATAAAACCCGCGGCTAACATCCCGTGAGCAATTGGTTTTTCAAAGCTAGTGGTTGCTGCATAGTCTGCATCAAGGTGGACAGGGTTCGTATCTCCTGTTACACCTGCAAAAGTATGAACATCATCTTCGGTGACAATGTTAGTCGTTTTTTCGGTTAAGCCTACCGTTAGGTCTTCAAAAGAATAGCTCACGCTTTCATCCTTATTTGTCGATTTTCCCGTATGGTACACTCCAGCGATCATTTTCTTAAGGGGATGGCATGATAAAGCTGGTAATCTTTGATTGGGATGGGACTCTTTATAACTCTATTGATCGAATATGCGACGCCATGCTTCAAGCTGGTAACTCAGCAGGCGCAGCAACTAAAACACATGACGATGTTAAAAACATTATTGGTCTTTCGCTAGATATAGCTGTTCGTACGGTTTGGCCAGAAGAGCCCGATGATGTCATTGCAGACATCGTCGAGCAATACAAAACGTTTTATGTCGCATCAGATCAGACACCTCCACAACAATACGATGGTGTCGCCGAATTTATAGACTGGTTATACGCAAAAGAAATAGGTATGGCGGTCGCGACAGGTAAATCACGCCGAGGACTTGATCGCGTTATGGCACTGACCAACACAAAACGTTTGTTTCTGACATCGCGATGTGCGGACGAAACAAGATCTAAACCCGACCCAACGATGATCCAAGAAATTCTCGATGAGCTATCCGTTCAGCCCAGTGAAGCGATCGTTGTGGGTGATACGGAGTACGATTTAGATATGGCAGCTCAAGCTGGAGTTAGGTCGATTGGTGTCGACTATGGAGCACATGAGGCGAGTCGATTAAAACGCCACAATCCGTTGGCGATCGTATCCAATTTAGTAGATTTAAAAAATCAGTTGCAGTGGTGACCCTATATGGCCTGGACAGAAGACGAAGATAAGCAAAAAAGTGACAACGAAGTAGCATCGACATTGAAGCCAAAGGAGAATGACAAGCTTGACAGCCAAGAAAGTGTTATATCTGCCTTAAAAGAAGTGCTGCAAACGCAAACTGTCGAACGCCGTAGGGCAAGACGATGGAAGATATTTTTTCGGTTTCTCTATCTTTCTATCTTTATGACAATAATAGGTGGCCTTTTTTATTATGATGATTTAGATGAAGATCACACATCTAATGCTGTGGCTGTTATACGTATGCAAGGAACGATTGGTGCCTCACAAGAGGTGGACGCGAATGATTATGTATCATTACTAGATGATGTTTACGCAGACCCTGCAACACGGGCAGTTATGATCGAAATGAACAGTCCAGGAGGTAGTCCTGTTCATTCGGGTATTTTGCATGATGCTATCACTGCCTACCGCTCAAAGCGCCCTGATATTCCGGTAGTGGTGGTGGTTGAAGATATGGCTGCATCAGGTGGTTACTATATTGCGTCAGCAGCTGATCAAATAATTGTAGATAAAGCAAGCTTAGTAGGTTCAATTGGTGTTGTATCCGGTGGTTTTGAGGCAAGTGAGTTAATGGGTAAAATTGGCGTTAAAAGACGCCTTTTTACCGCGGGTGAAAATAAAGCTTTCCTAGATCCTTTTTCTCCGATGTCAGATCAAGCTAAGCAAAGTTGGCAAAGCGTATTGGATGAAACGCACCAACAATTTATTGACGCCGTGAAAGAGGGTAGGGGTAATAGATTAGTAAATGACCCTACTATTTTTTCGGGCATGGTGTTTACGGGGGTACAAGCGATACAATTGGGGTTAGCAGATCACTTGGGGTATTCGCAGCAGGTACTTAGCACGCGATTCGCTGAACTTAAACCGATCTATTACCAACCCTATCAAGAGCCATGGGATAAGGTAGCTAAGCGCCTAGGCGTTGAACTGTCCTCAGAGTTACGTAACCAGTTTCTTAATCTCTACTGATTGATCGTAGTGCAGAGTATCGGTTGCAAATACTCTGCACTACGTAATTAGAGGTTATGCAAGCGGGTCAAGTCCCGCTCTTCTTAAAAGTTCGCAAGTAGCTATTAAAGGAAGCCCTTCCAAGCTGGTTGGGTCGTCTCCTTCCATTGCTTTGAATAACGAGACACCGAGGCCTTCGCATTTAAAGCTGCCCGCACAGTCTAGAGGTTGTTCTTTATCTACATACCGCACAATGTCAGCACGCTCAAGCTGTCTGAATGTTACACAGTATTTTGCCAGTTTATAGCCAGTCGTATTGGTTTCAGTGTTTAGTACGCTAACACCTGTTAGGAATGAGACCGTATTTCCACTAAAGCTCATTAGCTGTTCTATAGCTTTATCTTTTGTATGAGGCTTCCCTACAATCTGTCTATTAAATGAAGCACTTTGGTCCGAAGCTATGATAATTGCCGGGGCTTCAATCTGATCTGCAACGGCGGTTGCTTTGAATAAAGTCATTCGGCGTATATAGTGCTCAATGTCTTCTTCAGGGTATGCAGATTCGTCTATGTCTGGCGCTACACATTGAAATGGAATCATAAGCCTTTCTAAGAGTTTTTTACGATACGGGGAGGAGGACGCAAGCACTAATTGAGTCGACATGACGTGTTTTTACAGCCTTAATTTACTGGTAGTTAATGAAAAGCGATGCAGAAGTGAAATAATACGTAAAAAAACGCATTTACGCTGCAGTATTCTTTGACAACCTAAGGACTTGGCAATATTATTCCCCGCCATGTTGAATGACACATTACCCAAATATTTTGACCCTCGTAAAAACGCAGCCCATGAGGTTACGATCGAGGGGCGTATGCTACTCAGTGTATTTCCGGAGTTGAGCGCTGCTTTGGCGTCAAATGAAGGGGATGCGTTCGTTCATCTAAGCTTTAGAGTGGATGAAGATAGGCGCTACATTGCGACTGGCTCAATCAAATCGACGGTTCAAGTGGAGTGTCAACGATGCTTAGAACCTACGTCTGTTGAGCTAGAGATAGATTTATCAATTGGATTCGTTTATGACGAAGACCACGCGAAAAATTTACCTGGCGACTATGATCCCGTTGTCATGACCGATGGTGAGGTCGTTCTCGCTGATATGGTTGAGCAAGAGTTGCTTCTTGCTTTACCAATAGTTGCCTATCACCCAGAAAGTGGTTGCAACCCAGTAGCTCTAAAGTATGCATCGTCTACCGATGACGCACCGGATGACGAAATTAAACCGAATCCATTTAGTATATTGGCCGATCTCAAGGTCAAGAAAAATTAGGAGCTCCAAAAAATGGCAGTACAAAAAAGTAAAGTGACTCGTTCACGCCGCGGCCAGCGCCGTTCACATGACGCTTTAACAGGCGCAACTCTATCTGTAGAGCAAACTACTGGCGAACTTCACCGTCGCCACCATGTTTCAGCAGACGGTTTCTACCGTGGCCGTCAAGTTGTTACACCGAAAGGTGAGTAACTAGATACCCCAATATGATTAGGGTAGCTATTGACGCTATGGGCGGGGACTTAGGTCCCCGCATTGCTTTTCAAGCAGCTCAAAAGATTATCGCCGCCTCCACTGATGTTGAGGTGCTCTTCTATTTCGATTCCGTATCGTTTTCTCCCCCCAGTGATATCAATTTCGATCGCATATACCTAATACCTTGCTCAGATCATGTGCCCAGCAACGAAACAATAGAGCGCTCGCTTTTCAAACGTCGCGACACAAGCATCTATCGCGCCATGTCAGATCATGCAAATGGTCAAGCTGATGTTGTGGTGACTTTCGGTAATACGGCAGCAATGGTCGCACTTGCACGCCATATCATCGGCCTTTTGCGCCCAAAATTATACCCAGCACTGATAAGGGAGATGCGTCCAGAACCGTTAAAATGTTTGGTGGATCTGGGGGCCAATGTACATTGCCCAGCGCCCATGCTAACAGGTTTCGCGCTACTTGGTTCGGCCTATTTAGAGGCTAGATGTAAGGATCGCGCAAACGTGGCTCTGCTTAACGTTGGCTTAGAGACGAGCAAAGGCAGTTCGGTAATTAAAGATTGCTATCAAATGCTTTCAACGCGTAAGTGGCCTCATTTCACCGGATTTGCCGAGGGATTTGAGTTATTTGATGGCGGTAAGAACGTAATTGTATGTGATGGCATGGTAGGCAATGCCGTATTAAAAGCATCTGAGGGTTTGTTCGCTTTCCTGCTTGACCAACTGTCCAAACACTCAATCGATACATCAGCAATACAGAATTTAGTTCGAGCAGAAAGTCGTCATGGAGCTTGTTTGGTGGGTATAAAAGGTAATCTTGTTAAAGGGCATGGTCGGTCTGATCTGCCAGCGATGATAGGTGCGATTGAGTATGGTGTAGACGTAGCTCGCACAAATCTGCATAGAAAAATTGAAGAAAAGTTATTACAACAGGGGGTGTTATGAGTAATTCGACAGCATTTGTATTTCCAGGACAAGGCTCTCAGCAACTGGGAATGCTTGCAGATATCGCTGAAAAATACGATATCATTGAAAAAACATTTAAAGAAGCATCTGAAGTGCTTGGCTACGACTTATGGGATTTAGTTCAAAACAACGCCGAAGGGTTAAACCAGACGGACAAAACTCAGCCAGCACTGCTCACCAGTAGTGTTGCCTTGTGGCGTTTGTGGGAGCAGCAAGGTGGAGTTTTGCCTTCATACGTTGCAGGCCATAGTCTAGGAGAATACTCTGCATTAGTTTGCGCGGGTGTTATTGGGTTTGCTGACGCTGTTGAGCTCGTTAAACTACGCGGTGAGTATATGCAGCAAGCCGTTCCTGAAGGTGCAGGGGCAATGGCTGCGATCATTGGTCTACCCGATGATAAAGTTGTGGCAGCGTGTGAAGCCGTTAGCGAAGGGGTCGTTAGTGCTGTCAACTTCAACTCTCCTGGGCAAGTGGTTATTGCTGGTGAGAAGGCGGCTGTAGAGTTAGCGATGGCGAATGCAAAAGAAGCGGGTGCGAAGCGCGCATTACCGTTGCCAGTAAGCGTGCCTTCTCATTGTAAGCTTATGATCCCAGCAGGTGAAAAATTAGCCGAGCGCCTTAATGCAATAGAATTTAAGACCCCAAATATTACGTTGGTACAAAATGTGACGGCGGAAGCCGTCTCTGATGCCGACGTCATTAAGTCGAATTTGGTATCGCAGCTAAGCGAGCCTGTATTGTGGACTCAGTCAGTTGTTTTGCTGAATGATCTTGGCGTAACGAAAACAATTGAGTGTGGACCAGGGAAAGTTTTAACAGGCCTCAACAAGCGTATTGTTAAGGGGCTTGATGCGGTAGCGATTGGTGATGTGGCAAGTTTCGACGCTGCATCCGCTTAACAAATTAAATTGGAGATATGTAGATGAGCAAAATTGCGCTAGTTACCGGTGCGACTCGAGGGATAGGTAAAGCCATCGCTCAGGCACTGGTAGCAAACGGTGTGACCGTTATTGGTACGGCTACAAGTGAGTCAGGTGCTGCAAGTATCAGTGAATACTTGGGAGCTAACGGCAAGGGCCTAGTGCTTGATGTTGCCAGTGATGATTCTGTTGCTGACGTTGTAAAACAAATTACTAGTGAGTTCGGCGCGCCGACAATCTTGGTGAATAACGCCGGTATCACAAGAGATAATTTAATGATGCGCATGAAAATGGATGAGTGGGATCAAGTGATTAACACTAACCTAACATCTGTATTTCGTGTTACAAAGGCGTGTCTTCGTGGTATGACGAAAGCGAAATTTGGTCGCATTGTAACCATTAGCTCTGTTGTCGGCTCAATGGGGAACGCTGGTCAAGCAAACTATTCAGCTGCGAAAGCCGGACTAGAAGGTTTTAGTCGTTCGTTGGCGGCGGAAATTGGCTCACGCGGGATAACAGTCAACTGTGTCGCGCCTGGGTTTATTGCAACGGATATGACTAAAGATCTACCAGAAGATCACAAAGCAACATTGGTTTCCAAAGTCCCTGCTGCACGCTTAGGCGAGCCTGAAGAAATTGCAGCTGCTGTAACGTTCTTAACGTCTGATGCGGCGGGATATATCACCGGAGAAACATTGCATGTCAACGGTGGCATGTACATGGCATAATTTGAGTTGAATTTTGTAATGAATTCAACGAAAATACGTCTCGGTTCATGATGAGAATCACGCCCTCTATACATGGGTGTCACAAATTTCATAATATGCTCAAAATGAGCTATTAACGAGTAGAGTAGGAACTTCTAATGAGTAGCATTGAAGAACGCGTTAAAAAAATTGTTTGCGAACAACTAGGTGTTAAAGAGGAAGAAGTTGTACCAGCAGCATCTTTCGTAGATGACTTGGGTGCAGACTCCCTTGACACAGTTGAGCTTGTTATGGCTCTTGAAGAGGAATTCGACACTGAAATTCCTGACGAAGAAGCTGAAAAAATCACCACTGTACAAGCAGCAATTGACTACATCAACGCTAACTTGTAATACTCTGGTGCATTAAGTTTCCGAAAAGCCGCTCGTATTTTGTGTACAGCGGCTTTTCTTATTCTTACCCCTAGTGACAGGGAGTTTTCGGAGGAATCATATGTCTCGTCGTCGGGTCGTAATCACCGGTATGGGAATGGTGACACCCCTTGGCAATAATGTGAAAGATACGTGGGATAATATACTAGAAGGTAAAAGTGGAGTGTCTGATATTGAACACTTCGACGCCTCTCAGTTTTCAACACGTTTTGCCGCACAAGTTAAAGATTTCGATGCGACCCAGTACATGAGCTTTAAAGAAGCTCGAAAAATGGATGTATTTATTCAGTATGGGATCGCAGCGGCAGTTCAGGCTATTGAAGACGCAGGACTAGACTCTGACAGCGTTGATTATCAGCGAATAGGATGCGCAATAGGCTCTGGCATTGGTGGCCTACCAATGATTGAGAAGAATGTTTCACTGTTAAGCGAATCTGGCCCAAAACGTATTTCTCCTTTTTTTGTACCCGGGGCGATCATTAATATGATCTCTGGTCATGTTGCCATTCGTTTTGGGTTTAAAGGACCAAATATCTCGATCGTCACTGCTTGCACTACGGGCACTCATAATATCGGCATGGCTGGACGAATGATTTCCTACGGTGATGCAGATGTCATGATTGCAGGTGGCGCAGAAATGGCTATTACGCCTCTTGGTATTGGTGGGTTCGGTGCCGCTCGGGCGCTGTCTACACGCAATGATGACTATAAAACTGCAAGCCGTCCTTGGGATAAAGACCGTGACGGGTTTGTAATGGGGGATGGCGCCGGTATTCTTGTACTCGAGGAATACGAACACGCTGTCGCTCGTGGTGCTACTATCTATGCTGAGCTGGCTGGTTTCGGTATGAGTGATGATGCGTTTCATATGACAGCGCCGCCCGAAAATGGAGAAGGGGCGTTATCTGCGATGTCCGCTGCATTAAAAGATGCTGAAGCAAGCGCTGATGAGATTGATTATATCAACGCGCACGGCACATCTACTCCTATCGGAGATTTGGCAGAAACCGAAGCGGTAAAAATGCTGATGGGGCAAGCGGCGTCAGATGTGGCAATTAGCTCAACCAAGTCGATGGTAGGGCACCTACTTGGCGCAGCAGGTGCGGTTGAATCGATTTTTTCTATTTTAGCAATTCGTGATCAAGTGGCACCTCCAACGATTAACTTAGAAGAGCCAAGCGAAGGCTGTGATTTAAACTATGTTGCTATGACTCCGCAGAAGCGCAAAGTCGAACTGGTTCTGAATAACTCTTTTGGTTTTGGCGGGACAAACGGAACATTGGTTTTTCGAAAAGCATAAAAGCGGCAAAGCCGCTTTTTTTAACTAAGAAAACTTATTGCAATAACGTGTTTGACTCTTCGTTTGGCCTATTAAGTTCTATAAGCTCTGCGATGTCCACTGATTTACCAGTGCTTTCTAAATCAAAAAGCTGTTCGTCAATACTTTGGTAAAATGCGAGCTCTTCATCTCCTAAGAAGTGTAAGCATTCTCCACCCACGAAATAAAGAAGCTCACGACGCATGAGTGGTACTAAATTCGGGTAACAGCGGATAAAACGAGCAATTAGTTCTTGGGCATCAAATAAGAACTCAGATGAACGTGTCTCGGCACTGGCAATCAGGGCATTCCATTTATTTATGAAATCTTGCTCTTCCTCGGCCAAAATTTCGCGGTCAAATGGATCATGCTCAGTGATTCGTTGGTTGAGGTCTTGTAGAAGGTTTTCGATAAATTGGATTCTTGAACTCACGTGTGATGGAACCTTTTTTGGGTTTCTAGTATTTAAGGCAGAAAGAATATTATGGCATATGCTATCGAAATAAAGGACCTTAAAAAGCGTTACGAAAATGGATTTGAAGCACTTAAGGGAATCGACCTAAATGTTGACGAAGGTGATTTTTTCGCACTGTTGGGCCCCAACGGAGCAGGTAAGTCTACGACCATCGGAATACTGTGTTCCCTTGTAAATAAATCCGAAGGTCAAGTACGTATCTTTGGCGTGGATATTGATAAAGATTTTGCTAAAGCAAAGCAATATTTGGGAGTCGTTCCTCAGGAGTTCAACTTCAACGTGTTTGAGACGGTGTTTAATGTTGTCGTGACACAAGCAGGTTTTTACGGAATTCCTTTAGATGTCGCTCAAACTCGCGCTGAAAAGTATCTAAAACAATTAGATCTTTGGGATAAGAAAGATGTTCAATCGCGTATGTTATCGGGAGGTATGAAACGCCGGTTGATGATAGCCCGAGCACTGATACACGAGCCCAAAATATTAATATTGGATGAACCGACTGCGGGTGTTGATATCGAACTGCGCCGCTCTATGTGGGAGTTTATTAGGCAGCTGAATGAAAAAGGCACAACGATAATACTGACGACTCACTACCTTGAAGAAGCTGAGCAGTTATGTAGGAATATTGCGATTATCAATTCAGGGGAAATTGTAGAGAATACAAGCGTTAAGGCACTCCTAAAAACCTTGTCTAGTGAAACATTTATCTTCGATTTAGACAGTCCAGTTACAGAAATAGATATCGATGGATTTGAGACCAAGCTAGCAAGTGACGGCGCGTCTATCGAAGTAGCTGTCAATAAAGGGCAAGCGTTAAATGACATATTCACGTATCTCGAATCGAAAAATGCTCGTGTAGTGAGTATGCGGAATAAATCGAATCGCCTTGAAGAGCTATTCGTTAAACTGATTAAGGGGAACTAGAATGTCTACAGGTGAAATCTGGATAGCCTTTTATACGATTCTTCGTAGAGAGATTCGCCGTTTTATGCGTATTTGGCCTCAAACACTGCTACCGCCAGCGATTACTATGTCGCTGTATTTCGCTATCTTTGGTAATTTAATCGGTAGCAGAATAGGTGAAATGGGCGGTTTTTCATACATGCAGTATATCGTACCTGGCTTGATCATGATGTCCGTTATCACCAATTCATACTCGAATGTAGCGTCGTCATTTTTCTCTGCAAAATTTCAGCACAGTATTCAAGAACTATTGGTATCTCCCACACCGAATTGGGTAATATTGGCGGGTTACGTTCTGGGGGGTGTTGCTCGCGGTTTATGTGTAGGTTTAACGGTCACCATCTTGTCGCTGTTTTTTACAAAATTGCATCTTCATAACCTGTTTTTAACAGTATTGGTTGTAATTCTGACTGCTATCATGTTTTCGCTCGGTGGGTTTGTGAACGCCTTGTTTGCAAGATCGTTCGATGATGTGTCCATTGTCCCAACGTTTATCTTGACCCCGTTAACCTATTTGGGTGGTGTCTTCTATTCAATCTCTTTATTGCCGGATCTTTGGCAGGGCGTATCAATGCTAAATCCAGTGTTGTATATGGTGAACGCTTTTAGATACGGAATTTTAGGTGTATCGGATATAAATATTACTTGGGCGCTAGTGATTATTTCGGTATTCATTGTTGTGTTGTCTTACGTAGGAATTACTCTGCTGAATCGCGGCAGAGGTATTAGAAATTAAGGTAGGTGGTATGGGTGCTTTACCCTTAGGTCAGAAAACGGATTATGTTTCTGAGTACGATCCAGGGTTGCTTTTCCCTATTGCTAGATTGGATAAATGGCAAGATATGGGAATAGAATCTGAGCGTTTGCCCTTCCATGGAGAGGATATTTGGAATGCTTATGAACTGTCTTGGTTAAACGAAAAAGGTAAGCCAATTGTGGCCATGGCTGAATTCCGCTTACCTTGTTCGTCTCCAAATATAATAGAGTCTAAATCCTTCAAATTATATTTGAATTCGCTCAACCAAATGCGTTACAAAGACGCCTACGAAGTTCAGGCGCTTTTGGAAGCGGATCTATCTCAAGCTGCCGGAGCTCCCGTTACAGTCATCATACGAAACGTAGACGCGATGGAGTCATTGGTTGTCCTGACACCTGACTATTGTATTGATGAGCTAGATGTCGTTGTAGACGAGTATCACCCCAACGCACAGTTGCTAACTATTGAAGAGGGGGCTGTAGTAGAAGAGCGTTTAGTGAGTCATTTACTTAAGTCTAATTGCCCTGTTACTAATCAACCTGATTGGGGGTCTATATTTATTGATTATCGAGGTAGTCAAATCAGCCATGAGGGTTTGCTCAAGTATGTAGCATCATTTCGCGAGCATACTGACTTCCACGAGCAATGCGTTGAACGCATCTTCATTGATATTATGACCCAGTGCAAACCTGAAAGCTTGGTTGTTTACGCACGGTATGTGCGTCGCGGCGGATTAGATATCAACCCATATCGTTCGACTCATGAAATCGTATTGGGGAATGATCGTCTGACTCGTCAATAAATCATTTCTACTCCGCTAGGATGACGTGTCTTGGCGGAGTGTCCCCAAGTATTTTCGTTCAAGGTCTGAATACGCCAACTGTAATCGGTCCAGCTCAAGGCTCTTACGGTTGTACTCATTGCGCAATTGTCGTTCATCATTATTCGAAAGGTTGCTGAGCAACTGTTCTTTAATCTCACTGACCGCAGCCACTAGGCTTCTATTAATTTCTCTTTGAGCATTCAGCTCTTCCAGAGAGTTAGGGGAGTAGTGATCTTTTGTACTGGAGGCACTGGTTACTCTATTTTTGATTAATTCTTCTGCTTCCGCTTTTAAGTTCTCGTTTTCTAACTCCGCACTTTCTAACTCTTGAGCAAGTAATTGCACACAGGTCTCAGATTCTTTTAGCATGCGTTCTAGGTTATTTATCTCTTGCTCTTGGCTTTCAAAATCATGGTCGATGGCATTATCTGATTTTATATTAGCTAAGTTTCCAATTAGCGATTCAAGCGCATTTTGTTTATTAGAGTGTAATGCCATAAAGCCCCCCAAAGCCCCCCCGTCACGAGCTTTTATTTCTTCATCGAGCGCTATAAGCTGCTGATTTTTAGTATTAATATCTGCTTTTAACGCGTTAATTGTAAGGCTAGTATTCTCAAGCTCAGCTTGAAGTTGGCCAATTAGGGCGTTCGATTCATTGGACATCCTTTCCATGCGAGAAATCGCCGCTTCTCTAGCCTTCTCTTTTGTCTCAATGTCATCACCATCTTTATCCTCTAATTGCTCCTGCAAGTGCTCAATGATGGCTTGCTGGCGCTCTGATAATCGTTGTAGCTGAATCAGATGGCGACTTGAATGGTGTTTGTCTGTGGAGCCTTCAGAGGAGGGGGATTCCACTTTGTAGGTGGAGTTGTGTTCAGTTTCTAATTTTTGAATTTCGGCTTTTAACGAACTAAGTTCATTATGCAGGCGGATGAGCTCTCGGTTTTTAAGGTCTAATTTCAGAAGCTTTGCTGCACTGTCATCAATGTTACGCTGTAGCTCATCATGGAGTGTTTTTTGATTTTCTATAAGGGCTTCTTTAGAAATCAAAATCTCACTTGCTTGCTGAAATTCTAAATCAACTTCTTCTAAGCTTTTACTCAGCTGAGATTGGGTTAATCGTTTGTTTTGAACACTTTCCAATGTGCCAATAATGTTCGCCATGAATCGGTTCAAGATGGTTTTTGGCCTGTCAGATGAATCATTAAGAACTATGGCTCGCTCAGCTTTGAGTAATGTTCCCCATAGCTTATATTGAGTGACTTCTTCTAAGTCATCTTCTGATCGTAAAGCAATCAGTTTGTCGGCCGCCGATTGGGCTTGTTGTTCTAATTTGCTCGCGAATGATTTAAAAGGTGTTTCATTCGGTGTTTGAGCTTTGGATGCAACATCATCTTTTGTCGATTGAGGGTTAGGGTTATTCGGCTGTGCATCAACTTCAACCTCATCTTTATCGTGTTGCTTTTTTTTAAGTACTCTGATGCGCCACAATATGAAGAATGAGGCGAACAGTAACAACGTAGACGCTTCCAAAAGAAGCCACAGCATCCATTTTTCCATATTCACCGCCGTTAAATGAGATTCATTTCAATTTACATTCGATGACACTTTCGATATGTTTAAACATACATTTGATACTAACGGAAAATTCATTTTTATGAGTAAAGATTTTTTACGTTTCATGCGCGATCGTGTATCCGTAAACCAACTCGAAGAGCCAGCGCCAAGCAAAGACGAGTGGTTAGAGATATTAGATGCTGCTAGTCGAGCGGCAGATCACGGCGGCCTAAAACCATGGAGATTTCGAATCTATGAAGGAGAGGGGCGTCGAAAATTAGGTGAGCTGTATTGGCAACACGCCAAATCTGAGGTTCCTGAATTATCAGAAGAAAAAGCTGAGTCCTTTATTAAGAAAGCTTACCGAGCGCCAACCATTTTACTTATTTATGCAGAAATAGTGGACCATCCTAAGGTGCCAGATTTTGAACAACTTATGTCCACCTCGGCAGCAGCCCAGCAGGTACTCCTAGGATTGGATGCGTTAGGGTATGGTGGAATTTGGCGCACTGGTCCTGCGGTCTTTACCGATGAGGCAAAAAGTCTTTTAGACCTTCAAGTAAATCACCATGTTGTGGGGTTATTATATGTGGGTACACCTAAAGCCATCCCGCCCCGAGTAGAAGATACCGGTATCAACGAAAGAATGACGTTTATTGATAAATAAATGCTTGCAATTCAACAACTTCATAACTAATATACGCGCCACGAATTGCGTTATAGCATTCAAATTTTTTTGGTGAGCTGTCCGAGTGGCCGAAGGAGCACGCCTGGAAAGCGTGTATGTCGAAAGGCATCAAGAGTTCGAATCTCTTGCTCACCGCCATTACATAAAAAAACCTGCCTATGGCGGGTTTTTTTATGTCTGCTATTCGACATCGTAAATTATGTAAATAGCTTATCAGCATCTTGATAAACAAGAGGGCGACCCGCTGCACTGATTGATGCGACGATAAAATGCCCGTTAATGCAGAGTTTGTCGCCCACAAAGATTTGCTGATGGAATGCGATCTTGAATTTGCTAACTCGCTCGCAGCGTGTCGTTAAGGTAGCTTTCATTCCGCTTTTTAATGGGGCTTTGTAGTCTAGTTCCGCTCTCATAACAACAAGGTGTACTCCCTGATTAGTAATCTCAGCAAAATCTAATCCCTTGCTTTTGATGAACATGTGACGGGCATGTTCAAGGTAGTTCTGGTAAACCGCGTTATTAACGATTCCTTGCATATCACATTCGTAGTCTCTTACGTCTATCTCTAAAGTGTGAGGAAAGTGTTCCATTTGATAGTTCTTTCTAAGTTGCGGAGTAAATTAGCGGCTTGCTATGCGATTACGACCTGCTCGCTTCGCATTATCTAAGTAGCCTGTTGCACGAGCAATCAGGTTTGCAGGTGTTTCTTGGCCAATAATCGTGGCTACGCCAAATGATACCTGAATATTGTCAATGACACCCGCGCCATTGCGACTCTTAAGTCTTTGTTTATTTAGGTGAGTTCGCAATATCTCGGCATACTCAATCGCAAAATCTAGAGTGGCGTCCTGTAAAACGATAGCAAATGTTCCACCACTTAATCTTGCGACTGTTGCATTCTCTAATTTTCGGTTTTGAAGAATTCTAGCAACGTAACAAATTAGGGCAGTACCAGCTCGACGACTGTGGTTTATGTTGATTCTCTTTAGATGATCAATATCGAGTATCAAAAGAGACAGGTCGTCCTCAGACGACGGGATAAGACTATATAACTGTCGCTCTAGACCCTTTTGATTAAACAGCTGAGTTAGCGGGTCTAAATCGACGTTGTTTCTTATTTCCTCAAGCTCTGCTTTAAGTTGAGCAACTTCTCGATTGACTCGTGATATGTCTTTTGTAAATTGCTCGGCGTCTTGAAGTGCTTTCTGGGTTCCTTGATCTAGAAAAGACACAACCCGATCTAAATGCTTATCTCGGTCAGCACGTGACAAAACCTTTCTACTCTTGCTCACGACGGACTCTAAACTCTGAAGGTTAGTCTTCATATCTTGGGTGCTAAGAGAAACGTCTTGTACCAGCGCTTCGAGGCGGTCTTTATGTTCGCTGTTAAAGCGCGCTTCTTCAGACACTAAAAATTGATGAAATAGCTCCTTCGATACAAAGCTCGGCAAACTCCCTAGGCGACCTATTGTTGCATCAACCAACTGGTTCAACTTCGGGGAGGTTTGTCGTACGTACTCATACCAAATGCCATAGTTATAAGGGGTTGGTGCGACGTCCATTTTGCGCATCAGCGGAACAGCCTTCTTTAATATAGCGTTTGCCTGACGTGGACTATCGGCGTGCATTCAAACCTCATTTATGAACGATGATTCAATTTAATTTACCAGTTACTGAAGAAAAACAAAACTAAAAGTAATTGATATATATAGATATATATAAAGCCTCGAGTTGTATCAAAAAAATCTGCTTAGGTAGTGTAACAGAATGTTACTTTCCGCCTGCCAATTTCGACTTGATATCAAGTGACGCTAAAAATGCCTTAACCTTATCGCGTTGATCGCCTTGGATTTCAATATTTCCGTCCTTGACTGAACCACCAACGCCACAGTGACTCTTAATTTTTTTACCTAAAACTTTTAACTCATCGGCCGTCATTGCTAAATCTTTAACAATAGTGACGCCTTTTCCTTTACGGCCTTTTGTCTCCAACATAATTTTAACGTCGCCGCTGCCGAGGAGTGCATTGTTTTGGTCACATGCACAATCGCCGACAGGTTGGTTACAATCTGGACAAATTCGTCCTTGCTCTGTGGAATACACAAGTCTGTTTTTCATAGATGCCTCATTGGGTGGAATGTCGCTAAACCTTAAGATCGTTAATTTTATCTAACACGAGCTGGAAGTCATGTGGTAGCGGAGCAGAAACAGTTATCGACTCAAAATTGACAGGATGTGAGAAGGTTAGAGTGTGTGAGTGAAGCATTAACCGAAGGTCTTCAAAACCACTAGCGCGTAGCGATTGATTATGATGCCGGCAACCATAGCGAGTATCACCCATCAGCGGGTGGAAAATATGCTTAAAGTGCCGACGAATCTGATGTGTTCGGCCATGCTCGGGGGCCACACTGACTAGACTTAAGCGCATAGACGGGTAACGACTGACTGCAATCGGAAGTTCATACTGTTCTAAGGTTTTGTAGTGACTGATTGCGTCTTTTTCTGTGCCTTCGATCTTGAATCTTGAACGGCCTTTTTCTTCGTTGAGTTTGGCAAGCGGGTAATCAATGACACCTTGTGCATCCGTAAACCCTCTCACTAACGCTCTGTATTCTTTGTTAACAGATCGGTCCATAAACTGAATACCTAGCTTTTGAGCTGATTCGCTGTCAAAGGCCATAACTAATGCGCCAGAAGTTGCTCGATCGAGTCGGTGAATCGGATATACCCATTTACCCAATTGTTCATTAAGCCTTTGCACGACAGCGTCTTGCTCATTCTTTGCCAAGTCAGTTCTATGAACGAGCAGGCCACTGGGCTTATTAACGACTACTAGCGCGTCGTCTTGATAAAGTATCTCTAGTTTCATTTATTATCATGCTCAAAAAAAGCTTGAATGCTCTGATTCGCGAGATCAAGAAGACGACTAATGGCATTACTGCTCGCCCAAGCAACATGTGGTGTTAGAATGAAATTGGGCAAGCGAGTTAGTTCTTGTAACGGATGATCAATAGGCATAGGTTCTATTGAGGCGACGTCAAATCCGGCTCCCGCAATTTGTCCTGTTGTGAGCGCGTTACATAATGCCATCTCATTCACAAGGCCTCCTCGGCCAGTATTGATAAGCAAAGCGGTACGCTTCATAAGTTCAAACTCATATGAATCGATGGTGTTTTTTGTTGTGTCGGTAAGCGGGCAGTGTAGTGAAATAATGTCAGCACGTTGAATTGCCTCTTCAAACTCAGTGTATCCAGTGCGTACCTCTGAAATACCTTTATGTTCGGCATATAAAACTGACATGCCAAATGCCTCGGCAATCTTCGCCACACGGTTTCCAAGGGAGCCTTTTCCAATGATTGTGATCGTATTGTGTGCGATGTCATCAATAGAGTGATCCATGAAACAAAAAAACTCCGATTCACTCCACCGCCCCAATTTAACATCTTCACGGTAGCGCGAGATGTTACGACGAAGTTCTAGGATCAATGCGAAGGTATGTTCTGGCACAGACTCAGTCGAATATCCTGCTACATTACGTACTCCGATATCTAGTGCTTTACAGGCCGAGACATCTACGTTGTTTACGCCCGTTGCAAGTACTTGAACAAGCTTTAATTTTTGCGCACTTTCTAAATGCCTTCTTGTAAGAGGCACTTTATTGGTCATAACGATATCTGCGTCTGCGATACGATCATAGACCTCTTCTTCGGTAGAGTTATGGTAGCTTTCAGTGACCGTTATCCAATCTGGTAATGAAATCTTCGCAGATTCTGGGAAAGAACCACGATCCAAAAACACAGCTTTCATCGTATTTCCTTTTGTTATTGCAACATCGGCAGAAGTGTTGGGGTAATGTTGTCTAAGATAATAGGTTGACCAAGAGCATTGGGGTGTAAACCATCGCGTTGCATGAGTGAATCATCAAGTGCGATATTTTCGAGCATAAATGGCACATATGATAGTTTTTTAGATTCGGCAAGCTCTTGATACATATTGAAAAATTGAGTGGTGTATTGACGACCATAGTTACTGGGAAGTCGGTTACCGATTAGCAGTATATCAGCATTGATTTTTTGGGTTAGATCGATCATTCGAGCAAGGTTCTGCTTGGCTTGGTCAAGCGGGTAGCCACGAAGCCCATCATTTGCGCCTAATTCAAGTATTACCCAGTCGGGCGAGTAGGTCTCAAGTAGTTTAGGGAGTCTAGCTAATCCACCCTGAGTCGTCTCGCCACTCGCACTGGCATTAACCACTGTAATAGCAGGATGCGAGGTTTTTAATTGCTCGGCCAGTAAACTAACCCAACCATCTTGTTGTCTTAGATTATGCGCTGCACTCAAGCTATCACCCAGTACAAGCAATGTTTTGGCCTGAAGACCAAATGACATAGCAAGCAATACGAATGTAATAAATACTTTTGACATTATAGGCGTCCTATTTATGCAAGATATGGAAATGAAGTCAGCTTTAACCATCAAGGGCCTTGATCACTCAGTTGAGACAAGTAACGGCACGCTCGACATACTGAAAGGAATTAACATCGAAATCAAGGATGGCGAGTCTGTCGCCATTATTGGTTCGTCAGGTTCTGGTAAATCTACACTGCTAGGCTTGATGGCTGGGTTAGATCAGCACACTCGCGGCAGCATTGAGCTTTATGGGGAAAAACTCGAAACATTAGACGAAGAAGGCAGAGCGATTTTACGCGGTAAATTTGTTGGATTCATCTTCCAGTCCTTTCATCTGCTACCGAGTCTCACAGCATTAGAAAATGTGATGCTTCCCAATGAGCTAAAGGGAGAAGGGTCTGCCAATGATCGCGCTCACCAATTGTTAGAAGCAGTTGGATTGCAGCATCGTCTTAGTCACTACCCGCGTCAACTATCGGGTGGTGAGCAACAGCGTGTAGCAATTGCTCGTGCTTTTGCGTCAGCTCCTAAAATACTGTTCGCTGATGAGCCTACGGGTAACCTAGATAGTAAAAATGGTGGTTTGGTTGAAGATTTGCTATTTGATTTAAACAAAGAGGAAGGAACGACTTTAGTTGTCGTCACGCATGATCCCAAACTCGCAGAGCGCTGCGACCGTCAAATCGAAATCACCGATGGCGAAATAAAGGAGTCTTAGATGTTTGCTTGGAGGCTTCTTTTCAGAGAGTTTAAAACGGGTGATGTCCTCACATTGTTGGTCGCACTCGTCGTATCAGTGTCGACCGTCACGGGTATCGGGCTGTTCGTCGATCGGCTACAACAATCTTTTGAGGTTCAATCCGCTAATCTACTTGGCGCCGATAGAAGCGTTCGTCGCGATGACCCTATTCCAACAGAATGGATAGAAGCAGCTAAAAGCGACGACCTAGAGGTAGCTCAGACGGCATCATTTTCTTCGATGGTATTTGGAGGAGATGGCCTGCAGCTGGCTCAAATTACTGCTGTTACGTCTAACTACCCATTGCGAGGAAGCTACCTAGTTGATGACTCAATGTTCGGTGGTGGCATGAGTACGGTTACTCCCCCAAAGCCAGGAGAGATATGGTTGTCTTCCCGTTTGGCAAGTCTTTTATCTGTGAGTATTGGGCAGCAAGTCCGTGTCGGCGAAGCGTCTCTGACGGTGTCTAATTATTTGGTTCGTGACCCCGGCAGTGCTACCTCAGCGTTTTCTATTGCGCCCAGAGCGGTCATGAATGAGGCGGACCTTGCTGCGACGGAAGTCATTATACCTGGGTCTCGAGTACGGTATGCATTTCTGTATGCCGGCACACCCGAGCGTCTGGAGGCATTTGATTCGCTGCTCAAGCCAAAGCTAAATGAATCTGAGCGAATTCGCACGCCAATTGAGCGAGGAGAGCGGATAGGCAATACCGTAAATCGGGCGGAGTCTTTTTTGCTTTTAGCCGGTACTTTGGCGGTTGTCATGTCAGGAGTAGCGATGGCGCTTGCATCCTCTCGTTACGTAAAACGTCATTTAACACAGTTCGCTGTCATGAAAACGATGGGAGCGACACCCAAAAGGCTTGTGCGGCTCATGACATTTCAAGTGTCAATGATCACTTTCATAGGTATTGTTCTTGGTTCCTTACTTGGCCTTGCTGTTCAAGAGGCCATCGCTGGAGTACTAGCATCACTGATGACATCGGGACTGCCAGCACCGAGTTTATCGAAACTTTGGCTTGGCGGTGCCACCGCAGTTATATCTGTTTTAGCGTTCTGCACGCCCTTGTTAGCTAGGCTTATTCAGGTGCCACCACTCAGAGTTCTACAACCAAACGCTGAGCTAAAAGGCAGTGCAGCGTTGTTGTTTATATTTGGCTTAATTGGCATGTACTTGTTAATGGTTGTATATGCCGGTGGGTGGATGCTCCCTAGCATCATGATGGTGGCGCTTGGCGCTGTTACATTATTGGTACTTGTACTTGGGTGGGGCTTATTTAGAATGAGTAGATTGCTCTCTCGGCAAACCACCACCGGTTGGCAATTAGGGCTCGCTGCTTTGCATCGCAGGCTTATTGCGAATTTATTTCAGCTTTTGGTGTTTACTCTTATTATTATGCTGAGCCTTGTGCTAGTCGGTGTTCAAAGCAACCTGATTAAGGATTGGCAAGCACAAATCCCTAGCGATACCCCAAATCATTATCTGTTTAATGTCCAAGAGTCACAGGTAGGCGATATTTCTGAATTTACATCAACTTCAAATATTGTGGCGTCCGAGTGGTACCCTATGGTACGAGGCCGCGTGACTCATATCAATGGTGTCGCATCTGAAGAGTTGTTTCCAGACCGTCAAAATGAACCTGAAATCGTCGAGCGTGAGTTAAATCTAACCTGGGCCGACACGCTTGGTGAAGGAACAGAGCTCATAGACGGTGACTTTTCTGCTGAGGGTGTGTCGATAGAGCAAGAGGCGGCGAAGGAAGCAAATGTCGGTCTTGGAGACAAACTGACAATCAATATTGGAGGTCTTGATTATTCGTTACCGATTACCTCCATCCGGTCAGTAAATTGGCAAAGCATGCAGCCAAACTTCTACCTTATTTTGCCTTCATCTGTTTTATCAGACTATCAAGCAAATTACGTGAGTAGCGTATTTCTGACAGATCAAACAGCTTCTAAGTTTTACAAGTTCATGGCTAATTATCCCACTGTTTCGATGCTTAATATCGGCGAGTTGCTGAAACAAGTGCAGGCCATCATTGCGCAGCTCGCAAGTGCACTTCAGATTGTCTTACTGTTTATATTAGGAGCTGGGGCGCTCGTGCTTATCGCTAGTGTGCGCTCGACGTTAGATGAACGTTTAGAAGAGGGGGCTCTCTTGAGAACACTTGGAGCAACAAAGGGAATCGTTCGACAAGCTCTACTGGTCGAATTCGGTTCACTTGGGCTGTTCTCTGGGATTGTAGGCGCTGCTGGAGCAGAGTTATCTTTGATCGGCCTGCAGCACTTTGTGTTCGAGATGGAGGTCACCTTCCACCCTATGCTCTGGCTACTTGGGCCGCTCTCTGGATGGCTAATTGTCACAATTATAGGTGTATTTGCGAGCCGAGCTGTGCTAAAAGTGCCGCCCATTCGGTTATTACGGTCTATTTAAGTACATCTATACATGTTTGAAACTCATAAAGGTTACATTGTCAGTCGTCACAGTAATGATGAATCCGGTCGCTTAAGCATTCATTATTATGTGAAGACTGACCTAGGGACAGCGAAAGTCTGTATTACTAATCCAGATACTCTATTTTTTACCGATGCACCTGTGGAGGCCATAGAGCCGAATGTGACAGGCGTCGTCTGTGAAGAAAGCCAACTCAAATCATTTTCTCATTCCCCGGTTACTGTCGTTCGGTGTCAGAGTCTTTTGTTGCAACGACAAATGATTGCACTGGTAAAGAAACAGGGCTTTGATGTCTATGAAGAAGATATCAAACCTGAAGATCGTTATTTAATGGAGCGGTCGATTCGAGGAAGCGTCGAATTTATTGCAATACGTAATGGCGACTCTCTTATTTTCTCCGATGCGCGAATAAAACCGAGTGACTACCGACCTTCTTGGCAAGTATGGTCTCTCGATATTGAAACGTCTGTCTCTAAAAATGAGTTACTTTCAATCGGAATAACAAGTGGCGACCGCCGTGTTGTTTTGGTTGTGACACCTCAAGACGTAGCAATTGAGAATGTCTACCCATTCCCAGATGAGCGACGACTACTGCTTGCCTTTATAAAGTTTGTTCGACGCCACGCTCCTGACATAATTATTGGTTGGAATGTCATTGGCTTTGATTTTATGTTCCTTGATCAACGCTTTAGGGCGCTCGGAATTTCTCCAGCAATTGGAGTAGGAGGCGAGCCTTGGCGTATTCGCGAAGCAAAAGAGTCTGGGAAAGTATTTGCTAATATTGCGGGGCGCGTCATTCTTGATGGCATCACGATGCTAAAAGTCGGTGGATATCACTTTAGCTCTTACAGTCTTAATAACGTCAGTAGTGAACTGCTCAACGAGCGCAAGTTACTTGAAGGGGGTGACAGGTGGCAAGAAATAGAGCACATGCATCGAACAGCCTTAGACAAATTTGTAGCGTATAACCTACAAGACTGTGTTCTCGTAGAACGGATATTTGAAAAGCTCCAGCTCATTGAGTTGCAACAGACCCGAGTGGACTTAACCGGTATTCCCTTGTCGCAAACCGGAGGGTCGGTCGCATCGTTTGAAAACCTTTATTTGCCAAGACTACATCGAAAAGGGTGGGTGGCTCCTGCATGGCGAGACGAGAAGTTTGTCCCAAGCCCAGGCGGCTTTGTTATGTCCTCTGTCCCTGGTCTGTACAAAAACGTACTAGTATTTGATTTCAAAAGCCTTTATCCAAGCATCATACGAACATTCTATGTTGACCCTTTAGCCCGCGTTGTGGCACAGGCCTTAAAACACGATACATCTGTGCCGGGCTACCGAGGCGCAGCGTTTGAAAGACAATACGCAATTTTACCAGAATTAGTGACTGAGCTTGCTCAATCGCGTGAAATAGCTAAGAAAGAAGGTAATTCAATACTAAGTTACGCCATTAAAATTATTATGAATTCATTTTATGGCGTGTTGGGTTCCTCAGTATGCCGCTTTTATCATTCGGAGTTAGCGAGCTCCATCACCATGCGAGGCCACGAGCTTCTCGGGCGAACTAAAGATTGGATGGAGGAAAGAGGTGCAAAAGTGATATATGGAGACACAGATTCCTTATTTATCACGCTAGACGATAACTTATCAGAACAACAGGCAAAAGACTCTGGAAGTGAGCTGTGTACAGTTATCAACCAATGTTTGAAGGAATGGTGTGGAGACTATGCACAATTACATTCATACCTAGAGCTCGAGTTTGAAACCTTATATACGCGGTTTTATATGCCTACCATCCGCGGCCAAGAAGAAGGGTCCAAAAAACGCTATGCTGGTTTGAGTGACGGTAGGATTGTATTTAAAGGCCTCGAAGCTGCACGGAGTGATTGGACTCCTTTAGCAAAACGCTTTCAGGTTGAACTTTTTGAGCACCTCTTCAATGATAGGAATGCAGAGCAGTACGTAACAGAATTTATCCAATCATTGTTAGATGGCCAATATGACCAAGAATTAGTATATACCAAACAATTGACGCGCCCATTATCGAAGTACACCAAAACACTACCGCCACATGTAAGAGCGGCGAAAATGGTGGACGAAGAGCGACACAAGCAAGGGTTGCCGCCGGAGTATAACCGTGGTAGAAAACGGGTAGCTTATTTATATCAACTGTCCGGTGTTGTTCCATATCGTGATGAGTCAGATCTAGTGCAAATTGATTATCAGCACTATATCGACAAGCAATTGCTGCCGATTGTCGAAGGCGTATTCCAGATGCTGGGATTAAATGTAAATGATATGATGACACCTCAGTTTAATCTACTATGATCTAATCTGACTTAGGCTTATGTGGCTGCGTGCAAAGGCAGCCACAAATATGGAAAGGGAATTATGTTGTCGCCTAAAAGTGTCATTTGTTCATTGGCTTTTATTTTATTTTTGGCACTTGTCTACGCCTGGAATACCATATCTTCTTATCCTTCCTTAGAAACAATAGAGCAATCGAGTGGTTCTCTGTTGTATGCTTTTTCAGAAGATGACCAGCCCAAACAATGGCATGAAACAAACAGCAGCAGTTTAGCGTTTGGCTACAAATCCAAACCATTATGGCTAAAAGTATCTTTCGATTCATTCCCTGAAGATTCGCCACTATTAATTATCGATTACGGGTTACTGGATCACGTCACAGTTAGCCAATTCGAAGGCGAGCGTCTCATTGCAACATGGGAAACAGGAGATATGTTGCCGTTCGACCAGCGCCCTTATCTCAGTGATCGCTTTGTTTTCCCACTTGTATTCAGTAACCAGCAGACTGAATTGCTTATCCGAGTCCAATCGGAAGGCACACTTAAAGTACCACTCTATTTGTCCAACCACTTTGTCGAGGATCAGCGCGCACAATATACCGCGATTTTGATGGGGGGCTATTCCGGTTTTATGATGCTTATGTTTTTGATAAGCGTCATGGTCAGTACCATTTACCGTGATCGAAACTATTTATTCTATGCTGCGTATGTAGGCGCTATGGCATGCTTTAATTTACAGCTAGCGGGAGTCTTATTCCAATGGCTGTGGTCGAACGCACCGAGTTTCAATGCATCAATCACTGCGAGCATTATTTTCCTAACCGCCGCTTCTCAAATTGTCTTTATTGCTTTTTACCTTAAATTGTACAACGACCGTATTGGTCGATACATGCGCCTATTTGTCGCTTATTGCTTGATATTATCCTCATTGAGTTTTATTCCTGGGCTCTACCGATATCTATCACTGCTTGGAGTACTAACCATTATAAGCAGCAATGTTATCGCTGTGATTTTGGCAACACGTCGCATTTGGGTGGATCAAAATCGTGATGCAAGTGATTGGTTCTTTTTAACTGGCTGGTCCTGCATGTTGATTGGCATTGTTGTTAGTGCGCTGGGTGTTTCAGGGGTACTGCCTTCGAGCTCTGCAATTAACAATGCGGCGGTGATAGCATCATCGCTTGAAGTTTTCTTTTTGCTAGCGGCGCTGTTTGAAAGAAACCAAAAAGATCGCAGTCAGCGACTAGAAGCGATTTCTCAAGGACTTGAAGAGTCCCGAAAACGAGAACAAGCAGAACGGCATTTGGTATTTCAAGCGACGCATCATCCGTTATCACTGCTACCGAAAAAGGAAATCCTCACTCACGAGTGGGGGCGTTTGCAACATTCCTTACTCCCGAACCAACATGTGACCATGGTGGTCATTCATATTACTGGCTACTATAAGCAAATCGCTACATTTGGGCATGATGCGGCTGAACACATGTTAAAAACCATACATGTGCGCACTAGCGCTCTAGCAAAACGATATGACTTCATATGCTCCATTGACTCTCAATGGGACGATGAACGTGTCATTGCTCTAGACACCTTAGACCTTTGTTTTGTCACATCAACTAGGTCACCAGAGTTGCCTGATGCTTTTATTCAAAGCGTCTTTTCTGAATTAAGTAAGCCTGTCACTTATAAAGATGTGGCGCTTGATATTGAGCTGGTAATTGGACTGTGCGCATCTAGTACAAAGACCGACATAATTGGTCTAATACGTAAGGCGCAAGTCGCGGCGAATGAGGCTCACCGTAGGAACATTCATAATCTACGCTACAATGACCGCGAAGGTATCGATCCCGAACATTCTTACTGGCTACTCGAAAGATTTAAAAGTGCACTTGAAAGTAATGCGCTAGACATGCATTTTCAGCCACAAGTTTGTCTAAATACCGGAAGTATCATAGGAGTTGAAGCGCTGATTAGATGGTACGATACCGAGCTAGAAAAATGGCAACCCCCCGATATTTTTATTCCGTTAGTTGAGCAGTCCAGTCTTATTTCTCCGTTGACAGACTATGTCATTAATCGTGCATGCGATTTCTTAGTAGCGTTTAAAGAGAACTTTGCTTCGACTTTTAAAGTCTCTGTTAATCTGTCAGTAAAAAATCTTCAGGATGAAACCGTGCTTAAGGCACTTGAGAACGTAACAAAGCGAACGGGCGTGAATGTAGGGGAGCTAGAGTTCGAAGTCACAGAAACGGCCTTTATGGGCGACGCGAGGCTTCCAAAGGTGATATTATCAAAGTTAGCGGAGCTTGGCGCTAGCATCGCATTAGACGATTTCGGCACTGGTTATACATCGATCAATTATTTGCGCGAACTACCATTCACTGCACTCAAAATCGATAAATCACTAATATTGAATCTAAGCGAGGGTAGTAAAGAGTATAAACTTGTGGCAGCTTCGATCAAAATGGCTGAAGCATTGGAAATGGACGTCGTAATTGAAGGAATCGAAACTTCAGAAGTACTCAATTTACTCAACATCGCCGAAGCTGGCTTTGGTCAAGGGTATCTATTTTCTAAGGCTCTTCCGCAAGACGAGTTCTTTACGTGGTATAAGCAGAACTATCAAAAAGGGATGATTGTTAGGTAACGTATGACACTACCAAAAAAAAGACAGTTAACACATGATCGGCTCCGTACGTCTGTTCAGCGTTTATTGCTGGAAACAGATTGGACAGATATCACAGTACAGCATGTATCCTCTCAAGCGGGAGTGAGCATCGGAACCTTCTACAATTACTATGATAGTAAAGACGATGCCCTACGAGATGTACGAACCTGCCTGACTGAACTGGTGAAAAAAGACATTTTACTGGTGCTTAACACACAAGCTGAAGTAGAGAGCCGTATATCAATACTTATCAAATATTTCATAAATATTCTGAATAGTCAGTCTACTTGGGCTAACTATTTTTATCGTGCTGAAAGTTTTGCTGATCGGTTAGACGGTGGGCTAGTGTCTTTACTTGAACCTCTAATCTTAGAGAGTGCGCTATTCCAAAAAAGTCACTTTAAGGATGCGAAAATTGCCGCCCAGTTTGTTGAAAACGGCATTTATCCTTTGCTAAAAAACTACCATGATAAAAATCAAGTAGTGCCAGAATCAGAGTCAGTTCAAATAGTGATTTTAGCGCTTTCTGCTATGGGATTGATAGGCAGCTCCCTAGACTCTGCAGCTAAGGTTGTGTGTCCAATGACGCCACTTGCTTCACTACCGCAATCAATCTACGAATTGGAAAATACTAAAGCTGGATATGCCTGAATTATTACTCTTCGGTACCCTCGGATGTCATTTGTGCGACGAAGCAGAGACACTGTTGAAACAATGGTTTGGCAATGAGCTAACCTTAAAATCAATTGATATCGCTGACTCCGAAGATCTCGTTGAAAAGTATGGTCTTAGAATTCCAGTCATTTCTGATGGTGTGAATGAGCAGGATTGGCCTTTTGATAAAGAGCGGTGTGCCGGACTTTTGGTAAAAGGCAATATTGACCTATCATCTTGGCAAGATGGAAAGTCATCAACGACCGCTCGTAGGGTATTATGCATCTCAACTAAAAAATAATGTTTTTGTATTGTTGTCTGCTGCGCTAATAACATCTTCTACTGGTAACTCTTTTATTCTTGCAATTTCCTGTGCAATCCATGGTAAGTATTTAGGGTGATTACGCTTCGGCCTCGGACGGATGTTCCGAGGAAGTAAATAAGGGGAGTCGGTTTCAATTAACAAACGTTCAAGTGGTAACTGCTTAACCGCTTCCTTTAAGGATTGATTGCGCCTCTCATCTAATAGCCAACCTGTAATTCCTACGTACAGGTTAAAATCTAGATAGCACTTCATGGCGTCACTGTCCCCAGTGAAGCAGTGAATTACACCCGAATTATCTAAGTTTGCAGAACTAAGCATCTCAATCATAGTGTCAAACGCATCTCGCTCATGCAAATAGATCGGCTTACGTACGGTTGCGGCCACATTAAGTTGAGCTTGAAATGCTTTGATTTGCTCGTCGGGAGTAGAGTAGTTACGATTAAAATCTAACCCTGTTTCACCCACTGCAACGGCTAATTCATAATGGTGAAATAGGTCAATCAGCGTGTCGGTATCGGTCGATTTCCAACTAGAGGCATGGTGCGGATGGCACCCCAAAGTAACAAACATATCACTGTAAGGTGCGCACAATTTGAGATTAGCCAACGATTCATCCAAATTTGAAGCGATGCAGATAATCCCGTTGACCCCTTGCTCATGGTAGTCCTTTTGAAATTGTTCTAATGACTCTAAATAGCTAGGGTGGCTTAGGTTTACGCCAATGTCATACATAGCGGTTCCTTGTTTCAGACTGAACACATGTGGTTAAAGAACGTAAGTGAACATTATCGCTTTGTAACGTTTAGAGAGAAGTTTGTCATATAAGCCTATATAAATCATGATCTAACAATTACTTACGACAAAAAAATACTGTTTTGTCAGCAATTATTCACTATCATAGCTATAGTTTTCATTGGTGGTTGAGCATTAGTTCTCGGAGTTAAATATGGCAGGAATGTTAGACGCGGTTGACCAAAGAACACAATTGGTAGGTGAGAACCGCCTAGAATTATTGATGTTCCGTCTTGGCGGAATGCAGATGTTCGCAATTAACGTGTTCAAAGTTCAAGAAGTAGTCCAGTTACCCCGAATGAGCCTAATGCCTCATAGACATCATTCTGTCGCGGGAGTAACGCATTTTCGCGGTCGCACGATACCTGTAATAGATTTATCTGAATCTATTGGATTGCGTCCTATAAACCGTGACGAATCCTGTAATCTAATCGTTACCGAATATAACAACTCAGTTCAAGGTTTTATGGTGGGTGAGGTCGATCGCATCATCAATATGAACTGGAGTGAAATATTGCCACCTCCTGATGGTGCAGGGCGTCAACACTATTTAACCGCCATCACTCGTGTTAATGAGCGCATGGTCGAAATAATCGATGTTGAAAAAGTATTGGCTGAAATCACACCATACGACACTCGTATTTCAGACGATGTTATTGATCAAGATATCTTATCGCTTGCCTCAGGTTTAGAAGTACTCGTTGTAGATGATTCATCTGTCGGTCTAGCTCAATGTAAGTCAACGCTCGACCACCTCGGCATCACTGTACACTCAGCAACGGATGGCAAACGAGGGTTAGATTTACTTAAAAGCTGGGCCTCCGCCGGTGATGACGTACCTAATCGTTTATTGATGCTTATAACCGATGCTGAAATGCCGGAAATGGATGGGTACCGCTTAACACGCGAGATAAGAGAAGATCCTCGGCTAAAAGATCTTTATATCGTTCTACATACATCACTAAGTGGTAGCTTTAATAAAGCAATGGTTCAAAAAGTTGGGTGTGATGATTTCTTATCGAAATTCCAACCAGACAAATTAGCCACGGTTATCCAAGATCGTATTCGAAGTGTGATGTCGAAAGAATAGTCTGTAACGACCCACTAAATGATGTTAACCGCGATATATGTCTTACTCGTGTTCTTTTGTATTGGGCTATTACAAAAGAAGCTACCTTTAGACCCCATGCTAATTGCGATACCCGGTGTCTTAATTGTTCCGGGCAGTATTGATATATTGCTGTCAGTGTTCATCAGCATACTTCCAGCTTGTGTCTATTTAGCGCTTTGGGTGATAGTTTGCCAAAAAAGCACCCTTCAGATTGAGTTGATCACTCGTTATGCTGCAGGAGCGGGGCTAGGTGGTTTCATTGGTCTTCAGATTCTTAGCTTTCAACTATCCACGACCTTCTTCGTATCTGCGTTGTGTCTTTTAACACTCTTGTCCGTAGTGTGCCAAAGTTTAAATATTTCACTTCAGAGGATCTTTACCAACCGTTTAGCACTCATCTTTGGCGTCGCTCTTGGGACGGCTCAAGTCACATGTTTATCGTCAGGAAGAGCACTAACAGGTAATCCTATTTCAACTACACAAGCCACAAGTTCAGTTATTTGGCTTGTAACAATGATTGGCATCTTGGTCGGTTGGCTAGCATTGCCTCAAGCTGGTCCACTAAAATGGGATTGGCCAATTTTGATCTCTTCATTGGTTGGTTTGACTGTTGGCCTACTAGTTAGTTTAAAAATCAAAGTACAGGAATTTGAATCCGCCATACTGTATTGGGTCGTAATCAGTATGTGCGTATCCGCATGGCTACATTTCTGGATTACTTACTAAAAATTTTGAGAAACCCTCCTTATGAAACACGTTAATAAGCCCATTGGTGTACTAATGATGAACCTTGGGACACCCGAAGCACCGACTCCTGTCGCAGTAAGGCGATACCTTAAAGAGTTTCTCTCTGACTCACGAGTAGTGGATCTGAACCCCATTTTATGGAAACCCATTCTCAATGGCATCATATTAAACATCAGGCCTCGCAAAGTCGCAAAAGTGTATCAGCAGGTTTGGATGGATGGCGGTTCACCCCTGTTGGTACTTGGAAATCGCTTAAGAGATCGTCTGCGCGAACGACTCTCCACCTCTGAGAAGCATCGTTTTATAGTCGAAATGGCCATGACATATGGCACACCTAATGTTGAGACGGCTGCGAAAGCGTTTCGCCAACAAGGCGTTGAGCATATCGTTGTATTGCCGATGTACCCGCAGTTTTCAGCAACCACCACAGCCGCTGCATACGACCGCTTAATGGCTTCACTCAAAAGATGTCCTCATTGGCCGGCTATCAATTTGCTCCAAGATTATGCAGATCATGAACTGTACGTTGATGCTCTAACGAGTCATATTGAGGCTCAGTGGCAAAAACAAGGTGAAAAGCGGCATTTAGTCTTTTCATATCATGGAATACCAAAGCGTTATGTTACGCAAGGTGATCCATATAAAGCTCGTTGTGAAGCAACAACAGCAGCAGTGGTTTCTAAGTTAGGTTTAACCCTCGAAGAGTACACGCATGTATACCAGTCTCGTTTTGGTCGAGAGGAATGGCTTAAGCCATACGCTGACGTGACACTGAAAAGTATGCCAAGCAAAGGAATTAAAGCGATTAATGTAATCAGTCCTGCGTTTGCGATAGACTGCATAGAGACGCTGGAAGAAATTAGCATAGAACTTCATGATGAATTTAAAGAGGCGGGGGGCGAACTGTTTGACTACATACCAGCCTTAAACGATTCGGATCGTCATGTTGATCTATACGAGCGGCTAGTACTCGATAACATTAAAAATTGGATGTGACGCTTTGCTAAAAACACCTATTACAACCATAGCATTTGACGCCGATGATACGCTTTGGCGCAACGAAGATTTCTTTCAGACCACGCAACAGAGCTTCGTCAATTTGCTGTCAGCCTACCATTCTAAAGAATATATCCTTGAACACCTTAATTCTGTTCAAGTTAGAAACCTTGCAAACTTTGGCTATGGAATCAAAGGTTTCACTCTATCGATGATCGAAACGGCGATAGAGCTAACTGACGGTCGTATATCGGGTTATGAAATACATCAAATCATTAAACTTGCAAAAGAGATGCTATCTTCTCCTGTCGATGTTTTACCTGGTATCGAAGCACTGCTTAAATCACTAAAAGGGCGGTGTCAGCTAATGGTAATAACCAAAGGCGACCTCTTAGATCAGGAAGGTAAAATTGCTCGCTCTGGGTTGAGCCGATACTTTGATTTCTATGAAGTAGTCAGCAAAAAGGATAGAGCCACCTATGAAAATCTTTTTCAGCGTCTACAAATATCGCTATCTGATGTTCTTATGATTGGTAATTCAGTTCGTTCAGACATACTGCCAATTCTAGATGCTGGTGGCCATGCCTTACACGTTCCATACCATACGACATGGTCACATGAGGAAGTCCAAGATCATGAACTAACTGACTACCCTCAGATTTCCAGGGTGGATGATGCCACCCAAATACAGCAGTGGCTTGAGAGCAATATACAACTTAGTGAATAAGAGAAATGCATATGAAGCACATAAAAATAGTTTTTTTGGCGATATTCGTCGCCGCTGCAATACCTGCAAATGCAAATGAAACAATCGACTCTGTTCGTACGACTGCCACGGATGCAGCGGATAAGACTCGAGAAGTCGCGGGTGAAGTATTAGAGAAATCCAAGGAAGCTGGGAGCAAAATCTGGGACAAAATGAAGGAGGTAGGCAGTTCAGCCGCGGAGGCGACACGTGATGGTGTTGATAAATTGCGCAGTTATACTGATGAGACTCCTTGCGATGTGAATACTGAAGATTGCCCCACTGAGCAAAGCAAGTAATCACCTAATGTCTGATCGTGATGATGATTTCCAAAGCACTAATGATCATTGGGAAAAAGAGTTTTTAACTCAGGACTCAAGCTACATTGGTGTGCCTGGAAAACGCTATAGATGTCCGAAATGCAGCGGATTATTACTATCAAAGAAAGGAAAAAATGGCGCATTTTGGGGGTGTGAGAATTACCCGTCGTGTGACTACACTGCGAACGACGAAGAAGGGCGGCCAGTCAGAGCAAAAAAATATTTTTGTCCAGTATGCAACTCACCTCTAAAACGAAAGAGCTACAAGGGTAATACATTTTGGGGTTGCGTAAACTACCCTGAATGCAAAGTTACCTTAGAAGACGTGGAGGGGCGCCCCGCATCAACAAAAAAATACCCGTGTAGGGCTTGTGGTCATTACTTGATTCGTAAAAAAGGCCCCAAAGGCTATTTTTGGGGCTGCATTAAATACCCAGAGTGCCGTCACTCTTTAGACGACTACAATGGTCTCCCCGTTCCTCGTAAAACACGACGGTAACAATTTTGAATTTAACTCAGTGAGTTAAGTGCGTCACTCAGTTTACTGTACCGAAATTCAAATCCAAGATCGCTTAATGCCTTCGGCAGAACTTGTTGCCCCTTTGTTACAAGCCCCCCCATTTCTCCGAAAGCCAACTCTAGCGCAAATGCTGGGGTTTTCAATAGATGAGGCCGATTATAGGATTTGGCAAGCGCTCTAGAGAATTGCTCTTGCGTAACAATTTCAGGCGATACTAAATTAATCGAGCCTTGGTAACGTTCATCTTTTAAAGCATGCTCTATAAAACAGCATACATCTTCAATGTGAATCCAAGGAAAGAACTGCTTACCATTACCAATCTTGCTGCCTAACCCCATTTTATACGGTAGCTTCATCTTATCGAGAACACCACCATTACCAAGAACAACACCTAAACGAAAGATAACTGTTCGTGCGGCCATCGCAGTCAGGGCTTCCTGCTCCCACATCGCACACAACTCATGCGTGAATCCATCATTCGGTGGCGTATCTTCACAAAAACGTTGTTCAGAATCAAAGCCGTAGTAGCCCACAGCGGACGCGTTAAGCCAAATAGGAGGAACCTCTTGCAGTGCTGATTTCAAATGTCTTGTAAACGCCACCCGACTGTCGATTAGCTCTTTTTTCCGGCGGTGGGTCCAGCGTTTAGCGCCAATATTTGCACCTGCTAGGTTGATTACAGCGTCGAACGTATGGCGATTCAAATCATCCAATTTGATGTTTGTTACGTATGACGAGGTAGACCTATTTTTGTGAACCAATCCGTAAACATCATGGCCTGCAGCAACAAGCTTTGGTATTAAGGTTGTGGCAACAAATCCACTCGCACCAGTAAGCAAGATTTTCATTCAGAGTCCTTTTGAGGATATTTATAAGGATATACGACACATCGGTATTCGTTAGATCACCCTCATCAATTTGTTTCGAGCCTAAGCCCTTCTTTTTAGAGGGTTTAATCTATAAAATGTACCCATTATTAATAAGGTAGTCCCATGCAACTTAACCAATACGATCACATTATTCTACTTGCTCACGGTAGCAGCGACGCAAATTGGAAGCGACCGTTTGAGAGCCTGTTAGCCAACGTGACTGGTGATGTATCAAAAGATAAGGTAAGTTTGGCATATATGGAATTGTGCTCACCCAGTATCGAAGATATTTTAAACACGCTTCCAACTGATAAGAAAAACATAGCTGTTTACCCACTGTTTTTTGCCAAAGGTAGACATTTACGCGTCGACGTACCAAAACAGTTGGAAACTCTAACTAACCAATACCGCACTCTGACATTGCTTGAACCTATCGGTGACAACCCTGAAGTTGTTCAAGCAATGGAAGGTGCGATCATATCTAAGCTGACACCGAGTTAGTTTTCTCGACGCCAGCGTAGTGCAATTGAATGGACTGATTCTGAATGTTATTCACCCATTTGCCTGATGAGATCTTTCAAGCGCTGTCAGGCTCCAACAAGGTTTTGGTTGAGGCCGTTTTATTTGATCTAGCGGATGTCTTTTACGACCACGCGGAAGATCCAATAAAAGAGAAATCAGCCATTATAGAGTCCATTGAGGACACCCTTCATAAGCTAGACACATTGGCATGGCACGATGATGTAAAGGAAACTTTCGACTCTCCAAAAACAATACATGAGTATGCACTCCGTATATATCACCGATTGGTTAATACGGGGTGGCTTGTAGAAGAGCAGGAGCTCTATCGTGTCAGTGTTTTGATGACGCCCCAAGTTTCTATGCTACTGCGCTCGCTGGTAGAGATCAGTCGCCACGGGAAGCGCAATTATGGTGCAACTGTTCTTAGTATTTTGAGTAACTTGGAGTCGGTCGCTAATCACCCTCAAGAGCGAGGAGTGACATTAAGTCAATCAGCAGAAGCGTCTAGGGAGTTTTCCGCCCACCTCAATCAGATATTGCTCGGTATTCGATCGCTTCAACGAGACTTGTTTGCAAATCGAAATCCCAAAGAAATCGTTGCAGGTTTTTTCGATCTTTTTGTAGAAGGCATCCTGATAGCAGACTACAAAACCATTAAAACAAGCAATAACCCGTTTCGTTTTCGACGCCAAATTTTGGAACTCGCACAAGGCTTTCTATCTGAGCCATCGACTGCCGGAAAAATAGCGCAGTGTTACGCAGATCAACAGCTCATCTCGGTTGATGATGCGCTGGCGGCGGTAGAGAAAGACTGTCGAGATATTATTCAAACCTTCTCAACGATAGAGCAGCGCCTAGAACGCATCGATGAATACCGCTATCGCTTAGAAAAACGCGCCGCCGATACCGCTCGCTACATGGATTCCTCACGCCCTGGGCTGGCTAATAAAATTGCGGGAATCATTAGCGATGTTGCAAAATTTGATGCGGTTCCGCGATTAAAACAAGTGGTAGGAAACAAGATCGTAGGGGTGGAATCAGCAGCACAACCAGCAAAACGTCGAGAACCGCCTGCACCTCGAATTATCACTCAAGCAGAGGTTTCCCAAGACGCAATTGCTATTCGTGATCGGCAACGCCGATTCCATGAAGCACGTCAAGTGAGTGCCGCCAAGTTGCAAGGGTATTTAGACCGTCAGTTATCAGAAAAACCTTCGATGCATATTCTTGATTTTACGATCGAGTCCGTAGAGGATTTCGTATGTTTTGACCACCTGCGCTACATTGGCTCGCTTGGGGTTAATGCTAAACGAATCGAGAAGACCTTTGATGTCGTGTTTACAGATCAATATATAAATGTCCGTGAATTCGTTGAATGTCGCGAATTTAATGTAGTGCGCAGGAGCTAAACCAATGTTAAGAGAATTAAAACGGGTATCCGAAGAGTCAGGAAAAGACCCGCAAGAGTTTCAGCAAACTGCGAACTATTTGTTAGCCAATCAATTTGTAAGTGCGTTTAAGCACGGTCAACGCCGTCACTTTTTATTAGTCGAAATGTACCAGCAGTACTTCTCAAATATATTCGATGCGCTAGGAATGAAATTATACGTCAACGAAAATGAACGCTTAGCTGGAGTACTGCCCGTTGAGCGGGAAGCGTTTGTGCGACTTAAAACCGATGAGACATTGTTTCTTCTTGTTCTTCGTCAAATTTACGAAGAAAAAATCGAAAATTTCGAAGTAGATAATGGCTTTGTCGCAACCAACAGCGTGACAATCCTAGAACGGTATGTGCAATTGGTTAAACGTGAAATACCGACCGAAACTCGATTCAAAGAAATACTCAGTTTATTTAGTAAGCACGGCGTCATTATTCGAGGTAAAGCCTACGAAGAAGACTCGAAGAACCTAATGATTAACATCACGCCTGTTATACGGCTGATCGTAACAGAAGCCTATCTACGACAACTTGAATCGTTTAACGGTGTTGACCCAGAAGACGATGATGTAACAGATGAAGATATAAATGAATCTGGCGTAGAGGCACAATAGAGGCGATTATGAAGAAGTTAAATCGAATTGTTCTCGTTAACTGGTACCTTTTAGGGGCCGAAGAGATCAACATACGAGGCAATACAGCGATTATCGGGCCAACCGGCTCTGGTAAATCGTCTTTACTCGATGCCATTCAGACCGTACTAACTGGCGCAAGTAAACGACATCTTAACTACAACGCTAGTGCAAACGACGGCAAAGCCTCTGGTCGAAGTATACGATCATATATTCTGGGCATGATTGACTCTGGACAAGCGAGCGAGAAAGTTTCTGGTGCGCAAACTCGTCAGGATGCTATAGCATACCTAGCTCTTGTATTTGAAGACGAAAATAGTGGTAAAGAAACAACCGTTGGGTTATGCCTATCTGCTTCACTCGCGTCTCCTGAAGAAGATGTACTTGGTAGGTTTGTGCTATCCAACTACGGAGTTAGGCGCGAGGATTTCGTTGAAATCTTAGGCACTAAACAATACAAAGCAAAACCTTGGCTAGAAGTTCGTGAAGCCATGAAAAAAGTATGTTTGGATCCGTACATCAAATCCGGTAGCGCATCGGCTACCCAATACATGAACCGTTATTTGGAAGAATTAAGCCCGAGTTCAGATCAGCTTATTTCACTTGACGGATTTATGAAGAACTTCAAAAACGCGCTCAAGTTTGTACCGATCGCCTCACCCACACGATTTGTGCAAGACTTCGTTTTGGCAGAAGCGCCCCTTCAAGTAGGCGCCTACCAGAAGTCTTTGGCTGAATACCGTCAGCTTGAGGCCAAGACGCAAGAAGTGGCTAAACGAATTGATGATCTCAAAGCGATACAAGTGGAGTGTGATAAAAAACGCCAGCAAGAACAGACAGTTGTTAATTATCAGTGGATCGCGACGGAGGCTCGTGTTGATCAACTCGGTAGCAAACAAGATGAGATTCAAGATCAATACGAGGGCTTCAAAGAACGAGAAGAAGAAATTGATGAAGAAATCGTTGCTCAGTCAAACCTACTAAAGCAGTTACAAGGGCAGTTAGTTCGCTTAGAACAACAATATGAGCATTCTGACGTCGGCCTAAAATTACAGCAGTTAGAACAAAGTAAAAAACTGTTGACCCTTGAAGGGCAGCAAGACAAAAAGCTGGTGATACAGGCCCATCAAGTGCTGCAGTTAATGGCAGCACTGCATACCTTTGAAGATATTTTGTCTGCAAAGGTTAGAGCATTAATTGATGACGCATCAGATGCAGCTCAAAATATCGACGCTCAAGGCAATATACTGGGCAGCGCTAAGGTAGTCAGTAAACTTTTAGCGAACTTAAATGACGCACTGGATGAAGATAAAGCCGCGTTATTTCAACAGCGCACTCAGCTAAACAGGCACATACTAAATCTGAAAGATGAGTGTCGTCAGTTAGAATCTGATGTTTCTTCCTTAAAGGGTGGTTCGAGCCCGTTATCTCCTAATGTTAAGAAATTAATTGCTTTGTTGGACCAAGCCAATATAAAAGCAACGCCGTTGAGTCATCTTGCCGAAGTGACTGACCATAAATGGCAGGATGCCATCGAAGGTTATTTAGGCAGCCAGCGCGAGGCACTCATTGTCCCTCCAGACGACGCTGAAGAAGCAATTCGCATATTCCGAGCGCATCGTCGTCAATTAATGGGGTGTCGAGTCATCGATACCACGCAGACACGTCTATGGATAAATCGTGGCGATAGTCGCTCAGTACTTCAATATATACGTTGCTCTGATGATCATGCTCAAGCATATTTAAATCGTCGTTTAGGTGGCATTAAGCCGGTTGATACAGAGCGCGAGTTGCTGCGTGAAGACAGTGCAATGACAGCAGACGGAATGTTAAAACTATCCGGCACTATTTCAACAATTCGTTTTACACCGCACATGATGGTGGGCATAAATACCGACGGCATGCGTAAATCACGAGAAGCCCAACTTCAGAAGCTCAGTGCTGAATTGCTTGATTATATGAAGACAGATCAGCGCCTTGAACAAGCAGACAGTTTGCTCAGTCGAGTTATGGCTTCAAACCAAATTGATACAGCTGCTCTAAACGATGCGGGTAGTTCCAACACACGCAACACTCAAGATTTAGCAGACATTCAGGCACAAATTGACGGTTTGTTGCAAAATGATGATCAGGACCTCCAAGAACGAATAGACAGCCTAAAAGAACGAATTGCAGTTATTGAGTTAGAGCACAAAAAGCTCGATCGAGAGCGCCAGCAAATAGCCGAACAATATGGCTCATTAAACACGCAAAAATCACAACTTGCCGAAGCTCTAGCAGCGCTAGACGAGGAGCGAACGCGAATTACCGCTAACCAGCTATTTAATGCTGAGTTTGCAAGTGAGCGCTATGAGCTACTCGAGTCGAGTATGGTGAGCGGTGCGGCCATTTATAAAGAAGCAATGAGCCGATCTGAAAAAGCCTCAGAAAAAGTACGCTCTTTTGATCAAAAAGTCCGTAAAGAGGTGGCAGATCATTACGCAAAATACCATAACAGCAATTTAGATGATGACATTCAACTTGATTATCTGGAGTCAAAGTTTGAAGAGTTTGAGCATTATGTTACACATCAGATCGAAGTACTAAGTGAGACTGAGCTAGCGAAATATGCTAAACGTGCAGAGCTTGCAAGACGAGAAGCTGAAGAGACCTTCCGCAGCGATTATGTATCCAAACTTAAAGACTCTCTTGATCAAGTGGCTCATATCATTAAAGAGTTGAATCACAGCTTAAAACGCCGCCCCTTCAACCAAGAGGTGTATCAGTTCCGTTTCTACCCAAATGGAGACATGAAAGATATACTGGATTTGGTGGCGAAGTTTAGCTCTCTTGACCAAGCAAATGTTGGTGGCTTATTTGACCCAGAGCAGACAGGTGACCCTGAGCATGCAAAAGCGATCTCTGTGATTCAAGAGCTAATCAATGACGAAGAAAAGCAAAAAGACTTAGCTGACTACCGCAAATTTTATAACTTTGAAGTCGATATCTTGGATCTTGAAGGACAGAAGAAAACAACGCTGTCGCAACGTATTCAAACGGGTTCAGGTGGTGAGCACCAAATACCTTTTTATCTTGCTATTGCGGCAGCGCTTTCTACAACATACCGTCTTCACGAAACAATGGACGGAGACATTGTTGGGGGGTTCTCGTTGGCCATGTTTGATGAAGCATTCAATAAGATTGATATGGCGAAAACATCAACCTGTATGGGCTTTATGAGAGACATTGGTCTTCAAGTTATTGCGGCTGCGCCAGACGATAAGAGGTCCGTTATGGCCGCAAATATGGACACGATTATCAGTGTATGGAGAGAAGGCGGAGCGGTTTCGCTCGATATCGCGTATCCAAAGAATAAAGGTCAATTATTATTAAGCGGCGACAATGAATCAAGCGCTGAAGAAACCGTGCAGTAAAACGTTTGGAGGTTACATGCAAATCGAAAGTGAAATTCGAGAAACAATAACGAGAGCGTTTAACGTACATCATCTTGAATTGGAAAACGAGAGCTACAAGCACAATGTGCCAGCTGGGAGTGAATCGCATTTTAAGTTAACACTGATTAGTAATGCTTTCACCGGAATGAGGGCTGTTCAGCGGCATCAGTTGGTATACGGAGCTCTGACGGATCAAATGAGCAAGATTCACGCGCTAGCGCTACACTTGTATACGGATGAGGAATGGGAAGCTCGTAAATTTGATGCGCCAGACTCCCCTGAATGCTTGGGAGGAGAGCGCTAAGCGCTCAATGTACACAATATGAGTATTTCGGTAAGCGTAGAAGATAACAAGGGAATCGTTGAAATTGCTGTTATAGGTAGCTTCGACTTCTCGTTATTCAATGACTTTAGATTGGCATATACTGATTTTATAGATCAGTACGATCATTTCGTTGTCAACATGGAAAATGTCGAATACCTCGACAGCGCTGCACTGGGAATGCTACTTAGCATGAAGGCTGCGCTAAGCTCAGAGGCTCGGATTGAGATTATTAAAGCCAACGATTTCATTCGCAATATTTTAATGATCAGTCGCTTTGATAAGCGCTTTGAAATTTCGTAAGTCAGGGATGGATGGACAGAAAAAAAGAGAGCCAATGGCTCTCTTTTTTATTGCTTAGCTTTCGTAGCTTTCTATAGGAGGGCATTCGCAGAATAGATTACGGTCACCGTAAACATTATCAATGCGCCCAACTGGAGGCCAATATTTGCGATCTTTAATCCAAGCCAATGGATACGCTGCCTCTTCACGGCTGTAAGCATGTTGCCAATCTGTTTCAAGAAGACACGCGGCTGTATGAGGAGCATTAACCAATGGGTTGTCTTCAAGCGTCCAGTCACCGTTTTGAACTTTGGCGATCTCAGATCTTATCTGAATCATCGCGTCACAGAAGCGATCTAATTCCTCACGGTTTTCTGATTCAGTTGGCTCAATCATTAAAGTCCCTGCCACCGGAAAGGACATGGTAGGAGCATGGAAACCGAAATCCATTAGCCGTTTCGCGATATCTTCTTCGGAGATACCTGATTCGGCTTTTAAAGGTCGGATATCGATAATGCACTCATGAGCTACCGTGCCATTTTTACCAGTATATAAAACTGGATAGTGTTGTTCTAAACGCTTAGCAATATAGTTTGCATTCAAAATAGCGTTAAATGTCGCTTCTTTTAAGCCACGGTCGCCCATCATCTTAATGTACATCCACGTGATCACAAGAATGCTAGCCGAACCATAAGGTGCGGCAGATACTGCACCGTGCTGAACATCATTTTGTACAACAGGAGACACCGCATGACCTGGTAAGAAGGGCGCAAGATGAGATTTGACACCAATTGGACCCATACCTGGCCCGCCACCACCGTGTGGGATACAGAATGTCTTATGTAGATTCAGGTGTGATACGTCGCCACCGAAACTGCCTGGAGGAGCGATACCCACCAAAGCATTTAAGTTGGCGCCGTCGATGTATACTTGGCCGCCATTGTTATGAACGATTTCACATACTTCGCGAATTTGTTCTTCAAACACACCGTGAGTAGAAGGGTAAGTTGCCATGATGCAACTAAGATTATCAGTGTATTTCTCGGCCTTCTCTTTCAAATCATCGATATCGATGTTGCCGTCTTCATCGCACTTAACGATAACAACCTTCATGCCAGCGAGAGCGGCCGAAGCAGGGTTGGTGCCGTGTGCCGAGCTTGGAATAAGACAAATGTTGCGCTGATCATCACCGCGAGATTTATGGTACTTATCTATTGCCAAAAGCCCTGCATATTCACCTTGTGCCCCCGAATTGGGCTGTAGCGAGATGGTGTCATAACCTGTTGCTTTAGAAAGCATGCTAATCAAATCGTTTAGCAATGTTTGATAGCCACCCACTTGCGATTTAGGTGCGAATGGATGAATACGACCAAATTCAGGCCAAGTAACAGGGATCATTTCAGAAGCAGAGTTCAGCTTCATGGTACATGATCCGAGCGGGATCATACTTTGGTTCAGTGCAATGTCTTTTACTTCCAGCTGACGCAAGTAGCGCATAAGCTCGGTTTCACTGTGATGAGTATTAAAAACCGGGTGCGTCAAAATGGCGTCTTGACGTTGCATATCAGTTGGAATGCCTAACGAGATTTCTTGATCAAGTAGACTTTCATCCAATGAAACTCCAAAGCTGTCCGCCAAATTACGTAAATCTTCGATGGTGCTGGTTTCGCTGAACGATAATGACAAGGATGCACTATCAACTTGGTATAGGTTAATCCCTTTGTCTGCGGCAGCCTTAAAGATCGTCAGAGTTTTATCGTGTGTTTTCACTTTAAGCGTATCGAAATGGGTAGCATTAACAGAGTAATGCCCTGATAAAGCTTGAGCGAATACGTGAGTAAACCCAGCAACCCTTGTCGCAATCTTCTTCAATCCTTGCGGACCATGATACACCGCATAAAAGCCAGCCATCATTGCAAGCAGGGCTTGTGCTGTACAAATATTAGACGTCGCTTTTTCACGACGAATATGCTGTTCTCGCGTCTGCATCGCCATACGCAATGCAGGTTTATTGTGTGAATCTCTTGATACACCAATAACGCGACCCGGCATAGATCGCTTAAATTTATCTTTAGTTGCGAGAAATGCTGCGTGAGGTCCACCGAATCCCATTGGCACACCAAGGCGTTGAGCACTACCTATAACAATATCAGCACCTAGTTCGCCAGGTGATTTAAGTAATACCAATGATAATAGATCAACGGCAACTGATACTAATGCCCCTTGTTCATGAACCTGCGCGATAGATGCGGTGATATCAGTCACCTGCCCATCTGTTCCTGGGTACTGAAAAATCGCACCGAAAACATCGTATTCAGATACGGTGTCGGCATCATCAACGACAACTTCAATATCTAGCAATTCTGCACGCGTTTTAACAACATCGATGGTCTGTGGAAGCACATTGTTCGCGACAAATAAACGATTGCCCTTTTTCTTGCCTGCACGCTGCATCAAAGTCATTGCCTCGGCCGCGGCAGTCGCTTCATCTAATAAAGAAGCATTTGAGATTTCCATACCAGTCAGGTCGATGACGACTTGTTGGAAGTTTAAAAGAGCTTCTAATCGTCCCTGAGAAATTTCAGGTTGGTAAGGCGTATAAGCGGTGTACCAACCTGGGTTTTCTAGGAGATTACGTAGAATGGGAGTGGGCACAATAGTGTCGTGATACCCCATCCCAATATAGCTACGGGCGATTTTATTGTTTTCAGCAATTTCTTTTAATTGCGATAGTGCATCATTTTCACTAACTGGCTCTTTTGACATATCAAGATTGGCGAGACGAATGGCACTAGGAATAGTGTTCTCGATGAGTTGGTCTAATGATTCAAAACCAATGGTACTGAGCATCGAAGTTTGTTCAGTCGAATCTGGGCCGATGTGGCGTGCGATGAATTCGTCTTTGCCTAGCAAGTCGCGGATACACGATGTCATGTAAGGTCACCTATAAAAGAAATTGCAAGAAGAGAAGAGAACACCCCTATAGTTAGGGGTGTTGGATCGAAGCTATGCTATTGTGCTTGCGTATGCGTCAGCATCGAGAAGCTTGTCTAGTTCTGATGGATCGCTTAATTTGATTTTCGCAATCCACGCTTCACCGTAAGGTGATTCGTTTACCAATTCGGGAGAATCATCAAGTGCTTCATTTACTTCTACAACCTCGCCTGAAACAGGTGCGTAAATATCAGAAGCGGCTTTAACAGACTCTACTAGCGAAAACTGCTCAGTGGCAGTCGTTTCTGACCCCACATCAGGAAGCTCAAGGTATACCACATCGCCTAATAGTTCTTGCGCGTGATCTGAGATACCAACGGTAACGGTGCCATCACCGTTGTCCAAAACCCATTCGTGTGAGTCAGCATATTTAAGGTTAGATGGAATATCGCTCATGGCCAAATGTCCTTTAAAATTGCCCGAGCAAGCACTCGGGCGTGAATGGATTAACGGTAAAGAGGGAATTGCTTACAAAGCTCTTGTACTTCAGCTTTTACGCGTGCCTCAACCTCAGCATTACCCTCTGGCTTCTCTACTAAGCCATCAAGTACGTCACTGATTAGATTTCCTACTTTACGGAATTCTTGTTCGCCGAAGCCACGAGAGGTCGCTGCTGGCGTGCCTAGGCGAATACCAGAAGTGATCATTGGTTTTTCAGTGTCGAACGGAATACCGTTTTTGTTACAAGTAATGCCAGCGCGTTCAAGAGCAGCATCAGCAGCGTTACCTTTAAGGCCTTTAGGGCGAAGGTCCACAAGCATTAAGTGTGTGTCAGTACCGCCAGTTACGATGCCATAACCACGTTCAACCATTACGGCCGCCAGAGTTTTAGCGTTTGCAACCACTTGAGCAATGTAGTCTTTGAATTCTGGTTTCAGAGCTTCGCCGAATGCCACCGCTTTACCAGCGATAACGTGCATTAATGGACCACCTTGGTAACCTGGGAAGACTGCTGAGTTAATTTTCTTTCCTAGATCAATGTCGTTGGACAAGATCATGCCACCCCGAGGACCACGCAGTGTTTTGTGCGTAGTTGTTGTCACAACATGTGCATGAGGTAGTGGAGAAGGGTGTGCACCTGTCGCTACAAGACCCGCAATGTGAGCCATATCTACGAATAAATATGCGCCAACTTTATCTGCGATTTCACGAAAACGTTTAAAATCGATTTGACGAGGGATAGCAGAACCACCAGCGATGATCATTTTGGGCTGGCATTCGATCGCTTTCGCTTCGATTGCGTCGTAATCAATTAGTAATGTATCAGCGTTTACTTCATATTGAACTGCGTTGAACCATTTGCCTGATTGTGCTGGTGGTGCACCGTGAGTTAAGTGGCCACCAGAAGAAAGAGACATGCCCATGATAGTATCGCCAGGCTGAAGTAGGGCCAACATCACAGCACCGTTAGCTTGCGCACCAGAATGTGGTTGAACATTTACGAATTCACAACCAAATAGCTGCTTAGCACGATCAATCGCTAATTGTTCTGTTACGTCTACAGCTTCACAGCCACCATAATAGCGTTTTTCTGGGTAACCTTCAGCGTACTTGTTTGTTAAAACAGAGCCTTGAGCTTCTAAAACTGCTTTTGAAACTATGTTCTCAGACGCGATTAGCTCGATACCAGTTTCTTGACGCTCTTGTTCTTCTACCAGTGTTGCGTAAAGCTCCGCATCACGCTCTTTAAGTGCTTGGCTGAAAAAGGCTTCAGTGTTCGCCATGTTGGGAATCCTCTTAATTAACATTCATGTCAGTGACATTCTTCGACGATGATTATTCTAACATTTGTGACATCAAAAAAGATGAAAAATGATCATTTACAATGTCGTTTGAGTCATCTGTCTTCTTACTTTTTTAGAATCATAAACAAAAAGTTTCCAATTGGAAACACGTGTCGAACAACATTATGACTCACTATTGATATTTTGAAGTCAATAATCGATATAACCAATTGGTTAAGTATATTATTAGAACGATCCAGTGGTGCGCGATCTGGATATATTTCGCAATATCCACCGCCGAATGGTTGCAAATCACAAAGTGAACTTAGATACTTTGTTTCCAATAGGAAACTTATACTTCTAGTCAGAATATTATGCAGAGGTGCTCATGAAACATACCCCTTTATACCAAGCCCACATTAATGCTGAGGCTCGAATGGTCGAATTCGCAGGCTACGAAATGCCCGTACAGTATCCTTTAGGGGTAAAGAAGGAGCATCTCTGGACCCGCTCGAACGCAGGCTTGTTCGATGTTTCTCATATGGGCCAGGTCATTCTAAGAGGACCTAACGTCAAAGAAGAGCTTGAGATGATCCTACCCGTCGATGTTAAGGGGTTGGCTGTAAACTCACAGCGTTACGGTGTTTTTACTAATGAAGTTGGTGGAATTGCAGATGACTTAATGTTTACCAGCTGGGGTGACGACGCTGTTTACATGGTTGTTAATGCTGCCTGCAAAGAACAGGATGTCGCTCATTTACGCGCTAGCCTACCTACGACATCTGTAGAGGTAGTTGAGGACCGAGCACTTGTTGCTATTCAGGGCCCCAAAGCGAGGATGGCAGCGGCGCGATTGCTGCCTGAGATTGAATCCTTGCTGTTTATGAATTCCACAAAAGTAAAATGGCAAGGAGCTGAGTTGTGGGTAAGCTGCTCCGGTTACACAGGCGAAGATGGCTATGAAATATCCGTCCCAAATGAGTGTGCAACTAATTTTTGTGAAGCTCTTACAGAAATGGAAGAAGTTCAGTGGATCGGTCTAGGTGCACGTGATTCACTACGCTTGGAAGCAGGCCTGTGTTTATATGGACACGACTTGGATGATACGACTACTCCTGTCGAAGCGTCGATCACATGGGCGATCCAAAAAGTTCGTCGTGAAGGCGGCGAAAGAGAAGGGAACTTCATTGGTTCAGACGTTGTTCTATCTCAACTATCGTCGGGAGTTCAGCGAAAGCGAGTAGGCTTTATTGTTGACGGGAAGGCACCTGTAAGGGAAGGAGTCGAGATAGTTGATGAGCATGGAAAGAAAGTTGGGGTGGTTACCAGTGGCGGGTTTGCACCAAGTCTTGGTCAACCGATTGTCATGGCTTATGTTGATACAGATTCGTTAGATACTCCTCTTTTTGCCTCACTTCGTGGTAAAATGATTACTCTCCGTTCAACTAAAATGCCTTTTGTACCAGCGCGCTACTATCGAGGTTAATCTCAGAATTCGTTGGTTAAATTGATTGTACAATAAGGCCAATACATTTAGAGATGTAATGTTAACTGTAGATATACTAGAAAAGACGTTTAGCGACGTCTTTTTTGATGCCTATAAAACACAGCTTGTCGGCGGCTTTGATGAGCCTTTTTATCTAGCCCACGGTGCTGATGGTATTGCGCAAATCCAATATCGCTATGACTACTTATCAAGTGCACTTCATGAAATCAGTCATTGGTGTGTCGCTGGAGCAAAACGCCGGCAGATTGACGATTACGGTTACTGGTACGCAGAAGATGGCCGAACGCTTGAGCAACAAGTGCAATTTGAACACGTCGAAATAGTGCCTCAAGCCTATGAATGCCTATTTCATTGGTCAAGCGGTCTTCCTTTTGAAGTAAGCGTCGATAATTTGTCATTAGCAGAGTATGACGCCTCTCCTTTCAAACAGGCAGTCCAAGATCATGTAGGGAAGCTTTTGAATTATGCTTTACCTATTCGTGTTGCGCAATTTAGTAGTGCTCTATACAAAATCACTGGGATAGAACAAATGCCCTTAAAAGAATTCTTAAGAGAATGTTATGAAAATAATTGCCGATGAGAACATGCCTAACGTTGAAAAGCTGTTTTCTGCATTGGGCGATATCACATTTGCAAACGGCAGATCACTAACAAACTCCATGATAAAAGATGCTGATGTGCTCTTGGTTAGATCTGTCACAAAAGTAAATAAGACATTACTGGAAGGTACGTCTGTTAAGTACGTGGGTAGCGCCACGATTGGCACAGATCACGTAGATTTAGATTATCTAAAAGAAGTAGGGATAGGGTTTAATAGTGCTCCCGGTTGCAATGCAGATGCTGTAGCGGACTATGTGTTTAGCTCTCTTGCCCATCTGTATCTAAACAAACAACTTAATTGGCTGACGTCAACGATTGGTATTGTAGGTCAAGGGAATGTTGGGCAATGTGTCGCAGCCCGTTTCGCCGCACTAGGATGTAGTGTTGTGGCATACGACCCTTATACAGAATGCGCTATCCAAGGTGTAAAGTTAGGATCTCTAGAAGAGGTGATGCGATCAGATATCATTTCTTTACATGCCCCATTAACGTATACCGGACAATACCCGAGTGCCGATATGATCCAAGGTGACCTGATTAATACACTTCAACCTGGTCAGACCATCATTTCTGCTGGGCGGGGCGGTGTTATTAATGAGTCAGCCCTGATGGAACGTTATAGAGCGTTAAATGGTAAGCTTAATCTTGTCTTTGATGTATGGGATCAAGAACCGACACCAAATCTATCGATGGCAGCAATATGTGATATCGCGACACCTCACATAGCTGGATACAGCAAACAAGGACGTGAAAAAGGGACCTGGCAAATCTATAATTCCCTTTGTGAATTCTTTGGCCTTTCGGTAAAAAGCCGCTTTTATGATGCGGTAAGTAGCGGTAGTATCGAGGAATTGCATTTGAACTGCGAATTATCACGCATAGAATCGCTATCTAGAGCCATGCTGTCCATTTATGATCCATCACGTGATAGCAATCGATTTCATCAGGTTATGTCTTCTGGTTCAGTTTCTTCATTTGATTGGCTGCGTAAGTACTATGTTGAAAGGGATGAGTTTAATACCTGCAAAATCATCCATCCCAAGTATCAACAAGCACTAACAAGTATTGGCTTCAGTGAATAAGTAAGGATCCCAATGGGTGAAGTAAGGCAAGTAGATTTTAAAGACGTAGAAGTGCCAGTTGGAACAAATGTCCAACTGGAGTTTATATCGCCTGCAGGGAGATATGCCGTAAAGGTACTTGGTCGCTTACCGGGCCGCTCGCTTATCGTCTCATGCCCTAAAGTGAACGGTAAAAATATCATTGTACGCGAAAGCCAAGTCGTAAATGTTCGGCTTATGCTCGCGACATCAGTCTGTGCATTTTCGTCTAAGATCGCTAAAAGCTTCACTGAGCCTGGCGCTCATCTACATATTGCATACCCAGCTTACGTAGAAACCTCAGAAGTACGTCAATCTGTTCGGGTAGAAACGAGGCTAATATGTTCCCTAGAAGCTGGATTTGGAGATCTACCGATCCCAGAGAGCTCAACGGGTGTAGTCGTCGATTTAAGTGTTGGCGGGTGTAAAATTTTATCTCGGGAAGACTTTGGTTCTGTGAACCAGACGATGCGGCTAGCGATAAACGTGAAGATCGGTGAGTATAAGCACATAATGAAAATCCCTTGTGAAATTCGATCTCAAGAAATTCAAATGCTTGAGCAAGTACAAGCCACCATCGCAGACAATGCATTTCTTTCGCGAATGGGTGTTGAATACCTTTATGTATACGGCATTCGTTTTGTGGATTTACAGAAAGAGCAAGGGATTCCTTTGCTAGCCTATATCCTTGAAACCATCAGTAAGAAATCGAAATAAAAAAGCCCCTCGATAATGAGGGGCTTTTTTGTCTTATAGTTTTTGTAATGCGGCAATTCGATCATTGATAGGAGGGTGGCTAGAAAAAAGCTCTCCAAGAGTTGGGTTGCGCCCTTTGCGAATACCAAATGCAACCATACTTTCCGGCATATGGGATATTTCATGCTCACTTTGGATCCTTGCCAATGCTGCAATCATAGCCCCTTTTCCTGCTAGACGCGCTCCTGCTTCATCCGCTCTATACTCACGATAGCGAGAAAACCACATGACAATCATGCTCGCGAGAATGCCGAAAATCATTTCAAAAATAAATGTTGCGATGTAGAAGCCCCAGCCAACGCTACCCTCGTTACTGTCATCATTACGGCGCAGAAATGAATCTACTGCGTACGCTGCAATTCGAGCAAAAAACATAACAAAAGTGTTCACGACACCCTGAATTAATGACAAGGTCACCATATCGCCATTTGCGACATGCCCGATTTCATGGGCTAATACAGCACGAATCTCATCGGGTGGAAATCGATCAAGCATCCCACTAGAGACAGCCACTAGGGCGTCATTTTTATTCCAACCCGTCGCAAACGCATTGGCCTCATGAGACGGAAATACCGCTACTTCGGGCATTCTAATGCCTGCTTGTAAAGACAACTCTTCAACCGTTGTGAGTAGCCATTGCTCTTTATGATTACGGGGCTGTTTGATGACTTCGGCTTTAGCACCAAATTTCGCCATCGTTTTTGATAAGAATAGTGAAATAAAGCTGCCGACAAAGCCAAATACCGCACAGAAAATCAATAAAGATGTTAAATCAAGGCCACTACCAGAAAGGTAGTGATTGACACCCAAAATATTCAGTACGATGCCCGCTACGACGAGTATCGCTAAGTTTGTCATTAAAAATAACAAAATGCGCATTGATTTGATGCTCCTAGATAAAAGACTATTGAGCATCATAAGGCCCTTTAGTTCCTTTTCAATAGCTCAAATTAAGCATCATGAAGAATTAATGTGTAAGTAAGTTGATAATGAAGAACTTCGCGGTGTTATGCTGTCAAAGAACACCTTGAAATGGCAACAATAAGACCGAATAGAATCATTTATACGGTAACTTTTAGGAGGTCTCAATGGACGACAATAATCAACACAAAAATTATAATTTAAGTGATGAGGAATGGCGTGAACGTTTATCTGAGGACGTTTATAAGATCGTACGCGAGAAAGGCACTGAACGTGCTTTTACTGGTAAGTATGAAAAGTTCTATGAAATAGGCGAATACTACTGTGTTTGCTGTGGCGCTCATTTATTCGATTCTGATGAAAAATATGATTCAGGCTCAGGTTGGCCGAGCTTCTATGATGCGGACAAGAAAAACATCAAAGAAGTTGACGATAATTCTTGGATGATGCGCCGAACCGAAATTGTCTGCAATCGATGTGATGCACATCTTGGACATGTTTTCCCTGATGGTCCTAAGCCGACAGGGGTTAGGTACTGCGTGAACTCCGCATCAATCGACTTTAAGCCTAAGGATTAATCCTTAGGCTTAATGAGCTATGTTAATTGCTAAGCATGTCAATTATTTTTGGGTCTTGAAAGCTCCTCGCAACCGTTTGACCGACTAACTCATTCATATCTGATTCAACAACATCACGATCGGGCAGTGAACCGTACTGATCAACTTTCGAAGATTTGAAGTTAGCGGTGTAGGTAGTGGCGCCTTTTTTAACCGTTACCTTAATATCTGATACAAGGGTCGCTTCAGTCTTCAGTGAAAGCGTTCGAGTCGTATAACTCAGTTCTTCTATTACATAACTTAAATCTGTCGCAGGTAGAGCCCCGGTGGACGCGTCAAATCCGAGGGAACTGAGTCTATTTTGGATATGATTGAAAAGGGCGACGCTGACATTATTAGCAATCTTTATGTCGGCATGCTCTCCTATACCAGTGTCGATACTCCCTATATTGGTCTGGTTAAACCCAGCGACACTGACCTTTATTGCATGTTTATTCGATAACTCTCTGCTTTCTTCGTTCGCTACAGGCTCCAAATTTATAATGTGCGTCGTGTTTGCACAGCCTTGCAGTAATACCGCGGCTAATATTGTCGCTCCAATCAGTATAGGTTTGCGAATCATGTGAACTCCTGAGTTAAATGTAAACTGTATTGCGATTTATATGCTTAGATTACAGATATTTAAAAAAAGTTGTTGATTTTCAGCTTAGTAACAGTAATATACGCACCCGCTTGCACAGCAAGACTCGTATGTGTCCCATTCGTCTAGAGGCCTAGGACACCGCCCTTTCACGGCGGTAACAGGGGTTCGAACCCCCTATGGGACGCCACTTCTTAATGCAGAAGTATAAAAATAAGCATGACACTATGCGGGAATAGCTCAGTGGTAGAGCACAACCTTGCCAAGGTTGGGGTCGCGAGTTCGAGCCTCGTTTCCCGCTCCAAATTCTCTTACTTGAAAGAGTAGAGCGCTTCTACGGAAGCAAATGATGTGTCCCATTCGTCTAGAGGCCTAGGACACCGCCCTTTCACGGCGGTAACAGGGGTTCGAACCCCCTATGGGACGCCACTTCTTAATGCAGAAGTATATAAATAAGCATGACCATATGCGGGAATAGCTCAGTGGTAGAGCACAACCTTGCCAAGGTTGGGGTCGCGAGTTCGAGCCTCGTTTCCCGCTCCAAATTCTCTCACTCGAAAGAGTAGAGCGCTTCTACGGAAGCAAATGATGTGTCCCATTCGTCTAGAGGCCTAGGACACCGCCCTTTCACGGCGGTAACAGGGGTTCGAACCCCCTATGGGACGCCAACTTTATGCAGTTGTAATATGCATGCTTTGAAAGCACGCTTTCAAGATGTGTCCCATTCGTCTAGAGGCCTAGGACACCGCCCTTTCACGGCGGTAACAGGGGTTCGAACCCCCTATGGGACGCCAATTTATCGCAGGGTTAGAACTGCACAACATGCGGGAATAGCTCAGTGGTAGAGCACAACCTTGCCAAGGTTGGGGTCGCGAGTTCGAGCCTCGTTTCCCGCTCCATTTTAAGAGAGCAATCTCGTTAAATCTTCCACGGAAGAATCAATACGTCCCATTCGTCTAGAGGCCTAGGACACCGCCCTTTCACGGCGGTAACAGGGGTTCGAACCCCCTATGGGACGCCAATCTCTTATCTGATATGATGAGTTTTTCCTTCGAGATCAGTCATATGCAGTGGTTTCTAAACTTCCAAACCTGTCACACCATAGATGTTGCTGATCGTGGCCTAGCATATGGTGATGGACTATTCGAAACGCTTTACTCAAACAATGGTGTCATTGCTCATCTTGACGCACACCTAACACGCCTTCGCCGCGGCTTTAGACGCTTACACTTCAATATCACCACAGAAGAACTAGCCCTCCTTAATGAATTTCTACTAGTTCAAGCAGAACGTCACCAAAACATTGGCTTCAAAATCATAGTTACTAGGGGAGCGGGTGGCCGTGGCTATATGCCGCCAGAATCACCTAATTATACTTGGCTAGTGGGATTATTTGAGATACCCGATTACTCAAACTACCGTTCTCATGGCATTCGCCTTGGGCGCAGTGCTATTGAATCTTCCATAAACCGTAACCTTGCTGGATTGAAACATTTAAACCGTCTTGAAAATGTACTCGCTAAGCAGTCATTGAACAGTACTGAATATGAGGCTGTGACATCCAATGCCCTGGGAGACCTGGTAGAGTGCATTCAGAGTAATATTTTTTGGGTGAAGTCAGGTATTTTATATACCCCAAGCTTAGCACTAGGGGGCGTACAAGGTACGATGAGACATCAGATTATTAAGCACTTTAACGGTACGATAAATATTGTGCAGCAACCTCCGTATCAACTGATGCAAGCTGATGAAATATTCTTAACAAACGCATTAAGTGGTGTACTACCAGTTGTAGAATTCAACGGTTATCATTTACCGATTGGGCCGGTAACTAAGACTTTAATAGAGTGTAATACAGAGAATCCATGAAACTAATCAAAACGCTAATCGCATTACTGGGTATTGCTATTACATTCGCATCAATTTTAGTTGGTGCCGTCTATTATGGACTCACTGAGCCGCTCAATATCCAATCGGACCAGCGATTTGAAGTTAAAAAGGGCGCATCAAGCATTGCAATTGGTAATCAATTGGCAGATCGAGGATGGATAATGCATCCTTTTTTGACTCGAGTAGCAGCGAGGTTAGATCAAAGTATCGTACCGAAAGTAGGTATTTATAAACTTACGCCTGATATGAATTTGATGGACGTGATGGTTCTGCTGGATGCAGGAGAAACTATTTCTTATTCGATCACCCTCCTAGAGGGAAAGACTTACAAACAATATTTAGCCACGATGGCTAATGCTGGCAATATTGAAATGACACTTCAAGGCTTAGCCAGCGATGAAATTGCGCAAAAGATCGGACTGGATGTGGCGTCTCCTGAGGGCATGTTGTTTGCTAATACATATCGCTACCATGATGGTGACACGGACCTTGACATATTCATGCAAGCAAATCGACTTCTGCAAGCGACGTTAGAACGCGAGTGGAAAAATAAAGCAAATGGCTTGCCGTATAGAACGCCTTATGAAGCTCTGATTATGGCGTCCATTATAGAAAAGGAAACAGGTACCCCTGAAGAGCGCCCCTTGGTAGCTCGGGTCTTCGTAAGTCGCCTAGAGCGAGGCATGCGCCTCCAGACGGATCCTACTGTAATATATGGAATGGGCGACGAATACAATGGCAACATTACTCGTCAAGATTTACGTACTCATACGCCTTACAATACCTATCGTATAGATGGCTTACCGCCAACGCCCATCGCAAATGTAGGCTATGAAGCTATTCACGCAGCGCTTCATCCAGGGGAAACCGACGCACTTTATTTCGTTGCCAAAGGCGACGGCTCTCATGTCTTTTCTAATACCCTTAGAGAACACAACAGAGCAGTAAAGTCATACCAACTTAAGCGAAAAGAAGACTATCGCTCTTCCCCAAGCCAATAGAGGTGAATTTTGAACGGTAATTTTATATCCATAGAAGGCGGAGAGGGGGCTGGTAAAAGCTCCACGTTATCTTGCATAAAGCACTGGCTCGAAGAACACAACATTGATTACGTGCTTACACGAGAACCAGGCGGCTCGCCTCTGGCTGAAGAGATTCGTTCGCTTGTACTGGCTCCAAGAGAAGAACACGTCAGCAAATACGCTGAATTGTTGCTCGTATTCGCTGCCCGAGTACAGCACATCCAGCAAACAATCTTACCCGCACTCGAAGAAGGTAAGTGGGTAATTAGCGACCGATTCGTAGACTCTTCCTACGTCTACCAAGGATTAGCGCGCGGCATTGATAAAGAGCTCATTGATGAGTTGGTGAATACTTATTTAAAGAATGCTATGCCCAACGCGACGATCCTACTTGATGTGCCCGTTGAAATTGGTTTAGAGCGTGTTTCATCCCGTGGCGATGCTAACCGACTTGATGGTGAGTCCATTACTTTCCACGAAAAAGTGCGAAATGGATTCTTGGCACGCGCAGAAGAAAATGCTTCTCGCTTTAAAGTTGTAGATGCCAGCGTTGCTCAGGACGCTGTCGAGCAGCAAATACGCAAAATCCTAGATGAGCTTCTTACGCAGGTTAGTTCATAATGATGCTACCCGAATGGCTTGAGGCCCCTTATCAACTGGCTAGCCAATGGCGGCACAATCGGGCATTTCATCATGCTTTATTGTTGACAGGCACCAACGGCGTTGGACAGCACTTCTTTGCCGAGCGGCTTGCGAAGTTACTTTTGTGTGAAAATATTGCAAAAGCTCCATGCGGCGTGTGTCATTCATGTGAACTTGCTAAAGCTGAAACACACCCAGATTGGTTAACGTTAGATGGATCACAAGGGACAATCAAAGTAGATGCCGTTAGACAAGTTGTCTCAAAAGTATCTAATAAGCCTCAACTAGGGCATACCAAAGTTGTCTTAATCTATGATGCTCATAATATGAACATCAACGCTGCCAATGCGATATTAAAAGCGCTAGAAGAACCGCCATCCTCAACGTACTTTTTACTAACCAGCAATACGTCTCGTTCTTTAATGCCAACAATTATCAGTCGCTGCCAACGTTTAACCTTAGCAAATCCAACGACAGAGCAAACCATTCACTGGCTTCAACAAGAAGGCAAACAAGGCGCGGGAGAGTTGCTTTGGTTCTCTCAATCTCCTTTTCGTCTTTTGCAGCTCGCTGAATCCTCCAGCGCTGAGATGATGCAATCATTGCCTGCTGATTTGTCTCGCTGGCTTGGAGGAGAAATCCGATCAGACGAATTGGTTGCATCTGTCAACAATGAGCGCTTACGTGACTTTGTTGATGGGGTATCCGCCCTGATTCATATTGCACTAAATTATTCAGTGACAGGATCGTGTCAAAAGGACGTTAAGAACACTGTCGAAAATCTTTTAACGCACTATGACTTATATCGTTTGATGACCATCTCATCAAACTTGACGCAACTTAAAGCCGACCTTGATAAAACTCATCTTAACCCCACTATACAGCTAATCGGCGAATTAAATTCTTGGTAAATACATGTTAATCGACACTCATTGTCACTTAGATAAAATTGATCTTGCTCCATATGAAGGGCGACTAGACGGAGCGCTGGATGCCGCGAAAGAAAACGGTGTAGAGCAAATACTCACCATTTCCGTTGACCTAGACGGCTTCAATGACGTGTACGCTTTTACGTCTCGTCCGGGAGTATTTGCTAGCTGTGGCGTTCACCCGCTTCACAAAGAAGGACTACTTAGTACTGGAGATACGTTAGAGTCTCTGTCTACCAAAAGCAAAGTGGTTGCTATCGGCGAAACGGGCTTGGACTATTTTTACGATAAAGACCCTGAGCAACATCGCGCTCAGCAGGAAAGCTTTGCAATCCATTTGGACGTAGCGGGACGTCAAGGGCTACCTACCATCATCCATACTCGAGATGCTAAAGCAGATACATTGGATTTAATCCGATCTCATGGAAACGACGCGGTAGGCGGCGTCGTACATTGTTTTACTGAAGACTACGCTATGGCTCGGGCTGCGCTTGATTTGAACTACTTGATTTCTATCTCAGGTATCGTCACCTTTAAGAATGCGGAAGACCTTCGTGATACCGTACGGAAATTGCCACTCGAATCGCTGCTCATCGAGACTGACTCACCATATCTTGCGCCAGTCCCACACCGCGGCAAAAAGAATGAGCCCAAATATGTTCGAGATGTGGCGCAGTTTGTTGCTGATATCAAGCAAGTTCGGTATGAGGAGCTAATTGAGATCAGTGCTCAAAATTTTCACCGCAAATTCTCTAAGGTCAACCCCAGCGAAGTGCTCGGCTAAACCACCTAATAACCTATAAAAGATTGGCTCAGCACTGAGTGTGTTGAGCCCACTACAAGGACCTGCTAGATGTCAAAAATGGTTCAATCGTTACCCCATACCAGCCTTTGTGCAAAACTAGATGAATCGTCACTACCATTTGAAACACTCAATGAAATGGAACCGCTTAGCGGGATTCTTGGGCAAGAACGCGCTGTAGAAGCCATTCAATTTGGTGTAGCCATGCACCGTCCAGGATACAACATATTCGTAATGGGGGATTCTGGTACTGGCCGATCTTCCTATGTAACTAGCTACCTTAAAAGCGAAGCTAAGCGGAGATCAACACCTAGCGAGTGGGTCTACGTCAATAACTTTAAAGAGTCACACTCACCCAAAGCGATCGAATTTAAGCCAGGTGAGGCGAAGCAGTTTGAACAGGATATACGCATTTTAATAGATGGGTTGATGTCCACTTTTCCAGCCGCTTTCGAAAACCCAGATTATCAACAACAAAAAAGTGCGATCGATAGGGCGTTCAACGAACAGTATGAAACGGCCATAAATCTAGTCGAACGTCACGCTTCCAAAATTGGCGTGGCAATGTTCCGCGATGCGTCATCGGTTAGTTTTGCGCCCATGCGCGAAGGTAAAGCACTTGATGAAGCTGACTTCGCGACACTCACTGATGAAGAACGCGATGCGTTCCAAGCAGGTGTGTCGGAGCTAGAGGGAATGCTGAACGACGAGCTACTTAGCTTACCGACATGGAAACGTATCTCTTACGAACAACTGCGAGAACTAAACTTAGAGACAGTGAAAGAAGGGCTAGACCCACTGATAGCGCCTCTGTTTGAAAAATATTCGGAAGACGAAGCACTAACAGCCTATCTCAAAGCCATGCGTGAAGACTTGGACAAAGTGATCATCGATCAGTTTGTCGACGACAAAGGAACGGATAATCGTGACGATTCCAGTCGCCGCACATTGTATGAAGAAATGTATTTGCCCAATATTGCTGTGACGCATAAACCAGACGGCGGTCAGCCGGTTGTGTACGAATCACATCCTACCTACCGTAATCTGTTTGGCCAAGTTGAATACAGTAGTGAGCAGGGGATGCTGGTCACCAGCTACCGCTTAATACGATCAGGTAGCCTACATGCTGCCAACGGCGGCTACCTAATTTTAGATGCTGAGAAACTGCTTACAGATCACTACCTTTGGGAAGCCCTTAAACGTGCGCTGAAAAGCAAAACATTACGCATAGAACATCCTTATGCCGATATGGGGTTGATGAGTACAACCACACTTTCACCTGACGATTTACCTTTGCAAGTGAAGGTCGTCCTAATTGGCTCCCGTGATATTTATTACTTATTGCAAGATGCGGACCCAGACTTCCAAGAAATGTTTCGAGTGCTTGTAGATTTCGACGATTCGCTTAAACGTAATGCGGAAACTGAAAATGCCTTCGCACGTTTGCTTAAAGATCGTGTATCTAAAGAAGGTTATGCTGACGTGTCACCAAAAGGCGTCGCTCGTTTAATTGAGTACAGTAGTCGCTTAGCAGAACATCAGAAAGAAATGGCGGCCAAAATAGGCGATGTATTCGAACTACTAGGTGAAGCAGACTTTAATCGTCAGCTTGCAAAAGACGACATGATCACCGATGTTCACGTACAACGTGCTCTAGCGGCGAAGAAACACCGCACTGGGCGCGTAGCAGAAAAGATCATCGAAGAAATTGTTGATGGCACTATTTTACTCGATAGTGAAGGAGAGGCGATCGGCAAAATTAACGGCTTAACGGTCATGCAAATTGGTGACAGTAGCTTTGGTGCACCGGCTCGCATCTCAACAACAGTATATCCAGGTGGTAAAGGGATTGTTGATATTGAACGTGAATCCAATTTAGGACAAAACATTCACTCTAAGGGCGTATTGATACTGTCTGGTTATTTAGGTCATCGGTATGCTCAACGCTTCCCTTTAGACATATCCGCATCAATTGCCATGGAACAGAGCTACGGTTATGTGGATGGTGATAGTGCATCAACAGCGGAGCTTTGTTGTTTACTATCCGCACTTATAAACGTTCCATTGCGCCAAGATTTGGCGATCACAGGATCCCTCAATCAATACGGCCAAGTACAAGCGATTGGCGGTGTTAATGAAAAAATTGAGGGCTTTTTCAATGTATGTAATGCTCGTGGTCTAACCGGCACCCAAGGTGTCATCATTCCAAAATCTAATGCGATCAACTTAATGCTAAATGATGATGTGTTAGAAGCGGTTAAAAACGGTAAATTTCACGTCTATGCGATCGAAAACGCGGACGAAGCGTTACATTTGCTAACTGGGTTGGAAGCAGGTGAAGCCAATGAAGACGGAAGTTACCCTGAAGGCACTTTATCTGCGATGATCATCAAACGCTTGGAGGAGATCTCAAAGCTCGGTCAAGATGACGATGAATCTGACGACAAAGACGAGAAGAACGGAGAAAAAGCTGACTCAAAGAAAGAAAAATCAAAAAAGAATGATTAATACTTCCCTTGAGTACGCTTGATAAAATTGGCTCGACAGTTACCGTCGACGAGCCAGAATAAAGTATAATAGAGGTCGCCTCGTTGAAAGTACGTTGCGACCTCTTTTCTTTTGCTGGGGTGATGTCGTTTTAAAACAAGTGGCACACGAAAGCTTTCTCCGCCCAGCAACCCTTCCGATGCGTCCATAGCGGCTTCTTTAGCACTTCTGTCATCACACTCAGCGGCATAGGTTTGGCCGATTATCAGCCAACAACACACGAAGATCCCAGTACAACGTTTTATTAATCTCACCTTCTAACCTACGAATTAATATAAGTTTATATAGTTAACTTTAATCAGCCAAAAGTAATGCTGGAACTACCAGCGACGCTATATGTCTTATTCTACCTATCAAAAATAGCAAAAATATAGTAAGTATCGTTATACGTTCACGTTATAAATGATAATCTTGGATATAAACAAATTTCATCAAAGGAGAGAGTGATGTTTTCAATGAAAAAAACAATTGGGTGCTTAGTAACTACTGTGGGCTTGTCTATGTTTACTACGGGAGCATATGCCCACTGTGGGGAAACAGCCTTGGCAGGCAACATGAATGACTTAAAAACGGATTTAAAATCTCTTTCTTTTGATCTGCGAAGTGATGATGCTGCCGCCGCAGGGGAGCGCGTCGACGACATTATCGCGGTGTTACGTGAAGCAAGAGGTCAAACACCTTACTTATTCAAAGAAAAAGGCTTGAAAGGCGATGAGTTAGAGAAACGATTAACGCAATTTCAATCCGTTATCGATGAAACGATTGACGTCTTTGTTGCAGTGGACGCTGCCATTGCAGAAGGCAATATGAGTGAAGCAAAGACTTTGCTGCGTGAAGCAGGCAATATGCGTAAGAAAGGCCATCGCTCATTCAAAGCCGACTGCTAGTTTTGTGCTAGTTGGTTAATCCTCGTGACGTGATTAGACTAGATTGATACAATAGACGGCTTGTTAAAGAGGTTTATTATGTCTCGCTCGAAAAAATCCCGTAGCCTGAAAGGGAAGTTGGCTAAAACCGGCACGAAGGAAATGATGAAGGAGCAGAAAAAAGCGCGTAAGGCCGCCAGCCCTACGTCTCGTTTTGATGCTAAAAAAATTAAGCAACGTAAAGAGCAAGCGCTACGCAAGCTGGAGCGCCAAGGTTTGTTACCAGAACCAGAAGCACCAGAACCAAAAGTTCGCCCAAAGCGCTTTACGTTTACACCAAAGCCTTCAGAGATTAAGGCAAAAAGTTCAACATCTTCAGTTAAAGATTCTGAAGAACTGACTCAAGAAGAGTTGCTAGATGCTCTAACAGAGCAAAACTAATAACTCTTACGTTAAAAGGCTGCAGTTACTGTGGCCTTTTTTATGTCTGAATAAGGAGGTTAGTGATGGATTCGAGGGCTTCTGTCCCTGCTTCGAGTGTTCGCTATCTTATTGGCGCAGTCGAAAAGCAAGGATGTGATACAACTGAGTTACTCAATGAAGTGGGTATAACAACATCAGAGCTGGCTGGTAACACTCCTATATCGGCGTATCGATACGGCTTATTGTATCAGCGCATTATGCAGCTAATGAAAGACGAATCTTTCGGCATTCTTAGCGGGGGCAAGATGCCAAATGGCTCTTTTAGAATGATGTGCCTTTGCATATTGCATTCCAAGCACCTCGCCCAAGCGTTACGACGATGCAGTGACTTCTATGAGATTTGTCGAGGCCCAACCATAAAACCTATCGTGGTTAAAAAAGGGCGTTATGCAAAAATCACCTTTGCCCCAGTCTCATCGATTGAAACCAGCAACACTTCTTTGGACGAAGCCTTTGAGTCAATGGAACGCGTCCGAACGACATTGTCTATGTGGCATCATTTTGTAAGCTGGCTCATAGGTCGTCGACTGGCATTAAAAGCCGCTTACTTTACAACTTCTCGACCTGATGACATCGAGTACTATCGCACATTGTTTCAATCAGATGTGAAGTTCGGCCAACATGCGAACGCATTAGTTTTCCCTGCCACCTATTTAGACATGCCACTCGTACAAAATGAAGACAGCTTAAGAAGCTTCTTGAAAACAGCACCGTATCAGTTGCTCGCAATGGTGGATAACGATAACAGTCTAAAGTCACGAATCATTTCCATTTTAGGAAAAGATTTTTCTCAGGAAATGTTCAGTGCTGAGGAAGTTGCTTCTTATCTCAATATGAGTGTTTCTACGATGCGGCGGCGTCTTGCGGATGAAGAAACCTCGTTCCAACAAATCAAAGACGAATGCCGCAAAGAAGCCGCTATTACGTATATTAATGCGCCCCAGCTCTCTTTCAATGAGATAGCGTCACTAATGGGCTTTGACGAACCAAGCGCGTTCTATCGTTCCTTTAAAAAATGGACAGGAATGACACCTGGCGAATATCGCAAGCATGCAGACTATCAAACATTATCGCCTTAGCATTACCTGAACTGAATTGTCACTAAATTCGCCACAGTATGCCATTGATGAAAATAGCGTTTTTGACCACTCTTTAATCAAAACCTAACGTGACTAGGAGTGATTTATGAGTGGTTATCGCTATCCCGTAGACGATGTTCGATTCTGTCTTGAGCACATCGCAAATATCGAGCGCATTGCAGCTCATTTTCCGAATTATTCCTACGATTTTTTAGATCCAATTCTATCTGAGGCCGCCAAATTCTCTGAACAGCGGCTAGCACCGACCAACCGAGATGGCGACAAAAACTGGCCGACCCTTTCAAACCTCAGCGTCCAAGAAACGATTGGTTTCAAAGAAGCGTACCAAGATTTGTGTGAAGCGGGATGGACAACGCTAAGTGCATCGGAAGAATATGGTGGTCAAGGGTTACCACGAGCTCTTGAAGTAGCCGTAAATGAAGGGGTTCAATCCGCCAACCTTGCTTTCTCGCTTTGCCCCTTGCTCACGCAAGGAGCGATCGATGCCATCGAAACACATGCAAATGATGCTCTCAAACAAACCTATTTACCAAAAATGATCTCTGGCGAATGGACGGGCACTATGAATCTAACAGAGCCTAGTGCAGGCAGTGATCTATCCGCCATAAAGACCAAAGCGGTTAAAGAGGAAGATCACTACAGAGTGTTCGGGCAGAAGATATTCATTACTTGGGGTGACCATCAAATGACTGACAACATCATTCATTTGGTACTTGCCCGCTTACCCGATGCGCCAGAAGGTGTCAAAGGCATCTCATTATTCTTAGTGCCGAAATTTGTACTTGATTCGGACGGCAATCCTGACCAACGAAATGACGTATTTCCTATATCACTTGAACACAAATTAGGCATTCATGGTTCACCCACCTGCGTCATGCAGTTTGGAGACAATGAGGGGGCCGTAGGGTATCTTGTAGGTGAGGAGAATAAAGGCTTAGCCGCAATGTTCACCATGATGAACAATGCTCGACAAAGTGTCGGACTGCAAGGGCTGGCCATCGCAGAACGCGCATATCAAATGGCACTTGAGTATGCGTTTGAGCGCAAACAAGGATCTCGTAGAGGATCAAAGGATAAAACTGCGATAGCGTACCATGGGGACGTGGGGCGCATGCTTTGGCAAATGAGTAGTATTCTATCCGCTATGCGAGCCTTCATGTATACCGCATCAGTCGAATCAGATTTAAAGCAGGTAGACAAAACACATCAACAACGCACAGACCTTTATACTCCGATTGTAAAAGGGTGGATGACAGAACTCGCTCAGGAAATCACCTCCCTGTCTGTTCAGGTGCACGGTGGAATGGGCTTCATCGAAGAAACGGGTATTGCACAAATGCTACGTGATGCACGAATACTGCCCATATACGAAGGAACAAATGGCATTCAAGCTCTAGACCTAGTGGGACGAAAATTGGTAGGCGATAATGGTGTGGCAATGATCGCTCTGCTAAAAGAGATCCGAAGTGATTTATCGAATATATCATCTCAAGAGGCAGCGCTGTTTGCGCCACATCTGGAGCACCTTGAAAACGCAACAAACTTACTCCTTCAACAACACTTGGTGCCAGAAAAAGCGGCGTATGATTATCTGATGCTGAGTGGATATGTGATCGGTGGATGGCTAATGCTTCGCGGCAATCAAAGTGACAAGAAGCCGCAATCATGGGGCAACAAAACGTCTTTTTACCTTGCAAACATTCTGCCCCGTGCGGCCATGCATTACGCAGCAATGCATTCATTTAAAACGAAATCAGATACTGATACAGAGACGTACAATGTCGATTTATTAAAATAATTTTGATAAATAATTTATTTAAAAGGCGTTTCATCCGAAGCGCCTGCCACTCTTATTTTCAATTTTTTCAAATCTAATGCATCTGCCTATAGCCAAATTTTCAATAACTCGTAATAATGTCGATTCTGTCTATAGGAGTTATTCATGCGAATCTTGGTTGACGCGGATGCGTGCCCGAAAGCCATAAAGCCCATCCTAATAAAAGCGTCCGAACGATGCGAAGTTGAGTGTATATTCGTCGCCAATATCGCCATACCTTTACCTAATTCAAAATGGGTGTCTCGTAAAATCGTACCGAGCGGCTTCGATGAGGCAGACAAGTATATTGAAGACAACATTGAGCCCAATGATTTAGTCATCACCTCAGATATTCCATTGGCGTCCGACTGCTTGAAACAAGGCGCACAAGTGCTTACTTCTAAAGGTGAAGAATACTCGCAAGATAACATCAAGCAGAAATTAGCGATACGAGACTTCATGGATCAAATGCGCTCTAGCGGTATCGACACGGGTGGTTCTGCACCATTCGGAGATAAAGACAAGGCCGCATTTGCCAACGCACTAGATCGAATCTTGGCACGACGAGAAACAATGTAGTCCATACGCTGTATAGAGAGTGATTTGCTAAGCAGGCGAATGTTTAGCAAATCATTCACAATTTAGGGCAAAATTTATGAAACGTATTGTTGTACTGGGAGGCGGTGCAGGCGGTCTTGAGCTTGTTACACAGTTAGGCAACGGCTACGGAAAACGTAAGCACGCCGACATCACGTTGATCGATAAATCACAAACTCACATTTGGAAACCTCTGCTACACGAAGTCGCTACTGGATCAATCGATATCAACACCGACGGTATCAACTACCGAGCGCACTCTGCTAAACACCACTACACCTTTCAACTCGGTACCGCATATGACATTGATACAGAAGAAAAGGTGGTACGGTTAAAAGCGATCCTCGATGAAAAGGGAAAAGAAGTTCTACCTCCACGAAAAGTTCCGTACGACATTCTAGTTCTGGCCGTTGGCAGCGTGAGTAATGATTTCGGCACGCCCGGCGTCTCAGACAACTGTTTCTTTTTGGATTCGCACCGACAAGCAGAACGCTTTCAACAAGCACTTCTGACACAATTTCTGCGCGTCCACCAGCAAGGTGGTGATTCAAAACTCAGAATAGCCATTGTTGGGGGTGGAGCCACAGGCGTAGAGTTATCGGCCGAACTGTTTCACGTCGCCCATCTACTCAAGGCTTATGGCATGCCTGAAATGTCAGCCGATAAAGTTAAGGTTGAGTTGATTGAAGCAGGCCCTCGTATATTGCCTGCTCTCCCTGAGCGCATAGCAAACAACGCGAAAAAAGAGCTGGAAAAAATTGGCGTAAAGGTGAGAGAAAGCACGCGCATCACAGAAGCAACCTTAGACGGGCTGAAAACCGCTGACGAACAATATATCGAAGCCGACCTCATGATCTGGGCAGCAGGCGTTAAAGGGCCAGATTTTATGGGGCAAATTGAAGCATTCAGCACCACCCGTAACAATCAAGTACTGGTTGAGCAAACACTGCGCGCAAAGGGCCATGAGAACATCTATGTGCTAGGGGATTGCTGTGCGTGTGAACAAGCAAACGGGTCATTAGTTCCGCCTAGAGCACAATCTGCGCACCAGATGGCAAGCCTAGTTTATCAAAACATCACAGCAGACTTTAGGAATGAACCCCTCAAGGAGTACGTATATAAGGATTACGGGTCATTGGTGAACTTGAGCAGCTATAGTACTGTTGGCAGTCTGATGGGCAATTTAATGAAAGGCTCTATGTTTATCGAAGGGCGTTTAGCACGGTTTGTTTACATATCACTCTACCGCCTACACCTCATCGCCATACATGGCTGGGTCAAGGCGATGGTCATCTTGGCGGCACAACGCATAGGAAAAGTCGTCAAACCAAAATTGAAATTGCATTAAACAAAACGGGGCTCTCGCCCCGTTTTTCAATTTAGGATTCTATATTTCCAATGTAGACAGAATAGGGTGGCAGTATCAATGACTGAGATTCAAACCTCCCTGAGCGAATGCTCTCTGGTAAAACCATATCGCTAGCGACAAGCGGAAGCGGAGCAGAGAGATGATCTTGGTTACTGGTATTCACCGCCACAAGCAGATTTTCAAACTCATTATAGCGGCGATAAATCAGCACAACGTCGTCACTGTACATAAACTCAATATCACCATTGACCAGGGCTGAATGATGCTTACGCAAGTGGATAAAATCACGATAGGCATGTAACACCGAATGACGATCTCCTTCCTGTTCCGACACTGCGAGGGCTTTATGAGTCTCTGCAACCGGTAGCCAAGGCTCATCATGTTCGCTGAAACCTCCCGTCGCGTTATTTTCCCAAGGGAACGGTGTACGACAACCATCTCGGCCCTTAAACTCTGGCCAGAAGTTAATCCCAAAGGGGTCTACCAACTGTTCAAACGTCAGTTCTGCTTCTGGCAACCCTAATTCTTCACCTTGATACAAACACACGCTACCACGCAGTGACAGCAACATCGCCATAAATACTTTACTACGTGCTGAGTTCGCCTCACCGTGATTCCAGCGCGATGCCACGCGCTCTACGTCATGATTACTCATTGACCAACATGGCCAACCGGTACCCAAACCTTCCTCTATCGTCGTCATAGTGTGATTGATGTGCGTCATCGTATTATCATGCGTTAAGAGATCGAATGAATAGCACATATGAAGCTTATCGTTCCCTTGCGTATACTCTGCCATTGTCTTTAATGAAAAATCACATCCCACTTCACCTACCGTCGTTGTGCCTGGATACTGGTCAAGCAGTTTGCGCAGGCGCATAAGAAAGCCAATGTTCTCAGGTCGCGATTTATCATAAAGGTGTAGCTGATAGCCGTACGGGTTATCCAAACTAACACCTATGCTGCCTTCAACTACTTCTTGCTTAGGCGGGTTATCCCTTAGCTCTTGATCGTGATAAAAGTAATTAGCCGTGTCTAATCTAAAACCATCGACCCCTCGATCGAGCCAAAATTTGACGGTATCAAGGAGGGCATTCACTACATCTTCGTTGTGAAAGTTTAAATCTGGCTGACTGTCTAGAAAGTTATGCAGATAATACTGGCGCCGACGGCTGTCCCACTGCCACGCAGGACCACCAAAAACAGACAGCCAATTATTGGGAGCGGTTCCGTCTGGCTTAGCGTCATGCCAGATATACCAATCTGCCTTATCATTGTCTCTACTGTCGCGCGACTCCTTGAACCAAGGGTGTTGATCCGACGTATGGTTCATAACCTGATCTATGATTACCTTGATGCCATGATGATGCGCTGCTTCAATGAGTGCATCAAAATCCGTCAGCGAGCCAAAAATAGGGTCGACATCACAATAATCTGATACATCATAACCAAAGTCCTTCATCGGGGAAGTGAAAAATGGGGAAAGCCAAATGGCATCTACACCGAGAGAAGCAATATACTTGATCTGCTGAGTAACACCTGCCAAATCACCAATGCCATCACTATTGGAATCATAAAAACTGCGCGGATAAACTTGGTAAATCACCGCTCCACGCCACCATTCGATATTCGCGTTGCTCATGGTCCTTCAACTCCATACATTGGTCGTGACTATATTTTCAACACTAGCATGTAATTCCTAAGAATTAAGTAAAACTTTATGAACTTTAATTACTTTAACAATCCAAAATTGTTGGAGAGGGGTGAGATAGACAAACTTGATGATTCGCCTTGATTGGCATAAAAAAAGCCTTTACCAACACTTGGTAAAGGCTTTCCAGAGAGAGAATTACTCTAATATCCAAATAGTCGCGGAAGAAAGGTTACCGTAGCAGGCACAAATGTAATAAGCATCAATACTGCTAACTCGACTAAGAACATTGGCATTATTTGTCGCGAGATCGCTGCAATACCTACATTAGCGATCGAGTTAGAAACAAACAAACATATACCCATCGGTGGTGTGACCAATCCGATCATCAAATTAAATATCACCACGATTCCAAAATGTACCGGATCGATTCCTAAACTCATCGCTATGGGGTGCAAGATTGGCAGCAAAATAAGCATCGCAGCAATCCCTTCTAAGAACAGTCCTACCACGAGCAATATGCCGTTTACCAACAATAAGAACATCCAAGGGCTTGATACTTGTTCTAACACCATCGCGGACACCGTTTGCGGCACACGGGAAAAGGTTAGTAACCAGTTTGCCGCCGATATGACCGCAATAACAATCAGAATCACTGAGGAGTCACGCATCGCCCGAACAAATATGCTCGGAAGCTGAGAAACTTTTAGACTTTTGAGAATGGTCATACCGGCAATCAATGCGTATGCTGCAGCGAACGCGGCCGCTTCGGTTGGAGTCACGATACCAGTAAGAATCGAACCAACGATGAATACCGGCATAAACAATGGTACCCATGCATCAAAAAACGCTTTTAAGCGCTCTTTCATTGATAGCTTTTCTTTTAAGGGGGCATAGTGACCCGCATAAAAGTAAACATATATAGATAAACCAAACGCCAAAAATATACCTGGGGCAACACCCGCTAAGAATAGCGCTGGTACAGAGACGCCACTGGTGATCAGTGCGTAAATAATGACCGGTATACTCGGCGGAATCATAGGGCCAATAACGGAGGAGGAGGCTGTCAAAGCTGCGGCAAACGAACGCGGATAGCCTTCTTTTTCCATGGTGGGAATAAACACCCGACCAAGTGCAGACGTATCTGCAACGGCCGAACCTGAAAGCCCAGCAAAAATCACAGATGCCCAAATATTAACCTGTGCGAGACCAGCACGCATATGTCCCACCAGCGCGTTAGCAAAGTTAATAATCCGACCGGTAATACCGCTTTCGTTCATCAATTCCCCAGCCAGCACAAAAAGAGGAATTGCCAGAATTGAAAAAGAATCCAGCCCCGCGAAAATACGTTGAGCAACAAGGCTGACATTAAACGGAAGCGTTGAAACATGACCAACCACAGCCAATAGAACGGCAAAGGCTATCGGACTGCCAATGATTAATAAAAAAAGGAGAATAGCGAATCCCAACATTATCGAGCCTCCTTTGATGCCGCTTTAAACAGAGCAATTTGTTCGCAAACTCGTATAACAGCGGCAATAGAGAGACCAGCTCCTCCGATTACCATTGCGACTTGAAAGTAATACATTTCTATGCCCGTACCGGGTGCTTGAATGCCGCCGCGCTTCATCATAAACAGGTAACCGGAGTAACATAAGATCCCTCCAGAAACGAGTGCGACAATATCTGCGATAAAATTCAAAGAGCCACGTAGTCTGGGGGCAACGTCTTCGAGAAATGTAAAACGAATATGAATACCTTCTAGGTAACAAAGAACCATTCCGAACATGGTGCCGTAGATCATGGCGTATTTTGCCACTTCTTCAGCCCATTGGATGGGAGAATTAAACAGGTAGCGGCTTAGACTGCTGGCAAATACAACAGCAAATACTACAAAAAGAGAAGTGCCTGTCAGAGATGACAGCAGGTATTTATAGAGGCGCTTCATGGGATAATCCGATTTTTGAAGAGAGTTGAAGTCAAGGAGCCTAACGTTAGACTCCTCGTTCAATTTATCATAGCAGGATGCGGATTTATTTGTTCGCTGCAGCTTTTACAGAGGCTTGGACACGATCGATCCACTCGCCATCTACTTCACCTCGTAGCCATTCAAGAACCGCTGGTTGAGCAGCTGCTTGGAATTTCGCTAACTGTTCAGTGGTAGGTGTTGTGATCTCCATACCGTTTTCAGCAAGAGATTTAAGACCTTGAGCAGACGTAAACTGCTGAATCGCGCGCCCAACGGTGCCTGCAACTTTCGCTGCACGATCAATAATTGCACGATCTTGGTCACTTAAACCTGAATATAGATCGTCATTGATCACTAAAAAGTCAGTGCCGTAAACGTGGCCGTCAAGCGTCAGGTACTTTTGGAACTCGTAAAACTTATTGGAATTGATCACGCCAACAGGGTTTTCCTGACCATCAACAACACCCGTTGTTAGCGCGGAAGGCACCTCAGGCCATGCGATCGGTGTAGGCTCTGCGCCCATGGCTTTAACCATTTCAACATACAAAGGCAGTGTCATCACTCGAATCTTCAAGCCTTCAAGGTCCGCAGGCTCTGCAACAGGGCGCTTAGAGTTGGTGAAATTACGGAAACCAGTCTCGCCATATGACAGCGTACGCAAGCCAGTTTTCTCTAAACAATGTTCCGATAATGCATCACCAAATTCACCATCAAGCACATCCCAAGCGACTGGCGCAGAGGGGAAAAGATAAGGAATTTCTAGAACTGCGGCTTCTTTACATACCTTGGCAAAAGCACCAGATACCATGGCCATGCTAATCATGCCTTCTTGGGCAGATTGAACCAAATCGGTTTCACCGCCTAGCTGGCCCGCTGGATAGACATTAACCTCTATGCGACCACCTGACTCTGCTTCAACAAGGTTCTTAAATACTTGCGTTGCTGCGCCTTTCTTAGAGTTTGTCCAGTCTTGAGGATCAACATGACCAAGAGTTAGCGTTAAATCAGCAGCATTGACTGAGCTGGCAATCCCTGCAGCAGCAAGGCTAAGCATTAATTTCTTTGACAGTTTCATATCAGTTCTCCAAATTCGGGAACCACCCGATATCATTATTTTTGTATTTGATTTATGAATTTGTCAAAATCGTTATTTGACCAAACCAAAAAATATAGGATAATTTTGTAATCATTCAATAATCATGACATGGCGCTCGCTCACGTTTCGAGCCTAAAATTAGGATTATCATCATGTGTAAACTCGGCTTAATCGGTCAAAACATCGACGCCTCACGATCACCGGCTCTTCATCGTATGCTAGGCGATCTTTGTACCTTGCCTGTCAGCTATGAGCTTCAAATACCGACTGACGGTAGCCCCGAAGCATTCAGCCACAAATTAGATGAAATGCTTGCAGCCGGTTTTAACGGTACAAATGTAACCTTCCCATACAAACAGATCGCCATTGCACGTGCTGAAGAAGTGAATGATGCAGTCAAAAAAATCGGAGCAAGCAATACCTTGCGCATAAAAAACGGCAAAATCTTTGCCTACAATACCGACTACACAGGCTTTATACGGGGGTATCGTAGTCGAATAGGATCATCGCCCGCGGGAAAAGTACTGTTGATAGGTGCAGGGGGAGTAGGGCGAGCCATAGGATTTGCGCTATTCGAGTTAGGTGCGACCGAATTAATGGTGTCTGATTTAAATGCGGCAGGGGCTCAGTCCTTAGTGGACGCTATCAATGTTTATGGCTTCAAAGCTCGTTATATCGCCCCCGAGGACATAGGGGATGCAGCAAAACAAGCTGATGGGCTAATTAACTGCACACCGGTCGGGCATTACACAACACCGGGAACGCCTCTCTCGCCAGAATATTTTGGTGGCCAGTCTTGGGCTTTTGATGCTGTCTATACACCCATTGATACCGAATTTTTAATCGCGGCAAATCAAGCCAATCTCAAAATTGTCTCTGGCTTTGATTTGTTTTTTTACCAAGCGTTGGATGCGTTCGAAATCTTCACAGATCAATCAGTACAAGACGTTGAACCTGTTTGGAACCGTTTCCGAGAACAATATGAAGTGACCAGCTCACTAATTTAGATCGCATATTTATCTAAAGGACTCAGTTAACAGTGGCGGTATTCCTGATAGAATACTACCACTGAATATCGCTGTTCGATATTTGGGTATAACAACTAAGAAGAGCCCGAATACTTCCATGCTAGAAACTGTAGAGAAAAAATTGGTCGGTCAGTCAGTATACGAACAACTTCGTGTCGACATCATGACAGGCCAACTCGAACCAGGGGTAAAACTCAAACTCAATCAACTCAAAAGCCGCTACGGTGCCAGTGTAAACACGCTACGTGAAGCACTAATGCGATTAGTATCGGATGGGTTTGTACGCTTCATTGATCAAAAAGGCTTTAGCGTGCAACTTGTATCAAAAGAAGATTTGTACGAGCTTTTTGAGTTACGCACCATGCTAGAGTTGACTGGATTGGAAAAGTCCATGAACAACCAAGACGGGGCAATGGATTGGAAATCCGATGTAATCTCGGCACATTATCGTCTCAGCTGTATGGAAGAGCTGATGATGCAAGATGAGCGCGCTCATGTGCAAGCATGGGAACAAGCCGATCGCGATTTTCACAAGACAATCGTCGCAAATTGCGGCTCTAACCAAATGATTCGTTACCACACATCTGTGTTAGAGCAATACATGCGCTACCAACTCTTAGCCTTGCAAAAACGTCCATTTCGAGGCAGTAAATCTCAGAGTGAACATAAAGCACTGTTAGATTACATTATGAAAGGTGATGTACACGGTGCAATGACGACCTTGGAACATCATATAGCTCAAGGGGTTAACAACCCAGGTGCCTAGTCACTGGATCCCACGAAGTTATCATTCCTTTTTACTAATGGTCAGATGCTAAATGACCTAAAGCGAAGAACTGTCCTGAGGATTGTAGTAGCTATCCAGTGTTTTTGCGGTCTCACGTACTGCATTCATAAACAGCTTTAACGTCATGGAAGGCGTTGCGTCAGCTCTCGTAGTTAAACCAACTGGACCTAATGTTTCCTTAGTGTCGACAGGTAATTCGGCCAGTTCACCATCAAAAATTTCACGCGCCACAACGCCACGAGAAATAATAAATATAGCGTCGCTTTTACGTAGAAATTCCTTACCAAATGAATCTGAAATAGTGTCAATTCTATGGGAAATGTTACTCACCCCTTGGGACAGGAGAAAGCGGTCCACTGACGGTGCCGTAATCGAATTTTTCGGCGGATACAGCACAGTATAGTCTGCGATATCAGCGACTTTAAAATTCGTTTTTGTTAGAAGTGGGTGGTTCGGACGAACTGCGAACGCGACTTGCTCAGAGTATAAATGTTGAAATGATAACCCCGACATCACCTCAGGTAAACCAAGCCGCCCAACAACCAAGTCAAGTTCTCCCACGCGCAGCTGGCTCATTAATAGAGCGTTCGCCCCTGTCACAAGATGAAGCCTTGCTTCAACGCCTCCTTCTCGAAAACGCAAAACAGCTTCGGGCAAAACGCTGGTTGCTACCGTCGGTAATACACCAACACTGATGTTACTTACACCTTTTTGCTGCGCCTGAGCGACGCGTTCAGTACCTTCTCTTAACGCCGCAACACTGGTACTTGCATGCTCTAAAAACACATTCCCAAAGGGTGTCAGCTCAATCCCTTTTTTACTGCGTTCCAACAGCCTTACACCCAAGATTTCCTCTAACTCTTTTAACTTCTTAGAAACGGCAGGCTGAGTGAGTGAAAGAGCGTCAGCCGCTCTCACCATACTACCTTGTCGAGTGACCTCTAAAAAGCATTGAAGGTGGCGGTATTTTATACGGTTCTCAAGCATAGAGATCTCCGAGCACGCAGTGAATTAGATTTAGAGAAAGGAAACACTATCAACATAACAATCAACCAATGAAGGGATTGTACGAGTCAATGGTAATGGGTTAATCCTTTTTTATGTATTCCTTTTTGGTATTAATTTTGGCGCTATATTTCATTAACCGTTTGCGAAAAGCCCAATATTTCTTGTGATAGGATCATTTATAACGTTTTAACCATAGATCTATAGAAATCCGTCATTTTTATATAACCAATCTGATATACAAAGAGGTGTGTCATGAAAACGGCGCTTGCAACAGTCACTATATCCGGCACATTAAAAGAAAAGCTCGAAGCCGCTGCAAAAGCAGGTTTTGATGGTGTCGAAATATTCGAGAATGACCTGACTCAATACGAACGATCTCCAAAAGACGTCCGTAAAATGGCAGATGACCTCGGATTAGAAATCATCGCCTTACAACCTTTTCGAGACATGGAAGGCATGCCGGAAAAATTACGTCTACAAAAGCGCGAAATGCTCAAGCGAAAAATGGAGGTCGCCCATGAGCTGGGGACGAATCGCCTATTAATGTGCAGTAACGTTCAGTCCTATTCATCAGGTAATCGCGACCAATGCGCAGAGGATCTTCGTTTTCTCGCGGACATGGCGCAAAGCGAAAATATCATGCTAGGTTATGAGGCGCTCGCTTGGGGCTACCATATTGCCGATTATATGGACGCTTGGGATCTGGTAAAACGAACAGACCATCCAAACCTTGGTATTAATCTGGACACTTTCCATATGTACTCCCGCGGCAACACGCTGGATGTGCTGCGAGACGAAATTCCAGTTGATAAGATCGCGTTGGTTCAAGTCGCAGACGCACCAGTCATGCCTCGGCAAGACTATTTAACCTACAGTCGCCATTCTCGGTGTTTCCCTGGCCAAGGAGACATGCCTGTGGTGGAGTTTTTGCAGGTTCTAAAAGACAAAGGCTTCGATGATTATCTGTCCCACGAGATCTTTAATGACGAGTTTCGCTCTTCTTCTCCTATAGCCAAGGCCATTGACGGAATGCGTTCCCTTATTTGGCTGGATGATCAAACCGTCTCGGCAGTAGAAGAAAAGATCCGCCCGTTAAGCGTACCTGAAGTTAGAGGCATGGAGTTTATAGAGTTCGCTATCGAAGGGGAGTCGGGTGAAGACCTCATAAGAACGCTTGCTCAGTTGGGTTTTCACGAGACACACCAACATGTGTCAAAAAATGTCAGTTTGATGCGACAAGGCGACATCAACTTAATACTCAACCGCGAACCCGCGAGCCAAGCACACGAACATTTCCAAAAACACGGTGTTTCAGTGTGCGCTCTCGGCTTAGCCACTGACAATGTAAAAGAAACCCTACGCATGGCCGAGCGCTATCATGCTGAGCGCTTCGTCAATCAAGCTGGTCCAGGCGAGCTGAACATTCCCGCGATACGAGGCATTGGCGATAGCCTAGTCTACCTAGTGGGCGCCAACAGCCGCTACCGCTTCTTTGATGTAGACTTTGAAGAAATTGAAGGTGTTCAAGGAGAGCAAGGCGTGGGCCTGACGCGCATAGATCACGTTGGCCAAACTGTCTCGAACGTTGATTTTCTCTCGGCGGGCTTTTTCTACAAATCTATTTTTGGATTCGATATTGAGCCAAAACAGGATCTACCTGATATCCATGGCTTGGTCGTCAGTCGCACAGCCACCAATAAAGATAAATCCGTACGTATCCCAATTAACATGACAAATGCTCGGTCAGCCTCAGCAGAACGCTTTATGCAAAAAGCCGGAGGATCTGGCGTCCATCAAATTGCATTTGCGTGCAAGGACATCTTCGCGGCAGTCAAGAATATGGGGCAAGAGAAACAGCTACCGATCCCTGACAACTATTACCGAGATTTGGAAGCTCGCTTAAGCCTCGACCCTGCGCTGATCCAGAAACTACAAGCGCACAATATTATGTACGATGAAAACGAGGATGGCGCGTTCTTTCATTGCTACACAGAAGAAGTGCATGGTGTATTCTTTGAGTTAGTACAGCGCGTCAAAGACTACAGTAACTATGGTGAAGCAAATGCCTATGTTCGCTTAGCATCTCAAGCTCGCCAAGAACTTAACTAAGCTAGTAAGCTAAGCCACACATTGCCGAGCAAAAGGGCTGTCCATATCGCCCTTTTGCTACATCAGCGTCGCACACTATACCCCTTCATCACCTATAAGCCGCCAGATGACATATGCCAATACAAGGTAGATGCATTTCAAAGGCACTTGTCGCATACTCCGCGTTTTACCAATTACTAGGCACGCTGAATGTACAAAAAAGACGCTGCACCCATTGCTTGGCCATTGTTTGGCTACTTTTTCTTCTTTATCGCAGTAGTTGGCATTGTGATGCCGTACTTATCGGTTTACTACAAATCTATCGGCTTTAGTGGCTCGCAAATCGGTCGACTTATGGCAACGTTTACCCTTGCTTCTATTTTTATGCCGCACTTTTGGGGTTGGCTGACGACCAAAACTGGCAAGCCAAAGCGAACGGTACAGATCGCGGCGGTTGGTTGTTTTCTCGGCTTTATTCCCTTTCTCTGGGTGACAGACTTCTATTGGCTATGGGGGCTAACCATCTTTGTCGCGATGTTCTATGCGGCCATGACACCGATGGGAGACGCGTTAGCGGTAAGGAGTATCAAGCATCTAGACGTACCTTATTCACGGATCAGAGTAGGTGGGTCAATTGGCTATATCGTCTCTGTCACTCTAGTTGGATCTCTGATCGGTTGGTTCTCTGAATCCGTCATTATTCCGAGTGTTGTGATCTGTCTTGGCTTAACATTGCTCACCACTCTAAAACTAAAAGAACAGTCGTTTGAACCGCCTGCAAGAGACGGCAGTGGCCGCTTTATGACGCTGCTATCCGAACGAAGGTCATATTGTTTATTGGTATCGCGTTTTTGTCTTATTTAGCACACGCACCATTTAACACCTTTTTCGCGCTGCATCTAAGTAATGCGGGGTACGAATCTAGCAGCATTGGGTTATTGATTGCGTTTGGTGTGATACTGGAAATTGTCCTATTTATCTACGGGGGCAATGTCGTTAAAACAATATCTCTCACTCACTTGTTTGCGCTGTGCTTTAGCGTGGGCACAGTTCGTTGGGTGCTCGTAGGTTGGTATGCCCAAAGTCTTTGGATCGTGATATTCACGCAACTTTTGCACTGTGTGACCTTTGCTTTGTTTCACATAGCGGCGATTGAGCAAGTCCGCCGTTTATTTCCAGAAGTGTATTTGAGCCAAGGCCAAGCCTGCTATGGCGGTTTGGCCGTTGGTCTGGGGGGAGGGTTAGGCGCTGTCCTTGCTGGTTATGCGTGGGATGCCTATGGCGATGCTTGGACCTTTACGGGAGCGTCGATCGCTTCCGCACTCGGGCTCATGGTGCTACTACTAAGTTGGAAGAAGATGTCTGAAGTAGCGCAATGAAAGCACTCGCTGCTTGGCTCAACGTGCGCTGTTTATGATGAATCACGCCCAATATACGCTCCACATTAAGGGCTGGCATATTGAGTTCGACTAATTGGTCGTTGACCACCGTGGAGGGGATCAACGACCAACCCCAGCCTATCCCCGCTAACATGGCGAGTGTTTCCAGATTGTTGGTATTCATACGCACTTGTGGGCGCACCCCATGCACAGCGAAAACCTTTTCGGCAATTTGCCGAGTGAAGGTATTGTCATGGGGAAGAAGACACGGATATTTCGAAAGCTCGACAACATCCACTTCAGCGCATTGTGCCAACGGATGATCAACACTCACGACACATTTAAGCGGATCAGACCAGATAGGAATCGCATTCAGCATCGGTTCAGACTGACCAGACAAGGTAATAACACCGATTTCTGCTTCACCTTTCAGCACTTGCCTGTGTGCTTCTTCCGATTGCGTAAAGTCGATCTTGATTTCAGCTTGGGAATAGCGCTGTTGGAACGTTTTGAGCGTATTGGGCAAACGGTGTAAACCTATGTGGTGACTGGTGGTAATATGCAGCTCACCGCTGATGTCTTCTGTTTGCAACGACATACTACGTTTAATGTCTGATAAGTCTTCGGCGATGCGACGCGCTTTAGGTAACAAGCGATGACCGAACTCCGTTAATTGAACCGTACGACCAATTCGGTCAAACAGCTTCACATTTAGGTTAGACTCCAACGCTGCAACGCGTTTGCTAACGGCAGGTTGAGTAATGAATAGGGCGTCTGCCGCAGCAGAGAATGATTCTGTCTCGGCGACCTTAATAAAGGTGAGCAGTTCAGTGATGTCCATCATTCCAAATAATTATCCAAAACATGAAAAATATGAATTGGAGTAATTTAAGAGGACTGAGTACCATAACGCAATGCTTATTTAGGAGAGAAAGCAATGGCAGGTAAAACTTTATACGACAAGTTGTGGGACAGCCACCTTGTTCAACAGCGCAACGATGGTAGTGCACTAATCTACATCGACTTGCAGCTATTACACGAAGTAACGTCTCCGCAAGCATTTGAAGGCTTGCGCTTACACAATCGTAAACCTTGGCGCTTAACTTCCAGTCTAGCAACACCTGATCACAACGTTCCAACGACTGTAGAAGAGCGTAAGAGCGGTGTGAATGGGATTGCAGACCCAGTGTCTAAAATCCAAGTCACTACATTGGACGATAACTGTGATGAATTCGGTATCACTGAATTCAAAATGACCGATGCCCGCCAAGGCATCGTACACGTCGTTGGACCAGAGCAAGGCGCGACACTGCCGGGCATGACCGTCGTATGTGGCGACTCGCACACTTCAACTCATGGTGCGTTCGGTGCGCTAGCGCATGGTATCGGCACGTCTGAAGTCGAGCATGTATTGGCGACTCAGTGTCTTGTACAGAAGAAAATGCGCAACATGTTGGTTCGCGTTGACGGTGAATTAGCACCGTACGTAACAGCGAAAGACGTTGTCCTAGCGATTATCGGTGAAATCGGTACAGCAGGTGGTACAGGTTACGCCATCGAATTCGGCGGCTCAGCAATTCAGTCGTTATCAATGGAAGGCCGTATGACGGTCTGTAACATGGCCATCGAAGCAGGCGCTCGTGTTGGTTTGATCGCCGTGGATGACACGACAATCAACTACGTAAAAGATCGTCCGTACGCGCCTAAAGCTGAACACTGGGATATGGCGGTTGAGTCTTGGAAAGATCTTGTTTCTGACTCCGATGCAGAATTCGACGAAGTAGTCGTATTAAAAGCAGAAGACATCAAGCCGCAAGTAACGTGGGGAACGTCTCCTGAAATGGTGATTGCGATTGACCAGCCGATTCCACGCCCTGAAGATCAAGACGATCAAACCAAACGCGAAGGCTACGCTCGCGCATGGAAATACATGGGCTTAGAAGGCAAATCAACACTTGCAGACATTACGCTAGATCGCGTCTTCATTGGCTCTTGCACCAACAGCCGTATCGAAGACTTACGTGCTGCTGCGGAAGTCGTTAAAGGCCGCAAAGTGGCCGATACGTTGAAACAAGCGATTGTGGTACCGGGCTCTGGTTTGGTTAAAGCACAAGCGGAACAAGAAGGCTTAGATAAAATCTTCACAGCTGCGGGTCTTGAATGGCGCGAACCAGGTTGCTCAATGTGTCTAGCGATGAACGCAGATAAATTAGGGCATGGCGAGCATTGTGCGTCCACGTCTAACCGTAACTTCGAAGGTCGCCAAGGCTTCGGTGGTCGTACTCACTTGGTGAGCCCAGCGATGGCCGCTGCCGCAGCGATTGCCGGTCATTTTGTTGACGTTAACGAATTGGTTAAACACTAGGAGTAAGCGATGCGTCCATTTACAACTCACACAGGTATCGCTGCGCCATTAGACTTGGCTAACGTCGATACCGACATGATCATTCCAAAGCAATTCTTGAAGTCCATCAAGCGTACAGGCTTTGGCAAAAACTTATTCGATGAATTGCGCTACGAAGACGAAGGTCAACCAGACCAAGAGTGCACGGGCCGTCCTTTGCGCAAAGACTTCGTCTTAAACCAGGACCGCTACCAAGGCACGAGCGTACTATTGGCTCGCAACAACTTCGGTTGTGGCTCTAGCCGTGAACACGCACCGTGGGCATTGGATGATTTCGGCATTCGCTCCGTGATCGCACCAAGCTTTGCTGACATCTTTTACAACAACTGCTTCAAAAATGGTTTGCTTCCAATCGTATTAAAGGAAGAAGAAGTGGATCAGTTATTCAAAGAAGTTGAAGCCAACGAAGGTTACGAACTTACGGTTGATCTAGCGAATCAAAAAGTTAAAACACCTTCTGGAATGGAATTTGAATTTGAAGTTGATGCTTTCCGTAAGCATTGCTTGCTAAACGGTTTGGATGACATCGGTCTGACCCTACAAGAATCAGACTCGATCAAAGCCTACGAAGAAAAACGTATGAAACAGGCGCCTTGGCTATTCGAAGCGCGCTCACTGTAAGGAACACGAACATGTCTAAAAAAGTATTAGTACTACCGGGTGACGGCATTGGCCCAGAGATCGTAGAACAAGCCGTACGCGTATTGGATCAAGTGAACAGCCAGTTCAACCTAGGTATCGAGCACGAATCAGCTCTACTAGGCGGCGCAGCGTACGATGAAACAGGCTCACCACTGCCAGACGTAACGCTTGAAAAAGCTAAAGCGTCTGACGCGATCTTATTAGGTGCTGTCGGTGGACCTAAATGGGACGGCCTAGATATGTCCGTGCGCCCAGAAAAAGGTCTGTTGGGCATGCGTTCAAACCTAGAGCTTTTCTCTAACCTACGCCCAGCTATCCTTTACCCACAGTTGGCTGATGCCTCCAGCCTAAAGCCAGAAATCGTTGCGGGTCTAGACATCTTGATCGTGCGTGAACTAACAGGCGGCATCTACTTTGGTCAACCTCGTGGTATTCGTACTCTTGAAAACGGCGAACGCGAAGGGTTCAACACCTACGTATACAGCGAATCTGAAATCCGCCGTATCGCTCGCTCTGCCTTTGATGCAGCACGTCAGCGTAACAAGCGTGTTTGCTCCATCGACAAATCCAACGTATTGGAAGTCACTGTACTTTGGAAAGAAATCATGGAAGAGGTTGCGAAGGAATACCCAGATGTTGAGCTATCACACATGCTGGTCGATAACGCAGCGATGCAACTGGTACGCGCACCGAAGCAATTTGACGTCATGGTCACCGGCAATATGTTCGGAGATATCCTGTCAGATGCGGCCGCTATGTTGACAGGCTCTATCGGTATGTTACCTTCTGCATCACTTAATGAAAAAGGCCAAGGCATGTACGAGCCTTGTCACGGTTCTGCTCCGGATATCGCAGGCAAAGGTATCGCCAACCCATTGGCGACGATCTTGTCTGTTGCTATGATGTTGCGCTACTCACTTGGTGAGAAAGACGCGGCAAATGCCATTGAAAAAGCCGTTAGCGACGTGCTGGATCAAGGTCTTCGTACTGCAGATATTGCTTCAGAGGGAAGCAAAACAGTAAGCACATCACAAATGGGTGATGCCGTACTTGCTGCATTGAAAGCTTAATTCATAATAATTAAGCATTAACTCGGGATACTGCTCTTGGTATGAGTAGACCCACACTAAAAAAGGTAAAAACCATGTCAAAACAAACTGTAGGGTTAGTCGGCTGGCGCGGAATGGTAGGTTCTGTGCTGATGCAACGTATGCGTGAAGAAGGGGACTTCGATCATATCGATCCAGTATTCTTCTCCACATCACAAACGGGGCAAGCAGGTCCAGATATTGGGAAAGATATTCCACTTTTACAAGACGCAACAGACATTGAAGCGTTGAAAAAAATGGACACCATCATTACCTGTCAAGGCGGTGACTACACCAAAGCGATTTACCCACAGTTGCGTGAGGCAGGTTGGCAGGGATACTGGATCGACGCAGCGTCTTCGCTACGTATGGACAAAGATGCCATCATTGTTCTTGATCCAGTAAACCAAAACGTCATCAAGCAAGGTCTAAAAGATGGCGTGAAAACCTATGTGGGCGGTAACTGTACCGTTTCATTGATGCTTCTGGCTCTAGGCGGTCTGTTCGAAAAAGGCCACATCGAGTGGATGACATCCATGACATACCAAGCAGCGTCTGGCGGCGGTGCACGTCACATGCGCGAATTGATTAACCAGTTTGGTCTATTAAACGCAGAAGTGGCGTCTGAGCTCGCGGATCCTGCTAGTGCTATCCTAGACATCGACCGTAAAGTGGCAGAAAAAATGCGCTCTGGTACGCTTCCGACTGATCAGTTCGGCGTACCGCTAGCGGGTTCTTTGATCCCTTACATCGATAGCCAACTTGATAACGGCCAAAGCCGTGAAGAGTGGAAGGCACAAGCAGAATGTAACAAGATCCTAGGCATAGACGGCAACCCAATCCCTGTTGACGGCCTATGTGTCCGCATCGGTGCGATGCGTTGTCACAGCCAGGCGTACACCATCAAGCTAAACAAAGATATCCCAGTGGCGGACATCGAAGGTTTACTTGCTGAGCACAACCAATGGGTTGATGTGGTACCAAACGACAAAGAAGCAACTATGCAGCGTCTAACACCTACTGTTGCTACTGGCACTTTGGGTATCCCAGTCGGTCGTATCCGTAAACTGAACATGGGGCCTGAATACATCAGCGCCTTCTCAGTGGGTGACCAACTACTTTGGGGCGCAGCAGAGCCACTACGTCGTATGCTACGTATCCTGATTGAAGGCTAATTACTCATAGTCCTAAAACACCAAAGCCCGCATAACCAAGCGGGCTTTTTTATGCAAACTAAAAATCTATTATGGGAGCGAATTGCATTCGCGACGAGGCCGGCAACCTAGATGCCAATCAGAGAAATACCCACAAGGCTTAATTCAAAGAATGCTATCAAGTGGACTATTAGTTCCGGCAAAATGCTGCCCAAGCACATGAGTATAGATCTGCGTTGTCGAAACATCGCTATGACCAAGTAGCTCTTGAACAGTCCGAATGTCTCTAGCAGATTTTTGAGTGTTGATGGCTACATGTTGTTCGCTTGCGAGAAATGAAAGGAAAGCTCGAACTTCATTTGCTCCCATCTGATTTGGGTGTTTTAGTTTATGAAAGCGAATGAAATAACGAATCCAATATAAGTAAAATTTTTTCGTTTTCATACTGTAGCCACGTATACGCAACTCGCTTGGAAGTTGATTTATAAATGGGCTGGAAGACATCGCACACTCCTTGTGAATATATCTATTAAATCTGTATAAATATACAGTATATTTTTATATTAACAAACTGCATGCCTGTTTTTATGATCTGAATTCTATTCAGTTTCTCGCATTGTCAAGGAAGCAACTACAAAAGTGTATTAAGATCAATAATTAAACAACGCCGCAGCCAGAATAACGTCCTGTGGACAAAAGATATAATGCGCATGCTCGATTTCATATTTTGAGTTTCTATGGGGTAAGCTGGAAAAATTCTTTTAAAACAAATCGTCAGAAGGTTATTTTTCAGTGCTCTGGCAATTCGTAAACGCGCATGCGCACTATTAAACTGTTAGACTCTCCTACAACCATCAGAATAGAACAAATGAAAAAAATAATTGGACAGATAATCGCCTTAACAAAAAATATATATTTGAACAGTCCTGATGGCACACAGAATGGAATGGAACAGTTCTTTGTTGGTAAACGTGATCCTTTCCAGTTTTCTGGTGGGATTGGAATATCTTGGTGGTATACAAAGTTTACATACAAGACAGTTGAAAACTTGTCATTTCTTATAAATAGCGACCTAAAGGAGTTTTCTGGTTGCGACCATGAAACTATACAAAGTGTTATTAGAGATACACTTCATGAGATTTGTGTAGATAGAAATATATTCAATGGAGATCTGGTTTGTTTTTGCGGCAAGGACACAATTTTTGAGTGTAGATCTGAAACTGATGCAAACAAATTTGGGGGTTACATATTAGATGCGGTTTTAGAAAATATTAGAAAGTCCATATCTTTGAGGTGCGTAATATACTCAGCCCCCAGAATTACAGGCAAGTCATTTACAATAGATTCTGAAAAAATTCATGTAATTCATAAAAGTGACAGTGAAAAATGGAGCGAGCTTGTCGAACTTGGCTATTATTTTCGCGAATGGGACCCGGTTACAGGAAATTTTATAGATGGTCATAATTCTGCCTTTTCAGGCAAAGATTATGATTATGTATTTGCAACTGAAACTGAAGGAACAAATCAGGGAAATAAATTTACAGCTTCACTAAAGTTCAGAAAGCTATTTTCAGTTATTTCGGCACTCATTGAATACAAATATAGGTTTAAGGTTATGGCAAGACCTTATTCAATGTGTATGCAAATACCTCATGAAAAAAGCCAAGATAAATCTTTTACTCAAAACGAAATAGGTGAGTTGTATCCGTACTATGGCAGTGACCTCGAAATAAACGATGAACATATTTCAAGAATAAGGCAATGGTATAGAGAAGAGCAAGAGTTGACAGATGAGCAAAGAAATAGAATAGAAAAATGTGCTCACTTCATTAACAAGGGAATGAATAGTTCAGACATTGAAAGCTACATCCATTATTTTGTTGCTCTAGATGCACTCTATGGAAAAATTGGATCAGTATCAAAGTCAATTGAGCAAGGTGTAAGCTGTTTGCCTGATAGTAGCCACTGGAATAAAAAAATATCTTGGCTTTTTGATCTCAGAAATGAACTAGTTCACGGTGGAAGCAGGTACATTGAGGAATGGCCAAAGTACATGAGATATTACCGTCATTTTTCTGCAGAGCCAGCTAGAGATATTGAGAAATTAGCTTTGCATGCTTTAGCCAGTGCACCATCATTATTTCACGAATCTAACAAGTAAATCCAGGTGACGCTTACGGCGCACCTGATTTAGGCGTTAGGCAATAAATAACAATCGATAACTAAGAGTAGATATGGCTGAATTAACAAGTATGCCTGAATTGGAAATATCATCTGATGAGTTGCTGGCATGGGGGGTAAAAATGGCGTTCAGATCAGAATGCTGAAAATGGAAATGCAAAGAAAGCGGATGCCTTTGATATGATTTAATCAGGACACACACTTTAAAAAGTGGCTCGTAGCTCAATTCTAATCAGCTCTTCCAAATCAGCCAGTTCTAACCAGAACTGGCTTTTTTGCAATTAAATTGGCGCATTAGGGTTATATTTTGTAGATTTTCTCGAATAAAGGGCGTGCGATTACCTTGCAAGGAAAGCAATGTTTTAAGGAGTGGATGATGTGGCTTTAGGCCAGTAGCTGTTTGGCTTTATTGATCTTTGGCCTTCGTTTATAACCTGTTTTTTGGCGGGTTAAGCTAGACACCCACCTGAAAAAGTGACTCGCCACTCAGCCTTAATCAGCTCTTCTAAATCAGGCAGTTCTAACCAGAATTGGCTTTTTTTGTGTCTTAATGGGCATAGAAGGGTGCTATTTCGTCGATTTTAGCCATAAACCCTTATGGCTTACTCCTAATCTTTTTTTATATCTCCACTTTGGTAAGAGACCACATTCCACATGACCAATGGTTTTCTGTGAAATCTAGCTTTTCGCTGCCTGTCACTGCCGATGTTGCACACGCCACTGTGCAACACTCGGTTCATAAGTGTCATTAATGGTATGTAGTTTTTCGTTATGGTTGCTGTCATTTTTTATAAGTATGGATTATTATGAAAATCTAATATGTTATAAGGTTATTCCTTTTGGTTATTTATAGCGTATCATTTTTAAAAACACGGAAACTCTAGATTAGGCAGTACAAGAGTTATCTGTATGAGAGAGCACTGCGGAGCAGACCATGAAACACATTACATCAGAATTCTATGTAGCAGAGCAGCTAATGCCAGATGATATTCCAACACTGGTTGAAGCTGGTATTCGTCAGATTATATGTAACCGACCTGATCATGAAGCAGAAGGGCAGACTGATTTTAACTTAATACAGGCCGCTGCTGCGGATGCTGGCATTGAGTTTCAGCTACTTGCCACAGCTCCAGGGCAGTTTCCGCAAGAACTGGTTGACAAGTTTGCTGATTTGATAGCCTCGGTGGAGGGGAAAACACTGGCGTATTGCCGTACTGGTACACGTAGTTTGTCTCTTTGGACATTGGCAAATCCAGAAGGTAAATCCGCTGAAGAGCTGCTTAATTTAGCTGAAAATGCTGGTTATAACATGTCTGGTCTGATTGAGCGTGTTGCTTTATAGGAGAAGTCCCCATGAGTTCATCAAATAATTCTAAACATCATGAGGTTGTGATTGTTGGTGCTGGTGCCGGTGGTTTGTCAGTTGCCGCTAGTTTATTGAAACGTCGTCCTGATTTGGATATTGCCGTGATTGATCCAGCCAAGGAGCATTCTTATCAGCCTGGTTGGACCCTTGTCGGAGGGGGCGTTTTTAACATTAAACAGACTCGTCGCTCGATGACATCTGTCGTGCCTCGTAAGGTTAAGCATTATGAGCAGGCAGTAGAGCAGTTTGATCCTGACAATCAGACCGTGACTATGGCGAATGGTGACGCTTTGCATTATTCGATTTTGGTGGTTTCTCCCGGATTGAAACTTAACTGGGAGGCGATTCCTGGTTTAAAAGAAACCTTGGGTAAAAATGGCGTAACGTCGAATTACCAGTGGGAAACGGCACCTTATACTTGGGAAAATGTAACCAAGCTTAAAAAGGGGCGCGCAATTTTTACGCAGCCACCGATGCCGATAAAATGTGCTGGTGCGCCGCAAAAAGCGATGTATTTAGCCTGTAGTGAATGGCTATCTCAAGGGCGTTTGAAAGATATTGACGTAGAGTTCTGTAACGCTGGCGCTGTGCTATTTGGTGTCGCAGACTATGTACCTGCTTTACAGAGTTATATTGATAAATACGATATTGCCTTGAACTTGAATCAGAACCTCGTGGAAGTGGACGGCGATAAGCAACTTGCAACGTTTGAAGTGACGGATGCGAATGGGGAAAAGCAACGTGTCGAGAAATCTTTTGATATGTTGCATGTATGCCCACCACAATGCGCGTTGGATTTTGTTAAAAACAGCCCTTTAGCAGATGATGCGGGTTGGTTGGATGTGTATCCTGATACCTTGCAACATAAGCGCTATGAGAATGTGTTTGGCTTGGGCGATGGTGCAAATACGCCGAATGCGAAGACTGCCGCCGCAGTGCGAGCACAGGCACCAGTGGTTGCTGAGTATGTGTTGTCTTTATTAGTGAAACAATCGCCACGTGCTGTATATGACGGTTATGGTTCGTGCCCTCTAACAGTAGAGCGCGGCAAGATCGTGTTGGCTGAGTTTATTTATGGCGGCAAGGTAAAACCATCGTTCCCGAAATGGTTTATTGATGGAACGAAGCCATCTTACTTGGCTTGGTTATTAAAAGAGAAAAGTCTTCCTTGGGTATATTGGGAAGGCATGTTGAAAGGTCATGAATGGTTAGTGAAGCCAGAGATCGCGTCTAAACCACCAAGACAGTAATTCTATATCTGTAACCCCTCAGCATCCAATTATAGCTCCAAAATTGGATGCTGAGTTCTTTTCTATATGACTGGTTTTTGAGCCCCTTCAATCAACACCGCAGTACACTATTTGGTCTATTTTACTGATTGAATGGGTAGTAGGTAAGCCAAACAGAAACGAAGGGCGATTTAATCAGGACACACACTTTAAAAAGTGGCTTGTAGCTCAATTCTAATCAGCTCTTCCAAATCAGCCAGTTCTAACCAGAACTGGCTTTTTTGCATTTAAATTGGCGCATTAGGGTTCTATTTTGTAGATTTTCTCGAATTAAGGGCGTGCGATTACCTTGCAAGGAAAGCAATTTTTTAAGGAGTGGATGATGTGGCTTTATGCGAGTAGCTGTTTGGCTTTGTTGATCTTTGGCCTTCGTTTATAGCCTGTTTTTTGGTAGTAGTTAGACAAGATTAACTCTGTACCCACTGCTGCGTGGGTATGTTGCTCAAACTCAGTAGCAATGGTGAGCCAGTTTTCGGATGGAATGTTGAGGCGCTGTAATATCGGTGCAAAGGATAGGTCGATGCTGCCGCGTTTATCTTGGCGTACAATGCGGCCAGTCAGGTCGACAAGCTCTAGGTAATCTTTTAAGCGAAATGGAAGCCCCTTTGGCATGTCTTTCCTTAGGTTTCCAACAAAAAGGATAAAGAGTTTTCGGTTGCTGGTTATGTTTCGCAGAGTGAATGCGTTTTTTGATGCTGGTGTGCTTGGATGTCTCGGGCGTTTGGTCAATCTTCGCTCTTACTGGATTCAAATCAACATATGCCATGCAGGCGATTAGTGCGGCTTCATCTAAAAGTGCTTGAGATTTAAAGCGTCCCTCCCAAAATCTACCTGTACAGCAATCTTCGAAATTGGCTTGCCGTGCGATGTTTTCATTCAATTCTCTCAGAAACCAGCTGATGTCCATCAGTCGCTGACGGTAAGTTTCAACCGTTGCATCCAGTAATGGCTGTAAGTAGTCAGGCACTTGGCCTTGCAGCATTGAATCGATTGACCAGTGAGTAAAGAGCCATCTTCATCGATCTACTGGCACGAAAGGGGCCAATAGACCGATGATTTATGTTTATTATTTATTACTTAGCTCAACGACGGCTTTTACCTCGCTTAAATCGGTGCTCAAGCGTGAGCCCGATTCAGATACCTTGGTAAAACTCAACGTATTAGCCAAGGTTTCTGTCTTGATGTAATCAAGGTGATGTTGGCACCAATGTGTCAGTACGTCACTCGCTTCAATGCGAATGTCGATACGATCCAAGACCTTGTAGCCCTGTTGTTTGCGCATTTTCTGTATGTGGCTAACAATTTCTCGCATGGCGCCTTCTGCCACCAATTCTTCTGTCAGTTCTGGGTCGATGCTGATCGACACAAAACGGTTGGACGTAGTATGTGTGCCTGCTTTGGCTTGACGGTAGACATGAATCTCCTCTTGGTTAAAGACTTGCCCATCTATCTCGATTTGCTCTTGGGTTTCTAGATGCTCCAGTTCTTGCGCATTGAGTTGCGCAATGCGTGCGGCATAGTGTTTCATCTGCTTGCCAAGGCGTTTGCCCAAAACCGGGAAATTCGCTTTCGCGTAGAAGTCGATGTAGTCACTTTCCTGTTGGCTAAAGAGCACGTCTTTGATATTCAGCTCGGTTTGAATGTAATCCGTCAAACGAGCGATGTCGTTGAGTACCTGAGCCTCTTTATGCAATACGGTCAGCGTTTTGAGCGGGGTTTTTAGTTTGATTTTCAAATCGTTACGCAGTTGACGACCCATTACCAAGATGTGCTGAACACGAGCGACACTGGCTTCTAAGTCTTCGTCTTTTAACGCTGCATTTGCCGTGGGGTAGTCGCATAAATGCACTGACTCTGGCCTTTCGTTAGCGGAAAAAGGCAACAGCTCTTGGTATAAATGCTCCGCAAGAAACGGCGTAAAAGGCGCCATTAGCCTGCTGAATGTATCCAAACAAGAGTACAAAGTGTGATAAGCCTGCTGTTTGTCTTCATTCATTTCTTTTTGCCAAAAGCGGGCTCGATTCAAACGGATATAACCATTGGTGAGATCTTCGATAAACTCAAATAGTGCAGGTACCACGTTGTAGAGATGGTAGGCTTGCATCTCCTGATTGACCTTGGTGGTTAAGGTTTGCAGGCGAGACAATATCCACTGGTCCAAGATGTTATCAGAGGATTTGTCCGATCCTGAGTCTTGCCATTGGTCGATCTGGGCGTAAGTCGAGAAGAAGCGAAAACCATTGAGCCAAGGCAACAAGACCTGACGCACCATGTCTTGTACGCCCGCATCAGAAAAACGCTGCTCTTCTGCTTTAACCAAACCAGAGTTGATCAAATAGAGGCGCAAAGCATCCGCTCCGTAATGCTCCATCAGAGTATCAGGGGGCGTGTAGTTTTTGAGGCGTTTGGACATCTTCTTGCCATCTTCCGCCATCACGATGCCATTGACGATAACGTTTTTAAACGCTGGTCGCCCGAACAAACATTGGCTGAGAACTTGTAATGTATAAAACCAGCCTCGTGTTTGATCCACGCCTTCTGCGATAAATGCCGCTGGGAAGTTTTGCTCAAATTGCGCTTTATTTTCAAAGGGGTAGTGCACTTGTGCATAAGGCATGGCGCCGGACTCAAACCAGCAGTCGAATACTTCCGCAATGCGTCGATAAGTCCCCGGTTCCTCTGGAAGGGAGAAAGTCAGCTCGTCAACATGATCACGATGCAAATCGTCAACGGTTACGCCGGTGTAGCTTTTTAACTCTTCTATGGAGCCAAGGCACAAATGTTTTCCTGTTGTATCGTTTACCCAGATTGGCAGCGGAGTGCCCCAATAGCGGTTACGCGACACCGACCAATCGATTGCCCCTTCTAGCCATTTTCCCATTCGGCCTTGCTGAATATGCTCTGGCACCCAATTGATCTGTTCATTGTTGGCTTGTAGCTCTGCGCGCATTGGCTCTACCTTGATGTACCAAGAGGGCACAGAACGGTAGATGATGGGCGTATCGGAGCGAGGGCAAAAAGGATAACTATGGGTGATGGTTTCCTGACGGTACAAAAGATCACGCGCCTTTAATGTTTGCATGATGGCTTTATCGGCCTCTTTCACATACACGCTCTCGAAGTCCGTCACTTCATGGGTAAAGCGGCCACGGCTGTCCAAAGGGCAAACTGAGGCATGTAGACCATTGGCCTTGCAGACGCGGTTATCGTCTTCACCAAAGGCGGGAGCCATGTGAACAATGCCTGTACCACTGCCAGTCGAGACAAAATCATCGGCAAATACTTGGAAAGCGCCGGATTCATTTAAGTGGCTAAAATAGGGGAAAAGCGGTTCATAGCGTTTCCCACTCAAGTCGGCTCCCACAACTCTATCAAGCACCTCTACATCATGGCCTTTGCACACAGATTCTAGTAGCGCCTCGCCGAGCCAAAGGGTCTGGTTGATAGTGCTATCATGGACTTTGACATAAGGAATGTCTGGACCAACACACAGGGCAAGGTTTGAAGGCAGTGTCCAAGGTGTGGTTGTCCAAGCGGCAAAATAGGCGTCTTCCTCTACGAGTTTAAACAACACAGTGACCGCAGGGTCTTGAACGTCCTTGTAGTTAGAACTGGCTTCAAAGTTGGATAATACGGTTTCCAGCTCTGTGGAGTAGGCGATAACCTTGTCTCCTTGGTAGACGAGTCCTTTGTCCCACAATTGTTTAAAGACCCACCAAACGGACTCCATGTACCAAGGCTCCATGGTGCGATAATCGTTGTCAAAGTCTACCCAGCGGCCAAGGCGCGTGATGGTCTTTTCCCACTCGCTGGCATAACGCTGAACAATGCCACGGCATTCCGCGTTGTAACGGGCAATACCTAGAGAATCAACCGCTTCTTTGGCGGACATACCAAGAGACTTATCGATTTCATGCTCGATGGGCAACCCATGACAATCCCAACCAAAACGTCGCTCTACATGGAATCCTTTCATCGTAAAGTAACGCGGGATGATGTCTTTGATGGTTGATGCCACCAGATGACCATGATGGGGCAACCCCGTTGCAAACGGCGGCCCATCGTAAAACACATACTCAGGCTTATGTTTCGACGCGGCAAGGGAACGCTTAAAAATCTGTTTGTCCCGCCAAAATGTCAGCACAGAATGTTCCGCATCCACGAACGAAAAACGCTCAGATGCAGAGGGATTGTCAGCCTCGGGGGCTAAATGCGAAGGGGAGTCTTGAGTACTCATATCGGCTTCCTGTTAAGACCCAAGAAGCCGAAAAAAGAAACCCGCCTCTTGGGCGGGTTTGCTTTATTTACTCAACAACGAACCCACCACTCCTAGGAATGATGATAATAATTCGTTGTTGAGTAAGGGATACGTTTTTCATATCTCTATTTTTACTCTTGCAGAGAGGAGTCGTCAAGGCATATTCAGCATCTGTTTGCTTGATAAATGATCAACCGCAAATTAAAATGACCTTTTATTAGGTCGATTAAAGGTGCTTTAAAATGACTTCTAGAATCCTTTCCGATGTGGCTGCAAGCATTACGGAATTTAAAGCCAACCCAATGAAAGTTGCCGCGAGCGCACACGGTAAGGCGGTTGCAGTATTAAATCGCAATGAACCTGCGTTTTACTGTGTCCCTGCCGAAGCGTATGAAGCCTTAATGGATAAATTGGAAGATATGGAACTGATAGCACTCGCGAAGGAACGCGCCAATGAAGAAAGTATCTCAGTCAGCATCGCTGACTTATAAACTCGAATTCAAAAAGAGCGCTCTGAAAGAATGGCAAAAACTTGGAGCCACGCTACAGCAGCAATTCAAAAAGAAGCTGATCGAGCGTTTAGACCATCCACATGTTCTTGCTTCAAAGCTTTCAGGCGCTGACAACCTCTACAAGATAAAATTACGTCAATCAGGTTATCGCCTTGTCTACGAAGTGCAGGATGATGTAATTATTGTCACTGTTCTTGCAGTAGGAAAACGGGAGCGTAATGAGGTTTATAAAAATGCTATTAAACGGGTTTAGATAGCGTAGTCGTGCGTGATTAGCTACTTTCTGTTTTTTTCTGCTGTTTTATCGACCATATCAATTCCTGGAAGGACGAAGGGCTCAATACCTAGGATCATGGTGGTGTTTTTTAAGCTAAGGTTTGCCAGCTCAATTATTAATGGCGTTATTTTATTATCGGTTAGGTATTTTTTTTGTTCCTCGGTGAAAGTAGCGTTTCTAACATTAATCAGTTTTTTCAAGGTGTATCGCTTTTGCATATCATCAAGATTGTTTAGGTATTCAAAAGCAAATAATGTCACCATCATGGGGAAGGCATGTTCACTTCCTGTCTCTTCGATTGTTGCTTCTTCAGAAATTTTATCGTCAGGATAAAAGTTTCGAAGTAGGTTAAAGCTGTTATTCAAGCGCTTTATCTGCCGCGGGTTTGATAACTCAAAATGTTTTAGCCAATAGGCAAAGGCTAGTTTTTGTGGCTCGGTGAGTTGTTCCACTTGTTTAACATCTTTGGGTGTTTCTGCTGTTTCTTGCTCTACTGGAAAGTCAATTTCGGTCGTTTCTGTGTTGGAATTTTCAGTATTCAGTAGAGGATCACTTTCTTCTTGCTCAGTCTTTACTTTTTGCCCAATAGTATTTGTCTGGTTTGCTTCATCTGTGTTGCTGGTGTTGTTTTTAATAGAGTTTTCATCCTGTTGGGGTAAGGGGGCTGCTTTTTCGCCTAGCGCTTTACTTTCCGGTGAACTGGTTTGTTCCCAAAGGTGTTCAAGGTAACTGGACACAGATGCTTCATCTGGCTCAGTAAGCACAATAGGAAGGTGGATGATTTTCGCCAAGTAATCGCGGGCGATGAGTCTAGGATCTTCAATATGATGTTGTGTGGCGAGTTCTTTGTAATTAAGCGCTAATGCCGCTAGGGCAATCCGCTGATCTACGGCAATTACAACAACTACATTCTCTAAATCCAGAACCATTCGCACTGCTTCGAGCACTTTGACAATCCCTTTGTGTCCACAGCGGTCTAAATCATCCACTACATACAGCAAGCGTTTTTCATTGCCCAAACGTACCTTGGTGAGCTTTTTGATGTGCTCACGCATTACCGGAATCGTGCCTAAGTGTTCTCCATAATCGGGTAATTTCAAATAGGTCAAAAACTCTTTTGCTAGTGGTCCTGCTAACACCTTTTTAATTTCTTTCCACGTTGGGTACAAAAAACCGAAGAACCAAGTAGTTGAAAAAATGTATATCAGCGATTCATTTATTTGATCAAATTGTTCTTTGAAAAAGTATAAAAACCAAATGGGTGCAAGGGCGAAAACAAGAGGAAATAAAGGCGCTAATATCTTCCAGCCATGTAAGCTCCATGCAAACCGTAATGTCAGCAAGATTTTTCGGAAAGGCCAAAATGACTTTTCCCAACGATTAGGTTTGGGTTCTGGACTAGACAACGCTTTAATCATTTCTTGAGCAATACCTGCTTGTAGGTTGTCTGTGTGTTCGTATTCCCAAGCATTAAATTCGGCAAATAGAAATTTTGGTTCGTTTGTTTGTTTTTCCGTTTGTAGGGCTGTTTTAAGCCGTTTGGCAATGGAAGATTTGATAACTCTACAATATTTCAGTAAACCAATAGTTTGACAGTGTAGTAGGATGTCTTTTAGCCGTTTAGCTATAGATATTTTATCTTCTTTCTTTTGCAGGGCGGTTTTAAGTAGCTCAACAACGGAGGTTTTCCCCACTCCCCAATGGCCTAATAAACCAATGGTCTGATGGTGATGATTATTTTGGTTTTGCAGTAAAGCCGCTAAGGTATTCACTAGATGCTGGCGATTGAGCTTATCTTCCACCGCATATTGATGGCTGCTATGGCGATTACCCGCGATAGTTTCAATGTCATGTTCTGTCTCTTTGGGTTTGGGCGCTGGATCAGCTTCAGAATGCGGCTCATTTCCATTTTTATAAATTAGCTCGTTGTCCTCCCCATAAAATGGTTCATCATCTTTACCATAGTGGAGCTTATTGTTTTCTGTTTCGTCAATGTTCTTATTGGAAAAATATTCTTCCAGTTGATTGAGTGTGTTATCTATTGCTTTCTGATCTGGCTTGCCATCGAAAATCCCTTTATAGATAGGCCAAATATCATTAATGAGGGTTTGAGTTTTTGAATGGCTTTGCCTTATTGATAGTCGGTACAATGCTTCCTTAAGATGTTTTGTCATCCAATTTTTATAATCTATATTTGGTTTATGCCATAGAGGTGTATTTCGGAATGGATAGATTTCACTTTTTTCTAATAATATTAAATCTGACTCGAACTCCACCTTAATGTTTGGAAAAGGGATATTAGCTTCTAGGGCAGCATCTGCCGCATTAACGGCATTGGTATAGGTGTAATCAAAAGTAGCAGAGCTTGTTATATTTAGAAAGGTGTTGGCGGCGAAGGCTGCAGCATCAGTTTCTGCAGCAGCATAAGCTGAGAAGGATAGGTTTGTATTGCCAAAGTTTTCGCTGGAAAATTTATTGACTGCATCTGCGGCTTTATATAACGATTCTTTGTCAAAACTGACTGATGTACTGTTTTCTTTATTTACTGCTTTATTATAGTTGTTGGTAGTAGTTAGTGATACCCGCCAAATTGACAATAGATATCGAGCTTGGTATTCATCTGGCCAATATGGGAAATAATCATTTGGGTCTTTTTTTACTGCTAATAATGGAAGACATCGTAATGCGCAACGGGCTGTAAGAATAGATATAGCTTTTTATTTAGTTTTTCAAATTTGTTTATTAGCTGTACTTCTTCATAAGTAGTAAATGGATGGTTCGTTGGCACAGCAATGTCCTTTTGCGACAGTTTTTTGTAGGTGAGTTAACCCTGAATGCTTTAAATATATCAGCTTTTAAAAACAAGTGTGACGCTTCATGTGAGGTAGGCGGCAGTTTCGAGTATGAAGCGTCACACGGTTTTCTGTCTGAGGCAAAGAACCTGCTAAAAGCTTAGTTATTCTTCTTCAACCCCAAGTAGTTCTCTATCCCTTCGATCTGGTCTTCCGCGTGGTGGTTGACGTAGAGCACGGTGGTTTCTTTTCCTTCACAAATTTTCTCAATTAGGGCGAGGACGAGCTGGCGGTTCATGTCGTCTAGGCCGAGGCAAGGTTCGTCTAGGATCAATAATGGAGGGTGTTTCACCATGGCGCGGGCGATGAGTAATAAACGCTGGTCGCCGCAGCAGTTAATCAGGACACCCACCTTAAAAACTGACTCACAGCTTAGTTTTCATCAGTTCTACAAAATCAGCCAGTTCTAACCAGAACTGGCTTTTTTGCATATAAATTGACGTAGAAGGGTTCTATTTCGTAGATTTTTGCGAATTAAAGGCGAGTGAACACCTTGCAAGGAAAGCAATATAGAACAGAGTGGATGATGTGGCTTTATGCGAGTAGCTGTTTCGCTTTGCTGATCTTTAGCTTTCGTTTGTAGCCGGCGTTTTAGTAGTAGTTAGACAAGTTGCTCTCTCGCCAATAAGAAAGGTGTTTAGCTCCGTTATGTGCAAATAATTCATCTTAATTGAGGCTTTTAGCCTTCTCAGTTGCTTGGATACACCCGATCCCTCTAATGTGATGGCACAAGAGGGATTTTTTATGACGAAGCGAAGATTAAATGGAACCCTGATTTGGGTGGGTGTTATTGCTCTACTTTTGCTGGTAATTCATCTCGCGTTACCCTACTGGTTAACGAAGTTTTTGAATAAACGGCTTGAGAATATGGAAGGCTACAAAGGGCATATTGATCATGTATCACTGCAATTATACACAGGCGCCTACCAGCTTCATGACCTATCCATCGTAAAGATCGATGGTACGAAGCAGGTTCCTTTTGTGCGGGTAGATGAAATTGATATTTCGTTGAGTTGGAGAGCGTTATTTAAAGGCGCTGTGGTTGCTGATTTCGTCTTTGAAAGGCCAGAAGTTAATTTCGTTGATGGTGAGTCCGAACAGCAAAGCCAGTCTGGTCAAGGCGCTGATTGGCGCAAAGTGGTTAATGATCTATCGCCTATCGTTATTAACAAAGTAGAGGTTCATGGTGGCACGGTTGCTTTTCGAAACTTTGAATCCAATCCACCTGTTAACATTCAAATTAACAATATCGAAGCATCGCTTAATAATTTAACCAATGTCGATCGAGGCAAAGGCAGGGTGGCTACCTTGGATGTGACGGCCAATGCATTAAATGATGCAAAAATGATAGTTAACGCCGAGATAGATCCATTCGTCGATGACGATTTTATTGTCGCCATACGCTGTGAAGAATTAAGTTTGCCTATGTTCAATGACCTGTCTAGGGCTTATGCGGGCCTCGATTTCAACGGCGGTACAGGTCAGTTAGTGAGTGAAATACAAGCGAAGGATGGAGCTTTAAGCGGCTATGTTAAGCCTCTATTTAAGAATGTAGATATCTTTGCTTGGGAGCAAGATGTTGAGGATCAGAACGACAATCCATTTCAAATAGCGTGGGAAGCCATTGGTGGCGGTGTGGCTGGAATTTTAACGAATAGCGATAGCCGAAAAGTTGCAACCAGATTGGATTTCTCCGGACAACTGGATGATCCTGAAGTTGGCACATGGCAAACCATTAAAAACACCTTAAGCAATGCTTTCTTGAAGGCCTACAACACAAGGTTCGAAGGCTTGTTTAAATCTAGCACTAACGAACCGGCAAATGACATAAACACTTAAATATTCATTGGCTCTTATCACAGAGTGAATTAGAGCGTTAATTTATAAAAAGTCCCTGAGACTTTCGTTCTAATGTTGAGCGGTTTTGGAATGGATGTCCTCGCTCAGCTATCCTTGCCAAACGTAATATCAAGTGGTAAAACTGAACCATGAACTCACTATTATGTTTCTTTCAATACAGCACCTCTACCACCACAACCACACGGTTGTTTGGGGGGTAGCTGCTATTTATTAAGAAAAGCCCTCTGAGCGAATCGCTAGAGGGCTTTTTTTGTGTCTATTTCTTGTTGTTCGCTCAGAGTTTTAATCAAACATCTTTCATAAGGAGAAAGATATGAAAACTCATCGCGAGCTTGCCGAGCAACTCGATTTATTCCACTCCGAGCAACAGGCGCCGGGAATGCTTTTCTGGCACCCAAACGGTTGGCAGCTATTCCAGTCGATACAAGATCATATGCGCCAATGCTACCGTCAGCATGCGTTTCAGGAGATTCGCACACCTCAGTTTATGAAAAAGGAGCTGTGGCAGACATCAGGTCACATGGATATGTACGCCGAAGATATGTTTTTTGGCGGTGGCCGAGATGCTGACGCTGACTATGTACTAAAACCGATGTCGTGTCCTGCTCACATATTAATGTATAAACGTGGCGTACACAGTTATCGAGATTTACCACTGAAGCTTTTTGAGTTTGGCGTGGTACATCGAAATGAATCCTCTGGCTCGTTAAATGGTTGCTTGCGGTTGCGCCAGTTCACGCAGGACGACGCCCATGTATTTTGTGGGTGGGATCAAGCTCAATCAGAGGTCATGCAATTTCTTCAGCGAGCAAAACAAATCTATAGCGATTATGGCTACGAATCACTTTCGGTCAAACTATCGACACAGCCAGCCCAAGCCTTAGGTGATGAGGCATCGTGGGCGCGAGCAGAAGAAATATTACAAAATGCGTGTATCGCTGAGCAGGTCTCGTTTGAGATTCAAGCAGGTGAGGGCGCTTTTTACGGTCCCAAAATCGAGCTTTCGTTGCAGGATTCCATTGGTCGCGTGTGGCAATGCGGCACGGTGCAATTGGATTTCAATTTGCCGGAGCGTTTTAATCTACAATTCGATACTGGCCAAGGCGAGAGTGAACAGCCCGTTATTCTACATCAAGCGGTTTACGGCTCGATAGAACGCTGGATCGGTATATTGTTGGAGGTTTCGCAAGGTACTTTGCCAGAATGGATTCATCCTAATCCTGTGGTACTGCTCACGGTTGATGCGTCTTCTTTGGACTACGCTAGTGGTATACGAGACGAACTCCACCGACAAGGAATCCATGTTGTGTGTGATTTCAGTGATCAGTCCGTGGGACGTAAGATAAAACGCAGCTTCGAGCTAAAGATTCCCAATATCGTCATTATCGGTAAGCAAGAAGCGGATTCGGATACGCTGACAATTCGCAGAGGTCGTCAGATTGAAAAAATAGCGGCAGGCGAGTTGATACCATTGTTGAGAGCGCATCAAAAAGCATAGGCATTTACTATGACCAGTGAAACCAGATAGGCCGCCAAGCGATTGGCGGCCTTTATTCTGACGTTTAGTACGTGGCATTTTCAGTTTGATTCAGCTTTAATATTTAAGACGACGGGGTTCATAGCCTGGCTTTGCTGGGTGCAGATCTGGTGTTTACCGAGTGGAAATTTAATAATGCGACGTTAAGCACGACAAGGACGGAATTTTGAATAAAATCGCGATAATCACAGGAGCCAGCAGAGGAATTGGCGCAGCGACCGCGCTTACTCTCGCCAAAAATGGTTATAAGGTTTGTGTAAATTATCTTAAGAATCAGGATGCAGCAGATCGTATTTGTGCATCCATCAATTCGTCGGGTGGTATTGCGATCGCATACCAAGCTGATGTTTCTGACGAGCTTGCAGTTGAAAGCTTGTTTACTTTCGTTAATCAAAATCTTGGTGAAGTGACTCATTTAGTCAACAACGTTGGGATTCTCTTTGAAAAAACAGAACTCGTTAATATGAGTGCTGAACGCTTTACCAAGGTATTAAACACCAATGTTCTTAGTGCTTTTCTCTGCTCGAAAGCATTCGTAAAACAAAACTCCAATTATGGCGCAATAGTCAATGTTTCATCTGCTGCGTCACGCTCTGGTGCGCCTTTTGAATACGTGGATTATGCGTCATCAAAAGGCGCTATGGATTCGTTTACTAAAGGGTTGTCTTTGGAACTTGCGTCTAGAAACATTAGAGTCAACTCTGTTCGCCCCGGTTTTATCCTCACTGATATACACGCCGATGGTGGCGAACCAGATAGAGTTTCTAGATTGAGCTCGCAGATACCATTGAAGAGAGGTGGAACGGCTCAGGAAGTCGCAGAGGCTATTGTATGGTTATTATCGGATCAGGCATCTTACGTTACCGGTTCCTTTATCGACATTGCTGGTGGGAAATAACACCGAAAAACCGATAACAGGCATTCGTAATCGCTGAGTTCTCTGGGACGCGATACCTATATTTAAAATGAGGAATACATTTTGACTGATATCACTTTGAAAACCGATGATGAGCTCCTTGCGATAGCCATGCCGATGGTCGACGATGTTGTCAAAGCGTCTAATAACAAGGACTGGGAGGCGTTTTCAATGTATCAAACGGCGGAAGAAGCCGATGATCCAGACAACAAACAGAATGTTCTTAGGCAATGGGAACAACAAGAGTTCTTATCGTCTCTTAATACAGACAGGGAAGTGTTAACCATTCTTCGTAGAGATGGCACAGCAAGTATTGTGTGGAAGCAAACAAGCGATAAAGTCAGAGATGAATTTCTCGCCATTTACTCAATAAGAGAAATAGAGGGTGAAGTGAAAGAAGTGGGCTTTGTAATTTTATAAGCCAGCTCTGATCAGAACTGGCTTATTGATGACTCGGTGGGTTCAAAAACGCGTGAGATTGCTATATCTACTGTGTAGTAGACTGTTTATGGCCATCGGCCTGAGCTAGCCCTGCGTCGTGTTTTACTTTTTCAGCAGCTTTCTCTGTCACCAAATTGAGTGATTGAGCATGTGTCACAGCATCACCCGCATCTTGAATGAATGCAAAGGGGACTTGGTAGTCCGCAAATTCCTTTGCGGCTGAGGTCATCTTCTGCGAGCGATCATTCGGTTTTAGATCTCGAATATAGACCGCTAAAATTCGATCAGGATAGGCTTTTACGACCTTTAAGTAGGCGTAAACATCTTTTTGCCCTGAATCACCAATCAAGACTAAGTTTAACGTCGGATACGTTTTTAAAATGGTTTCAATTCGATCCGTCTTGTACGTCTCGTGGCCGCTTTTAAACCAGCGATCTTCTCGCAATCCGAAATCCTTCAATAAAACCGGGCCTTTAGGCAGGTTATTGAGATGAATGAATTCGGCAATTAGGTCATAGATATTCCAAGGGCTACTGGAGACATAGAAGAACGGGTTGTTTGCGTTGCCTGACGCGCCATTATGTAACGCACTATAAAACTCAGACGTTCCCGCTAGTAGCTCTCGGCTGTGAGCATTATTGAGCAGCACAGTTTGGGCGTGTCGGAAAAAATTAGTCGCACCTGTGTGCATGATGGTGTCGTCTACATCGCTCACTACGCCAAATTCGACACTATCATTCGGTATTGATACTTCGGCAACCGTGTGTTGAAGCGCTTTTGGAAGCTCAGGATCCGCAGGTTGTAGTGTTAGCTTAGTCCAAGGTTGTTGAATATTGCTGCGGGCAGGCGTCGGCCAACGATAGTGAAAGTAACCATTGCCATCTGTGTATACCGTCCGTTTATCAGGGCCAAGCGTTAACTGAATCTCAGTGAACGGAATTTCAGCGCTTTGATAGCGTCGGATCATATGCAGCAGGTTTCTCCAGCGGCTGTCTTCGATTTTACCTTGAATCCCTTTCGCTTCGAGCAGTCTGCCTGCAATCCATAGCTCCTTTTCTGTCCCATAGGTCATGTAAGGCTGCACGATGACAGGTGAGTAACCACGCCAACGTTTGTAGCGATGCTTTAATTTGTCATAACGCCTTTCAACGCGATATACCCATCGACGGACGGTTTTATGCATCTGATATCCTTGTGAAAAAGTGCCATTGGCTGGGTAAAGAAAATTTATGATGTGAGGCTACCAAATATGTGAGCCATAGTAAAAGACTCGAATCCATGGCGTTTTTGTCTATTTAGTTGTCGCTATCTGTAATAAAGTGATCTTATGATTCGTCAAATACGGATAATGCGTCTGCGATGACTGCGGTCAGACAGGTACCTATTCCTAGCCTGTCTTAGTTCTCTTATAGAAATAGAAAGTGAGGGTGTTTATGCGGGTTTTCTCGAGTATCCGTGGTCGTCTACAGACCAGCTACTTTATTTTGTTGGTACTTCTAATCGCGGTGCTGACCCTGTCAGTGTCGCGTTTCAATATTTTGTCGAACAGCATCGAAGAAATCGTGGATGAAAACGCTGCGCTAGTGGAGTTAACGGGCGAGCTAAATGTTAATGCAGAAAGTCTGGCAAGCAATCTTTTACTGCTCTTTGTATTAAAGGAACGCGAAGACCGCATTAATATTTATAAAACCATTGACGGCTTGAATAAAGAAATGGATCAAAGCCTTGAAGCAATGCTGGCACTGGTTACGTCCGATAAAGACAAGCGAGCCATTGAAAACCTCAAAAAGCAAAGAGCCGTGTATCAAGAAGCCCGCCAAGCAACGCTCGAAGCCATAGAGTTTGGTGAGGAAGAAGAAGCCAAAAAATTGATGGCTGGCCGTACCCAAGATGAACTTAAAAACTTCTTAGCACAAACCTCCGCTATGGCTGAAGAACAACGCAGCATGATGCAGACTCGTCAGCAAACGATCATTTCTGAGTCGTATAGTGCGACATTGATGATTATTGGAGTGGGGGTTCTGGCATTAGTCGTTGGCCTTATCATGTCTCAACTGATTACCCGCAGTATCGTTACACCACTGAAACAAGTAGCAGGGCTATTGGACCGGGTCGCCAAAGGAGATTTATCTCAGAGCATTGATATCAAACAGCAGGGCGAGATCGGGCAATTGGTAGACAGCGTGAAAAGCATGCGCACAAGTCTCGTGGCGGTAATTACCAAAATTGATTCCAGTGCAAAGACAGTAGTGACCTCGGTAGACAATATCAGCACCAGCGTGGTTGATATGAAAAGCGGATCGGACAAACAAGAGTCCATGGCCAACGAGATCAAAGAATCCATTGGCGAGCTATCCAATGGCGTAAAAGTGATCACTGAACATGTAGGTGTGTCGCGCAATCAAGCGGAAGCCGCGCACGACCTTGTCAAACATGGTCGCGAAGCCATCACTGGTGCGGTGCGTGATATTACCTCGGTGGCCGCATACATTGAAGAAACCTCACAATCCGTTGTTGAGCTTAAAGAGAGTGCCACAACGGTAACTGAGTTTGTCGACAACATTCGTAACATCGCCGAGCAAACCAACCTGTTGGCGTTAAACGCATCCATTGAGGCGGCCAGAGCAGGGGAAAGTGGCCGCGGTTTCGCTGTCGTCGCAGATGAAGTCCGCAACCTTGCTACCAATACCGCAGATGTCACAGAATCGATTGACCAAGTCATTACTTCGATCGCATCTTTATCCGTCAAAATCTCGGATGAGATGGTTCAAGGCCAAGAAAAAATGCGCCAAGGCGTTATCCAAATCGAAAATGTGGTTGAGCCTTTAAATCGTTTGGAAATCGATGCGGAGAAATCTCTCAACAGCCTAGATGATCTGACCAAACTTGCTCAGCAACAAGAAGAGGAAGTAAATGAGATAGAAGGTAATGTGACTCATATCGTTGAAGTCACCATAAACAATGCTCACACGTCACAACGCTTAAGCCAGCTTACGAATGATTTAACGGGTGCTGCCGAGCAAACGAAAGAAGCGACCTCAACGTTTACCTTACCAAATGCCTAGTTAGCAGTAAGTGCAAACAATTTTTGTCATCTAGCAGGTATCTAGCTACATAAAAGCCCAACGATTTGTTGGGCTTTTTTGCTTTCCATTACCGGTCAATTTGGCGCTTATTCACTGCAACGCACCTCGGGCCCATAGAATGTATTTGTCACGGTCTAACGGACTGACACCGCGATACGGAATAATTTGGCCTTGTTCTAGTGTGCATTTTTCGTAGCCTGATAGACGCGTACTGAGCTTTGCCTGTCCGCCACTTAGAGACGCAAGAGTGATCGGATAGTCTAAGGAAGTCGCCGCTGGTACTTTGCCCCGAATAATAACACGACCACCCTGAAACTCTGGGGCATCAAAACGACCACGCATTTTAGTGATATCGCTGGTAATGGCCCCTAGTAACTCACTGTCTGCTTGAATCTGAAAATCTAAGATGGGCTCAAGCAAATCCGTATCCGCTTCATTCAGTCCATTCATAATCGCCATCGGTGTGGCAATGATGAAATCTCCGGGACGACTGTGCTGCACATGGTCTGAACCGTCAATGAGGGTGATTTTCGCATCGGTTACATTCCAGCCCTTAATCCCTTGTTTTAGTGCCTTATCAAGGTTCGCTTGGATTTCATTTTGATATTTTGCAGCGATTTGATTGACGCTGACATTAGACTTGTACTGTATTCCTGAGCCACGTTCTGCGGGCTCAATTAAAAATCGTACTATTGCCCAACATGGTTTAGGCATCCAATAGCACTCGTAACCTTCAATAGCTTTTGCAGGGGTTTCTTTGTAGATGATACTTGGCTGTTGAAACGTCGCGGCCAGACCAAATCGCTGTAAGAGCAATGATTGGAGTACTTCGACTTGGATCCAACCGTTGATGTTGACGTGCAACTCTCTCTGATCGGTCAACCATTCTAAATTGAGCAGAGGATCCTCATCAGCAAGCTCACTTAAAGCACTGGCCAACGTGCTAAAGTCTTTTTCCTGATCGGGAATCACTTGTACCGTTAACAATGGAGCGGAGAGTTGATAAGCATCGGGCACGGCATCGCCTCGACCCAATATATCACCAATTTTCACTGATTGAAGCCCACTTACGACGCCAATGTCTCCTGCTTCAATGCGGTCGATATCGTGATATTTCCCTCGAATTACGCGCTTAAGCTGACTCGCTTTGTCTTCGACTGACAGCTCGGCATGGCTGCGTGTTGCGTTATGCACCTTATCGCGCGCATGCAACACGCCTTCGAAAACTCGCACGTAAGCCATCTTACCAATGCGCGGATCGTGCTCTATTTTGAATACCACGGCTGACAAGGGGGATTCCATCACTCTCGTAGCGTTTGGTAAATACTGACTCACGGCATTCAGAAGTTCACGAATACCCACTCCTGATTTCGCGACCCCCGTTAGGACAGGGTACACTTGGTTGTTAGATATGGCAGTAGAAAGCTGTTGGTCTATGCTCTCAAAAGCAACGGGGGATCCCTCAATGACTGCTTCCAACAACTCATCGTCCAGCTCAGTTAACCGTTCAAACAAGGGCTGTACCCAAGCAGCCTGTTCGTCCGCAACGAATGTGTCGGAAACGCTTGCTGCATCCCATTTCTCACCAATCCCCGCATTGCTTTGGCCCAGGTTTATCGGCTGTTGAAGCAGCACCGCATGCTCGCTTAATTCCTGATGAATGTCCGCCATCACTCGCTCAACATCAGAGCCCGCGCGGTCAAGCTTATTAATGAAAATCAAAGTCGGGATATTAAGATGTTGTAGAGCATCAAAAATACTACTGGTATTCGCTTGTACACCCTCTACAGCACTCACGACAAGTATTGCGCAATCTAACGCACGTAGTGAACGCTCTACCTCAGCACTGAAATCCACGTGCCCCGGCGTATCAATAAGGTTGATTTGCTGGTGTTGCCAAAAGAAGGTTTCGGTCGCTAATCGGACCGAAATACCACGCTCTCGCTCCACCGAAAGAGAATCGGTAGCCGTGGTGCCATCATCTACGCTACCGACTTTACGTGTTGCGCCTGATGCGAATAAAAGCTGCTCGGTTAAGGTGGTTTTACCTGCGTCGACATGAGCGACAATGCCTATATTTTTACACACCTGTACCATGAAAAACCTCAACCAAGCCAAAGCTGCTTAGTGTACTGAGGTTAGCGTTGAAGTTCGAATGACAAAAGGTTGTAACGACATTAAATATTTGAATGCTTACGACAAAAGGGAAGGGAGGCGATGACTCGCTTAGCCCCTACCACCTTACTACGCCGTAATTTTCAAATCCCAGTTAACCGACGATAACAGCGGTTATGCTCAAATGGTATTCAACATTCAAAACTCGCATTTCCAAGGTAGAGCGCGACTACGGAATATGATGACACTATAAAAGATTAAACTGATTTAGTCTGAGGATTTATTAGATAAAATATTAATCATAGATTAATTACGTATTTTATCTTTTATAACACAACAATTGAGTGTTGGTATTGAGCAGCAAGACAGTAGATTCCGAAATGAAATAGCGCTATTAATATCATCATATTTGATAAACGGTTTAAGTGGGCCCGATCATGAAATGGCGTTTTGTAACACTGTTACTTATTAGCGTTTCCGTACCGTTCTGTTCGGCATTTGAATGGCAGTTACCCGATTGGCTATCACCGCCCCCCGTTCCCAAAGACAACCCGATGTCCTCTGAGAAAGTTGCGTTGGGCCAGCGACTATTTTTTGACTCTAACTTGTCTGGCGTTGGCTATGTCTCTTGCTCGACTTGCCATTTACCCAGCAATGGGTTTGCCGAGAATCGAACGGTCGCCGTTGGCCTGAATGGGGAGTTCCATCGACGCAACACCCAAGCAATCGTCAACAGTGCCTATATGACATCCCTAACGTGGTCAAACCCCAATCAAATACTGTTTGAGGAACAGGCTAAAGTACCGTTATTCGGTCACTCCCCCGTTGAAATGGGCACCAAAAACCACGAGCAACGTGTTTTACTTTATTACCAGCACCACCCACTTATCCCTAATATGTTTGAGGCTGCTTTTGGTACGCCTGACATCACGTTTGATCGCATTTTAAAAGCGTTGGGCGCGTTCCAGCGTACTCTGATTAGCTACAACTCACCGTTTGATCGCTTCCAGTATGAGCATCAAAACAATGCCATATCAGACGAGGCAAAGCGCGGTATGGCGTTGTTCTTTAGCGACGATCTGGGGTGCTCCAATTGTCACTCTGGCGTTCATTTCTCCGATGCGACCAATCAGCCCGGTTTTCACAATACGGGACTATATAATGTCGACGGTGCAGGAGCGTACCCTGATACAGACCAAGGATTATACGACATTACGAAGAACCCTTTAGACATGGGTAAATTCCGCACGCCTACGCTTCGCAATATTGCCCTTAGTGCGCCTTATATGCACGATGGCTCAATCTCAACGTTAGAGGAGGTAATTGATCATTACGCAGCAGGAGGCCGAGCGGCTATGCACGGTGATCCTTCACCGCTACGCGATGTGAATATAAAGCCATTCAGCCTTTCACAACATGACAAGCAAGCGTTGATCAGCTTCTTAAACAGCCTAACAGACGAATCGTTCGTGAATGCGGAACAGCACACATCGCCATTTAGATAGCAGTTCACGTAATCCCCCCCAATTAGGGGATTGTTGGCCAGCCTTACGTTCCTTACCTTTTCTATATAGAAATAGTCTATATGAGGTAAGAACATGTTCTCCCAACCACTTAAGTACGTCTTTATCAGCTTTCTGGTACTGACACTTAGCGCTTGCCAAGAAAGCTCAGACTCAGACGAAAAAAGCACCGATACATCAAGCAATGTAACGAATTCAACGGGTAATTCATCCGGCACTTCTGGTACATCAGGGAATACTGGCGGCTCTACGAATGGCTCGACAACGACTAAGACATCATTGCTAAAGAGAACCTACAATAAAGGCGGATCAGCAACATTTGTAGAGTTCGTCACAAATGGTTCAGCGATTGCCGCAGTGTCTAATATCGGCTTGAATGCCGCATTCAGTGACGACCTTGTTGGAACGTTTAACTTAGGCACTGGGTTTTCAGAGCCTGTTGCGATTGATACAAGCTCCAAAAATCTGTACTACGGTAATAACAATTCTTACACGTGGAACAAGATGTACGACACTGACATGACATCAAACGGTGATGTCATAATGGCGTGGGCGCAACCTACTAATAGATTCCAAGCCGATGTATTAGCGTCCATTTGGACATCCTCAAATCAGACGGCATCCACACCCGCAACGCTCCATAACGATACGACACATGAAATCTACTTTCCTCGTGTTACGGCATGGAGAGATGGTGCGACCACTAAAGCAGTTGCGGTGTGGAAACGAAAAGCCGCGACAACCAGCACAGTTGAATACAGCTACTTCGATGGTACTAATTGGTCAACGAAACAAACCGTGAGTGGTTTATGTGCAGGGTGCACCTCTTTTATGGCTCACGATGTGGGTTTAATCGGTGGCGACCAGACGGTGCAAATGATTGTTGATGGGACAGGGGACTCCAAGCATAAAGTGTTTGCTTCAACCTTCGATAAGACCAATGCCACTTGGTCTACACCCGCCATCATTAGTTTGGATGCTTCAGGGGAGAAAGATTTTAAATGTGCGAACCCCGATGGCTATTTGGGGAATAGCCTAACGGTTGCTGAGTCTCCTGACCGAAAAACAGCCGTTGTGGGGGTATTTTTTAAGAATTCCAGTAGCTGCGAAACCGCTCAGCAAAGCGATGCCAGCATTTGGGCCATTCGTTATGAAAATAACACATGGCAGAAAGTCGAGCAGCTAGGCACCATTGAACATAACGACCAAACAGGCAAGCGGAATACAACAAGCTGGTTGCAATTCTCGCTCAATAACGAAGGCAATATCTTAGCCGCATACGGTAAGCCTTTGGTTGCACAGTTCTTTGATGCGTCTTCCGACACATGGGATAACGGAACACTGTTTGATTCGGCTAACTCTGGCTCGATCAGTGACACGGTCCAAGTGGGGACGGCCTTAGACTCCAGCAAGGGAATTGTAGTGGGTGTAACGTCTGTCTCATTGATCACCGATCCAAACAAAGCAGAATACAGATGGTTTGATTTAACGACCAAGACGTTTGGCCCGATTACTGAACTGGATTTAAGCGGGCAAACGACAAATATCCAGGCCATTATGAACGGCTCCAAAGCGCTTGTCGGGGCAGCGACATTTGACACGCCCAACCGAGACAAGTCGACACTGGAGATTTTTGAACTCGATGACAAGTAGCGCAATAGCGTTATAAGATGGATAAAGAGCACCGCTAGTTAGAGTCGTTAAAGGCCCTAACTAGCGGATGACTCACATCACACAGTTTTATTTCCCTTTTGCTTCGCGGTTCTTCGATTGCGTTCTTAAAATCTGCTTACTAAACGATTTCATATGTTGCCGCTGTGCATAAGCACCTTGTGCTGAACGCTCATTAAACGCGTCTTCCTTGAGCAGCTTTTGATAGTTTTCCCAATGAGAGATGGAAAGCTCTCCCACCTCTAACGCTCTTAAGATCTGACATCCAGGTTCAGTTTGATGAGTACAATCAGTGAATTTACAGCGTAAACCTAACTGCACAATGTCACTAAACACTTCTTCAATACCGTCTTGTGCACTGAGCAACTTCAACTCTCGTATGCCTGGCGTATCAATGAATAATACACTTTGCTCATTGATGATTAGCTGCCGCGAGGTCGTCGTATGCTTGCCCTTATCATCGTCCTCACGAATTCCTCCTACGTCTTGAATGACGGCCTGATTAACATCGTTAGGCGTAGAAGTAGAGTGAAATAGCGCATTGATTAAAGACGACTTACCGACACCAGAGGAGCCCACCATTGCGATGGTTGTTCCTGCGTAAAGAAAGTGATTAAACGCCAACAACGTATCGGGCTGTCGCATGGACACTCCGATCACATTGTGGGCCTTTAGAGTACAGATCTCGTCTAGATACACCTCTGGATCTTCGGTCAGATCGATTTTATTGAGAACAATCACTGGTTCAATAGAGCTTTCGTACGCCATCGCTAAGTAGCGCTCTAACCGCTTCATATTGAAATCACGGTTAGCGCTGGTAACGATAAAGAGGTAATCAATATTGGCTGCGATCATTTGACGCTTTTGATTACTAAATCTCTCTAGTTGGTTTTTAGCTTCCAAGACGTCAACAATTCGATAGTGCTCATTGACTTGTTCTGCGATCACCCAATCACCGACACACAAGTGCTCACTGATGGGTTTAAATCGATCAGGGCAGAGCAACTCAACTTCTCCGTCGTCCCATTGATGGCCTACGCCTTTGATGATTGATCGATGTATAGCGCTGATTCGAAAAGCAAACCATTCATTGGATTGTAGCTTCTCAAATGCGTGCGCATCTAATTGTTGCAGATAAAAATGGCTCCAGCCTAAAGACTGTAAGTTAGAGATATTCAATTTTAAAAACTCCGGCTAAGGTAACAAAAAAATTCGTTAGGTAACGCTGTGAACGCCGGATGAGACAGGAGGGATCTTTGGAGCAAGATCGTATAGAGGAGTGGTTCGAAAACGCTATCGACTTACAATTAACGTAGTTCTAAGATATGTCACTCTTTGCTGCCTGATTCGGCGTCGAGTACAAAACAATCATCAACTATCTCCTTAACAGTGAACTTGAACCATTGATTCTGGTTGAGTTTAAGCGTTTGGTCAACACTTAAAACAGCGGATTGAACTTAACATCATTGAACGATGTAACTTGCCTAGCCTCGACACACTAATTTAGCCCTAAGCGAGTAGCAAGGCTCGCAGCTTCTGCTCTTGAGTTTACGTGTAGCTTGCGATAAATCTCTTTAATATAACCAGAGACGGTGTGATGACTTATATCCATAAGCTTGGCGGACTCTTTGACACTATAACCTTTGGCGATCAAGCGCAGTACTTCGCTTTCTCTAGGCGTCAGATGCAATAGGTTTGCTTCGATTTCTTCATCGTTTAGATCAGGACGCTGGCCTTCGAGTGGATTAGTGGTGTGGAATTGATTCAAAAGTTTCATAGCAATAAGAGGCGATAGGGCAGGCCTATCCGAGACGATACCTTGGAGCATAGCAACCAATTCGTCTTCTTGCTGATCTTTTAATAAGTAGCCGTTTGCACCGGCCTTCAATGCGCTGAAAAGATAGTCGTCGTCATCAAAACTGGTGAGGACAATACATTGAACCGATGCTTTTCTAGCTTTGATATAAGAAATCACTGAATCGCCGCGGCCGTCAGGAAGATTTAAATCCACCATCATCAAATCCGTTTTGCAAATATCCAAAGCATGAACTTCCGATACGGTAGAGATGCCCACCACGACAGCCTGAGGAAATACCCGCTTACAGAGTTTCACCACCCATTGCTGCACGTCTGGGTGGTCTTCTAGTACGACGATGTTTTTCATACGCGCCCCTGTTGTGTAGTGTGTTTCAAAACGATAGGCACGCTCAGCGTCATCACAAGATGTCCTACTGAAGACATTTGCCAGTTGATGACCCCTTGCAGCTGAGCCACGCGACTTCTTATATGCGTCAACCCTCTGCCAGGTTTCCAACTATCTGGAGGTGCGACCTGTCCGTCATGCTCGATCCGGATCAATAGGTCGCCAGTGTCATATTGAATGTCGACATTGATAAAAGTTGGCGCAGCATGACGAAAAGCATTCGTCACAGCCTCTCTTAAAACCTGCCCTAAATTCAGTCGTTGCAATCCTCCTAACTGGCTTTCAACCTCAATCGCGGAGCTATGTAAGTTGAAATTAAACGCTAAGTCATCACCCGTGAAAAGTTTCTCTAATGCGCCTTTCCAACGCAGCAAATTCATTGAAAGCGGGGACATATTATCGTCTAGAGCGGATAAGATATCTCTCAGCTCATTCCAGGCATAACGAGCCAACAAAGCACTTTGTGGGTCCTGTTTTTGGTGCATTATCGAAAGCAAGTAGCCGCCTAACGTATCGTGCATATCTTGACGGATACGTTTGCGCTCTAACTGAATACCTTCCTCTTTTGCCTTACTGGCAGTCACCGCATTGTTAAACAAATTAACCAACGCATTGGCCGTTTTTTGATCATGACTATTGAACAAGCGCTTGCCACGATCCGCGTAAAGTAACTCTAATCGCCTGTCTTTATCAGGTAACGGAATCATCAATTGGCTACCATCGCTGGAGACGTTCACTTTATCTAAACGCTGCGGTAGAGAATTGATGTAAAGGGGATCATATAGCTTCACTAGGCAATCTTGCATGCCACTCGATAACTGAGAGTGATTGGCGCTCCCTGCGATAACCGAGACTATATCGGGTAACAATGATTGAAGTTTCTGCTCATTGCTCAATACTAATTTGTGCAATAACCGCTGCCGAATTGGAAAATAGACCCACCCCGTCAACGCTAACGCAAGCCAGCTCGCTTGCTGATATGAAATGTCTAATAGCACGATAAATAAAACATCAAGACCAATCACTAATAAGCCAAATGCGAACCAGATAAGGCTCTCAGACCACCACCTTTCATATTCAAATAATTTATAACGGGAAACTGCGATCGCCATGATCAAATAGATGCTAGCAAACGCACCAAATGCAAAGCTCTGAGAAATAAGGGGCTCTATTTCAAATATTGGGGGTAAAAAGATGAGCACGACAAAGATGCTCGGGCCAAAGATTGTAGATAGTGCAAACCACTTGATCAGTATTAGAAACTGAGGTTGAGTTCGACTGCGCCACCAATGGATCAACACCATCGATATAACACCAATCAATGTAGCACAAGAGACCAAACGGATACTGACATCAAAGTTGGGTAACCACTGTAGGGTGTTGAGTACCCATAACGAAGCAAAACCAATGTATAGGTAACGTGGCACTTTAAGAGCTGAAATAGGGTAGGGGAACAACCAATTTAGCGAGAGCATCGCGGCGCAGAATATATATAACCCTAAATGATCCATAACTGACAAAAAATGAAATACCTCACCCGACACCGCGAGCGGGCGAGAGCTGTAGATCGCTGCTGGGAATATTGTCACCGCGATAAATATTGCTGATATATAGTACTGGGTGGCGGCGGGATCATTCTGCCGAAATGACCATAGCCATGCTCCGATGATCAATGCAATGGCAACAGGGACTAACTGAGCCCAAAAGTTGAAAGGCAACTCATACCAATGTCGATAGCCCGTATTCACCTTTAGGGTGGCGCCGTCTTCTGTTTTGAGCAACACATGGCTTTGCGACAAGTGGTGAAAAAGCGCACTTTGCTTTTCAAAAAAAGCATTGTACCGCTGGTAATCATTCAAATAGTCAGGCTCTTCAATTAAATCCACGGCTGATAACTGGAGCCACTCATCAGGGATGCCTGATATCGCCGTCACAATATGACGGTTACCTTGATCAGAGTACGTTAACCGCTGCTCTTCAACACTGAATTGACCTGTCACACTGGGCAATTGAGTGGCATAAAACACGGTAATAACCGCAAAGACAAACAACAACATTAATGTCGATATGATGACTTTGCTTGGCGCAAAGCGTAAAGCAATCGTAGGCTGCAGCGATTGAGGGGGCGCTTGATTCATATGGTTTTAACACTTACCCATGCACTTATTAACTCATAGTAGTCCAATTCCTTACTAGTTTGGCATGTTTTCAGCGTCATCTTAGCCCCCCTAATGAGGGGGTGCCTATATATGGCAGATACTCGTAGTGTCTGATCTATTGCTTACTAGGAGATCAAGCTGTGAATATTAAAAACGTTGTGACACCTATATTGATCACTTTACCCTTGTTATTGGCGGGGTGCGGTGGCGGATCGAGCGAATCAGACGACTCATCATCGGAGCTAAGCATTACGCCCTCATTGGGCAAAGTTAGCAACGCAGAAGTTATACTCTTTCAAAGTGATGGCTCTACTCAATTAGCACGGGGCGAGCTTGCAGACGATGGCACCATCAAAATTTCATACAGCGGTAGCTATAGTGGTCCTATCATTGTAGCGGTAAAAGGGGACAGCGACGCTGTCTACTTTGATGAGGCCAGTAACACAACTGTTTCGTTTGGTGCGGGAAAGTTGCTGCGAGCGATAGTGCCTTCTGGGACTAAAACAACTGGGGTGACGCCGCTGACTGAAGTGGCTTATCAATTGTCCCTTAACAACAGTATCGCCCTTACTGATCAGTCGGTTGACCAACTCAATGAGCGCGTGCGTAAAGCCCTAGCGCCTGAAATACTCAGCATTATTGAACCGCCAACCCTATTTGACGACAAAATCACAGCAGGAGATCTAAAAAACACTGACGCCGGTCGTTATGCGCTGCGCTTAGCAGCTCTCGCACAACTGGGAGCGTCGAATGCAAGCCCTGCATTGAGCATTGCTGAGCAGCTCGCTCAAGATATGGCTGATGGAGTCATCGACGGAAAGTCATCGGATAACGCTATCTCAGGTCTACTGTATGACTCCAATACATTAGCGTCCACACTAGACAGCCACCTAACAACTTTCGCAACGAAATATGGCGCAGCGGATCTAAAATCAGCTTTGAGTGGTTATGCCGCCATTACAAAAACTGTGGACGTTAAAGACCTATTGAAACAGGGAGCAGGTAACAGTTCGCTACCTTCATTTGTTTCAGGAAAAATCGTCACGATGGAATATAACAGCGCTGCCACGGGCTCGCCGTATGCCAATGGAGATAAAGTACTATTTTCTTTCAGTAGCAGTGGTAGCTTGATGCTCACAGACCAATACACTCTAGTGGCCAAAAGCTTTACCGTTCGAGGTAACGAATACGTTTGGAGCGATGCCACTAATAATCTTGAGTATGCGCTGTCGGTATCGAATAACGCTATTAACGAAGTGAATGTGTTCGGCTCTGGGACTAAGCCGTTTTATGGTCAATTTACGTTGGTTAAGCAGGCCAGTGATCCGGTAACTCTAGACTTAACGGGTGATGGAGCCGCGTTAGCAGGAGGGAGTGGAGCAACGGGAACCGCAAACAAGACAACGTATACCTATACTGGGCACCCCGTCGCTGGCAGTCCTTTGTATTCATCTGTTCCAACCACTAAAACTGGCTTCTTTACGGCTTACGATGGTACCAACGCACTCACCAAATGGACCATTTATGGGTTCCCAACCACACTTGGCACTTATCAGTGTGGCGGCGGTGGTACCGCTCCGTTTATTTCTCTCACGTTAAGTGGTGTTCCGTATTTGTCAGCTTCGTGCAAAATCGAGGTGACATCAGTGAGTACAACGGAAGTAGAAGGTCGATTTGCAGTGGCACTAGAAGGTAGCAACAAAACCTCCTTTAGTACGGTTTCAGATGGATACTTCCGTTACAAAGTGCCAGAAACTCCTGCGGGTAATGGATTAGGGCAAGGCGAGCTTGGCTATAGCATGGACGTCAACGGTAAGAATGTCACAGTCAACAATGTGCCAGCTTTAGACGGCGCGGATCGACAAGTAGCAGACTATCTAACGCTTGGCGACACGCCTACATTCCAAATAAATATGATTCCTGAAGGTAAAAGTGGTTCGTATACTTGTGGTCAAGGCCCAAATGCATATCGGCGCGTTGCCATGTCCTACCAAGGTCATTCCTCCAACAATTCTGGCTCATGTACGGTCGACGTAGTCTATGCCAATGGCGTTTACTCAGGTACCTACAGTGGCACACTGTACAGCAATACTGGAGACAAAATGGTGATTACCAATGGAGTACTACGAAACGACGGCTCGTCTCTTTAACTCAACAACTTAAAACAATGGCAAGTAACCTTTAGGGAAAATGTCTGTTACTTGCCATAGGCACTCCAATGACTTCGCCAAAAAATAGATGTACCTGTTTTAAAAGCGATCTATGATAAGTCCATTAGTGTCGCGCGAATACCGTGCTACGAATGTGAAAAGGAGGCCATATGGACTTATCTCAGCAACAGGTGATTGACTTCTGGTTCAATGAAATCGAACCGAAGCAATGGTTTGAAAAAGATTTAGCGTTTGATGCTTTGATCCAGTCTCGATTTGGAGTACTTCATGATCGAGCGAAGGCGGGAGAACTCGTTGGTTGGCGCAATACTGCGCAGGGAGCACTGGCGGAGGTCATCGTTTTAGATCAATTCAGTCGCAACATATATCGCGACCAGCCAGAATCGTTTGCGAGTGATCCCTTGGCGTTATCCTTGGCTCAGTTTGCGATAGCAAAAGGCTTTGATGTTGAGCTAACGACTAATTATCGAACCTTCCTGTATATGCCATTCATGCACAGTGAATCTAAACTGATTCATCAAGAAGCGTTGCGCTTATTTGAATCGCTTGGTGTGGAGAACTCCCTACATTTTGAAAAGCAGCATAAAGCAATTATTGATCGTTTTGGCCGCTATCCGCACCGAAATGCCATTCTAGGCCGTGTATCGACAGCGGAAGAAGCTGCTTTTCTTGAACAGCCAAATTCAAGTTTCTAGCCAGTTTATAAACAAATCAGCCATGTAGTAGAGGCATCAACATTGGAAATTATTAGAAGTCGTGAGTTCACTGCAAGCCGTGCTTGGGGCGCTAAAGAAATCGCCAATATGGGGGGAATAACGACCCGCTTACATTGGACAAACCAACCTTATAAATGGCATATCAATGATGGTGAAGAAGTGTTTGTCGTGTTAGATGGTACGGTTGAAATGCGGTACAAAGAGGATGGCTTAGAGCTCTCGACATTACTTACGGTAGGCGATATTTTCTACGCATCAATCGGTACTGAGCATGTTGCCCATCCACAGGGCGAAGCAAGGATCTTAGTGGTAGAAAAAGAGGGCAGCGTATGAGTTATTGGCACACTAATACGGCATGGACTGATCATGTTTATTCCATGCCATATCAATGATGCCACGCTAATAAGCGCTAATCTTCGTCGTTAGCGTTTTTAATACGATCTAATCTATCCTGCTCTTCTTCAAATGCCGCTTGAATTTCTGTTAACACGGAATCCACGTCTGCGGCTTCCTCAGGCTCGTCAAAATGTCCGGTTAACTCAGTATCAGGCTTGAGCTTACCGGCTTCGTAGATCGACCAGATCTCTTTCGCATATTTTGTATCAAGCAACTCTGGGGCAAAAGCGCCATAGTAATCACGCATGTTATTAACATCGCGTTCTAGCATCCATTCGGCATGGTTATTAGCGACAGCGTCAACCGCTTGCGGTAAATCGATGATAACGGGGCCTTTGGAGTCAACTAGTACATTGAACTCGGACAAGTCCCCATGCACGATTCCTGCGCACAACATACGAACAACGTCGCGAATAATCTGATCATGATCAGCACGTGCTTGCTCAGCAGAAAGGGTCACGTCGTTTAAACGAGGGGCTACGTCACCATCATCATCGGTGACAAGCTCCATTAACAGTACGCCATCAAAACAACCATATGGAGTAGGGACTCGTACGCCCGCTTGGGCCAGTTTAAACAGTGCGTCAACTTCCGCATTATGCCAAAGAGTCTCTTGTTCTTCACGACCGTATTTGGAGCCTTTTTCCATCGCTCGTGCACGACGACTATTACGGACTTTGCGACCTTCACGATATTGCACTGCCTGTTTAAAGCTGCGCTTACCAGCATCTTTATAAACCTTCGCACAACGTATATCTGAACCACAACGCACGACATAAACGGTTGCTTCCTTGCCACTCATTAATTGGCTGATGACTTCATCAACCAATCCATCTTCAATCAGTGGTTGAATTCTTTTAGGGACTTTCATGTGGCTCCTATTGTGGGGGGCAAACGACAGACAATACGAATGCTTTTAGACATGGTGATTGCTCATTACCCTAAACTATGAAGGGTAATGATTCTAGACTGCGAGTATCGGATGCTTGGTGTCGTAACACAATAGCGTAGGGCTAAAAAGGTATGTAACCCACCGTCTAATTTATCTAGGCCTAATTTGTGAACACAAAATACACAGCTATCCTCAAAAACCAGTCATATTGTTACCCAATACGACCATGGTGCGCGCATTCGTTGCAGCCACGCTCATAAGTGGTTGACATAATTAACTTTAATGATAATTCTTTGGAAGCAAATAGGTTAAAAGGTGATTCTGTGCAATACCTGCAATTATTTGTTCGTCTTTTTACAATGAAGTAGTTGAAAAAGGACGCAATGGCCCTTAGGTTTATAGATGTGACAATAAAACGCTAAACGTCCCTAATTTCGAGGGGATAGGAATAAGGAATCAACACTTATGTATACACTAGATATCAGCGGTCACCACGTTCATACGACTGAAGAAGTTCAAGCTACCATCAAAGAGGGAATGGATCAGTTAGCTGAAATCAACAGCCACATCACTTCTATCAAAGTTATTGTCAATTCAGAAAACCATCACAACAAAAGCGAGCTAATCGTTGAGGCGAGAGTACACATACCAGGCCATGATTTATTCGCAACCGTAACCACCGATAAACAGTTGGCGATTGCGGTTGATATGCTCGTAGAAAAACTAGAGAAACAACTTCTGAAACATAAATCTAAACATGAGGGTCGTAAACATCACCCAGACGCTCGTGATGTAGAAACCGAACAGGAGCGAGAAGAACAAGCAGAGTTTAATGAGTTAGAACGCCGTGACGTTGTCTAACGTTCATTAATCACTCAAAAAAAGAACCCGCTGAGGCGGGTTTTTTTATGCCCACAGATTACTTAGCTCATCACTCTACGATATACATTGATTCCCATCTGCCCCTGTAATAGCTGCTGCAAACGCCTAGCGACAGTTTTATACAAACCTTAGGAAATGAATTAATACAGTGCAGCAGAACTAAAGTGGTGCCTATCAATAGGGCAAATAGATCTACTTCTGTGTTTGATTAGTGAAGTAAATCTAATTCAAACCGTTGAAAATAGGGGTTTTTAATTTATTGGCATAATAAATGCTTTACAAGAACCAGTAACTAACATTTCGGCGATCCCCATTGACGGGGAAGTCGCCTAAGTCATTAATCTTCAATGTTGAACCATTAATGACTGGCAAAGGTGCCTGTGATCACATTTTTTGTGCTCGCATGCACCTTTTTTTTGTTTTTAAGAAGCCCAAACTGGAGTTTGAATATGACATTAAGAGCCCTTACCGCTGCGTTACCCCAAACACATTATCATGCTGTGACAAAGCTAACTTGTGCGGTCATTCTTGGAGCGGGACTACTTTCTGGAAGCGTTCACGCAGAATTAGGTTACGCGGAAAAAGAAGAGCTAAAGTTTGGTTTCATCAAACTAACTGATATGGCGCCTTTAGCGATTGCGTATGAGAAAGGCTACTTCGAAGACGAAGGTCTTTATGTGACTCTAGAAGCTCAAGCGAACTGGAAAGTACTTTTAGACCGAGTTATTGATGGTCAGCTGGATGGTGCTCACATGCTTGCAGGTCAGCCGCTAGGAGCGACAATCGGCTACGGTACTAAAGCGCACATCATCACCGCATTCAGCATGGATCTAAACGGAAACGGCATTACTGTTTCTAATGATGTTTGGGACATGATGAAGCCTAACATCCCTGAGGGCCCTGATGGCAAGCCAGTACACCCGATCAGTGCTAGTACGCTAAAACCCGTAATCGAGAAATTCAAATCCGAAGGTAAGCCTTTCAACATGGGAATGGTGTTCCCCGTGTCTACTCACAACTACGAGCTACGTTACTGGCTTGCGGCGGGTGGCATTAGCCCAGGTTTTTATGCACCAGCAAAAGGTGACACAAGCGGCCAACTAAAAGCCGATGCTTACCTATCTGTTACCCCCCCACCACAAATGCCAGCAACGATGGAAGCAGGGACGATCTCAGGCTATTGCGTTGGTGAGCCTTGGAACCAGCAAGCCGTTTTCAAAGGCATTGGTGTTCCTGTTATTACTGACTACGAAATTTGGCGAAATAACCCAGAAAAAGTCTTTGGTGTGAGCAGTGATTGGGCGGAAGAAAATCCCATCACTCATATTCGTGTTGTGAAGGCCATGATACGTGCCGCTAAATGGCTAGATGAAAACGACAACGCTAATCGACCCGAAGCCGTCGAAATTCTGTCTCGTAGTGAATACGTCGGTGCTGATTACGACGTTATTGCAAACAGTATGACGGGGACGTTTGAGTATGAAAAAGGTGACAAGCGTGACATTCCTGACTTCAACGTATTTTTCCGTCATAACGCGACTTATCCCTACTACAGCGATGCAATCTGGTATCTAACGCAAATGCGTCGCTGGGGTCAGATTGCTGAGGGCAAATCAGACGACTGGTACATGAAAACCGCGAAAGAGGTTTACCGCCCAGATATCTACGAGCAAGCAGCAACAGCGTTGATCGAAGATGGCTTAATGGAAGCGGATGAATTCCCAGACTTCGCTACGGAAGATGGCTTCAAGCCACCACAAACAGGATTTATCGATGGTAAGACTTATGACGGCAAACGCCCTAATGAATACCTTAATAAATTCGAAATCGGTCTAAAAGGCGACGAGCAAATATAACGTTCAGCTCTTTGTACCAAATAGCAAGGGTCATATGACCCTTGCCAATCAATCCTTTTTATAAAATAGCGAGAGAAGCATGACGTTATCAAACCTATCTAAAGCATCGCTTAAAGACTGGTTGTCGACCTTCACCATTAAGAAGGCGCTGTTCCCAGTGATAGGGGTGTTGGTGTTCTTAGCATTATGGCAAGTTGGAGCCAGTCGAGTAGATACCTCTTTGGGTACGTTTCCTGGTCCTGTCGTTGTCTATGAACAATGGAATAGCCTCATTGATGATCATCAACGCGAGCGAACAAAAGAATCACAGTTTTATGAGCGCCAAGAGAAGCGCATCGAAGCACGCCAAGCAAAAGACCCTAGCTATGTCGGCAAAATCCGCAGCTACACGGGTAAACCCACTTTCTTCGATCAGATTTTTACTAGCTTATACACCGTATTGGCTGGATTTGGCTTAGCGACATTAATTGCAATCCCTGTCGGCATATTAATCGGCTTAAATAGTTCAGTGTACAGTGCGTTAAACCCAGTGATTCAAGTATTCAAGCCTGTTTCACCGTTGGCGTGGTTGCCACTGGTCACAATGGTGGTCAGCGCATCTTACGTATCTGATGATCCAATGTTTTCAAAATCGTTTTTGACGTCGATGTTTACAGTGACGTTATGTTGCATGTGGCCAACGCTTATTAACACTGCTGTAGGGGTGGCAGCCGTCGAAAAAGACCTATTAAACGTTTCCAAAGTGTTGCGTCTTGGTTGGGTCACGCACGTCATCAAGATCGTTATCCCATCTGCGATTCCTTTGATGTTTACGGGCTTACGTCTGTCATTAGGTATCGCTTGGATGGTACTCATCGCGGCAGAAATGTTGGCGCAAAACCCGGGGCTTGGGAAGTTTGTTTGGGATGAATTCCAAAATGGTAGCTCCAACTCGTTGGGACGCATCATGGTCGCGGTACTCATGATTGGTTTCATCGGTTTTGTATTGGATCGACTCATGCTTACCGTTCAACGCTACGTCTCTTGGGACAAAACCCAAGTACTTCGCTAATTCATTTCCCAACCTAAGGAGACAATCATGGCGACACATTTAGACATCAGTCAGGTATCCATCGAATTCCCGACACCCAAAGGGCCTTTCAAAGCGCTGGACGGTGTTAACTTAAAAATAGCCAAAGGCGAATTTGTCTCGCTCATTGGCCACTCAGGTTGTGGTAAATCAACTGTCCTAAACATCGTTGCAGGCTTGTACGATGCGACCGCTGGCGGTGTATTGCTAGATGGTAGAGAGGTAAAAGGCCCCGGTCCTGAGCGTGCTGTTGTGTTTCAAAACCACTCACTTCTACCTTGGTTAAGTGCTTACGAGAATGTCGAACTGGCCGTGAAGCAAGTGTTTCGAAAAACAAAAACAAAAAAAGAAATGCACGATTGGATTATGCATAACTTGGAATTAGTGCATATGACACACGCGGCCGACAAACGTCCAGACGAAATTTCTGGCGGGATGAAACAACGCGTTGGCATCGCAAGGGCGCTTGCAATGGAACCCAGTGTGCTATTGATGGATGAGCCATTTGGCGCATTAGACGCTCTAACACGAGCCCACCTTCAAGACTCCTTAATGGAAATTCAAAAAGACCTCAACAACACCGTCATCATGATTACCCACGATGTCGATGAGGCTGTTTTGTTATCTGATCGCATTGTCATGATGACAAATGGCCCAGCGGCTACAGTAGGTGAAATACTGCATGTTGATCTTGAGCGACCACGTGACCGTCTTTCATTGGCAAACGACCCTAAATACGTTGATTACCGTGCCCAAGTGCTGACCTTCCTGTATGAGAAACAACGCAAAGTAGAGCCGATTAGTTCTCCCGCACCAAGCAACAAAAAAACGAAGGGTAAAGTCGTCAATGGTTAGTACTTACGAAGCCTCCTCACAGCCTAACCTTGTCATTGTTGGCGGTGGGATGGCTGGCAGCAAACTGGCGCATGATGTTCACGCATTGGGCTTAAACTACCAAGTCACATTGATCAGTGAGGAAGAACAAGTCGGATACAACCGCATCATGCTTTCGGCTTTGCTAGCAAAGGATATCAGCAAGGAAGACATGCCTTTAGTTGACGTGACCAAAATGGCCAACGCTGGTGTAAGAGTTGTTGCAGGAGATCCTGCAGTGATACTTGATGTAAACCTGCGCACCATTACCTTAGCCAGTGGCACTCAAATTCAATATGACAAGTTGGTATTGGCGACTGGCTCAAGATCAAGCATTTTACCGCTTGAAGGTAGCGATGCTAAAAATGTTATCGGATTTCGTAATTGGCAAGACACGGAAATGCTTACGGAGCTATGTAGTTCGCTTCATGTAAGCGTTATCGGTGGAGGTTTGCTAGGTTTAGAAGCAGCCGTTGGCTTAGCCAAAAAAGGCCACAAAGTCACTGTCTACCACCGCTCTGAATGGTTACTGAATCGTCAATTAGACAGTACTGCAGCACACTTACTGCAAGCTAAGCTAGAAAGCTATGGCGTAGATTTTAAATTAAGTACATCACCAAATCGTTTATTACAAGATGGCTCCGGTGAAGTCGTTGCTATTGAATGCGACGATCATACCCAACCCACCGATTTGGTTGTCATGGCGGCGGGCATTACGCCTGAGATTACGTTGGCAGAGCGCGCAGGTATTGCGACTAGTCGAGCCATTACGGTCGATCCCCAAATGCGTACCTCTCATACAGATGTTTACGCATTGGGAGAGTGTTGTGAGTTTGAATCCCAAACATTCGGTTTGGTAGCACCGATTTGGGATCAAATTAAAGTATTACTACAGGTGCTCAATGATAAAACCTCGACATTTCAAATTGAGGCTGTACCCACCAAATTAAAAGTCTCAGGTGTAGACCTTTTCTCAGTTGGAAAGATCTCGCCAGATACTGGAGATGTTTGCATTTGCTACACCGATATCTCCACTAACCACTACCGCAAGTTAATGGTCAACGACGGCCAACTCGTGGGCGCAATTCTTTACGGCAACGTAGCCGATGGTAGCTGGTACTTCCAGCTGATCCAAAACAAAACAGATGTCTCTTGCTGGCTAGATACCCTGATATTCGGCGAAGCCTATTGCCGCCAGAATGCTGCGTAGCCAGTAAGAGCCATTTACTAAATTATCGCTTTGAGATCACCAAAGGTGAGGAATAGACAATGACGACATTAACACGCAAACAGAACCTAGTCGTTGTGGGTAACGGTATGGTTGGACACCACTTTATCGAATCCCTCATTGCACAAGGGGGACACAATGATTTTAACGTAACTGTTTTTGGTGAAGAGCCTCACCTAGCGTATGACCGCGTTCACCTAAGTGAGTATTTCACAGGAAAGGGCGCTGCTGAGCTAGCGATGACCGATGGCGCACTGTATGACGAAAATGGCGTTAAATATGTCACCGATTGCTTAGTAACAGGCATTGATCGCGCATCAAAACAGTTAACGCTAAAAGACGGTACAACAATCTCCTACGACAAACTTGTTCTCGCAACGGGTTCTTATCCTTTTGTTCCCCCCATTCCGGGACATGAACGGGACAACACGTTTGTCTACCGAACACTTGAAGATTTGGACGCGATTCGTGAGTGCGCGGCCACCGCAAAAACTGGGACAGTAGTTGGCGGCGGGCTGTTAGGACTAGAAGCAGCCAATGCTCTGAAAAGTCTTGGATTGGAAACACATGTTGTAGAGTTTGCACCACGGCTAATGCCTGTTCAGCTCGATGAACAAGGTGGCGCGGTTCTAAAGGATATGATTAAAGCGTTGGACGTCACAGTGCATACTGACACGGCGACAAAAGAAATCGTAGACGGTGAGGGCGCTTACCATCGCATGAACTTTGCAGATGGTACGCACATTGAAACGGACCTCATCTTATTCTCTGCTGGTATTCGCCCGCAAGATGCATTAGCAAAGCAATCAGGCTTAGAAATCGGGACTCGCGGCGGCATTTGTGTCAACAATCACTGCTTAACGAGCGATCCTGATATCTATGCCATTGGCGAATGTGCGCTTTGGAACGATCGCATCTTTGGTCTCGTTGCGCCTGGCTACACCATGGCAAAAACGGCAGTTGCGAATCTCCTAAATGACGCAGCAACCGTATTTACGGGTGCGGATATGAGCACCAAGCTCAAGCTATTAGGGTGCGATGTGGGCTCCATTGGTGACGCTCATGCTACGACTCAAGGCAGCAAAGTCTTTGTTTATCAGGACCAGCTTAGCAATGCGTACCGCAAAATGGTCGTATCTGAAGACGGCAAGAAACTGTTAGGCGCCGTTCTCGTTGGCGATAACAGCTACTACGATACCTTGTTGCAATACTATTTGAATGCGATTGATTTGCCTGAGCAGGCTCAGTCTTTGATTCTGCCCGCGACAGGTAACGCGCCAGTTGGCTTAGGTGTGGATGCGTTACCCGCGACGGCGTCTATATGTAGTTGCCACAATGTAACCAAACAGGATATCAGCGACGCGGTGAATTCTGGCTCTTTGAGTTTAGGTGATGTTAAGCAGGCTACGAAAGCAAGCAGTGGTTGTGGTGGTTGTGCAGCGCTACTAAAAAAATGTGTCGACCATGAGTTGCTTGCGTTAGGCGTTGAAGTGAGCACGGACATCTGTGAGCACTTTGCCTATACCCGCCAGGACCTCTTTAACTTAGTGAAAGTAGAAGGTATTAAAAGCTTCCAAGAGCTTTTAGACAAGCATGGTAAGGGACATGGCTGTGAAATTTGTAAGCCCGCAGTGGGTTCTATCTTAGCCAGTGTATGGAACGATTACGTCCTTAAGAAAGAACACATTTCTCTACAAGATACCAATGACCGTTTCCTAGCAAACATGCAAAAAGACGGCACCTACTCAATCGTGCCACGTATACCAGGCGGTGAAATAACGGCTGATAAGCTCATTGTGTTAGGTCAAGTTGCGAAAGAGTATAACTTGTATACCAAGGTAACGGGCGGACAACGTATCGACCTATTTGGTGCGACCGTTGATCAATTGCCTCAGATTTGGGAGAAACTAATTGCTGCTGGTTTTGAAACGGGTCAAGCCTACGGCAAATCCCTACGTACTGTGAAATCGTGCGTCGGAAGCACTTGGTGCCGCTTCGGTGTAAATGACAGCCTCTCAATGGCCGTCTCACTTGAGAATCGTTACAAAGGCCTACGTGCACCTCATAAAATTAAATTTGCGGTATCAGGCTGTACCCGCGAATGTGCAGAAGCACAAAGCAAAGATATCGGTGTCATTGCTACGGAGGGCGGCTGGAACCTTTATGTGTGCGGTAATGGTGGCATGAAGCCACGCCATGGTGATTTGTTTGCAAAAGACTTAGATGACGAAACGCTAGTGAAATACATCGACCGCGTTTTAATGTTTTACGTCAAAACTGCAGATCGATTACAACGTACGTCTGTCTGGATGGAGAATCTAGAGGGTGGCCTAGAATATCTAAAAGATGTCGTTATAAACAACAAACTTGGAGTATGTGATGAGCTTGAAGCTCAAATGAATCATGTCGTCGATACGTTCCAATGTGAATGGAAAACGACCCTCGAAGATGAAGCTGCACTGAAAACGTTCCGCCAATTTGTTAACCACGAATCAGCAGATGAAAACATCGTGTTTGTTCAAGAGCGCGATCAAATTCGCCCCGCAACAATTGAAGAAAAATCCCAATTAATCGCGAAAGCAGGCTAGGAGATACTCTTATGAATTGGACAAAAGTATGTCAGACAAGTGATCTAATTGCCGGTGCAGGTGTCGCAGCACGAGTACAGGGTAAGCAGCTAGCGTTATTTCTAGTACCAGAAGCAGAACAGCGCATATTTGCCATCTCAAACTGGGATCCATTTGGCAAAGCAAATGTTCTATCGCGTGGTATTGTCGGCCATTTACAGGGAGAGTGGGTGGTAGCAAGCCCGCTTTACAAACAGCACTTCTCACTTATCTCTGGCGCCTGCCTAGAAGAAGAAATCAAAATCAATACGTGGCAAACAAAGATAGAGGGTGATTCGGTTTATATTAATATGACGATGTAAATGAGTGCGTCATTACAAACGGCGGAAAGTTTTGGTGCATCCTAACGGGGCTTCGCTAACGCTATGTAAATAGAAATGCCACAAAAAGCCTTGATACAGCGCACTCAGGCCAATTCTATAAAGTTGGCCTGAGTATTGCTTTAATATGATTAACTGTAGCACTTTGAACCGATGATGGTTTACACATAAAGCATACAGATATCATAAAAGGCAACGAAGCCCGCCCCTTTTCACAAGAAAGGGGCGGGTTTTTTTATGCCTGTAATACATGGCTATTGCCATAGCTTCAGGAGAATTCGTATGTCCGTTACAACTGTCCAAACCACATGTCCTTACTGTGGAGTAGGCTGCGGAGTCAATCTATCTTGTTCGAGCAATGCGACGAACTCTACTATCACCCCCGTCACGGGAGACCAACAACACCCTGCAAACTTCGGTCGTCTATGTGTGAAAGGTAGCAGTCTTGCTCAAACGATCACCTCAGATGATCGCTTAATAGTTCCAAGCGTGTATGGTGAAGCATCCACGTGGGACAATGCCACCGATATCATTAGTCAAAAAATACAGGAAGTGACAACAAAATACGGCCCAGATGCGTTTGCTTTCTATTTATCTGGTCAGATATTAACTGAAGACTATTATGTGGCGAACAAGCTTGCAAAAGGCTATATCGGAACCGCCAACGTCGATACCAATTCGCGTTTATGCATGGCCTCTGCCGTAGTGGGTTATAAACGAGCATTCGGTTCGGACACCGTACCTTGCAACTACGAAGATTTGGAATGTTGTGACCTGCTGATCATGGTGGGTTCAAACGCCGCATGGACACACCCTGTCCTGTATCAGCGCATTGTGGCAGCGAAAGCTCAGCGACCGCATATGAAAGTCGTCGTGATCGACCCTCGACGTACCGCAACCTGTGATATCGCTGACTTACACCTCGCTATCACCCCAGGGTCGGATGCAGCAATCTTCTCCTACTTGCTTCAAGCAACGGGGAAAAAAGGGTTCCTTGACCAAGACTTTATTGCATCCCATACCGACGGATTCGACAGTGCTCTGGCTCAAGCGAAGGCTTCAACGCCTGATTTATCGTCTGCAGCAAAATTTTGTGGTGTGACTGAGGACGACTTGGCGCTACTTTGTGATTGGTGGTGTGACACGGATAAGAGCGTTACGTTCTACTCGCAAGGAGTCAACCAATCGTCGTCTGGCGTCGATAAATGCAACGCTATCATTAACTGCCACTTGGCTACTGGCCGACTTGGTAAGCCAGGGACAGGCCCTTTCTCAATTACAGGTCAACCCAATGCGATGGGCGGGCGAGAAGTAGGTGGTCTTGCTAACCAATTAGCGGCACACATGGACTTTGCGACACTGGGGGCTCAAGATCTAGTTCAGAGATTTTGGCAAGCCCCTAATATGGCAACAGAAAATGGACTCAAAGCCGTCGACATGTTTCAAGCCATGGAAGAAGGCAAAATAAAAGTCATATGGATTATGTCCACCAATCCCATGGTGAGTTTACCGAATACATCCCAAGTAAAACGCGCATTAGAGAAATGCGAGCTGGTAATTGTGAGTGATATTAAGGCGCATACCGACACGACGAAGTATGCTGACATCTTGTTACCGGCAACGGGTTGGAGTGAGAAAGATGGCACAGTGACTAACTCTGAGCGCCGGATATCACGTCAGAGAGGGCTGCTATCGCCTCTAGGGGAAGCAAAACACGATTGGCAAGCCATTTGTGAGGTAGCAAAGAAATTGGGGCATCACGATGCGTTTGATTATTCTGGTCCACACCAAATCTTCGCAGAACATGCTGCATTGTCAGCGTTTGAAAATAACGGGCAACGTGACTTCAACATTGGGGCGTTCCAAGATATTACGAAAACTGAATACGATGCGCTGCTACCGATTCAATGGCCTGTTACGCAATCCTCACCGGAGGGTACTGCGCGTATGTTTGTAGACAAGCACTTTTTCACGCCCAATGGTCGAGCAAAGTTTATTCCCATAGAACCGAAGTTGCCGGTCGCCAATACCACTGACCAATACCCATTCACACTCAATACAGGGCGAGTACGAGATCAATGGCACACGATGACTCGTACAGGAGATGCCGCATCGTTATCCCAGCACATTGCGCAGCCGTATGTCGAAATTCACCCCGATGACGCCAAGAAACATGATATTTGCGATAAAACGCTGGTAAAAGTGTATTCGGCGAAAGGACAAACATTGCTTAAAGCAAAAGTAACCGAAGCGACCGCACCAGGGTCGCTGTTTGTACCGATTCATTGGACACAACAATTTGCCAATGCATCCATTGTCTCGGCACTCATTCCTCCCGTGGTTGATGCGCTGTCTGGGCAGCCTGAATCAAAACACGCTCGTGCTGCATTAGAGCCTATTAAAAACGCTACTTACGGTTCTTTGATATCTGACACACAACTGCAGCTTGATGATTGCTTGTACTGGTGCAAAGTGACGAGTGATTACGGTCATCGGTATGAAGTCGCATGGCCCGAAACAGTCTCTATTGAATCGTTAAAGCAGACGTTTGGAGCGAGATCTTCGGCTCCGCTGCAATGGCTTGAATACACCAACCCTTTCAACAGCCAGATTCGTTTGGCTGGCATACACGATAATCAACTAAAAATCGTAATCTACCTCAGTGAGGCTCCTGACGTTTCCACGACCGACTGGTTGGTTTCTAAGCTATCACCGACGCAATCATTATCAGACTCAGAGCGCATGGCATTGCTTGTTGGTCAGCCTGTCGATGTAGAAGACAAAGGCGAAATTGTATGCTCGTGCTACCAAGTGGGAACCAAACAAATCTCTCAAGCAATCAAAGAAGGTGCTAAGACCGCCGAGGCACTTGGAGCAAAATTAAAATGCGGCACAAACTGTGGCTCCTGCCTTCCTGAATTGAAAGCGATCGTGTCGTCTAATTTAGAGGAGGCGAAATCATGAGCTTAGCCTTTGCACCCTTTATTAAGATCTTGGGGCGTGGTAATCGAGGCTCACGCTCGCTTACGACCGAAGAAGCCCAAAAAGCAATGAGCATGATGCTGGTTGGGGAAGCCGCCCCCGAACAAATAGGTGCCTTCTGGATGCTTATCCGCATACGAGAAGAGACCGTTGATGAAACGGTCGGATTTACTCAAGCAGTTAGGGAGTATCTAAAAGAAATGCGAACAAGCCATTCGGTTGACTTAGACTGGCCAGCCTACGCAGGTAAACGGAATGAGCTCCCTTGGTTTTTACTCGCCGCGTTAGCGCTCGCCAATTACGGTGTAAAAGTGCTGATGCATGGTCACTCGTTCGAAGGCGAACAGCGACTCTATGTTGACGAAGTGATATCGGCCCTAGCATTACCCATCTGCCTCACTAGCGAAGCGTTAGACGATGTAATGCAAACACATCACTTCGTCTATATGCCTCTAAACAGTGTCAGCCCCAAGCTCGCACAAATGATGGATTTAAAATACACGCTTGGGCTTCGCTCTCCAGTTAATACCGTTGTACGCATGATGAATCCATTTAACGCTCAGCACAGTGTTCACGGTGTCTTCCATAAGGGCTATGACGAACTACATGTTGCCTCATCAAAACTCTTAGAAGATAAATCCGTGCTCGTATTCAGGGGAGGGAACGGCGAAGTCGAAGTCAATCCAGAGCGGGATGTGACGCTAGGTAAGTTACAAGATAATGAAGAGACTTGGGAAACTTGGCCGAAAGCCGAGCAAAACCAAAAGCGCCTCAAAAATGACCTTTCGCTGGAGCGTTTAATCCTACATTGGCGCGGAGAGGTTATTGATCCATTTGGAGAGCAAGCTGTTCGGCAAACATTAGCTTCTGTTGTGGGATTGGTTTTCCAAAAATCAAATCATCAAGAATGCCTTGAACTCGCAGATCATATTTGGCAAAAGCGTCAATTAGACACGATATAGGCACAAAAAAAGCCGATGTTGTAAAACATCGGCTTTTTCAATAACAGCGTCTATGCCGCTATTACAGCATGATTATGCTGTAGCATCCGTTGCAATAACAGTCGATGCTTTCTTAACGTAATCACCCATTTTGTCAAAGTTTAGGTAGCTATAAACTTCTGCAGACATGCTGTTGATCTTGTTCGCATACTCTAGATATTCCTCTGGAGTCGGTAGTTTACCGAGCAAAGAAGAGACTGCAGCCAGCTCAGCAGACGCTAGGAAAACATTCGCGCCATTACCTAGACGGTTAGGGAAGTTACGCGTTGAAGTCGACACAACTGTAGACTTATCCGCAACACGTGCTTGGTTACCCATACACAAAGAACACCCAGGCATTTCCATACGAGCACCGGCTTTACCGAAGATGCTGTAGTAACCCTCAGCGCTTAGCTGCTGTTGATCCATCTTAGTCGGTGGAGAGACCCATAGACGAGTTGGTACAACCTGACCTGCTGCTTCTAGTAGCTTACCTGCGGCACGGAAGTGACCGATGTTTGTCATACAAGAACCGATGAATACTTCATCAATTTTCTCACCTTGTACATCAGATAGTAGGCGAGCATCATCTGGATCGTTCGGCGCACAAAGAACAGGCTCTTTAAGGTTATCAAGATCGATCTCGATAACGGCAGCGTATTCAGCGTCAGCGTCCGCGCGCATCAAGCTTGGATTCTCTAGCCATTCTTCCATTGCGCTAGCACGGCGCTCTAGTGTACGTGGGTCACCGTAACCTTCAGAAATCATCCAACGTAGCATAACGATGTTAGAACGTAGATATTCAGCAACAGACTCTTCTGACAAGTTGATGGTACAACCTGCTGCAGAGCGCTCTGCAGATGCATCAGATAATTCGAATGCTTGCTCAGCTGTTAGGTGCTCAAGACCTTCGATTTCAAGAATACGACCAGAGAAGATGTTCTTCTTACCTTTTTTCTCAACCGTTAGGTGGCCTTCTTTGATTGCCTGGAAAGGAATTGCATGTACAAGGTCACGTAGAGTGATACCTGGCTGCATTTTACCTTTGAAGCGAACCAAAACTGATTCAGGCATATCCAACGGCATAACACCCGTTGCTGCTGCAAAAGCAACAAGACCAGAACCCGCAGGGAAAGAGATACCTAGTGGGAAGCGGGTATGAGAGTCTGCACCCGTACCAACAGTATCTGGTAGCAACATACGGTTCAACCAAGAGTGGATGATACCGTCACCAGGACGTAGAGAAACACCGCCACGGTTCATGATGAAATCAGGAAGAGTGTGGTGAGTTTTCACATCAACTGGTTTAGGGTATGCCGCTGTGTGACAGAAAGACTGCATTACAAGGTCAGAGGTAAAACCAAGACATGCAAGGTCTTTCAGCTCATCACGAGTCATAGGACCAGTCGTATCTTGAGAACCAACAGTTGTCATTTTTGGCTCACAGTAAGTGTTCGGACGAACACCTGCAACACCACATGCTTTACCAACCATTTTCTGAGCTAATGTAAAGCCTTTAGTAGACTCTGCAACATCGCCAGGTTTCAAGAATAGGTCTGTTTCACCAAGGCCTAGGGATTCACGTGCTTTAATTGTTAGACCGCGACCAACAATCAGTGGGATACGACCACCAGCACGGACTTCGTCTAGAAGTACTTTCGTTTTCAATTCAAACGTAGTGATAACTTCGTCTGTACCGTGTTTCTTAACAACACCTTCGTATGGGAAAATGTCGATAATATCGCCCATTTCCATACCATCAACGTCCATTTCGATAGGTAGCGCACCGGCATCTTCCATTGTATTGAAGAAAATAGGAGCGATTTTACTACCAATACAAACACCACCAGCGCGCTTGTTTGGAATGAATGGGATATCATCACCCATGTGCCACAAAACAGAGTTCGTTGCAGATTTACGGCTAGAACCTGTACCCACAACGTCGCCAACGTAAGCCAGTGGGAAGCCTTTTTCTTTAAGTTCATTGATCTTAGTAATCGGTCCAATTTCGCCATCTTTATCTGGAACGATGCCATCACGAGCCATTTTAAGCATAGCGTTAGCATGTAACGGAATGTCTGGGCGAGACCAAGCGTCTGGGGCAGGAGAAAGGTCATCGGTGTTGGTTTCACCAGGTACTTTGAAAACAGTAACAGTGATTTTCTCTGCTAATTTTGGCTTGCTAGTAAACCACTCGCCATCGGCCCATGACTGAATAATTTGTTTAGCAAATTCGTTACCAGCTTTAGCTTTCTCATCAACATCGTGAAATGCATCAAAAATTAAAAGCGTATGAGAAAGCGCTTTTACTGCAATTGGTGCGATGTCGGCATCATCAAGACACGCAATCAAAGGCTGAATGTTGTAACCACCCAACATAGAACCAAGAATTTCGGTTGCTTGAGACTTGTCGATAAGCGGTGAGTTCGCTTCACCTGTTGTGATCGCGGCTAAAAAGCCCGCTTTAACATAAGCGGCTTCATCTACACCCGCTGGTACACGTTGTTTGAACAGGTCAAGAATGAACTCTTCTTCACCGGCAGGTGGGTTTTTAAGAAGCTCGACTAATGCTGCTGTTTGTTCCGCGTCAAGTGGCGTCGCAGGAATACCCTCTAAAGCACGCTCTTCGACGTGTTTACGATATGCTTCTAACACAATAGATCCCCTTTTTTTGACATCAATCTATTTAACTGATGTTGTTTAAGCGTCTGCTCTTGGATTCTAACCACTCGGATAAGAGCGAATAGATAGAGCAAGGCACTGGCAAAATTATCCGTATTCACATTCTATAGAAAAATGTACGGGCTGGGCTGGTATTCGCCATACAAATTTAGAATAGGTGATATTTACCTTACTTATTCTAACATAGTATACATATCACGATATTTTCACTTAATGAGCCTCACCACTCGGAACCCCCAATTACTGGCTCTTAAAGTGGGCTCTGCTCGATATCGTGTTGCACTGCGTCCAACGGCGGGAGAATCAAACCAAGACCCTCCCCGTAACACGCGTCCAGTACATTGATCAGATAGCCATACTTGGTTTTCAGACGGTGCTCCGTCGTAACTATCGTGATAACAATCCTCCACCCACTCGGCAACGTTACCATGCATATCAAATAACCCAAGTGGGTTGCTCGCCTGGGAGCCAACCGGTGCAGTAGAGACCCCATCCCATTGGCTACCACAGCTATCACACACACTATAGCCTGGCTTCACTTCATTACCGTACCAAAATGAGGTGTCGGAACCCGCTCTCGCGGAATATTCCCATTCCACTTCAGTAGGCAAGCGATATTCTGACCCTGTCTGCGCCGACAGCCATGCAGTGTAGGCTTTTGCGTCATACCAGCTTACGTTTATCACTGGTCGATTTCCTCGGCCCCAACCATTATCAGGGGGGAGGACTTTATTTGTTGCTTTAGCGAAACGGTCATATTGGGCGAACGTCACTTCGAACTTACTAAAATAGAAGCCCGTTGGAATCGAAACTTCGTGTACTGGTAGTTCGTTATCGTCACCAACACCATTTAAATCACCCATTTGAAAGGTATTAGGCGCAAGCTTTTCCACTTTTGGCGCCTTGCCTCCATCTTTCAAAGGCTCTTCTAAAGTCTGAGGCAACCCATCAAACGTAGTAGCCGTACTTTCAATTTTTTCAACATCTGAACGCTCAAGGTCGCTTGATGGCCAGAAAAGGGCTGCACCCAGAACGCCTGCCGCCGCAATACCTGCTCCTCCGATTGCCCATCGCGTTACCGCCGGCATTCGTGGTGTACTGTTGTCCCGACGAGTCGTTCTACTTTCATTCATGGGCGTGGCGTTGCTTACAAAAAGGTCTGCCCGTAATAAACGCATAACTTCGGTTAACGATTTCGGGCGATGACGATCTGCGGGTCTCAGCCATTGCTTTATTTTGTGCCAAGTAGCGTTACTCAGGGAATCAATGCTCGTTGGCAAACTCTTAACACTGCTGTTATCCAGCCACGATTCGCCGATAAGCATCGCCACCAGCAATCGCATAAACATATAATTGTCAGATGCTACTGTGCTGGAGGAATTCCGTTTTTTATATTCTGGCGGAATGAACCTAGGGTCCATATCTTGGTCAGTAATTTGAGTCAACCAATGATGTGTACCAAACCCTGTTAGCACACCAGCGCCATTGACCACATGCACGCTATTGAGATCCATATGTCCATGCACAAACCCACGATCATGAACTTGATCTAATGCCTTTGCGATAGGATCAAATACACTTAAGACGGTATTTAAAGGCGCACCATCGGGATGCTTTCCCAGGTAACTATAAAGCCTTTCTCCACCGCACAACGCAGAACAGGAGAAAACCCATAATGTAGAGTAAAATGGAGGGTAGTTAGGTGTAATCGCTGAATGCTTTACTTTGGCGTATTTGCGTGCCAATGAAAGAAATTCATTCACATCACCTCGTTCCGCTCGATAAAAACGCAACACAAAGGAACGGCCACCTTGGTCTGCAACCCATACACTTTTATCGTCACTTAAAGGGTAGTTAAGCACGTAGGGGTCAACTTCTACGCCTACATGCTGCCCAATGCTTAACTTAGTAACATCGTAATACTGATTCATTGGCTAATTGACATCCAAATCAATGCGTTGCTTGTGCTGATTATGAGAGTTATCCAGAGTATAATCGGTTTTTTTGTATAAAAAAGGTAGCCTTGATGTTAACTGATTACCCCGAGTTAGTTGAATTCTTACCATGCGCATCCCCCGATGAGTGGATAAATTGGGCGCTTGAAAATGAAGCGACTCTACTAACTGATCACGCTCACTGCGAAAAAAAAGCAGCCTCTACCGCGATGAGCCTAATGTATCGCTACGTTGATCGGGAAAATCTTTTACACAAAATGTCACGACTCGCACGTGAAGAGCTACTGCATTTTGAGCAGGTGCTAAAAATCATGCGCAATCGCGGTATCCAATACGAGCATATGACTGCTGCTCGCTATGCGGATGGTCTACGTAAGCATATCCGTACTCATGAGCCTGCACGCTTAGTGGATACGTTAATTATTGGTGCATTTGTAGAAGCTCGATCTTGTGAGCGATTTGCAGCATTAGTACCACATCTAGACGACGAACTCGCTAAATTCTATCAGTCTTTGCTCAAATCAGAAGCGCGTCACTTTAAAGACTACTTAACACTCGCAGAAGAATATGCAGGGCATCCGATTGATGATCGAGTTCAGTTTTTTCGTGACCTAGAGCACCAACTCATTATTGAGCCCGATGAAGAATTTAGAATGCACAGTGGGCCACCAAAAGCGGCCTAGTATTACACCTGACTACATTACATTACCTTTTAAAGACAAACGTTTGTGACTTTTTCCTTCACAAACTCGTTTGGAGTGCTACACTCGAATTAACTGCTCTGATAAGAGGAGGGCGTGATGATGAGCACTCAAACGAATGATTTGCTACCTGATGTAACGTATTGGCTTACTTTACAAATTTCTAAAAGCGAACCTGGAATTGACCTTGAGCAAGTCTATCAAGGCACAGTGGAATTAGATTATCTATATCAAGTACTAACCAGCAAAGCCCAACAGCATTGGTGGTCAAATTACGGAGTGGAGTTAAGCCCCGTTACGGTAAACAACGCCTTTTTTCGCGCGATTGCTGTGCTACATGACCGAAATATTGAGTATCAGCGCTCGCGCAACCGAGCGGAGACAGACTGGGTAAGAGAGCTATTACATTTGTAAAAAGAGCAGCAAAGCTGCTCTTTTTTTGTATTGATCATTTAAACGCTAATTGATGAACAATAGGCCATTGATCTATAGGCTTAATCTCTGCGTTTGCCTCCAAACTCGCCTGCACTATGCCCGAATCAGACAAAATGGCCAGCCATATTTTCGTATCCCAATCACCCAACACCAATCTCGGGGTTGGTTTGTTTTGATGAAGGTTGGGACGATGTGTGTGCCCGTGAATCAAAAGCGAGGTACCCACTGGCAACGCCTGATCTATGGCCTGTAAATTAACATCCATAATACTCAAAGACTTATCTGCAGACATAGACTTGGAATCATCGCGTAGTTTCTGTGCGAGTTCGATTCGCTGGTCTAGTGGCATTGATAAGACTTGTTGTTGCCAAGCAGGCTGACGAACCATCTCTCGAAACGACTGGTATGCGTCGTCATCTACGCAGTACTCATCGCCATGCGTTAACATAATCTCCGCCTCACCAACTGAGATTATCGTTTGCTCTGGTAAAGACTTAACGCCTGTGCGCTCAAACCACTCGTCACCCACTAAAAAATCACGGTTACCCGCAATAAAGTAGGTATCCACCCCGCCAAAGGTGAGTTTTTGCAGTTGAGCATCTAAGTCTTGTATCCAATTTGGCTGAAAGTCATCCCCAATATACGCTTCAAAGAAATCACCTAAGATATACAGCTGGCATGGTGAGTAGGATGCTAAAATTTCGTCCGACACAGACACAAACGCCCGGAGCAGATCCGGGCGTTTGTCACTCAAATGCAAATCTGAGATTAAAAATCGAGTCATTGGCTTAGTCTTTAACTAACTCAGCAGACTCAATTACGATATCCTCAACTGGAACATCCTGATGACCTGATTTGACGGTAGTAGGCGCTTCTTTCATTTTGTTCACTACGTCCATGCCTGCCGTCACTTTACCGAACACAGCGTAACCCCAACCATCTGGTGTTTTACTACGGTGGTTCAAGAAGCTATTGTCTGCAACGTTGATAAAGAACTGTGCGGAAGCTGAATGCGGATCCATTGTACGAGCCATCGCCAATGTACCGACTTTATTTTCAAGACCATTGTCAGCTTCGTTTTCAATAGGAGCACGCGTCTCTTTTTGCTTCATACCTGGTTCAAAGCCGCCACCTTGCACCATAAAGCCATTGATTACGCGATGGAAGATAACACCATCGTAGTGACCAGAGGTTACATATTCTTCAAAATTTTTCGCTGACTTAGGCGCTTTTTCGTAATCAAGTTCAATGGTGATATCACCGTAGTTGGTGTGAAAAACGATCATGTAACAGTCCTTAATAGTTAGGTTTAAAACAATCTCAATCGATACCGAGCATTTTATGTGTTTGCAAACTTAGACGCCACTGTGGATTCTGCAAACAGTATCGAAGTGTTTGCGTCTGTGTATCTTCCAGCGCAATCCTATCACTAGGCAACGCCGATTGGTCCATTGGTTGCAGAAAAAAATTATCAAAAGATAAATGACTAAAGCTCTCAGGAGGTAAGTGCTCTTGCGGAAATACTAGCTTTAGCTCGTGTCCTTCATTAACCACCAAAGGCGCAGCAACTTTAGGGCTAACACAAATCCAATCTATGCCACTTGGAAGTGGACGCGTTCCGTTTGTCTCAATGGCAATGGTGTATTGAAGTGCCTTTGCTGCTGCAATCAAAGCATCATCAAGCTGCAAAGCAGGCTCCCCACCAGTAAAAATAATATATTTATGCGCCGCGCCTTCTGGCCATAAAGTGTCTAAGTGACTCATTAAAGCCGCCGCTGTATTAAACCTGCCGCCATTTTGACCGTCTGTTCCGACAAAATCAGTGTCACAAAACTGACACTGTGCTTCCATACGCTGACTTTCTTTGCCGCTCCACAAGTTACACCCAGTAAACCGACAAAAGAGAGCAGGGCGACCAGCGTGTGCGCCTTCTCCTTGGAGGGAATAAAACGCTTCTTTAATTTTATACATAGGTTAGTACCTTCAACTTCCCGAAAACAGTCGGGGATGATGTGACTTAACAATGACCTGCGAATCGCTTGGCGAAAGCAGGTAAGGCTAGGTTGTATTATTGCTCGTATTGCAAGGGGTCTGTTTGATTCTGATTAGCAAATGCCTCTAACCGTTCGGTACAAGCACCGCATTTGCCGCATGCATGCTCTCGCCCGTTGTAACAGGTCCACGTATCCGCGTAGTCCAGCCCCATCGCCAAGCCCGCGGCCAGAATTTCACCTTTAGAGTTGTTTAAAAATGGCGTTACTATTTCGACAGGTTGGTAGTTTGCGATATTCGACACGGCATTCATTGCATGAACAAACTCAGGCCGACAGTCGGGATAGATATGATGATCACCAGAATGAGCGCCGTAATGCACTTCAGGAGCCTCCAAAGAAACGGCGTAAGCAATCGCCATAGACAGCAATACCATATTGCGGTTTGGAACAACCGTGCTCTTCATGCTATCAGCTTCATAGTGACCTTCAGGTATTTCTACATCGCTGGTCAATGAAGAGCCCGCCATAAGGCTGTTGATGGCAGATATGTCCACGACTTTGTGTGGCACGTTAAGTTTTTGACACACACGTGCTGCAACGTCTAACTCTTTGCTGTGACGTTGCCCGTAATTAAACGAAATAGCATAAACATCACGGCCTTCGATCAGCGCTTTATTGAGTACGGTAAAAGAATCCATACCACCAGAAAAAACGACAACCGCTCTTGTTTTTTCAGTCATTAAATTACCCTCCAAGTTTAAGCCGCGCAGTGTAACAAAACCCAAGATAGAACACCTAAAAATCGTAAAAAATAGTGCAGGCTATTGAAATCTTAGATCACTTAATTAATATCCGTAACCAGTTACGCACATTAAGAGAAGCAGTATGGAGCAGTTTGGCGTTTTATCCTTAGGCAGTCGTTTAAAACGACTTAGCGACTACCTATACAATGAAGTTCAATCGGTTTACTTAAACGAGTCCTTAGCGATCTCATCAACCTACTTTCCCATTTTGAGGTTACTTCAATATCAAGGAGGGCTATCAGTCGTAGAAATCTCTGACCAGCTAGGGCTCTCCCATCCTGCTGTTAGCAAACAGGTAACAAAGATGCTCAAGGACGAATTACTCATCAAACAAACTGATTCAAAAGATCAACGCCGCTCGGTACTACACTTGTCTGAGTTTTGCATTAATCAAATGGCTCAGGTGGAACCCGTACTCAAGGTAATCGGGCAGGAGCTTGAATATTATTTGGACACCACAAGCGGTAAGTTTTTGGAGCAACTTAGTCAGCTTGAACAATCGTTACTCCAAGCACCGTATGCCCTGCGGGTGTTGTTACGCTTACACCCCCATGAAGTTCAAGTAACGCCACTCGATATGAGCTTGTTAGAGTCTTTTCAATCAATCAATATGCGGTGGCTGAAAGAGTATTTCCCAACGGATATCTATGAGCAAGACATCGACGTTCTGTCTGATCCTTTTACTCACGTAATTCATGATGGTGGAGCTGTTTATTGCGCCATATTCAAATCTCGGTGCATTGGCACCTATTTACTGAAGCCCATTCAGAACAATGAAGTAGAGCTTTGCAAACTTGCTGTTGCTCCTGATTTCCAACGCCTTCGAATAGGTAAGAAGCTGGTTCAACACGCTATTGATCAAGCAAAAAACATGGGCGCCACCAAGATAACCTTGGAGTCTCACACATCATTAAAAGCTGCCATGTCGCTGTATCAAAAATTTGGTTTTAAACCTTACGAAACACCACCACTGTTCAGTGTTCCGCGAGCCAACATAAAATTATATCTACCTCTGTCTGACGGGGAGAAAATTCATTATGAATAGAGTTCTTGAAAACGGCCGCCGCGGAGCACTTGCATCCTTACCCATGATTATCGGTGGTGCACCATTTGGACTTCTATTTGGGTCTCTAGCCTCAGCAAATGACTTGAGTATTGGCTTCGCTATCGCCATGTCGAGTATTGTTTTTGCGGGTTCAGCTCAATTCGTCGCAATCGGTCTAATTGCGGCCGATGCGCCACTATGGATCATAGTAACCACAACGTTCGTCGTTAATCTTCGTCACATACTATATGCCGCTGATTTCGTTAGATTCGTCAAACATTTACCTCTCCCCCTAAGAACCATTATGGCATTTGGCTTAACCGATGAAACATATGCTGCCGTTCGACCTATGTACGATAGAGGAGTGGTATCCCTATCAAACGGACACCAAGTTTATCTAGGTTCCTTTTTAGCTTTCTATACTATGTGGAACATAACAACGATTATCGGAGCACTCGCGGGCGAATATATTCCTGGAATTAGTGAGTGGGGATTGGAGTTCGCAATGGTTGCAACCTTTATCGGAATTGTGACGCCTTATTTGAAATCTACGCCTTACTGGGGGGCATTTGCCGTTGCGCTGATGGCATCGGTCGTGTTTCGCGACTTACCTAACAATACTGGGTTAATAGCCGCAACGGTATTAGCCGTTATAACTGGCATAATTTTAGAGCGACATACCAGAACGGAACATGCATATGCCTAATACATATTTCACCCTAATTATCATCGGTATGTTTGTCGTTACCTTTGGTATTCGCTTTGTGCTTTTCGCCTCTGCTCATAAGGCAGTGATGCCAAAATGGTTAGAAAGTGGACTCAAATATGTGCCTGTATCCGTGTTGACTGCCATTATAGCCCCTATGTCTGTCACAGATGACTCCGGCCTTAACCTAGCCATATCCAACCCTTGGTTTGTGGGAGCCCTTACTGCTTTTCTAGTTGGTTTGATTTTTAAGCATCAACTACTAACGATATGCGTAGGGGTTGCAACTTTTTTCATCACAAAGCTCCTAACAGGGAACTAGAAAACTTTTTTGCAGCGTACCCATCGCATATTAAAATCAGATATACTTGGACGCTAATTTTTCTAACCGTTACACGAACACCAATCGGGATTCACACATAACATGTCAGAAGCGTCAAAAACTGGGAACTTCATTACCCAAATCATTGATAAAGATAACGAAACTGGCAAGCACGGCGGCAAGGTGCTGACGCGCTTTCCGCCAGAGCCAAATGGTTATCTTCACATAGGTCACGCCAAATCGATTTGTCTTAACTTTGGCATTGCAGAGCGTTACCAGGGCCAATGTAACCTTCGCTTTGATGACACCAACCCTGAAAAAGAAAGTGTTGAATATATCGAGTCGATTAAGCGTGATGTTGAATGGCTCGGCTTTGAATGGGCCGGTGAACCGAAATTTGCATCAGATTACTTCGATAAGCTATACGACTTTGCATGCAACTTGATTCGAGAAGGCAAAGCCTACGTTTGTGAGCTTGATGGTGAGCAAATGCGTGAGTATCGAGGCACATTAAAAGAGCCAGGTAAAAACAGCCCGTTTCGTGATCGCACACCAGAGGAGAACCTTGCACTATTTGAAGAAATGCGTGCAGGAAAATATGCCGACGGTGAAAAAGTATTGCGCGCAAAAATTGACATGGCTAGCCCTAATATTAATTTGCGTGATCCTATCATTTATCGTATCCGCCATATTCATCACCACCAAACTGGTGATAAGTGGTGTGTGTACCCAATGTATGATTTTACTCATTCACTATCAGATGCAATTGAGGGTATTACGCACTCAATCTGTACTTTGGAGTTCCAAGACCATCGTCCACTTTATGATTGGACAGTTGACGCAGCGCACACCTTCCATCCACAACAGATAGAGTTCGCTCGCCTAAACCTAAACTACACGGTTACGAGTAAACGCAAGCTTAAGCAGCTCGTTGATGAGAAGCATGTTGATAGTTGGGACGACCCTCGCATGCCAACCATTTCCGGTATGCGTCGCCGTGGTTTCACACCAGCGTCTATTCGCAATTTCTGTGAGCGCATTGGCGTCACTAAATCTGACAGTGTGGTTGACTTTGGTATGCTTGAGCATGCCATTCGCGAAGACTTAGATGCAAATGCTAATCGTGCGATGGCAGTTTTAAATCCAATCAAAGTAACGCTGACAAACTACCCTGAAGACAAAGACGAAATTTTCACCGTCGCAAATCACCCCAAGAATGAAGCAGCCGGAACACGAGAAGTTCCTTTTAGCAAGCATCTGTTTATCGATGCAGCGGACTTCGAAGAGATCCCACCACGCAAATGGAAACGCCTAAGTCTTGGTAATGCAGTGCGTCTTCGCGGTGGGTACGTGATTACCTGTGATGAAGCGATCAAAGATGCCGATGGCAATGTTGTTGAGTTACTCTGCCGTTATGACAGCGAGACATTAGGGGTCAACCCTGAAGGTTACAAGCCAAAAGGCGTTATTCATTGGGTGAGCGCTAAGCATGCGGTTGATGCCAAGGTGCGCTTATACGACCGCTTATTCAACGAAGAGGCGCCGGACGCAAGGCATGTAGACAAAACATTTCTAGATTTTATTAATCCAGAATCCATCAAAATTGCGGAAAACGCGAAGTTGGAGTCATCTCTCGCTAACGCTAAACCAGGTGTCGGTTTTCAGTTTGAGCGCGAAGGCTATTTTTGCCGTGACTTAAAAGAAGAAGGGATGGTCTTCAATCGCACGGTAACACTGCGCGACTCTTGGGCGAAACTCGAAGCAAAAGGTTAACTCTGGACATGTTGAAAATATTCAATACGCTGAGCGGTAAGAAAGAAGAATTTACGCCAATCGAAGCAGGTAAAGTAAAAATGTATGTGTGTGGTATCACGGTCTATGATTACTGCCACATCGGCCACGCCCGAGCGATGATCTCGTTTGACATCATCACTCGATTTTTACGCCACATCGGTTACGACTTAAATTTTGTGCGTAATATTACCGATGTGGACGACAAAATCATCAAGCGGGCAGAAGAGAATGGAGAGACCACAACAGCCCTCACTGAACGCATGATCGCTGCGATGCATGAAGATGAAATAGCGCTTGGCAATAAACTGCCTGACTTAGAGCCAAAAGCCACCGAGTTCATGCAACAGATCATTGATATGATTCAAGTGTTAGTAGATAAAGGTTTTGCGTATCAAGGAACCACTGGCGATGTTTATTATCGCGCTAGTAAATTCTCTGAATATGGCAAACTCAATAATCGCAAGCTCGAGGAGATGCTGGCAGGCGCCCGTATAGAAGTTGAAGCTGCCAAAGAGCATGCGGCAGACTTTGTACTTTGGAAGCCTGCAAAAGAGGGGGAGGTATCATGGGATTCACCTTGGGGGAAAGGTCGCCCAGGATGGCATATTGAATGTTCTGCCATGTCAACTCATTGCCTAGGTAATCATTTTGATATCCACGGTGGTGGTCCCGACTTAAAATTCCCGCATCACGAAAATGAAATTGCTCAATCAGAAGCTGCTACCAGTGAACAATACGTCAACTACTGGATGCACTGTGGAGCCGTGCGTGTTAACAATGAGAAAATGTCCAAGTCACTCGGTAATTTTTTCACAATTCGCGAGGTGCTTGAGCAGTTCAACCCTGAAGTTGTGCGCTATTTAATGGTATCTAGCCAATATCGCAGCAGTATCGATTATTCTGATTCAAGCTTAAAAGACGCTAAAACCGCCCTTGAGCGCTTATACACGGCTTTGCGTGGCCAGGAGATTGCTTCTAGCTTTACTGCGACAGAGTTCACAACCCGTTTTGAAGACGCCATGCGTGATGATTTCAATACACCTGTTGCACTGTCGGTAATGTTTGAATTAGTTCGAGAGCTTAATAAAGCACGAGCTGAAAACAATGTAGTCGCGCCAGAAATGGCAGCTGAATTGAAATCACTTGCTGAAGTATTAGGGCTACTTTACCAAGATCCCGAATACTTTATGCAAAACAGCACCGTTAGTGGTGGCTTATCTGCTGAAGATATTGAGGATTATATTGCTGAACGAGCGCAGGCACGCCAAGACAAGAACTTTGCACGCAGTGATGAGATCCGAGATTTACTATCTGAACAAGGTATCACATTGCTAGATAGTCGAGAAGGTACTACATGGACCCGCGACTGACGTGATCAGCTCTATACCAATCCATTAAAAAGGGAGACACCATGTCTCCCTTTTTAATAAGGCATTAAGACTTATGAACTCGCACTGCCAAAACATCACAAGGCGCGCCATGTAGTACGCCATTAGCAGTCGATCCTAATAATAATGCCAAGCCATGGCGACCATGACTACCGACAACGATTAAATCAGAGCTGTTTTCTTCCGCGATACGATGAATTTCGCTTTCGATGCCGCCCTGAGTAATGATGGTGTCTTGCACTGGAATATCCAACTGATCAACCAGTACCGACATGCGTTCTTTAGCAGTCGTTTCAAGTTGCTCTTGTATATCAGTAATATCAATTGGAACATCGCCACCATAGGCGTAATTTAACGACTCAATGACATGAATAACAGTTAAACTGCCACCAAATGATTTACAAAGTGCAGCCGCTTTATTCGCGACTTGAATACTGTAATCAGTTAAATCAACTGCTAAAACAATATGTTGGTAGGGCATGGGATACCTCCACTTCTTGGATTCCATTACTTTATATTAATACATCAAGAGTAAAACAATGACAGCGCTAATTGTAGTATTTATTACCCTTTCCTTGATGGGATCGGCTTTATGGATCATGCCTTCCCGCCGAGAGCGTGACAAAATGGCTTTACGGATGCAAGCGCGAAGCCACGGTATCACTGTCCAACTTAAATCGATAGACCTACCTGATAGATGGGATAAAGTTACGACTAGACAGAGTGTCTGCGCTTACCATAAATTTCACGCGAAACCTCTAAAAGACTTTGCAGACTTTAAACTGTTACCGTATGAAGTTTGGAAACACGCAAACATATGCTCTGGTTGGTATGCTAACGCGGAAACGGCAATCGCTCCCGAAACGCTAGAACTTTTAGAAAAAAACCAAGGCATCATTAATGGGATTGAAGTGACACCCAATGGTGTGAGTTTATATTGGCAAGAAAAAGGAACTATAGAAACCGTTGATGACCTTAACGACCTCATAGAGGCTCTTTTGGAACACCGTTAGGGTCATCTAATCCTTCGACGTCGGGTAGTTCTTCGAGATTCAACATCAGATCCGCTAGTGCTTCTTCTGGATTTTCAGCATCCTGAATTGCCATGAGTTGCGGCGCAAGAATTTCCTGCATGCGTGAATCAACATATTTTTCCAACGTCTTCTTTTCAGGGCGATCTATGTTGTTTGACTTTAAATGAGAGTGAATGACTCCGTATAAAGTTTGTGCAACTCTCATATCGCCAGCATGAAAATTTTTATTAGCTTGAACGAGCTGACGGTTGAGCTGAATCCACAGATTAAGCCATCTTAGGTAGGTATAACAGAGCTTATAGTGCGTATTACTAATGCGCCCTTTACGACGCAGGTACAGCAACATTTTTGCAGCTTTGGTAAGCCGTTCTTTATACTTTGTTTTTTCGTGAAAACTTAATTCAGCCGGTTCCACGTCAAGCTCTGCAAGCTCACGTTCACGCTCTTCTTCCGCTTTAGCGATACGCAACTCAACTTTTTCAGGGTCATCAGTATACGACAGCAACTCGCGCAAGTTTTCCAGGTAAAAATCGTAAAAAACGTCGCTTACGATCGTGTCAGTATGCACATCACTGAGACCAATAATGTGCTGCTCCATCCGATCCGCACGGTTCTGAAGTTGAAGATACTTAAAGCGTCGTTCTTTTATTTCTTTTTCTTTCTGATGAGCACGTGAACCGATCACAACAGAAACAAGTACGATTATGAAAAGAATGACTATAGTTAATATTTGAAGCGTGGCCATGATTGTCCTTTGTAAATGATTTCAGTATGTTAAAGGGCAAATGTGGAAGTCGGCAATAGGAATGTTGATAATCTCCTAAGGGATTACTTGTCATATATAGGCGCTTTGCTTAATATCTGCGCCCCATACAGCACTCTAAACTCTTTGCTCGTCAAACTTTTTGTATTAAGGCTCAAACAACCAAATGGCTAAATCTCTGGTAATCGTGGAATCGCCCGCTAAGGCGAAAACAATTAACAAATATCTCGGCAACGACTATGTGGTTAAGTCGAGTGTTGGTCATATCCGAGATCTTCCTACTGGGACTACATCAACTTCTACACCCAAAGAGCGCGCGCAGCAAGCAGCTTTAACTCGTAAGATGAGCCCTGAAGAAAAGGCCATCTATAAACGTACCAAGGCTCGTAAGCAGTTAATCAATCGCATGGGAGTCGACCCAGAGAACAATTGGGCCGCGCATTACGAGATTTTACCTGGCAAAGAGAAAGTCGTTGAAGAGTTACGTCGACTCGCAAAAAATGCTGACACTATCTATCTCGCAACCGATTTGGATAGAGAAGGGGAGGCCATTGCTTGGCATTTGCGCGAGGCAATCGGAGGCGATGATTCCCGCTACAAGCGTGTTGTGTTTAATGAAATCACCAAAAATGCGATCAAATCAGCCTTTGAAACACCTTCTGAACTTGATTTAAACCGTGTTAATGCCCAGCAAGCCCGCCGCTTCTTGGATAGAGTGGTTGGCTTTATGGTTTCTCCGTTGCTATGGGCAAAAGTTGCAAGAGGCTTATCTGCTGGCCGAGTTCAATCGGTCGCAGTACGTCTAATCGTCGAGCGAGAAAAAGAAATTCGAGCATTCATACCAGATGAGTTCTGGGAATTAGATGCCAATCTTGCCACAAAAGATAAGACAGAAATTAAATTTGCTACGGTAAAGTACAACGGCAACGAATACCGTCCATCGTCTCAGTCCGAGTCCGATGAGCACGTTAAGCGAATTGAGGCGGGTCCTTTTGAAGTAACCAGTCGGGAAGATAAGCCAACTCGCTCTAAGCCATCAGCGCCTTTTATTACATCTACTTTGCAACAGGCAGCTAGTACTCGATTGAGTTTTGGCGTCAAGAAAACAATGATGTTAGCACAGCGCCTTTACGAGGCAGGCTACATCACCTATATGCGTACCGACTCGACCAACCTTAGCTCAGAAGCAGTCGAAGCAGCGAGAGAGTTTATACAAACACGATATGGCGATGCTTATCTCCCTAAAGAGGCCATTCGATACTCAAGCAAGGAAGGTGCACAGGAAGCTCACGAGGCGATTCGTCCCTCTGATGTAACTGTGACCCAAGATACGCTTCAAGGCATGGACAAAGACGCTCACCGCCTTTACGACCTTATTCGAAATCAGTTCCTCGCGTGTCAAATGACCCCAGCAGAATATACATCAACGACAGTTGTTGTTATGGCGGGTGATTATGAACTGCGTGCAAAGGGCCGTATTTTGCGATTTGATGGTTACACTCGTGTCATCAACCCCGTAGGCAAAAAAGCCGAAGACACTATTCTTCCAGACATTCAAAAAGGTGATACCTTGGCCCTCAAGGAATTATTACCTGAACAGCATTTTACTAAACCGCCTGCACGTTATAGTGAGGCCAGTTTGGTAAAAGAGCTTGAAAAACGCGGTATCGGCCGCCCATCTACCTATGCATCGATCATATCTACCATCCAAGATCGTGGTTATGTGCGCGTTGAGAATCGCCGCTTTTATGCAGAGAAAATGGGAGACATTGTAACTGATCGCTTAGTACAAAATTTCAGTGGGTTAATGAACTACAGTTTTACCGCCGAAATGGAAGAAGAGCTGGATGATATAGCTGAAGGTGAACGCGATTGGATCAAAACCCTAAACGAGTTCTACACCAGCTTTAGTGAAACGCTTAATAAGGCTGAAGCGGAAGACGGTGGCATGGCTCCAAATGAGCCAACACCAACCGATATTGAATGCCCAAAATGCGGCCGACCAATGCAAATACGCACAGCGAGCACTGGGGTATTTTTATCCTGTTCTGGTTACGCTCTGCCACCGAAAGAACGCTGCAAAGCCACGATCAATCTCGTAAGCGGTGACGAAGTCGTAGCGGTCGACGATGACGAAGGCGAATCCAAAGCACTAATTAATAAACGTCGATGCAGTATCTGCTCATCAGCGATGGATAGTTATTTGGTTGATGAAACACGCAAACTACACGTTTGCGGTAACAACCCATCTTGCCCTGGATATGAAGTCGAACATGGTACATTCAAACTCAAGGGGTATGATGGCCCTGTCATCGAATGTGATAAATGTGGTTCAGAAATGCAGCTTAAAACAGGCCGCTTTGGTAAGTATTTTGGCTGTACCAACGAGGATTGCAAAAACACGCGTAAGCTACTAAAGAATGGTGAAGTTGCGCCACCGAAAATGGACCCAGTTCCAATGCCTGACTTGGCTTGTCAAAAGGTCGAAGATCATTACGTGTTACGTGACGGTGCAACAGGGCTATTCCTAGCAGCAAGCCAATTCCCTCGTAAGCGAGAAACAAGGCCGCCACTTGTAAAAGAGCTAAAACCCTATATGGATCAGATTGATCCGAAATACCACTATTTTGATACTGCTCCGTTGCAAGACGAAGAAGGAAACCCGACTGTCATTCGATATAGCCGTAAAACGAAAGAGCAATATATTATGACAGAAGTTGAAGGGAAACCTACTGGATGGAAAGCATTCTACGTGAATGGAAGGTGGGATATTCAGCAAGGGAAAAAGAAATGAGCAATTCAAGCTTAGCTAGCTCCACAAATCAGCGACTTGATGCTGCCCGCCGTATGCTGGCACAAAGCCAACATGCGGATGAAGACTGGCTTACTCCAAGCTTCGAAACTTCATCCATATTTCAGCTCCGCAGTGCTTTGAATGGATTGCTGCAAGAAGTAAAGTCAATGTACCAGCTCGCAGCTGATATTGACGTTACCTCATTGCTGGAGGAAGGAAATACAAAGGGCATTACCGTTCCTGTTTTGAAAGAGTTAGATTTGTTGCAAGCCGATAAAAATTCCTGGTTGTCGCAATTGAATTTAGCCTATGACATAGCATTTGAGTGTAGACCCAACAAAGCCGCAGGCGCTGTTGGTATTTCTAGTAATCTAATTGTTACAGGCTCTGATTCTGGCACGTCAACAAAATACATCCTCAACTCCTTAGTGGAGATTGTGCTGCGCTTTCGTGAAGACGCAGCAGAATATTAATCATGAAAGACACTTACTTAGAAATAGTCGAACTAGACAATGGAGACATTGTTCTCCGACCAGCAGGGGAAGAAGAGGAAGAACAAAAACCTCTGGCAACCCTAAAAATATCAGACGATACAAAAGAGTTTTTGAAAGACCGTTACTTTGAGCTCGCAAAATGCATGTTTCATGCGGGTATCGATTATGTCTACTCTGAAGACTTTGAGTCATCAGATGGATTCGATGCACATGACGAAGAATTTATGCCAAGAATTTTGCATTAACAAAAAGCCTAGTGGCATCATTCAACGCCACTAGGCTTTTTGTTATTCGAGTTTTGTATTAGATGCCTCGACGTATCACACCAACAGACAAACCTTCGATTGCAAATTCTTCGCTTTCTAGGTCTACGACAATATCGTTAAACTCTTCATTTTCGGGGATTAAGCGTACAACACTGCCTTTTTTCTGAAAGCGTTTTACGGTCACTTCGTCGCCAATACGTGCCACAACAATTTGTCCGTTTCTGACGGTTGTAGTTTTATGAACGGCAAGTAAGTCACCATCATAAATGCCAACATCCTTCATGCTCATTCCATTAACGGACAACAGGTAGTCGGCTTTGGGTGAAAACATTTCAGAGGGCACATTGATACGAGAATCAATGTTTTCTTGGGCAAGGATAGGGTAACCTGCTGCCACTTGACCGATAATAGGTAATGTACCGTCTTCGTCATTAGCGCTTTCGGGCTCTTGGTCAACTAAGCGGATGCCACGTGATGCTCCTGAGAGCATCTCTATTGCACCTTTTTTACTGAGTGCTTTTAGATGTTCCTCAGCAGCGTTGGGTGACTTAAAACCCAATCGAGCGGCAATTTCAGCACGGGTAGGTGGAAAACCAGTCTCGCTGATGAATTCACGTATTGTATTTAAGACATCAGATTGTCTTTTTGTTAATTTAATCATATGGCTATCTGTTTGTTTATACAGTTACTGGTATTATATACAGCTAACCTTCTATAGCTCAACTAAATAAATGCTTTCAGACACTATTAAAAATCAAATACAACAAGCCTACCGTGCCTACCTTGAAGCTAAAGGGCACAAAGCTCGTGTAGGTCAGCGCCACATGATAGCGACCATCGCCCGCACGCTCGGTAGCATCAAACAAGGCAGCGAAGGTGAGCGCTTAGGTGAAAAGCACATTGCCGTGGTCGAGGCTGGGACAGGTACGGGCAAGACGCTGTCCTATTGCCTATCGACGATCCCTATTGTTAAAGATAAAGGCTTAAAGCTCATTATTTCGACTGCAACTGTCGCTCTTCAAGAACAAATTTTGCATAAAGAATTGCCGAATCTTTTAGAGCACACTGACTATAGCTTTCGATACACGTTAGCAAAAGGCCGTGGGCGTTATCTTTGTCTTAATAACTTAGAGAGTTTTCTTGGTGCTGAAGAGCAATCCACGGAAGACATGTTCGCAGGTCTGTTTGAGCAGCATTTGACAGCAGATGATGTGAATACTGCTTTGTATCAGGAAATGGATGACAAATTACGCGACGGCGAATGGGACGGAGACAAAGACAACTGGGAAGGCATCGTTCGCGAACATGATTGGCGCCGTTTAACAACTGATCATCAGCAGTGTACTAACCGCAATTGCGCAAACTTTTCAGCTTGCCCATTTTTTAAGGCGCGCGCCGAGCTCGAAGTGGCCGATGTTATCGTTGCGAACCATGATCTTGTCTTAGCCGATCTCTCTTTAGGGGGCGGAGCTATTTTATCTGATCCAAAAGAGACCATTTACGTTTTCGATGAGGGTCACCATCTTCCAGATAAAGCGATTGGGCACTTTCGACACGAAGTTCGGTTACAGCAAAGCATTAGTTGGCTTAAACAGCTGGATAAAAACCTCATAAATCTCCGGCAAGAACTCACCGACGACGTCAGCTTGTCAGGGCAAATTTTGCTTAAGATTCCTCAGCAAATTCAAAGCACAATTAACTTTATTCAATATGTACAGCAAGGGATCTCTCCGTTCATTCAAGGGCTGGGCCTAGACGAGGAAACTCGACAGCATCGCTTTGAATTTGGCGTTATCCCTGATGAATTACGTCAACTTGCTTATAGCTTAACGATGTCCTATCAGAAGTTATTTAAGCAAATCGAAACCATTCAAGATGAGTGCAAAAAAGTAAAACAAAATGAGGGGATGGGAATAACAGAGGACACAGCAGAAAGCTGGCTTCCTATTCTAGGCGTGATATTAGGCCGCTTAGAGGCGAGTGTTGAGCTGTGGAAACTTTACTCTACGATAGACGATCAAAACTACCCACCGAACGCTAGATGGCTAATATTGGTCGGACAAGGGCTCGAACAAGACATTGAACTGGGTGGCTCACCCATTTTGGCGTCCCACACATTGCGCATGCAGTTATGGGACAAATGTTTTGGTGCGGTCGTGACGTCCGCCACTCTCACAGCACTCAATGAGTTCCATCGTTTCAATATGCGCTCTGGTGTCCCCAAAGAAAGTGAATATCTGCGTGTGCTAAGTCCATTTGACTTTGCTAACAAAGGCTCGCTTATCATTCCAAATATGAGTACCGAACCCAACCAAGCAGAGGCGCACACTAAAGAGCTTATTCAATACTTCAACGATAACATTGATACAAAATTAGGCTCCTTGGTGCTGTTCTCTTCTCGCCGCCAAATGGAAGATGTCGCCGCTGGACTAAAAGACTCACTGAAAGATATTCTCCTAATACAAGGGGAACAGTCTAAACGCATTATCTTAGATGCTCACAAAGATGCGATCGATTCTGATAAAGGCAGTCTATTGTTTGGCTTGGCAAGTTTCGCTGAGGGCGTTGATTTACCTGGAAAGTATCTCACTAGAGTCTACATTGCCAAGATCCCGTTCTCTGTCCCTGATGATCCTGTTGAAGCCACGCTCGCGGAATGGATTCAACGCCGTGGAGGGAACCCATTTATGGAGATCACCATTCCCGATGCATCACTTAAGCTTGTTCAAGCAACCGGTCGACTTTTGCGCAGTGAAACGGACGAGGGCGAAATCCACATCTTAGATAAACGGTTGCGTACAAAACGCTATGGTGGGCAGCTGATTACAAGTTTGCCGCCTTACAAACAGATTTCCTAAGTTAAAGATGAAAAAATCTAGTGGTTTAGGTACACTCGGACGCACATTAATACTCACTCAATGAAAAGAGACTAAAGACTCCCACATGGAAAAACAGCAAGAAGCCGCGCGCCCAACTTCAAAAGGCCCAAAACGTCAGCGTAGACCTCGTCGTAAACACAATAAAAACAGTGGTAACGAAACGAAAGCAAACGCTCCGGCTACTACTGAGAAAGACAGTGGTGAGCTTTGGTCAATTGATCAGTTTCAAGTAGCCCCTGCAGAGGGTAAATCCCGTTTTCACGATTTCAACATCCCTGATCGTGTCCTAAAGTCTATTCAAGAAATGGGGTTTGAGTACTGTAGTGAAATTCAAGCCGCCACGCTACCAGCAACACTTGAAGGTTATGACTTAATCGGGCAAGCCCAGACAGGTACGGGTAAGACAGCTGCCTTTTTGATCGCGATGATCAGTGACTTTTTGGATTATCCAGCGGATGCAGATCGTCCGAATAACTTTCCTCGAGGGTTGATTATTGCGCCGACGAGAGAACTTGCGCTTCAAATTGCAGACGAAGCTGATAAATTGACCAAAAACACCAATCTCAACGTCGTATCACTAGTGGGTGGCATGAGCTACGACAAACAACGCTCTCAACTTGAAACCGAGTACGTTGATTTAGTTGTTGCAACACCTGGCCGCCTGTTGGACTTTGCCCGCAACAAAAAAGTTATGCTTAACAAAGTAGAATGCGTTGTTCTTGATGAAGCCGATAGAATGCTATCAATGGGCTTCATTCCTGATGTAAAAAGCATCATTCGTATGACTCCCCACAAAGAACGTCGTCAAACTATGTTGTTTAGTGCGACATTCCCAAAAGATATTCAGGCCTTAGCACGCCAATGGACGTATTACCCGAAGGAAGTATCAGTAGTCCCCAAGGAGACGACCAACAAAAATATCGATCAGGTAATCTACACCGTAGAAGCGGAACAAAAATGGCCAGTGCTTAAAACACTAATCGAAGGGAATGACGGCCAGCGCACCATCATTTTTGCGAACCGACGCGACGAAACACGTGATCTGTATGAAAAGCTAAAAGGCGCGAACATCAATTGTGCCATCCTTTCTGGAGAGGTTACGCAAGACAAGCGAGTTAAAACATTAGCAAGATTCAAAGATGGCAGCATCCAGGTGCTCGTTGCGACGGATGTCGCAGGACGAGGTATCCATGTCGATAATATTGAACTTGTCGTTAACTACACGCTGCCTGAAGATCCAGAGGACTATGTGCATCGCATCGGCCGAACAGGGCGCGGTGGCGAAATGGGTAAATCCGTAAGCTTTGCGACGGAAAATGATGCATTTATTATCCCAGAGATAGAGGCCACTATTGGTGCATCGATACGTTGTGAATACATGATCGAGCAAAAATAACGAGGTCTCATGAAGCTTTCCCACCGATTCGCGCAGTTGGGCCCTGAATTTTCGACGCATACTCAAATTCACCCCCTTAAAGAGCAGCGATTGGTGGAGGTAAACAAAGACCTCGCAGAGAACCTCGGTATTGATATAGAAGATATCGAGGTTCAGAACATCCTTTCCGGCGCCACACATCTCACTCATTCTGTAAGTATGAATTATGCAGGTCATCAATTTGGGGGCTTTACACCTCAGCTGGGAGATGGGCGAGGTATACTACTAGGCGAAATCAAAGCTCCCGACGGCACTTTGCATGACATTCATGTCAAAGGAGCTGGCGTAACGCCCTATAGCCGTCGAGGAGACGGTCGAGCTGTTTTGCGATCCTGCATTCGAGAATACCTAGCCAGTGAAGCTATGAATGGGCTTGGTATCGCTACCTCGAGAGCACTGGCATTGTTCGATAGTTGTGAGGCCGTTTATCGTGAACAGCTCGAATCCGGAGCACTGTTCATACGCACAGCTCGAACACATATCCGCTTTGGTCACTTCGAATACTTTTATGCCCACAAAAAATACGATGAGCTTCAGCAACTCATCAACTATACCTTAGAAACATATTTTCCAAAGGCAGTGACTTCAGAGCAGCCTATTGTCGAAATGCTCAAAGACATCGTCATACGAACCGCAAAAATGATTGCACAGTGGCAAAGTGTTGGGTTTCAACACGGCGTCATGAACACTGACAATTTCTCCATTTTGGGTGAAACCATTGATTATGGCCCTTTTGGCTTCATGGAAGATTTTGATGACCATTGGGTATGTAATCATTCGGATCATGAAGGGCGCTATGCATTTGACCGCCAACCTGGGATTGGTCTATGGAACTTAAACTGCCTCATGCGCTGCTTTTCTCGCCATCTCGAGCGGGAACAACTTGTAGATGTCCTTAAGCATTACGAACCAACACTGCAAAGCCATTACGATGATTTGATGTGCGCCAAACTCGGTCTTTCAAACAAGGATCAGCTAGAGCCTTTGCTAAGCTCTTTATTCCAGCTCTTACGTAAAGAGCGCTTAGATTATACGATTTTTTTTCGGTTGCTCAGCCATTTAGAGCAGCCGGTTTTTGACACTATTTTAGATAAAGCCGCAGACTGCGAGGCTATGCAACAATGGCTAGCAAGCTATTGGGCGGCCAGATCGGACGGTCGCGATCAAACATATGTCGCAGAAACTATGCGCACCCACAACCCAAAGTATATACTTCGAAAGTATCTCGCTCATGAAGCGATTGAGGCTGCGAAAACTGGGAATTACTTACCCTTGCAGCGCCTTTTAACTGTATTAAAGCAACCTTTTGATGAGCACTCTGAAAGTGAAGCACTTGCTATGCAAGCCCCTCGTTGGGGGCGTCACTTAGCAGTAAGCTGCTCATCCTAACCATTTGGTAATTGGACGTACTATGGACAAGCACTCAGTTTGTGTATTGGGCGGGGGCAGCTTCGGCACCGCGCTTGCCAACATTATGGCCCAAAATGGGCATCAAGTAAGTCAATGGATGCGCAATCAAGAACAAGTGGAAGAAATTAACCTAACAGGGTTAAACAGCCGTTACTTACCCAACGCTCCGCTGCATCAAGAATTACTTGCAACGAGTAATTTGGAAGAAGCAATACGCGCCAGTGACACCATTTTTGTGTCCATCCCATCCAAATCATTTGAACAAGTTGTCGAGCGCATTAAACCTTTGCTAACGCCCGAAAAAATTCTAATTAGTACCACTAAGGGGTTTAACCCTAATCGCTTTGAAATGATGAGCGACATTCTGCTTCGTAATGATATAAGCAAGCGGGTAGGGGTATTAAGTGGACCAAATTTGGCAAAAGAAATTGCAGCAGGTCAATTGACCGGGTCGGTAATCGCTAGCAACGATCAAGATTTGCGGCACACCGTCATTGAGCTTTTAAAGTCTCGAACATTCCGTGTTTACGAGAATAAAGACATGGCTGGAGTAGAGCTGGCAGGCGCACTGAAAAATATCTATGCAATTGTTTGTGGGTTGGCGAAAGCGGTAAAAGTAGGTGAAAATACGATGGCAATGATTATGACTCGTAGCCTTGCCGAGATGAGTCGTTTTGCCGTACATTTTGGTGCTAACCCAATGACATTCTTAGGATTAGCGGGCATGGGGGATCTGATCGCTACTTGCACCTCTCCACTTAGCCGTAATTACCGGGTAGGCTTCGCACTTGGATCAGGGGAAGAACTTGAAAAAGCCATCGGTGCGATTGGGGAAGTAGCGGAGGGCGTAAATACGCTAAAAATGGTCGTCGAAGAAGCAAACAAACATGGCCTATACATTCCGCTGGCCACGGGTCTATATAAACTAATTTTTGAACAAGCGAGTTTAGACTCTCTTATTGGTAGCCTGATGACCGGCGAGCAAAAGTGGGATGTAGAATTCGCTACCGTAGGAGAGCACGAAAATGGGTAAACCAGGTTACGCAGATCAAAATTACTGGATACGAATCTTATTCATGTTGATTTATTGGTGCCTGTTAAACATAGCACTAACGCTATTTGGCTTTCTTCTGATCATAGTAGGTGTTATTCGTCTTGGCTCCAAACATGAGCCTGTAACACTTACCTCATGGTTAAAATCTGTCGGTATGTTTATCAAGCAAATCATGTCTTTCCTTGCTTTTACCACAGAGGAGAAACCTTTCCCTTTCCAACCTTGGCCGGAAAGCAATGACAGTGAAAAATAAGCGACTATATATTCTCCGTCATGGGAACGCAGAGCCATTTGGTTATCAAGATGATGCTTCACGTGCTTTGACAGAACGAGGCTTTGAAGAAGTGCGCGATACAGCGAAGCAATTCTCTGAACGCAATGAAAGTATCGATTGTATTTTTGTGAGCCCGTATTTACGGGCTCAACAAACCGCTAATGAGTTTGTCAAAGTTATGGGCAGTCAGATCGTCCCCCATTCAGTCGACAGCATTACCCCAACAGGAAAAGACATTGATGTTGCGCTTTGGCTTAATGATCAGCCATATGAATCAATTCTAATTGTTACGCATCAACCCTTTGCATATCAGTTAGTTGATTTATTGTCTGATGCGCCGTTGCCTGTTTCGTTTCAGATGCAAACCGCTACCATGGCCTCATTGGAAGGGGAGATATTTGCAACAGCCTGTTGCCAATATCGTTGGGCAATCTCGCCTACTCAGCAATAGAATGCTTTAACGAGTTTACAATGTGTAATGAAACTTCATTTAACCTTGGCTACACCAAGCTAGGCGCCAAACAGTGGCTTTCATCTAACCCAAACGCGCTGCGCATACAGATGCTGCATGGTTGGCTAGATAACGCCGCAAGTTTTGATAATCTTGCTCTGCGTCTACCAGAGTACAATATCACCGCCATTGATCATGCAGGGCACGGTCTCTCTGATCACAAACAAGACGGTAGTTTTTACCATTTGTGGGAACATGCACTTGACGCCATCGGCGTACTCAACGCCTCAACACAAAGCTCCTGGCTTATTGGGCATAGCATGGGAGGAGCGGTCGCTATACTCGTCGCGGCGCTGGCACCGGAAAAAGTCCGAGGGCTTATTATTCTGGATAGTATGGGCCCACTGACCGCCAAAGCAGATGAGCGTGTTGCAACCATGCAGAGAGCGGTGCAAAAAATGCTTCAAAATAGAAATGGGCGCTATACCCAATACCCATCTCAAGAAGACATGATTCATGCCAGAATGAATGGTTTCACATCACTCTCATACGACGCTGCACGTCCACTTGTTGAGCGTGGTTCAGTGCAAAAAGAAGAAGCTTGGGTGTGGCGAAGCGATCGTAAACTGGCTTTTCCTTCGCCATTTAGGATGGATGAATTGGCAGTCGAGGCCTATATTAAAGCGATAAAATGCCCAACACTGGCACTTGTTGCAGATTCTGGTGTCTATGAACACAACACTGAACTGGTCAACAAAAGAGCCAACGCATTTCCGTGGATTAAGCTCAAGTGGCTACCCGGCAATCACCATTTTCACTTGGAGCCAAACACAGCTTCAGCGGTTGCGGAAGAAATTAGGCGCTTTATAGATCAAAATTAGTACCCAATTGGCTTAGGAGTCACTCGTATGTTTCGACTATTTGGGGCCGTCATTTCGTCCTTGATCATTGCATCAACAACCTCTCATGCTGCCACGACGGATATCCCAACATTTCGTGGGGCACAAATCATCAAAAGCAAACCAGTAGAAGGAAGTGTCATTGAAGTTCCGCTGGCTAAAATTTATCGGTCAGGTAGAGGGTGGGAACCCGAGACGGTAAAACGGGTTGAAGGACAAGCATTTCAAACACTATATAAAATTGGACGTAATGTGCCGCTTGAGGAAGTGACTCGGTATTATGAGAACGCTTTAAACAATATAGACGGCAGTAGTACGCTCTTTGAATGCGTGAGCAGATCCTGTGGTAGCTCTAACGCTTGGGCAAACAATTTTTTCAACGATTACCTGCTGTATGGGGCTGATCAAAGTCAGTTTCTTAAAGTGATATTAGACGGCGAAGGCCATTATAGGATCCTATACATCAATCGTCGCGGCGCGGGTGATGTTATGGTACGCATAGACGAGGTCATACCTGACGGCAGCGGTAACGCGCAACTTAGTATTTTAGCTCAGTTAGGCGCTACCGACACACCCCGCATTCGCAGTTTTTTACGCGAACAATCCGATCTAACACGCATCGTTGCTTTTATCACCGCTGCAAGCTCTGACGAAAATCCCATCGAGCGTGGCGACCAGTATATTACAGCGATAAAAGATGCCATCAGTGCCGATGAAGCGCGAAAGTTGAGAATGATTAACCTAGCGAATATGGGCAATCCAGTTTATGGAGAAAATCGCATCATTTTTATCAGTATTGCGAATTAACAGTACGTTCAAAGGTTTCGAATGACTAAAAAAACCGTTTCTTTAGTGTTGGGCAGTGGTGCTGCTCGCGGCCACGCCCACATTGGGGTTATCAATGCGGTACTGGAGCAAGGCTATGAAATTGTCTCGATTTCAGGTTGTTCAATCGGTGCAATAATTGGCGGTATTCATTTACAAGGAAAGCTCAAGGAATACCAAGACTGGGCTGAATCTTTAGATAAGTTTCATGTATTAAAGCTGCTGGATATGGCGGTACTGCGAGGGGGATATATTAGTGGTGATCGTTACTTTCAAACCATTGCTTCAATAATAGATGATATTAAGATCGAAGAATTACCCGTCCCTTATACGGCAATCGGCGTAGATATCCTTAGTCAAAAAGAGTTTTGGTTTCAAAAGGGCAGTTTGATACAAGCAATGCGTGCTTCGTCTGCGGTCCCTTCTATCGTCACCCCTATCCAAATTAATGGTCGAGTATATGTTGACGGCGGCGTACTCAATCCACTGCCTATTATTCCGTCTGTTTCAGCCGGAGCCGATTACATCATTGCTGTAGATCTGAATGGCCCTGCTCGTGAGCTATCAGAAGAAGAGTTTATCAAGCAAGATGATGAACCTGAATGGTGGTCAAGCGTTAAAAGCTTTTTCGGAAAAAGCAAAGATGAAGCCACTACAGCGTCAAAAAGCTATGAACCGCAAAGTTGGGGACGCTTGCAAACAATCAATATGATGTTTGAGACAATGCAAGAATCTTTGACACAGTATAAAGTTGCGGGCTACCCACCCGATTTGCTTATATCCATTCCCAAGGATACCTGCAATTTTTATGAGTTTTGGCGATCAAAAGAGCTGATTGATTTTGGCTACGACATTGCCAACAAAGCACTTGATCAACTTCAAAAACCCAAACAAACCCACTTTTCATTTCCAAAGGGGCAGTAGCCCCTTTTTAGTTTTAGCTCTTTTATAGGTTGTTTCCTAGCTCCGCTCCTAGGCTATGACAGAGCAGCAAAAGATAATACAATTACGATTATTATCATTGCATATAGATAGGATAATCCATGGCACGTAAAGCAAACATCGCAAAAGAAGAAATTATAGAAGCGTGCTGGATTCTTATTGAACAAAACACCTTTCCGAATATCCCGCGCCTAACTGAGTACTTCAAGCGGTTAGACGGGCGAGGGTGCTCAAACACCACCCTATTAAACGCAATTACTGAATGGGAAGAAACGTACCGAGAGCAGCAAGAAAGTGACTTATCGGACTTGGCTGAACACATAGCACCTAGTGTTAAACGCTTTAGCAGAGATTTAGTGCAATCGGTATCGGTACTATTGGATGAGAAAATTCGCCAGCACGAGGATGCCTTATCATTGCGCAAAGCCTCATTAGAAGGACGCAGTGACTCACTTTCAGAAGCCCTCACGTATACAACTGACGCCCTACAAGAGACCCGAGAAAGGTTAAGTGAAAGGAGCGCACGAACCCAATTTTTAGAAGAAGAAAATGAAAAACTAAAACAACATCAAACGGATATCCTTGCGAGAAATAGAGTTTTAGAGTCAGAACTTGGGCTACTTAAGCAACAGCTTAACGAAAGCGACGCGAAGTTAAACCAAGCGCAAGTAGACCTAGCTAAACAGGATAATCAGATCGATTCGCTTCAAGTTAAGTTACGCGATGCCCAAGCGGAACTAACACAATTAAAGATGAATCATGTCTCTCAATATGACCAAAGCATGAAAGACACATTGACCGAACTAAGAAATATTACGAAATCCTTGGGTAACAAGCAGGGCGATGCATAGAGCCAGAGCGCCAAAATCGTTATAATACCAGCCTTTTCGAATAGATTGAGTACAATGAGTAAACATCAAACTGCCGTACGTGACCTGCAATCCATACAAGATTTTATTCGTTGGACTTACTCACGTTTTCGCCGCTCTGACATATTCTATGGTCACGGTACTGATAACGCATGGGACGAAGCTGTACAACTTGTTTTAGGGGCGCTTTCACTGCCTATTGATTTCGATAAAGATCTCTTAAACAGCAGACTCACCTATAACGAGAAAAAGCACATCTTAAAACTGGTCGATACTCGAATCCATAAACGCGAACCATTACCTTATTTATTGGGTGAAGCATGGTTTATGGGACTGCCGTTCAAGGTAACGAAGGATACTCTCATTCCACGTTCGCCTATTATGGCCTTATTACAAAACGAATTTCAGCCGTGGTTGCAACATTACCCACTGGCAATCTTAGATATGTGTACTGGTACTGGCTGTCTAGGTATCGCGGCAGCGTTAACGTTTGAAGATGCGTCTGTTGATATCACGGACATCAGCGAGGCAGCGCTCGCCGTCGCAGCCGAAAATATCGAGATGCATGAAGTGGGTGAACAAGTTACGGCCATTCAGTCCGATATGTTTGAAGGCTTACAAGATAAGCAGTATGACTTAATCATATGTAATCCTCCTTATGTCGACGCGGAAGATTATCAAACTGCACCCAAAGAATTCCATAACGAACCCCAACTTGCACTCACATCAGGGGACGATGGATTAGATTTTACTCGGAAGTTTTTATCCCAAGCAGCAAAGCATTTGCATGATAACGGTATCGTAGTTTATGAAGTCGGTAATTCAGAAATTGCGCTGCAAGAAGCTTATCCAGACACCCCATTTATGTGGGTAGAACTAGAACACGGTGGGAATGGCGTCTTCGTTCTTTCCAAACAAGAATTAATGACATTACAACAAGAGTAACGTAACGAAATGGCTGGCAATACATTTGGAACTTTGTTCAAAGTCACAACTTTTGGTGAAAGCCACGGGCTGGCTCTCGGAGCCATTGTTGATGGCTGTCCACCAGGTCTAGAACTAACTGAGGCAGACCTACAACGAGATCTCGACTTACGCAAACCAGGCACCTCAAAACACACAACGCAACGCAGAGAGCCAGACGAAGTCGAAATTCTTTCGGGTGTTTTTGAAGGAAAAACAACAGGTACTCCGATTGGTCTCGTAATCCGCAATACTGACCAGCGTTCAAAGGACTACGGCAATATTCAAAACACCTTCCGTCCTGCTCATGCAGATTATGTATACGACCAGAAATTTGGTTTTCGAGACTATCGTGGCGGTGGCCGGTCTTCCGCTCGCGAGACGGCAATGCGAGTTGCCGCCGGTGCAATCGCCAAGAAGTGGCTCAAACAACGCTACGGAATTGAAATTCAAGGTTTCTTATCCCAGCTCGGTCCGATTAAGTTAGAGGTAAAGGATCTCAGCCAAGTCTACGAGAATGCTTTCTTTAGCCCAGATCCTGACGCTATCCCAGCTCTTGAAGAATACATGACCAACCTACGCCGAGAAGGCGACTCAGTTGGCGCAAAAATCACCGTCATTGCGAAGCATGTAAAACCTGGCTTGGGCGAACCTGTTTTTGATCGGCTCGATGCTGACCTTGCCAAAGCGATGATGGGAATCAATGCTGTCAAAGGGGTCGAAATTGGCGATGGTTTTGATGTGATCGAACAGAAAGGAAGCGAGCACCGTGATGAGATGACTCCAAATGGTTTCCTAAGTAATCATGCAGGCGGTGTTATCGGTGGTTTATCTTCTGGTCAAGACATCGTGGTACATATGGCTCTTAAACCAACGTCCAGTATTACCATCCCAGGTCAGAGTATTGACCGTGAAGGTAATCAGATCGATGTCATTACAAAAGGGCGTCACGATCCTTGCGTTGGGATACGAGCAACACCCATTGCCGAAGCAATGATGGCTCTTACACTGATCGACCATGCATTACGCGATCGAGGTCAAAATGCTGATGTGCAATGCATGACCCCCGTAATAAAAGGATTAGCAGAGTAATCTGCCAAAGGCCGCCCATGTGGCGGCCTTTTACGTTATAACAACAATCACTTCTTCAAGGAGGCCAACATGTCTTCCGCTGTTATTCGTATACAAGTCGGATCAGAAAACCCTGTCAAACATGGTGCTGCGATAAAAGCATTTTCTAGAGCGTTTCCCGGTCATGCAATTCGATGCGATATGGTGAAAGCACCATCAAATGTGCCAGATCAACCCATGTCAGAAGCTGACACGAAACTCGGTGCTCAAAATCGTGTCACATACTGCGCTCATCAAGACAAGAAGCAAAAATTTCAATATTACGTCGCTATGGAAGGTGGCGTGGATTTATTCGATGAAGGTCCAGCGACCTTCGCCTACGTCGCAATACGGGATTCCAACGGAGCCTTGGTAACCGGCCGAAGCGCAAACTTGCCGCTGCCCCGTACGATATTCAATCGCCTAGAACAAGGTGAAGAACTTGCCGACGTCATGGACGATGTTTTCAATCAACACAATATAAGACAAAAGGGCGGTGCTATCGGCGTTTTCACAAATCATCTTGAAACACGAGAAAGTGTCTACATGCAAGCATTGATACTTGCGCTGGCACCGTTTCTACACAGTGAGTTTTACGCATGATCCAGCGCTATAGCCATTTCTTATTTGATGCGGATGAAACGTTGTTTCGATTCGACGCTTACGCTGGGCTAAAACTCATGTTTTCGCAATATGGTGTCGACTTTACCCGATCTGACTTCGAGACGTACCAAACCGTTAATCAACCTTTATGGATTCGCTATCAAAATGGTGACATCAGCGCGGATGCTCTACAAACAACTCGGTTTAACGCGTGGGCGTCAACACTTGGAGTGTCTGCCAACGAATTAAATGATCGTTTTTTAGACAGCATGGCCACTATATGTAAGCCGCTAGACGGCACCCATGAGCTGATTAAGTATCTTATGAGCCATCGAAAGTCCTTAACGATTGTGACCAATGGGTTTACAGCACTTCAAGAACGTCGCTTAAAGCAAACGGGGCTTTGGACTGCCTTTGATCACGTCATCGTTTCAGAAGAAGTTGGTCACGCCAAACCCAGTCACCATTTTTTTGATCACACCTTTGAGAAACTCGGACTCGACCACAAAGACAAACCCCAAATATTGATGATCGGTGACACGCTATCGTCTGATATTCTAGGCGGTATCAACGCAGGCATAGACACTTGCTGGGTCAATCACCATCACGCTACATCTGGTGACATCAGGCCAACGTACAACGTCTCAGACTTACACCAACTGCTAGCACTGTTACAGGCTGGCTCATAATCGTTAAATAACGCCAGCAGAATCAACATAAAGAGAGTTAAAATATCTCTATAATTTCCGATAAATGTTATTATCGGAAATAACGATATTAGGCATTTCTAGGGCGCTTTAATTGCGTTTTAAGCATTTGACCCATTTAGAAATAATCTTGCGCACATTGAATTACTAGATATTGGCTTTATCTAATAGATATCCTGAACAATTTTTACGGTAACGCTAATGTCTCATTCACAACCATCTCTTTTTACACCCGTTGAACTTGGTGACCTCACATTACCAAATCGAATTGTTATGGCACCATTAACGCGTTGTCGTGCCACTAACCACCAACCCAATGAACTCATGGCTCAATATTATGCTCAACGTGCATCCGCAGGTTTGCTAATCACGGAATGCACCATGGTGTCAGAAGGCACATCGGCATTTGGTAACGACCCAGGCATTTACTCAAACGAACAAGTCGCTGGATGGAAAATGACGACTGATGCCGTGCATACCGCTGGTGGCCGTATATTCATGCAAATCTGGCACGCTGGACGTGCTGCGCATCCTTTATTTAATGATGGCCAGCCGTCTTTTGGGCCTAGCGCTATCGCTATTGACGGAGTCACTCATACACCCGAAGGTAAACAGCCTTATTCTGTCCCTCAAGAGCTAACTAAAGACCAAATCAGAAACATTGTAAAAGACTTTCGTCAAGGCGCCGAAAACGCAAAATTAGCGGGGTTCGACGGTGTTGAAATCCACGGAGCAAATGGTTACCTGATTGACCAATTTTTACGTGACAGTAGCAACCAACGCACTGATGAATACGGCGGATCCATGGCAAACCGCGTTCGCTTCCTAGGTGAAGTCATTGAAGCTGTCAGTGAGGTATTTGGAAGTGGTCGTGTCGGTTTACGTTTGTCGCCTATTAATGGCACTCAAAGCATGTGTGACAGCGATCCCATTGGATGGACTGAGTTCTTAGCTAACTATCTTAATCAATTTGACTTAGCATACCTTCACGTAATGCGCGCAGACTTCCTTGGTATACAAAAAGCAGATGTACTAAGCGTTGCACGCAATCATTACAAAGGGCATTTAATGGTTAATATGGGTTATGATGTCAACGAAGCAAATGATGAGATTGCGAATAATGATGTTCAAACTATCGCATTTGGTAAGTTAATGTTGGCGAACCCAGACTTTGTTGAGCGTGCCAAAATGGGCGCAGAGTTTAATGTTCCTAACAAAGATACCTTCTATACATCGGGTGCTGAAGGGTACATAGACTACCCTACTTTGGCGTCTGCTTAATTTTGATCATGCTCAGTGAAGGCCAAGTCCTAAGTTACTTAGCCTTCATGCTTCCCTATATAACGCCTCACCCAGTACACCAAAATATTGCTGGAACATTTCATTGATCATCTGACGCTGCAGACCTTGCGGGTAAAGCCCTAGCTTTGCTTCATCCGAAGACCTTGTACCACTCACTAAAAAACGGTTATTGGGTGTACAGTCTTCTATGTAGGCTTCAAATGCTCTGGCACAAAGTTCTTCTGGACGCGAGTAATATAGGATACCGAGACGTTCGTCCGCTTGCTTTGAACACTGAAATAAGTCACTCGGCTGAGTTCCATCTATCGATAGCATAATTGCAGAAAAACACTCAGACAACAGTTCATTAAGGGGGTGCTGTCGGGTAGGATATTCACTGAGCCACATTTTTGAAGCGAATGCCATCTCGTCTGCAATGGGGAACATCTTCTCCCCCATATAATGATCAAAAGCATGGAACCATTCATGAGCTAAGCTACCTGCGCCCGCATTTTTGGCAAGTGACAATGTATGTAATGCAGGGACATAATGCGCAGAAACGCCAAGTCGACCACCTTTCCCGTATTGCAACCCTAAGCTACCACGTAGAGAAATCACAAGCTCTGGGGCAGTAAGAATTTTCTGTAGATCACACAGCGCATTGTAAAATTGAACGGCCGCGCGATCTCTTTCCTCCGAACTCACCCAACGACCCATTTCAATGCTTTTAAAATTAAAATGCTTACGAATATCGACGAATGATAATGCTTGGTGAGCTTGTCTCATCATGCCCTTAAATAGATAGTTCATAAAATCTAACGTTAACATTTTGAGTGTAGCGTTACACTCGCGCTCTATGAAAAGCACCGTTTACGAAATAGATTCATAGTTCAATTCTTTTGTTTTTTGATGAAGTATGAAGAATAACCCCACTCATTTCACGCTTGGTCCCCAACATGAACTCACTACCAACAAACACCGAGGCACCACGCCACCTTCAGTACCTTCGAGTGTTTGCACTAGGGTTTTGCGCATTCATCTTTAATACCTCTGAGTTTGTCCCTGTTGGATTGCTTACAGATATTTCTACTGACTTTGGTATCGCTCCCTCACAAACAGGTTGGATGCTTACGATCTATGCTTGGATTGTCGGAGTGATGTCGCTTCCCATGATGCTAATCACCAGTCGTCTAGAACGTAAGCGACTTTTATTATGGACATGTAGCATCTTTACATTAAGTCACGCTATGTCGGCCATCGCTTGGGACTTCCAAAGTCTGGTGATTAGCCGCATCTTAGTTGCCTTCTCTCATGCCGTTTTTTGGTCTATTACCGCATCTATTGCGATTCGCGTTGCACCTCCCGGCAAAATGAACTTTGCCTTGAGCGTTTTAGCAACAGGAACCGGTATGGCAATGGTACTGGGCGTGCCACTTGGTCGTTTAATTGGTCAGACTTGGGGGTGGCGGATGGCCTTTGAAGCGATTGGATTGGCGGCGCTGATGACGACCGTCGCCGTGTTTCGGCTACTTCCTGCGTTGCCTAGCATGACGACCTCTGGAGTTGCTAGCAAGCTGAAGTCTGTTTTCACGAATAAGCTGCTTTTCATTATATACTTTGCGATTCTTCTAACGTTCACAGCACACTATACAACTTATAGTTATATAGAGCCTTTTTTGCAGCAATACGAGGGTATTTCCGAACAATTTACCACTTTTCTATTATTGCTTTTTGGGTTGGCAGGCATATTAGGGAGCGCTGCATTTGCGTACTTTGGTGAAAAGTATAGCAACCCTTTGTTAATCATCAGTGGTTTGGGGCTAGCGGTCTGTGTACTCATACTTGGCGCCGCTGCAAACGTTACCTGGCTGGTGATGATCGTCACGATCATCTGGGGGGCATCGCTCATGACAACAGGGTTAGCCCTTCAAGCGCGGGCGCTTGGCCTTGATCCAAGCGCCTCTGACATTATTATGTCTCTTTACTCTGGCATCATTAATGTAGGTATTGGTGCCGGAGCATTGATAGGAAGTATTGTAATCGAAAGTGCTGGCATTCAATACACGTCTTACACGAGTGCATGTGTTGCTGCCTTAGCACTGGTTGTGATTTCCTATGTTACCAGGCTAAGACTCAAACATGTTTCCGTCAGCGGCGGCCATTAGGCCGCTTACCTAACCAAAACCACCAAATGATAAACGCGATCAATGCGACTCCTAACAGGTTCATGAATAACAACATTATTGGTCTCTCTCTGCATTATAATTGGATGACTGCTTAGGCTTAAACAAGCGTAGGCGATTCGCATTCAAAACAACGGTAATCGATGACAATGACATAGCTGCACCCGCTACGACTGGGCTCAATAGCCAGCCTGTAAAAGGGAATAGCACGCCAGCCGCCAACGGGATGCCTAAAGAGTTATAGCCGAATGCCCCCCATAGGTTTTGCTTAATATTGTTCAACGTTGCTCGACTGATCGAGATCACCTTGGCAATATTCGCTAAATCGTGTCCGATCAAAGTGATGTCGGCGCTCTCCATGGCAACATCCGTTCCATTCCCCATAGCAAAACCGACATCCGCTTGCGCCAGTGCTGGCGCATCATTGATGCCGTCTCCCATCATTCCAACAACCTCAGACTTATTTTGGAGCGCTTTAACGTAATCCAATTTGTCTTGAGGGCGCATGTTAGCTTGATAGTGATCAATGCCGACAGCTTCGGCAACGGCTTTGGCGGTTGCATCATTATCACCAGTGAGCATGATCACTGTAATACCTTCTCGGTGAAGGTAATCTATCGCAGTTTTTGCGCTGGATTTAATTTTATCTTCTATAACGAAGGTCGCTACGAGGTGCTCTGAATTCGCCAAATATACGATCGAGCCCACGCTATGCTTTGCGTCTTGTGGCAAATCAATCTTGTGATCTTGCATCAGTGCCTCATTACCCAATAAGTACGACACACCGCCTATGACACCTTTTACACCTTGACCCGTAACGGATTCAAAGTCTTCAACCGTTTGTTTTGGTTCACCATGATCTTGTGCATACGCTAATAATGCTTGGGCAAGCGGATGGTTTGCCCCCATTTCAAGGCCTTCGACCACACTTTTAATCAACGTTTCCGACTCGTGTTGATTGTCTACAGAAGTAACAACCGGCTTACCTTCAGTAATCGTTCCTGTCTTATCTAAAATGATGGTGGTGATCTCGCTGGCCTTTTGTAATGCATCGCCATTACGTATCAAGCCACCGTATTCAGCGGCTTTACCGACCCCAATCATGGTGGAAATGGGTGTTGCTAAACCGAGTGCACAGGGACACGCAATAATCAGTACGGATACTGCTGCAACCAACATGTTGACCGCAACAGGACTTGGACCAAAGTTAAGCCAAGCTAACGCGGCGACAATCGAAATAATCATGACACTTGGAACGAACACCGAAGACACTTGGTCTGCCAAGCGACTAATGGGCGGTTTGGAGTTTTGAGCTTTGCCCACCATGGTAATAATCTGTGCCAGCAGGGTATCTCCACCTACTTTGGTCGCGCGATAGATCAAACTGCCGTTACCATTGATGGTTCCCGCGGACACTTCATCTCCCTCTCCTTTCTCGATAGGAACAGGCTCGCCCGTCAACATAGATTCGTTAATGGACGAAGCGCCTTCCGTTACGATGCCATCGACGGGCAGTTTCTCTCCTGATTTGACGCGAATTAGATCATCGATTTGAATGTTTGCGATATCGATCGTCTGTTCATGGCCATTTCGAATCACAGTAGCAGACTGAGGACGAAGGTCTAATAGACGTTTAAGTGCCGCACTGGTCTTACCTCGCGCCCGAACTTCCAGCGCTTGCCCCAAATTAATGAGGCCCAAAATCATGGTACTCGCTTCGAAATACAAATGACGAGCATTGTTTGGCAACCAATCTGGAGCGAAAACGACGGCCATGGAATACAACCAAGCCGCTCCAGTCCCCATTGCGATCAAGGTATCCATATTGCTGTGTCGATGTTTAAACGCTCGCCATGCACTTTGATAATAGTGGCGGCCAGAATAAAACATCACCATTGCACTTATGACACCAACGGCTCCCCATATGAGCTGATCCCTCATCGTCGCGACTTGCATTGAGCCGCCTAATAATCCCCATAACATCAAGGGAACACCCACCATCAGGCCTGCAATCGAAAAGCGAACTTTCTGTTGATATTCTTGTTGTTCTTTTTGTGCGCGCTTTTCTTGGGCCTCAGCTGGATCTTCGATAACCTCAGCCCCATAACCCGCGTTGGTCACGGCGTTAATCAAATTTTCAAGCGCTGCGCTGCCAGAGATTTGAGCGGTTCGGCTGGCGAAGTTCACTTCTGCATTGTCTACACCTGAAACCGTATCTAACGCTTGTTGAATCGTGTTGACGCAACCGGCGCAGGTAATGCCTGATAGAGACAACTGGACGCTCTCACTTTGCAGCGGTGTATCATTCAATTGTTTTACTTTTTTATCAGGCTCTACGCTCTGTTCGGTAAATTCATCCGAAACACTCTTTGAATTGTCGACATTTTCGGCTGTCTCTTTTGTCGGTTCGGATTCACCTTGAAATTGATAACCCGCTTCCGTGACAGCTTTCTTGATATCATCCTGCGATAAGGTCGAAGTCACGATCAGTTGATTATCACTAGGCCATCCAATCACCTCCGCAAATTCATCTAACGCTTCAACCTCGCGGCGCACATTACGAACACACCCTTGGCAGCTCATACCCGTAACGTGATACGTCCTCGTCGGTATCTGCTCGGCATTCACGGCTCTATTTAACCCCTTGTATTCATAGCCAGCAGAGTGAATGGCCTGTTCGATTTGAGCTAAGGGTAAATGAGTAATGACTACTAATCGGTCTTCTTTGGGATAGCCAGTTACTTCTACATGTTCGTCTAGGCTTTCAAGTTGCTTACGAACATTCCTCACGCAACCTTGGCAGGACATACCCGACACGTAAAGATCTAGGGTTTGCGCATGATTTTGTTCAATAACACTCATATTATTTCTCCTCAGAGCATTGCGACGCATCTGACGTTTCCCAATCTTCAATTAAGCAACAGATTGAGTGGCCATTTGGAACACCGTCTTCCATCGCTTCCCAAGCAGTCAGTGCGGCCTCCATTTTGATTAAGTGTGCTTGTAAGTCTGCGATTTTCTTTTGCGTTTCGGGGACTTTTTGACGTAACAAATCCCTGACCATGGGGCATGGTGAATCACCTGAGTCCGACTGTTCAAATATTTGCGCTATCTGTTTTAAGCTAAATCCCAAAGTGCGGGCTTGTTGGATAAAACGCACGCGCTGCAGTGCCACGTTGTCAAATTCTTGGTAGCCATTTTGTGCATTACGTTGAGCGTGAATGAGCCCTTGCCGACTATAATGGCGAACCGTTTCTGGCGTTACCTTAGCGGTTTTCGCTAGATCGCTTACTTTCATCAAAGCCTCCAATCTTTCTATTTTATAATCAGCATACAACTTATGTGTTACACATAGGTCAAATCGTGATCGTATTCTTTTCCGTTGTAACATGGAACGTCACAAACCAACTTTTAAAAACGTGTTACCCATGGATACTAGATAGACTGGTTGTTCTAACAAGAAGGGAGCTGATGCTGGGGATTTAACGTGAAATGATAGAGCTTTCAGTATGGTTTATTGATAACGGCACATCGCCAAGTAGACTCCCTATTAATAAGAGGAGCCGACATCGCCGGCTCCTCTTTAACACTAAAGTTGATCTTCGGGGTCATTCACACGAGCGTATACGTTTAAAGTACCATCAGTATTTAATTGCATTACCGAATACGGCATGAATTGACCGTTATATTCCATTCCTGGTGAGCCTACCGGCATAGCAGGAACGATCAACCCCTTTGCGTCCGCCGGTGGGTTTGCAAGAAAGCGTTCTATATATTTTGCAGGAATGTGACCTTCAAATATGAAACCTGATGCGGATATAGCAGTATGACAAGAACGCGCATTAGTAGGAATCCCCGATTCATTTTTGATCTGGTTTAGATCTTTAGGGTGGTGAATTTGTGTCTGATGTCCGTGCATATTCATATGCTCTACCCAGCCCGTACAACAACCACACGTAGGGCTTTTATAGACCTGCAACTCAGAATGCGTCTTTATCTCTAAATGAGCATTGTTTTCTGCGGCGACAACCGATTTCGGGAAAAGCACAGCCATTGAAAGTATCAGGGTTGGAACGAGAGTAATTAAGGTCTTCATAGTTTTCTCCAAATAAAAAAAGGGACATTAAGCAATAGACTCATATGCTTTTGGAGGTCGCCTCAAGGACTCAATACGCCTGATAGGCTTGTTATTAATTAACGGCGCTATATTTTGCAAGAAAGTTGCGTTCGTCTGAACAAAGACCATAGGAGGCACCAAACAATGAACGATGCATGCGCTACATGCAGGCTCATGCATGGAGACATCGCAACAGTCAGAGGAAGATGCGGATGCCACAAGTACTGACTCTTCCTGCATAGAATGAGGAGACATCGTGTGTGGTTGGCTCACTGGCATAACGATGTTGCTCACTATTACAATAAGCGTCAACAGAATATTCAATGCCAATTTATTCCTGACTACCATGGTAATGCTCGCTCTCCTTTATCTGTTGATATGACAGGACAACATAAATATAGTTCAATGAGCATGGTCATTTAACTCATTAATGCTGCAGATTTAATACTAACCCAAACTTGAAGACCTGTTTCTAACTGCAAAGCATGTAACGACATCTGAGTAATTTGAGCCAATATTAGTACACCCTTTAAGTTGACTTGTATCGTTGCAAGAGCCGACTCTGAGGCAGAGGTGATTTTTGTGATGTGGCCGACATAATTATTCAGTAATGTTGAATCAACGGGTTGTGACAAGCTTAAGCTTACTTGATTTGCTTGGATAAAGAGTTTCGTTGGTTCACCGACTAAGCGATTGCAATTGGGAATCAAAACATCGCCAAATGTCGTGGTCACTCGACATAGTTTCCATTGTTCTAGCTGCTCAGACACGCTACCCGATACCGCCGATCCTAAACGGCCAAATTCCGGCGCGGTGATATTTACCCGCTCAAGAACCTCGTTGATATGCCCTTGCGTCTGAACACGACCATCCTGTAAGTAGACGACTCTGTCAGAAATACGAGCCGCCTCTTCAATCGAGTGCGTTACGTAGAGAATCGGTATATCTGTTTCGCGGGCCAGCGCTTCAATGTAAGGCAAAACCTCTTGCTTACGCTGCGTATCCAATGCCGCTAATGGCTCATCCATCATCAACAAAGCAGGCTTTCTGAAAATTGCACGCGCAATGGCGACGCGCTGCCTTTCTCCCCCCGAAAGCTGCTCTGGGCGTCGCTCAAGCAAACCTTCAATGCCTAACAACCCTATTAAGTGAACTTGCTCATCCAGTGAGCTCTTAGCAACGGAGCGTATCAGGGCGAACTCTAAGTTCTGTTTAACGGTTAAGTGAGGGAATAAACTAGGCTCCTGAAACACATAAGCTAGCGAGCGTTTATGTACTGGGAGGGAATACGTTGAAGACTGCCAGCATACGTCACCCACTTGAATATGGCCGCAAGCGGCTTTCTCAAGCCCTGCAATAGATCGTAGCAAGGTTGTCTTGCCAGAGCCCGACGCCCCCATCAGAACGGTTACACCAGCCAGAGGAGTTTGTATCGACACGTCAAGAGCGAAGTGACCAGCTCGATCTAGCTTTAAAGCAACGTCAAGCAGCGATTCATGGTTCATTCTCATTGCATTGCTCCATGTGGAACATTCCGTTTATGACGTAAACCATATAACAACAGCAAAACTATAAACGAAAACGCAAGCATCAATGCCGCTAAGCCATGAGCCTCAACATACTCTAGCGCTTCAACATGGTCATACATCTGTACAGCAATGACGCGTGTTTCGTTTGGAATGTTACCGCCAATCATCAATACAATACCGAACTCCCCAACAGTATGCGCAAACGTCAGTACGGCAGCGGAAAATATTCCAGGTTTTAGAAGTGGTAAAGCAACATTGAAGAAACGATCTAGAGGCCCCGCGCCCAACGTTGCAGCGACCTCCATCGGGCGGTCACCTAATTGCTCCACGGCATTCTGAATGGGATAAACAGCAAACGGCAGAGAGTACACAATGGAAGCAACGACCAACCCCCAGAATGTAAAAGGCAGCAATCCGATGCCCAAAGATTGTGTTAACTGCCCCACCCAGCCATTGGGGCCCATAGCTAGAAGCAAATAGAACCCCAATACAGTAGGCGGCAAAATAAGAGGAAGAGAGAATAATGCAGCAATCGGCGCCTTGAACTTGGAAGATGTACGACCTAACCACCATGCGAGTGGCGTAGCGATCACTAGTAATAGTAACGTAACCGTGGACGCTAGTTTTAGCGTGAGCCAAATTGCTTGCAAGTCTTCTTCTGTCAGATGCACGTAGTGTCCATTACTCTATTTTATAACCATAGGATTGAATGATTTTCTGAGCACTATTAGATCTCAGATAATCTAAAAAAGCTTGTGCCGTGGCATTACGTTCAGCGCCTTTCACTATTATCGCATCTTGTTTAATCGGCAGATAAAACTCATCAGGCACAATCCACGCCGAACCTTGAGTGATTTTATGGTTCTCAGTGATTTGAGACAAGGCGACGAAGCCAATATCAGCGTTTAACGTGTCGACATACTGATACGTCTGAGCAATATTAACGCCCTTGACCCACTTTGTACGGGTTTTATCTACCAGCTCTAATGTCTCCAGAGTCTGAAGCGCTGCAAGCCCATAAGGTGCTAACTTAGGGTTCGCCAACGCCAGTCGATTGAAGCTGTCTTCATCCAACACTTTGCCCAGTGGATCTACTTTTTGAGGATCTTTAGACCACAACACCAATTGGCCTTCTGCATAAGTAAATTGCGTGTCAGCAATCGCCATTCCTTCATCTGCGAGCCGTTTGGGCTTCGCTTGGTCAGCAGACAAAAAGACTTCGTAAGGCGCACCATTTGCAATTTGTGCGTAGAACTTGCCAGAAGAGCCAAACGATAATTCAACCTTATTCTGCGTGTCCTGCTCAAAATTCTTAGCAATTTCTTTTATCGGGTGGGTAAAATTGGACGCAACGGCAACCTTTATCACCTCCGCTGACACCATAGACGAAGACATAAGCACCACTGAGGCGAAACCGATTTTCAAAGCATTCGCAATCGACACGTATTCACTCCTTTTCCAATCTATCAATACTGTCTATTAGCATACTGACCCGTTTTGACGCGCTAAAGCTAAAAATGTCTACCAATCAAGGAAGTTTGTGAAATAAGAAGTCAGTCTTGCATAAACGAAACTAATGAAAGTCTCTGGAAGGCACCAAGCCATGCCAGTCTTGGGAGCTTTCTTCCGAATTCAGCAAACTCTGCCAAGCCGCTGTTCTATCAATTAACTGGCCAGCTATGATATGTGTGACATTGTTTTCACGCTCTAAAATACCATGTACCTCTAAAAGCGTCGCACCTAAATACGCTTGGCGTTGAGCCTTGGCGGTCGCCAACCAAACAACAATGTTACAATTTCCAAATTCGTCTTCTAACGTAATAAACGTCACGCCTGAAGCCGTACCTGGGCGCTGTCGGCCCGTGACAATTCCCGCTACTCGAACCAAGCTGCCATGATTTAATTGAGCAAGCTCATTAGAAGGCGTGCAACGCCTACAAGCCCCTCGCTCTCGAATAAGAGACATGAGGTGTCTTCCTAACGTCAGCCCTAATCGTCTAAGTTCTTCTTGAGTTGTTTGAACGGGGGTGGGTGATTCGAAGCAAACCTCTGAAGAGGATTGATTCAGTTCAAAGGGTAAATGCGTCGGCAATTGGTGCCCAAGCATCTGCCACCTAACTTGATGTCGATTACCTGCCAGTGTTTCAAAAGCTCCAGCGGATGCTAATGCTTCGCGCTCTGAAGTGTTAATGGATACTCTGTCTAAAAAGTCATGGATACTCTCAAAGGGTCGATTCGAACGCGCATTCAGGAGTAACTGCACCGCTTGCTTACTCAAGCCATTCACGAGACGAAACCCTATCCGCAACATCCCATTACCTCCTTGAGAATGATCCACTATGTGATCCCAGAAGCTTGCATTGACACAGACAGGCAACACGGTTCCAGCGTGACGCTGAAGGTCTTGAATCAACTGTGACGGAGAATAAAAACCCATCGGGTAACTGTTTTGCAAGGCACAACAAAAAATGACCGGCTCATGGCATTTTAACCAAGCGGAAAAATACACCAGCAGTGCAAAGCTGGCCGCATGGGATTCTGGAAAACCATACTCGCCAAACCCACGAATTTGCAGACAAAGTCGATCTGCAAACTCATTAGAGTACCCTCGCTCAAGCATGCCCGCTTTTAACTTCTCTTCAAATGGCTTTAACTGCCCTGTTCGCTTCCAAGCCCCCATAGCTCGACGTAATTGATCCGCTTCACCTGAGCTAAATCCTCCGGCCACCATTGCCAGTTTAATAACTTGTTCTTGAAAGATGGGGACCCCAAGCGTTCTCTCTAATACCCGTTTTACCTCTGCACTTGGGTAGCTCACCAAGGTCGGGTCACTACGCCGTTGGAGATAAGGATGCACCATCCCGCCTTGAATAGGCCCAGGTCTGACAATAGCGACCTGTACGACTAAATCATAAAAACAAGTAGGTTTAAGTCTCGGTAGCATACTCATTTGCGCCCGAGACTCCACTTGGAACACACCAACACTGTCCCCGTTTTGCAACATGGCATACGTCTCAGCATCCTCTCTTGGAATGCATTCAAGAGTCCAAGCTTGTCCAGTTTTTTCACAGAGCATGCTCATCGATCGTTTTATTGCTGATAACATCCCTAATGCCAAGACGTCAATTTTCAAGAGCCCTAAGCTTTCCAAGTCATTTTTATCCCACTGAATGATGGTTCTGCCTTCCATCGCAGCGTTTTCAGTGGGAACTAGCTCATCGACCCGCTCGCTGGCGATCACGAAGCCTCCTACGTGTTGGGATAGATGACGGGGGAAATCGAGTATCTCCGCAGTCAAGTCAACAAACATAGAGTAGATTACGCTGTTATCAGGCCCCAATTTTCTTAACTGCTTCAGCCAATGAACCTCTTGATCTCGACGATCCAACTGCTGTATTAATCGAGACAAGTAATGCTCGTCGTAACCCAATGCTTTACCCACATCTTTGATCGCGCTTTTAGCTCGGTAGCGAATAACGGTAGCCGCCAATGCAGCCCGCTCGCGGCCATACCTTTGGTAAATATACTGGATAACCTCTTCTCGTCGATGGTGTTCGAAATCGACATCAATATCAGGCGGCTCATTGCGCTCTTTAGACAAAAAGCGTTCAAACAGTAAGTTGCCATTTTCAGGATTCACTTCCGTAATATGTAAACAGAAACAAATGGCAGAATTCGCCGCCGAGCCCCGCCCTTGGCATAAAATATCGCGCGAACGAGCGAACTTAACCAAATCCCAAACCGTTAGGAAGTAATGCTCATACCGTAAATGTGCAATGATATCTAACTCATGTTGAATTTGTTGTAAGATGAAAGGCGGTATGCCATTAGGGTAACGCTTATTCGCTCCCTCATTAATTGCCTTGATAAGATAATCATGCGCCGTCCACCCTTCTGGCACCAAATCTTTTGGGTACTCATAACGCAACTCCGACATAGAAAAGTTGCATCGATTGGCAATCACCACACTTTGATCTAAATATTCTTTTTTATATAAGCTCATTAGTTTATTCGGTGAACGCAGGTGACTTTCCCCATTACTCGCCTGACGCCCTGCTAATTGCTCTACACTGGTTCGAAGCTTAATCGCCGTCAAAACATCCCGTAGTGGCTGCCGCGCTGGAACATGCATATCAACGCTTCCTACGGCCACGATGGGAATTCCCTGCCAGTGCCTGATATCTTCTATGTATGTTTGTATCACCCTGTCATCCGCCATTAGCGGGCGCTGTAAGCCAAGCCAGATGCGGTTTGCAAAAGCACGTTTGAAGCGTTGAAACAAAGGCAAGAAGACTTGATCAGAGTCGTTTGCGCAAACTTTTCTCGAAGGGATGACAATACTTAAACAGTGCTTAATTGAACTGAGCACGTCATCGGGTTGTATGAGATAAGAGCCTTTGGGTGCCTGACGCCGAGCAGTAGAGATTAATAAAGAGAGCTCTTTATAGGCCGCGATATTCGGCACCAACAACACCAGCGTAAAGGTATCAAAGCGAAACTCACTGCCGACAATCAGTGGGAAATCGGTTTGTTTGGATGCGGCGTATGCTCTCCCGAGACCCGCGAACGAGCACTCATCCGTAATCGCTAACGCTTGATATCCTAGATATTGAGCACGCTCAATTAACTCTTCAGGATGAGATGCACCGCGTTGGAATGTGAAATTTGATAGGCAATGTAGCTCTGCATAATCGAATGTTGACTCCTTCATGACTACGAAAACCAACCATGTAAGTACCAGTGGCCTTTATCATTTCGGAATACCCATGCGATTCGCTGATCTCCCCACAGCACTTTGTAATAGTCTCTTCGCTCAAGCTGACCACGATTTTTCCACCATGCAGTACTGACTCTTTCAGGCCCTTCTATAACCCTGAATTGCGAGGAATCTATCTGAGTTGGACAAACAAGTAACCACTGAGGGCGGCTGCAAGTATGTGGGCTAGAAGGGAGCTTACTCTGTGTGTAAGGCTGTTTGATCACGTCTGTTGCTACAACAGGCACGTACTCCGCATAATGCTCGGGCAAGTGCTCCCCTGTTATAGAAGGAGATTTAATGACGTCTTCGCCTAATCGCGCTTGGATTCGACTAATAAACAATGCAGCACTTTGTCGATCGTTCGCAACGGTATCGAATAAATCCTGATTGCTTTCAATGCTTGCTTCAAGAGAACCTGAAAAAACAACCATGGTTCGAATGGGCGCAGGAAGGCATAGCGTACTGAGTTTTAACTCTATGAGCTCTAGCCACAGGCTTGCATCATCACTGCCTAAGTCATGTTTTATCTCAAGCGTAATCTCTGATGCCTGATCTTCTATTGTCCAAGCTGGCGTGAGCTTTATAGTGAGCTCATAGAGCTTTTGTCTGTGACGACGCAGAAAAGTGGACAAGGCTTGAGTCACATTTTTTAATGGGAATATTAATCCAAGACTATGTTCTACTTCTCGGTCGAACTCGATCTCACGATGGAACGACTCCGGCATCTGATAAACATCGATCGGCTCAACGATAGTACCAATCGCTTTACCAAACTGCTGATATAGTCCATCACCTAAATGCTTTCGAATCAACACACTGGGTAATCGATATAACTCATCCAGCGTTTTTAAACCTAATCCTGACAAACGACTAAGCTGCTTTTTATCCCAACGTGTTGCTGACAGCGGAACTTTATCTAGCCATTGGATCAGTGGAATAGGTACCTCTGTCAGCTTCTCATTCACAATGAGATCGTATTGATCGCCTGCTTGAGATCGCCATTGTGCTAACAAGGCAGTTGGCCCCAGCGCTAAATTATGATGACTGACCCAATCCTTTGCGCAGCTACGTACCGATCTTGCAATAGACTGGAGGCTGCCAAAATATTTCAACATTGACTTCACTTCGATCACGACGCAATCTGGCGGTCTAATCGAAACCGTCCCCGAGAACTCCCCCAAAGATTGCGCAAGACTTTCAAGCAATGCTTTTGTCTGTTTAGCGTCACTTGATAAGACCTCGAGTGTAGGAGCGAGCGTAAATGCCAAAGTTAAAGGGATACCGGGGTTAACACCCAAAGATTTAGCTGCGTCATTAGCTTGGCTGACCTTCGAATCATGCTTTTGTGCCACGACAAAGGGGGCCTCTACTCCCATCACCGACAAAGCATCCATCTCAATACAAGGACATGAAATCGCTAACCACATCGAGGTATCACTGCTTTATTATTTGTATGGGAGTGTCTGCTTTGCCTGGATCAATAAGCGCTCCTAATTTGATTGGGATCGGCGAGCTAGACCACCCGCCTCTTCGCTTGATGATCTTAATCTGCGCTCGTTGAGAACCTCTGTGCTCAAGCAGCAAACGATAAGGAGCGGGTGACGATTGATCTTTAACACGCAGCGACCTGATCGATATCCCCAAGCAATCGCCTTGTTTTGCTGCTAATTGAAGCTTGCGAAGTGCTGTATCGGAGGTCTTATCGTTATGCCACATAAACACTGCAAAGCAGTGCCCTTCAAGTAGACATTGCTGTTGTAGCCAAAGAGATTGTTTATCTCCTTTTGGTGACAGCAGCCATATTTGTTGGGGCTTAACGCCTTGAGCGACAAAACAGGACACGGAAGGTAAAAAAGGTGGATTAATAAACGCCACTTTTTTATCTGTGCTTTTGGCCATCCTACCTAACCACGGTAAAAACAGCGATAACTCACCAACGCCATGGTTTTCCAACAATAGTTCAATCACGCAACGAGTCGGCCACCCTTTAATCAACAACTCCTGATCCAAACTATCAAAACCGGTGGATCTGTTGCTATCCGCATAGTGCGAAGCAAAATCGTCGGCATAACCTGCTTTCCACACTATGCCTTGTTGCTCTAGAGTTTGAATTGTTTTCATCTGCCAAAACCAAATATACTGTACATATATACAGTATATTTAATTCTCACACTTCTGCAATCCTCTTAGCCTTTCATGGGCACATAAAAAAGGGAGCCGAAGCTCCCTTTTACATTCCACTCAACGCAACATGCGTTAAACTTTTAATTTCCACTGTACTGATTTGCCCGCATAGAAAGGTACGATCGACTCTTGAGAAGGCAGCATAATTGAATCAGGAACTACCCACTCATCTCGCACTAAAGTAACGGTATCTGTATTACGCGGCAGACCATAAAAATCAGGGCCATGAAGACTTGCAAAGCCTTCAAGCTTATCTAGAGCATTTAGCTCATCAAACACCTGAGCATACAACTCAATGGCAGACCAAGCACTGTAACATCCTGCACAACCACAACCAGATTCTTTACGGTGCTGGGCATGAGGGGCTGAATCTGTGCCTAAAAAAAAGCGAGAAGAACCAGACTGCACAGCAGCACGCAGTGCCTCTTGATGAGTTGAGCGCTTAAGTACCGGCAAACAATAATTATGCGGGCGAATACCGCCATCTAACATGTCATTACGATTAAGCATCAAGTGCTGAGGTGTAATGGTTGCTGCCACGCCTTCACGTGCGGACATAACAAATTCTGCGGCATCTTTTGTCGTGATATGTTCAAACACAACTTTTAGATGTGGAATCTTATCTACTATCTTCACCAAGTGCTGATCAATGAATTCTTTTTCTCGGTCAAAAATGTCGATGTGTTTTTGCGTCACTTCTCCATGAACCAGTAGCAACATACCTTCATTGGCAAGAGCTTCGAATACCGGATAAAGTGAATCCAAAGAGCTTACACCAGAGTCAGAGTTAGTCGTAGCACCTGCAGGGTACATTTTCGCAGCGACTACGCCTGCCGCTTTAGCATCACGAATATCTTCTACACTCGTCTTATCCGTCAAATACAACGTCATCAAAGGCGTAAACTCAACACCTTCTGGAATGGCTGCTTCTATGCGTTCACGATATGCGCTAGCGAGCTCTGCTGTCGTGACAGGTGGAACCAAGTTTGGCATAACGATAGCACGCGCGAAGCAACGCGCCGTTGCTGGCACAGTTTCTTGAAGCATGTCGCCATCACGAAAATGAAGATGCCAATCATCTGGCCGAAGAATAGTAATCTGATCCATATTGAACCTGTTTTATATAGTGGTAAAAATGAAAGCTTTTAAAGGTATCCACGATACTTATCTTGCAATGATAAAAATTCATGCGGCTAAACGGAAGCAATAAAGCACAGTTTAGTTAGGGATGAGAAATCAAATCGTTTGGTCATACAATGTACTGAAATTTAGACAAATAAAAGCCGAGCTAAGCTCGGCTTTTTATGTTTCTTTTATTTTGCTCTAGGACGTGGCTTGCGATCTTTATTAAAAGCTCGAGGCTTACGATCACTATTGCTTGGTCTACGACGAGTATTAGCAGATGGAGCAGCTCTCTCCAATGCATTCTCATCGACATTTTCAACTTCTGTAATGTCAGATCGTTGACCACAAATACGCGTCTTAGCAAGCTTACCAATAACTTGCTTACTCATATTCGCAGGTAAATCAACCGTCGCAAAATCTTCAAAAATCTCAATATGTCCAATTAGCTTACTGTCTACATCAGCTTCATTGGCAATCGCACCAACAATGTTACCAGGCTTGACGCCATCACGGTAACCCACTTTAAGAAGGTAACGCTTCATTTCTAAAGATGGATTATCTTTCAGAGGCATTGCTTCTTTTGTTAAATTGCGCGGCTTGCGTGGCGCGCCACGATCGCCTCTATCACCACGGTCATTACCGCGTTCTTGACGCTCTCGTGGTTTAAACTCTACTTCTTTAAGGATCAAAGGTGTTTTACCTTGAGCCATATAAGCCAACGCTGCAGCAACCTTAGTTGGATCAACTTCGTTGTCCTTCTGGTAGCCTTCCATTAACTCTATAAAGAAGTCTAGGTCTTGATTATCAATAGTGTCAGTAATGCGCTGCTTAAAACGTGCAATACGCTGTTCATTGATATCTGAAGCAGTCGGTAGCTGCATGCGTTCAATGGTTTGACGTGTAGCTCGTTCAATCTGCTGCAACATACGACGTTCACGGTGACCAACAAACAAAATCGCTGTACCTAAACGTCCTGCACGACCAGTACGACCTATACGATGCACATAGGACTCTGTATCGTAAGGGATATCGTAGTTTACTACATGGCTTACACGTTCAACGTCAAGTCCACGCGCAACGACATCTGTCGCCACAAGAATATCGATTTGACCTTTCTTGATACGCTCCACCGTACGCTCACGCAAATTCTGACTAATATCACCATTTAGCGCTTCACATGCATGGCCTCGAGCAGTTAGCTTTTCAGCAAGCTCTACCGTTGCAGCTTTCGTACGAACAAAAATAATCATGCCGTCGTGCTCGTTCATTTCTAGAATACGCGTTAACGCATCCAGCTTATGAAGGCCGCTCACTTGCCAATATTTTTGTGTAATCGTCATCGCAGTCGATGTTTTAGTCTGAATTTTGACTTCTTTCGGATTGTTTAAGTGCTGATTAGCAACCTTACGAATCACAGAAGGCATTGTTGCAGAAAATAATGCGATTTGACGTGTTTTAGGGGTGTGTTCAAGAATCCATTCAACGTCATCGATAAAGCCCATCCGAAGCATTTCATCCGCTTCATCAAGAACTAACGCTTGCAAACCGTCAAGTTGCAAGGTTTTACGACGAATATGATCCATTACACGACCTGGTGTACCTACAACAACTTGGGTACCACGCTTTAATTGGCGTAGCTGAGAGTCGTAGGACATACCACCGTAGATCGGCAGGACATGGAAATCTGGAATATGGCGAGCATAGCTCTGAAAAGCTTCTGATACCTGAATCGCCAACTCACGTGTCGGCGCCAACACCAATAACTGTGGTGTTTTATTTGCCACATCAATGCGTGAAAGCAGTGGCAAAGCGAATGCGGCTGTCTTACCCGTACCTGTCTGCGCTTGACCAAGAAGGTCGTGCCCTTCTAACAAAAATGGAATACTTTGCGCTTGAATGGCGGAAGGTTGTTCATAACCTAGTTCACTAACCGCTTTAAGGACTGGGGCGGATAAACCCAAAGAATCAAAAGTAGGCTGAATATCAGCGTCAGACATGTAGATTGTAACCTTTAAATAGGATGGTAGACGTGCGCGATTCGCACTGAGAAAACAATCGCGCATTCTACTGTATAAGCACACATATATCCACACAAAAAACCAAACATGCTTATTTCAACTATGTTTCCTTGTTTTGATCGTGCGCTTTCGAATCAATCATAATGGCTAACCAATACATGCGTGGACTAGCCTCCAGTGCAATTTTAATAATAATAGTCAAAGGAATAGATAAAAGCATTCCCACAGGACCAAAGACCCATCCCCAAAGAATTAACGACAGGAACACCACAAGTGGCGATAGACCGACGCCCCGCCCCATGAATTTGGGTTCAATAAAATTCCCCATAATAAGATTCACTGCTAAGAACCCTAATCCAGTTAAGCCTGCATGAAGGCTCCCTAGCTGTACAAACGCCAAAAGAACGGCTGGGACGGCCGCAATAATTGATCCAATATTCGGGATAAAATTTAACAGAAATGCGCTCACTCCCCACAAAATAGGAAAGTCCACACCTAAGAACCAAAGCCACAGACCTATAATTAACCCCGTGGCCAAGCTAATAAGTGTTTTAATCATAAGGTACCGATTAACCGTGTCGATAAACTGATTAACCTTATCCATGGAATTTGTCGCATCACCTAATGCATACGCCAGTTTTTTAGGAACTTCTGCCGCTTCAAATAAGATAAATACAACCGTCATGATGACCAAAAACATATTAGTCAGCACACTTCCAAGGCTCGTCAATGTATTGGTAAACAAGCTCATCAACGCCGAAGGATCGGCATAATCACGAATTTGCTGATAAGAAATATTAATGCCAAATGTGCTTAACTTTTCCAGTAAGCCAGACATTTCAACGCCGAAACGCTCCCGATACGTTGGCAATTGTTTCGTGAAATCATCAAGCGAAGCACCTACTAACAAGCCTACAAACGTTAAACAAATCATAATCAAAACTACGATTACGATAATTGATAGCCATGTGGGAATATTACGGCGACTAAGCGTGCCCAGTAGAGGCGTACAAATAATCGCAATAAACACTGATAACATGAAAGGAACTACGATTTGCGAAGCAGCCTTCAACCCAGCAATAATCAGCACAAATGCGGCAACGCCCACTAGCCAAAACAATCCCTTATTTTCTTTCATTTAATCCTCTTAGAGCCTCTGCATTTACTGGTTTAGTAGGGATAAATACTCTGCGCATAATCTGCAAGATCTTGTAGCATGATTCGTTTGCTGTCCGCTAAAGATTCATCCATCGCTAATTCATTTAACCTATTAAAGTAAGCCTGCATAGTAATAGACCCACTACCATCACTCTCTAATAATCGTATTCTCCGGTATTCTTCCCACTCTTCTCGCTGCTGCGCATTCAACTGCTCGGGACAATTTCTAGCAATATAGCGTGTAAACATTTCAGGCAAACGTCTATCATCAAACGTCATCTCAAGCTCACCAAGAATGTCGTTTGGTGTTTGTCGAATCTCCTCCATCCTTTGCTTGTCATCACGTGAGAAAAAACCACCGCTATAAAGCATAAGATCTGGATCTTTGTCTATTTGGTCGTATTCCTGCATGAAGATTTGGGTAAGTTTCGCCGCCAGCCCAGAGGCTTGCTTTATTTTAGCCAAGTTCGCTCGACAAATTGAGCCATCCAGTCCTAACCTATTTACAACACCTTGGTCCTTTAAGAATGTCGCGGGCGCGACAGCAGGACACTTATTGAGGTGGATCACTTTTAACGGCAATCGTTCAACGTCACCAAGTAGTTCTTTCGAACTAAAAACGCGCTCACGTATCTGTTCAACGGATAAATCAATCAGCGGCTGCGCATCACACATTAAGTCATAAACAATGATGCCATTCTTGTTTGTGGGATGAGGCGCTACAGGCGCAACGAACGCTGCAAACTTTCGCTCCTGCCCAAACATGCCCGATATGTGTAAGAAGGGTTTCATGCGAATGGGATCAATAAACTGCTGCAACGATGCTTTGTCTCGCATCGAATAATAGTAATCGAATAACTTAGGTTGCTTCGCTTTAATCAGCTTCGCAAGTGCGATCGTGCCATGCACATCTGAGAGAGCATCATGTGCTTGTTCATGGGCGATGCCATTTGCTTTGGTAAGATCCTCTAGCTTAAAAGAGTAGCTGCCATCTTCTTTCTTCGGCCATTCGATTCCTTCCGGTCTCATGGCGTATGCCATCCGAACTAGGTCAATAATATCCCAGCGAGAACACCCATTTTGCCATTCACGTGCATAGGGATCGATAAAGTTGCGGTAAAAACTATGTCGAACGACTTCATCGTCAAACCGTAATGTGTTGTAGCCAAGTGAACAGGTCCCAGGCATAGCCAGTTCTGCCTCAATCTGAGCGAGAAATTGGGCTTCAGGCAGCCCCTCTCTATTAGCGTCTTGAGGAGTGATACCCGTCAATAAACAGGCATCAGGATGCGGTAATACATCTTCGGCTAACTTACAGTACAACATGATGGGATCGCCAATCGGATTGAACTCAAGGTCTGTACGAATGCCAGCAAATTGCATCGGCCTATCTTTTGCGGGATCAACACCGGTGGTCTCAAAGTCGTACCAAAAAAATGAGGTGGTCGCGCTCTTACTCACAAATAATTCCTGTTCGCTTCGGTTAAATTCAGTATTATACGCATCTAGACAAGAACTTGGCGATGAAGGAGCATTCATGTCATCACCTCCAGCTCAATGCCCATGTGGCTCAGCAGCCCCATACGAAATGTGTTGTGGAATGTACCATAATAATCCTGGCACCGCGCCTACAGCAGAGGCTCTGATGCGCTCACGCTATACGGCATTTGCGTTGAACAAGTTCGATTACATTGCCGAAACACAAAAACTACAATCTGACCCGAAGCAAAGCGCTGATGCTATTGAAGACAGCAATGGTGCAACACAATGGGTTCGATTAACTATTGAAGATGTCCAAGAAGGCTCAGAAAAAGATAATTCAGGCATGGTTGCGTTTAGCGCGCACTTCAAAGAAGGAAAAAATACGGGGCGACTTAGCGAACGTTCGTTGTTCGAAAAACATGATGGCAGCTGGTATTACATAGCAGGAGAACATGAAGTTCAGGGTAATACGCCTCATGTTATTCCAAAAGAAAATAAAATTGGCAGAAACGATCCATGCTACTGCGGTTCGGGTAAAAAATTTAAAAAGTGCTGCGGGTGATCATTGATCACCCTTCGCATCCCACAGCTTCTTAATGGCACGGATATCCGCATCTTGAGCAATAAAAACCTCCACCAGCGAAGGATCAAAATGCGAGCCGGCATTTTCACGAATGTACTGATACGCATCTTCAATTGACCAAGCCTTTTTGTATGGTCTTTCCATTGTCAGTGCATCAAACACATCTGCCAATGCAACAATGCGCGCGGTAAGAGGAATTGCCTCCCCTTTCAATCCCTTAGGATAACCAGAGCCATCCCATCTCTCATGATGAGCCATCGCGATTTCTGCTGCCATATCAAACAACGGAGATTGACTTTTACCCAATATCTCTGCCCCGATCTCAGGATGACGCTTCATGGTTTCCCATTCTTCAGGGGTAAGCTTTCTAGGAGCCTTTAGAATGGAATCAGGAATGCCGATTTTGCCAGTATCATGCATAGGGGCAGCGAGCCGAATACGTTCAGCCTCCTCATCATCCAGCCCCATTTTACTGGCTAACAATGCGCTGTAATCAGCCATTCGCCACATATGAGAGCCAGTATCTTCATCGTTATAGGTACCCGCCTCACTAAGCATTTTGACCGCAGCGACCAGAGCTTCTTTCAACTGCTCAGTACGCTGATCTATGATAAGTTTATTGCGCTTATCTTGCTGAGCCAAAGCAATATGATTATTCACGCGAGCAAGCGTCGTTAACGGTGTGATAGGCTTGGTAATAAAATCCACCGCACCGGCTTCAAAGCCTTTCTTTTCATCATCCACCGATGTCATGGCGGTAATAAAAATGACCGGTATGTGTGATGTTTTGGGGTTGCGCTTGATCTCGGCGCATACTTCAAAACCATTCATCTCTGGCATCATGATATCAAGTAGAATGAGGTCCGGTAGCTTTGAACTAATACTCTTAAGTGCCATAGGCCCACTTTTCGCGACACGAACTTCATAACGCTTTGATAAAATACCTCTGAGGATATCAATGTTATCCGGCATATCATCCACGACTAAGACGCTTTTCGGCGACTCATTTGAATCATGAGCAATGAGCGCCTCATTCATATAATCTAAATCGAACATAACCCCAACGCTCCTGTGTTTTTGGAGTTCTAAAACAATACGTGATGAGCCATAATCTAAGGCCTAGCTCTTCCCGCTTAAAAACCGATCAATTTTCTCAATCGCAAGATCATAGTCGTAGCTTCTAATAAAGCCTTGTATTTCCAACAACTCTGCGCTGCCCGACATGTCCTCCTGCTTCATCAGCGCCAAAAGATGACCTTCTATATCTGCCACCCCCATTTCTAAGTCACCGCGAAGTTGCTGAATGGCGGCCAACGACGCATCGGAAATATTTTTCGTTTTTGGTATTAAAGGGACTACCTTTTGCTCACTCGCGGCTTGTGTCTCAGAACCTTTTAAATATAGCTGAATTTTAGACCATAGCTCATCAGCTGATTCTTCTATTCGCGCGCAATAAACACTACTTTCAGGTGCAGTTGCCTCTTGAGCCTCGGCTAGGGATTGTTCAAACTTTGAGACTTCTAATGCGAACGCTTCGCCACCGATATTCGCGGCAGCACCTTTTATGCTGTGAAGTTCATACGTAGTTGTAGGGATACTTTGCTTGTTTTGGCGCGCACTGGTGTAAGGCTTTAACAGACCAAGAAAGCGCGTCAACATATCGCGATAATGGCTCTCATCATTGCTGAAACGATATAAACCTAACTCAGGAGAAAATACCTTAGCAACATTCAGTGAATTTTCTGAATGCAAATTGTCGACAGATTGCTCTACCAGCCAATGTTCAAGTTTATTAAGCAACAAAAGAGGATCGAGTGGCTTAGTAAGAAAATCGTTCATTCCTGCCTGCAACGCATGTTCACGATCCGTATCCAAAGCTCCAGCTGTTAAAGCCAATATGGGAGGACTTTGTTCACCCAAAGACTGAAGTATCGCTTGAGTTGCCTGATAACCATCCATATTTGGCATTTGCACATCCATTAGAATCAGATCAAATGTTTCTTTTTCAGCCGCAGCTACCGCCTCCACACCATCTTGAGCCTTTACAACGAGAACTCCGAGTTTTTCTAATAGCGCGGTCGCAATCTCTGAGTTCACAACATTATCTTCTGCCAATAGTATTTTTCTGCCGAGCAAACTATCGCACTCATGATATTGCGCCAGCACATCGTCTTTTTGAGTAACGACTTGGCCTTCTTTTGATAGCCGTTTTACATACGTATTGAGTTTAGTTGGCGTCAGCAAGCCAAGTCGTGACCAAGAATAGGCCAACACTTCGTCTGTCTTACGTCCTAAAACAAGCAATCGACCCGCAAATTCAAGGTGTAATCGTTTTTGTTCTGAACGATCAAGTTGTTGTGCATATTCGTCAGCTAACACTAATAATTTGGGGCCCTTTAGTGATGCATAATCCCCCCAATACTGAAACGATATATTTAATGAGTCTAATTGGTCTGTAGCAATTCTATCGTCAGGCAGACAAAATAGTTGGGGAAACTTTGCGGCAGCTCGCTGGCTATTAGCCGTATCCAGCGCCACCTTCACATAAAACGCTGTGCCTACTCCAACTTCGCTATCAAAGGTAATTTCACCGCCCATTAATTCAACTAAACGCTTAGAAATACCTAAACCTAAACCTGTCCCGCCATATAATCGTGTTGTGCTGGTATCGGCTTGGCTAAACCCTGCAAATATGTCATTTTCCGTTTGAATACCTATACCCGTGTCCCTAACCACAAACGTATAACCGTTCTGGTCGGAATGCATATGCAGGGTTACGCTGCCTTGATGAGTAAACTTAACTGCGTTGCCAACAATATTAACGAGAACTTGCCTTAGCCGCGTGGCATCACCCACTAGTTCGGATGCGATATCAAACTCTCTTGACACAATCAGCTTCAGTCCTTTCTCTTCAGCGCTAGCTCGGCACGTTTCGTAGGTATATTCAAGCACGTCGTCAATGGAGAATGGTGCGCTTTCTAATTGAACTTTACCCGCTTCGACTTTTGAAAAGTCTAAAATATCATTGATAATTAACAGCAAATTGTTAGCAGAAGTCTGAATTTTATTAATATAGCTACGCTGCTTAGGCTGTAAATCCGTATCGAGCACAAGGTGCGACATACCTAAAATAGCGTTCATTGGAGTGCGAATCTCGTGACTCATTGTCGCTAAAAAATCTGATTTTGCTCTCGTTGCTGCCTGAGCAGCCAGCGCAGTTTGTTGTAACTCATTGGCAAGCGCCTTCGTTTTTTGATACGAATGCAAACTTAATCGGACTTGTCTAACTAACATGGCGATAATAACCATCATCGTCAGCGTCAATAGTGCTACCAACACACCTAGATAACTAAATCTCAGCAACATATCATTTCGGGCAGCTACCTTTTCAGCGGATCGACTGGCTAAATTATCTAACACAACTTGTTCAGAAACCTTTAGAACGGACTGAACTAGCTCAGAGACTTTTTCAACATCAATGTGGCCAAGAGCATTCAGAAAAAGCTCGCTATCTATCGCGTTGAGATGTTGACGAATTTCCTTTCTACGAACCTCTGCGTTCGGCACCTGACTAAATAACTGCTTCAACTGGCCTTCTGAAACGATGTTTAATCGGCTATACAAGATATCAAAGCGTAACTGAGCCTCTTCCAACCTTGATGGATCATTGGGGCTATCAGCCAAAAGCCGCACAGCGTTATGTAATTTCAGCGCTTCTCGGTCTAACTGATACGACGCCCACAACGCATCTTCTTCGGATGCAGAAAGCAGCTCAGACTGACGATCTATGAGTTGTAAATACAGCAACACAACCACTATTAAAAAAACTAAAGCAGTTGACACCAAGACCCATAAAAAAACCCTAGCACGGGATGTCCTAATAGCGTTCATTAACGTCCCTCTAATGACGGCCGATAAACTTACTCAACCGTAATGGATTTAACCTGCCATACAGAGCGATTGTGAATGACTTCATTATCTAACGAACGATCACTATCAAAGGGATAGAGCATAAAAATAGGTCCTTTCTCCCTTACCGACATCGCTTTACCGTTCATATTCATTGCCATCAAAACGCCTAATTCGTATGCATCTTCCACAGGCATTTTCGCGCTATAATCATTAAGCGCAGTTATCACCAATGTTTGTCCGTCCGCACCGACTGCATCGAGCAACGCCGACAACTTGGGGCCTGTAAAGGTATTGACTCCTTCCGTCCAAGGCGTACTGGTCACCAAGGTAACTTCGCCGAGATCATTTAGCATCGCCTTATCGAACGCCGCTTCACCTGACGCAGTATTGGCAACCGATATATTTCCTTTTACGTTTAGTATCACCCTGCCATTCGGCTTGTCTAATGCAAACGATTCTGCCGCACCAAGAACCGCTCCAACAGCCAATAAAGATTTAATAATTTGTGGTGCCATTTTCATGAGTTTGCTCTCCAACAGGTCGCTGCAAATGAAGGTAGTATAAACATCTTCCTCAACTTTAAATCCGATGGTTACCATTCTTTACCGAAACACAACTCACGCATACGCAATGCCTGCGTTAGATACACTATACAAAATTTTCATACCTTATTAATTCGGATTCAAAATTGTTGAAGTTCCCCGCCACTAAAAGTATCTTACGTGTCACTTGTAATAAAATGACAAACTAAGCATGTTGAGCACCCGACATGCCCAGCGATATAACGGACCCCATCAATGAATTCCATTACTCTAGGCCCTTTAACCTCCGCAAATGGCGAGATCCAAATACCTGGATCTAAAAGCCTTTCTAATCGTATTTTACTGCTAGCAACACTTGCGAAGGGCACAACGAAAATCACTAACCTTCTAGACAGCGACGACATTCGTCACATGCTTAACGCACTCAAGGAAATGGGGGTTCGTTTTTCTCTTGAGGATCAAGGTCAAACATGTGTATTAGAAGGCAATGGCGGACCTCTAAGCGTTAACCAAGCAGACCTATTTTTGGGGAATGCTGGTACAGCAATGCGTCCTCTAACTGCAGCTTTGTGTCTGGGTCAAGGCGAGTTCCGATTGCACGGTGAACCGCGCATGCACGAACGCCCTATTGGAGATTTAGTTGATTCACTGCAAGCACTTGGTGCTGATATTGAATACCAAAAAGAAACAAACTACCCACCACTTTTAATCAAGGCGAACGGCCTAAATGGGGGCGAGGTCTCGATAAAAGGGAACATTTCTAGCCAATTTTTAACGGCACTGTTGATGAGCGCGCCGCTGGCAAAATCGGACTTACGTATAAATGTTGACGGAGAGCTCGTCTCTAAGCCTTATATAGATATCACTTTACATGCCATGAAGCAGTTTGGGGTCAATGTTGAAAACCTTGATTACCAAGCATTTGTGATCAAAGGGAACCAGACCTATCAATCTCCAGGCGAGATCATGGTAGAGGGTGATGCGTCATCTGCCTCCTACTTCCTAGCTGCCGCAGCGATTGCTGGCGGTAAGATAAAAGTGCATGGTGTAGGAACAGAGAGTGTTCAAGGGGATGTTAAGTTTGCAGAAGTATTGGAAAAAATGGGCGCTAAAATCACCTATGGCCCAACTTGGGTAGCCGCTGAGAAAGGTGAGTTAAACGGCATCGACATGGATATGAATCACATTCCTGATGCAGCAATGACCATTGCAACCACCGCACTATTCGCTGAAGGTCCAACCACCATTCGAAATATTTATAACTGGCGAGTCAAAGAAACGGATCGTCTCTATGCGATGGCAACAGAGCTAAAAAAACTGGGCGCTAACGTGGTTGAAGGAGACGATTACATTACGGTCGAGCCGTGTTCAGACCTTCAACACGTAGCAATCGATACATACAATGACCATCGAATCGCGATGTGCTTCTCTTTAATAGCATTCTCCAATACGGCGGTCACAATCAATGATCCAGAGTGTACCTCCAAGACTTTCCCTACCTACTTTTCGTTGTTTGAGAGTATTTCGGGCTAACTTCTAGCCAATACTAGGCCAAGTAGGAATGTCTTGGTCTAGTATTGAAGTCAGCTTCTGCAATCGCTCTGGGCTAACAAAACTGATAAGTTACTGATATAAAGTACAATCCTTGCCCTTGGCCAAGCTTTTTGGACAGTCGACATATGAACGCACCGCTTCCACTTATCGATAACTTAGAACACTTACCTAATCCTTACACACAATACCCAACCATCTTGAACAACCTAAAAGCTGGGGTAAGACAGCTTGAAGACCCTGACTATGCGCGCGACCTTCAATTAGCACTGTGCTTCATCTACAGCTACAACGGCTCCCAAGCCACCTTCAATTCCTATCGTCGAGAAGTGGAAAGACTTTTACTTTGGTCGTGGTATGTCAAACACACACCCGCAACCACACTTAAGCGTGATGAAATAGAAGAGTTTATACATTTTTGCAACACCCCGCCCGAATCTTGGATTGGTATCAAAAACGTCGCGCGTTTCAAAAATCACATGGGAGAGCGAGTCCCTAATGACGAATGGCGGCCATATGTTGCTCACGTGTCCAAACTTGATTTTCGCAATGGCCAAATCCCTTTATCCGAGAAATATAGCCTGTCTCAGGCTGCGATACGTGCGACATTTTCAATACTGTCTTCTTACTACGGCTTTCTAATGCAAGAAGAAGCTGTGCAGCAAAACCCAGTTGCTCTGATCCGCCAAAAAAGCAAGTTTGTTAAAAAGGAAGTTACTCGACGCCAAGTTAGAAGAATCTCCAACTTACAGTGGGATTACGTGATAGAAACTGCTGAATTATTAGCTGAAGAAGATCCAGCCATGCACGAGCGCACTCTTTTTATCATGAATGCGTTACTCGGTATGTATCTACGAATCTCAGAACTGGTCGCAGATGAGCGCTCCGCACCAACCATGGGCGACTTTATCAAAGATACAGACGGCAACTGGTGGTTTAAAGTCCTTTCTAAAGGTAATAAAGAGAGATTAGTCAGCGTCTCGGATGAGATGCTCAATGCATTAATACGTTACCGGCGTTTTAGACAATTACCTGACTTACCTACCGTAGCGGAGCCAACACCGGTCATTCCCAAAAACCGCGGACAAGGCGCCATGACCAGCTCACGCCAAGTTCGGAATATCGTACAACACTGCTTCGATCAAGCGTACTACCGCATGTGTGATGATGGCCATAAATCAGATGCGGATGATCTACGCGTTGCGACAGTGCACTGGTTACGCCATACAGGCATATCAGAAGACGTTAAAGTTAGACCAAAAGAGCATGTCAGAGAAGACGCAGGGCATTCCAGTATGGCGACAACGGATAAATATATAGACACCGAATATCGAGAAAGACACGCAAGTGGCCGAAAAAAAACACTTCGCCCTCATTAGTTCGTGGAATGATGCCAACGCTCTAGGCTTTTCTCGTCAATAGTTTTGGCATCGACCCAGTTAGACTGGCCATTCGCCGTTTCTTTTTTCCAAAACGCAGCGCGACTCTTCAAGTAGTCCATAATAAAATCACAGGCTGAGAAGGCTTCTGCTCGATGGGAGGAAGCAACACCAACAAACACTATCTGATCATCGATTGATAATTCGCCAACCCGATGAACAACTTTAACAGCCAATAGCGGCCATCTAGCGCGAGCTTCATCAACAATGCTCTGAATATTGCGTTCAGTCATTCCTGGGTAATGCTCTAAAAAAAAGGAACCGTTACCCACCTCTTCATTAAACTGTCTCACTCGCCCAACAAACATCGCGACAGCTCCCGTTTTGTTGGCAACACAGAGAGAGTCATACAAAGCTTGAACATTGAAGTCTTCTTGTTGAACACTGATTTCCATCCTTTCTACCCCCCTGTCACTGGAGGGAAAAACGCGACCTCTTGCACCGCAGTTGGCTCTATCTCATCTGTGTCACGCGCAAACTCGAAATCAATCGATGATTTGATATTAGGTTCTAACAATTGTGGAGCGCTCAATTGATCCGCTAACAATTGTTTTAGCTGGGCAACTGTTAAAACACTCTGCACTTCACACTTAGCACTGGGCAGACCTATTGAATCTTTCAAGGCCCCAAAAAAAACCACATTAACGATCGACATCTGCACTACTCCAAGAACCGCTTTTTCCACCATGTTTTTCCAACAGCTGGGTATTCTGTATCACAATACCTTTATCTACAGCCTTACACATGTCATAAAGCGTCAACGCAGCCACGGTTACACCCGTTAACGCCTCCATTTCGACTCCGGTCACACCTTTTAATGAGCACGTACACAATATTTCAATAGAAACCTTATCCACTACATTAATATCAACACTCACTTTGGTGAGCATCAACGGATGACAAAGGGGGATCAAATCAGATGTCTTCTTAGCTGCTTGAATTCCTGCGATACGAGCGGTAGCGAGCACGTCTCCTTTCGGCAACCCTCCCTCCATCAACTTCGTTAATGTTTCAGGCTGCATCACCACCAAGGATCGTGCTGTGGCCGTTCGTTTTGTCACCTGCTTGGCACTCACATCGACCATATGCGCATGACCTTGATCATCCAAATGCGTAAAAGACTCACTCATTATCGTCAACACCCAGTTATAAAAGGTCCTATAATCGCAAAACAGTCGCTGAAATCAAACCGTTAAAACAGCCCGCTTTGTCATTAAATAGGTTAACGGGCATAATGCCTTTAATATGGATGCATGCGACAACTCTCTATGAGCATTATTGACGACTTTAACGTTTTAGAATTATCTACCAATGCTACCGAGCAGGAAGCAAAGGCTGCTTACCGTCGTTTAGCGCGACGCTATCATCCCGATAAAAATCCTAACCTTGATACGACTGAGCATTTCCAACGAATTCATGATGCCTATCAAAATGTACTGCAAGCCATTAAGCGCTCAAATGGCCAAAGCTGGCAACCCTACTCCTTTACAGAGCATGTGACACCTAGCCCGAATTCCGAGTCTGGCTTCGAATTCAAAAGTGACGCAAAACAACGAGCGTATGTAAAAGAACAACAACGTGCTTATCAGGATATGAAGCGCAGCAATGCAGAGCAAGAACGAGCCAAAGAGGAAGCGCTTAATAAAGCTAGAAATACTCTGCACGAAAGGAGAATGAAAGCTCTGTACGAGGAAATGAGAAAAGCGGATAGCCAAATCGCCCGCGAACAACCTACAGAGTTTACGCAAGCATCTTCTGACAACTTCGATCACGCACATCATTTCCAATACGATACGGGAGAGACTGGACCAAGCAATGCACAACAGAATACCGAAGACCATCCAGCAACGCGCCCCTATCGACTTTACGCAGCCAAAGCAGCATTTGTTGCCTGTAGCTATTTGACTGTGTTTGCAGCAGGCATATACTCAGCCAATTATTTCGATACCGTCAGTAATTCAGCAAAACCTTCCATTTCCTATATAAGCGGCCTATATCCACAGTTCCGCCAAGGCACTGGCTACACCCTAGAACAAACCAGACTGTTCACAGAGCCCAGCATCACATCAACAATAAAAACCAGCATTCCAAAAATGACCGATGTAACAGTTGTGACAATAGAAAGCGATTGGCTCACGCTCTCCTACAACAATACGACAGGCTGGGCCAAGGCAGAAAATTTAGGCTTTGGAAGCGCCCTACATGCAAAACAAACAGGTTGTATTGGACAACCTGGCCTAGCGCCTCGACATGGGACGCTTATTGGCAACGTCCAAGGCAGTAGCCGTCTTAGAATTCTAAATCAACTCTCTACGCCTTCACTGCTAGTATTCCAATCACTTGACGGCCAGCCCCCCTTTTCTATTTATCTACAAGCCGGCCAACCTCTTGCTGCCAATTCCATCCCAAGAGGGAGCTATAGATTGGTGTTAGAAAGCGGTTCGCTGTATCATTCCGCCTGCCACAAATTCCTGTTTAACGAGCAGTCTAGGGTGCTATTGGACAAAGTCGATTTCGCCAGTACAGAGCAGTCCCTCACGCTTCGGAATTTAGTAAATCCATAACCCTTGTATATGAGTCTTTAACCACATGCTCAGCAATGTCCGCATCGTTCTTATCAACACTTTCCATCCAGGTAATATTGGCGCTATTGCACGTGCCATGAAAAATATGGGGCTTAGCAACCTTTATTTGGTCGACCCTAACGATTATCCATCTGATGAGGCGACAAGTCGTGCCGCTGGCGCAGTCGATCTTCTAGAGAACGCTACTGTCGTGAGCTCACTTGAAGACGCCATTGCTGATTGCAGCCTAGTAATTGGCACCAGTGCTCGACACCGAACGTTTCAACTACCAATAATGAACGCACGCGAATGTGCTGAAGCGGTGATCCCTGAAGCAAAAGACCATAACATTGCCATTTTGTTTGGCCGAGAGACAATGGGATTGCTAAATGAAGAAATTGCTCAGTGCCATCGGCAAGTGTACATAGACGCTAATGATGAGTACCCGGTTTTAAACATTTCTCAAGCGGTACAAATCGTTGCTTACGAAATATGGATGGCCCATCAAAATGAATCAGTACAGATAAAGTCGACGCCAGAATATCCACGTAAGAAAGAAATGGACCTGTTTTACGAGCACTTAGAAGAAACTCTATACGGCATTAACTTTATAGTCCGAAATCACCCCGGAAAAGTACTCGACAAGCTAAAACGATTCTTTAATAGATCTAGACCAGAAAAACAGGAACTTGGCATTCTACGTGGTGTACTAGCAGCAGTAGACAGAGAGGCAGGATTAAACGACGGCATGAGCCATGAGGCTAAAAAGAATGCCGACAACTCGCAACAATAATACCTACAACTGATTAAAAGTGGGCAGTCTAATGCCCACTATCACGCTGCTATTATTGCGAATTTTGCTTGTACTCTTCTTGCACCGCAATCTTAGTTTGAATAAATTCCGAGTGAGGCATAAATAATAGCTCACTAATTTTGCGTATCCGATGATCTTCATAGGCATCAAGATCTCCGTCTGCAAAAGCCACACGCCACAAATCTTTTAGTAATTCAAGCTTCTGCTCGACCGAGGCATTGGCATTAATCACTTTAGTAAATTGGTAAGAATCATTAACATCATGGATGCCAGCTTTCACTTCATCAAATAATGAGTCAACGTCATCGCCGAGTTGACTCACTGATTTTATCGCGTCTTTTGCTTTGAGCTCTTCATCAGGATGAATTTCATCATCAGCGATGATTATCTCTAACAGAAGCGCAGCGACAGCCCTTTGGTAACTAATTGGCTCGGCGCACACTTCTTCATTACTAAACATTTTTTTTAGAATATTAATCATAAACCACCTACTTTCTAATTCTGGTCACCAATTCATCTACCAACACATTTGGAAACTGACGATAATCTAGATAAGGACACCAGATACGCTTTTGATGTATGTGCGCTGTATGCCTCGCACCTATTGCCTCAGCCTCTGCAGGGATGGGGAAATCGTCATGAAACTGTTTACTGACAATGACCAACCACCCTTCACTTGCTTCATCAGGATCAAAGATTAATTTTACTCTATCCCAAAGGAATTGATCCCTCACTATACGCCAATCTTCCTCAGCAACTGTGACCAACTTCGCAATAATTGTGAGAATTTTCCGCCAGTGATTTCCATTCAACTCAATAACCACGCTAGCAGGAACGGCATCATAGCTCGCAACACCCTGAGGCAAGGTCGGTCTATTGGGTAGCAAGAATGTCATTGTCTTTGTGTTCATTTGACTTGCTAGCATAAAACACTTTTTCACCTTTTAATCACAAATAGATATATTCTTATAACTATATTAGTGTATTCTTATATAATAGATTTGATAACGAGAGGATCATATGGAATCTTTAGTTAATCCGCTATCTGGCGGCATCATAATAGGTTTAACGGCAGCTGCATACCTACTGCTTACCGGAAAAGTGATTGGTATCAGCGGCATCTTGGCTCAAGCACTGTTCAGTAAAGACCGATATCTACCATTTCTGTTTATACTCGGTTTAATTATTGGAGGCAGTGCTTACGGTGTGCTCACACAGCAGACGGTCCCATTTCCTGAAATGAGAAGCCCCATTCTTTTAATTATATCGGGGTTACTAGTAGGCTACGGAACACGCCTAGGCAGTGGTTGCACCAGTGGCCATGGTGTATGTGGTATTTCAAGACTATCCCCTCGCTCTCTTGTCGCCACAGGGATTTTCATGACGATGGCGATATTAACTGTATTTATCACTAAGTAGGGGCAAAGTTATGCGAGCATTAATAACATTTATTACTGGATTAGCATTTGGTTTGGGACTGGCTGTTTCTGAGATGACTAACCCTGCAGTCGTACTCGGTTTTCTCGATATTTTCGGAGATTGGAATCCATCACTTATTTTTGTCATGGGTGGCGCTGTTTTGGTAGGCATGGTTGGTTACTTGATACGCTCTAAGCGTGAGAAGCCTTGGCTAGCCGACAAGTGGTATATCCCCACTAGACGAGACATTGATCATAACTTAGTCATTGGAGCTTCTCTATTTGGTATTGGTTGGGGATTGAGTGGCTATTGCCCTGGCCCTGGACTTACTGCACTTGTCAACAACCCCAGTGAAGGGGCCTACTTCATGGCAGCTCTTGTCGCAGGTTCCGCATTATTTCACTTTCAGAACCATCGAAAATCAAATTAGTACGCGTTATAGTAACGGCTCTTCGGGGCCGTTTTTTTATGTCTTAAAAATTCTACAAATAGTTCTTGACGTAGATAAGAATGCATCTTAAATTTCGCCTCGCGTCGTTGCTGAACATATTCCGCACCGCTTCAACTGCTGCGCTAGTCGCTTAAGGTCTTAGACCGGATAAGTAACAGCCAAAAGTAGGATGGAGGGAGGTAAAGACGTGCCTTATTTCGGATTATGTTTTCAAAAAACTAGGAGCAATGCGCTATGTCTATAGACGTTCATTCTTTTTACACACCTGATCAATTCAACCGCCTTAAAGCACTAGCGGATACCAAGGAAACCCCTTTCGTCGTCATCGACACCAAGATGATTGATGACGCCTACTCTGAACTTAAGAAAGGCTTTCCAATTGCAGATATTTTTTATGCGATTAAAGCAAACCCTGCACCAGAAATATTAACGATGCTGCGAGATCGCGGCTCTAATTTTGACGTCGCGTCACGCTATGAATTAGATAAACTTTTTGCGATTGGTGATGTTAGCCCTGACCGTGTCAGCTATGGTAACACCATTAAAAAAGCCGCAGACGTGCGCTATTTCTATGAGAAAGGTGTACGTATGTTCGCGACAGACTCTGAAGCAGACTTACGAAACATCGCTAAAGCTGCACCTGGCTCTCGTATATACGTACGTATATTAACTGAAGGGACGGTATCGGCTGATTGGCCTCTATCACGCAAGTTTGGTTGTCGCCCAGATATGGCGATGGACCTACTCATTCTCGCAAAAGAATTAGGACTTGAGCCGTATGGAGTGTCGTTTCATGTAGGCTCTCAGCAACGTGATATTGGCGCATGGGATGCGGCAATTGCCAGCGTTCGTTTTATCTTCGAACGTCTAAAAAATGAAGATGGTATAGAGCTTCAAATGATCAATATGGGTGGTGGATTCCCTGCTAATTACATTAGCCGGACAAACGATTTGGCTACCTATGCTGAAGAGATTACCCGTTTTCTTGAAGAGGATTTTGGCGATAATATGCCGCGAATCATTCTAGAACCGGGGCGTTCTTTGATCTCTAACGCAGGCATTTTAGTGAGTGAAGTGGTGTTAATTTCCCGAAAATCACACACTGCTCTAAATCGCTGGGTTTACACTGATGTAGGAAAGTTCTCCGGGCTAATTGAAACATTAGATGAATCCATCAAGTACCCCATCCATGTTGAAAAAACTGGAGAGTTGGAAGAAGTTATTATCGCAGGTCCAACCTGTGACAGTGCTGATATCATGTACGAACACTACAAATACGGACTGCCACTCAACTTAGCTATCGGTGATCGCCTGTACTGGCTATCGACTGGTGCATATACAACGACCTACAGTGCAGTAGAATTTAATGGTTTTCCTCCATTAGCTTCTTACTACATTTAACACTCTGCAATTCAAAGAAAAGGGGCTCAGTCGCCCCTTTATTTTTGATACGATGTGGAAACACATATCGCTGGAGTTATTACTGTGCCCCTTACTCTGTCTTCCCTTTCCATTTATCCCATTAAATCCACTCAACCTATACAATTATCAGAGTCTGAAGTACTTTTCAGCGGACTAAAGAATGACCGCCGTTTTATGCTTGTAGATCAGGCGGGTGCATTCGTAACTGGTCGGAGCCATCCAAAGCTAACTCTCGTAGGTGTTACACAAACGAAGTATGGGTGGAGCGTGTCATCTGATTTCAACAAACCAGCACTAGAGCTTGTTGAACAAGACTTTTCAAACGAATATTTTAATGTAGACATATGGGAAAATACCGTATCCGCGCAAAGAACCCACTCTTCTGCGGATCAATGGTTTAGCGAGCTACTAGGTGAAGACGTCACACTGGTTCATTTTGGCTCCGAGTCAACACGCGTAACAAGCCGACGACCAGAACATCCAGTCAAATTCGCTGATGGTTACCCTTTCCTTCTGACTACACAATCTTCTCTGGATGAGCTCAACAAGTCGGCAGCTCATAGCATTGAAATGCAGCGCTTCCGTACTAATATCATGGTATCTGACTCAGCCCCCTTTGCAGAAGACACTTGGAAACTCATAAAAATTGGAGAAGTGGTTTTTGAAAATGTAAAACCTTGTGCTCGCTGCATTTTCACAACCTTAGACCCGAAGACAGCTCAAAGAAGCCCTAAGGGCGAACCGCTAAAATCGCTTGCTAAATTTAGACGACTAACAAAGGATGAAATAATATTTGGCGTTAATTTAATTGCGTTAAACGAAGGTGTGATTCGGGTAGGAGATGAGGTTCATATCTTAGAATATCAAACACCTCCGCATTATGAGGATAGGCGCTAGCTGCCTGGATCCTCATAATGCGGAGGTGAACTCATCACTGAAAGCCTAACCGATGCTCCCCAGCAAGTTCTTTGGAGCGACGGTTCATTGCAGCCATCCAGAAACCAGAGGCGAGCCCAACGACAACACTTACAGCGATGGCTGTCTGCCATGACATGTCAATTACACTCCATTGAAGCAACCACATCGCAGATCCCCAGATGAAAGAAAACTGTAACCCCTTGAACAATGCCTCAAAGAAGAAGGTCGCTGAAGATGGCATCCCTTTGGACTCAAATCGACCAAACAGACGCTCTAGTGGTGACGAGCTAAATTCGTTAAACAACATAACTCTCTCCAAATAATTAATGTTGGGATAACATTAATACGGTAGCGAACTGTAGCCAATAGCAGCTCACCTGCTTCCTCGGGGTTACCTAGTTCATTGCTATATTTGGAAAAACATGCAAATTGTGACAGTAATATTGTCTTAGTTATGAAAAATTACCGAAAATTGCAAAAATTGTTACTCAAGTATACGAATCTCTTTATTTTGTATGTGGTGAACAAACACCTTAAGACATATGCTTTAGCAAAAGGGAGGGATCTGTCATGAATACAGTTAATATTTCACACTGCCCTTACAATCTGGAAACAGATATGCTAAAGACAGGCTCGATATTTGGTGCGCTTAGCTCGTCCGCCATAGAGTTCTTATTGAAAGAAGGCGAGCTAATTCACTTTGATGCCGATGAAAAAATTTTCTCGGATAACGACAAAGGAGATAGTTTCTACGTTGTGATAGAGGGGGAAGCGAGCTACTTCAAAGAATACGCAGCTCACTCTAATTTAATCCGACGTGTAAAATTTGGCGAGGCTCTAGGCTATGTCACCATGATATCGCTTGGACCAAGGCAAGGTTATGCTGTGGCCTGCACCGACGCTCTGTTGCTAAAAATTGATTGCCATGTCTTTGGCAGGCTACACGAACACTACGCATTCGATTTCGGCATCTTAATACTTAACCTGTCCCGCGACATGGCGCGCAATATCACAAAACTCAGCGACACATTGACGCAAGCCAATGTCGATGTAAATTTGACGAGTTAGGCTTCCGCTGCAACGACGGATATTTCGACCAATAATTCCGGGCGAGCTAGTCGTGCCTCAACGCAAGCTCGAGCCGGAGCATAACCATCAGGAACCCAAGCATCCCACACAGCATTCATTGATGAAAAGTCTTTCATATCCCTGAGGTAGATCGTAGCGGACAACATATGCTGCCTATCTGACCCAGCTTGTTTAAGCAACGCATCCACTTTATCCAGCATCGTCTGCGTTTGCTCAGAAATATCAGCTGATGCATCCGCAGCCACTTGACCACACAAATAAACACAGCCGTTATGTTTAACGATTCGACTCATACGCTGACCAACTTCTAAGCGCTCTATTCCAGACACACCAAAACCCTCGTTTAGTTTAAAACACCATAATAACAACACATAAGCAAAATATTCATCTTATATATTTATGCCAATCAGCACTATAAACTAATATTCAAGGCCTTTTTGGGCTTTTATTCCTCGTTTAAACGCATGCTTAATATCTTTAATTTCACTCACTGTATCAGCCAACTCAACTAGCTCATCAGGAGCACCGCGACCCGTAACAACCAAATGTTGCATTACTGGCCGCGACAAAAGTGTCTCTAAGACCTCATCCGCATCCAGATAGTCATAATGCAGTAGATACGTAAGCTCATCCAAAACAACTAAGTCGTAGCTAGAATCTTGCAGCAATGTCTTGGCATGTGCCCATGTATTTTGAGAGCTTACAATGTCTTTATCCCGATTTTGTGACTCCCAAGTAAAGCCTGTATCCATAATGAACCAATCGACATTAGGGTGGGATTTAAAGAAATCGATTTCCCCAGTGGCCCAATCGCCCTTTAAAAATTGAACGACTCCCACTTTCATATTATGGCCCAACGCTCTCGCAACCATACCTAGTGCAGAGCTCGATTTACCTTTGCCATTGCCAGTTAAGAGAACAAATGTCCCTTTTTCTTCCTGAGCTTTAGCAATTCGTTTATCAACATGCTGCTTGATCGCCTTCATACGAGCCGCATGCTTCTCGGCATCATGGATTGCTTTTGCCATCGTTACATCCTTTCTAATGTATTTTTTAAACTTTCAACCCACAGCTCAACAATCACTGCCATGATGGGTTGCTTAATACGCCATGCACTGGCGAGAAATGGCCCTTTTAGCCCATATGTTATTATCACATTTGTAGAATAAGCATCAATAGGAACTAACGAGAAGTGCCAATCCTCGGTGTGCAATAAACAAAAATGACGGAACTGACTTTGCAAATGCATCCTAGAAGGTGGAGATGCTTCAACCACGTTTGCAGATACTAAACATGGTCCACGAATAGAGCGCAGTTGAAAATTAAGATGTGAACCTGTTAGAAAACCGATCGAAGCATCCAAATGGCTAACGGCATAGTTCCAATCAGCCTGATTCGGAGAAGTCAGCATGTCCCAAATCACACGATTTGGGACATGTATTAGGTTGGAATGACTACATGAAAACACGAGCTAAATGCGATCATCTTCAGGATCATAACCTAAGTTCGGTGCTAACCAACGCTCAGCATCATCCTTACTCATATTTTTACGTTCTGCATAGCTTTCTACTTGGTCTGGCCCTATTTTGCCCACACCAAAATAGTTACTTTCTTCATTACCAAAATACCACCCACTTACTGCAGCAGTCGGTAGCATGGCGTAACTCTCGGTAATGTTCATTCCGGTATTGCCTCGTACATCAAGCAGATCCCAGAGCTTATCTTTTTCAGTATGATCTGGGCATGCAGGGTAACCCGGCGCAGGACGAATCCCTTTGTAACGCTCTTTGATTAACTCTTCATTACTGAGGTCTTCTTCGGCTGCGTAACCCCAAATCTCTTTACGTACTAATTCATGCAAATATTCTGCAGTTGCCTCCGCCAATCGGTCGGCAACGGCTTTAATCATAATAGAGTTGTAGTCATCATGATCCGCTTCAAAGCGCTCAACAATTGAATCAATACCGAATCCAGCAGCACATGCAAATGCACCAATATAGTCTTTACCTTCTTCTATCGGGGCAACAAAGTCTGACAAACATTGGTTATACTTACCCGGTGCAGATAACTCATTTTGGTTTCGCAAGAAGTTCAGACGCATCAATTCTTCATTGCGTTCTTCATTACGATAGATAACCACATCATCGTGATCTATTTGGTTCGCAGGGAACAAACCAATGACTGCTTTTGCATCTAACCAACTTTCCGAAATGACTGTCGCCAACATTTCTTTCGCATCTGCGAATAAGCGAGTAGCTTCTTCACCAACAACGTCATCGGTCAAAATTCTTGGATAAGCACCTGCAAGCTCCCATGTTTGGAAGAATGGCGTCCAATCTATATAATTTTGCACCACATTAAAATCAATATCAGCGGTGTCAAACACAGTAATACCGAGTTTATTCGGTGTCTTGATATGACCGAAATCAATTGGAGTTTTGTTCATACGCGCTTTATCTAAAGAAACTCTGCGGCCTGCACTAGCGCGATCTTTATAGCGCTTACGGGTTTTTTCGTAATCATCTTTCACTTCCGCGATAAATTTAGCGCGGCGTTCAGCATCTTTACTTAATAAAGCACTCGCAACACCAACACTACGAGAAGCGTTGGTAACATGAACAACTTGGTTGTTCTTGTAGTTTTGCTCTATTTTAACAGCAGTATGCGCTTTGGAAGTCGTAGCACCACCGATCATTACGGGTAGCTCAAAGCCTTGGCGTTGCATTTCTTTAGCGACATGCACCATTTCATCAAGTGACGGAGTGATTAAGCCAGACAACCCTATGATATCGGCACCTTCTTCTTTTGCAGTACGCAAAATTTTCTCTGACGATACCATCACACCCAAATCAATGACTTCGAAGTTATTACACTGGAGCACAACACCTACAATATTCTTGCCAATGTCGTGAACATCTCCCTTCACTGTTGCCATCACGACTTTGCCGGCGCTGGAAGACGCTGTTGATTTATTACGCAGCTTCTCTTCTTCAATAAATGGCATCAAATAAGCCACTGCTTTTTTCATGACGCGTGCAGATTTTACAACTTGCGGTAGGAACATTTTCCCAGAACCAAACAGATCACCAACTACGCCCATACCATCCATCAAAGGACCTTCTATCACCTCTAAAGGCTTTGACGCTTGTAAACGCGCTTCTTCAGTATCTTCTTCGATAAATTCGGTGATACCTTTAACCAATGCATGAGTTAAACGTTCACCGACTGGTAAGTTACGCCATTCTTGTGTCTCTTTCTCCGCTACTTCACCAGTCCCAGCGTAATCTCCTGCAATCGCCAGCAAGTTATCTGTTGCTTCTGGTGTGCGATTAAGTACCGCATCTTCGACGGCATCGCGTAATGCTTGAGGAATATCTTCATAAACAGCCAGTTGTCCAGCATTAACAATCCCCATCGTCATACCGTTCTTTATCGCATGGTACAAGAACACTGCATGAATAGCCTCGCGTACAGGATTGTTACCACGAAACGAGAAAGATACGTTGGACACACCACCAGAAATTTTCGCGTAAGGTAACTCTCGTTTGATGTCCGCCGTCGCTTCTATGAAATCCAGGGCATAGCGATTGTGCTCTTCTATACCCGTCGCAATGGCAAAGATGTTTGGATCAAAAATAATGTCTTCAGGTGGGAAACCGACTTTATTCACTAAAACGTCATAAGAACGACGGCATATTTCAATCTTTCGCTCACGGGTATCTGCTTGCCCATCTTCATCAAACGCCATGACAATCACGGCCGCGCCGTATTTCATCAAAGCCTTAGCTTGCGATACAAACTTGTCTTCACCCTCTTTCAAGCTAATAGAGTTAACAACTCCTTTGCCCTGAATCAGCTTGAGGCCTGCTTCAAGGATCTCCCACTTAGAGGAGTCAAGCATAATCGGAACACGTGAGATATCGGGCTCGGAGGCAATCAGCTTCAAAAACCGCTCCATTGCACCTTGCGAGTCCAACATGCCCTCATCCATGTTGATATCAATAACCTGCGCCCCATTCTCGACTTGCTGACGAGCAACATCGAGGGCCGTATCGAAATCACCTTCCTTAATAAGGCGCTTGAACATTGCCGAACCAGTAACGTTAGTACGTTCACCTACGTTCACAAATAGGCTACCGTCGCTTATGTTAAATGGCTCTAATCCTGACAACCGACACTCTTTTGCAATGTCAGGTATGTCACGTGGACGCATCCCTAGAAATGCATCGGCAAACGCCTTAATGTGAGCAGGCTCCGTACCACAGCATCCACCAATAATATTCAGAAAGCCTGAATCCGCCCATGATTGAATCTCTTCTAGCATCTCTTCTGGCGTTTCATCATATTCACCAAAAGCATTCGGTAAACCTGCATTTGGGTGCGCCGATACATGGGTGTCAGCAATACGCGATAGCTCTTCAACGTATTGCCGTAAGTCCTTAGGACCCAATGCGCAATTTAGCCCAACGGAAATTGGCTTAGCATGGGCAATTGAATTCCAAAAAGCTTCCGTCGTCTGACCAGATAGAGTACGACCCGAAGCATCTGTAATGGTACCGGAAATCATTATTGGATAGCGTACTTTGTGAGTTTCAAAGTATTGAAGTGCCGCGAATATAGCGGCTTTAGCATTCAAGGTGTCAAATATAGTTTCGATCAGTAATAGATCGACACCACCTTTGACCAAACCATCAATAGACGTAGTATACGCTTCGACGAGTTCATCAAAGGTGACGTTGCGATAGCCTGGGTCATTTACGTCTGGAGAAATAGAGCAGGTGCGACTTGTTGGGCCAACAGCACCAGCAACAAAACGAGGTTTGTCTGGGTTTTTAGCGGTAAACTCATCAGCAGCTTGTTTAGCTAATTGAGCCGACTGGTAATTAATGTCATAACTCAACTCTTCCATGTGGTAATCCAGCATGGAAATATAGTTCGCATTGAAAGTATTGGTTTCGATGATGTCCGCACCTGCTTCTAAGTAAGCTAGGTGAATTGCTTTAATGATCTTGGGTTGAGTCAAGGAAAGCAGGTCGTTATTACCTTTCAACTCGCTTTTCCAGTCACTAAAGCGTTCGCCGCGATAATCCTCCTCTTCCAGTTTATAACTCTGGATCATGGTACCCATACCACCATCCAAAATCAGGATACTATCTTTTAGACGTTGTTCTATGACTTCAAACGAGCTGGACTTATCCACGATTACTACCTCATACAATACAATGCGAGGCTACTATACCAAACCCTATCAACAAGTAGTTGAATTTTAATAATACCAAAATGAATGTTTGTCCACACGGTGCCCCGATAGAGACAGCCTACTCGCTTTGATTTGAAATAGTTAATCGGATTTCCGACCTATTTTCCCTACACCAAATCCAACCAATAAGCCGGCGAGAATTGCAATTAACCAATAACCATATTTACTGAGCCAATCATCAGATACTAATTCAACTGTGGCATGATCTCGGTAGACTTTTCTTAGGATTGTTTGACCGTCATAGTTAAGACTTTGAGTCACGGACACGTTCATCATCGCGTTTGGGCGCTCATTTAGGCCACTTAAACGCCAACGAAAATTAATTGCACCATTATCCACCGTTGCCTCTGCTTCAGAGGCACTCATCATGTTAAGTGCGCTATCAACGAACAGCTCTGCATAATAGGTTTGCCCTTGCACCGGATTCTCAACTCTAGCAGATAGCTGAATCTCAAATGCATCGTTTAAATTCGCCATGGTCGGCAAATCCCATCGCACGTCATCTAACTCACTGCGCAATTGCTGCTGTAGTGACATAACCGCCCCCTCAAAAGGGATAAGATTATTTACTTGACGCTCTAGATTCGCCTTATCTTCGTTAACCGCCCTCACTTCGGCAGATAGCTGCTCAACTTCAGCTTGAGCCGCGACATGCCCTTCTCGTAACGTCGCCATCTCCTCTCGATATTGCTCTTTTAACGCTGTACTGTCCGCAAGCTGCTGTCTTAATTGCTGTATTTTAATGTCTTGATTGGCAATAGCGGTCCGCAGTACTTCTAGATCTGCTTTAAGTTCACTATTAAGTGTTTTCGCTTGCTGATACTTCGCATTCAATTCAGACAGTTTATTTGCCAAATCCGTTTCTTTTGTCGATAGCTCTCTTTCCAATGCCACCACATCATTTTGATAGTCTGAAATAAGCCCATTTTGGGCATTAATTTCAGCTTTAAGGCGTGTAATTTCTGAGCGTAAAGCAGCACTATCTTTTAAAGAATCTTCATCAGTGCGTGACGCGGGCTCAGATACCAATAACGATCCTCCGCGCTCCAGTTTTGCGTTCTGCTCTTCTAATGCATTAATCACATTACCTTGCACACGAATTTTATCCCAGAGCACCTGATGTTGAGCACGCGCTTCAGACAGCGCGCCACCCAGTTTCAAATTTTCCTTATTAAGGGAATCGTATTGAGCCTGCAGTGTGCTCTTTTGATCACTTAATGTTTTATATTTGCTTTTTAGATGAGCGTGCTCGATTGAGAGGTCTCGGTAGTTCTTACTCAAGGCGTAATGTGCACTATCGAGGGTTCTAAAACTCTTGTTCAACTCAATAAAGTCTTGCTGTTGACTGGCGTTAGCCGCTAATGCTTGCTGCTTTTCCACTTCAAGCACTTCAATTTTTTTTGTTAGTTGATCATTCTCAAGTCGTAATTGATTATAACTAACTTCTAACTGATCCCTTTCAGCCTTAAGTGTCTCTATGCGTTGCAACCAATCACTGTCATTTTCTTGAGTCATTAAACTTGATAACTGCTGTTCCTTCTCATCAAGTCGTTGAGTAAGTTCAGTTATTTGCTCTGAGTTTTGCGCGAGCTGACGCTTTAAACGTTCGATTTGCTGGTTGCGCTCTGCTTCTTTCTTTTGATAGGTCAACGCTGCAGCTTCTTGATTGGTATCTTTAGACTGGCTATCCGTTAGAAAAGCAGTTTGGTCGTTAGTGCTTGAAGTGCCGCTGGAAACAGGCTCGGGCTGACTCTTTAACTCATTGGAGGCACTTACTTGTTTAGGATCTTGCTCTTCCGCCACTTTGGTGGGAGACACCTCATCGACTAAGGAAGCGTTATCATCATTAGAAGAGGTCGTACTACAAGCAGACAACATCACACTCAGTGCGATAGAGGTTAGATACATCGAATTCTTCATTAATAACTCCTTAAACCCGCTACAAACGCCATACTGACCCAGTACAACACTCCGTAAAGCTCATGAATCTACATAATGTAAGCATAGCGAAGATGCCTGACACTTACCTTACAAAAAAAAGCGCTAGTATGACCAGCGCTTTTCCTAACTTATGCCAGACTCTTTGAAACCACCTCATAGACATCTTTCGATAAATCCTGTGAAGCGATACGTTCAAGTTGGGACTTCATCTTCTCTGAAAGACGGGACTCCATACGCTTCCATCGAGTTAGCGGCGTGCAAAGTCTGGATGCTATTTGTGGATTACGTTTATTCATCAGAATAATTTGGTCTGCCAAAAACGCATAGCCACTGCCATCGAGATTATGAAACGTTTCTACATTTTGCCCCAGCCCGCCAATCACTGCTCGCAACTTATTTGGATTTTTTATATCAAAGTAAGGGTGCTCCATCAGCTCCTTAATTTGAACAAGGCCATTCTCTTGTTCACGAGATGCTGAAAGCATTAACCATTTATTCACAACCAACGATTCATGCTTCCATTGCTCAAAGAAGGCGCTCATCAAGTCATCTGCTTCAGCCAATTGATTATTCACAATAATGCTCAACGCCGAAAATTGATCGGTCATGTTATCTGCATTGCGGTACTGTCGAACAACCGCACTTTTCGCTTCATCATTACCAGACGCAACCCAATAGGACAATGCGGCATTTTTCAAAGAGCGTTTAGCGATCTGACCAGCAGAGGCTTGATAAGCATCTGTGACAGTATTGGCTTCATATATTTTCTTGAACTCTTTTTCCAACGAGGATGCGATGAGAAGACGCAAGTGCTTACGTGCAGCCTTGATCGCATGAGGGTCGATAACGCCGGACAATTCTGACAAGTATGCTTGGCTTGGTAGCGATAAAATTAGCGCGACCATTGCCGAGTCTAAGGTACTATCGGCCAATAGAGACTCAAAACCTGAAACCAACGATGATTCTTCTGTTAGGTCTTTGCCTGCTTGATATTGCTGTACGCAATTTAACAGCTCATTAACGGCTAACTGTTGAGATGCACTCCATCGATTAAAACCGTCCACATCACCAGACATCAACTGTAAAAGCTGATCTGTAGTGTAGCCATAATCCAATTTCACGGGTGCAGAAAAGCCTCGAAGAAGAGACGGAACAGGTCTAGATGCAACATTTTCAAAGATAAACGTTTGCTCTGCTTGATTAACATGAAGCACGACTTCGGTCTGCTCTTTGCCGTCGACTGTAAAAGAAAGTGGCTGATTGTCTGGACCAATCAACCCGGCTCTAACAGGAATATGCAATGCCAGTTTCGTAGGTTGATTAGGGGTGGGAGGCGTCATTTGCGACACATTTAAAGTATACGTTTGTGTCGTTTCATTGTACGAATCTGTCACATTTAATATGGGAGTGCCCGCTTGTGAGTACCAACGCTTAAACTGCGTCAGATCTACACCATTTGCATCTTCCATTGCAGAGACAAAATCATCGCAGGTAACTGCTTGCCCGTCGTGACGCTCAAAATATAGATCAGACCCTTTACGGAACCCATCCGCACCGAGTAGCGTATGAATCATACGCACCACTTCAGCACCCTTTTCGTATATGGTTAGCGTGTAAAAATTGGAAATTTCGATAAATGACGCAGGGCGAATTGGATGCGCCATGGGGCCGGCATCCTCTGCGAACTGCGCCGTTTTAAGAAATGAAACATCCTCAACACGTTTAACAACATCTGAATGCGTGTCCGCTGAAAATGACTGATCACGAAATACAGTAAAGCCTTCTTTTAGACTCAATTGAAACCAATCTCGGCAGGTTACACGATTACCTGACCAATTATGAAAATACTCATGCGCGACCACGGCCTCAACACGCAAATAAGCATCATCCGTAGTGGTTTCCGGACTAGCAAGCAAACAACTAGAGTTAAAGATATTAAGACCTTTATTCTCCATCGCCCCCATATTGAAATCATCGACCGCTACGATCATAAAGATGTCTAGGTCATATTCACGACCATAGACCTCTTCATCCCATTTCATCGATCGTTTTAGAGAATCCATAGCAAAATCGACTTTATCGATATTATGTTTCTCGGTAAAAATTTTCAGTGCGACATCTCGACCACTCATGGTGGTAAAGGTGTCGTTAAGCACTTCTAAATCTCCAGCAACAAGGGCAAATAGATAAGCAGGCTTTTTGAAAGGGTCGTGCCAGGTGACAAACGTTTTACCATCTTCCGTCTTACCGCGTTCGATCTCATTACCATTTGACAACATCACCGGATAGCGGGACTCGTCTGCGATGATCGTTGTCGTAAACACGGACATCACATCAGGGCGGTCCAAATAATAGGTTATATGACGAAAACCCTCCGCCTCACATTGCGTACAGAACATCGAAGAGGAGCGATACAAGCCCTCTAAGCGAGTATTGTTTTGCGGCTCAATAAGGGTTTCACATGTCAGAATAAAAGCATCAGGGGTCGCTGTAATAACTAATTTATCATTACTAACGTTGTACTCCTCTTTCGGCAATTCATACTTATCAATCGCCACTCCAATAAGCTTTACATCCTCTCCGCCATCTAGGATCAATGGTGCCGTAGCAGCATCTGACTCAGGGTTACGGCGAATGTGTAGACGAGAAGTTACGACCGTTTGCGTTTCATCAAGATCAAACGTTAGCTCGGTTTTATCAATAAGAAAATCTGGGACTTTATAGTCTTTCAGAAAGACTGCGGCGGGTGTTTGCTCTGACATACTAACGCTCCTGTAGCGTAAATTCTGCTTCGTATCCGGTGTACTTACGTATATTGATAACACCTGTGTCTAAAATCCAGTACTGTCCCTTAATGCCCATTAATGTCCCCTCTACATGAGGCGTTTTTTCAGCATTAATACTGGTAACTTTAGATGGGTACTCAAGTACTGGGTAGCTAAATTCATGGGTTAAATTGGTATCATCAAGCTCTTGAACTGCCTGCAGACCAAACTCATTCTGTAGCGCGTCAAGCCCCTCCCAAAGGGAGCCAATCAAACGTTCTTGTTCATACGCTAAATCTAGCTTCGCATCACTACCTTTTAGCATATTGCGCCAATTGGTCTTATCCGCGACCTCATTTTTAAACAATGTTTCAACCAATCCTGACATACGACGGTTTGCCACAACAAACATTGCTCGCCCCTGTGTTGCACCTTGATCAAGCCAGCGGGTCGGCAATTGATCGCCACGGGTAATCCCTACTTTTAAAGCAGTCGTATTGGCAAGATATACATAGTGACTCTGCATGCAGAAACGCTCCGCCCACTCAGGCTCTCGACACGTTCCTTTATGAAAATGGCATTTTTCTGGGCTCATGATGCATGTATCGCATGCCGCGAGCTTCTTGAAACAGGGGTAACAATAGCCTTGATTAAACGACTTCTTACTCGCCCTTCCACAATGAATACATTGAATCTCACCACTGAACTTGAGAGATACTTTCTGACCCAATGCGTCATCTAGTGGAATCAGAGACTCATCGAGCTTCAACTCATAACTCACCTTGCCAGACGTATCCGCTTGTACTGACATTTTTCGAAGATTGCCGCGCATTATTTACTCTGATCCGAATCGTCTACCCATTTAATCGTGTCAAGCTCAAGCGTTTCCGTCTTAGAATCACACCCCTTATGAACGGTTCGATCAATATAACCAACTCGCTGTTCTTCAGACTTATTTGTGTAATCATAAGTAATCACCGCCTGCATACAAATCTCAATCTGCTCCGGCGTCAATTTAACCCCATTGGGCCATTTACCTAGCTCTATTGCTTGTTTCAACCGCCCATATACTTCGGGGGACATGTTATCGATCATTTCTTTAAAATTCATATCAATCTCGTTCCTAGTAAACGCTAGGCCGTTGTTTATTCTACAGATGCTTAATGAGTCGGCGGTAGCCTGCGTAGAGCGCTGCCAATACCAAACCAGATGTAAGCCCCAACAAATGTGCTTCGTTTGCCATATTCCCCAAGCCCAAAGTCGCCAATACGTCGGTATAACCTAACGCCAGCCATGCGGCAAAAAAAACCATCAAAGGCTTTGAGATCAAAGTAGGCCATGAAGGCACGAGTATAGAAACCAACCATGCGAATCCAACCAGCCCATATACCAAGCCAGATAAACCACCGAATAGTGGATACCCATTAATCAAAAACTGACCAACATTGCTCACAATGCTGACGACAAGTGCAAAAATCAGCCACCCCACCGAGCCAATCAGTCGTTCCAATCGGCGGCCAATGTCCCATACCCAAAGAGAGTTAAAAATCAAATGTGCTGCACCGAAGTGCAAAAACGTAGGAGTCAGCAGACGCCAGTACTCACCTTGTTGCCAAACTTGCTCAATTGGCAAAAAACGTATGCGATTACCGACAATGTCAAAGGATGTGATCGTGAACCAACTCACCACGTCCAAATAGTCACCCAGCCCAGTTACTAAGGCGACTAAAAATGTAAGCGCCAAAAATACCAAAGTCATTGGTGAACGATGCCAACTCGACACAAGGGAGGACAACGATGAACGCTGACGAGTGGGTCTAACATTTGAAGTATCTAAATTTGGGTCCGCAAGCCATGACTTTAAAATTTCCATGGCATCATGCGACTGTGAAGGTTTTACTAGCCAAAGCTGGTCATGCCCATTTGCCTGCATAATACGATGAGCGATTCCATACTTCCAAAGAATCTGGCTTAGGGAAGTCGGGTCTTCACCGTCGACGAACTCGTATATCAATACCATGCAAACAATCGCCTTAGTTCATTATTGACGGTAACCAGATTGCCAGCCAAGTTTGCTACGACATACATCATAAAAATCATGGTCTTTAGGATGAATTAAGCGTATCCCACCTTTGTGACGGGAAATATGAATCTCGTCACCTGGAGCGGCCGTGATATTCAATTGTCCATCACAACTCACACTTGGGTACGTTAAGTTAGACTCACATACAACAATACGGATCTTAGCATCAGCATCGATCACAATGGGTCGGTTACTGAGTGTATGTGGATGCATCGGCACCAATACCAATGCATTAAGCTTAGGCAGCATGATGGGGCCACCTGCTGACAGCGCGTAAGCCGTGGAGCCCGTCGGTGTAGCAACGATCAGTCCGTCTGACTTCTGGTTCATAACGAACTGGTCATCAATAAATAGATCAAAGCGAATCATACGCGCAGACTTTCCCGGGTGAAGCACGAGATCATTGAGCGCCAATCCCTCACCACTTGGGCGGTTTTGACGCTTAATCTTCGCTTCTATCATGAAGCGCTTCTCTTCTAAATAGTCGCCTTTAAGTATTGGACCAAGCTCTGCTTCAAAATTATTCGGTGAAATATCCGTTAAAAAGCCTAATGTGCCACGGTTGACGCCAATTACAGGAATGTCATAAGCAATAATGGCCCGAGCTGCACCCAGAAAGCTTCCGTCCCCCCCCACTACCATGACTAGATCACAATGGTCGCCCAACTCTTTTAGTGGCGCTGAAGGGGTCGTTACACCCGGCATCATGGTTGCAAGATCCGATTCAAGTACTGGTGAAACGCCTTCGCTCTGAAGATAGTCCATCAGTCGCTTTACGGTATCGAGGATCTGAGGCTTATCCAAACGCGCAATAATTCCGATCCGTCTAAAAAGACTCATTGAGTAGGTTTTCCCGTCACTGTGGTTACTGTTGTCGTGCGGTACGTAGGCGTACTCTAATTATTGTTCGGCACTGACATCCATCGAAGACATCACTTACGCCGTAAATGCAGAATGTAACATGAAGCGATTCAGTTCGCTACGCGCTCTACAAGGGCTTACGACCGCCACGGCATTTACAAATCGATTTTTATTGAGTTCGCGATCATTCATGGTAGGGGTAATAATAGGCTGGCATGCCTCGCCACCCCTGCAAACCTCCACTGTGAATAAACAGCGTATTGCCATACTCCCAACAACCTTGGCGTACAAACTGATCGACTTGATATAACATCTTACCAGTATAAATAGGGTCTAACTGGAGATTGGGATTCAGCTCGTACATCTTCTTCAAAAATGCCAGAAGCTCATCTGACATCTTACCAAAGCCACCATGATAACATTCATCAAACTCTAACAATGTCTGCAAATGCGGTTTGATTGGCCGTACTACAATTTGATCAGCGCCCTTCAGCGCACTAAACACAGCGAGGTGATGCACTTTTTCACAGGCAGCAAACCCTTCCGCTGTGGTCCCCGTGCCACTCGCCACACAGATCATATCTGTATCAGTAACTCGTGACATTATGGTGTCAGCCCAATCTTTACATCCTAAAACACCCAAACCTCCCCCTCCTCCTTCAGGGACCCAATAAACATCATCATAAAACTGGTCAACGGTATTTCGAACGTCTGATGCCAAGCCTTTTCTATAATCTAAACGTTGACTTGGGAAAAGAATTGCACCATTCGAGGCAGCTGATTGAAGAGTCGGCGTAAGCTGCGCATGCACTTCCCCTCGCACCACAACAATAGGTAGAAGTCCTAATTCCACTACTTTATTAACAAACGCATCAACATGATTAGAGTGAGGCCCACCAAAAGTAGCAACAGCCTGATAACGCTGTTTTATGGCTGCGTTCATATGATGTTTTAGCTTATGATACTTATTCCCCGGAGCAGAACGATGTTCCAGGTCACCACGATAAATGTAGAACCTTTTCGTACACGAAGACTGACTCATTGCAGGCAAAATTACAGATTCTATATACATGCGTATTACTCCCAACAATGCCCAACCTACACCCACAAACTCAGCCCATGATAAAAGCAGGTTATGATGCGCGTTTTTTTCGTGCAAGAAAATCCCTTAGTCTGCTATTTATTTGGTAGTATCTTTAAGTAAAAGCATGCATATATAGCGGAGAACACAACATGATTCCTAAACTGTCCGAAGTCTCGCCAGTTCAGGCTAAATACCTTTCGTTTATCGAGCGCCTAAAGGTCTCAGGATTCCAAGGTGACACCAACCCCGACTACGCAAACCGAGTTGCACTGTCTACCGACAACTCCATTTATCAGGTATTACCTCAAGGTGTCATTTACCCCGCCTCAGCTGAAGATATTCAGCTGATCACCCGACTTTCGAACGAAGAAGAGTTCCACGACATTGTTTTGAGCGCGCGTGGTGGTGGCACGGGTACCAATGGTCAATCTTTATCGGACGGCCTGATTGTTGATCTCTCGAAACACATGAACAAAATTCTCGAAGTTAATGTCGAAGAAGGCTGGGCACGAGTTCAAAGCGGCGTGGTTAAGGACCAACTAAATAAAGCCGTCGCGAGTGACGGACTATTTTTTGCACCGGAGCTGTCCACGAGCAACAGGGCTACGATCGGCGGCATGATCAACACTGATGCCAGTGGTCAAGGCTCTGTTATGTACGGTAAAACCCGCGACCATGTGCTAGAACTAAAAACCGTATTGCTAGACGGAAGCTTAATAAAAACTCACCCAATAGATGACGAAACATTAGAAGACATCAAGCAAGGCTCGGATTATCAGGCCCACGCATGCCGAATAGTCGATACCATTCAGAAAACAAAACAAGATGAAATCAAAGCAACCTTTCCGGAACTAAACCGTTGTCTAACTGGTTACGATTTAGCACATATCCGCGATAACAATGGACAATTCAACCTCAACAACATTTTGTGTGGGTCCGAAGGTACTCTTGGTTTTATTGTAGAAGCAAAAGTTAATCTGCTTAAAATACCGACTTATGCAGCGCTGGTTAATATTCGCTACGATAGCTTTGAAGCCTCACTTCGCCATGCAAAAGAACTCCTAAGCGTTCAACCAACCTCCATTGAGACAGTTGACTCTAAAGTCCTTGGCTTGGCTAAAAACGATATTATCTGGAACTCTGTCGCAGAGTTTTTTCCACAAAACTCAGGTGAAGACACACAAGGTATCAACCTAGTGGAATACACCGGCGACAGCGAAGACGAAGTCAACACACGCATAAAAGTACTGACAGACCTGCTCGATATATTAGCTCAAGACCCAAGCTCTAGTTTTCAGGGCTACACCATCGCTAACGGCCATTCCAACGTCAATAAAATATGGGCCATGCGGAAAAAATCTGTCGGCTTACTTGGTAATGCCGAAGGCGAAAAGCGCCCTGTCCCTTTTGTAGAAGACACCGCAGTCCCGCCTGAGAATCTTGCAGATTTTATTATGGAGTTTCGTGACGTCTTAGACAGCTATGGAGTCACTTATGGGATGTTTGGCCATGTCGACGCAGGGGTGCTACATGTTCGCCCAGCACTCGATTTAAAAGACGACTCGCAAGAGCCAATGATTCGAGACATCACGGACAAAGTTGTTGCACTTACTCAAAAGTATAATGGTCTTCTGTGGGGTGAGCACGGCAAAGGAGTCCGCTCAGAGTATGCGCCCGCATTTTTTGGTGATTTGTATACCTCTGTTCAACAAATCAAGGGGGCTTTTGACCCTCGAAACCAACTCAACCCAGGCAAAATTGCGACGCCATTTGAACTGGGCGCGGAGCTTCTGAAAATTGACGAAGTCCCCATGCGCGGACAGTTGGATAGACAGATCCCAATATCAAATCGCGATCAATTTAAAGAAGGCATGTACTGCAATGGTAACGGTGCCTGCTTCAACTTTGACCCGAATGATGCCATGTGCCCCTCTTGGAAAGGGACGCGTCAGCGTATCCACTCTCCCAAAGGTCGCGCATCTCTGATGCGAGAGTGGCTAAGAGGCATGAGCGAGCAAGGCGTTGACGTCAAAAAAGCCAGCTATGATTCGCGTCATACTAGCTTTATCAGCAGTTTCTTACCCCGATTACGAAATACATTAGCAAAGAAAAAGGGCGAATACGATTTCTCCCACGAAGTCCACGAGTCAATGATGGGGTGCCTTGCCTGTAAGTCATGTGTCGGACAATGCCCTATTAAGGTCGATGTTCCTGAATTTCGTTCAAAATTTCTTGAGCTGTATTACAGTCGGTACCTTCGACCACTCAAGGACTATGCCATCGGCGGACTTGAATACGCTATGCCAGCGCTCTCAGTTGTACCACAACCATACAACTGGATCGTCGGCAACCGCTTTCTCAACCACATGATTAGTAAGATAGTTGGTGTCGAAGATAGCCCCAAATTCTCAAAGCACAACCTTAAACGAGAAATGGCTCGCCGAGGAATACGTTTAGCTACCCCACTCGCCATTGAGGCACTCAGCCCAAAAGATCGCAAGCGGGCTGTTATCGTGGTTCAAGATGCTTTTACGAGCTACTTTGAAACAGAGCTTGTTCTAGACATGATGGAACTGCTAAGCCGCCTTGGCTTTCAAGCCTACATAGCACCATACATGCCAAACGGAAAACCCTTGCACGTTCATGGTTTTTTGCGTTCCTTTGAAAAAACGGCACGTAAAAATTTGGACATGCTACAAAATCTATCTTTTTACGGCATCCCGATGATCGGAATCGACCCTTCAATGACGCTAACCTACCGTTCGGAATACGCTAAGGTTTTTGGCACAAGTCGTCCGATCCCTAAGATTCAGCTGATGCAAGAGTGGCTCGCCAGCCAAACCAAACATCTAGAAAAGCAAGCCATTGCCGTGAAAGATGAAACATTCCACATGATGGCTCACTGTACCGAAAAGACGAACGCCGCACCTTCGATCCAAGACTGGAAAAAAGTTTTTGAATTACTGGGGCTTGGATTACAAGTTGAAAACGTCGGTTGTTGCGGTATGGCAGGCACCTATGGACATGAATCAAGCAACAAAGCCACATCGGTCGAAATCTATGACCTTTCTTGGAAAGAAAAAGTCAACGACCCGTCGTTACAAGGGAAGCTTGTTGCAACAGGCTACTCCTGTCGCTGCCAAGCTAAACGTATCGATGATAAAGAGATCAAGCACCCTGCACAGGTATTGTTGGATCACATAAAATCCGACCTAAGTTAGGTTCAAAGTCACCTTCAAAAGGCCAAGTAATCACTTGGCCTTTTTATTTGAGAATACCATGCCTCTATTATTTGAAACGCAAGATGAATATGGCTCTATTCGAGTATTTGACGACGGAAAATTTCGCTTACTCTCTTTCGCAGACGGAGATGAGCAGAGCCGCATTCAACTTAAAGCTCCCCATGTCCTACAGCACGAATACACTCAAGCAATGCTACTAGCACTTATCCATAAACACCCTAAAAGGGTCTGTATCTTAGGGCTCGGCGGCGGAGCCTTGATCCATGCCTTAATGAAAGCCGTAGCTGGCATAAACATGACGGCTGTCGAGTTAAGGCAAGACATTGTAGATATTGCAAAAGAATACTTTCATCTACCACAAAGCAAGAGACTCGATATTATCACCGAAGATGCCGTAGATTACTTGGCAAACACCAACGATAAAAAAGTAGATATTCTATTTGCGGATCTATATCAGCATTTTGGAATGGATAATCGCGTCACAACCGAATCGTTTTTGCTGGATGCAAAAGCACGACTTAAAGCAGATGGCATGTTGGTCCTGAACTGCTGGGACGAACATCAGTACGATGATGATCTAAAGGATATATTAATCAACCAGTTTTCCCACGTACAAGCATTGGACACAGGTTGCGGTAACTGGGTGGTCTTTGCAACCAACACCCCCCACGGACTCAATGGAAAACAACAGAAAGAAGAATGCGAAAAGCTGAGTCTTCGACTCGGATATTCTCTCTATAAATGGCAAAGTCGACTCCAACAAGTTGTATAGCGGGCGCTATACAACTTGTATGTCCGCGCTAGGCCAAAACGGAGTCAACTAACGCAACAGCCTCTCGCTCTAACTGAGATAAATGCTCTTCCGAAACAAAGCTTTCCAAATATATCTTGTAGACATTTTCAGTACCGGAGGGGCGCGCGGCAAACCACCCATTTTCTGTTGTGACTTTTAACCCACCGATTGCGGCTTGATTACCAGGAGCATGAGTCAGCTTACTTGTAATCACGTCACCCGCTAGTGTTTCTTGACGAACAGACTCAGCGTCTAAGCCGCTCAAAATAGCCTTTTGAGCGGGAGTGGCTGTTACATCAATACGCTTGTAATAAGGCTTGCCAAACTTTTTGATTTGTTCTTCCGCTAACTGAGCAGGATTTTTCCCGGTAACGGCAATAATCTCTGCTGCTAGAAGAGCCAAAATAAAGCCATCCTTATCTGTTGACCAAACAGTGCCATCACGGCGCAAGAAAGACGCACCGGCACTCTCTTCACCACCAAATGCCATTGAGCCTTCATACAAGCCATCCACATACCACTTGAACCCTACAGGCACTTCACATAAGCGCTTGCCCAAATCAGAGACGACGCGATCAATCATCGCGCTGGAGACAAGTGTCTTACCAAACTGAATGTCACTCGGCCAATCACGATGGGTAGCGAGATATTCAATCGCAACCGCCAAATAGGCATTTGGATTCATTAACCCATAACCAGGGCAAACAATACCATGGCGATCATAATCAGGGTCATTACCGACAGCGACATCGAATTTATCTTTAATTTCCAATAAATTTGACATGGCGAACGGTGACGAACAATCCATTCGAATACGACCATCCTTATCCAGCGGCATAAAACCAAAAGCCGGATCAACTCGCTTATTCACTACCTCTATATCAAGCCCATACTTGTCAGCAATAGGTTGCCAATACGCAATACCCGAACCACCCAAGGGATCTACACCTATGCGCACGCCAGCTTTTTTAATCGCGTCCATATCAATCACTGACCCCAAGTCATCGACGTAATGCGCAATGTAATCAAACGGTTGCACAAACTCGCTAGTCTTGGCGTGTTCATATGATACTTTTTTCACTCCCACTAGCTTTTCAACGAGTAATTCATTCGCTCGTTTTGCTATCCAATCAGTAATATCTTTATCTGCAGGGCCACCTTTGGGTGGATTATATTTGATGCCACCGTCTTCTGGTGGATTGTGTGATGGCGTAATCACTATGCCATCAGCCTGATCTTCGGCAGATTGGTTGTACGTCAAAATTGCGTGAGAAATTACCGGCGTAGGTGTAAAACCATCGTCAGACTGAACCTTAACCGTAACATTGTTAGCAACTAAAACTTGCAATGCAGTAGTAAATGCAGCTTCTGACAATGCGTGAGTATCTTTCCCTAAAAATAGTGGCCCAGTAATACCTTTGGAAATACGGTACTCAGCGATTGCTTGGCAGACAACCAAGATATGTTGCTCATTAAAGCTCTTTGCAAATGCACTACCGCGGTGCCCGGAAGTACCAAAACTCACAAGCTCTTCCGCTACACCAACATCAGGCGTCAAAGCATAATAAGATGAAACCAATTTGGGGATATTAACGAGCGATTCATGAGGTGCAAGCTGCCCTGCTTGTGGATGAATTGCCATATGTATGCCTCTTTATAAAGTGATGATCTATCTTCGCCAAATACCAAAAGACTTGCAACGAAAGCCTCAATGTATCTGCCTCATTCTAGAGATCATCTAGACTACTAGAAAAGATGTTACAAAACATAGATTTATAATGCGCACCTTAGTAACAAAATATTAATTATCATGCTGCGGTGACCTTGAATAGGCTAACTAAACGAGACAAAGAATTTGCTTTTGCCTGAACCAAATCAGCATTTGTACGCACTAGTCTAACGCTAGAGCCCATTTGGTCAGAGCTAGCTGCTACCTGATGCGCATGATCACCATTTTGCTGGCTGCTCACGGAAATTTGCTCGATTATCGAAAACATGTCGCCAGCAATAGCAGATAACTTATCACTGTCATTCGAAGCTGCTTCATTTTTATCGAGGCTATTATTAACATCCTGTACGCCCCGCTCCATGAATCCGACTGCCCGGCTTGTTTCTGCTTGGATTCCTTCGACGACCTTACCAATATCAGCCGCTGCAGTGGCGGTTCGGTTAGCCAATGCCCTTACCTCATCCGCCACAACAGAAAAGCCTCGACCGTACTCCCCTGCCCGCGCGGCCTCTATTGCGGCATTAAGAGCAAGAAGATTGGTTTGGCTAGTAATGTCAGTGATCTCATCAACGAACTGCCCAACACTGTCAGCTTTTTGGCTAAGCAGATTTACAGAATCTGCCGACGTTTGAACGACATCTCGAATCATCTCAGTACTTTGACGCACGAGAAGATATTGGTTACGCGCGCCTTGAACAGCCTCTTCCATTGACGCTCTCATGACCTTAACCGTGCTGTTCGCTTGATCTACGTATCCAGATTGGCTTTGAACAACGCTTAACGAGTCTGCTGCAGCCAATTGCACCGCTTCAGCTGCCTGAGATGCCTCCTTGTTTGATGCTTCCATCTTATGGGTCAGTATCGCTACTTCTTTAGCAGATTGAATGACCTCTCCGACAATATTGTCTAGATTATCAACAAAACTATTTATCCATCGTCCCAGATTACCTGCTTCATTTGGCGGCAAGCGGTTTACGTCCATCCGCTGAGTGAGGTCCCCCTCACCCTCTGCCAATTGACGAATAACTTTCGTCATACCCCCAAGTTGCCGCGCCAACCGAGCTGGTCCTAACCGAGAATAAATGAGAGACAACGCAAATGCGAAACCAGTTGATACAGCTAAAGAGATAACTGGCGACAGACCGACGAACACGTTAAGAGAACACTGAAAAGCAAGCGTAAGAATCATAAACAGCCAGTACATTTTCATTAAGGTATAGCCCACCGATCTAGGCCGATATACCTCTTCAACATCCCCCTCGCACATCATTCCCCAACGGTCATCTGAACCTGAAAGTGAAAACGTTACCCCTTTGCCGATAACAGGAATATGACGATAGTCCGAATAGCCTGGGTACTTAACATAGAGATTCTGGCCATTTTTAATGGTTTCACGCACACCAGGGTGTAACTCCCCTGTTTTAGGATCAGTAAATTTTACCTCTAGCTCAGTGTGCTCTTTTATGGAAACAACGCCAAACGGCGTATGAACGCCTTGCTTCAAATTTTCTCCCATAAAAAAGGTGTCATCCTCAAAGCGAGAGCGACTTAGCGCGATACCAGGCTCAATGGTGGTATCAAAGTTTGATTCCACCATAAATAGATAATTATCACCTGACTCATTATAAATATGACCGGCCTCACGCTGAATCAAATCGCTGATCACATCATTCGGTAGGCGCGCCGCCAAAAGTTTTGATTCCCCAGCGTATTCCACCGGCAAGTAAAACATCACTGTCATTTGATCATGAAACTTAGACGTCGTTGGTCCGAGATCTAAGGTCACAGCATCTCTATAGGGGCCGTGTAGAAAACGACCTCGCTTTGCACGTTGCAATGCTCTAGTTTGTTCGAACGCTTTTCCGGTTCTGGATGAGACCGTCGAATACGTAATCGTCGCATCCATTCCAATAAGCATAAACTCAGATGCCTCAGGTAGAGACTGCTGTAATAACTGAAGACTATCAGCCAGATGAACATCGGCAGAAAGTGAAGGTAATGAGAGCGCTGTTTGCTCTAAACGATCCCAGACATTATTGGTAAACTGCTGCAGTAATTTAACGCGCGTATTGGCGATCCCTTCAAAGGTCGTCTCTATATCTTTGTACGCTTTTCGATTGACATAGCAACTCCAACCTAAACGTAACTTCCCATTAGCACCCCAAATACTCAACCAACGCTTTTCACTCGTCGTCAATGCCATCGAATCACTTTGCAATTTCGCCATCTTTTCCCCTTAGCCCACTTTAATCAACCGCCATTACAGGCCATTGATGACAATACAGCAAAGCACGTACCACATTTCGAAAAGAGCAACTTTTAAATTAGATGATTAAACTATAAATAAAATTAAAAACAGATGTTTATAAAGATTATCGCGAGTAAAATAGATAATAAATCTAAAAAAGCAATGAGTGGCGAGTCAGATATGAATTAGTAATATAAGCTGCCGTTATAACTCACTGAGATACCAAAACAACCACCAACAGCAAACCGACACCCCAGAATTCAACTGCTGCACCATGACAGACTTAAAATTTACAAAACCGCACCAACAATAAGCAAAATCTTCAACTAAACTAATTACTTAAGGCTTCGGTATGAAGTGAGGTATCGAATGAACGAAAAGAAAACCGCTTTGTTATTGTCTGGAGGTGGCGCAAGAGGGGCTTATCAGATCGGAGTTCTGTCAGCGATCGCATCGTTACTACCTAAAGGCAGCCCTATTCCATTTAAGATCTTATGTGGCACCTCCGCGGGCGCACTGAACGCAGCACTCCTTGCTACCCAAGCATCGGACTTCAAACGAGGTGTGAAACAATTATCATATATTTGGCGCCACCTAACTCCAGATCAAGTCTACCGCGTCAGTCGCTGGCCAATAGCTTCTTCCATTACTAAAACACTTGCGTCAGCTTTCTTACAGCAGGAAAAGGGAGCCTCTCTTTCGCTCATGGTAAATGACCCGCTTGAAGCTCTGTTAACGAGGTTTCTAAATTTAGACAAAGTCTCCGTCGCACTGCATCATCGTTTTATAGAAACGCTAGCGATTACAGCCATCAATTATTCTGATGGTAATTCAACCACTTTCTTTCAAACTTCTAATTCAAGCTTATCGGATTGGCATAAAGGAAGAAGAGTAGGCACAAAAGACCCAATAACGATTCAGCATTTATTGGCGTCCAGCGCTATTCCGGGTATTTTTCCGCCGCGAAGAGTTGGCACACATTATTTTGGAGACGGGGCTGTTCGTCTTGGTTCCGCAATTCAACCAGCTATCAACTTAGGAGCAGAAAAATTACTCCTGATTGGCGTTAGTGATAATCGCCAGGCGAGAGACTGGGCATCTTCACCAACCGCCGCATCCGCAGACGAACCCTCCATTGTACAGGTTTTGGGACAGCTGCTTAACAGTGCTTTCATCGACTCAATAGATCAAGACATCGCCAATATAAATGAACTCAATAAGCTGTTGTCTCTCGTTCCCGAAGAAAATAGACCGCCGGACCTATCCCACCGAGAGACCCTCATTATCTCACCATCATCTGGATTAAACGTGATCGCAAGAGAACATATCAATACTCTACCTCGCAATATCAGCCGCTTATTAAGAACAGCAAGTGGTAATAAACCGGAAAATGCCGCGTCTGCAGCCAGCTATCTTTTATTCACCCCCGAATATTGCCAAGCACTGATAGAGCTAGGCTATAAGGATGCAATGTGGGAAAAAGAGAAAATCCAAGCGTTTCTTGAGATTAACTAAAAAAACAATAGACATAAAAAAAAGCAGCCTAGGCTGCTTTTTTAGAAGTTAATGAATAACTTAGAGAGTCAGACGCCTAACATCACTTAGTAGAGCATTTAGATACGACATGAAACGTCCAGCATCAGCACCGTTTACTGCTCGGTGGTCGTAAGACAAGCACAATGGCAACATTGTACGTGGCTCAAACTCTTTGCCGTTCCAACGTGGCTCAACATCTGCCTTAGAAACACCAAGAATACCCACTTCTGGAGTGTTGACGATTGGCGTAAAGCCAGTACCGCCCATTGCCCCAAGACTAGAGATCGTGAAACAGCCACCTTGCATATCAGCAGGCTTAAGCTGCTTAGCCAAGGCTTTCTTGATCAACTCACCCGCTTCCGTCGCAATTTCAACAACAGATTTCTTGTCTACATCACGAAGAACAGGAACCACTAAGCCCACTGGGGAATCTACAGCAATACCAATATGCACGTACTTCTTCTTAACAACACTTTCACCGTCTGCATGAAGTGAAACGTTAAACGCTGGATTTTTAACAAGCGCTTGCGCAACCGCTTTAATCATAAATGGAAGTGGAGTTAATTTAACACCCTGTTTTTCCATTTCTGGTTTCAGGCTCTTACGGAAGTCTTCTAAATCAGTGATATCAGCCTTGTCGAACTGTGTTACATGAGGAACATTCAACCAAGAACGCGTCATGTTAAAAGACGTGATCTTTTGAATCTTACTCATTTTCACAACTTCAACTTCACCAAACTGGCTAAAGTCGATCTCAGGTACTCGAGGAATACCTGCACCGTCTGCAACGGTCGCTCCTGCTGCTGGCGCCGAAGAAGCCTTTTGAACGGCAGCTTTCACATATGCGTGAAGATCTTCTTTCGTGATACGACCACGAGGACCTGTTGCACGAACCAACGATAAATCTACACCTAGCTCACGAGCTAATAAACGAACCGCTGGGCCGGCATGGACCTTTTTGCTTGGAGACGACAATACCGCACCCTGATCCACGGCTGGCGCAGCGGCTTTAGGCGCTTCTTGCTTAGCAGGTGCTGGAGCTGCTGACTTCGGTGCATCTTGTTTTGCTGGTGCTGAAGCAGAACCTTCAACTTCAAGCTCAAGAATTAACGTCCCTTCAGAAACCTTATCACCTTCTTTTATCGAAACAGACTTCACTACACCAGCCTTAGGTGCAGGAATATCCATAGATGCTTTATCAGTCTCTAGAACGATGATTGAATCACCCTCTGCGACTTTGTCACCCTCAGCCACAACAACTTCAATAACATCAACATCTGTAGCACCGCCAATATCCGGAACATTGACCGGCTCGACACCACCAGACGTCGCTGTCTCTTCAGACGCTACTGACGCAGAATCTTCTTGGGGTGCAGCGTCTGTTTTAGGCTCTTCCTCGGCTTCGCTCTCAGCAGCCTCTGAGCCCTCAGTCATCATAACGAGAATCGCATCACCTTCAGATACCGTGTCGCCTTCTTTAACAATAAGCTTAGATACTTTACCGCTGGAAGGCGCTGGAATATCCATAGAAGCCTTATCCGTCTCAAGAACGATTATTGAATCACCTTCTTGGACGACATCACCTTCAGCGACGCACACTTCGATCACATCAACACCCGTTGCGCCACCAATATCTGGAACAGAAACCGTTTCCTCAGATGCGGCTGCCGCTGGCTTGGGCTTCTCTTCTTTTGCTGGCGTAGCTTCTTTTGCTGGCGCTTCTTCGCTTTCTGCTGATTTAGATTCTTCAGCAGACGCCTCACCGGCCTCCACTTCAAGCTCTAAAATGTCATCACCTTCAGAAACAGTATCGCCTTCTTTAATTGTGATAGCTGTTACCTTACCTGCAAGTGGTGAAGGCACATCCATAGATGCTTTATCAGTTTCTAAAACGATAATGGATTGGTCAACTTCAATTATATCGCCAACCTGTACGCTGATCTCAATTACATCAACGTCAGTCGCGCCACCAATATCCGGTACTCGAATAGTCTCAGTACTCACGGAAATCTCCTTTGTCTTTTCAAAGACGCATCAAACTATAACTAGCTGGGCCAACCTAATGAGGCGGCCCAGTCCCGATCAGTCCGCTATTAGCAGGTAACTGGGTTTGGCTTGTTTGGATCCAAGTCAAATTTACTAATTGCTTCTGCAACGACTTCAGGCTTGATTTTGCCATCTTTCGCAAGCGCACTTAATGCAGATACAACAACCCAGTAACGGTTCACTTCAAAGAAGTGACGTAGCTTAGCGCGAGTATCGCTTCGACCAAACCCGTCAGTACCCAATACATTGAAAGTACTGTTAATGAATGGACGAATTTGATCAGCGTACAGTTTGATATGATCCGTTGAAGCAACAACCGGACCTTTGTCACCTAAGCACTGTTCAACATATGGAAGGCGAGGTTTCTCTGTAGGGTGAAGCATGTTCCAACGCGCTGCATCTAAACCTTCGCGGCGCAGCTCATTGAACGACGTGACACTCCAAACATCAGAGTTTACACCAAACTCCTCACTAAGAATTTCCGCAGCGGCTTCTACCTCACGCAGAATGACCCCAGCCCCTAACAGTTGTACAGCTTGCTTGTTGCCCTTTTTCTCTACGGACTTAAGCTTATACATACCTTTGATGATGCCGTCTTCAACACCCTCAGGCATATCAGGGTGTTCATAGTTTTCATTCATCACTGTTAGGTAATAGAAAACACTCTCTCGCTCTTTATACATACGACGTATGCCATCTTGAACGATAACAGCTACTTCATATGAATAGGTTGGGTCGTAAGACACACAGTTCGGAATCGTGCCTGCTAGGATATGAGAATGACCGTCTTCGTGCTGTAACCCTTCACCATTAAGAGTTGTACGCCCAGCGGTGGCACCCAATAGGAAGCCTCGCGCTTGAGAGTCACCTGCCGCCCATGCCAAGTCGCCAATACGCTGGAAACCAAACATAGAGTAGTAGATGTAAACCGGAATCATTGGGTAGTTGCTGTTACTGTATGAAGTCGCCAGCGCCAGCCAAGCAGACATAGCACCTGCTTCGTTAATACCTTCCTGAAGAATTTGGCCTTTTTCAGACTCTTTATAGAACATTACCTGCTGGTGGTCATGTGGCGTGTAACGCTGACCTTCAGAAGAGTAAATGCCCAATTGGCGGAACATGCCTTCCATACCAAACGTACGCGCTTCATCCGCAACAATCGGCACAACACGTTCACCAATGCCTTTGTGTTTGACCATGTTATTCAAACAACGAACAAACGCCATGGTTGATGAAATTTCACGGCCATTGGTGCCTTTAAGCTGCGCTTTAAAGTCTTCCAGAGACGGGACATCCAACGCTTCACAATCTTTACGACGCACAGGGAAATCACCATGAAGTGCTTCACGACGCGAGCGTAAGTACTTCATTTCTGGGCTATCTTCCGCTGGACGATAGTAAGGAAGATCTTTCAGCTCTTCATCACTAATTGGAATGCCAAACTTGTCACGGAATTGCGCTAATGATTCTTCATCCAACTTCTTGGTTTGGTGGGCAGTGTTTTGCGCTTCTGCCGCCTTGAACATACCGTAACCTTTTACAGTTTGAGCAAGAATGACAGTTGGTTGACCTTTATGAGACGTCGCTTCAGCATACGCAGCATAAACTTTATAAGGGTCATGACCACCACGGTTAAGGTTCATAATGTCATCATCCGACATATCCTTAACCATTTCTAGCAACTCAGGGTACTTGCCAAAGAAATGCTCACGAGTGTACGCGCCACCATTTGCTTTGTAGTTCTGAAGTTCGCCATCGCATACTTCGTCCATACGTTTTTGAAGAAGACCTTTGTCATCTTTTTCAAATAGTGGGTCCCAATGACGACCCCATAAACATTTGACGACGTTCCAACCTGCGCCTCGGAATACACCCTCAAGCTCTTGAACAATTTTGCTATTACCGCGCACCGGGCCATCGAGACGCTGTAAATTACAGTTGATAACAAAAATAAGGTTATCTAACTTTTCACGTCCAGCTAACGCAATCGCGCCTAAGGATTCTGGCTCATCACACTCGCCGTCTCCCAGGAATGCCCAAACTTTCCGATCACCTTGATTAACTAGGCCACGACTGTTTTGGTACTTCATGACGTGAGCTTGGTAGATTGCCTGCAGTGGACCTAGACCCATAGATACCGTAGGGAACTGCCAGTAATCAGGCATCAACCATGGATGTGGGTAAGAAGAAAGGCCTTTGCCATCTACTTCACGGCGGAAGTTATCCAGCTGTTCATCCGTCAAACGACCTTCGATATATGAACGAGCATAGATTCCAGGAGAGATATGTCCCTGGAAAAACACCATATCGGCTTCTTGTGTTTCACTGGCACCACGGAAGAAATGGTTAAATGCGATGTCATATAGAGTCGCTGCAGAGGAGAAACTTGTGATGTGGCCACCAAGAGTAGAGTCTTGACGGTTTGCTTTCATCACCATCGCCAAAGCGTTCCAACGAATAATGGAACGTATACGGCGTTCCATAAATAAATCACCAGGTAATGGTTTTTCGTTTTGAGGCGCAATGGTATTGCGGTAAGGCGTAGTGATTGAAGCAGGCATTGGTGTGCCAGACTTCAAAGCTTCTTTGTTTAAGCGATCCAGAATATATTGCGCACGTTCAGGACCTTCTTCCCGTAGGACAGAATCGAGAGAATCAACCCATTCTTTAGTTTCAATTGGATCGATATCTTCGAGGATATGCTGCTCCGTCATAGTGTTTATAACCCCCGCTATAAGAACAGAACTTCAGACCGACAGGCACATTTGGTTATGTAGTCACCTGTAGATCAGTTTAAATAGACTGCTTGGCTTTCCATCAGAAAAACCAGCCGATACCCACCAAAATAAACGAGGCCGAATCATTGGCGATTTACTTTGTGTAGGCTAGATCACAAACAAGTTTTATTATTTTAGTTAGATGCTAATTGATCACTTCATCGACCACCCATCATCTTGAGTAAGTCTATTTCCGTTTATGAGATTTGATTAACAAATCTTTTGCAAACCCTAGCTTCTCTGCACAATGTTTTGCAGTACAGTCCACTAAAACCTGCGCTAACTATTGTCGTCGATGCTTCCCAGCAAAGCTGATGATCACTGAGATTTCACGCTATCCATAGCTCGAACTGTGCAATTAAGTGCACTTCATCGTGACGGTAATTCCCGTGAGTTGGTACGAAATTCGCGGCTAAGATTACCATTTAAACTTTTAAACGCATAGCCACGTGATCATCGCTAATGCACCATCTGCCGTCAAACGACGGATTTTGTGTACATTTTTTGTGCAATTTATATAATTTTTTACTTATAAGTACTGATTTATCTAAACAATGCCATACTATTCACCAGAAGAATACGCATCATAAGCAGTAAATATCAAACTTACCCTTTTACGATTGTTACGAAAAGCATTTCAGCACTGACGAAACAGTATTAACTCGGTACAATTGCCCCAAAATCAGGAAAATAACGGACACAATTCATCATGGGAACGCTTAGTAGCGAACTTTTACAGCACATATCATCACACGTGGCCTTGGCATTACAAGAAGACATAGGTACTGGCGACATTACCGCTGAACTTATTCCCGAAGCGAATCAACTGACAGCACAAGTTATCACTCGTGAACCCGCAGTACTCTGCGGAAAAGCGTGGGTGGAAGAGGTTTTCTATCAGCTAGATCCAACGGTGAATTTAAATTGGCTTGCCGAAGAAGGGGAATTACTGGTTGAGAATCAGCCTTTTTTAACGTTGTCAGGCAACGCTCGCAGTATTCTCACTGGTGAACGCACAGCCCTCAATTACGTACAATTACTGTCATATACTGCAACGGTCGCAAAAAAATATGCCGATCTCGTTGCAGATCAGTCGTTAGCAATTCTTGACACACGTAAGACAATACCAAGCTTACGTCTTGCTCAAAAATACGCGATCACCGTAGGCGGAGCAAAAAAACCATCGTATTGGCCTTTTTGATGCGTTTCTAATAAAAGAAAATCATATTATGGCGGCAGGCTCTATTAGAAATGCGGTAGAGCAAGCTAAGCGAATAGCGCCAGGTAAACCTATAGAAGTAGAAACCGAAAATCTGGATGAAGTTGCACAAGCCGTCACCGCTGGCGCAACAATCATTATGCTAGACAATTTTAGCCTTGAAGACATGAAAACGGCGGTCGACTCGTTTTCAGGTCAGGTTAAATTTGAAGCATCTGGGAATATGACCGACGCCAGAATACGAGAAGTGGCAGAGACGGGTGTTGATTTTATTTCTGTTGGTGCATTAACGAAACACGTCGTATCAATCGACCTTTCACTACGTGTTATTAAAGGATAATGAATCATGTCTCATCAAGTACTGGTCATTAATTGCGGCAGCTCTTCTTTAAAGTTTGCAGTGCTTGGCGGACACTCCAACTGCCCTATCCTCGAAGGAATTGCTGAGCGCCTAGACTCGCCAGAGCAGAGCTTTATTACATTCAAGCACAATGGAGCCAAAAGTGTGTCCGCGCTACCTGGGGGGGATCATCAAGCCGCTGTGGGTGCGATAAAGGAATGGATACACAACAATAAAAGTGCGGCGATCCAATTGGCTGGGATCGGGCATCGAGTTGTGCATGGGGGAGAGCTATTTAGCGAGTCCGTCATTGTGGATGAACGCGTATTAGCAGGAATTGAACAATGTGCGAACATTGCACCATTACATAACCCCGCTCATATCAAAGGTATCAAGGAAGCCCAAAAACAATTCGGTAAGCTTCCTCACGTTGCAGTGTTTGACACCGCGTTCCATCAAACCTTATCTGCCGATCAGTACCTGTACCCTATTCCTATGCGTCTATACAGGGAGCACCATTTTCGAAAATACGGTTTTCACGGAACGAGTTATCGTTACATCAGCATGCAACTCGCTGAATTATCACCTACTTATGGCAAGCAAAATGCATTGATCGCTCACTTAGGAAATGGCGCGAGTGTCTGCGCAATTTCAGGAGGCGTCTCTGTTGATACGAGCATGGGGATCACTCCTTTAGAAGGCTTAATGATGGGCACACGAAGTGGTAGTCTTGATCCAAGTCTTCTTTCATTCATCGCTCACGCTGAGCAACTTTCAATGGATGAAGCTCTTAATATCCTTAATAAAGATAGTGGTTTAAAAGGCATTTCAGAGAAATCAAACGACTGCAGAACATTGGAAATGGCTCAAGCATCTGGAGATACCCAAGCTGACCTAGCACTCACTATGTTTGCCTCAAGAGCAGCAAAACACTTGGCATCTGTCGCAACCAACTTAGAGTCTTTAGAACATTTAATATTTACAGGTGGAATCGGAGAAAATTCAGCTCTTATTCGTAGTCGAATTTGCCAACGCTTGAAAACACTTGGCATCATTTTAGACGAAACTAAAAATGAGTCGGTGCCTCGAGGTGAAATCAGCTGTATTGCCCCGATTAATGCCGTAATAAAAGTTTGGATCATTCCGACGAATGAAGAGCTACTTATTGCCCAAGACACATTACATTTAATCAATAAAAGTATTGAGCCGTCCCCCAATACTTAAGGATAAAAAATTCATGTCTACTAATGTTTTAATGACTGTCCCAACAGGCCCCGGTGTCGGACTTACATCCGTATCCGTCGGTTTGGTTCGGGCGTTAGAACAACAAGGCCTAAAAGCCAGTTTCTTCAAACCCATTGCACAACCTCACCCAGGAGATGATGGGCCAGATCGCTCCACCGCCATGGTAGCTCAGGGCTCAACTCTACGACCAGCTGAACCTATTCCACTACATGAAGCAGAACGATACTTATACAACGACAATATCGACGAACTCATGGAAGAAGTGGTGGGCCGATTTCAAGCTAGTATCGAGCCAGACTCTACCGTAATCGTAGAAGGCCTTGCTCAAATTCCTGGACACCCCTATGCAACCCGCCTAAATAAAGCGATTGCTAGAACGCTTGACGCAGGTTTGGTGCTTGTTACTGCGCCCAACTCTATGCGAGTGAGCGAGCTCGAGCATCATGTAGAAATCGCCGCCGGCTCCTATGGCGGAATCAAGGCGAATGATGTGATAGGGTGCATCCTTAACAAAACTCAGCCAGGCTCTCTGGGTATGAAGTCTTACGGCGATTCGTTTGCTCAGCGCCCAATTTTTAAACGCAACTTTAGCCTTCTGGGACAGATTCCTGTCTCAGAGGAACTCACTTATCCTCGCGTAAGAGATGTCGCCGACTTCCTAGAAGCAAGAGTAATTAACGCTGGGGAAATGGATACCCGACGTATTCATTCTTATACTTTGTGCGCACGCGGGGTAGAAAACGTACTCGAAGCACTGCGCCCTGGCGTCCTAGTATTCACCCCAGGGGACCGCACTGACGTCATCATGGCAACAGCCATTGCCGCTTTAAACGATACAAAAATTGCTGCTCTTGTTTTAACTGGTGGTTATCAACCAAGCGAGAGCCTAATGACGCTTTGTGGCAAAGCCATGGCAAAGGGGCTCCCGATCCTATCTGTTGATAGCAATAGCTGGGAAACCGCCATAAAAATGCAGTCCTTTAATCAAGAAATACCACTTGATGATAAAGAGCGTATTTTAACTGTCAAAGAACATATCGCTCGCTGCATAGACCATGACTGGATCAACTCATTCGCTTTGAACGACGAGGAACGCAAACTATCACCACCAGCCTTCCGCTATCGCCTAACGGAGCAAGCCCGAGCGTTAAACAAGCGTATTATCTTGCCTGAGGGTGAAGACATTCGGACTATTCAAGCTGCAGCAATCTGTGCCGAACGGGGGATCGCCCGCTGCACACTCCTTGGGAACCCAGATGAAATACAGCGTATTGCTCAAAACAACGGAGTCGATCTAGGTTTTGGCGTTGAGGTGTTAGACCCAGAAACCGTTCGTCATCAATATGTGCAAGCCATGGTAGAACTTCGTAAGCACAGAGGTGTGACGGATATCGTGGCTCGAGAGCAATTAGAAGATAATGTAGTGTTAGGCACAATGATGTTGCAACAAGGAGATGTCGATGGACTGGTGTCTGGAGCGATTCATACGACTGCAAACACCATTCGCCCAGCGCTACAATTAATCAAAACCTCTCCTCGCTCTAGCTTGGTATCCTCAGTGTTTTTCATGTGCTTACCAGACCAAGTTCTGGTCTATGGCGACTGCGCTATTAACCCTGATCCGACAGCAGAACAGCTTGCTGAAATTGCAATAGAAAGTGCAATGTCAGCTGAGGCATTTGGCATTACCCCACGTGTCGCGATGATTAGCTACAGCACAGGTGGTTCAGGTGCAGGTAATGATGTCGACAAAGTACGTAAAGCAACTGAAATCGCTCAGCAACGACGCCCTGACTTATTAATTGATGGCCCGCTTCAATATGATGCTGCGATCATGGAAAAAGTAGCTGCTCAAAAAGCACCTGACAGCAAGGTAGCCGGTAAAGCAACGGTATTTGTTTTTCCAGACCTAAATACTGGTAACACCACATATAAGGCTGTGCAGAGAAGTGCTGAAGTTGTGAGCATAGGACCTATGTTACAAGGCATTCGCAAGCCTGTTAATGACTTATCTAGGGGGGCATTAGTGGATGACATTGTCTACACGATAGCCATTACTGCAATCCAGTCAGGCCAGCTTCAGGCATCATAAAAGACCAAAACAAGCTGGACAAAAAACGATCAATTCATTAACTTAAATGGATATATGATGGATTGGTAGTTTTATGTCTGGCAGTGTTACTCATTCGATTGAAGCTCAGCGATATACACAAGATCGCAATGTCTATGCGACGAGTGTTGAGTCTTCGACGTCTGATGAATCATCAGCCGTCTCTATACGCTCATCTTCTGACTATACCGTTAGCATTTCTGAGGAGGCTCAAGCATTGCTTGATGATGACAAAGCAAATGCTGGCGATCAAAATGAGAAGTCGAGCGCCGACGCTGTAGACAAGAGTACGAGCACTGACGCTGACTCCTCTAATGAACTCTCGGAAGACGAGCAGAACAAAGTCGCCGAACTTAAGTCACGAGACCAAGAAGTCAGAACACATGAGCAAGCGCATGCCTCCGCTGGCGGACAGTACGCTGGCTCTCCATCATATGACTATGAGCAAGGACCTGATGGTAAGCGTTACGCTGTCGGGGGTGAAGTCCAAATTGACGTCAGCCCAATTCCAAATAATGCACAAGCAACCATTGATAAAATGAAGCAAGTTTATCGTGCAGCGCTTGCACCAAGCGAGCCCTCTGCCGCTGATCGCGCTGTTGCTCGTGAAGCACAAGCCAACATCACTGAAGCTTCCTCACAACTCCTAAAAGAAAACTCTCTACTTTCTGAAAATAGCACCGCCCCCTCTTCAACATCGCGAGACGGCAGTGTACTATCAGATACTGCATTAAATCAGACTGATTCAGGCTCTCTTTCAAGGCGTCCACTTAGCCTTACAGCATGAGTTGATTTAGGTTATAGGCCATCCATAGGATGTGAATGGCATCACAATACTTCAAGGAGCGAAGTTATGAGAAATTTTTACGCGCATAAGCGCGGGTTTACTCTTGTTGAGCTAATGGTGGTTATTGCCATTATCTCTATTCTAGCGTCTTTTACAGCCCCCTCGTTTGAGAAGCACATTGCTAAAGCCAATCTAGTCGAGGTTCAGCTTCTTGCTAGCACAATCACAAGCAATGTCGATGAATACATATTGACTCAGTCGACGTTTCCAACCGCAAATGAATTTAAGCAATTACTCCCCACCAACTCGGACACAATTACCCACATCAACTCTATCGCCGCCACTAAAGTCGACAACAAGCAAGGCAGCGTTACCTTGACAATGAACGATTCAATTGGGATTGATAGTGGCCAATATCTAAAATACTCTCGCAATACTCTAGGGCTTTGGACATGCAGCACAACGTTGTCATTACAAATAGCTCCTGAAAACTGCACCATCGCTGCTACCGAGGATGGTGATACGCCATGAACTTAGACAAATTAATGCGCACAGCCATACAAGCTCGCGCTTCTGATATTCATCTATTGCAGCTCGAAGAGACAGACAGTATCCAGATACGATTCCGATCCCTCGGTCAGGTCCAAGAGATGAAGCAATTACAGCATGGCTCAACACTTATTAACCGCATAAAAATAGCGGCCGATCTTAACGTCGCTGAATCCAGAAGGATACAAGAAGGGCAATTTTCCATCTCGCTGGATGGGAGCCAGTATTTCGTTAGGGTAAGTATTATAAAGTCTGAAGAAGGAGAAAAGCTGGCTCTACGAATTCTTAGCCCAATAAACAATCTTCGAGTTAATCAACTCGGCTTAACTACGGAGCAGACATATACACTTCAACATTGCATTCATCAGCCTTCGGGGCTTATCTTAGTTTGTGGCGCAACAGGGTCTGGTAAGACAACCACTCTTTATTCCTGCCTCGAAGCACTCAATGATGGCAAAAAAACCATTTTCACGATTGAGGATCCAGTAGAGTTGCCTGTAGAGGGAATCTATCAATTTGAGCCAAACGAGTTACTAAATATCGACACTTTTGCTTTACTCAAAGCATTCTTACGTCAAGACCCAGATATCATAATGGTTGGAGAGATAAGGGATGCTAAGACAGCAGATCTCGCAATTTCCGCTGCGCTAACCGGACACTTAGTGCTCGCTACTCTACACACAAACAGTGCGCTGAATACCATCCATAGACTGCACAATTGGCAAGTAGACTTTTTTTCTACAGCAAGCACTTTGAAGCTCATCATCCATCAATCCATGACCTTCACGCACTCTGGACATCGGCCTCATTTCACAATGATACAGCCTACATGGTTAGAACAATTGCCGCCAAGCTATCAAGCACTTATTGAGCGCCCAGAGCTGTGGAAATATTTGAGGGGTGAATAGTATGCGTTGGTACCAATTTGGAGAGGATGAATTTCATATTTTCGACAATAATCGTTCTGCCTACCAACATGCAGTCGTTTACCGTCATTCATTTAAATCAATCAAAGCGCACAAATTAACGCCGTACCGCCCAAAGGAATTCTACGAATTACTGCAAAACACATTACATCATTGCGACAATCAACACTCTTTACAAAGTGCATTGTTACAGGCACTTGGATTAAGAGAAAAAGACCAGCGAGCTAAAATAATTCTGTCTCAACTTCAAAACGGTACCTCTTTCGGCCAAGCGCTCATACCGTTTACACCGCCACAGCTTAAAGCACTTTTTGCAACACTGCGGCAATCCACCAGTGAAGGTCCAAAAATTGCGATTTTAAAATCAGCAGCTCAACTCCTAGAACGTGAGCTAGCACTGTCTCAACAGATCAGTAAAAGCCTGACGTACCCGTTTTTAATTATGCAATCCGCATTGCTCATGGCCTTTATGAACGCGGTATTTAACCAACTTCATATTGTTAATATTGCAATCTTGTGGTCTTCAGTCACTATACTTCAAGTTGCCACCCTATACTTCACCTTAAAGGGTACTATCTCACAACTGATAACAAAGCACATAACCGGAATACGTATTGGGAGCGTACTGACTTTGACCCTTTCAATGTTAGAGAGTGGCGAATCTCTTCAAAACACAATAGAGTTGCTTAAGAACCACGCCCACATTAAAGACCGCCATTCCCTCTATAAGGCACATTTACTCCTTAAGTCTGGATACGCACCAGAAAACTGTATTCCCCAGCAATGGTTTACTTCCAGTGGAGAAAAAACAATTAATCTTAAGCAGACAGCCGATATTGTGACGCCACTCATAAAAGCGAGAGATGATTGGCAGCGTCGTAACCAGCAGCAGATCAATCTAATCTGCAAAGCAATTCCGATATTAGGTATAGTGCTGTCTTCAATTTTTGTGGCGTATACTCTTATACAACTCTATTTACCCCTTTTGGAATTGAGCAATTTTGCAGTTTGACCTACTTTTTTTACTCTATGCAGTCGCATGTCTATGTATTGGAAGCACTGTTAGTGCAATATCTTGGCGTTGGCACAAACGTGCGACGTTTTTCTGGAAGCAAGAAGCGAGAGCGTTTCTGAATTTGACCGTTTCAAAGCCATCCGACGACACGCCTCCCCCAAGCTTTGTAAATGGACGCTCACAGTGCATAAACTGTTATCACAATCTCCATGCTAGGGATCTAATCCCGCTCATCAGTTATGCTTTGTCTAAAGGCAAGTGCCGCCTATGCAAAGAGCCTATTTCAAAAAGGTACCCTGCTATAGAACTTGTAGCGCTACTCAGCCTATCTCCCCTTTACTTCTTAAATCTAACACCGCTGGAATGGACCTTTACCGCTGCTTTGATCTCATGCCTTTTGGTGTCGCTTATCATAGACTATGAGCATCAATGGTTGCCTGATGAGCTGAACGCTCTAGTCATTGTACTTGCATTTGCACTACTCTACATATCTCATGAAAATACCAATGCGCATATTATTGCGGGACTGATCGGCTTTAGTTTGATCGCGGGTCTACGTTTTGTTTTTCTCATCCTTAGAAAAGTTGAAGCAATAGGATTGGGAGATGCGAAACTTTTAGCTGCGCTCGCGTTTTGGTTAGGCCCTATGGCCCTATCTCCGATATTACTTGGCGCTTCTGTTACTGGCATACTATTTAGCGTTATGACTCGAAAACCACTGGGAACTCGCATTCCTTTTGGCCCATTTCTGATCGTCTCGAGTTTCGTATTATTTTATATAAGAGAATTCACATGAGCCCTATTACAATTGGTTTAACTGGCGGAATTGGATCTGGAAAAAGCACAGTAGCAAGCCTCTTCAATAGACTAGGAATTGAGTCCATTGATGCAGATGATGTGGCTAGAGAGGTTGTAATGCCCGGCGAACAATGTCTAATCGACATCGAAAACCTATTTGGAAAGCATATTCTTAATGTCGATGGAACACTTAATCGTGCAAAACTCCGAGAGATCGTTTTCTCAAGCTCGAAACAACTTGCCGAACTTGAAGCCATTACCCATCCAGCCATTCATCAGAAGATAATGGAACACATTAGCTTGATGAAAGGACCTTATTGCTTGCTCGTTCATCCACTCCTTTTTGAGAAAGAAAAAAATAGTCTATGTAAATTTACCATCGCCATAAGCCTTCCCAGACACCAACAACTAGAACGCAGCATGGGCAGGGACAACAACAGTGCGGAGCAAATTAATCGCATAATGGACACACAAATGAACGATGAGGAGCGCTCCTCTCGAGCTGACTTTATCTTGAAAAATAGTGGCACACCTGATGAATTGAATGTTAAAGTCATCAAACTACATGAAAAAATACTTGAAATATTAGACCAAAAATAATGCAGAAAAATACAATGGTGGCTTGCCCTACCTGCAGCAAAAAAACGCCTTGGACTACGGAAAATAAAGATCGTCCTTTCTGCAGCGCTCGCTGTAAATTGATTGATCTTGGAGAGTGGGCTAGTGAAAGCTACAGCATTCCTCAACAAGACTCCGAGGAAGACGAGGTGTTTTCTGAAGATCTAACAGCAAATCCGAATAGATCTTTTTTGTAGCCTATAGAGAAGAGACCCATCAAACGATGAACAAGCCTGATTTCTCAGATAAAACAGCATTACTGATTGAAGATATGGCTGAAGCCCGAATCATGCAAAAGAAAATGCTCAATGACTTCGGCTTTAAATCAATTGATATCGCAATGAAAGCGGAAAGCGCCATAGAAATGTTGCGCGGCCACGATTATGACGTCATTTTATCTGATTACAATCTCGGTAATGGTAAAGATGGCCAGCAATTGTTAGAAGAAGTTCGCATATCACACCTTATTCCCAACACTTCTGCCTATTTAATGGTTACAGCTGAAACATCTATTGAAATGGTGATGGGCGCTATTGAATACGCGCCGGATGGGTACATTACTAAACCATTCTCTCAAGCTATGCTGCAACGCAGATTGCTTAAATTAATGAACAACAAAGAAAAGCTTATAAAAGTAAACCAGGCTTTAGATGAGCAGGATTACGATAAGGCCATAGAGAGCGCTCAAGCGGTAGCAACTAAACACCCAGTGTTAGACAACCGATGCCAACGCATCATCGGCGACGCTTTACTTTGCAAAAAAGACTACCACGAAGCATTAGCGGTCTTCAAAACGTGTCGAAAATCCACCAAAATGCCTTGGGCAGTATTTGGTGAAGCGAAATGTCACTTTTATTTAAATGATTTTGATAAAGCTGAAAAAAAGCTTCGACAACTCACACTTGATAATAAGTATTTTGTCGCTGCGTACGACTGGCTAGCCAAAACACTTATCCAGCAAGGGCATCAAGACACAGCTCAAGAAGTCCTAATCGATGCGGTAGGTCGCTCGCCTAAGAATCTACTAAGACAAATCGAACTAGGTAAGCTGAGTATGGACATTGGCGACCATATCATGGCCGAAATGTCTTTTCGTCGAGCTGTATTTTTAGCAAAGCATTCTTGTTTCAACGAGGCATCGGTATACCTTCAACACATGGCCTCGATCGTAGGACTCGCGCGCGAATCAGAATTAACTTCACGCCAACTTGATAACTTTCAAAGCTCTCTAAAGAAGGTAGAACAGAACTTTTTTGACTCAAGCACAACTAGGTCAGAAGCCTATTTACTGGAAATGGAGCTAATGTCTGCTATAAATGAATTAAAAACTGCTGAGCAAATTGAAGAAGTTTGGCAGAGTGACATAGAAGCCGGTAAAGCGGATGCACCAGATAGTGCTGCACAGCAGCGCATTCACATTCTAAAATCAGCCAAGTAGAGTCCCTATGGAAAAAATGGATATCAGCACGATTCTTGCCAGTGCAATTCATGAAAGCAAAAATCATATAGGCTCCCTTCTTTATCAGTTAGAAACTCTTAAGCGTCAACCACTGAAACCCGACGTTGAAAAAGCCATACAAAAAGTAGAAGAAGGTATGAAGCAGCTCAACGACGAGTGGGTAGAATACCTTTATTTATATCGACTAGCGTCTGATGGGTACCATGTTCACTATGACTGCTTCTCACTGGAAGAATTCCTTGATGACCAAGTCTTTGCGTTATCCCAGTCTGCCATCGCCAAGAATCTGGACCTTTCGTTTAACGCCGATAGGAATTTGATGGGGGTATTTGACGAGCGTCTTATGACTGCCGTCGTTGGTACGGCCGTTTATAACGCCCTGCGATTCGCAAAATCAAAGATTGAACTTAACGCATCATTAGACAAAGAATATCTAGTCATTTCTATAGAAGATGACGGACCAGGATACAACAACAACGATCATCAAGAAGATGAGCTGCTATTTGGTTCAAATACTGGACTAGGGCTGTATTTTGCAGAGCTTTCAGCCACAGCACATAACGTCGAAGGGCGCACAGGACGCATAGAGAAACTTAAGTCTAATAGCCTAGGCGGGGCAAAATTAGCTATTTATATTCCTCAATGACCCTGCCCCGTAATCCGACCAAATAAAACGTGACCGCAGGTGTTAATTGTGATTTTTATGGTAAGAGTACTTGTAAACGACCACCTGAAATAACACTTTCATTATCTAAAATAGTCTCGCCTGCATTGCCTTGATTCTTGTGTAATGACGCAATTTTTTCGCAAAATAACCAGCCAATATTTTGGCTAGACACTTCTTCGATAGACATCCCCGCTTTAACATTATTAAAGCGTTCAAGCACGACATCAGGGTACCCTTGCCCATTATCATCAATTGAAATACTCAAGCCTTTTTCGCTGTGCACAAGCGTGATACAAATTTTGTCATTGGTGTAACGTACAGCATTCAGAATCGCGATATTCAAGACATTTGTCATCAAGTAAGGATCCAAATACCAGCATATATCTTCACCACGTAACTCTACCTCAACTTTTTTATTCGCCAAAAGCCCATTCATTCCGGCCAAGATGTCATCTATCAATTCAAATACATACACCTCTTGCATTTGAATCGTTAGTGAGTCGGTTTCGATAAGGTATAAGCCATGCAACTGATTCATGACGTTTTGCATACGCGTTACTTCGTATTCAACGACTTGCAACCCCAGCTTACTTTCTTGCGTATCTAACTCTTCAGAAATCCCTGTGAGTTTATATAACACCTGACCTAAAGAGTTACGCATATCATTGACCGATGCGCCAATAACATCTGCAAAAGGCAATTGATTATCATCTGCTTTCATGCTCATCCCCTACACCTTAGTCTTATAATTTTTCGCGAGATATTCTCTTAACGCTACTAACCGCTTATATTGCTTGTGCCGTTCAGAAACATGCTGTAAACGTTTAAAAGCTTCTACACATTCTGTGATTAAATAGTGCTTTGAACCTTCTGATTCCATTAACTTTAAGCAGCCTTGCACCAAATTCAAATTTAGCCCAGGGTGCCTAGGAGAGAGAGCTAATGCTTTCTTAAACTCTTGAACAGCCTTTTGGTAATCTTTGTTTGCGTACAAAGACAGGCCTTCTTTATTGAGTCCTTTTGCTTCGGCTTTCGCCGCACTGCTGACGGGTTCATCTAGAAAGTCAGCTGCTTGTTGTCGCAGGTTCTCTTGTGTCGTAGAGTCATTAACTAGAGATGATAAAACCGCCTCTGCATGCTCTTTCTCTCCTGCGCCATAGAGTGTCTTACCATATTCCAAAGCAAACTCAGTTGGCATCCCTCCATCCATTTCAGATGCGAGTGTTTTAGCCATCGAGAGAGATTGCTGGGCCTCTCTCACATACCCTTGAGAAGCCATTAAGCGACTTTCTGCCAATGTTTTACGAAGCTTGACGCGATCATTGTTGGCAAAACGTTTCGTAACCGTACTAAGTGCCTGAGATGCTTCGGCGAGCAAACGCTTTTGATCTTGCTTACTTTCCGAAGAATCAGAAGACTCCGCAACAATATCGACTAACTGTATATAGTCGTCAGGATTTTCATAAATAGAGTTTGCCCCTAACCTTACAGTTTGCTGACTCGCCTTCAGTGCAGATTGCGCATCACCATTGACCATACTCACCGTCGCCATATGTTTCTGACGCTTGTGTATGCGCGGAGATATACGCAAGGCATCCTCTAGCACTTGCTGTGCTTCTTCTGTTTTACCGCTATCCTCTAAGCATTGAGCTAAGAGATCGTACGCTGAGATGGTTTGTGGAAATAATTGCAAGAGCTTCTCTAGCATTGAAATTGCTAGGTCTATGTCACCCTTTTCGATGTGCATTTTAGCGAGCCCTAACATAGGCCAATCTAAGTCTCGATCTTGCAACTCTTGCTTACAAAGCGTTTCCAACTGAGAGTAATGTTTCGTCGCTAAATATGCTTCTACAAGCGTCCGCTTGCACCAGGGAGCATACCGTCCTTGGGCATTAATATGGGCTAGGCAACCTTTAATAAGCTCGGTATATTTTTGTGCGGCCAGTAACATTTTCATCTTCGATAACGCTTTAGCCTGCTTAAACTGTCGCTCTAACCTCCTCGCCAGCACAGCTTGCGTGAAAGGTTTTGATAGATACTCATCAGGCTGAGATTCCATAATCCCCATCACGACATCACGACTCGTTTCAGCAGACACAATCACAAATACCACATCAGGTTTGAGCAGTTTAAGCTCTCTGAGCTCTTCTAAAACTTGCTGACCATTCTTATTGCCTACCAATCGATAATCACACAAGATTACATCGTAACGATGCGCTCTGCAGGCATCAATGACCCCTTTACCGCTGGAGGTTTGGTCAACATGTACAATTCCCAACCCTTGCAGCATCTGCCTAATAGATTGACGAGCATTCTCAAACTCATCCGCCACCAACGTCTTTAACTTGGCGTAACCTGCACTTTCTTGAGCGGCCTTGTTTTGAAAAAAAGCTTTATCCACGTTATTACCAGCCCTATCCGAACTTAAGCGGTTGTTGATTTAAGATACTTTACTAGCAGAATCCCTGCTTCCTCAATGTGATTTCTAAGTAATTCTATCGCTTCTAGAGGTTTTTTTTGCTCTAAGTACCGAAATAGCTGTTCATGCTCTGTTTGACTCACATGCTGATAATCGAGCGGTACATATTGGAACCCCATGTAGCGACGGACTTGCTCATTAATCGCTGCGACAGTTTTAAATAACAATGGTCGCTGCGCAGCGTCATACAATACTGCATGCAACTGCCAGTTTAGTCGTCCTCGCTCTATTAGGTCCAAATCATTACAGCCTAAACGATTATTAACGTCTCGCGCTCGACCTATTTGCTCATGGGTGATATTCGGCATGGCATATTTAAGTAACTGGCATTCAAGCATCGAACGCATCTGATAAAGATCTTCAGCTTCAACCCAGTCTAGTTCAGGTACCATTGCCCCTGCTTTACCATGCGCGACGAGCCAACCTTGACCCCGCAATGCCGCAATGGCATCTCTAACAGGAATCCTACTGATATTGTAGCGTCGCGATAATTCTTGTTGCCGTAATGGTCGGCCGCGCTCTAACTCGCCAGACAAAATATCGGCCTTTAAGCGATCCACTAATTCTAAATGAGCGCTCATTTGTGCCACTCCATACGCTGAACGACAAGCACTAATACACCAAAACAAATCCCCCAAAACGCCGATGCCACACCAAAAAATGACACACCAGAGACAGTAGTTAAAAATGTAACTAACGCTGGCTCGCGCAGAGAATCGTCGTCAAATGCTGATTTTAAATTTGCACCAATGGTTCCCAACAACGCTATACCTGCTAGTGCGGCAATCATTTCTTTAGGGAATACAGCGAACACTCCTACTAATGTAGCCCCAGCGATCCCCGCAAGCCAATAAAAAATTCCAGCAGACATGCCAGCAATATAGCGTTTCTTTTCATCAGGATGAGACTCAGGACCACTACAAATTGCTGCAGTAATCGCCGCCAAATTGAATGCAAAACCGCCCAACGGCGCAAGTAATACGGTCGCCCCCCCTGTCCAAGAAAGCAAATTAGACACCGGAACGTCGTAAGCACTAGAGCGCATGACAGCAACGCCTGGTATGTTTTGGGAGGTAAGTGTAACGATGAATAGAGGTATTCCGACCCCCAGAATTAACGACATATTCCATTCTGGAGTCACCCAGTAAAATTGTCCAAGTTCAAGTGGTATACCGCTAAAATCTGCGTCGGACGCAAATACCGTCATCATTAATCCGATGATGAGAACAAACACTATTGCGTATCTAGGCATCAACTTTTTTGCGATTAAGTAACCAGCAAACATGACACTCACCATCAATAAATTTGTTTGCATTGAGGTAAATATCGCGACACCAAAGTTAAATAGAACGCCCACCAACATTGCACACGCGATGGGTAACGGTATCCAGCGCATGAGCTTATCAAATAAGCCAGATAGCCCTAGCGCTAATGCCAATCCACCTGCGAATATGAAGACACCAATCGCTTCCGCATACGACGCCTGCGTTAAGCTAGTTGCTAGTAACGCTGCTCCAGGCGTAGACCAAGCTGTAATAACAGGTGCTTTATACCACCATGAGAGAAAAAAACACGTTGCCCCCATCCCTAATCCTAGGGCCATGATCCAAGAAATTTTCATCGCTTCACTTGCCCCCACGGCATCTGCCGCTTGGAAGACGATCGCTACCGAGCTTGCAAAACCGATTAGAACAGCTATAAAACCAGCGACAACAGCACTGACACTTAGATCGGACATTAACTTTGACATATCAAATACTCCTTGTAGAGGAGCAATGATATCTCTAGAGAGCGACTTTTGTATACATTTTTTAAATATGTATCGATTTATGAGTTAGCATGAATCCCATTAATCCTAAAACAAAGCCAATAACAGCCCCCAATGGAGGCCCCCAGTGTTTTTCTAATCGCACTTGCGGTGCAATATCTTGGAATACGGCATAGAGAATACCTCCCGCGGCGAGCAGCATTATCCCCGACACCAGCTCGCTGAATGATGCCAACCAATAATACGCTAGCAAGCCCGCTGCGGGCCCAGCCAAAGCTAATACAGCCAGTACCGTTAAAATTGTCGAAGAGCGGTATCGACTGGACGCCTTAAGCTCACGAAATGCATTAAAACCTTCAGGGACATTCTGCATAGCGATCAATAACGCTAGCAATACAGACGACCCTTTGCCTAATGCTATCGATGCCCCCAAAGCAATGGATTCTGGGATAAAATCTGAAAGCATTGCCGCTAACTGCCCAGCAGAAGTATGGTGTTTATCCAATTGTATATCGATCATCATAAACATGATTCCACCTAGCAAAAACAGCCCTGCGCTCAACCACGGATCAAATGGCTCGATACCCTCAGGCACAAGAACGAAAGCGACGGCAGACAATAGTGCTCCGCCACCAAAGGCCGTAACACTATGCCGTAGCTCTTCATTCAACCAATTGGGACGAAAACTATCGAGCGTTGCTAATAATCCGCCTAAGGGCATCGCTAACCCTGCCATTAAGGTTAACAACAAGATGTACATCCACTCTGGCATTAAATGCTCCCTCACTTAAATAGAAAACCGCTTCTTAAGCGGTATGAACTCTACAGATTCAGCTTCATTACGAAGCTTTATGGTGGAAAAGAAACTCGAACAGTAAGTCCATTGGGACGATTGGGCTCGAAATTTATTGTGGCGTCATATTGTTTTGTGAGCGCAGCAACGATGGACAATCCCAGCCCAGCCCCCGAATGATCACTGCCACGGAAAAAGCGCTCTGTTAGGCGTGTTAGATTCTCTCTGGAAACCCCTTCGCCCGTATCTGAGACATCTAAAGTCACACTGTCTTGAAAGCGATACCACCCTATATCGATACGGCCACCCACAGGCGTAAATTTGACGGCATTGGATACTAGGTTTCGTAAAATGATCTCCAAGTGATTTACTTCGATAGGAAACATCAGTTCTTTTTCACTATCTCGAACCTCCAGCACAATGTCTTTTTCAGCGACGATTGGATAAAGCTCTGCCAATATCTGTCGCGTCTCTTTTTGTAACGCAATCTCTTTACTACAAGTCCCTTGAGACTGACTTTCAACGCGAGCATAGGCGAGTAGCTGCTCAACAATTCGCGCACTTCGATCAACACCATCCACCATTTTTAACAGTGAATGCTGCCTTTCTTGCTCATTTTGTGAAGACTCTGCGTTCTGCGCATGCAACTTCAATATCGCAAGTGGCGTCCTTAGCTCATGGGCCGCATCAGCGATCCAGCGTTTTTCGCGAGCCATCAAATCGTCGATCTCTGACAGTAAGGTGTTTAACGCCTGTTGAATAGGTGCTAACTCTTGCGGGACGTTTTGTAGGTTTACAGGTTCGAGTTGGGCTGGCTCAATTTTCTGAATTCTATTCGTTAATTGCTTCAATGGCTCCAAACCTATACCTACAGCACCCCATACTAGCAAGCCAATTAAAGGCCAACCGATTAGCTGAGGTAGCACGGTATTCAAAACAATTTCAGTGACAATCTCTCCACGAACATCCAAACGCTCGGCAACGACTATTCGAAACTGATTGTCCTTTTCTAGCGTTTTGGTCAACTCAAATGTACGCCATTCATATCGTTCACTTTTTGCAGATCCAAAACCGTTGTAGTGCGTTTGTTCTGGCTCAATGCTTTGACTATCAGAGGATGCAACCACTTTATCGTTTCGCCAAATACGAAAATAAATCTTACTTTCGTATTCATGCCCAACCGCAGACAGCTCGTATTCATCTGACTCCGTTACCACAGAGGGATAAACAAAGGTCGGTACTTTGCGCCCTTCAGACAAATCCTCCCCTGCTAGTTTCAATAATAATCTAGCCTGCTGCGCCAACCGTGCATCGAACAACTCTTCTACTTCATGATTAGCAAAACCTACACTTACAACACCCAAAAGTAGGCTCGTCAACGTAAACAACGACATCACCAGAATCAGCGTTCGCTGCTTAATGGAATTAGGCAAATACTTATTCAGTGCCTTAAACACAAGCTACTCTCCAACTTGCTTTTCGATGACATAGCCAATACCACGAATTGTACGAATTAATCCGGGATAAAACTTCTTACGCAAATGATGTATATGCACTTCCAGGGTATTACTTTCTACCTCCTCCCCCCAACCATACAGCGATTGGATGATTGCATCTCGCGTAAATACATGACCTGGCCGAGAAATCAATTCATTCAGCAACACAAATTCGCGTCGTGTAAGTGACACATCTCGTCCCTGATAAAGTACTTGCATACTATCTGGATGCAGCTCAACATCACCATGGGTGATTGTGGAAATGGAGCGGCCCTTCGCGCGCCTAACAAGAGCTCGGATACGCGCCTTTATTTCAACAATATCAAACGGCTTCACAACATAGTCATCCGCGCCAGCATCTAAACCACTTACACGATCCTCCAACGAGTCTCTTGCTGTCAGCACGAGTACAGGTGTATCAATAGCTTTCTCCCGAGCCTTAGCTAAGACAGTCATACCATCCATTCGCGGCAATCCAAGATCCAGAATAATCAGATCGAAGGCTTCCTGTTCGATAGCTTGTAACGCTTGCACACCATCGGATAACCAGTCGATCACAAAACCTTCGCGCCGTAGTGCGACACACATACCGTCACCTAAAGACTGATCGTCTTCGACCAATAGTATTCTCAATTTGCTTACCTCAATTTATCTAGGTGTTCGAGCATTTCACGCTCAGATAATTCACCTTGTGTAACGTCTGAAAGAGTGCCATCACTGTTAAAAAATACGATAGCTGGAGGGCCGAATATACCTAAAGACTCCATAAATGCATGATGCTTTGAAGTGTTGTCAGTTATATCCAGTTGAATAAATTGATATCTATCTGCCTGACTATGAAGACTCGCCTTATCGAAAACTTCTTTCTCCATAGTTTTACACGCAGTGCACCAATCCGCATACAAATCGAGCACAACAGGCAATCCATCCGCATTGGCACGCGCAATCTGATTTTGAACATCTAGCACCGAATCATAGCGAGTAAATAATGCGCTTTGTTGCCCTTCATCTTCATTTGAGGTCGCTGTGCCAAAAAATTTCAGCGGAGTCATTAAACTTGGCGAACCAGCGAGAGATGAACTACCAATACTCAAACTGTAAAACAATAGCGCTATCGAACCCGCTAACTGCATACGACGCCACTTACCTGATAAAGTATTCGGTATAATATAGCAGCCGTAGGCAAGCAGTAATAACGCCCACATCATTGTACTCACATATTCTGGTAAAAAGCGTCCTAATAAAGAGATCGAAACTCCTAGAAGCACTACGCCAAAAAAGGCTTTCACGTGCTGCATCCACATACCAGCTTTAGGTAAGAAGCGGCCGCCCCCCAAACCCATTATTAGAAGTGGCCCCCCCATGCCGATGCTCAACACAAATAATACCGCACCGCCCAACCAAGCATCTCCAGTCGTACTGATGTATAGCAAAGCACCCGCCAAAGGCGCAGAAACGCAAGGTGATACAACCAATGCGGAGATGGCCCCCATTATGGCAACACCGAACAGCTGCCCTCCTTTTCGGTTTGACCCTAGCGCATCCATCTTATTGCGGAGCCTGTCAGGAAGCTGTAATTCATAGAGCCCAAACATCGAAAGTGACAACAACACAAATACAAGCGCAAAAAAGGCTAAGATCCAAGGGTTTTGCATGGCCGCCTGAAGGTTTAATTGCGCCCCAAATATCCCTACCAATACCCCTGCAATCGTATAGGTTACTGACATACCAAGCACATAACTTAATGCCAGCACAAAACCTTTTTTACTTGATAACTTACCCGATTGACCAGCAATAACCCCAGCTAAAATAGGCACCATTGGAAGTACACAAGGCGTCAATGAAAGTCCTAGTCCTAATGCAAAGAATGTGAGCAGAGTCACCCACACACCGTTATTCATCAACCCCGAAACCAAGCCCTGCTCTTTCGTCGTAGGGCTCGGCTGAGTCACAGCCTGCTCATTTGTCAAGGACAACGTAACGGTCCTTTGTTGAGGTGGATAACACAAACCTTGCTCAGAACAGCCTTGATACGTGACCTCATACGCTGTCGGAGCACCAGACGCCTTTGTATCGGTCACCTTTACTCTCACTTGGTCATGGAATACCTCTACCAAACCAAAATTCGGATCATCTTTCTGTTCTGCTTGAGATAGCCACATGAGATGCAAATCACGTTTTTGCCCCACCTCACTAACCCGAATTCTATCTTTGTATAAGTAGTAGTGAGGTGAAATTTGCCATTCCAAAACACCATCAGGGGTAGATGAGAGAACAAACGCCTGATCCGGCTTTAAAAACTCGCCAGCGCTCGCGACAACACTCACAAACATCCATATAAGTAAGTAAAAAGATTTCATAGTGATCAGCCAATGCTTCATAGCGGCTCCAATTAAAGTTTGTGTCGTACTTTAAGTTACGTCACAAAGCTTAAGCTAAGCTTAATGCATCCCTTAAGATTGCCTTAAGCTTGAACTCTTAATGTCAATGACAACACACTCTGAGGATGCGCCATGACACATTACCTTTTTGCAAAAAACTATTTTGTACGGGCACAGCGTATGCTGTTAGCAGGGCTACTTACTGTTGCCGCCGTCGCGCACGCGGATACTCAAGTCCTCCCTACTTCCAACGCTGAACTTGCGCCACTAGCTACTTTCGAGATGCCTGCCTTCAAAGGTGAATCTAAACATCTTGAAGATTATCGAGGTGACATTGTTTTAGTCGATTTTTGGGCATCTTGGTGCAGTCCATGTCGATCTTCATTTCCATGGATGAACAATATGACCAATAAGTATCGGGATGACGGATTTAAAATAGTTGCCATCAACCTCGACCAAGATCGAGCAAATGCATTGGACTTTTTGCAATCACTTCCGCCTGAATTTGATGTCCTATTTAACCCTGATGGCCAAATGCCAGAAGCTTTTGAAGTCATCGGCATGCCAACAAGCTTTTTATTGGATCGCCAAGGAAGAGTTCGCGCCACCCACATAGGCTTTCATTCAGATCAAACTGCAGCATATGAGCAACAAATACAGCAGCTCATTCATGAGGACCTTTAGCATGCTCAATAAATTAATACGCTCATCTATTGTGATCACAGCGATCTATATGCTCGCGGGTTGTTCCGATTTAGGTGTCAAACCTTGGGAGCGAGACCTGCTCGCCCAAGATGAAATGAATCTCATCAATGACCCAATTGAAACGAGCCTCAATGACCATGTTTATTTCAGTAAAGAAGCAAGCTCTGGTGGTCAAGGTTTTGCAGGAGGTGGCTGTGGCTGCAACTAAACAACGCTCCCCAAAAGACATAGCAACATTGCTCGCGACTGCAAGCTGTGCTTTAACCGCAGGAATAAGCAGCAACGCTAACGCTGGAGAAAACTGGGATGTTGATTCGGCATTGATGGTATATAGCGAGAGTGATTCTCGCGTTAGCGCAATAGAGCCAGTGCTGGAGTTAAAGCGTAAATATGATAGTGAAACAGCACTGACCACGAAAATCGTGGGTGACACATTGACAGGCGCTTCTCCAAACGGTGCAACGCCAAGCGATTCGACCCAAACCTTTTCAAGCCCATCAGGCAACGGTACTTATGACGTTCCCCCTAATACCACGCCTTTAGATGACACCTTTAGGGATACTCGTGGCGCATTCTCGATTAATTGGAACGCTCCCGCTGGGCGCGATTGGGCTTATAGCATCGGTTCACATCTGTCTGCTGAACATGATTATCAGTCCGTAGGTATCAATGGCTCATTATCTCGTTATCTCAATAATAAGAATACGACCCTGACACTGGGACTAAGCGCATCCAACGACACAATTAATCCAGAAGGCGGAGTTCCGACTGGTTTAAGCACGATTAACAGTGCAAGAGAAAAGAGTGATGATTCAAAGTCTCTGACTGATGCGCTCTTCGGAGTTACTCAAGTCATTAACCGCCGTACGCTGATGCAATTTAATTATGGTGTCAGCCAAAGCAGTGGCTACCAAACCGATCCTTACAAATTTCTATCCGTAATAGACGTAAACACAGGCGGTAATTACCAAATTGCGGGCGAAAACCAATACCTATTTGAAAAACGACCTGACTCTCGGCTAAAGCAAACCGTCTATTGGCAAACAAAATATCAACTCACCAATAACGATATACTAGACCTTAGTTACCGTTACATGTGGGACGATTGGGGAGTCACATCACATACACTAGAGACCAAATATCGGTTTAGATTCGATCATCAATACCTTGAACCACAGCTAAGGCTCTACCAGCAATCTGCTGCGGACTTTTACCAACGCTACCTAACCAGCAACAATTATTTGTCGCAGGATTACGCGAGTGCAGACTACCGCCTTGGAGACATGACAACTTACACACTGGGGTTAAAATATGGCTACCAGTTTGAGAACTCCAGCGAAGCCTATGGCAAGATCGCTCTGTATCACCAAGATAGCACAGGAAATAAAGGGTTCGGTAAACTGACGTCGCAAGACTTGTACCCAAGTATGGATGCGATCATGGTAACGTTAGGCTATCGTTTCTAAGTAATCACAAGAATTAGCAGAGGATAATATGACACCGATAAAACTACATATTGCTGCCTCTGCTAATCCTTCCTGTCACCCTTCCCCACACCTTTATAAATCGGATACGTCCAAAGTTGTATTTCAATGTATGGCCAGCACATGTGAAATTCTAATCGACGCTCCACAGCTGACTCACTCTCAACTTACTGAAGTAAGCACGTTAGGTGTCGCAGAAGCATGGCGAATAGAATACAAATATAGTCGTTATGTGATAGACAATACTTGGGCAAATTTACACAAACAACACGATGCTGAACAATTAATCGACCAAGAAACACAATCCCTCTTGGGCTTTGCATACCAAGCATGGCAATTATCTGATGGATTATTTGATATCACATCTGGAAGACTTCGTGAGATATGGTCGTTGACGAGGACTCGGCTTCCAAAACAACAGGATATTGATGAGTTAATGCCTTACATTGGGTTTTCTAATCTTAAATGGTTACCAGACACGCCTGAGTCGATCCTTATCCCTACAGGGGTAGAACTGGACTTTGGAGGCATTGGTAAAGAATACGCGGTAGACCGTGTCCTCAATATTTTAAGTGAATACCTCGCGACAAAATCACTAAGATACCGACTCCTGGTAAATTTTGGTGGTGATCTGGCCTGCAAACAAAATCAATGCCCACCCACTCCTTGGAACGTGGGCATTGAAAGCTTAAGTCAATCACATCGGTCGGATATCGATCTAGAGCTCACCCAAGGAGCATTGGCTACGTCTGGCGATACGAAGCGATTTATCGAGATAGATGGTAAGCGATTCGGACACATTTTGAACCCGAAAACAGGCTGGCCTATTCGCTCACCCTATCGCAGTGTCAGTGTCGCTGGCGCCACGTGCGTACAAGCAGGAATGCTTGCAACACTTACGCTGTTGCAAGGTAATCAAGCCAAAGAATTTATCAATCAAACGGGGGTACCCTATTGGTTACGAAGTGAACATAAAACCTACACAAACCAGTAAAATATTGCTTTGTCGTTTTCTTGTTTAAGCTTATTATCTCGCTTTCAATTGTTCGACATCCCACCTATGAAAATTGTTTCATTTGACGCACTACGTACTTTACATTTACCTAACGTCATCTATATAAAACCGGATAACATGTACGCTCATCTTGATGAAATTCGAGCTGCAGATAGGGTATTATTTCCAGAGTATTGGCAATTAAATGCTTTAGTTCACGGACTCAAAAAACAAATATTTCCAAGTTTAGCGTCGTATATGATTGGTCACGATAAAGTCGAAATGACACGCACATTTATGACAATCGCACCAATGAACCACCCTTACACAGAAATATCTGCCAATACACCTTACGAAGCAGACCGAATCTGGGAGGTGATGCCCACTCCTTTTGTCGCAAAAATACCGCGGAGTAGCATGGGGAACGGTGTTTTTCTGATCGACAATATAATGCAGTGGCAGGACTATCAATCTAAATCACAAACCTTATACGCTCAAGAATACTTACCGATAGATCGTGACTTACGCATTGTTTGGGTAGGCAATAAAGTGGTTGGGGGATATTGGCGCCTTCAAGCAGAGAAAGGTTTCTATAATAATATTAGCCAAGGTGGACAAGTAGAAGTGGCCCTTATCCCCAAAGAAGCGCTCGACCTAGTCGAGTACGTCGCGACTCATTTAGGAATAGACCACGGGGGCTTCGATGTCGCGATGGTCGGTGCTACGCCCTATTTAATCGAATTCAATCGCATATTTGGTAATCAGGGTGTGAAAGATCTACAGAAAAGTGTTGATGTAGGGATCATGGACTATTTAGCCGCTATCAACGCACAAAATCAGCCAGTCGACATGATTGTTTAGGGAAAAAAATTAATAGAGAGCAGTCAATGCTCTCTATTCGATGAGCTTAGGTCATACTCAACCCACGCATCCCATCCTTGCCACTCGACCTCTATGTAATCTACGTTAGGTGCACTAATTCGGTCAGCCAGTCTCTTAATAAGCGCCTTCATCGTCATCTCCTCTTAAACAGTAAAATCAGTTTAAGGCTTTTATATGACAATTCGAATTTGAACTAAGCTAACGACCCCATTGAAAACATCTATTACAGCCTTGGCAATTCAATGTCTGTAAAAAGTTCGTCGACATCTTGACGAGTAGGAGCCTGCATCGCAGCCTCAACTAACTCCCGAGTTAAATGAGGAGCAAAAGACTGTATGAATTTATACATGTAGCCACGAATAAACGTATTCCCTCGAATGCCGATTTTAGTGGTACTGTCTGCAAACAAATGAGACGCATCAATGGCAACTAAATCATTGTCAGCTGACGCATCGTAGGCCATCGTTGCAACAATCCCAACACCAAGTCCCAAACGAACATAGGTTTTAATCACATCAGAATCCGCCGCGGTGAACACGACATTCGGCTCCAATTCTGCTTGTTGAAATGCCTCATCCAGTTGTGATCGCCCCGTAAAGCCAAATACATACGTCACAATCGGGTGCTCAGCTAATGCTTCAAGTGTTAATGTGTCTACTGTCGCCAGCGGATGATCTTTTGGCACTACGACAGAACGATTCCATGTATAACATGGCAACATAATGAGGTTACCGAACATTTCTAAGGCTTCGGTTGCAATTGCAAAGTCTACCACACCGTCATTAGCCATCTCCGCGATTTGCATGGGTGTACCTTGATGCATGTGCAATGTGACATCAGGGTAACCAGCAATAAAATTGTGGATGACATTGGGTAACGCGTAGCGCGCTTGGGTGTGAGTAGTTGCAATGTCGAGTGAGCCTTTGCGCTCATCACTGAATTCTTTCGCAACCTTTTTAATGCTTTGTGTCTGATTAAGAATTTCACCGGCCAAGGCAATAATCTTCTCTCCGGCGGGTGTAACATGGGTAAGATGCTTGCCACTTCGAGCAAATACTTCGATACCTAACTCATCTTCCAACAAACGAATTTGCTTACTTACACCAGGCTGAGAAGTGTATAAGCTTTGAGCGGTCGCTGAGACGTTCAAATCGTGTCTTGCCACCTCCCAGATGTATCGCAACTGCTGTAGCTTCATAAGCCCACCGTCCTTATTCTAAAAAGAGTTAAAAACATAAAAAAATATTACTTTATAGAATAGTAAAAAAGCCTTAAGGTTGCCACCACTAATCTCTTAAAGATGACTCGTGATGGATTTTATTTGGTACATAGTAGCCGGCCTTGGCGTCGGTTTAGCTGTTGGAATAACCGGCGTTGGTGGTGGCTCCTTAATGACACCTCTGCTTCTTATTTTCGGTTTCCCTCCTCATATAGCCATTGGCACTGACCTGCTATATGCCGGTATTGCCAAAAGTACAGGGGTGTACATGCATGCTAAGCGCGGCAATGTTAATTGGCGGATCATGGGAGCTATGGCGGCTGGCAGCCTTCCTGCCTCATTTTTAACGGTATGGGCCCTGTCACAATTCGAACACCCCGAGCATTATCAGCACTTACTAACTAGTACTCTCGGTCTAATGCTTCTGATGACGGCTTTCGTCATTGTGTTCAGAAAACAAATACATGCTCTAATTAAGCCGCGCAGTGATAGCCAATCAGACGGCACAAAGGCAATTTTTCTATGTGGGATTGTTCTAGGTATTTTTGTCACGCTTACATCTGTCGGTGCGGGCGCACTTGGCACAGCTATGATGATGCTTCTATTCCCTGCAATGCAGGCACGTAATGTTGTCGGGACAGATTTAGCGCACGCCGTACCACTAACCCTTGTTGCAGGCTTAGGTCATGTATTACTTGGAAATGTAGACTACTACTTATTAGCTGGCTTATTAATTGGCTCAATACCGGCAATATATATCGGCACAAAAATCGCTTCGTATGTACCGAACAAAGTTCTGCAGCCAGTTCTTGCCACGGCCTTAGCAAGCTTTGGCGTAAAGTATCTATTCTTTTAACGCATACATAAAGTTTTACACTAGAAACAAACTGCCCCACATTCGTTAACACTCAACTCAAAGGCGCTTTTATTTAGCGTCTTTTTTTATGGTTTGTTGTTATTTTTCAACTTTTCTCATCTCGGCCACTTCATTCTGCTATAAAAACCATGTAGTGTCGTAATCACATGAAAAACAACACAATTAAATTATACAAAAAGTTATATTAGGATTTATTGATATGAGCGATTCCCGTTTGGAGGATTTAAACATTGCCTCCTTCACCCCTTTGGTGACACCTAAAGCACTTAAGGAAGAACTACCTATCACCGATGGCATTCGCGAACAAATCGCACAATCGCGCGACGTCATAAAAAATATTCTGGACGGCAAGGACCATCGACTCGCTATCGTTATTGGCCCTTGTTCAATTCATGACCCTGAAGCTGCCCTAGACTATGCTCGCCGCCTAAAAGCCCTTTCGGAAAAAGTAGATGACTCGCTCTACATTATTATGCGCGCATATTTCGAGAAGCCTCGAACCACAGTTGGCTGGAAAGGTCTTATCAATGATCCGAATTTAGACGGCACATTTGATATTAATAAAGGCATGCGCAAAGCGCGTAAATTGCTCATCGACCTATCAGAGCTTGGGCTTCCGCTTGCAACTGAAGCTCTGGACCCAATTTCACCTCAGTTCTATCAAGACCTAATTAGCTGGTCTGCAATCGGCGCACGTACAACCGAGTCACAAACCCACCGTGAAATGGCATCTGGCTTATCTGGGCCTGTGGGCTTTAAAAATGGCACCGATGGGTCGATGACCGTTGCTGTTAATGCTATGCAGTCTGTATCACACGGGCACTCATTCCTAGGTATTGATGAAACAGGTTTAGTCACTGTTGTGAATACCAAAGGTAATGCGTACGGTCACTTAGTACTGCGTGGGGGCAATGGTCTACCTAACTACAGCGCAGAGCACATCGCAGAAAGTGAAGCGGCTTTGACCAAGGCGAACCTGAAACACAACATCATGGTCGATTGCTCGCATGAGAACTCAGCTAAGAAACCAGAACGCCAGCCAGAAGTAGCGCTTGATGCGACTCGTCAAATCTCCCAAGGTAATAACTCCATTATGGGATTGATGATCGAAAGTAATATTGGCTGGGGCAACCAAAAAGTCCCTGCAAACCTTACTGACCTTGAGTATGGCGTATCCATTACCGATGCATGCATAGACTGGCAAACCACTGAAAAAACGTTACTTGAAATGGCTGAGACGCTACGTGACGTTCTACCAAATCGCCAACGTGGATAATAGCGTCAGCTAAAGACATTAAAAAAGGAGCCGATTGGCTCCTTTTTTCGCTCTCAAATGTATTACATAAACGCGTTATCAGTCACTGTGTGGTCTGTTTCGTCTTTGACCGCCGTCAAACCAGGGATTTTTTCAATCAATGTTTTCTCAACCCCCTCTTTCAGAGTCAGATCCACAGCACTGCAACCTTGACAGCCACCACCAAACTGAAGCACGGCAATTTGGCCGTCGATCACTTCAACCAATTTCACTTCACCGCCGTGGGCTGCGAGACCAGGATTGATATCGGAATACAAAACATAGTTTATTTGGTCTTCAATCGGGCTGTCTGCACTAACCTTTGGCATTTTTGCATTGGGTGCTTTAATCGTTAGTTGACCACCCATCTTTTCAGTCGCGTAGTCGACAAAGGCCTCATCTAAAAAAGGCACTGAATTCTTTTCAATATAGACTCGAAGCTTTGGCAACTCCAATGTTTCATCTGTGTCGTCTTTCTCTTCAGGACGACTGTACGCGAGGCAAGTTTCTGCATATGGTGTTCCTGGCTGTTGAATAAACATACGCACTGCCATGCCTTCAACACCTTGTTTTTCAAGTAGCCCTGATAGGTACTCTTGAGCACTATCTGTAATCGTAATGTTCATACTCACCCTTAATTAAAACGTGTGAACTAAAGTATGAGCTAATGTTACCTTAGTCACCCCTCAAAACGAAAGACCAAGTAAAGAAGTAAGGTATTTTTTCGCATTTCGTGGTCCAACTATAAAGCCTTAGGTCTAATATTTTTAAAGATATAGATAAATATTCATTTTAGGAATAAAGGAATTTTGGTAAATTTAGGCCACCTAGAATTTATACAACAATGGTTCAGTCTTTTATGTATCAATATGACGCAATTGATCAACAGTTAGTGGAAGAACGTGTTGCGCAATTTCGCGACCAAACACGCCGCTATCTGAACAATGAGCTTAAAGAAGAAGAGTTCCTTCCTTTACGCTTACAGAACGGCCTATATGTTCAGCGCTATGCTCCTATGCTGCGTATTGCAATCCCTTACGGTATGGTTTCCAGCAAGCAGCTTAAAGTACTTGCTGACATCACTCGCCGCTACGACCGCGGTTACGGACATTTCAGCACGCGCCAAAATTTACAGTTAAACTGGCCCAAACTCGAAGATGTCCCGGATATCTTAGAGGAGCTTGCAAAAGTTGAAATGCATGCCGTTCAAACCAGTGGAAACTGTATCCGCAACACAACAACAGATCAGTATTCCGGCGTCATCGCTGACGAAGTTGCAGATCCTCGCCCTTACTGTGAACTGATTCGCCAGTGGTCTACTTTCCATCCCGAGTTTGCATTCTTGCCCCGTAAATTCAAAATTGCCGTATGTGCAACCGATTCTGCAGACCGTGCAGCAACTCAAGTTCACGACATCGGTCTTCACTTGAAGAAAAACGATGCCGGAGAGATAGGATTTAAAGTCATCGTTGGTGGCGGCTTAGGCCGTACCCCTATGATCGGCGAAACGATTAGTGAATTTACACCTCGTGAAGATTTACTGACCTACTTGGATGCCATCATTCGCGTGTACAATCAACACGGACGCCGAGATAACAAATACAAAGCTCGTATTAAAATCTTGGTGAAAGCACTGGGGATCGAAGAGTTCCGCAAGCGTGTGGATGCCGAGTGGGCTCACTTACGTGGCTCAGAAAGCACGGTACCAATGAGCGAGTTTGATCGCCTAGCAAGTTTCTTCACAGAGCCTACATACGAATCTCTTGAAGAACAACCTGAAGTACTCACAAACAAGCTCGCCGAAAGTAATGGTTTTGCTCGCTGGTACGAACGCAATACGTTCGACCATAAAAAACCAGGTTACCGCATTGTAACCTTGTCTCTTAAAAAGCCAGGACAAGCTCCTGGGGATGCGACAGCAGACCAAATGGAAAGAGCCGCTGACCTTGCTGACCAATTCAGCTACGGTGAGCTACGTGTGAGTCATGAACAAAATCTTGTACTGGCAGATGTACGTCAGGACAAGTTAATTGAGCTTTGGGAAGCAGCAAAAGAGAATGGCTTTGCAACGCCTACCCTTGGGCTCTTAACTGATATGATCTGCTGCCCTGGTGGGGACTACTGTGCACTTGCCAATGCGAAGTCCATACCGATTGCAGATCAAATCCAAGACACATTCGACAATCTTGATTATTTATACGATATCGGCGAAGTCGACTTAAACATCTCTGGCTGTATGAATGCCTGTGGTCACCACCACGTAGGTAACATTGGCATACTGGGTGTCGACAAGAAAGGTGCAGAGTTTTACCAAGTTTCGTTAGGCGGTGCATCAGGCCATGATGCTTCAATTGGTAAGATTCTTGGCCCATCATTCGCACAAGAACAAGTCGGCGATGTCATTAAAAAAGTCATTGATGTCTATGTCGATACACGTACCGAGGAAGAACGTTTCATCGATACATTCCGTCGTATCGGCATCAAACCATTCAAAGAGGCTGTATATGCCAAAGCTAATTAAAAACGGCGAAATCGTCGATAACACTTATGTATGGCAGCAAGATGCTGAAAGTGCGATAACAGAAAACGCCATCGTTCCCATGCAAAAATGGCTAGATAATCGAGACAATATCGGTACTGTGGCAGGTATTTGGATTGATGCTGGCGAGGGCATAGAGCCGCTTGAAGGGGTTGATCTGAGCCAGTTTAAAGTGATCGGGGTACACTTCCCAAGCTTCATGGATGGTCGTGGTTTCAGCTATGCTCGCCTACTACGTGAGCGCCTACATTACAAAGGCGAAATTCGTGCGTTAGGTAACTTCATGGCGGACCAACAAGGCTACTTGATCCGTTGCGGCGTCGACAGTTTCCAGTTTGCCGAAGATGTCAATCTAGATATTGCGCTTACTTTAAACAAACCGTTTAGTGTTGCGTACCAAGGCGATGTATCCGATCCACGTCCCGTGTTCTTGCGTCGCACCTAACACCGACTAATTACTTAAGCCAAAAGCCGAGTTTGTTACGACTCGGCTTTTTTATTTGCTCTTGAATAAAGTGCTAAAGTTTAATTCATAGGACTCAGACAGTCCGCAAACAACAGACCTAAAAGTCTCACCTCAGTCACCTTTCATATATTCACTATTGACGACATGATAAATAGGATACAAGACATCTGCACCCAATATTTTCGAGCGCTCTGGTGACCACCCCATCAACTCATCAGGTAAATTTTGGTTATCTTTGAAAGGCATCTCTAGCGTTAAAGAAAGGCACCTATAGGTATTCCCTACCCACTTTGAGCCGACGGTTAAATTAGCCTCACCATATCGAGCAGGCTCATAGCCAATTTCGGTTTGAAAATCTGGGCTAACAGCTTCAAACATGTCCTTAAACAAAGCTTCCATGGAGGCCATCCGATCATCATAGTTTGGCACCCCAACACAACCGTCAACAAAATTCACTGGCAGCGCTTCATCGCCATGAATATCTAAAAACATATCGACGCCCGTTTCAGCCATTTTTTTCTGTACCGCCAACACTTCTGGGCTATTTGCCTCGCTAGATCGTTTCCATTCCCGATTTAAATTCACCCCTTTAGAATTGACGCGTAGGTTACCATGTACCGCTCCATCTGGGTTCATATTTGGCACAATGTAAAAACGGCATTGTTGCATCAATGCTCGAGCGATAGGATGTGACTCATCAAATAATCGCTCCAGCAATCCTTCCATAAACCATTCAGCCATCGTTTCACCGGGATGCTGTCGTGCGATGATCCAAATGTTTTTTGCTAAGCCTTGCGTCTTACTTACTTCTAACATCGTGATATCACGACCTTCAGCCGTTTCCCCGATATGATGTGTAATGCAATCCTCATAGCTTGCTGCCCAGGCAATCATATCCAAATGCCGCTCATAGCTATAAGGAGCAAAGTAAGCATAATAAATGCTATCTTGGTCGGGGACGTGGGTAATGATTAATTGACCATCGACATACTCTGTTGGCACACGAAACCAGTGTTCACGATCATAAGATGCGACGGCTTGATAATCTTCCCAGCCTTCTGGGTAAGCCGCTGCGTCAGCATTCTCGAAATGTATGACGCACTGCTCCCCCATCCCACCTTGTAGTCTGAAATAGAACCATTGATAAAAATCAGAGTTTGTATCTTTGGGTATATTTACTCTAATATTGTCCGGTTCTGAGGCATCAATAACATCTATGTTACCGCCATCAAAGAAACTGCTGATTTTGAGTCGGCTGGTCATTCACTCATCCTTAACGCTAGGCTGTTAATTTTTAATTATGGCAAGTTTACCGATATTCATTAGCGCTGTCGCTAACTCTACAGACGAACCACATTTCCCACTATTATTTACGTGGTCTACTCATGATGGTCAAATCAAAGAGGTACTCATCACTCCGGACGATGAATGGCTCCACGATCATTCGATAGAACCAAACTTACAAAACTTAGATGAGCAGCAACTTTACGAATTTGGCTATGAGGCACAAGACATTTTAGCGGAATGGGCGACTGAGCTAGATACAGATACCATGTATGCCATTGACCCTGAGACCGTAGAAATACTGATTGAAAATCTATACGACACAAAAGGGCTTGATCCAGCGTTTGAAGTGCTTCCTATCGAACACTGGTTTGACGAGCGAGACGTCGATTTGCATGCTGCTAGACAAGAAAATGGAGATGAAACTCCACTTTCGTTACTCAGCCCAGATGAGCAAATCATGAGCTTGCTCCAAGTCGCTGCAAACCATGACTTGCTTGATCTATCAGAGTTAGCACAAGACGAGCCGCTTTGACGACCTAAACAAAAAGAGGGAGCACCTGCTCCCTCTTTGAATAACACTATGTTGTTAAGCTCTGCTGACTAGCAGACTTATTTTAACGATAGTCCAATCGGCAAACTTTCGCCAACTAATCGCGACATTTGTGCATCAGTAAACTCATTTTCACCTTCCAAGCGCATCATCCAAGGCTGTGGACATTTGCTTTTTTTCAGTTTGTCGCTAACTTTTTTACGCATTTCCACTAAGTTCGATGACTCTTCACTCGTAGGTTGTGCCAGAAGCACGGCTGCAAGGCCAGCTTGCTTCCGCTTCTTCCAATCTTCTTTTAAACACGATTCAAGTAGCTTAATGACCGTCTTTTCATCAACTCTCTCAGCGTCAGTGGCCAACAATAGACGCCTAGAACCAATGCGACCAATTGACCACCAAGCCGTATCCGGTTCCGACGATTTGCTCAATCTTTTCAACAGCCACTCTATAGACTCATGCTTGTGCTCAATCGAAAGTTTTTCTAACGCACCGACCATGCGAATCAGATCATCACTTGACTTGGTTGCGATCGACTTTTGCTTTTCTCTAGAGCGCTGACCTGCCGGCGAATAATACTGCGAAAATTGTTTAAACAAAGTCGTTTGCATTGAAGGAGTCATGCCGCCCGCAATACGTCGATACAAAGTCCAGTGTTGCCCCCATACCGGAGCTTGATCATGTTTCGGCCCTTGTTTCGTTGCGTTGACAGCTTGCTCAACCCTAGCGTCATCCCCTATTGCGCCGAAGCCAGGGCGAAGACAATGCCCTATAAGTTGTAGCCACTGTCGCTCATGCTGTGCAGACTTTACTCGCCCCGCTTTGACAGCAAGCAACTTATCAACGAGTCGCCGCGATGTCCCAAGATTCCATTCCTCTCGGTCCCCTAAGATACGCTCCAAATCTTGTTTTAAGGATTTTATCAGGTCAGGCTGAGCCTTTTGCCCAGCCGCTGAAAAGCATTTCACTAAATGCTCCTCAGCTTGGCCAGTATTTGCATGAAGATGCTCGCTATCATCTGGCTCACCCGCACCTTTTTGAACATCTGACGAACCAAACTGCAAAACCCAATGATCCTTGGTTGCGCGAGATATTAGTTCAACCCTTAGTACACCGACTTCGGTCATGGTTGCGGACAACATTACTTCAACCATCTCGCCATCTGAACGACCATCTAACTCTTTAACTAAATTGGATACAAATACTAGGCCATTATCATCTGTGTAAAGTGAGCCTGTCGTCACATCCAAATGATCGTCTGAACGGAATAAAGGAAACTGTACCAGCTCGCCCATTTTCACGTTGAAAACCTCATCCAACTGTACCCTTTCTTCTTTAGGCGTACCTTTAGGGACTAAGCCAACGAACTGCCCATCAGACAATTTTAACAACAGTCCGTGGGGAACTCCGCTCTCGATTCGAGCCGTTTCACCTGCCAGAGAGCGCAGGTAGTGAGCCGCACCTTTAGCAACGGCATCATTGGGCTCAGGAGCGTCACAAACGATAATTGGTTTAGTCGCCCAATCGTTCAACTGATTAAGGACTCGCTGTTTTAGGCGTTCACTATTAAATAGCCCCCCATTAAACAACACTACATCAGGAACCTGTGAGCCAGTCACCGACTCAATATCGGCTCGATGATTTGCAAGAAACTCCGCTAAATGACGGCTGAAGGCTGCGTCATGCTCATAAGGCAAGCCCAATGTATGCACCGCGTAATCTGAACGAGTCGTGCGCGTCCCTAGTGGAACGTGAGGCAGAAAGCCATCATCGATTTGTTTAAGCAGATCATCTCGATTCACCGTAAATTTCTGGGAGCCTCCAATCAGTCGACTCCCCCCGCCCAACACTGTCAAGGTTACGGAGTCTGGTGCGCTTTGACCCAGTAAGGTTTCTTTTGCTGTCCGTGTCTGCTGTACCAATGCGGCCAGACGCGACGCAGATAACGCTGAGATCTGACGGGGGTCAAGCTGATACGCTAACGCTTGATCCAAGTTGTCACCGCCCAATAATAAGTGGTCGCCGACTGCTACGCGTTTTAGTGAGACTTTTCCAGACGACGTGTTATCAATCCTAACTAAACTAAAATCCGTCGTACCTCCACCAATATCAACCACAAGCAACATCTTTCCTTGGGTAAGAACATCCAAATTCGCTTGATTGCGGATGTAGTGATAGCACGCAGCTTGAGGTTCTTCGAGTAGGTAAAGCTCGCCAAAACCAGCCATTTTCGCGGCTTCAAGCGTCAATGAGCGAGCCTGTTCATCAAACGAAGCTGGTAACGTTAGAGCGACCTCTTGAGCGACTAGAGGCGCGCTAGGGAATGCATCATCCCAAGCTTTTAAAATGTGGCGCAACAAGAGCATACTCGCGTGCAAAGGACTTATCTTACGAGCCCCCTCTTCACTACCCCATGGCAATATCGCGGCGCGACGATCAACCTGATGATGACTCAACCAGCTCTTTGCGCTTTGTACCAACTGACCAGAACGACGCTGCCCTAAGTCAAGTGCGCCGACCCCAACAATTACATCGGCATCATGCCCACGCCAAGGTAATACGGGCTCGATCTTGCCAATTTCATCTTTTGCAAGTAGGTACACCGCACTCGGTAATTGAGAAAAACTTCTGACCGAACCATCCGCCAAATATTGCGGAATCTGTAATAATTTGGGCTCTGTATCCCCTACCTCTAGATAGGACACAACACAATTGGTAGTGCCCAAGTCGATACCGATTCTATAGCGAGCACTCGCCATCATGACTCCCTAACTTGAAACTCAATGGTCCAAACAAGGTCAGAATTTACATCGTGGGCTTGCAGCAATAGCAAACCAAGCTCAGTCACGCGAGAGGACAAATAGACCCTGACCATCTCCCCTTCTTTGTAGTGACCAGCATCTAGTGAAATCGACAAAGGACTTAGCTCTTTCAACGCAGCAACGGAAAAGGAAGGGACCGTTTTACCAAGACCTTCGACATCAGCATTTTGCGACTGAAAGAATCGAAAAGTAACCGTTTCACCAACGACTAAAGAAAATTCGTTGGGTAGCATTTGCTCCTCAGCCCCCTCCTCAAGTCCGAAAGGCGCAACACATAATGCATCAACAGGAGGGGCCATACCAGGTATAGCGGGCATAGGACTTGCGACACCAATGTAATAATTGGCTGCTAAACCACTCTTAACTTTTACACCACCCTCACACTGAACTTTTTCATAGAAGGCAGCCCCTTTGGCCACCGCATGATCCAGATGTGACGGTGTTAACATTTGGAGCTCGGTGTGCTCTCCCAACATATTCTGTAGACGCTTTTCGATCAGCGCTCGAATCGGGGATGCATTAAACACACCACCGTTTAATAAAACCTTGTTTGGAATGACTTCAATTGTCGACAAAAAAGCTGAAATATGACGCGTAATCGCAGGGTCTGATTCAAAATCAAGGTTTATCGCAGCGAAACCAGAACGCTGGACCGACTGCGCTCGCTCTCCTAACTCAACCTCAGGAAAAAAACCGTCCAACAGCAATGTCTGTACATCGGTTTGGGTCAGTGTTGCTTTAATACTGTTATTAAATAAACTACGACCACGACTAGGAACAACCACGGTTGCATCGTGAATGTCTGAATTCGCTAATAAACGTTCTTTGGCTTCGCGACACCCTTGCGTCAACCCCGAAATCTGCCAAGGCTCCAACTGCGTTCCTTGTTGCGCCAATTGACCCGCTAAATGGTACGTTAATGCCATATCCATATTGTCACCGCCCAATAAGATATGACGACCTACAGCAACCCGCTCTAGACCTAAGCTACCATCTTTCTCCACCGCTTGGATAAGCGACAAGTCAGTCGTACCACCTCCGACGTCAACTACCAGCACATGGTCATCTACACTAAGAGATTTTGTCCAATCTTGCTCTTCAGACAGCCAAGCATAAAAGGCAGCAAGCGGCTCTTCAATCAGCCTAGCACTTATTCCTGCCTGTTGTGCGGCGTGCTCTGTAATCGCGCGAGCAGCTGGGTCAAAGGAAGCAGGGACGGTAATCACAACGTCCTGATCTGACAGTAACGCCATTGGGAACTGGTTATTCCATGCGCGCACGAGATGCTCAATTAGCCATCGGGTCACCTGTGCGGGCGACACTTTCTCGACTTCCTCTAGCGCGTCAACTGGCAATACCTGTTCATCAGCGCCTACTCGAGAATGACACAACCAACTCTTAGCACTTTGAACCATCCGGCCTTGAGATTTCGCTCCAAGCTCCCGAGCTAAGCTACCAATAATCACATCAACCTTTCCCCAAGGTAGTTGACGATCACTTTCCAAAAACTCAGTCGAGTGCGGAAAGTAGGCAAAGGAAGGTAATAATGGTTTCTCTTCGATTCGACCAGGCCCGGTCAGCTGAGGGATCTGTAATTGCTTAAGGTTTTCGCCCTCACCTTTTTTTGCATAAAACAAAGCCGAATGCGTGGTACCTAAATCAATACCTATAAAATATTCGCTCATCTATACCTCTACCTCAGCAGGAGCCAAAATATGTAATGAGTCAGTATTAGTAACCTTCGGAAGGTTCGTAGCAGTTACTTTCCAACCTGGATGAATCAGTGTTCCAGCATAAGGGCCATCTCCCTGTACACGTCCTTCGAGCTTAATCGATTTCGCGTCGTAATCAGTAGGGACCTCAATACGGCTATTTTCGGGTGAGTCGTTCACCACATCAATTGAAAAGTACTGTGCAATGACTTTTGAGCAACCATTATGAATTTGACGTGCGGCCGCCCCTACATCAGCATCCGAATAGGAATCGATGCCTTCTTTAATAAAATCAACAAATCGCGCTTCCTGCTGCAACAACTGTAGCAACTGTAGGGCACCGTCTTCGTTGACTGAGTCTAACGCTGGCGCTTGCACCTCCACTTCCTTGACGACTTCAACCGTTTTTGTGATGACTTCGGGCTCAACTTCATCAGCTAATTTTTTCCCCGAACCAATCGCGACACATCGCGCGGCATAATCGCCGCTCCCAAGGAATTTAAAAAACTGTCCAAATGCGCCAAAAAAACGCGGCAAGAAACCAATCGGTTTTAGTGTATTTGACATATCATCACCCATTTTGCATCTCTTCTAACTCAACCCAGCGCTCCATCGCGTTCTCTAATGATTCCTCTGTCGCCGCTAGTTCCGCTAGCGTTTTCTGCACAGTGTCTTGGTCTCCTGCGTAAAAGTCCGCTGCAGAAGTTATCGCATTGAGAGTTTCCAGTTTATTTTCAAGCTCAGCTATGTGCTCTGGCATAAGTTCTAGCTCGCGCTGCAACTTGTAACTCAATTTAGCTTTAGGCTTTGCAGGCTCTGGTTTCGTTGACGCGACGGGAGCTGTTTTTTTCTCAACTTTCACTGGTTTTTCAACTTCTTGGGTCGATTCAGTTGGGAACTGCCCGCCCTGACGAATCCAATCTTCATAACCACCGACATACTCTCGTACGACGCCATCGCCTTCAAACGCAATAGAGCTGGTAACAACGTTATCTAAAAATGCTCGGTCGTGACTCACAAGCAACAAGGTGCCATCGTAGTTCATCAACAGTTCTTCAAGCAGTTCCAGTGTTTCTACATCCAGATCATTGGTGGGCTCATCGAGAACCAACAAGTTAGCAGGCTTCGTAAACAACTTAGCTAGCAGCACGCGGTTTCTTTCGCCGCCAGAGAGGGCTTTAACTGGTGTTCTAGCGCGCTCTGGTGGAAACAAAAAGTCCTGTAAATAGCCTATAATATGTCGGCTTTGGCCATTCACTTCTATGGTATCTTTACCTTCGCCAACGTTATGCGCGACCGTCTCTTCGGGGTCCAGTTGATCGCGTAATTGATCAAAGTAAGCAATGTCTAATTTAGTACCTTGACGTACCGTCCCTTCATTAGGAGACAACTGCCCCAACAGAATTTTCAAAAACGTACTCTTGCCACAGCCGTTAGGACCAATTAATCCAATGCGGTCCCCTCGACTAACGATTAAATCCATCGGTTTCAAAATCAATTTGTTACCAAAGGAATGAGCAACCTGAGTAAACTCTGCAACCAACTTACCGGATTTTTCCTTGGCTTCTAGCGCCATTTTGGCGGTGCCTTGGCGGTTAATTCGTTCTTTACGCTCTTCCCGTAATGCTTTTAATGCGCGAACACGACCTTCGTTACGAGTTCGACGCGCCTTGATGCCCTGACGAATCCATGCTTCTTCTTCAGCAAGGCGTTTGTCAAATAGCGCGTTGGCTCTCTCCTCTTCTTCAAGGAGTTTTTCTTTGTATTCCAAAAACTCAGTAATGGTGCCCTTAAACGACAGCAAGTTTCCTCGATCAAGCTCAACAATCCGATTAGCCAGATTTTCCAGAAATCGTCGATCGTGGGTAATAAATAAAATCAAACCACGAAATTGCTTAAGCTGACTTTCCATCCATTCGATTGTCGGGACATCCAAATGGTTAGTCGGCTCATCCAGTAGCAGCACATCAGGGTTTGTAAGCAATGCTTGCGCTAGAATAACGCGCCGACGCCAACCACCAGATAGTTCAGACATCAACTTTTCAGCGGGCAAAGCTAAGCGCTGAATCATATGATTGACTCGTTGTTCTAAATCCCAACCGCCACGTTTGTCCAGCTCATGTTGAATATCTGCCATTTCTTCAGCGTTGGCATCAGAGAAATCTTCTAATAATGCATTATAGCGCTGCATCATCTCGTGGATTTCTCCCGCGCCCTCGCTCACCACTTCGCGAACTGTCTTGTTGTTGGCGGCAGGAAGTTCTTGGGGTAGTTGCGCAACTTTCATTCCCCCTTCCACACGAATCACGCCTTCATCAGGAATCAGCTCACCTGCAACAATCTTTAAGAATGTTGACTTTCCAGCACCGTTACGACCGATAATCGCAACGCGTTCGCCAGCTTCCGCTGAGAAGCTAACTTTCGTTAACAATGGATTGTGACCAAACGCCACACTTACCTGATCGAGTGTTAGTAGACTCATAATATTCCGTAAAAACAGGGTCAATTTAAGCGCGCAATGTTATCACTGATAGCGCTGTAGTTTTAACTATTGCTGCGCGATTGAGGTGTTTTTCCCTAAAAATGGTGCATTCCATAAATGCGAACCTGACATTTCACTCCAAAAGTCCGCTTCTAGGCGTAATAGCACGTTCTGCTATCACTAAATTTCAAAGAATGTATAGAATGTCATATCAATAAGAATATACTGTTCATGATTACGACAGGATTATACCTTTGGCGACGGAGAACACGATGGGGTTGAAAAGCAAGATTGGACCGATAACGGCACTCGCTATCACAAGCGCAACGATTATATGGATGTATGCTGGCGGCAACGGAATCACGACCGCCCAAGCGGATAGCAACACCCCAGTTAACGAGTCAGTCCTTGAGCATTCTGAAAAGCAAAAAAAGCAATCAGTCCAAGCAAAAACACTAACTGCTCAGTATATAACCAATTCGATCAAGCTAAGCGGTCAAACTCAAGCTCAAACGGTACTTGACTTAACAAATCAGGTCGCAGGAGAAATTAATAGTATCTCGGTGACCAAGGGAGAGTTTGTTCGTAAAGGAGAAACCATTCTAGCCATTGATCGCAGAACACTGGAGGCCAAGAGTATTCAGGCGCGCTCGTTGATCAAGCAACGCAGTCTCGAGCTTGATGGTATCAAGCGCCTTAGCAATGATCGACTCACGTCACAAGTCAGTGTCGCGGAAGCGGATGCCGCATTAAGTAGTGCACGTGCGACTTTAAAAGAACTCGAAGTAAGCTTAGAAAAAACAGTGGTTAAAGCCCCTTTCTCAGGAGTGCTTAACGCTTTTTCGGTGAAACCCGGGCAAGTCCTTAGTGCGGGTGCCAATGTAGGCACCCTTGTCCAAGTAGACCCTCTCAAAGTCGTGGTTAATGTTCCTCAAAACTACTTAGGTAAAGTAACCATCGGCACCTTAGCTAATGTAACACTGGATAACGGGCTCAATGTAGAAAGCCAAGTGACATTTGTGAGCGCGGTGGCTGACTCCGCAACTCGTACCATTCCGGTTGAAATCAGCGTCCCCAATGAAAGCCATGATATCCCAGCGGGCATCAGTGCTCAGGTCACGTTTGAATTAGACGAGATTAAAGCGCATGCACTGTCCCCTAGCCTGCTAGCCGTCGACGCACAAGGCAATATGTCTATTAAGACACTTAGTGTAGACAATCAAGTCGTAGAAAACCGTGTCAATATCATTCGGTCCGACAGAGATAAAGTCTGGGTGACTGGGTTGCCAACAAACGTCAATATCATATCCGTAGGACAAGGTTTTGTTTCTGCGGGGGATGTTGTTGAAGCCCACTACCAACACTAAGGAGGGTCCCGTGCAAAAGTTGATTGAAGCGGCTCTATCTCGCTCCAGAACAGTGTTAATGCTATTTGTGTTAATTTTGGTATCAGGTACTGTCTCGTACATCGAAATCCCTAAGGAAAGCAATCCAGACATCACCATCCCGATGGCTTATGTGTCCGTATCGCTCGAAGGCATTTCCCCTGAAGACGCAGACAGCCTATTGGTCCACCCTCTTGAGCAAGAGCTACGAAGCGTTGAAGGATTAAAGGAAATCCGTTCCACCGCTTCCGAAGGTCACGCATCTATAATTCTAGAATTCGAATCCAGCGTCGATATAGACCAAGCCATCATTGACGCCAAAGACAAAGTAGACCGAGCAAAAGGCAACCTCCCTTCCGATGCAGATGAACCAACCGTCAATGAAATAAATTTGGCAACGTTCCCTGTGTTACGTGTCAATCTATACGGCAACACTGATTTTGCAATATTAAGTCAGATTGCAAATAGCCTAAAAGATGATATTGAGTCAGTGCAAGGCGTTCTTGAAGCCAACATTAGCGGCGACCGAGATCAACAAGCTGAAATCATTATTAGTCAAGAGAAGTTAGATAGCTACGGTTTATCCATAGCTGAAATTGCCACACTGTTATCCTCTAATAATAGACTGGTTGCAGCAGGCAACTTAGATACCGGAGCGGGACGTTTTGCCCTCAAGGTACCCGGTCTGCTAAAAACGAAAGAAGACATTTTTAACTTGCCCGTTAAAGTTAGCGGTCAAGAAGTCGTATTGATCAAAGACATTGCTACTGGGCAAATGGCATTTGAGGACCCAAATAGCTACGCGCGAGTAAATGGACGAAGCAGTATTACCCTTGCTGTATCGAAACGCGTAGGAGCTAACGTTATCGATACGATCGATGCCGTAAAAGCAGTGGTATCTGATTCTAGTGCTGAATGGCCAGAGAGCATTGAGTATAGCCTAACGCAAGATGAATCCATTCAAATCGAAACGTCGCTCAATGATCTCTTTAATAATGTATTAGCCGCAACACTGTTGGTCATGATCGTCATTGTATGGGCTCTCGGTATACGCTCCGCTACATTGGTAGGCCTCGCAATTCCTGGTGCTTTCTTAACTGGCATACTACTTCTGAGCATGCAAGGTTATACCATCAATATGGTGGTACTGTTTGCACTGATATTAAGCGTCGGCATGTTGGTAGACGGCGCTATCGTCGTAACAGAATACGCAGACCGAAAGCTTGCCGAAGGGGCTTCAAAGCGACAGGCTTATGCCGAGGCTGCAAAGAGAATGGCATGGCCCATAACAGCCTCAACCGCAACAACCTTAGCCGTTTTTATGCCACTTCTATTCTGGCCAGATATAGTCGGCGATTTTATGCGCTATATGCCCATTACCATCATAGCGACTCTCTCTTCATCTTTGATTATGGCTCTGATTTTACTTCCGACACTTGGATCACTTATCGGTAAACGAGGGGCATACTCGGAACAAAATTTAAACACCTTAAGAATCACAGAAACCGGTGACCTGACAGAACTGAAAGGTATTACAGGGCGCTATGGTCGGTTTTTAACTCGCATGGTTGAGCACCCTGTTTGGGTGCTACTGTTTGCCATTGTAATGTTAATCAGTGTTTTAATGATTTACGGCAAATTTGGTAAAGGCGTTGAATTTTTCCCTAATGTTGAACCAGAAGTTGCGAATCTAGAAATCCGCGCTCGAGGCGATTTATCGCTAGACGAAAAAGATCACTTAGTTCGTCAAGTGGAGCAGCAATTAATTGGTCATCCAGAACTAGAAAGCTTAGTGACCACGACGTATGCCGCACCTGGGAATAATGCAGCTCCTGACGCGATTGGTACGATTACAATGGAGTTTATTGACTGGAATAAGCGTCGGCATGCCAATGTGATTTTGGCAGAGATTCGCGAAAAGGCGAAAAATATTCCAGGTATAAAAGTCGCATCTCAAGCAGAGCAAGGAGGCCCTCAATCCGGCTCTGATATAGAACTCCAGTTAAGCTCAAGTTATGCCTCCGTACTGGAACAAGCAGCCAACGAAATATCTAAGAAACTTGCTGCGCGCGATGAAATAGTTTCAGTCAGTGACGACCGTTCATTGCCTGGGCTTGAATGGCGCATGGACATTAATCGTGCCGAAGCGAGCAAGTACGGAGCCGACGTCAACACATTGGGCAACGTTGTCAAGCTTGTGACCTCTGGGATTAAATTAGGTGATTTTTTACCGGACGGCGCCGATGACAAATTGGATATTATGCTCCGGTTTCCTGAAGAGCAGCGCAACCTTGGCCAATTAGATCAATTGCATATTCCTACCGCTGCAGGCGCCATCCCCATTAGTAACTTTGTTGAGCGCTCGGCCGCTCCCAAACAAGGCCATATCAATCGAGTTGATGGTAAGCGTACTGTTAAAATCTCTGCTGACGTCGAAGATGGCTTAGTGGTGAGTGTTGTCATTGATCAAATTCGGGCTGAGCTAGAAGAAGCAGGATTACCTAGTACGCTTTCCTATCAGTTTAGAGGCAATACGGAAGACCAACAAAAATCAATGGTGTTTCTGACCAAAGCATTTGGCGTTGCGTTTTTTATTATGGCAATCATTCTAGTGACCCAGTTCAACAACTTCTTCCAATGTCTGTTGATACTCAGCGCCGTCATCTTCTCAACAATGGGGGTATTTATTGGGCTTATGCTTAAAGGTGAACCATTTGGTATCGTGATGAGTGGCGTGGGGGTCATCGCATTGGCAGGCGTAGTTGTAAACAATAATATCGTGTTAATCGATACATTTAATGGCCTACGGAACCAGGGAATGCGAGTGAAAGAGGCCGCTATCCGTACAGGCGTGCAGCGCCTGCGTCCAGTAATGTTGACTACATTCACGACAATACTTGGATTGATTCCTATGGTATTCCAACTCAATATCGACTTCATCCATCAAGAACTTAGTATTGGCGCCCCTTCCGCACAATGGTGGACACAATTATCGACCGCCATTGCAGGAGGACTCGCATTCGCCACGCCATTAACCTTGGTTTTGACGCCTTGTCTTTTGGTACTAGGTTATGCAAGGAAAGAACGTAAGCAGCTGGAAAAACTGCAAGTGGAGTAATAAAGGTCAGATGCTCTTTACAGTGCGCTTGTTTCGTTAATATACAAAAAACTTACAAAGCGCACTTGTAGATCAGAAAATGGCTCTACATAATAATACTTTGTTTCAATGTGCAAATTAGGTGTATAACCAATGGATTTCGCGTCGTTTATAGGAATCATTTCTGGTATTGCTTTGATTGTTTCTGCCATTTTCTTAGGCACTGATGATCTGACAATTTTCATTAATGTGCCGGGGATCATGATCGTAATAGGTGGTACGATCGCCGCGACATTACTTACGTTTCAATTTAAAGACACAATGGCTGCTCTGAGGGCGATGTTCATTGTTTTTGCGCAAGACAAGCAAGACCCTCAGGCAATGATCTCCACCATGTTGCAATTGACTAAGATTGCGCGGCGCGAAGGCTTGGTTGCGCTGAGCCGAGTTAACGCTGACTCCCCGTTTTTAAAACGGGCGCTCTCAATGGCATCAGATGCTTCAGATGAAGAATACATACGCAATACGCTTCAAGCCGATATCGACTCCCTAAAGATGCGTCACTATGTCGTCCAAGATGTATTTAAAAAAATGGGCACATATGCCCCTGCCTTTGGAATGCTGGGAACTTTGATCGGTCTTATTCAGATGCTCTCGCAATTGGATAACCCTGAAACAATTGGGCCGTCAATGGCCGTTGCTCTTCTTACAACGTTTTATGGTTCACTACTCGCGACCGTGATTTTCAACCCGATTGCAGGCAAATTAAAGGCACGAACCATATTGGAAATCCAGACCCTAGAGATTATTCGTGATGGTACCGTGAGTCTGTTGGGCAGCAACAACTATCTAGCCGTCTATGAACGTTTGTCCTCCTACATTCCTGCGCAGCAGCGTAAGCCTGCGGGTATGGGAGAGTAGTCATGATTGACCCTATATTTGAAGATGATGAAACACCAGGTTGGATTTTTACGTTCGCAGATTTGATGTCTCTGTTATTGGTGTTCTTTATCTTGCTGTATAGCCTATCTCGAATGACGGAAACAACTTTGGTTGCCGCCCTCTCCTCCATCCAAATTGCTCTCAATAGTAATGGGGCTTCAGTACGCCTAGACCCACTTAAATACTCTGGCGGCGGTACTGAAACCATCAAACCGGCAGAACCACAAATGGCAACAAATCAGGAGCTAACCTATTCGAAAGAACCAATTGATGAAGAGGTTCGAGAGGAAGTCAATGAAATTGCAAATAACGTCGCCTCTAAATTTGTTGCCAGTAGCCTCGAAAGCCAAGTATCGGTATTTGAAGACGGTGAGAAAATTACCATTAGAATAGACGGAGCTTCGCTATTTGAATCGGGCGAAGCTGAAATTCTTTATAGTGCACAACCTATTTACGACACACTACTCGGCATTTTCAACCGTTACACCGACTACAATATTAATATCAAAGGTCATACTGATAATATTCCAATCAATACTTCGCGCTTTCCCAGTAACTGGGAGCTTTCTGCCATACGAGCAACGACCACCCTGCGCTACTTTTTGGAAAATGGCATTCCCGCAGAACGTATGACTGCAACAGGTTATGCCGATAGCATCCCACTCGTTCGTAATGATACCCCTGCTCACCGAGCACAAAACCGTCGTGTCGAATTCGTGCTACAGCGCGATAAAGACACTCCTATAAATGCCTCTAAGTAATATAACAAGGCCAGCAGATGTCTCGTGAGTCTTCAATTGAGTATCACTCTACGGAACGCAGGAACGCAATCCGAGTTACTCCCGTAGATCACAAAATTCAATTTGAGCACAGCAGCACAGTCTACCCATGTCGCGATATTAGCGTCCTCGGGGTTGGACTTGAGACAGACGCCTCACTGCCTTTTACTATCGGGGAGATCGTTGCGTTTGTATTAAACCAAGATGATTACGTGATCGGCCAAGTGAGGGCTCGACTTGTTCATAAAAAGTCATCACATTCTGGATGGCAATTCACTGCGCTCGAAGACTCTGTGAAAGAGTTTGTAGACAACCTCGTACTCACTACTCAAAAAGATCAACTTAAAAAAGTTGCAAAGGAGCGTCGCGCTGCTCAGGAAAAAGCTTTTCTCGAACAAGACGACTCATCTGACGACGCGCATTGAGAAAAAGGGCGCTTATAGCGCCCTTCTCTAATCAGTTTCTCATTACTATATGCTTTCTAAAGCATGCTCCACATCTTTAATAATGTCTTGGATGTCCTCAAGACCAACAGACAGACGCACAAGTCCGGGCTTAATACCTGCTTTAACCTTTTCTTCATCACTCAAACGCCCATGTGTAGTAGTTGCAGGGTGAGTGACTAATGTCTTGGTATCACCCAAGTTTCCAGTAATAGACATTAGTTTAGTGTTATCAATAAAAGACCACGCAGACTCTTGACCCCCAGCTAACTCAAAAGACAGAACACCACCAAATCCTTTTTGTTGTTTTGACGCCAACTCGTGGTATTTATGTGATGGAAGCCCACCGTAATTCACTTTGACCACTTTTGGATGCTGCTCCAAGTATTCTGCTAAAATTTGCGCATTCTCTGAATGTGCTTTCATGCGCAAACTCAGTGTCTCCAAGCCATTCAATAACACCCAAGCATTAAAGGGGCTCATTGTTGGCCCAGCACTGCGCATGAACGCTACAAATTCATTAACGATTTCTTGTGAAGCAATCAATGCCCCCCCTAAACAGCGACCTTGGCCATCTATGAACTTCGTCGCAGACTGCATTACTATGTCTGCACCTTGCGTTAGAGGGTTCTGCAGTGCTGGTGTGGCCAACACAGTATCGACACAAAGCAGCGCACCTTGAGCGTGTGCAAGCTGCGCTACTCTAGGTACATCGACCACTTCATACAAAGGGTTTGATGGCGTTTCGAAGTAGCACAGTCGGGTCTTAGAATCGATCTCTGCTTCCCATGCTTCGTAGTCCGTGGCGTCCACAAAAGCTACTTCAACCCCGTACTTAGCCATATAAGTATTAAAAAACTTAATCGTTGAACCAAATATGTTACGTGAACATACGATTTTATCGCCGGCTTTTAGAAGGCTGTAACCTAATGTCATCAATGCGGCCATACCAGATGCTGTCGCAATCGCAGCTTCGCCTTTTTCCAGCGCAGCTAAGCGCTTCTCAAACATCTCAACAGTCGGATTTGTAAAGCGCGAATAGACATTACCATCAGCATCGCCAGAGAACTTCGCCGCCGCTTCCGCAGCGCTAGCGTAAGCAAAACTTGAGGTTGTAAAAATTGCTTCGCTATTTTCTTGCTCTTGGGTTTGACGAACTCCCGCTCGGATAGCGAGCGTAGCGTCGTTATATTCAGACATAGGTCACTCCAAGTTGACTCTTTAAAAACAGCTAAGCCAGGTTGAAACCTGGCTTAGCGTGTGTAATACGTTATTCAGCTAAACCAAATAAATTACATTGGGTGCATCATATCGTTTGAAGATTTGCTCTCTACCGCTTCTTTTTGCGCATCACTTCGCTGACTCGCTAAAGAGGATAAATAGTTCTTATCAATATCTCCGGCAATATAGTGCCCGTTAAATACAGAGGTATCGAACTCTCGAACATCTGAATGCTTTTCGTCAATGCAAGCTTTAATCAAATCATCCAAATCTTGGAAGATTAAGCGATCAGCTCCAATTAGCTCACAAATTTCTTCAACATTACGGTTGTGTGCGATAAGTTCCTCAGCTGCTGGCATGTCAATACCGTACACATTCGGGAAGCGTACCTCAGGGGCCGCAGAAGCTATGTAGACCTTTTTAGCGCCAGCTTCCCGAGCCATTTCAATGATCTCTTTGCTGGTTGTACCACGCACTATCGAATCATCAACGAGCAGTACATTCTTATCCTTGAATTCAAAAGGTACAGGGTTGAGCTTTTGACGAACAGACTTCTTGCGGACAGTCTGGCCTGGCATGATAAATGTTCGCCCGATATAGCGATTCTTAACCAGACCTTCACGGAATGGGATATCAAGCGCTTGAGCGATTTCAAGAGCAGCAGTACGGCTTGTATCCGGAATAGGAATCACTACGTCAATATCATGGTCCGCCCATTCACGCTTGATTTTTTCTGCCAACATATCCCCCATATTTATACGCGCCTTATACACAGAGATACTATCAATCACAGTATCTGGACGTGCAAAATAGACATACTCGAATAAACATGGGCGAGCAGCCTTAGCAGGTGTGCATTGACGCTGATGGACATTATGCTTCACATCAAAAAACATCGCCTCACCAGGGCGAATATCCCGCTCAATTTTGAAACCAGCTGCATCTAGAGCAACGCTCTCTGACGCTACCATATACTCAGTTCCATTTTCAGTTTCACGAGAACCATAGATCAGCGGGCGAATACCGTCCGGATCACGGAACGCCAAAATTCCATAACCAGTAATCAAAGCCACGACACCATAACCGCCTTCGATACGCTTGTAGACGCGCTCTAATGCGTTAAAGATATCTTCTGGCGTTGGTACTAACTTACCCTCTTCATGAAGCTCGTGCGCCAAAACGTTGACTAAAACTTCAGAATCAGAGGTGGTATTAATATGACGCAAATCTGATTCAAACACCTCACGCTTTAACTTAGCTGTATTTGTCAAATTACCATTGTGGGCTAACGAGATACCATAGGGTGAGTTCACATAAAAAGGTTGTGCCTCAGCAGAACTAGATGTTCCGGCAGTAGGATAGCGAGCATGGCCAATGCCAATATTACCGTGAAGTTTCTTCATGTGTCGTGTTCGAAACACTTCACTTACGGGGCCATTGTCTTTACGCAAGCACAATAATCCATTATGGCTTGTAACCATTCCTGCCGCATCTTGACCGCGATGCTGAAGAACCGTAAGAGCATCAAAAATGGTTTGATTAACCATCGAAGTGGCTACGACACCAACGATACCGCACATGTATTTATACCTCGTGATTTGGGGAAACGACTACACAGTCGCCTTTTAAAACTTTTAACTACTTAAAGCACGTTCGATGAGGGATGAATCCAGAGATTCACTCCCTTTGCCTAACATCTCACGCACCCAATCTTTCATGATGACCAACTGCGGCACCAATTGAGATGACTTCCAAAATTCGGCTTTCTCTAATGCTGGGCTCAAACTCAATAACGACACAAACGCGACAACGATTAAGCTGCCTCGGGCGAATCCAAATAGCATGCCCAACACACGATCTGTACTAGATAGTCCAGTCACCTGTATCAAAGACCCCACTATAAAACTCACCAGCGCCCCAATTACTAGCGACGCCACAAACAAACTAACAAATGCGACGATATATCGAATTTGATCATTTTGAACCTGATCAATCAGAAGAGTCTGTAGCTGATCACTAAACTTTACCGCAACAACAAATGCAACGACCCATGTCACCAAAGACAAAACTTCTTTGACAAAACCACGCTTTAGGCTCAACAAGGAGGAAAGCAGAATCACAGCAATGATTAGCCAGTCGAGTGTCGAGATAGATTGTATTTGCTCCACGCGTACCTCTTTATTTCGCTGCGCAGTTTACCAAAAGCTCACTTTATTCCAAGCAGCAAGCTAGAGTTAATTATGAATTCGGGGCATATTTAACAACAATACCGTTTAAGAGAAACTCTTTTTTAATATCCTCTTTGGCTTTATCCGATGCACTTCGCTTAAGCTCTGGACCAACAAACACTTTATATAAAGAATTTGTCGTTACCACATAAGCTGGGTATCCCGCATCTTGCAACTTCTTCAGTGTCCGTGTTGCATTATCTCGCTTACCGAATGTCGCTACCTGCAAAGTCCAGCGTTCGGCAATCGGAGCAGTAGACTGTCGAGCCTCTGTCTTCACTGGATCCGAAACCTTTTCTTTCACATCAGCTGAAGATGCCTCGACGGACGTGTCCAGACTTTCTGTTGTTGATATCGCCTTTTGCGGTGCTGGTATTAGCTCAATCTCACTCGCTTCAGGAACATCAACTACTTCATTGTCACTTTTTTGAGTATCTGGTTCGGTTAATGGTTGCACCGGAGCTATGACCACCTCAGGTAAACGAGGTTTATCTGGAACTACAATTTGCACATCGAGTGTATCTGGTCGCTCTCCATCCAGAACCAAAGGCAGAAGAACAGCGGCAGAAGCAATCAACAACCCAGCACCAATCAAGCGATATTTTGACTTGGCATCTAACATGTCCTCTCCCCTTATGGATCTAATGTTGCGTTAATGCTAAATATTCCGAGACAGTGACAAATGAGCCAAATACGATGACACAAGCATCCTCTTGTTTAGCCTGAATAAGAGCCGATTCCAGTCCGCCTTTCAAATCCGAAAATTGCTCCGAACTATCAAGATAACAGCTCAACTCTTGCGCACTTGCTCCTCTGGGACCAGGTAAACTAACCACTTTCCAAGAAAGGAAAACATCGCAAAGATTACTCATTACTGATTCGATGTCTTTATCTTTCAACATGCCACATACAGCGATGGCAGGTTTGTCTATGCGTTGAACTTGTGCTTTCAACTGAATCGCGGCTTCTGGATTATGGGCAACATCGATGTATACATCAGGGTACTCTGCAACCTTTTGAAAGCGCCCTAACAACGTGGCTGTTTCAAATAAGTGACACAGTTTTTCGAATGTGACAGGTATATCCAACTGCATTAAAACAGCAATTACTGTTGCCGCGTTCTCCAAGGGGAGCTTAGGATAAGGTAGACCAGTATATGCCTTACCAAATCCCGACCAAGACCAACTATCCACACCTGACTCAAAGGTAAAATGAACATGCTTTTGATGTAAAAGCGCACCAATCTCCTTGGCGGTTAAAACAATACTCTCTGGCGGTGCAACGACCCCGGAAATCAAAGGTTTCTCGAAACGCGCTATTCCCGTTTTTTCCTTACCTATGACTTCAATGGAACTACCTAACCAATCCATATGATCCAATGCAATGGAGGTTACCACCGCTACATCAGCATCCACCATATTGACAGAGTCTAAGCGCCCACCAAGCCCCACTTCTAAAACCCAATAATCTAGCTCTAGCTGATCAAATATCCATAATGCAGCCAACGTCGAAAATTCGAAATAGGTAAGTGATGTGTCACCACGTACTTCTTCAATCTTTGTAAACGCCTGACATAGTAAATCATCAGAACATTCATTGGCATTAACTGCCACACGTTCATTAAAACGCAAAAAGTGCGGAGAAGTATATGTCCCGACATTAGCACCTGCTGCCACCAAATATTGCGTCAACATAGCGCATGTAGAGCCTTTACCGTTAGTACCCGCGACCGTTATGACTTTGTTATTTGGACGCCCCAAGTTTAGTTTTCTAAGGACGGATAGACCTCTTTCAAGACCTAATTCAATTTCAGAGGGGTGCTGGCTTTCAATATAAGAAAGCCAGTCATTTAGAGACCGAGCAGGCATGCAATTACGCTACTTTATGTGTCAACATGGATAGAATATTGTGAAGGCGATCGCGCAACTCATGGCGAGGAATGATCATATCCAAAGCGCCTTTATCCATCAAAAACTCAGACCGCTGAAAACCTTCAGGTAACTTTTCACGCACTGTTTGCTCAATGACTCGAGGGCCAGCAAAACCAATTAAAGCGTTTGGTTCGGCAACATTCAAATCCCCTAACATTGCTAATGATGCTGAAACCCCTCCAAAAACAGGGTCAGTCATAGCGGAAATGTAAGGGATGCCTTGCTGCTTCATTCTTTCCAATACGGCACTAGTTTTTGCCATCTGCATTAAAGAAATTAGCGCCTCTTGCATTCGCGCACCACCAGATGCAGAAAAGCAAACGAGTGGAATTCCCTTAGCAAGACTGACGTTAGCAGCCTGAACAAATTTTTCACCTACAATAGCGCCCATTGATCCACCAAGGAAGCTAAACTCAAAGGCTACCGCGACAACAGGCATACCATTTAGGGTGCCTTCCATTGCTACAAGAGCATCTTTCTCGCCAGTCGATTTTTGTGCCGCTAATAAGCGATCTTTATATCGTTTAGAGTCTTTGAATTTCAGCTTATCTTCAGGCTCTAGATTGGCCGCAATTTCAGCGCGCCCTTCTTTATCTAGGAAAATATCCAAACGGCGACGGGCTGTAACTCGCATGTGATGCTCACACTTTGGGCATACATCTAAATTCTTCTCAAGTTCTGGGCGATACAAAACGTTGTCGCACTTAGGACATTTCTTCCATAGTCCCTCTGGAACGCTACCCTGAGATCGCTTGGATTCGCTACGCATAATCGTAGGTACAAATTTATCTAGCCAACTACTCATTAAAATCTCCAAATAGTTACAGGCCAGCACTTAGCTAACTTCAAGCGCATCGAAGTCATGCTTAAACACAAAGTACCGGCGATTTAATCTTGGATACAATTCGAATTAACGAATGCATCAAATCTATCACTGCTGACAGGCGCTTCAACAATTGATTGAGAGCGGCACAAATCAACAGCTTATTAATGTCTTTAAAGGCCTATAGCTTCATTTACATAAACGGTATCAAGCCTCAATTTTGGGAGCATTCTACTACATCTATCCCGTCATCAGGAGTCAATTATAAGAATTAAATTTCATCTATTCTTCTTAGACAGCGTGAACAATCTTCAGCTCATCTTCAACAACGCCCACGCGACACAATAAGTCGCTATCATGAGTCTAGTATTTTCCAAAAAGATTCACTTTAAAGAAAGAGTAACTTAAACACTCTTCGCTAAACGGACAAAGTCGTTCATCTTAGTCGGCGCTTTTTTCCCTTTTTGGTACTCTACCCCACCGCTAACGTCTACCGCATAAGGTCTAACAGAGGTTACTGCCTGAGCAACATTGCCAACGGTCAAACCACCAGCCAAGATGATTGGTATATCTAGATTGTCTGGAATTGCTTGCCAATCAAACGTTTCCCCTGTTCCGCCTGGAACACCTGGTTTGTATGCGTCCAACAGAATAGCACTCGCCGAGTGGTAGGACGCTACTTCGTCCTCTACATTAAGGCCGGGCTTCATTCGCAGCGCTTTATAGTATGGTACCCCATAGCGCTCACAATCATGACGCGACTCATTACCGTGAAATTGGAAAACCCAGCGACGGCTGCCCATCATCACTTTGAGCACCTCTTCAGGATCCGCATCTACAAACAGGGCAACAGGCGTTACAAACGGTGGCAACTTAGCAACAATTTCATTTGCAGCGTCAGGCGTAATATATCTAGGACTATTACTATAAAAAACAAAGCCTAATGCGTCGGCATCTGCCAAAACGGCCAGCCTCGCGTCTTCGACGTTGGTAATACCACATATTTTAACACGGCAACTCATATGGCAGCTCCTGTTTATATGGCAAAAAATGCGGCCCTAGTGGAACTCGTGGCGCATCCAGCTCTGCCGGATATTCGGCGTCAACGAAGTACAATCCAAATGGCGGCGCTGTGACACCTCCTTGGGTACGATCACAGGCGTCTAACACAGTCTTAGCCCACTCTACGGGTCGCTCACCAGCACCAATAGTCATCAATACGCCAGCAAAATTACGAATCATATGATGCAGAAAAGCATTTGCCCTAACATCTAAAACGATATATTGACCAAATTGATCAACCGAAAAGTTAAGAATGGTGCGAACGGGGCTATTTGCTTGACAACCTACCGCACGGAATGAGGTGAAATCGTGGGTTCCGATAAAACATTGGCACGCCGCCTGCATCTTAGCGATATCGAGAGGCTTATATGTCCACGTAACCGATTTCGCCATAATAGCGGGACGCAGTTCTGACTGATATATTACATATCGATAACGACGACTGACCGCACTAAAGCGGGCATGAAAGGAGTCACCTACAGTTTTAGCGGCGACAACCGAAATATCATCCGGCAAATGGGTGTTAACACCTAGCGTCCAAGCTCTCTCTGGACGATCTACTGACGTTTCAAAATGCACCACCTGTCCGCTAGCATGAACTCCAGCGTCAGTCCTACCTGCACAGATGACGCTGATTGGGTGATTGGCAATTTTTGACAACGCAATTTCTAAACTTTCTTGAACAGTGGCGACATCATACTTCTGAGCCTGCCACCCCTTATATGCCGCCCCATTATACTCGACGACCAAGGCAATTCTCTGTTTACTCACTTGGGAACATTCGCTCCATCATACTTTGGGCTTCAGCGATCTGACTTTCGTTGCCAGAAATCACAACATCCTCCAGTATAACACGTGCCCCTTCTTCATCACCCATATCCATATAAGCACGAGCAAGATCCAATTTCGTCGCCACTTCGTCACCACTAGCATCAAAGAAGTCAATATCTTCTTCATCATCAGATTCGTCTGTTTCTTCGGCGGCTTCATCTTCGCCAAACTCCGGAATATCCAATCCGCCAAAATCATCTTCTTGTGCTTCAGCAAGCACTTCATCAATGCTTTCCGCTAATGCGGCATCGGGCTCTTGATCGAATACGGACGCTTCATCGTGATCTTCTTGCTCTTCATCATCGCTCAAAAGACTATTTACAAACGACTCTTCTTCAGAATATTGCTCACTTGATTCGTCTGCATTTTCAGAGGGTTCTGACTCATCGGCAGCATCTAAATCTAGGTCTAGTTCTTTTTCAGAGTCTTCGACAGCATCAGGTTCATCTGTACCAAACTCTGCAAGTGTATCGTCGATATTGAATGCATCATCAGTAACTTCGTTGAATTCGTCTTCCTGACCCTCCTCTTCCTTAACATCAGTGTCAGAGTCAGTATCTGTATCCTCAATCTCAAATTCAGCAAACGGGTCATCAGACTCTTCATCGTCAGCTAATTCATCCATTTCAACATTCAATGGATCCTCAAGATTTTCTTCTGGCTCTTCTTCTGGCTCAGAAACAGTATCCTCTAATTCAGGGATATCAAATTCATCAAATGCATCACTTTCTTCTACTACCGGCTCTATATCAGAGGAAGCAACCGTCTCGTCAAAGCCATCAAAATTCTCTTCAGCCTCGTTGTCGACATCAAAATCAAATGCAAACGGGTCTTCTTCTTCAAGCTCTACTTCTTTCTCAGAAGTGTCTTCTACAGGCTCATTTATGGCCGCAGCAGCAACTGGCGCGGCAGCAGCGGCCGCAACAGGAGCCAGATCAAATTCAGACGTATCTTTAACAGGCTCGGGCGTTTGTTTTTTCCGCCCAGAGCGCTTAATCAGCATACCAACCAGTAAGCCCAAAAGAAGTAACACTACACCCGATATAGACAACACTATTGGGTTACTAAATATTTTATTTCCTAACGCTTCCTCTTGAGCTGCCTGCTGCTCGCGGCGAAGTTGATCTGCTTCTAATAGTTGATTCACGGTATTTTGTTGCTCTTGCATAGATTGCTGAGCACTCGTAAATTGTCGCTGCAACTCGGCTAGCTGCTGATCTTTCAAACTAATTAATTTTTCGAGAGTTGCTAACTGATCATTTACTTCTGTTAGCTTATTATTCAATTCCTCTTTTTCTCGAGTTTCTTTGTCTAGCAGCTCATTCGTAGCTGAAAGCTCAGTCTCTAACTCATTAATTTTTTGTATATCAGCCGCGTTAGAACTCGCATCTGACTCAGGCAACACACTTTGCCCTGACGCTAGTTTAAGTTGATCACCTTGAGGTTTTTCCGGCGCAGGTTCAACATTTGCCACTGCTTGAGTATTAAGTTGCTCTTGATTCACAATTTCATCAATTTTGCCTGCTTGCTTAAGAGCTATCCACGCTGCATGCTGACGTTCGAATTCCTGAATTGATGTTGTCTTATTAAATAACTCGATTTGCTCGCGAGTCGGTAAACGTAACACCGCACCTTCTCGAAGCAAGTTAATGTTGTTGGCGTAAAAAGCATCCTTGTTAAGCGCCTGAATCGCCATCATTGTCTGATAAATCGTAAGCTGGTTCGTGGGCTTATTTGCCCCAGCTATTGACCAAAGCGTATTTCCTTTTTGAACATCAAGGTTGGATGCAGTGGCAAGTTTAGCTGCCGCAAGCGTCGCATCTCGAAAAACGCTATTGCCTTGTGATGACTGAGATGCGGTAGATTGGACGACTTCGGGCTGCGCTTTTTCAACTAATGCAGACTGAGTAATTGGCGTTTGATACTCTCGCACGACTTGGCCGCTTGGCCACCTCGCAGCTAAGACAAATTTGAGTTCTGGGGAAGAAATGGGCGCTTCAGATTGAACTAAAACAGCGATTTGACCATTCTCACGAACAACACTGAAATCTAACTGAGACAGCACACTAGTAGGTGCAAATCCCGCCTGCTTAAATTCACTCTCAGTACCGAGGCGGATATTAATATCGGAGGGTGTTAACCCTTCCGCGTCAGTGACCTGTATACGCCCCCGATACGGTTCATCGATCTTAGATTGAGAGGTCAGTTCGCCCAGCTCTAATGCGTAACCGCTGGATACGTACAGCGCACCAGACACAGCCAAACTAATGAGCGTTTTTCTGAGCATAAGCTTCCCTTTCTCGTTATAAATCGACGATTACTATACCAACAAGTATCTTATACGGGTACGCAATTATCAATAGCTTTAGAATCAATGGTTTGCAAGATTCCCTCTTGACAACAAAATACTCTCACATAACTCAGCCACAAAGCACTTTATTATTCGCCTTCCCACCACTTTGAGACATCGCTACGATATAAATTTGTTCTCTCAGACAATCGACTAAAACAAAAAACCCCGCTAACAGCGTTAGCGGGGTTTTTATCATCTCAGATAGAGCGATTTATGATCCCGTGGATCACATCATACCGCCCATTCCACCCATGCCGCCCATATCAGGCATAGCAGGAGCATCTTCTTTAGGGATCTCAGCAATCATTGCTTCGGTTGTAATCATTAAACCTGCAACAGAAGCTGCGGCTTGCAACGCAGAACGAGTTACTTTGGCTGGGTCAAGAATACCCATTTCCAACATATCACCGTACTCACCCGTTGCAGCATTGTAACCAAAGTTACCTTCACCTTGCTTAACTTTGTCTACTACAACAGATGCCTCATCACCCGCATTGGATACGATTTGACGCATTGGAGATTCCATCGCACGAAGCGCAAGTGTAATACCAACGTTTTGGTCTTCGTTATCACCCTCTAGGCCAGTTACTTTTGTTAAAGCACGAACCAAGGCAACACCACCACCAGCAACGACACCTTCTTCGACCGCAGCACGAGTTGCATGCAGCGCATCATCTACACGTGCTTTCTTCTCTTTCATTGCAACTTCAGTCGCTGCACCGATTTTGATGACAGCAACGCCGCCAGCCAATTTCGCAACACGTTCTTGAAGTTTTTCTTTGTCATAATCAGAAGAAGAGTTAGCAATTTCTGCACGGATTTGATCAACACGGCTATTGATGGAAGCGTTATCACCCGCACCATCAACAATCGTAGTATTTTCTTTCGTCAAGGTTACGCGTTTTGCTGTACCTAGATGGTCTACAGTCGTGCTCTCTAATGATAGGCCAACTTCTTCGGAAATCACTTGCGCGCCCGTCAGTATCGCAATGTCTTGCAACATAGCTTTGCGACGATCCCCAAAACCAGGAGCTTTTGTCGCCGCTACTTTCACAATACCGCGCATTGAGTTAACGACCAATGTCGCTAGCGCTTCGCCTTCAACATCCTCAGCGATAATCAGTAGTGGGCGCGACGCTTTTGCAACACCTTCCAATACTGGTAGTAAATCACGGATATTAGAGATTTTTTTATCAACCAAAAGAATGAATGGATTTTCAAGCTCAGCACTCATCGTATCTTGGTTGTTAATAAAGTAAGGAGACAGGTAGCCGCGATCAAACTGCATACCTTCAACGACTGCTAGCTCGTCTTCGAAACCAGAGCCTTCTTCAACAGTGATTACACCTTCTTTACCAACGCGCTCCATCGCTTCAGCGATGATTTTACCAACAGAAGAATCAGAGTTCGCAGAAATAGTACCCACTTGCTCAACAGCTCGATTGTCTTTACAAGGCGTGGACAACGCGGCAAGTTCAGTTACTACAGCGTTCGTAGCTTTATCGATACCACGTTTTAGATCCATTGGATTACGACCTGCTGCAACCGCTTTCAAACCTTCAGTTACAAAAGACTGAGCCAGCACTGTCGCTGTTGTTGTACCGTCACCTGCTACATCATTCGCCTGTGAAGAGACTTCTTTAACCATTTGAGCACCCATGTTCTCAAAACGGTCTTCTAACTCAATTTCTTTCGCTACCGTAACACCGTCTTTTGTAACAAGCGGTGCACCAAAAGATTTTTCAATTACTACGTTACGACCTTTAGGGCCCAATGTAACTTTTACAGCATCCGCCAAGACGTTTACGCCTTTAAGCATTTTCTGACGAGCGCTATCGGAAAACTTTACTTCTTTAGCAGTCATTTTTTTATTCCTAAATTGAAAGTTTACTAATCGTTAAGGTATCCAAAAGACTTAGGCTTCAATGATGCCGTAGATTTCGTCTTCTTTCATGATAAGCAATTCTTCGCCGTCGATTTTGACAGACTGACCGGAGTACTGGCCAAACAACACAGTATCACCAACTTTTACAGCTAGTTCGCGAACATCACCGTTGGATTGAATACGACCCGTGCCCACAGCCAACACTTCACCTTGGTTAGGTTTTTCAGTTGCAGACCCCGGCAGAACGATACCAGAAGCAGTAGTTGTTTCTTCTTCTTTACGGCGAACAACGACACGATCGTGCAAAGGACGAATATTCATTGATCTCTATCTCCAAAATTAATCAATACCAGGACTCCCCTGGCCGGATTAAACCCATTTAGAACAATAAATGGGATTCTTCATCGCAAACCTTAATATGGCTTACCAAACTTATTTCAAGCCCGAAAAAGAAATTATTTTTTATCAATAAAATCTTGATCTTGCTTATCACTGCGATACTCGCCCTCAATAATCTCACTGTCACCTCGCTGCTCATTCCTTTGATAGGATGTCCAGCTCGCACGCATGTTCATACGTTTTTTTAAAAAGTCTAACGCTAATGTCGACGCGATACGCTTACGTAGTGGTGAAATAAGTAATATTGCCCCTAGCGCATCAGTTACAAACCCGGGTATCAACAGGCAAATACCGGCAAACGCCAACATAAAGCCTTCCGCCACCTCTGATGCAGGCAACTCGCCCCGCTGTATTTTTTCCTGGGCCTTTAAGGTCGTTTCAAATCCCTGTCGACGAATGAGCGCCAAACCAACAATTGCCGTTAAAAATACCAAAGCAACGGTTGTCAAGCTGCCAATTTGAGATCCAACCTGAATCAGAACTGATAACTCTATGACGGGAACGAGAATAAACAGTAATAATGCAAATCGCATGGTAACCTTCTTATGTTTTCAAGTATGTTTTTTATTTAAGGGTGAATTTTCTTGAATCAAGAGATAGACGACTTTAAAACCAAGGTATTGTTTGTTCTTTCACATTTAGATTCGGGTGAAGTCATCTCTTATGGGGAACTAGCGAGACAAGCCGAACACCCAAATCACGCGCGGCAAGTAGGTCAAATTTTAAAGCGATTGCCACGCGACACACAGTTGCCGTGGCACCGTGTTGTCAATAGCAAACGACAAATTAGTTTCTCAGAAGGCAGTGCCGCGTATTACCGTCAAAAAATAGCACTGGAAGCAGAAGGCTGGATCATTTGTGGCCAGCGCTTACTGGCAAAAGAGGCGCCTTAAGCGCCTCTTGCTGACTGTTAGTCCCGAAAGTTATTAAACTGAACAGGTAACTCGAGGTCCGCACCTTTAAGCAATTGCATGACCTGCTGTAAGTCATCGCGCTTTTTGCCCGTCACTCGCAACTGTTCTCCTTGCACCTGCGCTTGTACTTTAATCTTGCTATCTTTGATCATTTTCACGATCTTCTTTGCTTCAGCCTGATCAATGCCTTCTTTCATTTTAATGTCTTGTGTGGCGCGAAGGTTGCCTTCCACTATGGGCCCGCGATCAATTGTCTTGAGATCAATGCCACGATTCACCAACTTCTGTGAAAGAATATCCACCATTTGTCGAAGTTGCATTTCTGCTTTCGCCTCTAAAACAACCGCTTCTTTCGCGCGAATTGAATATGACGCATCAACTCCTTTAAAATCATAACGCGTACCAACTTCACGGTTGGCTTGATCAACTGCGTTTGTCACTTCATGCCAATCAAGTTCGGATACAATGTCAAAAGATGGCATTTGGGCCTCCTAAGGTTCGATATTTACGATTTTGGGCGGCATAATAGCAGGGTTATCGTGAAAAAACTTCTAGATCGAGGTCTAAATGACAAAAGATGGGTGGTTGATCGTCGGCAATGGATCCATTGGATTACTTTGGGCAAGCAAATTAAGCGAACTAGGTGAAGAGGTTACTGTCGTATGTCGTTCTTCAGTACCATCAGCTCCTCTTGAAGTAGAAAATGAAGACGAATGGGGAGCCACTCAAACCCGTCGATATAATATTGAGTTTACTGATAAAAACCACCTCACTGGTAAGTACACAAAAACACTACTCTGCACCAAGGCATTCGATTTGATTCCGGCGTTCTTGGACATACGCGCACATACCAAGAAAAGAGGAATAGTCGCGACATTGTGTAATGGCATGGGGGCGCAACACGATCTTATCCCCCATCTAAAGAAGCACCAGAATTTATGGGCAGGCGTTACCAGCGAAGGTGCCCTCAAACTATCGCCTAATAGTGTTCGCAAAACTGGTATTGGCGACACATTTTTCGGCTTAATCAGAGACAGTGAACAATGCCTGTTTGCCGATGCATTCCCTTTCCCTGACGTTCAAAGCGCAAACGTGGAGCAAAGGCTAATTGAGAAAGTTGCTATCAATGCTGTCATCAATCCTCTGACTGCTATTTTTTCAATTCGTAATGGGCAGGTACTAGAGCAACCGATTCGTCCTATTTTTGATGCAGCCATTAATGAACTCGCCCAAGCAATGCGCAGCCAATGCTTTAAATACAATGCTCACACTAAAAATGTAACGCCAGAATCCTTGCATCAACGGATCTCAACCGTCGCACGACTCACAGCCATGAATTGCTCATCAATGTATGAGGATGTACGTAACCTGCGGCGCACAGAGAATGAATATATTTCTGGATTCTTCCATCGGGAAGCGCAAGAAGACACCCCTCTACAAGACTTCTTTTATCATGCTCTCAACGATCAAGAACATTTAGAAGAGCACAAAAAAAAGCTTCTAACTATGTATCATTAGAAGCTTTATAGATCGGGCCGTGTAGTAGCTAGATTATTTCAATCGAACCTTATCCTTGGAAAGCTCAATCTTTTGGTCTTTATACAATGCTCCAAGCGCCTTTTTAAACGTCGCTTTACTGACATTAAATATTCTAAAGATTTCCTGTGGCGAGCTCTTATCAGTGACGGTCATCTCACCATTGTTTTTCTCTAAATACTCAACAATATCCTCAAGAATACCTGTGACTTTCTTATACCCTGTTTGCTGAATACTCAGATCGATCTTTCCATCATCACGTACGCGCTTGATAAACGCTGGCATCTTATCGCCTTTACGCACTTGCCCCACCGCATCTTGGAAAAATAACACACCCCAGAACCGACTATCGACAATACACTTAAAACCAATGTTCGTTTTATCCCCTATGATAATATCGACCTTATCACCCGTTCGATATGGCGGCTCTTCTCGATTCAGTAATGCATCCACTTTGGTCGTCGCAACAATGCGGTTTGTTACTTGATCTAAATACACAAACAGAAGATGTCGCTCACCCTCTTCTACACGTACTTTTTGCTGACTGAAAGGCACAAGCAAATCCTTTGGCAACCCCCAATCAAAGAAAGCACCTACCTGATTTACAGCCACCACTGGCAAGCCTGCAAACTGCCCCACTTCGACATCTGGCACAATTGTCGTCGCGATAAGTTCATCTTCTGAATCCAAATATATGAATACATCGACCTCTTGACCGACTTTAAGTCCCTTAGGCACATAACGCTTCGGAAGCAAAATCTCGCCCAATTGCTCACCATCTACGTAGACGCCGAAATCTTTCTCTTTCAACACACGCAGGGTATTCATGCGCCCGATATTCGCTGGCATATCATCTCCAAGGTTCTTGTCAGGCGCACGCAGTAAATGGCCGCCTAATATAAATAAAAATTAGTCTTTTAACTGAGCCATGCATTGATGCATGAGCTGCGCCAACGCAGCTTGCCCAGTCGTTTCCATCAATTCGATATTGCGATCTGGAATACCAGATGTATCTCCATAAAATTCAATTGCCTTATCTAAGCTACTTTCTCGCAATATATGCAACATCGGATATGGAGAGCGGTTTGTGTAATTCGTGACATCAGATTCTTGAGCCCCCGCAAAGCAGTATTTCGGGTGAAAGGTTGCCAATTGATAAACCCCCTCACATCCTTGATCAAACATTAGCTGCTCAGCATCATCCACAAAGTCGAGATAGCTCATAAAATCATTAAATAGCGTCGGAAAGATTACTAAGGTAGTTTCTGTTTCAGGATGTTGATCGAGCCAAGAAATCTCCGCCATCAACTCCTCTAATGCAACCTCAGTCATCTTTGAGCGAACCACTACAAAGCGAACACTGCCACGTTCGACTTCACGCTGTGCAAACGGACAGATATTGAGATCAATAATAAACGACCGCACCCAAGCTTTGGTTTGCGTCAGAACAACTTCTTCTGTCAAATGCATATTTACGCCTTCATCTAATTTAGGCCATTTTATGGGATTAGCGAAAGGTGGTCTAACTGCAATTTACTTTGAAAGCAAATTAACAACAAACTGATCCACTCTTAATATTTGGAAGTGCTACAATAGCGCCACATAATTTTGAGTTTTGACTGAGAGAATACATGTCCTTTTCCGACTTAGATCTGGATTTCACCATCGAACAAGCCATCGAAGATTTAGGCCTAACAGAACCTACCCCAATCCAAGAGCAAGCCATACCGTTAGCAATGGATGCGCAAGATCTTTTAGCCTGCGCCCCTACTGGAACAGGGAAAACAATAGCTTTTGCAGCACCAGTCATTCAACACATTTTGGACCGTGATGAAGAATCTAGCTTAGCCCCTAAAGCACTTATACTTGCTCCAAGCCGCGAGCTTGCACGACAAATATTTCAGGTCTTTGAAAAGCTAATTGTTCACACAAAAATCAAGCTCCAAATCATTGTGGGCGGCACACCCTATGGTAATCAACAACAGCAACTCAGTGAACCTTGCGATATTTTGATTGCAACACCAGGGCGCCTAGTTGAATTAGACGAACGCGGGTGGCTAGATTTCAGCGATACAACCATGTTCGTTATCGATGAAGCAGACCGAATGTTAGACATGGGATTTGTGGACGCCATCAAACACCTCCACAAGCAAATACCTGAGCATCAAACACTAATGTTCTCAGCTACCATTGATGGCGAAAAAATGGGGCGATTTGCAAAATCTCTACTACGGTCTGAAGCAGAAACCATCCAACTTACCGACTCCCCTCGAAGCATCCCAAGTCAAATCAAACAAGTTGCATTGCGGGTTGATGACGAAGCGCACAAAGAAGCAGTGCTAGAGCACTTGTTAAAACAAGAGCGCCTGCAACAAGCGGTCGTTTTTGTAACAAACCGTGACCATGTCGATGTTTGGGTTCAAAAAATTCGCAAGCTAGGCCTACGCTGTGACGGTTTACATGGCGAGATGAAACAGAGTGATCGTAACGATCACTTAAAACAAATGAAGAAAGGTCGTCTGCAAGTGCTCGTAGCAACCGACGTTGCCGCACGCGGTATCGATCTACCTGAAATCAACACGGTAATAAATATTCGCCTACCGCGTCGCGCCGACTCTTATGTTCATAGAGCAGGACGAGCGTCGCGTGAAGGCAACCCAGGAGAATGCTACTCTCTTGTCGACATACATGATCTACCTATGATCGAGAAAATTCAGCGCTATCTGCAAACACACATTCAATTTAGCAAAATTGCCGGCCTAGAGCCGAAAACCAAGATTCGATCCTCTAATAACTCCAAAAAGAAGCCACCCAAACGAGGCACAGTCACAACCAAGAAAAAGACTAAGAAGAAGTAGCACTGGCTTCCTAATCGTCTCAGTAACAGACATGAAAACGGGAGCCTTATAAGGCTCCCGTTTTCATGTCAAACTCATTTAAAATTTTAGTCAAACTTAAGCGTATGCTGTTTACGCCGAGCTTTCGCCTCTAAGTACTGACGATTGTGCTGATTCACATGAACCGCGGTAGGCACCAACTCAGAAACATCTATTTCATTTTCAGTTAGTTGCGCAGCTTTATCAGGATTGTTTGTCAATAAACGAACTTTATTCACACCTAGCGCTTTTAACATTCGCGCCGCGATACCAAAATCTCGTCCATCGTCAGGCAGATGAAGCATTTCATTGGCTTCGTAAGTATCATATCCTTGATCTTGCAGAGCATACGCTTCTAATTTGGCATAGAGGCCAATACCTCGCCCTTCTTGACGCAAATAAAGAATATAACCGCCTTCTTCGTTAATTCTGTCAATGGCCTCATCAAGCTGCTCACCGCAATCACATCGTCCAGAACCAAAGACATCACCAGTCAAACACTCAGAATGCAAGCGCACCAGCGGCACTTCATTTTTCTGTTCAGACGTGCCATCAAACGATATAGCGATGTGCTCTTTACCCGTCTCATCGCCATTGAAAGATATGAACTCGGCCGTGACGTCGCCAGCTCTTACTGGAATCACTACTCGACGTTTAACCGTTAATTGATCCATTAATACTGCTCTCTTATAAAAATATAGCCTTATATGCGCGCATTATAAGGTGTTTTCAATGGTTCGACTAAGGAAAACTACATTAAGTGATTGAGTGGGAGCGAGGTATTTTCTTTTACACTACGCAAAAGAAAGCTAGATTGAACGCCAGAAACACCAGGAATACGTGTCAATTTACCCAGCAAAAAGTCATGATACATCTCCATGTCTTCCACAACCACCTCAAGCAAATAGTCACAGTTTTGCCCAGTAACAAGATTGCACGCACGCACCTCATCAAACGAATTAACCTGCTCCTCAAACACACCAAACCGATCTGGGGTATGTCTATCCATACTGATTTGAATGTAGGCTGTCAGTTTCAGTCCCAGCTCAGATCGTTTTAAAATCATTACCTGTCGATCGACAATGCCACTCTCTTCGAGCGCTTTTACCCTACGCAAACAGGGAGATGGAGATAAGCCAACACGATCTGCTAGCTCTTGATTAGTTAAGCTAGAATCTTGCTGTAATTCCTGAAGAATACGAATATCAATTTTATCAAACCGCAAACCACTCATACCAAAATTCCAAATTATTTATCAATCTAGCAATAATATTCCAAAATTCCCCTACATTCACCCCCAAAACGCAATCATTAATCGTTATAATTTAGATACACTAATTACATCAAGTGAGACGAACCCGCCTCATTGAATATGAACGAGCTACCCGCTCAGTCTTAACTAGGAAGGGAAAGAACATGACTTCTTTTGATCACACGAAATACCGTCCATTCCAGCCAGTCGCGATCGAAAACCGTACGTGGCCAGATCAAGAAATCACCAGTGCTCCACTTTGGTCCAGCGTTGATCTGCGCGATGGCAACCAAGCACTTGTAGAACCCATGACGGTTGAACAAAAGAAAGAATTTTTCAAACTTTTGGTCGATGTGGGCTTTAAAGAGATCGAAGTAGGCTTCCCTGCCGCATCACAATTGGACTTTGACTTTGTCCGCTGGTTAGTGGAAGAGGATCAGGTCCCTGACGATGTTTACATTCAAGTGCTAACCCAAGCTCGCCCAGAGTTAATTGAGCGCACATACGAATCTTTAAAAGGCGCAAAGAAAGCCATTGTTCACGTATATAACTCTACGTCTACAACGCAGCGAGAGCAGGTATTCCGATTAGATAAAGAAGGGATCAAAAACATCGCTGTTAACGGCGCCTTGTGTGTAAAAGAACACGCAGAAAAAAACCCCGGCACCGAATGGGTTTTTCAGTATTCACCAGAGAGTTTTACCGGAACTGAGACGGACTACGCTGTTGAAGTCTGTGACGCCGTCATTGATGTTTGGCAACCTACGCCTGACAACAAATGCATCATCAACTTACCCGCTACCGTTGAAGTAGCAACACCTAACCGCTTTGCAGATCAAATAGAATATTTTTGTCGCAACGTTAAAAAACGTGACAGCATCATTGTGAGTTTACACACTCATAACGACCGAGGCTGTGGCGTCGCAGCGGCCGAACTAGGCTTGATGGCTGGCGCAGACCGCATTGAGGGCACATTGCTAGGCAATGGTGAGCGCACAGGCAATATGGATGTTGTCACAATGGCGATGAACATGTACAGCCAAGGTGTTGATCCCAAATTACAATTAGGCGATATGGACCGAATTGTTAGTGTGGTGCAGTCTTGCACACAATTGCCAGTTCACCCTCGCCACCCTTATGCGGGCGAACTGGTATTTACCGCCTTCTCTGGCTCTCACCAAGATGCCATTAAAAAATGTCTAGCAAACCAAACTAGTGATAAACCATGGGATGTTGCTTACTTGCCAATAGACCCAATGGATGTTGGTCGCAGTTACCAAGAAGTTATCCGAGTAAATAGCCAGTCAGGGAAAGGCGGCGTTGCATTTGCTCTGGAGCAAGAATATGGATTAGCTCTACCTCGTTGGTTACAAGTGGAGTTAAGCCCTATCGTCCAACAATTTTCAGAGAAGGATGGCGGTGTCATCGAATCCGCAGACATGAAGCGCCTATTCGAAGAAAACTTCATGACAGGAAGCACCCCATACGCCTTAGGTAATTACACATTAAGTAAAGATCAGAGAGATACTGTTACTGCTGAACTGACTAGTGAGACAGGTAACATTTCTGTTGCTGGCGAAGGCAATGGCGCACTATCTGCTTTTACAGCGGCCTTGAGCGAACACTTTAATATTCGTGTCGACATCGTTCAGTATCAAGAACATGCTTTGACAGTCGGCAGCGACTCGCAAGCGATCGCTTATGTTCAAGCTAACATCGATGGCGATCGATTTAACGGTGCAGCGATTGATAACGATATTGTCTCCGCATCAATTCAAGCGGTCTTAGCAACCGTGAATCAAAAGATCATTCATTCAAAACAAGCGAACGTAGCGTAACCCGCTATGACCTCTTGAGTTAGGCAATGTGACACAATCGCATTCGCCTAATAAAAAGCCGAGCAGATCGCTCGGCTTTTTCATTTATAGAAACCCACAATTATTAATCACGCTCAACCGTGCAGTTACGCCCGGCCCGCTTCGCATCATATAACGCGCTATCCGCTAGCTTAATTAGATCCAACTGGGTCACTCCTTCGCGATAAGCAGCAACACCAACCGAAACGGTCACCGTTAACGGCGCACCATTGTAATGAAACGGCATCCCAGAAATCACTTCTCGATAACGGTCGCACGCTCTAAAAGCATCTTTTGATTCAGTGTGCGGTAAACACAATGCAAACTCTTCCCCACCAATACGCCCAATGACATCACCACCACGAAGCCCTTCCTGCAATCGCTCTGCCACTTGCTGAAGAATTTCATCGCCTGCGTGATGACCATATTGATCGTTTATATTTTTGAAATGATCGATATCCAACACTGCGACACTAAGGGATTGTTGGTAACGAGATGCTTTTGCTACTTCTTCTTTTAACGATGTTTCAAAAGCACGACGATTGGGCAAAGTCGTAAGGTAGTCTGTAGTCGATAAGGCTTCTAATCGCTTGTTCATCCCCACAAGTTTATTACGCATCGCAACGATACGCGCCATTGCCATTAGCTTGGCCGCTAACACTTTATGCTGTATCGGCTTAACCAAATAATCGTCAGCTCCCGCCTCAATGCAACGCTCAATATCGGCATCGTTATCTGAACCACTGAGGAAAATAATCGGAATCCAATCTTCTGGAGAATCTGAATGCAGTGCTCTAATTTCTCTCGCTGCTTGCTCGCCTGTCATCACCGGCATATTAAGATCGACAATCAAAAAGTCCCAATCGTCATAACCATCTTTAACTGTATTAAACAGCTCCTCGCCATTAACAACTTCTGTCACTGTGTGCCCTAGTTTCTCTAGGTAAAATCGCAGCAACAAGCGATCGGACTGAGTATCCTCCGCAATCAGAATATTCAAACCACTTTCCCCAATTGAACCAAACTCTCTTTTACTCGCCCAAACTCGCTACGTAACTCTTCTACTCGCTTAATAGAGTCTATCTCGCCCCCGGCTAGCACATCTTGCTCTAATGCACTCGCCAAAGCGCTGAGGTGCATCGCCCCTACATTGGCACTTACCGATTTCAAACTGTGTGCTGGCCCTCGCAACGCATCCGCACCTTCAAACGCACTAATCGCTTGATCAAATGCCTGAAAAACATTCCTAGCATCCGACATAAATGCCGCAATAATCTCATTTACTTGATCACCAAGCACCTCTTCTAAGCCAGCTAACACAGAACGGTCTAACGCTTCACTCTCAATCATCTTTTCTTCTTCATGTACCACAGAGCCACTATCACCAGTAGGCTTCATTTCTATTTCATTAAACAATCGGTTACTTATCGTTTCCAAAAGCTCTGTACGTTTAAAGGGCTTTGATATGTAGCCGTCACCACCTGCGCTTTCAACTTGAGCCGCTCTTTCAGGCTGGATGTCAGCCGTTAACGCAAAGATTGGCACTCTCACTTCGGAATCTTGTTCTTGGCGCCGAATCTCTTTTATAGCGGTTAACCCATCCATCACGGGCATATGCAAGTCCATCAATATGACATCTGGCGAACAAGCAGCCCAAGCCTCTACCCCTAACGCACCATTTTCGGCGTAAATAACCTCGGCCCCCAACTGAGAAAGCATACCTTGGGCGACAGCTAAGTTTGCCTTCATATCCTCTACAACAAGAATTTTTAAGCCGCTGAGCACGCCACCAGACTCTAAATCTTCGCCAACCCGACTTTCTGCTGAAGCGACCATAACAGCCAAACGATCAGTGCCTCCCGCTCCAGCCGCTTTCAGACCAGCTTTCAACTCATTCACACTTGTGGGCTTATTAATACAAACATGAATACCCGCTTCTTTAAGTTGCGAGGTATGCAAAGCGCCAGCGGAAGAAATCATTAATACTTTTGGCCACTTATCCTCTGGCAGCGACTCCCTAATCATTCGGCTTACTGCCAATCCATCCAGCTCAGGCATTAGGTAATCGAGAATAATCAAATCATACGGTCGACAAGCACGTCCCGCATCAATAATCTGATTCAACCCACTCACCGAATGATTTACAAATTGCGCCTGCAACCCACATTGATCCAGTTGGCTGGCCAAAATCGAAAGGTTTGTTTCATTATCATCTATCACTAAAATATTTGAAAAATCATAATCCGCATCTATATGAGGAAGACGAACGGGGCCAGAACTCTCGCCCAAGGTTAGATGAACGACAAATTCCGTTCCTTGCCCCAACGTACTATTCACCGAGATACTGCCGCCCATCATATCAACCAGCTGCTTTGTAATCGCCAACCCTAAACCTGTCCCACCAAATTTTCGAGTCGTCGAATTATCCGCCTGAGTAAATGCACTAAACACATTCGCCAAAGCGTCAGATGCAATACCAATGCCAGTATCCGACACACTTATCTCAATATCGAAACAGCCTCGATTTGTATCAAATCCACCGCCAACTCGTACAACAACTTCCCCTTCGTGCGTAAACTTTATCGCGTTCCCTATCAGGTTAGTTAGAATTTGTCTTATTCGGTATGCGTCACCCTGCATAACTGGCGTACCGACTAAATCAAATTTAACCAATAAATCGACACCTTTCTCTTCCGCTCTTACCACCAAAAGCTTGGTCAGATCAAAAGTTAATTTCTCTAGGTCAAAATCAATTAATTCGAGCGATAGATGTCCCGCCTCAATTTTGGAGAAATCCAAAATTTCATTAATCAATTCAAGCAACGTTTCTCCAGAATTTCGAATAACGCCCAGTTGATACTGCTGACGCTCATTTAGCTCCGTGCCTGCCAATATTTCAGCCATCCCCAACACACCATTAAGCGGGGTACGGATCTCGTGACTCATAGTTGCCAAAAAATTACTTTTAGCCTGACTCGCACGAATAGCCTCTTCACGCGCCTTCTTCAATATGGACTCAGTGAGGTAACGCTCAGTTATATCGTAATTCACACCATACAATGAGCTTGGGTTACCCCTCTCATCCAGTGCCAACCGCGCATTGGCTTTAATATGTCTGACATCACCATCCCCGCGTATAATTCGAAAATCAACATCAAGATCTTGACCAGATCGAACCGCGTATTCTGACGCAGCCTCTACTCTATCTCTGTCGTCAGGATGTAAGAAACTAAGCCACTGCTCTAATGTGCAATCTAGCCCTTCGTCTACCTCCAAGCCGTACAGCTTTGCCATTTGGTGATCCCAAGCAAAACGACTGGACGCAATATCAACCTCCCAAACCCCAATACCTGCAGACAGCGTCGCGATACTCAGTCGATCTTGGGCTTTACGAATATCTGCCTCGATGGCTAAACGCTCTTCAATATCGCGTACATGCACGATAAAGCCACTCAACTCTCCATTCTGATTGAAAATCTTACTGCGTACATTCTCAGTGGTGAAAATTGTTCCATCGGAGCGGCGACGGTTCATACGATATTCGCCACGATCCGGCAAATCACTACGTTCGAGCCACTCTCCAGCCGCCTCATAATCCTGTAAGTCCGCATAGAGCCATTCCGCACTCTTACCAACCATCTCGCTTTCTTGGTAACCAAAAAGTGCCACAGCTCGGGGATTAACCATTTGAACAATTCGGTCGGTTCCAACCACCACAATTGCTTCGGGGGCATCAACAAACAGAGATCTAAACATTTCCATTTGTTTCGTCAGCTCGCTCGCAACAGCACGTTGTTCCGTTATATCTTGAAAAGTAAGGACAGTATGGATGGTTTGCCCACTACCGTGCGCTGGCGTTGAGGAATATTTAACGGGAAACGGTTGTCCAAGCTTGGTGTAGAATTCACTCTCTCGGCTCAGCTCGAATGGCTCATCTTTTTCAAAAACCTCAGCATCTTGTACCGACTGCACGGTGGCCACGTCATCTGATAAAGGTAAGTGGGTGATAACACTAATAGGAAGACCAATACATTCCTCAGCTTCATAGCCGGTCATTTGGGCCGCGGCCGCATTAATAAAAGAAATCCTGCCGCCTTCATCAACCCCAACGACACCGTCTGAAATAGACTCCAGAATAAGGCGATGACGCTTCTCAGCTTCAGTCACCGACACAACGTGACGCTCTCGCGTCAACTCTACACTGACCCATTGGCCAAAGAGCTTCACCAATTCATACTCATCCGCACTGAAGTCATTATCACGTGCTATGGAGCTAGAGAAATTTAACGTCCCCCATACCTTGCCCGCAACATGTATTGAAACCCCCAAGTACGCCTCCAACTGAAACACCTCATAACATGGATGTTCAGCAATGGAGCTCTGCCCCGCATGAAAAAAACCCGTCACTTCGTTACGACGTAGCGTATGAAGACAATAACAAACTCCTAAATCAAACACCGCGCCTTGGGCTAATTCACCATTCGGTGAATGGCAGTATTCAACCGTGTAGTCATCATTAACTACATGACTCACAATGCCAAATGGGAGATCAAATAATTCGCAACCTAATTCAAGAATTTTTTGGATCTTTTCGGATAATGGAAGGCCATCATCTGAGGTGATAACGTGCAAACGCCGCAATGCTGACGTCGCGAGCTCGGTATCAACAGCCCCTATTTCGGGGGGTTCTTCTAAAGTCAATGAAGCAACCAATTCACAGAACTTTGACCGAACCTCTGAGGGAACACAATGACGTACCCCTACACATATCTCTTCACTCAAAGAAAGCCATAGGAAACCATCGACTTTACTCGCATCAAATGAATCGCTTACAACGACACCATCCGCGACCATTAGACCTTTATCAGATGCTATGACCCCCCAATCGCTTACCCCCATTTGCATTGAAAGACCAACGAGCGGAGACAACTGCTTAAAACTTCCATCGAGCTGGGCTTGCCAACAAACTTCATCAAACTGCGGGGGTATACTACTTGCCATGATGAGCATCACCTTTTCATGCGTGGGCGTAATATTAAGAGTCTAGCCCATAACCCCCTCCTAGCCTAGTCAGACACGGGCTTAAGCTATTAAGACAAAGAGGAGGCAAAGAAAGGCTATCAAACAATAAAATAATTAAGGTATTTTATTTACACATTTTACTATTTTACAGAAATGAACTACTACCTACCAACTACTACCTACCCCACCCAAGGAATCAGCATAAACAGCAAATAAAAGACGCAAACCACAAAACAAGTACAAAGACGGGAACGGCAACAAGGTAGGAAATGGAGAACATTCACCTAGAAAGGAGCAATTGTTGTAACACCAAACTTACATTGCTAAGCATCTAAAACGGTCAAAAAGTCATCCCTAACACGATTAAGAACGGACACAGAACGAGCTGCAACAATGACCCCTTCGCGGATAGTAGGGCGATACTCTCGACCATCCAACATCTGCACAACACCACCCGCCTCTTGATAGCATAAAATACCCGCCGCATGATCCCAAACGCGAGGTTTTGGGCTGAGATAAAAATCCACACCACCTTGAGAAAGAGTACGGTATTCGTGACAACAACAACGTAAACTTAGTACCCGAGCATACCCTGCTTGCAACATCGCAACACCCTGTCGCACAGCCAGATCTTGAAATTGAAATGGAGAGAACATACCGACTAGCCGTGAATCCATCACACGCTCATCAAGTCGAATACGCAATGGAGACCTATCAGCACGCACATAAAAGCATCCCTCACCAACACTGGCCTCTATCCAATCATCATTCACTGGATCGTATTGCAGACCAAAAATGGTTTGCCCCTTAAAAACAACCGCCACCAACACACCAAACGTCGACAATCCGTTTGCATAGTTCCAAGTCCCATCAATTGGATCAATGATCACAACCAAACCGTCTTGGTCGATTTGATCTAGCACCTCAGGGCGGTCTGCAACCGCCTCTTCACCTATGACTTTGACGCCCGGAAGTAACTCAATAAACGCTTGGGTCATTGCCTTTTCTGCCGCTAAGTCAGCCTCAGTAACCAAATCATCAAATCCTGACTTGGTGGCTACATCCACTTGCTGTAGTGCACGAAAACGAGGCAAAATCTCATCCGCCGCAACACGTCGTACAATATCAATCACACCGTCTTTTTGATGTTTACTTATCACACTTTCACCTATTGTTCGCGCAACATAAAAACTCGATTATCACGACTTCCCATGACAGCAGCATGAAGATTGCAAAGTAGCACGCCATCAATCTACAGAAGCATTAAGCCACTAAAGCTAAAAGGCGGCCAGTTGGCCGCCTTTTAGCTTTAGGCATTATTAGAAGGCATTGACTAGAACTCTTCCCAACCATCATCATCTTGTACTTCTGACTGAGGCACAGGATTCGGCTTTTTCGCTGGAGCTGGTCGTGGTTTTGGCGCAGGCTTTGGAATGGAAGGCTTCTTAACAGGCGCTGATAACTGGCGAGGTGCCGCAGCTGGCGCTGACGGCATTTCATTCGCATCATCAATACGGAATTGATTTACGCTGCCTGCCAGTTGATCAGCTTGTGACAACAAGCTTTCAGAAGCGGCCGCAGCTTCTTCTACCAACGCGGCGTTCTGCTGGGTCATTTCGTCCATTTGATTTACAGCTTTACCAATCTCAGACAAGCTTGAGGACTGTTCGGATGAGGCCGACGCAATACCCGACATGATCTCATTTACTTGCGTGATAGCCGATACAATTTCCTTCATTGTATCGCCAGATTTATCCACCAATACATTACCATCTTGAATTTTAGCCGCAGACTCCGAAATAAGATCCTTGATCTCTTTAGCGGCATTCGCAGATCGCTGAGCAAGTGTTCTAACCTCGGATGCCACCACGGCGAAACCTCGACCTTGCTCCCCCGCTCGCGCAGCCTCAACCGCAGCATTCAACGCCAAAATATTAGTCTGGAACGCTATACCATCGATCATACCGATGATGTCAGAGATTTTCTGAGACGAATCATTTATCGCGACCATGGTTTTAACCACCTCTTCGATAAGGCTACCGCCTTCCGTCGCTACGTTAACCGCATTCGCTGCTAACATATTCGCTTGATTCGCATCGTCTGAATTTTGACGCACCATACCGGTCAGCAACTCCATACTAGAGGCAGTCTCTTCTAGGCTCGACGCCTGCTGCTCTGTACGGCTAGATAAGTCAGTATTACCCATTGAGATTTCACGAGCACCAACATAGACCGCATCCGAAGCGTTCTTAATCTGAATGAGCACAGTTGTCATCGTATCCAACAGCGAATTCACGCCTCTGGAAACCGCCAACATCATTTCGGACTTACCTTGGATATCGACGCGCGCAGTGAGATCATTTGCTGAAGCCGCATCAATTACTTCATTTATCTCTGCAACAGTTTGCTGGACCTGCTGTTCTGCTTCCACCTGAGCGGTAATGTCCGAAGCATATTTAACCACCTTGTAGGGCTCCCCACTGGAATCACGAATGGGGCTGTAGTTCGCTTGAATCCATACCGCAGAACCATTTTTGTGTACTCGAGGAAAACGCCCAACCGCATGCTCACCATTACCTAAATTACGCCAGAAATCACGGTACTCCGAACTTTCGCGATACGCCTTATCTACAAAAATGCTGTGGTGGCGACCGCGCACCTCCTCAATCGAATATCCCAGCGTAGACAGAAAATTGTCATTCGCATCAATAATCGTACCGTCTAACTCAAACGAGATAACAGCTTGTGATTTAGAGATTGCCTCTAGTTGACTTTCGTAGTCAGCATTGATGTTTTTCTTTTCCGTGACGTCTGTAGCGAATTTTACAACCTTAAAAGGCTTACCTTCTTCATCAAAAACTGGGTTGTAACTTGCTTCGATCCAAATAGGGTCACCGGATTTGGTGTATCGACAAAACTCTCCCGTCTGAAACTCTCCTTCACCCAGCTTACGCCAAAACTCTCGATATTCGTTGCTCGCACGATACTTTTGATCAACAAAAATAGCGTGATGCTTGCCCTGCACTTCATCAAGAGTGTAGCCAACAGCGTTTAAAAAATTGTCGTTAGCAAATAAGATGTTACCTTTTAAATCAAATTCAATAATGGCCTGAGACCGAGAAATCGCTTGCAATTGGCCTCTAAGGTTAGCCAATTCAGCTTTGTCTACAATGACTTGATTCTCTTCCAATGATCGTGAAAACAAGTTTTTTAACATGGCTTCAAATTCCTAATAGTAGTTAGCTGAGCATTTTAATTAAAGTAGCTCTTTTTGATGACAATTTCTGTAACTTTTTGATTAACTTGGATTATGACACGTCAATTTACGACATCTTATGTAACACAATGTGAGTCACACCAACACAACAGTCAGTTCGTGATAACCGATAAAGCAGCGAGTGTTAAAGCAATACTAAAGACGCATCTCACTAGATATCAACTGTCACCAATACTCCGTAAAGCTTACCTATAGAAAGTGGCTTTGTAATTACGGTTACCATACCAGCATTAATACATTGATGTATGTCATCATCCATAACATTCGCCGTCAACCCGATAATCGGGGGAGCATCTGAATCCCTTTGTAAAATAATGCTTGTCGCTTGAATTCCGTCCATTATTGGCATTTGCATATCCATAAAGATGGCGTCGTACCGTTCACTTGCTGCCGCGTTAACACCTTCCTGGCCGTTGATAGCAAAGGTCACATGAAACCCAAGATCCTCTAAGAACGCTCCCGCGACGATACGGTTAATACCATTATCCTCGACGACCAATGCTTTCTTACCTTGATAACGACCTTTTTCGATTTCATGAGTATTCATCTCTGGCACATTAAGTGTCCCCTGTATCAACGGTAGATCAAAGTAAACGCGAGTACCTTTGTTGCGCTCGCTTTCAATGTCAATATTTCCAGACATCAGCTTAATTAAATTATGACAAAGCTTTAAGCCAAATCCCGAGCTACCATATTGATACTCGCCAGACCTATCTTCACTACCCACCAGATCAAAAATGCTTGAAATTTGATTTGGCTCAATACCAATCCCTGTGTCAATAACTTCAAACCTGACGCACTCTTCATGCTCAGTTGTCTGGTTATGCTTTTTTACCGCTAACTTTACACTGCCTCGCTCAGTGAACTTCACTGCATTATTAATCAAATTAATTAGAATCTGTTTTATTCGTTTTTCATCGCTGTAAATATATAGAGGTAAGTCTCTATCATACTCAAGCTCCAATGAGACGCTCATATCTCGCGTTTCAACTTTAGACAGCCTAAAGATTGATTCAACGCAATTCTTTAAATTCATCGTCTGGAAATCAAGCTCTAACTGACCCGCTTCAATCTTCGACAAGTCCAAAACATCATTCACAATGCGAACTAAAACTCCCGCCCCTTCCTCGATCAAGGACATGGTTTCACAGACTTCGTCATCAACCTTATCCACCTTCATTATCTCTAAGGCGCCAGTTATGCCATTCAATGCGGTACGAATTTCATGGGACATACGGTCTAAATAATTCCAGTTCATTAAACCCGTTTGCGCATTGTCTAACACACTTAGCTGATCAGACATTTTGTTGAAGGCTTTGGTGATTGGCTTGAATTCTGGGTTTCTCTCGGTATCTAAATGGTATCCATAATTCCCTAAATATACCTGTTCGATCGCTGCTAATAGCTTTCCATAGAACGCTGTGTAATCGTGTTTACATTGCCATAATATGTATATCACTGCTACACCGAGAATTAGCAGAAAGCTAACGCAGAGCAAGACCATCAGTCCCATTAAAGCGAATTCGTTGCCCTCAAGAATTTCGATCTTCATCCGCTCTGATTTTAAATACTCGTTTAACAGTACGGTCATGCGATCAGCATGGCGTTTGCCGGTGTGCTGTAAAAGCAGCTTCGATACATAAGACGATTTTTCAGCCGCTGTTAAATCTGAGTCTTTCTGCACACCGACTGCGTATTGAGCAAAATCTTTTAGCCAACGTCGGTACATTTGCTCGATTGATGCGATGCGCTGATGCTGAATCAAAGGCTCTCTAGACGTTAATGCTTTGGCACTTTGAATACTGGCGAGTAGGTCGAGCTTGGTACGCTCATAAGACGCTAAAGAGGATCGATCACCGGACAATAAATACTCTAATAACCTAATTTCTTGATCAGTGAAGCGTGTAAGGATAGAAGCACTTTCTGCAACCAGTGATTTGTGTTCACTCAATTGCTGTTTAACGGCTTGATAATGACTAAATGTGTATAGCCAAGCTACCGCAACCACAGCGCACACCAAAGAAACAACCAAGAGCTGTTTCTTATTTAGATATCTCACATTCAAGCATTGAGAGAGAAAAGCGCGAAGGGGCATTACCACAACCTTGTGCATCATCCAGACCAATACCTTTAGTTTGTCCAATTATCGTAATTGCGCAAGTCAAAATATCTACAATCATACAAACTGATGATGACTCTACTGTCTAGCCCTAACCGGTTGATATCACAACACCATTAAAGAGTCGTAACCCTAGCTAGCAAAAACGCTAGTCTACCGAGTTTAGAGTCTGCCAAATTAACTGAATGTTTTGACGCCGGTCTGGAGAAAGGATTTTGCACAACAGAAAGAAATCTTCACGGATATAGAGGTTATGGAGGGCAATACTCTCGAGCATTCTCCGTATTTTTTCGTCCGTATTAAGGGACTCAACACAATCGAGAAATATAATCAGTTCGGGTAACAAGCTCGATGCATAGTGTTCTGGGAAATGCTCAATCTGATCACTTTTATGATCAATGACGTCGTTTACCGAATCAAACGCCCGCATTGCCACCAACACTCTTGCAATACGCTCCTGATTCACAGCATGTGAAAACGCTTCGTCCATAATTCCTCACCAGTTCATGAAAATGTGTAAACAAATGTAACTGGCCGCTAATTTACCCATTAGAATTACTTATAGCAATTACTTTCAGCGCTTTATTATCTTCTTTAATCACTGAACCAAAGCATCGACAACCGCTCTGTCTCGACCTCTTTCTTTAGCTTGATATAAATATTTATCAGCGTTAGCTATCATCTCACTTAAAATGCTGGAAGCACCATTCTGAATACTCAGGCAACACCCAATACTCAGTGTGACAGTGTCTTTAGCGCCATCCGCACCATGCGGTATCCCCAATGCTCTGACGGAAGACATACATAATTCAGTGAGCTGTTGAACTTTAGATTCTGATAAACCTACCAACACCATCACAAACTCTTCGCCCCCGTATCGAGCTAAAAAACTACGTTCATTTGGCACACATTCATTCAATGTTTGAGCAATCGCTTTTAAACAGTCATCCCCCATTAAATGACCATATGAATCGTTGTAAGACTTAAAATGATCCACATCTAGCATGACAACTGCGAACGGTACGTTGTGTTGAAAACACCGCTGCCACTCCACTTCTATCTGTTGTTCAAAATAGCGTCGGTTGTAGACATTTGTTAAACCATCGAGAAGTGCTGACCGACGCAAAGCGTCGGCTTGAAATTTTAACGTGAGGTGCGCTTTCACTCGGTTCAAAAGCGTCGCTTCATTAATCGGTTTACGTACAAAGTCGACGGCCCCCGAATCCCAACATGCATTTTCATCCTGCGCTCCTTGAAGAGCCGTTATAAATATAATTGGGATAGCTTGATAGAGAGGATCACGTTTAAGCGTTTGACAGACATCTAGACCCGAAAGGCCCGGCATATTGACATCGAGCAAAATAATATCTGGTGGATTTTTATAGCAGTGCGCTAAAGCCGCTTCACCAGATCGCGCCACAAACACGTTGTAGTGTTCTTTTAGCACCTCGTTGATGATTTGGAGATTAGTAACCTGATCATCAACCACTAAGATGTTGGCATTTGCTAGATTAAAATATTCCATCAGTTGCTCGCACCCAGGTAAGCGGTTAATTGGTCATGTGCGATATCAAATTCCAATTGTTCAACCGCATTTTGGATGGCTGTCAAGATGTCCGAGTAGGGATTATCAGTCCTTTGCATCAACACACTGAACGCATCCACCGCCTTCATATTAGATTGTGCAAGCAATTCGTTCAATGCAATTATATCATCCGCCGTAACGCCGCCCTGTTCGGCCAACTCTATAATGGGAGCACGGTCTTTAGCATCTTCTAAATAGCGTTCGACTGCTAAGCACACCTCTTCATGTCGTGAAGTAACGCTCTCGAAAGCTTGTTTGTAATTCGTATAATTCAAGCCTCGAATATCCGCCTCAACAGTCTGAATGTCGTTAACGAGTCTATCTGCCCCAATCGTCGCAGACGCCCCTCGTAATGTATGCAATGTTGATAACACCCCATCCGCGTTCGAAGCGTCTAGATCTCTCGGCAGCTGCGCAATCAAATGATTTGAGTCTGATAAGTAAGAGGATAGCGCGAGCGTATAAATGTGTTCATCACCGCTCAATCTTGTGAGTGCTTCGCTAACGTTGAGTACGCTTGGGATTTTACTACCCAGACCTGGCTTAGCGAGCTCTCTTTCTAACGCCATGTCACAGCGTAAGCTTGCACACCTCTGGATGGTTTCAATCAAGACATCGGTATTAAATGGCTTACTCACATAATCATCCATCCCTGCATCGATCGCGTCTTGTTTATCAGATGTCATCGCGTTAGCCGTCATTGCAATAATCGGGATATCACTAGATTCATCTAGCTGGCGAATCATTTTTGTCGCCTCGTAGCCATCCAACACAGGCATTTGAATATCCATTAATACAACGTCATAAGTCTTTCCATGAGATCCAACACTATCCACCGCCTCTTGGCCATTTTCTGCCAGATGTATCTCTGCCCCTTCAAGCTCTAGAATTTTTTTGGCAACCAATTGGTTCACTGCATTATCTTCTACCAAGAGTATGTTTACGCTTTTTAAGCGCTGCGTTTTATCATCCTTTAAAGGAACATCAATGGAACTCGAAACATTACCGCCGTTAGACTCGTCTGGTCTTTGCACCCCAAGAGCAGGCACTTGTTCATCATTCGCATCATAAAAAGGAATCCTGACTTTAAAAGTAGTCCCTGCCCCCACTTGACTCGATAGTGACAATTCACCCCCCATCATGGAGACTAAACTGGTCGTTATAAACAACCCCAAACCTGTTCCACCGTACTCCCTAACAGTTGACGTCTCAGCCTGCCTGAACGCTTCAAAAATAATTTTTTGCTTATCTTGAGAAATGCCAATACCAGTGTCCGATACTTCAATAAGAAGCATATCGGATTGATTTTCACGACCATAGCTAAAGAGAACTTTGACTTTCCCTTGAGCGGTAAACTTAATCGCATTACCCGCTAAATTAATAATAATCTGCTGCAGACGATAGGAATCGAGGGTAATAAAGGATGGCAATTGAGGATCAATTTCAATCTCTAATTCAAGGTCTTTGTTATCAATAGTCGAAGTGAGAACCGTCGTGAGATTTTCCTTTAGATCCATCAGTTTAAAAGGGTGTGGATCCATTTCCAACTTACCCGCCTCCACCTTGGAGAAATCCAGTATGTCATTCAGGATATGCAGTAATGATTGAGCTGCGCGACCTGATTTATTGACATAGTCCAGTTGCGCTTCATCAAGCGACGTATAACGCAACAATTCGAGCAAGCCAATGATGGCGTTCATGGGGGTTCTTATTTCATGGCTCATATTGGCCACAAACTCTGATTTAATTTTGCTCGATTGGTCCGCCGCTTCTTTAGCCGCTTTCAACGCTTCCTCGTAACGAACTTGGTCGCTGATATCTTTATTGATCCCAACTAAAGACGTAACTTGCGTATGCTCATCATATTCGATTGTGGCGGCGGCATGTATAACCTTATGTGTACCATTAGCCGTAATGACATTAAATATAATACTGCTGTCATTAACCCCTTGAGCAAGCTGTACGAAGTGTTCCGTCGACTTTATTCGATCCTCTTCTGCAACCATACTTTCCCATAAATCGAAATCAATATCATCGCCATCTTCCATGTCATACAGCTTATACATTCGCGCATTCCAAGTGATCTCTTGGGTAGCAGTGTTCCAGCTCCAAATCCCAATATCCGCGATATCCGATGCGATCGAAAGCTGATTCTTCAGCGTCTCAAGCTGACTTCTGTTTTTTGATAGCTCACTGATATCGCTGGCTATACCCAAGTAACCAAAGATGTTTCCGTCTATGTCATACAATTCGGAGATCGACAAGAACACGGGTATTTTTTGACCCGATCTAGCGACATATGTCCATTCCGACACGTTATTGAGATTATTCGAGGCCATGGCAGCAAAGACATCTAAATTGGGTTGAACTTGTCTTCCTAGTTCTAGTGACAACTCGGCGGCGCGCTCCTCCATTTCCGCTGACAAATGGAAAAGAGCGGGGGTCGACTTACCCAGTATCTCATCAGCTGTATAACCCAGAAGCTTCTCAGCAGCAGGGTTAAATAGCGTAATATAACCGCTAGCATCCGTTGCGATCACAGAGTTCGCAGAGTTACTCAGTATCGCTGTTTGAAGAGCATAGGTCTTTTTCAGTTCAAAAGTGCGTTCGCGTATTTGCTGCTCTAAAGAGTAGTTAAATGCTTCCAATTGCCGAGCAAATTTTTTTTGCTCACGTATATCTCGAATAATCTTAGATAGCCCGATAATAGTGCCGTTTTCATCTTTTATCGGGGACGCAGAAATCGACACATCAATCATCTGTCCGTCTTTTGCCATACGCTGCGTCTCAAATGGCTTTATTTCCCCCCCTTCTAATACTTTTAATACTTCATCTTGGATATCGCTCTCTTTAAATAACGAGTTAATCCGTGCTCCCAATACTTCCTCTTTGATATATCCAAAAAGTCGGTAAGCACTCTGGTTCCAACTTTTGATTCGTCCATCCAGTGTGACACCGATGATGGCATCCTGACTGCCATCTATAATGGCACTATGTTGCGCTCGCTCTATGGCTAGTTGAGCCTGACTGCGGACATTTCTACGATAGGAAGCAAATAAAGTCAGGCATAGAGCGCTGACTAATAGCGTTGCGAGAAAAGAATAAAACGCGTAGACATTCGCTTGAGCAACCAGGTCATCGGAAGATTTAGCGACAGTAAACGTCAGTGAACGAAGGCCTTCCATGAGAGGAACGGTAGTTTGCTCTATCAGCCAGTTATCCGTATCCGCGCTACCTCCCGCTAGGTTCACTCCTGGAAACACGTCTGCAAGCGTACTACCCTGCCCAAACTCAAAATCAAACGCTTTAACGGAGTCAGAACGATAAATAAACTGGTTGTTATCATTAGTGATATAAAATAGCGAATCCCCCCCTGCTGGCAGATCAAGCTTATTTATAATATTTGACACGTCCAAGTTAATAATGATGAAACCAAAAAGCTCTGAGGTTTCAGCGTAAACCCTGATGGCAAGGCGAACTGTTGGAACATGAGGGCGTTGTATCACGCCAAATTCTCGATTTAGCGTGATATCAGAAACATAAATACCTGAGAAATTTTCTGTGGTGATGTGATAAAAGTAGTCTCGATCACCTATGTACTGCAGCTGGTCCTTTGTAACGGCCTCTACGCCCGATGCCGACTTATCAACGCGAACGATTTCATTGCCATCTTTGGCGGATAAATAGCGCATTTGAAAAGCGCTATCTTGTGACTGTAAATAACTTGAAAAAATCGATTCGAGACGTTTACGCCAACCCTCTAATTTACCTTGATTTAAAGGGTCAACACCGTCATTCTTCGTAGCTCTTATAATCCCTTGAATGGGTGGTATAGTCTGCAAAATGCGCAAGTCACTCTCCCATTCCAATAGCTCATTTTGCAGAATCTGCGCGTTATCATTAAGGCTACTAGCGAGTTGAGTGTGCTCTGTGGTTACAAGACGCCCATACTGAAAAACGTAGGCAAGATAAGTGCTACCAAAAAGAAGCATTCCAACTAAGATGATTACAATCTTCCAATGAAACGGCTTCTTCATAAATCGACACCCTGATAAGTAGATATTGAGAACTCAGACGACGCTGAGTGATTACCTCCGCGAACCTAATTAAAGCTAATAAGAACAACTTATTAAAGATAGCGCTAAAGCATAGTAAATATGTAACGGGATGTGTCAGAGTGTTATTAATCGTGAGGGGGAGAAAGCAGAAAAGCGCTGCGGATGCATAAAAGCATTAGCAGTGTGGGATCCAGCAGCATTTTGCTCTCACTACAACAGAAGCTGAAATCACCCGCAGGCTATGCTCTGGTCAACCTGCTCAAGACATTGCCAAGCAACGCAACGTCTCTTCAAATACTATTAACCAACAAATCAAAGCCATACTTTCGAAGACTCAAACTCGCAATCAAACAGACCTCGTCAGCCTAGTACTTCGCACCCTGCTCACTCAATGACGAGAACCCCAAAGAACGTATGTTTGAAACTTGATACAGGCCCTAATACCCACCAAAGGAAAAATATAAAGTGTCTGTTGCACTTTGATAATGGGTGCGTATAATGGCGCCCCAAGGTCTTAGAGCCTCCTTTATGGTGTCTCCATTGGTCCCCTCGCAACGATAAACCGTGAATCTGGTCAGGTCCGGAAGGAAGCAGCCACAGCGGTGGACTCGTGTGCCGAGGTGCGGCTGATGGAGATACCACCTTAATCCCCCCCCTGTAAATTGAAGCATAAAATGACAAATTTGAACCATAAGTTGTCAAATTTGCAGTATAAGCTGACATAACCTCTTTTTATCCAACCTTAAAAAACTCTATCGCTTATCGAACATCATATCGTCACCTGTTGAGATTGAAAAACAGTTCGAAAAGATGGCCGAACTAGTGGAGATTCATACCTCTAAATGGCTTGGCATCCGTTAATCTTAAGCTTTTCAAACATTGCTTTCACATCTAGGAGCCCCATACCCCAGCGTTCGGGGCTGTAATCTTCCATGCTACGGTCAGCCGTATCGAGTATGACGTCTGATAACTCTTTATAAGTCATGTTTTCACAGTAGCTTTTGGCAAGATTCAAGGCTCTGCTGACAATAGGAGTGGCAAAACTTGTGCCGCTATCTTTAGTAAGAGAATTGACAGTATTTGCTACCGAACCAGCCACAATATTTTCGACACCCACGGCCACTATCCAACGGGACTGAATAGTGGCGCTGTCTCCAGGGGTTGCTGTAAAGTAAGCTAATCTTTCGCCTGAATTGATTGATGCTCCAACAATTACTGCACGCTCAAGAACTGAAAAGTCTCTACCTGAAAATTTGTTTGTCCAGTTTTCATTGGCATTTCCAGCTCCATTGACAATCACAGAATCATTAGGTGGTAAAGAGAGATTTTTCTGAAGGTTTGTGACTGATGAGCTAACAGAAACTAGGGCGGAACTATCTTCCGACAGAAAATCCAAGTCTCCAGTATAAGAGAGGGAGTCGGAGTCATTAACAACCTTCAATTTAGCCCCATTGTTTACAGCAGCTAAGGATAGAACTGCCGTGCAGTGTGAATCAAAATCCGCATAAGACTCCAAGGGCTGTTGACGACTTCCTGATATAGAGTCCGTGGTGTACCTCATCAGGTATTCAGGAGCGCCATCAATATATGATGTTTCGCGACTTGGCGTTGTGTAAGCCATTCTTGAAGATAAGACATTTTCAGAGAGCGTTCCGTGCGTAACACCACAACCTCGGTCTGTAATTGTTATAGGGTAGCTTGGCTTGTGCGTTACGCCTAACTCATCGTAAGCGTAACTAAATCCATGTGGCTCAAAATTAGATTTCCAAATTGCGTCTTTAATCTCAGTGGGGTATTCAGTGACAATCCGGCACACCCCACCACCGTACAAAAAGTCCTCACGCGCATTTTCACGACACTCATACATTTCGTCATCCAGAACGAAAACCGCGCAGACCCGATCCCAACCTTTAAAGCTAGACCCTTCAAGTGATTGGTAGGTTTCACAAAATGGTTTTCGAATCTCCTCTATGATTTCCTCAGTTCCCCACTCTGGAGGAGTTATAGTATTTAACACAACATCGTAAAGATAAGTCCCTTTTGTTGTGTACTCTGTAGGAACGCTTGACGGCCTCACAGGTAACGCAGGTAAAATATTGTGCAATTGGTGCTTGGATACAAGGTCATCAAACTGGCGAGCACCGCTATACAAAAATGACGTATAGAAATCGGATAGTTTTGCTGACGGCGAGTCGATTTTTGCATACAGCTCAACTAACGCCATACTGTTGGCCACTTTATCAGAATCAAAACCTGCGTAGTAAGAGTAGTAAGGGCAGAAAATGGCATCCGTTTTGGCTAGTTCATTTGAACAGTCTTTAATATCGCTTACACTGGCTACTGGGTAATAATTTTCAGGATTTTCGTCAAACATACTCCAAAGCGTAGTTGTTTGTTCCGCAGCCCATGTATAGACAGGAATTTGATCACAGCGTACTTCATCTAACTTGCAGGACTCTATTGAATCACTAAGTAAGACTTTTTGGTCGGCGTTAAAGGGGTCTGAAAAACCCATGCAAGTCAATTCTTCGCATTCATAACCCGCATGACTATAGAAGGCCGAAAGTAGCGAGGTAAGCTGCTGAGAAGAGACGGAATCAGGAATTTCGTATTGATCAGAAAAACGCGTAAATTCAAAGCTAAATAATGTAGCGCTCTCTTGATCTGCTGTTGCCACTAATTCACCAATATTTGACCTCTAACCATCTGAATCAGTGTTTATTACAAGACATGATTGCACCCACCCTCCGCCAACGTATTTTGTTGAGCAGTTGCCTACAATTACATGTTGTGGGGGGGTAGCGGCTTGAAGCAGACCATCAAAGACTTGGCTTGCTTCGATGAGCTTGGAGACTTGATTACCAGTTTGAATGTTTCCTGTTAGAAAATGAACGCCGTCAACTTTATAGCATTCAATAGCACTTAGTGAGCAGTTCCACCCTGAACTTTCAAAGGACGTTTTATAATCCTCACCCCCAGACGTTTGGCCTGAACCGCCTGAACCGCCTGAACCGCCTGAACCGCCTGAACCAGACTCACCCCCAGACGTTTGGCCTGAACCGGCAGAAGTGTCTTGGTTTGTGTCGTTTCCACCGCAACCGATAAGAAGTGCTGACATGATCAGAACTCCAAGTCCATATTTCATAGGATGTCTTCCATAACATTAGATAATTGTTGAGGATACTTGATTAAATCTTTGTAACTATCGTATTGAGCAAGGTGGGTATCTTACAGCAAATTAACGATTTGAAGGTAGGGAGGCAGCATTTTTAGCTAGTTCTTGCTTAATGCAGATGCATTTGCGTATCTTTAATGCATCGTAACCAAAGTCATATTTAATGAAACTCTTAGGTTTCGAAAATTTGTCACTTTATGGATCAATGTTTTGCCACCTTTTGATTCAAAGTCTAAGTAAATAGTGGCGATTTAGATTTTTGTGGAACGGGACCTAACAAAACTCAGCCAGAATAGTCTTTTGGAAGCGTTCACAGATGTCGTCAATTTGCGAAGATATGATTTGTGTTTTGGCGTGATAATATTGCTAATGCCCAGCTAAAACTGATAGCCGTACCGACAAATACGACCACAACACTTTCGATCAAAATTCGATCATTGAGCAGGCACACAGCGGTAATCGAGTATTCCCCCGAAAATTAACAAAAGCCAATAGTAATATTTTCTCGTAATCTAGACGCAGGACCTCCCAAGCTTAAGTAAACTAGACTTTCTATTTCAGTTTTCAGGCTGCGTTAATTCACAGAATAGGATATACGTATAGTGACCCATTTAGACTCAGACCGAGCACTGGTAGATGAAAAAGAAGATCAATTTGGCTTTGTTGGTATTGCAAAGAAGTTAGCGCCATCCATAATTGAAGCGTCCAAAGGCGATGGCATGGTGATTGGTTTAGAGGGTAAATGGGGGTCAGGAAAGACTTCTCTTTTAAATTTCCTTCAGGCTGAGCTGAAGGATTTAAAAGATGAAAAAGTTTATACAATCTCCATTGCACCTTGGTTAAACGGAGACAGCTCTCCATTGGTTTTATCACTACTTCAACCAATGTCCAAAGTGCTTGAGCAAATAGAGATTGTAAAGCAAAGCGATTCGCACTCTAAATGTATTAATAAAGAACAAGTTACACACCTAAGTCAGCTTCTTCAAAAATATGGGCCTCAAACCGCTCGTAAAGCTGCATTAGTGGCAAATTTTGCAGGTAATTTCTTTCCGGGCAGTCAAGTATTAGGGAGTGCTCTTGAAAAAGGAGCTGATGTAGCTGAACAATTTATTCCTACAGAGCAAACTCCTACAGAGTTAAAAAAACAAATAGCTGAAAAGCTTAAAGATTTGGATATAGGGTTTGTTGTAATCCTTGATGACCTTGATCGCTTGGAACCTGGGCAAGCGGTAGAGGTTGTACGCCTTGTGAGATCTGTAGCTGATTTCCCTAAAGTTGCTTATATGATGTGCTACGACAGGGATGTGTTAGCTCATGCTCTTGAAGTAGGGCTAAATGTTTCTGACGGTGATCTTTTTCTGCAAAAAGTAGTGCAGCTTACTTTTTCCATACCTTTACCAGAGCCGTTCGATCTACGCTATCAATTTTTTAATGAAGCTGTAACTATTTACACAGAGTCGCATAGCCAAGAGATGGAAAAGTCTATTCTAGATGATCTTAGGAAAGCTGTAGATCGTGAAGGTAGTGGGCTAACAACTCCACGAGAAGTTAAGATTGCTTTAAACAGCGTCCGATTTGTTTATCCGCAAGTTAGAGATGACGTTTATTTTCCAGATTTTTGCAGATTACAACTAATTAAAACAACCCGTCACAAACTGTACAAGTGGATTGAGAACTACCTCGCTACCCTTTCTGTAATCGCAACACATAACGCGGTAGTTGATGGTTATGAACGAACAGAAATGGGAAGAACGTTAAAAGAGCTCTTGCCTGCAAAGGGGCTAGGTTCAGTGCAATCTATAAGTAGCCTTAGCGATTTTATACCTGGAATTTCTAGCGTTGAGGAAGATGATAAATGTGTTTTTATCTCAACTCATCAACATTCAGTTAGAGAATCAATAAAGCTTAAAAGGCTTGCTAGTCCATTGCATTATAGATTCTATTTTGCTCTTACAGGGCCAAAGGCTGCCTTACGTGATGATGACTTTGAGAACTTGCTGATTTTAGCGCATGAAAATATTGAAGCCCTGGAAAATGCCTTAACTGATCTGACAACTCAATACCCTCATTCTCAGAGAACTTGGTTCGAGCATGTGCTAAATAGACTGGATGATGCCCTTATAGAAGAACTAACTGCTTTACAATTGGAGGGCTTTTTGTCAGCAATTTCTAATATGATGGATACTGCCCTTAGTAAAGATGAGGATCTAAGACCCTTTTATTATTCCCTGCCAGGTAAAGCAAATGACTTTGCTAAGTCATGCCTTAAGAGACTTGGAAATATAGCTCCAACTGAACTCTGTAGCATTGTCGAAAAAATGGCTGATGGTCTTGCGTTGAATTGGTTAGTGGGACATTTTTTCTTAAATCAATTGTACCGTCATGGCGTCATTGGTGATCAGCCTGTTCATCCTGACGAATGGGAAATATCTGAAGGTGCTCTACAATCGGCAACTGACATACTTAAATCACGCCTCAGTCAACCAAAGGATAATAATGAAATATTATCGTACCCTGATATTTCTTCATTTCTCTATGGCTGGAGTCATATAGGTAATAGTGGAGAAGCTGAAGCGTGGGTCAAAGACTGTTGTCAATCAGATGAAGACTTTTTGAAGATATTGAACTCATTGAGGGGTTGGGCGATGTCAGATAGAGTTTATTACCCTCTACATCAAGGTACTATTGATAAGTTCTTTGACTTCAATGAAGTCAAAGATAGACTCGAGGCGTTGTCTGTAGGTAGCTATTCCGATGAAGCCAAGGATATACAGCTAGCGATTAAGCAAGGTGAATACTTAAGATAATTATGTAAATTTATTATTTTTTCAAAGCGTGTTCTTGTTGCTAAGGGTTCAAAAGAAGAAATTGCCAACTTATGATTCAATAGTTTATCACCTTATGCTTCAATCAACACCCCCTAGTAAACTTCTCTATAAAGTCATTAAAAACCAACACTAACTGACGCTGTCTACATTTAAGTCTTTAAATATTTGCAACTTACCGATACGACCGTTGGTATCCGCTAACGCTTTTAGTACCATACGCGCTCAATCATTTTTGAGGGTTCATCGTTGAAGCTATTTGTTAAAAATCTAACGCACGTCGATCTCTCTTATTTCTGCCCTGATCGTGGTCTTTTAGGTGAAAGCTGGCACACCGATATCACACTCACTGGCAAGCTGAACGACGAAAGCATGATTTGCGATTTTAGCATCGTAAAGAAACGCATTAAGCAATGGCTGGACGAACACATCGATCACACGCTCGCGTTACCCGTCAGCCACCCTGACAGCATACTCGACCATCACAATGACGGGCGTCTGATATTTAGCTTCCGACATCAAGATGGTGCCCAGTTCGAGTGCACCGCCCCCAGTGAAGCCTTCTGCCAATTACCATTACCGCATATTACACCTGAAGATACTGCGCGCTGGGTAGAGCAACAAATCATCGACCTGCTACCCGCAGAACTTGAATCGGTACAAATAAAGTTTACGCCAGAGAAAACAAACGAAGCGCAGTATCAATATAGCCACGGGTTAAAAAAACACGATGGCAACTGCCAGCGTATTGCTCATGGGCATCGATCTATCATTGAGATCTATCGTAATGGTCTGCGTGATAAAGCACTGGAGCATGATTGGGCACAACGTTGGCGCGACATTTATCTGGGTACCGAAGAAGACCTGATTGGCATGATTGTCGACGGAGATTTCCGCTACCACCATTTTAGTTATGCCAGCGCACAAGGATTGTTTGATCTCAAAACCGATAGCCGCCGTTGCTACATGCTCGATTGTGATACGACGGTTGAATCACTGAGTGATCATATTGCACGCACACTCGCCGGAGAAAATCCAGACGACACCGTCGAAGTCCATGCATTTGAAGGTATTGGTAAAGGCGCTATTTCTGAACACAAGGTATCAAAATGAGCTTAAAAGCATTTGAAATGTCCCCCAAGGGAACCGTGATTGAGTTAGACGAAATACTGTCCAACGTAAAATACGATAAAGATGGCTTAGTAGCCGCCATCGCTCAGCAGCATGATACCAAAGAAGTATTAATGCTGGCCTACATGAACGAGAAATCAATCCGTGAAACCCTCGAAACAGGCCAAGTGTGCTATTGGTCGCGTTCACGTCAAACGTATTGGCGCAAAGGTGAAAGCTCTGGTCATCGTCAAAGTTTAGTCTCCATGGCGTTTGATTGCGACGGTGATGCGATCTTGTTACAGGTCGACCAAAAAGGCCCTGCTTGCCATACCAACCGTCGAGATTGCTTCTTCTTCGAAGTAAAAGATGGCCAAGTTATCGTCGAGTCAGACCCTCAATAAGGTTGCACTCATTTGGCTCGCTACGAGACACGTGTCTGTAGCGAGCTTACCTCTTCCGTTCCTACCACTGCACTCCCCTACGTGAACAACGCACCTACTTGCATCACAGCAAGTTAAACCGTAAGTCGCTTACGCAACAAATCACACCAAGTCACACCAATATGCAAACCCAAGTTATTGAAAAATATAGAAAAAACTAAACTTACTAAAGCAAAAGCGTGCCCATTAATTGCATAATGTCTGTCATAAGCATGAAGTCTCCACCAAACAGATATTAGGTAAAAATATGAGAAGCATATCAGTACGAACCAAAATCCTCTCCCTTGTGCTGCTGTTTACCCTCGTGATCCTAGCGACGACGGCAAATTCAGCGCTAACAAGTAAATCCGTGTCACATGATCTGCAGGCCATCTCCAACCAAAGCCTAGAGCTTGTCAAAAATTTAGAGAAAACACGCCAATTAATGCTTAGACAAAGTGTCGAATTCGAGCGCGGCTTTTTCCAAGTGTCGATTGCAAAATCTTTAGGGGGTTACGGGGTCGAGCAAATTGAGGAATCGTCAAACAAATTCAAAACGCTTTCGACGGATCTAAAAGACAGTCTAGGAGCAGTGAAAACCACTCTTACCGCACTACCGCCAAATGAACTGCTCTCATCCTTAAACACCCAAATCAACGAGCTAGAGGCTCTTCAAACAAGCTTCTTGGAAGCCAGCACAACGACATATGAATGGTGGGTAAAGTTGAACACCATGAAGGCGAATAAAGCACGTCGAAGCGCAGAAGAAGGTTTAGCAGCGATCAATATCAAAATGGAGGAAATTATTTCCATCATTGATGCATACAGCGGCCAAGTATCCAGCACTCAAACACAAAAACTGAATCAGTCGCTTTATGCCAATTTCGGTGTCGCCGCTCTACTTGTCATAATCGGGATAGCCTTCAGCCTTATGATTATCAACGGTATTGCTGGCCCGCTACGTAACGTGGTTAAACGCGCCGAGCAGATCGCCGCAGGCACGCTCGTTCGTCAGAGCAAGCCTACAAATCGTGGTGATGAGATCGGAGCTTTAGAGACAGCGTTCGACCAGCTCGTAGATCAACTGTGTGATATCTTGGCGGATGTATCGAAATCCAGCTCTGCACTCACAGAAGCGGCACATGATCTGAATAGAATCACAAATGATTCGGCTGAAATGGTGGGGCAGCAACGCACGGAAACAGCGCATATTTCTGGCGCTATTCATGAAATTCAAGGCACGGCAGTGCACGTCTCTGAGTCCACCACTCAGGCAAGTCAGGCTGCTCATACCGCTGAGTCTGCTGCGACCGAAAGCACTCGAATCGTAGAATCCACTATTCGAACGATCGAAGCGCTTGCAGAAGATATTAGCAACTCCTCAGATACCATTACGGACCTCAAGCAGAGCACAGATGAAATTAACAACATCTTAAATGTCATCTTAGGCATCGCTGAACAAACCAACCTTCTTGCGCTCAATGCTGCCATTGAAGCCGCTCGAGCAGGCGAGCAAGGTCGAGGATTCGCTGTGGTCGCAGACGAAGTTCGTCATCTCGCTCAAAACACCCAAAACGCCACACAACAAATTGAAAGCATGATTCAACAGCTACAAACAGGCACGACCGCTGCGGTTCAATCCATGAAAGCAAGCCATGAACGCTCCACTGAGGCCGTCAGTCAAGTACGCTCAGAAGGCTCTACCTTATCGAATATCACTTCTTCCATTTCTCACATTAGAGAAATGAATGACTCCATTTCCGCAACCGCCGAACAGCAAGCAGCGGTCACAACAGAGGTGAGTCGTAATGTAGCCACCATTACAGATATCGCAGAGCGTACGAACGACTCAATTAATGCAATCAGCACTCGGGCTGATCAGCTGGCTGGCCTAGCTTCGTCGCTTTCTAGCAAGATCCGCTACTTTAAGGTTTAATAGAAATTCGAAATACCGATAGGCTGCTCAGGCAGCCTACATCTTTTTTAACAATGGGGGTTTTATGTGTCGCTGGATGGCTTACCAAGGCAATACGGTGTATTTGGAAGAGTTGCTTTTTGAGCCAGACCATTCACTCATCCATCAAAGTTTGAGCGCGAGAAAGTCTGAAGTTACGGTCAATGCGGATGGGTTTGGCTTAGGATGGTATGACGAGCGCGAAGAACCCGGGCTCTACCACGAAATATTACCTGCATGGAGCGACTGTAATTTAAAAAGCCTAGCGCGACATATTCGCAGCAATCTTTTTTTCGCCCATGTTCGCGCTTCAACCGGTGCATCCACAGCAAGATCGAATTGCCATCCATTTGCCTACAAAAACTGGCTGTTTATGCATAATGGACAAATCGGCCAATATGAGTCACTTCGTTGGCAAATGGATCGCTGGATTCCAGAGCACTTGTACACCTACAAACGCGGCAGCACTGACTCTGAAACCATCTTCTTACTGATGATTGCTAACGGCTTAGAAGACAATCCTCATCAAGCCATTACGACGACGTTGAATCAAATCTTAGATTTAATGTCTGCGAAAGGCATTGAAGAACCACTTCGCTTTACCAGTATGCTATCTAACGGAAGCGATCTTTGGGCCATTCGCTTCTCCAGTGACGAGCACGCACCATCTTTGTACTATAAACGCTTCTCAGAGCACATTGTCATTGGCTCAGAGCCTTTGGATCTTTCTGGTGATGGTTGGAATCAAGTGCCATCTGGGCACATTATGAAAATATCTGACCTATCATTTGATAGCTTTCCATTATTCGCCTAATCAAAAAAAACGCGCCACTTGGGCGCGTTTTTAACTTAAGCAGCGATATCGTTAAGCGTTGGACTTTTCGCTTTCACGATAGGCGTAGGTCGCATCGAAGCGAGACTGAATCCAATCGCCACTGTAAATCGGCTCATACTTCGCCGGTTTGTCCTCAGATTGACATGTTGGGACACACGCCACGTTCGTCTCATAGTCTGGCTCCACAAAAAATGGGAACGAATAGCGATGGACACCCGATGCAGAAGCACGCACTCGATGCGCCGTTGAGACATATTCATCGTTGGTCCAGCGCTGCATCAAATCACCAATATTCACCACCAAAGCCCCTTCCATAGGTGTTGCCTGCATCCACTCGCCATTACGATGCTTAACTTCTAAACCACCAATATCATCCTGCAACAACAATGTGACACAGCCATAATCCGTGTGTGCACCTGCCCCATTATCATGCTCAACACTCGGGCGTGGCGGATAATGAATCATACGTAACACCGTCACATGATCTGTAAAGCAGCGACTGAAAAAATCCGGCTCTAAATCCAGTGCTTCCGCCATGGATTGCAGTAAGGCTTGTGACACACCAAATGCAGTGAGGTAATAATCATGCAGTGTTTCCACAACGATTGGATCCGTAGGGTTTTGGTTGGGACCATGCATTTTCGGATATTTTTGCACTAAAGGATGTGAGCTTGGCAGATCCAGCGCCATATCAAACGTTTCTTTCCAATCGGCACGATTGACTTCATCCAACTGCTCTTCGCCAACGCGACCATAACCACGATGATTAACGCTGTTCTTAATGTCGATTTTTAACTTCTCTTCTTCTGACTGCGCAAAAAACCGTTTGGCGGCCGTCATCATTCGAGACACTAATGCTTGGTCTATATCCGTATTAATCAAGTAGAAAAAGCCAATCTCTCGGCACGCGGTATCAAGCTGCTTTATTTCTCCAGCACGTTCTGCACTGTCTGTACTGGTCAGCTTTGAGAAATCAATTAATGGAATGCCCATTTTTTCTCCGGTCAATCATCATTCTGTTGTAATGCTAGGTGTACTAGCTTGGTATGTTTCGGATTAAAGCGCTTCAAGCCGTCATCAGCAAAGTCCACGTATATCATCCGCTTGCCACTCGACTCCTGACGAACCACCACACCTTGACCATATTGATCGTGGCGCACTTTATCTCCTGCTTTAAGCGTCGCTTTTGTTAACGCTGCGACTTTTTTAAACTCTACTTTTGGGCCTTCCGCTTGCTTCAAATAGTCTTGCAACTTAGGTGATAAAGTCGCGGCTAACGGCTCCGATTGAACCAAGCCCCGCCATACCGAACAGATAGACTGCACCGGCATCGGTTGAGCCTCAAACACAAAGCGCGACAAACTGGCAGAACGGGCAGCACCACTGGGGAGATCGCCAGCATGCAATAATTTACTTTCATCACTTGCTGGGCATTCTAAGAACACTAAGCGTTTACGTGCTCGGGTCATGGCAACATAAAACAAACGTCGCTCTGCTTGCATCTGGGATGCAGCCTGTCGGTCTATACTACTAAGATCTTCGTCGTAATACGGAAAACGTCCTTCTTGCAGCCCAGACATCATTACCAAATCGAACTCCAAGCCTTTGGCTTTGTGAATCGTCATTAGGTGAACTCCGTGGGTGTGCTGACTGTCCTGCTCATCAAGCTTGACCAATTGTGCAATAATCGTTCCTGCGTCGCTACCCACTCCACGGACATAACTTAAAAATGCCTCACATGTGGCAATTTTCTCTTGGGTTTGAATGTCCTTACTGCTGGTATGTTCAAAATATCGATAGATACCAAGCTTATCTATGGTCGCCAAGAGTCCTTGCGCAGGGTCTTTTTGGTAAAGCGACAAACTACGCAACCAATCGGCGCGTTCAGCGATCTTCTTCCCTTTCCATCCCTCTTTTTGATCCGCTAGGGACTCCAGTAAGTCTGGAATCAAATGGGGAGCCTGTCTTGCTTGGGTAAGCAATTTTGAACGCTCAGCCGATACATTTGTGACGTTAGGAATCGTCACTAGGTATTCAATATCAGCGGGGTCATAAAACATCGCAGGATTCTGCAATCCGCCCGCCATGACCGCTAAATACGCCATCAGCATCCGAATCTGGCGATTATCAAGCAATGGAGAGTCGCCATGAAGTTGGTACGGCACACCTTTATGCATCAATGCTAATTGCACCGGGACCATATCACTGTATAACCGCACCAAAACGGCGCTATTTTCAAGACTCTCGCCCGCCTCATGCCACTGTTTAAGTTCAGTCAATAATGCGCGTCCGGGAAGATTTGAGCGGGCAAAATCAATCTCTGTCGGTTGACCTTGCCCAATAACCATTTGATTCGCATGATTTTGCGAGACCACACACGTTGCCATCATGCCAATGCTGTGACCAAAACGGAAACTGCACGCGAGCGGGTAAACATCAACCGCCTGAAAATCGTGATCGAACTGCTCTGCCATAATAATTGGCGAGGCGCCGCGCCATTCATAAATGCACTGCTGTACATCACCGACGATCATCCAGCGCGCGCGTTCAAGATAAAGCGCTTTCAGTAACTCGTACTGACACGGGTTTATGTCCTGAAACTCATCGATAAGCAGATAGTCATACTCGGGCACGAGCGTTTGCACATAATGTCGCTGCGCAGGGTCTGCCGCTTTGACGTACTCATATGGGTCGGAGAGAAGATCGGAAAAAAAACGTACGTTCGACTGACGTCGGAGTGACTCAAGCTGCTCAAACAAATGCGGGAAATAACGACACTCGCGAGACCAGCCACCTTCCTCAAACACCTCTTTTGCAGAGACGCTCGCTGCTTTCACTTGATCGTTATACAGTAAAAAATCTTCGAGCCAGTCTCGTTCATCTTGAATTTCAATATCGGCGTCTTGACGCTGCAAACGCTGACGCGCTTCGCGGATCAATTTGATCAACGAAAATTCGTCGGTCACTAAACGTGCTGTCGGCAGCACGTTGCGTTGTTCCAATCGCTTACACAGACGCATACCAAAAGCATGAAAGGTCATAACTTGCGGCAAGCGTGCACTGTTACGTGCCGCTTGAGAGACGCTAAGCCGCTGAGTAAACTCTTCTTGGGCGCTTTTGTTAAACATAAATACGCCGATTTTTTCCGCTGGAACCCCTTGGTCTAACAGGTACTGTATGCGTCCGATCAAGGTCGTGCTTTTACCTGCACCAGCTACTGCAATGACTTTGGCATGCCGTTCGAGGGAATGTTGGATGACCGATTGCTGCTCATCGGTATAGGGGTATGTAAACACGCTAACGCTCAACCTGTGGGCAAAATAATGGATTAATCTTCAAACAAATGTCCGATTTCTCGAAAAGCTAAATGCTCCCGGCCAGCAATTTTTGCTATCGACTCACCGCAGACCACCAGACGTCGTTGAAATCGTGCGAAAAAAACGCCACTGGCTCGCGCCACAAGCGGATAGGAGCTGTTCTCGACGTCATCCGCCATCAGATCCACAACTTCACCGATCACTTCCCCCGCTTCGACTGACTCTCCTAAACACTTATGAAAACATGCAATGCCTGCTACAGGCGCTTTAACAAGATCCATTGCGTCGAGCGGATAGTAGGTCACCCCTGAATCATCAATGTCCGGTGCTTCACCGTTGATCACACCTCGATAGATGAAATAGTCAAACAGTGCCTGCGCATCCTGCTCAGCCAGTTCATTAGAGATATCATTCTCACCTCGCAGTTCGACCGTCATCGAACGACATCCCCAAGGCATTAGATGAGCATAGTGAGATTTCAAATGACGCCAAACAGCAACATTGGTTTCATCAAACGAATGCGCGCCGGTCTCAAGCTCAGAAAGCGCGACTTCTGCCCCCAACAACCCTAATAGCGGCTTAAAATATTCCTCAAACTCCTGCGCCACATAAGCATGCATGCATGCCTCTCCTGAACAATGCAGATCCAGCACTTCATCGGCATCCATAGAAAGCGCGAGCAAGGTCTTTCGCAATCCTTGTAGCTCAGTCAGTTCCGGCAATGTTGCCAACTCTTGACGAATAGCTTGACGCACAAGCGTCAAGTTGGCATCGACATCGCCTGATACTTGCTCTCCAACAGCCCGCTCTACTTTGGCACCGAGCTGAGGCCAGTTACGGTTAAAATTGCCGCCGCCATCAGAAAACGCAAAGCGTCCAGGAATGTAACCATGGAAGTTTTGTCCAAGACCAATAGGGTTCGCAACGGGCACAACAATCACTTCCCCATCAATCAAACCCGCCTCTTCGGCGACCTTTAATTTTTTGATTAACGCGTTGAGGACAAGAAAACCAGGCCATTCATCAGCATGCAAACCAGCGTGTAAATAGATCTTTGGTCGAGCACCTGCAGTACCGAAGTGATGCGCCTTGATAATACGCTGGGTACCGGGTGTGGCACTGGGCAGAGTGTGGGAATATATCTGGTAACTCATGATCTACATTCACCCTTATGACGTATCAGTGAATCGTCGCTTTAACGAAGAATTTACGGAAGCGACATGGTACGCTAAAAGCCTGTTCGAATAAAAAAATAAATCCTTGTAAGAAAACGAATTTCTTTGCGTCTAACGGTAATAGACGTTGATCATTAGGAGCCATGAATGAACATTAGATCCACCCTACACTCTGCCTGCGTTTTAACCTTAGGCTTGAGTGCCTCCCTTCCTTCTTTCGCTATCGACCAAAGCTGGTCTGAGACAGTTAAACAAGCTGATGGACAAACCGTGTATTGGAATGCGTGGGGGGGTTCTGACAACATTAACCGCTACATCCAGTGGGTGGCAGACCAAGTCGAGGATCAATACAACATCCAACTTGAACACGTTAAGTTGACGGACACAGCCGACGCCGTCAGCCGTGTATTGGCGGAAAAAACGGCCAATAAAAATGATAATGGCTCAATCGATCTAATATGGATCAATGGCGAAAACTTCCGCGCCATGAAAGACGGAGAGTTATTATACGGCCCATTTGCCAACGATTTGCCAAACTACAAAGCGTATGTGAACCCACAAGCACGCCAGAGCTTGACACAAGATTTTGGCACTGCCGTTGACGGCATGGAATCACCTTGGGGCATGGCGCAAGTGATTTTCATGTACGACACTGCTGAACTCGAAACGCCGCCCAAATCTATGGCGCAACTTCTATCGTATGCTAAGGCGAACCCAGGACGAATCAGTTACCCTGAACCACCTCAATTTTTAGGCTCCACGTTTCTAAAGCAAGCGCTGCATGAATTAACACCGCATAAAGCGGCACTACTGCAACCCGTCAGCAACATTGATTTCGATAAGGTTACAAAACCATTATGGGACTTTCTCGACGAGCTTCATTCTGTCGCTTGGCGTAATGGTCAAGTGTTTCCATCTTCCGCAGAGGAAATGATCCGGTTACTGGATGATGGTGAAATCGATGTCGCACTGAGCTTCGATGTCTCTGCTGCAACCGTCCAAATTGACCAAGGCAACTTACCAGACACGGTGCGTTCATATGTATTTACAAATGGCACCATTGGTAATACGCACTTTGTCGCAATCCCCTACAATAGTGGCGCGAAGGCGGCCGCTCAAGTTGTTGCAAACTACTTAATATCTCCAGAAGCGCAAGTGTATAAACAAACACCAACTGTTTGGGGAGACCTAAGCGTATTAGACTACACCAAGCTTTCTTCAAGTCAGCAAAAGGCGTTTGATGATTTACCAAAAGGTATTGCGACGCTGTCTCTTGAAGAGTTAGGAACAACATTACCCGAGCCACACAGCTCTTGGATGGGCGCGTTAGAAACCGAATGGCGCAAGCGCTATGCAAATTAAGCACTAGGCATTTCCTTGTTATATTGGATAGTCATTGGAGCGCTCTGCGCTCCGCTTTTTGTGGGAGCACTAGGCGTGCTCCTGCCGAGCTTTGGGTTTGAACCTGCTTTCTCTCGCTATGAGCTAACGCTAGACCATTGGCTAGCGTTAGGCAGTCAGCCGGAGTTTTGGTCGGGGTTATGGCTTAGCGGCAGCTCCGGCATAATCGCCACTCTACTTTCGTATTGGTTCGCATCCAGTCTGTTGGTACTGTGCTATCATCGCTCTTGGTTCCAACGCTTTCAAAGCGCCATCACACCTATTCTGTCCATCCCGCATGCAGCCATCACCATCGGACTACTCTTTTTGCTATCGCCCTCTGGCTGGCTGATACGCTTTATTAGTCCTTGGCTATCCGGCTGGGATCGACCACCCAACCTACTCACGACGCAAGACCCCTACGGCATTACGCTCATTCTCGCGTTAGTTGTCAAAGAGATGCCCTATTTATTATTTGCGTTGTTAGCCGCCATTTCGCAACTTAATCCTAACGCTCACATTACAACCGCCCGCGTACTTGGCTACGATCGCACCTCTGCGTGGCATTTTGTAGTGTTACCGAGGCTCTATGAGTTGATTCGATTACCGATATTCATTGTTCTGGCTTTCAACTTAACCGTCGTTGATGTGGCTAGCATCATCGGCCCTAACACGCCTTCAACGTTAGCGGTAACATTGTTACGTTGGTTTAATGATCCTTCGTTAAGTATGAGAGGGCTCGCCAGCGCGGCCGCGATCGCCCTGACAATGGTGGTTTTGGGTGTAATGATAGGCTGGCATCTAGCTGCCAAAACCTTGATCTCTTATCGCCATTACGAAGCGTTACGAGGCGATAGAAAAACCCCATTTCGCTGGCTAACGACAGTCGGCGCAATCGGGGCAGCATGCACCATAGTGATGACCGCACTGACGTTGCTGATCTTACCGCTTTGGGCATTCGCCAAGCGATGGCGCTTTCCAGATACGTTTCCGAGTACTTGGACATTTGACAATATTTCACGAGCCAGCCGTTCATTGATAGAGCTTAGCACTCAGTCACTCACGCTCGCCTTCACCTCAACAACCATTGCATTAGTACTGAGCCTAATCCTCCTTGAAAAGGAGCGTCATACCGATCTAAGTAGGAGCCACACTCAACGACTGCTATACATTCCGATTATTCTGCCGCAAGTGACATTACTTTTTGGCGTGCAAGTTTCACTACTGTGGTTAAACCTTAATGGAACTTGGTACAGCGTGGCAGCGTTACATACGTTCTACTCACTACCTTATGTTTACCTGACATTAAAAAGCCCTTACCTAGCGTACGACCAAGCGTATTTAGATCAAGCAAATCGCTTAAAGCCTTTAAAATGGCGTAACTTTTTCATGATTAAACTGGCGATGCTGAAAGCTCCATTGTTTGCGACATTTGCCATTGGCTTTTCTGTCAGTATGGCGCAATACCTACCCACATTAATGGCAGGTGAGGGCCGCATTACAACGCTGACAACTGAAGCGGTCACACGAGCTGCAAGCGGGGACAGGAAACTCGTCAGTATCATGGCGCTTATGCAGGCCATCATGCCGCTATGTATCTTTGCTCTGGCCATGTTGCTACCGCGTTATTGGACACCAATACGCTTAACAATAAGGAAACGAATGTGCTAGCTCTTAAAGATATTCAAGTGTTCAACCAACAAGAGGCCCTCATTAGCCCCTTTTCAGCGACGATAGAAAATGGCACCATCCTTGCGGTAATGGGGCCAAGCGGTATTGGCAAATCGACTTTACTAGCCTATTTGGCGGATTCACTGCCAGCAGGCATGAATGGTAAAGGGGAAATATGGCTTAATGATAAGCCTCTCAATCCGCTTCCCGCGGAGAAACGCCAACTCGGCCTACTTCAACAAGCCCCCCTTCTATTCCCCCATATGAGCGTCGAAGAAAATATTCGCTTTGCACTGCCAAGTAACAGCCCAAAACACCAACGGCGAGAGCTGACCATGCAATCTTTAGCCTCTGTCGGACTCTCTGAACATGCAAACAAACTTCCACAACATCTTTCTGGCGGACAACAGGCTCGTCTCGCACTCGCTCGCACTCTAAGTTCGCAACCCAATGCACTGCTGCTAGATGAGCCATTCAGTAAACTTGATCAGTCCTTAAGAACTGATATGAGAAAATTGGTGTTGTTAGCCGTTAAAGAACACAATATACCTGCAATACTAGTCACCCATGATCCAGAAGACGCGACCGCTATATCACATGACACCTGCTACTTGTCGCCTGCACCGTAGACGTAGATCGCTTGACCTTTAACATCTGCCGAGTGAATAGTAATACTGGTGCCAAGACCCGTTGAAAAGCCGCCGCTACCGCCTGACAATCCAGTAGAAATACCTGTGCTAACACCACCGGAGTCGTTGAGACCATTCACAATGACACCATTAGCGCCTAATTGAGCCGCTTCCTCTACCAACTCTTGCTTTGCTGCATCCAAGCGGCCTTGTTGGGAAAGCCCCTTACTACTTGAAGCGCTTACCGTCCCGATAATTTCATATTTTAGCGCTGGCGCTTGCGAATAGATTGTTACCTCTTCAGGCGCAATAGGCGCTCGCTGCTCTCCAGTCACAACATGGGAGCTCGATGCACACGCCGTCAATAGCATCGCGCCTAGCATTACACTCATAGGTTTTAGTTGTCGCATAATTCAACTCCATTAAAGTTCGCCTTAGTTATAGATCAGAGCAATACCGGTGACCATTAAAAACCCGTTGATACAACACTATTTCCCTAATCTCGACATAACTCAAAAATTTGTAGATCTACTGGAGATTCTCGATCACAAAATGTAAATACAAAATATAAATTATCAAAATTATTCAATAGAACCTTTATGCACCTCTCTAGTTCCGATGCTTCTCTATGACCAAGAATCTACATCGCTACTTTTACAAACCCAATCCACACGCTATAGAACACACTCAAACCTATGCTTTTGTGTTTAAATAATCTAATACATCCAACACCTAACTGAAGTTAACCACCCTTTCTTGGAGCACTATGATCATTCAACAAGCAACACAGGAAATCGAAACAGCAACAGGCGCCATGCGTTGCCAGATTTATCGCCCTCAAACTGAAGGCCAGTACCCTTGCATTATTTTCTACTCTGAGATTTTTCAGATTACCACTCCAATAGAGCGAGCCGCCAAAACACTCGCTGGACATGGCTTCGTTGTCGTCACGCCAGAAGTGTTTCACGAACTCAATCCAGTTGGCACCGTTCTCGCGTACGATGACGCAGGCAAAGATAAGGGCAACCAAGATAAATTCACAAAACCTCTAGAACACCACGATAGTGATACTGAGGCCATGATTACGTTTTTTGGGCAACAACCTTACTGCTCCGGAACATTTGGCACCATGGGAGTATGCATCGGCGGACACCTAGCCTACCGCGCAGCACTGAATTCTAAAATCACTTCAGCTTTTTGCTTGTACGCAACTGACATTCATTCAAACACTCTTCCCTGCGACGAGAACAATGACTCCCTAACACGCACTGGAGACATCAAAGGTGAAATAACAATGGTGTGGGGAAAACAAGACCCACACGTTCCGCTAGAAGGGCGTCAAAAAATACACCAAAAACTAATGGAGACCGAGCGTAACTTCACCTGGCACGAATTCAATGCCCAACACGCATTCATGCGAGACGAGGGAGATCGATACGACCCAGAGCTCGCCATTCAATGCTATCAAATGGCAATCAACCAATTTCGTCGATCACTTTAGAATGCAAAGATCTACCACAAAAAAGCCCTATTTTTAGGGCTTTTTTGCCTTCTCTCCTAAGCCACACAGCACTCCACCTCTAGGGCTTTACAGTTACAGCACGATGCACTGACAAAATTGGACGAAGTCATCAAAAAAAATTGTTTACAAAATCCTGAATTGATCAATTAACTCCAAGAATGAACAATGCGCTCAAGCTCAAGAGCAGCGGCGCATAGCGACACGCAATACAGGCAATCGATACTTCCTCAGCCTGTACAAAGCCAAAGCCTTCAGCGCGTACATTTCAAACTCACTGAACGACAATCTAAAGGGAAGACATCATGGACTTCATCAAACCAAAATACATCGTAGGTCTTGCATTGGCCGCCACACTTACAACAGCATGCAGCGAAAAAATGCCGACAGTGAACGAAGAGAACTGCACCCAAGCAAACATCAGCCAAATCAAAGACAGCAAGATACGCAGTGAGTTTTCTGATAGCTGCTTTGACTATAAAATGGAGCAAAGCAAAGAGAAGGCATCCGACCTAATGGAGCAAAGCGCAGACAAAGCCGAAGAGCTTTATGAAGACGGAAAAGATGCCACACAAGAGTTGTACGAGGACAGCAAAGAGTCTGTCGAAGAACTGTACGACGAAACAACCAACACAACAGAAGATGGCAGTAACTAACCATTTATTTAATCAATATTCGATCCCCGCTTCGCTATTTATTGATTAAACCTTTAGGCAGCCAACACCTTCTTTAACTGGTATTGGCTGCCAGCTTTACCTTATCACCCTAATTGCTCAAGAAGCACATCCTTCAATCACATAAGACATTGAAACAATACAGAAACAACCAAGCACCTCCCTGTCGATCATCAAAACATACCACCATCGTAGTACTTTCAATCCAGCCCAAACTCCTATAATGTAACGACGCGCTCATTCTAAGGGATCAAAACACCTTGAAACTAGAAAACGCACCCACATCAAATAGGAGTTCGACATGAAAAAGACCGAAACTTTACTTGGTAAGTATTGTGACCCAGTCAGCCATGCTGAGTTTTTAGTGGTGGAAATTAAAAGCACGACATCAGTAAAAGAGCCAGCGTCAGGACAAGAACGCTTCACTACCCGCTCTTCCTATCAGACATTTGATGGGCAACCCCTACAGCTAGTAGGCGGAATAAACAAAGATCGCTTCAAAGTAAGCGAATCTAATCAAGTAATAGAGCGCATTTCACTAAGCCAATAGTAGTTAACACCCCATCTAGGGCAGATCCTGAACGCTGCCCTAGCATCCAATCACTTAAATCACTGCATCTCACAGACGTACCGATCATATATATTCGTGAGCTCAAAGACCTCATCACAATAGCTAGATGGGTTCCTCACCAATACACTGGCACTAACCTCTTTAGCACGACGATAAAGAACCACAATCATCCCAAGAGCGGCCGAATCAATATAACTGACCTTACTACAGTCCAGTTCAACATGCCGACCATCCCTGAGCGCATTGAAACTCTGCTCATCAAACCACTTATAGCAATCAAAACCAAATTTCTCTGGCAAGACTATCGTATTCGCCGCATTCATACATGCCTCTCAAAAAAATCTCTTATTAAGATTTATTACGTCAGCAAACAAAGAACTGGATCAAAACGCACGACATTTATTCAGGATCTTGCGCGAGATACGGCAATAGCTCATTGCACCACTTACAACAATCTAAGGTCAGATAAGTTAAAACAAGCAAAGCGATAATTAAGGAAGGTAAAACAAGAAAACGGAAGATAACCACAAAAAATCATTTATCATGATTTAAGTTAAGACTTAAAGTCTCTAGACGCTAATTGAAGGGATATTGAGGCAAGGCTGCATAGAGCCTTAAAAGAAGAAACTGCAAACAAACACTTTAGAAATGGTTGCGGGAGCCGGATTCGAACCTTCGGGTTATGAGGATCAATTCAATAGCTTACTTTATCTTACATAAAATCAATATGCTAGAATTTTAAATTTTAATCATTAAAAATCAATAGCTTAAATTTAAATTTATTTCTAATATTCAACGTACTAAATCTAGAACAGCCAATGGAGTGAAATAAATTTTACTTTTTCTATACGTTAGTTGGTCTCATAATCCCTCTTCCCTTCGGATAAACTGACTACTAAAGACAAGTCCTTCGGGTTGCTATTCGTAAAGAAGGATATCAGTTTCCGAGCCGTTCAATAAAACTAAATATTGAATCGCCACTAGTTAGCTAGACACCTTTTAGTTAGATAAGACGGTCTAATTGAGAGGTATTTATGAGCAAAACACGTTACCCAGAGCAATTCAAATTTGAAGCTGTTAAGCAAATGACTGAAGCAGGTTTTAGTGTGACTTAAGTCGCTAATCGCTTAGGCACCACCACTCATGTCATCGAACACTCAGGTGAACAGCGCGTGATGCTGGGTACGTTTCGGATATCCAACGCAAGTATATAATTTGATCGGATGCCAATATCATTGGCTCTACTCAATGTCACAATTTGGCCAGTTTGTTTTTGCAATCGTAACGGAGAAGCAATTAATTATAATAACGTCACACAACGCATATGGTATCCGCTGTTAAAACGGCTTGGACTGAAAAAACGACGCCCCTACCAGAAACGTCATACAGCCGATACTCTTTGGCTCGCTTCTGGTGAATCACCTGAATGGATAGCAAAACAGATGGGGCACTCCTCTACTGAAATGCCATTCCGCGTGTACTCGGGCTACGTACCAAATTTAACACGCCTTAATGGAAGCGCTATTGAGCTTTTATTGGATGCGAATTCGGAGGTGAAGCATGACTAACTCTGAAGCTCGTTCAGCTCACCAACCGAACCTAGATGATGTTAGTAACCTAGTTCGGTTTAAAGGCTGTTATTTCTTAAAATAGGTCTACGAAGAAAAATGCTAACGGTTGGCCCGTCAGAATTGCCATTATTGGCGATGTAGAAAATACCGGGGAGTTAGAATTACGTCTTCTGGGGGATAATTTTAAAGAGTTGGCTAAGTGGTGTGGCGATTACGTCAGCCTAGAGGCAGTAGTCAATCGCTAAAACGGCGGTTACTTTTATTATCTGGGCTGAGGCCGTTACTGACCTGGCCGACGACGTTACCGCTAATTTCTTTGATCGAGCGAAAGAGGAAGAGCGTAAGGAGCTAGAATTTGGCCTCCGTACGCGTTGTGAAACTATCTTGATCAATCGGTCTACCAATTCTGTCACGATATATTGACTTTGTTTGGTCCAGATTTTAATACAGATACCCTTAGAAGACAGCTGAAAGTCGCTACCACCCGCCACGCTGACGAACTTTGTGTGGAAATGAGAATGGCAGCCAGTGATGTCGAAAAGAGTGATGAATTTGGCTTCGTGAGCGCCTTACTATCTAACCTGAGAAACCAACACCCTTTTGAAATTTAGTCAAGTAGACTATTGAGCGTTTGATTGCCTTAATAGTTCAAACTCTTCGCTGATTGGTGTGTAGCGGTACGACGGCTACACACCTACGAGGATGCATTAGTCTGCATTTATCTAGAAGAAGTAAGCACGAAATTATTTGTCACTTTATAGAACAATGTGACCAATGATCACCTTGGAGGTCAAACGTTTTATTAATAACTGCGACGCCCTACCTACTCCTAATAGGCGATCACAAACTTGCCCCGCTTCTACGGCAGCAAGCACCGCACAACCTGGCTCATTCTTGTGTTTACAGTCAAAAAATTGGCACTGGTAGGAGAGCCGTTCAATCTCGTCAAAAACATGTCCCAAGACCTCCTCGACATTGGCTATGCGAAGTTCTTTCATACCAGGCACGTCGATCATCACTCCTTCGGTTGGAAGGAGGTATAGCACCCAACCTTTTGTTTGACATTTACGAATAACACCGATTTAACGGACTACTTTCACAGCTAATGCGTTGAGTGATGTCGACTTTCCGGCGCCCGAGGAGCCAACCAAGCAACAGTGGTGTTTACGAGAAACTAATCTCCCACTACATAATTTCGATTTAACTAACCACGTAAAAGGAGCAAAAAACTTTTGCTCCTTTTCGTACACTGCTAGACAGTCACCATTTCACGCGAGCGACGGCTATATAAGTAGGCAAAACTCAACCCCATACCAACAAAGCCTAGCAATCGAATCAAGACAGTGAGCGTATCAAAGTTGGCCGCAGGTACTGGCCAAGCGATCATCACAGCAGCCACAACAAAGCCGAGTCGTTGAAGCAACGATAAAGGCGCATAACACCAACCTGAAAATCCGATGCTCATGGATACTGTCGCAAAGGTAGCCAAGGTGATCGCCATTACCACGCTCACACTATCACCAATGAGCAGGATGCCTGGCATGGTGACAAAGAGAAACGGCACCAACAATTTCACGAATCCCAAACGCATTGACTCGACCGCTGTTTCGTTAGCATCGGCCCCTGAAATGGTAGCCGCAGCATAAGCCGCTAACGCCACCGGCGGTGTGATAGCCGATACGAGTCCGAAGTAGAAAATAAACATATGGGCCGACAAGGTTTCCATCCCCAATTGCGTCATCGCCGGTGCCACCAGCACAGCGAGTAACAAGTAGGCTGCAGAGGTAGGCAACCCCATTCCCAGGATGAATGACGCTAACGCCGTCAGCAGCAATACCCCCCAAAGACTGCCATTACCCACTTCAATGATGAGGCCAGAGACCATCAGCCCCATACCTGTCAAGTTCAGAATACCAATGACAACACCGGCGGAAGCCACCGCTGCGACAATTGGTAAGGTGTTGGTCAAGGTCTCTTTACATGATGCAATCACATCAACGAGGTTAACCCGCGTGGCTTGTTTCCAAGGACTGATCAATAGACCGACAACGATACCAATGACCGCCGCCTGAGTTGGCGATTTGCCCATGATCATTAGACCAATTAGAGCGATCAAGGGAAGCAATAAATAGCTCTTACTTTTCAGTGTTTTTGCAAGTAGCTGCCAACCTGCTTCCATATCACGTTCTAAGCCCAAACGTCCGGCTTCAAGACGTACCGATACCATTAGCGCCAATATATATAACAAGGCGGGAACAAGCGCTGCCAGCGCTACTTCAGCGTAGGGGATACCGATCATTTCAGCCATTAAGAAGGCGGCAGCTCCCATCACAGGGGGCATGATTTGTCCCGCCGAAGAAGCAGCGGCTTCAATGGCTCCGGCCAGTTTTGGGCTGTAGCCTACGCGTTTCATCAGTGGGATGGTAAATGTTCCAGTCGTTACCACGTTGGCTACGGCACTGCCGTTTAAGCTGCCAAGTAACGCGCTAGATAATGCAGCAGACAACCCTGGCCCACCTTGAATACGCCCAGTAAGACCTCGGGCAATATCAACAAACACTTCTCCGGTGCCAATTTTGGTCAGAATGGCACCGAACAACCCAAATAGGAAAATGTATTCAACAGCCACACCCATGGGCACGCCATAGACCCCTTCGGTTGATAACAACAAAGTAGAGGTTAAGCGGTTAATATCATACCCACCATGACCATATTCACCGGGAATCAGATAGCCATATACGGCGTACAAATACGCGATACCCATTAATACGACAAGCGCCCAGCCGACGGCTAATCGAACGAAGAGAAAGACAATAGCGGCTAATGCCAAGAATACCCAAGTGTCTTGTTGTACCGACATGGCACCGCGCATGATAATATCGATGTAGCTATTCCATAGATACGGCCCCGGAATAAGTGCCACTAAGGCAATCAAATAGAAACCTAAGCGGAATGTAGATTTCGCTTGCTGGCTGGCGTAATACATCATCGCCGCCGCAGATACGAGAGAGAAGAACGAAGATCGCAACAAAAACGCCGTTATACCGCCATAATAGGCGCCATAAAGCACTAATCCCGCAATTGAAACGGCCAGTAAACTAAATAACGTCGACGCTACCACCTGCTCCCTTCGTCCCAAATGGTCGGACGAAAGGAGCAGACTACGAATGGAAGTCTGCCCCATAATCTTCACCTTTTACTTTGCTTTGTCGAAGTATTTCTTCGCACCTGGGTGAAGGGAGATCGGCGTATTCGGTGCCGAACTTAGCTGAATGTTTTTCGCTTGAGGGTGAACCTGAGACAGCTCATCAAGATGGTCAAACATGGCCTTGGTGATATCGTAAACTTTGCTTTGATCCGCTTTGCCACTCGTAAATAGAATCGCTGGATCATTGATTACAACAACAGGGGCCGACACGTCTGGGTAAATACCTGTTTTCAATTCCGCAACTTGATAAAAGGGGTATTTCTTGATCATGCTGTCGAGTTTCTCTAAGTCGGCAGACAACAGCTTCATATTGGTTTGTGAATCAAGATCAATCAACGCGGATGTCGGCGCACCGGCAAGTACCACTGTGGCATCAACTTGGCCGTTCACCAATGCTTTTACCCCTTCGTTGTAAGATAAAAAGCGGGGTGTGATGTCATCAAATACACCGTACTCTTGCAACAAGCGGGTAGCGATTACAGCGGCATTACTGCCCGGAGGCCCCATGCTAACGCGCTTGCCTTTTAGATCGGCGAACCCATTTACACCCTCGCCTTCGATAGTGGCGACCTGAAGTACCGCTGGATACAGATAAGCCATTGCCGCCACATCTAAGGCACCACTAGTTTTAAATGGGCCTTCGCCATTTTTTGCTTCGAAGAGTGTGGAAGAGGACGATAAACCTAACGTCATTTGTCCGGCAGCAACGCGGTGATTGTTTTCTACCGATGCACCGGTCACTTCCGCGCGTGCCGTGGTGTCATCAAGATTTTTATTGAGGGTTTCGGCAATGCCAGCGCCGATCACATAGAATAAACCGCCCGTACCGCCCGTGCCGATTGAGATTCGTTCAGCGGCCATTGTGGTAGTGGATACCGCTGCCGCAAGCGCAGAGGCAAGAATCAATTTTTTCATGGTTGTCTCCATTTCACGTTATTTTTTTTATCAAATGGTGTGAGCCAATATCGGGGCTAACATCGACAATGTAGAAACCAAACCTTTCACGAACCTTTCATGGCAAATAAAAATCGCGCCAGTGTTAACTCGTCAACTTGATAGCAAAACATGGTTATTTCGATTTGTGGTCTGACGTCATGGCTGCGCGCCATTCATCTAAAATAATTGATCGTTTTGCTTTGTCAGTTTGAACTAGTAAGGGTAAACCAAAGGGAATCGGCCTAAAAATACCGTGGCTTCGACGTTTTAATGCCTCTTGACTATTTGTCCCCTCTATTCCTTCTACAATAGGAATAAGACCCACGTTTTGTGCCATGTATTGTTGGCCTTCGGACAACAAATAATCCAGAAATTCACTACCTAACTCAGCGCGCTGTGCCTGTGCTGGAATAAATGCCGTGCGAAGTACCACCGATGTGTAATCGGTGGGCATAATGGGCTCAATCCACGGATAACGCCTCGACCATTCAAGCGCATAAGAACCAACCAGGTTATAGGCAATGAAAATCTCCCCCTTGCGTAGCGCGTCTAACATTTCGCGACTATTAGGGTAAAGCTGGGCATGATGGCTACCAAATGCCTCCAACAAACGACCATATGTCCTAGATTGTTGAGAATCATGGAACCAAGTGAGATACCCCAATCCAACCCGCTCGATGTCACTCAGCCCCATTTTTCCTTGTAATAGCGGGCCTTTTTCACGCACTAAATTGAGCAGTTGTTCTCGGCTACGCGGCAGAGCGATACCGCCGAGAATATCGGTATTTATCACCATAACGATAGGTTCAAAGGCAAACGCGTAAATTTCGTTGCGCCAAGTTGTCCAGTTCGGCAGCGCCTCGGTCACCGATGATTGATAAGTTCGGGCAAATCCGTCATTGACCAACTTGAATTGCAAATCCATCGCGGGGCTCATTACTAAATCGGGCATATCGTCAGGGTATGTACGCAACCTTGCTTCAAGCTCTTTTGTGCCAAATTCCCAGTAGTGAACGTCGACATCGGATACGGATTTCTGAAACTGTTGAAGGAGTGGTTCAATCACAGGGTAATCGGCAACTCCCCAAATATGTATACTTCCTTCAAGCGTACCTGGTAGGTAGTGCTTAGACACCGCCTGCGAACCGCTTCCCAGCAAAAGAAACAGTAAACCAATGGCAAAACGAATCATACGGTCGCCTCTTGAGGAAATGTGACTTTAATAATCAACCCCGTAGGGTGATTGTCTTCAAGGGTCAATACGGCCTTGTGGTGCTCGGCGACTTCTTTCGCGATGCTTAAACCAATCCCCGACCCCATAGTTTGATTATGCTGGCCACGGTAAAAACGCTCGAACACATGCTGTTTATCCTTATCACGAATACCACTTCCCTGATCACTCACAGTGAGAATTAAGCCTGCTGAACTTTCGGTCAAATTGATTTCTACGCTGCTACCTTCCGGACTATATTTCACCGCATTTTCAATGAGATTACGTAGCATTTGCGTCAACGCAACATCATCTCCACGAATTTTATGTTCCGCGTTTCCGAGGTAGGCAATCTCCACATCGCGCTGTAATGCCCAGACAACTAGTGATCGACACACATCTTGCACCAGCGTATGCAAATTAAGGGAGCGGAATACCTCACTTTGCATACGGTGCGCCAGTGTGGCTTCGTTTAATAAGTGATTGACGGTCTCAGAGAGCAATGCGCTGCTCTCAATAATGTCATTGAGCTGCCGCTTTCGTGCGATGGGGTCTGGCTCATCCAAGGCATTTTGAGCCTGCAAATTAAGACCTGCTAAAGGAGTTCTAAGTTGGTGCGCCGCCTCGCCGGTAAAGCGCTTTAAACGCTCTAGGGTGTTAGCGAGTTGAGCCATGAAGAAGTTCATCGCCTCAATGAGCGGCTGTATTTCTGTCGGCACGGCGGTATTTAACGGCGTCAACTCGGTGGATGACCGCGCCTCTATGGCTTTTTTTAACAGCTTCAATGGGCGTAAAACACGCCAAATTCCAAACATCAGTAACGCCAACGTCACAACAAAGAATGAAATCAAAAAACGGATGACCATCCCTCCCATTTCATCCGCCAATTGCAGACGCGCCACCGTAGTTTGCCCAATGACAATTTCTACATCTACCATTTGGTCTGCTTCAATTAAGCGTTTCACCACTCGTATAAAGCGCGTAGCTTCACCATAAAATGGCGCTTCCATATACATGGGAGCTTCGGCCCCCAGGTCGGCAGACACACTTTGTGGAAAAATAAAACGACTTGGGAGGTTGTCATAGCCTGTCAGCACTTCCTTGGTATCAAGACGGGTAACCGCGTAGTACGCCCGGTCAGAAGGGGCGAGAGCAAGCGTTTCGAATGCCGAAACCGGGAGGTCGATCACTACTCGGCCATCCAGTAAATTAATACTTTCGGCAATCTGTAAGGCGGCGCCATGCAAGAGTCGATCGAAGGAGAGTTTCGCTGCCCTCTCGGCATAAAGATTCGCTCCCCAAATAGCGATGCCGTTGATCACACAAAGCACCAGCACGGTCATTACAAATAGCTGACGTTTGATTGAGAGCCCCTTACTCACCTCGACCCTCTTCCAGCAAGTACCCTAAACCGCGAATCGTGCGAATATGAACCCGACTGCCGGACAACGTTTTACGCAGCCGAGCCACATAAATTTCAATTACGCTCGGGCCTGGACTTTCATCAAAGCCGTACAAGTGTTCAAGTAACACCTCTTTACTCAGCACTTGTTTTGGCTGACTCATAAAGACTTCAAGTAAGCGAAATTCCCGTTGTTTTAACTCCAACACTCGATCGCAAACCGTGACAGAACAGGCTTTGCGATCCAACGAAATATCACCAAAGGTGACCACATCCTTTGCTTGTCCTTGACTACGGCGCAGTAGAGCACGAATTCTCGCCTCTAACTCACCAAAGTCGAACGGCTTGGTGATGTAATCATCCGCTCCCAAATCGAGGAGTTGAATTCTATCGTCAACACTCCCCCGTGCCGTAACGACCAAAACCGGCGTAGTTTTATGTTTTTGCCGTAGTATGGTGAGAATCTGCTCACCGCGAGTATCCGGCAAGTTGAGATCAAGGGTAACCAGATCGTAGTTTTGTATCGCTAACAAAGCCATGGCCTGGGCCCCCGTGATAGCACAATCCACCCCATGTCCAAGACGCTTAAGGCGATGAGCCGTAGCTTCACTCAATATGGTATCGTCTTCGATGACGAGTATGCGCATAATTACCCGCTAAATTCTTGTTTTTCCATAGCGTTACACATCCTTTGTGAATTGGCTATGCGTATCCCGATTAAAAACCGCTTCCAATGATTCATTTTTTCGTAAGAGAGGTCTTAGGGTAGAATTAGCTAGTTAGAGAACATGCGATTAAGTCGGCAGCATGAGACATTCTAGCCAACTTAATTTGACTACGACCTATATAGATCATGAACCAGATTTCCTTCGCCGATACCGAATTCACCAGCAGACACCGTAAACCCGTAAGAGGCTTTTCCTTAGTCGGATGAATGAACTGATTCCATGGCAAAAGCTTGAAGTTCAAGTTGAACCGTTCTATCCAAAGATAGGTAGTGGTCGGCGTCCATACCCTCCCGCTACCATGCTACGCATTCACTTTATGCAGAACTGGTACAACATAAGTGATCCAGCGATGGAAGATGCCCTTTACGAGATTACCTCTACGCGGCTGTCTGCTGGCTTATCATTAGAAGGCGCGATTCCAGAATACACGACCATCGCGAACTTCCGTTACTTGCCTGAGAAGCACATGTACTAAGCTTTCACCGTCTGGTTAATCCATTATAGCTTTCACTAAGTCATCATCAGGGAAACAAGTGATAGATAAACTTACATTATCATCAATGATTATTTCCACTTGATACAGTTTTTGGGGCAGACCTGTTTCCCTTGACCCGTTCGGATACATTACTGATTGATTACTCGATCCAATCCATTGCTGATCGACATTGCGATATGACTGCCTGTAACACCCAATCGCTATCATGTCACATAGTTTCTGTAGATCATCAGAAGCCCCCAAAAGCGCTATTTCATCTAATTCATAACCGCTAAATACAAATATAGTTAAGTCAGATTTCTCTCGAATTTTACCAAGTAGCCAAAATAAATTAACCTGTTGCTCAAGCGGCTCACCTCCTAGTAATGTAACGCCTCGAATTCCATCTGTATTCAGAATGGTCTCTAACAATACCTCTCTGTGAAGTATCGTTTGCGGACTTTCTGACCACATTTTCTGGTTCCAGCATTCTTTACAAGCCAAGGAGCATCCCTGCACCCATATAACAAAACGTTTGCCGGGGCCATAGATATTGCTTTCCGGCTCGATGTTGACAATATTAAAATATTCACCGTAATCTTTGACTACGGTTACACCATAGCGAATAGCGCTTCAATACCTTTTCCTTCAACGAGGTTGTCGAGCTAACTAGTGGAGTTGCATCTCTAAATAATAGTGCAATTAAACCGCTTGAAGGTTCGCTGGGCCAAAGTCGAAAATATGTTGAGTTCCTTAACATTTAGGTAAATGTACAGCTCATTTTTTATACACTTGGCATTGTGTTATTTTTGAGCGAAACTTAACTTAATTAAGATATGACGAATCAGAAATTAGTTTTAGAGGGAATTACAGGGATGAAATCAGTTAATTTTGACCCGTGGAAGGACAGCACTGCAAACCCATCTAAGGTGAAGGTCGCACATCGTGACTCTGATGTCCCTCAACTTCAATATGCTATTGAAAGAAGCAAAGTTTTAGTGGCTTTGACGCTTGTAACAACCATGTCTATAGTCGGAGTCGTGGCGGCGTATTTAGGACTTGAAATATCTCTGGAATGCATCGTAGCTTTTGTTATTTGTGCTATGTCTCACATCTTTATCTGTGCGTACCCAAACACCAACCTAAGCGCCAAAAAATTGTTCGGTGGTTATATTGGGGCTATTCTAGCGATGGTTGTTGTATTCGTAAGCCTCAAAAAAGGCGCTCAAGAATTGGGTGTTAACTCCGTTAGTCAAACACTTGAATTGTTGAACTTGTCTGGCATCGTGTTCGCTTTAGTGCTTGTCACTGTTGTATTGAAAATGGGTATGAAATTTTCAATTGCTCTTATGAAGTGCAAAAATATGTCGGGATTCATCGCTATAGCATCAATACAGGCGGTGCTTGCTCTGTTCGGGGGAGAAGATTACTTCGGTGTGACATTCATCTTCACAGCGTATGCAGGTGTTTTGATTGGGATTGGAGAAAGGATTGGTCTTTACGCTAATAAGCCCAAAACCGTATTAACATTCCGTCGTGGTAACAAATCAAATCCTGATAAAGAGGGTAATTTTCATGATGAATGTTTTGATCCGTATTATTCAATACACTCCCATAATATGTATCATCGCGATCTATAAACAATATCAACGGCTGCTACTAATAGTGGCAGCCGTTGAATCCAAAATATCCCTATCAGTTAATAAATTTAGACGAGCTAAAAATGAGAATATTAAAAAGCTTGAAAGCATATGGCGACAAATTAAATGATTCGTCAACAGCCACTAGCGCTTATGCGGGAATGCTACTTTGGGGGGGATACCTTACTTTGTTTATAGGAGCTAATATCTTCAATGTTGCTGTAGTCCTATACGCAGGTTTGGGCTTATTTCGTGTTTATACCCCGACTAGTGGGCTTTCTAAACTGGTTGGTAAGATAGGGTTCATTGGTAACGCATTTTTAGTTCTGGTTCTTGGTTTTCTTCTGGCAGCTTTGGAAATCAATAACGCTCTTGCTATCGTTGGGGCGTTGTTTGTAGCAATGGTTCTGGGATTGATATCAAAGTTGTTTGTATCTTTTGTGCCTTCATCCACGGCAACCGGTGCGACTCTGTGGGGAGTGATCGCTCTATTTTTAACTCCTATTCTGGGTATCTTCTGCCCTTTTAGTTTTGCGATCGCCTTGTATTGGATGAGGGTAGCAAGCCAAGAAAAATCTTATGGTAAGCTTCACCCTAATTACGCTAAAAACAAGGCAAGGATGAGATCAGAGGAATGGAGTCATTACAAAGCAACTCCAAATGTTTCAGTTTCGTCCAAAAGGAATGTTGGTAATGTAGCAGAAAAGCAAGGAAATACATCTACCCCTGATCAGTCCAACCCTTATGTTAATGTCTTTAATGAATTTACTTTCGATTATAATAAACGTTCGTAAATCAACTAAAAAAGGCTTTCAGTTGAAAGCCTTTTTTATGATCTAATGATCTCAATAACTATCTTTATCGTTTAGAATCTTCGATTGCCTCACGGTCAGCTTGAAGAATTATTGCCTTCGCGCCCTCGTCATTTCCATTGTATCCCCGGTCCTAGCTATTGTTCAGCATGACAATGCTTGAATAGTGTTCGTCTTAAGAGGTCAAAAGCAACTGGCGATTACATTAGCTTAAGCCTTATCTCTTCTAAGAAATCTCGTTTCTCCATCATAATCTGCTCTCCAACGCGAATACGCTACATCAAGACCAGTTATCTTTGGCGGAGATTCAAGTGCTGCCACGAGACGATCCATTCCCTTTGCTGTTAGCTTGATCTGTGTATTCGATGACTTTGAAGTCATTTGTATGTCCCTCTCAACTTAGATTGAGCGTATTCTGGTTTGCCTATCTTGCCTAAATCAATATCAGCCGTAGTTAAAATGATACTTCATAGAGAACTCTAAATTGAACTCTCTACCTGAAGCCATTTCTTCAATCTGCTTCCATAACAAAGGCAAATGAGCTTTAAGGACTTCAGCGTTATATTTTTGGTACTCATCTACACAATCTCCGTCAGCTGCTTTAAGCCAATCTGAGGGTGTTAAGATCGCTAGCCCTTGATGAAAGTACTCTGGGATAGCTTCCTTTATTGATGCCTCGCTTCCACTGGCGACATAAAGTAGAACGCCCTCCCCAGTCGCAAAATAATGCATAACACCGATATAGAACATTTCATCTCCTTACATACAGTCACGCTAGTCTAAATTCACTCTTACTCTGCCATAAGTTCGATGCACTGTTCCGAGCAATTTGGTAAGCCCAATCTGACACCGCAATAGATTTTTCAGTATCGCACTCTACATAACTGGCCAATTCCGCAGTGATCAACTTCGCATGATTGACGAGGTTATTCTCTTCCCATTTATATTTATGCTCATAACTTGCGAGGTAATCGCGCTTGCTGTTATTGCAAGCACGATCCGCGAGCACAAAGTTATGCCCAAGATCGAACGCATATTTTGCAAAAGGAATAAAGTGGTCAACCTCTGAGTGCTGATCGAGCTTCTTACCGCAATAAAAGCAGCTGTCTTTCTGTATTTCTTGCAGCAGTGGTTTAGCGTAGGCCAAGGCCTTACGATCATGCCCAAACAGGAATTCTGGTAAATTAGCTTGAGCGCCAACAAGATATTGGTTGTGCTTAAACGAAATGATTTTGTCGATCCAAGCGGCACGAGCAAGGTAGGTTATTAGGTGATAAAACTCACGAAAGTATCCTGCCACACCTGCGTTTAATTCAATATGCCTCTGGCTTTTATCGTGCGGGTATAAAAAGCACTCTTCTTTTTTAGCTAAAATTTGTAGGCGCCAAAGTGGGCCATTTTTAAGCGCGGTTTTAGCGACACTGTGAACCGTTTTGTAATGAGGACTTTTATACAGCTGGTTGATGTTATAAAGCCCAGTTTTCTGGATGCTTTGCACTGCCGTGATGATTGCTATTTGCTTTTGTGAATCACTGTTCTGATGCAATTGCTGCTGGTTTGACTGGACACCAAACGGACGCGCTTGATTCCAATACAAACGCAGCATTTTATCTGCCAACACATCAAATGAGATAGGAAGCTTACTGTTCACTGTTACATTAGGGCTTTCGACACAGACGTCCGCAATCGCGTGCAGCAACGCGTATTTGTAAGTCGCGGTAAAATCGCCTTCTACCAGTAAACGCTGAACGTATGCAATAAACTCGATTGCAGATTTCATGCTAATGCTCTTGCTTCTGAACAATCAGATTTAACCATTGCTCAGTCTCTCGATCTGGACGCTGGTCACCAGTCACCCAAATTTCCAATACCTTGAATCCGGATAAATAAGTTTGAATTGTCCGCTCATTTTGATCATTGAAGAAACGTCCATCTTTAACGCGCTCCTCTATTCCATATTTAAACGACGCATAAAGCACACCATCGTATTTCAATGCGCGATGTAACCGTTTAAACACATCGTTTAGCTCTGAATTAGGCACATGCAGTAAGCTTGCGCAGCACCAGATTCCATCATATAAATCAATTTCATCAAATTGCCGAAAGGTTTGAACAACGACTGGGAGCTGAAGCAACTCGCTGGCTATGGCTGCCAACTCTGGACTGGCGTCGAATGCAGCCACTTGAAAACCTAAAGATTTAAAACGTTTTGCGTCACGCCCACTACCACAGCCCGCATCAAGAATATGCGCTTTGGGGGGTATATAAGGAAGAAATCATTGATACAACTCAGACATATCAACATGCAGCGTATTGGCAGTAAAGCTCTCGGCGAACTCGCTATAATACTGGTTGGTGCTAGCTTTAAGATTCATTTAATCCCTTACTTGAAGACATATAATCCATGTTTACAGACAGCTATTAACCTTTACAAGAAGTACTGTCTTGATATGAGCATTCCAGCAGTTCAGAACCGAGTTTGAGGTTTGCGATAATATCGTTACATATAGTTATCTTGACTTAGCGCCTCAAGATACGACCTGACCGTCTCAGCTCCAGTCTTGCCATTGAGCATAATTGCATACGGGCTCCGATCATTAAAGTACTGGTTCGAACACCTAATCCAAGAGCTCTCCTTTCCAGGAAACACGACTTGCGTCAGTCGGTAAATTGCAATTAAATGAGATATATTCTCTTCGACATCTTTTGCCAAAGATACTCCTTGATTGTTTTGCTCTAAAACCCGCCAACTATCAATCACTTCTACTGAGTTTACATTAAGCAGCTTACATAGCTCTTCATTCGTTGACTTCCATTCGTTAGCTAAAGCAAAAAGAACCTTTAACGCAACACGTCCCATGTTTTCTGAACCCTGGCTTGAATCTACCCCCATTTTTCTTCTCCCTTAACAAATTCTTACGTCTGTGCAAACGAAATGAAACACGTAAAAACGTCGTTAACTCATAGGTGTGGCAATGAGTTTCACGACGATTTACGTGCATTCTGAAAGGCTAGTCTCCCAGCAAACTCAGCTCCCAAGTCCGATATGGTCTTTTATCTGGAAGCAAGTTCAAAAAATACCCACACCGAAAAATATCGCCTTTGCACATTAACATCGTTAGCTGAATGCACACGGCTTCTTCAGACTGGTGCTCTAAGTTAGAAATCAATGAATTCCAAGCGATCGACGACATTTTATCAGGTAACATATTCGATAAGTTTACACAGTAATCCCTTAGGTAAGGTGATCGAATAGCTGATATGCGTTGGTCCAAAAGTACTGCATCCTCTCGAACACTCTTTTCGGAAAGCTGTTTTATTCGCTGCCCGATGCCTTCTACAGTCGATGAACCTAAGGTTTCATACCATGCAAGATAAAAGAAGCTGTTCGTTTTGACTCTTTTAAATGCCACTTCCACCTGTAAATACTCGTTCTGGAGAGCTACTAGCGTACCAAAATTATTCCCCAGCAAGCGCACCTCAAGCTCACCGATATTCTCGACATCAGAAAGTACTGCTACACGAGTTGTAAAGGTTCCAATCAGAACACGTTCTTCAATGGACTTCAGTAAGTAGCATCCCTTGAAGCGTACCAGCCCATCAACACTTCCAAGTAATGGCTGCAGTGCAGACTTAGAGTTAAACTGCATGTCTACCCTCCAGTTTCTCAGCTAGAAGTTTATCCATCGCGCTACCATCCATTCTTGTCAGGTTTGGAACGTAACGCGAGTAAACTCGAAACAACATTTCGGTATTCGAATGCCCCATTTGCATTGCAATCCATTCTGGGGATTCTCCTGCCGCCAACCATAATGTGGCTGCAGTGTGTCGAGTTTGATATGGCCTTCTTTTCTCTATGCCTAACCGCTTCAGCATTGGGTACCAGACGCGCTTGGTTACGTTGCAATGATTTAGCGCTTCACCCTCGCGGTTGCAAAACACAAACTTCCCGAAACGCCACGTATTGGCTTTCACTCGTTTGAATGCTTCGTATACAGGTTGACTCATATGAATATCGCGAATTGATGACTCAGTTTTAGTGATGTCTTCTTCTCCAGCGACAATCGTTTCACGTATCTTTATGATTCGTTTTGTGAAATCTACGTATTTCCATTTCAACCCGTCTATCTCACCCGTACGCATACCCGTGAAGAAGCGAATCAAGTAGTAGTCTCGATAGTCCGTTCTCACTTTATCCAGCAACAGGTTTACTTCCTCAAACGTAAAAGGCTGGACATCGGTCTTATGAGACTTAAGCTGCTTGATTCGTATGTAAGGCGTGATAAAGTGGAATTCTTCAGCGGCGTCCTCGAAAATGCGTCTCAACGGATCCATGATCTTGTTGATTCGAGTGTTACTTAAGCTTTCTCTTCCATTTCGTCCGGGCACTTTGGCGAGAGCTGTACGAAATTTTAAGAGGTCATTACGAGTGATGCTGCTGATTTCCATCCCACCAAAGTACGGCAGATAATGTTTGTTTATCATACTTTCAATGTTAACGATGTGTGATTTTCTCCAAGCAACTTTGTGCCTTTCTAACCATCCCAACACATACTCTTCAAAAATTGGCACAACCTGTTGTTCTTGTTTTAAAGACCATTCTTTTGGGTCATGGAGCTTCAGCTCTTCCTCGGCAAATCTATGTGCCCCTTTACTATCAGGAAAGTGCTTCGCATAACGAAAAGTTCCAGCCATAATTTCTGCTTCAATAACGACCAATAACTTCTCAAGGCGACGTTTATTGGCCACTGTATTTTTGAAGTTCGTTTGCTCTCGACATCTTCGTCCCATATATCGAAAGTCTAAATAAAGTGTGTTGCTCTCTTTCCTTACGCTCACGCTAGCCATATCTACTCCTCCTCTACAGCAGTTGCTAAAGCAATGGTGTCTTCAGATTGAGCAAGCATGTCTTGTTCAATCGTTTCCCAGATAAATAAAATTTTGCGGCGATTAAAAGGACGAACGTAATGGCGACCTTCGAATAAGCAGATATCTAGAAGCTCGTTTCGGATGGTTCTAGGGTTATAATGAATTCTATCCGCCAATTGTTCTGTGGTAAGATACGTGTTCATGTGCAACCTCGATCGTTACGATTAAAGAATGATTGTTAAGATATCTTAACAAGATAAAAATAGTAGCGAACTGTTTTGTTCACGTCAATATTGTTTTGTATTTATTTATATACAAATATGGAGATTACATGCTTAGGTTTCGCATTAAAGAACTGATCGCTGATAAGTCATTCAAGGAAGGGCAGCGTATCACTATGACAAGAGTCGCAGATGAGAGTGGAGTAAACCGGGTATCCCTATCTAAAATGGCGAACCAAAAAGGGTTCAGTACAGTGACATCAAACCTCGATTTGCTTTGTGCCTATTTTAAATGTGATATTAGTGATCTTGTAGAATACGTATCGGAAGACGAAAGTTCTGAATAGAAAGATGGAAGCCGCTTCAAGCACATACTAATGGCGGCTTCTCCAAGACTCATTGTCAGTCCTAACAATGATTAGAATACTTCTTCATCGGGTGCAAATGTCTTAGGCCTCCTAGCTTCCTTTTTGGCTTCTCTCGCGTCAATGATATCTGATAGATACCACTGCTCATTCATTGACTGAAAATCACGCATTTGCCATTTCATTTGATATAAAACACCTCCCCTATGCCGATCAAAGGCAGGACTACCGTTTGGCAAGACCAGTTTTTCAGGAAACGTTCGGATGGTGTATATCACATTTTGAGTGGGTAACTGACTGCCAATTACGTGATATTCATCACCTGATAGAATAAACCGCTCCGTGTTTCCGTAACATAGTTTAACTGACTCAAAAGATTCTTCTTGAAGGCGCTCCGCTGTGCGCAAAAAGACTCTGAAGACATCCATAGGTCCGACAGAGTCTTCTAGTGATTTTAAACAGAACCAAAGATCATTGTGCTTTGACTCCAACGTTACTTTAATGCCGCGATTCCGAGGATCTTCTTCTATCACTCGATCAACCGAGTCTTGGAAATTTTTCGCATAACCCAGGCCTGCAAATGACGCCAAAAGGATGACTATACATGTGGCTTTTAACATTAGAAGGCCTCCAAATCATCAGCTTGATTGGCACTGTCTATCTGCTCTTTAGCCACATAAAACTCAGGGCTTTCATAGGTTATTTTAACGAACCCTTTTCCTCTTCCTTGACCTTCTATCTCCACAGCTAAAAAACCGCCAGATATTTGATACTGGGTCACATACGCACCACAGCCATCATAATCAAGGCATTGGTAAAACTCGTCAGCATCGTCATAGAGCTTCATTCCAACATATTCTAATTTATCTGAAGGTTGCCCATATTTTTTTGTCATGATCGAGTTAACACTTTCATATAACGCCTTGCCCTCACTGCCGTACAGATCTGCAGTAAAGGTATTAGAACTCACTATAAGCTTTACAAGATTGCTTTTATAAGTTAAAGCAAGGTATTGATCGCCTTTGGACCAAGGCTTAGGGGTGGTGACGGAAGTCAAGTATTCAAACTGACCGGTGGGCCTAGGAGAGTTAAAACCAGCTTGGATCAGCTCTTGATTAGACATTCCCCATTTGAGCCCAAATGGCTCTGGGAAAGCAGTTGATTCCGCCCAAGAAAGACTATTACCAAGAATAGCAATAGTCACAACAGCGCAAGTAGTTAAACTCTTAATGAAATACATAGACAACACCTTCGTTATTCAGTGAAAACAACTCTCTACTTTGAGAGAACTGATCTGTGAATTGCAGAAGGTGTGCCAGATAAATAACTACATATAAATCAATTATTTAACTATTAAACCAAAATTTTCAAGGTAAGAAAAATTATCTAACATATAAAATATTATGCTAAAAACCCATCGAGTTCATAAGCTCATGTTCATTGACTACCTCTGGTGTTACAACTGCGTCTCTAAGCATAGTCTTTTTGGCTAATAATCGATCTAAGTTCACATCAAACGAATCGTACTCTGGGTGAAGCAGACAAGGTAAATGAATAAACACATCTTTCTTTTGCCCAATACGATACACACGATCGGTAGCTTGTGCTTCCTTTGCTGGGTTCCAATGGCGCTCTAAATGCACAACATGATTAGCACCGACGACTGTTAAGCCTACACCCGCTGCAACAGGTGACATGATAATAATATTAAAACCTTCTTTTGCCTCAAAATCAGTAATCATACCTTTACGAGACAACTGATCCTTTTTAGTTGCTACAGCTTTAGCATCGCCATTTATGATATGAATATCCAATCCAAAAATCTTATCAAGGCATATTTTCAACACAGCTTGCAGCTTTTTAGTGGTAGCAAAGATAATTACTTTTTCGTCTTTATTGCGAATATCATGCAAAGTATTTAACAACATTCTTAACTTTTCGGACTCGTTAAGCTGTTGCATCGCTTCTTTGCTGGAGCCGGCTGGCGTTTTAAAAATTTGATCTAAACGCGGGTGGAGGCTAACTTTACGCAGTTCTTGTAATACAGCGAGCGCATGGCCTGTACCATCCTCTTTGGCTTTAGATTTTCGATAATCTTCGATGATTTGGTCATAAACTATTTTCTGTGCGCCTGACATCTGTTGGGCAAGATCAGGAGCAAAAGCCATATTATCGGCCAAATCCAGTCGCAAGCCGGTACGAATGGTCTTTGTCGGCATCCCTGTTAACTCATCTTCTTTTGTACGGCGCAACATAAATTGACCAACCGCAGCTCTAAGGTCTTCACCAACTTCTAGACGCTTAGCAGGTTTATCTTCCTCTTCCGCATTACTTATTGGTTTGATCCAACGCTCTTTAAAGTATGTCCAATCACCCAACAAGCCAGGCTGTGCGCTATCAAATAAGCACCAGAACTCGCTAAGACTGTTTTCAACAGGAGTACCTGTTGCCAGCAATTTAAAATCTGCTTTCAGAGCTTTGGCTGCTCGGGTTGCTTGAGTGTTAGGATTTTTAATGTTCTGCGCTTCATCAAACAACACAATGCCCCAATCAATCACACACAACGAGAACTGATAGTCTCTTAGGGTTTGATAGGTAGTAAGAACAATGCGTCGATCCATATCAAGGCGTTTAGTCGCTGCTTCCGGACCAACATGCAGAGCGTAGCGTATTGATTCATAGTCTGCTTTTGTATCGTTCATCACCGAGCTTAATTGAATTGACTCACGCTCAGCCCCTTGCTTACGAAAATCTTTTAAATCCCGTCCAGACTGGAGAATTTTAATATCCCTAAACGGTGACGAGTTAAACGTAACGGCAACCTCTTGCTCCCAGTTTTCCAACAAACTTAATGGAGCAACGATTAAAATTGGTTTTTCAGGTTGGCTATTTTGTTTTTGCAGAGCTAGATATTCCGCCAACATTACCAATGTCATGTAGGTTTTACCTAACCCCATATCATCCGCAAGCAAAGCCCCCTGAATACGATATAAGTCATCATGATCGTCACCTAGTGCCGATTTCAACAAGGCTAGCATCCATTTGATACCTGACTCCTGATGTGGAAATGGAGATCTAGCTAGATTAGACCGGTCAAAGTCTGGTGACTTATCAAGATTCTCGACTTTAGTAACAATATCTTGGTTATGTTCGTCGGTCTCTTTTAGCAGCAACGAGACTTTTTCTTTGCGAACTAAACTCTCTTCTATCTCAAGGTCATTTTGATCGTCACCGGACTGAACGATTTTATCTTTTGCTTCAGCTAAAGCCCCTTGGACACGCTGTTCATCACGAATATCAATCGACTCATCATTGACAACAACGCTATCAGCCTTTTGCCCTTTCGCTTGTTCATAGCTTTGTTCGAACGCTTGTATGTCTTCATCGCATTCTAAAAGCTTAACCAAGCGCTCTGGCGGCTCACTGACTACGTTAGTCGAAAACCACTTGTTGCTCGCATCGCTATCTTGTCCAAATGGCAAATAAACCATCTTGCCAATACCTGCCACTCGAACAGAAAAACCCAAGTCTAAATTTACAATCGATGCGTCTAAGAATGCAGAGGGGGTTTGAATAAACTCAGCCACCTTATTAGCTGGAATGGTTCTGTTTTGAAGAACCTCCTGAACCGCTTGTTTCTTTTCATCTGATAAAAGAACAATACGGTCTTTGACCCGTATGACCTGTCCATCACCAGCAAGCTGTACCCAGCGGTTCTGCAACTCTTCTGATGAAGAACCATCTCCCAAACTTGGAGAAAGTTCTAAGCTACCGTCTGCACGCAGATTAGCGGATATGGTGACATTCTCTGGTTGGACTAGCTCAAACTTTTCAAAATGTTTTAGATCGAGATTTAAACCATTCTTTGTCGCTTGTTGCAATTTAGCGACAGCCAAGACATTCGCTAACTCTGTACGCTCGTCAGCAGATAAAGCAGAGTGCCCTTCAACAGCTTTAATAGCATCTAACTGGCTAGGAGAAAGTAAGAACTGAGTACTTTCACTAAACACTAAAATCGGCCCTTTTCGACGAACTGGGTATTTGTTGTTACCTAGCTTCGCGAACAAAGTGAGTGTAAAACCGCTCTTTGTCGTACGCCCTTGTACATCAAGGTCAAATGAACCATCAAAAGGCACTGGTAGTCCCAGAGCATCAGCATCTTCGGGGTCTAAAAGTACAGCCTCTTCGCTATCGATACGAAAACCATTTGGCAGCGGCTCAGCAACAGTTCGCTCCTGAAGCATTTTCAGCAATACATGCTGAACAAGCTGAAGCCCTCCACCTTGACCTTGATTTAAACAATGGTATGCAGCTGGATCTGTGACAAAATTGACACCAAAAGAATCAAATACAGGCTTATAAGATAAATTATGCTCTATAGACGTAGAGTCTTTTGGTAGCAATTTTTTTACGAAATCAAACAATGACATAAGAAAATCCGTTTACTTCTGTTTTAGGCGATACATTTGATTAAAGTCCTTTTCTACAAAAGGAGCTAACTCGCCACGAATGTACTTCAAACAATGATTAGCAGTAACATCCAGAGAGGTTCTTAAGTTAAATAGGTTGCATGATCCAAGTTGCTCAATCTTATGTAATATTTTTCTTCCTTCAGCGCTAAGGTCGTCAAAACTCTGCTGAGCAGTAGGTTCATGGGTTACATGATCACTATTGGTATTTGGCAAGCTCCAAAAGTAGCCATCATCAAGCAATACTTTGCCTTCTGATCTCAATGAATACAGAATCGAGTTAATCTTGGATCGTTCAACAACCAAACCAAACTCTGTAAGCAAAGCATTGACTATAGATTTGCCTTTAATTGAAGAATTGATTTCTATTACGCTAAGAATCTGAGCTTCAAGTGTTTTACTTAAATCAGACTTTATCTTTTTGACAACAGGCACACCAAAACGCCTGATGTACACTTGGTAATCTTCCCTTGAAAGAACTTTTTCAAGATCCAATACCACGCCATTTTCAGCCAAAAACTCAATGGCATTTTTTTGCCAAGTCGTCGGCGAATGAGTGATAGCTTTATAGTTCCCATCATATGATTTATTAAAATCACGAACAAAGCCAACTGTTAAATCTAAATGACTAAGAGATTTAAGGGAATAATCTGATAGCCTTGAGCTTGGTAGGCCGGTGTAAATCCATAGTTTAAATTGATGAGAGCCCTCAATTATATGGAACTCTCCACAATCTAAATAGATAACAGCTTTATCATTCATGTGTGAGTCAGAAAGCTTGATAAAACTTGTTGTCATGCTCTTGCCAAGTACTTTCTTCACTGTAGTAGCTGCACTCTGCCCCAGCATCAGCCTTGTATTTCGAATAATGCCGTGCTCGTATAGCCCTTCTAAGAACTTTTTACGTGCAGGGAACATTCTATTGAGAGCATCATCACCGGATTGCTTCCCATACTCTTCGATTGCCCCTAGGAACAAACGCAAGTCTTCTTTTGCAAGCCAGCTTGTCACCATCTTGATACGATGCTCACCTATTGGTTGCCACCATTCACGATAATTTTTTGCAGTGTTAGCTATGCGCGGATCACCCGCCATATCGAGCACAAAGTTTTGCCAGATACTAGATGGGGCACCACCTGAACGATCTATCATAATTTCAAGAGCAATATGCCCGATTCGCTTACCATCTTCATATGGCATCTTTGCCACTTCGGATTTAGATAATTCAGCAAGGATGTCATGAGATTCCCCTAACGGTATCTCTTTCAAAGTCTCCAAATAGTATTGCGCATGACAGATATTTAAGAAGCGCCCTTGGGGTAGATCATTTAGGCGTAGCTTTTTAAGCTGGTCACTCAGGTCAAGATGATTTTTCTTGGCTAAGTCCACCACAGCCTTAGGTGCAGACAGATCAAAGAGCCAATTTTTATGTTGATGTAGAGAAGACAAGATTGTATTGCTTGGTTGCTTTCGATCACTTAAGCGAAAGTCTATTTGCCCTTGCAGCCAAGTCGTTAACTTTTCAAAAACCGAATCGATGTTTAGCATATCGAAATAGCGGTAAAGTAATGCAATTAGGTTCATCAAAGAAGACATCCCTAATTTCGGGTGTAGCTCTTTTATATGATCAATAAATGAATCGTTAAGTGAACGTCGCCTAACATCTTCATTATCAATCCAAAGCTGTGTCAGAACCCGTACACCTCGTCTTTTCTTAATTACTTTCTTAACCTGGTCGAATTCGCCGTTTAAGATTAAACGGCGAATTCCCTCTTCAAGCGCTTTAAACTCTTGGCTTTGCCCAGCTCCGTCTGCAATCTTCTTAGTATTCGCTGTTAACTTTACCCACTCTTCAGTGACTTTTTCCCACTGAGCATCTTGTAACTTAGGAATAGAAGGTAACTGCAACATAATTACGGCATCTCCAGCCTATTTCTAACAGACTCATACTCTGCAATGCTTGGACGTCGAATGGTAAAACGAATGTCGATTCGTCGGTTGGTCCGATAATCTTGCTCTGTAACTTCTGATTCAACAGCGCGTCGAGTTGCAGCATAGCCACTCACTGAAAACAATGGATTACCGTCACGGTTCTTAACACTATCAAGTTTAAGATCATCTGGAAGTGAATCTCGCCAAAGCTCCCATAACGAGATCGCTCTAAAAGTTGATAATCCCCAGTTACCTTTACCCATCATGCCATTAAAGTTCTTACTATCCGTATGTCCTTCAATGAAAATAGTATCTAAGTATTGCTCTCGGTCATCCTGATTGATTACTTGAGATAGTACTTCACCAATCTCCAACGCCGTATTCTCAAATTGAGGGCCGATATTAAACGCCGCACTATCAAAGCCAAGGATATCGTTCGGGATACTCAGAACTGTTTCGTTTTCGCTAACTGTGACCTGAATGCCTCTCTGGCGAAGTAGTTCTGCCGCCTCATGCAGAATGGTTTTACGAACACCTTCGGCTTTATGCAGCATCTCCAATTCTTCTGTAAACGCTTCTTGCTTATTCTCAAGTTCCTGCTTTGCTTCCATCAGCTCAACCATAAGCACGACAGAGGCCAATACAAACAAGATCAGCAAGCCTGACAGAATATCAGAAAAGGACATCCAGTAAGGGTTCTCCTCATCGACATTAACTTGCCCAGATTTGAACACACGCATTACTTACGCTCCAACTCATCCACCAAATCAGAAATTCCTTGTACTGTTCTCACCATCTGATCACTGAATTCACGCGTTTTATCGTTCCAGATTTCCATACGCTCTTTGACTTGCGTATTCACTTCACTAGAGTATGACCGCAGCCATTCATTTGTCTGTTGTTCGATAACTGAAACTTGTTCTTTCAGATTATTTCCTAACGATTCAAATGATGACTCGATGTTTGCAATAAACTCTGTTTGATGCGCTTTCATCTCGTTAAAGCCTGATTGAGCCAATTGCGCCGTTTCACCAAATCGCTCAGTAGTCGTCACTAAAGATGTTTCTAAACCTCGCAGTACTTTTGCTTGCTCGATAACATGGGCCGCCAGCGCATCATTTTGGCTAGATATTCCCTTCATAGCATCCGTTACTTCCACTAAGCGTGTATCAAATAACTCTGTTGCCTTAACAAGATTACCGGATAGCATCGCAATCTGATTAGAACTATTTGACAAGTTTTGACTACTCGTCGCTGAAGCTTCAGATATACTCTTTAACTCACCAACCACCTCTTTGTGTTGCTCAATCACAGAATCCATATGACTCTGTGTGCGCTCTACAGCATCTTTCATTGTCTCGATTAGCAAAGCTTGCTTTTCTAACCAGCTATCAAGCTGTGTTTGAAGTTTATCTCGGTGCTCGCTCTCACGTTCTGCTAGTGCGTGTTGTTGAGCATTAAGCGTCTCAACAAACTTAGACTCCATAGTCTGCTGACGCTCTTCACTTTGAGAAAGCATTGAACGCATCTGATCATTAAACTGCTGCGACGCTTGTTCTTGCTGTTTTGCCATTGCTTGGTGATTATTGGAGGTTTGGTCTACTACCGTCTTCATCTGATCGCTAAGGGTAGTCACAGCTTGACGCATTTCTTCAGTTGATTTCTGCATCAATTCGCCTTGACCTCGTCCTGCGGCTTGCATGCTTTCGGTAAAATTACCGATCAACTGCTCTATAACACCACTTGTCTGCTGGCTAGTATTGCTTACGAGAGACTGCATAGCAGGCGCCATCACATTGTTAAGAGCATTTGTGAAAGCTTCTTGCATGCTATCGCTCACGCCAGAAATGGTTTCTTGCAGGCGATCACCAATACGTTCATGCAGTTCCTGAAGTGCTTCACTGCTTTCGCCAGTGTATTTCGAGATATCGACTAGGGATTTTTCTGCAGGTAAACGCGGGAATAAGAAGTCAATTCGTTGCTGGACTAACACGATTTTCTTGATAATTCGCCGCTCTGTATTTTTTTCAATAACATTGAGAATAAGACTTAATGCCACACCCCAAACAGATGTCACGAATGCCAACGCCGCACCATTGATCATGCTGGCAATACCGTCTTTTAAAGCATCAATTTCATTGCTTTCAATATGAAGACCTTTAAGACCCATCGTGAGACCAAGAAACGTACCTAATACACCGATAGCAGTTAAGAAAGATGGTGTTGCTGCTAGTAGACGACTAGAGGTGATACCTGATGCAAGAGTACGCGGATTGAAGAAATGCTCGGCGTCGAGAGTATTGAAAACCCCTTTCTCACGATGATCAAGCACCAAACTTTCGTCAAACTCATGCCAAAGGCTTTGAATCACAGGATTCTCAGAGTTCTTGGCTTTAACTCGGATATCGCCAATGTTCTCATACAAAGAATCTGTGGTTTGCCCTTCCAAGATTGCTTTAATTTGCAGGATATTATTCTTCGCACGACCGTTAAGCGCCGAAACTCGATAAATAGCGAAAAAGAAAATCATCCCCATTGCAATTATGAATGAACGACCAAGCCAAGAAAATGGCCAAAGAAGCTCGATGTTTGACCAAATCAGATCGATCATTGTTTACTCCTGTTAACTAAAATATGAGCCTTTTCGACGATTTTTGGCTTAAATTTGATTGTAAATTAACTGCACAATTAGCGTTTTTTTCCTGTTCCATTTGTACCGCCGCCTGATACTGAGCTACATAGCTCTTGATTGTAGTCCTTAAGCCCTTGGTACATAGGTGAGAATTGCTTCTTTTGTAACTTTTTCCCGTTAAGGGAGGTAATCATGTTAAGTAGTTTATTTAGCTTTTTCTTTGAAGCCGAACCCAATTTCGGTCCCTTAACTAAAAGATCTTCAATATTGCTAGTTATTCCAGAGTTTCGCATCAACACTAGCTCTGCCCTAGTTAGTTGCTTGCCGTTTAAGTATTGATCCAATAAATTAAATACAATCTCATTGTCACTCTTCATAGGCTAATTAAGCCCCGCTCGTTAGATTTCTATATTTAAAGCTTCCAAACCTCTTTCAACCGCTTAACGGTGTAATCCCATTTAGAAGCTCTTGGCCTTGCGACGGAGTTTTGGTTACCAAACAAGCCGACTTCATTCACGGCGTCGGTTTCAGCGACGGACTTAATCCATCGAACCGCTACGAAGTATTCGGCATCATCTTCACCAACGACTTTAGCGAAGTTGTATGAGCCTTTTAGATTCATACCCTCGTTGATGTATTCGTCGGCTACGACGGCATGATGAGTCACTTCTGCAACGCCTACATAGCCGGTTTTCGGTATATTGACCCAGACTCTATCACCAGGTTTTAGCATGAATAAGGTTTTGCTGTACCAATGCCCACCACCTGCTGAAATGAAGCCGTGTTGAAGCGCATCTTCCCAGTTTCGGCCATTACTGTAGGCGCCAAAACTTGAGTAAAACTCTCCGTTCCAATCGCCTTTTTGCTTGGTATTGATGGCATGCTCTTCAGTTTCAACAGGGTCTATCATCCAAGCTCGGCTGAGGTATTGATTACCGCCATCTTGGAAAACGGTAAAAAATACGGCATTGACGGCAATCCCAGCTTTGTCATTTAGATAGTTAATGATCCGCTCTGTACTGGCATCTAACTCGGCAGCGACAATAACCATCTGATGTGAGCTATTGATGTCTTCTTCGAGGAGCTTTACGCCAAATTTTTCTTGGAATGCTGTATCGATACTGGTTAAAGCATGACCATGCTTTTTAGCGAAGTCTTGGTAAATTTCGGAAACCTGTTCTGAAGGCAAGGTTTCCACCCAAGAGGCATAGTCAATCGTTTGAGCGACAACATCTCTAGGTGTTTTATGCTTCTTTAGCTCAATGATAATGATTGAGCCTGTAGCGTCGATTGCTAGCAAATCGATGTACTTGCCAAACTCGGTATACACCTGTCGACCAATCAACAGCCAGTTTTCGTTAAGAATCGACACGTCTTGAACAATTTGTTGCTCAAGTAGTAATTCTGTCTCTAATCTCACAGGTTTAAGCGGCTCTGGTTTCGAACCAATTCGCCAAATTCCATGTTGTACAGCCATAAATAAGCCCTTTTCAAGCCTAACACTTTATAAATTAAGCGACTGAGTTTAGAAAACGCCTCTTAAGATTAGAATTATTAAAGTATAAATAAACCCTAGGATTAAAAATGCAGGTATCGATGCGATTGCCCATTTGACCATAAAAAAGACCATTGACATAAATGGCATCCTTACATCGGTCACCACCACTTCACGCACTTCAATAGTAGTTCTCTCAACAATCGTTTTTTTAATTTCGTCCGCACTAGGAATTTCCTTCAATTCACTATCATCAGCGCTCCCTTGCTCAACTGATGCGAGTTCAGGATCCAAAAGAAACTCTATTAGCTTATCTTCTTTAAAGAAGAACCGAATTTGCCTACCATTGCTTAGAACCGAAAATCCTCTTTCTGCCTCTTTAACTTCTAAATTAGATTTATCCGCTAACTCTTGAATACGTTCCTTCATTTACAACTTTCCTTAATTAATACAATTAAACATTCTTAACTTGCTTGTTAATATTTAATCAACGGTATTCAGCTCGTACCGCCCAGATACAATACTCTGCTTCACTGCATCTATTTCTGGCTGGTTGCCCACTAGGTAAGACGCATCGTGAAAACCTACTAGATAAGCCCTAAAAAAATAGTTATGGCCTGCTTCGAATTCAACAGGCTCAAACTTAGGCAAGATCCCACCCGCCAGCTTATATTCGCTCTTCCCAGGAAGAACTTCAAAATAAGCGTATTCACCTGTATTGATTGGGACAGTAGGATAACCCTTGATCTCGAAATCAACATCCAAAAATGAACCAATAACTCCGGTCTTGGCCTGATAGACATACACTCCAGCCCTACCTTCCGTAGGCTCACTAATGCCAGATGTACTATCAAAGTTTTCCGGCAGGTATTTAACGGTAGAGCACCCCGTAATAGAGACTGCTAAAACACCGAGAATAAGAAATTTATAACGATCCATGTCTACTCCATCTGAGCCAGATCAATTTATATTGCTACACAATCCAATCTTTATAGATTTCTGTAGCGATTTTAGAAAAGCACATTGGGCTGAAAGTGGGTCACACCACTTAACCCCAGTGAAACAGTGATAACAGCCGCCTTGGCCCAACGCGAGATTTTGGTTACTAAACTATCTTTCATAGGCTTTCTCCTCCGTTCCGGTGTTTTCAGGGCAGTCGTTCCCTTGTGGGTCTCAATCAAAGTTTCAGGAAGACTTGAACTTCCAAATAGACAAGCTTCTACAGTCACGTTTTCATTGCTGTACGCTAGGCAGACACTGCTATCACCTTCATGCCAATGCACTCTTCTCAACATTCTCATTAAAAACCTCACGTACGAAACGTGAGGCTGCACCTTTTACGGTTTATAATCGGTGTTATGGCATCTCGGACACGGTGGTAAACGATCACTCGTATCATCCAATCTCACTGTTTCACCGCAAATGGTGCACGTATAAGTGCCTTTACCTGGTTTTTCGCCGGTCGTAGACATAACTCTCTCCTTTTAGATCTATCCCCGTTAGCGATACAGCACTCGATATTGGGAGTATCGAGATATCAAAGCCATTACTCTATCTCCCAGCGCCACTTTTCGCGCATATCTGGTTCTGAATAGAGATAATCCGTTTTCAAGCCAAGGGTTGCAGCGATTAATTTCGTTAAAAAAGCACAAAGTTCAAATGAGTAGTTTTCTTGAGGCAAAGCAAATCCGATTGGCTGTTTAGCGAAAGTCGCCTCATGAGCTAGTTCATTTCGCTGTACACTTAATACACTCTTTTTATCCTCGATAACCGCCCAAGAAGGAATCTGAATACCGTATAGACTTGCTAATTCGACAGGGCGCTCAGGATGCAGGATGGACTTGGAGTTATTAGGGTTTAACTTAAAATTCAATCTAAATAGTCCATCCAATACCTTATAGTATGCATCAAACCTTTCCCATTCATGATCCATTGAGTAAGCGATCAGAAACCAATGAATACACGCTCGCATCTGTGACCTTTGTTCGACATTTGCGTTGATAAAATATTGGTTGATCACTTCCATCCCTTTCTCTCGATCACTCCGATACAATAGCAGTCCATTAATTGAACTAGGCTCATAAGGGGTTCTACCAAAAGCACCTTGACCTTCTGGACACAAGTAAAGTCCTTGAAGAAAGCCATATCCTAAGATTAAAAATGCATTATGTTCGTCATCATATGTTGAACAAATCTCATGGGTAGGAGGAAGAAATAGAAGCTGGCCACTTACCATTGGTTCAGGCGAACTAAATTGCTTCTTCTCTTTTGGTAAATGATGAAGTTGTTTCTGCGGGGCATATATAAAACCTCCACTAACCGGATAAGAGCTACGAAAAATGTCCATTTTTTCATCAAACCCCTCCAATATTTTAACTGAGAAGCCTTCACATTCGAATTCAATTTTATCTTTCAAAAATCCAAATTTCATGTCCATTTTCCTGATAAAAGCTCCCCAGAAAATGCTTTTTGACTTAACGCTCCAAAAGCTGAATCACTTATTTTTCTTGATGCCTTGTTGGATAAATACCCTTGGTATTGTTTTCTTAAAATAGCCGAGAACTTCTCTTGCAAATCGATGGGTGGCAACTTGAAACGATAACTAGTCAACTCATTCCGGTTTAACTTCGGAATGCTCGCACGATCAGGAAGTGTTTCGGTATATTTTGTAAAATCGTCAGATAATAAAAGTTGCCAAAGGAACTCGCGTGTTAAAAGACCATCCTTTGGTCTAACTGGATACATATCAGCAGAACAAAGCCCAACAAAATTTGGTAATGCTACTTTTCTAAGATATGGACGTATTTTTGAGTAAAGAACATAGGTTTGATCAAACAAGAACTTCTTGCTTATTAAATTTTCCTCTCTTGCAGTGAGCGCTGGGAGCAACTTACCGGTATTTTTTTCAATTCTATCAGGACCGATATGCAGTAAATCTAGATACTCAGATTCTCTTGGATCAACCATTTTTGCATCTATAAAAGCAACTTCATCAAATCTAACCTCTTCCCATCCACTTTTATTTACTTTCGAGCCAAACATATCCAAGAAAACGGAGCGTAGGAATTCGTCGGCGAGGTCGATGGCTTGTTGGCGTTTGCGGCGGATGGTGTCGGCTTTGTCGAGGATGGCAGCGATGCGTTTTTGTTCTTCCAGTGGAGGAAGTGGGATTTCGGTCTCATTAGCACGACTAATCGTATAAGTCCCTACAGTTGCGCCGCTTGAATTCTGGATGAATCTCTGCACATCGGGACTTTTTAAAGCATATTGAACATAAGAAGTATCCACTTCTTGTTTTTTACTTAAGCGAATAACGCTTGCGTCTTTGAAGTAAAACTTATCACTCTTTTTTACTGCATAAGTCTGCCCGAGAGTACCTACAGCAGTAACAAGAATGTCCCCCTCTTGAGGTACACCGTATTTTTCACTAAATTCCGAATACATTTCCTCAGAGATAAACAGGTCATTATCTACAAAGCCTTGCTTTGATAATGTTACCACCTCTCTTGCTCGATAAAATGGAACACCACTTTTGGTCCAATCTTTTTGGAGCACTCTTTTACTCGAAGTAATATCAAAGATATCTCCCAACTTTACCATCGGCCATTTCATAGCATCCCCTCCAGTTCCTTTAGGTCTGCCATGATTTCATTTTCTAGGGCCATGAGTTTGCCAAGGATGATTTTCGGGTCTTCGTATTGCTCTTCTTCATAGACCACTTCTTTATAGCGATTGATGGAGAGATCGTATTTATTGCTGGCGATGTCGGCGGAATCCACGACGAAAGCTTTTTGGGTCTTATCACCAAATTGCTCTAAGATTTGCTCTGCGGGTGCGTTGTCGAGTACCAACTGGCGGTAGGCTTTCCATTTGGCGATGGCGTCTGGCAAATCGTTAGTGCCTTCGCCTTTTAGTGGCGTGCGTTTGTCGTCTAGAGATAGGCCGTCGGCTTGTAGGTCATAGAACCAGACTCGATCCGTTGTGCCGCCTTTGGTAAATAGCAGAATTGCGGTGCTGACACCGGCGTAAGGTTTAAACACACCGCTGGGCAAGCTGATAATGCCTTCCAGTTGGTTGTTGTCGACCAGCTCTTTACGTAGCTGTTGGTGGGCTTTGGAAGAGCCGAATAATACGCCATCTGGCACAATCACAGCAGCACGGCCACCGAGTTTGAGGGAGCGTAAAATATGCGCCACAAACAACAGCTCAGTCTTTTTGGTTTTGACCATGCTGAGCAGTTCAGGGTTGGTGTTACTTTCGTCTAGGCTACCTTTGAAAGGCGGGTTCGCTAGGATCACATCAAAGAAGTTTTCTTCCTGCTTGGGGAAGTTCTCACGGATGGATTTATTCAGTGTGTCTTGGTAGACGATATTGGAACCATTGACCCCGTGCAGCATCATGTTCATGCTCGATACACGTAGCATGGTGGTATCAAAGTCCAAGCCCCAGAACATATCGTCGTTCACGTGTTCGCGGTATGGCTCTAGCAAATCCCCAGGGTAATGCTGGTTGCCCTCTTCATCTTGCCAAATCGCTTCGGGGCTAGAGTGCTTGCGATTGAGGTATTCCATGGTACGCGCCAAGAAACCTGCGGTACCCATTCACCCGTAACATTCGTCACTGGTGACAAGGGCTGTAGGCCATGATTTCTCTGCATTGTAGGCGGCTTCCAAATTGTCCATAGGTTACCATTCTAGATGGTGACATTTTTATATTTTTGTCACCACGC
>NZ_QKRA01000020.1 GCF_003362755.1 Marinomonas piezotolerans
TGTGCGGTGACATTATAGTTTGATAAAAGACATTATAGTTTGATGTTTTACAATAATGTTTGATGTTTTTTAGCCTCCTGCTATGCTCAGAAAGTAAGCAGGAGGCTAGATATGTTAGATGCAGATAAACCGCTTGATCCTAAAGATGAAAAGAAATTAAAAACCAGAGGTGTTGGCTCAGGTGAAAGCTATGAACCCTTTATAAAAGTGCATGAAATAAGTAGTACGGGGGAGAGCTATCGCATCCGAGGTCGAAACACTTCTAGAGCCCATCATCTTCTATCTCGCCTTGAATTCTCTGCCTTCCTTGTATTTGATCGCTTCCATCTTACCTACGACATCAAAGAGCAATTTCCTTTACCAATAGCAGATTCCTTGAGAATTTGTTCTCGTTTAGGAATTAAGCACCCTCAAATACGCAACAAATTGAAAGTCGTTACCACAGATCTTGTGGTTGAACTGAAAAACAAACCTTCTATCGCTATAGCGGTTAAGTACGCTAGTGACTTAGACAACTTGCGCACTGTTGAGAAGCTTCAAATCGAAAAGCTGTATTGGGAGGAACGTGATTATGAATGGAAGCTGTTCACAGACCAAGAAATTCCAGCGATTGTGAAAGAGAATCTTGAATGGCTTCATGCTGCTAGCCTGAATTCACATGATCTATATGAAGAGCTGTCCTTCGAGGATATTTCGACAGTAGTAAGCCGGTTATCAGGATCAGATAAGAAGCTCGCTACAGTTTGTGCTGCTTTGGATGATCAGTACGAATGTAGCGCAGGCTTTCATATTGGCGTGATTCGTAATGCTGCCGCTGCAAATTTGATAGATGTTCCTTTAGACATTGTATTTAGAAATTGGCGTGCAACAGATGTCTCTATAATTGTTGGCCTAGATTCAATCAACGGCGGATTATCTGATGTATCTTAACAAAGTATTTCTCGATCCTCATTCGGATAACCCAACCCAGATTCGAGTAGTCTATGAATATGTCGATTTCCTAATGCTTATCGATATTCATGATGAGAAGGCGTGGCCTTACCGAGTAGGACTTGATGAGTTCGAAAGCTTATCATTAGAAGCGATACCTGATCCGATTACTTTAATAACACCGGAGGCTGGCTCTAAAGCTGAAGACATCAGAGATCGGGCTTATCGTTCGGTATCTTTATTGTTATCGGACTACTTTGCATTATTCGATAAAAAGCTTAGGAATCAAATGATCAAAACCGTTTTGGAAGTAACGGGTGAGCCTAGGCTATACGTTATACGACAGCTGCGTAGATACTGGCAGAGAGGGATGACTCCTGATGCCCTGGCTCCAGATTATTCAAAGTGTGGGGCTCCTGGACAAGATCGTGTAGGGACGCAAAAGCTTGGTAGTAAACGTACTACATCTCCTGGGGAAGGTGTTCCAATAACAGAGGAAGTAGCGAATTTTTTCAGGTTAGCAATCGAAGGCTTTTATCTGGTGAAGGGGGACGTCGACCTCAAAGCGGCTAGAACGAAGGCTAATGGCTTCCTTAAATCAAAGTATCCCAAAATCAAAAAAGAAGATCTTCCGACTGAGAGGCAGTTTCGATACTTTTACAATAAGCACTACGCTAAGCCTCTTGTTGTTAAAGCTCGCACTCCATCTATTCAATACGCAAAAGACGTTCTACCAAGCCATAGTACATCTGCTACAAATAACTTCGGACCTGGAGCTCGTTATGAAATTGATGCGACCATTGCTGACTTGCACCTTGTGTCTGAGTATGACCCAGATAGGATTGTAGGTCGCCCAATCGTATATAAAGTCAAAGATGTATTTAGTCGCATGACTGTTGGCTTATATGTAGGACTAGAAAACCCTTCTTGGGCAACCGCATCAATCGCTCTTGCGCATGCGTTCTGTGACAAAGTTGAGTACTGTCGCAAGTTCGGCATAGAGATTATTGAAAGTGATTGGCCAAGCATTGGAACGCCTGCAACGATTACAGCCGACCGTGGGGAATTGCTTGGGAAACACGGAGATATCTTAGTAAATCGATTTGGTATCACGTTATCCAATACCAGAGCATATCGAGGCGATGATAAAGGCATCGTTGAAAAGTCATTCCATATGATGCACGTGGAAATCCTTCCTTATGTGGAAGGAAAGGTAGAGCCTGTAAATGGAAAGAAAAAAGCAGGAAAGCGGACAGAGTTATCAGCAAACCTAACACTCTATGATTTTACAAAAATGGTGATCATCTCTGAAATCAATCGTAATACATCTATCCCCTTAGAAGGCTATGACTTTGAATCTGACATGCCTACAGATTTGCCTGCGATACCTGTAAGACTCTGGCAATGGGGAGTGAAAAATAGGACGGGAGTTTTGAGAGAGGTTGATCCAAAGTTAACCTATGTGAATATGCTGCCCCACAGTAAGGCGACGATATCGCCCTCAGGGATATGTTTTAAAGGGATGTATTACACCTGTGTAGAAGCAGTTGAGCTAGGCTGGTTCCACAAGAATAGATCAATACCTCGTCCAAAAAGCATAGAGGTGGCTTACGATCCGTTAAATACGAATGTTCTATATGTCAGACCTGATAATAAGTTCGATAGCGTATGGCAATGTTCATTACAGAATCGAAGTCGTCGATATCAAGATATGAGCCTAGTAGAAGCAATGTCGATTCGAACAGAATCAAGGTCTACCTACGCTGAAGCTCAGCAAGAATCGGATTATAAAGCCCCAGATCTTCAAAAGGAGCTTGAGATGATTACTCAACTTGCATACAAGAGGCAGCAATCTTCGGAGTTGTCTAATAACTCAAAACGGCTAAGTGGTATTCGTAATAACCGAGATCAGGAAAGAGAAATAGAGCGTCAAAAAAACAGAGAGTCTGCGAAACCACCTAAGAGCAAGGAAACAGCAACAGTCACTTCCATCAACTCTGGCAAAGAAATTGATCAGGGATTCGACTACCCAGACTTGGATGATTTTTAAGAGATAATCACATGGCCGTATTTGAAACAGCGAAATACATCGACGCAGAGATTGATGAATACGAAGGTCACCCATTAATCAATGCATTGCCACCTATTAATTCACAAAAAGACACAGCAGTCTTGATAAGACGAATTCCTGTTGTTAGCGCTGAAGAAGTGGCGTTACCTGCTCATATACGCAGACATGCTATGTTGCGAATTATGGATGGTTTTCTATACCCCACTAGAGCTCATTTACAACTTGAACAGACTATTTCTTCCATGATTCGTCAAGGGTATTTGAGTCGAAACATCGCAAACAAGAGCTATCAAGAAACGCTTAATCGAACAGAAAATCTTACGGCGGATGTGAGCCGTAATGCTGGCAATGAAGCCTTAGTAAGTTCTGTTATCGGTTGCTCTGGTGCGGGTAAATCGACCGCAGTAGAAGCCGTGCTAGCTGGTTATCCTCAGGTGATTATGCACTCTATGTATCAGCATGTTCAGATTGTCTGGCTTAAAGTTGAGTGCCCTCATGATGCCTCTGTGAAAAGTTTGTGTATCAACTTCTTCCGCGCTCTTGATGAGGCTTTAGATAATAACGGACTTTATGAAAAACAATATGTGAAACCCCGCGCAAACGTTGAGATGTTACTCGGGGACTTTGCGAGAATTGCTGCATTACACTCGATAGGTTTACTGGTCATTGATGAGATTCAGCACTTAGAGCGTTCACGATCTAGCAATGTATCTGATCGAATTCTTCGTTTCTTTGTACAGCTTACCAATACAATCAAGTTGCCCATACTTTTCATTGGTACTCCTAAAGCTTACGAGCTCTTTTCCCCAAGCATGCGTTCAGCAAGACGAGCTTCACAGTTTGGAAGTATTAATTGGAATCGATTTAATACAGCAGATAGAACCGGAAAAGGTTCTGATTGGGATCGCTTCTTCTCTCAGTTATGGTCGTTACAATGGTTTAAGTCACCTCAGCCGCTGACTGATGAGATCAAGCATCTATTCTGGGACTACTCCCAAGGAATTGCCCATGTAGCTGTAACGCTTTTCTATCTTTGTCAAACACGGGCAGTGACTGTTGGAAGAGAAATTATCTCAAGAGAATTAGTTGAAACGGTTTTCAATGAAGAGCTACATATGGTCAAGCCTATGATCAGAGCACTTCAAAGTGGGCGTGATTCAGAAATACAGAAGTATGATGATCTTGAAATACCTAGAGTTAGCTTGGTTCAGCATGCAGAAGTTTCCGCTCCAATAGATGAAGGTGCTACTCTTCGAGTCAATGGGGATATTTCCCCAGAGCAAAGTCAGTTATCTAAGCTAATCAATATGCTTGAGCAAGCAGGTATTGGAGAAGACATTGCGCCCACTGTGGCGGAGCAAGCTGTATCAGAGCTTCCTGATGCCAACTTATTTGAGCTATTTGCACACATCAATAACCTGAAGGATAAAGAGCCTGCTCCTCCTACCAAAGAGAAACCAAAAGTCGTTAAGCTTGAGCCTAGATATGTTGAGAACGACCTACGGTTAATGGTCAACAGTAAAGGCGGTACTTACAAGACTATGAAATCTGAAGGGGTTATACTGCGTTTGGCTGATTATTTGTAAACAAGGATTGTGAAGCATCGTAAAGCTACCGCACTCTTATATCAGATGATCTATTGGAATAGAGCGTTAGATAACTTAAGGATGTTGCCATGAATTACAAGGCAGAATTCAAAGGGTGGGGCGAGCTGACCTTAGCAGACTTGCTTGTAGCATATCGAAAAGCAAAAGCAGATTGCTTCTTTGAGAATACGTTTCCTACAGCAATTAAGTTTGCAGAGTATGAGCAGGATCTACTGGCTAATCTGAGAGATCTGCTTAAGCTATTAAAGAAAAAATCAGGCCTTGATGAAGGTGAATTACTCGGAGAATTTCGATTACTTCCTAAGAAACTATCAGCTTCTCGGAAATCAAATGTAGTAGATGATGGACATGTACATTTTTCAAAGCCAGATAGAGCTGTTGACAACTTGTTTAAAAATCACGATATAGTTCCTGAATTTCGAATCATTGGGGACTTTCCCGTAAATACCCATATCATCTCTGCTTTATGGGTTAATATGATTGGTCGAAAATTCGATGCCAAGTTAGAAAAAAGTTGTTATGGAGCTAGGTTAAAACGTATACGTAACGATGACTTGTTTTCAGGTGATGAGCAACCATTTCATATTAGTTCAGTTGGATCTTTCAATCCCTATTTTCAGCCTTATCAAAAATGGCGAAATGATGGCCTTAAAGCAATTAGAGGGGAGCTAGAAAAAGACCGTGACATTATTGCAGTCTCCCTTGATCTAAAAAGCTACTACCATTTTATTGATCCTTTATCGACTTCTGGAACCTCTTTTTTGAAAGTACTGGATTTAGATCTTACGGAAGAAGAGAAGTTTTTTCATAGCCAGCTTACTAAGTTTTTAAGACGTTGGGCTGAAGAGGCTGAAAAGTTTGGGAAATCTGTCGGTGGAAACGAAGCTAGAATTAGCGGAGGCTTGGTAATTGGCCTTACATGTAGTCGAGTAATTTCTAATGCTTTGTTGCATAAATGGGACAAACTAGTTCAGGAAAAGTTAGCACCGATTCATTACGGTCGCTATGTAGATGATATGTTTCTAGTCTTACGGGATACAGGAACTATCACTAATAGTTCAGATTTGATGAGAATGATTCAAGATCGAATGGGTGAAGATTTAGTTTCTCAAAATGCCGATAACACTAAGGTTTGGGAAATAAACCAAGGTTCAGATATTCAGGGTGAGACAAAAATATCGCTTCAATCAGACAAACAGAAGTTATTTTTATTGCAGGGACATGCTGGGCTAGATCTTTTGGATAGCATCGAAAAGGAGATATATGAACTATCCAGTGAACATCGTTTGATGCCATCTCCAGACCAATTGGAACATTCTACTGCGGCTAAAGTTCTTTCTGCTGCCGGTAGTGTTGGAGATAGCGCTGATACATTGAGAAGGGCTGATGGATTAACTATTCGTCGTTTAGGTTGGTCGTTACAACTTCGTCATGTCGAAACCTTAGCAAGAGATCTTCCACCTAGTCAATGGAAGGAGCAGCGAGAAGAATTCTATCAATTTGCTCACAATCATATTTTAAGAGCAGACAATCTCTTTGCACATTTCAGCTATTTACCACGACTTCTTGGCTTCGCAATTAGCATGAATGAGTGGGAGCAAGCGGAAAAAATAGCCGTGAAGTCTTATCAAGCTATAGATACTTTGGCCTCAGAAATAGATAAGGATAAGTTAGTTCGGATAAATGGGTGTGATGCTAAAGTACAAGATGACCTTTGGGGTTATATCAAAGGTACTCTAGCTTGGCTATTTATTGATGCAGCAACTCGTTACCATGATCCAAGCAAACTTTTCTTAGGTGAAAGATCTCATAAAAAGAAGCGTCTTGCTAACCTTTTTCTAAATCAAATAGTTGTTACTTTAAGTGATTTCGATAAGCTATTGGGAATCCATTTTGATGTAGCAGACTTCGAGCAAAAAGCACCTTTAGTTGCAGTAGCAGACCTTGCTAAAGAAGCATATAAATCTATTTTGAATAGCCCATCTGCTGAGAAACTAGCAGGTAACCGTAATGCTATAAAAGAAAAGAAAATTCTTAAGTTGCTTGATGAGGCTGAGCTTCTTGATGTAGATGTATTTGAGCAATTTATGAGCTCTACCCGAAAAACTAGATTAGAGATGGTTACTAAAGGGAAAAAGGCAAGTGATAGCTATCTCCCTTATCTTTTTCCAACCCGCCCACTTTCTCCGGCTGAAATTTCTACACTAGCTCCTGAATGTGTTGGGTTGCCATCAACTTCAGGTAAAGCTCCATCTTTTAGCCCAGCTGTAACCTGGGCAAAATACACTCAGGTTCTACGCGGAGTTTGGATAAAACCAACCCTTCTAGCGGCAGAACAAGAGGCTAAGAATAAGAGCTTAAAGCAAGGTAAGACGTTTCTGAGAATTGGTACTGATATCAAAGAAAAAATAGTTATTGCTCTAACCAATTTAAGAACCGAAGATACTGATTGGGCTGCAACTGCATGTAATAAACCTAACTTGAGTAGAAAGCGCTATCAGAGAATATCAAAGTTAGTTAATGACACTTTAAAACTGACCCCTAAGCCCGACTATGTTCTTTTTCCTGAGCTATCAATTCCTTTGCGCTGGTTAAACAGTATTGCAAGCAGACTTAATACCGCTGGCATTAGTTTAATAGCAGGAACTGAATACCGACATAGTGGCTCAAATAAAATTTTTAGCGAGGCTGCGTTAGTTCTGTCTGATAACCGACTAGGCTACCCTACATTCGTTAAAATTTGGCAGCCAAAGGTTGAACCAGCTGTTGGTGAGGAGAAGGAGCTTACCATTAAGTACGGGAAAATTTGGGAGACACCTAATAAGTCTACTAAGCCAATTTATATTCACAATGGGGTCTATTTTGGCGTTATGATTTGCTCAGAATTGCAAAACAGTAAATCACGAATTAGTTTTCAAGGCGTGGTTGATGCTCTTATGGTTCTAAGTTGGAATAAGGATCTAGATACTTTCGCATCTTTAATTGAATCCGCAGCACTAGATATACATGCCTATACAATATTGGTGAACAATCGGAAATATGGTGATAGCCGTGTCCGCTCACCTGCTAAAGAGAGTTTCTTGCGTGATATAGCGAGAGTAAGGGGAGGTGAAAATGACTTTGTTGTTGCTGCTACATTGGATATCAAAGCCCTAAGGTCATTCCAAAGCCGGGCAAAACGTTGGCCTGAAAATGGAGATAAATTTAAGCCAGTACCAGAAGGCTTTAAAATTCGAAAAAGTAGAAGAGTGTTGCCGCCTGGTTAATTCTTAGCTTAATCGAAGATGCTTCTAAGTGATCTACTTTTTGATCGCATCTAAAGCTATATGCTGATACAGCGTTAACTTAGTTGATAGAACTCTATAATCCTAGATTTAAACGAACTCATTGAAAGCTCTGCTAAGGTTGGGTGATTGATGAGTTCGTCAAAATTACTTTCGAAAATATTTTCCATATCTAGGTCAGAGAAAGCACTTTGGCTGTTATCTTGGTTGCTTTGATTGTTGCTAGATGGATTATCAGCGCTTTCTATCCCTTCAATCAGTCTGTCAGTTCGCTCGTAGTGATACGAATCTGGTACAGCTTGATTTAGGCGTTCTGCATAGCCAACTAAGTCAGGTTCAGCGAGAATGAACATATATCCAATAGCTGTTTGATCGACAGTCATACGTAATATACGGCCAAGTATTTGTCTAAAGTACAGCTCTGTTGTGACATCCGTAAGGTTACAACAAACTTGAAGTCTTGGAATATCTGTCCCTTCACTGATCATTGCAATGCTAATGATCCACTCGCTAGAGTCTTCGCGAAAGCGATTGATAAGCTCTGGCGAGTCATCTTGTTTATATGAAACGATGGTTGCATTTTTGCCAAAATGACCCGAAAGAATAGCTTGTATCTGTAAGGCATGAGCGTAAGAGGCTGCGACAACTAAGCCTCCAGCATTTTTGCTTGTGGCTCTTAACGCATCTAGCTTTTGAATACTAAGCGACAGCATATATTTGATGACTTCTGGCTGTCTCAATATCATTCTGTAGCTAACATCTCCGTTTTCCAGAAGATCCTGAATACTTTGATAGGTATGACTTTCATGGCCTTTGCGTACTACCACTTGGTTAGTATCTATTGCCGTAATGTAAGGCGCACGACATACATTATCTTCAATTGCCTCAAGTAAGTCGTATGTGAAATCACATTGAATATAGCCGTTTGGATCAGAGTAACGAGCCAAGGGTATAGGAAGGGAATCAGTACGCCATGGCGTACCAGTTAAGGATAATGTATAGGTTGCCAAATTTTGGATAGTGGATAGCAGGCTTAACCCCCAAGAATTCGCTGGTGATTCACCGTCACCAGCACAGTGGTGTATTTCATCAAAAATGACCAATACGCGGCTCATACTGAGGTTACTGATTAACTCACCAATATTAGACATTGAGTGATAGGTGCGAGACACACCTAATGCTCCTAGTTGCCCATTAAATGGACGCTCTAATACGTGTTCAAAAGTTGTACGGATACTGTGACTGACAACTTTTGAAGGAGAGAAGCAAACGACATAATCAATCTTTCGATCACCAATCAGCTGCTTGGCAACGTAGCTAGCCATAATTGTCTTCCCTGCTCCAGGAGTTGCTAATACAAGAGCATCGGATTGGTAATGATATGTCTCTATCAGTTGGGCAATACAATTCTGCTGCCATATTCTAAGTGAATCTAACATTTTGGAATGCTTCTCTGAGTAGTTGCATGGATCACTTTTTTGAGTGCATTCAGTCGTCCGTACAGTTGAATAGATTCTTTCTTTGTTTCTTTAAGCAACCCTTGAACAACTGCTCTGGATCGCGGGAATCGCTTTTGTAGGTCGCTATAGGCTTCTAGCTCACTCAGGATCATCTCCAAGGAAACTTGTGTTTTTACCTCTTCGTCAATTAGCTCTTTGTCTCCATCAAGATCTTCAGACTCAGGTTTTAGTTTGCTTTTAAATGGCTCATTGGAAGAAATTCTCTGCTGTAGAGAACGTGATAGATGATAAGTTCGCTTTCCTTTCTGTCCGCTAGCATTGATTAAATTCACTTGCTGTAACTTATGAATATTTCGCGCGACAAAGCCTTCAGCTTGCTTAGTCGAGAGTTCAAATTTGCTAGCAGCCATATTAATTAGCTCTTTTCTTTTTACGTCATTTCCCTCAACGCACAGCAATAGATCCTTAAAGTCTTCGTTCAAGGAGATAGTTTCGTTTGTCATTGGTAGATTCTAGAAATTAAAAACTTAGGATTGCTAAGTATACAGAAATAAGTAAAACTTAGACAATCTAAGTATGTGAGACTTCTTAAGATGAAAATACTTTGGCTGTTAATCCTATCCCCTTGCGGCTCAAGCAAGCCCGCAAGCTTGTTGGTGTTTCCCAGAAAGAGCTGGGAATAAGAATCGGTATGGACGAAAGTTCTGCAAGTGGTCGTATGAACCACTATGAAAAGGGCAGACACGTACCGGATGTAGAGACGTTGCGTAAAATTGCAGCGGAGCTCAATGTGCCATTGAATTATTTCTTTTGTGAAGATGAATTAAGTGCAGAGTTGGCCTGCTTGATTTCCAAGCTTGATGAAGAAAGTAAAAGAACATTGATCGCAGAATTAATGGCGACCAAAAACTACGATAGCGCTTAGTTGTATTCATCTTTCACCATAGGGTGATAGATGATCTACCAATTTCCAGTACCACATGATGACGAGCTACTAGGCAGTGTATTGGCTCGTTTTATCTCTAGGCAAGGCATACGCGAGGATAAAGTAGCACTTGAGCTGCTTTTCGGAAGCCGAAATATAGTGCCTTCGGCTTTGCTTCAAGGCCATTTATCTCAGTTGGCCAATAATGTTCAGCATTTATGGCCAATCGCTTCTAATGAGATGATAGAGAAACATTCGATACTTCCTATCTTTAAGGTTTTCGTTGAGCCTGACCGATATTCTTCTATATGTTCAGAGCTATCGCATGATGCAAAAAGTCACTCCATGTTGAAGGTTGGTATCAATGCTTCATCGTTAGTGTTTCCTACATACTTTCGATTCTGTCCCGTTTGTTTTAATGAGGATATGAAGCAATTTGCTTATAGCTATTGGCGTAGGCAATTTCAGTTACCTGGAGTATGCGTATGTTTGCAACATCGTTGTATGTTGATGGATTCACTCTTTGAGCTTAAGCCACGTCGCCGTCATACTTTTATGGAGGCTTCGACACTAACAAATATGCCGATACCATTTGCCGCTGAAGTTTGTCAGAAGCCATCATTATTGGAGCTTGCTCGTAACATTGAGCAGTTACTTCACCAATCTTTTTCATATGTATCACCTGATCAATGGAGTGCATTTTATGATGCACGTCTTCGTGAAGTTGGGTTGAAAAGCTCTAAAGGGGTTAAACATCGTCAAGTTGAAAGTTTATTCACTCAGTACTGGAGTTTGAGCTTTCTAAGAGAATGTGGGCTAGGTCTTTGCGAAGGCGTAACCTGGCTTCAAACTTTTTTCCGTAAGCAGCGAAAGCATTTTTCGTATCTTCACCATCTGCTGTGCTTGCAAGCGCTATTTTCTGAATGGAAGTTAGATGATGTTTTTAGAATTGTCTCAAGTATTGAGGTCAAAACTGTTAAGCGAGCTTACACCTCATCCCAGGCTGATCTCAGAGCATCAGAGTACCGTGCGATTTGGAAGGATCTAAGAAAGGATTATGTATTCCTCAAAGAAATTAGAGCAACGAGGGAAGGTGCTCGGGTGTACTCATGGCTTTATCGCTTCGACCACGATTGGCTAAAAAGCAATCTTCCGGCTCCGTTAAGAAACAATGTGGGTAGAGTCGTAAACTGGAAGCAGCGAGATCTAGCTCTAGTCAGGCAACTGATTAACATTCGTAAGGCATGTGAAGACGATTTATCGCTGCCTAGAATGACTCAAAACTGGTTCATCTCAAAGCTGCAACTACGTTGGGGGATAGATAAGCACTTGGCTAAGCTTCCGCTGTGTAGGCTATTTTTTGCCAGGTACGTTGAAACGATTGAAGAGTATCAAGTGCGTAGAGTTCTCGTTATTATTGTTGATTGTATCAACAAGGACGAACCTATTCCTCAGGCTTATGAAATTGAACGTGCTGCTGGACTCAGTGAAAAACGGACTCGTGAAGCTCCGCGACGAATTATCAGAGAAGATCTCGAAATGGTTTCCTGCTTTAAGCTACCTCCCAAGGGACAACGAGCTAGTTAAAATCCACGGTGTATTTCGATCCAAAAACTTACTGAAAAATAAAGATATTTTTGTCGCTGTGGAGTGGAAAGATGGCATCACGTCATCCTTACCTATCGAAATGGCAAGCTTCCTTGCACCTGGTTCTACATTCCAAGATAAAAAGATCGTTTCGCAGACGAAACACGAGCGGCAAAACGTTCATATTATTAGTCTCGAACGAGTCGATAAGGCCTCTGGGCACTACCAATACCTCTACAAAACAGATCACGGTCTGATGAAATTCTCAGGCTTTGAACTGGCTAGGACTCTACTATTCCATAACCCGCACCTTGTTCGGGCGGCTTATACAGCGAATGGCGTAGGTGGTTTGACATTAGTTCATCATGATCAGTCGCCAATCGAAATCAGCTTTCCTGAAAGTACTCTATATCCTTTGAGGTTTATAAAATCCAAAAGTACGAGAACGCATTTAGCCTGGTTGGTGCTCGATGTAGAGGCGAAGAAAAGTGCACACTCTGTTTTTGAATCCTTCAATAAAGGTCAGGGTGAGCTGGGATTTAAGTTTGTCCCGCCTAACCTAGAAGGCTGGTTACTCGAAGTGTCTGTGCGAGCTGATTCTGAGGATATTGCTGAGGTAGTGCGTGTAGAAAATATCCTCGAAGCTGTTTTTAACGAGGGAGCGGCTGATGTTTTAGTTAGCCACCCGAAAGATAAAGACCAAAGTAGTAAGGACAAAATAGATGCTGCGAAGAAAGGACAAACTCCAGCAGATGACACTGATCCCGAGTTAGAGCTTGGGGAAATACCAAGACTCGGAAAGCGGCTTCACATAGAGCGCTCAAAAGGTTTTTCCTTTGGTTGCTCTGCAATTCGAAGCGTAAAATCATCCAAAGGTAAAAAAGCTAGTGGATCAAAGCATTCGCCGCCTGCTGAGGCCCCAGACATTGAGAAAGAAAAAGCAGGTGTTGGGTTAATTGAGAAAGATGGTAATGCTCAAGAATTTAGTCCGACCATAAATCAGGACGAAGAGATTACTGACACAGTCTACCTACCTCAAAAATTCAGGCTTTTTGGTGAGGTCATTGAAGAGGTAGGAAAATCTGATGGTATTAAGTTATTTCAGAAAGCGAAGTGCTATAGATTTCCTGCCCCCGCAAACCAAAGTAAAGTTGTTTACAAAACACAATATGAAGGTCGCCTTAAGTATTTCGTAGCAATCTTAGAGCTAACAGGCAGTCAGCTAGTGCTAGTTGAAGCAGATACCAGTAATTTGAGAACCCCTAAAGGAGCCAGTACGCTTATTCTAGGATTAAAAGAAGATGCGAAAGCTAACTTTGAAGAAATTCTCCAAAGTTTTTCTGACAAAGGTGCTCAATGGAGTCATGACTTCATCAATGAGCGCTGTTATTTCTTCAATCCTTGCAGGCACCCGCCTCTAAAAGAGAAAGGTAAGATTCGTACAGATCAGGAATACAAGGAAAAGTGGGTGAGTGATCTTCGTGAGAAGTTGAGGTTGTTTAGGAAGCCCTCGTAAAAAGACTACAGAGGTTTAGCCTCTGTAGTCTAGAAGATAGTTGATTACTTACTTGTTTGCTGTCAGCTAAACTACTTCTAGAGCATGGTATAGATGAAACGATAGTAACAATTGAGGGGGCAACTCCACTGCATACAACTATCAACTGCCGTTAAACATCTCAAATGCGCGACAAATGGACCTTCAGTATTGGATGATCGACTTCAAACTATACCGGATACCTCAATCGATAACTTTCAGCAGTTTGCTGATTGAGACCTCATCGTTAAAAATATTACATACCTAATAATTATCAATAAAATCCACTTCATGTGGTAGAATCGATACTCAAAAATAGTAATTTTAACAGCAAGTAACGCCATCAAAATTCTACTAGCGCGCTCCTTCGGACCCGCTAATAAATATGCACATTGGCAAAATCAGAGAGATAGGGAGTTATAATGTACAAATTAGATAATACAACGTTACAGATTGCGATTACTGCAAATGTGAGTGCAGCTCTTACTGAAGATATCGCGAGTGGAGACATCAACGCGTTATTGATCCCAGAGTCTCAAACGGCTATTGCAAAAATTATTACACGGCAGGATGCCGTGCTATGCGGAACAGCTTGGGTGAGCGAGACCTTCCGCCAAGTTGATCCTTCGGTCAAACTGCTCTGGCATTTTAACGATGGTGATAACCTCAAAGCTGATGATCTGATTGTTGAGGTTACTGGACCCGCCCGCTCACTCCTCACAGGTGAAAGAACAGCGCTTAATTTTCTTCAGTTAATGTCGGCTGTTGCAACGCGAACTCGATACTTTGTTAGTAAAATCGGTAGAAACCCTGTAGAGCTCATCGACACTCGAAAAACAATACCTGGGCTAAGACTGGCTCAAAAATATGCTGTCACTTGTGGTGGTGGGCAGAACCATAGAATGGGTTTGTATGATGCATTTTTGATAAAAGAGAATCATATCGCAGCTTGCGGTGGTATCGATAAGGCTGTTCAGGTCGCACGAACTCTGGTGCCAAATAAGCTCATCGAAGTTGAAACAGAATCACTCGAGGAACTAGAGCAAGCTCTTCAATCCGGTGTAGATATAATTATGTTGGATAATTTTTCATTAGAAGATACTAAGAAAGCGGTAGAATTAAGCCGCGGTAAGGCTAAAATCGAAGCCTCTGGTGGTATAAATGACGATACGCTGATAGACATTATACAAGCTGGCGTTGACTATGTATCAATGGGTACACTCACCAAAGATATTAAAGCTGTCGATTTATCGATGCGACTATACATGGAAGCATAGTAAGGGCCTAAGATGACAGATCGTGTTAGTTAACT
>NZ_QKRA01000021.1 GCF_003362755.1 Marinomonas piezotolerans
TGTACAGCGACATTATAGTTTGATATGAAAATGACGCTTTAGATGGCCTGAGTAAAGTAAAGTTTGATATTTTTTAACTCTACCTTACCCACTCCCCTTGACATTAAAGTTTGATATTTTTATACCCTCATCTCATCTTCGAGTAAACAGGAGTTTGAACTAAGGATCAATAGCACTCTTTCAGATTATTACTGCTTTGAGCTCTGCTCTTTTATAAAAGATGCAAAGCACCAATCCCATAGCAGGTGCCACAGCACCAGTTAATACTACCGCAGATGGCCAAAGCTCTAAATAGATAACAAATCCACCTAACGCCTTACCAATAGAATTACCGAGTTTAAAAGCTGCAATGTTCATCAATGAGGCTAAGGAACATGCGATTAAGTGGATAACATGAGATAATCTAGCCGACTTCAATCTACTATGACTCTTACTCATCATAAACCAGCTCCCTTCACCGATACCGAATTTACCAGCAAACGCAGCCCCCCCCGTAAAGAACTTCCCCTTGGTTGGCCGGACGGATGAACTGAGCCCATGGCAGCTGCTTGAAGATCAAGTTGAACCTTTCTACCCATAAGCTGGCAATGGTCGGCACCCATATCCTCTCGCTACCATGCTACGCATTCACTTTAGGGCACCTAGAAAAACCTCGCTCACAGCACCGGTAACCCTGTGATAGTATCGAGCAACCACTAACACCCGATAGTTCAGTACCATGAAGAAGCGTAGCGCGATTAAAAACGACCTCTTTGCCAGCGAACATCACCGTGAAAAGATCGACCGGATCGGCGATCCTTTGGCCGAGATCGAGCAGTACATCAATTTTTCTGCACTGGCCGCTGAAGTTGACTCTATCGCGCCTCGCGTTGACAGCACTCAGGGCGGGCGACCGCCGTACCCCACTGAAACCATGGTCCGCATCCTGGTACTTAAGCGCCTCTACAACCTGTCGGATGAACAGATGGAGTACCAGCTACTGGACCGTATGAGCTATCAACGCTTCTGCGGGCTGACCCAAGCGATTAACATTCCGGATCGCACCACGATTTGGCACTTTGAAAATCGCATCGGCGAAGCCGGTGCTCAGGCCTTGTTCGACGGTGTGTCGGCACAACTGTTCAAGCAGGGCTTCATCGCCCGTGGTGGCCAGATCATTGATGCCACCCTGGTGCCGGCGCCCAAGCAGCATAACCGACGCAGTGCCAAAGAGCTGCTGGATCAAAAAGCCATGCCAGCCGACTGGAAGCCCGCCAAACGACGGCAAAAGGATACCGATGCCAGCTGGACGAAGAAGCACGGGGAAAGCCATTTTGGCTACAAACTCTCAATCAACGTCGATGCCAAGTACAAGGTGATCCGGCGTTTTCAATGTGACACCGCCAAAGTGCATGACAGCCAGCACTTCGAGGCTGTTCTTGATCGGTACAACACCAGTCAGGACGTCTATGCCAATCGCGGTTACCCATCGACCGAGCGGGAAGCCTGGCTGAAAGAGCACGGCTACCGCAACCATATTCAGCGCAAAGGCCACCGCCATAAACCGTTATCGGAGTGCCAGCAACGTCGCAATAAGCGGATCGCCAAAACCCGTGCCCGCGTCGAGCATGTGTTCGCCAGCATCGATCAGATGGGGGGCAAGTTGATCCGCACAGTGGGCCAGGCGAGGGCCAACTTTGCGATGACAATGATGGCCGCCTGCTACAACCTGAAGCGGTTGGTGTACTTCCAGCGGGCCGGGATTAAGGCATTTTGAGTCGTTGGTGACGGCTCAATGTGCCTGATGGGCACACTGAGAGACGACCGCAGCCGGTGCCACTGACCCCGAGACTGGTATGATATCAAGTCGAAAACAGCTGTTCCGGGCAGTTTAGCTGTTCAGGCGACGAGCAACAGGTTTTTTCGAGGCGCCCAATAGTCGCGTCAACGATGGTGTCTTCTTTAAAGTAAATCCCCGAATCTGATAGCCATTTGTGGACTTCTTTAAAGAGCTTACGTCCAAGCTTATGCTTTTCCAGTAAATGCCTAAAATTCATAATGGTGGTGTGATCAGGTATTGCGCCTTCTAAAGATAACCCAGCCAACAGCCGCATCGAGGTAATCTCGTAAAGCGCGTCCTCCATGGCTGGGGCTCTGGAATGCCAGCACAGCCATGTTGTACAAGTTCTGCATAAAATGAATACGCAACATGGTAGACAAAGGATAGGGGCGACGACCATTGCCTGCTTTTTTCAATTTGGTCTTCAAGCTGCTGCCAAGGAATCAACTCGTCCATTCTACCAAGGAAGAGTTCTTTGCGAGTTTTGCGGCGTTTGCTGATAAATTCGGTGTCGGCGAAGGAAAGCTGGTTCATGATCGGCTGGAGTCGTAGTCAGATTAAGTCGGGAAGATTGTCTCATGTTACCGACTTAATCGCATGTTCCCTAATCAACACAAATAATTCGATGGCGAATTATTTGTGTTGACCTGAATCAGATTTATATCTACCCTTATAAAAATTAGCCACCTAACTTTAAGTTGATGAAGTCTGACTTAATAGTTGCATCAGCTAGGTGGTTAGTCTGTAAGTGCATCACATGTGAGCTAGAGAATGTGTGTAATGCATAGATAATAACGTAGGAGGTCTAGAGGAAGGGAGATATATTTATTGGCTGTCGTGTAATCCGGCAGCTGAAGACAATACACATAACGCTTTACATAGTTGGTTGACTACCAATATCAAAAATAAGAGGAATTTAACTATGTTATCAAGTTTGAAAAAGTGTCTTGCAGTTTCGTTAACGGCAGCTGCATTGCTTCAAATGCCAACTGTACAGGCTGAGTCATATGAAATGACTATTGCAGGTGCGTCTCCGGGAGGGCTGTGGAGCTTATTAGGCGCTGGTTTAGATTCAAGCGTCAGAGCTGCATATCCTGATTCAAAAATAACTTATCAAACCTCTGGTGGTGGTATTGCCAACATTGGTCAGCTAGACCGGAATCAAGCGGATCTAGCCATTGTTCACGATGCAGAATTGCTATTGGCTAAAAAAGGGGAATTACCGTTTCTCGAACCGATAGATTCCATTCGTGTTCTTTCCTATTTGTATACCTGGGCTCCGATGCAGGCGCTTGTACGTAACAGCTTTGCAGAAGAGTATGGCATTCATACCTTTGAAGATATCGCTAAAGTTAAACCACCGATCACAATTGCTATCAACAAGCGTGGTAACATCGCATCAAATGTAGCCGTTGAAATGCTGAATGCAATCGGTGTTACTGAAAAGGATATCGAAAGCTGGGGTGGTAAAGTTATCTATGCGGCTTCAGGTGAACAGGTGTCTTTGATTACGGATCGCCGAGCAGATCTGATGATCAACTCGCTCTTCGTACGCCACAGTTCTATTCAACAGGCAGCTAACAGTGTCGAATTAACCTTGCTAAGCATGGATCCTGCAACCGTTGAAGCGGTGAACAAGGTAAGTGGAACGATTCCTTTTGTTATTCCTGAAGGGACCTATGAATGGTCACCAGGAAAGGTCGACACCCCGTCCTTGGGTGCAACCCTCGCTGTAAGAGCTGATATGGATGATCAGAAAGCTTACAACCTAACAAAGGCCATCTATGAAAATTACCAGCAAATCGCTGGCGTACATCCAGCCATGAAAGCGTTAACTCCTGAGGTTATGGCCTCTGTCACTGTGGTTCCATACCACCCAGGTGCGTTGAAGTATCTGGAAGAAGCAGGCTTACGTTAAGCTAATAAAGTTATAAAAGTTATAAGAGCTAGTTAAATGTCGAATATACTTTCATCAATGTTAGAGACCGGTACTAAACGTCAGTTGAGTCCCGGGCTTGCCCGAATACTCCAATCAATCGCAGCACTAATAGCGTTAGGAGTGATCTACACAACTACTATCGTCTACGTCGATCTCTTTGCGATGACGATCGTCTTTTTGTCATCAATGCTAGCTCTTCTATTTTTACTGTATACGGCTGGACCTTGGGGGCGTACTAATTCTCCAAGTTTAATCGACTGGGCGCTTTCGCTTAGCAGTGTAGCGGCCGGTGTTTACTTTCTAGTAGAAAGTTCTCGAATCGTAGAACGGATTACGTTGTTATTTCCTCTGGAAATCCCCGACCTTATTGCGGGCTCGGCACTATTTTTCCTGACAATAGAAGCCACGCGAAGAACAGTCGGATTTGGCCTAACCAGCGTAGTAACGATTTTTGTACTCTACAATCTCTTTGGGCATGGTTTGCCCGCGGGACTTGGTTTTCGTGAGGTGGGATACAATCACTTCCTTGATATCATGATGTTCACCAGTGATGGCCTGTTTGGCGTACCACTTCGTGTAGCAGCAACTTATGCTTTTCTATTTGTTCTCTTTGGTACCTTCTTATCCCGAGCTGGTGGTGCAGATTTCTTCTTTGATCTTGCATCAGCTGTAGCGGGAAGACGTGTAGGCGGTCCAGCAAAAATCGCTGTTATCTCTTCAGGTCTCTATGGAACGATGTCAGGTAGTCCGACATCGGACGTTGTTACGACGGGCTCTATCACGATTCCAATGATGCAGCGTTTGGGATACGGGAAGTCATTGTCTGGAAGTGTTGAGGTTGCAGCCTCGGCTGGTGGTAGTTTGCTACCCCCCGTTATGGGGTCAGCAGCCTTCATTATGGCTGAATATACGGGTATCGAGTACCGTGATATCGCTATCGCGGGCATTGTTCCAGCACTACTTTACTACGTGTGCGTTTATACACAGATTCATTTGCGATCTGAAAAAATGGGCCTTAAAGGTCTGGAGGAAAACGAAGTTTCGACTGTAAAAGTGGCAATGTCGAACGGCGGATTGTTCATTATTCCCCTACTGGTCCTTTCAGTCGCTCTTGTTATGGGATATTCGCCAACTTATGTTGCAGCTTTTGCCTCTTTAAGTGTCATTGCTGTTGCTGCGATAAAACCTTCGACTCGCATGGGACTAAAATCCATTTGGGAAGCACTCGGTGAAACGACCCTTAGAATGGTTTCGGTAACAGCTGCTTGTGCAGCTGCTGGTCTCGTTATTGGTGGTATTTCAATGACTGGACTCGGTGGTAAATTTGCAGACCTAGTGTTCATGCTTGCGGGTAATAGCAGTATCTTGGTTCTGATTATCTCTGCATTGTTGGCGATTATACTAGGTATGGGGATGCCAACACCCTCGGCATTTATACTCGCGGCAGTATTGGTAGGGCCGACCTTAAGTTCGCTTGATTTCTCTGCGATGCAGTCGAACATGTTCATCCTTTACTTCGCGGTGCTTTCCGCTATGACCCCGCCGGTGGCTGTAGCTGCATTTGCTGCTTCAGCTATTGCTGATGCGAAACCGCTAGGAATAGCTGTTGGAGCGGTAAAGCTTGCGATTACTGCATTCGTTGTTCCATTCGCCTTTATGTATGGAGAAGGGTTGCTGCTTGAAGGGCCGATAACGGGGATAATCCTGAACTGCCTGACTGCTACCCTAGGCGTTATCGTGCTAAGTGCAGGTATAGAGGGATACTGGAAAGCACCACTATCAGGCATCGCGCAGGCTATGTTGTTGGTGGCTGGCTTGATGTTCTTAGCACCTAGTATCATCGCATTGGGCATTGCTATCGCTTTGGTGGTGGCTGCCGTCCTGGTCACACCTCATCTGAGGTCTCGAGCCAAAATAGCGTAGTCCTCAGAGGGATTGGTCTCTAACCGGACATACTTTAAAGCGAGGCAACATAGTGGAAGTGATTTATGCATTATTGTCTTCCATTATGTTTGCGGCTACATTTTTACTTGTAAAAATAGGTCGTGAAAGTGCCTCGCACCTTTCTGTTTTATGGATCACGCTTACCATCAATGTCGTTGTACTCGGTTTATCTACTTTATTTATAGATATTCCTAAATCTCTTACTCTTCTTGATCTTAAGTTTTTTATTATTTCGGGTATGTTTGCGCCATTACTTGGCCGGCTATTCCAGTTCGTTGGTATGTCTAAGTTAGGGGCGAATACAACGACAGCCTTAACTCTGACCCATCCGTTGGTAACGGTATTTATAGGATTGGTATTTCTAGGTGAGTCCGGAAATGTTGTTCAATTACTTGGTGCATTTTTAATAATCACTGGATCATTGTTGATTGCTATATTTTCAGGATCAAATGGGAATATAAGAATTTCGAGTGGTTATCAAATATTTCTAATATATCCTCTGCTGGCATCATTAACCTATGGGATATCTATAGCCCTTAGAAAGGTGGGGATCGACCAACTTAATTCGCCTGTACTTGCTAGTGCGGTGACAGTTTCTGCCTCGTGGATTATCTTGAGCCTATATGTTTTGGTTACTAGATGTAAAATTTCATGTAGTGGTCGAGAGTTTACTTATTTTTTTTACGCAGGAATACTTTCAAGTATAGGGCCTATTTTTCTTTATCTATCTTTGGCAATTGGAAACCTGCTTTTAATTGCTCCATTAGCTGCTACTACTCCGTTATTTGTACTAGTGGGAACATGGCTTTATTCAAAGAACAATGAGAAATTTGGATATCAGATAATCGTTGGAACATTCGGTATATTTATTGGAGTGACACTGCTAACTCTATTTAAAAATTAGCAGTGTGCTTGGTTTGAAGTTGATCGCTCTCAAACTTCTGGCAGCCAAGACTTCTGAGCCTTTATCGCTCGTGTTTTCCATAGATTCCATGGGCGGTCTACTTGCCCTTCGTTGGTTACTTGAGTCGCGTGAGCTTCTCCCTCAGAGAGGAATTCGATCGGTCCGAGTCTGGATGCTTCAATCTGTAATCGAGCATTCACCTCGACATAAACCGCTCTATAAACTGCTTGTTTTAGGCTGGGAGCAACGACTGTAGAGCCATGGCCCCTCATCAGTACTAACGTATTTTCTCCAAGAGATTGGGTTAATGAAGAACCCAGTTCCTGGCTGGTAATCAACATGTTGGTTTCATCACCCGCAACATCTCGTATTTCAAATATAGGAACGTGTGTACCCATAAATCCACTCATGTGGCACATAGGTTTTAAGGGGGCAGATTTTACAACGCTGAACGGTACAACCGAGTGAGAATGACTATGAACGATCGCTTCGACATCATCTCGCTCCCGATAAATTTCGCTGTGAATATAACGTTCTAGATAGACCTTTCTGGGATCGTTGTTTACAACTTCACCATCAAGGTCAAACTCGAGTATATCTTCCTTGGTAACAAGCCCTGGGGCCATATTTCGAGCTAAGAAAAAATGACCTCTGTTATAAGGATTTCTTACGCTTACGTGGCCGAAAGCATCCAGTACACCTTCATTGAATAGAATTAAATTAGCAGTTACTAAATCGTCTATTAGGCTTTCTAATATTGTATTATGCATGGATATTCCTTTTCATTTTGTTATTTGTTTTAGGGTTGAAAGTAATAATTTATTATATATAATTAGCTATCTAAGAAGTTGATTCTACACTTCATGAAAAGGAAAATAAATGACGAGTTATGAGTCTCCTTATCAGGCTTTGAAAGAATCAGGGATTCGAGATTTAGTTAATGAGTTTTACAGAATCATGGATGCCTCGCCAAACTATTCAGAGCTGAGAGCTATGCATTCAGCTGATCTGAGTGGTATTTCTGAAAAGTTAGGTGACTATTTAGTTGGTTGGATGGGCGGTCCACAAATTTATTTAGAAAAATATGGGTCGGTATGCATGACAGGGCCGCATAAAGCTTTTTCTATTGGTCCTAAAGAAAGGGACGCTTGGGTCTCGTGCATGTATGAAGCTATGGATTCGTTAGCACTTAGTGACGATGTAAAAGAGATGCTAAAGAATCCGATATACCGCCTCGCTGATGCTGTAAAGAACAGGTAATATCATTTCTAAATATGGCTTGTTTTAACTACTAGGTTCCTCGAGGAGCTGCTTTGTTGCAGCTTTTCTTTCGCAGATATTCTATATCTGCTTTTTTTTGAACGAGAAAATTTTATCTATCTAGAGACTAGCCATTTTTGTAATTTCTTGGTGAGCCAGGGCGCGATTAGAGCCGTTGTTATCCCAGTAAGAATTGTGGCGACTAACAACAGACCGATAGGTTCGGGTACTTTCGACGTAATCGGCTTTAGTAGATAGATTAATACGATAAGGGCCGGGTAAACAGCGACTAAGCTAACAATCCATCGTTTCCAAAGGCGTGGAGGCTTTGGGGGGATTGGTAGGTTAACAACAGGCTCAAACCAAATATTTGAGCCATAGGCTTGTTGTCTGTCTACGTCGAGTACGGATAGTGTTTCAATAGGGTCAAGTACGGTCTTCCTGTCCGGAGAAAGCTTCCAGGCTTCTAAATCATCTTTACTTCTAAACCTCGCGATACAAAATATATCGATGCCTTGCCCATCATCTCGACGAACTATGTCGATAGACTCAAATCCGTCATGATCTTCTAATAGAAGATTCAATTTAGCAAGATGCGATGCAAACCTATCAACGTCTGAATAATTGATACGCAGAGAAACTAAATAGGATGCTGAATGGACGGTATTGTGCCCTGCATCGAGTAAGTTATCATCGTTCATGTGTTGAATGTCTCTGTATCGGAGTAATGGTTCAATATTGGGTAAAAAAACCAGCGAGGAGTGACCTGGCTGGTTTGCTTCTATACCGTTTGTAACTAAAGATATCTACAGAGAATAGACCTCGGTAGTTGCTGGGTGGAACAGTTCATCTACAGAAAGATGTCTTGAACTCAGCCCCTGTTCGTAGTGGTTGCGCAGGAAGTATTCTAGCGTTTTGACGTTCGGTGCGACTCCGTATGACCAAAGATCCTTGGACATTTGTTGCGTTACGCCCAAAACATCTTCGACAAATGGCATTGTCACTTTGGTTGCTGAAGTATCTGATAGGGCATCAAGCGCCATTGTTTTAGCTTCAGTGAAGGCCTTGAGTAGAGCGCCGGGTAACCAGGGGTGCTGCTCAGCTAGGCTACGACGCACACCTAGAACGTGCATGATTGGGAACAACCCGGTGTCTTGATGCCATTGGCGTGCAGCAGAAAAACCATCTTGCCATAGGCGACGGATCTGAGGGTGGCCTTCGTGGAAACAACGTGGCCATCTAGGGCCGATGAAACCATCAATTTCCCCGTCGATTAGCATCTGGTTTAGGGTAGCGCCTTCTGGAGCGTTCTCGATAGTTACGTTGTCTGGTAGATCAAGTTTGATCTTTTCAGGACGTCCTGGCTTGTCCATTCCCCCGCGTACCCAGGTAATCTGATCAGGAGTCACACCTGCATCTGCAAGAATAGCTCTAACCCATACGTTTGCTGTCAGTTGGTATTCCGCGATGCCGATGCGGCGACCTTTGAGATCTTGAGGTGTTTCTATTCCTCTATCCGCACGAATATAAACAGAGGAGTGGCGGAATGCGCGGCTAAGGAAAACAGGAATTGCGATGTATGGAGGATTCTCTCGAGTCAACGAAACGCAATATGAACTCAACGATATTTCTGAAATATCGCTGGTTTCGTGGCGAAATGCGTTGAAGAACATCTCTTCTGGTGATTGAAGAAAAGTGATCGGATCGACACCGTCGATCTGTACTCGTCCATCATGAATAGGGCGAGTTCGATCATAATCACCCATTGCTAGGGAAAGTTGGAGCTTAGACATTTTTTATCCTTCTTGGTAATTAAGTGTGACTGTGTCACCCGTTTCGCTACTGGTAAGTAGTGCATGACAGATTTCGAGTGAAGCTCGGCCCCATTTGCCATCCTGCAATGGAGTCGTTTGTTCACGAACTGCGGCATAAAGTGTGTCAAATACTTCTGCTCGGGCGGTTCTAAAAGGTGCGGGGTAGAATTCGGGTCCATTCGTATCGGTAATTTCTACTCCGTTCGGCGTCAGGCGCAGGTCTCCGCGGTCGCCGAATACGAAAACCTGACCAAAGTGCTCGTGAGTTTGAGCCTGAGGGCAGGTTTCGAGGGATGAGAAACCACGTGATGACTTAAACTCCGATTCGTCCTGGACGGATTCCAGTATTTTGCGGGCGCTCTTGAATTCATCTGACTTGGGTATGCCTAATTCAGCAGTGTTCTCCATTAGCCGGTCGCCATCAAAATGAGCGTAACCTGAGTACGTCAGGCTGGCATAGACACCTTCGCTGAAATCAATCAGCATGCTGTAGGCGCCCTCGGTCGGTCGGTCAGCATCCCAGGCTCCACCCGTTCTGGCGGTAACACGCTGAGCGGGGACAGCAGCGAGTCGGCGGACGAGATCGATTTGATGGACGGCTTGGCTAAACACTACACCTCCACCTAAGTCTGTAGAAAGCTCTGCCGCTGTTCTTGGGCGATATAAAAAATCGGTTGCATAGAGCGCATGTATCATCCTTACGCGCCCTATCTTACCTTCCGCGATTAAAGCTTCAGCGAGCTTAACCGGACCATCAAAGCTGTGGCTAGGGCCAACAATGATCTGTACTCCCGCCTTTTTTGCCGCTTCAATTAGCGATGACGCATCTTCTAATGAGACAGTCATCGGCTTTTCGATAAGGACGGATTTGCCGGCGTTTATAGCAGCTAAAGCATGCTCTTTATGTAATCCATGAGGCGTGGATACATAGACCGCTTCCACGTCTGGGTCTGTTACTAGGTCGCGAACATCGGCATAGGTCTTTGCACCAAAAGTCGTTTCAAATGACCTCCTATGCTCGGAGTTTGGCTCCGCGCCAGCGACTAAGTTAACACCTGGGTGTGCATGAATAGCGGGGGCTGATAGCGCAAAGGCTCTCCCTAATCCCGCTACGCCTAGGCGTATTGGATTAGATATCGAGGACAAGGCGATCACCTTTTGCTCGGGATACACACAGCATAATAGTGTCGGATTTCTCGTCATCCATTAAAGCTAAGTCACGGTGATCCACTTCACCTTCCGTATATTTGCATTTACAGGTGCCACAAGTCCCGGTTTCACAGGAGCTGGAAAAATCGTGTCCATTAGCGCGCAGAGCTTCCAGAATAGTGTGATCCGCGGGAACAGTTATCGTTTCACCTGATTTAGCGAGTTCGACGGTGAATTCGGTATCGCCATCTCGAATGATTTCTACGGGCATGAACTCTTCAAAATGCACTCGGCCATCAGGCCAATGGCCCGTACCGCCTTTCACTTCTTCCATTAGAGACGTTGGCCCACAGCAATAGATATGCTCCTGCGTTGGCGTCATCAGCAGATCCCAAAAATCGAAAGCGTTTGAACTATCGCCTTCGCTATAGTGGATAGTGATTGCATCTCCGCAAAGCTCCTGAAGCTCATCAGCGTACGCTGCTTTTTCATAGCTGCGAGCTAAATAAACAACTCGGAATTTTCTACCTTCTGCTTTTAGTCTTTGTGCCATAGAGTAAATCGGTGTGATACCAATACCGCCACCGATTAACAAAGCATCGTGCTTCGGACCGAGAGGAAACTCATTATCAGACGTTTCTACATCCAGAACCGTCGATACTGTTGCCTGTTCATGCATCGACTTTGAACCACCACGAGAATTGGGCTCTTTTTTGATCGCAACGGTGTACGCGCTTAAGTTGTCACCAGAGTAAACCAACGAATAATAACGATGAGCCCCAGAGGGAGTGGTGATAGAGATGTGTGAGCCAGGCTCTGCTGGTGGCAACTGTTGCCCATCAACAGGGGTCAGGGTGAATTCTTCAATTTCTGGCGTGAGTGTGCGCCGAGCAGTTACGTGCAGTTTCATTGTTCTTCTCTCTAGGTATCACTACATATTGATTTGGTGTCATCAATCCTTAAATAGGGATGTTCGTGACTTGGATCAATATTAGCAATCTAATTATTTATCGTCAATAAAAATTAGATTGCTAATTATGTTGACTGTGCAAAATTAGATATCTATTATTTGTTCCGTTGAGGTAATCGAACATGAGACTGATTTTCTGTTAACGCCTCCTCGACATGTTTTGTCGACTCGTCAAATAGAAACTTGGTTACAAATTTGGCTTACAAGCAGTGACGTAGGGTGCTTGTAGCTATACGAAATAAAATAAAATGGAGAAAGGCACAATGCTTACACCACAAGAAAATGAATTGTTAACTCATGTTATGCCAACCGACCCGATGGGTAAGCTTATGCGCCAGCATTGGACGCCGGTTTGTTTGCTCGAAGAAGTTAAAGAGTGCGATGGCACTCCAGCACTGGTTGAAGCATTAGGTTCTCGTTATGTTGCATTCCGCGATACTGAAGGTCGAGTGGGGTTGTTGGATGAGCTTTGCCCACACCGCTTGGCTTCCTTGGTGATGGGTCGTAATGAAGATTGTGGTATCCGCTGCCTGTATCACGGCTGGAAGTTTGATGTGGAAGGTAACGCTGTAGCAATGGCTTCAGAGCCACCGGAAGCAGAGAAATCAATGTGCTCTAAAGTAAAGCACAAAGCTTATAAAACAGTTGAGTGGGGTGGTTTCCTTTGGGCTTGGTTGGGAGAAGGTGATGCGCCGGAATTTAAAAAGCCAGCATTTGCACCTAATGAAGATGTGCAAGTCTCTATCCTCAAAATTCGCCTACCATGTAACTGGGCTCAAGTTCTAGAAGGTCAGATTGACTCAGCTCATTCTTCATCATTGCACTCTTCGGACATGGTTCCTGCAAAAGTTGAAAGTGCGGCTGCGGATGATCAAGGTTGGTACCGTCCATCAACTGATAAGTCCCCGCGTATGCAGTCTGCGAAAACTGATTATGGATTCCATTACGCTGCGATTCGTCGTCCTATCGCGAATGCTGCAACCCACGACTACATTCGTATCACTCAGTATGTCGCACCTTACTACGCGCTGATTCCGCCTAACACTTCATACAACGTCGCAGCAGTCATCGTTCCGATCGACAATGAAAACTGTAACTTCCACTTTATTGCCTGGGGTAACCCTGAAACTACGCCAGATACGACTGCTTGGCGTGAGTTTGCTCGTGCGGTACCGGGAGTAGATGTTGATCCAATCACTTGGGCCACGGTCGGTAATATGGAAAACCGTTTCCGTCAGGATCGTGTAAAAATGAAGGAAGGTGATTTTACTGGTATCGCGGGTATTCCAAACCAAGACATCGCGATGTGGGTATCGATGGGTAAGATTGTTAACCGTACCGATGATATTCTTGGTTCTTCTGATTTAGCGATTGTGGAATTCCGTCGCACTATGGTAGAAGCTGCTCAGAAAGTTGCTGATGGTGAACCTGCTATCGGTAGTGCACCATCAATTCTTCAATCGTCAATCGCTTCTTTCCAAGGAGTTGTACCAAAAGAATCGGATTGGCGCGAACTTTGGAAAGAAAACGTAGTGGCTGGATAAATACTAAATAGTCGACCCTGGATAATGGCGTTTTTAGTCTAAAGCGCCATTTCATTTTCTAACCTTCGCGGCAATAAGGCTTGTATCAATCTCACCCCGCTATAAATGCCACACTTGATCAAGGCAAAATTAAGCCACTTCAGCAGCTTACGAAGGTTTTGGCCACAGGCGCTTAGGATCACGTTAATCGCATCGCCCAGTATTCCTTTGAGGAAGCATCGTCTGAGTTTTCCGTCTGATTTGAGATGCCCGATGATGGGCTCTACGCTATTTCTTCACCCCATCCAGTTCTTCTCTTTCTTGGGGACTCCGCGTTTTTGACCTGCAATCAAGACTTTAATATCTTCCACACCTGGCCCTTTATATCCTCGGTCAACAAAACAGATTTCAGGTTTTCGCCCAATCAAGGTTTCTACTTGTTGCTGTTATTTTTCGGGGGGATTACCGTTG
>NZ_QKRA01000022.1 GCF_003362755.1 Marinomonas piezotolerans
GGCAAACGTTACATACCTTCTTTTAATCCCACACCATACATGCTTCAATGGTGACAAACTAAAACGCTCTATATTCAGATATGAGTTTCTACTGAATAGCATCGAGCTGTTCACGGGGGAACTAAATGGCCAGTCTTGAACTCATCCATTATCAGCCACGACGAGCAGAGATAAATTATGGCTCGCTTCAGTGGAAAGACTTAAAAAGAAAACCAATTCAAAACCTTCCTCAAATTGTTTGGGAAGATAATTCAACTTGGGCTGAAGCCAACCTTTGGGCTTTGTATCAAGCCACATCCTCAAAGCGTGATCTCAAAACAGTTCGGTCCAATATGGCTCATCTGCTTGGTTATGCAAAATGGTTGGAAGCGGAATCACTTGATTGGTGGCATTTTCCAGAGAGGGGAAGCGAACGCTGCCTTATTCGTTTCAGAGGAGCTTTGGTAGCAGCAAGAAACAATGGCGAGCTTGCTCCAAGCACTGCTTCACAGAGAATGGCGGCAGTGATCCGTTTCTATAAATGGATGCTCTCCCGTCGGCTTATTTCACCGGAATGGCCAATGTGGGAAGAGCGCTCTGTAGGAATAACGCTAACGAATTCATTTGGTCTTGAACACACCATGCGAGTCGCCAGTACTGACCTTTCCATTCCAAATCGAAAGGTTGCGGGAGCCATACAGCTTGAAGATGGGCTTCTACCCGTATCAGTTTCGGCAATGAAGGAAATACTTGCGTTATCAGATCGAGTTGCAACCGAAGAGCTTTCTTTAATGCTTCGAATAGGCTTCTTCACAGGGTTGCGTATTGGCTCAATTACCGATCTGAAGGTTCAAACTCTTCACAACGCAACACTGGTTCCAGAGGTCGGCTGGAAACGATTAGCTGTTGGCCCTGGTGCTAGGCCAACGGTCTCAACCAAGTTTGGCGTTTCCGGTTCAGTGCCAATACCAGAGGAGCTTCTCGAAACACTTATTGCCTATTCCATGAGTACGAGACGGCTGAAGCGCCAAATGTTAGCGAATCCCGAAGATCAGGATTTGTTATTCCTCACTCGCTATGGAAATTCGTACAGCGGTGATGATAGCCGAGCGGTCAACGTGGAAATGTCGCGTCTTCGGTCTGCAGGGATAAAGCAAGGTATAAAAGTCTTACGCGACTTTCACTTTCATCGCACAAGAGCCACTTTTGCCACGGAATTAATGAGAGTTGCGCTAAAGTTCATGCCTGTTGGTGATGCCATCCAGTTTGTAAGGGAAGCATGTCTGCACCGAGACGAAAGCACAACAATGAAGTACATCAAATTTATTGAAGCTAACAAAGCTATGGCCGAAGCTGCCGATGCATTCACCAATATGTTTATGGGGCTTGCAAGAGGGTCTTCTGATGAGTGAATTAGATCTGACATTCCCTAATTTTCCAATGGGTACACATCAAGTACCTTGGAACTTAAAAATACTAATATTCAAAGGTGCTGCCAAGTTATCTAGAAAGTCGGCGATTCTTTCAATTGAAAGCGGAGAATTTGGGAATCCTATTGAAGATCGAATCCCTCTAGTTATGGCATTTCACGAAGCGATCTCTTCAATGATTAGTCTTGGTAAATCCCGAGCACTAGTTGAATCCAGCTTAGAAGTACTTTGGCGCTTTTTTTCATGGTCGGAAGCCAACTCGGAGCCTATTACTCGAGAAACGATTATTGATATATTCAAGCGATGGGCTGAATTCCAACTTTATAGGACTCAGATTAGAAAAGAAATAAGCGCTATTCATGCGTATAGGCAGTCGTCGAAAATGGCGAATCTTATTGCTAAAGCATTGCACCTCCCAGGGATCAAACCTGGCGGAACCTTATTACAACAAACCCGGATAAGAAAGCCTCCCGAGAAGAAGCGCGTTCTAAGCGTGAAAGCGGATAAGCAAAATTTAGATCAGACGTTTGAATTCGGCCACGTATTAACAAAAATATGTAGGGCTTTGGATTTAGAAACAGTACGCGGAAAGCTCCCGATTCTTATAGATGCCGGCGGTGAAAAGATGTTGACGTTGTCTGGCAATTTAATGAAGCCAAACATGGATACTAATGTCATTGAAAACGAAGCTTCTAGGCGAAGGGCCGAGATTGCGCGTGCGCCTTTAAATGATAGTGAAAGCCTGTTCGATAGGCACAAACGTTCTGGAATACTTAACCAAAGGATAGAAGCAGAGTTACTTATATTTATTGCGCAAACCGGCATGAATCTTACTCAAGCAGCGAGCTTTGAAAGAGAGAACTATCGATGGAAATCAAACGGTGAAGATCTTGAGGTCTTTCGTGTTTATAAAGGCCGCCGCAGTGGTGAAGCTATTTTTCGTTGTTTCAAATCTTATCGTGAGCACCTCGAAAAATACATGGTTTGGCTAGATGAAACGGGGCTTAGTGATCATGACAATCGATTATTTCCTCTTTTGAGTAGAGGCATGATTCGCGCGAAAGACGCTAAGGTGAAGTTTTTCACTACCAAAGAGACATTCAAGAAAATTAATCTAGCGTTCATTGGGCCAAAGCAACTGCGTAAAACCCGAGTAAACTGGCTGCTCAGACGTAGTCGTGACCTAGATCTGACTGCTGAACAAATGGCACACGATAAAGGAGTTCTTCTTCGTGACTATGAGATGCCACATCACCAATCAGCCGCCGCTGAAATTATTCATTTTTACAACGCAACAGATCCCGCTTTTTCGCCGCCAGGCCCCGGTATATGTATTGATGAAGGGCATAAACCTGAGTCGATAGCAGGACTTCCCAAAGAGGCGCCCAAGCCAGATTGCGTTAGTCCGGAAGGTTGTCTTTTCTGTGCCAAGCATAGAGATATCATGAGTTCTGAATATTGCTGGAAACTCGCTTCTCATTCTCACATAAAGAGTTTGGAGACTGCTCTCTATAAGCCTTCTGCTCAACAAGAAGTACACCCAGGCTATCGCGTTATCGACCGAATCACTCAAAAACTTGAAGCGATTGCCTCGGGTAGCCAGATTCGAGCTTTGTGGGTAAAAGAAGCGAAAGATTCAATTCGTTCGGGCAAGTATCACCCATACTGGGACGGGCATATTAAATTGCTGGAGGTCATTGTATGAACGTTACTGAGCTTCCAGGATTACAAATTGAGTCGCCGATAATCACGACGAGCGCGGAAAACTTTAGACCATCTAGTTGGCCGCCGCCTATCGACTTTCCTGTAGTTACAGATGCTGAAGGGAATGTAGTGTCCCGGTATGGTGACGTTCGCTGGGACCTATCCCCTTGGGCAGGCCATACACTCACTATCCATTTTGGGGATGGACCAGGGCAAGGAAAAAAACTAAGCCTTGAGAATGCATCTTTGTTGCGCCAAATAGTTGCTTGGTGGCTTTGGGGAGCAGCAGCCGTGCGCTCAGCCCGTTCGTTAGTTTATAAGTTTGAGTCTATTAAACCACTATTTGTTGCGTGTACAGATAACGGCATAGTAGCGACCGATTTATACAAGTTCCCCAGAGTAATTCAGGACGTTGCCAGCTATTACTCTGCTAGAGGCAATAGGCTTATCTCTTACCTAAATGCGTTGAGTTATGCCGAGGATCAATTGGGATTTACCCTGCTGAACGAAAAAGGGATGAAAATCTTCAGCGAAGCTTTACCAAACAATGAGGAAACACAAACAGCCTATATTCCAGTGCGCATATGGAATTATCAAATCTCCCGACTGAGAGAATGCATCGATGATTTTATAGCTCATAAAGATGACATCGAAGATTGTTACAATTTTTGTTTGGATGCCTATGCAAAAAATGCCGGAGGCAGTCTTGCGACGGCTTTTGGAGGGCTCGGAACCAATGCCCCATTTAACGGTGCACGGTCTATTGGCTTGCAGCGATCAGGCAAAGTGTTTTATGGAAAATTTCGCGAAACAGCTAGGAATTATAAAATAGAGAGGCTTCTTGAAAAGTGGTGTAACACTGAGAATAAGATGGCACCAGTGACTCTTTCAAGCTATTTAAGTTTGGTTTGCCAGTCAGGCCTTGCGTATATTCTGAATTTGTCTTTGATGCGTGTTGAAGAAGCTGGAAAACTAAGAGCTGACTGTTATGAGGTCGAACCTGATCCTTTGGGTAATGACATTCATCTTTTAAAAGGTATTACGACAAAAACCATTGAAGATGGCGATGCACGCTGGATTGTTTCATCAAGTGTAGACATTGCCGTTAAGGCGATGGAGGCTGTAGCAAGTATGCGAATGAAAGCTGCTATAGAAAACCCATATATCGAACTATCTAAGGAAGATATTGAAAACCCAGTCTTGCAGTCTCTACCTCATGAGCCATGGAGCCCAAAGGCTCCGCTAAAGCAACCTATCAAGAAATACAAAAAGGCGAGATCTTATGGCGATATTTGGAACATCTGGCCAAAACTGTTCGACGCTAAAGAGCTGACTATTACCGACGCTGACCTTGAACTGGCTAACAGGCTCACTGACGGGCTTGATCCTGAAAAGTTCGCATTAGGCAAGGTATGGCCATTGGCGTGGCATCAATTGAGGCGAACTGGAGCGGTAAACATGCTTGCCAGTGGGTTGGTAAGCGAAGCATCACTTCAATATCAACTTAAGCATGCCAGTCGTGCAATGAGCCAATACTACGGCAAAAACTATTATCGCCTAAAAGAGCCGCTGAATGACGAAGCCCGTGGTTACTACCTCCGTGAAATGTACCAAGCAATGGTAAGGGAGTTTAAATCTCTTCAGTCTGATCAATATGTATCGCCTCATGGAGAGAAACGCAAAGACCAGATTCTCCAGGAGATATCTGAAAAAGATCACAAGCAGCTAATCAAAGCGGCAAAGGCCGGTCGTATAAGTTACCGGCAAACCTTTCTGGGTGGCTGCGCTAACTCTGGCCCACCCTGTCCATTAGGCGGTATCAGTAACATCAGTTCCTGTATGGGATTCGGCGAAGAAAAGCCATGCAAATCTGCATTATTGGATAAAGACAAACTACCGATGATAAATCAGCTTAGAGAAGTGGTTTCTATTCAAATTATTGAAGCCGAAGAAGGCTCACCCATGCATGAATCATTACAAGCACAATTAGAATCAGCGGAGAGAGCAATCAATGTCATCGAAAACTGTTGAGCCAAAGAAAATCAGTAAAGCTGAATTGAAGTTTAGGGATGCCTTTGAACGCCTCAAACAGGGCAAACCTGACATCCTCCCGAAAGGCACGCTGCTTAGCCAGAATAATGTGGCCAAAGAGGCAGGCGTAGACCCTTCAGCGCTCAGACGAGCCCGGTTTCCTGAGTTAGTGGCAGAGATCCAAGAATGGATTGAAGCACACAAAGACGAGAAAGCCACAAAATCACCCAGACAAATGATGCTTGCTCAAAGGTCGCGAAACCGGGATTTAAAAGAGAAATATAAGTCTCTCGAGGAGCAGCGAGATAAGGCGCTAAGCCAATTGCTAGACGCTCAGGCACGTATTCTTGAGCTTACCTTGGAAAACCAAAGGCTTCGTGCCCAGTTACCAAGCAGTAAAGTCACGCATCTCTCTGATCGAAATAATTGAAGTTGAACTCACAAAATGCTACTCAAATCTATAATTGCTGGTATGCTACGGTGTTAATTCTAAAAACAAATTGCTAGGGACACAGCCATGATCCGCTGCCATCTCGCTCGCATGATGGGCGAACACAAGATGCGTATTGCTGACGTTGCCAGAGAGACGGGGCTTAGTCGCGCTACTATCACGCTGCTCTACAAAGAAACGGCCCAGAAAGTGGATCTGGAATCCATTGAGAAGCTATGCCTGCTGTTTGAGTGCCAGGTAGGTGACCTGCTCGAACTGGCATAGCACTGAACAACCCTTTAAAGATAACGAACAAACAATTATAAACAGGAAGACTACATGACAAGCATCCAACAACGTGCCGCCCTTCAACGACAAATTTGGGCCATCGCCAACGATGTGCGCGGCTCAGTCGACGGTTGGGACTTTAAACAATATGTCCTCGGCACCTTGTTTTACCGCTTCATTAGCGAAAACTTCGCCAGTTACATCGAGGCCGATGATGAAAGTATCCATTACGCATCGCTAGGCGATGAGGTGATCACCCCAGATATCAAAGACGATGCCATTAAAACCAAGGGTTACTTCATCTACCCGAGTCAGCTGTTTGTGAATGTCGCCAAAAATGCCAAGACCAATGAAAGCCTGAATACCGACTTAGCCGCGATCTTTGCCGCTATCGAAGCTTCCGCTAGCGGCTACCCATCAGAAGGCGACATAAAAGGCCTGTTTGCCGATTTCGATACCACCAGTAATCGCTTAGGTAATACGGTAAAAGAAAAAAATAACCGGTTGGCTGATGTACTGAAAGGCGTGGCAGGTCTGGAGTTTGGTAAATTCGACGCGGCCCATATCGACCTGTTCGGCGATGCCTACGAGTTCCTTATCTCCAACTATGCTGCCAATGCCGGAAAATCCGGCGGCGAGTTTTTCACTCCGCAACATGTTTCCAAGCTCATCGCGCAACTCGCTATGCACAAACAAACCAGCGTGAACAAAATCTATGACCCTGCGGCGGGTTCCGGGTCGCTGCTTTTGCAGGCCACAAAACATGTCGACGCGCATATGATTGAAGAGGGATTCTTCGGGCAGGAGATAAACCACACGACTTACAACCTAGCCCGTATGAATATGTTTTTGCATAACATCAACTACGACAAGTTCAATATGCAGCTGGGCAATACACTGACCGACCCGCATTTTGGTGAAGATAAGCCCTTTGATGCCATCGTATCTAATCCGCCGTACTCAGTGAAGTGGATAGGCAGTGACGACCCAACGCTAATTAACGACGAGCGCTTTGCACCTGCGGGCGTACTCGCGCCTAAGTCCAAGGCTGATTTTGCCTTTGTACTGCATGCACTGAGTTACCTTTCGAGCAAAGGGCGTGCTGCTATTGTTTGCTTCCCTGGTATTTTTTACCGAGGCGGTGCAGAGCAGAAAATCCGTAAGTATCTGGTCGATAACAACTACGTCGAAACGGTCATTTCACTTGCGCCCAACTTATTTTTTGGTACCACCATCGCCGTGACCATTCTGGTGCTCTCCAAACATAAAACCGACACCAACACCCAGTTTATTGATGCTAGCGGGCTGTTTAAGAAAGAAACCAATAACAACACGCTAACAGATGATCATGTTAAGCAGATAATGGATGTGTTTGATAGCAAAGCGAATGTGGATCACTTTGCTCGATCAGTGTCTTATGAGGAAGTTGCTAAAGACTACAGCTTGTCGGTGAGTAGTTATGTGGAATCCAAAGACACCCGCGAAGTGATTGATATTACTGAGTTGAATGCAGAGCTGAAAACCACTGTCTCCAAGATCGACCAGCTGCGCTTAGATATTGATGGGATTGTTGCGGAGATTGAGGGATGAGCAATGTAAGCTTTATGGAAAAGCTGCTGGATGGGGTTGAGGTTGAATGGATACCCTTGGGTGAAATGGGAGAGCTAGTTCGAGGTAGCGGTCTACCCAAGACAGACTTTACTGACTTTGGTGTTCCAGCTATTCATTATGGGCAAATCTATACCTATTACGGGTTGTTCACACACACAACAAAATCCTTTGTTTCAGAAGAAACATCAAAAAAGCTGAAAAAAGTTGATTTTGGTGATGTTGTAATTACAAACACTAGTGAAAACTTGGAAGATGTCGGAAAACCGTTGGTCTATCTTGGAGAAAAACAAGCTGTTACTGGCGGACATGCCACTATTTTGAAACCGTATGAAGGCTTACTCGGAAAGTACTTCGCTTACTACTCACAGACGCGTGAGTTTTTTAAAGAAAAGCGCAAGTATGCTAAGGGTGCAAAAGTAATTGACGTCTCAGCAAAGGATCTGTCGAAAATTGAGATCCCCATCCCATGCCCAGAAAACCCAACAAAATCACTGGAAATCCAAGCCGAGATCGTCCGTATTCTGGATACCTTCACTGAGCTGACCACTGAGCTGACCACTGAGCT
>NZ_QKRA01000023.1 GCF_003362755.1 Marinomonas piezotolerans
CACCCGTAACATTCGTCACTGGTGACAAGGGCTGTAGGCCATGATTTCTCTGCATTGTAGGCGGCTTCCAAATTGTCCATAGGTTACCATTCTAGATGGTGACATTTTTATATTTTTGTCACCACGCATCACGGGAGTGATTGCGTGATGACAGTCTTAAAATTAGCTCTGCGTTGTTCTCTTACTCAACATTCCCACCAACACCTTTAAACTTCTCTACAAACATCGCAATCTTTTGGAAAACACTCTGCTTTTTAGTTTTGTATTGAGGGTTAAGTGGGCTCATCTTAGGAAGAGTTTCATTCAGCGCCGTACCATTTTCACTGGCATACTCTCGTTTCAATGATGCTGAGATATAACGCTTAGCCGCATCTTCATTGAGACCTTCGGATTCAATCAATTCCTTAGCTTCTCTTCGCTGTTCAGCCTGGGCAAAGGTGAAGAAGGCATCAATAATACTGGCCTTATCACCAATATCATCAAGGTTAGTCTGGTTAATAAAGTCTACGATCAGGCTCTCTTTGGCTCGGTTACCAAGGCTTGCTCGAATCAGACGGCGGACTTCTTCAATGAGCTCAGCCTTGCTCTTGTTCTTTTTGTTGTGCTCAAAAATCAGCTCCAAAATGTAATCGAGATTGATCTCTTGGGACTTGAGCAAGTCCACTTCAAAGACCACATCATCCCAGTCGATGGTGGACTTTTCCTTTTCATCTGCTGATTTCTGTCGGCGCTGCCAATCGCGCACATCGTTGTACGTCGAACGGTAGTCTTGAATCTTACGCTCGACGGGAAGGCGTATGGTCTGCAACTCAGCCAGTTTTTCATCATCTAAGTAATGCTCGGCCTTAAACGCTTCAACGGCTTCTTCATCGCTCATGTCTACGTCTTGAAGGGCCTTCAAGGTGGCAAATTCATCATAGTTTTGCAGCACGTTTTCTACACGCAGGTACTCACCGAACAGTTTGGCAAAGTCTTTCTTGTCGGACTCTTTCTCAATCGCTGAGGGATCAGGGAAGCGCTGTTCTAACTCGGTCACTACGTCCATAAAGCCTCGCCGTGCTTCACCTGTCACCACATCCGTAAAGCCTTCCATGTATTCCTTGTAGCTTTTCTCTAGCACTACATTCTTGGTGTTCTTGTCCCCAAACAGGGTAATAGCATCTACCGCGGCACGCTCCAGATCTCGGAAGGTGACAATATTGCCGAAAGTTTTGGTAGCGTCATAAATGCGGTTCGTGCGCGAAAAGGCCTGCATCAATCCGTGGTAACGCAGGTTCTTATCCACAAATAAGGTATTAAGCGTCGGCGCATCGAAGCCGGTTAAGAACATGCCTACCACTATCAATAAGTCGATCTCTTTAGATTTAACCCGCTTGGCCAAATCACGATAGTAGTTCTGGAAGCCGTTGCTATCGACACTGAAGTTGGTTTTAAAGAAGGCGTTGTAATCGCCTATCGCTGCATTTAAAAACTCTTTAGCGCTGCTGTTCATCGCTGAGACATCGAAGCTCTCATCCAAGATATCTCCTACTGCATCCTGCTCTTCGTTCGCAGCAAAAGAAAAAATGGTGGCGATTTTCAGAGGCTTGTCTGAGTCTTTTTGCAGTTTGTTGAGGGATTCATAATACAACTTAGCCGCATCTACACTGCTCACGGCAAACATGGCATTGAAGCCCTTAGCATTAGACTGTAATCGGTGTGTCTTCTGGCGGAAGTTTCTCAGAACATACTGGGAGATTTCACGAATACGCTCTGGGTGCAACAAGGCTTGTTTGTTTTCAAGCGCACTGAGTTTCTTCTCATCTTGCTCTGTTTCAATGTCCTTAAACTGTGCCCGCACATCGTTATAGTCCACCTTGAACTTGAGCACCTTTTCATCGCGGATCGCATCGGTGATTACATAAGAATGCAGCTCGCGACCAAACACGCTAGCCGTGGTTTCTGCGCCTAAAGCGTTTTGCGGGAAGATTGGCGTGCCCGTAAAGCCAAACTGATAGAACCGTTTGAATTTCTTGTTCAAGTTCTTCTGGGCTTCACCAAACTGGCTACGGTGGCATTCATCAAATATGAACACGACCTGCTTGTTGTAGATCGACAGTTCACCCTCGCTCTTCATCAGATTGTTGAGCTTCTGAATGGTCGTGACAACGATCTTGTTATCATCTTTATCCAAATTGCGCTTTAAACCAGCGGTACTGTCTGAGCCGTTCACGCTGTCAGGCGAAAAGCGCTGGTACTCTTTCATAGTCTGATAGTCGAGATCTTTTCTGTCGACCACAAAAAACACCCTGTCGACAAACTCCAGCTCTGTCGCCAAACGTGCAGCTTTAAAGCTGGTTAAGGTTTTACCAGAGCCCGTGGTGTGCCAGATAAAACCACCGCTTTCTGGGCAGCTCCAGTTTTTAGCTTCAAACGAACTTTTTACCTTCCATAATATGCGCTCGGTAGCAGCTATTTGGTAGGGACGCATGACCAGCAAGGTGTTACTGACATCAAACACCGAGTAATGCAGCAACACGTTGAGCAGCGTGTTTTTCTGGAAGAAGGTTGCGGTAAAGTCTTTGAGATCTTTAATCAGGCTGTTATCCGCCTTCGCCCAGTTCATGGTGAAGTCGAAGCTGTTTTTATTGCGCTGGGTGGTATTGGCAAAATAACGACTGTCGGTGCCATTCGAGATCACAAACAACTGCAAGTATTTATACAGAGAATGCTCGCTGTTAAAGCTTTCTTTACTGTAGCGGTGAACCTGATTAAAGGCTTCACGAATAGCGACACCGCGCTTTTTCAGCTCAATCTGTACCAGAGGTAAGCCATTGACTAGAATGGTCACATCATAGCGGTTGGCATGGCTGCCAGTTTGCTCGAACTGCTTGATTACCTGCACTTTGTTTCGAGCAATGTTCTTTTTATCGACTAGGTAGATGTTTTTGATACTGCCGTTATCAAATACGAAGTCGTGAATATAGTCATCGTGAATTTTGCGGGTTTTATCCAGGATGGTGTCGCTGGGCTTATCCAAATAAGTTTCGACAAAACGCAGCCATTCACCTTCAGCAAACTGGACGTTATTGAGCGTTTGCAGTTGCTGGCGCACATTGGCCAGCATGGCATCAGGGTTATTTAAGCCGGGTAAAAACTCATAGCCTTGGTTTTGAAGATCCTGAATTAGCTCGTGCTCTAAGGCATCTTCACTCTGATAGCTTTCGGCTACCTGCCATTCTTTGTTGTATTTATCCAGAACAATAAAATTGTTCGATTCGGCAATTGTTTTGTAGTTGCTCATTAGGCTTCCTGCTTTTTGAAACCATAGGTTTCAATCAAATATTTCACTAAAACATCCAGCTTTTCTTTGTCTTTATCTTCAATGTACGCGACTTCTTCGCCCGCATGGGCAGAGTGACTTGATAGATTAAGAATTCTATTAGCAAATGGATCGGGCTTGCCTTCTGCTGTTTTTGGCAATAGAGCAGGCCAATAGTTGTAACCCAGAAATGTTGCCATCTTCTCTAAAACATTTCGGATAAAACTGAAGTGATACTTTCTGATCTGACCATCCTTTATAGCCAATCTAAGCTCTGACAGTAGGAACAGATGGTATGAAAATGGTGAGTCGGTTGGCTGGTCTAGTATCTGAAAAAGGCCATCGGCCTGTTTTTCTAAGCGGTACTTCTTGAACTCTTTATTCGGGTTGTAAGAGAGTTTAAATTTTTCATCGGGCTGCTTTTCATATGCTTTATTGCTCAACTCATTGCACAGAACGTTATAAAAGAGTGGGCTATGAGTTGTGGTGACAAACTTAAGATCTGATTTGCTCGACTTGATCAAGCCTGCCAAATCTACTGCCAGCTCGATTAGATGACTATCATCCAACGAACTTACTGGGTCATCAATAAATACGTACTCTAAACCATCAAACTTATCTGTCAGTCGATTTGTGGTATCGGTTTCATTCAGCGTGAAAACTACTTGCTCCAGTAAAGTGTAAAAAACGCTCCAAATAAAATTACTTTCTTCCCCTTTAGATATTTTTATTGTTTCGTATTGCCCTTCAACTTTAGCCTCTCCATCTTCTGAATCTACGCTAGTGTTATTGGTTAAATCAGAAGGCTTTGCTGCTACTTGAAAAGTGACTTCAGAAAAAGCTGGGATGGTGATTTCCACGAGTTTGCCATTATGATCTTTGCTTTTGCGCTTATACGCTTCATTGAAGTTTGGCGTCACTTTATCGTTGGCGTATCGCTGAAAGTTAGTAATGATATTACCGTCTTCTCCCAAATCCTTAAGCAGCTCAATCAGCCAGTCGGTAAATGTATTGGGCTGAATTTTAAGTTTGGGCTCAACACCGGACTCTAAATCGTTATCCCAGTAGAAAAGATCTTCAGTAAAAGCGCTGTAGTAGAGAATTTTATTTCGCGCTAACTCTGGTTCATCATCTTCTTCAATATCACTTTGGGGTGCAATCAGCTCCTTGAATTCTCGCGATAAACGAGTTTTTCCTGAGCCATTAAAAGCATAGATCAACTGCACCTTCCTATTGGCGTCCTTAAGCTCCTGAGCAATCTCCTTTAGTTCCTTGCTCATATCAGGCCGCTGCCTCTGTATCAGGCTTAGGGAAGCTCAATAGTAAATCGCGATAATATTCATATTGCTTCTGGCGCAAGTCGATTTCGCGAGGCAAGCCTTCACTCAGCGAACTAGTTAACGCATGAAATTTATCGAGTATAGATACAATACGCTCTTTTTCTTCGGGCGAAGGATTTGGAATGCGTATGCTCTCCATGTTCTTTTTATTCAGCTTCGGCTGAGCCGCACCAGAAATATAGGGAGTTAAGTCAATGCTGTTTAGGTAGTACTCAACGTATCGGCGCTCTGCGTACGTTTCGAATTTAAGTACGTGTGCATGGTTATTAACCCAAGTTTTCCCGCTAATGCTGAAAGCAATAGGAGTATTTCTAGCCAGCAAATTTGCGCCATCCTCCGAGACTAATAGGAAATCTCCATCAAAAATATAGTCTTTAACGTAATCAACAATACCTGAGGCGCCGTAATATGGAATTTCCCCAGCTTCTCTTAAGCCACTTGTTATTGGTTTTCTCTTAGAGTCTAGGTTTTCTGCCAGTTCGCCCAACGTCTTCCACTCCACTTCCCCTTCTTCAAAACTCAACAACTGGTCACGATAGTAGTTGTATTGTTTTTTACGGGCATTAAGCTCAGTGGTCAGCTCAGTGGTCAGCTCAGTG
>NZ_QKRA01000024.1 GCF_003362755.1 Marinomonas piezotolerans
ATCTCCCACACTACCATCGGCGATGGCGCTTTTCACTTCTGAGTTCGGGATGGGATCAGGTGGTTCAACGCCTCTATGATCGTCAAGCAAACCGGTGTGCGTTTCGTTATGAGTGATCGGATGTGGATCAATCTCACAACACGCAAAGTCGTTGCTTGCTGTCTTTAACATTTAGCTTTTGAAATAGCGACAACCAAGTATCAAACCGTTGGTTTATATTCTTTGTATCGTAAATTTTATGTAGTCAGCTTAAAACCACTTTGGTGTTATATGGTCAAGCCTCACGAGCAATTAGTATTGGTTAGCTCAACGCCTCACAACGCTTACACACCCAACCTATCAACGTCCTAGTCTCGAACGGCTCTTTAGGGTACTTATAGTACCAGTGAGATCTTATCTTGAGGGAGGCTTCCCGCTTAGATGCTTTCAGCGGTTATCCCTTCCGAACGTAGCTACCCGGCAATGCCACTGGCGTGACAACCGGAACACCAGAGGTTCGTCCACTCCGGTCCTCTCGTACTAGGAGCAGCTCCTCTCAAATCTCAAACGTCCACGGCAGATAGGGACCGAACTGTCTCACGACGTTCTAAACCCAGCTCGCGTACCACTTTAAATGGCGAACAGCCATACCCTTGGGACCGGCTTCAGCCCCAGGATGTGATGAGCCGACATCGAGGTGCCAAACACCGCCGTCGATGTGAACTCTTGGGCGGTATCAGCCTGTTATCCCCGGAGTACCTTTTATCCGTTGAGCGATGGCCCTTCCATACAGAACCACCGGATCACTAAGACCTACTTTCGTACCTGCTCGACGTGTCTGTCTCGCAGTTAAGCGCGCTTTTGCCTTTACACTCTATGCATGATTTCCGACCATGCTGAGCGCACCTTCGTGCTCCTCCGTTACTCTTTGGGAGGAGACCGCCCCAGTCAAACTACCCACCACACAGTGTCCTCGATCCGGATAACGGATCTGAGTTAGAACCTCAAACATACCAGGGTGGTATTTCAAGATTGGCTCCATGCAAACTAGCGTCTGCACTTCAAAGCCTCCCACCTATCCTACACAAGTAGGTTCAAAGTTCACTGTGAAGCTATAGTAAAGGTTCACGGGGTCTTTCCGTCTAGCCGCGGATACACAGCATCTTCACTGCGATTTCAATTTCACTGAGTCTCGGGTGGAGACAGTGTGGCCATCGTTACGCCATTCGTGCAGGTCGGAACTTACCCGACAAGGAATTTCGCTACCTTAGGACCGTTATAGTTACGGCCGCCGTTTACTTGGGCTTCGATCAAGAGCTTCGCTTACGCTAACCCCATCAATTAACCTTCAAGCACCGGGCAGGCGTCACACCCTATACGTCCACTTTCGTGTTTGCAGAGTGCTGTGTTTTTAATAAACAGTCGCAGCCACCTGGTATCTTCGACCGATCAAAGCTTACGGAGCAAGTCCTTCACCTTAACCGGCGCACCTTCTCCCGAAGTTACGGTGCCATTTTGCCTAGTTCCTTCACCCGAGTTCTCTCAAGCGCCTTGGTATTCTCTACCTGACCACCTGTGTCGGTTTGGGGTACGGTCAATGTATATCTGAAGCTTAGAAGTTTTTCCTGGAAGCATGGCATCAACCACTTCACCCAAAAGAGGGTTCGTCGTCAGTTCTCGGCCTTGAGTACCCGGATTTGCCTAAGTACTCAGCCTACTACCTTAAACACGGACAACCATCGCCGTGCTGGCCTAGCCTTCTCCGTCTCTCCATCGCAATATACATCGGTACGGGAATATTAACCCGTTTCCCATCGACTACGCATTTCTGCCTCGCCTTAGGGGCCGACTCACCCTGCCCTGATTAGCATGGGACAGGAACCCTTGGTCTTCCGGCGAGGGGGTTTTTCACCCCCTTTATCGTTACTCATGTCAACATTCGCACTTCTGATACCTCCAGCCTGCTTCTCAGCTTGACCTTCAACGGCTTACAGAACGCTCCTCTACCATACTTAGTAAACTAAGTATCCGTAGCTTCGGTGTACAGTTTGAGCCCCGTTATATCTTCCGCGCAGGCCGACTCGACTAGTGAGCTATTACGCTTTCTTTAAAGGATGGCTGCTTCTAAGCCAACCTCCTAGCTGTCTAAGCCTTCCCACATCGTTTCCCACTTAACTGTAACTTTGGGACCTTAGCTGACGGTCTGGGTTGTTTCCCTTTCCACGACGGACGTTAGCACCCGCCGTGTGTCTCCCGCGCTCATACTCATTGGTATTCGGAGTTTGCATGGGGTTGGTAAGTCGGGATGACCCCCTAGCCCAAACAGTGCTCTACCCCCAATGGCAATACGCGAGGCGCTACCTAAATAGCTTTCGAGGAGAACCAGCTATCTCCGAGCTTGATTAGCCTTTCACTCCAATCCACAAGTCATCCCCGGACTTTTCAACGTACGTGGGTTCGGTCCTCCAGTTAGTGTTACCCAACCTTCAACCTGCTCATGGATAGATCGCCCGGTTTCGGGTCTAATGCTAGAAACTGAACGCCCTATTAAGACTCGGTTTCCCTACGCCTCCCCTAAACGGTTAAGCTTGCTACTAACATTAAGTCGTTGACCCATTATACAAAAGGTACGCAGTCACCGAACGAAGTCGGCTCCCACTGCTTGTACGTACACGGTTTCAGGTTCTATTTCACTCCCCTCACTGGGGTTCTTTTCGCCTTTCCCTCACGGTACTGGTTCACTATCGGTCAGTCAGGAGTATTTAGCCTTGGAGGATGGTCCCCCCATATTCAAACAGGATATCACGTGTCCCGTCTTACTCGATTTCATTGAAAAGGCGTTTTCGTATACGGGGCTATCACCCACTATGGCGGCACTTTCCAGAGCCTTCTACTAACACCAATTCAACTTAAGGGCTAATCCCCGTTCGCTCGCCGCTACTAAGGGAATCTCGGTTGATTTCTTTTCCTCCGGGTACTTAGATGTTTCAGTTCCCCGGGTTCGCCTCGCATGGCTATGTATTCACCATACGATACCCGCAAGCGGGTGGGTTTCCCCATTCGGACATGTTCGGATCAAAGCTTGTTTATCAACTCCCCGAACCTTTTCGCAGATTACCACGTCCTTCATCGCCTCTGACTGCCAAGGCATCCACCGTGCACGCTTGGTCACTTGACCATATAACCCAAAATAGTTTTTTAATTAAAGTTGCCTTTAATCGCTACTCTGAACTACATACCAACGCTGCTTTTGTCTCAGCACTGGATTTTACGATCATAGAATCTCTCTTGGGTTAGAAGAGGATCCCACCGGTTTGACGCTTGATTATCGTCTATTTCAAAAGTCTAAATTGTTAAAGAGCAAGTTTAGTGCAAAGCACTAAGTCAGA
>NZ_QKRA01000026.1 GCF_003362755.1 Marinomonas piezotolerans
TGACTAGTCCTGATATAGGTTGACACTTATTCAGACATTAAAACGCTCGATGAACCTCATCGGGCGTTTTGTATTTTAGGGCCATATGCGGCCGACTCTTATTATAGCTTTCTACCGACTCCGATATCATTAGCCGAGCTTCATTCAGGTCTTTCGGCTTCATGATTAAGTACTCATTTTTAATAATGCCATTGATCCTCTCAGCCAGCGCATTCTGGTAGCAATCGTAGCCATCCGTCATCGAGCACTGAACTCCATGCTTTTCATGAAGCTGTTGATACTGCTTAGAGCAATATTGAAGCCCTCTATCTGAATGATGCACGAGCAATTGAGCTGTTTTCGTTCGTTCTTTTAAAGCATTTTTATAGGCTTTAATGACGGCATCAGTTCTTAGAGTATCGTCTACGTGATATCCCACTATTTTTCGTGACCAAGCATCCGTAATCAAACTGAGGTACGTATCGCCATTATGGGTAGGAACATAAGTAATGTCGGCCACCCATAGCTGCTCAGGTCCACTTGCTTGTATTTGATTTTCACCATCTTTAATCAAGTTTGGATGGCAGTAAAAACGGTGACGGCTCTGTGTTGTCTTATGGTATGAGCGCCTTACTTTAACCAGTAACCGTGCTTCTCTAAGCACCCTAAACAAACGGTCTCGACCAATATAGCAGCAGTGTTCCAAGCCAAGTTTATGCTGAAGCTTTCTCGTACCCATCCGAGGATGCTGTAAACGAATGTGTTGCACTCGATTGATCACATCATTATTTAAATGGTCTTTTCGCTCAGCTAGCAAACAGCGCTTGTAATAAGCCTGTCTTGTGATTCCAAGATAACGACAACATTCAATGACGCTAAAGCCATCTACTTTCTTTTCTTGGATCGTTTGGCAAGCGGCTTTTTTGACACGCTTACCCCGTAATCACGCTTTAACACCATGATCATGTGCTCAAAAAACTCAGCTTTTCTCTTAGTCTCAACCAACTCAGTTTCAAGTTCTTTAATACGCTGCTCAGGAGTAAGCTCTTTTGACTCAGTCATAGGACCTCCTTTTGGATGTAAAGGCGAACCACCTTGACTCCAATCTAGCCGACCATGCTTTCGAAGCCAAACTAAAACTGTAGAACGGCCTTGTATACCGTATTTATTTTGAGCTTGTTTGTAGGTCAGCTCGCCTTTTTCTACTTGATCAACAACAGCCAATTTAAAGGCAAG
>NZ_QKRA01000027.1 GCF_003362755.1 Marinomonas piezotolerans
TACAAGCTGGCGTTGACTATGTATCAATGGGTACACTCACCAAAGATATTAAAGCTGTCGATTTATCGATGCGACTATACATGGAAGCATAGTAAGGGCCTAAGATGACAGATCGTGTTAGTTAACTAACATGATCTGATTACCCCTGATGCTTAAAACACCAGTAAACCTAGGTTTTTTTAAAGCCTAGTTTACAAGTTCGATAATATTAAAAATCCAGGATACAGGAACATGTCTGCAGAGAAATTAAATACTGCCCCAGAGCTAAAAGACGAGAGGATGGCACACATTATTCGAGAGCTCTCGAAGCAGTACTTCAATTCATTGGAACGAAGATTACAGCCCTACGGCGTAAACCATGGATTTTGGGGATACTTACGTGAGCTCTGGAACGAGGAAGGAATCTCCCAGAAAACCTTAAGTGAACGAGTGGGACTTACTGGACCCACAACGAACTCCGTTATTAAACGCATGTTGGCAGCTGGCCTCGTCGAGCTTCGCCCTATAACTGAAGGAAAACCAAGACAGGTCGTTTATTTAACTGAATATGGAAAGAGCCTTAAGGATACCCTTGAACCTCTAGCAAAAGAAGTCAATGACGTGGCTCAAAGCGGTATGAGCCTTGAGGAAATTGAAATCGTTCGCGAATATTTATTGAACATGCATTCTAATCTTATGAAGGACAATACCTAATTTTTGATGACTGCTAAGGCAGCGAATAGCTGGCAACTGAAGCAGAAAGCAAAACCCCAGCACAAGACTTTGCTCATACTGAGGCATATAGCACTTATAAGAAACCTTAAAGAAGCCAACCTATTTAGTCGTCCCTGAATAACTCTCAACCCATTGAATGCAAAGTGTTTTTATAAGATAGTTAATGCCTAAATCTTGCTATAAATGCGCCATAAGGCCCAAAAAGTTGCAGAATGGGTGATTTTTATGAAGCCTCGTCAGACAAAGACTATATCGCAAAAGGATTTATTCCAACCACAGCTCGTTGACATCATTGACCCCAACCATCCTTTAGTTCGACTGGCTAAGGTTATTGATTGGAACCAATTGGACAACGAATTGGGGGGACACTTCTCAACGGTAATCCCCCCGAAAAATAACAGCAACAAGTAGAAACCTTGATTGGGCGAAAACCTGAAATCTGTTTTGTTGACCGAGGATATAAAGGGCCAGGTGTGGAAGATATTAAAGTCTTGATTGCA
>NZ_QKRA01000028.1 GCF_003362755.1 Marinomonas piezotolerans
GGTAATCCTCCCCTTTTTAATACAGCTTAAAAGTAGAGGTTATGCAGCCATTAGAGGTGGCTTACCTCCGTTGGCAGTATGTGGCCTTTCATGATTGTAAAACCACAGCCATTCTGTTGCATAGTCTTGAACTTCTTCAAGCGTATCAAATAGGTGTTTACTGACCCACCCATATCTCGCCGTTCGATTGTAACGCTCAATATACGCATTTTGTTGAGGGTTACCTGGCTGAATATAGTCTATTCTGATGCCTTTCTTTTTTGCCCACTTAACGAACTCATGGCTAATAAACTCCGGGCCATTATCACAGCGAAGAGCTATAGGTTTCCTCCGCCACTCCAGTAGTTGATCCAGAACCCTAATTACTCTCTGTGAAGGTAAGGAGAAGCCAGCTTCCATGGCCAATCCCTCACGCTTAAAATCATCGATCACATTAAACAGGCGGTACTTTCGTCCATCTGCCAACTGATCGTGCATAAAGTCCATCGACCAGACCTGGTTCGGTTTTGTCGGTTCTTTCAGTGGTTCCGGTGTGTTTCGCTTAAGCCGACGTCTTGGGCGAATGCGTAGATTCAGAGCCAGCTCACAGTAAATGCGGTACACACGCTTATGGTTCCAAGGATAGCCCTTTGTATTGCGAAGGTAATTGAAGCATTGACCAAAGCCCCAATCCGTTTGCTCTACGGTAAGATCAACCAACAGCTCTGCAATCTGTACGTTTTCATCGCTGTTTTGGCTTTGATAGCGGTAACACGTTTCGCTAATCGAAAAAGCCGAGCAAACCAAACGAATACTCACTTTTTTATTTGCTGCTGCATGCTGAGCCATGGTTCGCCGTTGAGACGGCTTCACCACTTTTTTGCCATGGCTTCCTGTATGATCTCGGCTTTCAAGCGTTCTTCAGCGTACATCTTTTTAAGGCGACGGTTTTCCTCTTCAAGTTCTTTCATCCGCGCCATTAAAGAAGCATCCATACCGCCATATTTGGCTCGCCATTTATAAAATGATGCCGCGCTCATGCCATGTTCACGGCACAGCTCTGGAACGGGCGTTCCGGCTTCAGCTTGTTTCAAAATCGCCATAATCTGGCTGTCGGTATAACGTGACTTTTTCATGCAGAACCTCCTGCGTTTAGATTACGAGAAAATTCTACTTTTGGCTGCTGTTAATTTTCGGGGGGATTACC
>NZ_QKRA01000029.1 GCF_003362755.1 Marinomonas piezotolerans
TGACCCGTCCTAAATAAGGTTGTCACTTTTCAATACAACAATTGGAGAGTGCAATGACCACAACATCTAAGCGTACACAGCGTGATTATTACCTTGCCTTTAAATTGGCTGTTGTTGATCAAGTAGAAAAAGGCGAGCTGACCTATAAACAAGCTCAAAATAAATACGGTATACAAGGCCGTTCTACAGTTTTAGTTTGGCTTAGAAAGCATGGTCGGCTAGTTTGGAGTCAAGGTGTTTCGCCTTTACATCCAAAAGGAGGTCCTATGACTGAGTCAAAAGAGCTTACTCCTGAGCAGCGCATTAAAGAACTTGAAACTGAGTTGGCTGAGACTAAGAGAAAAACTGAGTTTTTTGAGCACATGATCATGGTGTTAAAGCGTGATTACGGGGTAAGCGTGTCAAAAAAGCCGCTTGCCAAACGATCCAAGAAAAGAAAGTAGAGGGCTTTAGTGTCATTGAATGTTGTCTCTATCTTGGTATCACAAGGCAAGCTTATTACAAACGCTGTTTACTAGCTGAGCGAAAAGACCATTTAAATAATGATGTGATCAATCGAGTGCAACGCATTCGTTTACGGCATCCTCGGATGGGTACGAGAAAGCTTCAGCATAAACTTGGCTTGGAACACTGCTGCTATTTTGGTCGAGACCGTTTGTTTAGGGTGCTTAGAGAAGCACGTTTATTGGTTAAAGTAAGGCGCTCATACCATAAGACAACACAGAGCCGTCACCGTTTTTACTGCCATCCAAACTTGATTAAGGATGGTGAAAATCAAATACAAGCAAGTGGACCTGAGCAGCTATGGGTGGCCGACATTACTTATGTTCCTACCCAAAATAGCGACACGTATCTCAGCTTGGTCACGAAAAATAGTGGGATATCACGTAGACGATACTCTAAGAACTGATGCCGTCATTAAAGTCTATAAAAATGCTTTAAAAGAACGAACGAAAACAGCTCAATTGCTCGTGCATCATTCAGATAGAGGGCTTCAATATTACTCTAAGCAATATCAACAGCTCCATGAAAAGCATGGAGTTCAGTGCTCGATGACGGATGGCTACGATTGCTACCAGAATGCGCTGGCTGAGAGGATCAATGGCATTATTAAAAATGAGTACTTAATCATGAAGCCGAA
>NZ_QKRA01000002.1 GCF_003362755.1 Marinomonas piezotolerans
AATGTTACCGCTCGACTTGCATGTGTTAAGCCTGCCGCCAGCGTTCAATCTGAGCCATGATCAAACTCTTCAGTTTAAAAGTTTGCTCAAACTCATGATTACGTCTGACTTTAACTATTGTCGTTCAACCCAAAGGCCAAACAACCGTAAAGCGAATTGACGTGTTCACTCATCTAAGACTTCAATCTTTTTTGACCTCTAAGAGGTCTGCTGAAGTCTCCAGCGAGCGCCCACACAAATTATCTGATTATCTATTTTAAAGAGCGTCTGACTCGTTGTGCTTCGTTGCTCTGAAGCGTTGTCCGTGTCAGTGGGTGCGTATAATACCCACCTAAGATTTCAGCGCAAGTACTTTTTAAATTAATTAATAAAAAAGTCATTCACACGTAACATTTTCTTGGTGGGCGTTAAGTTTTAGTCGTTTTTTTGGTTTAAAGCAAGCCAATTCGTTTATTTTTTAAACAAACTTCCCCACAAACAAACCAATACGCATTACAAAGCCTCTCTTTTACTCTTCTGCTCGCTTCGACGCTTCATTTCATACACAACTGCTAATACTACTGTGATAGCAATTAAAACCAGTCCAAGTGCATTAACTGCTGGGGTTAATCCAGTACGAACCTTTGAAGCGATATAGACGGTTAGAGTTGTATCATAGCCCTTCACGAATAGAGTAGTGTTGTAGTTTTCAAAAGACTGCAGAAACGCTATCGCAGCTGCAGAAAAAATGGCAGGTTTTAAATACGGCAATAATATCCGACGAAAAGTTTGCCACTGCGTAGCCCCCAAGCTAAGTGCTGCATTTTCTAGGGTGCGATCAAAGCGTTGCAACCGTGCTAGCACCATGAGCATGACATAAGCAGCAATAAACGTTGTCTGTGCAATGACAGTTAATGCTATCCCTCCACTAACCGACATACCCCGCCAAAAAATCAGAGTAGAAATACCAACTATTACACCGGGTGTTAATAGCGGTGACATCATAAGAGAGTAAAGAAAGGTTTTACCCTTTCCCTCTACAGTCGAGAGAAAAAGGGCACAAGACACCCCGATAGGTACGGCCACAACCAAAACACCGACAGCAACTATGACACTGTTACCCAAAGCCACCCACATCGCTCCGTCTTGTGCGAGCGCCTCAAACCATTTTAATGTCCCCCCTTTCCAAGGCGACACGGTAGGAAAACGGCTATCGTTAAATGTCGCAAGCCCCATCACGATTAGAGGAGTAAAAAGGTATAGGAAAAAGACACCTATATAGAACCGAATACCATATTTCATGATGACATCAGATCTCATCGCGCAATGTCCCCCAAACCGACTTTAAAGAGCTTCATTACTAACCCTATAAAACCAATACATATAACCAAGAGCAAAAAAGCATAGGCTGCGCCTTGATTCCAATCTCCTCCTTCAAAAAACCAGTTGTAGATAATCTGCGTAAACCAACGACTTCCAGGAGAGCCTAGTAATGCAGGGACAGCATAGCTACCTGCAGCCAGCATGAATGTCATAATGCAACCCGTTGCAATCCCCGGCTTGGCGTGGGGAATGATCACGCGATAATGCGTTCTGATCCAGCCAGCCCCAAGGTTTCGTGCTGCTTTTACTTGATTACCGTCTAAACTCTCGATTGCGTTATAAATGGGGAATATCATGAATAGAATGTAGGCATATACCATCCCAATCAATACACCACCGTCTCCTGAAAGGAAGCGCACGGGACGATCAATAAGCCCAAGGCCTAATAGCAAAGCATTTAATGGGCCTTTGTACGCCAAAATGATGTACCAAGAAAAAGTACGCAGTATCTCATTAATCCAAAAAGGAATTAGAAGAAGTAATAGACAAAGTGCTGCCTGCTTTGGGGTTGCCACTTTTGCCATATAGAATGCCAATGGGTAACTCACTATAAGAGTTAGCAACGTCACCAATACACTCGACCAAATCGTTTTAAAAAAAATGGACAAATGAATCGTGTTACCAAATAAAGTTGCATAGTTGACCAATGAATACTGATCTTTTGGTCCGCCTTCTTCACTGGGTAGCAAATTAGGTTTAAGCGAATAGTCGACCATCAACAACTGGGGCAGAATCACCATCCCAATTAGCCATATTGCGATCAAACCAATAAGCGCAGCAGATAGGGGACCACCAAAGCGATTTGTAAGTTGGCTAAACATCACTAGCCTCCCCAGCAATTACAATCGCATCTTTACTGTTGTAGGATAAGCTTAAAGCTCGGCCAGCAATCATGTCTTCGTGATATTGATTTGCTGCCAACTGCACAGACAGTGTTCGCTGATCAGCTGCTGAGCTGTTCAGCGTCAAATAAGACCCTTCGAAATTCACTTCTTCTAATATCGTTGGCAGCGTGAAATCTAAGCCACTACCTAACTGGAATGACTCGGGACGAATAAATAAAGTCGCACGCTGCCCTTTCTCAATTGGCTGAGTTACGCGGCCAGCCAATTTACCCAATACGCCAGCATCAATCACCACCTCTCCACTGCGGGATTCGACGACCGTACCGGCAATACTGTTGTTTTCTCCAACAAACGACGCAACAAATGATGTTTTAGGATCACGATACAAGGCAATAGGGTCAGCCACCTGCTGCAATCTCCCAGCGGACATAACGGCAACCCGATCAGACATCGTTAACGCCTCGCCTTGATCGTGAGTAATGTAGATAAAAGTGATGCCGGTTTTACGCTGAATTTCTTTTAACTCCGTTCGCATATGTTGACGTAGTTTTAAATCCAAAGCAGATAGCGGCTCGTCGAGAAGCAAAACTTGTGGCTCAACTGCCAACGCTCGTGCAATCGCTATTCGCTGCTTTTGACCGCCCGACAACTCTGAGACTTTCTTGGTGCCACTTCCTTCGAGCGCCACCAACTCAAGCAGTCGATCCGACGCCTTTTTACGTTCAGCTTTTGAAACGCCACGCACTTCTAGCCCAAACTCGATGTTCTCTGCAACGGTCATGAGAGGGAACAAAGCCAAGTTCTGAAAGATCATCGATGTTGGACGTTTGTTCGCTGGCACGGACGTCATGTCTTCACCACCAATTCGAACAACGCCTTCACTTGGCTTTAAAAAACCGCTAACCATATTTAAGATGGTTGTCTTGCCACACCCAGATGGTCCTAAAAAGCTAAAAAACTCCCCTGAGTGGATCCGCAAATCCATTTTTTGAACCGCGGTAAACCCACCAAAACGCATAACGACATTATCTAAATGAACACTACTGTCCATGAGACCTCTCAACTTATTCTTTAATAAACGACAAAAGCCCGCTGGCGCACCAGCAGGCATAGAGATGTGCTTAAGTCTTAAACTTATGCAGATAAATAGCGATCTTGGTACTCATTGCGCAGTGCCACATACCATGGTTCTTGTATTGGCCACCACCATAGGTTCGCTAAATCTTGCTGCGTGTATGAATCATTAAAGAATTGTTTCGTCGCTGTCGGTAAAAGTTCCGCTGCGCCTTTCGCCGTTGAATTATAACCCGTAGCTTTTACAAACATCGCTCCAGCCTCAGGCGTGTAGTACCAATTAATGAACTCGTATACCGAGTCAACATTGTTGGCATTCTTAGGTATCACAAAACCTTCCATCCAAGCTAAGGCACCTTCTTTTGGAGCGCCATAGGCAATAGGCTCGCCTTCTTGACCTAGTTTAAAGGCGGTACTGTCCCAAGTTTGGCCAATTAAAGCTCCATTGGTACGAAACGCACCTTGTGCTTCATTCTCTGTGGACCAGAACTGAGCAATCATATCCTTATGTTTCACAGCTTCTTTTAAGATCACATCAAAATTAGCACGCATCGCTTTTTCGGTTTTGTAGGATTCTAAAAGTGGGTAAGGCAATTTGCCCATTTTCTCTAGCCATAAGCCAACACCCACCAACGCCGAGTGACCACGAACCGTCACACCACCTGCATGCTCAGGTTTCCACAAGTCACCATAGCTTAGGTTACTTGGGTCGACGTCAGCGTAATCTGTATTATAAGCGATCGCCTCAGTCCCCCAATCGGACGGAGCAAAGTAACGTTTGCCATCTACCACACCCCCTACTTCAGAGCCAGAGATTGCACTATCCAAGCAGCCATCCCACTGAATGCGTGATGTGTCTAAAGGCTGAACTAACTCATAATCCACATAACCTGGCACACGATCTACTGTCGGCATGATGATGTCGAACCCCGTACCATCTGTCGCACGTAGTGAGTTCATTAGTTCATCATTTGTGCCATATGGGGTAAACGTAGCATTGATACCTGTTTTCGCTTTGAAGTCTGCCAACATTTCGTCAGTAATGTAGCCAGCCCATGCGTAAATCTTTAATTCTTTGTTCGCTGCGATCGCATTACCGATCGAGAAGGACGTTGCAGCAACAGCACCTGCGGCTGAAGCTCCTTTTAAGAATTGGCGACGAGAGATAGTCATAATTGCTCCTTTAATCCTTGTGACAGTCGTTTCCGCTAAGAGATTTGAGTGCCGTCTTTTATTAAATGATTGTTCAATTATTGACGACAACCATGACAATTTAGTGACGAAAAAATGAACAGTCAATAAAAACTGACCATGAAGTCAATATTAACTATGAATGACTAAGCCCATCTCTATTTTTTAAGCGACCAAAAAGAAACGAAAACATCATTCCCTAGTGTCCCGAAACAAATTCGTAATATTTTGATAATAAAGTGGTTTCCATTCGAATGAGACAGCCAAAAACTTAAGAGAAACTACCGTGAAGATTTCCCACGTTACTCGCATCACAACCTCTAGCTACATTGTCATTGCCGTGGCGTTAATCGCTCTATTACTATGGAGTACGCATAAATACCGTGCCGCCTTCGATCAAAACGATGCATTTAATGCGGTGTGGGAAGCGTCCGCTATAGAGTTAAAGCAAACAATTGAGTCCTATTTATCCACAGGCGAGGCCTCGATTCTTAACGAATCAGAGCTATTCATTACAGATCATATTCTACCTAAGCTTGATCCTCTGCCGACATCGCTAAAGGAATCGCTCACTGAGCGCTTTGACGCCATTCTTCAAAGCCTACAATCTGATGTACGTGCTGCGGGTAAACTTTCTGGTAATCCTTACGCTCTAGTCCACAACAATGAACGTCAAATGTTACTGTCTTTGGACTATCTCAATCAGAAATTAAACGACAAAGATGATGACGTTGATCAACGCCTAGCTGTGCGCTACCTCACAGCACAAGGTAATATATTTGCTGCACTTTCTAGTCTACAACAAGCAGCTGGTAACTATTTGAACAACCCAAGTAGTGATAACCGCAATAGGTTAATTCAAACTAACCAAGATCTAATTAATCAAATAAACACGTTTACACAATTACCTCCGTGGCAGGCTCAGGCGACCGACGATAACTCGTCTAATGATGACTTATCTGCGCTGATGGGGTGGGGAAGTGATAGCGAAGAAGACGAAGCAAGTGACGCTTTCGAAGAAACAAAAAGTGAGCTCAATACCTGGGCAAATCGCTATATGAAAGATATCGACACCACTAGAGCCGTCATCACTCAAGCAGAAACGGCTAAAGTTCGCATCAGACGCCTTATTACTGAACTAGAGGAGGAGCTAAATCAAGGCACAGCGACCATACAAGAAGCGACTGCCGCGACAGAACGCAATACCTTAATCGCCTTCGGTACATTCGTCGTCATTATGATACTCACGACAGTGATCACTCACTTATTCCAAACACGCATCGTCGTAAACAGTGCCAAAGACCTATATAACGCAGTGAAAGCGCTGGTAGAAAGTGATGATATCAATACCTTAAGTGTGCGTAATAACAAAAATGAATTATCAGATATTGCTCGATACCTAAACCGCTATCTTGAACAAATCGCCACTCAACGAATTCAACGAGATACTGAATTAAAGAATATATCGAGCTCACTCAATGAAATGCTCAATGCCTTTGGTCAAGTGCACGATATCAGTGTCACCTCGAAGCAAGCATTAGAGCACACGGTCGAACAAGCCTCTCATGTCGACGTCCTCGCTAACAAAGCCGAGGTAAGGGCAAAAGAAGTCGAAAGTTATGCGGGCGAAACCAGCATTGCCATGCAAACTAGTTTACAACAAGCCTCCACATTAGAAGCCGCGAACCATACCACGGTGGAGCGTCTGCAAAAAAGCAAAACGGCGTTAGAAAACCTTGAGGACTCTGTCTCAAGTGCTAACTCAATTGTTGGAGGTATCAGGGACATTGCTGAACAAACCAACCTCCTCGCCCTGAATGCCGCCATCGAAGCAGCACGAGCAGGCGAGCATGGGCGCGGATTTGCAGTGGTTGCAACGGAAGTTAGGACACTGTCTGGCCGAACACAGCAATCATTAGAAGAGATCACTGCAATCTTTGAATCCCTCACGCAATCTACTACCAACTTGCGTAAAAACTTAAATCTAATTGAGTCAGCAACAGGTGAACAGAAAAACCTAACCACAGAGCTAGGCCAGTCCGCTCAGGAAGTACAAACCAAGTCAGAACAATCCACTAGACTCTCACGCAAGGCCACAGGTTATGCTGCAGAGCAGAAACAAAGCGTGCGCAAATTAACCGAGGCTGTCGAAAGAGTTAAAGAACAAGCAGAAGAGTCAGAACGATTTTTAGCCCAAATGACGACCAATGTTCGCCAGAAAATCCAAGATATCACGACCACCCTCGGCATTCACTCTAAGTAGCCAAAAACAAAAAAACCGATACTATTTGTATCGGTTTTTTATTCGAATTAATCGCTCAGCAAAAATATTAGAACAATACGCGTGCTTTCACCGTACCTTCGACTTCTTTTACCTTCTCAAGCGCTAACTCACCTTCTTCAGCATCCACTTCCATTACCATGTAACCAAGCTTCTCTGTAGTACGAAGAAACTGACCTGTAATGTTGATGTTATTTTCGGAGAAGATCGCGTTGATCTTAGACAAAACGCCAGGGCGGTTTTCGTGTATATGCAAGATACGATGCTTGTCAGCCTGCGCTGGAAGCGCTACTTCAGGGAAATTAACCGCGGCGGTGGTTGTACCCACATCGGAATACTGGATAAGCTTTTCAGCCACTTCCACACCAATGTTTTCTTGCGCTTCCATCGTCGAGCCACCAATGTGTGGTGTCAGGATAACATTATCTAAACCTCGTAACGGCGAAACAAACTCTTCAGCATTACCTTTTGGCTCAACTGGGAACACATCAATCGCTGCACCCGAAATATTGCCGGCTTTAATAGATTCTGCTAACGCTTCCAAATCTACCACTGAACCACGTGACGCATTGATAAAGATGGCGCCTTTTTTGATCTGCGCGATTTCTTCTGGCCCAATCATCATTTTAGTGCTTTGGGTTTCAGGCACATGCAAACTAATAACGTCAGACGTAGATAAAAGCTCACTTAAAGACTTAGTTTGACGCGCATTACCTAATGGCAGCTTCGTTACAATGTCATAGAAACACACATCCATACCAAGGGATTCAGCTAACACACTCAATTGAGTGCCGATACTGCCATATCCCACAACACCCAAGCGCTTCCCGCGAGTCTCGTATGAACCAACCGCAGATTTCATCCAGCCACCACGGTGACAAACAGCATTCTTCTCTGGGATGCCGCGGAGCAATAAAATCAGTTGTCCAATGACCAACTCCGCAACACTTCGAGTGTTGGAGTACGGAGCATTAAACACAACTACACCTTTATCTGATGCAGCATCAAGGTCAACTTGGTTTGTACCAATACAGAAACAGCCGATCGCAACTAGCTTATCTGCATGCTCTAGCACTTTAGCCGTTAACTGAGTACGTGACCGAATACCAATAAAGTGTGCTTCGGAAATTTTATCAATCAGGTCCGCTTCCGATAAAGCAGTCTTGTGGTACTCAATGTTTTCATAGCCAGCTGCATTCAGCGCGTCAATAGCAGACTGATGCACGCCTTCCAATAACAAAATTTTGATTTTTGATTTATTTAAAGAGGTATTGCTCATCGCTTCTTCTGACTTCTCTGTGGTGGTGGGGGAATTTTAAGACGCTATGTTAACACACAACGAAAACTGACCAAGCACAGGATAGAGGAATGTGGCTCATCTTAAGAGGATTGATACTCAACTCAACGAGAAATTACACCATTGATACGCAATTGAACTGGAGAAAATAACGCTTTCAAACTAGAATACACTGATCAATTAATAGTCAGCGAGGTGTTCAATGGACATCGAAAACGTTAACAATGGCTTTGTCAGTCCGATTTCAAGTCAGGCATCTGCCCCGCCGAGCACCAGTAACGCGCCCAGCGTCGCGCCTGCTTCCGTGGACGTTAGTGTTGAGATCTCACCTCAAGCTCAACAACTTGCGCAAGAAAGTATCCAACAAACCACTGTTGCACAAAGTTCGTCTAGTAATACAGTTGGTGATGCCAATACCCCATCGCAGTTTGGGGCCAATGCCACGGCCAACAACGCGACATTAGCCTCTGAGGTGTCAGGCACATCCGGTGATACTTTGAATGCGTCGCCTTCAAACTCTTCGCAAAGTGCGAGCGTGGCCTCTCAATACAACATCAGTCCTGATACTGCACTAGGGCAAACGATTAGTTTTTCTGTTTAGGTTATTTCGGTTTCTAAAGCGACTTAACGTCGCTCTAGAAACACACCTGCTTCGACATGGTGGGTGTATGGGAACTGATCAAACATTGCAAAACGCGTGACCTCATGCGTTGAACTGAGAGACTCAAGGTTCCTTTTCAATGTTTCAGGGTTACATGAAATATAAAGAATCTTATCTATCTTACGAACTAGCTCAACGGTAGCATCATCTAACCCTGCACGTGGCGGATCAACTAATACGACGGAAGGAGACAGTGTATCCATACCCGCTTGAGCCAAAGGTTTTGGAAGCTCACCTTCACCATTTAATGCAGCCGAAACATCCTCACTCGCCATTTTAACGACTTGAACGTTCTTCATGCCATTTATTGCAATATTTAGGGTGGCAGAGTTCACTGATACTTTAGCTATTTCAGTACCAATTACTCGATCAAATCGACGTGCAAGAGGAATCGAGAAATTGCCATTGCCGCAATACATTTCGAGAAGCTCTCCGCTACAGCTTTGAGTCACATCCATCGCCCATTCAAGCATCTTTTCACTGATCCCAGCATTCGGCTGAGTAAAGCTATTCTCCACTTGTTGATAATGATACTTACGACCATGAACAGTAAGCGTTTCCATCACAAAGTCACGTGTCAGTATCTGTTTACGCTTTCGACTACGACCAATAAAGTGGCACGCTGGAAACAATTCATTGAGCGCGACAGCCGCTTCATGCCAGGCCTCGTCTATAGGTTTGTGATAAAGCAGGCTGATAAGTGCCTCGCCTGTTGTGGTGGTCAGAAAATCCACTTGAAAGAGTTTGTGCCGCAAAATGGAAACATCACGAATAGCATCCAATAGCTTCGGCATTAGCTCATTAATCAAACTAGACGCTGGAATAAACTGATCAACACGTATGGGTTGTCGCGGATCTGCGGAATCAAACATGGCGTAGAACAAATCATCGCCTTCGTGCCAAATACGAAATTCCGCTCGCATACGATAATGGCTTGGCGCGCTTTCAAACACCTCTAGCTCAGGTAGGTCTAGACCTTCCATCAACGCTATTAGGGTCTCTTTTTTGCTAATCAGCTGAGCACCGTAATGCTCAGTTTTTATTTCATCCGGTCTCATGCACGTATCCCAATGGAAGTTCGTCGAAGGCGCGGAATTATACAAAGAGTCCGTATATTTTGCGACCATACGCACTCGGTGTATTTTTAAAGGTATTCTTGTCCAAGTAATACTTCTAGGGACAAGGTTAATGACGCGGCAGCCTCGTAATCGTTATCTCGACTATGAGAAATTTGTGGCTTAACAACACCAATTAGCCAGTTTTCATAAAGCAACCGCTGGTATTGAATAAAGTACAGAAAGCTGTCAGAAGATGGCTCAGGCCAACCTGACTGAAGGTAACTTACTTGATAGCGTATTTTACTTTGACTCGATAACGCTTGGTTTATATAGATATTTTCCCGCCAATACGTTTCAGACTCGGAATCAAGATGCGTAATACCTAGATCGGCGTTGAAACCGAGGCTTTCATTGATCCTACGATTAGCGGATATGGCATAACGCCCACCGTTACCCTGTGAGTAATAACTAAATAGTGACTCGCTTTGCGTTAATAGCCAGTCGTTCGTCTGATGCGTCTGCTTTAGTTTAACCCGGACAAAAGGATCCATGGGCATATCAAGTAACACCCCTGCATCAACATTGGCATTCCATTCCTTTTTGATGTAGCGCAAAGCCGTCGAAAATCGGGTTGTACTAGCGGATTCAATAATATTCTGACCCGCTTCATTCTCATTAACTTGGTTATCCTGAGTTAATTGATCACCATTGGTCTCAATTACTAGGCTCAGCCGATCTTCAGTATTAGGCAGGCGAATACGAGTATCGAGATTAAAAAACCCTGAGACACCCTCTTCTTCTTCGATAAGGCTACCAAATTGCATACTTACGAAACTCTGGTTGGCGACCTGATCGCGCCGACCAGAGAAAAAAGAATCCAGTCCGTTGGACCAACTACCGACGCGCTTGGAGACCACTTCGTGCGTTGATATCCACCATTCCTCAGACAGCAAGTCAGAAGTCGCTTTAGAGGATTGCTCTGCACCATAGCTCTGAACACTGGCAAACAATAGTATGCTCAATGCAGATTTTTGATACATGGAACCTTTGTAGAGGCTCACTTATAGCTCCTGCAACATAGCGCGAATCATGTTGGATGAATTCAATGCAGCAACGGCTAGATACTCTTCAAAGCTTGCAGGTGATTCTTTGTCAGCAACATCTGAAAGTGAACGCACTACCACAAACGGAACAGAAAACTTGTAACATACCTGTGCAACCGCTGCGGCCTCCATTTCGACGGCTTTCATCGTCGGAAACAGCTCACGGACTCTCGCTACTCGAGTGGGCTCACACATGAAGACATCGCCCGAGCCAATCAAACCAGTCTTCGCGGACACTTTGCCTACTGTCGCAACCGCCTTTTTCGCCACAGAAACCAAAGCAGCATCTGCTGTGTACGTTTCAGGCATACTAGGGAGCTGTCCAAACTTGTAACCAAACGCGGTGACATCCACATCATGGTGAATCACTTCATCCGATATGATCACATCCCCTACCTCTAGCTCAGGGTCAAAACCTCCTGCAGAGCCAATATTTATAACGTGACTGGGGGCGAACTTGGTCATTAGTAAGGTCGTTGAGATAGCCGCGTTTACTTTCCCAATTCCGGACTTGAGCAGCACAACCGCTTGCCCATCTAAGTAACCGGAATAAAACTCACATCCCGCAAGCGTCGTTTCGGTCATATCTGTCATCCACCCTTTAATGACGGCGACTTCCTCATCCATTGCTCCGATTAAACCGATTACATTCATATCACTTCACCTTAACTATTTAACTGTTGGCATAGACGCGCCACGGTTTCCGAATCGGGTAACTGAGCAGCGGTGTCAAAAAAGTGCATTGTATCAGGTCGCTCAGCAAAATCTTCTATCGTGACAAGCGTAACCTGATCATTAACACGCTCCATTTCCACAAGTTGCTGCGCGACCACCAGATCTAGCGCTAGTACAACCGTCCGCTCGCTATAACGAAGCCTTGAGACCAGATGATCTATGTTAGGCTCCTTACGAGCAATAATACCGAGTTCATCTAGCTCTGACTGCCAAACAGCTTGTACAAGAGCGGTTCCTCCTAACAAAATCCAGTGATCTTTCTGCTCAACAAGATGCTGCATTGATATAGGGGGGGCTTGCAAAGCAGTATTAAGCATCTTGGCGAAATGGTAGCTAAACAGTTGGTACTGCAAAACAGTCAGTGCATGCTCACTCACCTCAGACTCGCTTAAATACAGTAAAGGCAAACTCTGCCCCATAGAGCAGCTCGCGTTCAATTGCGCTATCCCTTGGTCTCGAGTTTGCGCTTCACCGAGGCCAACCAGTAGACAGTCGTACGATCCCATAAACGCGCTGTTGGAATGCAAAAAATCGTTAAACGACCCAAACGTTTCTGCCTGAATCCCTACCGATGATAAAAGCAATTCGACCCGTTCGATCGCAGGGAACGTATTCTCGATTAGCGCCACCTTCTTATTATCAAATTCACCGACTTGCTCACTTTCTTTGATTGGAGGGATAGTTGCCGTTAGCACAATACGACCAGCCCCCTCAAAAGAGACGCGCCCTTTAATGAGCTTAGGAATCGTTTCGAGCATCCACTCTAAAGCAGGCGTTAATTCTGACGCGCCCCCTACTGTCAATGTCAAGACACCTTCAGACCAACCTATCTGAAGCCGTCGACCGGAGATATTACTACTTAAACACAACAATAAAGCCGTCTGCATCCAAATAGCATGATCAGAGCTCCAAGAGGCCTTCTGCTTAGCAATAGTTAGAGGTATATCTAGCGTCAAGTTACTCAATTGTCGAGGCGATAACATCAATGCGCTTCGAATACCTTCTAGGGACTCACTTAACAACTGCCCTAGCGCTTTGCTCTCTGACGAGAGAATGGCTGGTTGGGAGACCTCTCTCAGTAATCGCCCTATCACCATAAGCCAACGCTCAGCTCGAACCTCCTGTTCGTCATCCGCATACCTTTCCAGCAAACTAATTTCTTTGAGTAAAGCCTCTGGACCTGGTTGTGGTCGATCTAATGAGTGGCTCGGATATAAGCTCTCTAACTGCCAAGATAATCTCTTAACCTCAGTGATATCTCGCCCAATCAACATAACACCACGAAAGCCATATTCGTTCACAAATGAGTAAGTCAGCCACTCATAGATCTTGTTAACATCTTTTGCTTCCAACTCAAATCGGACACCATAGTCACCTTTTAACGCACCCTGAATTGGCTGGTGAAACTCCAGTGGCGTCATATCAAAGATGGTTTTCACCGTCGCATGTTCAGGAAACAACGTTTTCGCTTCCTTATTCAATGCGGTCACACGTGCAGATTCGTCGCAGAAAATGATGGCAGACTTCAGTGAATCCAATAGCAATTGTAAGTGCTGCTCGCGCGCTCGAAGTTGGGTCTGAAATCGATCCATTTGCGCAACCAGCGGCTCAAATTCAAGGTAACTTGTACCCTCATGCGAAGACCTAAGCGGCATTGCCGATAGCGGCTGGAACATCCAGCGGCCTGCATAATGTTGCACCAACCAATATAGCAGCGCTATACCAATAAGGATGACACTGCATGCTAACACTAGCCACTGGTTGAGGATTCTAGACAAAGGTTGTATGACGCGTAATTCAAGAGAGAACTTATTTGCCAATGCAGGCACGACCAATACACCAGAGTGCGTAACGAAGGGGACATCGTTAGCGTAATAAGGCTGCTGATCTATCAACAGCGTTTTTCCTGCGACATCCTCTAAGCGCATGTAATCAACCTTTGCCCCCGCCATTAAATCACTCGCAAGAGCTAAATTATTGTTGAGTGATATAAAACCGTATAAATAGCCCTTCACTTCTCCCAACTCATCAGTAGGCAATACCTGCTTGTACACAAGAAGCTCACCATCATCACTGGTCGAGATATGAACCCAAAAATTCAACCTCGCTTGGTTCGCTAACATTTCCAATGTATCGGCGGTATACAAACGAGCTCTAGGATCCACTAACTCTTCACCATCAGACATTCGCGCATAAAAAAAATCTAACCCGCCAAAGAAAAGCACGTCATGAAGCTGAAATAGGCTATCCAAGTTTCCACTATCACCGAGCTGCTGAGCTAAATACTTGGCTTCAAACTGAGCGCGATCCAAATAAGCAGAAAAGCTTAGACGAACCGCTGACGCTCGTTGTTGTAACATTTCATCTGACTGTTCCTGACGAGCCGCATAATCAGCCGCCCCTAACATTAAAACAATCAAAACAGCGACGACGATGAATGGCACCAGTGTCGACTTTATAAATTGGTGCTTTAAACTTAATGAAGCCATATTGATCTCGAATATCTGAAAACTTGCTCATACATGAGGTTAAGCGTTTGTTGATCCATATCTTGAGTAAAAAGTTGGATTGGCTCCACATAAACGGTTGGTAGCAAACGCGACTCTATATTCGCCTTTATCACTTCGGCTGAAGTTATAGCCATATTGTCATGCATTCCTAAAACTGTAACCAATACCCGTCGATCGTCCGCTGTCGTATGCGGTAGTTGCCCGCTCCAGCTATTGGTATAGGTTTGCTCGACTTTGTGATCGTCTAGAGCCAGCAATACACCCGTACTGATCGCTGGCGTACATGAAAAAATAAAGTGCTCTACGTCTTTCTTTTGGGCATTATGCCGCTTTAATAGACTCAAAGCTGCCCGCTTGCCTGCTTGTCTGCTGTCTTGCACTGAGTAGTGCGCTGAAATCGAGCGCCCCATATTTTTCAACTGATTAACAAACACACGACAACGCGCGTCAGACAAGTAGGAACCTTCAACAGAGATGACATCAATAGTCGCCTCCCGTTCTAAACGTCGATTCAGATAGCTAGACAATCGGTTCATCGCTTGGGTGTGATCAACCCCCACATACACTAATGGTGAGTGTAAACGCCAAGCTCGAAATGGCGACGACACATTTAACATGATAACTCTTGGTGAGTTTCGTTTCAGAAGCCTCTCTATTGGTCCGCGAGAATACTCGTTAACACCATCAACAATTAAATAATCGAAGCTGGAATTCCGAACGGACTCGTAAACCGACGCAACCCGCGCTGCTGTCGGCGTATCCGACAAATAAAAAACATCCAGACGATAATCAATACGCAACGCTTGCATTCGCTTTTTAAAAGCGACTAGCCAGGCACGGTTTTCAAGATCAGACTCAGTACCCGTGAAAATCATACCAATCAAAAGTGTTTTAGTTTGTATAAAGTTAAGGGGGACTGGAGGAGAGCTCACTCTTACAGAAAGTTGATCTAGTAATGGCTGTTCACCAGAATTTTCTTCAAGAAAGCGCTGCAGGGTGTAATCAGTTTGATCGTATGTGTATCCCCACAACAGTGGCGATATAAACAAAGACACTAAACAAAAAAAGCGAGAACGTAGCAACATTAATCAGCGAAGTCGTTAGAATATATAACAACATTCTAACGAGAAGCGGGTTGAAAGAAACTACAGACGAAAAAAAAGCCGACATAAAGTCAGCTTTTTTTAAAATTTGGTGCGGAAGGAGAGACTCGAACTCTCACGCCGTGAAGCACTGGAACCTAAATCCAGCGTGTCTACCAATTCCACCACTCCCGCAAGGAATGGCGAGCATTATAGATAAACCATTTTCATGGTCAATACTTTTTTAAAGAATTTTATTAAAAAAGCTGCTCGCACTACCGAGTTATATTAGAAACGACGTCCATCAGCGTACTCGCCACGCTCGTAACGAACCGCCATTTCTTCAAGATCAATTGTTTGAATACGAGATGCTTGACCCGCTGAACCAAATGCTTCGTAACGATCAATACAAACTGCTTTCATCGCTTTGATGCTTTCAGTTAAATATTTACGTGGATCGAAGTTACCTTTGTGCTCAGCAAGGCTGCGACGAATAGCACCCGTTGCCGCCAGACGAAGATCCGTATCAATATTCACCTTACGTACACCGTAGCGAATCGCTTTCACGATTTCTTCAACAGGTACACCATAGGTTTCAGGAATTTCACCGCCAAACTCGTTGATGATTTCTAACCAGTCTTGAGGCACTGAAGAAGAGCCGTGCAAAACGATATGCGTATTCGGTAAGCGCTCAACGATTCTTGCGATGCGCTCAATGTCTAAGATGTCGCCGGTAGGTGGGCGTGTAAACTTGTAAGCTCCATGACTAGTACCGATTGCCACCGCTAATGCATCAATACCTGTCGCCTCAACAAATGCTAAAGCTTCTTCAGGATCAGTAAGCATTTGCGAGTGATCTAAGATCCCTTCTGCACCTACACCATCTTCTTCGCCAGCTTGGCCTGTCTCAAGCGAACCAAGACAACCTAACTCACCCTCTACAGACACACCACACGCGTGAGCGAACTCTACTGTACGACGTGTCACATCAACATTGTACTCATAGCTTGCAGGTGTTTTACCATCTGCCATCAAAGAGCCGTCCATCATCACAGACGAAAAGCCAAGCTGAATAGAACGCTGACAAATTGCTGGGCTGGTTCCGTGGTCTTGGTGCATAACGACTGGGATGTGCGGGTAATCTTCAATCGCCGCCGCAATCAAGTGGCGAAGAAAATGAGAACCAGCGTATTTACGCGCGCCTGCAGAAGCTTGCATGATAACAGGCGAGTTAACCTCGTCCGCTGCTTCCATGATCGCTTTTACCTGCTCCATGTTATTCACATTAAATGCAGGCAAGCCGTAATCATGCTCTGCTGCATGATCCAGCAATTGACGCATACTTATTAAAGGCATAAAAGTTTCCTCTGACAATGAAGTGTTTGGTGCCCAACTAGCGTAACCAGTATAGGTCACCCTGTGATTTTTTATTCATGCGCATGTGTGTCACATGTGGCTTTCGCCTTATCGTTATATTGTCATCCTGTCTAATGACAGACCGGTCACTCTCTAAGTGTTATAGTTATAGAGACGAGACCCCCTTTTGGCAGGCCTCATCTTGCAGGGTCTTCCCTGTCTTATTCAAATCTTAGCGAATAGGCTAGCACTAATTTTGCGTGCGTGACTCCAACATAGCAACCGCTGGAAGTACTTTTCCTTCGACAAATTCAAGGAAAGCCCCTCCACCCGTTGAAATATAAGAGACTTTATCCGCAATCTCATATTTATCGACAGCTGCTAGCGTATCACCACCACCTGCGATAGAGAAGCCATCACTGTTTGCGATCGCCATCGATAACGCTTTCGTGCCTTCACCAAATTGATCAAACTCGAACACACCCACAGGGCCGTTCCAGATAATAGTTTGCGAGCTTTCCAATAATCCTGCCAATTTAGATGCAGCTTTCGGACCGATGTCCAGAATCATATCGTCTTCAGCTACATCCTTCGCGTCTTTGACCGTCGCGGTCGCATCTGCGGAGAACTCTGTCGCGACAATAACGTCTTCCGGCAAAGGAATGTTCACTTTTTCCATCAATGCTTTGGCTTGCGGAATCAAATCTTTTTCATAAAGTGATTTGCCAACAGGAAAACCGGCTGCGGCCAAGAACGTATTAGCAATACCGCCACCGACAATCAACTGATCCACTTTATCAGATAGCGACTCAAGTACCGTCAGCTTAGTAGAGACTTTGGAACCTCCCACAATCGCCGCCATCGGGCGAGCAGGCTTCGCTAACGCTTTTTCTAAAGCTTCCAGTTCCGCAGCCAACAATGGCCCAGCGCACGCAATGGGTGCAAACTTTCCAACACCGTGAGTCGACGCTTGTGCGCGATGAGCCGTACCAAAGGCATCCATTACATAAATGTCGCACAAGGCTGCCATTTTCTTAGACAACACTTCGTCGTCTTTTTTCTCACCTTTGTTGAAACGCACGTTCTCAACCAAAACAAGCTGACCGGACTCAACCTCAACACCTTCTAACCAGTCTTTGATTAAAGGTACATCTTGCCCAAGAAGCCCCGATAGATGATCTGCAACAGGCTGCATGGAGTACTGTTCTTCGTACTCACCCTCTGTTGGACGACCAAGGTGAGACATTACGATCACTTTAGCGCCTGCCTCGATCGCATGCTTCAGTGTTGGCAATGCCGCACGAATTCGCGCATCACTGGTTACTTTGCCTTCTTTCACAGGTACATTAAGATCTTCACGAATCAACACACGTTTATTCGCAAGATCCAAATCGGTCATTTTAATTACGGTCATGCACGATTCCTCGTCGTTATTAAATCGTCAGTGCTCAGCACTGTTTTCCAATTGTTGTTGCCAATAGCATGCCACATCTAACATGCGATTCGCATATCCCCATTCATTATCAAACCAACACAGAAGCTTCACCAGACGACCATCGACTACTTGGGTCTGAGTGCCATCAATAATGACTGAGCGCGGGTCATGATTAAAGTCAACCGACGCATGCGCTTCCTGAGTATAACCCAAGAGACCTGCATACTTAGATGCAGCGGCCCCTTGCAACGCTTGATTGACTTGCTCTGCCGTTACCGGATGATTAGTCCGTATCACCATATCAATAAGCGACACATTAATCGTCGGAACCCGCACTGCATTAGAACTAATTTTACCAGAAAGCTCAGGCATCAGACGCGCAATGCCTCGATCAAGTCCGGTATTCACAGGAATTATCGAACTCATTGCAGAACGCGTAAGTCGTAAATCTTTGGTGTGATAAGCATCGATAATCGGTTGGTCATTCATTGCCGAATGGATCGTTTGCGTCGCTCCATGCTCGACTCCCGCCAACTCTTGCAAAGTATCCAATACAGGGATAACACAGTTAGTCGTGCAAGAAGCTGCCGAGACAATCGTTTGATCGGCAGCCATACTCCGTTCATGGTTAAACCCAAATACAATCGTCGCGTCGACGTCCGCAGATGCGGGCTGAGACAGCAATATGCGTGGTGCACCGGCATTGAGAAAGCGCTGAATTTGCTCACGTTCAGCAAACATGCCTGAACACTCCAACACCAAGTCGACATTAAGACTCGGCCAGTCGAGCTCTTCCGGTGACTCTGAGTTGAAGCATTGAATTTTATCATCACCGATTATTAAGTTTTGACCTTCAATTGACACTGGCTTTGGAAAACGGCCGTGAGTGGTATCGTAACGAGTTAGATAACTAATCGTTTCAATATCCGACAACTCATTGATTGCAACAACATGCAAACGGTCTTGATAACCATTTTCATAAATTGCACGCAGGACAGATCGACCAATACGGCCATAGCCATTAATTGCTATTCGCAACATAGTTCTCTTATCACACTCTTCCAACAAAAAAGAGGAGCTTGCGCTCCTCTTTCATTGCAAAGTCATTAGGCGTCTAGCAGTTTTTCTGCTGTCGCAACGACATTTTCGACAGTGAAGCCGAAATGTTTCATCAGGTCACCACCTGGTGCAGATTCACCAAAGGTACGCATCCCTACCATTGCGCCACCGAAACCAACGTACTTGTACCAGTAATCAACATGTGCTGCTTCAACCGCAACACGTTTTGTCACGCTGCTTGGTAATACAGACTCCTGGTAAGCTGCGTCTTGTGCATCAAAGACATCCGTTGATGGCATCGACACGACACGAACCTTGGTACCTTTTTCAGTCAATGCTTTGGCAGACTCTAGCGCCAAGGACACTTCAGAACCCGTCGCAATTAGGATCAGCTCAGGCGTACCTTCAGAATCAGACAGCACGTAACCACCTTTGGCGATATCTGCGACTTGCGCATCCGTACGAGACAATGCAGGCAAACCTTGACGACTAAACACAAGAGACGTCGGACCAGTACGGCGCTGAATACCCGCAGACCAAGCAACTGCTGTTTCTGTTGCATCAGCTGGGCGCCAGACCGACATATTTGGCGTCATACGCAAGTTAGCAAGCTGTTCAACTGGCTGGTGTGTCGGACCATCTTCACCTTGACCAATTGAGTCATGGGTGTATACGAAGATATTTTGAATGCCCATCAATGCTGACATACGCACTGCGTTACGGGCGTATTCCATAAACATCATGAAAGTCGCGCCGTAGTTGATGAAACCACCGTGTAGAGATACACCATTCATAATACCGCTCATACCGAATTCACGCACACCGTAGTAGATGTAGTTACCGGCAGGATCGTCTTGAATGCCTTTCGAACCCGACCAAAGCGTTAAGTTCGAGCCAGCAAGGTCAGCAGAACCGCCCAGCAATTCTGGTAACATTGCACCAAAAGTACCAATAGCGTTTTGTGATGCTTTACGGCTCGCAATGCTCTCGCCTTTTTCTTGACACTCTTTAATGTAAGCTGCAGCTTTTTCGGCAAAATCAGCAGGAAGCTCGCCTTTTACAACGCGACGATCAAACTCAGCGGCAAGCTCTGGGTAGGCTGCTTGGTAAGCTTCAAATTTCGCTTCCCATGCTGATTGCGCTGCAGCACCTTTTGATTTGGCATCCCAACCTTCATATACGTCCGCTGGAATTTCAAACGGAGCGTGAGACCAACCTAAGAATTCACGTGCTGCGGCAATTTCTTCATCACCTAATGGTGCGCCGTGGCAATCATGTGAACCCGATTTGTTTGGCGAGCCAAAACCGATAACGGTTTTACAACAAATCAACGTCGGCTTCGATGTCTCAGCTTTAGCCGCTTCAATGGCCGCTTTGATCGCTTCAGGATTGTGCCCATCTACGTCGGCAATCACGTGCCAGCCGTATGACTCAAAACGCTTAGGTGTGTTATCTGTAAACCAACCTTCAACATGACCATCGATAGAAATACCGTTGTCATCCCAAAATGCGACCAACTTACCTAGCCCAAGAGTACCTGCCAACGAACATGCTTCGTGTGAGATACCTTCCATCATACAGCCATCGCCAAGGAAGCAGTATGTGTTGTGATCAACGACCGTGTGACCTTCGCGGTTAAATTGTGCAGCAAGTGTTTTCTCCGCAATGGCCATACCTACCGCGTTACTGATACCTGCACCCAAAGGGCCCGTCGTCGTTTCAACACCATCTGTGTAACCATACTCAGGATGACCAGGAGTTTTTGAGTGTAGCTGACGGAATTGTTTAAGCTCTTCCATTGGCAAGTTATAGCCAGAAAGGTGCAACAGAGAATAGATCAACATAGAGCCGTGACCGTTTGATAAAATAAAACGGTCACGATCCACCCAACTAGAATTGCTCGGATTATGTTTTAAAAAGTCATTCCAAAGCACTTCTGCAATGTCAGCCATGCCCATTGGCGCGCCTGGGTGTCCAGATTTTGCTTTTTGAACCGCGTCCATACTCAGTACGCGTATAGCATTAGCAAGTTGTTTACGAGACGGCATTGATCATCCACTCCTGATTAATGTACAAAATGTGATTTCATTTTCCATGCTATCTGTTAAGCATGCAACGGCGCTCAGAGCGTTCTGCTCTATAATTAAGCAAAGAAAATGAAATTGCACAAAGATGAGCAAGAGCATAACAAAAAAGCATCAGAAACTCCCGCCTAAAAGCACCTCCTTGCTTGAATTTTGAGCGCACCTAGTCCATTATTTGCGCCACAGCGTCGATTTGTTTCGGCTTGCGGACGCTATATAAAATCAGCTAAACAGAAGCATGACACGCCTGTTTAGCTCCTTACTCAGCTAAGCGGGTTTTTTTTATGCCTGTTTGGCGCCCTTTAATCCAATTTTTAGAGGCTCAAACATGTCAGAGTATTCATTATTTACCTCAGAATCCGTTTCTGAAGGCCACCCAGATAAAGTTGCAGACCAAGTATCCGATGCGATCTTGGATGCGATTATCAAAGAAGATCCAGAAGCGCGCGTTGCTTGTGAAACTCTTGTCAAAACGGGCATGGTGTTAGTCGCTGGTGAAGTTCGCACTAACGCTTGGGTAGACATCGAGGATATCGCTCGTGGCGTCATCCGTGAGATCGGCTACAACAGCTCCGACATGGGCTTTGACTGGGAATCATGCGCTGTCCTGAACGCAATTGGTAAACAGTCTGCCGACATCGCGGTCGGTGTAGACGAAGCCAACGAAAAAGAACTGGGTGCAGGGGACCAAGGCCTGATGTTTGGTTTCGCAACCAATGAAACGGATGTTCTAATGCCTGCCCCAATCACCTATGCCCATCGCTTGGTTCAACGCCAAGCCGAAGTACGCAAGAACGGCACGTTAGAATTCCTACGCCCAGATGCAAAAAGCCAAGTCACCTTCCGCTACGATGAAAACGGCAAGCCTTGCGCAATCGATGCCGTGGTACTGTCGACACAGCACAGCGCGAGTGTGAAACAAGCTGATCTTCGTGAAGCAGTAATGGAAGAAATCATCAAACCCGTTCTTCCTGAAGAGTGGTTATCGAAAGACACTAAGTTCTTCATCAACCCTACTGGCCAATTCATCATTGGTGGACCTGTGGGTGATTGTGGTTTAACTGGCCGTAAAATCATTGTCGACACTTACGGCGGCATGGCACGTCACGGTGGCGGTGCATTCTCCGGCAAAGACCCATCTAAAGTAGACCGTTCAGCGGCTTACGCTGGGCGCTACGTGGCGAAAAACATCGTGGCTGCAGGCCTTGCCGACAAGTGTGAGATCCAAGTGTCTTATGCCATCGGTGTCGCAGAACCAACGTCGATCAGTATTAATACGTTCGGCACGGGTAAAGTAAGCGATGAGCTTATCTCACAGCTTGTACGTGAGCACTTCGAACTGCGCCCTGCTGGTCTTATTAAGATGCTAGATCTGAAACGCCCTATTTACTTGCCTACAGCGGCATATGGCCACTTTGGTCGTGAAGGAGAGAACTTCACATGGGAACGCACAGACAAAGCCGACACGTTGCGTAACGCTGCTGGTTTATAATTCCTACAATTTCCGTTATAAAAGCCCTCTCAATAGAGGGCTTTCTTATTTATGCGCATTCCACGAATTTTTGTCGACCTTCCCCTTGCGGAAAACGCCACGTTTGATTTACCTGATGGAGCGTTCCAGCATTGCTGTAAGGTGTTGCGATTGAAAACCGATAACCCCGTTGTCTTATTTAACGGACACGGTGGGCAGTATCACGGCTACCTTACTAATGTCCAAAAGCGAAGCGCTCAAGTACACATCGAGCAATTTGAAGATTTGCACAACGAATCACCTCTTCGCATTACTATCGGACAATCTATTTCACGCGGCGAACGAATGGACTATGCCATTCAAAAAGCGGTTGAGTCAGGCGTTTTCAAAATACAGCCGCTATTCAGTGAGCGCTGCGAAGTACGCTTAAACGATGCACGCATGGAGAAGAGAGTACAGCATTGGCAGCAGGTTGCTATTAGTGCCGCGGAACAATGTGGCCGAGGCGTTGTCCCTGAGATATGTATGCCAACGAATCTCTCGGATTGGGTACCAAGGTGTAAAGAATCCTTAAAATTCACGTTACATCACCATAGTGCACAGCCTTTGAGCCGCTTCACCGCTCCCGAAACAAAGGATATCGCTTTACTGATAGGGCCAGAAGGTGGATTAACAGATAACGAAGTGACCCAAGCGCATGAGGTCGGTTTTCACTCAATCGCCCTTGGTCCCCGCGTTTTACGCACAGAAACGGCACCCATTGTTGCGCTCACAGCCATTAATTTACTGTGGGGGGATTTGTAGAGTTACAAAAAATTACATGTGAATCACGTAGATAGGCCGTAAAAGTAAAGATTGGTTAACACGATCCCTACACACAAACCACGCTTTTACCTTAGGATGGGGGATGGAAGCATATTTATTGGGTGGACGAGTTCATGATTCGATTTAAAAGACTGGTATACGGCTTAACGTTAGCCACTTCGTTTTATACGATGCCAGCACTGGCGATAACGTTAGAAGAGGCAACTTACATCGCCATTGAAAACAGTCCAACTGTACGTCAAGCTTTGGCTAAGTACCGAGAAGGCGTCGAAAACACTGAAATATCAAGGAGAGGTGGTTTATACCCATCCATAGACCTATCAGCAGGACTGGGCCATGAGACCACCTATGATTACAACGATACGGGCGAAGACGTAGGTCTCACTCGGAGGGAGCTATCATTAAGTCTGACTCAGCCAATCTTTGATGGGTTTATGTCAAAATACGACGCCCAACGCTTAGCGGAAGAAACGGAAGCCGACCGCTGGCAAGCTCTTATTGCAGTCGAGAATACCGCTCTCAGTGTAGCAGAGGCCTATGCAGACGTTTTACGTTTTCGCGAGTTGGTCGACTTGGCGGACATGAACCGAGAAACGCACGCTCGAATTTATGAACAAATAAAGCTTAAAAGTGATGCGGGAGTTGGACGACAATCCGATCTCAGTCAGATCACTGCGCGATTGGCCAAAGCCAATGCTAATCGCTTATCCGCCATTAATAACCTGCGAGATGCTGAAGCAACATATAAAAACGTTGTCGGTGAATTACCGCCAGAGGAAATGATTTACCCGGTACCGGATCGGGACCTCATTCCGACGTCTTTAGACGACGCTATTTCCCAAGCTATGAAATACAACCCCGCCATTGAAGGCGCGCGCTGGGACGTAAAAGCAACAGAAAGCTTTAAGAATGCTACCGATTCTAATAAGTACCCCGAGCTCAACTTCATCATGGAGCGCACCTTCAACAATAACCTTGATGGTAACGAAGGTCCTTCCGAAGACCTAACTGCGATGTTTCGTCTGACTTACAACATTTACAGTGGTGACACCGACAAACGACGCAAAGAAGTTGCTGTACAACAAAATGTTCAAGCGTCTGAAGTACAGCGAAATACCGTGCGAGAAACTGAACTTTCTGTTCGTTTAGCATGGTCGGCGTACGAGGCGTCATTGGGGTCAAAAGAATACTTACGAGAATATGTTATAGCGACAAAAGAATCGCAGTTAGCATACGAGAAGCAGTTCCGCTTAGGGCGACGCACACTACTTGACGTACTAGACAGTGAGAATGAGCTATTTACTGCCCGCCAAGACTACGTAAACGCCGATTATGATGAGCTATTCTCTGAATTCCGCCTATTTAATGCAAAAGGCGAGCTCATGCGGGCGTTCCGAATCTACCGCCCAACAGTATTAGGATTCAAAAACGCCTTTGATGATGACGAAGAACCGCTCAAGGGAGAATCGGCGATTGACGAGCTCAAAAAAGCCGAGACATCTGTTGAGAACAAAGCGCCTGACGCTAGCGTTCCTAACTCCAGTAATACGGCCACCCCATCCAATGATTCAGCGACGCCAAGCAGCCCTGATGACGAGAGTCTATTTTTGGATGCGACCGAGGAAGGCGGAAGTTGGTAAATTGGCAATATGTTATCGTTACATTTCTGTGTTTATGGAGTGTCGGTACGACGCTCCATGCAGAATCATTGTTTAATCCCAATGTAACAAAAAAACAATTATCCGACGATGATCAAGACGGCGTCATCAATGTCCGTGATAAGTGTCCGGACACGCCACCTAGAGCGCGTGTGGATAATAATGGTTGCCATGAAATTACGACCAAACTATTGTCCGTCGAAATGAACGTTCTTTTTGATTCGGGTAAATATGACGTCAAATCACGCTACTTTTCTGAAATCAAAAAAGTAGCAGACTTTCTTCGTTCACAACCTGGTAGCAGTGTCGTGATTGAAGGCCATACTGACAGTGTCGGTAATGATGAATACAACCTAGCTTTATCGCAAAACCGCGCCAATGCGATCGCCGAAGTTCTAATTAATAACTTCAAAATTGCAAAACGACGCGTTGAAGCTGTTGGTTACGGCGAAACACGCCCAATTGCCAGCAATGACACCAAAGCAGGCCAAGCTCGTAACCGCCGCGTTGTAGCTGAAGTCTTTGCCAACGCTGTCCGCGATGTCGAACGTTGGACGATCTACAGCGTTGATGACATGCGCTAATACTTTTTAAAGGCTTCTCCCCTTATTTTTCCTTCGCTGAATCCTTATACTGCTATACCATCCGCATTAAACTTAGGCTTTTCTCTTTAAGCAAAAGCGACAACAGGAAAAACATTCAGATGACCATTAAACTTGGCATTGTAATGGACCCAATTGAGTCTATTACCTATAAAAAAGATACCTCCTTAGCCATGCTTTGGGCGGCGGCTGATAAAGGCTGGTCGCTATACTATATGGAACAGAAAGACCTTTACCTAAATAATGGTAAAGCTTTCGCTAAAACTAAGCCTTTAACGGTATTTAAGGATCCTGAGCGTTTTTATGAACTCGGAGATGAATCCGATATCGCCATGGGAGACCTAGATGTTGTGCTCATGCGCAAAGATCCGCCTTTTGACGGCGAATTTATGTACAGCACTATGATCTTGGCACAGGCACAGCGCGACGGTGCATTAGTCGTGAATAACCCCAATGCGCTACTTGAATGTAATGAAAAGCTCTTTGCGACACAATTTCCGCAATGTTGTCCTGAAGTCCTAGTAACACGTCGTCCAGACTTGCTTCGAGCATTCCATAAAGAGCATAAAGATGTCATCCTCAAACCGCTTGACGGTATGGGCGGCAGCTCTATCTTCCGAGTTAAAGAAGATGATCCGAATGTCAGCGTCATTATCGAGACGCTGACAAATATGGGTACAGAGCAAATTATGGCGCAAAAGTTTATTCCCGAGATCAAAGACGGTGACAAACGTATTCTGATCGTTGACGGCAAACCTATACCGTATGGCTTATCTCGAATCCCGGCAACGGGTGAGACACGTGGCAATCTAGCCGCCGGTGGTCGCGGGGAAGGTAGACCGCTAACGGATCGTGAGCGTTGGATCTGTGACCAAGTGATTCCAACTCTCAAAGAAAAAGACCTAATGTTTGTAGGTCTAGACGTCATCGGCGACTATCTAACCGAAATCAACGTCACCAGCCCAACGTGCGTACGCGAACTGGACAATCAATTTGGACTAAATATCGCCATGACTCTCATGGATGCCATTGAGGTACGCCTAAAAGGCAACTGATTCCAATGCGTGCGGCCGATCGATTTTCTATCACTCTGTTTATTGCCATTAGCATTCACCTAATGGCAATAACACTGGTTAATTTCGACTTTTTTTCGTCACAAACAACGCCTAGAAAAACATTAGAAGTTACTCTGGTACAACACAAATCAGCCGCACCGAAAGAAGCAGATTTCATCGCCCAAGCCAATCAGCAGGCCAGCGGTACAGAGCTACAAAAGCAGAAATTGACAACAACAGAGACAGCACAATTTCGCGCTGACCAAATTCAAGAAATCACACCGCCAGTCCAACCTCAGCTCGCATCTGCGGAGCCTGTCGAGGACCAGCGATTAATATCCAGCAACAACCAGTCTGATGTCTTCCGTGTACTTGAGGAGCCAGAACAACAAAATAAAACTCTGGAAGAGCAGTTTCTTGGCGAAACGCAGGTTCCAAGTCGCTTATCTTCTGATATTGCGACATTAGAGGCCTTACTCGATCAGCAACGCCAAGCCTATGCGAAACGCCCCCGCATTCGTCGCCTCACTTCCGTCTCCGCTAAATCTGCTATTGATGCAAAGTACTTGGATGATTGGCGCCGAAAGATCGAACGAGTTGGTAATATTCATTACCCATCCGAAGCTAGGCAGCGCCGGCTTTATGGGCAATTAAGGCTCGCAGTGTCACTTTCCCCTAATGGCTACGTAAAAGACATAGAAGTTCTTCATTCATCAGGGTTCCGAGTATTGGATGACGCAGCCATGCGCATCGTAAGACTTGCCGAGCCATTTGATGCATTTCCCACTGAACTAAAAAAAGAAGTAGATCAGCTAGAAATCATTCGAACCTGGCAGTTTGTTCCAGGTAACCGTTTGCGCAGTCAGTGATAGAGACTACACCTAAATCACAATGAACCTCTGTCAAAAACCAAACACAAAAAAGCCCTCACATTGGAGGGCTTTAGTATACTGTTTGACCGGTCGACGGCTAGTGAAACTCTGCTTCACCCATTGCTGCACGGATTTTCTTCATCGCGTTCTTTTCTAATTGACGAATGCGCTCCGCCGAAACGCCGTATTCAGCTGCCAAATCGTGTAAGGTTGCCTTGTGCTCGTTTAACCAGCGGCGAACCAATATATCTCGGCTTCGATCATCCAAATCTGACATCGCATCTTCTAAACGACGGTTAGAATCTGCTTCCCAGTTACCATGTTCTAGCATCGTCGCTGGATCGTAACGCGCATCTTCTAAGAAATTAGCAGGCGCTTGGTAAGCACTGTCATCATCGTCATCGTAAAAAGCGTCAAATGCCATATCAGAGGAGCTCATACGTCCTTCCATCTGGCGCACGACGTCAGGCGTAACACCAAGATCTTCAGCAACAGACTCAACTTCCGAATTACTCAACCAAGTCAGTGACTTTTTAGCACTACGCAAGTTAAAAAACATTTTACGCTGGGCTTTGGTCGTAGCGACTTTCACAATTCGCCAGTTTTTTAGAATAAACTCATGGATTTCAGCTTTAATCCAATGAACAGCAAAGGATACTAGGCGTACACCCACTTCAGGGTTAAATCGTTTTACGGCCTTCATTAGGCCTACGTTACCCTCTTGGATTAAATCACCCTGATTCAATCCGTAGCCGGAATAACTTTTCGCAATATGCACAACGAATCGGAGGTGAGACATAACCAACGAACGTGCCGCTTCAAGATCGCCTTGATAATAAAGCCGTTCCGCTAGTTCATGTTCTTCTTCCACTGACAAAATTGGAATGGTACTAACGCCTTGCATGTATGACTCAAGGTTTTGACCTGGTGTCATCATATCTATTGGCTGGAGAGCTTTACCCATTTCTATTTTACCTCTTAGTGTTCACCTGAGTATGACCACATCTTAGCAACAATGTTCACGCATTATGTGCCACAAATGTGGAGAATTAAGGGGTATCCGTAAATCTACCGCCGACTATTCTTCCACAATCATTGTAGCTCTATATCTCTAATATGGCGGCTTACAGCCAACCAAGAGCCAATCACGCCAATCAGAGCGCTAATAGTTAAACACATTATAATTTCACCTGCATTAAAACTTTGCAGTTCAAAGCCTGCTTGGTACAACTCGACCAAGCGCTGTGCAGGAGAGCTGACCCACCAAGTTAATGACAGGATACATATTGCAGCGATAACACCGCCAATCACCCCAAACCAAAATCCCATATACAAAAACGGGCGTCGAATATAGCTGTTAGTCGCACCGACAAGCTTCATCACCAGCACCTCATCCCTTCGACTCTCAACGGCTGTGCGAATGGTATTTCCCACGATCAGCAGCACCGCCATGACCAACAACGCTGAAATGGCATAAACAAAACGCTGACCAAAATTCAAAATTGTTGCCAACCGTTGTAACCACTCCGCATCCAATTCCGCGTACTCCACCTGAGGTAAGCCTTGTAACTGGTCTCGTAATGATTGCAATTCAGGAAGTGTTTCTAGATCAACTGACGCTTTAGGAATCACATTAAGCACGATCGGCAGGGGGTTCTCAGGCAATGCCGACATGATTTGTTCGTAGCCACTGGATTGCTCAAAATAGCGCAACCCCTCTTCCTTTGATATGTATTCAACGCTTGCGACATCTGCTCGTCCAGATAGCTGATGCGAGAGTGCTAACGCTTCGGTATCTTCTTGCGCGGGAAACAAATACAAGGTAATAACCGACTGCTGCTCCCAACGATCAGTAATCGACTGCACGTTTTTTAGCAGAACAAACATCCCGCCGGGTAACGAAAGTGAAATCGCGATCACAAATACCGTCATCAGGCTCGCTAACGGATATCCGAGTAGTCGCGAAAAGCTCTCCATTAAAACAGCTTGGTGACTACGTAGATATGCACTGAGGCTAAATCGCTCCGCACCTATCCATGGATTCTTGCGCCCCCCAGCGGGCTGTTGACGGGTTGCACCACGCCGTGAAGGAGGCGTTGGCTTAGCCATTATGAGAATCCCCCATCGTTCACCATACGACCTTGATTTAACGTCAGTACGCGGTGACGCATTCGGGCCACAAGCGCTAAGTCATGACTCGCAATCAATACCGTGACACCCACTCGGTTAAATTCCTGAAATAAATTCATAATTTCAGCGGACAAACGTGGGTCTAGGTTACCCGTTGGCTCATCAGCTAATAGCAGCTGAGGCTTATTTACAACCGCTCGCGCGATACCGATACGCTGCTGTTCACCGCCCGACAGCGCCATAGGGTTCAGTTTCTCTTTGCCTAGGAGACCCACTTTATCAAGCGCCGCCCTGACGCGCTTACCGACTTGACTATCATCGGCACCACTGACTTGCAGAGGCAACGCAACGTTATGAAAAACACTGCGGTCAAATAACAGCTGGTGATTCTGAAACACGACGCCTACGCGACGACGATGGAACGGAATAGCGGCCTTCCCTAAAGTACGAAGATCAACATTATCCACTAGGATTTTGCCGTAGCTCTGCCGCTCAATCATCATGATGAGTTTCATAAGAGTACTTTTACCCGCCCCTGAATGACCGGTTAAAAAGGCCATCTCTCCTTGACGCAAATGAAAACTCACCTGCGACAAAGCTTCTTGGCCACTTTCGTACTTCTTGCCTACTTGCTGAAACTCAATTTCCACACAGACTTCCCATTTTGAGTGTACGCTGTTAACTCTTACTCACTATCGAATAATGCGTCAACAAATTCTTGGGATTTAAACGGACGTAGATCGTCCACTTGCTCACCCACGCCAATGTATCGAATCGGCAGCCCAAACTGCTTCGCGATCGCGAAAATAATGCCGCCTTTCGCCGTACCATCGAGTTTTGTTAGGGTTATGCCAGACACACCAACCGCTTCGGTGAATAACTTAGCTTGGCTAAGCGCATTCTGCCCTGTGCCTGCATCTAGAACGAGCATCACTTCATGAGGCGCTTCGACATCTAGCTTTTTCATCACTCGAACGACTTTTTCCAGCTCGTTCATTAGATTCGCTTTATTCTGGAGACGCCCAGCGGTATCGGCGATAACGACATCGACCCCACGAGCTTTGGCAGATTCGATGGCATCGTAAATGACCGAAGCGGAATCTGCACCTGTGTGTTGGGCAACGACAGGTACGTTGTTACGCTCACCCCAGACTTGTAGCTGCTCAACCGCCGCCGCACGGAAGGTGTCCCCCGCCGCTAACATAACGCTTTTGCCATCGGCTTGATATTTCTTGGCTAATTTCCCGATTGTCGTCGTTTTACCAACACCATTAACGCCTACCATCAAAATAACAAATGGGCCGTCGGACTTAGTCGGGTCCAACACTTGTTCTGTGTTAACTAAGATGTCGTTCAGCTCGCCTTTCAGAGTCTTCAAGACCGCACTGCCGTCTTTCAATTCTTTGCGATTCATCTTTTCGGTCAAGGTGGAAATTAAGGATTGTGTCGCCTCCATGCCAACATCCGCCATAAGCAGCTGTGATTCCAACTCTTCTAGAAGGTCATCGTCTATTTTCTTGCTGCCCATTACGATGGACGATAATCCAGCACCAAAGCCATTACGCGTACGAGCAAGCCCCGCTTTAATGCGCTGAGACCATGACAGTACGGGCTCAGGAGCAGCCTGAGCAGCAGGCTCTGGGGGTGATTGCTTAGAAGCTTTTTCCTCCGGCGCTTCCTCCACTTTATCAGCAAGTGCCTCTACGATTTCAGGTTCTGCAATACTCTCCTCAACCGCTTCAACCTCTTCGAGGCTCGTTCGCTCTTCTGGATGGGAATCTACGTGATCCGTGGTACCTTCAGCTGAGACGCCACTGGTCTCATCTTTTACCTTTTCTTTGGACCGCATGCCCTTCATAACCGAGCGTTTTATCAACAAGGCAAAGAGAGCCAAAACGATACCTAGCGCAATCGGTGCAAAGCGAGCATATTCACCGAAGTAAGGTGTTAAGTAAGCGATAATCTGGTTTACAAATTCCATTCACATCTCTCTAAATTCATCCCAACATAGGGCAAGTAGGCGGCGGCAAACACTCTAAAATTAGGTGTTGATGCGTTAAAAATGATGATTTTAGCATCATTCCGATTGGCAAAAAGCCCCACTTTCATGGAAAAATGCATGCTTCATCTTTTAACGACGCAACATCGCTATGTTTAACAGCAACAAACCCTTGTTTAGCCGTCCCGTATTGGCTGTAATAATCTTTGCGAGCACGTTAGCGATTTGGCTGCTCAATCTCACTGCACCCAGTGCCGACCTGCCTAAACCACAACTAGAAACTTGGCAGACTGAATCTGGCATACCGGTCTATTGGGTCACTCAGGACGACTGGTCAGGCAGCGATAAATTGTCGTTATCCTTTGTTTTCCAAGCTAACACCCGCCAGCCAGACCTTGTTGCAACCACACTCGGAATGCTCATGGGCCCTAGCCTGCCCCTTAGTACAGCGACAATCAACCAACGACTGGTATCCGTAGCGGCCAGTGTTGACAGTTTTCATGACTACCAAAAGCAAGTCCTGAATATCTCGTTAAGCAGCCAACCGCAATATATCGCCCCGGCTTTAAGAATACTCAACACCTGGCTTAACCAAGCTCACTTTAAGCAAACACCGCTGTCTACGTGGCAACGACAACAGGCATCAGACCTCGCAGAGACCCAACTGCAACATCAACTCCTTACGCTCAAGGACCAACCATTTTCAGATGCCCCCCCTCCCGCACTGTCTGTAGCGGACCTAACCCAGTATTTAACTCAGATGCGTCACCATGTTTCTCATATCATGATCTCTGGATCGATGAATGACGAAGCACAAAAAGCTATGGCCAAAGGACTGACGATATTAACCTCTCAGCTAAAACCTGCCCGACAAACCCAGTCTTGGCAACTGAGCGATGCACCGTCAACATCTTCCGTCGGATCAGGGGATCTGACCGCCATCTATGGCGCCGTTGGACTCACGTCGCTAACGAGCGTTGAAGATTGGCTCACTCTGCAAATATGGGCCCGTGATATGCTGCAAGCACAGAAAGACCAATTAGGCAGTCAAATAGCTCAATGGAAGTTGCACTTTGGCAGCCAGCTTTCTTACGCTAATTGGAAGCTACAAATCCCAACCGACCTACAACAAGACGCCTCTGTATCAACGCTGCCTCTCTCTAGCTGGAGCGCCCCCAGTTCATTATCCAGCTACAACGACAGCGATCGCTTCAGCGCATTAAAAGCGACGTTAGTACAACAATTAGAAACGCTGACACGCACCCCCAGTTGGTGGGCGGACATTGGTACGCGAATCACACACCCAGACAGCGACTTGACACTGGAGTCCTTTATTGAACACTACAGTGATGCCGCCAACTCTTTTACAATGGAACAATACCAACAGCGTGTCGATACGTTAGTTATCTCCTCCTCTAGACAAGAAGTTCAGGTTAGACCATGAAAAAGCCCGTCACAAAACGCCACCCAGCTAAAACACGCGGCGGCTCCAAGCTACGCATCATTGGCGGCGAGTGGCGCTCGCGCCAATTACCGATTCCAGATGTAGAAGGACTTCGTCCAACAACCGACCGCGTTCGAGAAACTGTTTTCAACTGGTTGAGTTTCAGTATTCCCGGAGCTGAATGCTTAGATCTATTTTGTGGTTCAGGAGCACTCGGATTAGAGTCGCTTTCTCGGGGAGCAAAACATTGCACCTTTGTAGAGCTTAATCGCTCCGTTGCACAACAGATCAAACACAATCTCGCAACGCTTAATGCCAGCCATGCGGATGTCGTACATAGCGACGCCAACGTTTTTCTGAATCAGCCCGCCAAAGCCTATGATGTCCTCTTCTTAGACCCTCCGTTTCGTAAAGGGCTATTAGAAAAAGTTATTCCTAGATTGGCAGAAGGGTGGGTAAAGCCGCAAGGCTACATCTATATAGAGAGAGAAAGTGAAAACCCGCTCGACTGCATACCGGAAAACTGGACCTTAGAAAAAGAAAAAGTAGCAGGACAGCTTACGTTCTCTCTTTATCGCTTTCAATAACAGACATTCATTAGAATCCGACCAATATAGAAAGTTTGCACCATAATTGCATGCCCCCAGCATCCCCCTAGTTTGGGTTTTACATTTTTTCTGAGGGCTGCAGTATGCTCAACAATTTATCTTTCCGTGCTAAGTTAGTCTGTCTTCTTATCTGTGCGGTCATTGGCTTTGCCTTAGTGACAGTCGTTGCAATCGACGGCATGCAGTCACAACAAACCTCTAATGCTCAGCTACAGCGGTTTGGACAGATTCAAACGACAGTAGACAAAATGAGTTTAGGCATTCTGGAGGCCGCGGATCAGCTGCGTAGCTTAAACGATGCTACTTACGAGGCCTACAGCCAAACCTTGACTCAAGAGAAAGACGAAGATTTATCTCGCCTTGAGGATGAAATCAGCCATGCAGCGCGACCAGACCTGAAAGAAGCGCTTGTGGCATCACAAACGACGCTCCAATCTTATAGCAACGCTCTATTAGATCTGGCCTATCAGCGCAGCATCATTGGATTCGATAGCCAATCAGGCTTAAAAAGTGACATTGTAGCGCTCGGCGACGACGTATCAAAAGCCATCGAAAAGCTAAACCTATTAAAACGAGAATTCGTAAACGTCCGTCAAGCAGAGGGTAGCTACTTAGCCGAGCCGCGCCCAGACATATTAGAAAGCTTAAACGCAAGCTTTAAGCGTTTTATGATACGAGTAGAAAACTTTGGTTTTAAAGACACCATTGGTGTCGTGGCTGAAAAATATCACAACACCATACTCAGCTATGGCGATGCATACAAAGCCCTGCAAGACGCAGAGCAACGCTTCACAGACGAGAAAGTGGCATTCGGCGAACGTCAAGAAGTACTAAGCGCGCTCCTTGCCAAGTACCTACAACAAGCGGAACAATACGCTAACGAGCAATCCCAACAGTCCTTAATCACCTTAATCAGCGTCAGCGTATTGGTGTCGATCGTATCCATTATCTTAATGCTGAGTATTGGCCGCAGTGCCCGTAACACCTTAATGCGAATCGTTGCCGATTTAACCAAAGTCAAAGACGGTGATATGACCGCCAAAGCCCGCATTAATACGAAACGTAACGATGAATTTGATGCACTCAGCACTTCGTTAAATGAAATGACCAGTGGCTTAGGTAACGTACTTTCTGAAGTGGTCGGCACCACGTCCAATGTCAGTCAGATGATTAACGGACTAAACAGTGCAATCAACAACATCGCCGACAACAACCGCTCCGTCAACCAACGCACCCATTCACTTGCTGGGGCAACAGAAGACATCTCCCATCGCATTACACAGCTATCTTCAACCACCAATGAATTGCGAGAGCACTCGAGTGAAACCTATGAGTCAGCTAAGGCCGGTGCCGACACTATCCGCGTTGTACTGGATAACTTAAAAGGGACGGTGGAAGCGGTTAATTTAACCAGCCAACAGTTAGATGAACTTGGGCGATCCTCTACTGACATTGATAATGTCATTGGAATGATCAACGACTTAGCCAATCAAACCAACTTACTCGCTCTCAATGCAGCCATAGAAGCCGCTCGCGCAGGAGAAGCAGGGCGTGGATTCTCTGTCGTGGCAGATGAAGTTCGAGCCTTAGCTGAAAAAACCGTTGACGCAACCTCTCGCATAACTGAGATCGTTAGTTCGATTCAATCGTCGACACAAACGGCCATCAGTTCCATGGAACAGGGTAAGGAACGTCTACAGATCATTGAACAAAATGGTGGCCAAGCAGAAGATGCCATTCGTATTATCGAAGCCAATGCACAAACCAGCGCACACTCTTCAGATAGTATGGCGACCGCGATTCAAGATGTCGCGAATACCGCCGTTGGCATGAGCTCAGAAATGGAGCAAATAGCCAAACAACTCGGGGATGACACACAGTCCATTGAGCAAATTGTCGACAGTGCCCAACAGATTCACAAAATGGCGCAAGCATTAGCCGATAAGACACGTGTCTTCACCTTATAATCGGAAAAGCTGACCTACGATGGCTCAGGTCGGCTTTTCACCGCCCTCTCTTGATGCAAACTACCGCAGACGCTAGACTGTCTCGATTCCATCAACCGTGTATCTTTAGCGGTGCTTTCGTTTTTAAATCATCAGGAAACGCACAACTTATGCCGGACACCATTCCTGCCGATTCAGTAGGGCTCGTTACGCCGCAAGTGGCTCAATTCGACGATCCTCTGACGCTTTCTTGTGGCCAAACTCTGCCTAACTATCAGCTTGTCTATGAGACATACGGTGAGCTGAATGCGGATGCCAGTAATGCAATTTTAATCTGTCACGCACTCAGTGGTAATCATCATGCCGCAGGGTACCACACGATGGAAGATCGCAAGCCAGGGTGGTGGGACAGTGCCATCGGCCCAGGCAAACCAATTGATACCAATACATTCTTTGTTATTAGCCTCAATAACTTAGGCGGTTGTAACGGCAGTACTGGCCCGACCACCATCAATCCTGCCACAGGCAAGGCATGGGGGGCTGCATTCCCATTTGTCACGGTAGAAGACTGGGTCGAATCACAAGCACGATTAGCCGACCGTTTTGGTATCAAGACGTTTGCCGCTATCGTCGGAGGCAGCTTAGGAGGGATGCAGGCACTGGAGTGGAGCGTACGCTATCCAGACCGTTTGAAAGCAGCGGCAATCATTGCGTCAGCACCAAAGCTATCGACCCAAAACATTGCTTTTAACGAAGTGGCCCGTCAGTCAATACGCCGCGATCCGGCATTTTTTGATGGACATTATCTAGACAACGAGTCAGTGCCAGAAAACGGCTTAGGGCTGGCGCGCATGCTCGGACACATCACGTATTTGTCCGACGATTCAATGGGCAATAAATTCGGTCGTCAGATGCGCCACGATGAGTATCAATACAACTACGAGATAGAGTTCGAGGTTGAAAGTTACCTACGATACCAAGGTGAAGCTTTCTCACGTCGCTTTGATGCCAACACTTATATGTTAATGACCAAAGCACTCGATTACTTTGATCCCGCGGCAAGGGAGCGTGGTGACTTAGCCAAAGTTCTGAAACAAGCCCAATGTGAGTTTTTATTAGTATCGTTCACGACAGATTGGCGCTTTTCCCCTGCTCGCAGTGAAGAAATTGTCGATGCATTGATCCGTTCAGGAAAACACGTCACCTACACTAAGATTGATTCGATTGAAGGCCACGATGCTTTTCTATTCCCGATTCCGCGTTACATGGCTGCTCTACGAGGGTTCCTTGGTCGCATTGCCAAACGCCTGCCACCAAAGGAGACTGTATAAATGCGTGCTGACCTGGAATTAATCAGCGATTGGATTGCGCCGAATTCTCGTGTTCTGGATCTTGGGTGCGGCAATGGTGACCTACTGGACCACCTCGCAGAGCATAAAAATACGACGGGGTATGGTCTTGAGATCGATGCGGATAACATCAATCTATGCATCGAAAGAGGCATTCCTGTATTAGAGCAAGACATTGACGCTGGACTCGAAAATTTCGACTTACAAAGCTTTGATGTCGTTGTGATGGCGCACGCGTTACAGCAATTTCGGCGCCCTGATTTATTGCTAGACGAGATGCTGCGTATAGGCAAAGAAGCCATCATCACCTTTCCAAATTTCGGGCACTGGCGAAACCGAATTCACCTTGGCGTAAAAGGTCATATGCCAGTTTCTGAATTTTTACCTTACAACTGGTACGACACTCCTAACATTCACTTTTGTACATTCAGCGATTTTCGCGATCTATGTCAGCAAAAAGACTTAAAAGTGCTGCGCTGGGCCGCTGTTGACGGACAATTACGTAATCATTGGTGGACTCGAATGATGCCTAATCTGTTCAGCGAGACCGCCATCTTCCATGTCAGTCGTTAAGTACGAGGTATATCAGTGAAAAAGCTCTGGACGGTATTGTGGTTACTCTGGGGAAGTCATGCTGTAGCAGACCAAGTGCAGTCATTCGGCGCATACCAAGTGCACTACAACACCTTTGAGTCTGCTTTTTTAACACCAGACATTGCGAATCAATATGGGTTTACGCGCAGCAAAGGACAAGCCCTGCTCAACGTAGCAGTCACAACACAAGCCGCAGGCCAACTGCCCCAATCACAGAGAATGATTGTCACAGGAACGGTAACCAACTTACTAGGGCAAATAGTCCCGCTATCGTTTAAAACCATCGATGAAGGTGATGCGGTGTACTACATCGCCGCATTTACAAAAACCGATGACGAGATCCTAAAATTTCAAGTCCATGCACGCCCCAATGCCAATGCAGCCCCTATGACGGTCAACTTTCAACGCCACTTTTATGTGGATAAATAGGTAACGAAATGAGTCAAACCATCGTTCTTGCGAGTAACAACTCAGGCAAAATCAAAGAATTCAATACACTTTTCCAAGTTCTAAACATAGACGTCAAACCGCAAGGCGAATTTGGCGTTGAGGAAGCAGACGAAACCGGCCTAACATTTGTCGAGAACGCTATCCTAAAAGCACGCCATGCATGCGAACACACAGGCATGCCAGCATTAGCAGACGATTCAGGCATTGAAGTGGACTACTTAAACGGAGCACCGGGGATCTACTCAGCTCGCTTTGCAGGTACGCACGGCGATAACGATGCGAACAATGCCTTGTTATTGGAAAAGTTAGCGGGCGTTTCAACGTTGGAGCGCTCGGCCCGTTTCCACTGTGTATTAGTATTCATGCGCCATAAAGACGATCCTACCCCGATCATTGCTCATGGCAGCTGGGAAGGTCGCATCCTAGAATCCTCTGAAGGCGCAGAAGGGTTTGGCTATGATCCTATTTTCTATGTACCAGAGACTGCTTGCAGTGCAGCAAGCTTACCCAAAGAAATTAAAAACCAACTCAGTCACCGCGCCAAAGCTTTAAAAGAGCTGTTTGAAGCCCTGAAAGCACGTAACCTATTTTTATGAGCGCATTGCCCCCGTTAAGCCTTTATATTCATGTACCTTGGTGCGTACGCAAGTGTCCCTACTGCGACTTCAACTCACACCAAGCAGATCGTTTTGAAGAACAAGGTCAACTTCCTGAGCAAGCCTACCTAGAACAACTACTCGCTGACTTAGAGGTCGATCTCCCCTATGTCGCAGGTCGCCCGATACAAACTGCCTTCATCGGCGGCGGTACGCCCAGCCTGATGAGTGCTGATTTTTACTACAAACTCATGGATGCCTTACGCGAAAAGTTAACGTGGGCGGATCATGCGGAAATCACAATGGAAGCGAATCCAGGGACCTTCGAGCAAGAAAAATTCGCGCATTTCTGTCAGGCGGGGATTAATCGCTTATCCATTGGCATTCAGAGTTTTCAGACAAACCTGTTGAAAACCCTAGGAAGAATCCACAACCGCGAAGAAGCCATCCTCGCTGTGGATAAGTCTCGACACGCAGGGTTCGATAATATCAACCTTGATTTAATGCACGGCTTACCTGATCAAAGTGTTGCCATGGCGTTAGAAGATCTTCGCTTGGCCATCGAGCTGAACCCAGAGCATCTTTCATGGTATCAATTGACCATTGAGCCCAATACCGAGTTTTACCGACGCCCGCCTACGCTTCCAGAAGACAATACTCTGTGGAATATTCAAGACGATGGGTTAGCGTTACTTGAGCAGCATGGCTATCACCAATATGAGGTTTCCGCGAATGCCAAGCTTGGAAAAGAAGCGCAGCATAATCTAAATTACTGGCGCTTTGGCGACTACATCGGCATCGGAGCGGGTGCTCATGGAAAAATCACCTTAACAGATGGCCAGATCTTTCGAACCCGAAAGACTCGACACCCTAATCACTATTTAAACAACCTTCCTGAAGCGCTCTGCATCAAGGAGTCAATTGCGAACGAGGATTTACCACTAGAATTTATGATGAATCGTTTACGCCTATTTGAAGCGTTTCCTATCAACGATTTTAAACAATATGGCGGCCGTTCCCTGCCAACTAGCTTAATCGCAGCATGTAATGAAGCGGTAAAGCGCCAATTACTGGACTCAACGGCTTGGCAAAATGGATACGTAGATACCTCTGAAAAGGGGAAATTATTCCTCAATGAATTATTAGAGCTCTTCTTGTCAGAATAATCCTTACACTTACAATCATTTGACATCAAAGTAGTTTGCTGTCATTCTGCGCTCAACGGCGGCCTTACAGCTTTGTAAAAGCCGTCAATTTCCATAACTTACAATGTGTTAAACAATGTAGTTACTGAAGCGTTAGAGCTTCTGTTTCAATCAGGATTTTGCCTGTTACGTATGATTTTTAATCATATTTTTAAGGAATTTTACTCGACGCGTTCGAGTAAAACACAGCAACAATTGGAATAGCGGTTTTAGACAACGCCTCTGTGTGCCGTCTTTTTGCTTGCCGTTATTCCAATTGTTACAACCATACTTTTGGGAGATACAAGATGAGTAAGACTGATCCGGCCAAAGGCCGGGAAGAGTACAGCACATCCTACAAGGTCGGACAGGACAATGTTCAGTTCCTTGGATTGGATGTCCATAACCCTGTTTTCGGCACCAGCGCCTTAATTATCTTTGCCTTCGTGCTAGGGTCTATTATTTTCCCTAACGATGCCAAAGAAATCCTAATGGCGGCCCGCGGTTGGTCCATCAATAATTTTGACTGGTTCTTCTCCATTTCCGGCAACCTATTCGTTTTATTCTGTCTATTACTCATCGTGTTACCCATGGGTAAGATTCGCTTAGGTGGCACCGAAGCCAAAGCGGAACACTCTACGATTACATGGTTCTGTATGCTCTTTGCTGCGGGTATGGGTATCGGTCTAATGTTTTGGAGTGTGGCAGAGCCAGTTGCCTACTACACAGGTTGGTACGGCACACCGCTTAATGTCGAAGCCAATACCCCCGAGGCCGCTAAACTGGCAATGGGTGCAACGATGTTCCACTGGGGTCTTCATCCTTGGGCGATTTATGCCGTGGTAGCATTATCTCTCGCGTTCTTTGCTTACAATAAGGGTCTTCCGCTAACCATTCGTTCTGCGTTTTACCCTCTGTTCGGTGAGCGAGTTTGGGGCACACTAGGTCACTTCGTTGACATCCTAGCTGTCATCGCAACCATCTTTGGTTTGGCGACATCCCTTGGCTTCGGGGCGCAACAAGCGACCAGTGGCCTGCATTTCTTATTCGATATCCCTAACACTCTCACCACTCAGATTGTCGTAATTGCCGCAGTCACCTCTGTTGCAATTATCTCCGTCGCTCGAGGTCTAGATGGTGGGGTCAAACTGCTGTCTAACATCAACATGATCATTGCCGCGATACTTGCGATCTTTATCGTTGTTGTTGGGCAAACGGGGGCAATATTCAGCGCAATCGGTACGTTCTTCCTAGGCTACGTCGAAAATATTATTCCTCTTAGTAACTGGATCGGTCGTGAAGATGACACCTTCTACCACGGTTGGACTGTATTCTACTGGGCTTGGTGGATCAGCTGGTCACCATTTGTAGGCATGTTTATCGCACGCGTATCTCGTGGTCGTACGGTACGTGAATTCATTATTGCAGTGTTGCTCGTGCCAACAGCGGTATCATTAGTTTGGATGGCGATCTTTGGTGGTTCGGCGATCGAACAAGTCGAAAACGGTGTCGGCTCGCTGGCGGGTGGTATTACTGACGTATCCTTGTCCATGTTCCAAATGTTTGAGCAACTGCCATTAACGTCATTGATTTCCTTTGTCGGCATTGTTCTTGTATTGGTGTTCTTTGTAACCTCTTCGGACTCTGGCTCATTGGTTATTGATGGCATCACTGCGGGTGGTAAAACTGATGCTCCTATGTCTCAACGTATTTTCTGGGCAGTCATGGAAGGTATCATCGCAGTTGCTTTGCTTGTCGGCGGTGGCTCTGATGCTCTGTCCGCCATTCAGGCAGCAGCGATAACGATTGGCTTACCATTTACATTGCTCATGTTAGTAATGTGTGTGAGTTTGTTCATTGGTTTGAAGCAAGACCTCAAGTTCGTCACCAAATAAGTAGTAACCTACACGTGTCGAATGAACAATAAAGGCGAGCTAAGCTCGCCTTTATTGTTTTTGTCACAAAGCTTCGCTACTATACAAGCCTTCTTAAGGGAGTAATCTTCTTCACCTTGGTGAAGATTCTCTGTCAACATAATTGAGCCTCAATGCTCATGGCAGAGAAGTCCAACGTTACCAACGCTGGGATTGATGAGACTTAAGACAATCACTTTGCTCAGGTGGGCGCAGGTGTATTGTCTTATGTTTAATCGCCCACCATTGGATCTAGATAAATGGAAGCTATACTCACCTCTATCTCTACGGTTGCGCTCGCTGAAATGGGCGACAAAACGCAACTCCTAGCATTATTTCTTGCCGCTCGTTTTTCATCAAAATTTCAGATCGTACTGGGCATTATTGCCGCCACTTTATTTAACCACCTTATTTCTGCGTGGTTCGGCGTTCAAGTGGCTGAATGGATGCCTAGCTCATGGGTCAACTGGGTAATTGGTGCTAGTTTTATAATCGTTGGTCTATGGATTTTAATTCCTGATAAAGACGACAGCGAAGACAGCAATGTTTTAAAATCAGGGGCATTCATTGCCACGTTTATTTTGTTCTTTATTGCAGAGATAGGTGATAAAACGCAAATTGCGACGGTTTTGTTAGGTGCTTCGTATCAATCCGTCTACTTAGTGACCTTAGGCTCGACCATCGGTATGTTGGTTGCTAATGTACCTGTTGTTTACGCTGGCAATTGGATTATGAGTCGGATTGACCCGAAAAAAACACGTATCGCCGCCTGCATTTTATTTGTCGTGCTAGGCATCAGTGCGATGCTTTACCCTGTGGTCTAAATAAGAGGTCATTATGGATATCGAACTGTCGGAAATACTGGATACGCTTTGCGAATACGCACCTTTTGCTGATCTTAAAGAAGAACCTATCCTGCAAGATATGGTGAAAGACATTGAAATTCAGTATCTCCGAGCAGGGGGATGGGCGATCGCACCCGGTGAAAAAAATGAAACCTTATTTTTTATCCGCAGCGGCGCCATAGAATCCACCAGTAAAAGTGGTAAGTTACTGCAACGAATGCACGAAGGCGATGTCTTTGGATCATCTTCTTTGTTACGTGGCGGAAAGTCATCACACACCATGCGGGCGTTAGAAGATACTCTGTTATATCGGATACCCGCGCGCTGGTTTATTCAATTTTACAACGAGTTTGATGCGTTCTCCGATTTCTTCGAGTTGTCTCGTGAAATTCGACTCAAGACAGCCATGGACAGCCAGTCTTCCGACTTATCGCTTATGACCTGTCCTATCCATAGTTTATTGCGTCGCCCGCCCATTTCCGCGGACCACAATGTTGATATAAAGACCGCAGCCAATATTATGTCCGAGGAGCGAGTGTCGTCTCTGCTCATCACAAACGGTGACAAAGTCGTCGGCATTCTGACCGATCGTGACTTACGTAATCGTGTCGTCGCAAAAGGGTTGCCGCTGGATACGGGGGTCGACCAAGTCATGACCCATGATCCGATCTCCGTTGATGCAGGGGACTTTGCTTCCGAAGCAGTGCTAAAAATGATGGCAACGAATATTCACCACTTGCCGGTGCTTAAAAAAGGTCGGCCCGTTGGCGTCATCAGTACTGGCGACTTGGTGCAACGCGAAAGTCATGGTTCCGTGTACGTCATCAGTGATATCTATAAGCAAGAAGACATTGATGGTCTCGTGCAAATCAGCCAGAAGATGACTCATACCTTCACACAACTGATCAGTGCAGACGCCAACACTCAAATGATCGGTAATGCGCTTTCCCACATTGGTGTCGCATTTGTAAAACGCTTGTTGCAATTAGGCGAGCAAAAACTTGGTCCACCGCCCGTCTCCTATTGCTTTCTAGCCTTAGGCTCGCAAGCGCGGGAAGAGCAAACCATCACCACAGACCAAGACAATGCCATCATATTAAATGACCGCTACAACGACGCGGAGCATGGTGACTACTTTAGAGAATTGAGCGAATTTGTTTGCTACAACCTCGACAAATGTGGTTATCCATTATGTACTGGCGACATCATGGCAATGAATCCCAAATGGCGTATGACCTTGTCACAATGGAAACAGCAGTTCTCCGACTGGATTCAAAAACCTAAGGCTGAAGCCCTGTTAAACCTGTCGATATTTTTCGATTTACGGGGGGTTTATGGCAATAAAACGCTGGCGAAGCAGCTTAATCGTCATATCATCGAACAAGCAAAAGATCACAAAGGCTTTTTATCCGCCTTGGCTCGCAACGCCAACCAGCGTACACCACCTTTAGGGTTCTTCCGACAATTTGTCCTTGACGGCGAAGGCAAACAATCCCGCACCTTTAACTTAAAATCTCGCGGCATTGCGCCTATTAATGACCTTGTACGCGTTCACGCCCTCGCGCTTGGTTCTAATAAGCTGAATACCTTTGAGCGCCTCGAAGACATCGAAGAAGCAGGCGTCATGCCTGATGGTCGGGCACGTGACCTGATCCTCGCTCTGGAAATGATCAGCATGGTTCGCATTAAAAACCAAAAAGCCCAAATTGAGAACGGCGAAGAGCCTAATAACAATGTCAATCCAGAGACGCTCTCTGCTTTCGAAAAACGACATTTACGTGACGCCTTTAATATTGTCGCTCGCCAGCAGGAATTCCTGAAATATCGTTACCCAGGCAAAGGTTCTTAGCCCGATATGACCAAAACCACTGATCAGATTGACGACTGGCAAATAACTTTTGAGAAGCTTGCCGAGGAAGTGAATACGCCTATTTTGAGGTCGTTCTATCAAGCAGGTGTCGCAGGGCTTAGAATCCCCTTGCGTGATGCACCCATGGTCGCATTGGATATTGAAACCACCGGACTAGATCCCAACGGAGACGATATTATTAGCATTGGCCTAGTGGAATTTAGCCTTGACCGTATTCCGCTCAATGCAGCGCAATATTGGCTTGCTAAACCACATGGGCCGCTCACGGCGGAGTCGGTCACCATCCACGAAATTACGCACGACGAAATCAAAGATGCGCCGCGATTATCCAGCTTTTTAGATGAAGTGTTGACAGCGATTGCTGGCAAAATCGTTGTGGTTCATTGTGCAGCGATTGAGCGGCCGTTTCTCAATCAAGCAGCCGAAAAACTATACGGAGAACCACTGATTTTCCCAATCATCGACACCATGGCACTTGAGGCAGAGATTATCCACAAACCTTGGTGGAAGCGCTTCGGCCGCCAACCTTCGATTCGATTGGACTCATGCCGCCAGCGCTATCATTTGCCTCGATATCGTGCGCACCAAGCACTAATCGACGCCATTTCTTGTGCAGAGCTGTTTCAAGCGCAAGCCGCCCATCATTATGATCACGATAAGTTGACACAAGATTTTTGCTGCTAAAGCGCTGGGCTACTTTCGCGAATAATGAGCTCGGTTTCCAATTCCACATCTTTGGACTCTCGTAGGCCCAAAAATATCTCTGCGGCAATACGCCCCTTAGAGACCGTTCGCTGATAAATAGTCGTAATCGACGGGTGAAAGGTCTCGCTCTCAGGAATCCCATCAAAGCCAACCACTTGAAGCTCTTCGGGTACCCGTATCCCCATTTGCAGCGCTGCCTGCAAGGCCGCCAACGCAATACGATCACTCATACACAATAACAGCTGCGGTCGATTTGCCATCATTAAGGCCTCACGCGCGGCTTGATACGCTAGCTTATGGTTGTTATGAGGGATATTCCAAATTCGCTCTGGGGGTAACTCGATGTCGCTTTCGCTTAGCGCACGACGATAACCCGCCAAACGCTGAATCGAAATGGATGCTGCCGCATCAAACAGCTCGTCATCTCGGATGCGACACACACGATCCGTATCCAATAGAGCTAGCCCTAAAATAGCTATGTGCTTTGGTTTATGGACAAGAGCATGCTTCGTAATGTCGTACGCGCCTTGTTCATTCGTCACATTCACCGAGGGTGTTCCAGGAATTGCACTGTCCACCGTGACAACGTTCTTGCGAGCGTCTAGCCAAGGCGCATTATGATATTGCTGAGGTTTGTGACCGTAGACAATGAACCCATCTACCATTGAGGCTTGCATTCGGGTCTGAACGTCTTGTCCAGCTTCCGTGGCTGACAGGAGCAACATATTATAATCATTTGCTTCTAGAACTTCCGCCATACCAGTAATGAATTGATTGGCGACGGGATCAGACAATGAATAACTTAACTCATCGGATAATACGACTCCGACAATACCAGTACGGCCTGTACGCAAACTTCGCGCGGCAGCATTCGGGCCGTAGTAGCCCATTTCTTCACACTGTTTGAGAATATTTTCGCGCAATTCAGCCGAAAGCTGATCTGGACGATTAAACGCATTTGATATCGTAGCAGTGGATACGTTGAGCTTTAGCGCAACGTCTTTCAGGGTGAGTTTTTTTGTATTATTTTTCATGTTGACCTTCAATATCAGCCTATCGCCAGCCCCACCTTTGGGGCTGGCTGAAGGGTTACGCTAATGTTGCGTAGTATGCCTGATAAGGGGGTAACGTGACGACCTGATCTACCAACGTCGCTTGAAAACCGTGACCAGCCAAAGGCTCTGACACAGTATCACTTAAGGTTGCCTGTTGCTCGGTGCCTGTCATATTGATCACGACGACGACCCGTTGTCCCTCATACTCACGTACGAATGCCACAATATCCTTATTCGCAACATCCACTAAGTCTAAAGAACCATTAATCAGAGCGGGTTGCTGTTGACGCCAATGCATCAAACTGCGCATTTTATGCAGCAATGCAGAGCTATCGGCTTCTTGCTCTGCCACGCTCAGCGGCAAATGCGCCTGATCAACGGGCAACCAAGGCTCCACGGTCGAGAAACCACCTAACGGCGTACTATCCCAAACCATCGGTGTTCGACAGCCATCACGACCTTTAAACACCGGCCATAACGGAATGCCATACGGGTCTTGAATGCGCTCAAACGGAACATCCGCTTCCGGCAAGCCAAGCTCTTCACCTTGATACATGCAGACACTGCCACGTAACGATAAGATCAATGCCATCGCAATCAGTGGGTAAGCTTGCGGGTCTTCACCTTCTCCCCAACGGGTTCGAGCACGCACGACATCATGGTTAGACAGCGCCCAGCATGGCCACCCATCTCCGACAATGTCGTTCATATTCGCCAGCACCTGCCGAATGTACTCAGGCGAATGAGGCTTGTTCAAGAAGTCGAACGTATACGCCATATGCAGCTTATCACCGCCAGACGTGTATTCCGCCATGCGCTGCAATGGGAAATCATCCCCAATTTCACCGACCGTCGTCGTACCAGGAAATTCGTCCATTAATGCACGCAGCTCTTTTAAGAAATCTAAGTTCTCAGGACGGCTCAAGTCATACACGTGGCGTTGGTATGTGTACGGGTTATCCTCAGGCGCACCTTTTGTCTTAGGCTCACCAGGCGGAACAGGAGGATTGTCTTCCAGTCCTTGACTGTGGAAATAGAAGTTAACCGTATCCAAGCGGAAACCGTCCACACCTAGCTCCAACCAAAAGCGCATATTATCGAGATGCGCCTGACGAACTTCAGGGTTATGAAAGTTAAAATCAGGCTGACTTTCTAAGAAGTTATGTAGGTAATATTGCAGACGACGACTGTCCCATTTCCATGCGCTGCCACCAAAAATCGACAACCAGTTATTTGGCGGTGAACCGTCAGGTTTTGGGTCGGCCCACACATACCAATCCGCTTTGTCATTCGTCTTGTCTTGGCGGCTTTCTTCAAACCAAGGATGAACATCTGATGAATGACTGATCACCTGATCGACCATGACTTTCAGCCCCAATTCATGGGCACGATCAATCAACCCTTTAAAGTCAGCCAGTGAGCCAAACATGGGGTCAATATCGCGATAATCGCTGATGTCATAACCAAAGTCTTTCATCGGTGACGTAAAAATCGGCGACAACCAAATTGCATCGACTCCCAACGAAGCAACGTAATCCAATTGCTTCGTAATACCCACTAAATCACCGACACCATCGCCATTAGAGTCCATAAAACTGCGTGGGTAAATCTGATAAATTACTCCACCTTTCCACCAGTTTAAATTGGTCGACATAACAACGCTCTCCACTGTTCAATTCAAGCACTGCGCCAAGCACTGCTTACTCATTCTTACTGTTATGCAGCTTATGTACCTATTATTCGGTGCGGTAAGACTGCTCATTCTCATCAAATAAATGCAGACGCTCAGGGTTCGCGACCAAACGCACTTTATCACCTCGCTGAGTCGGTATCGTACCAATCTGTTTCGCAATGACCATGTCATCCATACCCGGTACCGCAATGTACAACAAGGTTGCCTCACCTAAGGATTCAATGAAGGACACTTCCCCTTCTAGAATCGCAGCGTCGCCGTCTCCTGCAATATCAAGATGCTCTGGACGCACGCCAAAATGCGCGGGCTTGCCCTGTTCACTCGACGCCGTTTTAATCGGTAACGTAACGGCTTGACCCGAGCTCAGAGACACCTCAGTGTGATCACCCGTCGATTGCACCGTACACGGAATGATATTCATAGCGGGTGCGCCAATGAACTTCGCAACAAATACATTTTCTGGGCGCTCATAGAGTGCCAAAGGTGACCCCACTTGCTCGATATTGCCCGCAGACAATAAAACGATGCGATCCGCTAATGTCATGGCCTCGACCTGATCATGCGTCACATAAATCATCGTGCTATCAGGCATGCTTTCTTTAAGATTGGCGATTTCCATCCGCGTCGCAACTCGCAACGCTGCATCCAAGTTAGACAGCGGTTCATCAAATAAAAAGACTTTCGGACGACGTACAATCGCTCGACCAATGGCGACACGCTGACGCTGCCCACCTGAAAGCGCTTTAGGTAAGCGATCTAAGTAGGGAGTCAGTTGCAACATCTCAGCCGCTTTACGTACTTGCTGATCAATATCATCCTTCGCCACTTTCGCAATTTGCAAACTGAATGCCATGTTGTCGTATACCGTCATGTGGGGGTACAACGCATAGCTCTGGAATACCATCGCGATACCGCGTAACGAGGGCGGAATATCATTCACCACTTGCCCGTCGATCTCTAACGTTCCGCCGGAAATCTCTTCTAATCCTGAGATCATTCGCAGCAAGGTAGATTTACCACAGCCAGAAGGCCCGACAAATACAATGAACTCACCTTGCTTGATATCTAAATTAATGTCCCGCATCACCTCGACTTGGTTTGCATAGACTTTTTTGACATTGGTTAACTTTACATCAGCCATATTTATTGCCTCTTTTCTCGGATGTGGCGCGCACATCCGGCAATTCAAATTCGAAGTTATTTAACGGATCCAGCTAATAAGCCGCGTACCAAGTAACGTTGTAATCCGAAGAACACACATAAAGGGATAATGATGGTAATAAACGCCGAAGCCGTTAGGATCTCCCAGTTACCACCACGGGACCCTAATAATTCTCGCAGCTGGCCAGTCATAACCAACTGATCTTCGTTATTTCCTAAGAACACCATCGCAATCAACAAGTCGTTCCACACCCAAAGGAATTGGAAAATCGCAAACGACGCCAATGCTGGAAAGGATAACGGCAGGATGATTTTACGGAAGATATCAAAATCCGATGCACCATCAACGCGCGCAGACTCAATGATCTCGCCCGGCAATCCTGCTATATAGTTACGCAACAAATAGATGGCTAACGGCAAGCCAAAGCCCGTATGTGCAAGCCATATGCCGACATAGGTTTTTGCGCCAACTCCAAAAAACTCGCCAATAACGTTGTAGGACTTAAGCAGTGGAATCAACGACATCTGCAATGGCACAACCAACAAGCCAACCACAGCGGCAATCAATAATCCTCGTCCGGGAAACTTCATCCAAGCCAAGGCATAAGCGGCAAAAGCAGCAATCAAAATCGGAATAATCGTCGCCGGGATCGTTACCGTCAGCGAGTTGATAAACGACTTGCCAAGACCTTCAGCGCCCAATACTTCACGATAGTTATCTAAGGTAAAGCGTGGTGGAACCTCTGCGGTATAGAAAATTCGCTGGCCTCGACGACCTTGCATTTCCGTCTCGGAAGAGATTTCATAATCACCGTTGGCCATTACCTGCAAACGTATACCACGTCTTAATTCGGCGGTTTCTCCTGCGGCAAAATCCTCTGGCTTCAGAGAGCTACTACCAAAGCGTGTCACTTCTCCTTCACTGTCACCCAGCACATTGCCGCGAATGACCCACAAACCATTTTCTTGCGTCTGCGATTCAGGTGACGCAGCGCGCTCTACCAGTCTCTGCTCTGATGTCGATAATGCGGTCCACCAACCTGACGTAGACAGCTGGTCTTTGTCACGAATAGACGAAATAAAGAGCCCTGCTGTCGGGATCGTCCACATGACAACTAAAAACAATACCGTTAAATGCACTACCGCGGTTAAGGCGGAGCCTTTTTTCGAGATCACCATGTTAGCGTCCCTCCATTTCTGCGTTGGCACGCTTAATGTTCCACACCATAATCGGGATGACTAACACCATAATGACGATGGCTACCACGGCACCACGACCAAAATCGCCGCCCCCACGGAACATCCAATCAAACATTTGGTTAGCCAGCACTTGAGTGCCCCACTGACCATTGGTCATCGCCAGCACGATATCGAATACTTTCAATACCAGTATGGTGATCGTCGTCCATACGACAGCAATCGTGCCCCAAATTTGTGGCACCATAATCTTGAAGAAAATCTGAACGCCATTCGCGCCATCTAGCACTGCGGCCTCGATCGTTTCATCAGGGATTCCACGTAATGCCGCAGACAGAATCACCATAGCGAATCCAGTTTGAATCCAAACCAAGATGATCATCAAAAAGAAGTTATTCCAGAATGGGATCGTGATCCAAGGTTGTGGATCACCACCAAAAAACACCACAATCGCATTAAGCAAGCCGATTTGAGGGTCGCCACCACTGCGATAATCGTAGATAAACTTCCAAATAACCGATGCACCGATAAACGAAATCGCCATCGGCATAAAAATAAGGCTTTTCGCAATGTTGCCCCACCAGATACGATCCGTCATGGTGGCAATCACCAAACCAAAAAAGGTCGCAGCCGTCGGCACAAAAATAAGCCATAACATGTTATTACGAAACGATTCGTAGAACTCTTCACTGCCAAATAGCCAAGTGTAATTACTCAACCCGACGAACTCTTCCCCCGTACGCCCGAAGAAAGACAAACGCAGAGAGTCGACCACTGGGTAGAATAAGTAAAAGGTCAATATCAGCACCGCTGGGCCCAAAAATAGCCAGGGGCGAATACGGTTACTGATACGCAAGTTGCGTGCGATTTCTGATGCAGGACGATTCTTCCCTGGGAAGATCAAATCCAATAGGGCGTTAGAGCCATAGAAGTATGCCGCGCACGCAAGCACGCCTAAGATCATGGTCACTAACGCTGTTGCAAGCTGTCCCATTGTCTCTCCATTGTGTAGCTAAGGATTCAGGAGTGAGTTGAGCGATGCTCAACGTTAGATAGAAGCTTGGAAACCAGAGCTCTGGCCTCCAAGCGATAGCAGGTTATTTCAGCGCATCCCAGGTACGCTGGATGCTGTCCGCGACCTCTTTCGCGTCTTTTCCGCCTGTGTAATCAACCATGCCTGTCCAAAATGATCCGGCACCGATTTTGCCTGGCATCAAATCTGATCCATCAAAGCGGAACGTCGTCGCGTAACGCAAAATCTCACCTTGCTTACGTGCTGTATCCGTTACGTAAATTTCAGGATTGACCTTCGCATGCGGAGACAAGAAGCCCGTTTGAGCCATCCAAATCTCATGGGCAATCGGCGAACGTAAGAAGTCGATGAATGCACGAGCACCTTTGGAATCCTGCGTAATAGACGCCAACGTACCGGCCCCTAACACAGGATTACCAAGATCCTTCGATTCATAAGAAGGGAAGTAGAAGAAATCTGCATCAAGGCCGACCTCAACATCCTCAGGGAAGAACGCAGGGATAAATGAGGCTTGACGGTGCATGTAACATTTTGGTGGTGATGCAAACAGGCCTTTTGGGCTGTCACGGAAGTCCGTTGATGCAACCGCACCTGCACCGCCGTCTACATAATCATCATTACGCGCAAACCAACCAAACTCATTAATGGTATCGACAATGCGCGGATCGTTGAATTTAATGTCATTGGTTACCCACTTGTCGTACACATCAGCAGGCTGTAGGCGTAGCAGCAAATCCTCTACCCAATCGGTTGCTGGCCAACCTGTTGCGGCACCAGAACCCAGGCCAATACACCAAGGTGTCCCACCGTCGGCAACGATTTGTTTTGTCAGCGCTTTCAGCTCTTCCATGCTTTGCGGCACGTCATAACCCGCATCATAGAAGTTATCAGGCGAATACCACACAAGTGATTTAAGATCCGCTCGGTAAAAGACACCATAGAAATCCTGTTCGCCACTCTCGTTGCTAAAGGTCGCTAAATCAACCCAAGATTGTCCTGCGGCATAATCTTCTTTCACGCCTTGCTTCACGGTATCTGACAACGGCGTAAGTAGACCTTTTGACGCCAAGTCGGCCGCTAAGCCAGGTTGAGGGAAGATGGAAACATTCGGCGCACTGCCTGCTTGGGTGTCGATGACAATTTGCTGCTCAAAGGAATCAGAACCCGCGTAGTTCACGTCCGCGCCTGTCGCTTTCTCAAAGTAGGCGACTACTTTCTCGAAATGCTCTTTCTCTTGGCCCATCCAAGGACCAAACACGGAAATGGTTTCACCTTTGAGATTGTTGGACTTCAACGCTTCGTAGCTCGACCAATCAAAACGTGAGTCTTCACCAGGCTTAAACATCAAGCCGTGGTCGTCAGCATGTACAAAGGGCGCAGTGAGGGTCAGGGCGATCGCCGCTGACAGTAAAGACTTTTTCATTTTCACTCCTCGCAGACCGAATTCGACGGTCTTTATTGTTATTCTCAGATAGGATTGAACTTTTTTAACTCTTACAGCGCTTCTATAAGGATTAAGAAGTAATGAAATTATTGACAAAGTGTGCACGTACTTCAACCCACCTAATCACTTAAATTCTACTTAAATACAGCTACACTCTAGTACGATTTTGAGATATTGCGAATTTGATAGAGATTCTTATTCACTTAATTTCTGCTTAAATAAACAACAATAATTTAAATTTCCGGCTAATTAATAAGCAGAATATGGACGTTGAGCAGTATTTTTGAGACTCCCATCTCGCTTCTAGAAACTCATGTCTGCTAGATTTTTTCACAAAAAAAGCCCACGTTTTAGTACATGGGCTTAAGATTGAGCGTTTACTTACGCTAACTTAATCGTTTTAAGAAATGTCTTTTAATCGCGCGTTGGCTTGTTCGAGACTAGGCAGCGATGGATAAGCGCCGGCGCGCGTCACCGCTTCCGCCCCGCACGCCACAGCAAAGCGAATGCACTCATCTAATTCAGCAGCAGTAAAGTTTTTCAATGCAGAACGATCTCCTCCTCGCTCCGCCAACTGATACAACAGCCCACCGACAAACGCATCCCCTGCCGCAGTCGTATCAACAACCGTGACTTTGGGGGCCACCACCTGACCTTTGACATGGCCGTTCGCAAAATAACGCACTGGATCGCCGCCATCTGTTAATACAAACAATGCGACACCACCTGATATCAGCTCATCGATCAATGCAAACGGATGGTCCGACAGTACCTCCAGCTCTTCTAAGCTCGCTTTAATGACATCACCTTGTTGCATCCAATGAATCACACGCTCTTTATCGATCTTGTGATCAGGCCATAGATTCACACGTAAATTCACATCAATGCTGACAATCCAATCCGCTGCTTTCGCATGGGCAATCCCTGCTAAGGTCGCCTGAGTAATGGATTCATCAGTTAATGTATTGGAACAGGTGTGAAACACGCCTGTTGGTTCTTGAAACCAACTTACATCGAAGTCGTCAGCGCGGAACAACATATCCGCAGAAGGATTGCGATAGAATTCAAAACTGCGCTCACCGGTTGCATCTAAACTCACAAATGCCAACGCTGTTTTCGCTTCTTTGGTCATCAGCATAGTGTCTGTCACGACACCGTACTGGGCTAGCGAAGATTTTAGAAAATGGCCAAAGGCATCGTCACCGACTTGTCCTGCGAAGTGGCTATTCCCCCCTAAACGAGCCACAGCGACCGCGACGTTCGCTGGCGCCCCACCTGGGAACTTCGTAAACGACTCCAATCCATCTAAACTCATGTCACCGTTTGAAAGGAAGTCAATTAAGGCTTCACCGAAAGCCATTACTTTGGTTGTCATCGCGTTTATCTCACTATTATTTTTACAGTCAATTTAAAAAGTATGCGTACACCAGCGCCGATACGCAATGTTCATTACGCCCGATACACAGAACTGCTCCGACTCTATTCTCTCACTCGTTGGTTAACAAACGGTTTCTTGCTAGACTCTTTGTTTAATCTGCTTAATTAATCGCCAGATAGACTCATATGACAAAAACAAAACGTATCTACGTTGTTGACGATGATGATGATATTCGTTCGCTGCTAAAATCCTACTTGGAAAAAAACCAATATTCGGTGTTAACAGCGGATTCAGGAGAGGCTTTTTTAGAAGGCTTTGATCCCGACTTGGGCATTGATCTGGTGATCCTAGACATTCGTTTACCCGGCGCTGATGGCTTCTCAGTCTGTCGTTCGTTACGAACGTTATCGAATGTCCCTGTCATTATGCTCACCGCTAACTCAGACGAAATGGACCGTATTATCGGGCTTGAAATCGGTGCGGATGACTACCTCGCTAAACCATTTAACCCTCGCGAGCTGTTAGCCCGTATCAAGGCAATACACCGCCGAATGGAACAAATCGAAGCGCATGAACCCGCCCCAGAGCCGATTCCTCAAGCGCAACGCTTCTATCGCTTTGCTCAATTTGAGCTGGATACTTTGACGCGTGAATTATGGGTAAATAATGAAAAAGAAGCCTTAAGCGGCGCGGACTACAATTTGCTGATGCTGTTTGTAACCAACCCAGGGGCTGTGCTTAGTCGCGATTACATTGCCGAAAATACACGGGGCCGCGATTCCACTCCGTTAGATCGATTTATTGATGTGCATGTTAGCCGCTTGCGCCAGCGACTGCGTGAGGATGCGCGACAACCACAATTAATTAAAACCGTGCGAGGTCAAGGATACATTCTCACAGCTCAGGTCGAAGCCAGCAACCATGGCCTTCACTAAGCGCTTACGGAACGCCTTCCAATCCCTAACCGGGCAAATTGTCATTATCATGACGGTAGGGGTGGCCGCTGCGCAGCTTATTGGCTCGTCTATCTGGCTCCATCAGGTTGAGGCCGACACCCGCCAAAATGTGCGTGAAGTCTCCAAACACATGGCGTTTCGTATCGCTGCAACCGTTAGTTACTTCAGTTCGTTGCCGCAAAACTATCGCCATATCGTAATCGATCAGCTACAGGACATGGGTGGCACTCGATTTTTTGTCACCTTGAATAAAGAAGAGATCCTAATCAATCCGATTGAAGGCTCGCCTCTAAAAGAAATCGTTAAAGAAGAAGTACAAAACACACTGGCCAAGCAGTTAGGCATAAGGAATGCCAAAATAGCATTTTCACGGCCAGACGACCTCCACGTGATCAACAACCACACAAGGTTAGCCGATTTGCCAGAGCGTTGGGGGCATCATAGCCTCTTAGTGAAGCCGTTAACGCCACCAATCATCGTGATCCAGATCCCTATTAATGATTCGGATTGGCTCTATCTGGCTAGTCTGATGCCGGACCCTTATTTCTTAGAAGAAAGCTCTCCTTTGAGCCGCGACCGTGTGATTTCATTGGTGATTTCTGTCATCGCAGTGCTTCTATTAACCTTGCTCATCTTACGCCGCACGACCCGACCTCTCGCCGTATTAGCGCGTGCTGCAGAGCGATTTGGTCAAGGTGACTACGAGCCATTGCGTGAAGTCGGTGCATTAGAAGTTCGTCATACCGCGCATGCATTTAATGATATGCAATCGCGTATTCAGCGCTATTTAGATGATCGTGAGCGCCTCTTTGTTTCAATATCACATGACCTTAAAACACCGATAACGCGGTTAAGACTGCGTGCTGAAATGCTTGAGGATGAGCCGACCCGCGATGCCATGATTCGCGATCTTGAAGATTTAGATATGTTGGTAAAAGGTGCACTTCAGAGTGTAAAAGAGACCGATATTCACGAAAATCGCGTAGAAGTGAACGTGATGCGTTTCCTACAGGATATCCAAACAAGCGCCAATCAACACCAAGAAAATGTCACCTTACATGGCCACTTAACGCACCCTTTTATCGGCAAACCCCTCGCCATTCGGCGATGCCTTGGCAACCTAGTAGATAACGCATTATTTTACGGCCATCGAGCCAATATATGGATAGAAGACAGCGAAAACGAATTGAGTATTCGTATTTGTGATGATGGCCCCGGTATTCCAGATACGAAAATAAATGAGATGTTCCAGCCCTATACGCGCCTAGCGAACACAAACAGTGGTCGATCAAGCAGCAATATGGGGCTGGGACTGAGCATTGCGAGAAACATTGCCCGCGCACACGGTGGTGAAGTGACACTCAGAAATCGCTCTCAAGGTGGCTTAGAAGCGCGCCTATGGCTGCCCCGACACTAGCGCTGTAGCACGACTCCCCATCCACTCTGTCAAAGCGTCTGCAGTCATAGGTCGAGCATACAAAAAGCCTTGCCCTGTCATGCAGCCCTGTTGCTGCAAGCAATTGGCTTGTTCTTCGCTTTCCACACCTTCCGCCACCAGATCCAGACCTAACCCTTGGCATAGATAAATAATCGCTTGCGTGATCAGGGGGTCCGATAGTGCTTCAAGGTTATCTTCAGAGACAAAACAGCGATCGATTTTTATTCGATCAATCGGCAGTGTTTTCAAATACCGCAGTGACGAATACCCCGTACCAAAATCATCAATCGCTATTTTAATACCCGCGTTTCGCAACGCATTAAGCGTATCGAAACTCGCCACACCAGAGTCAACAAACACCTCTTCCGTCAGCTCTAAAATCAATAAACTAGGCGGTATTTGGTACTTATTGACCGTATCGAGGATCATTTGATCGAAGCCAATATAACGCAAATGATGCGGGGAAATATTGACTGACATGCTTAGCGTAAAACCTTGGTCTAGCCAACATCGCAGCTGTTGGCATGCCGCCTCCACCACCCACTCACCCAATTCTGCCGTCAAACCAACGCGAGTCGCTTCTTGAATAAAGTCGTTTGGCATAACGATCGTACCATCTGGCAAACACCAACGAATCAGTGCTTCCACCCCCAACAAACTGCCATCTTGCATATTGATCACAGGCTGATAATGAAGCTCAAATTCGTTATTGTTCAACGCCCGATGTAAACCGTTTTCTACTCGTATTTCTTTTTGCAGGCGCGCTTGAAGACAATCGGTAAACACAAGATGATGGGCCGCTCCACGAGTCTTACACTCATATAATGCCATGTCGGCTTTGCGCATCAGCTCTGACACTGTAAGTCCATGATCAGGATAGATAGCAATCCCCATGCTGGCAGAAACATCCAGCAATTTGCCGTCCAACTGAGCGGGGCGCATGACCTCAGCTAAGATCTTCTCAGCGACGGTATCCAAACTCTTAATGTCAGACACATTGTCGAGCATCAGAGTAAATTCATCTCCTCCGATACGCGCGACAACATCGCTTTTTCTTGTCGCGGCTTGTATACGGCTACCGATCAAGGTCAGCAGCAGATCGCCCACATGGTGACCCAATGTATCGTTCACGTTTTTAAAACGATCCAAATCTAAAAACGCAATGGCGAGTTGGTTCTTATAGCGTTTCGCCCGAGCAATCGCGAGCTCAGTATGCTCTTCAAAAATCATTCGATTACCCAACCCCGTCAACGGGTCGCGCTTTATCAATAATGAGATTTGTTGCTCAGAGCGCTTACGCTCGATAGCGTGGCGTATGCTGCGCTCTAACAAGCCGGTGGTCACTTCATCTTTGGGAATAAAATCGGACGCCCCTAGTTGCATCAGCGTGTCATCTAAATCCGATGCATCGCCGCCTGTCAGTACAACGACCGGCACATCTAGCCCTGTCAGCTTTAGGTGCTTTAGCAGGTCCATCGCCGTATTACCCTGCAAGAAGTAATCGGCCAAAACAATGTCGAACTCTTGCTCAACGAGCGCTTGCAAGGCCTCTTCAAGCGTCACCACATGCTTTAAATCAAACTGCGATTGCACTGCTCTGTGCAAATACGTTCGCACCAAAAGGTAGTCTTCCCAGTCATCCTCAACAACGAGAACTGATAACGTGTTTTTGTCCATAATTTTCTCTACATAGCGGGCTTTAGCCAACGTTCGTATAGCCGTAACAATTGTTTCTCTAAATCGTTAACACTGTCGGGCTTCCCTAGGTGGTCATCGGCCCCTAACAATCGACTACGGGCGCGCTCCTCCGCCATATTAGACGTAGAAAACACGACAATGGTTAAATCGTTAAAGGCGCTCTGTTCACGGAGTTCACGCAACCACTCGATGCCATTTTTACTTGGCATATTCAGATCGAGTAACAGCAATGTTTGCCGCATACGCTCGGGAGACTGTTTAATCCATTCTAGCTCGGCTAAAAATTCTGTACCCGTTTGTAGGTGCACAAACTGAATCGGATACTCTATTCGCCGTATTGCTGTTTTAACTAATAGCGCATCTTCTGCATCATCGTCAAACATTAGCATTGATGCATGTTTATTCACTTCTGTCATCGCGCCCACCATCCTCGTGAACAAGCTCAATCGTCATACGCGTCCCCTCGCCTTCTTTGGAATGTGCATAAATATGACCGCCGTGTCGCTGGACGATCTTTCGGCAAATCGCCAGCCCCATTCCAGTGCCAGGGAACGCATGCATCGTATGCAAGCGTCTAAAGACCTCAAAGATGTGCTCCGCTTGAGCCTGATCAAACCCAATACCATTATCCTGCACGACGATTCGAGCGTAGTGCTCATCACTGTGATCTTCGATCTGAATAATGGGCACTCGCGAGGGGTGGTGATACTTCAACGCATTACCAATGAGATTTTGAAACAGTTGCCGAAATTGAACTTTGTCCACAGCTAAAATCGGCAAATCGGCCACATGAATCTCGGCTCCCGTCTCTTCAATCATTAATTGCAAATCGTCCAACACTTCATCCAGTAAGCTATTTAAGCGAACCCGCTTGAAGGGGCTAGCTTTCGAAGTCACACGGCTATAGGCCAATAGATCACTCAGCAAATCACGCATACGCTCGGCAGCACTGACGATATAACCTGAGAATTCATTACCTTCTTGAGTAAATTCTCCGTATTCACCTTCTTGTAATAGCGTTGAAAATGAAATGATCTTGCGCAAGGGTTCGCGCAAGTCATGGGACGCGATGAACGCAAACTCCTGCAACTCACGGTTTGAAGATTCCAATGCCGTATTACGTTCATGGATACGCTGCTCGTAAGCTTTTCGCTCACTGATGTCCACCACTGCCGCGACAATTTCGGCACCGCCATCTAGCCCAACAGGGTGCAAGCCAACTTCCACGGGCACCCGTGATCCATCGAAACGGACGCCATACAGATCACGGCGAGCGCCCATCATGCGCTTAGAAGGCTGTTGCTGAAACTCTTGACGATTATGGTGATGCTGTTCGCGCAATTCTTGAGGCACCAAGCTTTCCACCGATTGCCCCACCAACTCTTGTGCAGAACAACGAAAAATAGACGCCACCATACTATTGGCTTGGGTGATCACACCTTCTTTATTGACTACCAACATGCCATTTGGAGCCGACTCAAAGATGCTGGTCATACGCTGTTTTGCTAGCTCGGTTGCCTTCACTTCGCGCTCAAGAGCGACCTGAATGTCTTGTAACTCACGCGTACGCTGATCGACTTCTTGCTCCAATGAATCGGACAGTTGACGCAGCTCTGCCTCGACTTTTTCACGACGTTCAACTTCTGCTTTAAGTCGCTGATTACTGTGTTCTAGCTCACGTGAGCGTCGTTGAACAACCAGTCCAAAGAACAAAAGCACGAGGCAATACACCACCAATATGACAATGTCCTCTCCCATATTTAAGTCCATAACAACTCCTTGTTGGTCTAGCCTTAAGCTACTAACTCAATGAAGTATAGGAGAACTTTGTGACGAGCAGCCGTCATTTTAACCGTTCGGTAAAAGAATTCGTTGGTGACCGATACGGCTTTGCAAGACTTTGATACATTTGGTTGCTCTACTTTACCACTCGGGTTCACAAGGTTTGCTACATTGGATAGGTCTTAATCAGCATTCTTAATGCAAATGACATAACGACATTAGCTAAAAGTGCCATAACAATAACAAGGGTTACTAATCATGAAAAAAATAGCATTAGGTCTATCTAGTCTTGCCATTTCTGTTGCCGCTGCGACAGCTCACGCAGGGGAAGTAGAAGTACTTCATTGGTGGACATCCGGTGGTGAAGCTGCTTCGATCAACGTCCTAAAAGAATTGATGGAAGAACAAGGCCACACCTGGAAAGACTTTGCTGTCGCAGGCGGCGGCGGTGAATCAGCCATGACGGTTCTAAAATCTCGCGCGATTGCAGGCAACCCTCCTGCCGCGGCACAAATCAAAGGTCCTACCATCCAAGAGTGGGGCGATCTCGGATTCCTAACCAATCTTGATGCCGTTGCCGACCAAGGCGATTGGGATGTTGTCCTTCCGCAAGTGGTCAGTGATGTCATGAAATACGATGGCCACTACGTTGCCGCTCCAGTCAACGTACACCGTGTAAACTGGATGTGGGCAAACCCAGAAGTCTTCAAAAAAGCAGGTGCATCGATCCCAGGTACTTGGGACGAGTTCTTCAAAGCCGCAGACAAAATCAAAGCTGCAGGCTTTACACCACTTGCTCACGGTGGCCAAGCTTGGCAGGACGCAACACTGTTCGAAGCCATTGCTTTGTCTAAAGGCTCTCAATTCTACAGCGCCGCATTCATGGGCTTGGATGAGAAAACACTGCGTAGTGACGATATGATTGACGTATTCAAAACGTTCAAAAAAACCCGCGCTTACGTAGACCCTGGCTTCTCAGGCCGCGATTGGAACATCGCAACGTCTATGGTGATCAATGGTGACGCAGCCATGCAAATCATGGGTGACTGGGCGAAAGGCGAATTCACTGCTGCAGGTAAACAAGCAGGCATTGATTACGTTTGTTATGCAGCACCTGGTACAAGCGGCCAATTCACCTTTAACATTGACTCCCTAGCGATGTTTGAAGTGGACGACAAAGAGTCTCAAAAAGCACAACAAGACCTTGCTAAATTGATGCTTGAGCCAACCTTCCAAGAAACATTCAACCTAAATAAAGGTTCCATCCCTGCTCGTTTGAACATGCCACGTGACAAGTTCGACAGCTGTGCACACGCTTCGATGGATGCCTTCTTAGCCAGTTCAACAACGGGTGACCTTGTACCAAGTATGGCGCACGGCATGTCGGTGAACTCTATGGTTCAAGGTGCGATGTTTGACGTTGTAACAAACTTCTACAACAGCGACTCGATGACGGCTGAAGAGGCCGTAGACCGTCTAGCTCGCGCTGTAAAAGCTAGCACATACTAAGTGTTAAAACCGAGGCCAGCCGCTAGGTTGGCCTCTCTTCTCTCCTTAAAGTAGAAGCACCCATTATGAATAAAATTGCCGCCAAAGCTGGGTCTGGAGCGACTCAAGCTGGTCGTCCTGCGCGCCTAAGTTTGGCCGATTGGATGCCCAAAATTGTCATGGCACCGACGGCCGTAGCCGCCATCGTGTGTATCTACGGCTATATGATATGGACGGCCGTACTCTCTTTCACAAACTCTCGTATGTTACCGACCTATAAGTTCGTTGGTTTTGATCAATACGAGCGTTTATTTATGAACGACCGTTGGATGGTTGCCCTATCAAACTTGGGCGTCTTCGGTGGATTGTTCATCTTGATCTGTCTATTTTTAGGCGTCATGTTGGCCATCTTCTTGGATCAGAAGATCCGCGCCGAAGGTGCTATTCGCACCATTTACCTTTACCCCATGGCGATTTCTTTCATCGTGACAGGTACCGCATGGAAATGGTTGCTTAACCCAACCAACGGTATCGAGAAAATGATGATCGAATTCGGCTTCGAAGACTTCCGCTTCAACTGGCTGTCTGACCCAGACATGGTGGTCTACTGTTTGGTTATTGCAGCGGTGTGGCAAGCCTCTGGCTTTGTTATGGCGCTCTTCTTAGCAGGGCTACGCGGTGTCGACGGCGAAATGATTAAAGCCGCACAATTGGATGGTGCGAGCACATTTACCACTTATCGTCGTATTATTCTGCCGTCGCTTAAACCTGTATTTTTCAGTGCGCTGGTGATCCTGTCACACATTGCCATCAAGAGCTTTGACTTAGTCGCAGCGTTGACGAATGGTGGTCCAGGCTACTCGTCTGACTTACCCGCTAACTTCATGTACGCCCATGCCTTTACCCGTAGCCAAATCGGCCTAGGTGCCGCCTCTGCTATGGTGATGTTGGGCTGCGTATTAGCCATCTTGATTCCATATTTGTACTCAGAACTACGAGGTGAGCGCCATGAGTAACGTAGCAAAACGCCAAACCTCAGGGTTAGATAAAGTCCTTCGTGTCGCGCTCTATGTTTGCCTACTCGGCATGGCGACCGTGTACTTGGCTCCTTTCATTGTCATGCTGCTTACGTCTTTAAAAGACGTGGAAGAAATCCGATCAGGCACCTTGTTATCATTGCCAAGCTCGCTGGATTTCAGCGCTTGGTCAAAAGCATGGAACGGAGCGTGTACTGGGAGCCAGTGTGAAGGCATGGCACCGTACTTCTTCAACTCATTTAAAATCGTTATCCCTGCCGTTGCCATTTCAACGCTGTTGGGTGCCCTGAATGGCTATGTGATTTCTCACTGGAAATTCAAAGGCAGTGACTTATTCTTCGCAGCGTTATTGGTGGGCTGTTTCATTCCCTTCCAAGTGATCTTGTTGCCGATGGCACGCACACTAGGTTGGTTAGGCATCGCGAACACCACAACCGGCTTGGTGATGGTGCACGTCGTGTATGGTGTGGCCTTTACCACGCTGTTTTTCCGTAACTTCTACCAATCTATTCCGGTGGAGCTTGTGAAAGCAGCGCGCCTTGACGGTGCAGGGTTCTTCACTATCTTCTATCGCATCATCTTGCCCGTTTCGACGCCGATCATCGTCGTCACGGTTATTTGGCAGTTCACTCAAATCTGGAACGACTTCCTGTTTGGTGTGGCATTCTCTGGCTTCGACACACAACCTGTGACGGTAGCCCTTAACAACCTAGTCAACACCAGCTTTGGTGGTAAGGAATACAACGTCGATATGGCCGCGGCCATCATCGCGGCCCTGCCTACCTTATTAGTGTATGTGCTTGCAGGTAAATACTTCGTTCGCGGCCTAACCGCTGGTGCAGTGAAAGGTTAAGTTTTTAAGGTTGAACACAGTGCCGGCGACAACATCCGCTGGCCCGTTACAGAATTTGGAGAAATAACATGGCAAGTCTAGTCATTGAAAATGTAAAAAAACGCTACGGCGAAACCGAGATCCTAAAAGGGATCAATATCTCAATTGAACCTGGTGAATTCTTGATCTTGGTTGGGCCGTCTGGCTGTGGTAAATCCACGCTCATGAATTCTATTGCAGGCTTAGAAGACGTATCCGAAGGCCGGATTCTAATCGGCGATAAAGACGTCACTTTCTCAAGCCCAAAAGATCGTGATATTGCAATGGTATTCCAGTCTTACGCGCTGTATCCCAACATGACCGTCGCCGCAAACATCTCTTTCGGCCTAGAAATGCGCAAGGTTCCGAAAGAGGAACGCGAAGCGGAAGTACAACGTGTCGCTGACATGCTGCAAATCGGCCACTTGCTGAAGCGCAAGCCAGCACAACTCTCTGGTGGTCAGCGCCAACGTGTGGCGATGGGTCGCGCCCTAGCCCGTCGTCCAAAGATGTATCTATTCGACGAGCCACTGTCTAACCTGGATGCGAAACTACGCGTCGAGATGCGTACCGAAATCAAAAAGCTGCATCAGAAACTGGGCACGACCATCGTCTACGTCACCCACGATCAAATCGAAGCCATGACCCTTGCTGATCGCATCGCGGTGATGAAAGACGGCGAAGTACAACAACTCGGCACACCACAAGAAATCTACGACAACCCAACGAACTTATTTGTCGCGGGCTTCATGGGTTCTCCAGCAATGAACTTCGTCCCTGCGAAAGTGGTTGAGCAAAACGGCGCATACGCATTGGAACTGCAAGCAACTAAACCAACGGTGTTACCGTTCCCTGATCAAGAGAGCCTGAAATCCTACTTAGGTAAGGAAGTGCTGTTGGGACTGCGCCCAGAGATGATCACAGAGCCTCAGCCTCACAAAGAAGGCGCAAATTTTGTCGTCAAAGCAGACATCGATGTCGAAGTCACTGAGCCGATGGGCGCAGACACTATGGTACTGACTCGTATCTCTGGCGCCGAAGTAAACTGTCGCTCAAACCCAGCTTATCCAGCCAAAGCAGGTGAAACCATCCCAATGATGTTTGACACCTCAAAAGCGGTCGCCTTTGATCCAGCCAATGGCCAACGAATTGATGGTTAGTGTGTTTAGGTAAGGCTGATAAAAGTTTTAGCCGGCGTGAGCCGGCTTTTTTTTGCTTGTAAAACAACGTTATGAACAAGCTGCTTGAGAACCCATAAAATTTTTGCACAAAAGGTCAGGATTAACCTCGAACTTGTCATAATATTCAGTTACATTGATTTGTAAGTGGATAAAAAATCTACTACTTCATAATGGGTCAAGAAACCTTGGCTATTCGATATGAACATCACAGAAAGGACACAAGAATGAACGCAAAACGCTATTTTGCTCAATTTGCCTTATCGGGTGTGGTGATTGCCCTAACGGGCTGTTCTGTCATGAGCACAGATGAATCAGCACCGATGTGGGAAGACGGCAAGGAATACCACCTGACGATTCTGCACACTAATGACCACCATGGTCGCTTCTGGGAAAACCGCAACGGTGAGTACGGCATGGCGGCTCGCAAAACCCTAGTGGATAATATTCGCGAAGAAGTTGCCTTAGCCGATGGTAATACGTTGTTGCTATCAGGTGGTGATATCAACACAGGGGTTCCAGAATCCGATCTACAAGATGCAGAGCCAGATTTTCGCGGCATGAACATGTTGCAATACGATGCGATGGCACTGGGTAACCACGAATTTGATAACCCCGTCGAAGTGTTACGACAACAACATGAATGGGCGGGCTTCCCGTTCCTATCAGCGAACATCATTGATGACAGTACTGGCGAGCCGCTGTTTGACGCGTACAAAATCTTCCAAGTCGACGACCTTCGGGTTGCGGTGGTTGGCTTTACGACAGACGATACAGCTAAAATCGGTAATCCCGAGTACCTAACAGGCCTAACGATCAAATCGCCAATCGAAGTGGCCAAAGAGTTAATTCCTGAGCTACAAGAAAAATCGGATCTTATTGTTGCCGTGACACATATGGGGCACTACGACAATGGCAACTATGGTGGCAACGCACCGGGCGATGTCACGCTTGCGCGCACCGTTCCTGGGATCGATGTCATCGTTGGCGGTCACTCACAAAATCCGCTGTTCGAACCTGATGTACAAAGCGGCACACTGATTCTACAAGCACACGAATGGGGTAAATATGTTGGTCGCCTAGATATGACCATCGTAGATGGCGACATCGTAGCGTCTGACTACAAACTGATCCCGGTAAACTTGAAGAAGAAAGTTGAAAAAGATGACGGTACGAGCGAACGCGTCTACGTTGATAAAGAAATCGCCAAAGACCCGACTATGTTGGCCATGCTTCAGCCTTACCAAGAGCTAGGTCAGGAAAAGCTCAATGTGGAAATCGGTTATACCGATGGCAAGCTAGTCGGAGAGCGCTCTGTTGTGCGGTCAGAGGAAACCAACCTCGGTAACTTAATTGCGGCGGCCATGATGAAAAAAGTCGATGCCGATATCGCCATCATGAACTCCGGTGGTATCCGTGATGACATCCCTGCAGGGAAAATCACCTACAAATCTGTCCTGCAGGTACAACCATTTGGTAACGCTCTGTCATACGTGGACTTGTCAGCCGAAGATCTAAAAGACTACCTATCTGTCGCAGCGAGCAAGCAAGCGGGATCAGGTGCTTTTGCTCAGTTCCAAGGTGTGTCATTAGTTCTACAAGACGGCAAAGCGACCCAAATCAAAGTAGACGGTAAGCCATTAGACGATAGCCGCACTTACCGCATTGCGATCAACAGCTTCACTGCATCAGGTGGTGATGGTTACCCAAAAGTGACCGACCATCCAACCTACGTGAACTCTGGTTACGTCGATGCTGACGTATTAGTGCAATACATTCGTGATTACTCACCCATCGCCATATCTCAATACGCGCCAACGGGTGATGTGATGCGTTAAGCATTATTCACCCTGACCGACAAAACAACGCCCAATATGCGATGCATCTTGGGCATTTTTTTGATCTACGTTCGCCTTTTCAATTATTAGCATTTGCTAATGTAATAATTACACCTATACTCAGGTTATTTATTAGAGTCTTTAAAAGGGAGTCATCATGAAAGCGAATGTCGGCGGGTTAGACAAAGGACTACGAATAGGCGTTGGTGTGTTACTCATTGCACTGGCGCTCACAGGCGTCATCGGTGCTTGGGGCTACCTTGGCGTTATCCCATTAGCAACAGGCGTCTTTAACTTTTGCGGGTTATACACCTTGCTGGGGATTAATACCTGCAAGTTAAAAAAGTAATCACTTAAAAGATCACCTAAAAAAAGCGAGCATTGGCTCGCTTTCTAGGGTGTAACTCGACGATAGATCAATGTCCACTGGAGTGGCTTCGGTAGCTTCTCCGACTCCAATACGGCTGTATACGCCAACTCTTCTGAAGAGTTTAACTGCCATATATTTGTACGCTTGCCCCGCTCAGACACCAGCGTCGTCTCCACACGACCGCCCGTCTCACGCATTGTCGCCGTAATCGTACGATCATCATCGCCTTTGAGCGACATGGCACCGATTCGCGAAATCGTCACAGGTGCTTGGTCATCACATTGCCACGTAAAGTGTTTCGCATCGGATTGCATCTGCCATTGCTGGCAAACAACCGCTTCCTTCTCAAGCGCAGATCGAGCAAACCCGCGAATAAAGAAATTCATTTCCTTTACCACCGTATCGACCGCTTCATCTAAAGTGGCTTGCGTATTGCTGGGGCTTTGCAGCTGCCAATCGCCATCAATAGGCGTTTGACCATATACCGAAGCCGTTAGGCAAGTGGCCAATGCAATAACGAGTCTTTTTTTATTATTCATAGTCTTTCCTCCGCTAGAGCATCATGCCACATAGCAACCTAGAGAGAATGACCATAACCCATCATATCCAATAACAAAAAAGAGCAATCAACCACTCTGGCTGACTCTCGACACCCCATAAAAAAAGGCCCTCAATAGGGCCTTCCAAATCATTCGTAGCGGCGTTTACGCATCAAATAACACGTCGCGCTGCATCGCCATAATTTCGTTGATGCCTTTGCGGGCCACCTTTAACATGCCCATCATGTGCTCATCATCAAACGCTTCGCCTTCTGCGGTGCCTTGAATCTCGATGAAGCCACCTTTGTCATTCATGATCACATTCATATCGGTTTCAGCGCTAGAGTCTTCTGGGTAATCCAAATCCAGTACTGGCGTGCCCTTGTAAACACCCACTGAAATCGCACCAATCTGAGACACAATTGGATTTTGTTTGATCTTCTTATTCTCGACCAACGTCTTCACCGCGTCCGCCAGCGCAACAAAACCACCTGAAATAGACGCGGTACGTGTGCCGCCATCAGCTTGAATCACATCGCAATCGATGGTGATGGTGTATTCACCCAATTTCTTCAAATCAATCGCAGCACGTAACGAACGACCAATCAGACGTTGAATTTCAACCGTGCGGCCACCTTGCTTACCACGAGCGGCTTCTCGATCCATTCGACTGTGTGTAGAACGTGGCAACATGCCGTATTCAGCGGTGATCCAACCTTGACCTTTACCTTTCAAAAAACGCGGCACACCAGGTACCACCGTCGCGGTGCAAATCACTTTGGTATCGCCACACTCGACCAAGACGGACCCTTCAGCGTGCTTAGTAAAGTTACGAGTAAATTTCATCGGACGTAATTGATCGGCTGCTCTACCGCTAGGACGCATATATAAGACTCTCTGTTCATCGTTTCAAAGCCATGATTATAACGAACCACACATAAAATGCCTGCCCAACGACAGAAAAACACGCCCTAAACACCTGAATCTTGTCCTGCCTTAACACAATCAAATATTACTGGCCCTAACCTGACGCGATAAACCAAGTTGCGTTACACTAGCGGCATATTTTATTGAGCTACTAGGGATTTTTATGACTGCAAGCATGACCGCCTTTTCACGCCAAGAAGCTGTGTACGATTGGGGGACGATTAGCTGGGAAGTTCGCTCTGTTAACCAACGCTACCTTGAGCCACACTTTCGTCTACCTGAGCAATTCCGTGAATTGGAATTCAGCTTCCGCGATGTACTGCGCAAAAAGCTCAACCGCGGCAAAGTAGAATGCCAACTGCGCTTCTACGCCGAGGACACCGCTGCCAAAGGTCTTAAAATCAATGCCGACAATGCCCAAGCGCTCGCCAATGCCGTGAACGAGCTAGGCACCTGGTTTGGCAACCTTAACGCGCCGTCGCCACTAGACGTCCTCCAATGGCCTGGCATCCTAAGTGATGACAGCGTAGACGCCGATATGATGAAAAAAGCCGTAGTGGAGTTGTTTCACAAAGCCGTCGACGAAATGATCACCGTGCGTAACCGTGAAGGCGAGCAGCTCGACGCCATCATTATTGAACGACTGGATGCCATCGACGCCATCGTCGCTGATGTAAAAGAGAAACTGCCGACCATCATCGCCGCGCAGAAACAAAACCTGCTAGATAAGCTGGAAGCAGCCAAAGTCGAACTTGACCCGATGCGCGTCGAAGCGGAAATCGTCATGCTGGCACAAAAAGCCGACGTCGCCGAAGAAGTGGATCGTCTTGCCACCCACACCAAAGAAGTCCGCCGTCAGCTACAACAAAAAGGCCCCATCGGCCGCCGACTCGACTTCCTCATGCAAGAACTAAACCGCGAAGCCAACACCCTTTCGTCTAAATCCATCGTCGTGGAAACCACCCAAAGCGCCGTGGAATTGAAGGTGTTGATTGAACAGATGAGAGAGCAGATTCAAAACATCGAATAATTTCGATCAAGGGGTTGGTAGCAATGCTTTAGGTGCGGCTTGAACCTGCGCGTTCGCTTGCAAGGTAAAAGGTGATAAATTGCCAAACTGCTGCAAATAGCCGTCTGCATACTGAAAAAAAACGCCTTGCCGATTCTGCGCCAAGACCCCTACAGCAACCTGCTCACCTGAGCTTAACGTACGAGTTACCATGAGTTTTTGAATGGGTTTAAAACTCATCTTTTAGCACCTCATCAATACTCGTGGGTATAGCAGCGCGTTCTTTGCTCGGCTGTGTGAGCTGATAAAGCCTATCTAGCGAATCAAGGGTCTGCCAAAGCAACAGCAATTGGCGAAACGAAATTTGCCCGGTCAGCTCAAATTTCTTAATGGTGGCCGCAGGTACACAGCTTCGTTCAGCCAGTGCCGCTCGTGACAGCTTTGCTTGTTGGCGTAACTCTCGCAAATAAGCCGCATAGGCTTGGCTGACATCGGTATCATCAAGTAAGGTAAAATTCATCTGCAAAGACCAAATGGATACAGTATTGGAACTTTACTCGATAAAGCCTTTCAAAACTGCTATTTGTTACCTCTGACAGAAAAACAAAACCAACATTTTTATGCGCATAAAAGTGCTAAAGGGATTACCGAAATCGAATTTATTTTGGCAACCGATGAAGGCGATATCGTCCCTGTTGAAGTCAAAAGCGGTAAACGTACCCTCGCAAAATCATTCGCGTCTTACATTGATAAATGCGCACCAAACAAAACATTCAAACTCACTGATGCACAAGGCTCATCGGCGTTAGAGCAAACCAACATCGTGATGCCATTGTATTTCACCCAGTATTTACCGCAGAGATGGTAAAAGAGCGTTGCGAACCCTGTGTTCTAAACAAAGTGACTCTAAGCTTAATTTAACTCTGACTCGTTTTACTTACTAGCGCTCTAATTCTGGCTCTAAACCGACAGGATTAATGGGAATTTTAGGTGTCATATTTTACTTCTCTCCCAGTCCTTCGCTTTCAGATTCTTGGGCTCTTTCATCCTCTAAAGCACCAGCATGGTTTCATAAAGCAGCTGTTCAATGCTTTGTCGACTGTCCATCACAGCAATAAGTACAACCTTGTTTGCCTCTTCATCGACCCGATAGAACACTAAGTTATGCTGAGCGACCAGCATTTGGCGATAGTCCATAAAACCCAAAGCAGCTAACCGCTCACTAATCGGGGAGGAAAAGGGATGATGACTCAGTTCCAGAACCTGTTGCTTAATTAAGTTCCTTGCGTCACCAGCTACAACGGCTCCATGTTTGCGTGTTAAAAATGCTGATAGCTTTTTGAGTGTCTCTTTAAATACTGGCGAAGCAACAATTTGAAAAGACTCAGACATCAAAGGCCTCATCCAAAGACAGCTCACCCTTTTGATTCAAACTGCGCTCAGAAAGGTTAATCAGCTTAAGCAAAGCAATGGTTTCTTGCTGCTCATAGTAAGCCTGCGAGTCTTGTACAACATACACTTCTTTTCCGTTTTGAGTGACGTGCAAAGGATCATCTAAAGAGAGGTTATTGGCATTTGCTTTCAGGTAGGACACGGTTTGAATATTCATAAAAATCCCATTAGTCTAAATATGGACTAATTATAGACCGACAATTTACTTTAGCCTACCTCACGTTTTCTCTATCACTGGGAATCTAGAATGGACTCGCCTTAATATAGTTTAAAACTATAGTTTGTGACTAACAGATAGTTTATGTCGAATCCAACATTGCCAAAATGATCACTATTATAAGTCTTACAACTCAGCCTTGTACGCAGCGATTCAGTTACGCTTGCTGTTAAGGCGAAAAAATCGGCTTCGGCCGATTTTTTCTAATCTAAGGATAAATAAAATGAGAACAGCTTTTGAGAAAGCCAAATAGTGTCTTCTTCATAACGCGCTTCAATGCTCTATCAATCGACTCATCATTCATCCTTCAATCATATTAACGGTATATAAAACGGCTTCCCAGGTTAAAGTAATACAATAGATCCCAAGACTCACTCAACATCATAAGCTCTCACGTCGTTGTCATCTTGTGTCATGAGTTGCATCAGCTTGGGGTGAACAAAAAGCTTTTCCTTTCCTACTGACACTTCTTTTAAAACACCAATGTCTGTCAGTTTTTTAAGGTAGGTCGAGGCTGTTTGTCGCTTGGCGATGTGTTTTTCGACGAGATTACTAATACGGCAATAAGGTTGTTCGAATATGAGTTGAACGAGTTCATAGCTGTATATTTTTGGCAGTTGGTCACGGACATAGTCTGCAGTGATGTCGATCAACGCTTTAATGGCGGCGATTTTTTTACACGTCCAAAGGCAAGTCTGCTCTACACCTTGTAAGATAAAGAGCAACCAATCTTGCCAGTTTTGCTCACGCGTAACTTGGTTGAGGAGCCGATAGTAGTCTCGCTTGTTCTGCACGATATAACGACTTAAATATAAAATCGGTAAGCTGAGCAGTTTTTGTTCAATCAGAAACAGTACATTCAAAATCCGTCCAGTACGGCCATTGCCATCGTAAAAAGGATGGATCGCTTCGAACTGGTAGTGACTCACCGCCATTTTAATCAGAGGGTCAATGTCATCCTCGTCGTGTAAAAAACGCTCCCAATTGGCCAGTAAACCACGAATAACGTCTTCACCAACAGGTGGCGTATAAACAATCTCTCCCGTTGTTTGGTTGCCAATGACAGTCCCAGGGACTTTACGAATATCCATATCCGTATTTTTCAAGGTGCTGCACACTTCAACTGCTGTATTGCTGCATAACGGTCTGTGGGTCAGTTGTTTAAAACCTTGATTCAGTGCCGTTCGGTAGCGTAATGCTTCCTTTGTCGCGTGGTCAGCCCCTGTGTCTTCTTGTGCATATTGGAATAACTGGTCAGTCGTCGTGACAATGTTCTCTATTTCAGAGCTGTCTTTTGCCTCTAAGAGAGGTAGCAAATTGATCAACATCCCCTGATTCGGAAGTAATTCTCCCGCTTGTTTTAACTCTGCCAATGCGGCTCTCGCACTAATGCAGGCTTTAAGTACGACTCTTGTTTCTATCAAATCAATATTGGGAGGAAGTGGCGGCAACTGGTTATATGGCTGATCAGAACGAAAGCTCATGTTTAAATTCCCTCACAATTTCGACATATCTTCATTTGTTTTGTAGCTTATGTCGATACCATCGACATAACAAGACTTCATGTCGAAATTTTCTCATTTTTTCGACATGAAAATAAAAAATCCTGATGACATGTCTATTTTTTCGTATTTTTTATACATAACCCAACAAACATTAATCGATTTTTGTTTAGCAAGTTGTGCGCTGAGGCGGATGCCGAGCTGGTTTGTGATGCTTTGCCATCAAAGCGCAGGGCAATGAACGGTTTCTTTTCGATAAGCTATTGATATTTTGAGAATTTAGACCACTACTCCATGAGCAGGCCCTGAATCTTGAGTCATTATTCTCTTGGCTTGTTCATTTCCCAGCGCAGTGCTTGCACTTCGCTCTGTAGTTGTTGCATTTGATCAAATAGCTGTTGCTGGGTGGCTAAGTGGCGTTAAATAAGGCTTTGACCATTCAACCCCAAAAGCCTAAGGGATAAGTGGTGTGTTACAAAAATGAAGTGTGAGGCAAAGACTGAAAGCGAAACTATCATTTCACTTACTCATTAAACGTTAAACGCCGATTGTTTCATGGCTTGCTCGGCTCGGATGATCCCTAGCTGCTTAGCAACGGTTTGCCATTGCTTAACCGCATTTAATACTTCATCGTAAATTTGTGTGACTTGGGTATCATTTAGATTGAGAAACTTGGCGATCCATAAATGACATTTTATAAGCAGCCGAAAATAGACTCTCTCGAAATGAAAAAGCCCTGCTCATACATTCGTATCAGAAGGGCTTTCTACTCTCAGGCAGAGATTAGGCTTTTGCTTCTATATACTCCAACGCCGCTTGGAGGGCTTGTTTGCGGGAGGTGCAGTTGTTGCCTTCTGAGATGAGGTTCATCATTTGGAATTTATCGAGTTGCTCTTGAGTGCGTTCATTAGGGCAGAGTAAGAACACTTCGCAGTGGGCGTCGTTGGCGTCTTTGATGGCGTTTTCAAGCGCGAGTCCGACGGTGACGTCGATCATGGGGACGTCGCTCAGGTCGAGGATCATGACTTCATAGTCGGCGATGCGCGCATGTTGGCGTGAGATCGCTTTAGAGACGCTGAAGATCATTGGCCCAGATAGGTAGAAGAACAGCACTTTACCTTGGGCTTGGTCGAGCATGGCGCTTTCATCTGGGGTCAGCGGCACGTCGTTGTTGTCCGAGTCACTGATGGCTTTGACTTGGCGGGTTTGTTCGCGGCTTAGTTTTTCAATGATGATGATATTGGAGATGAAAACCCCCAAGCCCACCGCAGCGATGAGGTCGACAAAGACGGTCAGCAACATCACGCCGTACATCACTGCCATGCCGGATAAGCTGACTTTATGAGCGCGCTGCAAAAAGCTCCAGTCCAAGATGTTAAAGCCGACATACACCGCAATACCCGCCAAGACCGCCATCGGAATCGGTTCGGTTAAGCCGCCAGCGACCAATACTACAATCGCCAACACCAAGGCGCGCACGATGCCCGATACAGGAGAGCGCGCGCCGACTTGAATATTGGTCACGGTTCCCATGGTCGCACCCGCGCCCGGCAAAGCACCGAACAACCCAGAAATCATATTGGCTAACCCCTGCCCGCGCAGCTCTTTATCCGAGTCATGCTCTTTACGCGTCAAGGAATCGCCGATGACAGCGGTCAGCAAGGTATCAATGCACCCTAATGTGCCAAGCACCAAAGCATCTACAACCATTTTGGTAAACATCTCGGTATTAAAGTGCGGCAGCACCAAAGAAGGTAATCCCGACGGAATCTCACCGATACGACGAATGCTGTCGGTATCAAACAAGATGACGGAAAACAGCGTGACCGCGACCAGCGCCACCAATTGCGCAGGGACATACTTGCGGTACTGCTTTGGTAGAAAGAACAAGATAGACAAAGTCAAAATGCCGAGTAGCAACTCGCGCCATTGGATATTGGCCAAGGTATCGGGAAGTGCCGCTAAGGTGCCGCTGACTCCGCCCGCTGGCGCAGCCGAGCCTAACAGCGGAGACAATTGGAGAATAATCAAAATCACGCCGATCCCCGACATAAAGCCAGAGACCACACTGTAGGGCATTAAGGTGACGTACTTGCCGAGCTTCAACCACCCCAGCAACATCTGAAAAGCACCGGCCATCATCACCACGGTAAAGCCCATTGCCATCCCTGTCTCGGGGTAATCCGCCATCATACTGGTCAACACGGCCGTCATGATCACGGTCATCGGGCCTGTCGGCTCGGAAATCAGCGTGGACGAACCACCAAACAGTGCAGCAAATAAACCAACGAGAATGGCGCCCCAAAGCCCTGCTTCAGCTCCCGCGCCAGACGCGACACCAAACGCCAATGCCAACGGCAAAGAGATAATCGCAGTCGTTACACCGCCAAATACATCGCCCTTGAAATCAAACGTGGCAAAACGTCGAGAATCTAACAACAAACACCCCCAGTGGTAGCGACAGTACGTCTTTACAAAGATGACCAAAATTGTTGCAAAGATAGCATAAAACAGGGCCTGGCTGGCAGATCTTAAGGCGACCTAAATCGTCACCATTGATGCGTTACAAAATACTGCTGTAAATGATCAATCAAAGCGCGAACAGAGGGCGACAGATGCTTTCGAGATGAATACAGAACGTAAATCGACAAATCCTTTGGCTGCCATTCGGGCAATACACGCACCAAGCGACCTTGCTGAATGTACGGATTTGCTAAATACGCAGGTTGTACGGCGACGCCCATACCCTGTAACGCCGCATGCAGCAGGGTTGTGGTTTCATTTGCGCTGAAGCGACAAGTGATGTTGACCGCGGCGAACTCATCTAGGTTGGTTAAATGCCATACGTGCCGATCGAAATTCTTATAGCCTAGACATTCGTGATGTTCGAGGTCACTCGGGATCTGAATCTCGCCCAGCGTCGCCGCGACATTCTCCAAATAATGAGGCGCCGCAACCAAAACAGAATCACACACGGCAATGGGCTTTCCAATTAGAGAGGGATCTGGGGCAGCGGAAATGCGCACTGCCAAATCAATGCTTTTTTCAATGAGATCCGAGGCGCTGTCTTCTAGATCAATATCAATGGACACCTTGGGGTGTTGCTCCAGAAACGTTTTGATCGCTGGCAGCAAGCTCGAATAACCAAACGACACACTCGCGGCAACGCGAATAAGACCGCTTAATTCACCACGGGTGTTAGCCAAGTTGGTAATGTGCTCAGCTTGCTGTAACCAGCGTTCGATGTCTTGCAAACAGGCTTCGCCAGCACTAGTGAGAGAGACATTACGTGTCGTTCGATGCAGCAAGCGAACATTCAGCCAATCTTCCACCGCTTCCACATGTCGCGTCACCATCGGGCGTGACATGTTCAAACGCTCTGCGGTTTTGGTGAAGCTACGCGACATGGCGACGTCGACAAAGACTTTCGCTGCGGTTAGTTTATCCACCTGCCCTCTCATTTGAACGAAAAATGAAACAATGATGCTTAGTTTGAGATGTTTTTCTGATCTATTCAACCAATTAGTATCTTGTCATAAACTCAATGTTGGACATTAATCATGACGAAAATACATTACTTCTTTGACCCTATGTGTGGCTGGTGTTACGGCGCCTCATCATTGGTAAACATCTTATCCGAGCAACAGGACATCGAAGTGCTTTATCATCCGGGGGGCATGTTGCCCAAGCAGGCAATCGACCCTTCTTTTCAACAGCATATTTTGCGCGCAGACCAACACATTGCTGAGTTGACGCATGTTACCTTCAGTGATGATTACGTGAAGCGCATTGCCAGTAATGAAGACGTTATCTTGGATTCGTTTGTCACCACACAAGCATTCTATGCCGGCAAACAATTGGGTGTGGAAGGCGCGACCATGCTCGCCGCCATTCAATCTGCCCATTATGTTGATGCATTGCCTACTTATAAACCAGAAGTACTGGCACACATCGGTGCAACGCTGGGATTGGAGGCTTCGGCATGGCAAACAGCGTTTGCCGAGGCCGAAGCCTTAACGCACGAAAGCATTCAAGCCACACAACAGCTTATGCCGAGTATGCAGGTTCGAGGTTACCCTACGTTCATCATGGAAACAGAAAAGGGATTATATCGCTTACCTCACACGGACTATTACGGCAGACCCGATGCTTGGAAAGCCTATTTAGCGACATTGATGTAAGCCCACTTGCTCAAAAGGCCTCTTCTCCATCGGTTTAGGAGGTCTTTTTCCCATCTTGTTTACGAATATGCAGCAACTATGTTTTTACGACTTTTTTCGACGACAACGGTTGTAGCAGAACTAGGTTGCCCATAAGGATGTTTCATAACGAAGATAAAGCGAGGTAAGTTATGAACATTTTAATGGTACTGACATCTCATGACCAACTGGGTGATACAGGTGAAAAAACGGGCTTTTGGCTAGAAGAGTTCGCCTCTCCGTACTACGCCTTTTTGGATGCAGGAGCACATATTACGCTCGCCTCACCTGCTGGCGGCCAACCTCCATTGGATCCTAAAAGTGATTCAGAAGAGGCTCAAACAGACGCGACGAATCGCTTTAAAGACGATCCAGACGCGCAAAAATTACTCGCAAACACCCACAAACTGGCCAACATTAAAGCCGATGATTACGATGCTGTTTTCTACCCTGGCGGGCATGGACCATTATGGGATTTGGCGCACTCACAAGATTCGATCAACTTAATTGAAGCCTTCGACCGCTCCGGCAAACCCATCAGTTTTGTATGCCATGCGCCAGGCGTATTGCGCCATGTCAGCGCTGAAAATGGCGAGCCATTAGTAAAAGGCCGCGATGTCACAGGCTTTGCTAATTCAGAAGAAGAAGGTGTTGGCCTGACTGATATCGTGCCATTCCTATTGGAGGACGAATTCAAAAACTTGGGAGCACATTACAAAAAAGGTCCCGACTGGGAGACCTTTATTGTTGAAGATGGTCGACTGATCACAGGGCAAAACCCTGCCAGCTCGCAAGCCGTCGCAGAAGCCTTGATCAAGCGTTTGAGTTAGCCGCTTTCAAATTTGGGCGTCTCTAGCGGCAATCGTATAAAAACTTTGGTATGGTCAAGTAACTCACAAACCAGAGAGGTACACTATGAAATACCCATTACTCGCGATTGCATTGACGCTTTTTCTAAGTGGCTGTTCCAGCACATGGGAAGGCGTTAAAGACGATTCGTCTGACATTTGGAATGACACCAAAGAAACCATTAATGACGCAACCGACTAACCGATTGTGTGATTATGCTTCGCCGCCACGGGCTCAAGCATCTCGCTCTGCGCCCGTGGCAGTACCACTGCCCACACATAGAAAATACTCAGCTCACAACCTTATCTCGACCTGTATTCTTCGCTTGGTAAAGCTTCGCGTCGACCTCGTCAATCAGCGTATCTAACGTCTCATCTGCAACATGATCAAGATAGGTTACTCCGTAGCTCAGCGTCAAAATCACGTCTTGGGGATTCGGGTGCTCAATCAACGTTTGCCGTACACGATGTAAGCGCGTCATCACGTCTCGTTTCTGCATGTTTGTGGTGATCACAACAAACTCTTCCCCCCCATAACGGGCGACAATATCGTCACCTCTAAAGTGCTGTTTCAACGCTCGTGCAACGGATATCAACGCTTGATCGCCAACCGTATGACCTAATGAGTCGTTCACTTCTTTGAAGTGATCAATATCGCACAGCACCATACATAATGACTGGTCTAGCCGTTTGGCTTCAGTTAATGCACGCTCCGAGACAAGTTTAAAACCACGTCGGTTATACAAAGCCGTTAATTCATCCGTGGAGCTCTGTTCCTGCAAAACTTCATTTTCATCTTTTAGGTAGGAAGTACGCTGCGCGACCTTTTTCTCTAGGTTTTGCATGACGTCAGACAGGGTATCAGCCATGCCCTGTAGCCCCTGCCCAAGGCTGTAGATCTCACGCACACGGCTCAGCGGCTGTGGCAGTGTGCGAATCCGCTCTAGTGAGTTAGAGTTTACCGCATCGTTGAGCTGTAAAATGGGCTGTCCTATAAAACGTGCGATCAATGACCCCGCTAGCGCAATACTGATAAAGATTACCAGTATGATGAACAAGATGGCTGCAGAATACTCCATGAGCATGTTGCGGTAATAGGACTCGGGAATAAGCACCCCCATATACCACTCTTCTCCAAGTGGTAATTCAATGGGATGTAAGTGATATAAGTAGTTTTCGCCCTCGACCCTAAATTGATAAGCGCCCTCTGTGAGCTGCTGCCCAGCACGCTGTAGAACGGGATTTAAATGTTCACCCAACGACATCCGCTCGTTATAACCATCGGTTTTGTCATACAGCGTCTCTTGGCTTGATGTTGCGATAAGGTCGCCATTTTTTTCTGCTAAAAAGATATAAGAGTTGTCGACTAAATCAATCGACTGCAGATACTTATCCAGCGATATCAGCGCAACACTGGTCGCCGTCACGCCAAGTAGTGATCCTTGATCATCATAAATCGGGGCCGACAGACTGATGCCCAGTGAATTGTAACCGTAATAAGGGCTGATAGAGCTCCATGTCATACCTTGCTGGCGAACCGCCTCTCTATAGAACGGGCGCATTCTAGGGTCATACCCTTCATAGCTCGGTTCACCTTCCATTCTTGGGCCGACATACACAACGGGATCGTATTCATAAGCCTCTAGGCGACGTGACTCACTGGTGTAGTTATTAGCGATATGATGATCTTCTGGACCACCGAACGGGTCTCGAGTCGAATTGACATAACGGCCATCTGCCGTTGCCAGTGAAATAAAGGTCATAAATGGGTAAGGGATGGCTTGCTCATACAAGCGGCTGCTGACACGATCTAAATCGTCTAACCATTCTGGATGATGAGCGATGGCATCGCGGTTGATCTCGACGATCGTGCTAAGCGGTATCATAAATTCTTTAACGCGTCGGTGGACCCGAGACTCGGTCTCTTTTATGTAATGCAAACCAACATTGTCAGACACATTCGTAATTGTCACGGCTGACAGAACAAACACCGTGACACCGCCAAGCGTTGCTAATAGTGCAAAGGGGATCACGATTAACCCCCATAACGAAACCTGCCTCATAACACCCCACCTTGCCGATCTTATTTTGATATGAACCCAGCCGTACATCCGTTGTACAGGAACTGGGCGATAGCAATTAGTATTAATATCGGCCAAGAATCAGAGAACATAAGACTTAGGTGCGCGCAGCACTCGGCTACACCGTATTAATTGTTGGCTTCGATTGTTAACAGCCGATGAACAATCAAGCATTCAGCTGTCGATTTAACGCTGGCGTTCATAAACACTTATATTCACCGCCGTCGCGAGATTCAGCGACTCAATCAAACCGACACCTGGGATGGTAAACGCTTTCGCATTCAAGCTGTCCAAATACTCGCGTGGTACGCCGCGTGCTTCGTTGCCAAAAATATAGCAATCACACGCTTTGAATTCGGGCGCACTTAGCGACGCACCCTCCATATCTAAGCAACCAATTGCGTTGAAGCGCTCAGGTAGAGTGGTGATATCGACATCCAGCTCCATCGGCACATGGAACAAGGCACCCATGCTAGAACGAATCACCTTAGGATTGAACGGGTCCACGCTCCCTGCGCTGAGCAACAGACGAAAGCCGCCAAACCACGCCAGCGTACGCAGGATGGTTCCCAAATTACCTGGATCTTGGATCTCGTGCAGGTATATCGCCGTCAGTTGTTCATGATTGGTTGGTGCGATGGCATCCATTGGCACGACGGCCAAGATACCTTGAGGCGTTTTGGTGTCGGACATGCTCGCCATTTGCTTAGCACTGACCTCCACCTTTTCAAATGGCGAAGACCAATCAGCATAGTCTGAGGTGACATAGAGCGTTGCGGCCGCAAGCTTCGGGTTATGCTTCGCCGCATTTTCAAGCTCTAGTACCAAATGCTCGCCTTCCACTAAGCAACAACCAAACTCTTGGCGGTACTTTTTTTGATGGAGTTTTTTGATCTGATCGATTTTCATGCACTAGCCGCCCTGTTGGTTCAGCATATCAAGCGCCACCGCTTCGGCCACTTTGATGCCGTCAATCCCTGCTGACAAAATGCCGCCCGCATACCCTGCACCTTCACCCGCTGGATACAAACCCTGCGTATTCAGACTTTGATAGGTGGTATTGTCACGGGTAATTCGAATCGGTGAGGACGTACGCGTCTCAATGCCCGTTAAGATGGCATCGTCTCGATCAAAACCGCGAATTTTCTTACCAAACGCAGGCAAGGCTTCGCGTACTGCTTCAATAATAAAGTCAGGTAACGCATCCGCTAAATCGCACAACTGAATACCAGGTTTGTAAGATGGTTCCACCTCACCTAGCTTGGTCGACGCTTGGCCTTTGATGAAATCTCCCACCAATTGAGCTGGCGCTTTATAATCCGAACCACCGAGTTTATAGGCGACCTCTTCTAAGCGCTCTTGCAGCTCCACGCCCGCCAAAATGCCATCGGGGTAATCTTGCTCTGGGTTGATGCCGACCACAATGCCTGAGTTCGCATTACGCTCGTTACGCGAATACTGGCTCATGCCATTGGTCACGACGCGCCCTTCTTCAGACGTCGCCGCAACGACTGTCCCACCTGGACACATACAGAAGCTGTATACTGCTCGCCCATTCTTCGCATGATGGATCAACTTGTAATCCGCGGCGCCAAGCTCTGGATGACCGGCGTATTTGCCCAACCGAGCGCGGTCGATCAAAGACTGGGGGTGCTCAATTCGAAAACCGATGGCAAACGGTTTTGGCTCAATGAACACCTCATTTTTATGTAGCATACGGAAGGTATCTCGGGCACTGTGACCTAGCGCCAATACCACGTGCTGGCTGTGAAGTTCGCTGCCATCGGATAGCGCCACGCCAGTCACCTTTTGGTCTTCTAGCAATAAGTCGGTGACTTTGGCTTCAAAGCGAATGTCTCCGCCCAAGGCGATGATTTCTTCGCGCATTTTTGCAACAACGCCGGTCAATCGGAAGGTACCAATGTGTGGCTTGCTGACGAATAGAATCTCACTCGGAGCGCCTGCGCGAACGAACTCATGCATTACCTTGCGGCCATAGAATTTTGGGTCTTTGACTTGGCTGTATAGTTTGCCATCCGAGAACAGACCGGCACCGCCTTCGCCATATTGAACGTTGGATTCCGTATCAAGCTTGTGATTTCGCCACAATGCCCACGTGTCTTTGGTACGCTGGCGCACATTACGACCACGCTCCAAAACAATCGGCTTGAACCCCATTTGCGCTAAAGTGAGCGCTGCAAACAAGCCACACGGCCCAAAACCTACAACTATTGGCCGTTCCGTTAAGCCTTCTGGGGCTTTTGCGACTGGATGATAATCAATGTCTGGCGCAGCTTTAACATGTACATCGTCTTCAAAACGAGCCAAAACCGCGTCATTGTTGCTGGTATTAAGATGAATAATATAAACAAACGTAATCTCTGTATTTTTTTTGCGCGCGTCGTAGCTGCGTTTGAATACAAAGAAATCCAACAACGTCTCATCCACCAGCTTTAGGCGAGAAACAATAGCCTCGCGCAGTGCGGATTCTGGATGATCAAGGGGTAAGGAAAGCTCAGATAAACGAATCATGGAAAGGTCCCGGCCGGTGACTCCGGCAAAAGAAATATGAAGACGACATTATACGCTGGGCGGGACAACAAGTCAGGCGATACGCATCGGTGACCCAAACAATTTCGCGGATATTCGTGCTAATGGACGATAAAAGCTGCTATCGTCAGCATCGCTTAAAACTGACTTGTTGGACAACACATAAGGAGCGCCCCATGACACTGGCGATATGGCTTTCACTGTTTATGATTTGCTTGCTTGGTGCAATGTCACCTGGGCCAAGCCTTGTTACGGTGACTAAACATAGCTTAGCAGGGGGGAAAGCAAACGGCTTTGCTGCCGCGTGGGCGCACGCCTTCGGCATCGGTGTCTACGCACTGATTTCTATGCTGGGTCTTGCCGTGATTTTTCATCAATTACCTTGGCTCTTTTTGCTTATCAGTTACGCTGGAGCAGCGTATTTGGCGTATTTAGGTATTAACGCCCTGCGCTCCCAAGGGGGGATTGCGGCCAAGCTCGAAGCTGGTCGTACGGTAAGCATCTGGCAATCCGCGAAAGAAGGCTTATTGATTTCATTGCTGAGCCCTAAAATCGCGCTTTTTTTTGCCGCGTTATTCAGTCCGTTTGTCGCGGCGGTCAGCGCGTTTGAAGGGCAAATGCTAATCGTCGCAACCCCTTTCGTCGTAGATGGGCTGTGGTACACCTTCATTACCTTAATGCTCTCGAATTCCCATATTTTAGATAAGCTTCGCCGTCATGCTGTGGTGATCGACCGTCTCTCTGGGCTGGTTTTGATCGCTTTGGCCGTCAAGATTCTGATCTCAGCAGACACAATGATTGTCTAGACCTCGCTTGCTTTGCTGATTGCCTAGCGGCAGGTACAATAGCGGTTTCACCCATTACTATCGGTATATTCATGGCTCGCTCGAAAAGCAGTAATCGTTGGCTTGATGAACACGTCAACGATCCCTACGTCAAAAAAGCCCAAGCGGACGGCTATCGCTCCCGCGCCAGTTACAAACTGCTATCTCTCAATGATAAAGATAAGCTGATCAAGTCTGGAAACTTGGTGCTGGATCTAGGCTCTGCGCCAGGTGGGTGGTCACAAGTCGCCTCTAAGCTTGTGGGTGATAAAGGCAAGGTGATCGCATCGGACATCCTGCCGATGGATTCGATTGCGGGCGTTGAGTTTATCCAAGGTGACTTCACTGAACAGGAGGTCTTCGATCAGATCATGACGGCGGTCAATGGTGCACCGGTGGATGTGGTGATTTCTGATATGGCTCCAAACATGAGTGGGGTTTCCACTGTTGATCAGGCTTCGTCAATGTACTTGGTTGAGTTGGCGCTCGATATGGCCATTCAAACCCTCAAACCAAAAGGCTTCTTTGCGGTGAAAGTGTTCCAAGGGGAAGGCTATGAGGAGTTCGTTAAGCAAATGCGTCCGCATTTTGACAATGTAGTGGTCCGCAAACCTGATTCCTCACGCGCACGCTCCCGTGAAGTGTATTTGGTCGGTCGCGGTTTTAAAGGCTAATTTCATGCAACTCAAAACCTCGATTCGACTCAACAAATACATTAGCGAAAGTGGCCTTTGCTCACGACGTGAAGCCGATCGCTTTATCGAGCAAGGCAGTGTGTTTATTAATGGCAAACGGGCTGGCATCGGTGATCAAGTCACGCCCGGTGATTTAGTCAAAGTGAATGGTCAAACCATCGAGCCGATGGAAGCGGAAGATCTGATCTTCATCGCCGTTAACAAGCCCGTCGGTATCGTCAGTACGACAGAGTCCAGCGAACCCAACAACATTGTCCGCTTTGTGAAGCACGGTGCTCGCATCTTCCCGATTGGTCGTCTAGACAAAGACTCTCAAGGTCTGATCTTTATGACCAACAACGGCGACTTAGTGAATAAAATTCTACGCGCGTCGAACAATCACGAGAAAGAATACCTCGTAACGGTCAATAAGCCGATCACGGATGCCTTTATTGATGGCATGAGTAACGGCGTACCGATCTTGGGTCAGATGACCAAGAAATGTAAGGTGAAGAAAGAATCGACTTTTGTCTTTAACATTACGTTAGTGCAAGGTTTGAACCGTCAAATTCGCCGCATGGCGGAGCATTTTGGCTACGAAGTGGTTCAGCTTGAGCGTATTCGTATTATGAACGTCTCTCTCAAAGGCTTAGCCTTGGGGGACTGGCGCGATTTGACGCAAAAAGAAATTAATACCATTGCCGAGCTGACCAAAGACTCCGACGGCAACGCAGCGCCCAAGGCAAGCAATCCACGAAAACCGAAAAAGAAGCCTCACCAAGGTAGTTCAGGCGCACGCGGCGGTCAGAGTCGCAACGATTCACGCTCTGGAAAGCCCAGTAACAACAGCAAAAGTGGTCGCCCTGCCAACGGCAAACCTACTGCGAGTGGCAAAGGGAAAAGCGCGCCAAATGGTCGTGGTGGTGCAAACAGTGCTGGCAAAGGTAAACCTAGCAACAGCGGTAAAGGTGGTAAGTCGACAATCGGAACAGGTGGTCGTGGCAAGCCTTCATCCTCTGGCAAAGGGGGTGCGCCAGCGAATAAGGGCAAGTCACGCAACCGCCCGCGCTAACCTAATAAAAAACTACCCAGCTATCGGTAGATAGACATCGGTTAGCAGCTCATGCTCTGGCACTTCGGGATACAAGTTCATGTAATGAAAGAAAATCGGCGCGTCGTTCGGTTCTTCATCGTGCTGTGGTAGCCATTGCTGGTATAAGTAATACACCGTATCGCCGATTGCATCTCTAGAACCTACGTGTCGAGCAACGGCATAGCGGCCACCACGAATGGTTTTATTCACGATGCCAAACGCATTGTCCTCCGGTATCGGGGCATCAACCTCTCCCGCGACGTCAAAGCGAAACTCTTCTGCTGGCACACTTTTCGGATCGTGGTAAACGATGCCAAATGAACGACTTTGGGTAATCGGGGATAGCCCTGTTGTTTTACGCCAAGTAATAAACTTCGCTACCGTTTCCATAACGCGAGTTGGGGAACCATGATGCTCAATGACCGCTACAGGAATCTCTTCAATACGCTTGACCACGACATCCATTGTTATCTCCTTTCTGAACTCAATATGATGATGTTGTTGATGCCAACTGTCCCAATCTGGGTGAAGGCGAAATTTAGAAGGAGACTGCAAATAGCGTTTTTTAAACGCCCTATTAAATGATTCAGGGTGCTCAAAGCCAGCTTGTAATGCGATGTCTAATATCGTCAGTTGCGAATTAAATACCAACTGATAGGCTGCTCTCTTGAGACGAATTTGCTGAATGTATTGATATACACTGATCCCCATCATCGCTGAGAATTGACGATGGAAATGGTATTTCGAGAAATGGGCTACATCGCATAGCGTTTCTACATTTAGCACGTCGTCCAAATGGTGATCAATATACTCACAAACCTTTGCTAATCGCTCCACAATACGAGCATGGCTCGTGTTCTGACTCATCGCCGTCTCCTATCTATGGGCCGCAGTATGGCATGCTGCTGCGCCTCAGTGCCTAGCCGAAATTGCGCACATCATTGCCTTCCTCTCTTTGTTATATGGCTATAACAGACTGATTTGTTCGCTATGACGGTGATACACTACAGCGCGCCCCTTAATGGGAGAACGTCTTTGTTGGTCGAGATTACTCATGCTGTATCGTGTTCGTCACCGAAAGTGGTTGTTACTGGCTTTTATTTTACTCTTATCATTGAGTCTTCGCGGGCCCGTGGTTGGCATCGCGCCCTTACTAGAATCCATTGAGCACGATCTGTCTCTGACTAGCTTTGCGTCGGGCTTACTCACCACATTACCGATCCTAAGCTTTGCTCTATTTGCGCCCGTTGCAACGCGACTTGGCCGCCGATTCGGCATCGAATCCGCATTGCTCGTAGGAACCTTGCTCATTTTAGCGGGCATGATATTACGCTCGCTAGGAGTTTTGCCGACTCTATACTCTGGCGTATTTCTCATCGGTGCCGGGATTGCGATCGGCAACGTGTTATTGCCTATTTTATTAAAGCGAGACTTTTCGAATCACATCATTCAGCTAACCGCTGTGTATGTCTTGATGATGAATATTGGTGGCGCGCTCATCACGGGAACGGCCGTCCCTCTGACCTTAGTGTCAGAGCAATGGATTGGCAATCTATGGCCAAGCTGGTCTTTTGCGCTCGCCTGCCAGACACTTCTACTGATACTCCCATTAGTACTCTGGTTTGCTCTAACAAAGCCCAATCAAACGCCACAACCGACCGCAGCAGACCTCATCAAAGCCTCCGTTTGGCGCTCACCTGTTGCTTGGCTCATCACCTTCTTTATTGCAGTGAATTCCGTCACCAACTATATCGTGAACACTTGGCTACCCACGATATTAATCGACCACGGTTTCAGTGCGGTCACGGCTGGTTTGTATCACAGCTATATTCAATTAGCGGGCATGATCCCTGCTCTTACTTTGCCCTTCATACAGCGATTTGTACCGACCAAACGTCAGCTGTGCTGTATCGCGACATTTAGCACGCTTCTGAGCTTGGTGGGTTTCACGGTTATGATCGAATTCGCTGTGATCTGGTCTTTTATTTACGGCTTTGGCGTCACGCTCGGGTTTGTCGTGGGTATCTCGCTTATTAGCTTACGAACAAACAGCGTCAGAGAAGCCGCGGCCTTATCGGGTATGGCACAATTTGTTGGTTACCTTTTGGCAGCAATTGGCCCGATGGCCATTGGCGGCTTACATGATTGGTTAGACGAATGGCAAACAGCGCTCTATTGCTTGATCGCGCTCGGTATAATCTGGATTTTTCTAGGTTGGTTCGCAAGCTCAGAGGACACTTAGTATTGCTGTATTGTGCTACACGACGTTTATCGGAATGAAGACGGTAAACATAGCACCACCTGCGGGGTTATTTTCTGCTTTGATTTTTCCGTGCAGTAGTTGCGTCACCCACTGATGGACCATAAATAACCCAAGACCCGTATGATGACCACCACGACCCGTTGTGACAAACGGTTCCCAAATGGTCGATATGATAGACTGATCAAGCCCTACCCCATCATCACTAACCGTGATGACATAGTGCTCTTCTTTACTGAATGTGATCGTCAAATTGCCTTGTTGCCCAGATGGAAATGCATGATCAAACGCATTCACAATAAGGCTCTGCAAAACCTGTGAGATCACACCCGCCACGGAATAAAACTCTAGCTCGGATTCACCTCGGTGGGTGATGGTGATGTTTGGATAATGCTTACGTAAAGGCTTCAAAGCAGCAAGAGTATCCTCTAATATTTGACTGACTTTAAAATGCTGCAGCGTTTGCTGGGTTCGATTGTCCGTAATCCGCTTAAATTGCTCTACGACACTAAACGCTCGATCTAGGTTTTGCTCCGCAATGAGCACAGTATCTTTAATCGCTTGGTTGGCTCTGGATACGGGTTCTGGCAACGAGTCTGACGATTTTTCAATACGCTTTTGTGCATGAGCAATAGAAGAAAGCGTCATGCGCAGACCACCCAATGGCGTATTAAGTTCGTGCCCCACGCCTGCGACCAGCATCCCTAATGCAGAGAGTTTACTTTGCTCAACCAGCTCCTGCTGCAATAACACCAAGTTACGATTACTTTCGATCAAACTGGCATGCGCACTTTCGACACGCGCTTTATCCCGCTTTACTTTTTTAATGTATTTACGCTGTTGCTCTGAAAGTCGCCATCGCAACCAACATGACGACACCACAGCGAAATACAACAGCACGGAGACCAACGCCACCGTAATATAAATGGCATAGCGCTCATCTTTCCATACGTCTGTCCGCACTCGTGAAAGCATGTATTTCTCAGGGAATACATCATCCATGCCTTCTGAGCTGGCTATTCTGGCGACACTAGGAGCGCCTCCAATGACAAAGTTGGATAAAGATGAGCCGTTTTTAATTTGTTGCCAAGCCTGAGGCGCAGTGTGTGACAATGAGGTGGTGTAATCACCGTATAGATGCAGCCATTCAAGTCCTGCATTGGAAGACAGTAACCAATTACCCTCTCCATCTAACAGCTCTAAAGTGCTTTGATCCGTTTGCATGCCCCTCAATTTTTCAAAGACACCATTGAGATCAAAATTAAGTACTAATAGCCCCAATATACTGCCATGCACATCCTGTAATTTTGTCGTCGCGCGTATGGTCACCCTATAAGGCTCTTCAATCAGGCCATGCTCAACATTTAGATCAATGGGGGTAAACGCGATATCGCCGTACGGTGCACGTCGGCCTTTTATAAAATAATAGCGATTTGATTTATCTTGCAATTGTTTCGCATTCACCACCTCTACACGCCCATTATCAACGTTCACACGCGCCGCTTCCTGACCCGCCAGAGTGATCCAACGCAGCTGCGATATGTTTGAAGACAAGCGGTGGGCGCTAATGAGCTTGGTTTCGACAGCATGACGCCAAGCATCTTGATTATTGAATGCACCTGGCGGAAGGACTTCTAGCTCCACTCGAAGAAAGTCAACGATCTGATTAATATAACTGAGTTCTTGTGAAAGCAACGCGCTGGCACGATTGACTAGCTCACTTTGTTGATCTTCAAACTGTTTGACCACCAAACTTTGCCAAACATTTATCGACACACCCGCCAATATTGCGACGCACACGAAAGGCAGTACAAAGATCCACATGGAAGGGTGCTTCATCGTCAACTACCCCATTGATGAGGGGTATGATGCCATGTTAACACCTCATCCAATGGCATAGGCTTCGCCATATAGTACCCTTGCCCCGTATCGCACCCCAATGACTTCAATTGTTCGTATTGCTCTTTTGTCTCGATACCTTCTGCCAAGACCTCCATGTTCAATGTGTGCCCGAGATCAATGATCATTTTTACGACTTGAAGGTCTTCTTTCGTATCGAGCATACGAGCGATAAACTGGCGATCAATTTTTAACACTTCCGTATTGAGAGTCGATAAGTACGCAAGCGAAGAATAGCCTGCACCAAAATCATCAATGCTGACTCGAATAGCCAAGGACTTAAAGCGTTTGAGGTGCTCCATAATTGCCTTGCGCTCATTCATGAGCTGAGTTTCGGTTACTTCTATATCAATTTTGGTTGGCTCAACCTGCTCTTCTCGTAACAGGTCAAGGAAGTTGTCCACATAATCTGGGCGCGATATTTCTGCTCCTGACACATTGACCGATAATGAGACATTCACAATGCCATTGGATTCAAGTGCCTTAGCAGCTCGACATGCTAAGCGCGTAATGCGACGGTCCAAGCGATCAATCAACCCAGATGTCTCAGCCATTTTTATAAATTGATCGGGAGGAATCATACTGCCATCTTTATGCTGCCATCGGGCCAGCACTTCATAACCGATCACTTGGTCGTCTTGCAGTCGAATTTTTGGCTGTAAATGAATGAAGAGCTTGTCGGTAGGTATCGCTTCCCGTAGCGCTTTCAACAACGTGTAGCGCTGTTGATGTAGCTGCAGTTGAGATTGACTGAATACCCCGAAATCGACGTTGTCATGTTTGGCGTATTCCAATGTGCTTTTCGCCACACCTAAGATTTGAGCCGGAGTTTTATCTTCTACATCGCTCAGTTTGACTAAACTTCCCATCAAATCAATAACATGAAGGCTGTCATCGATTTGCAAACGCGGATGCAATACATGCTCCAAATCCTCCCGCGTATAATCTTGGCGATCGTACACCAGCAGTATCAAGGTATCACGCTCATACAGGGCAATATCAACCGACCGCACAAAGCAGGCTTTCAAATGCGCGTGCAAATGCTTCATCAAGCTACGGCCAAACTGCACGCCAAACATGACTTCACTGTAAGACATGTCCTCTACAAACAGCATCAGGAGCTTACTATTATTGCGCTCTATCGCAGACAAACCTGCTAACTGGCGCAATAACCAGTTTTTATTATGTAACCCTGTAATTGTGTCGTAATACGCCAGCTCCGCTAACCGTCCATGTAACGCAACGTTTTTGAATCCTAAGTTTACATTTTCACAAAACACTTTAAGCATTTCGATTTGATAGTCTTGCAGGGCACTATGGTGCTTTACTAACACCGCATAATCCCGCTGATCAATATCTTCTTCAGAAAAGTATAAAACTGAGATAGGAGAGCCAAACACGTGCTTTTCAGTGCTAAAGCTCTTTTTCAACATTTGTAATGTATATTCATCAACTTCAATGCTGCCAATATATTGGTTGGCCCAAGATTGAAACTCTCCTGCCGCCGCAAAGACCAGCGCTTTATCAGGCACATCTTCATGTTGATGAGCCATACAAACGATGCCACCCTTTTCAAATTCGAATAACTTAACGACTTCATGCAAAATGGCTTGTGTATAGCTTTTCAAATCGTATTTGCTGCTAATACGTTGACTGGACTCAATAAGCAACTGCATCCCATGGCGAGCCTTTTGAATGACAGAAAGATGCTCCCAAGTTCTCAAGTTGCTCAACACAATCGTTTGCAAGTGATCCTGTGTCAGCTCACTTTTATTCCAGTAATCATCAATATCATACGTAGACATCAGATCATCTAGCGGCATCATGCCGGGTTGCCCCGTCAGCAATACAATACGAACTAGCTGGTTACCAATGCCTTCTCGGATGCTTTGTACTAAGCGCAACCCCGCATCATCTGTCTCCATCACAACATCTAACAGAATCATGCCTATATCTGGGTTTTGCGCTAAAAGGCTACCCGCTTCTTGAGCGCTGTTTGCCGTGAGAAACTCGACTTTTCTATTTCCATAATCAAGTGTCTTAAGTCCATTAACGAGCGCGCTTTGGTAGCTGATATCGTCTTCTACCGATAAAATTTTCCACATCACTTCAGTTTCTGGCAAACAATCAACAGCTCCATGTGATTCCATATCATTCAACCTATTACATAAACAGTGAACGGCTAGTCATTTGAATAACAACTGGAGTGTGTTACGCAAAATGCATAAACATATAACCTTTGTAGTATAGACAGTTTGCGTCACAATTCCTGTACGTAAATGTAACGGCAAATCCTTTTCAGAACGTAGAGTCAGCACACAAATATGCTACACTCGCCTCCCTACATTCACTTTCGAACTTGCTCAGCAAGGTACGCTTAATGACACAACATAAAGGCAATCTTTTTATCTTATCAGCGCCCTCTGGGGCAGGTAAGTCATCGCTTTATAAGGCATTACTGGAAGCGGATTCAAACGTACGTATCTCCGTTTCTCATACCACACGAGCCCCTCGTACGGGTGAACAGCATGGCCGCGAATACTTCTTTATAGACAGTAGTTCATTTTTAGATATGATCGCCGAGGATGCTTTTTTTGAGCACGCTCAGGTCTTCGATAATTATTACGGCACATCTAAAAAAGCGATTTTTGATATGCTGGATCAAGGTCTCGATGTGATTCTAGAAATTGACTGGCAAGGTGCTCGCCAAGTTCGAGCACTCTACCCTGATGCAATTGGCATTTTCATCCTACCGCCTTCGATGAAAGCACTTGAAGCACGTTTGATTGGGCGTGGAACAGACGCTGAAGACGTCATCGCTCGACGAATGGCCAAGGCCGTTAATGAAATATCGCATTATGATGAATACGAATACGTCATCATTAATGATGATTTTGAGGTAGCATTTGAACAATTGCAGGCGATTTTCGTCGCTATGCGCACCAGAACGCCATTAATACGTGAGATTCATAGCGATCTTATCAATGATCTCTTGTCATAGTGACAGGTGGTTAAGTAAAATTGGCTATTACTAATTAGTGATTAAATTTTACCCTATATAGAGGTTACCCATGGCTCGAGTTACTGTAGAAGACTGTCTTGAAAACGTAGACAACCGTTTTGAATTAGTGATGGTTGCTGCAAAACGTGCACGCCAGCTTGCAACAGGCGGCGCTGACGCTAAGTTGCCACTTGAAGACGACAAAATGACAGTGGTAGCGCTACGTGAAATCGCAGAGGATCTGATCAATGCTCACAACGTAGACTTCCAAAACAAGCCGGCTCCAACAGAGTTCTAATTCTATGATGTTCATCGCTCAGCACACGTATTTCTGATTATGCTTTTCTGATGTGAGGTGAGCGATGTCTACTATTGAAAAATTAGCCGAAAACCTGGGGCAATATTTGCCATATGAGCAAATAGCCACAGTGAAGCGCGCTTACTACTACGCCGAGCAAGCTCATGACGGCCAAAAACGTAAAAGTGGCGAGCATTATGTAACTCACCCACTTGCCGTAGCATTCATTCTTGCGGATTTGCGAATGGATTGCGATGGTCTCACCGCAGCCTTGCTGCACGATGTTATTGAAGACACGGGCATACCTCGTGAAGCCTTGGCTGAACAGTTCGGTGAAGGGGTAGCAAGCCTGGTAGACGGTGTCAGCAAGCTGACGCACCTAGAATTCAACAGTCAAATCGAAAAACAAGCGCATAACTTCCAAAAAATGGCCATGGCGATGGCAGATGACATCCGAGTCATCATGGTGAAGTTAGCAGATCGCTTGCATAACATGCGCACGCTCGATGCCATGCCTGCCCATAAGAAACGTCGCATAGCGAAAGAAACTCTCGATATCTATGCGCCAATCGCTAATCGTTTGGGGATGTACAATCTACGTATCGACTTGGAGTCGCTTGCCTTCCAAGCTTACTACCCGATGCGTTCCAATATGCTCAAAAAGGCGATTAATAAGCGCTATGGACAGCGTGATAAAGCCATGGAGAAGCTTGAAGACTTTATCCATTCTGAGTTAGCCGCTGACTACATTGACTCGTCCATCAGTGTGCGCGAGAAACATACCTATAGCATTTATCAGAAGATGAAGAAGAAGCGTCGCTCACTGGAAGAGGTGATGGACGTGCTTGGTGTGCGTATTGTGACAGATCGTCATGATAGCTGTTACCGAATTTTAGGGGTGATTCATGCGCTATTTAAACCCATTGAGGGGCGCTTTAAGGATTATATCGCCGTCCCCAAATCGAATGGTTATCAATCCCTTCATACCACTGTAGTCGGCACCAACGGTCTGCCTCTAGAGGTACAGATTCGCACCAAAGAAATGGATGTCGTCGCCGTTAACGGTATCGCGGCGCATTGGACATATAAGTCGCAGGGTAATGCGGTCAGTATCCCCGCGACCAATCATGAGCGAGCTACTAAGTGGGTGAAGAGCTTGCTTGAGATTCAAGAGAAAGCTCACAACCCGATGGAATTCATCGACAACGTCAAAAGTGACCTATTCCCTGACGAAGTCTATGTATTCACTCCAAAAGGTGAAATTATTGAGCTGCCATCTGGTGCGACACCTGTCGATTTTGCGTACGGCGTACACACAGAGATTGGTAACACCTGTATCTCATGCCGCATCAACCGCCGCTTAGCGCCTCTAAGTACTCAGCTTGAAAGTGGTCAGACGGTGGAAGTGATTACCGCCAAAAGTGCACAGCCGAATGTCGCTTGGCTCAGTTTCGCCATCACCGGTAAAGCACGTACCAATATTCGTCATTATCTGAAAACCAAACAACGCGAAAATGCGATCTCATTCGGTTATCGCCTTCTCATGCGTTCGCTGAATGCGTTTCAAACAACGATCGAAGAGCTACCGACAGAACGTGTACAGTCGGTGCTCGAACACTATCAGTTTGAGTGCTTAGATGACCTTCTAGAATCTATCGGTAAAGGTCGTCATGTTGGCTATGTTGTCGCTCGGCAGTTATTCCCTGATTACAATGAAGAAGAGCTGATTTCACCGAAATCCTTTAAAGTTAATGGCTCGGAAGGCATGCTTATCTCCTACGCGAAGTGTTGTTCGCCGATTCCTGGAGACCCTATTGTCGGTTATGTGCAAGTCGATAAGGGCATAATCATTCATCATCGTGGTTGCCCAAATATTCAAGATCATCTCTCCAACCCAGAGCGCTATATCCGAATGAGTTGGAGCAAAGAAATCGAAGAAGAGTTAAACGTCAGCTTAATCGTTACCTATGTTAACGAGCGTGGTGCGGTCGCAAAAATTGCCAGTTCAATCAGTGATACCGATTTCCAAGTGTCCAATCTAGACATCATTGAGCGTGGCAAAATCTCTCGTCTTCGATTGAATATTGCCATCTCAAGCCGAGTTGGCTTGGCCGATGTAATGCGCCGCATAAAAGCCGTGCGTTGCGTCGAAAAAGTATCGCGTGAAAACCTCGTTGGACGTTAAGCGCCCAGTCGTACCATTTTGATATCTAAAACAGGATTTAAACCATGGCAAAGCAAGTCATCTTCTCTGAAAACGCTCCTGCAGCAATTGGCCCCTATTCTCAAGCGGTACGCGCAGGCAACACCGTGTACCTATCCGGCCAAATCCCACTGGTACCTGCGACCATGGAAATCATCAGTGATGATGTCACAGAGCAAACTCAACAAGTCTTCAAAAACCTACAAGCAGTCTGTGAAGCCGCTGGCGGCTCGCTAAAAGACATCGTTAAACTGAACATTTACATGACTGATCTAGGCAACTTCGCTACGGTTAACGAAGTGATGACTCAGTTCTTCGAGCAACCCTACCCTGCACGCGCAGCACTAGGTGTACGTGCACTACCAAAAGACGTTGCGGTAGAAATCGAAGGCGTCATGGTGCTTGAAGATTAAGCTCTGATAAACATTGTAAAAAAGAGGCTTCGGCCTCTTTTTTTTGTCTCTGAATCAAGCATTCCGGTGCGCGAGGTAATGATCGAGCATACTTTCATACCCCGACACATAAGAAGGGTACTGCGGTCGCCACCCCATCTGCTTAAGCTTACTGGCCACAATACGCTTGCCTGACGTTGGAAAATAATCCGAGAAGGCAATCTGATCAGGTAACGGAGGAGCGACATTAAGCTGATGCGATAACCACAGTTTCACCTCCCACATGGACACAGGCTGCTCATCACTGGCCAAGACCGCTCTGGGTAACGTTTCTCCGGCGAGTGCTAAATCACCTAATAGGCACAGTCCACTGACCACGTCATCACGATGAATACGATTCGTCCAGCTATTCGCTTTCCATGGCTCGGCTTGTCGAACACCATCTAACAATCGATACCTGCCAGGACCATAAATCCCTGAGCATCGAACCGCGGTGGTCGGCAATGCATTCGCCAGAATTGTTTCTGCCTCGAGCAATTTCTCCGCCGTTGCAGTGGCAGGCAAAGCAACCGACTCATCTGTGATCAATTGCCCCTGACTCTGACCATAAACGCTGGTACTCGAAACAAACACCACATTTGGCTTGTTAGGTCGATGTTGGTACGCACTTACAACCGCGTTGGCTGCATCGACATAAGCTTTTTGATACGCATCAGCAGTGCGCCCTAAAGGGGTCATGATGAGATACAACAAATCCACATCCGGCCAAGCACCTTCCCCCAGCTGAGTCAGGTCACCAGTGATGCCTGTTACACCCATCGGGAACTCAGTGCTTTGACGACGCATACCCGTCACTTGGGCACCTTGCGCCACGAAATGAGACGCAACTAAGCGCCCTAAATCCCCACATCCTGCTACCAATACATTGACCATCTTCACCTCAACCCTATTGCAAATAAGGAGTCTCTGTTAAGTTCTAGCAAAGCTTATCAAATTATGTAATATAATAGTTATTACCAATAATAAGAGCACGCATCATGACGCTAACAGAGCTTAAATACATTGTTATGCTAGCAGAAGAAAAGCATTTCGGCCGTGCTGCAGAGCGCAGCAATGTTTCCCAGCCAACGCTCAGTGTGGCGGTAAAAAAACTTGAGGACGAACTAGGCGCTGCGATTTTTGAACGCAGCAAAAGCTCTGTCTACATCACCCCACTTGGTGAGCAAATCATTGATCAAGCGCGCCGAGTACTTGACCAAGCCAACATGATCAAAGAACTTGCATCATCCGGCAAAGATCAGCTTCATGGCCCGGTGAAAGTGGGCGCCATCTTTACCATTGCCCCTTACTTGTTCCCTTACATGATTCCAGAGCTAAAACAGCACGCTCAAGACATGCCGCTGGTAATAGAAGAAGATCTAACAGAAAACCTGCGCCCTAAATTACGTAACGGTGAACTCGACGCCATCATCGTGGCGCTGCCGTTCCATGAACCCGATGTCGTCACACAACCTATCTATGAAGAAGAATTTGTCGTTTTGATGCCAAAGGATCACCCTTGGACAAAATTAGAGTGCATCACCACCAGTCAACTCAGCACCGACAATCTTTTATTGCTCGGCAAGGGCCATTGTTTCAGTGATCAAGTAATGGAAGCCTGCCCTATCGTAGGTGAAGACGAATTGAACGCTGGCCGTACGATTGTCAATGGTAGCTCCCTTGAGACGATTCGTTATATGGTTTCATCCGGTCTAGGCGTCACCGTATTGCCCAAGTCGGCCGTCACAAATATTGATGAGCGGATGCTTGAAGTACGCCCATTCCGTTCACCGGTCCCAAAACGCACGGTCGCTCTTGCATGGCGTGCTAGCTTCCCGCGTCCAAAAGCGATCGAATCCCTCAGCCAAGCCATCCGTTCTGCCTGTCACAATCTCAATCTCGACTAATATGATTGACGCATTAGACACTCAGGATATAAAAGAGCTTAAAGGCGTTGGCACAGCAATGGCGGAAAAGCTCGCGAAGCTTAATTTACACACCGTCCAAGACTTGTTGTTTCACTTACCGATTCGCTACCAAGATCGCACCCGCATCGTGCCAATTGGTCAATTACGCTTCGGCGATGAAGCCGTGATTGAAGGCGAAGTCACGGGGTGCGAAATAAAAATGGGTAAGCGACGTAGCCTTATCTGCCGGCTACGAGATCATTCAGGATCCTTGTGTTTACGCTTTTTCCATTTCTCTGCCGCGCAAAAAAAGCAGCTTGAGCAAGGTAAACGTGTCCGCTGCTTTGGAGAGATACGCCGTGGCAGCACTGGGTTTGAGATTTACCACCCTGAATACAGTATTCTAAAAGACGATGAACCGCTAGATGGCATCGACCTACTCACTCCCATCTACCCGCTAACAGAAGGTTTGACACAGACCAAAATTCGTCAATTGTGCGAACAAGCACTTGATCGGCTTACGCCTTACAACCTACGCGAGTGGCTTCCAGATCGCCTCCGCGAGTCATTTAGTTTGCCATCGCTGGCCGATGCAATTAAGTTTTTACATCACCCAACACAAGACACAAACTTAGAGCAACTCAAACTCGGCAGCCACCCCGCACAATACCGTTTGTCGTTCGAAGAACTCATGGCTCATCAATTATCGTTGATCAATAAGCGCGTCCTATCAAAAGAAGATAAGGCCATCACGATTTCAGAAGCCGGAGCGCTGCAGCAAGCACTGCTCGCACAGCTGCCTTTTTCGCCAACCAATGCTCAGCTGCGTGTATCGCAAGAAATTCTGCAAGATTTCTCTACTGGTCACCCCATGCTCCGTCTCGTCCAAGGCGATGTTGGCTCGGGTAAAACATTGGTTGCAGCAATGGCCGCTGCGAGTATCGTGCAGCAAGGACACCAAGTTGCCGTCATGGCCCCTACTGAAATCCTCGCTGAGCAGCACTACCTAAACTTTAAAGGCTGGTTTGAACCGTTAGGCATCAAAGTGGCTTGGATGATCGGTAAGCTCAAAGGTAAACAAAGAGAAGCCGAATTGGCCCGCATTGCCTCGGGTGAAGCCGCGATTGTAGTCGGCACCCATGCATTATTCCAAGAAAGCGTCACGTTTCATTCTATGGCCTTAGCCATCATTGATGAACAACATCGCTTTGGCGTGCATCAACGCATGGCACTTCGCGAGAAAGGCTTACAAGCAGGTTTCCAGCCACACCAGCTCATCATGACGGCCACCCCTATTCCTCGCACCTTGGCGATGTCTGCGTACGCGGACTTGGACAGCTCGGTGATCGACGAACTACCACCAGGGCGTACCCCTGTAAATACGGTCGTCATATCAGACCAACGTCGAGAAGAGGTTATTCAAAGAGTTCGTCACGCTTGTGAGGAAGGAAAACAAGCCTACTGGGTGTGTACGCTAATTGAGGAGTCAGAAGCTCTACAATGCCAAGCAGCGGAAGACACCGCGCTGTTGCTCACCGAACAGCTACAAGGCATTAAGGTTGGTCTCGTACATGGGCGCATGAAAGCTCAAGAAAAAGCCGACATCATGGCAAGTTTTAAGGCTGGGGCACTGCAATTATTAGTCGCCACAACGGTCATCGAAGTCGGGGTAGATGTTCCTAATGCAAGCTTAATGGTCATAGAAAACCCCGAACGACTTGGTTTAGCCCAGCTACACCAGCTAAGAGGGCGCGTGGGTCGAGGCCAGGCTGCCAGTCACTGTGTCTTACTCTATCGCGCCCCGTTAGGACAACAAGGTCGAGCGCGTTTGTCTATTATGCGCGAAACCAGTGATGGGTTTAAAATAGCAGAAAAGGATCTGGAGCTCAGGGGACCAGGAGAATTGCTTGGTTCACGTCAAACAGGTCTGTTGGAATTTAAAGTCGCAGACTTACAAAGAGACAAAGCATTACTCGGTGATGTTCAGCGCGCAGCAACCGAGCTCTACCAGAACTATCCTGATCATGTGTCACCCTTGCTTTCGCGCTGGCTACCAAAACACAACCAGTATCTTAACGTCTAACTTCTATCGGGGTGTAAAACGGTTTTGGCACAGCTACATCAGTGAGCCACGCAGCTCGATGCGCTAAGAAATCTTAACCACGGTTGTATTTTTCACTTCTTCCATCGCGACATAAGTGCGTGATTCACGAACATGGGGTAACGTTAGTAATGTCTCCCCTAAAAGATGACGGTAAGCATCCATATTCGACACGCGCGCTTTGAGTAGATATTCAAAGTCACCTGCAATGAGATGACATTCCAATACTTCTGGGATTTTCGCAACAGCCTCTTTAAATTCGTTGAACCCTTCGGGCGAAGTCGCCTTAAGCCGGATTTCAACAAATACCAATAAGCCTGCTTCAACTTTACGCGGATCAACTAACGCGCAATATCCAGTGATATAGCCATTACGCTCCAAGCGTCTCACCCGTTCAAGACACGGTGTTGCACTGAGGCCTACACGACTGGCTAATTCAACATTCGACAAGCGTCCATTAATTTGCAGCTCCCGAAGGATCTTCTTATCTAATCTGTCTAAAGGCTTTGCAGACGTTTCCATTAACTCGATTCTCCGAAGATAACTGACAACTAATTTAGCGCGATTCTAACACGTGGCAAATACCTTAGGAAAAATAAGGGGAATAAACCACTTAGCCAAGGCTAAATTTAGGTTCGCACCAACTCATTACAACCAGCATCAGGTAGCACCAAAAATAAACAAATAGAATCAAATCGGCCATATAACGATCAGAAACTAGCATTTTCTTGCATCAAATGAGCGCATTTCAAAATTAAATTGCACTAAATCAAAACAGAATAACTTCAGGCTATTAGACTTTATTTTTCAATTGCACTTTATATATAAGATGCAAAAAAAAAGGATAAAAAAGGCTATATAACAGTCATTTAACCTTGACGATCAGCTATATTCAGTCATTCTATATGGTGTTAGCGTGATAAATAGAAAGATTGCACTAGACTTAGTAAACAACAAAAACAATTAAACGTGTTGGCAAGCAAATTGCTTTATCAATAGTGAATTTGGGAAAACCCCTAAATTAACTTTAACAACATAAAAACTAGTAATGCCTGGGAGGCACAATCATGAAATCGAACGTTGGTAAAATTCTATCTACCGCCGCGATTGCAGCAACTATCAGCACTGGTGCTGCAGCAGCAACACTTGACGATGTGAAGGCAAAAGGATTTATTCAGTGTGGTGTAAGTACGGGTGTTCCGGGCTTCTCAAACGCTGATAACAAAGGTACATGGTCGGGCATCGACGTTGATGCATGTCGTGCTGTTTCCGCTGCTATTTTTGGTGATGCAGACAAAGTAAAATACACACCACTTTCTGCGAAAGAACGTTTCACAGCACTACAGTCTGGCGAGATCGACATCTTATCTCGTAACACTACTTGGACTTACACTCGCGATACGTCTCTAGGTTTAGACTTCACTACTACAAACTTCTATGACGGCCAAGGTTTTATGGTTCGTAAAGATTTGGGCGTAGAATCAGCAATGGATCTTGATGGCGCGACCGTTTGTACAGAACAGGGTACAACAACTGAGCTGAACATGGCTGACTTCTTCCGTAAACACAGCATGGATTACGTTCCAGTTGTTGTACAAAAAGCTGACGAAGCACTGTCTGCATACGCTTCTGGCCGTTGTGACGTGTATACAACCGATAAATCTGGTTTAGCAGCTCACCGTTCGAAGTTGTCTGATCCAAACCAGCACATGATCCTTCCTGAGACAATCTCCAAAGAGCCTCTAGGCCCAGTGGTTCGTCATGGTGACAACCAGTGGAAAGATATTGCGACTTGGGCGCTTTTTGTTCAAATCAACGCAGAAGAAATGGGCATCACGTCTAAGAACGTAGCGAAGATCAAGAAAGAATCTACTGACCCAGGTATCCGTCGTCTGCTAGGTGCGGAAGGTAACATGGGTGAGTCTCTAGGCCTAAGCTCTGATTGGGCTTACAACATCATCGCAGAAGTCGGTAACTACGGCGAAGTATTCGAGCGTAACGTAGGTCCGAATACACCTGTTGGCTTACCACGTGGTGTGAACAATCTTTGGACTGAAGGCGGTGTTCTATACGCGCCACCAGTACGCTAACACGTAAACATCCCTTATCTCTCTAGGGATATGCCCAGTGGTGGTATGCACCACTGGGCTCCTCCTTCCGAATATCCATCTGACGAGCATTTATTGCCTGAACCAAGATGAGCGAAAATATTAAAAGTAATACGAGCTTCTTAAACGATGCTGGAAATCGGGCTTTGCTGTTTCAAGCCGTTCTCCTAGTTGTCGTACTCGCTGTAGGCTATTATCTATTCCATAACTTACAAGCTAACTTGCAGACGCAAGGGATCTCGACTGGTTTTGCATTCTTAAACGAACCAGCGGGCTTTCCGATTCTGATTCATTTAATCGAGTATACTGAGGCTGGCACCTATGGCCGTGCATTCTTGGTTGCTTTGATTAACACGATACTAATTTCACTAATGGGTATCGTATTGGCGACCATCATTGGCGTCATTATGGGGCTAGCGCGACTGTCTCAAAACTGGCTAGTTGCTAGACTGGCAACGGTATACATTGAGACCCTACGTAACTTACCTTTACTACTGCAAATGTTCTTTTGGTACTTCGCAGTATTGGCAGCACTTCCCCACCCGCGCGACAGCATCGTTTTTGGTGACTTCTTTTTAAACAAGCGTGGGATCTACTCTCCAAATCCAATTTTTGAAGACGGTTTCGGAGTCGTAATATTTGGTTTTCTTGCTACGATTGTTGCCTCAATTGGCTTAGTTATTTGGGCGAAGAAGCGTCAAACACGCACTGGCTTGTGGTTTCCCGCTTACTGGTCTTCACTAGGTATCATTGTAATCGGCACGATTGCTTTTTACTTCTTAGCAGGCTCTCCCATTACCTTTGATTTACCCGAAGCAAGCCGCTTTAACGTCAAAGGCGGAATGGTACTGGTCCCAGAATTTGTTGCCGTTCTTGTAGCGTTATCAACTTATACTGGAGCGTTCATCGCTGAGATTGTTCGAGCAGGTATTCTCTCGGTAAGCTGGGGGCAAACGGAAGCGGCTCGATCGCTCGGTATGCGTGACAGCATCACACAACGTTTGATCGTATTGCCGCAGGCATTGCGAGTCATCATCCCACCACTTACTAGCCAATATTTGAACCTCGCCAAAAACTCGTCTCTTGGGGCTGCGATTGCCTACCCTGAGCTGGTGGCCGTTGTTATGGGAACGACGCTTAACCAAACGGGACAGGCGATTGAGACCATAGGGTTGTGTATGTTGGTATACGGCACATTAAGTTTGTCCATTTCATTCTTTATGAACTGGTATAACAAAAAAATGTCATTGATTGAGCGATAAGGAGGCACACATGGCGATTGAATTTAAACCTTCTCCCAGCCTTCCACCACCGAGCAATGCTGTCGGTGCGACCGCTTGGATTAAGAACAATCTGTTTTCATCACCACTGAATATTTTTCTTACCGTATTCAGTCTTTACATCGTTTATTTGCTGGTGCCGCCAGCCATCCAATGGGCATTTATCGATGCGACTTGGTCTGGCGAAAGCAAAGCTGCGTGTACGGCAGGAGGTGCCTGCTGGGCATTTGTTGCGTCTTACTTTGATCAGTTTATGTATGGCCTCTACCCCTCAGCTGAGTACTGGCGCATTAACTTAGCAGCAATTATGTTGGTCGTGTTGGTTGGCATGTTTGCGATCAAAGCCGTCAATAAAATGTTGCTATCGATTGCGATCATTGTTGTGTACCCAGTCGTTGCTTACTTCTTGTTCGCAGGCGGTATATTTGGCTTAGAAATCGTTGAAACCTCACTATGGGGCGGACTGTTTCTTACTACTTTACTGGGTATTGTCGGCATTGTGGCTTCACTGCCTTTAGGGGTTGTCTTAGCACTTGGGCGCCGCTCAAATATGCCAATTGTTAAATCTGTGTGTGTTGTCTTTATTGAGACGGTACGTGCAGTGCCGTTGATTACGATTTTGTTCATGGCGTCGGTCATGATTCCGCTTTTCTTACCTGACGGCCTCAACTTCAACAAGCTACTTCGGGTGTTGATCGGTATCACCTTGTTCTCTGCAGCCTACATGGCAGAGGTAATTCGTGGTGGACTGCAAGCTATTCCAAAAGGTCAATATGAAGCGGCTGATGCAATGGGCTTAACCTATTGGCAATCAATGATTTTGGTCATTCTGCCTCAGGCACTCAAGCTGGTTATTCCTGGTATCGTTAACACCTTTATCGGCTTATTTAAAGATACAACACTGGTCTACATCGTTGGGATGTTTGATCTACTTGGGCGGATCCAGTCAGCGACACATGATGCTAATTGGCTTGGTACAACCGCTGAAGGCTATGCCTTCGCAGGCTTTATCTATTGGGTTATCTGCTTCGGTATGTCCCGCTACTCTATGGCGGTTGAGCGTAAGTTAGATACCGGACACAAGCGGAATTAATAACAGAATTTGAGGCCTTAACTTATGACAGACAAAAATATGGCACTCGCTCAATTAGAGCAAGGCGAAAAAGCAATCATCGAGTTTAACGATGTTAACAAGTGGTACGGTGATTTCCATGTGCTGAAAAACATTGATTTCAGTGTAAAGAAGGGTGAGAGAATCGTCGTATGTGGACCTTCGGGTTCAGGTAAATCGACGATGACTCGCTGTATCAACCGTCTCGAAGAACACCAAAAGGGGTCTATTTTGGTGGATGGTATCGAGATGAATGATAACCTAAAAAACATTGAAACTATTCGCAAAGACGTGGGTATGGTGTTTCAGCATTTTAACCTATTCCCACATCTAACCATTTTAGAGAACCTAACGTTGGCACCTATCTGGGTGCGTAAAACGCCTAAGAAAGAAGCCGAAGAAATGGCGATGCATTACTTGGAACGAGTCAAGATTGCTAACCAGGCATTAAAGTACCCAGGACAACTGTCGGGCGGTCAGCAACAACGTGTCGCGATTGCTCGCGGATTGTGTATGCGTCCTCGCATCATGTTGTTCGACGAACCAACTTCTGCACTGGATCCAGAAATGATCAAAGAAGTGCTGGATGTTATGGTTCAGTTGGCTGATGAGGGCATGACAATGGTTTGTGTAACTCATGAAATGGGCTTTGCAAAAACGGTCGCAGACCGAGTTGTCTTTATGGACGCGGGAGAAATCGTCGAGGCCAACACGCCACACGAATTCTTTGACAACCCGCAGCACGACCGTACTCAGTTGTTCTTAAGTCAAATTCTGAACCACTAGTACTGTAATTTCTTGCTATCCTTGTATAAAAAGCCCCGTATGGGGCTTTTTGTTGTTTATAATGGCAGCAAATATGTTTGTGATTTAAAACAGGGGATAGCTTTGTCTAACGATCAAGCCGGCGAAAGTGCTTCCACCAAAGTACGCATCGTACATTTGGCCGACCACACAGGAAAACTACAAGTCATTTTCCCATACGACAGCATGCTGGATATGGCGGCCTTGTCGCGTTTAACAAAACGTCGATTTGACCCAGTTGCCAACTACAACATTGATGGCGACCCCCTAGTTAAACCGAGCACGTGCCCCACTCTTATTGACAGTGAGCTACTAAACAGTGAGTTTATTGAGCTACGCAGTCACTCTCAACAGAACTACAAAACGATCCCTTTGGAAGAATTCAAAGCACGCTTTCAAGGCCCGCTAGCACGCTACGAATCGTTAGCGATTCCTGTAAAGTCGATTCCGAAAGCCGCAGAGAGCATTGACGGAGATGTTGACCAGTTATTTCAAGCGCTTGGTAAGTTTCAAGCCGTTCGGTTAAAACAACGTATTGAAGAAACGCTAGAAATCCCGCCTCTACCTGCGTCCTCACACCGTATCATTCAGTTGTGTGGGAACGATCATGCAGGGACAGATGATCTATGTGACGTCATCAACCTAGACCCCTCGCTGTCCGCGCAAGTCATTAGTTGGGCCTCATCACCTTATTACGGTGTGAAGGGTGAGATCGAGTCCGTTGAAGATGCCATCATTCGGGTACTTGGCTTTGACATGGTTATGAATCTCGCACTAGGTTTATCCATGGGAAATGCCTTTCAGCTACCGCAAGATGGACCACGCCACTATGAAGATTTCTGGTACAGTGCCGTGTCGCACGCGGTTCTAATGGAAGCACTAGTACGCAAAATGCCGTCAGGGCAACGACCTCGACTAGGTCATGCATACTTAGCTGGCTTACTACACAACTTTGGTTACTTAACGATCTCCGTTGTTCTGCCGCCGCATTTTGCGATCTTGTCACGCTACATTGAGGCCAATGCACACCTTCCTGCTGACGTCATTGAAATGCAGACTCTACGCTTTACAAAAGAGCAGTTGGGCGCTTGGCTTTTGAAACATTGGGGGTTACCAGAAAGTATCTACACAGGGATACGTTACAGCCGCACCGCGGACTATCGCGGCGCCCATGATGGGATCGCCAATCTGCTGTATCTCGCTCATCAACTGTTCAATGGTGATGACTTAAATGCCACATTGCTGGAAAAAGTAAACATTGCTCACGATGACGCACTGGCGTGCTACAAAAAAGTCATGAGTTCGTCCAAGGAGCTGATGACAATGGTCGACTTGATAAGCGGCCAGAAATGACACAAATAAACACCAGAGTCACACAACAGCTGGATTATCGCTGGCGGCCAATTGAACAGACCCGACATGCGGACATTCCCAAAGATATTCTTCCATGGCTACGCACGGATCAATCCATTACGACCAAATTGCGTACAGCGGGTGATTTAATTGTCGAACTGGTAAGCGAATACTGGGGAACTCCTACACCGCGAGAACGTATGAGATTAGGCCTCAAGACGCGTGAGTTTGCCAGAATTCGTACTGTGATCCTTAAAGTAGATGGGACGGCTGTCATCTATGCTCGTTCTATCATCCCTGCGCGCTCACTAAAGGGGAGTTGGCGTTACTTGCCATACCTTAATAATGCCCCCCTCGGCGGCTATGTTTACCGATCACGGAACCTCATACGTAGCCCAATCGAAATCACTAAACTCCCAGCGGGTATATTATCCAATTGTTCAGAGCCATTATGGGCGCGACGTTCAATTTTTCAGGAATATGGGCCTGGGATTTTGGTGAATGAAGTGTTTTATCCTAGTATAAGCGAACTGACTAACGCCGCTGGGCGTTTCTGATTCACCAACAACACTAGAAGGACATATGAGTAAGCTCCAAGACTACGCGGATTTAACACGTTTTAATCGCCCTATCGGCTCCCTCCTGCTCATGTGGCCAACACTCTGGGCGCTGTGGCTGGCTGCGGGAGGCATGCCTCAGTGGCACCTGATTGTGATTTTTGTCTTAGGTGTGTTTGCCATGCGTTCTGCAGGTTGTGTGATCAATGACTACGCTGACAGAAAAGTCGATGGACACGTTGATCGTACAAAAAACCGTCCACTTCCTTCAGGCCGGGTTACCGAAAAAGAAGCATTATGGTTATTTGCAAGCTTAGCAATATTAAGCTTTGTGTTAGTTCTTTTTACCGATTTTCAAACCATTTTACTGTCATTTGTAGGCTTGTTCTTAGCCTCTTTGTATCCATTCATGAAGCGTTACACGCACTTACCACAGCTGTTTTTGGGGCTTGCCTTCTCTTGGGCGATTCCTATGGCTTACAGCGCTCAAGGCGGTAGCTTAGCTGACCCAGAGCTATGGATGTTATTTGTCGCCAATTGCTTTTGGACCATTGCTTACGACACCTACTACGCCATGACAGACCGCCCTGATGATTTAAAAATCGGTATAAAATCTACGGCCATTCTATTTGGTCGCTATGATTTATTGGTCATTACATTACTTCAAGGGCTGACGCTATCAATGATGACTTGGATCGGTGTACTGGCTGAGCTAAGCTGGATTTACTTTGTCAGTATTGCTGGCGCAGTGGTACTGTTTTATCTGCAATTCCAACAAGCACGAGGGCGTGACCGACAAGCGTGCTTCCGCTCTTTCTTAGATAACAACCGAGTTGGCTATTGTTTGTTTGCAGGTATATTACTGAACTATTACATTTAGTGAGGCATCGATGTGACAATTTAACATAGCTGTCACATTTAATCGCTTTAATATCTACCGTTCCTGAGATGAGGATAAATCCTGTGACCGGTAAAAAAGTACTAATTATCGACGACGAAGCACCCATCCGCGAAATGATCGCGGTGGCTCTAGAGATGGCGGGCTACGAGTATATAGAAGCCGAAAATAGCCAAGAAGCGCATGAAATTGTGGTTGATCACCGACCTGACTTGATTTTGTGTGACTGGATGATGCCTGGCGGTAGCGGTATTGAGTTGACCCGTCGACTTAAAAAAGACCCAACTACGGCCGAAATCCCTGTCATCATGTTGACGGCAAAAAGCGAAGAAGATAACAAGATTCAAGGTCTTGAAGTGGGTGCGGATGATTACATCACCAAACCGTTTTCACCAAGAGAACTTGTTGCGCGTCTAAAAGCAGTATTGCGTCGCGCCACCCCTCAAGGTGTGGACGACCCAATTGAAGTCGAAGGCTTATTGCTTGACCCAATTAGCCAGCGGGTATCCATCGGTACATCACCCATCGAAATGGGACCGACCGAGTATCGTTTGCTAAAGTTTTTGATGACGCATCAAGAGCGCGCCTACTCGCGAGCGCAATTGCTGGATCAAGTGTGGGGTGGCAATGTGTATGTAGAAGAGCGTACAGTGGATGTTCATATACGCCGCTTGCGTAAAGCTATTGGCGAATCGCACGACTTTTTGATCCAAACCGTTCGAGGCACTGGCTATCGTTTCTCGACAAAACGCACGGCTTAACTTTATATGAAGCAAACTTGGCGACAAGCGATCCTAACTTGGGTAAGCGGACTGGCTGCTGTGTTAGTTATTGGGTTCGTCATTGATAGAATCCTTGCAACGACACTGCTTTACACGCTCGGTACGCTCTACTGGCAGCTATATCAGCTTTACAAGTTTCAAGCTTGGTTACGACGCTCTGGTAAATCAGCACCACCTGAAGCCAGTGGCATCTGGGGCGAAGTCTTCGACTCAGTCTATCGCCTTCAAAAGAAGCAACGTAAATCCAAGCGTCGCATGCGTCAGGCACTTAACCGCATTGAAAACTCCACAGCCGCTCTCAAAGAGGGCGTAATCATGGCCGATAGTAACGGCAACCTAGAGTGGTGGAACAACTCGGCGGGGCTGCTCTTGGGTCTGATGCGTCCGGTAGATCGGGGGCAACCTATCACCAACATCTTACGCAATCCCGAGTTTTTTCGTTACTTCTCCCAAAAACGATTTGGAGAGCCTTTGGTCATTAAGTCGCCATCAAAGGAAGGCGTCTATCTAGAAGTCCAAACAACTCTCTATGATCAAAATGACCATCTTATTTTTATACGAGACGTAACACGCCTTTATCTGCTTGAGCAAATGCGTAAAGACTTCGTAGCGAATGCATCCCATGAGTTAAAAACGCCGCTTACCGTTATTAAAGGGTATCTAGAAACCTTGAGCATGTTCAAAGACTCATTACCGGCCAGTATGCAGCGCGGTATTGTAAGCATGACGGATCAATCGCAGCGCATGGAACATTTAATTGAGGATTTGCTATTACTCTCTCGTTTAGAGACCAATGAAAAACGAGAGGAACATCAGTGGCACAGTATTCAAGATGTTCTAGAAACAATTGAAAGAACCGTCAAACCCATTATCAGCGAAAACCATACTTTAACTGTCAGCGTACCCAATGACAGCTACCTTTATGGTGCCCACTCCGAGCTGTACAGCGCGTTCTCAAATCTGATCGTAAACGCCATCAAGTACTCTCCTAATGGCGGCCAAATTTCAGTGATATGGGAAAACAATGAGCACAGTGGTGTGTTTTCCGTTGCTGACCAAGGGTTAGGTATCGACCCCCGTTTTATACCACGTCTTACTGAGCGTTTTTTCCGTGTTGATAAAGGGCGAGGCTCGAGCACAGGGGGAACTGGCTTAGGGTTAGCGATCGTAAAGCACGTACTCATTCATCATAATGCGAAGCTGCAAATCAGTAGCCAACCAAATATTGGAAGTACTTTCTCTTGTCATTTCCCGATTGACCGTGTGCGTCAAGACGCAATGCTGGCGTCCGTTGCAGCCAATAATCAGGAACCAGAAACAATCGACTCACAATCTTCGACGAAAGAAGTCATCTCGAGGTAGAGATCTAAGAGCCACCTTATTCTTAGGTGGTCTTAGTTATTTATAGTGAATCAAACAAAGCCGAAATAAACGCTTCTTTTTCCGTATCTTGATCAATCAGGGCCAATGTAACGGTCAAAAAAGCGGAGTCAGGCTTTTTCTCGGTCGTTGCAATCGCCTGTACATAGTAATTCAAGCGGTTAACCTGCCCTTCATGAGATAGATCTAGCACGGCTTGATCCAGTACCGTAGGAATCACTTCATCGCTTTTTATCAACAGGGTCGCTTCTTGCTTCGCGAAGTGGACTACCATACAGCGAAACTCTTTTCCCGCAAAGCGAACCATACTTGGGATCTTGACGTCTTTTGAAGAGACCGCTGGTTGGATAATAGCCCCTCTTGATGTCGCTCTTTTCGCTCCCGCCGTTAAAATGCTCAGCGAGTCCGCGCCAATGCTACCCGACGACGTGGCGGGCTTATCAGCCTGCCCTAATGCCTTTTCCATACCATGTTTTTTAGCCGCCGAAAGGATTTTCTGTATCAATTGATCGGGTGAAAATGGCTTACCAAGATAGTCTGTCACACCGGATTTAACTGCTTCCACAACGTGTGACTTATCTCCCCGACTGGTGATCATAACAAAGGGTAATGTTTCCTTAGCGTACTGGGGTTGCTCACGACACCACTGCAATAGCTCAACCCCCGTCATTTCAGGCATTTCCCAATCACACAACACCATGTCGAACTGAATTTTCTCTAGCATCTGCTGAGCTTTACGTCCGTTAATGGCCTCTTCCACAGTACAAGCAGGGAAGCGCTTGCGCACCGTACGCCTAATCAGATCACGAGTAAAAGATGCATCGTCTACAACAAGGATTTTCAACGTTTTTTCCTACTTAGTTTGCGAAAGCAAATCGGCATAATTCTTAAATTGATCAGAATACAGTTTAATCCATAAAAGAGTCGCTGCGACGACCGCAATCGGCATTACAAACAGGTTCAAGATCGGTATCGTCACTCCCACCATTATGATGAAACCAAACGTCCAGCATAATAGCGGTCGTTCTCTCAACGCTCCACGCATCTCTGAAAAGCTGACCTTGTTGTTATCAAAAGCATAATCCATATATTGCAGGGCCAGCATCCAAGCTGAGAACAACAGCAATAAGACAGGCGATACAGCATTCACAAGAGGGATGAATGACAACACTAACAAACCTATAAAACGCGGCAAGAAGTACATGAGTTTCTGTAATTCACGCTTGAGGCTGCGAACCACAGTAAGAGAGATAGTGCGCACATTCAACACTTCGTCAAATACTTTGTCCGTTTGCTGCTCCTCTACTTTCTCAGCCAAAAATGCCATAAATGGCGCAGCTAAAATATTTACGCCTACTGAAAAGCTGTAAAACAATAATAATCCCACAACAATATTAAGAATCAGATAAAACAGCCAGTTCAAAAAGGCTAACCAATCAGGCATGTAGGCCATCATTTCGTCCACAGCGACGGTCATATAATTCAGCGCAACCGTGTACAACAGTGCAATGAGTGCAATATTGGCGACAATGGGTGCTAACAAAAATAGACGAAGACGGCGTTTTGAGAGTAGCGGGATCGCTTTAATAAACGCACCTGCCGCCGTAAAGGGTTGAGTAATCACAAGATAAATCCTTCAACAAACCAATCAATAATCACGAAAAAATTAGCTATATTTAACCATATAAAAACGGGCCACAGGGTAGTAACGAGCACTATTTTATAATTAAAAACACCACGCTAATATTTTCGGCGTAGGCATTTTTTCATGTTCGTGTGGCTTTTCCCGACGCATACAAAATAATTTTGATACACTGAAATTAGTATTCTTTCCTATATACCGTATAAATAAGACTAAGTTATGAAACATTTCTACTGCTGGCTATTAGCAATCCTATGTCTTAGCTCTTGGGCACATGCCGACAGCGTCGAGTTCGGACCGCCAAAAGGTCCGGTTATCCTAACGGTCAGCGGTGATATAGGTGTGACAAACCAAGACGATGGCACCATGGTTTTTGATCTGGATATGCTACGCTCGTTGCCAAACCTCACCCTCAGCACCGATAACCCATGGAAAGAAGGCAAGCATAGTTACCAAGGTTTCAGCGCCATTGACCTGCTCGATGCAATTGATGCGTCAGGCGATATGCTCCGAATCACGGCTCTCAACTACTATATCACCGAAGTTCCCATCAGTGACTTCAACCAATTCGGAACCATCATTGCTCATTCCATAGACGGCCGCACCATGTCTGTACGCACAAAAGGCCCCCTAATGGTGGTGTATGACTTTGATGACCACCCTCAACTGCGATCTGAAACCTATTACGGCCGTTCTATTTGGCAAATTCAGTCCATTGAGGTGTTTAATTCAGAGGATTAAAGCGTGCCAATCATAAATCGTACAAAGACTTGGCACCCTCGTGTGCACAGATGGCTCACCTATGTGCTTGTGTTTAGCGTCGTCACATTATCGGTGATTGCATTCACGCTCATCTCGATGAGCAGTAATAGCAGCCGTCTCAACGCTCGACAAGTATTTGAAAGCTCCCGCTGGAATGCCCTGCAATTGCAACTTCAAACCTATCGCCTATTAGACTATGTCTCTGAATTATCCAACCAAGATATGCCACTTAATGGCGATGGTTATTTTCAATACGACTTAGTGATGAGTCGCATCGATTTACTGAGACAAGGCGAAATTGGCAATCATATCCGCAACTTTTCGAACGGCCGAGCCGTACGACTGCTCAACATCATTACTGGTGAATTAGAGCTGATCAGTCTCAATATCGAACATTTAGAACAGGGACAGCTAGACCAAATCCCTATTATTGTTCAACGATTACGATCGTTGGACAGTCAAATTACGGACTTTGTCGTGATCGTAAATCAAGGTGCCAACAACTATGTTACGGAACAGCGCACCTTGTTAAAAAACCAATTAAACAAGACACAGAATGTCGCGTTAGGACTACTCGCTGCGATGCTCTTACTGGTACTCGTCGCGCTCAAAGTACTCAGAGAGCAACGTATCATCTTTACGCGGAACAAGAACTTAGAAGCACGTGTTAAAGCTGTACAGGATGAAAAAACCGAAGTGATCGCTCGTATCGCAAACGAGCTAAGACCCAGTATTACTTCAATGGTTGGGTTATCGTCCGGCGCACATATTGACAGTGACATCGGCGCTTTAACTAAGCGTTTACGAACCACTGCGGACATGAGCAGCCATTTACTGACACAAATAGACAGTTATCAAGATCTTAGTCAGATCGAATCAAATCAACTTGTGTTGAACCTCAGTAGTGCCAAGTTAAACACTCATATTGAAGACACACTTTCTACCTTGTCTAATGTGTTTCATAGCCACCATGTGCGAGTCATCAATACGATTGACTCGTCATTATCCACGTTTCTGGTTTTCGACTACGACCGCCTAAACGAGGTCTTAACCAATCTGATCACGCAAATAATTCCCTACGCTCAGCGATCATCTTTGGTGCTTCACACACGACCTTCGACCCTCCCAACCGCGGATTTTTCCAGCCATCAAGGAGGCCTGCCTCAAAAAATGGTACAGATCACGGTACGTGATGGCGGAACCGGATTACCAAGCTCATTACAGTCAGGGCTTCGTCTAAACCCACACAATCCTATCAACACTATCTCAAAGCAGATTCACGAAATAGGTGTCGGATTGACCCTTTGCCATCGCTTAATTGTGGCAATGGGCGGCGAGCTGCATTTTTCTAGCTCTGCTGAGAGTGGTACAGAAATTTGGATCAATATTCCGATGGGAATCAATACGAGCTCAAAAGCTGTTAAGGCACCTGTCCCTGCAGATAAAAGCATCGCTATACTCGATTCAGATCCACTGTTCTCAAGGGCGCTCGTACAGGCTCTAGAGCCATACTATCAAAACGTGATATCGGTCACACAAACTCAACTTCAAGACTACACTAACGACCAAGATACCGTAGACTTTGAGCAACTTATTATCATGGATAAAAACCAGCTGGATCCTGGCACCCGCAGTGCACTGGGCCCCTTGACTCAACGAGGTGTCACACTGATTGCCAGTATCGATGTTGCGGACCAATTTACTGATATAGATGCACATCACATACTGGACTACCCCATTACACAGACACAACTCCAACAATTCAGTACTCAGTAGGATCGCTATGCCAATAGATACCGCTCAGCTTCAAAACCTAATCAACCTTTTAGGCGCAGATATGTTACAGCGAGTGCGTCAAAGCTTTTTAGAGGATAGTGAGCCCAAAATAGCACAACTAAAACACGCCATAGCAGAGCGAGATTTCGCCGCGATAGAGCAGCTCAGCCATTCACTCAAATCCGCCAGTAGTAATCTTGCCCTAACGGAATTGGCCGCAGAGCTGGCTCAACTAGAGGCTCAAGCCACGGCACACAATGACGCTGATTTTCAGCGCCTCTATGACAACATTGAGTCTCTTTACGTTCAGAGTGTGAAGGCCCTATCAGACTACTTCTAAATCAAAAAAGGCAGAGCGAATATCGCTCTGCCTTCTGGGGAATAGACCAACGCTAAACCATATTACTCGTCTTCGCTTTGCTGCTTGGAGGTATTTTCAAGCTGCTCCGCTGGTATGTGTCGCACATCCACACCGTTAATTAAATACACTAGATGCTGACACACGTGACGCGAGTGATCTCCAATACGTTCAAGTGAACGAAGCGTCCAAATCACATTAAACACACGTCCGATCGATCTAGGATCTTCCATCATATAAGTAATCAACGAGCGAATCGCCGTTTTGTATTCCAAATCAACCGAGCGGTCGGCTTTCGCCACTCGAATGGCTGCATCCACATCTAGGCGCGCGTACGCATCTAAGCTATCACGCACCATACGTGTGACCATTTGGCCAATACGATTGATCTCTACGTAACCACGTGGAGACTCACCCTCGTTGATCAGCTTCATAGATAAATTGGCGATTTTCTTTGCCTCATCACCAATACGCTCAAGCTCCGTGACAGCTTTGCTGATCGAGAGAATCATACGCAAATCCGTTGCTGCTGGCTGACGCTTCGCTAAGATTCGAGTACATTCTTCATCAATGATGCCATCTAATTCATTAACCGTCGTATCCTTGTCTTTGACTTCTTCGGCTAATTCACCGTCGCTTTCCAACAATGCTTGAATCGCATCCGCAACTTGGTTTTCAACCACGCCACCCATTGTTAGGAAGTGCTGGCGTAAAGTCTCCAGCTCATTATTGAACTGTTGAGAGATATGATCTGTTGTAAGTTCTCGCATGTTTGCAGTTCCTTTTCCTAACCGTAACGACCGGTAATGTAGTCTTCGGTTTGTTGTTTTGTAGGGTTGGTAAATAAGGTATTGGTATCACCGAATTCAACCATGTCCCCCATGTACATGAACGCCGTGTAGTCAGATACACGTGCTGCCTGTTGCATGTTGTGTGTAACGATGGCAATCGTGAACTCGTTTTTCAGTTCGTGAATCAACTCTTCGATCTTCAGTGTCGAGATTGGGTCAAGCGCTGATGCAGGCTCATCCAACAATAAAACTTCAGGTTTTACTGCAACAGTACGTGCGATAACTAGACGCTGCTGCTGACCGCCAGACATCCCTAACGCACTTTCGTGCAAACGGTCCTTAACCTCATCCCAAAGCGCCGCTGAGCGAAGTGCCCATTCAACAGTTTCGTCAATCACACGCTTTTTGTTAATGCCCTGAATACGTAAACCGTAAGCAACGTTTTCATAAATGCTTTTCGGGAATGGGTTTGGCTTTTGGAATACCATGCCGATGCGACGACGTAACTCCGCAACATCCGTACCTTTAGCATAGATGTTTTGGTTGTGTAAGTTAATGTCCCCTGTGATACGGCAGCTATCAACCAGATCGTTCATACGGTTAAAGCAGCGTAGTAACGTCGATTTACCACAACCAGATGGGCCGATAAACGCCGTCACTTTCTTTTCAGGAATGATCATATCAATCCCTTTTAACGCTTCTTTTTCACCGTAATACAGGTGTAAGTCTTTAACGGAAAGACAAACTTTTTCGTCTTCGATACGCAACGTGTTATGGCTACGCTGCATCGTTGAAATATCAATTGAGTGTGTTTTAGTATCGCTCATAATCGTCTCTTCTCTCCGCCGTCTTACATTTCCAGCGATTTGTATTTTTCACGTAGGTGGTTACGAATAGTGACGGCTGACAAATTAAGCAGCGCAATCACGATCACCAATAACAAGGCTGTGGCATAGACCAGAGGGCGCGCCGCCTCTACGTTCGGGCTTTGGAAACCAACGTCGTAGATATGGAAGCCCAAATGCATGAATTTCTGATCTAAATGAATGTATGGGTAATTGCCATCCAGTGGTAATGATGGTGCAAGTTTTACGACACCCACCAACATCAACGGCGCCACTTCCCCCGCAGCACGTGCCACGGCTAAGATCACCCCAGTCATAATCGCTGGGCTCGCCATCGGCAACACCACACGCCATAACGTCTCAGCTTTGGTCGCGCCGAGCGCTAAGCTACCTTCACGAACATTACGCGGAATGCGTGATAAGCCTTCTTCAGTTGCCACAATCACCACAGGAACAGTCAATAGAGCTAGTGTGACCGAGGCCCACATCAAACCACCTGTGCCAAATGTTGGCGATGGCAGTGCTTCTGGGAAGAACGCTTGGTCAATCCCTGAGCCCATGAAGTAAATAAAGAAGCCTAGACCAAACACACCATATACGATGGATGGTACGCCCGCTAAGTTATTCACCGCGATGCGGATCGTGCGTGTCACCACGCCTTGCTTCGCGTATTCACGTAAGTAAACCGCAGCAACAACTCCAAACGGCGTCACTAATACCGTCATTAGCAGCACCATCATCACCGTACCAAAGATTGCTGGGAACACCCCACCTTCGGTATTCGCTTCACGCGGCTCAGCACTTAGGAATTCCCACACTTTAGCGCCATAAAAACCGATTTTCTGCGGAATGCCCATGGCATTAGGTCGGTAAGCGCGTACCACTTTCGCAACTTGCAGCTCGTGAATACTGCCGTCCATAACTTGAACAACAAACGTATCACGGTTGATTTGCGCATATAGGTCAATGAGACGTTGCTGTAAACCTTGGTACAGGGCATCTTGCTCCGCACGTTTTGCATCAAGGTCTGCTTGCTTTTGAGGTGTTAGTGCATCGTTCAATTCCAAACGGCGCTGTTCAAGACGAAGACGCTCCAACTTATGGTTGATTGCACCAATCTCATCTTTTTCTACCTCATGAATCGCGTCGTAGATCTTTGTCGCACGTTCAATGCTCTTTTCGAACACCGCCCATGTCGCCAGCGCAGAAGCTGTCGGAGTAAGATCTTCGGTCGATTCGACCACCTGACCGTCTTCTTTCACCGCTTTGAGGTAGCCATACAAGTTACCCCATTCATGACGCTCCGCCGCAAACAGCATCTCCGGCTTAGTCACATCAGTGAAATACTCATCAAGAATCCAACGAAAGTCAGAACCGTAAACATCTCGGTTACCGGTTTTCATCAGTGTACGTTGCATCAAATCATGATGGTCAGCGACATTGATACCCGCTTCACGCAACTGAGCCGCAGGAACCTCGGTAGTCTCAACACGTTCAGCCACTAAGGTATAGGGCGCAGAACCAGGCAGGCTGTAAGTCCCTTGAGCGATGTCCGCAGGCCAGAAATGACCGAGGCCACGTACCGCAATCAAGGTTAACAAACCCAATACCATGATGACGGAAATCGCCACCGCACCGGCGTTTAACCATACCCATGGATCACCAGACTTGACCCACTGGGATACGGTTTGTTTCTTCATTTTCATTTCAGTACTCATTACAACGACCCGTATTTCTTACGTAGGTGCTGACGCACGGTTTCTGCGATGGTGTTCACCACAAAGGTAAAGATGAACAACACAAACGCCGCCAAGAACAAGATACGGTAATGGGAGCTGCCGACTTCGGACTCCGGCACTTCCACAGCAAGGTTTGCCGCCAAGGTGCGCATCCCTTCAAAGATATTAAAGTCCATAATCGGTGTGTTACCTGTCGCCATTAACACGATCATGGTTTCACCCACCGCACGACCCATACCGATCATGACCGCAGAGAAGATACCTGGGCTAGCCGTTGGCAACACGACACGTGTCATGGTTTGCCAATACGTTGCACCCAAGGCAAGCGAGCCCTGAGTCAATGCTTTAGGAACCGAGAAAATCGCATCTTCGGTAATCGAAAAGATCGTTGGAATGACCGCAAAGCCCATTGCGAAACCGACAACTAAAGCGTTGCGCTGGTCGAATGTAATGCCAAGATCATTCGTGATGTAGCCACGGATATTACCGTCAAAGAAGCTCAGCTCGATCACTGGGCTCATAGCCACACAGAACCAGCCCAATAAGACCACAACCGGAATCAATAACAGTGGCTGCCAGCCCTCCGGCACCATCCATCGAATCGACGCTGGCAAACGAGACCATAAGAAGGCAAACAGAAGGATACCAACTGGAAGCACCACTAAAATACTAAATGCTGCCGCAAGGTTTTCTTCTAAGAAAGGAGCAAAGAACAAACCTGCTAAGAAACCCAAGATAACCGTCGGCAGAGCTTCCATCAGCTCAATGACAGGCTTCACTTTACGACGCAACGCCGGTGCCATGAAGTAAGCGGTGTAAATCGCGCCACAAATGGCCAATGGAACCGCCATCAACATCGCGTAGAAAGCCGCTTTTATCGTACCGAATGCAAGAGGCATCAAGCTGTATTTCGGTTCGAAGTCATTATTGGCCGCCGATGACTGCCAAGTGTATGTCGGCTCTTGATACCCTTCGTACCACACTTTGCCCCAAATAGAGGACCAAGAAACCTCTGGGTGTTCGTTATCGACATCGAAGAAGTGCAAACCGCTGCCGTCTTCTAACAACAAACCATTTGCACGTGGTGAGAAGCTAATCAAACGGCCTGTTTCATCCGTTAACTTTTCGTCAATGACCTGACGGCTAGACGTCGCGTTAAAAATCGCCACAACACCGCGCTCATCTAATGTCGCAAAGCCTTTTCGACGGTGTTCCATCGCCATCGTGACAAGGCCTACTGGTTGCTGAACGTCGCGAATAAATGTCAGATGCTCGACGTTATTGTCATCACGCACGTTAAACCACTGGCTAACGCGGCCACTGCTGTCCGCCACCATGACTGACGATTTGCCCACTAAGTAGCGCATGGAGACGAGTTGCGCGTCATCCTTAACAAGGTCAATCTGGTCTTTCAACGTCACGTTGTCGATATCACGAAGATCAAATTCATTCATCGCACCAGAACGGTCTGCGACGTACAAGTAGCGCTGATCACCCGAAATCAGTAGTGCGTAAGTATCGTCAACAAAAGGAATCGACGCTTTCGTTTCGGATAACTCAACTTCTTCAGTAATGAAGTTCACGTCTTTGTCCAAACGCACCACTTGCGCAGATGAATCTCCGACTACTGCGACCGTCATTCGGCTGTCGCTGTTGCGCACACTCATCATACGAATTGGAAAGTCTGCAGCCTGCACACCTTCATCGCCATACGGATAGACAATGCTGGGCGTAATTAAGCGCGTCCCATCAGGGTACGTGATCTTGTATTCTTGCTTAACCACCAAGGTGCGGCCGTCTGCATAACCAAATGCCATCAAATCACTGGTATCAGACTCCACCGCGAACGCTGTTGGATTACCTAATGGATTCTGGACCTTTTTAATAACGCTGCCATCTGCCACGTTAAAAAAGATCATGTCACCATTCTCAGCGACGCGAAAGCCTACTTCCATTTGCTCTTCTGTCGTCAGATATAAACTTTTACCAGACTCTTCAGAGGGCAATGTGTAGGCTTCTTTTGGCTCTATGCTCGCACCTGAAAATAGAGGTGCCACCTCATAAAGCAGGTAGAAACATATCAGCAAGACTGCAAGGATAACGCTGCTGCCACCGATAGCTATGCCTACCGTTGCGCTGCGATCCTTCAGAGCTCGAACTTTACGATGACGCTTTAACGCCGGCGTATTAAAGTCCAACTCAGGTATTTTTTGATCCGCTTGTGTACTCATCGAATTCAACTTTTTGTGACAATTTTGTGACAGATGCCAAGCTAACAAAAGCAGGAGAGACCTTCGCCTCTCCTGCTTCGTGCATCCCGCAAACTTTCCCTGTAACCCAGTATTACTGGATACCTAGGTCTTTCATGTACTTCGCAGAAACTTTCGCTGGAAGCGGTACGTAACCGTCTTTCACGACAACTTCTTGACCCATTTTAGAAAGGACCATTTTCACAAACTCACGCTCTAGTGGAGCAAGTGGTTTGTTAGGTGCTTTGTTTACGTAAACGTATAGGAAACGAGATAGTGGGTATTTGCCAGTCGCAGCGTTCTCTGGAGTCGCGTCGATTAGCTGACCACCTTCTTTCTTAGAAAGAGGTAATGCGCGGACAGAAGACGTTTTGTAACCGATACCAGAGTAACCAATACCGTTAAGTGACGTAGAAACAGACTGTACAACAGACGCAGAACCAGGCTGCTCGTTTACAGAGTTTTTGTAGTCGCCTTTGTATAGAGCGTTAGATTTGAAGTAACCGTAAGTACCAGATACTGAGTTACGGCCGAACAATTGAATGTCACGGTTTGCCCAAGCACCTGTTAGACCTGCCGCACCCCATTTAGTGATGTCTTCGCTGTGACCACCTTTACGAGTAGAAGAGAAGATCGCATCGATTTCAGGAAGAGATAGACCTTTGATTGGGTTATCTTTGTGTACGAATACTGCTAGAGCGTCGATAGCAACTGGCACTGCAGTTGGCTTGTAGCCGTATTTTTTCTCAAACGCTGCTACTTCTTTGTCTTTCATCATGCGAGACATTGGACCGAAGTTAGACGTACCTTCTGTTAGCGCTGGTGGCGCAGTAGAAGAGCCAGCTGCTTGGATCTGGATGTTCACGTTAGGGTAAAGACGTTTGAAGTCTTCTGCCCAAAGTGTCATAAGGTTCGCTAGAGTGTCAGAACCCACGCTTGAAATGTTACCAGAAACGCCACTTGCTTTAGAGTAAGCTGGTAGTTTTGGATCAACATCTGCCATTGCGTTAACAGATACGCCTGCTAGGGTAGAAACCGCTAGTGTTGCAACTAGTTTTTTCATCACTTCAACCTCAATGGTTAACTTTAAAATTTAAGAATCGGAACACGTTTTGTTCTGCGATGTTTAAGACTATAAAGCGGCTTTGTGACACTAATGTTAAAGAACGAAATATTTATAGTTTTTCGGTAGCGCCCAGTTTTTGGCCTAATTAAGAGAAACAAAGAACCGTTAGGCAATCAGGTTCGTTGTAATAACTAGGCAAAATATTCCCAATAGCTTTGAGATCCAATAGACTGACGCAGCGGAAATGTCCGCCAACGATAACAATACAGTCAGTGGGTAAAATAATAATGTTCAACAAAATCATCTGTGGCGCCGAGAGCATATCCACTGTGGTGGGGAAATGCGTGGCTTGGTTCACCTTACTTATGATGCTGCTAACATGCTACATCGTCGTTGCGCGTTACGGCTTTGGCGTCGGCTCCATTGCATTGCAGGAATCCGTTCTCTATCTGCATGCCATGGTCTTTATGCTGGGGGCCGCGTATACCTTTAAAGATGACGAGCACGTACGCGTAGACGTCTTCTACCGCGAATTTTCAGCGCGCAAGAAAGCTTGGGTGAACATTGTGGGTGGATTGATTTTCTTGCTGCCATTTAGTGGCTACACCGCCTATATGAGTTACGACTATGTTGCGGCGTCATGGCGTGTGATGGAAACCTCCCAAGAACCAGGTGGGCTGCCCTTCATTTATCTACTTAAAACTCTCATACCACTCATGATGGCGATGCTAATCATTCAGGGCATCGCCGACATTTTGAAAAACCTAGGCGTTGTCCTTCAAACTAACACGTCAAAGGAGGCACTCTAAGGTGGCTGAATTTTTACCTTTATGGCTGTTTGCAGGGGTCTGTGTCTTTTTGCTGTTTGGCTATCCTGTTGCGTTTTCTCTTGGCGGTACCGCACTTCTTTTTGCTGCGGGCGGCGCCATGTTCGGCACATTCGATGCAGTCTTCTTAGAAGCATTACCAAACCGCCTATTCGGTATTGTCCGAAACGAAACGTTAATTGCTGTGCCCTTGTTTGTACTGATGGGCGTACTACTGGAAAAGTCTAAGCTGGCTGAGCGGTTATTGGACTCCATGGCCATGCTGTTCGGTACTTTGCGCGGTGGTTTGGGCATTTCAGTCATTTTAGTCGGTATGTTAATGGCCGCCAGTACGGGAATTGTTGGCGCGACCGTGGTGACGATGGGCATGATCTCGTTGCCCACTATGCTACGCCGAGGTTATGACCCAGCGCTCGCCACGGGCACGATTTGTGCGACGGGCACACTGGGTCAGATCATTCCACCATCGATCGCTCTTGTTTTGCTGGGTGATGTGATGTCAAACGCCTTTCAAAAAGCACAATTGCAGATGGGCGTGTTTTCACCTAAAACCGTGTCAGTTGGCGACTTATTCGTTGGTGCTCTGATTCCTGGCCTAATTTTAGTCGCCCTTTACATTTTATACGTCGTTATTGTGGCGTGGCTTCAACCAGAGAAAGCGCCCGCCATCCCGAAAGAAGAGTTACGCCGAGGCGTGGACGACACTTATTTATTTGTCGATGTGGTAAAAGGCTTAGTGCCTCCTTTAGCACTTATCCTTGCCGTGCTCGGTTCTATTCTCGGTGGTTTTGCTACACCAACAGAAGCAGCAGGCGTCGGGGCTTTCGGTGCGGCCATCTTAGCGGCGTTGTCGGGTAAACTAAACTTACAAACACTCAAAGACAGCGTATTCGCGACGACAAAGGTCACGGGTATGGTGTTTATGATTCTAATCGGCGCGTCGCTGTTCTCACTGGTTTTCCGAGGCTTCGGTGGGGAAGAGCTAATCCACGAATTCTTTAATCAGCTTCCTGGTGGCGTCGTCAGCGCAGTCATTATCGTCATGCTGGTAATGTTCTTACTGGGCTTCATCTTAGACTTTATTGAAATTACCTTTGTGGTCGTGCCGATTGTGGCGCCCGTATTACTGGCCATGGGTCTCGACCCAATCTGGTTAGGTATTATGATGGCGATCAACCTACAAACGTCATTTTTAACACCACCGTTTGGCTTTGCGCTGTTTTATTTACGTGGTGTAGCCCCCCTTGAGGTGAAGACACAGCAAATCTACAAAGGGGTAATCCCATTTATTTTGATTCAACTGTTCGTACTTCTGTTGTTAGCCATTTGGCCTAGCTTGGCTACTTGGTTACCAGAAGCGGTGTACGCCAACTAATTGGAGAAGATGTTATGAAAGCGATGCAAATAAACGATTATGGCCCTGCTAGTGACCTTACCTTAGTCGACGTGGCCAAACCGACTATTAATGACGATCAAATTTTAGTTCAAATTGGTGCATCAGGGGTTAACCCGGTCGATACTTACATTCGTTCAGGCGTTAACAATTACACTGCGTCGTTTCCCCACACCCCGGGTAACGATGGTGCGGGAACAGTAGTAGAAGTGGGTCGCAATGTTGCCGGATTTCAGGTGGGTCAACGGGTTTACTTCTCGCGCAACTTAACAGGATCTGCCGCGGAATACGCCGTGGCGTTACCCACGCATACATTCCCTTTAGCTGACGCATTAAGCTTTGCAGAGGGTGCGTGTTTAGGAGTGCCCTACACCACCGCACACCGCGCTCTATTCGGTCGAGCACATGCTCAAGCTGGTGATCGAGTTTTAATTCATGGCGCAACAGGCGCTGTTGGGATTGCTGCGGTACAATTAGCGCTATCAGCGGGTATGGATGTGGTGGCCTCTGCGGGAACCCAAGAAGGAGCCGATTTACTACGCGCTCAAGGTGTAGAAACCGTCATCATGCATACAGAGGAAGGTTACTTAAAACCCTTTCAATCTTTGGATACGGGCTTTGACGTGATCATAGAAATGTTGGCGAATCACAATTTGGATCAAGATCTGAAAGCCTTGGCATTTGGTGGTTGCGTGGCCATCATCGGTAATCGCGGTACAGTCGAGATCAACCCGCGAGACTTGATGGCACGCGATGCCGCGGTCATGGGCGTAGCGCTCGCCAACTGCAAGCCAGCGGAGTTACAGCGTATTGCTAAAGCGATGTTGCCCCTATTTGAAAAAGGTGTCTTAAAGCCGGTCATTCGTCGTGAGTACAGCTTAACTGAGCTCCCTCAAGCTCACGAAGATGTCATGAAAAGTGGCGCTCAGGGTAACTTAGTCGTCAGCGTTCAATAACAGCAATGCCTCAGAGCGCCAAGATTGGCGCTCTCTCTTCGCCCCCCCTACTCAACACCCCGAAAGACCGCTATACTCCTTACGTTACACTGAACAAAAAGTAGGCAATCTTTTGACTCCCTCTCAATCTGACGTATTCAGTCTGCCAGACGTTGCAGACACCCATGACCACGACTACCATCAGCTTGTCGTCGTACTCGATGGGAATACTGACTTCGACATCGAAGGTAAAGGTGGCCAGAAAATGCAATCTGGTGCAGGCTGCATTGTGCCTTCTGCCAACGGACACCAATTTGTTGGTCTCGGTGAAAACCGTATTATGGTCGTCAATTTACCCACACCTCCTTTAAAAGCCATCACCGACGAAGAGTACGAGATTGTTTCACGATTGTTCGACCAAGCCGCCTACTTTCAGCTCAATCCACGCTTACAAGTGCTTGCATCAGCACTGTCTGGCGAGCTACAGCAGTACCCTGATGATCCAATCTTAGCAAGAGCCTGTGGTAATACCCTGTTAAGTGCCATCCGCCATCAAATAGCCAATAATAAAGACGTACGTTTACGTGGTAATCAACTCGATATCGAAAAGCTTGACCAATTTATCGAGCTTAACTTATCGCGCCGAGTGCACATTAATCAGCTGGCAAACTTTTGCTTTTTAAGTGTTAGTCAATTCCATGAGCGCTTTAAAGAGCGTACAGGGATGACGCCACACCAATACTTGATACGTAAACGCCTCGAACGCGCTCAGTTGCTATTGCGAGAAGGTCACCCGCCTATTCAAGTCGCAGAAATGTGTGGTTTTTCAAGCCAAAGTGCCATGACCAATGCATTTTCACAAACTTTAGGCATTACGCCTTTAAAGTATCAAAAGCAGTTTCGTTAACCGCGATACCTATTAAACCTGAGTTACCCGTTGCAAGTAGTTAGCAGCTTTTATACCCAGCTTTGCAAACGTTAGAGACCATTTGTAAACGTCTAGAAAATTAATCGGATTTTCTTATAAAAAAAACCGATGATTTAGAAAGACCGTTTCCCCCTCCTGTCACTATAGTGCTCCCATGATGTGGAAATGCACGCCTTGAGTTTTGACAAGTCTTTGCAACACTTAAGGTCACATTTTCGAAAACTATTCAAACGGTTTAATACGGAAGCAGTGTCTTTCGGTTGTCGTGGGAGAATCCGACTATGTTTAACGCACTAGAGGTTTTAGAACCAACCATTCTTGAGCGTCCTCTGAATGAATTATGGCAACGCATTTCGCCACTTTACAGTGTGAATGAGGAACAGTGGTTGTCTGAACTACTGAAGCTTGCAGAACCAACAGACGCACAACTTAAAGCGAGTACGGATGCCGCGACAACACTGATCCAAGAAGTACGTAAAGACGATACATCCATGTCGATGATTGACTCTCTACTGCTGGAATACAGCCTAGATACCAAAGAAGGTATTTTGCTAATGTGCTTGGCCGAAGCACTGATGCGTGTTCCCGATAAAGAAACAGCAGATGCGTTTATCAAAGACCGCTTGAGCGTTGCCGATTGGGCATCACACGCGAAAAACTCCGATTCGTTTTTCGTGAACGCGTCCACTTGGGGACTTTTGCTAACTGGTAAAATCGTCACTATGGACGAAACCAAAGATGGCAAACCAGCCAACCTTGTGAACCGTATGGTCAATCGAGTCTCTGAGCCTGTGATTCGCAAAGCGATGAACCAAGCCATGAAAATCATGGGGCATCAATTTGTCCTTGGACGCTCCATCAGCGAAGCACTTTCACGCGGTAAGAGCTACCGTGACAAAGGCTACACTTACTCATTCGATATGCTTGGTGAAGCCGCTCTAACCGCTTCCGACGCCGACAAATACTTAAAATCCTATGAGCAAGCCATTGAATCTGTTGGCAAAGACACCTACAGCAAAGGCCACCGTCCGACCATCTCGATCAAATTGTCTGCTCTGCACCCACGTTACGAAGTGGGCTGTGAAGAACGTGTGATGACAGAGCTGTTCGAAAGCGTAAAAGGTCTTATCGCAAAAGCGCGTGAGCTGAATGTCGGTATCACCATTGACGCCGAAGAAGCCGATCGCTTGGAGTTGTCACTACACTTATTCGAAAAACTGTTCCGTGATGACGTCACCAAAGGCTGGGGCTTATTTGGTCTTGTTGTACAAGCGTACTCCAAACGCTGTCTACCCGTATTAAACTGGCTTGCTGCGTTAGCAAAGGATGTCGGGGATCGCATCCCGCTACGTCTCGTAAAAGGCGCATACTGGGATTCTGAGATTAAACTGTGTCAGCAACGCGGCTTAAGCGGCTACCCTGTGTACACACGCAAAGAAGCCACTGACGTGTCTTACCTTGCGTGCGCGCAATTCCTTTTGAGCTCACACACACGTGAATGGATTTTCCCACAGTTCGCAAGCCACAACGCCCACACAATCGCGACCATAGCGACCATTGCGGAAAACCTTGGCGCAACCACGAACGAATACGAATTCCAACGCTTGCACGGTATGGGCGATGCCCTGTACAACCGCCTAATCAAAGACAAAGACGTCTGTGTACGTATTTACGCACCTGTCGGTAGCCATAAGGATCTACTTCCTTACCTCGTTCGCCGATTGCTTGAAAATGGTGCCAACAGTTCCTTCGTACACCGTTTGGTCGATGCCAGCCACCCAGTGGAAGAGCTAACGCATCACCCAGTGACGACTCTAAAGAGCCGTAAAACGCTCGGCAATCCATTTATTAATTTACCGAAAGACATGTTTGCTGACCGTAAGAACTCTTATGGACCAAACATTGAAATCGAATCCGAGTGGAAACCGTTCAAAGCGTCGGTAGATGCCTTCATGGGCCAAGACACCCAGTGGACAGCATATCCTATCGTCGGTGGTAAAAATCTAGAAACAGATAGCATTCGTGACGTAAACAGCCCATATGATCACAGCCTAGCAGTGGGTAAAGTTCACTGGGGGACAAAAGACATCGTCGATCAAGCGATCGAAATCGCTGATGCAGCCTACCCAACTTGGTCTAACACACCCGCCACAGAACGCGCCGCTTGTCTTGAGCGTATGGCGGAGTTGATGGAAGAGAACTACGCGGAATTAGTCGCTATTTGTCACCGAGAAGCGGGTAAAACCATTCAAGACAGCATTGATGAAGTCCGTGAAGCGGTGGATTTCTGTAACTATTACGCACAGCAAGTTCGTCAAAACTTTGCTGCGCCTATTACCTACAAAAACTACCTTGGCAAAGAGCAAAGCGTGCAGCTAACTGGGCGCGGTGTCTTTGCTTGTATTAGTCCTTGGAACTTCCCTCTAGCAATCTTTACTGGTCAAGTTGTGGCGGCATTAGCGGCAGGTAACACCGTCGTCTGTAAGGCAGCCGAGCAAACGTCTTTGATCGCTTACCGTGCAGTACAAATGCTGCATCAAGCAGGCGTTCCTGGCGAAGCCCTCCATTTCTTACCAGGTAATGGTTCTACCATCGGTGCGCCAATGACCCAGAATAAGCGCATTGCAGGTCTTGCTTTCACTGGCTCAACAGGGACAGCACAATTGATCAACCGCACCCTCGCAAGTCGTGGCGTCGCACCTGTACCTGTGATTGCTGAAACAGGTGGCCAAAACGCCATGCTGATTGACTCAACTTCTCTACCAGAGCAAGTCGTCCGTGATGCAGTTCGCTCTGCTTTTGCATCAGCGGGTCAACGCTGTTCAGCATTACGTGTTCTGTTCGTTCAAGCGGACATTGCCGATCGTGTCATTCCAATGATTGCTGGCGCAATGAAGGAACAGACCGTTGGTCTACCCTACCTTCACTCAACCGATGTGGGCCCAGTCATCGATGAAAAAGCCCAAACCATGTTGTTAGAGCACATCGAAGTGATGAAGAAAGAAGGCAAACTCATTGCTCAATCGGCTCTACCTGAGTGGGCAGACAAAGGTACGTTTGTCGCGCCAACGGCATTTGAGATTAGCAGCATTGACCAACTCAAAGATGAAAAATTCGGTCCTATCATGCACGTGGTTCGTTACAAAGCGAAAGACCTAGATAAAGTCATCGACACCATCAACAACTCTGGTTTCGGCCTCACGATGGGGGTTCATAGCCGTAACGAAACAACGTGTGCTCGTATCGCGCAACGTGCTCGTGTCGGTAACCTTTACATTAACCGCGACCAAGTTGGTGCGGTGGTTGGCGTTCAACCTTTTGGGGGGCAAGGCTTATCGGGCACAGGTCCAAAAGCGGGTGGTCCACACTACCTACCACGTTTTGCCAAAGAGCAGCTCGTTTAACCGGTAGTCACAGGAGACAAGATAATGACAATCGTAAAACCTATTCAAATTCAAGCGGCTAATAATGCGTTAGAAGCTTGGAACAGTCTTGGTGTACAAGGTCGTGCTGAACTACTGGAAAATGCCGTGAGCAAATTTTCTGGCGCTCAAGCAAGCATGGCACAATGGCAACTCGATAATGCACGTCACGAAATTGGTGAAGCCGTCGTATTACCTGGGCCCACAGGTGAAAGCAACGTTCTCTCTACCCATGGTCGAGGTGCTTTTTTAATCACTGCGCAAGATAGCTTCACGAGCGATAGCGCTCTTGTAGCATTGGTGGGGCAGACCTTTGCTGCCTTGGTTGCAGGCAACCCAGTGATCACAGTAGGCCAAGAAGGCCAAACAATCATGGATAAAATTGCCCCATTCGTAGCGGAAGGAGTCATTCAGAATGTGGCTACATCTGCGGAAGAATCCATCGTTGCCGCCGAAGACTTAGCAGGCATTGCAACCCTTTGCGACGCGGATCATGCACAAGCCTTGTACTTGAAGCTGGCAAATAAATCAGGATTGTTGTGCCAGTTGGTAGAAGAAAATGATGTGGATGCTCTCCCTGTCATTGGAGCGCCCCATTACATTTTGCGCTTTGTGACCGAGCAGACTGTCAGCAATAACACGACCGCGATTGGTGGTAATGCTACCTTACTGGAGCTTGGTAGTAAGGAAGAGTAGTCACTATTGTTCCGTGTGGGTCGGACGTATGCCATCTGACCCACTTGTTTTAGAGCCTATGTACCTCGCATTAGGCTCAGCTTTACGCCCTCTCCTCCCTAACAGAGGGCTTTTTTAATTACGCTTCGCGCGCTAAACATACCTTGTTACGCCCCTGACTTTTGGCTTGATACAACGCTTGATCGACGCGCTTTAATATACCATCAAGTGCGCAGCCAACTTTGATCTCGATTACCCCTATAGACATCGTCATGCTCAAGTGAGCACCTTTAAGAATCAGCGATTGAGTAGGCAAGTAATTTCGAATGTACTCGGCGTACTGCTGTGCTTGTTTCTCATCCGTTTGTTCCATCAAAATATAAAACTCTTCGCCACCGATGCGAAATAAATGGGCATATTCAGGTAATACAGCTAACAATTTTTGAACCACAAACTGCAACGCTTGATCTCCACCGTCGTGACCGTGGACATCATTGATATTTTTAAAGTGGTCTAAATCCAAAATAAGTAAGCTGACAGGCGAGTCGCTCTTCTGGGAGTTTTGGCGCGCAAGGCGAACCAACTTATCGAATTCACGTCGGTTACTAACACCCGTCAAAGGATCCGTCAGGCTAGCCCGCTCCAATTGACGCATCAGTTGGTTACGCTCTGTGATGTTTAGCATGACACCCACCTGACCGCCTTTATGACCGTTTCTCTTATAAAAAACAGCTTTATTAAACTCTATTTCGAACGTTTCACCAGTTTCTGATTTTACCTGTGTTTCATATACCTGCTTATTACCTTGAGCCAGTAACTTGCAGTCAGCTTGGTAATAAATGTCGGCCAACTCTTTCGGCGCTACATCATAAACCGAATGCCCAATAACCTTATCAGCGGGTAAACCAAGAAAAGTATTAAACGCCTTGTTGCAACCACGATAAATATGCAGCTCATCTTTAAAAAAGATTGGCACTGGAATCGCATCAATCACGGTCTGCAACATGTGTTCAGATTCTTTGTCAGATAACTTTGCAACATCACGCTGAGCAAACTGCGCAACTAACCACGCTGCGATAGTCTCGGTTGCGGTGATCGGTAGACTCTGCTGAGCACCCAGCTCAGTCCATTTAATAGAGTCTTGTAAGCTCCAACTTTCAACCAACATCAAGGTTTAGCGGCTTCCAATGTAAGGTGTTTCCGCCTCCAACAAATCCTCAGCGGCCATTAGTACAATCGAGCCTACAGGACAATCTTGCAGATGAGATACCGGAGCCCACTCGGTAGGCCAATGCGCATCCTTCATTAAGTGCGCCAACGACTCCTTCCATGAAGAACAGGCATCCGAGTAATACACGGTAAATACAGCCATTGTAATTCAGTCTTAACTAATATGAGTTTGTGTAAATTTTAGTCAGTGCGATAGCATACATCAACGAAAACACACCACAATGACTATTTAAATCAGCACTTTATTATCACAGTACCTTCTAAACATAAAAAAACCCACGTAGGTTTTACCTTACGTGGGTTTTTAACCATCTAGTTAGAGGCTAACTGTTATTCGCCATCACGCGCGTTGATGTAAGCGCGCTCAGACACTTCATGCCATGCTGATACTTTGTTTAAGAATGCTTTAAACGATTCATAAACTTTTTTACTCATCTCATCGTTCGCTGCCACTTCTTCCAACGTCTCTTGTGAGGCCTGTTTCAAGGCTTTCAATACGTCGTCAGGGAAGGGTCGCAAATCAACATTATGCTCATTCACAAGTGTTTGCAGCGCATCGTTATTCAGCGCTGTGAATTCATCTAGCATATCTTGGGTCGCTTCACGCGCCGCAGAACGAACGATTGCTTGCAGATCCTTTGGCAGCGCTTCAAACGCAGTTTTGTTGACCAACAGCTCCATCGCAGAACCTGGCTCATGCCAGCCTGGGTAATAGTAGTACTTCGCCGCTTTGTATAGACCAAATGCTAGGTCGTTGTATGGCCCTACCCATTCTGTCGCATCAATCGTACCGGTCTGTAATGCAGTGAAGATCTCACCACCAGGTAGGTTAATGGGTGATCCACCCAATTTGCCCAGTACTTCCCCACCTAAACCAGGGATACGCATTTTCAGACCTTTAAAGTCATCTAAAGCGTTAATTTCTTTATTAAACCAGCCGCCCATCTGTACACCAGTATTACCTGCTGTAAGCGGTTTTAGGTTGAATGGTTCGTACACTTCTTCCCACAAGGCCATACCACCACCGTGGTAAATCCATGAGTTAATTTCTTGTGCCGTCATACCAAAAGGTACCGCAGTGAAAAACTGAGCGGCGGGCGCTTTACCTTTCCAATAATACGCCGCACCGTGTCCCATTTGTGCCGTACCTCGGGATACCGCATCAAACACTTCCAACGGCGGAACCAGTTCACCCGCTGCGTACACTTTCACTTTTAAGCGTCCACCGGACATTTCGGTAATGTTGCTAGCAAGATGTTCAGCACCCGTGCCCAATCCAGGAAAGTTCTTTGGCCAAGTAGTTACCATTTTCCATTCGATCGTCTCTGGTTTTGCCGCTTCAGCCATCGCTGCGTTATTCTGTTCTTCTTTATCTCCCCCGCAAGCAACTAAAGATGCCGCGGTGACGCCTGCAAGCATCCACTTGCTCCACGATTTCGCATTTATCATTATTTTATCCCTCAAAAGACCTTTCACATTATTGTTTTTATCACTTCATTACTGAGATCACACTAAGCGTTTCTTGTCTCCACATCGCTGTAGACCGTCATTACCCAGCGGGTAAACACGATACTAAGCCGTGACTGTGTCGATCTCAACACTCCTACCACTAATCGCTACAAAAAAGCCCCGAGGCTTAATGGCAACGGGGCTAATCATGGTTTCACACTGTATCACGAGCGGTCTCAAACCATCCGTTCCCGTGAGTAGTAATTCAATGAATTAAAATGGTGATCGGTACTGCCAACGTTGACGCGCACCACTGTCTGCAGACTCCATCGCTAGCGCCATTGCATAAACCAGTTCACAGGCTTGACGTAACGACACCGGAGCAGGGCCATTATTAAGCACAGCATCCGTTAGTTGTTGGTAATAGTTCAGATACTGACCAGCCGCAATGTGCTCTTCACTAGCGTGAATATCATCCTGGGTGGCTGCCGAATAAACAACACTTCTCTGGCGCTTAGCGGCATAGTTTTCCTGATCCGGTTGTTCACCCGCTCGTAACGCATCTTCCTGAGCATCTAAGCCAAAACACTGCCAAGCGCCATCGGTAAAGCGCGCGTTAAAGCGACGCATCTCGCCAGCTTCAAAAAGAGTGGCGCCAAGCCGCACTCGTGTCTTGCCATAGCCAAGCTCTAACTCAAACCAATCATGAGCCTGACTGCCTTCTCGCAAACTATCCACACTCGCATGAATCCAATCCGGCGTTCCCATGAGAACCAGCATCTGATCCATAAGATGTGGACCTAGATCCCAAAAAATCCCAGAGCCGATACCAGGCTGCTCTCTCCAGCGGTTTTGCGCCACAGGACGAAACCTGTCAAAGCGGCTGTCTAAGTGCTTCAATTTACCCAATTCACCCGACTCAACAAGTGATTTAAGACGTAAAAAGTCGCCATCAAAACGCCGATTTTGATACACCGTGAAGACTTTGCCCTGCTGCTGCGCTAAGCGACACAACGCTTCAATTTGATCTAACTGTGTCACAGATGGCTTCTCAAGCACCACATGCTTGCCAGATTCCAATGCTAATTTTGCTTGTGGGTAGTGCAATGCATTGGGCGTGGTGATCACTACTAAATCAATATCATCAGCGGTTAACAACGCATCTGCATCAGCCGTAACATCTACATCAGGCCAATGTGCCAACACGGTATCACGCTGAGAAGAGCATACTCGAGATAACGTCATGCCAGCTTGCTTAGCAATAAATGGTGCATGAAACACCCGACCAGACAAACCATAACCCACTAGGCCAACCCGAATTGTCATGCCTCACTCCATCAAAATTAATAAGTATTTATAACTTTCTTCCCAAGTACTTTTCAACCTGACGCTTCTCCCAGCTAGGACCGAACAGTTTAATGAGCTCAAAGGTCGTCAATCCGTGGAACATCAGACCTAAGCCCCAACCTAATAGTGGCCAGAACGCCCAAATATAATCAGGATTAGTCATCAAATTTATCGTAAATAATACAGGTATCACTACCGCGTATTGTATCAGATGCTTATAAAACCCCTTGATCCGTTTAACGCGAGCAAATGCTAAGCGCTCTTCAATATCGACTTTATGCGTTTGATTGTCACTTGTTGTCATGTCGGATTCCCCTTGCAAGTTTGACACTGTTGTTTCAAATACAGCAGCCAACGCTTTTAGAGATTCCAAACCCGCTTTTTGCCCACTTTCGATTCGCTGAATCGTACGGACACTCAGCCCACTCAATTGTGAAAGCTGGTCCTGAGACCAACCTCGCTGTAACCTAAGCTTTTTGATTCTCATCCCTAAATCCTTGTCACTGTTTGAGCTATGAAACTAACAGCTGCGCGTCAAAATGCTCACGAAAGATACCTGACACTTTACTGACAGTCCTTATTTTTCAATATGTTAGCGGGAAATTTTTGTATCTTGGTTAGACTAAAAATAACTTTTTATAAACACATTCGTCTTTACCATAGCACTATACAATTAAGTCTGCTGTACGTCCGAATAGATTAATAGAGGGAATTAAAGATGGCAGGCACTAACTTACTCGCGCTGCTTGATGACATCGCCACATTATTAGACGACATCGCGTTAATGTCCAAAGTCGCTGCTAAAAAAACTGGCGCGGTACTCGGCGACGATTTAGCACTTAATGCACAACAAGTATCTGGGGTCAGCGCAGATCGCGAGTTACCTGTGGTGTGGGCGGTCGCAAAAGGCTCCTTTCTCAACAAACTGATTCTGGTGCCCCTCGCGTTATTGATCTCTGCGTATGCACCTTGGCTGATAACGCCTTTACTCATGATCGGTGGTTTGTACCTTTGCTTTGAAGGCTTTGAGAAAATTCTACACAGCTTAACTCATAAAAAAGAGCACAGTTCACAGCTAAACTTACCAGAGGGTACAGATTTAGTGACCTACGAACAGACTAAAATCAAAGGCGCCATACGTACCGATTTTATCCTTTCCGCTGAAATCGTTGTGATTGCATTGGGAACAGTTCAGACCGCTGCATTCATAAGCCAAGTATTAGTCGTCTCCTTAATTGCCATCGTTATGACCGCAGGGGTTTACGCCCTCGTCGCAGGAATTGTAAAACTCGATGACCTAGGGCTTTATCTTAGTAAAAAGCACCAAAGCGGTTTACTCAACACAATGGGCATGGGGCTAGTGACCTTCGCACCCAAGCTCATGAAAACACTGTCTATTGTTGGCACCATCGCGATGTTCCTAGTCGGTGGTGGCATCATCGCCCACGCCTTACCGCATATTGAAGCACCATTGGAATCCCTACCTCCCGCACTCGAAGCGGTTGTTTCAGGCTTAGTGCCCATGCTGATTAACTTTGGGATTGGTTTATTGGCTGGCGCCTTGGTATATCTAGCGTGGGAATATATGGTAGGGCCTTTGGTGTCGAAGGCTCGCTCTTAGGATCTGCTCGTTTTGCAGATGGTCTGACTCTTGTATTCAATTTGCTTACGCCTGTCTCGTCTCGTTCCTCGACACCGACGCAAATTACAGGGACGTTTGAATACCGCGATGGCATGGATGCCAAGAAGCGGTAGAGGCGCAAATCAAACACAAGACCCACCCTAATTAGATTCGAACTTTTTTCTAAACAAAGCTTCTGATGTAAAAGATCTACCTCTTTTATAATTTAAAGTATCAATTTTCCTTGTCGGTCGTACTCTCCATGAAAAAATGGAGCTACTGAGATTGACGCATGTTGACTGCAAAGAATTCCAAGCTTTTCTGTAACTTCGACTGACGTTGTCATTACCTAACTCCTTTTATTAAGCACTTCCCGTTTGCCTGATTTGCGCTGACGTGTCGCAGCTGAGGAACGAAGCAAGACAATGCGCAAGCAAATCAGGTAACGGGAAGAGGCCACCCACTACCGTGAGTGAGTGACTAACTAGCAAAATCCAACGCTACAAGACTTCCAACTTAGCAAACGACAACACCAACCACTTGGTGCCAGCGTCATCAAAATTGACCTGCACACGAGCCTGAGGCCCCTGACCTTCGTAGTTAATCACTAACCCTTCGCCAAAAATCGAATGCTTCACACGATCGCCCATGGAGATATTGGTCTCGGGGACTTGATGACCTTGTAGAATTTTCTGATTCTGCTTTTGTACCGACGATGAGTAGTCAGGTCGCTGTAACGATACCGGTCGGGCTACTTGAGAGCGTAACCTTACTTCCTCCAAGCATTCTTCTGGTATTTCACGAATAAAGCGTGATGGGCTATTAAACGACTCAGAACCATACAGACGACGAGATTCTGCATAAGTAATGTACAGTTTTTGCATTGCACGGGTGATACCGACATAACAAAGACGACGCTCTTCTTCGAGCCGCCCGGGTTCTTCAAAGGACATACGACTGGGGAATAGGTTTTCTTCAACGCCGGTTAAAAATACCAATGGAAACTCTAAGCCTTTTGCCGAATGCAAGGTCATAAGTTGCACGGAATCTTGGTACTCATCCGCTTGCGCTTCCCCTGCATCCAAAACGGCTTGGTCTAAAAACGCCATCATCGGCGAGCTGAATTCTTCATCCGTATCGAGCCAATTAAAGCCACTGGCGGCATTAACTAGCTCTTTTAAGTTTTCGACCCGAGCCTCGCCTTTCTCCCCTTTCTCCTTCTCATGATAAGGAATCAAACCCGCCTCAGCGATAATTTGATCAAAGATATCCCCTAACCCAAGATCGGGGTTCTGCAGTGTTGCTGCCATGCCTTGAATAAGCTGCATGAAACCTTTAATTGCATTGGAAGCACGCGCTGGCAACAAACTATGGGTCACAATTTGCTCTGCCGCTTGCCACATAGAGCAGCCTTGATCCCGCGCCATCTCTCGAATCGTACCGATACTGCGCTCACCAATGCCTCGCGTCGGAACATTGATCACACGCTCGATCGCCCCATCGTCGTTCGGATCAATGGCTAAACGAGCGTAAGCTAATGCATTTTTAATCTCTAAACGGTCATAGAATCTGTGTCCACCATAAATTCGATAAGCAATCTGTTCCCTTACAAGGCATTCCTCAATCACCCGCGACTGGGCATTTGAACGGTAAAGAATCGCCATGTCTTTCAGTGCAGAACCATCGTCTCGCCATTTTTTTATGATGTCGATAATGAATCGAGCTTCGTCTTGTTCATTAAATCCTGCATAGACAGAAATTGGCTCGCCTTCTCCGCTATCGGTCCACAGCTCTTTACCTAAGCGATCATCGTTGTTGCTGATCAGGCCATTGGCAGCTTTTAGAATATGCCCTGTAGATCGATAGTTTTGTTCAAGACGGATCGTCGTTACATCTTTGAAATGTTTAGGAAAATTCTGAATGTTCTCAATCTTTGCGCCACGCCAACCGTAAATAGACTGATCGTCATCACCGACCGCAGTGATGGTGCCGCTCTCCCCTACCATCAAGCGTAACCATGCATACTGAATGGTATTGGTATCTTGAAACTCGTCTACCAAGACATGCATAAAACGCTGTTGGTAGTGTTTCAATAAGGCGGGAGTTGTCAGCATTAGCTCATGGGCCCGCAGTAATAGTTCACCAAAATCCAGTAAGCCATTCTTTTCGCAGGCTTCTTCATAGTGGTAATACATCTCTCGCATACCGCGAGAAAATGGATCATGGCTGTCTGGCACATGTGCTGCGCGCCGACCTTCGTCTTTCTGAGCGTTAATGAACCAACAAACTTGTTTTGGCGGCCAACGGGTTTCATCAATACTGAGCTCACGCATTATACGCTTCACCAAACGCTGCTGGTCGTCACTGTCCATGATCTGAAAGTTCTCTTTCAAACCGGCATCACGCCAGTGAGCACGCAGTAAACGATGTGCCAGACCATGAAACGTTCCGACCCACATACCTTGGGGTGGCACACCGACCAGCTCTTCGATACGCCCTTGCATTTCACGTGCGGCTTTGTTGGTAAAAGTGACTGCCATAAGACTGTAGGGTGACAATTCATAAGCATGCATCAGCCACGCAATACGGTGCACTAATACTCGTGTTTTGCCTGACCCAGCACCTGCCAGCACAAGGCTGTTTTGTAACGGTGCAGCCACGGCTTCTCGTTGCTTATCGTTTAATGCATCGAGAATAAAAGAAACGTCCATTCGAGCCCGCCAATAAAAAATTCATTAAAAATAGGTTGATTTTTGATCAGTTTGCGTTTTCTATACAACTGAAGTCTTGATGTCAGTCTATTTTGACTTTTTTCACCTGTCGATGACAGTGATCTGTGCATTTCTGTCGTCGAAATGGACCGAGAGGAAAAAAAGATGAGTACGCCAGTGGAAATTATTGCTGAAGTCAAAACCGAATTACTACATGCTTCCATCAGTTTGGAAAAGGAAGAAAACGAACGAAATCAAAAGGAAGACAGCGCGCGCATGCTAAAAGCTCGTCGTGCTATTGAGTCTTACATTGAAGAAAAACGCCTGAATCAAGCGATTTCTGACGGCTGGGACGACTAACTCCTACGCTGTCTAAAAGCTACTTTGAATTCGCTTCAAACTAGCACATTTCATTCTTACGGCATCATGCGCGCGTAAGCAGGGTGCCCTTCCCCTCATTTATCTGTATTTTTTTGTCCTATGCACCATTAGAACCTGCTTTTAAGCAAGGGTTATCGTTGTTTTTGTAGCGATGATTGCTAGCTTGGAGTACCATTAGCGCAGGTTTTTAAACGTCCATCTTATAATAAAAAAAGCACTTAAACCCTTATGGGGAGTCTACATGTTTGAACATATCCAAGTTGCTCCAGCCGATCCAATTCTCGGCTTAAATGACGCTTACCGTAATGATCCACACCCACACAAAATCAATTTAGGTGTTGGCGTATTTAAGGACGAAAACGGTGCAACACCGATTCTAAAATCTGTTAAACAAGCTGAAGAGCGTTTAGTAGAGAACGAGAAAACCAAAAGTTACCTGAGTATTGAAGGCACAGAGGCCTACCGCCAAGCCGTTCAAACACTATTATTTGGCGCTGATCATGAAGTCATCGCAAAGCAGCGAGCACATACCGCCCAATCACCTGGTGGTACTGGCGCACTCCGTATCGCCGCAGAATTCATTAAAAAACACCTGCCGGAAGCCACCATTTGGGTCAGTAATCCGACTTGGGCAAACCATCAATCCATCTTTCAATCCGTTGGTTTAGAAGTCGGTAGCTACGCCTACTATGACTCTACGGCTAAGTCATTGGACTTTGAAGCAATGCTGGCTAGCCTGTCACAAGTTCCCTCTGGCGACGTTGTATTATTCCACGGCTGTTGTCATAACCCGACGGGGATTGATCCTACAAACGAGCAATGGGCACAGTTAGCGAAACTTTGCAGCAAGCAAGGCTTCTTGCCATTGTTTGATTTTGCTTATCAAGGGTTCGGATCAGGCTTGGAAGAAGATGCGACAGGCTTGCGTGTGTTTTTGAACCAAGTCCAAGAAATGTTGATCGCTAACTCTTTTTCAAAAAATTTCGGCCTGTATAACGAGCGTGTCGGTGCATTGACTGTGGTCTGTGAGTCAGCAGAGCAAGCGGATGCGGCATTTTCGCAAGTTAAACGCTGTATTCGTGCCAACTACTCGAACCCACCATCCCACGGTTCCGCGATTGTAACTGAGATTCTTACAGATCAACATTTGCGCAGCCTATGGGAAATGGAACTTAAGGCAATGCGTACCCGTATCCACGAAATGCGCAGCCTGTTCGTTAATACACTGAGAGCCAAAGGTGTTACACAAGACTTCTCCTTTATTTCTAAGCAGCAAGGAATGTTCTCATTTTCAGGCTTAACACCCGATCAAGTTGCGCAGCTACGTACTGAATTCGGTATCTATATTGTAGGTTCAGGCCGTATCAGCGTAGCAGGTATGACAAAAGACAATATGGAACCACTGTGTGATGCCATTGCCAAAGTCTTAGCAGACTAACCACATATTGGTTGTCCTAAAGGGCCAGTTGAGGGATACCTCACTGGCCCTTTTTGTTGTATCAATGGCACTGTGTATTTCACGCAAACGTGATAGCCTAATTAACTATTTTTCAAAAAATACGCTATTCAGGAGTAATGTATGAGCGCCACATTGATCTATTGTTATGACCCAATGTGCAGCTGGTGCTGGGGATTTCGGCCAACTTGGACAGCGCTACAAAAGGCACTCGCGAAACACATTGATCGTGAAGACTTGGTTATTCAGCCGATGCTCGGTGGCTTAGCGAAGGACTCAGATGAGCCCATGTCAGAAGAAATGAAAGGCAGACTGGAAAGTACTTGGCACCGTATTCAAACTGAGCTTGGGACTGACTTTAATTTCGATTTCTGGCGCGATTGTACGCCAAGAAGATCTACCTACCCTGCTTGTCGTGCCTGCTTGGTAGCTCGTGATCGTAATTTAGAAATGGAAATGAATTATGCCATTCAAAAGGCCTATTACGCAGAGGCCCGCAACCCGTCCGATATTACGACATTGGCCGATTGTGCAGAGCACATAGGGTTAAATCGCGACGGTTTCTTAAAATCTATGGCATACACCAAAGAACAAGCTTTGCTGGAAAGAGAAGTCGATAATGCGCGGCATCTAGCGCTCAATTCTTTTCCTTCTTTAGCCCTTTTAATTGGGGAAGAGCTTACTCACATCCCGATCAATTACCATGATCACAAGCCCATGCTTAAGATAATCGAACACCACATAAAAGAGCGTTAACACATTTTTTATAACGCTTTTTCCAATGCATTAATGAGCCGATTAATATCCTCCTGACTGGTGTAATGTACGAACGACAAACGCAGCACACCAGTATCAGGGTTAACCCCAAGCGCCTCTAATAAGCGAACTGCGTAGAAATGCCCCGCACCACATATGATACCTTGCTTGACTAATTTAGCTGCCAGCTCTTGGGGCGTCTGATCTGTTGGTAATACAGAAATAGTTGCCGCGCGTCGGTTTGCATTGGCAGGGCCAACCAAGGTTAACTTTGGGTGTTCTGATACGTATTCCAGCAATGCTGGTAATAAGTTCAAATCGGCATCATGCAAAAGCTGACGTACACGTGTCGCACGCTCTTGCACTGAGGACGTCTTTTCAAAATGATGATCGTGAAGCCGATCGAAATAATCAATAACTCCCCTACTGGCGGCGACTTGCGCATGATCGGGGCCCGCAGGAACAAACCATTTATGGCGTAAATCACCATTAAAATAATGCGCCTGATTACCCAACAATTCAGCCATCGCATCGCGAATAACCATGACGCCCAAGTGTGTACCGTAGGTTTTATATAAGGAAAACAAATAGATATCTGCACCGAGTTCAGTCACATCGGGGAAGCCATGTGCGGCGAAGGAAACCCCATCAACCACCGTCCAGACATTGGCCTGCTTCGCCTTGGCACAAATTTCGGCTACGGGGTTGATATGAGCGACAACGTTCGAACAGTGAGTAAACGCGAGTAATTTGGTTTTTTCGGTCATCAAGTCATCAAGTGCGGCTGGATCAAGTTCCCCTGTGACCGAGTCGACTCGCCACTCCTTAATCACAATGCCGTGTTGCTTCAAACGCCGCCAGACACCAATATTCGCTTCGTGATCTTGGTTGGTAACAATGATTTCATCGCCTAGTACTAACAAATTGGCAAACGCTTGTGCCAGTACATAGGTATTCTGTGAGGTAGAAGGGCCCAAATGAACTTCGTCCACTGATACATTCAGGTAGTCAGCCAACCGTTGATGCGATTCATCCATTTGCTTACCCGCTTCTTGTGAAACCGGATGCAGGTGGTAGGGCTGAATCTTGCTTTGATGATAGTAGCGATTGAGGTGTACGATCACAGGTAGACACGCATAAGAGCCACCCGCATTATCGAAAAATGCTTGATTTTCTAGCGTTGGCTCATCAAACGCAGGGAATTGCGATCGAACAAATTGCAAATCCAATGCCGACATACTGTCTACTCCTTCATCACATCAACGGTCTGTGCTTACAGTATAGAAAAGCAGCACCGATTGTCATTTATTAAGCCAGAGAGACTAACCGAAATCATGGTTAATTAAATCTAACATCGGGTTGTAGACCGTCTCTTGAGAGGCTTTTTCTTGTTGGGTTGAGGGTTCATCGTTTGAACTTTCGACCAGTTCAGCACTCGCTAGGTTACCAGCAGCTTTCTCGGATAGCGCATCATTCGCTTCCAAAACCTCTACGCTCACATCAGATAAATCATTCGTATCTAAATCGTCTAAGGATGGGGCATTAACCGTTTTCTTAGATCCTCCAACAAATTCACGTAGCAAGCTCGCTAAAGCCTCTAATTGATCATACGTGACATTGATGGCGAGCCATTTATCAGCATCTAGTTGAGCCGAGAGCAAATGACCCGGCACGACACCATGGCGGTGCTTCGCTAACAGCTGTGTCGTTTGAGGCTCGGTTAGAGCAACATCAAACTGTACCCATAAAGCAAGCCCGCCTTTGCTCTGTGCGAAGCTTATTGCATTGTCTAATGCTTTCTCGATGATACTTTTCGCGCGCTCAGCAAGTGCCCAGATTTGTCGTGATCGACGCACTAAAGAATTCTTCTGAGTCGGCTGTAGGGCGTCGAGCAAAGCCTGTTGCTGCGGATCACTCAAAGCGATGTCTGCGCTTAACAGAGCTCCTTCTAAAGTCTTGTACTGGCCAATGAGGCACCATGCTGCATTACGATCCACGCCTTTGGATTCCACTCCGCCAATGTAGACCACTAAATTTTGCTCGTCCAAAGACTTGTAGGTCATCAACGTCGACGCTTTATAGCTTAATTGTGATGTCATATCCCATTCAATAGCGGGAATATTGACCTGCTTTAGAATCGCCATCCAGCGGCGTAAACTCAGATTAGATATTTCAATTCCTGTTGGGAATGAGAACTGACTTGGTAACACCACCAATGCAATCTGGTCGTCTCGTAAACACCGCACAACTTCATCTAAATCGACACCATGTTCGCCTGATGCGAGCGTTAATACACGCCGCCCTAAGCTCATGAGGGTGGCTGTTAGGCGGGGGTCACAAGGTGTCATCACTAAAACGTTGTCGCCAGACTGCGTAAGAGTCTGAATCGCTTGAGTAAAAAGCGCTAAAGGTGAGCGACTGAGCCAAATATGAGATGGATGAACCGATATGGCAACTTTGCGTAAGTGCTCACTTACCGCTTCTCTAACTGAGATATGACCTTTTCCTACAATTGGTAAATCAGGTTCTCCGGTTCGCTGACTCGGATTCAAAAATACGTCACTTTGATCGACCAATGCCGCACGATGTGACAAAGCAGCCCAAGCAACTTTTTGACCTGTCTCGGCAAACTCGCAGACGGCATCGCCAGCCAGCACATGAGCGGCGCGCGAGGTCACTTTGTGGCAAACAAAATATCCAGACTTAGGACGAGACTCTATCCACCCTTCTTCTACCAAAAGCTCGTAACCATGGATGACGGTATTCAGACTTAGCTCTAACTGCTTTGCTAATTTGCGTAATGATGGCATTTTATCGCCAGGCGCCAGCTCACCTTGACTCATCTGAGCCAAAAACCAATCAACAACACCTTTGTAAAGAAAGTCAGCCACGGCTACTGTACCTTTATTTTATTAATTTCAATATTCTGTTAGAAACCATAGCGAATCAGACTTAAATAACAAGCTCATTATTCTCTGAATATCGCATTATTGCAGCAGCTAACTCGATTTATAGGTACAATTTAGCTCATAAATCTAAATTTAAAACCTAACATACCAGTGTGGGGCGTATGACTTTTGATGCAGTAAAAATTCGGCAAGAGTTCCCAATTTTAGCGACCATCGCCAATGAACATCCATTGGTGTATCTCGACAACGCTGCAACAACGCAAAAGCCACAAGCGGTCTTAGACGCGCTTATGACCTACTACACTACCAGTAATGCCAACGTACACCGTGGAGCCCATTACCTCAGTGATCGCGCTACAGCCCAGTTTGAACATGCCCGCGAGAGGGTCATGCGCTTCATTCATGCCCCCGAAAACAGCCATGTCATTTGGACAAAAGGCACCACCGAGGCCATCAACCAAGTGGCCCATGGTCTAGAATGGAGTATTTCATCCGATGATGAAATTTTAATCACCAGCCTTGAACACCACGCAAACCTCGTCCCATGGCAACAACTAGCGTTTCGCACAGGAGCGCGTTTACGCGTATTACCCTTAACATCAACAGGAAAATGGGAGCCGGAATACGCCCATTACTTTAACCAGCACACACGCATATTTGCCTGTACCCAAATATCGAATGCTATTGGCGTAAAAACGCCACTCGAAGAGATGCTGGCAGCAGCCAAAGCCGTAGGAGCATTTACACTCGTTGATGGCGCGCAAGCGGTCGCTCACTATGACGTTAATGTGACCGAGCTGGATTGCGACTTCTATGTCTTCTCGGGTCATAAAATGTACGGCCCAACAGGTATCGGTGTACTCTATGGTAAAGCACACGCTTTAGAAGTACTCACTCCCGTCCAAACTGGCGGAGAGATGGTCCGTCATGTGACCTACAACAGCACTGAATTCAACGTTTTGCCTTACCGCTTAGAGGCAGGTACCCCCCATATTGAAGGTGTCATAGGCCTCGCTGCAGCGTGTGATTACTTCGCCGCGCAAGACCGTCAGGCAATGCTGGAATGGGAGCAAAAACTGGCTCGTTACGTCTACGATGAATTGAAATTTAACACCGCCATTGAAATCTACTCCCCAGCAAGCGACACGACCGTGGTATCTCTCAGCGTACCGGGTATTCATACCATGGATTTAAATGGCTATTTAGACAGCCAAGGGGTAGCCGTGCGCGCGGGCAGCCACTGTGCACACCCTCTAATGGCCCAGCTTGGTGTCAGCAGCACCCTACGAGCATCCTTTGCTTGCTACAATACCCTATCGGAAGCGCGCCGCTTCTGTGATGTTTTACTGGAAGCCATTGAGATCTTAGGTGATGACTGATTTAAACCGCGATGCCATTAAGGCACAGCTGCAAGCTTGCACCAGCAAAGAAGCAACGTTCAAAGAGTTAGTAAGTCTTTGCAAACAGCTAGAGCGCCTAAGCGATGCAGAGAAAACCGAGGATAATAAGATCAAAGGCTGTGAAAGCGCCGTATGGTTGATTGAGCACCAAGAAAACGGTGTCTGCAACTTCCAAGCCGACAGTGATGCTAAGCTCATGCGCGGTGTGCTAGTAGTCATCTTAAGTATTGTAAACGGCCACAGCAAAGCCGAGCTACAGCAACGAGACTTAATCGCTGAGCTAAGCGAGTTTTACCTTTCGAGCTATCTTACTAGCTCGCGCACGAACGGTGTGCTGGGGATATTGCAGCACATACAGTCCTAAGCCGCTTGCCGACGACTAGACAATAAAGCCACTGATACCCAAGGTAATAAACATGACGCCCGTCGCGCGATTGATGGCGACCAAGTGGTGTTGTAGTAAGTGCGATACCTTATCGATCGCCGAAGCAATGACGATATGAATCAGAAACGTGATCAGTACCAACTCGAGCGTTAATAAGGTCGCGTAGCGCACGAAATGTCCACTGTCGGGAATGAACATCGGAAACAACGCCCCGAAAAATACTAACGTTTTCGGGTTCAGTAAGGAGATCAACACACCGTTTTTAAAACTGTACCCATGGGCAGCCAGCGTCATTTTACTGTTAGCCTGGTATAAGGCTTTCGCGCCTAAATAGGCGATGTAACCGCTGCACAACCACGTCATGATTTGAAACGCCCACTCACTTGAGTGAATCACCGCCAGCAACCAAGTATTGGCTAATAACGACGCCAACAAGAGTCCGGTAGCAATGCCAAAAATCACCGGTAAGGTGCGACGCAGGTTGTGATTAATACTGTTACTGACCACAGCCAAACCACCAGGTCCTGGGGAAGCGGCAGACGCTAAACAAACGGCTAAAAAGGCTAACTGACTTTCCATAACGCTCTCATTGAATGATTAAGGTCGCTAGGTTAACTCCGTCACATAGCCCTATCTTGTAAAAAATTGCTGTTGATAAGCGCTTGGACTAATTCCCATGGTACTAACGAAGGCTTTGCTAAAGTGGCTTTGATCATGAAAACCGCAGTTAAGCGCCACGTCCACAGCGCTAATACCGCGTTTAAGTTGGGCCCTAGCATGATTTAAACGCTGCTGAATCTGATACTGATGTGGCGTTAGTTGATAGAGGCGTTTGAACTCTTTGATCAGATGAAACTTGCTGATACCCGCAAGCTCTGCCGCATAATCAAGGGAGACTTTTTGGTCATAACGATCAGCTAACCAATCTCGTACTAACTCAACATTAGATTGTGCTTTCGTGAATCTAGGCTCAGATCCTTGATAAAAGGATTGCCGCAATAGGTTAACCAGCAACGTTTCCCAATGCACTTCAATATCCAACGCTTCAGCACCGTGTGCAAGCTTATGCAGTAAGGTTTGCATCTGCTGGCTTAAACACGCATCCGTGATCACACTTTGACGAAAATAAGGTGTCTGTTCCACGCCAAACAACGATTGGTTTAGCGCTCTTATACGCTCTTCGGACGGGTATAACGCTCGATAGCGCCAACCCTCGCCTCTTCCTTTCGAGCCCGTGTGCAATTCGTCCGGTGCTACGATAGAAAGTTCTCCGGGTAACGCATTATGGCTTTCTCCACGGTGACTGAAATGCATCACACCAGCATCCACCACAGAGATAACGAAGCCCGCATGAGCATGCTTACCAAATACCGTCTCGGTAAACTGCGCTTCAATCATTTCTAAGCCGCCTAGGGTCTGACTGGTATAAACGTTGCAGAATTCGTTGGCGTTCATCCGATCTCCTAGATAGCGTGACGTTAGCCTCACATTACCAGCTTTATTAGAAAATACTCTTGTAAAAAATTGCTTAGGCTTGATTGGCCTTTTGCGCCAGTTTCTCTAACACACGCCCTACCGCGACAAAACCAAAGGTAGCCGTGACGACGGTGCTGGCACCGAAGCCGGTATCGCAATTCATCTTGGTTTCTGTATCCCCTTTTTGACGCTGTTCACAGACTGTACCATCAAGTTGCGGATATTTAAGTTGCTCTAAAGAATAGACGCACTCAATATCAAAGCGGCGTTTGGTATTTCGAGAGAAATTATAGTGACGACGTAGGAAGTTACGCAATTTGGCCGCGAGCGGATCTTGCTCGGTACGTGAGAGATCAGCAATCTGTATCTGTGTCGGATCCATCTGACCGCCTGCGCCTCCCACGGTAATCAATTTACGTTTATTGCGCTTACACCAAGCGACTAGAGCAGCTTTTGGCTTGAGACTATCGATGGCATCAATCACGTAATCAAACGGTGTCTCTAGCAACTCAGCAACGTTTTCAGGCGTGATAAAGTCCTCGACACAGTTAACTTGGCAGCTTGGGTTAATCAACTTGATACGCTCAGCCATGGCATCGACCTTGGCTTTGCCGATGTTTCCATCTAGGGCATGAATTTGGCGATTGGTGTTGGTCACACACACATCGTCCATATCAATCAACGTGATCTGACCAATGCCTGAGCGAGCTAACGCTTCGGCACACCATGAGCCAACACCGCCAATGCCAATTACGCATACATGGGCCTGTTGGAAAAAGTCATAGGCTACTTGTCCGTAAAGACGACGAATGCCGCCAAAACGTTGATCATCACTCACTTTTGTTAACTCCTTGCAGAATCTCACCGATAGGGCAGAATAACGGCTTAGCCTAGCGGCGTCTAAATCATGACAAGCACAACGCCATTCGCAGGCAGGGACGTCCGTATGTCAATACTGTCATGTTTAGACGCGCGTCACTAAGGCCTCTATTCAACCACGCCTTTGGCGGCTGCTATTAACGATTAATTAGGGTTTATGCTGCATCAAGTCTTAGAACAACTCGGTCTCACTGAACGTGAAACCACGCTGTATCAAACGCTGCTCAAATTGGGGCCAGCATCGATTCGTGATATCGCCGAGCAATCTGGTGTGAACCGTGGCTCCGCTTATGAATCACTCAAACAACTGCAAAATAAAGGAGTTGTCAGCTACTTTCCGAAAGGCAAGCGCCGCTTCTTTATGGCGGAGAACCCAGATATTTTGCTAAACCTCGCCGAGGAGCGTAAGCAAAATATTGAAAAGACCATCGATTCTCTCAAACATACGATCATTCCAAGCTTGATACAGTCCCAGCCGACTTTTCATCACACCGACGTGCGTTACTACGAAGGAGATGATGGTATCGAATGGGTATTGCGCGATATTTTAAACGTGGTGTCTCAGCAAGACCATAAAGAATACTGTGTATTTTCGTCAAAACCTATTCGGCCATACTTATACCGGCCTTTTCCAACTTACACAAAACATCGTGTAAAACTCGGCATTAATGTAAAAGTCATTGCATTAGGTGAAGGGGGGGAAGATGCGGAGCTATCAGAGCGAAAGTGGATTAAAACCGATGGTGCCGTCGATGCTAGCTACATCGCTATTTATCCACCGAAGTGTGCCATTATCTCACTTGCTCGAGACAATTTTCCTTCGGCTGTTGTATTAGAATCTAACGATATTGCTAAAGCTCAACAGATTATTTTTGATACTCTGTGGCGTTTACTTTAAAGCATTTCTTTAAGCTGATTTACGAGATTTCTTCCCAAAGATATGTATTTGCTCACGGTTCTCAGAGACTGCTCGCAAACGGGCGCTAGTTTCCGTTAACTCTTCTAACGTTTGCTGATGACCAAGTACTCTCTTTTTTGGCTCGCGATAGGTCTCAGTTCGCAACGTGGTTGCGCGGGCGTTATGCTTCTCTAACTGAAGTTCGCGCTCGACAAAATCCGCAACCACAATCACTCGATGGGGCTGAACTTCAATAAAACCTCCAGATATGTAGATAACCTCCTCACGCCCATCTACATGCACCACTCTAGAAAGACCCGGTTTTAAAAGGGTTAATAATGGCGCATGACCAGGGTGGATCTCTAAATCGCCGTGGCTAGCCGATATGACAATGTGACGTACCTTGTTAGAAAAGAGCTTACTATCAAGGCTTACGATGTCAAAATAAATGGTTTGGTTCATAAAAACTCCCTTTAAATTCGGTAATAGTGATATTGCGATGCAGAAATCGATCCAACTTCACTATTAATTTCGAACTTGATGTAATGAACCGTGTAAACCGTTAAATAATAGCCATAAAAAAAGCAGCCAAAGGCTGCTTTTTATGATCAGAACAACGTCTAGCTTATTTGCTTTGACGATATTGTTGGATAGTACGTAGACGAGCTACGGCTTCCGCCAATTCAGCCGTTGCGCGGCTAAGGTCCAAATCAGAATGTTGCTGATCCAACAGATCTTGAGCATGTTTCTTCGCTTCAAGTGCTGCCGCTTCATCAAGGTCGTTCGCACGAACAGCGGTATCTGCTAAGACAGTTACACGATGAGGTTGAACTTCTAAGAAGCCACCAGAGACAAAGATAATCTCTTCTTCACCGTTTTGCTTAATCACACGAACAGGGCCTGGTTGCAACGTAGTCAACAAAGGCGCGTGACCTGGGTAAACACCTAGATCGCCATAACTACCTGCAGCCACAAGAGTCTCAACAGAACCTGAGAAGATCTCTTGTTCAGCGCTTACGATATCGCATTGTACCGTGATAGCCATAAGTTGCCTCTTTTCAGTCAGGCGTTGTCAGTGAGCTTTCACTCACTGACACTGCGTGGATTAAAGTTTCTTAGCTTTCTCTACAGCTTCTTCGATGCTACCGATCATGTAGAACGCTTGCTCTGGAAGCTCGTCGAATTCGCCGTTTAGGATGCCTTGGAAGCCACGAATTGTGTCTTTCAAAGAAACGTATTTACCTGGAGAACCAGTGAATACTTCCGCTACGAAGAAAGGTTGAGACAAGTAACGCTGGATCTTACGAGCGCGGTTTACTGTCTGCTTATCTTCTTCAGAAAGCTCGTCCATACCCAAGATTGCAATGATGTCTTTCAACTCTTTGTAACGTTGAAGAACCATCTGTACGCCACGCGCTACGTCATAGTGCTCTTGACCAATTACTAGAGGGTCAAGCTGACGTGAAGTAGAGTCTAGTGGGTCGATCGCTGGGTAGATACCCAAAGAAGCGATGTCACGTGACAATACAACGGTTGCGTCCAAGTGAGAGAACGTTGTCGCTGGAGATGGGTCAGTCAAGTCATCGGCAGGTACGTATACCGCTTGTACAGACGTGATAGAGCCAGTCTTAGTAGACGTGATACGTTCTTGAAGTACACCCATCTCTTCTGCAAGAGTTGGCTGGTAACCTACTGCAGACGGCATACGACCTAGCAACGCTGATACTTCTGTACCCGCTAGTGTGTAACGGTAGATGTTATCAACGAAGAATAGTACATCACGACCTTCATCACGGAATTTTTCCGCCATTGTAAGACCAGTCAATGCTACACGTAGACGGTTACCTGGTGGCTCGTTCATCTGACCATATACTAGAGATACTTTATCGATTACGTTCGAATCAGTCATCTCATGGTAGAAGTCGTTACCCTCACGAGTACGCTCACCAACACCTGCGAATACAGAGTAACCGCTGTGCTCGATCGCGATGTTACGGATAAGCTCCATCATGTTTACGGTTTTACCTACACCGGCACCACCAAACAGACCAACTTTACCACCTTTCGCGAAAGGACAAACAAGGTCGATTACCTTGATACCTGTTTCAAGCAATTCACTGCTTGAAGATTGCTCAGCGTATGAAGGAGCTGAACGGTGGATAGACCAACGCTCTTCTTCACCGATGGCACCTTTTTCATCAATTGGGTTACCTAGAACATCCATAATACGGCCAAGCGTCTTAGTACCAACTGGTACAGATACTGGGTGGCCTGTATTTTGAACTTCTAGTCCGCGTTTCATACCTTCGGTAGAACCCATGGCGATAGTACGTACAATACCGTCACCTAGTTGCTGTTGAACTTCCAACACCAACTCTTTTCCCTCAATAGTGAGGGCGTCGTATACTTTTGGCACGCTATCACGTGGGAATTCCACGTCAATAACCGCACCGATAATTTGTACGATTTGTCCGCTACTCATGTTCGGATCCTCTTAATACCTTAAAAACCTAAACCGCTGCCGCGCCGCCAACAATCTCAGAAATTTCCTGAGTAATGGCTGCCTGACGTGCCTTGTTGTATACCAACTGCAATTCATTAATGATTTCGCCCGCGTTGTCCGTTGCGTTTTTCATAGCCAGCATTCGAGCGGCTTGTTCACACGCAATGTTTTCAACAACGGCTTGGTACACTTGAGATTCAATGTAACGAACCAATAGATCGTTTAAGATCTCAACTGCATCAGGCTCGTACAAGTAGTCCCAGTGGTGCTTCAGTTTCGCATTTTCTTCTGCTTGTAGCGGCAAAAGTTGCTCGACACATGGTTTCTGAGTCATGGTGTTAACAAATGTGTTAGACACCAAAACTAGACGGTCGATGCGACCCTCATCAAACGCATCCAACATAACCTTCACACTACCAACCAAGCTTGATGCTTCTGGAGCATCGCCTAGGCCAGTTACCGCTGCAGCTACATTGCCACCGTAGTTTTTGAAAAAAGACACAGCTTTCGAGCCAACAGCACAGATTTCAACTTCAACCCCTGCTTCAACATATTGCTTCATGTCTTTCATAGCAGCTTTAAACGCATTCACGTTCAAGCCACCACACAAACCACGGTCACTGGATACGATGACGTAACCAACTCGCTTGACTTCACGCTCGGTTAGGTAACGGTGCTTATACTCAGGATTCGCATTTGCTAAGTGACCAATCACCTGACGAATGCGTTCTGCATACGGACGAGAAGAGGCCATACGATCCTGAGCCTTACGCGTTTTACTCGCCGCTACTTTTTCCATAGCACGGGTAATTTTTCGCGTATTGTTAATGCTCCCAATCTGAGCGCGTATCTCTTTTCCGACTGCCATATTAGACCTGCCCTTGTGAGAATGTTAATTCACAAACTGCAGAGATGATTGGTGGTTAGCGAGCTAACCACCAAGTCATTACCAAGTTTGCGTCGCTTTAAACTTCTCAATCGCAGACTTAAATGTGTCAGCGATTTCGTCGTTATACTTACCAGTTTTGTTGATGTCAGCCATCAAGTCAGCGTGTTCGCTGTTCATGTAGCCCAACAATGCATTTTCAAAGCTGGCAATTTTGCTTGTTTCAACATCCGCAAGGTAGCCTTCGTTGGCAGCGTAAAGGATTACGCCCATGTCACCAACCGACATTGGACTGAATTGTGGTTGCTTCATCAATTCAGTTACTTGCTTACCGTGCTCAAGTTGCTTACGAGTCGCATCATCAAGGTCAGAAGCGAACTGGGCGAAAGCCGCCAATTCACGGTACTGAGCAAGGGCTAGACGAATACCGCCGCCAAGCTTCTTGATGATTTTCGTTTGCGCTGCACCACCTACACGAGATACCGAGATACCAGCGTTCATTGCAGGACGGATACCCGCGTTGAATGAGCTCGTTTCTAGGAAGATCTGACCGTCAGTGATGGAGATAACGTTCGTTGGTACGAACGCTGATACGTCACCACCTTGAGTCTCGATGATTGGTAGCGCAGTCAAAGAACCTGTTTGACCTTTCACTTCACCGTTGGTGAATTTTTCTACGTAATCTACGCTTACACGAGATGCACGCTCAAGTAGACGAGAGTGCAAGTAGAATACATCACCAGGGTAAGCTTCACGACCTGGTGGACGACGAAGTAGCAATGAGATTTGACGGTAAGCCCAAGCTTGTTTCGTCAAGTCATCAAATACGATCAACGCATCTTCACCGCGGTCACGGAAGTATTCGCCCATAGAACAACCAGAGTATGGTGCTAGGAACTGCATCGCCGCTGGGTCAGATGCACCCGCTGCAACGATAGTCGTGTATTCCAATGCGCCATGTTCTTCTAGCTTACGTACTACGTTCGCAATAGTAGATTGTTTTTGACCGATCGCAACGTAGACACACTTAATGCCAGAATCTTTCTGAGCAATGATAGTGTCGATTGCAAGAGCAGTCTTACCGATTTGACGGTCACCGATGATCAACTCACGCTGACCACGACCGATTGGCACCATGGAGTCAATCGCTTTGTAACCAGTTTGCACTGGCTGATCAACACCTTGACGAGCGATAACGCCCGGAGCAACTTTTTCAACTGCATCCGTTAGTTTCGCATCGACAGCGCCTTTGCCGTCAATAGGATTACCAAGCGCGTCTACAACGCGGCCTAGTAGTTCAGGACCAACTGGTACTTCAAGAATACGACCAGTACATTTTGCTTTTTGACCTTCTACAAGGTCTTGGTAGTCACCTAGTACTACGGCACCGACAGAGTCACGCTCTAGGTTCAATGCCATACCAAAGACACCACCAGGGAATTCAATCATTTCCCCGTACATTACGTCAGCTAGACCGTGGATCAATACGATACCGTCTGCAACGCTGACAATTGTGCCCTCATTCTGGGCATCTGAAGCTACATCAAGTGTTTCGATACGCTTCTTAATGATCTCGCTGATCTCAGATGGATTCAGTTGCTGCATGCTAAATTCCTCAACCCTGGTTTCGCGAATGAAACCTTAGGAGTTTATCGCTTCGGCCAGTTTCGCCAGTTTTCCGCGTACTGAACCGTCGATGATTAAATCACCAGTACGGATTACCACGCCACCAATAAGGCTTGCGTCTGTTTCACTGGTTAAATTGATCTTACGATCTAATTTTGTACCCAATGAAGCGGCCAGTGTTTGCTCTTGTTCAGCTGATAAGTCAAAAGCAGATGTCACCACGACATTAACCGCTTTTTCGTAGTTCAGCTTGAACTGCTCAAATAACTCAGAGATTGCTGGAATAAGCGTTAGACGCTTATTCTGTGCAAGGCTTAGCAAATACGCTTTGCCTTGCTCAGTAATCACTTCATTGCACACTTCCGCTAGAGCTGTTGCCTTCTCTTGCGCACTAAAAGCTGGATTTTGAAGCGCTTTTTTAAGCTTGGATTCAGTTGTAGCAGAAGCCAATATGCTTAGCATATTGGCCCACTCAGCAACTTGGCCATGCTCACGAGCGACTTCAAAAGCGGCTTTGGCGTATGGTCGCGCGACTGTTTTTAATTCAGCCATAGGACCCTCGCTTATAGCTCTTTGGCGAGTTGTTCAACGATCTCGCTGTGTGCTTTTTCGTCAACACTGGCGCCCAAAATCTTCTCCGCACCGGCAAGAGCTAGAGTAGAAACTTGACTACGTAGTGCTTCTTTAGCACGTACGACATCTTGCTCGATCTCTGCTTGCGCTGCATCGCGTAGGCGTTTGCCGTCTGCTAGCGCTTGCTCTTTCGCTTCGTCAATGATTTGGTTAGCACGTTTGTTGGCTTGTTCAATAATCTCGGCCGCTTGTTCCTTGCTTTCGCGTAATTGTTGAGTAGCTTTTTCTTGAGCTAGCTCTAGATCACGTTCAGCACGGTTAGCTGCATCCAAACCGTCTGCAATTTTCTTGCTACGCTCTTCGAGCGCAGCAATGATTGGTGGCCACACAAACTTCATGCAGAACCACACAAAAATAGCAAACGAGATAGCTTGGCCTATCAGTGTGAGATTAATATTCACGCAAATATCCTCGCTCTAGTCGTTCAAAAAATAGATCACTTACTTTGTATAAGCGATGTATTAGCCAGCAACCTGAGCAACGAATGGGTTCGCAAAAGTGAAGAACAAAGCGATACCAACACCGATCATTGTTACAGCATCAAGAAGACCCGCTACGATGAACATTTTTACTTGCAGCATTGGAACCATTTCTGGTTGACGCGCAGCGCCTTCCAAGAATTTACCACCAAGTAGACCAAAACCAATCGCAGTACCTAGGGCACCAAGACCGATAAGAAGGGCTACAGCTACAGCGGTTAGACCAACTACAGTTTCCATTTTAACTCCTAATTTTCACAGTTTTTAAGATTTCAAGGTTTACAAAATCGTTATAAATCAACGCGTTCTTAGTGATCTTCGTGCGCCATACTCAAGTATACGATTGTCAGCATCATAAAGATAAATGCTTGCAACACGATGACTAGAATGTGGAAGATCGCCCAAGGCACAGACAACGCCCATTGAATGCCCCAAGGCAAGATCGCGATCAAGATGAAGATCAATTCACCAGCATACAAGTTACCGAAAAGTCGTAATGCTAGAGAAACTGGTTTGGCCAACAGACCTACACCTTCTAGTAGTAAATTGAATGGAATCATCCACTTACCGAAAGGTTGTAACGTCAATTCACCAACAAATCCGCTCACGCCTTTCACTTTGATGCTGTAGTAGACAATCAAAATGAAGACAGAAATAGACATACCAAGGGTCGCGTTTAAGTCCGTCGTAGGAACCACACGGAAATAAGGAACACCTAATAACGTGGCTAGGTGCGGTAAAAAGTCTACCGGAACCAAGTCCATCAAGTTCATTAGGAATACCCAAACGAAGATAGTTAACGCTAGCGGCGCAATTACTTTGTTTTTACCATGAAATGTTTCTTTGACACTCTGGTCAACGAACTCCACCATCATTTCAACAAAGTTCTGTAGGCCAGAAGGTGTATCAACTGAAACTTTTTTAGCTGCTTTACGAAACAACCAAAGGAACAGAATACCTAAGCCGATCGAGAACAACATAGTGTCCAGGTGAATCGCCCAGAACCCCATTGCCGCAGCTTCTTCAGCACCGTGAGCAATGCCCCACGTACCATCAGGATGTTGACCGTAGGTCAGATTCTGAAGGTGGTGCTGTATGTAGCTTGACGCTGTGAGATTTTCACTTGCCATATTTACATCCACACTCTTTCAATGATTAAAACCGTTCCCATCTGACGCTCAATGTTTAAGCAGCAGAGGGCTGAGCCAATGACTCAAAATTGCAATTCCGAAGCCAGCAAAAAGTGCTCCAGCAGACAGTGGTTTGATAAATATGAATACAGCCATTAATAACAATGCTGTAAGAACCAGCTTACCTGCTTCGCCTCGATAAAATGACCTCACTACGTCTTTCGCAGCTCGCGTCCCAGCATGACCAAATACTCGCCATGCCATATATAAACTTGGTAAAACGCTGGCCAATGCCCCAGCCAAAAAAGAGTACGCGTGTAGACCATCAAAGATCACAAAAATTCCCACGCTTAGGAAAAAAGCCAGTACTAACTGCAAACCGACAAATCGAAACACAGCCCGCTTTTTCGCGGCCAATAAAGCACTCGCGCTCAGCGGCTTATTATGTGTCATCGAACTTCCCCTAACTTGATGCACCAATACATGACATTAAATACGCATATAATGTGATCAAATTTAAAATCCGAGGCATTATATGGGTTATATTGAGGCGGTTCAATACAAACACCGCATAGATAACGCACTATTCGTACAATGATTATAAAAAGACAGCCTTAATACTGTGCATTTATTGGTTCAGATCAAATAATTCAGCCATCATCATCTCTAGATGTGCTTGATCCCGATATTCGATAACCAATTTCCCCTTCCCTTTCGCACTGGGTTGAATTTTTACATTTGACTGAATTTTTTCAGCAATTCTTGAGGCATGGGCGCTGTAATCAGGAAGTTGAGGAGCACTTCCGGTTTCACGTGGTGGATTTTGATAGGCTTTAACTAACTTTTCAGTATCACGCACAGACAATGATTGAGTAATCACAGTCGACGCGGCTTGCGTCTGTAATTCAGCATCCAAACCAAGTAATGCTCGAGCATGACCCATTTCTATATCGCCATGCTCCAGTAGACGCCGAACCTCTGGGGTTAAATTCAATAACCGTAACGTATTTGCGACACCTGAGCGTGATTTCCCAACGGTATCAGCGACTTGCTGCTGCGTTAAGCTAAACTCATCCACTAAGCGCTGCAAAGCCATAGCTTCTTCCACGGGATTGAGGTCTTCTCGCTGAATATTCTCAATGAGAGCCAGTACGATAGCATCAGCGTCTTCTACGTGACGAATGATAACCGGTACTTTATCTAACCCTGCAATTCGAGCGGCGCGCCAGCGACGCTCACCTGCGATTATTTCATAACGTTGATCACCAATCGGCCGAACAACAATGGGTTGCATGATGCCTTGATTTCGAATCGAATTAGCCAATTCATCTAATTGGTTCGGGTTCATATCACGACGAGGCTGAAATTTCCCCTTACTTAACCAATCAACAGGAAGATACGTCAGCCCTTGAATGGGTTCGTTAGCCTCAACACTGCCTTCATCGTCTTGCGCAGGAGCCGATTTGGGAGCCAACAAGGCATCTAGGCCACGTCCCAAACCACGTTTTTTCATCGTCATAGTCTATAAACCTTTTTTACGAGCAAAGCTCAATTAAGCAGCAGCACGCTTACGAATAAACTCTCCGGCCAACGCTAGGTAAGCGACGGCCCCACGAGACTGCTTTTCATAATGCAATACCGGTAACCCATAACTTGGCGCTTCGGCTAAGCGAATATTACGCGGAATAACCGTATCAAATACTTTTTCACCAAAATGCTCGACCAGTTGAGTCGAGACGTCATGAGTTAAGCTCGGGCGAGGGTCGTACATAGTACGAAGTATTCCTTCGATAGCAAGCGATGGATTAAGAGCCGTCGTAATAGTTTCGATGGTCTGCAGTAATGCAGATAACCCTTCTAACGCATAGTATTCGCATTGCACCGGAATGAGAACGCCTTGTGCTGCTGCCAATGCGTTGACAGTAAGCATGTTTAATGAAGGAGGGCAATCAAGCAATACATAGTCAAATTCGCTTTCGACTTCATAGAGCCCCGCCCGCAAACGTGTTTCTTTGCTGGGCAAATCCAGTAACGCCACTTCAGCGCCTGTTAAATCCCCATTCGCAGGCAGAACTGTATAACCCGCTGCTTCACTAAAAACCATGACATCTTTAACACTGTGAGTGCCAACCAATACATCAAATACTGACGTTTGCAGCTCATCTTTATGTAACCCACTCCCTGTGGTCGCATTGCCTTGTGGGTCTAAGTCAATCAAAAGCACCCGTCGCTTCATCGCACTCAATGAGGCTGCGAGGTTAACACATGTAGTCGTTTTACCGACGCCACCTTTTTGATTAGTCACTGCGATGATTCGCGCCATGTTTTTATCCTTTGCGGGTCATGATTACCATATGACGTTCAGCGTCTATGGTGGGAACACTCAGTGGTTGAATCGTTTGAACAGTAACCGTATCAGGCAACTGCAATAACTCATCTTCAGGGTACACCCCTTTCATCGCTAAAAAATTACCATTTGCTGACGGCAATGGTAAACACCAGTTGATCATGTCTTCTAATGATGCAAACGCTCGCGATGTCACATGATCGTACTCCCCTTGACGAGCATGCTTTTCGACACGTTCATTGGCAACGGAGACATTCGACAATCCCATTTCCATCTTAACTTGGGTTAGAAAACGTGTTTTTTTGCCATTGCTATCTAACAGCGTGAAGTTTTTATCTGGTAAACAGATAGCAAGAACCATTCCGGGAAGTCCTGGGCCGGTGCCGACATCAATGATATTTTGGCCAGTTATGAATGGTAAGGTGGCAAGACTGTCCAGCAAATGCAATGACACCATTTTATCAGCGTCGCGAATAGCCGTCAGATTATACGCCTTATTCCATTTTTGCAGCATGTCTAAATACTGTACAAGCTGTTCGATGGTGTGATTAGAAAGTGAGACGCCCATTTTATCGGCGCCCCACTTGAGGGTTTCAAAATAACTCACGATGGTTCCTAGAAAAGCAATCTAATGGTCGCTGATTCTAGGCACTTTTACGGCTTATCGCACGTTTTTTCAAATGCACTAACAGTAAAGATACTGCAGCAGGCGTTACCCCTTGTATACGGGATGCGGCTGCAAGCGACTCAGGACGAGCTTCTTGAAGTTTTTGTTTCACCTCATTAGATAGACCATCAATGGCCGTATAGTCCAAATCAGCCGGCAAAACAGTATTCTCTTGGCGACGCATTCGTTCAATATCGTCAGCTTGACGCGCAATATAGCCCGCATACTTTACCGAGATCTGTACTTGCTCCGACACTTGCTCAGCAACCGGCGTCTCAGGCGCATTTTTCAAGTGTGCCACATCTGAATACTCAACACCTGGACGCTTTAATAGATCCAACAAACTGTATTCGTGACTGATTGGTGTCTCTAGCTTAGGATTAATGGCTTCAGCTTCTGGAGTGTTGGGCACAATCCAAGACGTCTTCATACGCTGAGTTTCTTTCTCAATCGCTTCACGCTTCTCACAAAATGCCGCCCAACGCTCGTCCGAGACTAAGCCAACTTCTCGACCTTTTTCTGTCAATCGAATATCGGCATTGTCTTCACGTAAGATCAAACGATATTCAGCACGACTGGTAAACATGCGATAAGGCTCTTTGGTACCCATAGTAATCAGGTCATCAACTAACACACCTAGATACGCTTCATCACGACGAGGCGTCCAACTGTCTTTACCCTGTGCTTGAAGTGCCGCATTCATACCGGCTAAAAGCCCTTGAGCACCGGCTTCTTCATACCCAGTGGTGCCATTAATCTGACCTGCGAAGAACAACCCTTCCATATGCTTTGTTTCAAGAGAGTATTTTAGATCTTGAGGATTAAAATAGTCATACTCTATGGCATACCCTGGACGAGTAATATGGGCATTTTCCATACCTTTCATGGATCGAATCAAATCCAGCTGTACATCAAATGGTAATGATGTTGATACGCCATTTGGGTACAACTCATGTGTGGTTAACCCTTCAGGTTCAATAAATACCTGATGAGAATCTTTATCCGCAAAACGTACTATTTTATCTTCAATGGATGGACAGTAACGTGGCCCTACACCTTCTATCACACCAGAATACATTGGCGATCGGTCCATTCCAGCACGGATAATGTCATGCGTACGTTCGTTGGTATGCGTGATAAAACAATTGATTTGCTGCGGGTGTAAGCTTCGATTCCCCATGTAAGACATAACAGGTGTAATGTCATCACCAGGCTGTGCTTGCATTAAGGAAAAATCCACTGACCGAGCATCGATTCTTGGAGGGGTACCCGTTTTGAGTCGATCTATTCGAAATGGCAATGCCCGTAATTTTTCGGCTAAGCCAAGCGATGCAGGATCACCTGCTCGACCACCAGAGTAATTTTGCATGCCAACATGGATGATACCGCCAAGGAACGTACCAGTTGTCAGTACCACTGTTTTAGCGCGGAATTGAATACCACTTTGTGTGATAACACCGCGTGCGGCACCTTGTTCTACAATTAAATCTTCGCAAGACTGTTGAAAAAGCCAAAGATTTGGCTGGTTTTCCAACATTTCTCTGATTGCAGCTTTATATAATATGCGATCAGCTTGTGCTCGGGTCGCTCGAACAGCTGGTCCCTTTCGGCTATTCAGAGTTCGAAATTGAATACCTGCCTTGTCTGTTGCAAGCGCCATTGCCCCATCCAAAGCGTCAATTTCTTTTACTAAGTGGGACTTCCCAATACCACCAATAGCTGGGTTACAAGACATTTGTCCCAGCGTTTCGATATTGTGAGTCAATAAAAGGGTTTTTACACCCATGCGTGCTGCAGCAAGAGCGGCTTCGGTACCAGCATGGCCACCGCCAACCACAATCACATCAAAGCGAGTTGGGAAATCCACACAGACCTCGATAAATGAATAAAAAACGAACAGTTCATGAATTAGGGCGCCTAGTATATCGACTAAATCTCAAATTGAAAGAGAGACTCCGTCGCTTTCCCCGGTCATCATTAATAAGAATAGAATAGTATTATATGTCTTTCTTAATCTTAAGTTATTTATATAGTAAGTCTAAATCTGTTAGTAATTTACAAAAAAACCTATATATCAATGCTTTATGTCGATAACAACATGTTAGGTACCAACGCATATCCCTGTGTTGTGGATAATCATACCCTGTGTATAAATAGGTGAGTTATACATGATGGAAATTTGAAGTAAGAGTTGTTAAAACCTGTGCAAAACTTCTTATTCACTTATTACCGTTCTTTTCCACAGGTGGTTTTTGGATTTTAAATGTTAATAACTAATTGATTTAAATAAAAAATATCGCTTTTTTTGGGTATCCATACAGGTCTTTTTGAAAAAAATAATCCACAGATGATTTTCTTATATTTTTTTGCGATATTTTTCACTGTTTGTAATTCGGTTTGTGCATAACGCGTATTGATCCGATAATGTTTCATAAGGTGGATAACCCATAGAAACAGCGTTTCACGTAATTGTGGATAGATTTTTCGTTGATACTTGCTACTTTTTACAGTGCTAGAGGAAGAGAATGTAAGTACTTAGGTTACTTATTTTTTACGCGCAATACGGTTGCTGAATGATGGCAGACATGACACGTTCAACTACTAATAACCGCTATGTGTAGGAATGGACTAACGAGGAAAAACCATGGTGAAAGCAGTACTGATTAGTAAAGATGAACAGGGTTATCAGGCTAATGTAACCCAGATAGATCCGAAGCAGTTACCAGAAGGAGATGTGCAAGTTGCTGTGATAGCAAGCACATTAAATTATAAAGATGCGCTAGCTATCACAGGCCGATCACCAGTCGTGAGACAATTTCCTATGGTGCCTGGGATCGATTTAGTGGGCGAAGTGCTGACGTCGCAAAGTGACCGCTTTAAAGTCGGTGATCACGTTTTACTGAATGGGTTTGGTGTGGGTGAAACGCATTGGGGTGGATTGGCAGAGCAAGCGAGCTTAAACAGCGATTGGCTGATTTCACTTCCGAGTGCTTTCAATGCTCAACAGGCCATGGCCATTGGTACGGCCGGTTACACAGCAATGTTAAGTGTTATGGCGTTGGAAAAGCATGGTATCACTCCTTCTCATGGGCCTATTTTAGTTACAGGAGCAAATGGTGGTGTTGGGAGTTATGCTATCCGCATTTTAAGTAAACTGGGCTTTGATGTGGTTGCCAGCACTGGACGTCTGCATGAGTCAGATTATTTAAAGCAGCTTGGAGCGAGTGATGTGATAGACCGCTCTGAATTATCCAATTCAGGTAAACCGCTGCAAAAAGAACGTTGGGCGGGTGTGGTAGATTGCGTTGGTAGTCATACTTTGGCAAACGCTTGTGCCAGCGTGAAATATGGTGGTGCAGTGACCGCTTGTGGTTTGGCACAAGGTATGGATTTCCCTGCTTCTGTCGCTCCTTTTATTTTGCGCGGTATTACACTATATGGGATTGACAGTGTAATGCGTCCCATCATTGATCGTGAGAAGGCATGGGACCGCCTTGGAGAGCTACTGGATGATCAAGATTTAGAGCAAATTAGCGCTAATATTGGGTTAGAAGAAGTGGTGGAGTATGCTCATAAACTCTTAGACGGAAGTATTCGTGGCCGAGTGATAGTCTCCATTTGATAAGAATCAGACACATTAACTACGATAAACGCCCACTTTATATTTGTGGGCGTTGTCAGCGTTATTTACCGATACAGAATGAACCAAAGATACGTCCTAGTAAATCATCGCTAGTAAAGGCGCCCGTAATTTCACTCAACGCTTCCTGAGCTTCCTTCAAGTCCTCTGCTAGTAATTCTCCTGCCCCATAGTCATGCAGTTGTTCAAAGCCAGCATCGAGGTAACGATTGGCTTTATGCAGTGCTTCAAGGTGGCGGCGGCGTGCAATGAATCCACCCTCTGTTGTGCTATCAAATCCCATGACATTTTTAAGATGAGTTGTGAGAGCGTCAATGCCGTCATTCGTTTTTGCTGATAATGAAATGACTGGTAAACCGTTAATGTCTTCATACCCTGTGGCTTCTCTCGTCAGGTCAACTTTGTTGCGTACGAGCGTCAAATGTTCACGAGAAGCAAGTTGGCTCATAAATTCGGGCCAAATGTCATTCGGATCATTGGAGTCGACCGATTGGCTATCAACCATGAGTAGAATCCGATCAGCTTTATGGATTTCTTCCCAAGCGCGTTGAATACCAATGCGCTCTACTTCATCTGGGCTGTCTCTAAGGCCCGCAGTATCGATAATGTGCAGAGGCATGCCATCTAGATGGATGTGCTCTCTCAGGACGTCTCGGGTGGTCCCTTCAATCGCTGTGACGATAGCTGAGTCCTTTCCTGATAGCGCATTAAGTAAACTGGATTTGCCAGCGTTAGGTCGTCCTGCGATCACGACGCTCATCCCTTCGCGTAACAACGCACCTTGATTGGCTTCTTTCATGACGCTGTTGAGTTTGTCGCGTATGTCTTTCAGTTGTGCCGCCACTTTACCATCACCAATGAAGTCAATTTCTTCTTCAGGAAAGTCGATAGCCGCTTCTACATAAATGCGTAAATGGATCAGTGCTTCAACTAATTCATCGACGCGTTTTGAGAACGCCCCTTGCAAAGATCTTAGCGCACATTTTGCCGCTTGCTCAGACGACGAATCAATTAAGTCAGCGATTGCTTCCGCTTGAGTTAAGTCCATTTTGTCATTCAAAAATGCTCGCTCAGAGAACTCACCAGGGCGAGCCAAACGTGCGCCTAGCGCAACACATCGACTTAGTAGCATGTCCATTATTACAGGGCCTCCATGTCCCTGTAGCTCAAACACATCTTCTCCTGTGAATGAATTAGGGCCTGGAAAATAGAGCGCAATGCCAACGTCGAGTTGCTCACCATTTTGATCATTAAATGGGACATAGTGAGCATGGCGTGGTGTTGGATCAAAGCCAATGATCTGTTTAGCAATGGCTAAGCTTTTGCGTCCAGATAAACGGATAATACCGACACCGCCTCGGCCTGGCGCAGTCGCTTGGGCAACAATGGTGTCTTGATCGATGAGTTGCTGAAAATCGGACATAACGGCTCGTCTTAAGTGCAAATTTAATTAAGTTTAGTGTAAGGCGTAAACGACAAAAAGGCTTCCCTAAGGAAGCCTTTTTAAAAGCATCAAATGTCGATGAAGCGAATTAGTTGCCGCCTTTTTCGATGCTCTTGGTAATAACGTACTGCTGAACAATAGACAATGTGTTGTTGACTACCCAGTACAGTACAAGACCGGCTGGGAACCACAAGAAGAAGAACGTAAATGCGATAGGCATGATCTTCATGATGCGAGCTTGCATCGGATCTGGTGGCGTAGGGTTCAACATTTGCTGACCCAGCATACTTAGACCCATTAGGATCGGTAGTACAAAGTATGGGTCCATTGCTGACAAGTCATTAATCCAAAGCATAAATGGCGCATGACGCAATTCTACTGATTCCATTAGTACCCAATATAGGGATAGGAATACTGGCATCTGCACTAGTATTGGAAGACAACCACTTAATGGATTGATCTTCTCTTTTTTGTACAGCGCCATCATGGCTTGCGACATGGCTTGGCGATCGTCGCCATGCTGTTCGCGTAGACGAGCTAGCTCAGGACCAAACTTACGCATTTTTGCCATCGAGCGGTAGCTCGTAGCCGATAATTTGAAGAAGATCGCTTTCACACAAACAACAATCAAGATGATTGCGACACCCCAGTTGATAACAACTGACTGAATCGCTGTGAGTAGCCAGAACAATGGTTTTGCGAGCCACCACAACCAACCGTAGTCCACGGTTAAATCTAGGTTTTCAGCGGTGCTTTCTAACTGGTCTTGCAGCTTAGGACCCACATAGAATGTTGAGCTGAGTGTACCTTGTTGCCCCGGAGCAATTTCAACTGCTTGACCAGTAAAACCGATTAAGTTGAAGCCATTATTAGTGCGGGCTTGCAGTGTTACTTTTTGGCCTTGCTCAGGAATCCAAGCGGATACGAAATAGTGCTGAAGCAATGCTACCCAGCCTTTCGTTGTCGATACTTTTACTGGCTCTTCTTCCATATCTGAGAACGAAATTTTGCTGTATTTCGTTTGCTCATCGGAAATCGCACCACCTAAATAAGGTTGTAACCCCATATTGGTGGCAGTACTCGGATCTTCGCTGCTATCTCGCTTGATCTGTGCAAAAAGATTACCTTTCCAAGTTTCAGCAGACGTATTGTCAACCGTGATTAGTTGGCGAATATCGTAACGGCCTTGGGTAAAACGAAACGTTTTTGTGTACTTCACGCCGTCTGCATCGGTGTAATACAGGTTTACATCCAATGTCTTATCACCGGCCTCTAGTGCATAGGACGTTTGTTCCGTTTGATAAACTGGACGACCTTCTGGATTCGCATCCGGTCCATCGCGACCCACTAAACCACTTTGGGTAACATAGATACGCTCATTGCCATTGTCCAAAATGACGAATGGTTCTTTGCCTTCATTCGTTTTGGTGTATTGCAATAAAGATGCTTCGACTAAGTCACCACCGACAGGGTTAATGGCAACATTCAAAGTATCCGTTTTGACGTGGATTAGCTGACCTGGAGCCACTTTATCGACTTGGTCAGGAATCTCTGCGTTGGCGGTTGTGCCTTGCGCGCCGATTGCATTTGGCAGGTCTGAGTCGGCCGCAACGGTTTCGTTGGGTGTTGCTACCGTTTTGTTGGTTGCAGCAGTGCCATAGTCTTGGTTCCACTGTAAGAACAGTAGGTAGCCACTGACAAACAGCGCTCCCCATAAAAAGTAACGTCTGAAATCCATGGTATTCAACTAGTTTGTTTGGTTGGACAATGGGGTGTCACCACCCTTTTGAAAATCACGCCGTATTAAACCAGCCTTTAGCCGATTTTTCAGCCTATTTCTTTGATGAGTTGTGTTGTTTTTGCTCAGAATGTGGTTTTTGAGCTTTCTTCGCCAATTGCTTCCACGCTTTTTCTAATCGTTTGTGCAAATCAGCGTTATCTACTTCGCGAATACCGTTACGAGCTAAGAAGATAATTTCAAGGCCATTGAGCAATTCTTGATGATGACGAAAGGAGTCTCGAACAACACGTTTGATTCGGTTACGACCTACCGCACGTTTGTCGGTTTTTTTCGATACGATCAAACCTAACTTTGCAGGGTGAGCCTGTTTTCTTGCTAATAGGAGGAATTCACCTGCGAAGACTTTCGAAGATGTGTCATTGAAAACGGATTGATAATCCCCGGCATTCAGAAGTCTGACCTGCCGGGGAAAACAATAGCTTGCCATCAACGTATTAAGCAGACAGTTGCTTACGACCGCGAGCGCGGCGAGCCGCTAAAACTTTGCGTCCGTTTTTAGTTGCAGAGCGAGCACGGAAACCGTGTGCACGTTTACGCTTAAGTACGCTAGGTTGGAAAGTTCTTTTCATTTCAATATCTCACTGAATCAGTGTTCTGAGTGTGAGGGTTAGCGTCCGCCAAGCCTCTTATTCTGATCAAAATCAGGGCGCGGATTTTAGTGTGTTTACGGCTACAATTCAATCGTTTGGAACGTCTTTTCTTGTAAAATGTTAACCACAAAATGCTCCCCATAGTTACACACAGTTTTTTAGCTCTATTGTGCGTAACCAATTTAGATAATCTATTTAAATATCCACAAGGCACATTATAAAGTTAGAAAAGCTGTTTATTAACAGTAGTTTACTCTAATATTATCCTGTGCATATCTAGACAGGATGAATCTTGTTAATATGTGAATAAGTTGCCTGTTTATGCACATGCATAAAAATATATTAACGGGTGTGTATAACTTTATTTGTTATTAACAAATCTAAAAACACAGAGACTTCGCGATAGAATGTAACTTTTTGTGGATAACTATAATATGTCACGATAGAATCCCCTTCTTGTTCAGCATTTACCATTTTTAAGAATTCCATCTTAGGAGAACGTCTATCGTGTCTTTGCAGTACTGGGAGCGTTGTCTTGCAAGATTGCAGGATGAGTTTTCCACATCGCAATTCAATACTTGGATTCGTCCACTTAAAGCTGAAATAGAAGCCAGTGGTGATCTTTGTTTGTATGCACCTAATCGTTTTGTCTTGGATTGGGTGACAAATAAATATCAAGCGCGTATCAAAGAACTGTTATCTGAGTTTGCCGGCGATGAGCCAGCGCCCAACTTAGTGTTTGAAGTTCGCCAAGCTGGATTTACGAAGCCGACACCTCCGCCTCCCGCTCCGGCACCACAAGCGCCAGAACCTTCCTCTAATCTAATGTCATCAGAACCAAGCTTAGAAAGAGGTTACTCCCCTGGCTTTAGTTTAATGGACGACGAAACGAGAGACGGACCAGAAATCGAATTTGAAGCGCCGCTAAGCTTATCTGATAGCCCTGCGCGCGTGGAGCCGGAACCTTATGAACAAGGTCAGTTACCGCTCAATCCGCCGAATCGAAAAGTACAAGTAGAAGGCGGCATCAATCATGGTGCCAATCTTAATAATTCATTTACGTTTGAAAACTTTGTCGAAGGTAAGTCGAACCAATTGGCTCACGCGGCCGCCCAGCAAGTCGCCGAGAATCCAGGTGGTGCTTATAATCCACTCTTTATTTACGGTGGCGTCGGGTTAGGTAAAACTCACTTAATGCAAGCCGTGGGTACTGAGCTGATGCGCCATAACCCAAATGCAAAAGTCGTGTATCTGCATTCGGAGCGTTTTGTTGCGGATATGGTTAAGGCGCTGCAGCTAAACGCGATCAATGACTTTAAACGTTATTACCGATCTGTCGATGCACTGCTCATTGACGACATTCAATTCTTTGCCGGTAAAGATCGAACACAAGAAGAGTTTTTTCATACGTTTAACGCTTTATTAGAAGGCGGCCAACAAATGATTTTAACGTGTGACCGTTATCCGAAAGAGATTCAAGGATTGGAAGACCGCTTAAAATCTCGGTTTGGCTGGGGCTTGACGGTAGCGATCGAACCGCCGGAGTTAGAGACGCGAGTCGCCATCTTGATGCGTAAAGCAGAAGAAAGTGGTGTGAAATTATCTTATGATTCGGCATTCTTTATCGCGCAAAAGATTCGATCTAATGTCCGAGAGTTAGAAGGTGCATTAAAACGAGTCATCGCCAACTCACACTTTACTGGGCGAGCGATTACGCCTGATTTCGTGCGAGAGTCATTAAAAGACCTTTTGGCCTTGCAGGACAAGTTGGTGAACATTGATAATATCCAGCGAATTGTAGCGGAATATTACAAGATCAAGATTAGCGATTTGCTGTCCAAGCGTCGGAGTCGCTCTGTTGCGCGTCCCCGTCAAGTGGCGATGTCGCTGGCGAAAGAGCTGACAAACCATAGTTTGCCAGAAATTGGCGAAGCGTTTGGTGGTCGTGATCATACGACCGCATTGCATGCCATTCGTAAAATTAAAGAGTTACAAGATACGGATTCAGATATCCGTGAAGATTACAAACAATTGATGCGCATTCTGACCACCTAATTGGTCTAAGACTTTGAATTAACGAGGAAAAGAATGAAATTTTCAGTCGTCCGCGAAACACTGCTAAAACCACTACAACTGGTGGCGGGTGTAGTAGAGCGTAAACAAACGATGCCAGTTTTGGCGAACGTTTTGGTAGAAGTAAAGGACCAAACTCTGACGCTGACCGGGTCAGACCTCGAAGTCGAATTAGTCGGCCAAGTGCCACTGGATGAATGCCAAGAAGGTCGCATCACGATTCCCGCACGTAAGCTGATGGACATTTGTAAGAGCCTTCCAGACAGCGCTGTGATTGAGTTCTCTCTTGATGAGCAAAAAGCGTTGATTCGTTCGGGTCGTTCGCGTTTCACCTTATCGACCTTACCCGCGGAAGAGTTTCCGAATATCCAAGATATGCAGGGTGATCTGGTGGTGAACATCCCACAAGTGAGCGTTCGTAAACTTATCGACCGCACTGGTTTTGCGATGGCGAACCAAGACGTCCGTTATTACTTGAATGGTATGCTATTTGAAGTGGCTGACGGCCAACTTCGTGTTGTGGCAACTGATGGACACCGACTCGCTACGGCCGTAGAGGATGCTCAAGTTTCAGGTGATTTAACGCAAGTGATCGTGCCACGTAAAGGTGTGTTGGAGCTCAACCGTTTATTAACGGATACAGATGAGACTGTTGAGCTAACAATTGGTACAAATCATATCCGCGCAAAAGTAGCGGATTACACGTTCACATCCAAATTGGTGGAAGGTAAATTCCCTGATTATCATCGAGTGATCCCACGTAATAATGAAAAGCTTGTCACGGCTGATCGTTTAGAGCTGCGTCAAGTGTTTCTACGCGCGTCGATTCTATCAAATGAAAAATACCGTGGTGTACGTCTCATCCTAGCGAATGGCATGTTGCAAGTGTTCGCCAACAACCCAGAGCAAGAAGAAGCGGAAGAGTCTGTTCTCGTTCAATACCAAGGCGATAACCTAGAAGTTGGCTTTAATGTTGGCTATTTGTTAGATGTTTTAGGCGTGATTGATTCACCAGAAGTGTGCATCTCATTGAATGATGCAAACAGCAGCGCATTGATTGAAGAAGGTCAAGGTCACGCTTCGCAGTACGTTGTGATGCCGATGCGTTTGTAATAGACACCCGATGGGCGTGCAGTGCACGCCCTCATCATCTCTAGGCCCCGATTTATGCCGCTGGCCCGTCTTGATATTTCTCACCTGCGTAATTTAACTGCTGTTCGTTTTGACCCCTCACCTCATGTAAACATCATTGTGGGCGAAAACGGCAGTGGTAAAACCTCCATCTTAGAGGCCATTCATCTTCTGTCGTTTGGACGCTCATTCCGCAGCCACAAACACAAAACCTATATTCAGTATGAACAGCCTGAGTGTGTCGTCTTTGCACAACTCGAGCAGGACCAACAGCCGCGGATACCTGTGGGGATTAAGCGAAGTCGTGATGGCGCGATTGAGGTTCGTATTCAAGGGCGCGCTGCCCAGTCCGTCGTGGAGTTGGCCGAGCGTCTCCCCGTGCAATTGATTAACCCCGATGCGTTCCGTCTACTAGAAGGCTCCCCTAAGATTCGTCGGCAGTTTGTCGACTGGGGCGTGTTTCATTTCGATGATCGATTTATTAATGCCTGGCGAGACTGGCAAAAAGCGTTAAAACAGCGGAATAGCTTACTCAGACGTGGTAAAATATCGGCCAATTTACTAGCTGCGTTCGATCAAGAGCTGATTCGATTGGGTGAATATGTGAATACCGCGCGCAAAGCATATGTTGCCGCCCTCACGCCTCATTTTGAATCCGTTTTACAGCAGTTAGCCGCAGGTCTCAGTGTGCAGCTTAACTTTTTTCAAGGTTGGGATGCGCAAAAAACGCTGAGCGAAGCGATTGAGCACAGCTATCAGCGAGATATTGATGTTGGGTATACCAATACGGGACCGCAACGGGCGGATCTTCGTGTTAAGACGCCTTCGGGGGATGCTTTAGATACTCTGTCTCGAGGCCAGCAAAAGCTGGTGGTATCGGCGCTTAAGATCGCGCAGGGCCAATTGTTAATTGAGCGTGGTCGTCAGTTAGTATTCTTGGTGGATGACTTACCCGCCGAGCTGGATGCTAACCATCGACGTCGGTTGTGTCAGTTGTTGGAATCACTGAACAGCCAAATATTTATAACCAGCGTTGGACCAGATAGCATGGATTTTACTTGGTCTGATCAGACAGACGTTCGTCATTTCTCGATGAATCAAGGCGAATTGTCCCAAGCGAGCAAAGGTTTGCAGGAGAGTTAAATGAGTGAAAATAATTACGATTCGTCCAGTATCAAAGTGCTCAAAGGGCTAGACGCTGTACGTAAGCGTCCCGGTATGTATATCGGTGATACAGATGATGGAACAGGTCTGCACCACATGGTGTTTGAGGTGGTGGACAACTCCATCGACGAAGCGTTAGCGGGTCACTGTGACACGATTAAAGTAATCATTCACCCAGATGAATCCATTTCCGTATCTGATAATGGTCGTGGTATTCCGGTTGAGATGCACGAGGAAGAAGGTGTATCAGCAGCCGAAGTCATCATGACGGTCTTGCATGCGGGTGGTAAATTTGACGATAACTCTTACAAAGTTTCTGGTGGATTGCACGGTGTGGGTGTATCCGTTGTAAATGCTCTGTCGGAAACTGTTACCTTGACGATTCGCAAAAATGGCAAAGTCTACGAGCAAAACTACGCTCATGGCGTACCACAATCCCCATTAGCGATTGTCGGTGAGTCAGATGGCGCCGGTACCACGGTACATTTTAAACCGTCGGCAGATACTTTCTCGAACATCTTATTTGTCTACGACATTTTAGCGAAGCGTCTTCGCGAGCTGTCATTCCTTAACTCTGGCGTGGCGATCAATCTAAAAGATGAGCGTACAGGTAAAGAAGAGTTTTTTAATTACGAAGGTGGCTTACGTTCCTTTGTAGAACACTTAAATACCAACAAAACACCAATCAATGATATTTTCCATTTCATTTGCCAACGTGATGACCTTGAAGATGGCATTGCTGTCGAAGTCGCGCTGCAATGGAACGAAGGCTTCCAAGAGAATATCTACTGTTACACGAACAATATCCCTCAGCGTGACGGCGGTACCCACCTAGCTGGTTTCCGTGGCGCGTTGACACGTACATTGAACAACTTCATTGAGTCTGAAGGCCTAGCGAAGAAGCAAAAAGTGGCTACGTCTGGGGATGACTGCCGTGAAGGTTTAACGGCAATTGTGTCTGTTAAAGTGCCTGATCCGAAGTTCTCTTCTCAAACGAAAGATAAATTAGTGTCGTCAGAAGTGAAAACGGCCGTTGAGCAAGAGATGAGTAAGCGATTCGCTGAATATCTTTTAGAGAAGCCTGCGGAAGCGAAAATTATTGTTAATAAAATGCTGGATGCCGCGCGTGCTCGTGAAGCCGCACGTCGTGCCCGTGATATGACTCGCCGTAAAGGTGCGTTAGATATTGCTGGCTTACCAGGTAAATTAGCAGATTGCCAAGAGAAAGACCCAGCACTTTCTGAAATCTACCTAGTGGAGGGTGACTCGGCAGGTGGTTCTGCCAAGCAAGGCCGAGATCGTCGTACCCAAGCAATCTTGCCGTTGAAAGGTAAGATCTTAAACGTAGAGAAAGCACGCTTTGATAAGATGTTGTCGTCTGTCGAAGTTGGCACGCTGATCACGGCATTGGGTTGTGGTATCGGTCGTGACGAATTTAATGCTGACAAATTGCGGTACCACAGCATCGTTATCATGACCGATGCTGACGTGGACGGCTCGCATATTCGTACCCTTTTACTGACCTTCTTCTTCCGTCAAATGCCAGAAATCATCGAGCGTGGCCATATTTTCATCGCTCAGCCACCGCTGTTTAAAATCAAACGTGGTAAACAAGAGCAATACATCAAAGATGAGCCAGCGCTTGAGCAGCATTTGATTGAAGTCGCTCTAGATGGCGCTAAATTCTTTATCAATTCAGATGCGCCTGGTGTTCAAGGTGAAGGTCTAGCGAAATTGGTTCGTGACTACATTCGCATTGAAGAAGACATAGATCGATTGGCTCGCGTGTATCCAAAAGATGTTATGAATAAACTTCTGTACTGCAAACAGCTTAAGACTGAGCAGCTTAATGATGAAGCCGCTGTGACAGCATGGGTTGAAGCTTTGAGCGGTCAAATGCCGTTAGACGTACGCACTGGTTTCCGTTTTGATTTTGGTGTTGAGAAAGATGCGGAGCGTAATCAATACTTACCTGTTGTAGACATTATGTCTCATGGTGTGAGTACACGTTATCGCTTTGAGTCAGCTTTCTTCACGTCGCCAGAATACCTGCGTATCGTGGCGATGTCTGAAACGGTAGATGAGCTATTTGATGACAGTTCATACATTCAGCGTGGTGAGCGCAAAGAGACCGTCACAACGATTGATGGTATGAAAGCTTGGTTGATGAAAGAAGCGTCGCGTGGTCTGACAATCCAGCGTTATAAAGGTTTGGGTGAGATGAACCCTGAGCAGCTTTGGGAAACCACGATGGACCCTGATGCTCGTCGCATGCTTCGTGTCACCATTGATGACGCCGTGGCAGCGGACCAAATGTTTACGACTCTAATGGGTGATGAAGTGGAACCGCGTCGTAACTTTATTCAAGACAATGCGCTAACGGTTGCAAACTTAGACGTTTAAAGTAAAGCAAGTTATCGAAGCAAAAGGGCCTAATAGTTAGGCCCTTTTTTTGTGCTAGCACGCACCCGAAGTTGTCAGTATGTTACAGCGCAACTTTAATGCTGTCCTGAATGGGCGTTGTTGGGCGACCAATCAGTGTGGATAGCGTGTGGCTGTCGTCAAATAAAGCACCTTTTGCCGCACCGGTATCTGAATCGGCCAAGATCTTGGCAAAGCCCTCAGGTAGGCCCACACTTACTAGCACTTTTGCATATTCGGCTTCGGGCAGGTCTTGGTATACCACCTCCTTACCGCTTATCTTAGCAACATGTGCTGCGTACTCTGTAAGCGTGAACGCTTGATCTCCCGCTAACTCATATACCTTGCCTGCTTGGCCTTCAGAAGTGATAACAATCGCTGCTGCATCGGCGTAATCTGCTCGAGTGGCTGTAGAGTATTGACCGTCGCCAGCACTGCCTAAGACCGCGCCGTGCTCGACCGCCATCGACGCGCCCATGGTGTAATTCTCAGAGTACCAGCCGTTGCGTAATAGAACATGAGGTACACCCGATGCTTTTAATGCCGCTTCGGTTGCTCGGTGCTCTTCTGCCAAGGCTAAAGGAGAAGTGTCTGCGTGTAAGATACTGGTGTAAGCAAGTAACTCTACATTCGCTTCTTTAGCGGCATCGATGACGTTTTGATGTTGCGCAGCACGTTGACCTACTTCGCTTGAAGAAACCAATACGACTCGCTTGACGCCAGCCATGGCCGACGTGAGCGATGCTGGGTCTGTGTAATCAGCTTGACGCACTACGACACCTAGATCTGCCAAATGAGTCGCTTTTTCAGGATTACGAACCGCTGCGACGATATTTTCAGCTTTGACACCGCTGGCGAGTATGCTTGCCACGATCAGTTGACCAAGTTGACCTGTTGCACCTGTTACAAGAATCATTATGAACTCCTTTTAATTGGTAAGTGTGTGAGACCTAGGTTAAGCTATATGCTTACTTAAAGTAAGTACGCACAAAAAGGTAAGTATGAAAAAACAAGGCTCGATAGACAGTGTAGACGTTAGATTTGATCGAGGTGATGTGTTCTCGGATCAATGTCCATCGCGAGAGGTATTACGTCATGTGACAGGACGCTGGGGCATGCTGGTTTTTTTTGCACTGCGCGATGGCCAGTTTCATCGCTTTAGTGATTTGCGACGGATGATAAAAGGTATTAGCGAAAAAATGCTGGCTCAAACGCTACAACAGTTGGAAGGCGATGGTTTCATTGATCGTGTTGTCCATCCTGTCGTGCCACCGCACGTAGAATACCGGTTGACGCCTATGGGGGCTGAATTTTCAGAGCGTGTAATAGATCTCATAAGCTGGCTAGAAGACAACCTTTTAGATATTTTAGATCGCCGTCACCAAGCGTAAAAATGAAAAAAAAGACCCTGTGAAGCAAGGTCTTTCGTAAACATGATGTAAGTGCTTACTATGTCTGTAACGCTTTAATTAAGAGTATTTATGTAGCGTCGCAATGGCGAACGCGGCTAAATCTGTGTAAATATCAAAGTGGAAATCGATGTTCTTATACTGCGTTTCTCGGCCATTACCTGTGAGCACTAAAACGGGAGCACAGCCCCTAGCCTGCCCTGCTTGAAGATCGCGTAGTGAATCGCCCACCATAATGGCTGGCTGCTCTGTAAAGTCCATACCGAGGGATTTCTCGATCGCTTCAATCATTCCGCTTTTGGGTTTACGGCAATGACATGCGTCATCTGGCCCGTGCGGACAGTATTCTATGCCGTCAATTTGGCCTCCCTCAGCAGCCACTAGATCCGACATCTTTTGATGCATTGCTGCAAGTGTTTCTTCACTGTAGTAACCACGTGAGATTCCTGATTGGTTTGTGACCACGTATATTTTGAAGCCCGCATTACTTAACGCTGCGATGGCTTTGATACTGCCTGCTAACGGAATCCACTCTTCCACTGATTTCACATAGTCTTTTGAATCTTGGTTAATAACGCCATCACGGTCCAAAAGAATGATTGGCTTTTGCTGCACCTTCATATATGTCCTCAATATCGACATTAATTTTCCGTCAGTATAATGAATTCGCGTTGTTGGTGCTGGGGTTTCATGTGAAACAGTTATTTTTATTTTGACCTTTGATATACGTTACAATACGCCAACATCAATAATTAAAGTTGTTTGTATGTCTGACTCTACACCCTCTTCCTTTATTACGCGCTTTCTAAAAGTCATGGGGAAGCTTCCCCTTCCGTTTGTCCGATACATTGGCCGTATTGTTGGTGTGTGTTTATTACGCTTTGATCGACGGACACGTCGGGCGATTGATCGCAACTTAGAGCTTTGCTTGCCTAACCTAGATCGGGAGCAACGTGCTCGTCTACGTAATGAGCGTTTGGCACATATAGGTCAAACCTTTATGGAGATGGGGCACATGTGGACCAAAGATGTTTCGACCATTTTAAAACATTGCAGAGATGGCGACGGAGCTGATCGTTTTAAAGAAGCGGTAGCCGGTGACGGAGGCGTCATTGTACTTGCTCCTCATATTGGAAACTGGGAGGTATTGAACGCATACATCAGTGCTATTCGGCCTTTAACAGTGATGTATCGACCGCATAAAAACCCAAGTTTGGATGCGTTTATTTTGGCAGCACGAGAGCGTTCTGGCGCGGAGTTAGCACCCACTAATCGCCGTGGTGTATTGCAAATTATGAAGGCGTTGAATGCCAGTGGTGTGGTGGGAATTTTACCCGATCAGGTGCCACAGAAAGGCAGCGGTGAATTCGCCCCTCTCTTTGGTCATCGAGCTTATACCATGACGCTTGCCAGCCAACTGGCATATAAAACGGGAGCAAAGGCATTTGTTGTGGGCAGCATGCAAACCTCTAAAGGGTTTGAAATTGTCGCGCATGAAGTGGATGATCGTTTCTATTCAGAAGACACTCAAACCTCGCTTACGGGCCTTAATGCATCCATTGAGCGGTTAGTGAAAGTGCGCCCTGGTCAGTATCAATGGGAATACAAGCGCTTTAAGGTACAACCTGATGGCGCTTTGAATCTCTATCGCGAGAACACCTAGCCGATCATCGTAGGGAGGGCAGACTCGTTTAACCGCCTGCACTGCCTGCCTACGCTTCAGCAATATCTGCAAATACGGCTTGGCGACAAACTCCTGCCAGATCTTGGGGGGCCAGTCCGATATCAAAGCCCCTTTTACCACCACTGACGTAGATCTTTTTGGAAGATAAAGCGCTCTCATCAATCACGGTTGGTAGGGCTTTTTTTTGCCCTATTGGGCTAATTCCTCCAACGAGGTATCCAGTAATACGCTCTGCCTCTTTTGGCTCCGTCATCCGAAGCTTTTTGACGCGGAGCGCCGCTGCAGCACGTTTTAAGTTCAGTAGCCCTGTTACGGGAACGATTGCTACAAAAACACTTTTTTCGTCGGTAACGAGTAGTGTTTTAAAGACCTCTTCGGGATTCAATCCGAGCTTTTGCGCAGCTTCCTCGCCATAGTTTTGACTAGCCGGATCATGATCGTATTCATGTTGAGTGAATGGTATTTTCTTTTTCTGTAGTGTTAACACAGCGGGTGTCATGGTGCGCCTCGGGGTTGGAAGACAGAGCTATTTTTGCCAAAACATTGGCGTAAATAATACCAATAGAGTAAAGACTTCTAAACGGCCAAGCAGCATAGAAAAGCAAAGCATCCATTTGGCTGGGTCATTGATCGACGCAAAGTTTGCAGAGACTTCGCCTAGGCCCGGACCTAAGTTATTGAGAGTCGCCGCAACCGCCGACCACGCGGTGACTTGATCAATTCCCGTCGCCATTAGGCCAATCATCAGCATCACGTACACTAATAGGTATGCTGAGAAGAACCCCCATACTGCAGACACCACACGCTCTTGTATGGCTTTGCCGCCCACTTTTACTGGGATCACTGCATTGGGATGCACTAGACGTTGGATTTCTCGAAAACCTTGTTTAAGAATCAACAGGATGCGGATGACCTTCATGCCGCCTCCAGTCGAGCTGGCACACCCCCCCGCAAAGGACGTGACGATGAGAAGGAAGGGTAGAAAATGTGGCCACACGGAAAAGTCGGATGTGCTGAACCCCGATGTCGTTGCAATCGATACGGTCTCAAAGACTGCGTAACGCAATGAATCACTCCACTCATAGGTCGAAGTGAGGATCAGTACAAGTGTCGCTAAGACGATTGTGCTGAGTAGTAGAAAGAAGAAGAAACGCGCTTCGGGGTCTTTAAAGTAATGCCAGACACTTCGAGTGCGCCAAGCGTAGAAGTGCATACCAAAGTTGATGGCCGAAATAACCATAAATACCGTACAAATAATCTCAATGGTGACACTGTTAAAGTAGCCAATGCTCGCATCGTGGGTGGAAAACCCACCAATAGCAACTGTCGAAAAGCTGTGACAGATGGCATCAAATAATGTCATACCGGCTGCCCAATAACCGATCGCACACAGCAACGTGAGCGTTGCGTATATGTACCAGAGCGCCTTGGCTGTTTCGGCAATGCGAGGTGTCAACTTGGAGTCTTTTACTGGGCCTGGTGTCTCCGCCCTGTATAGCTGCATGCCCCCAACACCCAGCATGGGCATAATGGCGACTGCCAAGACAATGATACCCATACCGCCTAACCACTGTAGCCATTGGCGGTAGAATAGAATCGACTGAGGTAAATCATCGATGGCAGTTAGAATGGTAGCCCCTGTGGTGGTTAAACCTGACATGGATTCAAACAGAGCGTCCGTGTAGCTGAGATCAGGGGAAGTCGTTAATAGAAAGGGTACAGAACCAAATAAGCCTAACGTCGTCCAGAATAAGACCGTTACCAAGAACCCGTCTCGTATCTTGAGGTCTCCGCGATGATTTCGGAAAGGAAACCAAACAACCAGGCCACCGACTAAGTTAATGATTAAGGCATAAACAAACGCCATCAATGCACCATCATTGTATATCAGTGACACGACGATAGGTGGCAAAAGCGCAACGCTGAAGATCATAATCAACAAGCCGATGACGCGTAGGATTACCTGAATATGCATGATGTTTTGGTGTCCATTAACTTAGGTGTTATGCGCGCCCTTGTCTCTATGGCGCGCCGTTTAATTTAGTTTATATCGTTAGTAGATGTTATTGGCTAGCGTCCTAGAAGAACGTTAGACCTACCTGGAATAGCTGCTCGACCGCGGGAATTTGCTTCTTATTTGAAACAAATATAATGACATGGTCTTCTGCCTGAATGACAACATCACCTGTCGCGACGATGATGTCATCATTGCGAACAACCGCACCAATGGTGGCACCTTCCGGTAAATTCAAATTGGCAATTGCACGGCCGACTACTTTTGAGGAGCGATAGTCTCCATGCGCTACCGCTTCTAATGCTTCGGCAGCGCCCTTACGCATCGAATGTACGTTTACGACATCGCCTCGGCGGATATACGTCAGCAAGGAACTAATGGTGGTTTGCTGTGGCGATATGGCGATGTCGATCATGCCCTCTTGAACGATGTCGACATAAGCTGGGTTATTGATAATGGTCATGACGGTGCGAACCCCTAAGACCTTTGCCAGCATTGATGACATGATATTAGCTTCGTCATTATTTGTGATGGCACAGAAGACATCTGTCGATTCTATGTTCTCTTCCAATAGCAATTCTTGTTTCGACGCATCGCCGTTCAAAACGATTGTATTATTGAGCGTTTCGGATAAGTAACGGCATCGCTCTGGGTCACGCTCAATGATCTTAACGCGATACTCTTTCTCAAGACTTTGAGCAAGGCGTTCACCGATGTTGCCACCGCCAGCAATGATGATGCGACGATACGGAGTGTCTAAAGGGCGAAGTTCACTCATGACATCTAAAACGTCGCGCTGTGCTGTAAGGAAAAATACTTCGTCATTTGCATGGATTAGCGTATTGCCATCAGGTTTGATGGATTGGCCATTGCGGTAGATAGCGGCGATACGCGTTTGTATCGAAGGCATGTGCTCTTTTAAGTAGCTGATAGGGCGATCAATCAGCGGACCACCTTTTTCGGCTTTGACCACGACAAGCTGTATTTTCCCTTCGGCAAATTCCATGACTTGCAGTGCACCTGGGTAGCGGATGAGACGGCTTAAATGTTTGGTGACTTCTTTTTCTGGGCTAATGCGCACATCCATTGGCAAGGCCGTATCCCCAAATATTTTTGGGTATTTTGAGTAAGCGTTTGACCTAACTCGACCAATTTTTGTTGGGGTTTTAAACAAGGTGTGAGCCACCTGACAGGCGATCATATTGGTTTCGTCTTGGTTGCTTACTGCGATCAGCATATCTGCATCATTACAGCCAGCTTGGTCTAATACGTCAGGGTGGGAGCCACTTCCTTGAACCGTTTGAATATCGAGCCGATCTTGAAGCTCTCGAAGACGATTGGCATCAGTATCGATCACCGTAATATCGTTGTCTTCATTTGCCAGATTTTCTGCAAGGGTCGCCCCTACTTGTCCCGCGCCAATTATGATGATTTTCATTACTTGCCTTTGTGCTGATCGTCTAAGTGCATCCAAAATGGGTGCGATGAATAATGCCCAAAACTGCTCTTCATTTTAAACGTGATTGCATGAAGTTTTAATGTGCAATAGGTGAATTATTACTTTTATTTTTCGTTGATATCATTTGTGATGAACATCCTATTTGGGGGATGTTTTTATTAAAGAATGATCAATCATATTTGCATCTACAAAGGCAAAGCATGTTTCATGTGAAACATGCTTCGTCGCTACACTTGAATATCACAGTTTTCTTAACAAGCAATAGTAGAAGCCGTCTTGGCCTTTTCGACTTGGAAATATCTGCATACCATGGCTAACTTTTTTTCCGATGCCCATATTCAAGTTAGCGTTAAGGTAGTTCAACGACACTTCTTCTGCGTCTGACTGTGCGTTTAGAAATTGCTCCATCTGTCGCTCATTCTCTTCAGGCATTAAGGAACAGGTAGCATAAAGCATGACGCCCCCCGTCTTTAATGTCTTCCAGACAGCTTCAAGTATGCCCTTTTGTATGATGACCAGTTCATCAATATCTGCGGGCTTTCTATTAATCTTGATATCTGGATTACGTCGAATGACGCCAGTTGCGGAGCACGGTGCATCAAGAAGGACCTTATCAAACGGTTGACCGTCCCACCACTGATCGAGCTCACTAGCGTCACCGCAGATTAACTTTGCACTGAGACCAAGTCTATCTAGGTTGGATTCAATTCTTGATAGTCGCCATGTCTCTAGCTCAACGGCAGTCAGGTCCAGCTCATTCGCTCGCTCAAGAAGGTGTCCTGTCTTACCGCCTGGCGCAGCGCAAGCATCCAATAGTCGTTCACCTTGTTGGGGTGATAGAATCATCCCAGCAAGTTGCGCTGACTCGTCTTGTACGCTTGCATAGCCATCAAAGAATTCAGGTAACTCATTCACAGAAACTGCTTCATCTAGGTACAAACCTGAATCTGAAAAAGGCGTTTCACGTGAAACAATACCCTGCTCTTCCAGTTTAGCTTTATATGTTTCACGTGAAACCTTAGCGGTATTGACTCGGATGCACATGGGCGGGCGGGCATTGGTTGCTTCTACAATTTGCTCGAATTCACTCCCCCAGTGTTTGTTCAAGCGTTTGATAAACCACTTAGGTAAGTTGTATTCCATGGACGGTTGAGCGTCGAGTCGCTCAATAATGTCGTCGTGTTCACGCTGATATCGACGCAAAACGGCATTGATGAGTTTGGTTGCCCAGTCCTTTTCTAACTCGCGACACAATTCAACTGATTCGTTGACGGCGGCATGATCTGGGGTGTGCATATGGGTAATTTGATAGAGCCCCATTAGTAAGGCTGCATACAAATCAAAATCTTTCTCTTCGAATGGCTTAGTCAGTAAACTCAATGCAATACTGTTGAGCTGTGGATAATAGCGACAGACGCCAAAACAAAGCTCTTTAACTAGACTCTGTTCGTCAGGATCAGCGCTCGCAATCTGTTTGTTAATCTGAGTCGATAACGAGCCTCTTTGCAGTAGGACTTGCTCCAGTATTCGAGCACTGATTAAACGAGCAGACGTATGACTCATGATGTACTCTCCTGCCCTAGTATGTTGGCAACCCGAAGTTCCTCTTTGAATTTACCATTTAAGGCATCTTGAACCGACATCCGCTTGCCGCCTGGAAACTGTAGCTCGGTAATCAATATCGAGCCTTTGCCGGTAGACACGGCAAGTCCTTCTTGACTGACCATGGTGATTTCACCGTTTTCAAAATCTTGATTATCAGTGTCCAACAATGTGGCAGCATGTATCTTCATGGTCCCACTGGATGTTTGAGTATAGGCGCCTGGCCAAGGCAGCAAACCGCGGATCTTACGACTGATGGTCAACGCGTCTTGGCTCCAATCAACAAGACCTTCCTGCTTCGTCAGTTTGTCAGCGTAACAAGTAAGACTCTCATCTTGAGACTCTCCGTTTAATTGACCTACTCGAAGCGGCTCAAGTGCTTCGAGTAATGCTTGGCCTCCAAGTAAGGCTAAACGATCGTGCAGTGAACCTGATGTGTCTGTGGGCATAATGGGGCACTCTTTCTTGAGCAGCATGTCCCCTGTGTCGAGCCCCACATCCATTTGCATAATGGTGATTCCTGTGACGGTGTCTCCTGCAATCACGGCTCGATGGATAGGGGCTGCTCCGCGCCAACGAGGTAGTAAAGACGCGTGAACATTAATACAACCGAATTTAGGTGTATCAAGTACGGCCTTCGGTAGAATAAGCCCGTATGCGGCGACAATCATAATGTCTGCATTGAGGTCGGCTAAGTCCTGACGGTCCTGATTGGCTTTAAAATTGAGTGGTTGCAGCACTGGAATATTATGCTTCATAGCAAGCTGTTTAACAGGGCTAGCGACAAGTTTATGGCCGCGGCCTGCAGGGCGATCTGGCTGTGTGTATACCGCTACTAGCTCATACTGATTAGCTTCTTGAACGTCTATCAGTGCTTGCAGACTTGCTGCGGCAAAGTCCGGTGTCCCTGCAAAAATAATGCGTAATGGAGAAGTGTGTCGTGTCGTCATATTTAGAGTTAACTTCCGTAACAAAAAATCAGGCCGAAGCCTGATTTTAAAAAGTGTGTATCGAGTGTCCCAATTAATGTACTGAATTCGGCTATATTCGAGAGAGTTTTAAGCGCGCTTCTTTTGCTGTTTTTGCAGTTTAGTTTTGATGCGATTGCGCTTAAGGGGCGACAGATAATCTACCATCAGTTTTCCATCAAGGTGATCGATTTCATGCTGGACGCAGACCGCCATTAATTCATCAGTGTCCATCTCAAATCGCTCACCATGACGATCAAACGCTTTTACTTTGACCTTGGCTGCACGGTAGATATGTTCGTAGTAGCCTGGCACAGATAGGCAGCCTTCTTGGAACTCATTCGGCTCGTCATCTAGTACTTCAAATTCTGGGTTAATAAAGACAATTGGGTCGTTACGTTCCTCAGAAAAATCCATCACCACAATGCGGTAATGATAGTCTACTTGGGTAGCGGCCAGACCAACGCCCTGCTCTTCGTACATTGTATCGAGCATGTCATCAATCAACGTTTGTAGCCCTGCATCCTCAAATTGAGTCACAGGTTCAGCGACCTTACGAAGTCGCGGATCAGGGTATTCTAAAACAGGTAATACAGCCATATCGATATCCAATAACGTAATGCATGTGCTTAGCATTCTCTTAATCTGATTTGAGAAGCCATTTCTATCGCTCTATTGTAACCTAAGATTAGGAAAAGAGTGTCATGGCTGTGGCTAAATTTTGTGCAATATGCTTAAATACCGCGCGAATTTAGGCTGTAATGTGCCACGTTACAGCTCCCCATATTTTAATCTCTAATGCTCGCAAAGGATTGCCGCATGAATACTCACCACTTTGGCCTGTCATCTGAATGTTGGTTGGCCTTAAGCTTTATCCCAGGTATTGGGGCGAGTCGCTTATCTCGCTTATGGACCTACCTTTCGACATTGGATTCTGAGAACCAATCTAGCCCAAGTTTATTCGATGATCCGCTTCCCTGTTCAGAAGCGATCGACTACAGAACTCTACGAGCTTTGGGATGGAGTGAGCACGCCGCAAAGATGGCCGTTCGCTATCTCTCGCAACATGTTTTGCCCTACGAGGCAGAGAGTCAGCTTGAGCTTACGCAGAAGTGGTTGGAGCAGTATGATCAGCGCATTGTTTTCAGAGGTAATACGGAATATCCCCGATTGTTAAATGAAATTGCTGTGCCGCCAACGTTTCTGTACGTCAAAGGCAATGTGCAAGCTTGGCAAAAACCCACCATTGGCATAGTGGGGGCTCGGGAAGCCTCTGGCTATGGTCGTCAGGTTGCTCAAGCTTGGGCCCAGCAACTTTCCGAACAGGGGTTTTCTGTCGTCAGTGGCGGCGCTCGAGGTATCGATACGTTTGCACACAGAGGAGCGTTGGCAGCCCGTGCGCCCACGGTAGCCGTAATGGGAACGGGTCTACATCACTGGTACCCTCGTCAAAATGCGCGAATGTTTGAGTCGGTACTAGAGCATGATGGAGCACTGATTAGTGAATATTCACTAACTACAGGTGTTAGGCCGAATCTATTTCCGCCTAGAAATCGCATCATAAGCGGTATGAGCTTTGGTGTGTTGGTGGTAGAAGCCTCGGAAAAAAGTGGCTCGTTAATCAGCGCGCGGTATGCACTTGACGAAAATCGAGAGGTATTTGCCCTTCCTGGGCGGATTGGCGAACCGCAAGCGACAGGAACGAATCAGCTTATACGACAGGGTGCGACCTTGGTCACCTCGGTCGAAGACATACTGAGCGAATTACCTAGGGGGCTTCGATCACCTAAAGAAAGCGCTGCAATCAAAGGAGCGGTTGAACGATCCGAGCCAGATGTTTCACGTGAAGCCTTGTCACTATTCACCCTACTGCAACAGGAGCGCATTGCCATGGATTTTGATGCGTTGATAAGACTGACCCAATGGCAAGCGCCTGACCTCTCTCAGGCGCTCATGGAGCTTGAATTGGCGGGCGTACTTAACAACGCGCAAGGACAGTATCAAATTGCCTTAGAGGCGTCTTAGTCAGAGCTGAAGATATCGCGCTTAAGTTGTTTAATGTCTCGACGCTCTTTCTTATTGGGGCGATGGTCTGCCATGATTCGACCGCCAAAAGACTTATGCTCGATTGCGCGACGCTCGCGTTTTTCAATAGAATCTTGAGTTTCAGCGTAGAGCAATTGGGCTTCAGGCGCGCCGCGGCGTTGTTCACTTAGACCCTTAACTTCGACGGTGACTTCGTCCCAGCCTTTGCGTATCGTTATCAAGGCGCCGAGCTCAACATTACGAGCGGCTTTGCCTTTGGCACCGTTGTACATTACCTTGCCACCGTCAATCGCTTCCTTACACAATGAGCGTGTTTTAAAAAAGCGTGCGGCCCAAAGCCATTTATCTAATCTTACTGCTTGTGATTGCGACTGTTTTTCTGCTTTACTCATGCTTTCTGCTTTACTTATTGAAAGTGGGCATACAAATGATGAAACCAAAGAATTAGTACCTTTATGCTGGATGTAAGTCGTCACCCAACCTTTAAGGCATTGCAACAAATCATACACAATGCTGCCGATGTGATCATGGAGATTTATCAGAAAGCCGACCTTGGTGTCGTGCAGAAATCTGATGATAGTCCTGTGACGGCTGCTGATATTGCAGCAAACCAAATCATTATGGAAGGTCTAACTGAATTAGCGCCTGAGATACCGATTCTATCGGAAGAAGTCGTTGTCTCATTCGATGAGCGCCGAGAATGGCAGGAACTGTGGGTAGTCGACCCTTTGGATGGCACCAAAGAGTTCATCAAGCGTAACGGTGAATTCAGTATTAACATCGCTTTGGTTGTTGAAGGGAAGCCGGTCTTAGGGATGGTCTACTTACCGACAACGGGAGAAGGCTACTTTGGTGTGACCAAAAGCTGGCGTGGTCTGCCTGAAGGGGCGATCAAATGGCATGGTCAAGACATAGAAGAGATTTCAGTACGTGAGCCGAGAGATCCGCTGGTCGCGATGACCAGTCGAAGCCACGGTCCTTCCCTTCCTGAAGATCTTAAAGCCACCCTCAAATCAGCTTACGATCAAGTACGAGAGCTACCTAAAGGCAGCTCAATTAAAGGTTGTCGCATTGCCGAAGGTATTGCGGATCTGCATCTTCGCCGAGGCCCGACAAGTGAGTGGGATACGGCTGCTCAGCAAGCGATTATAGAAGCCGCTGGCGGCTTGCTGGTTGATCCGACAGGCGAACCTTTCCGTTACAACCAGCGTGATAGTCTACTCAATGGCCACTTTATCGTAGCAGGACCAGAGATCGCTCCGATAGTGCTCGATTGGTATAAGCAATCTGATGAAGATAATTAACCGCTTCTGATTCGGCCTACATTGGCGCATTTAGACCAACGAGGTCTTGATCTAAGCGTTTCAAGATTCGGAGCTTTGCACGATTTATAAATTCTTCACGTAGAGGCTCGGTGATGGACCGAGCTATGGATACCGTACCTACTAACGCAATCACCGTCTCCTCCGCTAAGCTTTTAGACTCTTGCACGCCACGCCTAGACAAAATAGACGCTAATCGATCAACTAAGTTATCAAAGCACTCTTGATAAGTTTGACGCACTTTTTCGTCTTGATGGGCCGCATCAGTGACAAGAAACTCCAGAGGGGAAGGAGCCTCTGAATTAGGGCGACTCCAGCTCAAATAACGGCTGATTAATGCTTTAAGGTGCGTGTCTTTGGTTTCTGTTTGTTTCTTTGAACGTGCCCCAAAGCCTTTTGAAGTGGCAAATTTCAGCGCGGCCTCATACAGAGAGCTTTTCCCCGAAAAATGGGCGTAGAACGCACCGTGGGTCATATTGGCCTGTTTCATTATTTGATTCAGTGTGACCCGATCAAAGCCATTGGAACAAAACAATGTCGCCGCAGCCTGTAAAATACGCAGACGAGTTTGCTCTTTGTGCTTGGGCGAATAAGGCATAAAACCCTCCGATAAATATTATCTTGATCATATTTAGTTCAACTCTAGCATAGACCCATCTGTCGCAGATCACATAATTAAGGAGAGTAAGATGCAATCCAATGAGCGTTATGTCATTACTGGAATGGGCTTAGTATCACCGCTAGGTATCGGCGTCGAAGCGGTTTGGCAACGGCTAATTAATGGGGAATCGGGGGTTCGTCAACTGCCAACAACGTTGTGTGAGGGCTTGAATACCCATATCGCTGGCCAAGTGCCTGCGTCATCGGAGTTGGAAAATGGCTTAAATGAAAATGACTATCTGTCCCCTAAAGAGCTAAAACGTATCGATCTGTTTACACTATTTGCGATCGTGGCGGCAGAAGAGGCACTTGAACAAGCGAATTGGAAACCTCAGACGGAAACCGATCAACAAGCCACTGCGACCATCATCGCAACCGGGATTGGAGGATTACCGACGATCACTCATGCTGAGAAGGTCCGCCAGATACAGGGAGCAAAACGGTTATCTCCGTTTACTGTTCCTGCTTTCTTGGCGAATTTGGCGGCGGGTAACGTATCCATTCGTTTTGGCTTTAAAGGCCCTTTGGGAACACCTGTGACAGCCTGTGCCGCGGGTGTTCAAGCTATCGGTGATGCGGTGCGATTGCTGAAAACAGGCGAGGCGAAAGTCGCGTTAGCAGGCGGCACCGAAGCGTGTATTGATCCCCTTTCTTTGGCGGGCTTTGGCGCTCTTAAAGCGTTGTCAAAACGTAATGATGCGCCAGAACAAGCCTCTCGCCCATTTGATACCGATCGTGAGGGGTTTGTGATGCAGGCCTGGTCGTAATTGAAACTCTGGAACACGCTCTAGAACGAGGAGCAACGCCACTGGCAGAAATTGTAGGATATGGTACGAGCGCCGATGCTTATCATCTAACCGCTGGGCCTGAGAATGGTGAAGGCGCGGCCAGAGCAATGCAGCAGGCAATAACAATGGCTGGAATTGACGCCGCTCAGATCGGCTACGTCAACGCTCACGCGACATCTACTCCAGTGGGGGATCGTGGTGAAATTAATGCCTTACGAGCAGTCTTTGGTGAATCCGTTACTCAAGTGGCGATCTCATCAACGAAATCCTCTACCGGTCACTTATTAGGCGCAGCGGGAGGCGTTGAGAGTATTTTCAGTGCCCAAGCGTTACGAACCAATACCCTTCCCCCTACCCTAAATTTGCACCACCCAGAAGACAGCATGGCGGATCTCGACTTAGTCCCTCTCAAAGCTCGCCAACAAGCCGTTGATTATGTGCTATGTAATGGGTTTGGTTTTGGCGGAGTGAATGCTGCGCTGATACTGAAACGTTTTACAGCCAAGGAATAGACCACTTTTGGGGTTAAACGAAAGGCGTAAAAAAGGCTGCCACAGCAGCCTTTGTAATGCACATTGATAACGCGAACGTCTGATACTCGATCAGAGCTAATTCATCAGCTTATCAGGTAGCCAAGTCACCAAATCTGGGTTGAACATCACGATGATCAGTACCAGAAGCTTAATCAAAACAAACGGTGTGACCGAGCGGTAGATATCGAGCATGGTTATCCCCGGTGGCGCGATACCTTTTAGGTAGAACAAGGCAAAGCCATAAGGAGGAGTTTGTACCGCGATTTCAATGTTTAAGATCATTAGGATACCGAACCAGATTGGATCAAAACCTAGTGATACCGCGATCGGGGTAAAGATGGGCGCGCACATTAAGACAATAATGAATTCATCAATGATGAAGCCAAGTAGAAGCATGATTACTTGGAACAGCAAGATGACCATCATGGGCGGTAAGCCTAAGTCTTGAGTGAACCCCGCAACCATGCTCTGTACGCCCATCAATAGATGGAAATTACTAAACACTGTTGCACCAAAGATAATCCACATTGCAACGCTAACGAGCGCTGCCGCGCGAATACCAGCACTTCTAACCATGCGAGGCTTTAGACGCTTAAAGAACATCGCTAGTAAGATAGCGCCTACAACACCAATCGCTCCTGATTCTGTGGGTGTTGCGATCCCCATAATAATACTGCCTAAGACCGCAACAATTAGTAGCAGTGCTAGGCCACCGTCACGTGCCGTTAAAAACTTTTCTTTGGTAGTTTTCGGGACGTCAGGCATTTTGTCCAGCGGTGCCTTTTTAGGGTTCAGTTTGCAAGAAATGACGACATACGCGATGAGTAAGATGATGGTAATCAGAGCCGGCACCAAAGCACCGATAAACATTCTACCAACGGAATTCTGTGTCGATGAAGCAAACATGATCATTGGAATGCTGGGCGGTATCAGTATCCCAAGACCACCGCCTGCCATAATCACACCTAATGCGAGACGTTTGTCATAACCACGTTCTAGCATAGGTTTTAGGGCGATACTGCCAGACGTCATGATACCGGCACCAATAATACCAACCATTGCCCCGATCATTGAGCAAACAACTATGACGCTGATGGCTAAAGAGCCCCGCACCTTGCCGATGATTATTTGGCTAGCATTAAACATGGCATCACCAATGCCTGAGCGTGTCAGCAGTTGGCCCATATATATGTACAGAGGAATCGCCAATAGGATGAAACTAAAATGAGTTGCTTCTAAAGTGGTTGGGATGACATTGAATAGGCCGTCACCCCACGTGATGTAGCCAATGCCCATTGCAATGCCGCCCAGTGCCAAACCAACTGGTGCGCCCAACGCAAATGTTATGAGGATACAAACCAGCAACACGCCAGTTAATACTTCGATACTCATCATTATTGGTTGTCCTCATCGTTTTCAAGATTAAGCTCAGGCAGTAGCTTCTTGCCAGTCAGTAGGTGATAAGCGTCGTCTAACCAGTCGCTCGATAACTGAACAATGAATAGAGCACTGGACACAGCCATCATCACCCAGTAGTGGTGCATCTGAGGTGCCCACTCACTTTGGCGGCGGTAATTAAACTCAATCGCCTCTTCAAATTTACCAATGCTCATTTTGAACACGATGACCAGAAAAAAAATGCCAAGCGCAAACGACAGCACGTTGAATAGGCTTTGTATTCTTGGAGAGACTTTGTTGTACAGAATGTCTACGTTGATGTGGCCACGGCGCTGTTGCGCATAGGCACCGCCCAATGCGGCGATATAGCCGAACATAAACAGTGATAGGTCGTAGGCCCAGATAGTAGGTTTGTTTAAGAAGTAGCGAGAAAATACTTCGAAAGCGACAACAAACGCCAAGGCTGGCATGGCATAAGAAACGGACTTGCCAACGAATGCCACCACACGGTGGACCGTAAGGCAATATAGCCTTATCGCAGTCAATAACATGCAAGTGTACCTCGAGAATAAACGAAAAAAGGCGAGCGTGGAGGCGCTCGCCTTAATAGGAAAGATCGATTACTTCTGTTGTTCGCGAAGAATATCGATCAGACGCTTGCTATAAGGGCCCGCTTTAGCGTACTCGTCCCATAGTCCTGCACCGGCTTCAGCCCAAGCTTCTTTGTCAGCTGCGCTTGGCTCTGGAGACCATTTCAAGCCTTTTGCTTCCATTTCAGCAACTGCTTCGGATTCCCATTGCTTAGACTTCTCTAATTGCTCTTGGGCATGCGTCGTTGTCGCCGCTTTAACGGCTGCTTGTTGCTCGTCAGTCAGTTTACGCCAAGCATTTCGGTTCACAATAATTGGTAACACTTGTGCGCCCGCTAGAGGAAGTGGGTACATATACTTAGCGACTTCTACATGGTTACCATCACGGTGGTCGATCATATTAGAGCCGATAGAACCATCGATGACGCCGGTAGAAAGAGACGTATAAATTTCAGACCAAGCTAAGGATACGGGTGATGCACCTAGATTACGTAAGAACTTTCCGTAAGCACCGGGAGCGCGGATCTTTAACCCCTTAAAGTCTTCAACTGAGTTGATTGGTTCTTTGGTGATGATGTACACCGGAGGCTGGATGTAAGGATCAAGCCAAACAAGACCTTGAGATCCATACGCTTCTTTCAGGACTTGATCCCAACCTTTCTCGTGGAACAGTGCATTCAGCTCATCAGTGTCATCCGTCCCGCCAGGAAGACCGATTTCAACAACGCCTGCTGGTAATTCACCCGCGTGCATGGATTGAAAAGGCGCACCCATGGTGACAAGGCCTGATTTAACAGCGCCTAAAATTCCTGTCGTGCCAACACCTTCACCGGAATACAGCACCTGAACTTTGATATCACCATTGGTGTTCGTTTCGATGTTTTTAGCTAGGTTTTCGTAGATTTCACCAAAAGCTGTTCCACGACCATAAAGGTTCGCAAAACGCCAATTGTGGTCAGCTGCATGAGCCGAAGTCATCACTGCGCTTGTTCCTAAAGCAACAGCGATAGAGCTAACGACTAAACGTTTTTTTACTTTTTGTAGAGTTTTTAACATGAGTAACCTCTTGCATAAGAGTCTTCCTAAACAAGCCACGTCCTCCCCGACAATGGCACCGTGGGGGCGATACTTTCAAAAAGTTTGCACAGATTAAACCGTGCAAAATCTACCTAAAGTTTTGTCCTGATCAAACAATCAGTGAGGAATAAAAAGCCCTTATAAATCATGCGTATAGTTACTTTCTATGAATTTCAATGCACTAGTTTAGGGCTAAATCATCATGCTGTTGGAACGGTTCTATAATGGTATAGAGGTTTGATTATTAACGTATTTTTTAACCATCATTGGTATAAAAATTAAATAATCAATCATGAGCGGATTGGCGCCTCACGGGCGCACTGATATAGTGCATTTTGGCGTCGATAAGTCGAAAAAAAAGGAAGCACTGCTTCCTTTTTTTTCTTATTAATTATTTTGAAAAAATAGTCATTATTTTATTTCAAATTGCGCGATTTGTTGCGTTAAGCGTGATGCATGACCATGGATATCTTGCCCTGATGCTTTGATATTTTGTGTGGCATGGTAGTTATGCTCGATGCTCTTAGCGATATCGTCCATATCTTTAGCCATTGCTTGGGTGGTTAGAACAACTTCTTGTATTGACGCCGAGATAGATTGGGTTTGTTCCGCTGCATCCAACGTTAAGGCTTCCACTGCTTTAATGGTGCTGACGGCGGCCTCGCCTTTCTCTTTGCCTGTGGCGACTTGTTCTAAGCTGGTTGCCATGGCCGAAATGACGTTTTGTGTCTCCTGCTGTATGCCTTCGATTTTACTGGTGATACTGCTGGTGGCTTTAACAGTCTGCTCTGCAAGCGTTCTGACTTCGTCTGCGACCACGGCAAACCCGCGGCCTGCCTCCCCTGCTCGGGCTGCTTCGATCGCTGCATTCAGCGCCAGTAGATTGGTTTGTTCAGCAACGCCGACGATCAGGTCGATGACGGAGTCTATTTCTTTGGAACGCTCACCAAGCTGAGAGACGCTGATGTGGGTTTGCTCAATAGAAGACGCGACAGCTTGAATGGCCTCAATCGCATTACCTATGACTTGAGCCCCTGACTGAGCCGATTGGTGTGCGTTGTTAGCTGCGTCATTGACCTGTTGTGTCATATTGCTGACGTCGGCGGAAGTGTGAGAAATCTCTTCGGTGGCCGTCGCCAATGTGTTACTACGATCTCGAATTTGTTCGCTGCTCGATACAATGGTAAATGCATCGTCACTCAGGTGATCGGCTGTCTCGACCAGCACCTGATTACTATCACGCAATTGCGTAACAAGCTCACTCAGGTTGGCGGTCATTGTATTAGAGGTCAGTAAAATCTGATCCAGCTCGTCTTTGTGGTTTAGATTATGGTCTGAATGGTGTGTCAGTTTACCACTTGCGACTTCTTGCAAGCGTTTCAAAATGGTTTGAATTTTTTGGCTCAGCGTATAAATCAGCATCGAGATGATCGCGCCAATTAAAAGCGTCAGTGCGACACCGCCGATAATAAGGTTACGGCGTGCTTCGATGGCGGTTTCATGGACTTGCAGTTGTGCCGTCTCTAGTAATGGACTTTTCAGGTATTCCGTCACTTGTCTCATGGTAACTGAGTTTTGCTCGCGAGCGGATTCCAAATGCTGGGATATTTGTTGCAGCGATAGCGATAAGCTGGAAACTTGGTCCACGACGGCGCGATAAGACTCAATAGCAGGATTAAAATCTTCGCCAAAACCGATATCGTTGATTTGTTTTAGAAGTCGATCGATGAAGCTATTCCAGACATCAAGGTTGGCTTGAGATGGGTATGCGAGAAAGTCTTTTTCCTTAGCTCGCACATCTTTAAACGTCGATGCGAATTGTGCCAGTATCGCTAACTGTTGCTGTGCTTCATTTGCTCTTTCATTGAGAGTGGATAACGCACCACTTTGATTGTCTGCGCCCAGCGATTGCATGATGTCGAGGAATTGTTTCAGACTGCTCAGATAGTCAGGCAGGCTCTCGGCTAATGTTTCCATGTCTTGCTTAGCTTGGCTGTCCAAATATGGGTTTTCAAGCGCGTTACGTACTAGGTTTTGCTGAGACAATTGCTCCAGTTCTTGATACAGCCAGTCCATATTGCTTGGCGTTGGATTGGCAGCCTGGCGCTCAAATTTTAGGAGCGTTACTTCCAAATTGCTCAGATCCGCGTAACTGTCTGCGATGAGATTGGCTTTGAGTGATGCATTTTGCATCTGTTGGAAATTCATAATGGCGTAGAAGCCAAATCCTGCAAAACCAACACAGACCAAGATTAAGACAGTGATTAACTTCTGACGCAAAGAAAGTGATAGTGGCACGATAACTCCTACGTTTGGGCAAGCGTTAAACTAAGACGGGTTTTGTCGGCGTATTAAAAAAAGCCCGTGCGGAGCTCGGGCTATTAAATAAGTACGTAGACTTTCAATTAAGAAGCGTGAAAGAGTCTTCTTAATTGCATTGAAGAAGATAAACAACAGGGTGATCAAATCTATCAACATCAATCGATTAACAATAGAGAAGCTAATAGGTGATTGAAATGTAAACATCTAAACCTAAAGTTAGGCGTTGACCAAACTTTGTGGATAAGCAAAATGACATAATAGAAGCCACTAACGATGAGGTGACTTAGGTATCATTTGAATGACAGATTGGGTTGAAGAGGGTGTCATGAGTACAAAAAACTATTCGCTTGGCCAAGTAGGTGACTACGAAATCAAGCAACTTAAAGTATTTAAAACAGTCGTTGACTGTGGTGGCTTCTCTGCGGCGGAAACCGTTTTGAACATCGGTCGGTCAACCATTAGCTTACACATCTCCAACTTGGAATCACGTCTGAATCTGACGCTGTGTAAGCGCGGTCGAGGCGGCTTTTCTCTCACCCAAGAAGGCGAAATCATCTATCGAATGACGGAGTCACTCATCGAGTCGTTAGACGCATTTCGAACGACCGTTAATAACTTGAACGCAAGTTTGACGGGACGATTGCGAATTGCGATGTCGGATAAAGTAAGCTTGGACCCGCGCAGCCGCTTTCCGGCCTTGATTCATGATTTTACTGGTACTGCGCCTGAAGTATCGATTACAACGCAAGTGGCTCCTATGGCAAATATCGAGCGAATGATCCTGAATGATGAGGCGGACATCGGTTTCATTCCCTACCATCGCAAGCTCGATGGCTTAGAGTATTTCCATTTATACAGTGATCGTTGTTTTGTTTACGCATCGAAAGACCACCCTTTGGCGAGCATGGATGAGGAGGAGCAGATTCGCACGGTGGATACCTTTCCAGCTTCACACGCAGGGTTAAAGCCTCACGAGGGCGTCAGCGAGCAAATCTCAAATATGAATTTGTCGGCCATTTCTTACTTTTATGATTCCAGATTGTCGCTGATTTTATCTGGGCGCTTTATTGGTTTCTTGCCCGAGGAATACGCCCGTGATTATGTGACGCGTGGCGATATTGTACCGATCGCTGTGAACCATCGATCTTATACACTAGGCATGGCTGTGACGTTCAAAAAAACAGCCCAACCCAACAAACCAAGAGAGCTGTTCTTACAAGTGATCCGTGAACACTTCGTCATGGATGATTCAAGCGTTGCGCCGTATTAGCGTTCGCTGCTTTGACCTTGCTTTCAAAGCAACTAAAAAAGCCCTTGTTCAAATAGAACAAGGGCTGAAAAAACAAGATAGACACTTTAAAAGTGCTATCTTGCGAACGGAAGCCTAGGAGGACGAACCGTTAAAACGAAAGGTTAAACCAGCTCTTTGAAGCAGCGTTTAAAGATCTCCATACCTTCGTCGATGATGTCCATTTCGATCGTTAATGCAGGTAGGAAGCGGATCACGTTGCCGCGAATACCACAAGAAAGAAGCACCAAGCCATTTTCAGCAGCTTTTGCAGATAGCCCTTTCGCTAGCTCGGCGTTAGGTTGGTTCACATCCCCCTCTTTCACCAATTCTACGGCGATCATCGCACCGGCATTACGGATATCGCCAATGATTTGCGGGTAGTCTGCTTGTAGACCTTTTAAATGCTCCACGAAACGATCACCGACTTGATTGGCACGGTCGCATAGCTTTTCTTCTTCAACGATGTCAAATACTGCAAGTGCTGCGGCACAACCCACAGGTGAACCGCCGTATGTGCCACCTAGTCCACCAGGGATCGGTGCATCCATGATGTCAGCTTTACCGACAACCGCGGCGATTGGGAAGCCGCCTGCGATGCCTTTTGCAGCCGTCATTAGGTCCGCTTCAATGCCTGCTTGCTCGTGGCAGAACATAGTACCTGTACGGGCAAAACCTGCTTGGATTTCGTCCAAAATCAATAGAATGCCATGCTCATCACACAAGGCGCGTAACTTCTGTAGGAAGCTGGCTGATGCAATGTAGAAACCGCCCTCACCTTGTACTGGCTCAATGATGATCGCTGCAACACGAGATGGCTCGATGTCACATGTAAAGCGCATTTGAAGGTCAGCAAGTGCTTGCTCTTCAGAAATACCTAGGTATTCATTTGGGTATGGCACATGGAAAATATCACTTGGGAAAGGTCCAAAGCCAATTTTGTAAGGGTTTACTTTACCAGTCAGACCCATGGTCATATTGGTACGGCCGTGAAAGCCACCATTGAATGCGATGATACCTGGGCGGCCAGTGTGGGCACGGGCGATCTTGACACAGTTTTCAACGGCTTCGGCACCTGTTGTTACAAAGATCGATTTCTTCGGAGTATCCCCTGGCGCTGCAGCGTTTAGCTTCTCTGCAAGTTCGACGGCTGATTCATAAGGCGTCACCATGACACATGTGTGGGTAAAACGCTCAAGTTGCGCTTGGACAGCGGCTTTCACTTTTGGATGGTTGTGGCCTGTGTTGACCACGGCAATACCTGCGCCAAAATCGATATGGCGGTTACCTTCTACATCCCAAATCTCTGCGTTCTGTGCACGGTCAACGTAGACAGGTGCCATGTTACCTTGGCCACGAGCGATGGCGTTTACTTTGCGTTCTTGTAGGCTAGCGTTTTTCATTTGTTATAGTCTCTCTAAATTAAGAAGCGATTTGAGTGGCTTACTTTAGGCCGCCCATGCATAAATATTTAATTTCTACGTACTCATCGATACCGTACTTGGAACCCTCACGGCCACTGCCAGATTCTTTTACACCACCAAATGGCGCAACTTCGCTGGAAATAATGCCTTCATTGATCCCCACCATGCCGTATTCCAGTGCTTCAGATACGCGCCAAATGCGGCTAATATTTTGGGAATAGAAATAAGATGCCAAGCCAAATGGGGTATTGTTTGCCATTTCAACGGCTTCTTCTTCTGTTTCAAAGCGGAACAATGGCGCGACGGGGCCAAAGATTTCGCTAGAGAAAATGTCCATATCTTGAGTCACACCTGTCAGGATGGTTGGCTCAAAGAATTGGTCACCCGCTTGCGTCGCTTTGTCTCCGCCGATTAAGGCTTTTGCACCGTGGTCAATGGCATCGTTCACAAGTTCTTGTACTTTATTCACGGCCGCAGCGTTGATCAGTGGTCCAATATTAACGCCATCCGTAAAGCCGCTTCCTGTTTTGAATTCAGCCACGCGTTTCGCCAGTTTCTCAGCAAATGCATCATAGACACCGTCTTGAACAAGGATGCGGTTGGCGCATACACAGGTTTGACCAGCGTTGCGGTATTTAGAGGCAATCGCGCCTTCTACTGCGGCATCAAGATCTGCGTCGTCAAATACGATGAAAGGTGCGTTACCGCCTAGCTCCATAGAAGTGCGTTTGACGGTTTGAGCGCATTGAGACAACAACAATTTACCGACGGGTGTTGACCCGGTGAAACTTAATTTACGCACAATAGGGTTGCCTGTCAGAACCCCACCAATGGCTTTAGCGTCCGTACCGACAACAACGTTTAGAACCCCAGCAGGGATACCCGCTTGGTGTGCCAACTCAGCGAGTGCTAGCGCGCTCAACGGTGTTTCTTCGGATGGCTTGATGACGATCGTACAGCCAGCAGCCAAGGCTGGGCCGGCTTTACGTGTGATCATGGCGATTGGAAAGTTCCAAGGCGTGATCGCGGCAACCACGCCGATGCCTTGTTTGACCGTGAGTACACGCTTGTCGTTGGCAAACGTTGGAATCACGTCTCCGTACAAACGGCGAGCTTCGTCCGCAAACCAGTCAATGAACGAAGCACCGTACAGTACTTCGCCTTTTGCTTCGGCCAAGGGTTTACCTTGTTCAAGCGTCATGATCTTGGCTAAATCTTCTTGGTTGTCCAAGATGAGCTGGTTCCACTTGCGAAGTAGCATTGCACGTTCTTTTGCCGTTTTCGCTTGCCAAGTTTTGTGTGCAGTATTGGCTGCTTTGACAGCACGCGTGGTTTCTTCTGCCGCAATGTCTGCCACATCAACAATGTGTTCGCCTGTTGCAGGGTCGATCACTGCGAATGTTTTACCAGAATCAGCCGTAATCCACTCGCCATTTACGTAAGATTGGCTTTTCAGCAGATTGGGTTGAGCTAACGTTACTTGCATAATCACTCCAGACTCATCATGAGAGGTTTGTGTACGGATACTTGCCATCCGTGATCACTGGATAGTAGGAGAACCTGTACAAAGGAAAAATGAGAAGCTATCAATGCTTTGTTTGATGCTTTTCAAACATTCCTAGACGTGCTCGTGATGGAGACGCTTTACGCTATAATACGCCCAGCTAATCGTACATATGACGCTTCAGTCGATGTCTGTTTTAACACGTCAGTTGGAAGAGGAAACATAAGTTGGTTCAAAAGAGAGCGGTTGTTCGTCAAAGCTTGCCAGATGTGATCGTTGCTGACTTACGCCAGCGCATTCTTTCAGGGGATTTAGAAGAAGGTGCCTTGATCCGCCAGGAAATGCTGGCAGAAGAATACGATGTTTCTCGCATGCCTGTTCGAGAAGCGTTAAAACGCCTTGATGCAGAAGGTGTGGTTGTGTTCCAGAATAACCGCGGTGCGACGGTGACGAAGCATTCCCTTGAGGAAATTGCCGAAATTTTTGATGTTCGAACGTTGCTGGAAGTCGATCTTTTTGCACGTGCCATTCCCAATATGACGGATAAGCACTTTGCCGCCTGTGAACGCCTTTTAAATGAGATGGATGCTTCCTACGAGGCTGAAAATGTCGCCGACTGGGGGCCGTTGAACGCGCTTTACCACCGGACACTCTATGAAGCGGCGGGTCGGCACCTGACCGAGCACTTGCTAGAGCGTGTTGCATTGCAAGCCAATCGTTACGTGAGCATGCATATTCACAAGTTAGATCAGAGAGATACGGCGAGTGCCGATCATCGGGCTTTGTTAGATGCCGCCCGCCAGGGAGATGTCTCGCTCGCAACCACCCAATTACGCCAACATCTTGAGCGAACGCGCGATCAAGTAATCGCTTTGATCAAAGAAGCTCGGGAACGTGCCGGGGATTAATATTCCCAAAGGCACTGCCCCAAGCTTATTTATCTAGGCGTCTTGCTTGAGCTTTATTAAATCCTCGTAGAGCGCTTTGGGAATGTCTACGGCATTGCGAGCAAGATTACGGGCTTTGGCCGCTTGTCGTCGTTGGGAAGGTAAGCGAGCCCCTTGATCGATGACGTCGGCAAACAAGCGCTCAGCTCGGTTATTGTTCTCCGAGACCCGCCCGCCGCTTAATAAATGAGGATCAAACGCGAGGATGATCTCACCATGGTACGGTGCTTCGTGTTTACCTTGTGCCGCGGCCATACTTTCTTTACTGGTTAGGTCGTCAATAAGCGGTCCTGCCATTAATTCAATCATGAGCGAAAGAGCCGAGCCTTTGTGCCCTCCAAATGTGAGCATGGCACCATTCATTGCTTTCTCCGCGTCGGTCGTGGGTTGCCCTGCTTCGTCCATCGCAACACCCTCAGGCAGAGGTTTACCGGCGCGCCGATAGAGTTCGATCTCGCCGCGTGCAAATTGGCTGGTAGCAAAATCAAAAGTGAACGGATCCTTACCTTGGCGCGGCCAACTGAAGGCAAAAGGGTTTGTCCCCAGTAACCCTCTTGTCCCCCCTGCTGGGGCGACCCAAGCATGACTGGGCAGCATTGCCATCCCAGCTAGGCCCGCTTCTGATAACATCTCTACTTCGGGCCACAGTGCTGAAAAATGAAAACAACGGTTTATCGCCAGTGCAGCAACGCCATTGTGTTTGGCTTTCTCAATTAATGTTGGCATGGCGGCTTTTAATGCCAACAATGAAATACCGTCATTGGCATCGGCTCGCACCACAGCTGGACCCGCATCAATAATGGTGGGCTCTGCGGTGCCATTGGCGCGCTTCGACTTGATGCTTTCAACACACATGAATAGACGATATAAGCCGTGTGAGTGACAGTCACCGAGTTGATTGGCGTAGATGATATCGGTGATGGCTTGGGCATGCTGCGCATTGAAGCCATGTTTCTTAAGAGTGGATTCACTCAGAGTTCTTACTTCTTCAAGGCTTAAAGTGATGTTGTCGTCCATCTCGCTCTCCAATGATGATCGATAATTCGACGGTGTACACAGTATAAAGCGTTGGGGTAACTAGAAACCATGACGCAGTGAATCGTCTGGATTGCTTATCAGTGTGCTTTCTCGTGTCACAAAGGCTCTACCTGTGATGCGAGGAATGATTCTCATGTGTGAGCTGTTGCTGTGGGAAGCGAGTTGATAACTGAGGGTGTAGCCACTGCCAATAGTGCTTTCTTGGTAAATCTCTTCCCCTGGCCTCAATGCTTGATCCGCAGCTAAACACGCTAGGCGGGCAGAGCTTCCCGTACCACACGGTGAGCGGTCATACGCATTATCAGGGCAGAGTACGAAGTTGCGGCTGTGTCCAGACTCTGTCAACGCTGGTCCATAGAAGATGACATGATCAATGACGGCGCCATGTTCACCGACGTATTGATTGGCCCAGAGAGTATCGCGAACTCGGATCGCTGTTTCTGTGAGTTGACGGATGTTGTTTGGTCGCACAGGAACTGGACTTGGATCGACAATAAAAAACCAATTGCCACCGTACGCAATGTCTCCGACCACAGTCCCGACTTCGGGCACCTCTAAGGCGATACGTTTTTGAAAGCGATAACTGTCGATGTTTTGCACCGTGACGGCATGTTTGTCGGTCAGCGTGACGTCGACGATGCCCACAGGGGTTTCGATTTTATGGGTGCCTACGTCGATTCGACCAAGGTGTGCAAGTGTCGCGGCGAGACCAATGGTTCCATGCCCACACATACCAATCACAGCCGCGGCGTCAAAGTATATGACACCTGTGACGCAGCGGGGATCAGTGGGTTCGACCAATAAGGCACCGACCATTGCTTCTTGTCCATAAGGTTCAGACACCACCGATCGACAGAAATCGAAGTACTCTGTTGCTAATTTTTCTGCTCTACTAGCAAGTGTCCCCATTCCAAGGTCTGGACCGCCGTTAAGTATTACCCGTGTCGGTTCACCTTCCGTGTGACTGTCAATTACTAGCATTCTGTGATGACTCCACCTTGTTTGAACCAGTCTCTGAACCATGCTTTGAACAATGCATATTGCTGTTCACAATAGCGCTTTTGGGCATTGGTCAGTTCATCTGTTGCATTGAAGTGTAGGCGATATTCTGGCTCCCCGTTGAGCTCAAGCAGGTATTTAAAAAAGAGCACCAACTCTGGACCTTCATCAAAACTCGCTAGGACACTTAGTGCTTCTTCCAACTCGAGTGCGCGCTGACGTGCTTCGGCATGACCCTGAGCGGCCTTGCGTGATAACCGTGCGAGCAACAAGACCTCTTTAGGCAGTGCGGTACCAATACCAGTGATCGCGCCCGACGCTCCACAATTCACAAAGCCGTGGTAAACAGCGGTGTCCACCCCTACCATAAGGAGGACATCGTCTCCTGATGTAATGTTTTCTGCTGCGTAGCGCAAGTCAGCTTCACCGCCAAACTCCTTAAAACCGATCAAGTTTGAATGCTCTGAGCGTAGGATAAAGAACAAATCTGCTCGGGTCGCAAAACCATAAACTGGGCTGTTGTAGATAATGGCAGGGATACTAGGGGCCGCCGCTAAAATCGCCTTAAAGTGATGTCTTTGGGCGGCAATCACACTGCCTCGTGACAGCACACGTGGAATCACCATTAAGCCCGCCGCACCGACATTTTCAGCATGGGCCGCATGAGCCACCGCAGATTTAGTATTAATGGCTCCGGTTCCGACGATTACAGGAATCCCTGCTTTCACCAACCGCTCGACGCCCTCCATGCGTTCTTGATCTGTCAGTAACGGCCAATCGCCCATTGAACCGCAATACACCACGGCTGACATACCCGCTGCGATCATTTCGTGGCCCTTTTTGACCAGCGCATCGTAATCAGGAGTGCGGTCTGCCTTACAAGGCGTCATAAGAGCAGGCATGATTCCATTAAATACCAATGTGTTCATCGCGTGATTCCTAAAAATGTATTTTGTATCCAAAATAGACTTCCTGTTCGCGAGCGTCAATGATATTTGAGGGTTTTTACGTCATCAGTTGATCGATTTTTGAACTTATTGCCTTTATTATGTCTATCTAAAGATAGGCATTTAATAAGGAATAATGGAATGGATATGCGATCTACGCTCGATGCGCCCGATAAGCCGATGAACCCTACTAAGTTAGCGATTATGGACGCGGCTGAGCAGTCAATTTTGAAACACGGCTATAAAGCAATGAGTTTTCGTGATCTAGCGGCTCAAGTTGGAATCAAGAGTGCAAGCGTGCACTATCATTTTCCGACGAAAGCAGATTTGTTGCAGGCGTTGTTAGTGCGTCATCAAAGTACGCTAGAAGCCGCAATGAAACCGCCTAAAAAGAAGCGACAAGCGGCTCAAAAAGCCTTAAATCAGTTTATTGAGTGTTATCGAGACATCACGATTTCGCGAGGATCTATGGCGCTCAGTGCTGTGCTGTTAGCAGAGCATAGCTTGTTGGATGCGCAGTCCAAGGAGCAGCTAAATGATTTGTACCAATGGCAGTGCGATTGGTTGGCGACCATCGTATCGTACCTGCACAAAGCAGAGGTGCCAACAGACTCAGATCGTCAGTATGCAAGCCAGATTATGGCGAGTTTGCATGGCGCTTCGATTTTGGCTAAAGCAACTCAAGATGCTGACATATTCGATCAGGTAACGCAGCCTTGGCGAACGTTGGTGGACCGTATTTGATTCGGACTCATGATCGATCAGTGCTAGAATGGTTCCAAACTATGTCGTACGGATTGGAGCCAGATTGTGAGCGCATTAACCGAGGATAAAATCAACGCCGTCAAAGACTATTTGATGAGCCTGCAAGACCACATTTGCCAACGTCTTGAAGCATTTGAACCCAGCGCGCGTTTTCATGAAGATGCGTGGCAGCGCGATACAGGCGGCATGGGGCGTACGCGTGTTTTGGCGGGTGAGGTGATTGAAAAAGGCGGCGTTAATTTCTCGCATGTGCACGGCGATAAGCTCCCTCCTTCTGCGACCGCAGACCGTCCGGAATTAGCGGGTGGACGCTTTGAAGCAATGGGTGTGTCGCTGGTGATTCACCCTGCAAATCCTTATGCCCCCACCTCCCATGCCAATGTTAGGTTGTTTGTTGTACACAAAGAAGGGTTAGATCCTGTCTGGTGGTTTGGTGGAGGTTTTGATCTGACCCCTTATTATGGTGATGATGCAGACTGTATCCAATGGCACCAGCAAGCATTGGATTCACTTGCTCCCTTTGGCGAAGCGTACTACGACCGCTTTAAAGCATGGTGTGATGAGTATTTCTTCCTAAAACACCGCCAAGAGCACCGTGGCATTGGAGGCGTTTTCTTTGATGATTTCAACGAGTTACCGTTTGATGAGAGCTTTGCCTTGATGCAAGCGGTCGGCAATGGTTATATCGACGCTTACGAACCTATTTTGGATAAGCATAAAGACACACCCTTTGGTGAGCGCGAACGAGATTTTCAGCTTCATCGCCGTGGCCGCTACGTAGAATTTAACCTAGTCTTTGATCGAGGCACTCATTTTGGTCTACAAAGCGGTGCTGGGCGTACAGAGTCAATATTGATGTCCTTACCTCCTGAGGTAAAGTGGACATATGGTTACGAACCAGAAGAAGGCAGTCCTGAAGCTGCATTAACAGACTATTATTTAACAGGTCGTGATTGGTTAGGTCGTACTCAGTGAATCCTATGACAATGGCGACATAATGATTAGTAACAATAGATCAGTGATTGAGGTTTACAGTGGAACAGCTTGCAGTAATCGGTAATCCAATAGAACACAGCAAATCTCCCGAGATTCATCATACCTTTGCCGCACAAACAGGCTTAGACGTGAACTACACGAAAATCTTAGGTGACTTAGACAACTTTGAGCAGCAAGTGCACGACTTCTTCGCAGAGGGTGGTTTAGGGTTAAATGTGACTGTGCCGTTTAAGCAACGGGCGTTTGATATGTGTGACAAGCTCAGCAAACGAGCGGAAAACGCGGGTGCAGTCAATACCTTGATGCTCGGTAAAAATGGCGAGTTATACGGTGATAACACCGATGGTGCAGGCATGGTACGTGACATCGTCAAAGTGCTTGAGCAACCCATTGCGGGCAAACGCATACTAGTGATAGGTGCTGGTGGTGCGGTGCGAGGGGTACTGGGTCCTTTAATGGGACAAAAGCCTGAAATCGTGACCATTGCCAACCGAACTCTCGCGAAAGCAGAAGAATTGGCCGTTTTATTTAATTGTGATTATGCCACCTTCGATGATCTCAAAGGCCCGTTTGATATGATCATTAATGGATCATCCGCGAGTCTATCTGGCGAATTGCCTCCCTTGAAAGACGAACTAATCTCAAAAAATACTTGGGTGTACGATATGGTTTACAGCGCGGAGCCGACTGCGTTTATGCAATGGGCGTTTGCTCGCGGTGCTGAAGGAGCCGATGGTTTGGGTATGCTGGTTGGGCAAGCGGCAGAATCCTTCTTTATGTGGTTGCATCAGCGACCTGACCAAGCGCCGGTGATCGCGAAGCTTCGTGCGGAGATGTAATTAATCCTATGAAAGCACAATGGTTTGCAGCCGTATCGGACATTGGTGCTGAGCGTTGGCGTCAAGCCATTGGCGAAACGTCTTATCCATTTGCACAGTATGCGTTTTATCAAGCATTGGAGGCTCATGATTGTTTGGGCGATGGCACGGGCTGGTACCCAGAGTACTTGCTGGTCATGGAAGACGACGATACTCCGATTGCCATTGCGCCGACGTTTTTGAAAACCCATTCACAAGGCGAGTTTGTGTTTGACTGGTCTTGGGCTGATGCTTACCAACGCTATGGTTATGACTACTTTCCAAAGCGCATTTGGGCGGTGCCCTACTCTCCCGTCACTGGCCCACGCCTATTTACGCATCTTGATCCAAAAGGCCAATCACAAGAGTACGCAGCCATGTATGCTGCGCTCGCTCCGCTGTTAACCCAAGCGAATCAAGATCGCGGCTTTTCTAGTTGGCATCTGCTATTTTGCCGAGAGCATCTTGCTCAGCATTTGGCCCAGTCAGATGAGTATTTGCACCGCATTTCCTGCCAGTTTCATTGGTTTAACAAAGGTTATCAGTCCATGGAGGACTACTTTGGCCATTTTTCAAGCCGCAAGCGCAAAAGCGCGCGTAAAGAGCGACAAAAAGTTGCACAACAAGGGCTAAGACTAGAGCGAAAACTGGGATCGGAATTGTCATCTGATGACGTGCGTTTTTTCTATGCGTGCTACCAAAGCACCTACGCAAAACGTGGGCAGATGGGGTATCTCAGTGAAGCTTTCTTTCAGCAGTTAGTGGATACCATGGCGGATCAAATCCTATTGGTACTGGCTTACAAAGATAACCAACCCGTTGGCGCTTCTTGGTGTTTCTTCGACGATCATTCACTTTATGGTCGTTATTGGGGCTGTATTGAAGAATTTGACTGCCTGCATTTTGAAGCGTGTTACTACCAGGGGATCGAGTTTTGCATCGAAAAAGGGTTACAGCATTTTGATCCAGGCACTCAAGGGGAACACAAAATCGCCCGCGGTTTTGAACCTGTGTTTAGTCACAGCGTGCACTACATCGCCAACCCTGGCTTTCGTGAAGCGATTGGAAAATTCTGCGAAGAAGAAGCTGAAGCCGTGCGCGGTTATCATCAGGACACCCACGCATTATTGCCGTTTAAGCAGGGTTAAAACCCCCTCCCGGCCTCCCCCTTAATAAGGGGGAGGAGCAAAGACCATCAGACCTGAGATATCTTGCGTCCCTTCCCCTTGTGTCTTTAAGGGGAAGGTTAGGAGGGGTTAAGCCTTTAAAAGCTTTGATGTGGTCCAAAGACTTCATAATGAATGCGGTCTTCGGTGACACCTAGACTTAGCAGTTGTTCTTTGATAAACATCATAAAACCGACTGGCCCACATAAGTAAAAGTCGCCATCGTTTAGCGGCAGTACTTCAGCTACTTGCGCCAGTTGCATTTGGCCGGCTAACACATGATCAGTGTTCTCAGGCGCATCGGTTTCATACCATGTGTAGTAAGTCAGTGCTAACGTATCCGCTAAGCTGGCAACATGCTTTGCGAATGAGTGCTGTTGTGGATTACGACATGCGTGCAGGTAGAAAATAGGGTTCTTACTGCTTTGTGCCGCCAGCGTATCCAGCATTGCGTTCATTGGGGTTAAACCCACCCCTGCTGAGATCAGAACGACCGGGCGTTCGCGCTCTTGATAACAAAAGTCTCCGGCTGGCGGCATTAATGCTACCTCATCGCCTTCTTGAACGCTTTCGTGCAGGTAATTAGAGACCACACCATTTTTTACATCGCTCAGCTCGCGCTTTACACTGATACGGTAGTTTTTGCCATTCGGGGCAGTAGAAAGGCTGTATTGACGGATCTCGTCAAATTCATGGTTCGTAGGATGAACTTTAATGCCGAGGTATTGACCCGGTTGGTAGTCAATCACCGCACCCCCATCAACAGGCTCTAGGACAAAGCTGGTAACGAGCTCGGATTCTGGTTGTTTTTTGATAACACGGAATTTACGGAAATCATCCCACCCACCTTGTTTTGCTGCATTCGCTTTGTATAAATCCCCTTCGATTTGGATAAAAATATCAGCAAGTTGCTGATATGCCGCGACCCAGGCCTCTTCAATCTCAGGGGTGAAGGCATCGCCTACTAGCTCACGCAGAGTTTCAATTAAATGATGGCCGACAATATCGTATTGGTCTGGCTGGATATTAAAGCTGGTGTGTTTGTGGGCGATGCGCATGACGGCCCCTGTTAACACTTCCAAATTATCGATGTGCGTCGCATAGGCGGCAATGGCATTGAACAGCGCCGCAGGCTGACGTCCCGTGGCCTGATGCGACATATTGAATACATCTTTTAGCTCAGGGTTATGAGTGAACATGCGGTTGTAAAAATGTTCGGTGATGGCTGTGCCTGCTGAGGCTAATACAGGAATTGTTGCTTTGACAGTATCAATATGTGTTTGAGACAACATAAATTAGGCTCCGTTAAGATGGTATCGCCGTTGCTTTATGGTTCTAAATACAGAACCTTTGTCTGGTACATAGCGAAAACAGTGCCAATTAATAATTTCTTTATAAATCAAATGTTTAATAAAAAATAAAAATTGACTTGAGTCATATTGACTCAATAATTTATGTGTCATTATGTTTTATTTAGGTCAATATGACTTATGTAAGAAACAGAGTGAGAAGACAATGATCTCCAGCGATACCTTACTTCGATTTGCGTTAGATCTTGCCAGTGCGGTGACACTGGAAGATCGCTTTGAGCGCTTGATTCGAGCGGTGCGAGCCATGATCGAAAGTGACGCCGTAGTTTTATTGGTGCGCCAACAAGGCGTACTGCAACCACTTGCGCAGCAGGGTCTGCGCGATGATGTTATGGGGCGCCGTTTTGATATTGCCGAGCATCCTCGCTTTGCAGCGATATGTGATTCCTATCAGCCCGTCCGCTTTCCTACGGGGAGTACGTTACCTGATCCTTATGACGGTATGGTAGTTGGTCATGATGATGGTTTGCCTGTTCATGCTTGTATGGGGATTCCCCTATATGTACAAGGAGAGCTATTGGGGGTGGTGACACTTGATAGTATGACTCCTGGAGTATTTGACGACATCGATGCGCGGGCATTAGATATCGTTGCCACTATGGCGGCGATGAGCTTAAACACTGCTATGCTGCTAGACCGCTTAGAGCAGCAGTCGAAACATGCGCAAAATCTGTTAGTTGAGTTCAACGAAGAAGCAATGCTAAAAGATGGGAGCGATATGGTGGGCAATAGCCCAGCGATGCACACCTTGCGTCAAAACCTTGAGTTAGTCGCACCGGCAGACTTAGCTGTTTTGATTGAAGGTGAAACAGGTGTCGGTAAAGAGCTGGTCGCGCGTAACCTACACCGCTTATCCAAACGCGGGCAAGCCCCCATGGTGTATGTAAACTGTGCTGCCATCCCTGAGAATTTGATAGAAAGTGAGTTGTTTGGTCATGTGAAAGGAGCCTTTACGGGGGCTGATAGGGATCGTATTGGCAAGTTTTCGCTGGCAAATGGTGGCACCTTGTTTCTTGACGAAATCGGTGAGCTACCGCTTGAAGCACAAGGAAGTCTACTCAGAGCCATTCAAAATCAGGAAATTCAAGCGGTTGGCAAGGATGCGTTAGAGTACGTCGACGTACGCATTATCGCGGCGACCAATCGTCATCTAAAACAGGATGTGATAGAGAAGCGCTTTCGCGCTGATCTCTACCATCGTCTGAGCGTGTTTCCGATTCGGGTGCCGCCTTTACGTGAGCGCGATGGTGACGTTTTACGGCTGGCGGGTTTTTTTGCTGAGCAACTGCGGCGTAAATTTGGATTACAGCAACTCACGCTATCTGCCAATGCCAGTCAGCTATTAGAACGCTATTCTTGGCCAGGCAATGTTAGGGAATTAGAACATGTTATGTCTCGTGCGGCGTTGCATGCAAAGCATCATACGCATCATGGTATTACTTGTATTGATACGACACATCTTAGTGGGTTGGACTTATTTGTCACTGAGACGGAGGTGGCTGACAATGCTCCTGATGATTCTACTGAGCTCCTAGCAACAACACAGAATTTAAAAAAAGCGACGGAGCAGTTTCAACGTCAGCAGATCCAGCAGGCACTGGACTCAGCGCAGCTCAACTGGTCCCAGGCGGCACGTTTACTGGGGATGGATCGTGCAAACCTCGTGCGGCTAGCCAAACGATTGGGGATAGAAGTAACCAAGCAGCGTAATTAGGACACTGTTTGCAAGGCTCATTTTGATTTATCGTTGGGCTTGGCTAACTTGTTGAATACGGCCTGCGGGTACACTTAGGGCTGATATTAGGTAGTCTTTCAAGTCGTCTGGGTAGTCACATTCGGCTAATGCATCGGCCATGCAGTTCAACCACATCATGCGTTCTGCATCATTGACGTTCAAATGCGCGTGCGCACGGGGCAAGGCGATTTGGCCGTATTTTTTGGCATACATACGCTCCCCGCCCATCCAGCCATGCAAGAATAAGATTAACTTGTCGATGGACGTATCAATGGGTTGAGGATGCATATCAAACAACGGACGGTAATCTGGTGTCGTTTCCATCAGACGATAAAAGCAATGGACGAGCTTGGTTAAGCCTTCCATGCCTCCCACGGCATTTAATGTCGCATCACCTTCTCCATAGCTAGGCATTGCTCTGGTCGTCCTTAGCGGCCTTTTTTTCGGCTTTGGCTTTGTCCATTTTGACAGAGTTATGCCAACCACCTAACGCCGCCAATGCGCCGATGATTAAACTCATGTACATTGGAATCGAAAACAGCATTGTGATGCTGACAAAGACACAGCCGACAGCGAGGCCTTCAAGTATGGGTTTAAATGTTTTTTTCATGGATAAGCCCTTAAAATATTTGGCGCGAAGTTTAGCAAATATACCGACATATTGAAGCAAATTGTGGAAAAAACGACCACTTATCCAGATGTCAATACATAAGGATACGTTTCGAATAAACCGCTTTTAATGTGGATAAAGTAGCTTTCTGACAATGTTTTTCCAATGTATATCCGTAAATGCTAATAAAAATCGGGGAAAACAACCGATCAATAGCTTATTTGTGTATAACCAATAGATATGTCCACAGATAGAAAAGACTTGCTGGTGTCAGTGGATAAAAATGTTATCCACATTTTTTCGCAGTGAGACTGGTTTTTTATAAAGGAATTGAAATTCATGTTTCAGTGGTTGATACAACGCATACCAGACTGGCCACTACACCGAAGAATTTGGCATATGGCTTGGCCCCCGATGATCTCAAATATTACGACGCCGCTACTTGGCTTGGTGGATACTGCGGTAGTGGGTCATTTGGAGACGGCCGTACATTTGGGGGCTGTTGCCATTGGGGCAAGCATATTCAGTTTTATCTTCTGGGCATTTGGTTTTTTGCGCATGGGCGCTACCGGATTAACCGCGCAAGCGTTGGGGCGAGAAGATGGTCGCCAAGTACGTGCTCTATTACTGCAGTCCGTCACGATGGGAGTGGGTATTGGAATGTTGTTGATCCTGTTTAAAACGCCATTGATCGATTTGGCGATCTACTTGATGGAGCCGAGTGCTGAGCTAGAGCCGTGGGCAAGAGCGTATTGTGAAGCACGCATTTACAGCGCCCCAGCGGTGCTGGCGGGCTATGCTTTGATGGGGTGGTTTTTTGGGGTGCAATATTCCAAAGGTCCATTATGGATGCTGTTGATTATCAACTTGGCGAATATGGTGTTTGACTATGTCGCGGTGTATCAACTGAATATGGCGAGTGTCGGCGTCGCGTGGGCAACGGTCGCCGCGCACTATCTAGGAGTCTGCGTGGCATTTTGGCTTGCAGCCGCGCAGTTGCGTAAGTTCGACGGCCACGTTCCGCTCCTATCGCTGGTGAAATGGCGCACTTACATCGAGCTTGTTCAAGTCAACCGTTACTTATTTGTACGTACCATTTTGTTATTACTAGTGATGAGCTTTTTTACCGCGATGGGAGCACGACAAGGGGATGCGATTCTCGCGGCAAATGCCGTCTTACTGACATTCTTGATGATTATCTCCAACGCGTTGGATGGTTTTGCATTCTCGGTAGAAGCGCTGTGTGGTGAATACATCGGTCGTAAAAACAAAGCCATGTTCCAAAAAGTGATTCGCCTTTCAACGCTTTGGGCGCTGATTTGTGCGGTCATATTGACCTTAGTATTTACCGCTTTTGGCAATCAAATCATTGCCTTACTCACCAGCGTTGAGTCTGTTAAAGAAGAAGCAAAACTGTATCTACCTTGGTTGATCGCTTTTCCTCTGTTGGGTATTTGGTCCTATATGCTGGATGGCATTTTTATAGGCACCACCAGCGTAAAACAGATGCAAAACACTATGATCCTCAGTGTGTTAGGTATCTTCTTCCCGCTTTGGTTCATCACCCAAGGAATGGGCAATCATGGTCTTTGGTTCAGTATGGCAACGTTCTTCGTCGCGCGAGCGATTACGTTATGGTGGTGTTACGAACGTAATATCAAACGGGGGGTGTGGTTTTAGTCTCTGGCCGTGAGTCATATCGTTGCCCGATGTTGGCCATGTTTTGATTTTTTGCATTGCGCCATGAGCCCCTTTTTTATATCTTTACGCGGACTTTTGTTGCGCGACACGAATGGAGTCGTGCTTTTAACTACGTTTTAGGGAATGACATTATGATCAAGCCAATTTCTGCTGCTATTCTAGCGACTGTTGCACTATCTTCTACCCATGCCTTAGCTGATGAAGACATCAACCCATGGAAACATTGTGGTATCGGTGCGATGATTTTTGATGATAACGGCACTGCGGCAGCACTTTCAAACATCATCTGGGATTTGGGTACAACGGCAGTATCGTCTAAATTGACGTCTGCTGGCTCTTGTGAAGGCAAGCGTGTTCAAACGGCCATGTTTATTCAAAAGAGTTTCAACAACGTACTAGAAGAAACGGCGAAAGGTGAAGGCGAGTATATCTCTGCGATGTTAGGAATGATGGATTGCCGTCAAGAAGACTACGCAACGATCATGTCTGGTGTGCGCTTGGACGTTGTCAATCAAGTATCTCAAGCGGGCTATGAAGCAATGGCTGTAAGCGCGAAATCTGAAGCTTACTACCATGCGTTGACTGCCAATGCCGTCAACTGCGGTGCTTAATCGCTAAACTGAAACATTGCTTTCTTATAAAGGCCATACTTTGTATGGCCTTTTTTATTCGATAATTCAAAAGGTCTGACATGAAAGCTTGGTGGATGATGAGCTTGCTCTGGCTCAGTACAGCTGCATGGGCACAAGACGCTTATCTAAAAGCGCTGGCAGAAAGTCCGCAATGGTTGCGCTTGGGTCACTATCAGAGTCAAATGATTACGGGGGTTAAAAGCTCGGTAACGTCCTCTGATTTTTTCTTATCGCAATCGGGGCCATCAGACCCCCACGCGGAATTACAAGCGACCCTTGATGCCTTTCTGTTTGGTTCTACATCTACTATTTGTCGATTTCCAGCTCGCTATCAATTTCTTCAACAACGTAAATTAGTATCAGCTAGAAATTTGGCTGATACATGTCCTGAGTACGAGCAGTACTTGAGTCAATATCCAGTTAACGAAGTGAGTGTTGTTTATGCCGCTGGATTTCTCGGAAACCCTGCGTCTATGTTTGGGCATTTGTTACTTCGGTTAAAACTCAACAACAATGCTCGCTTACTCGACAACACCTTCAATTTCGGGGCGATGGTCCCACCACAAGACAATAAATTAACGTATATTTTTCAAGGTATTACGGGTGGCTATGAGGCTCGGTTTTCCGATGAACCGTTTTACCATCATAGTCATGTTTATAACGAAGATGAGCTGCGCAATCTGTGGGAGTACTCGTTATCTTTAACACCGAAACAGATACAGTTACTTCTCGCACATAGGTATGAGTTACAAAATGTGGTCTTTGACTATTACTTTTTTACGGAAAACTGTGCGTTTCAGCTGGCTGAGCTTTTAGAGCTAGTCTCCAACAAATCGATACTTTCGACGAAGTACCCGTGGGTGCTCCCCTATGATGTTATTAGCTCCCTAGCGGATAACCACCCAGACCTTGTCACAAAAGTAGAGAGAACCCCTTCCCGACAACAGCAATTCTATGACCGATATGCACAGCTTACGGCAGCACAGCAGGAACACATCAGGGCTTTTGTCAGGCAGGAGACTCCCCTTGATCGATTGCTTAAGGATGAATCGTTCACCAGTCGTAATCAGATCCTAGATGTTCTGTTGGATTACTTTAGTTATTTGGAAGTGCGCCACGATGGGTTGACCGAAGTGCAAGCGATACAGCGCAAACAAGTATTATTGCAGCGGTTTACGCTTCCGGCGGGTCTTCATTCACAATGGTCTGATGTTGAGGCGGTGCCTCCTCACGCCACGCAAAAACCTTCGCTGCTGCAAATCGTACATCGAGCCGATCATCGCAACCAAGGAAGCACTGAGGTTCGCATTCGCGGTAATTATTACGATGAGTTATCAATCAATGAGCGTGAAAATAACTTCTCGGCTTTGCAAGCATTGGATCTAACGATCAGCGATCGTGAAAAAAATGGCATTAAGCGCCTTGGCTTGGTTGAGATACGGCATATCAAGCCTGACCAAACAGACTTGATTGGCGATAAAGGCTTATCGTGGAGCTTTGGCTTCGGTTTACGCCCTGCTTCTAATGCATGTCAGAACTGTACCGTTGGGTACATGGATGGTGGTATTGGCAAAGCGTACGGCACAGACGAGACTGTCGTGTACGGCTTAATAACGGGCAGAGTGCAAACCGCCTATAGGGCATTAAGCTACACATATCTTGGCTCAGAGCTGGGCGTTATTACCAAGCCTACTCGTTGGTGGCGTACCAAGGTTACAGCGAAATGGGAAACAGGGTTAGAACAGTCTAACCACGACCAAGACATGGTCGTGACTTGGGAGCAGGCGCTGGGCGCATCGCCAGACTGGGATGTTCGTACATCGCTCAGCTCGTCGCGCCAACAACGGTGGTCATTGAAGATGGGTTACTACTGGTAGCAATCACTCATGCTCATTACGCCGCAAAGATCGCTGAATTCTTGACGCTTCGCGGCGCATTTCTAATAGGTTATCTTCGACAAACACCAGATGTTCGTGCACGGCATTGCGCGCGTCGTCTGGTCGGCCTTCCATAATGGCGTCGTACAACGCTTGATGCTGTGCCATGACTTGCGGGCGTGCATTTTTCTTTTCAAATAAGTTGGTTAGATTCGAAGAGATGCTGCGTTCGAGGGTAGAAAACAAGCTGCGAAGCGTGTGGAGCAGCACAACGTTATGGGCCGCTTCTGCAATCGCCATGTGAAACTCTGCATCGAGTTTTGATTCGAGCTGGGCATCTTCTTGTTCGTTGGCTGCAACGAGCGCTTGGTACCTGCGCGTGAGCATGGCTTTATCGGCATCGGTACTGCGCAGTGCCGCGTAATAAGCCGATAACCCTTCCAGCGCGTCACGAAACTCAAGTTGGTCATACAGAAATTCATCATGTGAACTCAGTAACGCCTGTAGAGGATCCGTAAACGAAGCGCCGAGTTTATCTGACACATAGGTGCCACCACCTTGGCGCGAATACAATATGTCTCGAGCGACCAGCTTTTGTATGGCTTCGCGCAGTGAAGGCCGCGATACCTCAAAACGCTCGGCAAGTTGGCGCTCTGGCGGAAGCTTCTCACCTGGTTTAAACGTGCCATCTAGGATCATGCTTTCTAGCTCTTGCATGATGATGTCGGAAATTTTGGGCTGCTTTACACGGTTTAGTGAGGGTCGATTCATTCTACATCCTGCTACAACGATCTCTAAATCATTGAGTTGAGAAAGGTTCTTCATCTGGTCTGACCAATAGCCGTGTTATCCCATAATCTAGATCATCTGTGGATAACCAATAAATTGGTAAAACCAATTAAACTGCTACAAAAATGCAGCTAAAATCCTAAAAAATCATTCATTGACAATGTTAGGAAAGATTTCTATTGTCTACAAAATAACAAAGGTAAATTGGTAATACCAATTTATTTTGATTGTGGAAGACACTATGAAGCCTCAATACCAATCCTTGCTCGATACGCTAGCGCGGCACATTGACCGAGAGCGTTTGATTCACGACCCATTACGTACCTTGGCATACGGCACAGACGCCAGCTTTTACCGTTTGGTGCCACAACTTGTGGTGCGAGTGCACGATGAAGACGAGGTGCGCTGTGTGTTGCAAGAAACCCAAGCACGCAATATCCCCGTAACGTTTCGCGCGGCAGGGACCAGTTTGTCAGGGCAAGCAGTGACCGACTCGGTGTTGATTCAGCTATCGGATCAATGGAAAGGCTATCGAATCCACGAACAAGGGCACTCTGTATCACTGCAACCAGGAGTCATCGGCGCACGTGCCAATCAGTTGCTTGCTCCCTATCAACGCAAAATCGGCCCTGATCCTGCGTCCATTAACGCTTGCATGATCGGCGGAATTGCCGCTAACAACGCCAGCGGCATGTGCTGTGGTACTGCACAAAACAGCTATCACACCGTTCAATCCATGCGCATCATCATGGCCGACGGCACACTGCTGGATACAGCAGATGAGCAAAGTCGGGCGGCTTTTAGAGAAAGCCATGGAACACTGCTGTATGAGCTGGCGTCAATGTCTCGTACGGTACAAAGCAATCGTGAATTAGCCGACAGAATAAGACACAAATACCGCTTAAAGAATACAACAGGATACAGTATCAACAGCCTTATCGACTTTGATGACCCGTTCGATATCTTGATGCATTTGATGATCGGTTCGGAAGGCACACTGGGCTTTATCAGTGAAGTGACGTACGCCACCGTAGAAGAGCATCCAATCAAAGCAGCTGCGTTAATCTACTTCCCTGATATGGACGCCGCCTGCCGCGCAGTCACCGTATTAAAAAGCACGCCGGTATCCGCCGTAGAGCTGATAGACCGAGCGGGCTTGCGTACCGTTGCAGGTAAACCCGGTATGCCTGAGCTATTGAACCACCTAGGCGATGAGGTAGCAGGCTTACTGGTTGATGTCCGAGGTAGCACGGCTGAGGCGCTTGAAACAAAGCTTTTGCAGGTGACGCAGGCGCTACAGGGCATGAATGCTTTGTACGAGATTGAGTTTACCCAAGAAAAAGTCCTGTACGACACCTACTGGAAAATCCGCAAAGGGATGTTTCCAGCGGTGGGAGCGGTGCGTGAGGTGGGGACGACGGTCATCATCGAAGACGTAGCGTTTCCCGTGGAACAATTGGCCGAAGGTGTGGCTGAGCTACAAAGTGTTTTTCAAAAATACGGCTACAGCGAGGCGATTCTGTTCGGACATGCGCTGGAAGGCAACCTGCACTTTGTGTTCACTCAAGGCTTTGATGACCCGGCGGAAGTAAAACGCTATGAAGCGCTGATGGACGAAGTCGCCCAGCTGGTCGCGGTGAAATACAACGGCTCGCTGAAAGCAGAGCATGGCACAGGCCGTAATATGGCACCTTACGTGCTGTTGGAATGGGGGCAGCAAGCCTATGACATCATGTGGCAACTCAAAAAAGCGTTTGATCCCAAAGGTTTATTGAACCCAGATGTGATTCTCAGTCATAACGCCAACATTCATGTTGAAAACCTAAAGCCGCTGCCGCAAGCCAACGATAAAGTGGATACCTGCATTGAATGTGGCTTTTGTGAACACGCCTGCCCGTCTCGTGATCTGACGTTAACACCACGCCAACGCATCGTACTTTGGCGTGAAATCCAGCGTTTGGAACGCGCCGGCGACGCTCCTGAGCGTCTAGCGGAACTTCGTCAAGCATACAGTTACCAAGGCGTCGATACCTGTGCCGCATGCGGATTGTGCTCAATGCAATGTCCTGTCGGGATCAATACTGGCGATTTAAGCCGTGAGCTGCGCCATGATCGTTACGGTGATAGCAAGGTTGGCTATTGGATTGCGGATCATTTTGCAGGGGTTAGCCATACGGCACGCGCAGGATTATCCGTGGCAAATGGCATGCGCTCCGTAATCGGCAACGGCGGTATGAAGGCGGTCACCAAGCTGGCGAACGGTTTAAGCGGCGGCATGATACCAAAATGGCATGCGCAAATGCCGAGCGCCGCAGCCATGCCACAGCGCATCCCGCTGGTGAACGACGAGCGCCCGAATGTAGTGTACATGCCTAGCTGCGCGACACGTGTGATGGGCGCAGGCCCAGATGCGTCCGACAAGCGGCCAGTCATGGAGGTCATGCTATCTGTTCTTAAAAAAGCAGGTTATAACGTGATTGTACCTAAAGGCATCGAAAGCCAATGCTGTGGCATGGCGTTCCAATCCAAAGGGCAATTCGACGCGGCAGCTAAAAAAGCCAACGATCTCAACACCTTATTGATGGAGGCCAGTCAACAAGGCACACTCCCCATCGTCTGCGATACCAGCCCATGCTTACTGACCATGAGAGACACACTCGATCCATCTTTGACGCTTTACGAGCAAGTCGAATTCTTATCTAAGTTTGTCGTGGCAAATCTATCGATAGAGCAAAAGCTACCGAAAATGGCATTGCACATCACCTGTAGCACCACCCGCATGGGATTAGGGCAAACATTTATCGAGCTTGCCGAACAACTGGCTGACGACGTCGTGATCCCGCCAGACATCACCTGCTGCGGCTTTGCGGGCGACAAAGGCTTTTCCAACCCAGAGCTGAACCAAAGCGCCCTCAAAACCCTGAAAAGCGCGGTGCAAGACTGCGATGTTGGCTACTCCAACTCCCGCACCTGCGAGATTGGCTTAACCGAACACTCAGGGATTGAGTACCAATCGATCGTCTACCTCGTCGACCAACTGGCACAGTGAACCAACCCCCACCCAACCCCCTCCCAGCCTCCCCCTTGGTAAGGGGGAGGAGCTAGACCTTCAGTACTGCAGCGCTTCGAGTTCCCTCCCCTTGGTTCTTTAAGGGGAGGGTTAGGGAGGGGTTAAAGTGCTTGGATAACCTCAGGCGTTGCAACCCACCCAACCCCCTCCCAGCCTCCCCCTTGGCAAGGGGGAGGAGCCAGATCTTCAGCATTGCAGCATTTCGAGTTCCCTCTCCTTGTTTTTTTAAGGGGAGGGATAGGGAGGGGTTAAAGTGTTTGGGTAACGTCAGGTGTTGCAACCCCCACCCAGCCTCCCCCTTCGTAAGTGGGAGGAGCTAGATCTCCAGCACTGCGGCATTTCGAATTCCCTCCCCTTGTTTCTTTAAGGGGAGGGTTAGGGAGGGGTTAAAGTGTTTGGGTAACGTCAGGTGTTGCAACCCCCACCCAGCCTCCCCCTTGGTAAGTGGGAGGAGCTAGATCTCCAGCACTGCGGCATTTCGAGTTCCCTCCCCTTGTTTCTTTAAGGGGAGGGTTAGGGAGGGGTTAAAGTGTTCGGGTAACGTCAGACATTGCAACCCCCACCCAGCCTCCCCCTTAGTAAGGGGGGAGGAGCTAGACCGTCAGCACTGCAGCGTTTCGAGTTCCCTCCCCTTGCTTGTTAGAATAATACATACCATACTGTATGGTATGTATTATTCGAGGAGGTGTTCCAGTGTCCATTTTCTTTTCTCAAGTGAGGGCCTTGCCAGAGCCTAACGATGATCGCTTATCCTCTCTGGCGCGCGCGCCCTATTTTCGTGATGTGTTGCAGGTACCATTGAATCAAACGGAGTTAGTAGCGAGTCAGTTACAGTTTGGAATCTTTAACTACCTACCGAGTTGGGTAAATGCTTTGATGGGGCTACGTAACCACCTGGTGAAACGGTTGGGTTTTGAGGTGGGGCAGACAACCATGACGCCTGAGGCGGATCATTGGGAGGTAGGTACCAAAGCGGGCTTTTTAACGGTAAAGGAGATTTCTGATAATGAAGTCATCAGTGGGGCAGAGGATAAGCACATGAGTTTCTTTATTAGCGTCAAGAAGACCAACAACACCGTGATCGTTTCAACGCTCGTGAATCAAAAGACCTTTTTGGGGCGCGTGTATGTGAACGCCATCTTACCATTCCACTACGTGATTGCCCGAGTTGTGATTAACAATGCCGTGAAGGCAGGAAGGATATAAATATGTCGGATCAAAATAGTCGCCAAGATTGGCTTACCTTTGCTTTGGATGTCTTGATCAAGAAAGGTCCCGAGCATTTAAAGATCACACCCTTGTGTGAGTTGAAAGGCGTGACCAAGGGCTCGTTTTATCATCACTTCAAAAACAGAGCCGTTTTCATCGATAGTTTAATGGACCATTGGTATCAGACCACCACCCAAGGTTTTATTGATCAAGTGGACGCCACCCTCCCAACACTCAAACGATTACAAGCGCTGGATCGTATCATCAACAGCCATAGTATCGAGGCTGAACACCACATACGTGCGTGGGCGTTAAAAGAGCCATCCATCAGACTGCACCTAGAAAAGATTGATCGGCAACGTCAAAGCTACCTAGCAGAGTGCTATCAAGAGATTGGATTATCTCCACAACAAGCCAACGACGTGGCCTTGATCGCCTACTCAAGCTTTTTAGGCATGGCGCAAATCTATCCCACGCCATCGTCAGAAGAAGTCGAGCGTGTCACGAATATGGCAATGAAAGCGCTGCTGCCTAATTTATTTGAATGAGGGCGAGTCGGCATTAGGGAAGCGTAATAAAAGGAGTCAAGGAATGACGAAGATTTATAATCAGAAAAGAACAAAGAGCTTACGTTCTCAGCTAAGAGCAAATATGACGGACCCCGAAAGGCGGTTGTGGCGCTATCTGCGTAAAAATCAGTTGGGAGTGAAAGTTAGACGTCAGTTTGGTATTGGGCGTTATATTGTCGATTTTTATTGTCCAGCCAAACGGCTAGTCATTGAGGTAGATGGCGATAGCCACTATACCGAAGAAGGAATGGCTTACGACCAAGTGCGTGACCAATACATGGCGTCACTAGGTATTTGTGTCATGCGTTTTACTAATCAGCAAGTGATGCAAGAAATGGAAGGGGTTGTCGATGTCATCGCCGCGGAACTAAAGAAATAACCCCACCCAACCCCCTCCCAGCCTCCCCCTTGGTAAGGGGAGGAGCTAGACCTCCAACACTGCAGCATTTCGAGTTCCCTCCCCTTGTTTCTTTAAGGGGAGGGTTAGGGAGGGGTTAAGTTGTTTGGGTAACGTCAGGCGTTGCAACCCCCTCCCAGCCTCCCCCTTGGTAAGGGGGAGGAGCCAGATCTTCAGCATTGCAGCATTTCGAGTTCCCTCTCCTTGTTTTTTTAAGGGGAGGAGCTAGATCTTCAGCACTGTAGCATTTCGAGTTCCCTCCCCTTGTTTTTTTAAGGGGAGGGTTAGGGAGGGGTTAAGTTGTTCGGGTAACGTCAGACATTGCAACCCCCTCCACTAGACCTTCAGTACTGCGGCATTTCGAGTTCCCTCCCCTTGTTTTTTTAAGGGGAGGGTTAGGGAGGGGTTAAGTTGTTTGGGTAACGTCAGACATTGCAACCCCCACCCAACCTCCCCCTTGGTAAGGGGGAGGAGCTAGATCTTCAGCTCTGCAGCATTTCGAATTCCCTCCCCTTGTTTTTTTAAGGGGAGGGTTAGGGAGGGGTTAAGTTGTTCCCAGCTTTACAACCAGAACGTCGAGTACAAGCCAAACACACAGACGAGCAACAATGCCCAGCCGATAAATTTGAAGAAGGTGGGCGTGTCGGTTTTTTCAATACGTTCGTGAAAGTGCTGACCGATTAAGTGGCCGATGAAGGCACACGGCAACAGCCACAGTTGGTGGATCAATTGCAGATCGACGCCCGCAATCAAGAATGACACCATTTTGATGCAGACTAAGATAAACCACAGCACAAACAAGGTATCGCGTAGCTGGTGGTGCGGTACTTTTGTGGCAAACACCGAAACAATCAACGGCGCGCCGATTAATGATGTGCCGCTCACATAACCGCCCATCATCAGCAGGCCGGTGCTGACGATAGGGTTGTTACTGTAAAACGGTTTATTGACGATGTAAGACATCGCAAACACCGCCACAATGACAAATATCACGCCTGTGACGATGTCATTCGGCAAGGTCAGTAGGCCAAATACACCAATGAGCTTGGGAACGATCATGATCCCCAGCGCTTTACGCAAATACCCCCAAGCGATATTGCCCGACGCGTCACCGCGCTCTGCGGTGGAGCGTCCTTGTTTGGCTTTTTGTGAGCCTCGCCATGCGATCCAGCTCGAAAACACCAGTAAATGTATCGAAATGATGGGTAAAAATACCAACGGGTCATTGTGAACCAGTAGCAAGAATGGCAAAGCTAAGACGGCTCCGCCAAAGCCTAATCCGGTGCGAACAAAGCCGCTCCAAATGAAAATCCCTGCGATGGCGGCGTACTGCCACCAAACTAAGTGCTCCATAATCAATGTTTCTTCTGTGGTGGTGGGTGAAGAGGTCTAAATTATGACGCTTGAAACCAAGCTTGGCTATCTAGAAAAGGCGATCTATCAAATCAATGGGGCACGTCAAATGGTCGCTGGTACGAAAAAGATTCAAAAGTATCTATGATGATCCTATCTATGGTCTGCTATGCTCGCTGCTTTGATTGCTTATGAATAAACGCTGAGGCGCCTTATGAAACACCGTATTATTTTTGCGACGATGATGTCTTTCGTATTGTCGTTGTTGATGTCCGCTTGGATTACCTTCTTGAACATCGGCTTAACCCCTGACTTCGTTTCGTCTTGGTTGCACGCTTGGATATTGGCTTGGCCTGCAGCGGGTGTCATCTCGTTTGTGTTTGCGCCCTTCTTACATCAATTAGCGCATCGTTTGGCTGAGAAGCTATAGAGCGCGAAAACGCCACAGGCGGTTAATGGCTGCCTTCTAATGTCAGCAACGCGGCTTTGCGTTCTAGCCCGCCTGCATAGCCTGTGAGCTTGCCGTTGCGGCCGATCACTCGGTGGCACGGTACCACAATGGAAATCGGATTCTTGCCATTGGCGAGGCCCACCGCGCGCACGCCTTTTGGGTTGTCGATGGCATTCGCGATGTCTTGGTAACTGCGTGTTTCACCAAAAGGTATGGCGCAAAGCGCTTGCCAAACGTTTTGCTGAAACGGCGTTCCTTGAGCCGCCAGCGGCAAATCAAACACCGTCAGCTGGCCCGCAAAATACGCATCGAGCTGGCGGCCGGCTTCAATGGTAAGCTCAGATGGGTTTGACGAGGGCGCACTCGACGCTTCGACAAACCGAATCGCCGTAATGCCCTCCTCGGTCGCTTGAATATGAATCAGTCCACAAGGGCTTTGAAGGTATTGGTTGTACATAGCAGGTTCCTTATTTTTGATGACATCGGCCATGTGCCACAACTGAATGGCTAAATAACTGCGCCAAGGCGCCGCGCGCTCAGGTTGGATCGGCAGCGTCTCGGTCATAGTGCGCACGATTAAGTCGCCCGCTAACGTTCTGTCTGGGTCGCTCAGCCCGCGCATCATTATATAATCCAGCGTCCAAGGGCCAATGCCTTTTAACGCCAATACGGCATCGGGCGAAAAGTCTTTGGTGTCGGTGGTGGCCATATAATGGGCAAACGCTCGCAAGGTGTTTTTTCTCGCTTGCGGCATTTTAAAGAAATCTAAGTCACTGGCCGCGACCGCCTCTGGCGTCGGAAATGTTAGGCCGAAGCCATTGTCTTGTCCTAAGGCTTGAGTCAGTTTGTTGAGTTGGGAAATGGCCGCTTTCACCGCCACTTGCTGACCTAAAATGGCTCGGCACCCCGCTTCAAACACACTCCAAACACCGGGTAACCGCAGCCCTTCGACTGCTTCGTCAGGGCTGATGCCCGCCGACAACAGCGCTTGGAAAATGAGATCAGGGTCGGCATTGAGGTCGAGCACGCGCGTTAACGTCCCCAGTATGTTAGGCGCTGCTTGCAACGTATCAATCGATAAGCTCACTGCAAACCCATTGTGCTCGGGTTGATGCTCTGCATAGATCCAACCATTGACGTCACCCTCGCTAAATACGCGTCGATAGCTGTGATCGCGCACCTCTTCTACCTCGGTAAGGGCGCGCTTACGCAAGAAATCTCGAACCATCGCCCATTGATAAGGTGGACGATACGCAAGAAAGAGGGTCAACTGAGGCACAGCCTGTTCCAAGCCGTCGATGTTTGCGCGGCGCAGTTGCGAGGGTGTTAATGACCAATGGCTTTTCATCATGCTCTGCAAACGTCTGGCGGAGTGAAAGCCAACGCTCGATGCCACGTCCTCAATAGGCAGACGGGTTTGCTGCAACAAACGCTTAGCAAACATTAGCTGGTGGTAAAGCTGGACACTCTTAGGCGACAGGCCCAACTCGGCGTGAATCAATTTATGTAAGTAACGCTCGGAGATGCCCAAACGCTCGGCAATCGTGCTAATCGGCTCCGGTGGCAGATTCGACAGCAGCGTTTGCGCTCGCGTGGCTGTGGTTTGAGCGCCCTGCCAAGCACAGGAACCGGGTGCACTGTCGGGTCGGCAACGTAAGCACGGACGATAGCCGTCGCGCATGGCTTCCAGCGCTTGTTGGTAGTAGGCAACGTTGGATTCGTTCGGCAAACGCGCAGGGCAAATAGGACGACAGAAAATCCCCGTGCTTTTGACCGCCACGAAAAACGTCCCATCAAAACGCGGATCACGCGCCAGCCTTGCTTGCTGAAAGGCCGACCGCTGCTGGCTAGAAAGCGTATTACTGCTCATCCTAATTACCCATTAAAAAAGAGTGTCAGCAACAGTGTAAATCAACACGCCCAAAAACATGCGACGAAATCGGAACTTAATAGAATCCCTTCATACCTGCGGGTTGGCGATACCACGCATTTGCGTCGCTTGCGCCATGTCTCGTTCCGAGACCGTCAGCGCGAATCAAACGCATGGAAGCCTATGCATCTATACTTGGCCCAATTATTGTAGGTCGTGATTTATCGCGACAAGGCCATCAACCTCCATGACAAATCGCAGCAACCCTTAAAATATCTGGCCATGACAATTGGCACTCATTTAAAAATAGATTAGTGTGTCAACATAGCGTCAAGGAAGACGAGAGCCCACACCCTTCTCCCCTCCTTGATTCGCACGGTTATTTAGAAAAACGCGCATACTTGTTTTTATAGTGAGTGAGCGCCTGAAGATGCTTTTTAGCCCTTAATAATCAAATGCTTAGTGCTCTTATCCTAAAAGCACTAAACAGAATAACCCGCACGCACGGTTTATTGTATAAACGAGCATGCGCACTATTAAGCTGTTATGCAAAGTAGCGTCAGATAAGGATAAATGAATATGCTTAAATTTTTATCAGGAACAGTTAAAGCTGGTTTTGGATTGGCTGCAATTTCAGCAGCTATATTTTGGTCTGTGCATCAGGGTTTTATACAAGCAAATGCGTTTTCAGCTATGACACCAGAGCAAACATTTAAAGCATTTATCTGGTCTTCTGGAATAGCGGGAGTATTGCTATTAGTTGCTATCCTTCTATCATCAGTAACGAAGTCAAACGGGAAATCAATTACTGCTGATAATGGTGGTATTGCTGTTGATAACTCTGGTTTTTTGAATTTTTTTAAGTTCTTTAAAAATAAATCGGATGATAAATAATGGCATATAAGGACATTAAAGCCGATCGTGGTGGTCTGGCATATGATGGGTCTGGTATTGGTAATAGTCCAACTTTCAACCTGAACCATGTCGCTAGATTTAGCTCACTTCTTAACCCTCTGCTGGAGAAAATAATTGAAAATTATGATCCTGAGATGGAGGCCAATAGTGCCGGTGAGTTGCCTGAACCAGATGAGAAGCTAGATTTTAATAATGTAAGAGTGTTTTCTGAAGAAATCATCGACTGTGTTAGTTTTTTAACTCTAGTAGAAGAGCAAATTGATGCGATTGATGATGAGGATCCTGGAGCAAAAAATAAGTTTCTTAGGTCTATACATCAAAACTATAAGAATCATCGCCGACAACTTCTGATTCATGAAAGAGTAGCAATTAAAGATAAGGATTCAGTGATTTCGACTATTCGAAATCACTCAGACCTACTTTTGCAGCAAGTTACTGATTCAATTTTAGAGAATGCAAGAATTGATTTTCATGCAACCCCAGTGGAAGACGTTCGTGACTCAGCAAACTTGATAGTTTGCTATGGGTTTATCAATTGTAAAATATTGGAGAGGCCTTATGATTATTGATGATGTATCTGAGCCTCAAAAAAGCCTATATGTTATAGGAGCTTCTATTATTTTAGTTCTAAGAGAATCGAATGAGAAATCTGTTGATCCTATAAGGCTATTTGACCTTTTTCATAATAGAACTAACAAGATTTCTTTAACTTACTTTTATTTGGGGCTTGATTGGTTGTATCTGCTGAATGCAATTGAGCTGGATAGCTTCGGAAACATAAAATTATGCAGATAATTAATTTAAAAGTATTTTTCGACGAGATAATAATTCGTGAAATTCAATTCAAAGACGGAATTAACATAATTACCAATAGCGAGGACGACGGTAACCAGATTGGGAAAAGCACTGCGCTAAGAGTATTAAACTTTTGCTTAGGCTCTGATGGTAAGAGTATTTGGCATGACCCAGAGTCACGAACGAAAAATGAAGCCATTGAGGATATGGTTACTAGTGGAAGGGTGTTGTTTTCCCTTGATGTGTGCGTAAATAAAAAGAATTATAGAATTAATCGTAGAATACATAAGGTTCAGCAAAAAAAACGCACTATTCAAAAAATATATTCATCTATTAATGATGATAAATTTGATACAAATGGAAAATTTAAAGCAGCGTTAGCCCCGATCCTCGGGTTTAGTATTGCTAACCCTACCTACTCTTCAATTAAGAATCGTTTTGTTCGCTTGGATAAAAAAACTGCCTCTAATATCTATCGATATCTAAACTCAAATACAAGTGACCAGCAGTATATATTGTATTACTCATATCTATTTGGCTTTTCGGGGCATAATGATCTTTCTAGTGAGATTCAGTTTGGGGAAGAAAGAAACCAACGAAATGATAGAATTTCAATGCTGTTGAATGGAAGGACGGAGCAAGACTATAAAGATAAGCTTAAATCTATCGATGATGAAATAGAGATATTAAAGAATAAAGAAGAGTTGTTTGATTTCAAGGATTCTCAAAACAAAGGCGTTGAAAAGCTAAAAAAAATTCGAGAGGAAATTGCACAATTAACAAGTGAAATATCAAAGTTGAATATAAGAATCTCATATTCTCAAAGAACCATAAGTGGATATGAAGAAAAGAAATCGAATATAAATACTGATTTAATAGAGAAGGTATATGAAGAAGCTAAATTGTTGCTCCCTGATCTTAAAAAAACACTGGAAGATACAATAGAGTTTCATAAGCAGGTGGTATCAAAGAAGGTTAATTATCTTAATGATAAAATCAGTGACTATAAACTCACTGTAGTTAATATGGAAAATAGGTTGAATAGCCTATTAGATGAAGAAAAGAATCTGTTCTCTGCACTTGTAGGTGAATCGCATCTTTCGGGCTTCGTCGTGATAGAAAAAGAAATACAAGACAAACGTGAAGAGAGAGGCAGGATAAGCGTAGTCGTCGATGAAGTTCAGCATGAATCTAGTGAAATATCTAAGCTAGACATAAATATTCAAAAACTCCGAGAAAAAAATAAACTTCAAATATTACAACTAAGTCAGAATATTGAAGTATTTAATAAGCATTTGAAGTCATTTAGTAGGGCGATATTTAAAGACTTTTCTTTGAGCTTTAATGTTGGCACCAAAAGCGATACAAATGAAATTGAGTTTTCAATCGTAAATCAAGAAAGAGTTTCTGGAGATGGTGCTCCGAGGGCTGCTGCATTAGCATTTGATATGGCATTTGTGGAATTCGTTAAAGAAACGGGTGCGTCCTTTCCTGAATTTACTATACAAGATTATTTGGAAGCGTCGGATCAAGATAAATTAGCAACACTGGCATGTCTAGCAAATGAGAATAAAGTTCAGGTCATTATGTCTGTGCTAAAAGATAAATTGGCTTCACTAAGCCAAGAGTTTATTGATGAAAATTCTGTGTTAACACTTAAAAAATCAGATAAATTCTTCAGACTCGGTTAATGAAATACATGCATAACAAGTTGCTGCGCACGGACAAATTACTCGCTGCGCTCCTAATTCACCGGTGAGCAAAGCGTTAGGTTTCAAATGGAACGAATAGACAACATCGATCAAGCCAAAGAGAAAGTTCTCTCAGACATGAACACCTTTTTATCAAGTGTTCGTGAGTTTGCCGACGAAAACGTCGAAGATCTTGGGGTAGGGCTGTCTAAGCTCAGAAGCATTCGCTCTTCCGTGTATGAAAACCTTAACCAAATTCAGCATGAGTACCTGATTCTTCAGGGACTAATCTGGCTTAATTCAAATGAACACGCGCATCCCGAAACACAATGGTATTGGAATCCTCGTCAAACCGGTGATTCCGCTGAACCTGATTTGCGGGGCACCTACGAAGGTCAGGTTGTTGTATCCGCTGAGGCAACCACTTCCGAGAAACCTCAAGGTGTGATTGATACGCGAATGAAAAACACCATGGCGAAGCTCAATGTAATGGAAGGTAAAAAATTCTATTTCATTAGAACTAATGCAATGGAAATGCGTGCAGACACCAAGGCCACGAATAACGGTTGGCAAATTACGGTGGTGAAGCTTGAAGGCTAAAAACCTAATAAAAACATCAACTATGCGCCTATCGGCGCCGGGTATGTTAGCGTTATACATTAATCTCACTCCAGAGGGGTTTATCTGGAGGATATTATTGAGCCCATTCTAAAAGCTATGGAAAAATTCTTAGGCTGCACGGGCAAAATGGTCAAGGTGTCTCCAATGATGCTTTTTTGTTGATCTTCTTTTGTTTTTTTGGCTCAGCACCCACCACTAGGAAATCGACGATTGTAAGGGGGTTGGTCAATTGGGACCAGATAAAAACACAAAAGCCACGCCTGTGTCAGGCGTGGCTTTTGTGTGTCAGGCGTGTTGGTTACGCAGGAATTTGCTGGGTAATGCAGTGCAAGTTCCCGCCGCCCAGTAGCACTTCACGGGATGGAATGCCGACGATGGTATGCTCCGGAAAGGCTTTTTCAAGCACGTCTTTCGCGCGGTCATCTTGTGTGCTGTCGAGCAGTGGGTAGAACACCGCGCCGTTACAGATCAAGAAGTTCGCGTAGGACGCGCCCAAACGTTCGCCCGCTTCGCGTGCCATACGATCCGGTTGTTCCAAGCCTGCGGCTTCGTCCTCAGACATGTAAAGTGGCCCCGGTAGCGGCATCTGGTGCACTTTGATGTGTCGTCCGCGCGCATCGGTTTCGTTGGCCAGTACGTCTAATGCCTTTTGGCTGATGGCGTATTGCGGATCCGCGTTGTCTTCACAGACGGTGAGGATCACTTCGCCGGGTTTGACCACATGCAGGATGTTGTCAATGTGGCCATTGGTTTCATCGTTGAATAGACCTTGTGGCAACCAGATCACTTTTTCTATGCCCAGATAATCCTTCAAGTGCGCTTCAATATCCGCGCGGCTCAGGTCGGGGTTACGACTGGGATGAAGCAGGCATTCTTCGGTGGTGTAGACCGTGCCTTCCCCATCGCTATGAATGGAGCCGCCTTCAAGGATCAGCGGTGCGTCGTAGCACACTGCGCCTTCTTGTTCGGCCACACGTTTGGCAATGGTTTCATCGTCAGACCAATCATCGTAGAGGCCATCTAGCTCACCACCCCATGCATTGAACTGCCAATTTACGGCGCGTTTTTCGCCCGCGCTGTTCACGACCATCGTCGGGCCGATGTCCCGCATCCAAGAATCGTTATAAGGCATGGCAAAAATCTGTACCTTTTCTGGCAGCATGGCTCTTGCTTGTGCCTCTTGCTCAGGAACAACGGCCACTTTTACTGTGACGTAGTCGCTGAGACGCTCGATAAAGTGAGCAAATGTTGCCTGCCCTGGCACAGCCTGTTCGCGCCAGTTATCAGGTCGAGTTGGCCACGCCAACCAGACGCTGGACAGCGGGCTATGCTCTCCGGGCATCCAAAAGCCGTCTGCTTTAGGGGTTGAGGTCTGCATAGCGTCTCCTATTTTACTTGTCCATCAAGGGTTTTGAGCACACCGTAGTGCTCTGGACGACGATCTCGGAATAAGCCCCACGCTTTGCGCTGAGTGCGTATGTGCGCAAGGTCGAATGTGTGGACTAAGACGTCCTCGCTGTCGCGGTTGGCTTGTTGAACAAGCTCGCCGGTTTCATCACAAATGAATGAAGATCCGTAGAAGGTCAGCTCTAGGTCACGATGCTGAGCGGCTTCGGTACCAATACGGTTAGAAGCAATCACTGGCACTTGGTTGGCAGCCGCGTGACCGCGCATGGTGTTGGTCCAGTGTGGCATGGTGTCCAGTTGTGGTTGGCTTGGTTCAGAGCCAATCGCAGTTGGGAACAATAATAGGTCTGCGCCCATTAAGGCCATAGAGCGGGCGGTTTCAGGGAACCACTGATCCCAGCAGATGCCGACGCCGACGCTGCCGTATTTCGTTTGCCAGACTTTAAAGCCAGTATCTCCTGGGCTGAAGTAGTACTTCTCTAAATAGCCATCGCTGTCAGGGATGTGTGTTTTACGATACACGCCCAGCAGCTCACCACCCGCATCAATCATGGCGACGGAGTTAAAGCGCACTTGCCCTGATTTTTCAAACCAGCTAAAAGGCAACACGACGTCAAGTTCTTTGGCCAGCGACGTAAAGCGTTGGAATGCTTCGTTTTCTTCAAGCGTGGTCGCCAAATCGTGGAAAGGCTCATGGATTTCAATACAGAAGTACGGCGTTTCAAAGAGTTCTTGAATCAAGATCACTTGCGCACCTTGAGACGCGGCCTTGCGAATCAATTTCTCAGCGCGGTTAATATTTTCTTGCTGATCCCACGTACAATGCATTTGCGTGGCCGCCACGGTTACCTTTGACATAGAGTGTTCTCCAAATCGTCACCCACAGGGGTATTGTTATCATAATAAACAAATTGGCGAAGACGCCGCTTTGACTGTTTACACCATCTTAGTTGACTACTGAAAAAACGATATACCCCCACGGGGATATGGTGAGATAGGATGACCCTCAGTTAACTTAGATTCACTGCAACTCATCACACGCTTCGAGTGAGCGTCAGAGGAAGGAATTACGAATGAAGACCTACGAACAATGGCAAACGTTAAAAACGGAATTAAACCTGTCGACACAGGCGTATATCGACGGACAGTTTACGCCAGCGCTTAGCGGTGACACATTCGCGTGTATCAATCCGACCGATGAGTCCTTGCTTGGTAACGTTGCAAGCTGTGATACGGCGGATGTCGATCAGGCGGTCTCTGTTGCGAAAGCGGCGTTCAAGAGCGGCGCTTGGTCCAACATGGCGCCCGGCAAACGCAAGCGTATCCTCCAAAAATGGGCGGATTTGCTAGAGCAGCATAAAGATGAGTTGGCCCTGATCGACACCTTAGACATGGGCAAATCCATCTCTGAGATGGTCAATATCGATGTGCCCGACTCGATTGATTGTTTGCGCTGGTCGGCAGAATGCATCGATAAGTTATATGGCGAAATTGCGCCAACGAATAAAGACAATCTTGCGTTAATCAGTCGCGAAGCATTGGGAGTGGTGGCGATTATTACGCCATGGAACTACCCATTGATGATGGTGATGTGGAAGATCGCACCCGCTTTAGCAGCGGGCAACTGTGTGATTCTCAAACCTTCTGAAAAATCGCCATTGAGTGCGTTAAGAATTGCAGAGTTAGCAACGCAAGCGGGGGTTCCAGACGGTGTATTCAACGTCCTCCCCGGTTTTGGTCATACTGCTGGAAAAGCCCTTGCGTTGCACCATGACATCGGCACCCTTGCCTTCACTGGCTCAAGCCGAGTGGCGGGGATGCTGATGCAATATGCCGGTCAGTCCAATATGAAACGGGTCTGGCTTGAAGCGGGCGGTAAGTCCCCTTGCCTAGTGTTTGAAGATTGCAAAGATATCCAAGCGGCGGCGAAAGGCGCAGCGACAGCGATCTTTACCAACCAAGGCGAAGTCTGTATTGCCTGCTCGCGTCTGTACGTGCAAAACAGCATCAAAGACGAGTTCATGGCGGCATTGCTTGAGGCGGCTAAGGTTTACGTGCCCGGTGACCCATTGGATCCTGCTACGAAAATGGGACCAATGGTCGATAAAGCACAACTGGACACCGTGACACGCTTCATCGAAAGCGCGATGGCCGATGGCGCGACGCTGGCGATGGGCGGCAAACCCGATTACCAAGAAGGTCAAGGTTTCTACGCTAAGCCAACGATCTTTACCGATGCGACGCATGAGATGGACTTTGTTCGCGAAGAAATCTTCGGGCCGGTGTTGGCGGTAATGGGGTTTGATAGCGAAGAAGAAGCCATTGAGTTGGCAAATGACTCCCAGTATGGCTTGGCGGCGTCTATATGGACCAATGATTTAGGCCGTGCCCATCGTGTGAGTGGCTTATTAGAGTCCGGCATGGTGTGGGTTAACACTTGGGGTGATGGTGATACAACCGTGCCATTTGGCGGTATTAAGGCGTCCGGTAATGGCCGCGATAAGTCTTGGCATGCGTTAGAGAAATACACCGAACTCAAAAACACGTGGATCAGCCTGAAGTAAGCGCCGATCCAACTTAACATTCGTAGTTGCCTTCTCAGAGCTTAGGGGGAAGGCAATAGGTGGGCTTACCTACCGCGAACCAATTATCAGTCTTTAAGCTTTGGAAGGTCGTTCATTATGTCAACTCCTACTCATGCAAATTCGTATTACGCGGCGTCGGCAAACGACAAAGCGTTGCGCCCACAGCTGACTGGCGAGCTTCGCTGCGACGTCTGTATCGTTGGAGCTGGTTTTACCGGCATCTCTACGGCGCTTGCGTTGGCAGAAAAAGGCAAAAGCGTCATCGTTGTTGAAGGCTCTCGTGTAGGCTTTGGTGCATCGGGTCGTAACGGTGGCCAAATCGTCAACAGCTTTAACCGCGACATTGATTACATCTTCAATAACTACGGCAATGTGATTGGCCAAAAAATGGCGAAAATGGCGTTTGCTGGTGCGGATCTGATTCGCCATCGTATTGAAAAGTACAACATTGATTGTGATTTAAAACACGGTAACGTCTTCGCAGCCTGTAATAAAAAGCAATTTGAAGAGCTAAAAGCCAAACAAGCATTGTGGGAATCCCACGGCCACAATGATCTAGAGCTACTTACTGCATCAACGATCCAAGATCACATCGGGACAGATCGCTATGCTGGTGGTTTGCTGGATCGTAAAGGCGGTCACATTCAGCCATTAAATCTTGTGTTGGGCCAAGCCAAAGCGTTTGAAAGCCTTGGTGGACAAATCTTTGAAGACTCAGAAGTGGTGCGTCTGGAGCAAGGTGTGCCGGGTAAAGTGGTCACCAAGCAAGGCAGTGTCGTCGCGGATAAGATCGTCGTCGCGGGCAATGCCTACGTCTTTGGTTTGTTACCAGAAATTGAGAAAAAGGCGATGCCTTGTGGCACGCAGGTGATTGCGACGGAGCCACTGTCCGAAGACATGCAAAAACAACTGTTACCGACAGATCGCTGTGTAGAAGACTGTAACTATGTACTCGATTATTACCGTTTATCCGGCGACGGTCGCTTGATTTACGGTGGCGGTACGACTTACGGTGCGCGCGATCCGGGTAAGATTGAGTCGATCATTGTGCCGAAAATGTTGAAAACCTACCCAATGTTAAAAGGGACTAAAATCGACTTCGCCTGGACCGGTAACTTCCTATTGACCATGATGCGTATGCCTCAGGTGGGTAAAATCGGTGACAACCTGTATTACGCGCAAGGTTACTCCGGTCATGGTGTGACGAACTCACATCTTATGGGTGAAATCCTGTCGGATGCGATTGATGGTGATACCGAGCGCTTCGACGTGTTCGCTAGCATGCCGCAGTATCAGTTCCCTGGCGGCCGCTTGTTGCGCATCCCGTACACTGTCGCGGGTGCAGCGTACTACAACATGCGTGATCGTTTCGGTATCTAAGCGCCGAGAGTGTTTAGAGATGCTAAAAAGCCGCTTTCGAGCGGCTTTTTTGGTTGAGTACGATCAGTGTCTATACGTAGAGCTTAACTTGCCCTGTCCAGCGCGTCTAAGTGGCTGAGAAACAGCGTGAAGATCTCAGACTGGGTTGAGGTATCAAGTCGCGCATGGATGTTCTTACGATGCACCTTGACGGTCCCTGCACTGATGCCAAGCTCGTTGGCGATGGACTTCGAAGAGTGCCCCTTGAGTAATAAGCCCAGTATTTCCTGCTCGCGGGTGGTGAGCACGCCTTGAGCAAAGGTTTTGAGTGCGTGTTTCAACGGGCCTGTAGAGGGCGGGCGCTCAACAAACTCCCCTGCTTGCGCCATCCAAAATTGGCTGATCAAGGCCTCAATCATGGGAAACACCGTTCTCAGGTTGTTCAGCTCTGATCGACGTATCGAGCCAACGGCTTTCTTGCGCCCCAGAGACACCGCGCAGGTCGTGGTGGCGTCTAGGTCTACCAAAATATTGATCTCATCGACCAAGTCAAAGTTGCGATAGCAGGTTTGGTAATACTCGGTTTCTTCGAAGGAATCCGGGGCCATGTCCACTAACCGATACACGCCAGGAGTAATCCCCTGTTGAATGGAGTTAAACACGGGATCGAGTAAATACGCTTGATACAAATAGATGCGCAGCGTCTGGCTTTGCTCAGCGGGGTCAGTTGGGTGGATCAGAAGTGGTTTCAGCGCCTTTTTGTAGGTCACGATGAGAAGGGTGTCGAAGTAGCATAGGTTACGCAAAAAGCCTTCTAATACGCTTGGGAAGCTGGGCACTCGTACGTGGCAGGTCAAATTACTTAAATCTTTCATCAGCTCAGAAAGATCTAGCTGCCCTCGTAAGGTGTTTTTTTGCATGACGTTTACGCCTCTCTTTTTACTTTGAATCAATGACTGCGTGACAGCAAAACGCTGTTACCTAAAGATAGTAGCGGGGATAAAAGCAAATCTCGCGCCAACTATCTAGGGTTAGGCCTGTCACCATTAAGTCGATTTAAATGTCGGTTTTGGAAATCCCTTTGTAGCCGAAGGATTTCTTTGTCCTAGACAAAAATTTCATCGACTTCTTATCCCTCCTTGTAGTACTAATAAGCTCATAACCCGAATAATGTTTCGGCTTATGCTGTGCGAATCTATTTCCTTTAGGTGCGTGTTTCGCTAAAACGCCCGAATATCGGCCTTTTTAGCAAGGCACAGATAAATCAGTGTAATACCTCCAGTATAGTTTTTATACAAAGACGACCCTTCTTGCATATACCTAATCGGGGATAGTTACTCGCATCATTTGCTCGGGTTAAAGTGATTTATATCGAGAGAACCTGACCTGAATTAACATTCTTAATGCTTAACTCGAAATAAAGTTCGGCTATTCAGGCGCTAAGAGAGTCTCCCGCAGTAAGACTAATTTCATAAGAGTATTTTTTATGTCGGATATTTACGAAGGGAACAATGAGTTTGATCTGTTTATCACAGATTTAAACGGAAACTTACGCGGTAAGCGTATGCCCTCAAGTGGTTTAAAAAGCGTGATGAAGCAGGGTGTAAAATTGCCTCATTCCGTGATCGGCTTCGACCATTGGGGCGATGATGTGCTCGACAATGGCATGGTGTTCGAAACAGGTGATAGTGACGGTATTTGTCTACCCGTTCACGATGAACCGATTCCGGTACCATGGGCAGAGTCCGCTCGCGATCAGATTTTAGCCATGATGTACAATGCCGACGGCACACCTTTTTACCCAGACCCTCGCCAAATCCTGACGCGCATCGTGAAGCGCTTCAAAGATTTAGGGTATACCCCTGTCGTAGCGACGGAGCTGGAATTCTACCTATTGGACGGCACGTCTGAAGCGAAGCGCGTTCCGTCTCCGCCAGTGATTGTTGATGGTAATGGCTGTCGTTTAAGCAAAACCGATTGTTATTCCATTGAAGAAATGGATGGATTGGAAGGCTTCTTTGCAGAAGTACGTGCCGCGTGTGAAGCACAAGGCATCCCAGCCGACACCATTATTTCTGAATTAGGCCCTGGCCAGTTCGAAATTAATATGAAGCACACCGATGATGCGGTGCTCGCTGCGGATCATGCGATCATGTTCAAACGTTTGATCAAAGGCGTTGCGCGTCAGCATGACTTTGGTGCAACCTTTATGGCGAAACCTTACGCAGATAAAAGCGGTAACGGCTTCCACGTCCATTTCAGCTTGCTGGATGAAAAAGGTAACAACGTCTTTAACAATGGAACAGAGGAAGGTTCTGGCTTGCTTCAACAAGCGGTTGCTGGTTTGCTGAATCACATGTCGGACTCTATGCTGGTGTTTGCGCCGCATTTGAACTCTTACCGTCGCTTCCAAACGGGCGCTCACGCTCCGACGTTCGCGAGCTGGGGCTATGAAAACCGTACGGTGGCAGTCCGAATTCCAGAAAGTGAAAATATTGCTCGTCGTATTGAGCATCGCGTTGCGGGTGCCGATGCGAACCCTTACCTTGTCTTAGCGGCGGTGTTGGGTGCAGCGTTGCACGGCATCGAAGCGAAAATGTCGCCGCCAGAGCCAATTGAAGGCGATGCTTACGCGATGTCTGAGCGTTTTGAACCGCTGCCGAATCGTTGGGAGTTAGCGACCGAATCGTTTATGGACAGTGCTTTCTTGCGCGATTATCTCGGACCTGAATTTGTTCGAGTGTTTGGCTCTGCCAAAGAGCAAGAACAGCTAAAAATCTACGGCCGCATATCTAATGTGGAATATGAAGCGTACTTATAAGCGCGCTACCCTAGATGAACAATAAGAGAGTTAAGAAGAAGCTCCAAAGAACTGAGAAACAAACTAACAACTGGAACAGGCTAACGTGAGTTGGCCTACAATGGGAGAACCCAATATGAAACGTAACGCTTTAAATGTACTGATCGCAGGCGCAATCTCGACTTTTACCGCAAGCAGCTACGCGGAAGATGTCCTCAATATCTATAACTGGTCGGACTATATGGCGCCTGGCGCATTGGAACAGTTCTCCAAAGAGACGGGTATCAAAGTTAACTACGATGTGTACGACAGCAACGAAGTGCTTGAAGCTAAGTTAATGGCGGGTGGCTCTGGCTACGATGTCGTGATGCCTTCGAACTCGTTCTTCGAGCGTCAATTGCAAGCAGGCGTGTATCAAAAGATCGATAAAAGCAAGCTAAGCAACTACCCTAACCTCGATCAAACGTTGGCAAAAACCATTGAAAAACATGATGCGGGTAACCAATACAACATCCCTTACGCATGGGGAACCATTGGTATTGGCTACAACACTAAGATGATTGAAGAGCGTCTTGGTACCTCTGAGATTGATTCTTGGGACGTGCTATTTGACCCAGAGATCGCTGCGAAACTACAAGACTGTGGTATCTCAGTTCTCGACTCACCTGCTGAAATGATGTCTGTTGTGCATAATTACCGTGGCGTCGATCCGAACTCTGAAGACACAGGTGAGTTGGATGCGTCTAAGCAGCTGATGTCTGGTGTGCGTGATGACATTAAGTACTTCCATTCTAGTAAGTACATTTCTGACCTAGCGAACGGTGATATCTGTGTTGCTGTTGGTTACAACGGTGATGTTTTGCAATCGAAAAGCCGTGCTGACGAAGCAGGTCAAGGTGTAGACATCAAATTCGTGATTCCGAAAGAAGGCACAGTCGTTTGGTTTGACCTAATGGCGATTCCAGCGGATGCACCACATCCAGAAGCGGCGCATAAATTCATCGACTTCGTTCTACGTCCTGAAATTGCAGCGGCGATTTCTAACTACGTTTACTTCGCAGTGCCAAACACGGCTGCGGAACCGTTGCTAAATGATGATGTAGTAAACAATAAAGGCATCTACCCAACAGAAGCTGTAAAAGAGAAACTGTACGTACAAGTTGCCCATACAGCGCGCTTTGACCGTTCGTTGACTCGTGCTTGGACTAATATCAAGTTAGGTCGCTAAGCACTTGTGACGATGCTAGGCGATTCCCTAAATCGCCTAGCTTGCTTTCTTTCTTTGCTACAGGTGGGTTATGTCTGTTTCATCCGTAATGCCTCAAACAACGTCACAAGCTAAGCCTAGTTGGCGTCAAACCGATGCGGAGCCTTTTGTCCGAATCGAACAAATCACTAAACAGTTCGGCGATTTTACTGCCGTAAACAATGTGTCTCTCGACATTTACCAAAATGAGCTGTTTTGCCTGTTAGGTGGCTCAGGCTCTGGCAAAAGTACATTGCTACGTATGCTTGCTGGATTTGAAGCGCCGACCTCAGGCCGCATCATCATTGATGGTGTGGACATGTCTCATACGCCCCCTTGGGAGCGTCCTGTAAACATGATGTTTCAGTCCTACGCCTTGTTTCCACATCTGAGCGTCGAAGCCAATGTTGCCTTCGGTCTGAAACGTGAAGGGCTGCCAAATGCAGAAGTGAAGAAACGTGTGGCAGACATCCTCGACATGGTGCAACTGGGTCATTTAGCCCGTCGTAAACCGCACATGTTGTCAGGTGGTCAGCGTCAACGTGTCGCTTTAGCACGTTCATTAGTTAAGCAGCCGAAGCTGTTGCTACTGGATGAGCCGCTTGGCGCGCTGGATAAAAAGCTGCGTGAAGAAACCCAATTTGAGCTGATGCGCTTGCAAGAAGAGCTCGGCATCACCTTCATCGTGGTAACCCACGACCAAGAAGAAGCGATGACTTTAGCGACGCGCATTGGTGTCATGAATCACGGCGTGATCGTACAAACCGCCGAGCCTCATGACATGTATGAGTACCCGAGCAATCGGTTCGTGGCGGAGTTCATCGGTAACGTTAACATGTTCGAAGGTACGGTTGTCACCGATGAGCGCGACAGCGCAACCGTGCATTGCAACGATTTACAAGGTCTGGTGTATCTGGATCACGGCATTAGCTGTGCGTCGAATCAAAGTGTCAGCGTTGCGATTCGTCCTGAGAAATTACGCATCACACGCGATGCACCGAATACGCCACACAATCGCTGTGAAGGCGTGATTACAGAAGTGGCGTACATGGGCAGTCAGTCGATTTATAAGGTACGTTTAGCGTCTGGCTGTGAAGTCCGTGTGACACAACCCAACGCGCAGCGTGATTCGGGTGATCGTTTGACTTGGGATGACCATGTACACCTGTCATGGGATCCAGATAGCAGCGTGGTACTCACATCATGATGGCGACTTCAGCACCCTCCGACTCTACTCGCTTGAGTTTAATGCAGCGATTTCGCGCGCTTGGTTTAGGTCGCTGGCTCGTGATCATGATGCCGATGCTTTGGCTGGCAGCATTTTTCTTTATCCCTTTTTTAGTGGTGTTCAAGATCTCCCTTGCGGAGGCGATGATTTCGGTACCGCCCTACTCACCACTGATTGAATGGGATCCGAACAACGCTTACGCCACGCTCAAAGTGACGTTTGGCAACTACTTATTTTTGTTCGAATCGCGATTCTACCTTGATGCGTACCTAAGCTCGTTGCGTATTGCCGGGATCTCGACGTTTTTTGCTTTACTGATTGGCTTTCCGATTGCGTATTTGATCGCTCGCAGCGGCCCAACGGCGCGTACCGTGTTGCTGTCGCTGGTCATTTTACCGTTTTGGACGTCTTTCTTATTGCGTGTTTACGCGTGGATGGCGCTGCTGAAAAAGAATGGCTTGGTCAACGATGTCATGATGTCGATTGGCTTAATCGATCAGCCGTTGCAGATCCTGCAAACTGACTTCGCGGTATACCTCGGCATTGTTTACACCTATTTGCCGTTTATGATTTTACCGCTCTACACCACCTTGGAAAAAATGGACTTGAGCTTGATCGAAGCGGCGCAAGACCTAGGAGCTAAGCCTTGGCGTGCATTTTGTTTGGTGACCTTGCCTTTGGCGAAGCCAGGTATTATCGCGGGTTGTATGTTGGTGTTTATCCCTGCAGTGGGTGAATACGTTATCCCTGCTTTGTTAGGCGGTTCCGATACGCTCATGATTGGTCGTGTGTTGTGGGACGAATTCTTCCTCAACCGAGATTGGCCGCTTGCGTCAGCCGTCGCCATCGTCATGCTCATTGTGTTGGTTGGTCCAATTATGTTTATGCGTAATGGCAACAAGGAGGCATTATGATCAAGGGCAACTCTTGGGCACTGAAACTCAGTGCTGGCTTTGGTTTTGTGTTTCTTTATGCACCGATCATCGCGCTGATTCTGTACAGCTTCAACGAATCCAAACTGGTAACGGTTTGGGGCGGTTGGTCGCTGAAATGGTACGGTGAATTGTTCCGCAACGAACAAATCATGAATGCGGCGTGGATCAGCTTAAAGATCGCTCTTATCAGTGCCACCTTAGCGGCTGTGTTAGGCACGCTTGCAGGCTTTGTTTTGAGTCGTATGCGTAAGTTCCGTGGTAAGACTATTTTGTCGGGTTGGGTGACGGCACCTCTTGTGATGCCTGAAGTCATCACAGGTCTGTCGTTGCTACTGTTGTTCGTTGCTATGGAAAGTATGTTTGGTTGGCCGGCGGGTCGTGGTACCACCACGATCGTCATCGCTCACACGACGTTTTGTTTGGCGTACGTCGCGGTGGTGGTGCAATCCCGTTTGGCATCATTGGATGAAACGCTGGAAGAAGCAGCGATGGATTTGGGTGCTAAGCCTGTATCCTTGTTCTTCTTGATCACACTGCCATTAATTTCACCGGCGATCTTGTCTGGTTGGCTGTTGTCCTTTACGTTATCGCTGGATGACTTAGTGATCGCGAGCTTTGTTTCTGGGCCAGGTAACTCGACGTTACCGATGGTGATTTTCTCCAAAGTTCGTCTTGGGGTAACGCCAGAGATCAACGCCTTAGCAACCTTGATGATTCTCGCTGTATCTGTGGCAGTGGTAGCGGCCATTGTGATCATGCGTCGTCAAAATCGATTCCAAGGGCCTTAAGCGCTGTTTGTTAGAGGAAAAGTAGTACATGAAAATAGGTATTCTCGCAGCGGGCGTTACGCCCGATGTGTTGTTGTCTCAGTATCCGACGTATGCACAGATGTTTGCTCAGCAGCTCGAAGCGCATGAACCTGAGCTGACGTTTGAGATCTTCGACGTACGCTTAGATGAGTTCCCAGCGAGCACAGACTCGTGCGATGGCTGGCTGATCACGGGCTCTAAGTCGGATGCTTACGGCGACGATCCTTGGATCCTTCAGCTGTGTGAGTTTATCCGTGAGGTCGACGCAAAAGGCCAAGTATTGGTCGGCATTTGCTTTGGGCATCAAGTCATTGCGCGTGCGCTGGGTGGCCGTGTGGCGAAGTTTGATGGTGGTTGGGGTGTCGGCGTTCATCATTACCAAGTGGTTGATGGATTTGAGACTCCATTGGGCCAAAAGGACATCGCGTTCTGTGCCTTCCATCAAGACCAAGTGCTTGAAAAGCCAGAAAAAATGGCTACTTTTCTGACCAGCAATTTCTGTCAACATGCGGGGTTGATCTACCAAGATCGTATTTTGACTTTCCAAGGTCATCCAGAGTTTTCAAAGCAATATGAAAACGAACTGGTGGATATGTATGACGGCGTTACCCTCACCCCTGAGGTGGCTAACAAAGCCCGTCAGAGCATTGAGCAAGACGACATTCAAAACCACCAACTGATGGCTTGGATCGGACAATTCCTAAAAGCCAGAGCGTAAACTCAACGCCTACTCGCTACGTCGAGTAGGCGTTACCTCCCTGAAAATGACTCCCCCGCAGCGATTGACTCGGATCCAAAGGTCTAAAATTATTAGCTTTGTGGTAGCGTTAGTGACAACGTAAGCAAATATTATGTTGGATATGCATGACGGTTAACCACACGCAATATAAAAAAGTTTGCCTTGGTCGAGACTATCTCACCCAGCACTACGCGCTCGCTTTTGATCTAGCGGACGTCGCAACCTATTCGTGTATGTCTAAATATCACTTTTGCCGCGTCTTCTCTGAAGTGTTTGGAGAATCACCATACCAGTACATTTCGAAAATTAGGATTGAGCGAGCAAAGGAACTCTTGGTAACAAGTCAACGCAGCATCAATGACATTTGTGAGTTGGTTGGCTACACCAGTATTGGCAGCTTTTCTGCGTTATTTCGCAAAAAGACGGGGTTGTCGCCGACGCAATATCGCACAAAATTACAGGCGTTAGCGAGCGACCCGCTCACTCACCCCATTCAGTCCATTCCTATGTGTTACGCGCACCGTTTGTTTGGCGCCAAGCTTGAAAAGAGCAATATTGAATAAGGTATCTTCGCTTCCTTTGGCTATGATCAGTAGCTCTACTTACTTTGTTGCCGGAGATGCCAATGATTCAGTCAATCGCTCATGTTACCGTTTACGTTCTTAACCAAGATGAAGCGCTCGATTTCTACCAAAATAAGTTAGGTTTTGAGGTCGGAACCGACATGACCGTAGACGGAGGTTTCCGTTGGCTAACCGTCTTTGCAAAAGCGCAGCCAGATCTTGAGCTTGTCTTAGCCGAGCCAAAAGAAGGGCCAATGTTTACCAAGGATGCCGCAGACAAGATTCGAGCCCTCGTCGCAGATGGCGCGTTTGGTGCCGGGGTTTTCGAAACAGCGAACTGTCAAAAGACCTACGAAGAGCTTTTCGCGAAAGGCGTTGAGTTTATACAACCGCCTACCGAGCAGTTTTACGGGGTCGAAGCCTTAGGCGTCGATAACTCGGGAAATTGGTTCAGCCTAACGCAACGAGCGAAGTAACGACCTAACGCGTGTTCGATGGATCGTAAGATCGAAAATCTCCCCGATCAGGCCGCGAATTGAGCCAGATGAAAAGGCACCCTGCTTTTCACCTGGCTTTGGCTGATCTCAGCGAAACGCCGCCGTCACCGCTATTTAAAATGTATTCTCAATAACGATCTCCGACAGCGGTAGCTGGCCGCCCCGTGGGTAGGCTTGCGTGGTGCCTTTGCCAATGGCGATCATCATGACAATCACGTGGCTTTCGGGCAGGTTAATAATCTCGCCGACTTTATCGATATCAAAGCCGATCATGGGGCTGGTCTGGTAACCCAGTGCTTCGGCGCAGAGCATAATATTTTGTGCCGCCATGGCCCCAGAGCGGATGGCTTCGTCCCGTTGTAGCCATTCTCGGCCACGGTAAAAGTCCTGCAACATGTTGACCAAGGTTTCCTGAGTGGTTTGATCGACATTTTCCCAGTAGCGTTCTGGTGTTTCTTGCCATGATTGAGTATTCGCGGTAACCACCAGCAGAGTCGACGCATCGGTCACCTGTGTTTGATCCCATGCTGCGCTACGCAGCTGTTGGCGAATGTTCATGTCTTTGACATGGACAAAACGCCAATGTTGAATATTGAACGAGGTTGGCGCGAGGCTCGCGGCTTCGAGCAGGGTGTTTACATCCTCTTGAGGCATAACATGGTTAGGGTCGTATTGCTTAATGGAACGACGATGATGAATGGCTTCGATGGTGTTCATTTGGAGCTCCTATAAAGGGTCAGTGACGATAGAAACCATTGTGTTTTGATATGCTCTTTGCGTAAATTATTGATATCACCGTTTCGGTTTTGCGTACTATGCAAAAGTGAGTGCTTTACTTTGTGAGTGATGGTGGTATTTAGTTCAGGTTTGGCTAAGGGAGCAGAACATGCTTGAAGCGATGGAGCAGTTTGTCAAAGTGGTGGAGCTGGGTTCGTTCAGTGCCGCGGCGTCCGCATTAGGGAAAACGCCCAGTACCATTACGCGTCGGCTGGACCAATTGGAGCACGAGCTAGGGGTCAAATTACTGGTGCGCTCAACACGGCACCTAGAAGTAACGCCAGATGGAAAACAGTTCTACAGTCAGTGCCAAGAGGTTTTGCAGTCGGTTAACCAAATCAAAGAGAGCTTTGGCAAGCCAAGCGAGCGGGTAGAAGGGCTGATCCAGATAACGACTTTTGACACGATTGGACGGGAAACGTTGACACCGCTCGTGGCAGAGTTTCGTAAGCGATATCCAGACGCCCGCGTAGCAATTCATTTGACAAATCAACTGGTTAACCTCTATGACAGCCCTTTCGATTTAGCCATTCGCTATGGTCGCCCAGAAGACTCCAACTTGATTTATCGCCCATTACTGGATATGTCTGCGGTCTTGGTCGCGGGAGCAGACTATGTCGCCAAACACCCACCTTTAACCACCCCTGAGGATTTACACAAACATGCGTGTTTGACGTTTTTCCGACCCCGTCAATTTACTTGGTGGTATTTTCAAAAGGGCAACGACACTCGCAAAGTGCGCATTGATCCTGTGCTGGCGTCAGACGGTGGTGCGCCTTTGCTAATGTGGGCGCGCGCGAATCAAGGTGTCACATTGGTGAGCCGCACATTTGTTGAAGACGACTTGCGCTCTGGGCGCCTAGTAGAGTTATTACCAGACTGGCAACCCTCGTTAACTGAGAGTGGTGAGGCCATGATTTATCTTAATTGGAAAGCCAGCAGCGCTAAGCGCCCCGTTGTAAGAGCCATGGTCGATTTTCTCATTGAGCAGATTCGCTAGTGCCCCCCTTCATGCGCTGCGTTACCTCCCTAATATCGTCGCTATTAACTTAATCCATACAAAAGTTGTGACTATCGATACCGTTCTTTTCAATTTCGGGCTCGTTTGTACAAAGCGTAACCACTATGATAAGTAGGTGAAGATATGGATAGACACTATGCGCAAACGATACCGAGATACAACATTAGAGTGGTTGCTTGGCGATAAAGATAAGCCATTCGAATATACGCATCACGCAGTATTGCTGTTTACTGTGTTTCTCTATGTGTTAGCCGCATCCGTCAACTATTACTTCGACTTAGCCAACATATACAACATCGGCCTGCAGATGTTTATTTCGCTGATGGTAGTCGTTATTTGGTATCTATCACGCTGGAAAAACCAATTTCAAACAATGCGATTTCTGTTTATCTTAGTCATCGTATTGGTATCCATCCCTGCCAATTGGGTGGGTAATGGGGGCTCTGATGGCCCGACCTATCTGCTGATTTTTGGTTCACTCATCTACATTTCTGTCTCATTCAAAGATTTAGGGATATTCCGCCGCTTAGGGCAGCTCTTTTGTATCATTATTCCTATTCCACTGATGGTGCTGGAAAAACTGCATCCAGAGTTGATTTTCAAGTATGGGGATCCAGAGCTGAAACAGCTCGACTTGCTCATCACATTTATCATCATGGCTGTTTTTTCGATCGTGATGATGGGAAGTCTATCGACTCGATTTAAGCTAGAACGACACAAAGCCGAGAGACTGGCGGAAAAGCTACGGTCATTGTCGGAGAAAGATTATCTCACTGGGCTGTACAACCGCAGAATCCTAGATAAAGAATACATGGCCTGGACGCAGCAAAATCAGGTGTTTAGCTTAGCCTTGCTCGATTTAGACCACTTCAAACATCAAAATGATCAATGGGGTCATAACTATGGCGATGAGATTCTAAAAAGCTTCTCGGCGTTGTTACAAGAGACCGCGTCGCGTAATAAGGGCTTAGCGATCCGCCAAGGGGGAGAGGAGTTTGTACTCCTATTACCGTTGTCATTAGATGACACCTATCGAGAGTTGAAATACCTTGCAGAGTCATTTCGCACGACGGATTTGGCGCACGGCCCCGTCACGTTTAGCGCAGGTATTGCTGAAAATACCGCCACGGATAATCAAAATGACCTACTGAAACGTGCGGATAAATTAATGTATCAGGCGAAAGACGCAGGCCGAAACCGCATTTGTCGATAACACCTCTGTTGGTCAATGTGGCTCGAACGCTGGCCGTATCGCGAGTCAGAACGAAAAGCCCCGTCATGTTGATGGGGCTTTTTTTGTCGGTTTACAAAGGAGAACTACGCTCTGTTGGGTATTTTAGCGATGCTCGTAACTGACCTATGCTCAATGATCGATGCGCTAATGTGCGCGCTATCTACTCACCATAGGCACGTATGACGGTGCCATAAATCTCAGAGGTCTCTATGTTTTCTCTCGAAGGAATGAATGCACTTATTACGGGCGGTACGTCGGGTATTGGACTGGCAGCGGCCAGACGGTTTGCGGCTGCGGGGGCGCGGGTAGCGATTGTGGGTCGTCGGGATGCCACGAGTCTTGCAGAAGAGCTAAATGGAATATTTTTGCAGGCAGATGTGACCAATGAAGATCAGTTGCGCGCGTGTTTTGAGGAAGCCGAAGCGCGTCTAGGTAAGCTCGATATTATTATGAACAACGCGGGCATTGAGAATTCAGGGCCGACTATTGCCGAGCAAAGCGCGGATGAGTTTCAGCGTATTCTGGACATCAATGTTAAGGCGGTCTACAACGGCTTGCGCTTCGCGCCCCAGTATATGAACGACGGCGGCTCCATTATCAATACATCATCGGATGTATCAAAAGTCGGCTACCCGGGTTACGGTCAATACTCGGCCACCAAATCAGCGGTGTGCAGCCTAACACGCGTCGCGGCGATGGAGTTGGTACCCAGAAAGATTCGAGTCAACGCCATTTGCCCAGCGTCGGTATGGACTGAAATGTTGCCACCCGATCACCCGGAAGTGATTATGACCGAGCGCACTAGCCCGTTGGGGCGAGTGGGGCACCCAGAGGAAGTGGCGGCACTGTGCCATTTTCTCGCTGCGCCGGATTGCAGTTACCTGACAGGGCAATCCATCAGTGTGGACGGCGGATTGTCGGCGGGGATGGCGGAGCATACCTTTGAGCGACTCATAAAAGACTAGAAGCATTGAAGCTTATTAGTTATTGAGAGAAATATAAAAAGCCTGGCGAGTCGACCAGGCTTTTTTGTGAGCGTGACGTGTTGAATGAGGTCAACAGGGCGCTGGGTGTTAACCCAGCGCTGTGAGGCTTTCGTCCATCGCGTTGATGAAGAAGTCGACTTCTGCTTCGCCCCACGCCAACGAAGGGCGGATCTTGAGGGTGCCGGGGAGGGATTTGCCGATCATGACGTGGCGTTTAATCATTTCTGTGATCAACTGCTCGGTCTCGGCTTCTGCACGGGTGCGTTGCTCACGGCAATTCACCAGCTCGATGCCGACCAACATACCACGGCCGCGAACGTCCCCGATCAACGGGTGTTTCTCTGCCAACTGGCGCAGTCTTGCGCGGAGTAAGTCACCGATGTCGTTGGATTTTTTCACCAATTGCTCACGTTCGATGACATCCAACACCGCCATGCCCGCGGCGCAGGCAACGGTATTGCCGCCAAATGTACTGAACAGCAACGGATGGGTGCCACCAATAAACTGCTTCATCATCTTGCTAGAGAGAATCACCACACCTAGCGGATGACCGTTGGCAACGGGTTTACCCATGGTAACGAAATCAACTTTGTCTGGGTTGAGTCCTGCACCCATGAACCCCCAAAACGACCCCATGCGGCCAAGACCTGCTTGCACTTCATCGGCGATGACATAGCCGCCCGCCGCACGTGTTTTATCTGCGATCAGATCAAAGTAGTGGTCTGGCGGCGTGATCACACCATGAGCGCAGAGCGCGGTATCCAGCATCAGCGCAGCAGGCTTCATACCACGATGAGCCAAGGCGTCGATGGCGCGGTCTGCGTCTTCAGCGTAGCGGTCCGCCGCATCGGCGTGGCCCGCGTATGGGCCGTTGTACATATCCGGCTCGATCAGGCGCTCAATCTGCTTTGGATGCAACGCCTCAGGCAGGTGTTGCCACGATTCTGGCGAGTACTTGGTCGTGAGTTCGGTACAGCCGTGATAAGCGTTATGCAGCACCAAACCGCCTTGATGACCGCTTAACGATTGCGCGATCTGAACCGCCAAATCGTTGGCTTCACTGCCTGAGTTGACAAAAATGCAGGTGTCCAAATGGTCGGGGAGGTCTTTGGTCAATCGGGCTGCATAATCGGCAACGATGTCACACATATAGCGCGTGTTGGTATTCAAGGCTTCAGCCTGACGGGCGATGGCTTTAACAATGTGCGGGTGGCAATGGCCCATCTGAGGGACGTTGTTGTACGCGTCAAGGTAAGCCGTGCCATCTGCACTGTACATCCAGCCGCCTTGAGCACGAGTGATGTGCAAAGGCTGATCATAGAAGTGCCAAATCTTGCCAAGGTGCTGTTCACGGTGCTGCACCAATTCGTCTTGATCGGTGGCAAACGGCTGACCCTCGTTGTCAATGGGGCTGTAGACCGGGAAGCGTAACGCCTCGCGCAAGCGGCGAGTCACCGTCTCTTGGCCCATGTCGTTCAGCTTGAACAGCATCTTAGTAAAGAAGCGATCTTCTAAATGCGTACCAGCTTCGGGGTCGTTGAGCTTGCGGAAGTTGATAATAAGAGACGCCATCGCCAAGCGCAGACGCATGACATCAAACAGCAAATCGACTTCTTGCCCTGTCAATGGGTAAGCGCTGTCGAACCCTTGCGCCACATGCAGTAAAGGGCGGATTGGATCTTCTTCGCCTTCGCCGTAAGTCTCTGAAATAGTAACGATTTCTGCCAAAATACTGTTGAAACCCACATCACCAAAATCCAGAATCGCGGCGATTTCCGTCGGATCATCATGGCGCACCATCACATTGGCGTCGTTTGCGTCTTGGTGGACTAATTGGCAGCGCGTTTTCTTCAACGCGGGGAGGGTGTGCTGTTCTGCAAGCGTGAAAACAGAGGTCAACAAATCACGCAGTTCACCCTCAGGAATACCGGAAATCATGTCACGTAATTGCAGACAGTGGCCCAAGTCCCATAAGTGCTTGTTGCTGCCCGCATAAGGGTGGTAGAAGCTTTGCAACGCGGCGTTCATGCGCCCCATGGTCGCGCCAATATTGTAGTAGTACGCATCGCAATAGGCTTCGGGGGTGTCTTCCACCACGCGCCCATCCATAAACGCAATCAGGCGGATCATGTGGCGCTCACCACTGATATCAGACGTAATCCAGTCGTACGCTTTGCCTTGGCGAGTCGTGATGACAGGCGGAACCACTAGCGTGGGCTCCTGCTCTAAAATGTGGTCCACCGCCTTGATTTGCAGATCGACGATGCCTTCTGGCTCCTGCGCATTGGAGATTTTGATGACACCCTGTGGACCATCGTCATTACGAATCAACCAAGCTAAATCCCGTTCGCTGTTTAGGGCAGTAAAGCTACCTTCCAGACCATACAGTTCCTGCACCAATGATTTGATTTGGGACAGTTCAAACTGAGGCGGATTACGGTTAGCCAAAGATGAATGATTCGTCATGTTTTTATCCTTTCAAGAATAGAGAGTCGCTAAGTGTTTGGTTGGTATATGACCATGGAGCCTAGTGTGAGAGGCGTATCAAAAGAAGGCTATATCCCCTGTGGTGTAATTTGCGCAATGTTATCGGGAAAAATACCTTGCGCAGGGTATACCGCTTTGACACACGGCGATTCAGACTTTCTGAAGTGCATGGAAGGTTTGTGTTGAGTGGTGAGTTAAAACGCTCGTCCAACCGCCCCCTCCGTTTGATTTCCACCAAGACAATTACGAGATCTGTTATGAATAAGACGATTGAAGCAATGCTGGAAAAATACAATGTCACCCCCGAGACGCGTGCTTTCCTTGAAGCCGGCCATCAAAAAATGTTTATTGATGGACAGTTCGTTGACAGTGAGGGCGGGCAAACACTGAACATCGAAGACCCTTCCAACGGCGAACATTTACTGACTGTCCCGAGAGCAACCGTGGCTGATTTGGATAAAGCCGTCGCAGCGGCCAATCGTGCTTTTCGTAGTGGCCCTTGGGTAGACATGAAACCGAATGAGCGTCAGGCGCTACTATTCCGTATGGCCGATGTGATGGAAGAACACGCCCAGACATTGGCTGAGCTAGAAGCCATCGACGCCGGCAAAGCCATCAGCGGTTGCCAAGAAGTGGACATCGCAGGTTCCATCGACTTCTTGCGTTACATGGCCGGTTGGACCACGAAGCTGCAAGGCAACACGCGTAATGTCTCCTGCCCAGGGGAAGCGTTTGGTTTTACCTTGAAAGAGCCAATCGGCGTGGTAGGGGCGATTGTGCCTTGGAACTGGCCACTGAACATGGCAATGTGGAAAATGTGCGCGCCGCTTGTCGTCGGTTGTACGATTGTACTGAAACCCGCTGAAATCACGCCTATGAGCATGATTTATCTAATGAAAATCTGGCAAGAAGCGGGCCTACCAGACGGTGTCGTAAACATCGTGATCGGTACGGGTGTTGAGATTGGTAGCCCATTGGCAGGCCACCCTGGGATCGATAAGGTTTCCTTCACAGGTTCAACGCCGGTCGGTAAGCTCGTGGGTAAAGCCGCGATGGAAAACCTGAACCCCGCTACGCTAGAGCTAGGTGGCAAATCTGCGATGGTTGCGTTTGACGATGCCAAGCTGGATGACATCGTGACGGGTACACTGCAATCCGTCTTCTTTAACTCGGGCCAAACCTGTTCTGCTGGTTCGCGCTTGTATGTTCAGCGCGGCTTATACGAAAAAGCGGTAGACGCGGTGGCGAAAGCGGCCAACGAGATGGTAACAGGCGATCCGCTTGATCCGAGCATTACTCAGGGGCCACAGATTAGTCAAGCGCAACTGGACAAAATACTGAACTACATCGAATCGGGCAAAGCCGACGGTGCACGATTAGTGTGCGGTGGTACGCAGCCTGATCGCCCAGGGTACTACGTAGAGGCCACAGTATTTGCGGACTGTACCAATGATATGAAGATCGTTCGCGAAGAGATCTTTGGTCCTGTCTTGGCGGTGATCCCATTTGATACCGAAGAAGAAGCAGTACGTCTTGCTAACGACTCGGATTATGGCCTAACGGCGTCGATCTTCACCCAAGATGTCAGCCGCGCGCACCGATTGCTTAAAAAAATGGAAGCAGGTACTGTCTTTGTGAACACCCATGATGCGATGGATTCGTCGTTGCCATTCGGTGGTTACAAGCAGTCTGGTATCGGGCGCGATCTAGGCCCAGAGCAGTTAGATCACTTCCTACAAGTCAAAACGGTGATCATGCAGCTATAATGAAGAATTCGTTGCTAGGGGGAATGGTCTATATCCTGCAACAATTCGTCGCAGGTATATAACATTGAGGTACGTATGAGTCGAACAATATCTTCAACCGCCCTAGCAATGGTCGATCGGTTGTCAAAAGGCTTGGTTGATCTCGTCCCTCAAATCGGTAGCGAGGACTTTCCTCGCTTACTGGCTGAGGTGATCAAAGAGTTTGTGCCATCAGACGAGCTCACACTGATCCTGTTTGAAGATAAGCCCGTCTTTCTTGTGTCGGAAAAGACGGAGCTTATTGGCAGCCAGTCCGTTGATATGTATCTGGCAGGTGCTTACTTGCTGGATCCTTTCTACCGCGCCAGCGTTGACCTCAAGAAAAGCCAATTCTTTACCTACGATGAGCTGGTGCCAGATGGCTTTCGTCAGAGCGAATTCTACAAGCAATATCTGGTGAAAATCGGGCTCGAAGATGAATGTGGTTATTTGATTATCTTCCCCGGTGGGCAATTCTTGCACCTAAGTGTCGGTCATGGAAAGGGCAGCGAGGCTCGCTTAAACCCTTCCGAACTGCAACTGCTGGAATCCCTCACCCCGCTGATCGACATGCTGTGCCAACAACACTGGGGCGAACAACTCTCTAACCCATTGAATCGACAGCTAGACCAAGCCCTCGCCAACTTTGGCTCATCGAAACTGACCGAGCGCGAAGGCACCGTGATCCGCATGGTACTACAGGGGTATTCCACCTCCGCCATCGCCGACAAACTGTTCATCTCCCCCGGCACGGTGCGCGTGCACCTGCGTAACAGCTACAAAAAGCTCGATATTGGCTCCCAAGTAGACCTACACAACCTCTTCATGGGCGCGCTAATGCAGTTTGAAAACTACGAAGGCGGCGACCCACTAGAAGGCTTCTTCTAACCCGCCCCGACACCTCAGAAGATCAGCCTCCATGCAATTCAATTCACTTGCGCAACTTCTTCGCTTCGTTTCTCAGCTTCGAAACGTCAGCGCGAATTGAACGCATGGACGCCTATAAACGCCTCATTATTGTAGGTCGTGATTTATCGCGACAAGGAAGACGAGATCCCGCATACACTCCCTCCCTGACAGTACGGTTTATTGTGTAAACGAGCGTGCGCATTAACAAAATGTTAGCCGTCATGGAGCTTGTTATACTCAAAGTGATAGAATAGTATCACTTTAGTATTCCTCTGGAGCAGCTCGCATGAAAGTAGAACTCGTTACATCACTTAAACGTCAAGCAACTAAAATCCTCGCTGACCTCCACGAGACCAAAGAACCAGTGTTAATTACTGAGCATGGCAAGCCATCTGCCTATCTAGTTGACGTTGATGACTACGAATTTATACAAAATCGTTTAGCTATTCTTGAGGGTATAGCGCGTGGTGAGCGTGCGCTAGCTGACGGTAAAGTAGTAAGTCATGATGAAGCCAAGGACAAAATGTCAAAATGGCTGAAGTAATCTGGACCGACCCCGCGTTATCTGACCTGAATGATATCGCTGAATACATCGCACTTGAAAATATTGCAGCGGCAAAGCAGCTCGTGCAAACAATCTTCTCCAACGTCGAACGTCTACAAACTTTCCCAGAGTCAGGTCGTATTCCACCCGAACTAGAACATTTAAGTTATCGTGAAGTTGTCGTTAATCCATGTCGTGTTTTCTATAAACAAGACAGTGACAAAGTGTTTATTCTGTTTGTTATGCGTGTAGAGAGAGATTTGCGTAAGTTCTTGTTGAGTAAGCAATAGCCTTGGGAATGAGCGGCTAACAAACTGTTCAAGAGAGATTCGCAACGCGTGGCATTTTCACTATGCGTTGATTTTAGTGTTTAAGGTGGCTGCGGCGGCCTTGCGTAGTGCGTTGCTCACCCCTTAACAGGGCGTTAGGTAGCTTGCAGCACGGAGAGTTTATGGACTTGATGGTATGTACTTGGAGCGCAAAATTACCTGAAGGGCGTTTTGCTGTCTGGCCTGATGGTTGTCGTGACCTGATAGTGGTTGCTTCAAAAAATGATCCAGCCACCATTGTTTGCAGCGGCTTGGATGCTGGCCCTCGGCAAGTAGCCTGTGACGAAGGCACTTGTTTCGTTGGCGTCCGATTGGCAGTCGGGGTGACCTTTCCGTGGGAAAAGGAAAACCCGTGCTCAAAACGCGGTGACCAGATTCTTTCACAAGCTCCGCTTCTTGGTTGCCACGAATGGGGATCAGAAAATGATAGCGATGGAACGCTTGAAAAGCTGGTGAGTGTGGTCAATCACTTTGCGAGTCCCGCGCCTTCTTGGGTCTCGGAGTATCTTCAGGATGTACGGGATGGAGAAGTGCCACGGGCGATGCCGCTGAGTGAACGCAGTATAAGAAGAAAGCTCGCAGAGGCTAGCGGAGCGCCGCCAAGGTATTGGAAGTCTCTGGCTCGCGTTCGTCAGGCTGCGTTGGAAGTGGCGCGGTCAGAGGCGTCACTGGTATCAGTTGCGATGAAACATGGGTTTTCGGATCAGGCACATATGAGTCGTGAAATTCGGCGTTGGTTCGGAGTCACGCCCGCGACACTGCGAAACAATCGGAAGCAGTACATTGAGCGGTTATCTGCTCCCGATGCGTTCCTGAGTGTTTAGCTTTGTTCAATAATGTACTCTTCGAACCCGGCGCTCGGAGCAATAGGATGGTAGCAATAGACGATGACGCCAGAAGGATCCAGCAAACCGAATCCTCTATCGCCCCACGGGTGATCTTCCAGCGGCATCATCGGAGTGAGACCTGCTTCAGTTAGCTCAGAGTGAAGCTCATCGGCATCTTCCACAAGCAGGTTAAGAAAAGCGCCACCGGTGAACGCTTGCATGCCCTCTTGTGGGCTCATTAAACAAATTTCTGGCTCTTGATAAGGCGTGGTCAACCTAAGCACCACGTACCACCCGCAATCAAAAACGGGGCGCGCATTGAAGTGCTCTTCGTAGAACTTCCGAGTATCAGCGAGGTTTGGTGTAACGATGGTTAGGCTGGCAGATTTTATCGACATAAGTTTCTCCAAGCTATGTGGCGTGGTCGAAGGTGAATAAGAGCAATGAGCTTAACCAAGGTAGGTGGGCATTGTTTTGAATAAATCGGTCAAATTCGAGGTCATAATGCCCAAAGAATTCTTGCACCTGACTCTTCTCATCCCTGCTCCGCTTCCGGCCTGTAGGTCGGACTTTAGTCCGACAAAGCGCAACCAATCCGCTTCGATATTCGCTGGCTGGCGAATCCATGCCATTCAATTCGCTTGCGCCTGTCTCTTCTCGTCCCTCGAATCCGACGCGTCAGCGCGAATTTAATGCATGGAGTCTCTTAGTAAGGCTTTAGTCTGACAAAGCACAACACTACCACTCAGTCCCGACCCTGTTCGAATGAAAGAGCGCGTGAACTAAACGCATGGAAGCCTATAAACACCGCATTATTGTAGGTCGTGATTTATCGCGACAAGCCCAACAGCCCAGATGACAAAACGCAGGAACCCGTAAAATATCTGACCACTACAATTGGCACTCATTCGAAAATAGATTAGTGTGTCAACATGGCGTCAAGGAAGACGAGATCCCGCACACACTCTTCCTCCCTGACAGCACAGTTATTTAGAAGAACGCGCACACACGGTTTATTGCGTAAACGAGCGTGCGCATTGATAAAATGTTAGCCACCAAAAGGAGATCTTAAGTTGCCTCAAGAATTATACGTCGTTAGCCTGATTTTTTCTTGCTTGGCTTTGGTGGTATCAGGGATTACAGCGTGGTTAACGCTATTCCATAAAGGAAGTCTAAAAGCTACTCAGCCAACTACAATATTTTTTGGACCTGATGGGCCAAATTATGAAATACCCAGCAACAAGGTCTATTTGAGGACGCTTCTCTATAGTACAGCGAAGAAAGGACAGGTTTTAGAAAGTCTGTATGTATCACTAAAAAGAAATGAGTCAAATCAAAACTTTAGTATCTGGGTGTATGGGGACAAAAATGATTTAAAAAGAGGATCTGGACTTTTTATTCCACAGGATGGAGTTACTTTTGATCACCATTTTTTAATGCCGTCTGATGGTGCAGAGTTCAAATTCATTTCCGGTGATTATCAGCTCAAATTGTATGCTAGGTTGGTTGGTGAAAGAGAAGTACAGTTGCTTTACGAGGTTAACTTATACATAAGTGAACAGCAGGCTAAAGAGCTTTCTACTCCTAACACAGGCATTCATTTTGATTGGGGAGCAGATCAGAGAAAATATCACGCACATATTCGGAGCAATCCGGCCCAACAAACCGAATTAATCGCTGAGTTGTTGGCTAACAAGCTAATGCAGCCGACCGCTAAAGCGTCGGCTGATTAGAGCGTTATACGGCAAAGATGATACGGAGTAATCATGAAGATAATTAGTGTTTTTAATAATAAAGGTGGCGTGGGAAAGACAACCTACATGTATCACATTGCCCACCTGCTAGAAAAACAAGGAAAAACCGTTCTTCTTGTTGATCTCGATAGTCAATGTAATTTGTCGTCCTACTCACTGTCAGATAGCGAATTAAAGAGGAGCTGGAACACTGAACGAGGAAATAGTATCTGGAATGTTATTGAACCAGTATATGAAGGCTTGGGAGATGTTAGACAAAGGCAACCAACCTTAGTTAAAACAGATTATCCGAATCTTTACATTGTGCCGGGTGATGTTTTATTGAGCAACTTTGAAGATTCTTTGGGTGATACGTGGAGTAGCGCTAAGGGTGGTGCCACACCGGCGTTACGTGTTCAATCTGCTATATATCGTTATATCAAATGGGCTGCAGAGAAAGTCAATGCCGACGTAGTGATGTTGGATTTAGGGCCAAATCTTGGTGCGTTAAATCGATCAGTGTTAGCCGCAAGTGATTATTTTATTGTTCCAATGTCTCCTGATCTATTCTCTATTCGGGGCACTAGAAACCTGGGGGAAAAATTAGCTGTTTGGAGAAAAGACTGGGATCAATGTAATGGCGCATCGACATCCTCTATTGATCTTCCGAAAGGTTCCCCGACATTTCTTGGTTATGTTATGCAGCAGCATAATGTTCGTAGAAATTCAGAAGGGATGACAAGAGGTTGGTCTATTTTCGGAAGTCAAATAGAAAATGCAGTAAAAGAAAATATTATCGATGTTCTTGGGCCTCTAAAGCAGGTTCATGACTGGGGAGATAACAATTGGAACATTGGTCAAATTCCAAATTTACATAGCTTAGTACCATATTCTCTTGAAGCTAAAAAGCCAGTATTTGACTGTACATCGAAAGATGGCCTGAACGGGGCGCATATCACAACTGCAAGAAACTCGTCCCAGCATTTTCAGCCAATCGTGAATAAACTGATGAGCGTGATATAGCCGTATAACAATTGCATTCAGCCGACCCATTTCCGCGGCGTTTCGTTTGTGGCGAGTGCCACAAGCCTCACGCCGCTACAATGGTCGGCTGATGCTAGGCGTAAAAAAACATAACTAGGCTAAGCTAAATCAAATCTAACAAAACCTACGCCTGTTTCTTTCCCATACAGGCGTAGTTTAGGAAAGACACTTACTAATATCACAGCGAAGCAAAACGTCGAAAGGCCGATCAAGGAGCATTTTGGTTTGGCGCTGTGAGTGACGTTAGCCCCATCGTGTTTATCAATACGCCCGCTTGCCCAGTCTTGTGCGGTAATTGAGGCCGTCTCCTGACCCATTACCCCCTTTGCTCCTGTTCCTAACGCTTTGTCTGTCAATTGATGAAAGGAGTAGAGGGGGTAAGCCATATTCGTCTAGTTTGTGGTGGCAGCAGATGCCGCATAAGGTGGGGTTGCTTCACGATGTTGGAAGGACAAGATCAATGGGTTTTTAATAATTCCTTGATCAATATTGATGGCTCGACGAATGGTTTCGCTTTCCTGCCAATGGTCGCGTCCTCCTAGTACGTGTTCTAAATAGACGATCAAAGCCGCTGAAATAGACCTCGTTGCGCTCTCCCAAAGGTAACATGGCGTGTGATCAACGGCGTAATAATCGGTTGTATTGTACTGAAACATAGGTTTTTGAAAGCTGGTGGGTTTGGCGAAAAAGAACCCCATACCTTCGTCACAGCTCACATCAATAATTAGGCTGCCAGCGTTTTCTCTGAAAGCCTTTGGCATCGACTGATTGAGGCGTTATAAGTAAGCTAACTAGGTTCAGTAACGACAAACCTAACAAAACCTACCCCTGTTTATTCCCACGCAGGCGTAGTTAAGGAAAGAATGTGAGCAGTATCAAAGCGAAGCAAAGCGTCGAAAGGTCGATCAAGAAGCATTTTGGTCTGGCGCTGTTAGTGACGTTGACCCCCATCGTGTTTATCAAGGCGATCAGTTATTTTGCTCAAAGTGCGAGTTTAGACGCGTTGCTCATTGTCGTCGCGCCGCTTTCGGTATTGAGCGGTTGTGCTGTGCTACTTAAGCGCGTGTTAGAAGACCTGTACGATTCTGATGAGGCGAGGCCACCACGATGATTACTTGGCAGTTGAAGTCGTTTTCCCAGCTTACGACGAAGCAGTTGTATGCGTTGCTTAAGCTGCGGGTGGATGTGTTTGTGGTGGAGCAAAACTGCCCGTATCCAGAGTTGGATGATAAGGATCATCACGACGGGGTGTATCACTTATTGGGGTATCAAGGCAGTACGCTGGTTGCGTGCGCGCGGTTGTTACCGAAAGGCGTGAGCTACCCTTCGGTAAGTATTGGGCGTGTGGCGATTGCTGAGAACCATCGTGGCGGTGGCGCAGGGCATCAGTTGCTCGAAGAAGCGCTGAAGGTGTGTGAAGAGCGTTGGCCGAGTGAGTCGATCGAGATCGGTGCCCAACATCATTTGTCTGCTTTTTATCAACGCCACGGTTTTAGACCCTCTTCAGAGATGTATCTCGAAGACGGTATTCCGCACATCGATATGACGCTGGAAAAATAAAGGGGAGCGAACGCCGTTGTCCGCCCCCCTTCAAATCGAGTGGTAGTGGTTACCACGATTTATACGGTAGGAACTTCCCGTTTAAGGTCAAGATGACGCGATCCCCTTTAGGGTTTTCTTCTTTATCGACTTTCATTGAGAAGTCGATCGCACTCATGATGCCGTCACCGAATTTTTCTTGGATGACTTCTTTCAGCGTTGGGCCGTATACGCCAACCACTTCATACAAACGGTAAATCAATGGATCTTGTGGAATCGCTTCGTCCCAAGTTTTGGTTGGGTATTCCATCAGGACGGATTTAGCTTCAGCGGGTAAGCCCAAGAATGCAACGAGCTTGTCTGCAACCTCTTCGGTGCAGCTGTTCATGCCTAAGCATGCTGAGGTGACCCAAACATCGGTCATGCCAACGGCTTCGGCAATGGCTTCCCAAGTTAGGTTCTTCTCTTTCTTGATCGCAAAAATCGCTTCTGTCACATCAATCTTTTTCATGTGGATACCTCTTCACTCAATGCGGTGGTGTTCAAAATTGTCTGTGTCATACCTATAGCGATAAGCGTGCCAATACCATAAAAACTCTAAGTGTTTGATTTTAATGGTTTTAATTTTATATCTCGCTCAATGAAAACCACGATATCTCGTGATTAACGAAATATCGTGGCACCGATAACGATATTTCGTGGTTTGGCCTGAAAGATGCTTACTCAGTAGCGAATTCAAATTAAGTGAGAACGAAGGCGAGAAGTAATGCAGCAAGATTTATTTACCTATGCGCCGACGGCGATGCTGTTAATCGATCCTGTCGATAATAAAATTTTGCAGGCAAATCAATTAGCTGCGCGAATGTTTCAGTTTGATCGCGACGATTTATCTCGCTATACCGTGAGCCAGTTTTTCCCGACTTGTCTGGAAAAGCTCCACAATTTTACGCTGCAAGTGATGGAAGACGATCAAGCATGGTGCAGTGAGCTGTGTATTCAAGTAGGGCAGCAGACGGTTCATTTGGAGATCAACGCACGATATGTCGCGCCGCATATGTTGTTGAGTTGTGAAGACAGTAAAGTCGGCTTTGCACTGCGTCATAAGTCCGCGGCTGAACTGCATTATCAAGAAGGCTATTCAAAGTGGAACGATAAAGAGACCGTGTTTGAAGAGATGGAGCGGCACAATCAATTGCTGCTGTCGGCGGTTGGGGATGGCATCTATGGCGTTGATACCAATGGCTGTACGACGTTTTTTAATTCGGCGGCAGAGCAAATCTTAGGCTGGCAAAAAAGCGAGCTTACGGGGCTGAAGATACATGAAATCATCCATCATAAGCATGATGATGGGCGTGATTATCCTGACCACGAGTGCCCGATTTATGCGGCGTTCAATGATGGTGTGATTCACAGCGTGGACAATGAAGTCTTCTGGTCTAAAGATGGCCGTGCGATCCCTGTTGAATACACCAGTACGCCGATTACAGACGAAGGGCGGCTGGTGGGTGCGGTGGTGATTTTTAGGGACATTACCGAGCGAAAACGCACACAAGAAAAGCTGCTGAATGCGATGAATGAAGTGGCATCGTTAAAGCAGAAGTTGGAAATTGAAAACGCCTACTTACTGGAAGAACTCAACGCCGATTTTAACCATCATCAGATCATCGGCCAAAGTGCAGCGGTACAACGCTTGGTGAATCAAATCGATCTTGTTGGGCCGACCAATGCCAACGTGTTAATCATGGGAGAATCAGGAACGGGCAAAGAGCTGATTGCCAGAGCCATTCATGAAGTGAGTGAGCGTAAGTCACGCCCTTTGATTCGTGTGAACTGCGCTGCGATTCCTGCGGAATTATTCGAGAGTGAGTTCTTTGGTCATGTAAAAGGCGCCTTTTCGGGGGCCATCGCCGATCGAGTGGGGCGTTTTGAGTTGGCCGATGGCGGGACGTTGTTTCTCGATGAGATTGGAGAAATCCCCTTACATCTACAAGGCAAGCTGCTGCGTGTCTTACAAGAGCGGCAGTTTGAACGAGTGGGTGATTCCGCCACCCGCAAGGTGGATGTTCGCGTCATTGCGGCCACCAACCGCGATTTAACACAGTTAATCTTGGAACAAAAATTCCGCGAAGATCTGTATTTCCGCTTAAATGTCTTCCCGATTCACTCGCCGCCTTTGCGTGAGCGGTTGGACGATATTCCGCTGTTGCTGAATCATCTTATAACGAAGTTGTGCCAACGCTTTAACCAGCCAAAGCCGACGGTCTCGGTGCAACAAATTGAGCAGTTACAAGCGTATGATTGGCCTGGAAATATTCGCGAATTAGAGAACATCATCGAGCGGCAGGTGATCCTCGCAAAAGGCGGTAGATTGCAGTTTGAGTTAAAAGCCAATTCACCCGTCACAAGAGCGAATCCCATCACTCATCGCCCTAAGACCGCCGTGTTGACGCAGCACGAACAGCAAGAGTTGGACATTCGTAACATCCAACAAGCGCTCATGCAGTGTCAGGGTAAAATTTATGGCGAAGAGGGCGCAGCGAATTTATTGGGGTTAAAGCCCACGACCTTGGCCTCTCGGATCAAGAAGTACGGCATCGATAAATCCCATTTCGCTGGGGCGTAACAACTCGATTAGAGAAGGTTGGTAGTGACGCTTATATTCCTCCGAGTTTTAAACCGGCTTCTCGTCGACACGCGGTTAAAAGCGCCATGATGGACTCTTGATCTGGAAGGGTTCGGGCGATCGCCACTGCGCCGATAATCATGGTGGTGACGGATAAAATATCGTGCTGGTCGCAGTCGGTATAGCTGGTCGCATACTTCATAATGGTTGAATTCATGCCGTAGTAGACATCGCTGTACGCGGATTTGATCTCGTCATCTTGCATGTTGATGTCGGTGGCTAAGAAAGCCAATGGGCAGGTGATGGTGTGCTCGCCTCGTACGTGCTCCAAGCTCAGGTATTCATCGAGCAGTAACGCCAGCCATTTTTTACTGGGGATGTCCTCTGGCTTGAAACTCGCCAGCTTAGTGCCGCTCGCCGCGAACTTTAACGATTCGCTGTATAGCTCCGCTTTACTCGAAAAGTGGGCGTAGAATGCCCCTCGTGTCAGGCCACAGTTTTTCATCAGCTCGTTGACGGTGACGCCTTCAAAGCCTTTTAGCGCAAAGAGCTTGAAAGAGCTTTCAAGGATTTTTTCACGCGTTTTGTTTTTGTGGTCTTTGGTGTATGGCATGGTAACGGCTTCATTATTTAATATGATGTTTATCATATATTATATCTTGCTTAAGATGAAACTCTTCATCAACGGAGGGTTTTCTATGTCTCGTTATCAAACATCTTGTCTTTGTGGAAAGGTTCAGTGTTCTTTTACGTTGCCTGCGGCTGCGGTGGTGCAGTGCCATTGTGAGCATTGTCGAAGAATGCAGGGCAGTGATTACAGCACGTGGGTCGCGGTGAATGCGGATCAATTCTCGATCGATGCTGGGGCCGAGCACATTCGCGACTATCACTTCAACGATCGCTCAAGTAAGAGCTTTTGCTCCTGCTGCGGTACCAGTGTTTTCGGGGTCAACGGTAAACATTTTGCCCACCACAAGGTGCTGCCGTTAGGTGTCGTTAAAAACTATTCATCGGAGCTTAAACCGATGGTACAGGTCTATACAGAAGACAAGGCAGAGTGGGTTCACTTGCATGAAGACGTACCCATCTATAACCCTGAAAAGTGAATCGTTGGCTAAGCGTTATATTCTCGATCTTTGATATGAATGGGAGAAGTAAATGGAATATTTAGAATTAGTCGGCGCACTGGCGGTGCTGCAATTTGTCTTTTTTGGATTCCTGACTGGTCAAGCGCGAAAACGGTCAGGCTTGAAGGCACCTGCAGTGACGGGAGACGTAGGGTTTGAGTGTATTTATCGTGTGCAGATGAATACGCTAGAGACCTTGGTTGCGTTTTTACCGGGCTTGTTTATCGCAGGGCAGTACTGGTCGCCGGTGTGGGTTGCTTGCATTGGGGTGATCTACTTAGTCGGTCGTTTGATTTACTGGCGAGCGTATATGAATAACCCTGACACGCGGGCGTTTGGTTTCATTCTTTCTCTTTCCCCCACGCTGGTATTGGTTATTTTGGCGGTGATTGGTCCGTTTGTTCATATCATCCATTCATAGTTGATATAGAGACCTGTTGATCAGGAAATCGTCAACTGTTCACGAGGGCTGAGTTTTCCTTTCGATGCTGCTAGGCTAGTTATGGTTAGGAATATCTATCTCATGTAGGAAGGTAAGCAGCGAGTGCGAGTCACCCGCTGCTTACCAGCCTTTGCGAATGACGACATTCAAGTGCAATATAGGGTTAACTATGTCAATGAATTGGAGGAATAAATGGACGTTCGAGATGTGAAACGTGAAGAGATTCCGGTGTGGGCTGAGATGCGAACCGTACTTTGGCCGCAGTATGATGAAGATCACACGCCCGAGCTGGAGAAGTATTTTGCTGGGACATCGAACGATGTGGTGCAAACGTTTGTCGCCGAAGTGGAGGGAAGCATTGCTGGTTTCATTGAAATCAATATCAGAAACTTCGCGGAAGGTAGCGTAGAATCAGCCGTGCCGTTTGTCGAAGCATGGTTCGTAAAGCCAGAGTTTCGAGGTCGTGGTGTAGGCAGTGCCCTAATGAAAAGTGCCGAAGCGTGGGCTGTTGCGCAAGGGTATTCAGAGTTAGCCAGTGACGCCGATGAAACGAATTTAGACTCCATTGACCTGCATTACCGCTTAAACTTTAAAGAAACTGCTCGAGTGGTGTGCTTCCTTAAAAAGCTTAACACCTAGCGATGCGTCCTATATCGCCTGAATATCTCCTGCTTCGGCGACTGATATTCAGGCGATATACGATGCCCGTGTTGCCTACCCTCTCCATAGATTATATTGGTTTTGTAGGTCGTAATTCATTGCGACAAGGTGGTGAAAATACACATATCCTAGAGATGTTTAATAATAAACAGGAGAACGAAATGAAAAGGATTTTTATGGGTGTGCTGCTTATGTAACCAACTTCGGTCGGTTTTGAAGGGGTTATAATAGAAAATTTAAACGGATTTAAATCAGTTGGCTCGATTGAAGCAAATCTCAATCGAGCCAACTGCAACTCGACGCCTAGGTGGCGTCCTATACTCAAGGAGAGTCAGGAAAATGGAATTTAGCCCTAATTACGATCATTACAGATTGGAGGAGCTGTTAGAGGCTCGTGATCAGATAAACAAAGAGTTGTACCCTGAAAGAACGAAAGCAATAGAACTCGCTATTGCAAATAAAATGAACGATCCCGCCGTAAAAGAAGCGCTAAAAAAGCAACAAGAAGCTAAGAAATACTTAACATTCTGGCGTCGGTTTTGGGCTTTTATGATCGACTACATCGGCTTGTCAATCATATGGTATGTCGAAGACTTGCTCTTTGGTGTCGAGAGCGGCGATCAACATCTAATCGTTCAATTTCTAGTCGGATTTCAATTCATACTATACACCGTCGTTATGCATGGCTGTTTTGGTCAAACGCTTGGAAAGATGGTTATGGGGATTAAAGTCCTCAATCATGGCACGGAGACGACTATAAATGTTAAACAAGCTTCCCGTAGAGCATCAGTCATCATAGCGTTTAACATTGTGTGGTTTCTAATCCCCCTTGTCTCTGGGAGTTCATTGGGGACGCTTGACATTAATTCTATAGCTGTCCGCGTTCTCTTCATTTTATTGATGGTGTGGTGGGCTGTAGACATTATTACCATGCGATTTAACGACAAGCGTCGAGCAGCTCATGATTATATAGGGAAGACCGTCGTCGTTCGTCTATAACAAGTGATACAAGGGGGCCGGATGTCCGTCTCCCTTGTGTTTTAATCGTGCTGTCAGCAGAACCTCGCTCAAAGTTATGCCCCCTGCTTTTCTGATCGTCACCTCTGTCTTTTGGGTGACCATAGTTCCTTATACCCAAAGAGGGGTATTTATCTTGGATTTTTATTGTCTGTATTCTGAATAAGCATATAACGATACAAAAGGAACGAAAGAATGGCATTTGCTCTAAAAAAATTAGCGGCATCGGTCGCTGTTACGAGCAGTATCCTGTTGCTGGCAGGTTGTAGCTCGATGGGTCAGTCTGGTGCAAGCCAAACGGCGGATACGGTGTTTATGGGAGGCCCCATTTACACGCTCGATAGTACGAACCGCGTAGTCGAAGCGTTGGCCATTAAAAATGGTGCCATCATTGGCGTTGGCTCCGAACAAGATTTAGCCAAATTGATCGACTCTGAGACGAGTGTGGTCGATTTGGATGGCAAAACACTCATGCCTGGTTTAGTAGATGCGCACATGCACCCGATGGCGGGTGGCGAACAACTGAATACGTGTTCTTTGAATTATGCGCCACTGTCTGTCGATCAAGTCATCGCAAAAATCACCGCTTGTGTGGAAGAAAGCAATGAGCAAGATCCAACACGCTGGTTAAAAGTAGGGGGTTGGTATCGTCAAGCGATGACGCCTGCAGGTGCTGACTTAAATGCAGACATCCTTGATCGAATTCCAACAGATCGTCCGATCTATGTGTTCGGTAGTGATTTCCACTCATTGGTGACCAATACCGCGGCGCTGAAAGCCGCTGGGATTGATAGCGCGACGCCGTCTCCCGAAGGCGGTCTGATTGAGAAAGACGCTCAAGGCAACCCAACTGGTATCTTTTTAGACAGTGCCATGTGGGCGTTGACCGCTCATGTACCGCCACTGCCTGACGCCGAAGAAAAGCAGAAAAACCTGAACGACATGCACATGGCGGTCAATGCGATTTCGGCGCAAGGTGTCACCACCATTCTAGATGCTGCGGCGCGCGAAGCCACGGTTGAGGCGTTCAGTCAGTTGGCCGAGCAAGGTCAATTAACCGTCCGTGCGCACTTGGCTCCAAACTTTGGTCCTGAACGTTTAGACGACCCTGCTAGCATCATTGCAGAAGTGAAAGGCTTGGCAGATACATACAATTTGCAGAACACTGCCTCGCAGCCTGGTATTCAAGTGAATACGGTCAAAGTGTTTATGGACGGTGTGATTCAGGCACCGGCGCAAACCGCCGCAATGATGGCGCCTTACCTGCATAACACGGGAACCAGTGATCACCCAGAATGGAGTGACAGTGACAATCACGGCAAGCTGTATGTCAGCGAAGACACGCTGTCTAATGCCATGATGGCGTTCTCAGATGCGGGCTTCAATGTCCATATGCATACCGATGGTGATAGAGCTGTGCATACCGCTCTGAACTCGCTAGAAACGTTAAAAGCGAATCGCCCTGACTCAACGTTACGTCCAGCCTTGGCGCATTGTGAAGTGATGGTGCCAGAGGATTACGCACGTTTTGCTGAGCTAAACGCATTGCCTGTTATTTCGTTCCAGTGGGGTAAACCTGCGCAAGATACGATTGATACGGTAAAAGACTACATGGGCGAAGAGCGCTTTAACTACGTCGAAACAGCGGGTAAATTCGCCGAAGAAGATGTGAAAATCGTTTATGGCAGTGACTGGCCAGTGGACGCTCTGAATGAATGGTTTGCGATGGAAGTTGCGTTAACTCGTATGAATGAAAATGCGACAGAACCAAAATACCAAGGACGCCTTGGGGATGACCCAGGTCTTGATATCCAAACCGTGTTGCGTGCGTTTACCATCAATGCGGCTTATTCCTTGAATATGGACGATAAAGTGGGCTCGTTAGAAGTAGGCAAGTTTGCGGACATGATCATCATTGATAGAGATCTGTTGAACACGCCATCAGACCAAGTGAGCGAAACGAAAGTATTGAAAACTTACTTAGGTGGCCGTGAGGTGTATACCGCAGCGTCAATGTAATCGTAGAACATTGCATTACGATAATAAAAAACGCAGGCAGCCGCCTGCGTTTTTTTTGCCTTGTTCGCCTCCAAGCAGGGTCAATTACAGAGCTGGTATTTGTTCCGCATGGGACAGCAGCCAATGTCGCACATGTTGGACGGCAGACCTTTTTGGTTCCTGCTGTAGTGGCTCTAATAAATAGTATTGCGAGTTGGTCACTAACGCTTTATCGAGTGGTTTGACGAGTAAGCCGCTTTTCAAATATTCATCAACAAGGTTAGACCAGCCTAATGCGACGCCTTGATTATTTAATGCAGCCTGCATCAGCAGTAGGTAGCTGTTGATCTTAATCTGACGTGGGGTAGAGGGTTGTAGTGACAAACCCGAATCCAGCAGCCAATCTTCCCAGTTGAACCAATCTTCACTGACATCAAGGGACAATAAGGTATTGTTCAGAATGTCTTTTGGCTCGTTTATGGGGTTCTGCGCCAAATAGCTAGGGCTGCATACTGGGAATATCACTTCGTTAAACAGTGGGGTTGCCTGAAAGTCCTCTGGCGGATGACGACAGTAGAACAGGGCAATGTCGAACTCACTTTGATGCATCGCTTTAAGGGAGTCTACTGCGGTAATTCGTAAGTCGACGTAAGGGTAAAGGTGCTGAAATTCTCTAAAACGAGGCAGTAGCCAATAGGAGGCCATCGCATTACTGGTTGCAATCGTCACCTGAAAGTCATCTTCTTTCTGCAAGATTTCTTCGGTGGTTGTGGACAAGATAAGCAGTGATTTACGAACGTTATTGTAGAATTTTTCACCGACACTGGTGAGCCTGAGGGACCGCTTTTCTCTGATGAAGAGCTCTTTGCCTAAAAACTCTTCAAGCAGTCGAACTTGGCGACTGACCGCCCCTTGGGTAACAAACAGTTCTTCGGCGGTTCGAGTAAAGTTTAGATGGCGTGCGGCCGCTTCAAAGACGACTAAACTATGCAAGGGCGGCAAAGACTTAATAGACATTTTAATACACCACTGTAAGAGGGTTTCAGAAAAGTGCCGTACAGGCTCTGTGACAGATAGAATAAAGGGTTCATACCCATCTATACACAAAAAATTAACGAGCCTTTGTACAAAACTGAGCTCTATTCCTGGGTCTCAATTCAGTTTAGCATTACCAAGTTGACAACTTCTTACCTGAGTCGATCTGTTTTCAAAAATAAATCATCGAATAATAGCCGAAATCATTTTTAAGCAAGAAGATAAAAAGTACTTCACTATTATGGATCGATTTTATTGTGTCGTTCAGCGTCCTTTATAAAATTCAATAAATTCGGTTTTATCTACTATTTTAACTCATCTTGGTTTACTTCAAAAATTAATACATCTTCATCGATAATATATCAAACGATTTTTTTGGTGTAATAACGATGAGTTTTTGTAATGGTTAGTTTGATCAAGGTTTTAAATATACAAGCTATTGATTTTAAATAATATTTTAATTATTTCTTGGCAGTGCCCTGCTCACTATTTGTGTTTCAACCTCTTTTTTGAAGTGCTTTTCTATAAAAAATCGTTGACCGTTCTTGGTTTGATTTGAATCTTTTGCTGTTGTCTATATTCGGTTACAGAGATTAATTATGAGTTTTTGTCATGAACTTTGTCGATAATAAATCGTTATAAAAGTTTATTTTTAGGTTGTACCATTCTCTGAATATCTTGATGCAGATCATTATAAATAAGGTTGATTAATGGTTGTGCTTTTAATGACTGTTAGTAGGAGAAAATGTCAATGACAACAAAAATAGACACCCATCGTATTCCTCTTGTTGCACTAGATGCTGTCCGTCAGCCCATTGCGAACGCTAAAGGCATGCCGAATGCCGTTTATGAAGATCCTGAATTATTTGAATTTGAGCGTGATCACGTCATTGGTAAGTCTTGGGCAGGCTTGGCGTTTGACGGTGAATTACCCAAAAATGGTTTTGCAAAGCCTGTGGACTTTATGGGGCTGCCGTTGGCGATCATGCGTAATCGAGAGGGCGAAGTAAAAGTCTTCCATAATATTTGCAGCCATCGCGGCATGATATTGATCAGTGAAGAGGTTGAAGTAGAGGGAATGGTTCGCTGCCCATACCACTCGTGGACTTATGATCTCAACGGTAACCTAAAAGGTACGCCCCACATCGGCGGAATAGGCAAACATAAAACGGAAGGTTTCGCGTGCGAAGATCATGGGCTTAAGGAGATTCGTTCCGTCATTTGGATGGGGATTATTTTTATTAACCTGTCCGGTGATGCCGTCGATTTTGATCATTTCATTCAGCCACTGCTTGAGCGCTGGGAAGAGTTTACAGGTAAGGACGGTCTGGAGAAAGTTCGCCTTGCTCACAGTGGCAGCAGTGTGGAGCTGGACCTTAAGACGAACTGGAAGCTACCTGTGGAAAACTTTTGTGAGGCCTACCATTTACCGTGGGTTCACCCAGGCTTGAACAGTTATTCGCCGCTGGATCAGCACTATAACATTACCATTAATGAGTACATGTCAGGTCAGGGGAGTTACACCTATAACCTTGCTGATGTGGCCGGTATCAGCCTGCCGCAGTTTGCGGATTGGCCAGAAGATAAGATTCGCCAAGCAGAGTATGTTGCGATTTATCCTAACGTCATGGTGGGCGTTCAAGCCGATCACTTCTTTGCTTTTATTCTAATGCCGCAGGCCAGTGACAGAACCCTCGAGAAAATTCAGCTTACCTATGTCGGCGAAGAAGCCATTGGCGATAAGTACGAAGCCTGTCGTTCAGCGGTGGCGGATAGTTGGAAAGTCGTGTTTGGTGAAGATATTTTTGCGGTCGAAGGCATGCAGAAAGGCAGAAAATCACCAGCATTCGAAGGCGGCGTGTTTTCCCCAGTACACGATGAGCCATCCCATAACTTCCATCAATGGGTTGCGAACCAGTACGCCAAAGCCTTGGGTTAATTGACTCAAGCACTTTGGCGTTACCTTAGCCCTTTTTGGCTCAATTAAAATTATGGTGTGGAAATATGACGAATTCAACAAATCACTGGCTGAACTTTATTGACGGTCAATGGTGTGACGCGCAGCGTACCACTGATGTATATGACCCCGCGACGGGTGAAGTGTTCGCGACCATTGCATCCGCTAATGTAGACGATGTGAACACCGCAGTTACTGCGGCAAGAGCCTGTGTTAACTCTGGCGTAATGAGCGATTGTCGCCCCGCGAAGCGCGCGCAATTGTTGCAACGTATTTCACTTGAGATTCATAAGATCGTCGATGAGGCGGCTCCGCTGCTAAGCCGAGAAAATGGCAAGACGATCAATGAAGCGAAAGACGAATTTTTGATGGCGGCTCGATACTTCGAATACTACGCGGGCATCACCGACAAGATTGAAGGCCGATCGATTCCACTAGGTAAGGATTACGTGGATTTTACCTATTACGAACCAGTCGGCATTTCCGCTCAGATCGTGCCTTGGAATTTCCCCGTTGACATCTGTGCTCGCGCCCTTGCTCCAGCACTGGCGGCGGGCAATGCGGTGATTGTTAAATCGCCGGAAATTACGCCACTGGCGATGACTTGGCTGGCGACCGCTTGTCAGCGTGCGGGATTACCTAATGGTGCCTTAAGCATGTTGAACGGCCCCGGCAGAGAGATCGGCGCGGCATTAGCGTCCCATTCGGACATCGATCAGATTGTCTTTACGGGCTCTGTTGCGACAGGTCGGTCGATTTTGCACGCAGCGGCTGAGCGCGCGATTCCCAGTGTTATGGAGTTAGGTGGTAAATCCGCAGCCGTGGTCTTTTCTGATGCCGATATGGATCAGCTATTAAGCAGTGTTAGATACGGAATCTTCTTTAATGCTGGCCAAGTTTGCTCGGCCATGTCTCGTCTGTTGGTGCAACGAGACATCTACGATGACGTCGTCGAGCGTGTCTCGGCCTTAGCACAAGGTCTTCGAGTCGGTGCAGGAAAGGACGATGCGGACTTAACGCCCGTGGTGTCGCAGAAGCAACAACAGCAGGTTTTGCAAATGTGTGACCAAGCGGTTGCTCAAGGGGCGCGTCTGGTGACGGGAGGCAAAGCACCCGAGAACCAAGACGGCTATTTTGTCGAAGCGACCGTGTTTGCGGATGTCACGCCAGAGATGAGCTTATTTACGGATGAGGTGTTTGGTCCGGTACTGGCCATTACGCCGTTCGACAGTGAAGAAGAAGCTTGGACGTTAGCCAATGCTACCGATTTTGGCTTGGTGTCGGGTGTATTTACCCGCGATCTTGCACGAGCTATGCGAGCTTCTAAGGCGTTGAATGCGGGTCAGGTATTCGTCAATGAATGGTTTGCTGGTGGGGTCGAAACGCCATTTGGCGGTAATAAGCTGTCTGGGTTTGGCCGAGAAAGAGGTCAGGAAGCACTGTACAGCTATGTAAACACCAAGAATGTCGCGATTCGTGTCTCGCAATAACGATAAGAAAAGCAATGTGATCAGGCCTGCTGATTGAGAGAGGTATTCCATGAAAAAGTGGCTCTGCATTATATGTGGACTTATTTATGACGAAGCGAAAGGCTGGCCTGCCGATGGCATTCCGCCGGGGACTCGTTGGGAAGATGTGCCAGATGATTGGCTCTGTCCTGATTGCGGTGTGAGCAAAGCTGAATTTGAAATGATCGAGATGCCAGTCGCAGCGGCACCGACCAGTGCGGCTCAAGCGCAAGCTGAGCCGAAAGAAGAAGCGCCTATCGTCATTATTGGTAGTGGTTATGCGGGCTATAGCCTTGCTGAAGCATTACGCCAGCGCTCTGCCGATAAGAAAATTGTTTTGTTCACCGCGGACGATGGCGCGCATTATTCGAAGCCTGCGCTTTCTAACGCCTTGGCGAAAGATAAAGACGCTGATGGACTGATTACGGAAACGGTTCTGGAAATCGAGCAGCGACTGAATATCCGCATTCATGCCAGATGTCGCGTCAACAATATCGATGCCGAACAGCATTTATTGAGCACTGATTTAGGCCCTCAAGCTTACAGTAAGCTCATTCTCGCTTTAGGTGCCGAGCCTATTCGTCTGCCATTCAAGGGTGACGGCAGTGCCGATGTGTTAAGTGTGAATGACCTAAGTGATTATCGTGAGTTCCGCCGACGTTTACAGGCGAATCATCAGCAAGACAAACGCCATATTACGATTATAGGTAATGGCTTGATCGGTTGTGAATTTGCGAACGACCTTGCCCATAAGGGTTATCAAGTGTCGGTGGTTGGGTTAAGTGGCTGGGCAATGGATCGTTTGCTGCCGCAGGAAATTGGTGAGCGACTACAGGCCAATCTTTCCGATCAAGGTGTCTCTTGGTATTTGAACAATACCGTCGAGACGATTGAAACGCTTGATGGCGGTTATCGCCTAACGCTGGCCGACGGTCAGACCTTGCAAACGGATTTAATTCTGTCAGCAGTCGGTCTCAAACCTCGCACTGAACTCGCCGCACAAGCGGGTGTTCACTGTAACCGAGGCATTGTTGTGAATGGTGGTCTGCGAACCAATGTTCAGGATGTGTATGGCATTGGTGATTGCGTAGAGATTCAAGGGCAACTACTGCCCTATATCGCACCGATCAACTTCGGGATTCGAGCGTTGGCTGATTGCCTAATTGGTAAGCTGACTATGGCCCAGTATCCGTTGATGCCCGTCATGGTGAAAACCCCAGCGCTACCTTTGACGGTTTTGTCGCCCAAACCAGATCAGGAAGGTCAATGGCAAGTGGAGGCGACGGAAGCAGGAATGCGAGGGTTGTTTGTGGCTAACGATGGCCGTGTACTAGGGTTTGCTCTGGCGGGTGAGATGACCTCCGAACGTCAGCAGTGGACCGATAACGTTGCCGAAGGCACTACGCTTTAGATGACCTGATCGGTCTGTGCGGAGGGTTGGGTCGCAAAGGATAGCGCCCCGATCTAGCTCTCAACAGACAATAACAGAAACACAATAGGTGTTCGGACGCTAACTATGAACAATATAAAACTTCCTGCTGACGATAACAGCTGTGGCTGGTTCGAAATCTTATCGCCAGAATATCAGCAGCATATGTCTGAGCCCAATCCTATATCGGGTGTTGAAAAGACCGATTGGTTAGTGATTGGGGGTGGCTTTGTGGGGATGTCAGCGACTCACCGACTCGCTGAATTGAATCCCGAACAGCGAATCGTACTGGTCGATGCTCAGAAAATAGGTCACGGTACGTCAGGGCGTAATTCCGGCTTCGTCATCGATTTACCGCATAAATCGGATTTGGTAGGGGATGACATTGAACGTAAACGGAAAGTGATCGAGCTGAATCGCGCTGCCATTCAGTATTTGGAAGATAAGATTATGCGCCATGGCATCGAATGCCAATGGTCCCATGCTGGCAAATTACAGGGCGCCGTCAGTGAGCGAGGGGTCAAGTTTTTGGAACACTTTCAGAGGCTTCTGAAAGAGCTGGGTGAACCGCATGAAATGCTGGATCAAGCTAGCCTAAGGAAAGTCGTGGGCACCCAGTATTATCAACAGGCTTTATACACGCCGGGTTGCCCTTTAATGCAGCCAGCCGCATTAATTCGCGGACTACTTGCTCATGTACCGGAAAACGTATCGGTTTGGGAGGAGACCCCCATCCTTAACCTAGAGCGTCGTAATGGCACATGGGTCGCACAAACCGCCAATGGTCAGGTGCACGCAAAAAATGTCATTCTGGGTACCAATATTTATACCGAACAATTTGGGCATATGAAGTCGAGAATGCTACCAATCATGACGTTTGCGAGCATGACTCGCCCTTTAACGGATGAAGAATTCTCAGCGTATGGCGGTACGGCAGACTGGGGTCTGACCCCCGCGGACCATGCTGGCACCACACTGCGTATGACGCAGGACCGACGCTTGGTGGTTCGTAACCAATACCGTTTTGTTCCCAACTACAACAGTGATCTGGCTACGCGTGAGAAGATTCATGTTATGCATCGCGAATCACTGGAAGCACGTTATCCAATGCTTAAAGCGGTGACCTTTGAGCACACTTGGGGTGGCGTACTCTCTTTATCGAGTAACTCGCAAGCGTTCTTTGGGGAGCTTGAACCGGGCTTGTTTTCGTCTTGTTGTCATAACGGGGTGGGCGTTGCCCGCGGCACTATTTCTGGAAAATTGCTTGCCGAGATGGCGTCGGGAGGCGATTCAAAACTTCAGCAAAATATGCAAGCGGTGTCAGGCATGCCGGCACGCTTGCCACCAGAACCTTTCTTAGGGATAGGCGTGCGGGCTCGCATGGCGTTCGCAAAGTGGCAGAGTCGCAGCGAGGTTTGATGGCAACGATGTGGCTGTAAACATAGTTTGATAAAGAGGTCGTTATGAGTAAAGCACAATTAATTAAAGGCAGTGATATTACCTTCGCTCACCGTGGTGGGCCGCCGGGTCACGCAGAAGTAGGGCGTGCGGTAACCACTGAGACCAGTTCCACTATGGGGGCAGGGATTGCTCGTTTTGATAACTGTTCAGTCGCTTGGACGGTATTGTATGACGAAGTCCTTTATGTGATTGATGGTACGTTCCGTTTGGTGACCAATGACGGCGTCCTAGAAGGGCAAAGTGGTGATGTGATTTGGATACCAGAAGGCACGGAGCTGAAGTATGAAGGAGAGCAGGCGACGGTCTTTTATGCCTTATACCCCGGCAATTGGCGAGAGTTACTGAAAGACTGACGAGATTGCCAGTGATACGGCTCTGTTGAATCGGCTTTTAGCACGGTAATAGAAAAGAAAACATAGTTTAAACTCGGAGACGCTGCTTCCCAGTATTTCCAACAACGTTAAAACAATAATAATTACGAGAGGAAAACTCTATGAATATTGAACCACCATTAACAAACCTCGATATAGAAACAGCGGAGTCTGGCTTCTATAAGGGTTTCAACCATATCGTTACGATCATATCCAAGCTTGTCATTGCGCTTCTTGTGGTTTGGGCGGCAGTCTTTCCAAGTGATGCGGGCGAACTGCTCAGTCAGCTTCAAGGTTGGTCATTCGAGAACTTCGGGGCTTGGTATATCTATGTCATGGCCTTCTTTGTGCTGGTCTGTATCGTCTTAGCGGCCGTACCCAGTATTGGCCGAGTTAAACTGGGCGTAGAGGGAGATAAACCTGAGTTTTCTCGTTTCTCTTGGTTCTCTATGATGTTTGGAGCTGGTATTGGTATCGGCATGTTGACCTTCTCTACCGCAGAGCCGCTTTATCATTTTGCCAGTAATCCGGATACCATTATCGGTGCCGTGCCGGCTCAATCAGAAGAAACGCTTCGTTCCGTCTACAAGTGGTCTTTCTTGCATTGGGGGCTGAGTGCTTGGGGTTGTTATGCCTTGGTGGGCCTTGGTCTTGCCTTTTTCAGTTATACCCGCGGCTTGCCGTTGACAATACGTTCTGGACTGACGCCGTTATTCGGCAGAAAGCTGGAAGGTAATTTGGGCCATATCATTGATATCAGTGCCGTAGTTGCAACGATTTTAGGTGTTGCAGTGACCATCGGTTTTGGCGTTAGTCAGTTTGCTTCAGGCATTTATACCTTGTTTGGCGCTGATTGGATGATCCTTGAGGATGGCTCTCCTTCCCTGGCCGCGATGCTGGTCGCTTTGGGTTTTGTCATGGTAGCGTCTATCCTTTCGGCGATGTCGGGTGTGGGTAAAGGGATCAAATGGTTATCTAACCTGAATATGGGCTTGTCCTTCGGCTTGCTGCTATTCTTCCTTATATTTGGTGCAACAGGAGTAGCCTTTAAGTCTCTGTTCCTTGGGATTTGGGATTACCTACTTAATTTCCCTGTACAGGCTATGACGTACTGGTCGAACTCGGATGAAGAGCCTGCAGCGACCTTGTATAAGTGGCAGTCATTGTGGTGGACCGTCTTTTATTGGTCGTGGTGGATTGCTTTTGCACCGTTCGTGGGTCTTTTCCTCGCTCGTATCTCCAAAGGACGATCTATTCGTGAGTTCGTCTTCGGGGCGATGATTGTGCCTTCTTTGATGTGTTTTATTTGGTTCACCGTAGTGGGCGGCACAGCAATCGATCTTGAGCTTTCTGGCAGTGCTAATGGCGCCATTCTTGGAGCAGGTCAAGAGTCTCAGTTGTTTGCGACATTAGGCGTTATGCTGTCTTCGGGTTGGGCTAAGATCATGACGGCGATGGTTGTTATCCTACTGTTGACCTATCTCGTTACGTCCGCAGACTCCGCTGTGTTAATCATTAATACGATCAACTCGGGCGGCAATGAATCCAAAAAAACCAGTTCACATATTGTTATTTGGGGCGTCATTATCACCGTATTGATTGCTGTGCTTTTGGTCGCAGGTGGCTTGAATGCGATTAAGTCTGCCATGCTGGTGGGTGCATTACCGTTCTCGTTGGTCATGGCTTTGATCGGTGTGTCGTTGGTTACTGCCTTGATTCAGAATGTACGAAGAGAGAACCGTGGGCAATAACTGATTGAGACTTATTGAGTCAGTTAACATCAATAGCCCTGTCTTTATTACTAGATCAGACGGCTGATAAAGTCCTCACCTTTAGGTGGGGACTTTTTTTTAATTGTCTGATGCCAAAAGCCTCTTCATTTTTGCGGGTGTTATGTGAGTTTAAGACACCATAAAGCAAATAATGGTCGATCGACCGACTTCATCGCATGGATAATATCGGCCGGATTATAAACATATCCACCGGGACCTGGAGAATGCCACGGGCGGTCGTTTTGTCGCCAGAAGCCCTCGCTCAGCACAATGTAGATTTCTTCAGGGAGGTGGTGGTGATCGGGGTAGGTTAACTCTGGTTGCATTAGGGTAATCCCTACCTGTATATCGTCACGCACAACCAATCCCTTTGGGCCGATAATATCGGCGTTGGCATGACCTTGCATAAACTCAGGCAAAGGGGCCTGTCTTTTATACCAGATCAGGTAATCGGTAAGATCGAGGATGGTATTGACCAGAGGTTGCAATGCCTCAGGCAGGTCATCGACCGTGTCGGCGACTTGCTGTAAGGCATCGCTCAAAGGGTTGCTCTGCTTTGCTCGTGGCGACGCCCGTAGCTCTGACCCAAGCCTTTGTGCGATCACGTTAGCCGTCGCGATTCCTTGGTCGGGTAATCCTGTTGCATTGTTGAGTAACTCTTGTAGCTGCAATCGGAAATCATGAAGCACATTATCCATTCTATCACCTGCAAAATAAGCATCGATCTATCACTTCATGATGCCATAGATCGTCTTTTGCGACACTTGAATCAATGGCAGATAGCGTAAAAATCCCGCTCTTTTTCCATAAAAAAACCAGAGCGAATTGCTCTGGTTTTTCGTACGGTACTAGGCGGGAAACGTAGGTTAAACGGTGTAGCCAAGTACGATAAAGATAATGAAGCTTATAACGGCCCCGATGGACACATAGGGCAGTTGCGTCAAAGCGTGGGACATGGGTGAACAGCCAGCACCTTGCGCTGCCAGTACGGTTGAGTCACTGAAGAAACACGCGTGGCTACCGAATGATGAGGCAGACAGTAGAGCACCGATGACAAGTGCCATGTTGGCATCAACGCCTAAGGCAATCGGAACGACGATTGGAATCGCGATGATGAACGATCCCCAGCTTGAAGCAGTACCGAAGACCACGGCAGCCATGACCACAAATACCAGTGCTGGCATCAATTCGGCGGTCATCATCGGTGCCACAACACTCACGATGTAGCTGGTCATGCCTAATTCATCGTTGACGCTTTTAAGCATGAAGCCTGCGATCACGGTAGAAAGCGGGTAAAGCATGACTTTGAAGCCTTCAAAGATGCCTTTCATTTGGTCTTCTAGCGATAGCAGCCCTTGTAGATAGTACATCGCAACGGTGATGCCCAGTGTGACGATAACACCTTTTAGCAAGTCGATATCGTAGTAGATGGTGGCACCAATCAGGATCAACATGGGGACGATAAAGTTGAGCATGCCGATGAAGTTGCTGGTTTTTCGGTAAGTCGGCGCCGCCGCTTCCATCGAGTCACCAGTGTAATCATCAGGCAGTGGCTGGCCATTGAATGCGCGTTTTTCGGCTTTCTTCATTGCCCCGAAATTACCCAGCATACCGCTGGCGACGAGGAATACGACGAAAAGAGCAACCCAACCGTATACCATGTACGGGATGGCAGAGATGTAAACACTAAGCCCTTTACCCGATGTGGCTAAGTCGTTTTCCTCTAATAAACCTGAGAAGAACACGGCCCACGTTGATACCGGCACCAAAATACACATTGGCGCAGCGGTGGAGTCGATGATGTAGGCAAGCTTTTCGCGGGATACTTTGTAGTGATCGGTGACTTTTTTAACGGAAGATGAAACCGCCAAGCAATTTAAATAGTCATCGATGAAGACCACTAAACCAATGAAAAAAGTGGTTAACAGTGATTGGCGACGAGACTTTATACGTCCTTTTAGCCATTCGCTGAAGCTATTGAGACAACCACTTTTTTCCAGCAATACAATCAAGCCGCCCATCAAGCCACAGACCAACACGATCCAAATGATGGTGTCATTACCCATGACCGTTGACATGGTATCCGTCAGTGACGTGACAACGGTCGACGGGTTAATCATGATCAAGCCTGCAATAACGCCTACCAGAAGAGATTCGAAGGGCGCGCGTGATATGAGGGCAATGGCGAGGACAAACAATGTGGGTAAAAGAGATTTAAAGCCCCACCCTTCATCGGGTGAGTAGGTCGTTGAGAGCGACCAGAAGAACGCAACGGCGGCCAATGTGACCAAGATAGATATCAAAGGATGCCGTTTCGGATGAATGGCATACAATGCCTTTATAACTTGTTCCATAGGGTATTCCTACTCGAAGGGATAATTATTATGTAGCGGAAAACTACCTTGAAACACGTCCGACTACCTATATCCCCAAATAGGTAACCCTTTGGGGATATTGTAACAGGAAGCATTAACGCTTATGCAATAGATGAATATCGTGTCAACAGTGAACGGTATTGAGTTCCTTTTATGGGGTAGGCGATCGCCGCATAGATTGCGTTGATGCGTGACTGGCTCTATCATCACGCGCTACCTAAATGTGGTGTAGGACAGTGTAGAATGGTGCTATTTTTCCCTTCCCAACAAGCACTCGATTGTGTCAGTGATCGCGGTCATATTCTTGGCAAGATTGAGTTTGATGGCGCACAAGACTCGTATCGGTTTGTGCCAGATCAGGAGGCCTGTGAGCTGACTGAGGCGGAAAAAGTCAGTATTGCGAGGCGTGTGGCAAGCCTGATGGCGAGTCAGTCCACGATTCCGATGCAAGATGACGACTAATATTATATGTGCTGGTGATTGGTTTAACGAACCATGTCGTCTCATCTACATCGACATGGTTCGTTGAGGGAGTGATGGCCTTCCTTAGAGGGAGGCGTAAGCGTCTAGTTTTTGTTTAAGCGTGGTAGCGGCGATGTTCGCCGTGCCCTCGAAATCCAACGACCACAAATACGAGCTGTCTTTCACCTTCGTCACCGCGTCATTCAAACTCACTCCGAGCGTTTCCAACACAAAAGCACGCAGCTCGATTGGATCCAGCGTTTTATAGTTACCAGACGGCTTGGTGTATAAGCGCGTTGGGCTGTCCTTATTGATGGTGGATTCAAACGCCTTACCAAGATGGTTGATCGCCCCTTGACCGCCGACCAGCATAGCAATTTGATGATCGCCATGATCCCAACCATTGGAGTTGTTCACATAGTAATTACGACCAAAGTCGCCATGAACCACGATGACAATGGGTTTGTTTTGTTGCTCTATTTGAGTATTAGCCTGGACCAGCGCCGCTAAAAGACCGCTCATACGACTGGTATAGTTATTGAAGGCGTTGCTGTGCATATCCCAACCGCCGTATGGTATTGAAGCGTATACAGTTGAGCTTTCTGCCTGCATATAGGACAACGTCGAGGCGATTTGTTTACCGATGTCGGAGTCCCCGTAACCTGCAATGTACGTATCACGTATTGCCTTCGCCTTTTCTAAATTCGCGGCAGCCGTGAGTTGTTCTAGATGCGGCTTGCTTGATAGACCAGCATATAAGCTATTGATCTGTTTGGCTAAATCGCCTTTATCAAAAGGGTTGGAAAAATTTGCATCGGTTGAAATATAGCCTTTATGTCGGCCAACCAGTGCTTTGCCGCCGTTACCGATGGCAATCAAGTCGGTGTCTTGTTCCAACAAGTTTGCTTGTCCCAATATGCCGTAATCTTGGCAAAAACCATGTGCCTTCGAAGTGTGCCATGGCATTAAAGAGAACAGCGACAAGCGGTTATTGGTTAGCAGGGTTTCTAAATGGTCACCCCCCGCCTCTTGCCAGAAACCATTGGTCGTTAGAGTGACGTTGTTGTAGCCAGAAATGTTTTCATCTTTGAGTAACTTGGCTTCAGCCGCCGCGGATGAAGCGCCACCATAAAGGAAAATTTCTAATACGGAGACGTCGTTGCTGCTCAACTTGGACAAGGCGAAATTGGGCAGTAATGTGGTAGATAACCCGATACCAGAGCATTTTAAAAATGAGCGTCTTGAAATCATCTTGAATTACTCCGCACTGAATTGGTAATGGGTATAGTTCATCGCGGCAATACGCAGTGCCGCCGTTACTTTGTCTTTGGTCGAGTCTTGCTGTGCAATGAGCGTATGGAACGAGGCATCATAGGTAAAAGGCTCACGCCATAGGAGGCTGTGGGCTTTGGCGAGCAAATCCGCTGGCTGCTCCGCTAACTGAGACAGCGCTACATAGGTCGCTTGACCATAGCCATAGGTCCAGCTTGATGAGAAGTTGCCTGCTTCAGTACTAAACAAGGTTTCTAAAAAGCTGGAAAGGTTACCGATGTTTAGCGCATTCCAGTCCGGCTTTTGGCGCTCCAATTTCGAAAGCATCGGCTTGCTGCCGACTTGGTCCATTAAGTCTAAGAAGGTTGAGAAGCCGTCACGACGTAATACATACTGACCTGTTTGAATCACCGGCAGCAGAATTTCTTCGGGGTATTTCGGCCGCTGGATCTTCTCCATATTTGGGTGAAGTAACGCTTGTTTATATAACTCACGGAAGGAATCAATATTCTGGCGTTTCAAACTGGCGATGACTTCCACATCTGCCGCGCCGTATAGCTGAGTGACGACATGCGCATAAACATGCGGTAAAAAGTCTGGGTGGTTCACTACGTACTGGTACAGCTCTGTTGGGGTCGTGAGCCATTGCCCATCAATAAACTGCGGTTCGGTATTTTCATTCAGCCCTTTTTGTAGGCTGCCTGTGTTTTCGATAAACGCATAGTTCTGTAAGATTTTTGCGGCTTTGGGCACGAGGTCATCTTGGAACTTACCAAGATACACTTCCAGTACTTCACGGCCATTATCCTCTGGGCTTCTAAATCGCGCCCAAAACATCTCGGATAGGAAGTAACTCAGCATGAATGATTTGATGCTTTGATCTTTCGAGACGGCATTTCGAATTTCACTCACATGAGTCAACACAATACTGTTAGACACCGTCGATAGCTCGCTGCCGACCGCTAAGCTAAAAGTATTGGCGAGTTGATAGGTAATCCAGTTATCAAAGTACTCTTTGCAGAAATGGTTGCCATGACCGAGGTGAACCAAAAAATACTCAATGGCTCTGTCCGTTCGTTGGTAGCGCTCTAGATAGGGCACGAGCTCGTAATAGAAATTGCTATCTTTGGTATCGATATCGACGAGCAGTTGCTGTTTGGTCACGGTTTTGTTGTAGGGCAGGTATAAAGCGGCAGCGGCTTGAATACCAATATTTCCGTCGGTATTTGCTCCTTGCGTGGCAGTGCTGCTGGTCTCGGGCTCAGATTCGCTGTCACAAGCTTGCAAAGCGGCAACACTGGCCAATAGTAGGGCGCGGCGTGAAGCGTCCATGGAACCATCTCCTATCATGGTGTGATTGTTATTAATAGTACGCAATTCACACAACAGCGTCATGCACATTTGGGCTAATCGTGTAAACGAGCTGGCTTGATTGTCTGTGTTCACGAATTCATTCGGTTTTTTGATGAGTAACAATCGAACTTATCGATTTCAAATGTGGATGTGACAGGGTGATTTTTGGGTCACGAAAAGACGCTTCTGTTGATTTATTGAACGATTCAGGAGCAATGGGTTGCCCTTATACTGCTAATAGATAGCAAGATATGCCGAGTACTAAGCATGAGCGTGGTTATTGTTTGCAACAATTCAAGAAAAATGAGGTTTATAACGGATATGTGCGCATTTCGTGTGGATTTGGCCGTTAATGCACGACTTTGAGCGCTTAATGAAAGAATGTTGGAACGCCGTTTGGGATACTTTTTTTATCTGCGAAAGCCTCTACTATGAATGACATCGAAACGCGAAACATGTTTTTAATTACTCAAACCTTTAGGAGGTTTATTATGAAAAAGTTAACTGCAATCGCACTGTCTACACTAACTGTTGCTGGCCTATCTACTTCTGCATTTGCTGATACAGCTTACGACGATCTACGTGAATCACGAGCTGGCTATGACGCACTGTCTGCACAACTTGAAACAATGGGTTACCAAGCAGATGAAGTAACATTTGACCGCGCAATGACGTTCTCTCAGAAAGAAGCAATCTACAATGAGAAAACGAGTGAGTTGCAAGCTCAATTCGATCGCCTAGAATCTTCTAACTAATCATTAGAAGTAGTACAAAGAGGCGTCACCGTGTGGCGCCCTTTGAACAAGCTAGATGAAAGAAAACAAAAGCCCCCAATCGCTTGATTGGGGGCTTTTGTTTTGTCGTATGTCGGCCTGTCATCATCTCGTTATTACCGAGACATCATAATGATCCTCTCTAAATACTCATAAAGCATAAGACGATAATTAGGGGTGAATGGACTCATCGAGTTTTGCTACATAACGATCGAACGTATCGATTTCAAATGAGGAGGTAGCAGGCGAGTTTTCAATCAATTAGAACCTTTTCTGATGACTTCTTGAACGATTTTAGTGCGGTTGGTGCCTTTATAGTGCGAATAGATAGCAAGATATAACGAGTACTAAGCATGGGTGTAGTCATTGTTTGCAATTATTCAGTAAAAGTGAGCTTTATAACGGATATGTGCGCATTTCGTGTGGATTTGGCTGTTTATGCACGGTTTTGGCCGCTTAATGAAAGAATTTTGAAACGCCGTTCGGAACACTTTTTTTATCTGCGAAAGCCTCTACTATGAATGACATCGAAACGCGAAACATGTCTTTAATTATTCAAACCTTTAGGAGGTTTATTATGAAAAAGTTAACTGCAATCGCACTGTCTACACTAACTGTTGCTGGCCTATCTACTTCTGCATTTGCAGACACGGCATACGACGATCTGCGTGAATCACGAGCTAGCTACGAAGCATTGTCTGCTCAACTTGAAACTATGGGTTACCAAGCAGAGGAAGTAACGTTTGACCGCGCGATGACGATCCCGCAAAAAGAAGCGGTCTACAATGAAAAAGTAAGTGAGTTGCAAGCTGAATTCAATCGCCTGCATTCTTCTAACTAATCATTCGAAGTAGTACAAAGAGGCGTCACCGTGTGGCGCCCTTTGAACAAGCTAGATGAAAGAAAACAAAAGCCCTCAATCCTATGATTGGGGGCTTTTGCTTTTACAGCATTTCTGTTTATGCACGGCCCTATTGTTGTAGGTCGTGATTCATCGCGATAGTCCTGCAACCTCAACAAAACCAAGCCTCAAAATCCGAAAAGTTCCATGCAGTGTCGTCTACATCAGCTCCCAGAATGCTTCAACCAGCGGGTTTTTTAACGTCTTCTTCAAGGTAAACAAGCCAATATCATAAGGCTCAAGCTCTGGCTGCACGTTGAGTATCTGAACACGGTCGATCAATGGACTATTATCCAACACGATTTTAGGTACGACGCCAATACCAAACCCGAGGCTCACCATGCTGACGATGGCTTCGTTGCCTGCCACTTGGGCGTAAATGTTAGGGGTGACACCAATATCGCGAAACCAGTCATCCACTCGGTTACGAGACACCCCAGCTTCAGAGACGATCATCGGTACTTGACCCCATTCTTGGGGGGTTTGAGGCGAAGTCGTGGAGACATTCGGCTGCTGCTCCAGTGGCGCGATAAACACTAGCGGGGATTTGGTGATGGGTTTAAAGGCTAACCCTCGATTCATCGCGATGGGGCGTGCTGCGATGGTGATGTCCTCGTTGCTATCGAGAATGCGTGAAATGGCTTTGTCTGGATCGCCGGTGTGCAGTTTGATCTCAATGCGGGGATGGACTTGGCGAAAACGATTGAGCAATTCGAATAAAAAGCTGTAGCTGGCCGTCACCGAGCAATAGATGCTGATTTCACCGCTGAGTTGACCTGAGTTGTCGGTAAGCTCGTGGCGAATTAAGTTCCATTGGCTGCTGGTTTCGCGAGCGTACTGCAAAAAACGCTGGCCTTCGCGGGTCAATGTCACAGTACGATTGTCGCGATGAAACAGTGTCACGCCAAGTTCGTCTTCAAGGTGGCGAATGTTGCGAGACAAGGCTGAAATACTGATGTGGCAGTCATCGCTAGCGCGTCCAAAGTGCAACGTTTCGGCCAGAGCGAGGAAGTGTTTTAACGTTTTAATATTCATACTCGTAATGATAAACCTGTTTTGCAAAAAATGGGACGTTATATTGCAAATATATCAATTTACGAAAGGCAGGCACTGCTATACATTGACCACACTCGCAGCACAGCCTTGTTGGTTTGAGGCGTGTTTGTGTCACTCTTTTTTAATATCGACGTGCTTAGATGTCGGTACTTTAAACATAAAATTTTAGGATGTGTTTACCATGGCTAATTATTTCAATACCTTGCCGCTACGCGAGCAACTAGAACAACTAGCAAAATGTCGTTTTATGGACAGCTCTGAATTTGCTGATGGCGTAGAAGCGCTTAAAGGCAAAAAAATGGTTGTTATCGGTTGTGGTGCACAAGGTCTTAACCAAGGTCTAAACCTACGTGACTCTGGCCTAGACGTGTCTTACGCACTACGTCCAGAAGCGATTGAGCAGAAGCGTCAGTCTTGGAAAAACGCAACAGAAAACGGTTTCACTGTTGGCACTTACGAAGACCTAATCCCAACGGCAGACGTGGTTCTTAACCTAACACCTGATAAGCAACACACTTCTGTAGTAAAAGCTGTGATGCCGCTTATGAAAGAAGGCGCTTGCCTATCTTACTCTCACGGTTTCAACATCGTGGAAGAAGGCATGCAAATCCGTGACGACCTAACGGTTATCATGGTTGCACCTAAATGCCCTGGTTCTGAAGTACGTGCGGAATACGTTCGTGGCTTCGGTGTACCAACGCTTATCGCGGTTCACGAAGACAACGATCCTAAAGGCGAAGGTCTTGCACTAGCAAAAGCTTACGCAGTCGGTACTGGTGGTCACAAAGCAGGCGTTCTAATGTCTTCTTTCATCGCGGAAGTGAAATCTGACTTGATGGGTGAGCAAACGATTCTTTGTGGTATGTTGCAAACGGGTTCTATCCTTTGCTTCGACAAAATGGTTGAAGAAGGTATCGATCCTGGCTACGCGTCTAAGCTAATCCAATACGGTTGGGAAAACATCACAGAAGCCTTGAAATACGGCGGCGTGACTAACATGCTAGATCGTCTTTCTAACCCAGCTAAGATCAAAGCATTCGATCTTTCTGAAGAGCTAAAAGTGATCATGCGCCCGCTATACAACAAGCACCAAGATGACATCATCGACGGTACTTTCTCTCGCGTGATGATGGAAGACTGGGCAAACGACGATGCGAACCTTCTAAAATGGCGCGCAGAAACAGCTGAAACGAACTTCGAGAAAACACCAGCAGGTGACGTTGAAATCTCTGAGCAAGAGTTCTTCGACAAAGGTATCTTGATGGTAGCAATGGTGAAAGCAGGCGTTGAGCTAGCATTCGAAACCATGACAGCAGCAGGCATCATCGCAGAATCAGCTTACTACGAGTCTCTACACGAAACTCCGCTAATCGCGAACACCATCGCTCGTAAGAAACTTTACGAAATGAACGCGACCATCTCTGATACAGCGGAATACGGTTGTTACCTATACAACCACGCTTGTGTTCCACTATTGGCTGACTTCATGAAAGACATCAAAACTGACGTGATCGGTAAAGGTCTTTCTGACACTGACAATGGCGTAGACAACGCTCGTTTGATCGAAGTTAACACTGCGCTACGTTCTCACCCAGTTGAAGCAGTGGGTGCGGTTCTTCGTGGTCACATGGCTGACATGAAGAAAATCGTTTAAGACGATGACTGCGCTTACTAGGGCAGTGTTACAAATTGACTTGCCCTAGTATCGCTCGCAACATCGTCTCTGTAGAAAAGCCGAGTAACTCATTGAGTTCTCGGCTTTTTTATCGCCTCTTTTTCTATTTTTGCTTATTTAACGTGCTAAGGAATTGCTCATGGACTCCGCTATCCGCTTAGAGAATGTATGCGTTAACTTTGATGAACGCTTTTACCTCAATCAAATTAATTGGACGATAGAACCTAGTCAGCACTGGGTGATTACAGGGACCAACGGATCAGGCAAGTCCGCGCTAGCGGCTGTGTTGGCTGGCGTGGGGGACATTGAGCAAGGCACATTAACAGGGCTGCCCGGTCGTGTTGGCTTAGTCTCCTTCGAGGCGCAAGCGGAGCTAATTGCCAAAGAGCTAAAGAAAGATGACGCCGACATAATGGACGTGATTTCGGTAGGAACCCCCGTCCAAGAAATGATCTTTTCTGACTGTGCTGATCCGGAGCTGGCGAGCGAATTAGTCGAGAAGTTTGGATTGAGTCACTTATTGGATCGCGCATTTCGTAAGCTTTCAACTGGCGAAACACGCAAGGTCATGTTGGTTCGTGCGCTCTCCAGCAAGCCAGAATTACTGATTTTAGATGAACCCTTTGACGGTTTGGATGTGGATACCTTGGCGATGTTGCAACAGCATCTTGCATCCATCATTGAGACCACGCCGATGGTATTGGTGTTGAACCGTTTTGATGAAATGCCGGACTTTATCACCCATGTAGCGTACTTAGAAAAAGCCTCGGACGACTGCGGACAACTCACGTTTAAAGTAGATCGTCAGGATAACAGCGCCTTCTCTGAGCTGTACCAACTGCTGCATCTGAAAACCACCGATCTTCAAGTGCCAAAACCGGATCCCGCTGCACAGATCCCTGCACTCGACGCGAATCAACCATTGGTCAAGCTCACCAACGCGACGATTAAATATGGCGACACGGTAATCGTGGATAACCTCAATTGGACCATTGAACCAGGTAAGCATTGGCAGTTGAGCGGCCCCAATGGCAGCGGCAAAACGGGCGTCTTGTCGTTGATTACGGGTGATCATCCGCAATGTTATACCAATGATATTTTTGTATTTGGCTTCCAGCGCGGCAATGGCGAAAGCATTTGGCAGATTAAGCAATTCATCGGCTATGTGTCTACGGCATTGCAATGGGAATACCGCGTCAGTGTGAGCTGTAAAAATGTGATTATCTCTGGCTTCTACGACAGCATTGGCATGTACAGTAAATCCACTGATAACCAGAAGAAGATAGCCGATGAATGGCTGGCATTGTTGGGTATGAGCGATCGTGCCGATCAGCCATTTAATAAGTTGTCTTATGGTGATCAGCGACTATTACTGATTGCTCGCGCTATGGTTAAACATCCGCCGCTACTGATCCTAGACGAACCTTGCCTAGGTTTGGATGACATGAATCGCCAACTTGTCCTCGCTCTTATCGAGAAAATTTGTGAAGGCAATGAAACAACTGTGTTGTATGTCAATCATCATGCCGAAGATAAGATCGCAGGCATTGAGCAGTATCTAGCATTAGAGAAAAATGGGTAGCTGATTTTTCGTTGAGTGGTCTAGACTCCAGATTGCAGACGTAGAAAAAGATGACACAAAAGGCCTACGTAACATTACACGCCTTTTTATATTAGTTTTATATAATACAGTCTGCCAAATTACCGCTTCGTGAGTCAGCGACTCTAATTATAAGAAGGTTTTATTATGAAGCTCTCACTACAAACAAAAATCATGTTACAAGGTTTGATTGCCACCCTAGTTGTCGCTCTATCGATCGGTTGGTTGGCATTCATGAAGTTCAATGAAACCACCCAAGTGAGCATAAAGTCTGAGGCTTCATCGCAGGCATCTGCCATCAGTGTGTATTTATCTAATTGGTACGAAGACCGCGGACAGACGATTGCGACGGTTCGTAGTCGTCTGGAAAAGGTACTACAGCAGAATGGTGAGAATGAGGCAGACATTCTAGAAGTGCTGCAACAAGCTCAATCCAGCTTAAATTTTGGGATGACCTTTTTAGGGTTAGAGAACGGCCATATGTATCGCCATGATCCGAGTCTGAATAGCGCAGATTATGATCCGCGTGTTCGCTCTTGGTATAAGGATGCGAAGGCAAGCAAGCGAACGTACGTCACAGCCCCCTACATTTCAGCCTCGACGAAAAAACTATCGATGACGTTCGTTGAACCTGTGATCGTGAATGGTAAGTTCGTGGGTGCCATTGGCGGTTTGGTGTTCTTAGACGATTTGTTGGATCGTATTCTTGAATTAAACGTACTCGGTAATGGTGAGCTGCTGTTAACGGATCCATCGGGTGTGGTGTTAGCGCTTCAAAATAAGGACTTGATCCTAAAAAATGTTGATGAGATTGGATATGGGCTAACCAAGAACGACATAAAAAACGCTATGCAGGCGCCTCAATTCAAGGAAGTTCGCGTCGCAGGCGATGCTAAGTTCGCGTATTTGCAAGAGCTTCAAAAGACTGGATGGGTCGTCGCGTTAGTGATGGACAAAGAAATACTGATGGCTCCTATTTCCGCATTTGCTCAAACCGCTACCATTGCCGTGTCGGTACTACTTTTAATCGCAGCGATCATTATCTTCAAAGTGTCGCAATGGCTATTGAAAGATCTGCGTACCGTAACTGGGCGTCTGCAAGATATCGCGCATGGTGAAGGGGATTTGACGGTTCGTTTGGAAGTGAATAGCCGTGATGAAGTGGCTGACCTCGTGACCGCGTTCAACCAATTCGTCGAGCGCTTACAAGGTACCATCAATAGTGTCAAAGCCATCGGCGATCGCCTGACGATGCAAGCAAGCTCGATCAATAGCACCTCAGGTCACAGCTTAGAGCGGCTTAAAGCACAGCAAGAAAACATCGAAATGGTCGCGGCAGCCGTCCATGAGATGGCGCAAGCAACGCAAGAAATCGCAGGCAGAGCTCTCGATACGGCAAAAGACTCTGACAACGCGGTATCGACCAGTGAGTCCGGTCAAAAGCAAGTAGGCGTCAGCCAGCATAGTATCGAACAACTCGCGACGGAAGTGAGCTCGGTATCCTCCGTCATCCAGCAAGTGAGCCAAGATGCAGAGAACATTAACTCTATCCTCAATACGATCTCTGACATTGCTGAGCAAACCAACCTGTTGGCGCTCAATGCTGCGATCGAAGCGGCGCGTGCAGGCGAGCAAGGGCGTGGCTTTGCCGTGGTAGCGGATGAAGTGCGCGTATTAAGTCAGCGTACGTACAGCTCGATAGAAGAAATCCAAGGCATGATTGAAAACTTGCAAAGCAGCAGTGGCAACGCCGTTAAGCAAATTAAGCGCAGTCATGACCAAGTGGAAAAAAGTGTTGATGAGGTGCGCGTAGTACGAGAAAACTTTGATGCCATCAAACAGTTGATCACTGGCATTAGTGACCGAGCAACACAAATTGCCAGCGCGACCGAAGAGCAAACGAGTGTTACGCGTGATATCAGTATGAATACCGAAGAAGTGGATAATAATGCCAAAGAGATGGTGAGTTTAGCGTATGAAAACGCGGAAACGGCGACTCAATTAGAGCAGCTCACTAGCGAGCTAAAAGAAAACATGCACTATTTTAAAAGCTAACGACTCCGTCGTAAAAAAGCCCTTGAGTGTCCCACGACCTCAAGGGCTCTTTTGTGTACAGGGTTTTTAAAGTGCCTAATCCTCTCGGCTAAAGTGATGCGCCAATAAGCTCGTTAGCATTAACTTTAGATCCGCCAAGGTGCGCGCGGCACGGCGCTCATTTTGATTCACGGCGACTAAGTAGGTGCTGTGAGTCACTTCAAGATACAGGCGGGCGATTCGTTCTCGCTCTCGGATATGTTTTTTCAAACCGATGCGCTTAAACACTTTTGCCATTTGTGAGATCACCATGGCGTCGTGATGCTCGTCGAGTTCGCGTAATTCCGGCACCGAGAACATGGCCTGTACTAAGCGCAGTACGGCGCGTTGCTGGCGATAGGTGCGTAGGTTAATGTCGACGACGTGGTCGATGAATTCAGACAGGCTCAGCGCCTCCAAATCCCACTCTTGAATCTCTTTTAAGACGACTTCGATGCTATCCAACCAAGATTTGCCCATGGCATACAAAATGGCGTGCTTGTTGGGGAAATAGTGATAAAGCGAGCCTACCGAGATGCCGACTTCTTTCGCAATGATCGCGGTATTTAGGTCGTTCAGGCCAACGGTTTCAAGCAGTTCACTGGTGACTTCTAAGATCTGTTGGGTGCGCTTAATTGAACGAGACTGAACTGGCTCGCTGCGCGGAGAAACAGATTGCATGGTTTTCATCGTCTCGTGGGTTTTGGCCATGATGGGGGTGGCATCCTTTTAGCTATTGACGGTGAATCGAGTGTCTAAATTATACACACCCGATTTCACGCTGGGTATGCTTATGCGACGTCTACCTGCCTTCATTAGTTAGGGTAAACGATCGAGCATCGAGTAGTAGAGCATGCCGGCTACGAGGCCTGGCCAACGTAGTAACGTACCACCGGGGAAATCTCGCATCGGCAATCGTTCAAATGCATCGACCCCTTCCACCGACCCTTGCACGGCTTGAGCAAAAATAGCGCCCGCATAAGTGGCCAAGGCGACGCCGTGCCCAGAATACCCTTGGGCCACGAAGACGTTTTCTTGTTGGCGGGCAATATGTGGCATGCGGTTGAGGGTAATCGCTAACGTACCGCCCCACGCGTAATCAATGGCGTATTCGCTAAGCTCAGGGTAGGTGGCCAACATGTGTTTTTTAACAAAGCCTGCAATGTCTCTTGGGAAACGAGGGCTGTAGTTTTCCCCTCCGCCCCATAACATGCGTCGATCTTTGGAAAGACGATAGTAATTCACCACAAATTTGGAATCGGCAACGGCGATGCGATCAGGATTGATTCGATCCGCTATGGCGTCGGGTAAGGGCTCTGTGGCGATGATAAAGTTATTAATGGGCATGATCTTGCGGGCGGCAGGCCGGTTGAGGTGCCCCAAATAACCGTTGCAGGCAAATAACACATAACGGCATGTGACGCGCCCTTTTGCGGTTGAGATGACTGGACGAGGGCCGTCACGGTATTCGGTAACTTCGGAGTCTTCATACAGTTTGGCACCATGTGACTCCGCCGCACGGGCAAGCCCTAAAGCGAAGTTTAACGGATGGATGTGAGCGCCGTCTTTATACCATTCGCCACCGTGATAGCGATCTGTGCCGAGCTTCTCTGCGACGGTTTTGGCGTCAAGATACTCGACGCCGTCGTAGTTCAGCGTGGTGCGTTTGTAATCCACTGCCGCTTGGATATCACGGACGTGACTCGCTTTATTGGCAACATGCAGTACGCCTGGTGTGAGATCGCAATCGATTTGGTGAGTGTTGACTAAAGACTTGACCAGCTCTACGGAATCCACCGAGGTTTGCCATAATCTGTCTGCCACCTCTTTGCCGACCTGCTTTACCATGTCTGCGTGGCCCATATTGTGCCCCTGACAGATTTGCCCACCGTTACGGCCAGACGCTCCCCAACCAATTCTATTGGCCTCTAGGAGTGTGACACTGTAACCCGCTTGCGCTAAATGCAAGGCCGCAGAGGTCCCTGTGAACCCTCCACCAATGATGCAAATATCGCTTTCGTGGTCACCGATCAGTTGAGATCGGTCTTTATACGCTTTAGCGGTGGCCGCATAGTAAGACGCTTCATGTGTGCTCAAGAGGGCACTCCTATGACAACAATTAGAACTCAATAACCGAATGATTGATCGGCTTATGCTTAATGATTATTACAAAATCGCACCTATTTTTAACAAAGTGTTGATTTAATAATCAAACTAAAATATGTTTTAAACCGAATCATTATTCGGTTTATTGCAAAGCATAACCAAATATAAAAAGATCGCAATAGGAATTTACTGCCATGTTGATGAGCAAGGCAGACAACGTAAGGTGAGTTATGACAGAGCTTGAAGCTTTTTTAAAAGAGCATGCAATTACAGAGGTCGAATCAACCCTAGCCGATATGACAGGGAATGCGCGTGGGAAGTTTTATCCGACCTTCAAATTCTTGGCAGAAAAGACAGGGCGTATCCCTGAGACCGTGCTGGTGCAAAGTGTCACGGGCGATTGGGCGGATAATCATTATGACATCGTTGATGCCAGTGACCGAGACATGGTGTTGAAGCCAGACCCGAATACCATACGCATGGTGCCATGGGCGGATGAGCCTACGGCGCAGGTGATCAATGATTGCTATACCACCGATGGTAAATTGCACCCTCTGGCCAGCCGAACCATATTGCGCCACATCTTATCGTTGTATGAACGAGAAGGTTGGCAACCCGTGATTGCGCCGGAAGTAGAGTTTTATCTCATTCAACCCAATACCGACCCAGACTATGAGCTAAAGCCAGCAGCAGGTCGCTCGGGTAAACGTGAGACATCACGTCGCTCCTACAGCATCGATGCGGTCAATGAATTCAACACCATCATTGATACCCTATACAGCTATTGTGAAGCGCAAAACTTAGACGTAGATACCTTGATTCATGAATCAGGGGCCGCGCAGATGGAAATTAACTTTATCCACGGCAACCCATTGGATCTAGCGGATCAGGTGTTTGTGTTTAAACGAACCTTGCGCGAGGCCGCACTCAAGCACGGCGTGTACGCAACGTTTATGGCAAAACCGATGAAGAATGAGCCCGGCAGCTCCATGCACATCCACCAAAGCTTGGTAGACAGCCAGACGGGCAAAAACGTGTTTGATGACAACGGTCAGCCCAGCGAGCTGTTTTACAACTACTTAGGTGGGTTACAACAATACACCCCGAATGCCATCTCGTTTTTTGCCCCGAATGTGAATTCCTATCGTCGCTTCTCACCCGAGATGGCGGCACCGATCAACATGAATTGGGGATTTGATAATCGTACAGCAGGTTTGCGGATTCCTTATGCGCCGCCTCAGGCAACGCGCATCGAAAACCGATTCCCAGGCGCGGACTGTAACCCTTATCTTGCTATCGCCGCGACGCTGGCGTGTGGGTATCTTGGGATGAAGCAAAAGCTCAAACCAACCGACCCGGTGAAGGGGAATGAGCCACCGTTGGAATACCCAGAAGTTGAGATTGCACGTACCCTAGAAGAAGGGTTGCGCCTATTGGAAGAATGCGAACCGTTGTGCGAAATTCTAGGGCAAGACTTTGTCACCGCTTATATGGGGGTCAAACGCAGTGAGTTTGAAACGTTTAACCGAGTGATTAGCTCATGGGAGCGCGAGCACCTATTGTTAAACGTGTAATGACATACTGTTTCACTATCATACGCATCATAAAAGGAACCAAAACATGACACAAAAGAGTCGATTCACCCATCGTTTGTTACCCGTCGCTGGCGTGATCTGTGCGTTGGGGGTGAGTGCTACACCCGTGATGGCGCAGACACTGAAATTCTATAATTGGTCGGACTACATCGCCGAAGACACCATCCCCAATTATGAAGCCCAAACTGGGACGGAAGTGATTGAAGATGTCTTTGATAGTAACGAAGTGCTCGAAGCCAAGTTGCTGGCGGGGCACTCGGGGTATGACTTGGTCGTGCCGACGGCATCTTTTATGGGGCGTCAGATTCAAGCGGGTGTTTTTGACACGTTGGATAAGTCGAAGTTACCCAACTTACGACACATCGACCCTGAGTTATTGAGCTTTTTGGAAGCCGTGGATCCAGGGAATCAATACGGTGTGCCATACCTTTGGGGCACGACAGGGATCGGCTATAACGTCGACAAAGTCAAAGAAGTACTGGGCGATGATGCGCCGGTGAACAGCTGGGATCTTGTGTTCAAACCAGAAAACATGGAGAAGCTACAAGCGTGTGGCGTGATGTTCCTCGATTCGCCAGATGAACTGTATCCGTTAGTGCTAAATTACCTTGGCAAAGATCCGAATAGCCGTAACCCATCGGATTATGCGCTGGATAGTGAAGCGGTCGAGGTTCTAAAAAGCGTGCGCCCTTATGTGAACCAGTTCCATTCGTCGCAATACATCAGTGCGCTGGCGAATGGCGATGCCTGTGTCGCAATTGGCTGGTCTGGTGATGTGATCCAAGCGCAAGATCGCGCCATTGAAGCGGACAACGGCATCAACATCGAATACAGCATTCCAAAAGAAGGCACCCAAGTGTGGTTTGACATGCTGGCGATTCCAAAAGATGCGCAAAACAAAGACACGGCGCATGACTTCATCAATTACCTGCTACAGCCTGAAGTGATTGCGGATATCTCCAATTACGTGGCCTACGCCAACCCAAATTTGGACGCGATGGATCTGCAAGACGAAGAAGTTCGCACGAATGAGGGGATTTACCCACCGGCAGAAGTGAAAGCTAAGATGTTTGCGCAAAAAGTCCGCGGTATGCGTATCGAGCGATTGATGGTCCGCTTATGGAGCGATGTGAAAACGGGGCGTTAACGCTGCATTGATCCCTGTAACAACCATTTAAAAGCCGCCCACTTCGCCGAAGTCGGCGGCTTTTTAGTGTGTTATCAATAGACGCCAAACCCTCGAACTTCTGTAGGTTGGACTTCAGTCCGACAGTCGCGGATAAACGCAAATCCTCGAACTTCTGTAGGTCGGACTTTAGTCCGTCAACCACAAACCACCCCAACTCCTCAGACAACCTGCCTCCATACCATTCAATTCGCTTGCGCATTGTCTTGCTTCGTTCCTTAGCTTCGACCTTCCCCTTGTAAAGAGCACGCGAATCAAACGTATGGAGACTTAGAGGCCACCGTAAATACTCGAACTTCTGTAGGTCGGACTTTAGTCCGTCAACCACAAACCACCCCAACTCCTCAGACAACCTGCCTCCATGCCATTCAATTCGCTTGCGTCTGTCTTGCTTCGTTCCTCAGCTCCGACCTTGTCAGAATTAAAGAACGCGCGAATCAAACGCATGGAGACTCGTATCAAGATCAATATTATTGGAAATGTCGAAAGAATAGCTTAGTCTTAAACCACTGCAGTCATGGATGGCGAAAAGTCCGCCTTTACTTCCTCCCTGACACGCACGGTTATTTATCAAAACGAGCATGCGTGTTTCTACATGCCTAAAATGCTTTTTTAAAAATATATTCTTTAAAATCAACATCTTACGGTTTTTTTGGTAAGGGAAAAACTCATAATAACGCGCACGCACGGTTTATTGTATAAACGAGCATGCGCATTAATAAAATGTTAAATGTCCAAGAGAGTATCGTGCGTAGAAGAACAGTCATAATTACGATGTCAGTAATTTTCGCTTTGGTTGCGATACCAGCGGGACTTTACTATCTAGCTAAATATAGCCTGTTTGGCGGAGGTGGTCCTTCACCAAAACTGGTTCTTGTGGTCCCATCTAATGAATATGAAGTGAAAAGTGTACTAGATGCAATCGACAAAATTGATAGCACGCTAGGTCCAAGAGAAAACAGAAAAGACGCCTCCGAAGGAGATCGGTTCTTTTACTATAAACATGCTTACTGGTACCCGTCGAGTGGCTCTGATACCTATGGCATCGCTCTAATCGAGTGGAATACCACTACATGGGAAAATGACAAACAGCAAATGGGTGGCAGCTACTTTATCGATGTTTATTCCGAGAAAAAAGAATGTTCTCTATGTGATCAACTGAAGGTGGCTCTTTCGCAATCACAGGTAAAATTTAAATCACCATGTGAAACTCAGACTAATCTAACCGAATATGAGCGTATCAGGTGTGACATTTAACAAAACAATCAACCGGACTCCGCTAAGCGTGGTTCGCTTTGATCACAATACCACGCTTAGATCCGCTCGGTTATTGTGGCGTTATACCTAGGGAGGAAAAATGACCTTTTTTGAAATATTTGGAGTAATAGGGAGTATCTGCTCGATAACATCTTTTATAGTAAGCTTATTTATCGCTTCGAAAGTTGTAAAAATATCTAACAGCAAATCTGGTATTGCTAATGTTCGGGGCAATCAAAATGTTACCGCTGGTCGAGATATGACGAATGGACAAAATTAGTGTAAAGGGAAATCAAAATATCACTGTTGGTCGTGACCTAATCATTGATATAGATGAAATCAAACGATCCGATTTCAAGTTGTATAAAGTAATTGACAACAAACTTAATTCAATTGATGAGTTTGTAGGAAGGTATGTGACTGGAGTGCAGTCTCATACAAAAAAAGATCCTGAACCCTTCAGAAGTTCAATAATCATTGAATCAATGGGCAAGATCGGAATTCCAATTGGAGTCGCTATTCAGGCAGTTGGAGATGCCTCGAATAAAGTTGTCTCGCAAAAAAATGAACAAGAAACTGTGGTCAAATCTTCTTTCGTCAGAAAATGTGTTACTGAATCTCTTTATTCATTGGATGGCGACCGGTGGGAAGACTACGAAATTGAGGCTTGGGCCGAATCTTATATTCGCAGATATGGGACGGAAACAATTATAAAAGTTGTTGGCGACCCAGAAGGAAATGAACTCGTTGAAAAAGATCTTGCAATTTCGTATTTTTTGGATGTTGTAATACCTGACGTTTATCGTTTAATCATGAAAGATGCAGGCATTCAAATTTCATGCGCTCCACTTAAGAAGGTCGCTTCCAAAAGTATGCAGCGACGTATGGCAGAGAAGATAATCGATGCAGTTCATGCTTTAGATCTTTACAGAATCCATTATTCTGTATTGATTGCACTATCAAAAGAGATGGCACTGCAACCCCCTCACCCGTGGTTTTCTCCAACAGTCAGAGAGTTTCAAACAGTCAATTATCATTATGAGCGGTATAAGCTTAACAATAGAAAAGCTAAGGCCGCCCAAGAGGTTTCAGACTATGGGGCACTGTATTACTCAATTAAGGAAGTTGTAGAACACAGTTGTGCTGCTATCATGGGCTATTACTCCATTTATATGGGGTGTGGCCCATTGTCATCTTTTTATGTTCTCCAGTCTGTTGTCCGCGATATATGTCGAGGAGAGGAGTCTGATTCATGTATAATTTTTCGTCTTGAAGAATTAAAAGCAGACCTTAAAAGATCAGAAATTGAGGAAGAACAGTTTGCAGCGTTGCTGCGTAGGATTAGAAAACGAATAGAATCTACAAAGAAGAAAGAGGTGCTTGAATTAGAATCTCTCTATATAGACGCAGAAGAGCTTGCACATATAACTACTACCTTGATTGCGAGCTTTATTCGTGTTGAGAAAGAAAAAAAATTAAGAAAAGAAAGAAAGGATTTAACGCTTAGCGATATATTTCTAGGGTTTCCATTCCTTGAGTGGGAGTGGCATGTAAGCCAAGAGGCATTTTGGATAACGCATCATTACGACACGCCTTGTTTTTCTAATATCAAACCAAAAATTTTGATTGTTCCAATTGTCGACGATGAAGGCGTCAATCAAAAAATTAATGCATGGCTTACAGAGGCAGGAAAATTTAAAATTGCTTGCAACGCCATTTTTTTTATATCTAAAAATATAATAGATATAGAAAATAAATTAAATTCTACGAGTCATGAAATCAATCTAAATCTGGTTTCAATAACCGAAAACGAGTTATTGCAGGCGGCATTTATAAGCAATCCGTGGGATATATTAGAGAAGATTATATTTGAACGGTGTAGAACGGTATAACAATTCAAAGCACATGGACTTGATAAAGCTGTCACCTTTTTTTGTTCCAAAAAGCCGCTAACTTCACCAAGCCGATGTTTGAGGCTTTATAAACAAACCATGAAATCATCCTATAAAACTGTTTTCATAATCTTTGTCTCATTTATCATATCTGAGGTAGTAGACGAATACTTTCATATTACATGGGGCACTCAAGAGTTTACGCTCACTGCCCACATAATATTTCTCGATATTTGTCTGATCATATGGTGTAAACAGCATGGAAGAGAAAATGGGCACAGAGAGCTTAAAATGTACCCTATTCTCTGCGCTTTGATTGGATTCATCGGTGTCCCCGCCTATGCATACAGGTTTTATGGCTTTAACGGCGGGACAGTTCTTCTATTCAAAGCTATTGTTGTTTTAGTTGTTACTGACATATGTTCATTAGGTGCCGCGACTCTCTTTTCGACATTTTATGTATAACAAACGCATTAAATCGCTCGCAAGCTCGCGCCTATTACGTCAGCGTTACATTACCAGAGTAATCAGGGTCAGATGAAAATTCATCGGATTTTATCTGACCAAACAACTTAGAAGAGGACTCAAGTGCACCTCAAAGAAATGAAAGTTAAAGAGCTGCTACAGCTACAAGCTTCAATCACCGATGAGCTTAAAGACAGAGGTGTAGTGAGAACCCAGAATAATCCATTGGGTGATTACACAGAATGGCTTGTGGCAAATGCACTAGACCTTGAGCTTGAGGCTAACTCCAAGGCGGGATACGACGGAGTAAGTAAGGCTGGTGTTCGAGTTCAGATAAAGGGGCGAAGAGTTACTCCCAAAAACAACTCTAGGCAACTTAGTGCCATTCGAAAGTACGATGAAAAAGACTTCGATGAACTGGCGGCTGTGGTATACAACGAGAACTTTGATGTAATCGACGCATTGCTAATACCTTATGAGGTAGTTGGAGAGTATGCTTTGTATCGAGAGCATGTTAATGCTCATATTTTAATACTCAAAGGGCCAATTCTTTCTGACCCTAGAGTTAAGTGTATTAAACATGCTGTGTGTGGCTAACAATATTAGTAAGAGGGATACCAAACCTCTACTCCCATTTGACCTCAAGCGCGGCATTAACAATTACTCCACTAACCTATCTCCAAAAACAAAGCCCGCACAAGGCGGGCTTCATCACCAAATCTAATAGCTTATAACACCATCAATCCTGCTTTGGCTTTTCATTCCAAACGCTTAGATCGATGTCCTGTTGTACTTCTTGGAAATCATCTGGATTAAACACAGGCGTGTGGGTTTTGTTTTGGGTGAAGTAGTCTTTGGTCAGTTTTACGACTAGGCCAGAGAGCAAGACGATGGCGACTAGGTTGATGGTTGCCATTAAGCCCATCGCTGCATCGGCGGCGTTAAACACCATCGCGACACTTTCGTATGCGCCCCAAGGGATCATAGCCAGAGCAAGTACGCGTAAAACGAAGATGCCCGGTTCACTCGCCCATTTAAGGTAGGTGAGTGCGTTCTCTGCGTAGCTGTAGTTACCGATGATGGAGGTGAAGGCGAAGAAGAATATCGCAATCGCGACGAAGTATTGGCCAGTATCACCAATGTGATGAGACAGGGCAGTTTGCGTTAGTACGATGCCTGATTCGCCGTTGCCTAATACACCGGAGAGCAAAATCATGAGTGCCGTTGCGGTACAGATTAGTAGGGTATCAATGAAGACGCCGAGTGCTTGCACCATGCCTTGAGGTAATCGGGGTCAGATGAAAATTAACTCATAGACGCCAAATCCTCGAACTTCTGTAGGTCGACTTTAGTCCGTCAACCACAAACCACCCAACGCCTCAGACAACCAGCCTCCATGCAATTCAATTCGCTTGCGCATTGTCTTGCTTCGTTCCTTAGCTTCGACCTTCCCCTTGTAAAGAGCACGCGAATCAAAAGCATGGAGGCTCGTATCAAGGTCAATATTATTGGAAATGCTGGAAGAATAGCTTAGTCTGTAGTCAATGCAGTCATGGATGACGAAAAACCCGCCTTTACTTCCTCTCTGACACGCACGGTTATTTAGAAAAACGCGCACGCTTGCTCTAACAGCGAGAGAGCATATGAGAATTCTATTTAACCCTTTAATATCAAGCGTTTAGAGTTATAGGCCTTATAAAGACTAAACAGAATAACGCGCATGCACGGCTTATTGTATAAACGAGCATGCGCGTTAACAAAATGTTAGCTACCAAAAAGAGAGGGTGTCATGAGTTTGAAAGGAAGTTGTCTATGCGGTGGTATCCGTTACCAGATTGATGGTGAGCTTAGCCCTGCTATGTTTTGTCACTGCGGGAAATGCCGGAAGTCTAATGGTTCTGCTTTTGCTTTGAATGCTCCAGTTAAGTCGTCTGACTTCAAATTGTTGTCGGGAGAGAATCTTTTACGAAGTTATGCGTCTTCAGAGGACGCCAAGCGTTTCTTCTGTGAAAATTGTGGTTCCCCAATATACAGTAAGCGTATGTCGATGCCGGAAATTCTGCGGCTTCGAGTGGGGACCTTGGATGATGAGATCGCAATAGAAAAGGTGAGTCATATTTTTGTGGCGAGTAAAGCAGCATGGGACGACATTCAGGATGACTTACCTCAATTTGCAGAGCGCCCCGAGTGAAATAGCTAACAAGGCCAGTCACGGTGACGTCTACTCCATTGCGGCTTCGCCTTCATTTCGTAGCCGCGCGTGCTGGCGGCGTTAGCACCCGCAGGAGGATAATATGAGAGTTAATAAATATGAACTAACTGACACAATTGCTTCTCCAGTAAAAAGAGAAGTGCGCCAGCGTTGCGGTTTCGGTTGCGTAAACTGTGGTAATGCGGTTTATCAATATGAGCATTTAGAGCCTACTTTTGCTGAAGCGAAGGAACACAACCCGGATCACATAGTTTTATTGTGTGGTGGTTGTCACGATAGAGTCTCAAGAAAAATTTTATCAAAAGAAACAATAAAAGTTCGTTCTCAAAACCCAATCTGTAAGCAAAAGGGATTCTCATTCGGTCCATTTGATTTAGGGTTAGTTGAGCCAACAGTGAAAATCGGAACTTTAACCTGTAAAAATGTAGCGTCACTTATTCAAATAGATGGCGAGTCAATTTTTTCCATCAAAAAGCCAGAGTGTGAAGGTGCACCATTCCGTATTAATGCCTACCTCGCGGATCGCGATGGTGCTGAGGTTTTAAAAATAACAGATAATGAGTGGGTTACTTCAACGTCCAATTGGGATGTTGAAGTTGTAGGACCCAAAATAACAATTAGAAAAGCTCTTGGTGACATTACCTTAGTTTTACGCACTGAGGTTCCGCATAGCTTAATTGTTGAACGCCTAGAGATGGTTCATCGCGGTGTTAAAATTAGCTGTCGTGAAAGCAGTAACCTAGAAGTCATTACAAGAAGTGGGCAAGTCTTGAAGTCCACGTCAATGAATATCACAGGCTGCAAAGTTGGCTTTGATATATCAAACAACTCCTTAGCTATAGGTGTTGGTGGTGGTAGTGTTTACATTGGCAATATGACTATCGGGCAACAGCCTACTTGTCCTATCCCGTTTCCCTCAAACCCTAAAGTAATATCAAGGAAAGTTGGTAGGAATGAATCTTGCCCATGCCAAAGTGGGAAAAAATACAAAAAGTGTTGTGGTAGTCTGTGCTAACAAAGCATTGAAGGGTGATTCGCAATGCTTGGCGTTTCGGTTCGCTCAAGTATAGCCAAGCGCCGCTGACACACTAATGCGGCGTTATACACAAACCATGAAATCATCCTATAAAACTATTATCGTAATCTTTGTTTCATCTATCATATCTGAGGTAGTAGACGAATATTTTCATATTACACGGGGCACTCAAGAGTTTACGCTCATTGCCCACATAATATTTCTCGATATTTGTCTGTTCATATGGTGTAAACAGCATGGAAGAGAAAATGGGCACAGAGAGCTTAAAATGTACCCTATTCTCTGCGCTTTGATTGGTTTCATCGGTGTCCCCGCCTATGCATACAGGTTTTATGGCTTTAACGGCGGGACAGTTCTTCTATTCAAAGCTATTGTTGTTTTAGTTGTTACTGACATATGTTCATTAGGTGCCGCGACTCTCTTTTCGACATTTTATGTATAACAAACGCATTAAATCGCTCGCAAGTTCGCGCCTATTACGCCAGCGTTACATTACCCTGTAATATTGAGTCATGCTAAAGCTCAGCGAGCGGTATTAAGCCTTTCCGTATACAAGGAAAATCAGGCTAGTTATCGGTTCTATTTATCCCAAGGGTTTAAGGTGGTTAGTGAACAATTGGATGAGCACACTGGGCATCCAGAGTACACAATGAGTTTGGGCATATAACAAGCCATTTAAATGGCATGGTTTAGCATTCCGCATATTTCAAACACAACAAAGCCTGCACGAAGCAGGCTTTGTCAGCAGATCGAACGCTCAACAGCACTCAAACACTATCAATCCTGCTTTGGCTTTTCATTCCAAACACTTAGGTCGATGTCCTGTTGTACTTCTTGGAAATCATCTGGATTAAACACAGGCGTGTGGGTTTTGTTCTGCGTGAAGTAGTCTTTGGTCAGTTTTACGACTAGGCCAGAGAGCAAGACGATGGCGACTAGGTTGATGGTTGCCATTAAGCCCATCGCTGCATCGGCGGCGTTAAACACCATCGCGACACTTTCGTATGCGCCCCAAGGGATCATAGCCAGAGCAAGCACGCGTAAAGCGAAGATGCCCGGTTTACTCGCCCATTTAAGGTAGGTGAGTGCGTTCTCTGCGTAGCTGTAGTTACCAATGATGGAGGTGAAGGCGAAGAAGAATATCGCAATCGCAACGAAGTATTGGCCGGTATCACCAATGTGATGAGACAGGGCAGTTTGCGTTAGTACGATGCCTGATTCACCGTTGCCTAATACACCGGATAGCAAAATCATGAGTGCCGTTGCGGTGCAGATTAGTAGCGTATCAATGAATACGCCGAGTGCTTGCACCATGCCTTGAGAGGATGGGTGGTGAGGGTTAGGCGTGGCGACCGCGGCAATGTTGGGGGCTGAGCCCATACCCGCTTCGTTGGAGAACAAACCACGTTTCACGCCGTTTAACAGCGCCCCTGCAACACCGCCAGCGGCTTGCTCCAAGCCGAATGCGCTTTTGAAAATCAGTGCGAACATGGCTGGTACTTCGGTGATGTTCATCGCAATTACAAACAGTGCCAGTGCTAAATAAGCGATGGCCATGAATGGCACGACAACCTCTGCGATGCGTGCAATTTTTCGGATGCCACCGAAGATAACAATGGCGGCGAGCCCCATAATGAGTAGCCCTGTCGCCAGTTTAGGGATACCAAACGCACCTTCCATCGCACCAGCAATCGAGTTGGCTTGTACGGCGTTAAACACTAAGCCAAAGGCCAAAATCAGTGCCAGCGAAAAGATCGCTCCCGCCCAAGGGGCTTTTAACCCTTTACTGATATAAAACGCAGGGCCACCACGAAGTTGACCATGTTGGTCACGCACTTTGTATAGCTGGGCCAACGTGCTTTCTGCGTATGCGGTCGCCATGCCGATCAAGGCAACGACCCACATCCAGAATATGGCACCCGCGCCACCGAGGGCCAAGGCTACTGCTACGCCAGCGAGGTTTCCGGTGCCGACACGGGAGGCCAAACTGGTACACAGAGCCTGAAAAGGGGAGATCCCGCCACGATCCGCTTGGGGCGCTTTGAAGACCGTGCGAATGAATTCTGGGAAGTGACGAATTTGAATAAACCCTAAACGTAGGGTGAAATAGACCCCGACAGCCAGTAGGCCATATATCAGGATATATCCCCAAAAAAGGGTGTTTAGAGAATCAATAATCATTGCCATGAAGCACTCCCATCAGTCTTGTCATTATTTAATAGGGGGGGGATGGGCTCTGCTAGAGCCCAAGAGCTGCGACGCTTGTGGCGAGGCAACTCTAAAAAAGGGGCAAGACTAGCGATCTGAGAGAATTTGACAAGGGTGGCGGCGGGGAATTGTCCCTTGTTGAGGCACTTTTCTTAAAATAGCCTTTTTTCGCGGCGATATTGGCTATTTTGGCCGAATGATTTTCAGACCGAAGGTGGTGATTTCACCGTTTTCAATCTCTCGAACCGTCAGCTCTATTTCACCAAAACGGTAACGGTCACCGACCACAACTCGACCATGAAACTTATCCAAAAAGAAGGTTTTTACGGTGCAATCGAGGTAGCTCTCTTCCATTTTGAAGAAATAGTTGTACGCAAGGTCTCTCAACTTGGCATCACTGTTGACCACAAATTCACCATAGAACTGGCTCATATTGGTCTGCTGGGTCGCAAGACCCGGTGTGAAGATGCGATTGAGTTCACTGTCTTCTTCCACTTGGGAGAAAAACGCGGCTTTATCCAGTGCTTGGAGTGCTTGCCCAGGTTCATCCAGCAGTAAGTTACCTTGGCGCATGACGCCCATGGGACGCGAATAAATCGTAGAGGGTAACGAGTCGATATTGCAGCCGACGAGATCACTGTCTTCTGGGATTCGATAAATCAGTATGTGGCGACTGTGGAAATCGTCGAACGCCAAACTGAATGCGCTTGGTGTCGCTGCTTTGTCAGGTAATTCGACTTTCAACCAGCGCGCGACTTGCGGGATGGTCCAGCCTTGTAATATTAACGACATAATTACGATGACAAAGATCAAATTGAAGTAGATAGGCGTTTGTTCGACACCAGAAAGTGACGGGTACATGGCCAATATGATCGGCACGGCGCCGCGTAAACCACACCAACTGATAAACAATTGCTCACGCCAAGGGAAGTGAAACGGCAACAGCGACAGCAAGACTGCCACGGGGCGTGCGATGAAAATCAACACAGCACCGATGGCCAGTGCCGGCAAGATGACCGGTCCGATCTGGTTGGGAGACACCAGCAGGCCAAGCATCAAGAACATGCCGATCTGACTTAACCACGCGATGCCGTCATGAAAACGATGTATGTCTTTTTTGTAAGGCATATTGGTCGAGTTGCCCAAAATAACACCGACGATGTAAATCGCTAAAAAGCCACTGCCGCCCCAGACGTTGGTGATACCAAAGATACTCAACCCCGCGGTGGTCACCAATAACGGGTACAGTGAACTGGATAGATTAAGCTTAGGTAGGACCTTTCTCAGTAAGAATCCTCCAGCTAACCCAGCGAAGAGACCTAGCCCCATTTGTTGGATCAATTCGATTAGCAGGGATAAGCCGAGATTTGTTTGGGTCGTGCCGATCAGTTGCACCATGGTAATGGTTAAGAAGATGGCCATGGGGTCGTTCGCACCGGATTCGATTTCTAAGGTCGCTCCGGTTCGCTCCTTTAAGCGCAACCCTGCATTTCGAATCAAACCAAATACGGCCGCGGCATCGGTGGAGCCGATAATGGCGCCAATCAACAAGCTTTCTTGCCACGGAAACCCCAGTAAATAATAGACGGCTAAGGCGGTGATCCCTGCGGTGACTAATACACCCAGTGTGGCGAGCATAAACGCAGGCTTTAAACTGATGGCAAAGGTTTCTTTACGGGTACCGAGCCCACCATCTAGGAGGATAGCGGCCAGCGCCAGATTGCCGAATAGAAACGCTAGCCCAGAATTATCAAACTGGATACGCCCGATGCCATCTTCCCCTGCGAGCATCCCAATGACTAAAAATATCAATAGAAGTGGCGCGCCAAGTCGGCGAGATAACACGCTCGCTAAAATACTGATTAGCGCTAACGCACCCGCAAGAAAAATGTACTGACTGGTCAATTCTATCGTCATGACGGCGCTCTGATATTAAAAAATGTTGCAGGAATCGGTGTGGCAGGTGCCACAAAAAACGGCGAGATATTATTGATGTTATTAACACAGTTTATGAAATGTTAAGGGCGCTGCAAAGTCTGAAACGGCTAACTGTGCTGGATTTCCGTATTTTGCCGTGTGCAAAAGACGGCATTGTTTGCCGATTCAGGATACAGGGAAGTCTATTCGCTACGGTAAGTTATTACATTACCTGTCCCGCACTATTTGGCGACACCGTGTGGCAGTCATGTTTAATCATAAAAACAGTAGAGGAAAGTGCGCATGAAGAAGTTAACGTTGTTTCTAACGGCATTGCTTGCGATGACGAGTTTGAATGCCTTCAGTGCTGGGCAAGATCCGAACAGGGATAATCGATTTGATACGAAGTTTGTGTATGAGTCCCGAGTATCCATCGATATGGACCGAGCGACGGTTGGACAGAGTAAATATGGTGAGCGCGGTATTGTCTGGATCACGGGGGGCGATGTCAAAGGCCCGCGGATCAACGCCACCGTCATGCCAGGGGGCGGTGATTGGCAACTAGGGCGTCCTGATGGGGTGCGTGATTTAACCGCGCGTTACGCCATTAAAACCAATGACGGTCATGTCATTGTGATCACTAACAAAGCCATCATTGATCCTCGTCCGACGGCAGAAAACCCTAAAAACGATTATGTTCGCAGTGTCTTGAATTTTGAGGCTCCGATCGGTAGCCCGTACGAATGGATGAATAAATCGATATTCTTAGGCACGGTAGAGCTTGCGCCCGACTTTGAACAGGATCCGGCGGTGATTATCCGAGTGTGGGAGTTGTTGTAAGAGATCGCTGCACCTACCGCCAGCGCTTAAAGATAAGAGTTGGCGGTAGGCTCAAACGTTTACGCTTAAAATGCGTTAGGTGCTATGGGTTCAGGGTACGCCTCTGATTGCAGACTATCTTGCTGTGTGGGCTGCCAGTGCTTCGTGAGAGGCATCACGCCCGCCCAGACAGGCCAATCCATATCTTCTTCGTCATCATTAACCCCTTCCGCCCTTAACTTGATGCTGGCGTTATCGATTTTGATACGTACTAAGCTCGTTGCTTTGACTTCTTTATCCGTCACTGGGCGTAACGCGGACCACCGATCAGGAGAGACTTTGTTAATAAAAAGCTCGAAATGACGGACTTTTTCGTCGAAATCATCAATGTTTTCTGGTGTTCCGAATAATGTCACAGAGCGGTAATTAACCGAATGATGAAAGGCCGAGCGTGCCAGTACTAGCCCATCCAGCTCACAGATATTAATACACACCTGTTGGGCTTCCTTGGCGGCACCATGCGTATTACGAGCCTTCCCGTGACCATGCCAATACAGATAATCCCCTTCGCGCCAGTGACAAGTAGGCGTTACGAATACCTTTCCATTTACTTGTTGTCCAATATGACACAGTAGCGTTTCGTCGATGATTTTGTGGGCGGTATCGACGTCGTATAAGGCTCTATTGGGGCCTCTTTTAACGGTGCTAGTGGGGGTTTGTAATGAGGTGGACATCGGGGACTCCTTGTTTGCGTGAACCGTCTAGTGGATGAACACAGAGTAAAGAGATTTGGTGGTGTGATAAATGTCCAGATATTGGTTTTTTGACCAGTCCAGATTGTGTGGGAGCGTACCGACGTAAAGCGCCCACTTATCCTGATGGATCAGTGGGCGCTGCGGGGGTGTAAAGTGTTGCGTGCGTTACGTTATAGGTCTAATGCGCTTTTTACGGCATTGATGCCCGGTTGACCAGAAGTCGTGGTCACGCCATCAAGCCATGTATCCAATACCGCTGGGTTGCTTTTTAGCCAAGTACTGGCCGCCTCGTTTGCGGACATACCATCGCTGGTCATGGCGATGACGGTGTTTTCCATATCTAGGGTGAATTCCATGTTTTGCAGCAACTTCGCTACATTGCCACATTCGCTTGCATAGCCTTTGCGTGTCACGGTATGGATGGTGGCGCCGCCGTAGTTGGGGCCAAAATAGTCGTCCCCACCTGACAAGTATTTCAGATCGAAATTGACGTTCATCGGGTGTGGCTCCCAGGCTAGGAAGACAATGCCTTTTTCACGTTTTACCGCCCGTGAAACTTGCGCCAACATAGCTTGCTCGCCCGATTCGACAACGCGCCAATCGCCTAAATTGAAGTCGTTTTTATCGATCATGTTCATGAGGTTTTGGTTGGCAGGGGAACCTGCTCCGATGCCGTAAATGCGCTCTCCGAAGTCTCTGGCGTATTTATGAAGGTCTTTAAAGTCCTGCACCCCTTTGTCGTACATGTAAGCTGGTACGGCAAGCGTGAATTTGACGCCCGTTAAGTTCGTGCGAATCACATCTAAGTCGTCAGCGTATTTTTCGATAAACGTACTTTGAGCGGGCATCCAGTTCCCTAGAAAGACATCTATTTGATTGTTTTTGATACTTTCATAGCCAATCGGAACCGCTAACAATTTAATGTCTGTTTGATAGCCAAGTGCTTCCAGTACGGTGGTTGCCAACCCATTGGTTGCACCAATGTCGGTCCAACCTGGGTCGGTCATCGTGACCGTTTGGCATTGTTCCGGTACGGCTGCGAAAGCGCCACTTGCGGTCGCAGATACGAGTGCGGCGAGCAGTGTTTTGCGTAAGGTTATTTGGGTCATCAGTCGGTTCCTCTGTGAAATTATTATGTGTTAGTACGTCTTCATTGGGTATGCCATTTATACGACTTTTGGGTAGCGAGATTTCGCTTCCAAATCGTCTAAATCTATGTGATTACGCATGTACATTTCTGTCGCTGGGAAGTGAGGTTGATGATCCCATGCAATATTGCTATCGCCTTTGCTGACGGCCCGAACAATCAGGCGTCGACGACGCTGACTCATCTTAACCGCTTCGCTGATGGCGTGTGAGTCCCAGCGTTGTAGTGCCTCATCTCGAAACGCCTTGACGATATCAGCGTGCTCGGGGTCGTTGGCGAGATTGGTCAGTTCTAGCGGGTCACGCTCCAAATCATACAATTGATCGGGATCGATGCAGCAGTGGACGTATTTGTATTGTCCACGGCGGATCATAAACAAGGGTGCGATGGCGCCTTCGCCACAGTATTCACCGATGACTTCGTCGTGGCCGCCGGCTTTACCTTCAAGGTGAGGCATCAAGGTGCGCCCATCAATCGGCATAGCGAATTCGGTGCCTTGGTTATGGGTCGCTAAGTCAACAAAGGTTGGTAGCAAATCCATGGTTGAAACCGACGCCTTCACGCGCTTAGGTTGGAATCGGTCGGGAGCGCAGACAATTAATGGCACGCGAGCAGAGCCTTCAAAGTACGACATTTTGAACCACAAGTCGCGTTCGCCCAACATGTCACCGTGGTCGCCAGAGAACACAATGATGGTGTCATCTTCTAGGTTACAGTCTTTTAAGGCTTTTAGAACACGGCCGACTTGGTCATCAACATAGCTGCAAGCCCCATAATAGGCGTGACGGGCATTGCGAATATCGTCATCGGTGATGTCTTGATCATAGTAGGCAAAGACGTCTTGTAGTCGACGCGAGTGCGGGTCTTGCTCTGCTTCGGGAATGCGCACCGTGGGTAGATCAATGTCATCGAGGTCGTAGCGATCCCAGTACTCTTGTGTAATGGCATAAGGATCATGCGGATGCGTCATCGATACGGTGAGGCAAAATGGACGTTCTTGTTTGCCACGAGCATAGTCGTAAAGATAGCGCTCTGCGTGGAATACCACTTCGTCGTCAAAATCCAGTTGGTTGCTTCGAACACAGGTACCGGCGTCGGTGACTGATGACATATTGTGGTACCACGTAGGTCGGGTGTCGGGGTCGTCCCAGTTCGGGAACCAGCCATAATCAGCAGGGTAGATATCCGTGGTCAGGCGTTGTTCAAACCCATGCAGTTGATCAGGGCCACAGAAATGCATTTTTCCTGATAACGCCGTGTGATAGCCGCTTTCACGTAAATAGTAAGGGAATGTCGGAATGTCAGCCGGGAAGTCAGCGGCATTATCCCAAGCACCAATGCGAGTGGGTAATAAACCTGTCATAAGAACATAGCGTGATGGCGCGCACAGTGGGCTGTTGGTATACGCAGAATCAAACACAACACCGCGTTCGGCTAATGACGCGAGGTGAGGGACTTTTGCTGTTTTTCCGCCATAGAATGGCAATGCCGAAGCGGCCATCTGGTCGGCCATGATAAAGAGGATGTTGGGCTGCTTTTGCGTCATGAAAACCACTCCATAAGGGCGTATATCAAATAAGTGAAAGTAATGTCATTGCTGAAGCCAACTGCTAGCATTTGAATAGGTTGCACCTTATAAAATAGCTTGTAAACTGACTAAAATATTATGAATGGGATTAGCTGAACTTATGTTATCTGAAAGCGATATGCCGCCCCTGCACATGTTGGTCGTTTTTGAGTCGTCGGCTCGACATCTTAGTTTCACCGCTGCGGCGCGTGAATTAGGTACCACCCAACCTGCGATCAGCCAGCAGGTAAAGGCGTTAGAGGGGTTATTGAACACGCCTCTTTTTCGTCGTGTTTACCGTGGTGTGGAGTTAACCGATGAGGGCCATATATTACTGAAAACGACACAGTCGAGTTTCAGTGAGATTCGCAAAGTCATCAGCTATATTCGTAATCGAAATAAATCCCCGCGTATTAATGTCGCGACTGACTTTGCATTTGCCGCGTATTGGCTGATGCCGCGCTTGCCCGAGTTTCGCAAACAGCATCCTGATATCGAGATTCGTCTGCATACTGCCCAAAGTAATGTCGATGTTGGGATGCAAGATATTGATCTCGCCGTTGTGTTTAGTGATGGGTTACACAAGGGGTTTGTCACAGAAAAGTTGTTTGAAGAAGAGGTGTTTCCTGTTTGCAGTCCGAAATTGGTGGAGGAGTTCGGTACTCTACAAAAGCTTGAGGACATCAGTCGCGTACCCTTGCTAAAGCTGCATACCGAAGCCATTGAAAAATGGATGATATGGGAGCGCTTATTCGAGCAAAACAATGTGCTGTGGTCACCGTCGCAAACCGTGATGGAATTTGATAACTACACACTGCTGATGCAAGCGGCCATCGCAGGCCAAGGCATGGCGTTGGGCTGGGGGTCATTGGTTGATGACATGCTGGAGAAAAAGCTGCTGACGGCGTTTCGAGAGTTCACCACGCATTCGTCAAATGGCTATTTTACCGTGGTTTCGCCATCCAGAGTCGATGATCCGGTGGTGACCATATTTAAGGATTGGATTCATCAGAATCGCTAATAGATAAGGAAGGATGCATGATAGCCAGCCTATCGTTTAGCTTAGATCCCAATGGACCACCGCGTTATCTTCAGCTCCAACAGCAGTTGTTGGCGGCGATCGAACAAGGTCGTTTAGTCGTGGGGGATAAGCTGCCATCAAGCCGAATACTGGCCAACTCGCTGGGTGTGTCACGCAGTGTTGTGGTGCAAACCTATGACCAGCTAATCGCCGAAGGGGTGCTTATCAGTGAGCCGAAGCGCGGTGTGTTTGTGGCCGACATGCAACGCGTGGCGCCGACGTCCATGCCGAGCGTAGCGAGTGACGTCGTTCAACCTTATGAAGCCTTTGATTCGGGGATCGATGTCGCCGCCTTTCCCAGCAAAGAGTGGGCGGCAAGTATGCGTCGCGCGTGGTTAAACCCTGACGCAAACCTACTTACGGGGGGCTTTCGCTTTGGCTATCCGGCATTGCAGCGCGCCGTTGCCGCGTATTTATATGCCTTGCGAGGGTTAGAGTGTTTACCAGAGCAAATCATTATGACGGCAGGGAGCCGGGATGCGCTGGCATTGCTGTCGCATGTGCTTCGTAGCGATACGGAGCGATGGGCCTTAGAGTCCCCCACGTATCCGCCGATTCGTGCCAGTTTCAGCCATTTGCAGGTTTGCCATTTACCTGTGACTCAAGAAGGTTGTTTACCACCGAAAGATGCTCACTGGGCGGCCGTGCTGACACCGTGCCGCCAATACCCTTTGGGGATCAGCTACAGCTCGCCGGTACGAGAGCAATGGCTCGATGCGTTGGCGCAAGGGCGGGGCTATATTATTGAAGATGACTACGACAATGAGTTCCTGTATCAGGGCAAGATGCAAGTGCCCCTGATGCAATTGGCAAAGCGCCGTGGAGTCGCCAATGAGCGTGTATTCTACGTGGGGAGCTTTTCAAAAGTACTGTTCCGAGGTTTGCGCATGGGGTTCATTGTCGCGCCTTTGGCTCAGCTTGACCGAGTACTTCAAAGTCAGCAAAAATTAGGCTTATCGGCGTCGTTACCTATCCAGCCTGTGATCGCTGATTTTATGGAAAATGGCAGCTTTTACCGTCATTTAAACCGCATGAGGCGTCATTACCGCTACAAACGCGATTACCTAATCACCTTGCTCGAGCAGTATTTACAACCATGGTTTGAATGGGAAAAGCCATCTGGCGGGATGCACATCATCGCACGCGTCAGACCGCATTGGGTGGCTCAGGCTGGTTGGTGCGAGGCTCTGGAGCACGGCGCACGACAGCGCAATTTGAAACTGATGTGGTTACAACAGCATTACCCTAATGAAGACGTCGCTCCTGCAGGATTGGTGCTTGGCTTCTCCGGCCCCAGTGAGCAAGAGTTGGCGCGCTGGATAAGTGTGATCGCAACGGTTGCGAATACGATTTCTGATTCTTCACTAGACATTTGCAAATGATATTCATTATCATTAGTGAAAATCACGTTTAGGAAGGGCATTCTATGGAGCTTTGGAAGCAAGAGATCGCATTAGGGAATCAGGTATTTCAACAAGGTGATCATTTAACAGCACTGCAGCACTATCAAAATGCATCAGATCGAGCGCGACAATTATTAGATTGTTGGTTCGATACCGAAGCGGCGATTTCTGCCTTGGTAGTGAGCGGGTTGAATCATGCAGAAACTCAGTGTCGGCTTGGAGAATTCGAAGCCGCCATCGAGACCTATGCCACATTGAGCCTGGATCTACGGCGATTCCAAAACAGCTTCGCGCCCAGTAACCCGATCGTGATGCTGGTGTCGGAGTCACTTTTGCGTATTAAACGTGAGTTCCTCACACTGACACAAACTTACGCCTACGACATCTTAAAGCTTCGCTCAACCAAAGCACTGTGATGTGGTCTAGATGAAGTTGCATACTGCCTTAAACTTTTTTGTCACATAGATGCTGCATTGTTCATGACTGTTTGTGCTAGTTTGTTAAGTGAATGAGAAAGGCACTATGTCACGAGCAACGTCACAAAGCGGTTGAGGATTAAGTCATGCGTCGATTTGTATTGTATGTTTCTTTGTTGTTTGGCTTGAGCGCGTGTACCTCGACGCCAAAAGGCATTGAGCCGGTTGAAGATTTTGAGTTGTCCCAGTATTTGGGGACTTGGTACGAGATAGCGCGTTTGGATCACAGTTTCGAGCGTGGGTTGAGTCAAGTGACAGCGCAGTACAGCATGCGAGATGACGGTGGCGTGCGTGTTATCAATCGCGGCTATTCCAAAGAAGATCAAGCGTGGAGTGAAGCCGAAGGTAAAGCCTATTTCGTCGAAGATCCTCACACGGGCCATTTGAAGGTCAGTTTTTTCGGCCCGTTTTATGGTTCTTATGTTGTTTTTAATCTGGATGACGCTTATCAACAGGCCTTTGTATCCGGCCCAGATCGATCCTACTTATGGTTCCTATCTCGCACGCCAGAGGTGTCTGACGCCGATAAACAGCGTTTTCTAAAGGCCGCTAAAGACGCTGGTTTTGATACCAATGCGTTAGTTTTTGTTGAGCAATAACTCCTTTCTTATTTAGCCGTAGCAGTGGTCGATTTCATATTATCGAGCGCTGCTACCGAGCGCCATTTCTCCTGCCATACATTTACTCTTCTTTGAAAAATCCAATGATGGTTGTCGCCGTTTGGGCGGATTTGAGCGTTACCCCAAATGGGATATGACGGAGTTGTCATAAAGATCAAATATAAGAACCACTGAGTCAGCGTCTGTGGTGCTGACAAGTTGTAAATAACAAAAATGATCGAAGGAACTTTACAATGAAGACATTAAAAACCGTCAAAAGTATCTTTTTAATGAGCCTGATTCCATCCGCGATGATGTCAACGGCCGCTATGGCTGAAAACGTGGTCGATCCGATGGTGGCGAATGTTGGTCCTGCATCGGATGTTCAAGTTGGATTGCAGACACTGCGTTGGAACATGCTAGATCGTACTGTTAACTCGTTAACATTCCGCTCTATGGACACACTTTATAGTACTCGCCAAGTGGGGAGATCTGGTGATGTGTCCGAATTGGTTAAGACTGAAGTGCCATTAGATGTCAGCTACACCTACAACGGTGAAGTCTACACAATCGATGACTTTTTAGATCGCACTTACACCAATGCCATGCTGGTCATGAAAGATGGCAAAATCGTCTATGAAAACTACCTAAATAACATGCGTCCTGAAACGCGTCACATGGGTTGGTCCATGACGAAATCGATTGTTTCGATTTTAGTGGGTATCGCTCATGAAGAAGGTCGTATTAAGTCTCTGGATCAGCCTATTACTGATTATATTCCTGAGCTATCCGACAGTGGCTATGCAGGTGTGACGATTCGTCAAGTCCTAGAGATGACGACTGGTGTTGGATACGAAGAGCGTTATGACTTCGCTAACCCTGGTGTTGCAGCGCGTAACCACATCTTAGCGCTGGTTAAAGGTGTTGAGCGTTTTGCTGCAATGGCGACCGAGCTTGAACGTAAAGACGAGCCAGGCACAGTGTTCGAGTACAAAACCATTGATACAGCGGTATTGGGTTGGTTGTTAGAGCGCGTACTAGACGGTTCTAATGTCGCAAGTTACGCGGCTCAAAAAATCTGGGAGCCTCTAGGTGCTGAACAAAATGGTTTCTTCATCTTAGACGGTGAGCCAGGTGTCGGTCGTGAGTTTACGGGCGCGGGCTTCAACGCAACATTGCGTGACTGGGCGCGTGTTGGACAAATGGTAGCTAACGGTGGTGAGTTTAATGGTCATCGTTTTGTGAGCGAAGATTACATCAAAAAAGCGACTAACCCTGTATTGCCAGAAGATCCTCAAATGGGTGGATACGGCTACCAGTGGTGGACCATGCCAAACTCTAATGCGTTCTCAGCGATTGGTCTACAAGGTCAGTTCGTGTACATCGACCCAGACACAGATACTGTGATCGTTAAGCTTAGCTACTTCCCTCAAGAAGAGATGATGGACCTAGAGGTCGAAACGTTAACGTTCTTTGACCAAATCTCTAAATGGAACGCTAACTAAAATTTGAACCATAGAAAAAGGAGTTACTTATGATTCGATCAACGATCTTAGCGTTAGGGTGTTCCGTCTTTCTAACCAGTGCGTCTTATGCTGCGGAGATTGTTCGTCCAACACTTGACACTTTACCTGATGTGGACACTCCAGAATTGGAGTTGGTAATGGAAGGTATTGTTGACTTAGGTGAGTGGATAAAAGTAGGCGATACGCCGAAAGGAATGCGTGGCATTGCGCCTATTACGGGTGGTGAATTCCATGGTCGTAATGGCTTCAAAGCGAAAGTCGTACCCGGTGGTGCAGATTGGCAACTTGAACGCCCCGATGGCGTCTGGGAAATTTTTGCTCTGTATTCTATAACCACTGACGATGGGGTAAACATTGTCATCGACAACCGCGGCGTTGCGGTGAATAAGAGCGATGATCCTAAGCTACCTGTTGAGGACTGGTACATCGCGACCAATCCGACTTTCCAAGCACCAAATGGAAAATATGAGTGGCTCACTAAGACACAATTTGCCGGGACAGTCGTAGCTGCACCCGACGAGAGTTTTGTCGTTGTTCGCGTTTACGAAATACACCAGTAACCGTCCAATAACAAACTTTTCGCATCAAATGGCTTCTTTTTAGAAGCCATTTTTGTTTGCCTGTCATACAGCAATAAGGTTGCCATACTTTCAAAAACCGCTAAAGTTAAAGGAAATAAAAAGAAAAGATACCTTCAAATAGGTATTGGCTTTCATCCATCGAGCGATGCTTAATGGATGATGGTCAAGTAGCGGGGTAAGTATGCATAACGTAAAAGATCAACAATTGTTCGCTGATATGTATCAATGCGCTCTCAATACTTCGCATTGGATTTCAGTATTGGATCAAGTCAAAGCGCGTATGAATGTGGCCAGTGTGGTAGTGCAGGTTCTCAAACTGGGCACAACCGATTTGGAGTGGGAAGCGCGTGATAGCTTCTCTCTAGAGCACTCTGCGTTGCATGATAAGTGGGTGAATAACGCTGACAATCCACGGCTATGCATTGAATCACACCGGCCGCTACAAGTGATCCGTGATGACGATGTCTTCCCGGAAAACTGCCCCATCTTTCGAAAGTTTCTCAAGCGGCTTGCTCGTGCTGGTTTAGGTAAGGCGATCATGCTTGATATCACCATGCCGGACAGCACGTTACTGACCTTAGTGGCCCATCGTCATTGCGATGACACCCGACCTTATGATGCGGATACTGAGAATTTTTTATACGCGTTAGCGCCGCATTTGACGCAAGTATTTACCTTAACCGCTCAATTATCACATGTTATGCAGCATCAAGCGTTGCTCGAAAACGTGGTGGACCAGATGACAACGGGCATGATGATGCTCGATCGCAATGCAACGGTTGTGTGGGGTAATCGAGTAGCTAAAGATCTGGTGCATGACAGCTCTGGTATGACGTTACACAATCAGCAATTGCGCTTTATGAACAACGCGGTCCACCATTCTTTTAGAAATATACTGTCCCAAATACCACGCCAGCGTAGTGGCTTAGAGCGTCATATCCTTGTGGTGAAAGAAGAAGGGCAAAATGCGATTGAGATTATGTTCACGCCCTACATGAAGAATGGCATGCTGCAATATGTCTTGATGTATCTAAAAGATGTAGAAGCGACGACATTTGATGTGAAAGAAATACAAATGCTGTTTGAGCTGACGCCGGCTGAAGCGCATATCGCGGTAGCGATTGCAGAAGGGTTAACATTAACCGAGTACGCAGAGAAGAAAGGCGTCTCCATCGGGACGGCGCGTATTCAACTGAAAAGTGTGTTTTCTAAGATGTCTATCGGTCGCCAATCCGATTTAGTGAGAAAGCTCTGGCAGTCAGTATCGACCGAGTCATTAATCATTCAGTAGTCATTACTGATTCGATCGTCATTAAGTTGATGCCCCTTCCGAAACGTCAGCGTTGCGAGTTGCAGACCGAAGGGTGTTTTGCAATCAGATGACATATTTTCTCCAGTTGATGGCGCGCGTTGTCACCATTCACATCTTCATCTAACGGCCAACCGCAGTTTATGCGTAGGCAATCATCATAGGTCGCGTGAGTACTAAAACACGCGCCACTGCGTATATCCAAACCCTGTTCTGCGGCTTGTTGAGCCAGCGCTTGGCTGTCTAAGCCGGGGACACGTATCCACAACACTAATCCGCCATCGGGCGCACTGATCTGTGCGCCGCTGGGGAGTAATGCTTGTAAACAATGGCGATATTGAGCGACTTGCTGCTGTAATCTAGGGCGCATTTGGTTGATGTGAGTTCGGTAGTCACCGCTTTCGATGAACTCACTGATACAGGCTTGCGTGAGGCTATTAACGCCTAGGCTAGTTTGGCTATGGCGCTGATGAACCACTTTCAAATATCGCCCAGGTAAGCACCACCCCAGCCTTAATCCGGGTGCGAGTGTTTTGGAGATGGAGCTACACCACAGAATATAACCGGCTTTGTCCCAGTATTTAGCAGGCAACTGCTTATCCTTTTGGTGACTCAGTTCAAAGTAAATATCGTCTTCAATGATGGGTGTTTGATAGCGCTCAGCCAGCGCTGCAATCGCCTGCTTTTGATCGATTGAGAGCGTTATCCCAAGTGGGTTGATGTGAGTGGTACTGAGCAACGCCGCGGTGACTTTTTGATCTGCAAAGCACGTCTCCAGTGCGGCAAGATCTATTCCCTCTTGGCTAACTGGGATTTCGATGATCTTCCGCGAAAGTGTGGTTAAGAGATCTAATAATCCACTAAAACACGGCGAACAGACGGCCACCGTATCTCCTTCTTTGGTGATGCTTTCGAGGCACATTCTGACCGACTCCAAGCAAGAGTTGGTGATCAGGAGATCCTGTTCGGAAAACGCCAAATGGCTATCACGAAAGTGCTGTGACAAAGCGCGTCTTAAGCTTGGCAAGCCTTGGTTATCTGGGTAGTGAAACATGCTTTGTGCAGAGCGCTGGGTGATCCGCTTGATCGTACGTTGCAAAGCTTTTTCTGGCAGCAGCGAAGGAGCGAGCGTTGAAGTACCTAATGGGGCAAAGCCTGTCATCGAAGCATTGTACCCTTGTTTTGGCGCGTAGCGTTTAGGATCGCGAGGTGTGAGCGTGTCGTTGTGCAAACGTGGAAAGGAGGCACTCGTTGCTCGGCTCGCAACAAAATAACCCGCTTGCGGGCGCGCGTAAATCCACCCCCCTTCTTGTAAATAGTCGTAGGCGCTCGTCGCGGTACTCAGACTAATACCCTGTTGCTGCGCCAATGTACGAAGTGCGGGTAAACGGCTGCCTTCTGGTCGTCGCTGCGCAAGAATGTCGTCAATAAAGGTCTGAGCAAGCGTTTGATACAACGTCATATAAGGTTCCAAGAAACACCACTGTGATTAAATTGTACTCCTAATTTTATTAAAAATTGAATCTGTTATGTCATGTTTGTACTCGTCATACTTCTTAGATCGATAGGAGGGTGAGTGATGAGTCGCATAGATAGTGTTTTATTGGTGCTGTTAATGGCGTTGTGGGGGCTGAATTTCAGCGTGATCAAGTTAGGTGTGGATCACATTGATCCATTGATGCTGACGGCGTTGCGCTTCACCTTGGCGGTGATTCCGTTGTTGTTTTTTGTGCGTCGTCCTAATGTGCCTTGGCGCTATTTAATGGCGTACGGAGTCACCTTTGGTGTTGGCGTGTGGGGGTTAACGACGCTGTCTGTAGACGCGGGAGTGTCCGTGGGGCTTGCCTCGCTACTACTCGATATGAGTGTCATCAGCAGCTTGCTCGTCGGGCGCTTTTTGCTGAATGAAAAAGTGTCTCGAACTAAAGTAGGGGGATCATTGTTGGCGTTGGTCGGGCTGTTACTGATCATCAATCATCAAGGCGGTGCCGTGACACCGATTGGTTTGGCGTTGGTGCTTAGCGCCTCCGTCTTTTGGAGCATCAATGGCTTTATTCTTAAACGCTCAGGGACCAAAGCCGTCTTTGCATTCAACCTATGGGGCATGGCCTTTGCGCCCATTCCGCTGGTTTTGCTTGCCGTCGGCGTTCATGGGCCAGAAGCGATATTGTCGCTACCCGAGAAGTTGGATGGTTATGTCTTATTCTCCGCGGCCTTTCAAGCCTACCCAACCACTTTGTTAGGCTACTGGTTCTGGAACAAAATGATCGTTAAGTATTCGGTCTCCAGCGTTGCGCCCATGACCTTACTGGTGCCCGTTTTCGGATTACTCGGTGGCTACCTCTTCTACGGCGAAGTACTCGATAGCGTCCAAATCGCAGCGGCACTGATCATCTTACTGGGCGTGGCCGTAAGTGAAATCAAACTGTCAGCACGACGAGGGCTAGTCGGTAAAATAGGGTAGTCGTTGGGCAAGAGAAAAAAGAGAGGAGCTTCTTTTGGCGATTCATTCGATACTGAGTAAAGCGTTGAGGCTGCAGACTTTCAGTTTAATGTTTCTTCTAGTGTGTTGAGTACATCCGTTGTTAGCTTGCTAAAAACATCGATAGCGTCCTCCCAAGACACAGGTTGTTCAGCGTAAACCATCGGGCTGACATATTTTTCATAGCGCTCGGCATAAAGCTGATTACAGATAAGTTGTTTTAATCCGTAATTAAGCTCATCAAGTGGCGCGTCCACGAGCTGGGAATGCTGATTTCCGTATTGCTCAACATCTGCTTGGATCACTTTGCCTACCAGCGCAGCAAGTTTTGTTATGTCAGAAGGCTTGGCGGTTTGAATGTGGTAGGTGTCGTAAATGTGTCGGATGAGGGTTTCGTCATCAGATCGACTTGTATCTCGGTAAGTACTTGCTGTTCTGCGTAACATCGAGACTAATTTTTCTGCTTGTGTATCGAGGATGGCGGCGCATTCCATCTCAATCGTCTGATCCTGCTCGTTCAACACCTCTGCATAGATGGATTGAATATCCCGCTTTTCTGGAGGGCTGAGAGGTATAGATTCGATCAACTCAAGTTTAATGAAGGGTCTCAAGCAAGGCGCTTGTTGATAAGTCTGAGGGTACCTTACTTCGAAAGCAGAATAGCGGTACTCGTCTTGTACGGTGGGTGCGCTTTCTATAGAAAATAAGGTGCTTTGTTTAAGTATGGTTTCTACTCGCTGCTTGGCTTCCTTACGGGCATTTCTTTTCGAGTTTCGTGATACAAGGTCGGAGGAGTTTGGCTTTGGTATAAGCTTTAAATCAATGTCTTCGGACATTCTGTATGTTTTGATGGAAGACTTTGCTAATGCTGTCCCGCCTGAAAATACGATTTGATGGTAGTCCAGATGAATGGTGGATATGAGCTTTAGAAGTTGAACCACATAGTAATCTTTTTCAACAATAGCTGGGTTTCCAAGACCTATAGCATCGGCAATATCAACAAATAGAGAACTATCGAAGTTCGTTGACACTCTGACTTCCTACTTTGATTTTGCGCGTAAAGCGTGGACTTTTAGGTATCACTTTTACACGAGCAGGTATTTGTGTGCTGTTGCCTGAAAGGTTTAGTTGTGATGCCTCGTCGAATGAATAATCGACGTCGAGGCGTTCTAATGCCTCAATCATGACGCCATCAGAGCCTGCGACATTATCAGGCATGGGTTTGCCAGTGATGCGGTTAGTGCGCGCTCTGACGTATAAGCCGTAGCCGATTTTTAGGAGTAAGCCTTCTCGGATAAGTTGTTTTAAAGCACGTCCAACCTGATCGTAGTCTGCAATGTCTTTGAAGTCTGAGCGCATGAAAACAGAACGTTTTGAGCGCTTAACTCTGGTCTTTATTCTGCTTTGAATGGTCATATACGCCTCCGATTATTGCGTTTAAATAATAGACAAAAATACGACATTTATCAAAAGCAAAAATACGACATAAACAGTGAGGATGATACGAGTTCTACGTGGCTCACAGTGCAGTATTACCTTTCATCAGACTGCAGGGCGGTTATTGAAAATCAGAGTAGTGTTCTACTGGTTCCGTCATGGCATTTTGCTTTATTGCCGCTTTTAGATCAGCATAGGATCCCGTGTATCCGCTATGATGACGGGATGACAATAATAAGCTGAGAGGTCGCAATGGATAACTCAATAAAATTAGCGCTGAGTGGTGTGGCGATTGTGTTAGCGTTGGCTGGCTTCATTCCTTATTTCCTATTAATACTAAAAGAGCAGGTTAGACCCCATGTGTTTTCTTGGATGATTTGGGGGATCACTACGACGATCGTGTTTTTTGCTCAATTGGAAGCCGACGGTGGTGTGGGTGCTTGGCCGATTGGGTTGTCGGGCTTTGTGACGATTCTGATTGCTATATTGGCGTATATAAAACGAGGTGATAGTACCAACACACCTTCAGACTGGTGGTGTTTAATTGCGGCGTTGGCGTCATTGCCGCTGTGGTATGTTACGCAAGACCCGCTATGGACGGTCATTATTTTGACGACGATTGATATGCTGGGTTTTGGTCCAACGTTTCGTAAGGCGTATTATCGCCCCTATGAAGAAAGTCGCATGTTTTTTGTCATCATGGTGATCAGGAACGTCTGCTCAGTCCTCGCTCTTGAAGCGTACTCCGTGACAACCGTTTTGTTCCCTTTGTGTTTGGCGATCGGTTGTATCATTTTATTGATTATTCTTCAGTACCGCCGTGCGATTCTGACACGGTCTGCGATCTGATATAAAAAAGGGGCGGATTCGTTGGAATCCGCCCCTTTTTTATGTATTGGTGTATGGGTTACGACGTTAACAAGCAGGCCAGCATGTCTTGTTCAATTTGCTCCCAATCAAGCTCTCGCGAACTAATGATTTCGATGCGGCTATCGCGACGATAGGCGACTTTATCAAAGTCGTGCTCGTCTTTAACACGGTTGAAAAATACCCATGCATGGCCAATTCGAATGACGCCTTTGATGCGTTGAATATCTTCTAGGCCATTAAGAATGGCTTCCAGTGCCCAGAAATCGAAACAATCATCGCGGTGAAAAATCCAGCCGCAGCTGAACAAATCACTGCCGTGGCCTGTTTTGCGAATCGGCGCTCCTCGTTCTGCTAGGGCTGGCTGTGATGTGTTATGCGCGTGATCATGGTGAGAGTGGTCATGATTGTTGTCATGCTCATGTTTGTGTGCATCAGGAAATTGCGCACTCAGCTGTCCATTACGTACCAAATCTAACAGAGCAGGATCAATGTGCCCTTTGACGGTACGCGCAATATGCTGCTTAGGCGGGAACATATTGCCTAGGCTGGATTCTGCCAGCTCAATCAGCTCTGGATCGGCAATGTCACATTTGTTAATCATCACGACGTCAGCCAAGTTGAGTTGGTCGTGAAAAATTTCATTGTTGACGACTCCTTCTAACTCCAGCGAACGAGGGTCCAGTAGACAGACGGTGGCGCGTAGATCGAGCGTGTCTTTAAACGATGGCCCCATTAATGTGTCAATAATGCCTTCAGGATGACCGATCCCAGTGGGTTCGATGATCAGGCGGTCGGGATGCGCTTGCTCAATCAGTGCTTTTAAGGTGGGCGTTAGCGAAGCGCCCATTGCACAGCAGATACAACCTCCGGCTAGCTCTTTTACATGCAAGCCTTCTTGGTCGGGCATCATGTCTTGATCGATACCGACTTGACCAAACTCATTGACCAACACGGCCCAAGATTCACCTTCTGGTTTGCTGGCAAGAAGGGCATTGATGCTCGTGGTTTTCCCGACACCGAGAAATCCGGTGATGATGTTAGTGGGGATGGCTGTGGGTCGCTGGTTCATAATCGCTCTTTGCTGTTGGGGCCATTTGGGGGCGTTATGATCGTTTGTCTGCAGGGCGGGAGTCAATGACAGGACAAAAAATCCTACCTAAACGGTTCGTTCTTCGTCGCGCAAGGTTAATACTTCGTACCCTGTCGTAGTGACCAATATCGTATGTTCCCATTGGGCGGAGAGCTTTCGGTCCGCTGTGACGACGGTCCAGCCGTCTTTCTTGGTTTTGGTCTTGGCTCGACCTTGGTTGATCATCGGTTCGATGGTGAAGGTCATGCCGGGTTTGAGTGTGAGACCGTGACTAGGCTTGCCAACGTGGAGTACTTGTGGGCCTTCGTGCATGTCGCGGCCAATACCGTGGCCACAATATTCTTGCACCACACTGTAGCCTTGGGCTCGTGCGTAAGATTCAATGGCATGGCCGATGTCGCCCAGCGTGGCGCCTGGTTTTACTTGCCTGATGCCTTGCCACATGGCGTCGTATGTCGCTTTGACTAAACGGCGCGCTTCGGGGCCAGCGTTAGGCATAACGTACATTTTGCTGGAATCGGCAATAAAGCCATTTTTTTCCAAGGTGATGTCGAGGTTAATGATGTCACGTGGTCGTATGGCATAGTGTTCTTTGGGCATGCCGTGACATACCACTTCGTTGACGGAGGCATTCAGTACGTATGGGTAGTCGTATTGCCCTAGGCTCGCAGGGCGCGCGTTCAGTTCTTGGCGAATATAGCGATCCACTTCGCCGTTGATTGCCATAGTGGTGACGTCTTCTTTGACGAAATCATCTAAATGTTTAAAGACTTGCGCAAGCAGTTTGCCCGCTTCACGCATCAGCTCGATTTCGTCGGCGGATTTAATGTGTACGGTATCGCTCATGCTACCACCTGCTCGGCAGAGTCATGCGCTTCGGCCGCATCGGCTTTGTCCAGTTCCATTTGGATGATTTCGGAGAAGCTCATGGTCGGGTGGCGCTCTGCTAACCGACCTATTTTGATCCAAAACTCCGCCTGAGCGTTGATGGATCGTGACATAACTTGTGAAGCGCGGCGCACATCGTCATGTACGTCGTCAGAGATTTTGATAATACCCATGATATGAACCATATATAAAATGTATGTGTTTCATATCATAGATTGTTATCGTTACTCTGTAAATACACATTAAAAAAGCCCACCTAAGTGGGCTGTTTTATGGTTAGCGATGCTTGTTTTTCGTTAGATAGCGTCTCTCGGGTCGGCCTACGCTGCCATAGCTGACCTCTGCAACCAAGTCGCCGCGGCTGACGAGGTACTCAAGGTAGCGTCGGGCAGTGGTTCGACTGGCGTTGATGTGTTTGCCCATATCTTCTGCGTTAAGCGATTCATGGGTGTCGTTCACGACTTCAATGACTTTATTCAGCGTCAGTGAATCGATGCCTTTGGGAAGATGCTGGACAACAGGTTTTGGCGTCGCTTGGCCGTTGCGGGGAAGCAGCTCGTCCACGTCCACTTGCGCCAAGGTCTCCATGGCACGTAGCTTAGCGAGATGAGTCGCGTAATTGGAGAGTGCTTCCTTTAATCGCTCAAATACCAGTGGTTTGAGAATGTAATCAAAGATACCGCCGCGTAAGGCGGCTCTGAGCGTGTCGGTTTCGCGCGCCGCTGTGATTAAGATGACATCGGTTGAACTGTCTTCTGAGCGAATATGGCGCAAAAGATCCAAGCCCGTGCCCGTTGGGAAATGCACATCTAGCAACAAAAGCTCCGGCTTTAAGACGTCGACAAGGTCGCGCGCTTCGTCGAGACCGTGTGCGATGCCAACGAGCTCAAATCCTTCGATGCGTTCTAAAAAACGCTTTTGAATTTCTGCGATTTGTAAATCATCTTCCGCGATGACCACTCGTATGTTGGAACTCATGAACTCTCTCCCATCGTTTTTGCCGACTCGTTAGACGGTGCGTGTTTTGGAATGTACACCGTAAAGCGGCTGCCCCCTTGGTCGGCAGGGTCGATCGTGACGTACCCGCCAATCCGAGTAAGGAGGTTATAGACTAAATGTAGTCCAATTCCATGGCCGGATTCTCGTTTTGAAGAAACGCCCTTTTCAAAGATGCGCTCTTGTTCTGTCAGGGGGATTCCCGCCCCCTGGTCTTCGATTTCAAAGATGAGGTCGTTCCCTAAATCCGTCATGGTTAAGCTGATTTCGCCGCCTGCTCCGTGATGTTTTAAGGTTGCTTCAAATGCATTATCCAACAAGTTGCCGATGATGCTGACCAAATGCTCCCGTGGTATGCGTGGCGGAATATCGGTCATATGGCTGTCTGGGTCAATGCTTAAGGTTAGTCCCAGCTCATGAGCACGATTGTATTTGCCTAACAGACAGCCCGCTAAAATGGGGTCTGGCACAGCAGCGACTAATAACTTGATCAATGCTTGGTGATTGGCGGTTTCTTGACCGATAAGGTTCATCGCCTCTTTGGTTGCACCGATCTGGATTAATCCTGCGATGGTGTGCAGCTTATTCGAATATTCGTGTGTTTGGCTGCGTAAACTGTCCGCATATTGCTTGATACGGGTGAGTTTACGACTGACCATATCCAGCTCGTCTTTTGGCCTAAAGCTTGATACCACGCCGATGATCTTACCGTCTTGTTGCACCGGAAGTCGGTTGGTAATTAAGCATAAATCCCCCAGCCAAAACTCTTGGTCAAATTGCGGCTCACCGTCTTCTAAGACTTCGATGAGGTGGCTGTCAGGCAGCACTTCTTGAATCGGCTTACCCAGTAACAACGACTTGTTGGGCAAATTAAGAGTGTTGACCGCGGCTTGGTTAAAGGTGGTAATGAGCCCCTCCGCATTGATCGATATAACGCCCTCACGGATGGATTCTAAGGTCGCGTTGCGCTCCTCGAACAATAAGCCAATCTGCTCTGGTTCCAACCCAAAAATGGCGCGCTTGAAGTGATTGGAAAACCAGATAGCGATGAGGATACTGAATAGAAAAGCACAGAAGATAACGCCCCATAGTGTCGTGCGGTAGCGCGCGATGATGGTATCAACGGTGTCGAGCATAAATCCCACGGACACAATGCCGACCACCGTCTCTTCCTTTTGATCAAAAATAGGGGCTTTGCCTCGAATCGATGCGCCTAAGCTACCAGTGGCTTTGCGGACATATGGGCGGCCTTCTAACAAAGCGGGCTCATTAAAATCGCCTTCATCATCGTGCATGGGTTTGCCGATACGGGTGGGGGTAGGGTGGGCTAAACGAATGCCAAGGCGATCACCAATGACCACGAATCGTGCGTTGGTGGTCTCTGCCAGCTTTAAGCTGACGGGTTGCAAATAGCCGGTGTCACCGCGCTCAACCGCCTCAATGATTTCGGGCATGGCGGCGATGGTTTTGGCGACATTGAGTGCACGCTCAGCAACTTGTTCCTCAAGGGATTCACTAAGATAGTTCAGTGCAAAAACGCCCACGAACCCTGTTTGCAATAATGCAATCAGTCCAAGAATCAGGGTCATGCGGGTTTTGAGTTTTAAACCACGTAAACCTTTTGCCATATCAATGTTGCTCTTTTTTTTTATTCTATGATAACCAAGTTTGCTCTAAAGAGAACCCAGTTCACGCAAACGTCTCCCTGTGAACTTTATGAATAAAATGCACTTTAAGGACCATATAGCCTTTAAGTACACAATATTTTTTCCTGCGTAATTGGTGATTATATTTGACGCTCTCAATACAAATATAAGAATGAGGACACAATATGATCTCCAAGCTTTTAGCTCGTAAAAAATCTACTCTTTTGGCTGCAGCAATCGCTTCCACACTTTGCATGGGTAATGCTTATGCAGAAGTAGATGAAATTCACTTCCTTATCCCTGGCGGCGCCGGCGGCGGTTGGGACGGTACAGCTCGCGGTGTGGGCGAAGCCCTAACTAAGTCTGGTTTGATTGAAAGCGCCTCATACGAAAACCTATCTGGCGGCGGTGGCGGTAAAGCAATCGCAAGCCTAATTGAAAAAGCAGATCAAAGCCACGACACGCTTATGGTGAACTCAACGCCTATCGTGATTCGTTCTTTGACAAAAGTCTTCCCTCAGTCTTTCCGTGATCTAACGCCAGTTGCCGCGGTGATCGGTGATTACGGTGCATTTGTCGTACCGACAGACTCTCAATACCAAACTTTCAACGACGTTGTCGCTGACTTCCAAGACGACCCACGCTCGGTAGCGATTGCGGGCGGTTCTGCACGTGGCAGCATGGACCACTTAGTCGCTGCGATGGCATTTAAAGCAGCGGGTGGTGATGCACGTAAATTGAAATACGTTGCCTACGATGCGGGTGGTAAAGCGATGGCTGGCATTCTGTCTGGCGACGCACAAGTACTGTCCACTGGTTTCAGTGAAGCAATTGCCCTGGCGGATGCGGGTGAAGTTCGTATCCTAGCAATTACCGGTGACACTCGTTCCGCAACCGCTCCAGATGTTCCGACGCTAAAAGAGCTTGGTTACGATGCATCGTTCGTTAACTGGCGCGGATTCTTCGGTGCACCGGGTCTACCAGAGGCTGAAGCCGACGAATACGCTGCAACGCTAGAGAAAATGTACTCTACGGAAGAGTGGGCAACGGTTCGCGATCGTAACGGTTGGACTGAAATCTTCGTTCCACGTAAGGACTTTGTGTCTTTCCTAGAAGCACAAGAAGTTTCTGTGGGTAACCTAATGCGTGAGCTAGGTTTCCTAAGATAAGGATCGCACACTCGTCGCGGTTTTCTCGGAGCTTCAAACTTTATACCCCCGTTTGAAGCTCCTTATTTCCTAAGATACTAGATAGGCGGACATCTGGACCGTCGAAGGTGAACCCAATGATTATTACTAAGGATCATATTGGCGGTTTGGTATTTCTGTGCCTGTCTGCTGCCTATGGTTACTATACGGGCGACATTTCCATGTTACCCGGCGATGAATACGAGCCTTTCAATGCGCAAACGTTGCCAAACATATTGGCTTATTTAGGCGGTATTCTTTCGATTGCCTTGATTTTGACGGCGAGCCGAGATGCGGGTGATCGCCTTTCTTTAAAAGGCTATGACTTCCCGATTGTGGTCAAGCTATTGGTATTGGTTGTCCTGTTCAGTGTTGCGCTGGAGTGGGTCGGGTTTTTGTTATCAACCATTTTATTCTTGATTGGCGGTTATTGGCTGCTGGGTGAGCGTCGTGTGAAAACGTTGCTGATCGCTTCGGTTCCATTCGCCGTGTTTATTTGGTTTGCGCTGTCCCAGTTACTCGATATTTATCTGGCCCCTGGGCGTTTATTTACTACGTTGTTCGGAGGGTAAGACAATGTTAGAGGGTATCTTTACAGGTCTTGGCACTGCGTTAATGCCATTTAATATTTTGATGGTTGTGGTGGGCTGCTTTGCTGGCACATTCATCGGAATGCTGCCAGGACTCGGTCCGATTTCGGCGGTCGCATTAATGATTCCTATCACGTATGGCTTAGATCCTGCGTCCGGCATTATCTTGATGGCGGGTGTGTATTACGGCGCGGTATTCGGTGGTTCGACATCATCTATTTTGATCAACGCCCCCGGCTGTGCCAGTACCGTCGTGACGTCATTTGATGGGTACCCCTTGGCGCAACAAGGCCAAGCGGGTAAAGCGTTAGCCTTGGCGGCTTACTGTTCTTTCACTGGCGGTACCATAGGCGCGATCATTCTGCTGTTTGCTGCTCCCGCCCTTGCAAAAGTGTCATTGAGCTTCCAGTCAGGCGATTACTTTGCCTTGATGGTGCTGGGTTTGACTGCCGTGGCGGCGTTCTCTGGTAAAGGCCAAGTGATCAAGGCCATGATCATGACGGTCTTCGGTTTGATGATTTCGACGGTCGGTATCGACACCATGACGGGGGCTCCTCGTTTTACGTTCGGTACGATTGACCTGCTAGATGGTGTGAGCTTCTTGTTGTTGGCAATGGCGACCTTCGCGTTGACCGAAGTTGTGATGTCAATCATGAAACGTCAGCATCTTGAAGAAGAGCCTGAAATCGATATGGCTGCGTTAGGCAGCATGAAACTCAGCAAAGAGGAAGTGAAAGAAGTGGCCCCTACGGTCGCGCGCTCGTCTGTGTTTGGTTTCATTATCGGTGTGTTACCGGGTGCCGGTGCAACCATTGCGTCTTTCTTAGCGTATGGCATGGAGCGTAACTTTGCCTCTGCAAAAGAAAAACTGAAGTTTGGTAAAGGGGCGTTACGTGGTTTAGCTGCGCCAGAAACAGCCAACAATGCCGCGTCTACTGGGTCATTCGTTCCCTTGTTAACGTTGGGTATTCCGGGTTCTGGTACCACCGCCATTATGTTGGGGGCGTTAATCGCTGCGGGGGTTCAGCCTGGCCCGCGTTTGTTCGTCGATAACCCTGATGTGTTTTGGTCAGTGATCATCTCTATGTACTTTGGTAACTTGGTGCTGTTGATCCTGAACTTGCCATTGATCCCGTACATCTCACGATTGTTAGCGATCCCGCGTCCAATCTTGATTCCGCTGATCTTGTTTTTCTCGGTCACGGGCGTGTATTTGGTCAGTTTCAATACCTTCGATATTCAGATGATGGTGTTCATTACTGTGATTGCACTGTTTCTGAAATTGCTGGAATTCCCAATGGCACCGATGCTGTTGGGGTACATCCTTGGCGGTATTATGGAGCAAAATTTAAGCCGATCTTTGGTCATGTCTGATGGCAGCTTAGACTTCATCTGGGAACGCCCGCTGACGTTAACCATCATCGTCATTGCGTTCATCCTATTGTTTATGCCTTTAATCAGTAAATTATTTGAGTCGAGAAGCCAAAAAGGCATCGAGGCGAGCGTGAATAAAGGGGAAGGGGGCTAGTGTTTCTAGCACCTCATAAAAAAGCCAGCGTATGCTGGCTTTTTTTTTGACTAAAGATCTCGGCTAAGAGCTTGCTGCGTCGTGTAACCCATGCAGTTTTATCAGCTTGGTTCGGTGACCGCAGCAGGTTCTAATACGGAATGTTCGATGTAGCTTAAACCATAAAAGTTAGCAGCACCGATCAGATACGCTTTCAACGGCTCGCCCAGCAAACTGTCTGGAGCGTTAACCTCAATCTTAACGATTTTACTTTCTTTGTTTTTACAAACAAGTTGATAATGTTTGAGCATCGACTGCAAAACACTCTAGTTGTCTCAGCTGACGTTTGCCAACTTAAGAGTAATTTATATTCAGTTTAGCATTACCGCACGTGGTGGCAAGCCCCTTTCGGCAGTGCTTTAAGTACCAAGTTCAACACTGATACATACTACGTGACACTGATGTAAGTGGATCATCATACCACGATTGTGCATAAACTGCGTATGATGTTGGTCACCCCTTAGATGTGCAACATTTCCTCCGCGCGATAACGCTCGTAAAAAGACCTTGCGGAATACGCTATAGCGATGTTTTATCGCTTACAGCGTTGTTTGATAGAAGTGGTGTACCGGGCCATGGCCATGACCTATTTGTAATTCATCAGCGTGGGCAATGGCGTTGGCGATATAGTTCTTCGAACGTTTTACAGCGGTTTGCAGCGTTGCACCTTGGGCAAGGTAAGAGGCGATGGCCGACGATAACGTACAGCCGGTGCCATGAGTATTCTCTGTCGTAATCCGAGGTGTAGAAAAGGGCGTGATTTGTTCGTTGGCGAGTAGCCAATCGGTGCTGTGCTCGCTAGTCGTCAGATGCCCACCCTTTAACAAGATCGCAGCAGTGGGCAGACTCTGTAACGCGGGCATCATGGCCTGCACGTGTGCTTCCGTTTGTGGAACGGCTTGGCCGAGTAGCGCCGCCGCTTCAGGCAGATTGGGGGTAATGAGACTTACCAAAGGTAATAGCTCGTCTTTAAGGGTTTGGATGGCGTCTTGTTTCAGTAGTAAGTCGCCACTTGAGGCCACCATCACTGGGTCCAATACGATGTTCTTTGGTCCGTACTGACGTAATTTTTCTGCCACAGCACGAATAATATCCGCGTCGGCTAACATGCCAATCTTGACGGCTCGTACATCGAAATCACTAAATACCGCATCAAGCTGAGCATTTATATGCGCGATTGGAATCGGATGTACATCGCTAACGCCAAGCGTATTCTGAGCCGTAGTTGCGGTAATCACGGTGCAGGCATAACTGCCTGTCGCAGACATGGCTTTGATATCGGCTTGAATGCCTGCACCGCCGCCGCTGTCCGAGCCAGCAATACTGAGTGCAATAGGAGTAGGTGTTTGCATGAATGTTCCTTTAAGACGTAAAGGAACGGCTGCATCATCGATCTGTGGCTCCCAAGGGCTGAAGGGGATAAGTTGCGATGCGCGATAGTTCCCTACGTCAGTGTTAACTGAATCAGGTTCAACGGGTCTCGCTTGCGCGATCTCAGCATGTCTGCCCCCCGACTATAGAAAGTTGATGTTAACAGCTCTTGAGTAGCGGCACTAGATACCTCTTTGTTGGCTGCGACACTTGCACCCATTTCAAATTAGCATACTCTTTAATCACCGTGATCACGTGGTTGGAGCTGATTCGTTTGTCATTCGAGCGGTTAGGTTGTTTGACGATGTGCGCTTAATTGGTTGGGGTTACATACGAAGGGTTAGACTGTCTTAAATTCATAGAGGGATCAGTATGAAGGCAATGGTTTATCATCAATACGGTTCGCCCGATGTGTTGAAAATGGAACAGGTCGAAATGCCCGCACCAGACGATGATGAGGTCTTGGTGAAGATATATGCCGTATCCATTAACGCATGGGATTGGGATTACCTCACAGGAAAACCCCTAGAATATCGCTTGCTAAGCGGTCTGCTTAAGCCCAAAAGCTCGAAACTTCATGGCTGTGATATCGCAGGTAAGGTTGAAAAGGTTGGCAAAAATGTCACGCGTTTCCAAGTTGGCGATGACGTATTAGGTGATTTATCAGAAGGCGGCTGGGGAGCGTTTGCAGAGTATCGCTGTATTCATGAAAACGAACTGACTCCCAAGCCCGCGTCGATGACATTTGCTGACGCCGCGTGTCTCCCTCATGGGGGGAATCTTGCGGTGCAGGGACTAATTGATATTGGCAACATTAAGTCAGGGCAAAAAATCTTGATTATCGGCGGCGCAGGCAGCACGGGCACACTAGCGATCCAAATCGCGAAATTATTCGATACAGAGGTGACGGCAGTCGATCATACGGAGAAACTAGACTTTATGCGTGCACTCGGCGCAGACCATGTCTTGGATTACACCCAAGAAGATTTTACTCAAACTGGACGCCAGTACGATCTGATTTTTGACATGAAAACCAACCGCTCTATGTTCGAGTATCGGCGAGCGCTGCGACCCAATGGCGTGTATGTCACGGTTGGTGGGCAAACATCTCGACTACTTCAAATTGGACTGTTTGGCAGGCTAATGAGACAGTGCTCAATGCGCATCCTCGGCTATAAAGCGAATAAAGACACACGCTACCTCATTGAGCTGGTTGAGGCCGGTAAGCTCAAGCCCGTGGTCGATAAATGCTTTTCTTTAGCCGAAACAGCGGACGCATTTCGATATTTTGGAACAGGGCGCTATAAAGGCAAAATCGTCGTTAAGGTAGACCAACCTAACTAGACAGATTGAGTTAAAAACACAGCGTTAAGGAATGGGATCCCGACGATGAATTTAGAACTAGACCACGTATTTATTTTGACCGATCAACCTAAAGCGGCGGGAGATCTGCTGGTGTCTCTGGGGTTAGAAGAAGGTTTCAGTCGAGATCACAAAGGTCAGGGGACGTCGAACCGTCGCTTCGTATTTGCCAATGGTATGCTGGAGTTACTGTATTTACGCGATGTGGATGAATCGAACAATGGCCCCGCGAAGGGGTTGAGATTGCCAGAGCGAGTGCAAACGCCCAGCGCGTCGCCGTTCGGCGTTGTTTTGACTCGGACGAACGATTTTAGCGCAGGAATGCCGTTTTCTGGATGGTCTTACCAGCCTGATTATTTTGAGCCCCCGAATGCGTTTCACGTCGGAGAGAATTCGTCTTTACTGGGCGAGCCTTTGTGCATTTATGTGCCATTTATTGGACCTGTGACGAGACGCGAAGAAATTGGGACGTTTAAGTCGATAAGCAACGCGCGAATCTCTGTTCCTTTGGCGGGTCTATCTGACACGTTGAGCGCGTTACAGTCAGCAGATCGATTAGAGGTGGTGCTTGGGAACGACCATTTGCTTGAGCTAACGCTGGATAATGGGCGCAAAGGCTCGTTTAAAGACTTACGCCCCGTATTGCCTTTAATTCTCCATTGGTAAGTGACCGATGTGAGTGCGATGAGCAGGACGAAATCTCATTAGGTAGACTTAAGCATTGGCACACGTATTCCGTCGTAGCAGTTTAGTGAGTGCCAACAACCAACGGCGCATTCTAAATCTGCCTTTCGGTTGTTGGCGTAATAGCATCATTTAGCCCATTAATGGCTATCCGTTGCGCTATTATGTCGTCTTTTGAGTGCTAAGATAATGGCTGGTAACTGCTTATCTAGTGGGTACAGCATCATTAAGAGAAATAACACCGCACACAAACTACATGGGATAGTAACGAAGATACTAATGATGGCTTGCAGAGCCTCTGGCGTTTGCTCCGGCTGCCCTCCCGCATAGTTTCCCCAGCTGAGTACCCAACCGACAATGGCTGATCCTAAACCAATGCCAACTTTTGAGCCAAAGCTGCCAGCTGAATAAGTAAGACCTTCTGTTCGGATACCTGTCTTCCACTCGCCATAGTCAATGGTGTCTGCCAGCATCGCAAAGACACTACCAAAAATAGGTGCCAAGCCGATGCCTTTAACAGCGGTTGCGATCAGTGCTGTCGTGCTATCGTATGGATTGGTCAATAAGTATAGATAACTGCCGATCATAATGAGAGCGCCAGCTTTTACACAGGTTGTTTTGCCATAACGCTTTACTAACGCAGGCATAAAAAACAGTGCTGCCAGCTGTGGCGCTACGGATCCGAGGATCAGCATTCCAATAAGTGATGGGTCCTTCAAAATGTACTGTGCATAGTAAACGGGGGTGTTAAAACACAACGCGACAACCGTAAAAAAACACACAAAGAACACCAACACTAGCAGCCAATATCGGTTGGAAAACAATGCCTTGAGGCCTTGTTTTAAGGGTGCTTGGTGTGCTTTGGAATCACTGGCAATACGTTCCTTAGTGGTGAGGAAGGTAATCAAAAAGAGAATGGATGCGAGGAATCCCATGATTGCAAAAGCCATTTGCCAGCCATCTTTACCACCACCAAAAAATTGTACCAAGGGCATCACGATTTGGCTGACTGCGATCACACCAACGTTGGCCATAAATGTTCTGAAAATATTGAGCAGAGTACGTTGATGCGGATCTTTAGAAGACAACGCGTTCAAAACACCATAGGGGATATTGATGGCCGTGTAGACAAGGTTAAGAAGGTTGTAGGTCACCAGTATGAATACTACTTGCAGTGTTAACGTGTTGTCAGGCACGCTAAATGTTAAAAGGGTTGCCACGCCAAAAGGAAGACACATCCAAAGTAACCATGGACGAGCTTTGCCAAATCGTGTCTGGGTCTTGTCAACCAATACGCCCATACCGACGTCCGTCACACCATCGAACAGCCGTGAAACCAACATAATGGTCCCTACCACTGCAGCGGGGATACCGATAATGTCGGTATAGTAAAACGTTAAAAAAATGCTCATTGCAGTGAACACAAGATTGCTGGCTAGGTCACCTAGGCCATACCCGAACTTTTCTTGAAAGGGTAATTTCTCTTCTATTGAGTTTGTATGAGTTGCCATACGGTGTTCCTCTTAAGTATTTATTAGTCTTCTTGTTCGTCAGATTGATTTAGATTGCATTACGTTAAATCGCGTTGAGTTTTGCGATGATTTCGTTGAGTGCTTCATCGGTTGGTGCATCTGCACTGTAATTGGCTAAGCACCGTACTGGGAGCTGCATCGACATCTTCACCATCCATTCACTGCCCTCTGAGAAAATGTGATAAACACAGGCATCTTTGGGAATGGTCTGAATCCAATTAGTCATGAGCGCTTGTCGCTCCGCGTGCGCAAAGACTTCACCAATGGTGCTATTTCGATGGACTTTTTTCTGCAGGCTGTCTGTACTGTCAACGGTGATGGTCGTTGTGGCATGAATACGATTGGACGCGCTGCCAATCATGATTTGATAGCGTCCGCCTGCGATGCGCCACGTTTTGTGCTCCACACAATAATGAGAAAATGCACGCTCATTGAGCTGTAAATGAACGGTTACCGAATCGCCCGCTGCAATGTTTACTTTGTCGAATGCTTGTAGTGACTTACCTGCTGGTGCTGATGTTTGACCTTCAGGTAATACATATAGCTGTATGACTTCTTTACCAGCGCGATCACCGATATTCTGGATGGGAATAGAAATCGCTAAGGTATCACCCGCACAGAAATGATCTTGATTGGTGCTGATGTCTCCGTACTGGAATTTGGTGTAACTTAGGCCGTGACCAAAGGGAAAAAGTGGAGCGATTTTTTTCGCATCATAGTAGCGATAGCCCACATGAATACTTTCGGCGTAACGAATGGAATTTGAGTCGGTGACGAAGCTTAAATGGCTTGGCGTATGTTCGAGGCGCTCTGGAAACGTTTCGGCTAATTTGCCGCTTGGATTAGCATGACCAAGTAGTAGATCATAAACCGCTTTTGCTAGGGCCTGACCACCTAAATAGCACTCTAAAATGGCATTTGGGATATCAATCCAAGGCATTTCGATTGGAGCACCATTAAACAACACGACAACAATGTTGTTTTGAACGTTCGCTATATCTTGTAACAGCTGAACTTGATTAGGGGGAAGGTGCAAGTGAGTACGGTCTGCTCCTTCTACTTCGTAGCTCTCCGGAAGGCCAAGAAATATGACGGCAACATCCGCCTCCTGCGCGATTGCCTTAGCTTCTCTTGTAAGAGTCTCATTACAATCATCTGATTCGAGAGAATAGCCTTTACTGTACAGAAAACCAACATCACTCTTTGCGTTTAGAAATAGGTCTGTTATCCGATCAAGCTGCCACGGATTAACGTGGGAGCTGCCACCTCCTTGAATTCGTGGCTGTTCTGCAAGTGCGCCAATCAAGGCGACGGACTGCCCTGTTTTTAGTGGCAATTGCTGTTGCTCATTTTTTAGTAGAACGCTGGACTCTAGCGCTGCGCGGTAGGCAAGTTGATGGTGGGCAACCATATCGACATCTTGTGGGTTCTTCTTCCTGTCTGCTTCTAGAGCAAGTTTGACGACACGATAAGCGGTTTTATCAAGGTGGGTCTCGCTAAGATCACCACGTTTAATGTCAGTTATGAGCTTGTTATTCGTTCTGCCGTCATTCCCCGGCATCTCAATATCCAAACCAGCTTTTAAGGCAGCACTACGTTCATTTACGGCCCCCCAATCCGAGACCACCACTCCTTCAAAACCCCACTCATGACGAAGTGTATGAGTTAGCAACCAAGGGCTTTCGGAAGCAAAGTCGCCATTGATCTTGTTGTAGGCAGACATCACCCCCCAAGGTTTTGCCTTCTTAATAGCGGTTTCAAAGCTGGCGAGATAAATTTCATGTAAGGCTCGCTCATCGACATTTACATCTAAAGTCATACGGCGGCTTTCTTGGTTATTCACCGCGAAATGCTTTAAAACCGCTCCGACACCTTCAAGTTGAACTCCTTCGATATACGCCGCAGCAAGGTTTGATGATAGATAGGGATCTTCTGATAGGTATTCGAAATTGCGGCCACATAACGGAGTGCGCTTAATATTGACCCCTGGACCAAGGAGCAGCTGAATATCTTCTTTTTGACATTCTTTCCCCAGTGCTTGGCCTATTTTTTTGAGCAGAGCTCGATCCCAACTACTTCCTAAAGTAACAGCGGTTGGAAAACAGGTAGCTGGAATGCTTCTATTCAAACCTAAGTGATCGGCCGCTTCAGCTTGCTTTCTTAAACCGTGTGGACCATCAGCCATGCGAATAGAGGGAATATTGAGTCGCTTGATCGCTGGGGTGCACCAGAAATCTTGACCTGAACAAAGGCTGGTTTTTTCCTCAAGGGTCATTTTTGAAACCAGAGTGTTAATTGCATCTGTCATTTTGAGAGCTCTTGTTCAATTCGAAGCTCTAGATTATGTCGGTTTCAAGATGGCTGCTTCTCCTACCGTCTCATAAACATTGCATATGGTCTCAATTTTAAGAGGACGCGAGGGGTTATTGCAGGAAGGAAGTAATTGTTTGTTATCTCGGTGATATTCCATATAGGTCTTGGTGATCACCTTGGAGCTTTGATAAGTTGTCTTTGGTATCAGTTATCAGAGGCAGTGTCTCGATGCGACGATTGAAAAATGTGTCCAGCAAAATAGCGGCTCGATTACGGGTGGTTGCTACTGAACAAGGATATGACTTTGCAGACTTGCGACGCCATTATCAGCTGATGAACTTTGAGGTCATGGTGGCACAGAAGCGAGTTAATGAATTGGAGCATAGCAAGATACTGCAGTTGTATGAATTGCCCGCGATATTCAAATCAGTGCACAATCAAGTCGCTCAAGAAGGTCTTAGTTTTATATTTGATGACTTTGGGGACTATGTAGCCCTGTGTTCTACAAGTCCTACGCTGGCAACCGCTATCAGCCATTATGTTAATTGCCGAGTTTTGATGGGAACATGTGATGATGTTCGTTTGATTCGGGAAGGACATTCTATCTCTGTGATTTATGAATGTGGCTCAGCACAAAGTGAAGCGGCTGGGCAAGCTTGGATTTACCTCATCATGTTGGCCGATCTTGTCCAGAGTTTTTCTGTAGGTGAACCTTTTAAGATTTCAATTGGTCTCAAAAACGAAAATATAGACATCGTAGACGGTGCGGTGGTCGCTAATTTGGCGGATCTTACGCTTGGTAACACTGAGAATTCATTGTCCTTAACGACCTCTCGTTTGGATGAATACGAATGGTCACGTAATGATTTCTTGCATCAGTTGTATGCAAAGAAAGTTCACGCAGAGATGCGTGATTTAACAATTAGCCGAAGCTATAGTCAGCATGTGTCGGAGATGGTTTGTGAATACCTTTATCAAGGTGATAGGCCAGAAATACTATTGAGTGTGCTATGTCAGAGGCTACATGTATCTCGAGCCACGCTGCACCGAAAACTTGCCGAGGAAGCAACCAGTTATTCACAGATTCTGAGTTGTGTGCGTAAAAATGAAGCAACACGTTTACTCGGTAGTTCGCAGAAAAATATTATAGAAGTAAGCCAGTTGCTGGGTTTTTCTAATGTGTCTTCATTTAACCGCTTCATTAAAAAGCACTTTGATACGACGCCAAGCGCTTTCAAATCTCGTTTGCTTAGTGATTCACGAGACAACACATCGAAACACTGATTTTTACTGCCCATTTGCCGAGTTTCTATTTAAATAGTATGCGCGATACTCTGTTGGCGTCATGTCATAGTGCTTTTTGAACACCTTGCTGAAGTGAGCGATATCATTGAAACCGCATGAAAAAGCATAAGTAGATATATTGTTTTTGCAGTTCGAAGGGGTTTGCAAAAGCTTGGCAACTTTTTCTAATCGACATTTCCATATGTAACGGCTTAGTGATGTGCCGTCACTACTGAGTAGTTGGTTTATATAACGAGTAGACACATTCAGCGCATCAGAAACTTTCTGAGGGGAAAGCTCTGTATCGTGCAAATGATCGTTAATGTAAGCTTTAATGCGAAGAATTAGGGCAACCTTCCCATCAGAAATTACAGCATTTTCTCCATTCAACATTTCCGCAATTGATGTCGCCAGCAAATCGGTAAAATTATCAGCGAGTTTCATACCGATATCGGGAGCTAAGGTGGTTGGCATTGACAGAAGGTGTCCAATGTAACTGGTTACGATTGGATATACGGTGCTGTTAGACAGAAATTCTTTCGCGACTATCCGATTTAAACCTGATAAAGAATGCTCAATCTTTGCTCTAGGTATTTGCATAGATATGAGGCTAAAGGGCTCGTGAATACTGATTTCATATGGACGGGCGGCATCACAAAAAAAGGCCGAATGCTTAGTATTCTTACAAGCACTGATTAGCGAATTATTATTATTTTGTTCGACAGTACAGGCCCCTGCACGCAAGAAGTTAACGACTAAAAAGTCTTCGCCGGCGTGTCGAATATTTGCTGTTGTTCGAGTTGCTACATGAGGCGTTGCTACGATTTCAGAGATTTGAATATCACCGATTTGCGTCCACTGTAACGAAGCCTTTAATCCATCGCTATTGGCAATTCGAAAACTTAATGGAACCAATCTATCAGCGATGAGTTCTTGCCAATACTCGATACGCTCACGTTGAGGCACGTTTTCTGTTGAATAGGCACCTAAGCGGTAGCCGGTAGAAAATAGCTCGTTATTAAGCGAATTTTCTTGGTGAATCATAGGCGCTCCGGAGGCATGACTGATTTAGACTTATTATACGTCAGTGCAAGAAATGCACCGATTACGGTCTCTGGATGATTTTCAATATAGATGAAACGATCCGCAGTTGCATAGTTATTTCACATTTACAGCACACCAGTTCCTCCTCCGATAATAATTGCTTCCGGCTGAAACAAGTCCGCTAAGAAAGACAATGAAAAGCGCCAGAACAGACAAGAGATAAAAAAGGTTATCGCAGTAGTCTGTATGTGAGATTAGGCGTTGGCAAAAAAGCTTTCCAGTATAGATGAAAACAGTCATTTGGCGAGAATCTTCTCGGACTGATTCGAAACAGTGCACTGCGAATTCATAAGGCTTTCTTACCGTGCGATAGGTGCCGTTTAACACAGGCATTACATCAAAAATAGCTACAAAAGGAGCAATTCAATGGGATTGATTCATCCAAAATACAAAGTTGCAGCGGTGCAAGCTGCTCCCGCTTTTTTAGATCTTGATGCGTCTGTAGATAAGACCATAGCTTATATAAAAGAGGCCTCCGACGCTGGGGCAGAATTGGTGACTTTTCCAGAATTATGGATACCAGGTTACCCATGGTGGGTTTGGTTAGGGTCCACCGCTTGGGCGGTACAGCGCGGTTTCGTACAGCAGTATTTTGATAACGCATTGAGTTATGACAGCCCAGAAGCGGACCGTATTCGTGAGGCGGTTGCCAAGCATAAAATTACGGCGGTGATTGGGTTAGCCGAACGTAAAGGCGGTACGCTTTATATCGCACAATGGATTATTGGTCCCGAAGGTGAAACGATTGCTGAACGTCGAAAAGTCCGTCCAACTCACCAAGAACGTACTGTATTTGGAGAAGGGGACGGTAGCGATTTAGCCGTGCATGACACGTCGCTTGGTCGTGTGGGGGCACTCAATTGTTGGGAAAACGTGTTGTCACTTAATAAATACGCAATGTACTCTCAGCATGAGCAAGTGCACGTCGCGTCTTGGCCGAGCTTTTCAACATATCCGTTTGCCCACGCAATGGGATATGAGACTAACAATGCCGTTAGCAAGGTGTACGCCGTAGAAGGAAGTTGCTTTGTGATTGCACCCAGTGCCGTTTTCTCTAAAGAAATGCACGACCTGCTATGTGACACACCTGAGAAACACGAGTTGGTCAACATAGGAGGGGGCCATACGGTTATCTATGGGCCTGATGGCAGTCCTTTGTGTGAAAAAATTCCTGAAGATCAAGAAGGCATTCTTTATGCTGATATTGATCTAGGAGTGATTGGGGTAGCAAAAAGTACAATGGATCCAGTGGGGCATTATTCACGCCCTGACATTACACGTTTGTTGTTCAATAAACGCCCTAATCGTGTGGTAGAACACAAGCGAATGCCGATTGGTGTGGATGAGCTTGAAGAGACAGAAGGCTACGATATTAAAGAGGTCGAACAGCAAGGCCGTTATTGATAAGCCGATTAGCGTAATATGATCATAAGAAGGCCAGCTACGATAGCTGGCCTTCTTCGTAGGTTGGGACTAAAACGTATTAGAACGGGTAATGTTGATTAGGGTCTTCGACAGTAATCCAACGAAGATCGGTAAACTCTGCAATCGCTGCTTTGCCGCCGAAGCGGCCATAGCCGGAATCGCCAACCCCACCAAATGGCATTTGTGGTTCGTCCGCAACAGTTGGCCCATTAATATGACAAATACCACTTTCGATTGCATTGGCGCAGGCTAGGGCTCGGTTAATGTCTTGCGAGAATACGGCCGCAGATAAGCCGTATTCTGTATCATTTGCCATAGCAATGGCTTCCTCGTCGCCATTAACACGGATGATAGACTTCACTGGCCCGAAGCTTTCTTCATTAAAGATGCGCATCTCAGAGGTCACATTGTCCAGCAGTGTCGCAGAGAAGACAGAGCCTTCATTTTCGCCACCACACACCATACTAGCGCCTTTACTAACAGCATCATCGATTAGCTCGCGCATTTTATCAGACACCTCTGGGTTAACCAGTGAGCCAAGAACAACATGATCGCGTGGATTACCCCAAGGCAATTTAGACGCTCTGGCAACCAGTTTTTCAACAAATTCATCGGCGATGGAGTTATCCACAATCAGGCGCTCAGTAGACATACAGATTTGACCTTGATTCATGAATGCGCCGAAAATAGCGGCATTTACGGCACCGTCAATATCCGCATCAGCAAGTACCAAAAGTGGTGCTTTACCGCCCAATTCGAGTAGTGCAGGTTTAAGGTTCTCGCCAGCAAGACGACCGATGATACGGCCAACAGGACTAGAGCCCGTGAAGTTGACATGACGAACCTGTGGCGCTTCGATAAGGGCTTTTACAATCTCAGGGGCATCCTCGGGAGCGTTTGAAATAAAATTAACGACACCTTCTGGAATGCCAGCTTCGATAAAGCAGTCAATAATCAGTCGATGGGTGAGTGGGCAAAACTCAGAGCTTTTCAAAATTACAGTATTGCCGCATGCCAAGGGAGCAGCGATTGCACGCGCTCCCAAAATAACCGGAGCATTCCACGGGGCAATGGCTAAACACACACCTTTAGGTTTATTAATCCCCATTGCTAGGGTGCCCGGTTTGTTAGCAGGAATAACCTCGCCTCCAACTTGTGAGGTGAGCGCTGCGGCTTCGCGGATGTGGCCCGCTGCCAGCATAACGTTAAAGCCGGCCCAAGGACCGGTTGCCCCCGTTTCAGTAATCATGGCCGCGATGAACTCTTCGCTTTTTGATTCCATGATGTCGGCGGCTTTATTCAATACAGCACGGCGTTCGGCTGGGCCTGTATTGGCCCAATTAGAAAAGGCTGCATGAGCGGCTTTGGTGACGGCTGCAATGTCATCGAGCGTTGCGGCGGCGGACTGAGACGCCACCTCACTTGTTACAGGATCTAGACGCGAAAATGTTTGCTGATTGCTAGCGGGTTGGTCTTGACCTGCAATGCTTAGTAAAACTGTCATAGTATTTTTCCTTTTTGTTATAAGCCAAGTTCTTCAACGGTAACGGAGGCTTCTAGCCCTCCGTCGGTGGCGATGTTGTTTCCATTTACCCAGCGAGCGGCATCTGAGCACAAAAACAAAATAACAGGCGCAATGTCCGAGGGGGTGCCAGCGCGGCCAACGCGGTTGACGTCAGAGTTGACACGCTCATCACCTAGAACATTACGAAATTGGTTTAAAATAGGTGTTTCAACTGGCCCTGGTGATACCGCATTGACACGGATTCGACGGGATTTAAAGGTGTCTTGGTGGGCTGCCAGCATGGTCCAAACAAGCAGGATCTCTTTCGAGATTGGATAACCAAGTTCATTGGGAATGTCATGCTTGTTCATAACCTGATCAAGGTCTGGAAAGCCACTCATTTTAGCGATGGTGGACGCCCGCTTTGTATTTTGGCGCCAACCAAATCCCGCCATAGACGCCACGTTTACGATGCTACCGCCGGTTCGAATTTTATTGGCTAAGCCTTCGGATAGTGCTTTTAGGCCAAAAAAGTTGATCGCTAATGTGATGGCTGCCCCGCCCGTACCAGAAACACCTGCGACATTACATAAACCATCTATATCATTAGGAAGAGCCTGAATAATGGCGTCTACGCCTGCTTGAGTAGACAAGTCACCCTCTAAAAAAGCTCCGATGTTATGCTTAGGTTTGACCACATCAATACCTATAACGTTCGCGCCCATTTGCGCGGCTTGCTCAGCGGTGCGTTGACCGATGCCGCTTGATACGCCTGTAACGACAATGGTTTTACCAAATAACATATTGTTCTCCTTATTTATTTTTAAGTGTGTCAGTCGTTAGGCCAGTGACTTGATAGCCAACAGGAACCAAGGTGATACCTAATTTACTTTCAATGGCTCCCCAAATGCCTTTTGGTAAGAAAAGGGAGCACAACATAGCCACAGCACCTAAACCAACGAGGTACCAAACTCCGGCGGTTGCGAACCATGTTTCCACTGCGAAAAACAGCAAAGCGCCTAAGATTGCGCCTTCAAATCGTCCTAATCCTCCCACCAATACCATGAAGATCATGTAAGCAGTCCATTGCACTGAGAAGTAGGTTTTAGGTTGAAAAGAAGAGGCTTGCGCAAGCCATAGCGCGCCGGCCAATGCCGTGCCAAAAGCAGCGAAAATGAAGAACCACTTTTTAACCCTTTCAGGGTCAACACCAATGGAGTCGGCTGCTTCTTCATTGTCACGGATGGCTTGCATCGCGATACCAGCTCTGGAACGCAGTACATAGAACAGTCCCAGTAGTAAAGCGGACATACTGAGTAGAGCAGCTAAGTATATGAATAGGCGGCGGCTCTCGATTGAGTACTGGTTTAAGGCAATCAATGAGATGCCTGTTTCACCTTGTATTAATGGATCGAGGTTAACTAAAAGGTGGCCGATGGAGGCAAGTACCCACATACCAATGGCAAATTCCCCAGCTTTTAGTCTGAGCATAAAGGTTGAAATGGGCCAGCTGAGTAGTCCCACCAAGCAGGCCGCTAATACGATGGCGATAAAAGGAGAGATCCCCATATCTGTAATACGTATCGTCGTATACGCGCCCAATCCCAAAAATAGTTGTTGTCCGATGGAGACTAAGCCGCCAAATCCGGCGAGCGTGTTCCACATAGCTGCCATAATGATATAGATGAACAGCACGGTTAGACGCTCCATCACATCGTTAGAGGCAAATGAAGGCAATATAATGAGCGCAATAAACAGAGCGATGATGATAGAAAGCGTTACCTGTGAATAAGCGTTAGAGCGTTTTATGTTCATACAACGTTTTCCTCTTTGTTAAATTTAGATAGCCAGTGTTTCAGAGAAAAAACATCACGATGGAAGTAGATTCGAGCAAACAGAAAGATCAGAAACATAAGGTGTCCGCCCAGTAAAAAGCCCTGTGGATGGATGAGAGCACCAATGCTCTGGGCAATAGCGAGAATGATACCCCCCATGAACACCCCCCATAGCGAGCCGACACCGCCAATGATAGTGGCCTCAAACGCAAACAAGAGCTGTGGACCACCCGAGTAAGCATCAAAAGTGCCTCTTAGACCTAATGCTGTGCCAGAAATAGCGACCGTCATCATGGCAATAGCCGCTGAAATTCCTGCTATTTTTCGAGCGTCAATGCCAACCAATCCTGCTGTATCTGGGTCAAATGCAGTGGCTCTTATTTGGCGGCCAAGATGCGTGAAACGTAGAATGAGATCCAGTCCGCCGATCATGGCAATGGCGGTTATCAGGACAATAACGGGTAGCTTGCCAATCCATAAGTCGAATATTTCATAAGATTCCCAGCTTAAATCGCCTAGATATGGAGACAATGAGCGGGTATTTGCGCCAAATTGCTGGAACAGCAGATTATCTATAACAATGGCGAGACCAAATGTAGTGAGTACGGGTAACAACTCGCCACCCTTGGTCGTACGCTCTAAAATCACACGCTGTAGCAAAAGACCGATAATTGCCATGATTGGTAGAATCATTAGCACGCTTATAAAAGGAGAGAGGGCTAATGCGTCGGTGATTTCCCACACTAGATAGGCGCTCAAAATTGCTAGTGATCCATGTGCTAAATTGATGATACGCATCACTTGGAACATGAAGGCGAGCCCGCAGGCGATAAGCGCGTAGTAGCCGCCCAGTAGAATGGCTTGTACAAGACTATTAATAATCATGAAGCCTCCTGATTATTGGATTGATGAAGTCCGAAGTAAGCTTGAGTAATTTCTTCTTTGTTGGTGTCGCAGGTCGGCTTGTCGAGCACCACCTTTCCCTCTAGCATGCAAATCGCTCGCTGCGAAAAACTGATGGCACGTCCCAAATCTTGCTCCACTAGTAAAATGGTGGTGCCAGCGCCTTTCAGGCTGTTGATTGAGGCATAGACTTGATCAACGACGAGAGGCGACAGGCCAAGACTGACTTCATCTAAAATCAATAAGTCTGGGTTTGACATCAGTGCTCGGCCAATGGCAGTTGCTTGTTGTTCGCCACCTGAAAGATGACCTGTTTTTGAATGGCGGCGTTTGACTAAGTTTGGGAAGGTTTCAAAAATGCGGTCTATGTTCCAATCTCCAGAGCGTTTGACCGTCGTGCCGAGCAATAAGTTTTCTTCCACCGTCATGTCGGCAAATAAACGGCGCCCTTCTGGCACTAATGACAAGCCTTGCTTCACTCGTGTACTAGAGGGTGTCTGCGTCACATCTTGTTGTTTGAAACTGACACTTCCAGAATAGACAGGTAATGCACCTGCGATGGCTCTTAATAGTGTAGATTTACCTGCGCCATTAGCCCCGATGAGCGAGACAATATCGCCTTGAGCGATTTCCATAGACACATCTTGTACTGCGCGAAACTGGCCGTAGCGCACATCTAAATTACGCACCGAGAGCATGGTCTGTACCTCCCATATAGGCTTGCATGACTTGTTGATTCGACATCACGTCATTGGGATTGCCTTGGGCAATAATTTGGCCACTATCCATACAAATCAGAGTCTTAGCGACGCGCAGTAAGATATGAACAATATGTTCGATCCAGACAATGCCAATACCTCGCTCACGCAAGGTAAGAATCGTATCCACCAGTTGCAATGCCTCGGCGTCGGTCAAGCCTCCACCAATTTCATCAAGGAAAAGCAATTTGGGTTGTGTCGCTAATGCCCTCGCGAGTTCTAATCGTTTTCGGTCCAGCAAGCCTATACTGTCGGCCTCGCGGTTTGCTAAATGCAGCATTCCGCACAGTTTTATGGACTCGAGTGCAATGTCATATGCAGCTTCTCGATTACTGGTCGCAGAATGAATCGCGGCAACGAATACATTTTCGAATACGCTAATCCCTGAGAACGGCTTAGGTATTTGGTGTGTTCTAACGAGGCCTTGTTTTGCTCTTTCACGAGCAGGTAATTGCGTTATGTCTTTGTCATTAAGTGCAATCTGACCGCTCGTAGGAGCTTGTGCGCCAGATAAAACACTTAGAAGGGTGGATTTTCCCGCTCCGTTGGGACCGACGATGCCAATGGCATCGTCGGTATCCATATTAAAATCAATCCCATTCAGCACTTGCACACGACCGAAGGATTTATGAATCCCCGTCGCTTGTAATTGTGAATATGGCGTCATGATCACGTTGTCATTCCTATTTTTTATTATATTGAAGTAACTCATGAGTTACGGGGACATTCGGGTCTGTGACGTTTTCCGTGATCACATAATCTAATTTGTACTTGCCTGTTCCTTTCACCCACTGTGATCCGATAATGGGACCTGAGGCAACATTGGGAACAGGGCCAGAGGTGAAGTCCACTGGGCCGCCGATCGTCGTGATGTTCATATTTGCAATGGCGTCCCGCACGGCAGTACGTGATTTTGGATCGCTTGATTGCTTCAATGCTTCGGTTCCGGCATCTAGCAATGACAGCGTGGCCCCTAATTGTAGAGTCCATTGTTCGCCTGTTTTTGTTTCCCACATTTTCGCTAGCTGCTCGCCATTGAGCCCGGTCAGTGGTGACGTATAAGGGAACGTTTTATGCCAATATGCGGCGGACGCTATTTTGGGCCCTAGTGACCCAAGCACTTCTATGTCTGATGGGAATAAGCCTGTTTTAGCAATCTGAATGATTTTGACTTGACGGTGTAACCCTTGCTGCGCAGCCTGTCGCCAGAAAGCAGCAAAGTCGGGCGGAATAGGGAAGGTGTTAATAATTTCAACATCTTCCTTTTTAAACAGGGCGATTTGGCTGGAAAAATCGGACGTTCCTGTCTCATAGGCCCCTGGGTCAATAACGGTATATCCGGCTTGTTCAAGGCGTGGTGCGAGCACCGCTCGAATCGCGTTACCGTCAGCATCGTTCGGGTACATGACGCCTACTTTTTTGTTGGTCTCAATCAACGACCATTGAGATATGTAAGTGCGATAGATCTCATCGGTGCCAAAGCCAAAGTGATAGGTCCAATCAAATGGGCTGGCTTCGCCGGGTTTCGCGCCGCGACCAAAGTACCAGGCCTCCCATGGCATTACCGTGGAAATGAATGGGACCCCTGCTGCTTCACTAGCATCAGCCGCGGGGTTGATGACTTCAGGTGTCGACACGGCTAACATCAAATCGATACCTTGGTTAATCAACTCCTTTGTTAGTTGAGATGAACGTGCGGGATCCGATTGGCTGTCGCGGTCAATGATTTCAACTTGATAATGCTTACCTGCGATGGTCATACCCTCTGCCAACGCTGCACGGGCTTGATCTAAAATGAAACCATCAGTTTTACCAAAGTTGGCAAGCGGTCCAGTTCTTGGGCTGATGAAACCGATGCGAATCGTGTCATCGTCTGCGTAGACCTGAGCTGACAGGATTGCGCTGCCAGCAAGGGCTGAACACAGCACTAATTTAGCCAAATTTGGCGCGAGCGGGGCTAGTAAGCGTACTTTCATAAGAACCTCATTATTGTTTTGTGACGTTTGTAGGGGTAGTAAGTACTAAGGAGTATGTACTAAGGTGGAGCGACGGTTATCCAGCGAACTTCGGTAAACTCATCGACACAGGCTGCGCTTCCAAAGCGACCGTAGCCACTGGATTTGAGTCCACCAAAAGGCATAGATGGATCGTCTTTGACGGTGGCAGCATTGATATGACACATTCCCGATTCCAGTTGATTAGCTATACTTCTCGCTAAATTGAGGTCCCGAGAGAAAATGGCCGCTGCTAAGCCATATTCGCAATTATTGGCAACGGTAATGGCCTCTTCGGCCGAATCGACTCGATAAATTCCAGCGATTGGACCAAAACATTCTTCTGAATAGATACGCATCATAGGTGTAATATGATCTAACAACGTCGCGTCGATAAATTGCCCGCGGCGAGGTGTACCTGTTATTAGAGTTGCTCCTTTATCTAGAGCATCTTCAATGAGGGCGGATAAGCGTGACGCAATGGATGGGCTTGCTACGGGACCGAGTTTCACGTCTGGTTTTCTTGGATCTCCGGCGATTAATTTCTGCGTTTCGTTTTTTAAAAGTTCGATGAACTGATCGGCGATATCTGTTTCGACAATAATACGATCCGTCGCCATGCAGATTTGACCCTGATTTAAAAATGCGCCAAATAAGGCTTCTTTGGCGGCTAGTTTTAGATCGGCATCTTTAAGTACGATCATCGGTGATTTTCCACCGAGCTCTAATAAGCAGCGTTTTAAATGTTGGGCGGCTAGGGTTGCGATGATTTTGCCAATACGCGTTGAGCCAGTGAAATTAATGCGTCTTACTGAAGGGTGGGCAATTAAACTGGTGATGATTTCTTCTGAATGTTCAGGGGCGTTTGTCATAACGCCTAATACGCCATCGGGTAATCCCGCTTCCTGAAATACTTTCGCTAATAATGTATGGCAAGCGGGTGACAGTTCCGAAGCTTTAAATATCACCGTGTTACCAAAGGCTAGTGGAAAGGCTATGGCGCGTAATCCGAGGGCAATGGGAGCATTCCATGGTGCGATTGCCAGACAAACACCCGCCGGCTGGCGTATGATAAACGAGGAGCTACTATTGGTGTCGGTGGGCGTCGTAGCTTGGTAGCTCAATGCCAAGTTAACGGCGGCCTCAATGGCATCCATGCCAACCTCGATGTTGAAATCAACCCATTCTTGAGTCGCACCAATTTCACGCAGCATACGGTCTGCAAATTCATTTCGATAGGAAGGCATGAGGTCTTTGGCGCGCATAAGAACTTCCGCTCGTTGCTCCACCGTGAAACTAGACCAACTGCTGAAATGAGCGGTTGCCACGGCGGCCATGTGCTCGGCATCGACTTGGCGCCCGCAGGCGGCACGAGAGGCGATAAGACCCGTACTAGGGTCAAGGCGATCAAAATAATCACCGCTTTTAGCAGGCTTGAAACCTCCTTTGATAAAGAGGTCTGCTACTGGGGTATCGCAACCAATTATGCTGTCTGAAAGGGCCAATGTATCACCTATTATTTATTAGTATGGTGGTGCATGTGTTGTTTGTTTAATTAGATTAGCAGCTCAGTTGATGTTATAAATGTCAAAATCTAGGGCATTAATGACAATTTATGGCTAAATTCACGTATCATTATCGGTCAGGTGACTATGTTAACGAACATCCTTGGCTCAATGGTTCGCTTTGAGGAAATCAAACCGGGCCTTCAACCTCGCACTTTTAGCACGGGTTCTGATAGCTTTGAATCCTTTAATTTGATTGGCATTATTCAACGTGGTGATCTTTATTTAGAAATGGATAATGCGCGCCATGATCTTGAAGAATGGTCTTTGTTTTGTATACCTCACCAAAAAAAAGCCAAAGTTATTGTGCCTCCGGGAAGCCATGTATGGCTTCTCGGTTACCACTTTGAGATGACTTATGTGGTATTGGGAGCAGAGTCCGACAGTCAACGCTTAGACATTCTGATGCGCCAGCTAACTATCGCTGGATGCACCGAGCATGATTTAGAGGCGCGCTTTTTGCCTCTGTTGCGGCTTTTTCGTGACGAATTTGATCTGGCAAAACATCGTTCACGTTCCGTTATTTGTTCGATTATCCGTATTTTGCTAATCAGTCTTTATCGGTTTGTCGCTTTGGACTCGGTTACGCCTCAGGAAATACCGGATGACACTCTATTACAACGTTTTCGTCAGTGGGTAGAGCTTGAGTATCGCAATAGGCGGACTGTTTCCTATTACTGTGATGTGTTGAACATTACCTATGACCGGCTTCATGCCATCTGCCAACGTAATCTTGGCAAATCGCCGCTCCAACTGATCAACCATCGAATTCTAATGGAAGCTGTGGCACGCCTAACAAGTTCATCTGACTCCATTCAGACCATTGCAAATGGGTTAGGTTATAACGATGCTAGTCAGTTTAGTCACTTCTTTAAAAAGAATACGACGACCTCGCCGGCTCAATTTCGTAAACTACAGGCATTGCAGAGTGAGCACTCTGGAGCTAATGATAAACATGCATTTTCTGATTGGCCGTAAATGGTAGCACTAGTTTGAAGTTGAAATAGTGCTTAGAATAATTTCACGTAACCATTTGTTTGAGGGGGTTTTAGTAAGGCGTTTTGGCCAAAATAAGGAGACCTCAAAGTCCGCTATTTGGAAGGGGAGATCAAGGACTTTTAGTGGGTGCATGCGAGAGAATACCTCTCCGATTTGCATTGGTACGATGGCGAGTGCGTTCGCTTGTTGAAGTACCGATGGCAAGATAGAGAAATGTGACAGCTCCAAGCTTATTTTTCGGGTAATCCCCATTTTGCTAAGTACCTCTTCCGTGACGCCATGCCCAAGACTGGGTTTCACCAGTACGTGTTTGAAATCTAAAAAATCATCCATTGATAGAACGCTAATATGTGAATTTGCCAAGGTGTTGACGAGGCAAACATAGCGCTCTTTGAATAGGGCTTGTCCTTCAATACTGCTATCTCTTAAGGCGCGACTACAGACAGCCGCATCGATCTTTCCAGTTCCTAGCCATTCTCGAACATTGTGGATTTCCAGTGGCACCACATCGAGTTCGATGTTTGGTGCATGCTGTTGTATTTGTTCAAAAATTTTAGGCAGTAGTAGCATTTCGCCTAGATCCGTCATGGCGATTCGAAAGCGTTTACTCGATGTTATTGGGTCGAATTCACGGGTATTTTTGATGGTGTTCTGAATGGTACTAAGAGAAGGGCTCAGTTGCAGGTAGAGCTGATCCGCCATGGGCGTTGGCTCCATACTCGATTTTGTGCGAATAAATAAAGGATCTCGGAAGAGATTACGCAAACGTGATAAGGCATGACTGGCAGAAGGTTGGGTAATAAACATTTGCTCGGCTGCTTTGGTCACACTACGTGTTTCATACAAAACAATGAATGTCTGAATGAGGTTGAGATCCAGTTTCATAAAATAGTCCATATCTATATTTAACAAAGATACTATCGATTGGTTCGATAAAATAAAAGGCGTTATGGTTGTTTCATATTCACCGATATAGAGGAATAACGGATGCCAACTGTACGCTCCGCGACTTATGACCTATTGCGCGCCAACAAAATAACGAAAGTATTTGGTAACCCTGGCTCGAACGAATTGCCTTTTTTGAAAGACTTTCCACAAGACTTCGAATACATATTGGGTTTGCACGAGGGTGGAGTAGTCGGCATGGCCGATGGCTTTTCTTTGGTTAGCGGTTTACCTGGGTTAGTGAATTTGCACGCCGCTTCTGGTACTGGAAATGCTATGGGGGCGTTGACCAATGCTTGGTATTCTCATTCGCCATTAGTCGTTACTGCTGGGCAACAGGCGCGACCTCTTATGGGGGTGGAAGCTATGCTGTCAAATGTAGACGCTGCGCAGTTGCCTAAACCTTTGGTGAAGTGGAGCTATGAACCATCTTGGTCGGGTGATGTTCCGCGTGCGATCAGCCAAGCCATTCATATGGCAACTCAGCCTGCGAAGGGACCTGTTTATGTGTCCATTCCGCATGATGACTGGGCTCAGGAAGTAGATGAGGATGTGGCGTTATTGGCTCAGCGCTCCATATCGACTGCCGGGTGTGCAAGCCCTGAACAAATTCAGCAGTTGATTGATCGTATCGACCAAGCCAGTAGTCCAGTGCTCATTGTCGGTCCTGACGTGGATGCGTATCAAACCAATGAACAAGTGGTTGCTCTGGCAGAAAAGATTGCGGCACCTGCTTGGGTTGCCCCCTCTGCACCACGATGTCCTTTCCCTAATAGGCATTCTCATTTTCGTGGTGTACTGCCAGCAGCGATCGCTGGTATTACTCATAAGCTGTCCGAGCATGATTTAGTCATCGTCATTGGGGCTCCTGTATTTCGATACCATCAACATGCACCAGGCCGGTATCTTCCAGAAAATGCCAAGTTGGTGCATATCACCTGTGATCTGCAAGAAGCCGCTCGTGCGCCTATGGGCGATGCTCTGATTGGAGATATTAAGCGGATTGTTGACTCAATTTTACAGGGCGTTCAGAAAACAGATCGTCCGAGTCCCGCACCCTTAGCATGGCCCGATGTTTATCCTGCAACTACGTCGGGGCCTCTAGCACCAGAAGAAGTATTTGATGATTTAAATGAATTAGCGCCTAAGAATGCGATTTATGTAAAAGAGTCTACTTCGACCGTCACGGCTTTTTGGCAACGGGTTGAAATGTCGCATCCAAGTAGTTATTTCTTCCCTGCTTCCGGTGGCCTTGGCTTTGGAATGCCAGCGGCAGTGGGCGCGCAATTAGCGACTGATCGTCAGGTCATTGCAGTGATTGGTGATGGCTCAGCTAATTATTCCATCACCGCATTGTGGACGGCAGCGCAATACAAGATCCCAGTTATTTTTATTATTTTGAAAAATGGTACATACGGCGCGTTACGCTGGTTTTCAAAATTGTTGGAAGCAGAAACCTCACCTGGCCTCGACGTGCCAGGGTTAGATTTTAAATCCATTGCAAAAGGGTATGGTGTAGAGGCCGTTGTCACAAACACTCGAGCAGAATTCCGAGATACGTTTCAAGAGGCTTTAAAAGCCAAAGGTCCTATTTTGATCGAAGTACCGACGACAACCATTGAGCCATAGTTTCTCAGGTGTACACGGAAGTATCGGGTACTTTTGGGAAGCTGATTCACTAACAATAAAATACGGTAATTGTATGATGAAAACGCAAAATTTATCTGACACAAGGCTGCCAGAAACTCCGCATATTGTCGTCGTTGGGGCTGGTGCAATGGGGTGTATTTTCGGCGGTAAACTTAGCCAAGCTGGTAATCGTGTCACGCTTATTGATGTCAATCCAGAGCAAATCAAGATCATGAATGAGCGGGGATTAATGCTGGAAATGGATCACGGCACGATTTCTGTTCCTGCAACGGCAGCACTCGCCACGCAAGTCAAAGAGGTTGCCGATATCTTGATTCTGTTTACCAAGACATTGCACACGGAAGCGGCTTTGAATTCGGTTCAGCACTTAATTGGGGAATCGACCATTGTTGTGTCGTTGCAAAATGGTTTAGGTAACGCGGAAAAAATTAGTCGATATGTGCCGCAAGAGCGCATTGTGATAGGTACAACGCTCGTTCCTGCAGATTTAAAAGGTCCAGGGCATGTGGCGTCTCATGGTCCGTCCAGCTCTCAGTTTATGGATGTCGAGTTGAAGCATCCCCGATGGTTGGATGATTTGGTCGAACTGTTTAATCAGGCTGAGCTAAACGTTTCCTTAAACGATAGTATTATGAGTGTGATTTGGTCTAAGGTCGCATTTAACGCCGCGCTCAACGCGATATGTGCTGGTACTGGCGCAACCCCCGGAGTACTAGATGGCGACAAAGCGTTCCAAGCTCTCGCTCACGATGTCGTTCACGAGGCGGTTATCATTGGACAACTCAGCGGCGTAGAGTTGGATGAAGCGAAAATATGGGGGAACGTTCAGATGGCAATCGCAGAGCATGCCAATCATAAACCATCCATGCTGCAAGATATTGAAGCAGGACGAAAAACAGAAATCGCAGCAATCAACGGAGCGATTGTAACGGCAGCCGAAAAAGTAGGCAGCGAAGCGCCTGTTAATCGCACTTTAACGTACATCGTACAATTGAAAGAGCACCTCAACGGCCAGTAACGATGGCTCTTACTAAAAGGTTGTTGTGTGACACATTGCTTGCACAACAACTTTTGTTGTAACTGTAACCAACCACACCACATAAGAGTTTTCATCGAGTAAGTCGCGCTGTTATACGTCAAATGACGTATGCCTATAGTGTGTTTGGCGCATACCGTGCCGTGATTATTTTTTGGATACTGATTGCACTGATTAAGAGAAGCATGGCCGAAGAGCTGAGCGCTCTTGATCGGATAATCCAACAAACATCACAAAGGACGGCTCCAATCATGAAACTTAAGACGCTTGCTTCTGCGATTGCACTCTCTGGTGCAACGCTCATCGCGCTGCCTTCAATGGCGGCTGATACGATCAAAGTCGGTGTGCTGCACTCTTTGTCCGGCACCATGGCGATCTCTGAAACGACGCTGAAAGATACCGTACTGATGATGGTAGAAGAGCAAAACAAAAAAGGCGGTTTGCTCGGTAAAAAGCTAGAGGCAGTGGTGGTTGACCCTGCGTCAAACTGGCCTTTGTTTGCCGAAAAAGCGCGTGAGCTGATCACTGAAGAAGACGTTGATGTGATCTTCGGCTGTTGGACATCGGTTTCTCGTAAGTCGGTGTTACCTGTCATCGAAGAGTTAAACGGTCTGATGTTCTACCCTGTTCAGTACGAAGGCGAGGAGTCGTCTAAAAACGTTTTCTACACAGGCGCTGCGCCGAATCAACAAGCTATCCCAGCTGTTAATTACCTAAAAGACGAGTTAGGAGTTGAGCGTTGGGTTCTAGCAGGGACTGACTACGTCTACCCACGTACCACGAACAAAATCTTAGAAGCCTACCTAAAAGACATGGGTGTGGCAGAAGAAGACATCATGATCAACTACACGCCATTTGGTCACTCTGATTGGCAGTCGATCGTCTCTGACATCGCTAAATTTGGTAGCGCAGGTAAGAAAACGGCCGTGGTATCCACTATCAACGGTGACGCCAACGTTCCGTTCTACAAAGAGCTAGGTAACCAAGGTATTTCTTCAGAAGATATCCCAGTGGTCGCGTTCTCGGTTGGTGAAGAAGAATTGTCAGGTCTAGACACAGAACCATTGGTGGGTCACTTAGCGGCTTGGAACTACTTCCAAAGCGTTGAAACCGACGAAAACGAAGAGTTCATCACTCAGTGGCAAGCGTTCACTAACGATCCAGAGCGTGTAACCAATGACCCAATGGAAGCAACCTACATTGGCTTCAACATGTGGGCGAATGCGGTCACCGAAGCAGGTACAACGGATGTTGATGCAGTCGAACAGGCCATGATTGGCCAAGAAACGCCAAACCTAACAGGCGGTATTGCGGTGATGAATAAAAACCATCACTTGAGCAAGCCAGTACTGATTGGCGAAATTCAAGACGACGGTCAGTTTGAAACGGTTTGGGAAACCGATGGTGTTGTACCAGGTGATGCTTGGTCTGACTTCCTACCTGGTTCTAAAGATCTGATTGCTGACTGGACCGACCCACTTAAGTGTGGCAACTACAACACGAAAACGAAATCGTGTTCTGGTCAGAACTACTAAGTTGACCAAATCCCAGGGTTAAAACTTGGCTTCCAGAGGTGACTCTGGAAGCTCTTTCTAACGCCCCTCTGATCAATCCTGGAGAATGCCTGTGAAACTCTTTCTCTCTTTCTGTCTCTTTTTATCTGCCTATATAACGCCTGCATTGGCGGCGAGTGCAGAGACAGATGCGTTGTTACAGCAACTGACGCAAACCAAATTATCTAAGATGCCGGCGATGGTGCATCAGCTCGAAGCAACGGGGGATGAATCCCTGTTACCTGTGTTTCGTGCGTGGCTTGCCGGTGATCTGCATTACACCCGTGACGACAACATCCTAGTCGTTGAAGTCGACGTCAACGGTGTAGACACGTATCAAGACCCTTACACTCAAGCAACCGTTGCGGGATTAACCAGCAAGCAGGTGCGCAAAATTAAAGTGAATAACAAGCTACGTGGGTTGCTACGTGGCGTGATCGCGCGCATACAGCTGACGTCAAGCGATGCCGATGTTCGCGAAAGTGCAGTGCGTGCCTTGTTGGCAGACATTGACGACGAAACCTTTGCAACGTTGGAGCGCATTTACCCGACTGAGCCGAACAAAGATGTCAGAGAGATGATGCACACCGCGTTATCCATCTACACCGCACAGGATCAAAACAGCAGCCAGACCGTGCGCTTAGCCGCGATAGACGTGTTGGGCGACAGCTTAGAAAACGATGTACGCAATGTGCTGTTTAGTTTAGAGCGCAGCGACAATGAGGTGATTAGCAACGCCGCGACTCAAGCGTTAGTGAGCATTAACCGACAAGTAGAACGTTATGCGTTGGTGGATCAACTGTTTTTTGGTTTAAGCCTTGGCTCGGTGTTGCTGCTGGCCTCTATTGGTTTGGCGATCACCTTTGGTGTGATGGGCGTCATCAATATGGCCCATGGCGAGATGATCATGTTGGGTGCGTATACCACCTATGTGGTGCAACTGTTGATGCCGAACTACATCGATTATTCCATTTGGGTGGCGATTCCTGCTGCGTTTTTAGTCTCTGGTTTGATGGGCGTGGTGATTGAACGCTTAGTGATTTGTCGTTTGCATGGGCGACCGCTCGAAACCTTGCTGGCGACCTTCGGTATTAGTCTGATCTTACAGCAGCTCGTGCGTACAATTTTCTCTCCGTTGAATCGTCAAGTGTCCACGCCAAGCTGGATGAGTGGCTCGTGGGAGATCAACCCCGTTTTGTCCCTGACGCTGAACCGTTTATACATTTTAGCCTTCGCGCTGTTGGTCTTCTTTGCCTTAGTCATGATTTTGAAGAAAAGCTCATTGGGTCTCAACGTTCGTGCGGTGTCGCAAAACCGCAACATGGCAAAAGCGATGGGCGTGAGAACCGAGTGGGTTGATGCGATGACCTTTGGTTTAGGGTCTGGCATTGCAGGGATTGCTGGGGTGGCTTTATCACAGTTGACCAACGTGGGGCCAAACTTGGGCCAAGCGTACATCATTGATTCCTTCATGGTGGTGGTCTTCGGTGGTGTCGGTAACTTACTCGGCACGCTGGTCGCGGCGTTCACGCTGGGCATTGCCAACAAATTCCTTGAGCCTACGACGGGGGCGGTGTTAGCGGCCATCTTGGTCTTGGTGTTCATTATCCTATTTATTCAGAAGCGTCCTAAAGGACTGTTCCCACAAAAAGGGAGGGCAGCAGAATGAGCAAGCTGATCAATTGGTTTACCGAAGGACGCTCGTCTGGCAAATACACGCTGCCGTTTGTGGTTCTTCTGCTGGCCGTAACGGTGCTCGCCTCGGCGGCTAACTTGCTACTGCCTCAAGATTCGGCCCTATACGTCAGCACTTACAGCATTACCTTATTAGGTAAATACTTGTGTTACGCCATGTTGGCGTTGGCTGTGGATATTATCTGGGGTTACTGCGGTATTTTGAGTTTAGGTCATGGTGCCTTTTTCGCACTGGGTGGCTACGCCATGGGCATGTACTTGATGCGCCAGATCGGTGACCGCGGTGTCTATGGCCACCCAGAGTTGCCGGACTTTATGGTGTTTTTGGATTGGAAAGAGCTGCCTTGGTTCTGGCTCGGTATGGATCAATTCTGGTTCGCCATGATCATGGCCGTTGTCGTACCCGGTCTGTTGGCCTTTGTCTTTGGTTGGTTAGCATTCCGCTCTCGTGTGACGGGGGTGTACTTGTCGATCATGACTCAAGCCCTTACCTACGCGCTTTTGCTTGCATTCTTCCGCAACGAAATGGGCTTTGGTGGCAACAATGGCTTGACCGATTTTAAAGAAATTTTGGGCTTTGATTTGCAGTCTGATAGCACACGCGTGTCCCTGTTTATCATCACCGCATTGATTTTGGCATTGGTGCTGCTGGCGAGCCAACGCATTCTGTCCTCTCGCTTGGGCAAGGTGACATTGGCAGTACGTGATGCCGAGCCGCGTACACGCTTTATTGGCTATCGTACTGAGCGTTATAAGGTCTGGTTGTTTGTGTATTCGGCCGTGATCGCAGGTGTTGCGGGGGCGCTGTATGTACCGCAGGTTGGGATCATCAACCCAGGGGAATTCTCTCCGATTAACTCAATAGAGATCGTTATTTGGGTAGCCGTAGGCGGCCGTGGCACCTTGATTGGCGCGATCATTGGTGCATTGCTGGTGAACTACGCTAAGACCCGCTTCACTGCGATCATGCCAGACGGCTGGTTGTTTGCATTGGGCGCGTTGTTTGTCTTGGTGACGTTATTCTTACCAAAAGGCTTGATGGGGCTGTATGGCCAACTGCAATCCAAGCGTCGTCAAAACGCTGAACAGGAGGTGCAATCATGAGTGCGTTGGACAACTCTCTGCAGGGGTTACGTGAGACGTTTCGCCGCGATCAGGTCTGGCCTTTTCTAGCAGGCGAGCAAAACAAGGTCGATGTGTCGAATCAAATGATTCTGTATGTAGAAGGCTTAAATCTGAGTTTTGACGGGTTTAAAGCGCTAAATGACCTGAACTTGTATGTAAAAGACGGGGAACTGCGTTGTTTGATCGGTGCCAATGGTGCTGGCAAAACCACGCTGATGGATGTCATCACAGGTAAGACACAGTGTGACTCAGGCACCGTGTATTTTGGTCAAACCCACAACTTATTGACGAAAGACGAAGCCGACATTGCTCAGCTGGGTATTGGCCGTAAATTCCAAAAGCCGACCGTGTTTGAAGAGCAAACCGTGTTCGACAATTTGGAGTTGTCACTAAAAACCGACAAACGTGTGATTCAAACGTTATTCGCACGCTTGTCGCCCAGTGAAATTGATCGCATAGACGAAGTGCTGGCGATCATTGGCCTGAAAGAACTCCGCTTTATGAAGGCGGGGGCCTTGTCTCACGGACAAAAACAATGGCTCGAAATTGGCATGTTGTTGGTGTCCGATCCACGTTTGCTACTGATAGACGAACCCGTTGCGGGGATGACGGCACAAGAGACAGAGCGTACCGCCGAGCTACTGACGTCACTCGCGGGAGAGCGCACAGTGATCGTCGTCGAGCATGATATGGAGTTCGTACGCAGCATTGCGCGCACCGTGACGGTGCTTCACCAAGGCTCAGTACTGGCAGAAGGCACCATGGATCAGATTCAGAACAATAAAGATGTGATCGAGGTGTACCTCGGCGAAGAAGCGGCGGAGGCATAGTCATGATTTCGATTAACAAAGTCAGCCAGCTGTACGGCGGCACACAGATTCTGTGGGATTTGGACTTAGACATCGTGCCAGGCTCCATTACCTGCATTATGGGGCGCAACGGTGTCGGCAAAACCACCCTGATGAAAGCCATTATGGGGTTACTGCCGATTAAAAGTGGCGAGATCACCATGGGCGATGAAGCGCTGCATAAGCAAAGTGCGGAGCGTCGCGCCTACGCAGGCATTGGCTACGTTCCACAAGGGCGTGACATCTTTCCAATGCTCACCGTTGAAGAAAACTTGCGCATTGGCTTACCCGTTCGCAAAAGCAAAGAGATACCCGAAAAAATCTTTGAGTTGTTTCCTGTGTTGAAAGAAATGCTGCATCGCCGTGGCGGTGACCTGTCGGGTGGTCAACAGCAGCAATTGGCCATAGGTCGAGCGTTGGTATTAGAGCCCAAAGTCTTGATTCTGGATGAGCCCAACGAAGGCATTCAGCCGAACATCGTCAAACAGATTGGCGATGTCATCTTGAAGCTCAATGAAGAAGAGGGCCTCACGGTGATCCTAATTGAGCAAAAGCTAGGCTTTGCGCGCCGCGTCGGCAAAGAATTTCGCCTGATGGAGAAGGGGCGCATTGTGGCTGCAGACAAGATGGAAAACCTGAACGACGACTTGATCAAGCAATACCTCGCGGTGTAACCGCTAGGTCGTGTAAGGAGCAGTATGAGCCAAGTTCTAGACTCTCGTTTATATCAGCCAATCAAAGAAGCCAGCCAGTGGCAGGCTTATCTCAATCTCGGCTTTACCAAGAGTGAGCGCGGTACGGTGCTGAAAACCTGCGATCACAAGGGGCCTTTGTATGTGCAAAAGCCCTTTTATCCTGAGGGTAAAGAGACGGCTCATGTCTACCTATTGCACCCGCCGGGTGGCTTGGTGTCGGGAGATGAGCTGGTGATTTCATCGCGACAGGCCCCCGACACCCATGTGTTGATCACGACGCCAGGTGCGGGGCGTGTTTATAAGGCGCGACCAGACCGTACGCTGCAATGTCAGACGACGCATTTGCAAGTCCCTGCAGAAGCCATCATGGAGTGGCTGCCCCAAGAAACCATTTTGTATCCCGATGCCAACACGCGCCTGCGTAATCATGTTGAGTTACATGGCAATGCGCGATTTATCGGGTGGGAAATCACCTGCTTTGGCTTGCCCGCCAACCAACTCGACTTCGGTGTAGGAAGCGCTGATCAAAGCGTTCAGATTCGCAGCGACGGGCGCATCCGTTTGCGCGAGCGTTTATTGGTGGATGAGCACAGTCGCGATCTGATGGCTGGCAAAGCAGGGCTTCAAGGACAACCTGTTAATGGCTTGATGATTGCAGGCCCATTCCTTCAAGACACCGAAGCGCTAATCGATGCCCTGCGTGAATTGTGTCAAGCCGATGACAGCGTAGCGGGAGCAACCGTTGTCGATGAATTTATCTTAATCCGCAGCTTGGGCAACGACAGTGAAAAAATGAAGCGTTTGTTTACACACTGCTGGGGCGTCATTCGCCCCGCCTTAATTGGCAAGCCAGCTTGCGCACCACGAATCTGGGCGACTTAAGGATGGCGCGCAACGGCGTTAACCAAGCGAGATCGCAACAACTAAAGGGTTAGAACGATGGAATTACTACCAAGAGAAAAGGATAAGCTGCTGGTGTTTACCGCAGCATTGTTGGCCGAGCGACGCTTAAATCGCGGCCTCAAGTTGAATTATCCCGAAGCCATGGCGTTTATCACCATGGAGATCATCGAGGGGGCGCGTGATGGTAAAACCGTCGCCGAGCTGATGGCCTTTGGTAAGACGCTATTGAGCGCTGATCAGGTGATGGAAGGCGTGGCCGATTTAATCCACGAAGTACAAGTAGAAGCAACATTTCCAGACGGCACTAAATTGGTGACGGTGCATAACCCGATTAACTAACCACGGAGGCAGCATGATTCCAGGTGAAATTCAGGTCGCCGAAGGGGTGATCACATTAAACGAAGGCCGTAAAACGCTGACATTGCGCGTTGAAAACACCGGTGATCGTCCGGTTCAGATTGGCTCCCATTACCATTTTTACGAAGTGAACCCCGCATTGGTATTCGAACGCGAGCAAGCCAAGGGCTACCGCTTAAACATCGCTTCGGGCACGGCGGTGCGTTTCGAACCAGGCCAAGGCCGCGAGGTGGAATTAGTGGAATACGCGGGCACGAAAACCATTTATGGTTTCCGTGGCGAAGTCATGGGCACCTTAACAGAGGGAGCAAAATAATGGCGACGATGGACAGACACAGCTATGCACAGATGTTTGGCCCGACCACGGGTGATCGCGTCCGTTTAGGCGATACGGACTTATGGATTCAGGTCGAAAAGGATTTCACCACCTACGGCGATGAGGTCAAATTCGGCGGCGGTAAAGTGATTCGGGATGGCATGGGACAAAGTCAACTGACCAATGAGGTCGCCGTGGATCTAGTGATTACCAATGCGCTAGTGCTGGATCATTGGGGCATTGTCAAAGGTGATGTGGGCATCAAAGACGGCCGTATTTTTAAAGTGGGTAAAGCGGGCAACCCAGATGTGCAGGACAACGTTGATATCGTGGTGGGCCCTGGTACGGAAGTGATTGCAGGGGAAGGTTCTATTCTGACTGCGGGGGGCATCGACGCGCATATTCACTTTATCTGCCCACAGCAAATTGAAGAGGCGCTGACCTCTGGCGTCACCACCATGATCGGTGGCGGTACTGGCCCCGCAACGGGCACCAATGCGACCACCTGTACGTCTGGCCCTTGGTACCTTGGCAAGATGCTGCAAGCAACGGACAGCATGCCGATGAACTTAGGCTTTTTAGGCAAAGGTAATGCGAGTTTACCCGAAGCGCTGGAAGAGCAACTGGAAGCCGGTGCCTGTGGCTTGAAGTTGCATGAAGACTGGGGCACGACGCCAGCATCGATTGATTGCTGTCTTTCTGTGGCCGAGAAGTATGACGTACAAGTCGCGATTCACACCGATACTTTAAACGAGTCGGGCTTTGTGGACAGTACCTTGGATGCGTTTAAAGATCGAGTCATTCATACCTACCACACCGAAGGTGCTGGTGGTGGTCATGCGCCGGATATTATCCGTGCAGCGGGGCTGACCAATGTCTTGCCTTCGTCAACCAACCCAACCCGTCCGTATACCCATAATACGGTCGATGAGCATTTAGACATGCTGATGGTGTGTCATCACTTGGACAGCAATATTCCTGAAGACGTGGCGTTTGCCGATTCGCGTATTCGCAAAGAAACCATCGCTGCGGAAGACATCTTCCACGATCGTGGTGCGTTCTCCATGATTTCGTCGGATTCCCAAGCCATGGGGCGCGTCGGTGAAGTGGTCACGCGCACCTGGCAAACCGCCCATAAAATGAAGCAACAATTTGGTCTATTGCCTGAAGACTCTGATTTGGGAGCGGATAATTTCCGTGCCAAACGCTACATTGCTAAGTACACCATCAACCCTGCTATTGCCCATGGTATTAGTCACGAGGTGGGCTCGATTGAGCCGGGTAAATTGGCGGATTTGGTGTTGTGGAAACCTGCATTTTTCGCGGTTAAACCCTCATTGATTATCAAAGGTGGCATGATTGCCAGTGCACCAATGGGGGATCCGAACGCGTCGATTCCAACCCCTCAGCCAGTGCATTACCGCCCAATGTTTGGCTCGTTTGGTAAGGCCAGCGCAGCGACCTCTGTGACCTTTGTCTCGCAAGCCGCACTAGGCAATGACCTCAAACAAAATCTGGGATTGGAGCGTACCTTAGTCGCCTGTAAAAACACCCGCAATATTGGTAAGTCCGACATGGTTCACAATGCTTGGATGCCGAATATTACTGTCGATCCACAAACCTATGAGGTGCGTGCAGACGGCGAATTATTAACCTGTGAGCCAGCGGAAAGCTTGCCACTGTCGCAGCTTTATAACTTGTTTTAATGCGCGACGTTGACCGGATTAGGAGTTGTCCTATGTTAGACATTTACACTCGCCTCGGAACGCACTGTCACGATGAGGTGTACACCACGGTTATTTTGACCCATGAGCAGCGAGAGCGCGGCCGCTTAAAGCTTGTTGGTGAAAATGGCGAAGACATTCGCGTGTTTTTAGACCGCGGTAAACCGCTGTTAGTCGGCGAATACTTACTTGCTGAATGCGGTAAAACGATTCAGATTGTTGGTGCGGTTGAAGACATTGCCCATGCCAGTTGTGACGATTGGACGACCTTTGCGAAAGCTTGCTATCACCTTGGAAATCGCCACACCAAAGTCGAAGTAGGAGAGCGTTGGTTACGCATCAAGCCCGACCATGTATTGGAAGAAATGCTGCACTTACTAGGGTTAGTGGTGAGTCACGAACAGGGTGTGTTTAATCCAGAATCGGGGGCGTATAGCCATGGACATCACCACCACTGATCATGGACTGTTGCGCTTATTGCAACTGAGTAGCGTCAGCCTGCCAGTGGGGGGCTATGCGTTTTCCCAAGGCATGGAATACGCCATTGATCGTGGTTGGGTGACTAAGCAAACGCAGGTGGCTGATTGGACGCAGTTGCAGCTTTTGCAATCGTTAGCTCGGGTGGATTTGCCGATATTGCGTCTGGCAATGGCTGCTTGGGCGATGCGGGATGAAGTACGTCTTGTTGAGCTTAATGATCTAATCCTAGCCTGCCGTGAAACCAAAGAGCTGCGCCTTAATGATACGGCGATGGGCGAAGCCTTAGCGCGCTTGCTGCGTAGTTTAGAGATTGAGACGCCGTTTGTGCGTTTGGAGGACATCAGTTTTGTGGTGTTGTTCGCCATCGCTGCTAGCCATTGGCAGATTGAATTTGAGACCGCGGCTCTGGGGTTTTCCTGGTCGTGGTTGGAAAACCAAATTGCTGCTGCGACTAAGTTGGTGCCACTAGGACAAACCCAAGCGCAGTTATTGTTAGGTGAATTACAGCCAGTGTTATCCGATGCCATTGCTTTGGCGAAAACACTAGAGGAAGACGATATTGGTGCAGGCCTACCAGCAGTCGCCATCGCCAGTTGTTTACATGAGACCCAATATTCAAGGCTGTTTCGGTCTTAGCCTATTTGGGGCGAGGATTATGGAAATCACTGCGCTCAGACGCGCAGGCGCGAAACCGTTCGCGCACTGACTTCCATAATCCTCAGAGAGAATAGGTGAGATACAAACCATTGAGGTCTATTTGAGTTTGGTCTGGTGGGTGTGAGTTATGGAGATCACTGCGCTCAGACGCACAGGCGCGAAACCGTTCGCGCACTGACTTCCATAATCCTCAGAGAGAATAAGTGAGATATAAACCATTGAGGTCTATTTGAGTTTGGTCTGGTAGGTGTGAGTTATGGAGATCAGAAGTAGACATAGTGATATCGCAATAGGAGCGAGATATGAGTAAACCAAAACAAACCCTACGAGTCGGTGTAGGTGGCCCAGTCGGTTCGGGTAAGACGGCATTATTGCGCTCTTTGTGTTCGGCAATGCGCGAGCATTACAACATCGCGGTGGTGACCAATGATATTTACACCCAAGAAGACGCTAAGTTTTTGACACGTCACGAAGCATTGGAAGCGGATCGCATTATCGGTGTGGAGACAGGCGGTTGTCCTCATACGGCGATTCGTGAAGATGCGTCGATGAATTTGGCTGCCATAGACCAATTGCTGGAACGCCACGGGGAGTTAGATGTGGTGTTTGTCGAATCGGGGGGGGACAACCTCAGTGCGACGTTCAGTCCAGAGCTGTCCGACTTCACCATTTATGTTATCGACGTCTCCGCTGGGGATAAGATTCCGCGTAAAGGTGGGCCGGGCATTACGAAGTCGGATTTGTTGATCATTAATAAGATTGACCTTGCACCGCTGGTAGGCGCGTCGCTTGAAGTGATGGATGAAGACGCCAAAGCACAACGGGGTGAGCGTCCGTTTGTGTTTTCAAATTTAAAAGCGGCGCAAGGGTTGGATGAGATCATTCAGCTGATTGTGTCTGAAGGTATGTTGGAAGCGAAAGAGATCCCACCCGCTAAAGCGGTGGTGTAACGCGAAATCGGTGTGTTAAGGAGAAGAGTATGCAATCTGTAATGAAGAAAGTCGCACTGGCTGGTGCGTTAGCAATCGGCTCTAGTGCCGTATTAGCGCATTCTGGTCATGAGCACACGTCGAGCTTTATGTCTGGGGTGATGCATCCATTGGGTGGGTTAGATCATTTGTTGGCGATGGTCGCGGTGGGGTTATGGGCGGCGAGTCTAGGTGGCCGAGCATTATACGCTGTGCCCGTCGCATTTGTGGCTATGATGTTATTAGGGGGTGGCGCGGCAATGGCTGGGTTGAGTGTGCCGTTTGTTGAGCAAGGTATTCTACTGTCGGTCATCGTTCTCGGTGCTTTAGTGCTGGGCGCGAAGCGTTTGCCTGTCGTAGCGTGTGCGGCCATTGCTGGTGGCTTTGCAATCTTTCATGGGGTGGCGCACGGTATGGAAATGCCACTGAGTGCATCGGGTGCGCAATATGCACTGGGCTTTGCGTTAGCCACGGCTGCGTTGCATGGCGCGGGTGTAGGCTTTGGTCAGTGGATGGCGCGCATTGGCACACCTTTGGTGACTCGCGTCGGCGGATCGGTAATTGCCCTAGCAGGCATGGTGCTTGCCATCGCATAACCTATCGGTAGGTAGTTAATAAATATAGGCTTGATAAAGCCTATTATGTAAGCGCTGAGGATGCAAGACGTCCTCGGCGCTTTGCTGGTTTGAGGTGATATGACGGCTGCGCAAAAGATATTTAAAGTTCGACGCCATTACAATAAATGGGTGGCAGACCAAACCCTAGAAGACTACGCACTGCGTTATACCGCAAAGCAAGGTCACACCATGAGCATTGAGCGTGTTGGGCATACAGCGCTGGGTGCGGCAGCTTTTTTGGCGCTAGAAGGGTTGGCGGCCGTGATCACTCTGAGTTACGGCTTTACCAATGCGGTGGCGGCGATCTTGACGGTGCTGGCGGTTTTCTTCATCACGGGTTTCCCGATCGCTTATTATTCGGCTAAGCATGGCTTGGACATTGATTTGCTGACGCGCGGTGCCGGCTTTGGTTATCTCGGTTCGACGATCACGTCACTGATTTACGCCACGTTCACTTTTATTTTCTTTGCGATAGAAGCGGCGATTTTGGCTTCGGCGCTGGAGGTGTTGCTTGGCATCCCTTTGCCGATTGGCTATGCGTTGTCTGCGTTGTTTGTTATCCCCATCGTGACGCATGGAATTCGAGCCATCAGTCGATTCCAAAACGGTACGCAGTGGATCTGGCTGGTATTACAAGTGGCCGCCATTGGCGTGGTGGTAACGCAGGAGTACCAGCAATTTTATAATTGGTCCGAGTTTGTCCCAAGTCACTTGCCTCAAGATATGGGCTTTGATTGGATATTGTTCGGTGCGGCGGCGTCTGTGTTGTTTGCCTTGATGGCGCAGATCGGCGAACAAGTCGACTATTTACGCTTTTTTCCGACAAAAACCGAGCAAAATCGTAAACGCTGGTGGTTTTGGTTAATCCTAGCGGGCCCAGGCTGGGTGTTCATTGGCGCGATCAAAATGTTGCTCGGATCGTTCCTCGCGTACTTGGCGATATCCGATGGGGCAACCGCTTTGCAAGCCACCGATCCCACGTATCTTTACCAACGTATCTTTTTATTTTTAACCACATCCCCCACCACAGCATTAATTCTGGCGGCGGTGTTTGTGTTCATTTGTCAGATGAAAATCAATCTGACCAACGCCTACGCGGGTTCCATTGCGTGGTCGAATTTTTTCTCACGCTTAACGCACTCCCACCCAGGGCGTGTGGTATGGCTGGTGTTTAACGTGACCATCGCCTTGCTGCTGATGGAATTAGGCATCTATCAAGCGCTCGGTGCAGTATTAAGTGTGTTTGCGATCAGTGCGGTGAGTTGGTTGTCGAGCTTGTCGGCCGATCTGTTGATTAATAAGCCTTTAGGTCTGAGTCCCAATTATGTGGAATTCAAACGTGCGCATTTGTATGACATAAATCCTGTGGGGACGGGCTCCATGTTAATCGCCACGGCCTTGGGGTTGATCAGCTATCTCGGCTTATTTGGTGATGTGGCGAAGAGTCTGGCGCACTTTATTTCGATTGCCGCGTGTTTTGTCTGCGTGCCTTTGATTGCTTGGCTCACGAAAGGTAAATACTACATTGCTCGGCAAAGCCCCGAATTGCTGCCGTTGATTGATCTGGCTAGGCAAGCGAATCCTCATCCGCGCCACATCGTCACCTTGACGTGTGGAATTTGTGAAAACGAATTTGAAAGTGAGGATATGAGCTTTTGCTCTGCGTATCAGCAGCCGATTTGTTCGCTGTGTTGCTCGCTCGATGTACGATGTCTCGACAGCTGTAAGCCGCAAGCCAGCATTTCTCAGCAAAGCGATTACTTTCTTAAGCTATTTTTGCCAAAGCGGTTTGTCAGGGCGGTCAATTCTCGTCTTGGGCGTTTCGCCTCCATGTTGGTGGTGATTAATATCATTAATGCGGCCTTGATGATGTTGATTTACCGACAGATGGCCCCTCAAACGACGAATGAAGCCACGCTGTTGCAAGAAGCCATGTTTGCTTTGTTTTTTACATTGCTGATCGTCTCCGGTGTGTTGTCGTGGTTGTTTTTGCTGGCTCATGAGAGCCGTGTGGTGGCGCAAAAGGAGTCGAATCGTCAGACGCGAAAACTGACGCGAGAAATTGAAGCGCATAAAGAAACCGACTTGGCGCTGCAAGGCGCAAAAGAGCAGGCGGAGCACGCAAACGACGCGAAAAGTCGCTATCTTAGCGGTATTAGTCACGAATTACGCACGCCATTGCAGTCAATCATTGGCTACGCCCAGCTTCTATCCGAGAAAGAAAATACGCCCTCTGGGCATCAAAATGGCTTGGATATTATCCATCGTAGTGGTTTGTATTTAGCCGATTTGATCGAGGGGCTATTGGATATTTCGAAAATCGAGGCGGGCCGTTTTGATTTGTATCGTAATACGGTGGATCTGCCAAAGCTGATCGATCAGCTTAATAGCATGTTCGCGATGCAAGCGCGTGGTAAGGGCATTTCGTTTCAGGCCAAAATACTGGCGCCACTGCCAAACCATGTCATCACCGATGAGAAGCGCTTGCGACAAATATTGATTAACTTGTTGTCCAACGCCGTGAAGTACACGCCCAAAGGAAGCGTGGTATTTGAAGTGAATTACCGTAATCAGGTGGCAGAATTCGTCATCCGTGATACGGGACTGGGGATCAAAGAGGAGCATTTGCAACGTATCTTTGATCCATTTGAACGAGTGCGCGATGTGGCGACCGCCAATTTGCCAGGCACTGGGCTGGGATTGACGATTGTGAAGCTGCTGACCGAGATCATGGGGGGCGATTTGCAAGCTAAGTCGACGGTTGGCCAAGGCAGTGAGTTCAAAGTTAGCTTGATGCTGCCGTGGATTTCACAAGGTGAGGAGCTGACTCAGACATCGCGTAAAATCGTGAGTTATCGAGGCTATCAACGCACGGTGATGATTGTGGATGATGACCCTGTGGTAAGAGGCTTGTTTTCTGACATTCTCTCGCCTCTTGGCTTTAATGTGATCGAAGCCGCTGACGCTCAAGCGTGTTTAGCCGAGCTGAATGCGTGCTCCCCTGATTTGTTCATTTTAGATGTTTCGATGCCAGGAATGGATGGACTGACGCTGGCAAAAACGCTGCGAGAACAGCGCTACGATGTGCCCATTGTGATGCTGTCTGCGGATGCTCAGGAAAGTCAGCGTCACCCTGACGAGCAAGGTGCCTTCAATCAATATATAGTTAAGCCAGTCAAGAACAGTGCCTTATTTGATGCGATCCAGCATTGGCTCGACCTCGAATGGGTCTATCAAGACATGGACGATCTTGATCAAGGGATGGGGGCCTCTACGCCAGCGTTGGTGCAAGTGACTAATGGTGAAGGTGCGGATCTTGCCACCGAACAGGATTCCATCCCAGACCATGAGCTGATTCGCGAGCTCAAGGCGTTTGCGGAGATGGGGTACAAAAAAGGTGTGCGTGGTGTGTTGGACCAATTGGCCGATAGTGATCTGTTGGCGGAGGAGCATCGCACACAACTGGAAGCGCTTTATCAGCGTTTTCAGTTCGATGGAATGGCGCAATATCTGCAACAACATTCTTCTGAATCGGGTAATTGAAATGATAAATTCCACCACCAAACGTGACATTGTCTTAGTTGTTGACGACTCGCCGGATGCACTGAGTTTGATTCATGACACCCTTGAAACAGCAGACATGGATGTACTGGTCGCACTCGAAGGTCGCCAAGCGCTAACGATTGCCAAACGGATGCGGCCCGACATCATTTTATTGGATGCGATGATGCCGCACATGGATGGCTTTGAAACCTGCAAAGCGCTCAAGCATGATCTGAGCTTATCGAGTATCCCCGTCATCTTTATGACAGGCTTAAGTGACACGGATGACATTGTACGGGGGCTAGAAGCGGGCGGTGTCGATTATTTAACCAAGCCGATTCAGCCAAATGAACTGATTGCTCGGATGCGGGTGCATTTATCCAATGCTCGGCTCAGTAATAACGCTCAATCGGCCCTCGACAGTATGGGCCAATATTTGATGACGTTGAGTGAATTAGGCGGCGTCGCATGGGCGACGCCGCAAGCCTATGCGTTGATGGCGCGTGCCCGGCTGACACCCGCATGGCAGATTGAGCAGTTAGCGCCGCAAGTGCGTGACTGGCTTCGACATCAACCGGAAGAAGGCAATCGGCTGATGTTAAAGGGGTTGGATTATCCTTTAGCGCTGAAGTTTATTGGTCACACTGAGCAGCAGGAAGCCTTGGTGAGATTAGAGGATGGTAACTTGCCAACTGGCCCAGAGCGTCTAAAAGTTGAACTTGCTCTGACAGAGCGAGAGTCTCATGTGTTGCATTGGGTGGCTAATGGTAAAACCAATCGCGAAATCGCAGAGATACTAGAAATGAGCCCGCGAACCGTGAACAAACACTTAGAGCAGATCTTTCCAAAGCTTGGGGTTGAAAATCGAACCGCTGCCGCAGGCGTCGCGTTGAGAATTATGGCAGCAGCGGAATAGTGTGAAGGCAATGCTAGAGATTAGCGGTTTTGTGTCGTTCTTTAAGGTAAAGGTAGAGCGGCAGACCGCATGAGACGCCAATGGTAAGGGTCCCGACGATGGCGAACCCGCGATATGGCACTCGGTGGCGACCTCCATCAACGATGATAAAGCCAAGTAACGCTATGGCCGAAATGATGACATCCAGCCATGCGAACAGGCTGATAGGGTTGGCGATAGCGTGTTGGAGCAACAGTGGAATGTCAACGCCGTGTTGTATCAGCCAAGGGACAAACGCTGCATAGGGAACGGCAGTGCCTAAAATAGCCAGTACGAGATAAAATCCTTTCATAATTCGATCCTTTGATGAGGGCTAGGGTATCCAGATCATGGCAGTTGCGCAGCAAATTGCCAAGATTGGTTGATTATATTAGCTGATTACTTTTATCCCGCCAGTGCTATAATGCCCCCACATTTTCTCTGGTTTTTATATAAGGTTTAAAAGTATGAGTCTTCCAGCGTGCCCACAATGCAACTCTGAATATGTTTACGAAGATCAATCAATGTTGATCTGCCCAGAGTGTGCCCATGAGTGGAACCCGAACGAAGAAGTAGTGGATGAAGATGCGTTGATCTTAAAAGACGCAAACGGCAATCTACTGGCGGAAGGTGACAAAGTCACTTTGGCAAAAGATTTGAAAGTGAAAGGCTCTTCTCAAGTACTGAAAGTTGGGACGAAAGCGACCATCAAGCGCTTCGTAGACGGCGACCACGACATTGATTGCAAAGTGGATGGCGCGGGCGACATGATGCTGAAATCTAAGTTTGTGAAAAAAGCGTAATATAACGCTGATCGAACGTAAGAAGGCTCCTAGCAATAGGAGCCTTTTTTATATCTGCTGTTTTAATGCCCAAGCTAGCACCTCAAAAATCTTTGGCTCGGTGCACTGCGCCACGTTAAAGCGCAAGAAGTCATGGGCATTTTGAGACTGGCTGAACACATTTCCGGGGGCGAGCACCACGTCTTGGGTTAAACAGTCCCGCGCTAACTGTGTGGCGTTGACGCCGTCCGGTAATTGACACCATAAAAACATGCCATCTTTGGGTTGAATCCAAGGTTGAATGCCCAATCTCGTAAGCTTCTCAGTCGTTTGTCGTCGTTGTTTTGCAAGCCATGTTTGTAGCTTGTCCATATGTTTTCGGTAGCCACTGTCCGTGAGTGTCTGCAACACGATCTCACTGTCGAGGCGATTGCCGCTAAACGAGGTGGCAATCTTTAAATCCACCAACTGCTCTATCCATTCGAGTCTAGCGGCGATGTAGCCACAGCGGACGGATGCGGAGACGGTTTTAGAAAAACTGCCGATCTCAATGACCTGATCCAAACCATCGAAGGCGGCTAGGCGTGGTGAGCGGGTGGATTCTAAATCTGCAAAAATATCATCTTCGACGATCACCAGTTCCGACGCTTTAGCGAGCGTCAGTAGTTTATGCGCAACACTGGGAGTTAATTGTGCGCCCGTAGGGTTATGAATACCGGAATTGGTGAGGTAAAGCCGAGGGTTATGTGTTTCCAGCGCGTGAGCAAACTGCTCAAGATCAGGGCCATTGGGCGTGTAAGGAACGCCAACAATTTGGACTCGGTGTGCCTTCAATAAGGCATGAAAGTTAAAATAGCAGGGATCATCAACCAGCACGGTGTCACCGGGAGAAAGGAGAAAGCGGCCAATCAAATCAATGGCATGGGTGCCTGATTCCGTTAGCATGATCTGATCAGGCGTTACGTCAATCGTCTGATTCAGTAGTCGACGCTGGAGAAAATGTCGAAACGTCTGCGAGCCTTTGGGGCTGGCGTATTCGGTTAAATCCGGAGAGTCCGTTCTGGCAAGGCTGCGCAGCGCTCGTTTGATCCCAGTTTGATACAACCACTCTGACGGCAGCCAGCCACATCCCGGCATCAGTGCTCCAGCTCGCGCTTCCAATGATTCGCGGGATACCCACAGAGGATCAATTTCCCGAGCAACTTTAGGCCCTATTTGGTTTAGATTTAACGGGGCGATAGGACCAGAGGTATAAAAGCCGGCGCCTGGGCGAGACACAATACGGCCTTCCGCGACAAGGCGATCATAGGCTTCGACTACAGTCGAAATTGAGACGTTCATGGCTTTTGCTTGGGCGCGAACTGATGGCAAACGGGTGTTGGGCAAATAAGCGCGTGATGCGATCTTCGACTCAATATCGCTCATGACTGATTCTATTAATGTGCCTGCGCGCGCCATAATATTGCTTTCCTTGAAAATTGTACTGTCGAAATAACCATAACAGTTTTTATAAATTGTGTATGTCTGTATCTCTTCTTAGCGCCACATTTTCGGTTTCATAGGGAAGTGGATTGTTAGGAGAATCATATGAAACAGGCAACGCAAGGGTGGCTGAGTGGCTTTATCGGGATTACAACGTTTGCAGGGTCATTGCCTGCGACACGTATTGCACTTCAAGGCTTTGATCCAACCTTTTTGACGGTGGCGCGCGCCTCGATAGCGGGGGGCTTAGGGTTAGTATGTTTGGTGCTGTTAAAACAGCCGCGTCCCAATGCCGCGCAAATTTCAACGCTTTTGCTTAGTGCGTTAGGTGTGGTGGTGGGGTTTCCGCTGTTAACCGGATTTGCTCTGCAATACGTTACCTCATCACACGGGGCCGTATTTGTGGGTTTGCTACCGATCTGTACAGCGCTATTTGCGGTGCTAAGAGGCGGTGAGCGTCCTAGTCGCTTATTTTGGTTATTCTCTGTGTTAGGCGCGATTTGTGTCGCGGGTTATGCGGCATTAGGTGCGGGTGAGGTGTCGTTAATAGGTGATGGCTTAATGTTGGCGGCGATTGTGGCCTGCGGTATGGGCTACGCAGAAGGGGCTCGATTGTCGCGGGTTTTAGGCGGCTGGCAGGTGATTTGTTGGTCTTTAGTTGTGTCTTTGCCAGTGATGTTGCCCCTGCTGTATGTCCTATGGCCCAGCTCGTTCGCGTCGGTCACCACATCGGCTTGGCTGGGGCTTGGCTATGTGTCTTTGTTCAGTATGTTGTTTGGCTTTGTCTTTTGGTATCGAGGCTTAGCGCTAGGCGGCATTGCTGTTGTGAGTCAGATGCAGTTGATTCAACCTTTTATCGGGTTCGTTCTGGCCGCTTGGCTACTACAAGAAAGCATTAGCCTGACCATGCTGTGGGTGACGTTGGTAGCAGTATTGTGTGTGGCAGGAGCAAAGCGCTTCAATTAATTAACCTCGGAAAATACATAAGCGGACCAATCTACGGTCACAGCGCAATAAAGGGTCGCTGTTACGCGGCCTGGATATCACTACTGACATAAACTGACGCTCGTAGGCTCTATATTGTGGGAAATACATCTACAGGAGTGACATTTTGAAATCACGCTGGATGATCTGCGGTGTATTGCGAGTGGCATGGGCGTTACGTTAACCACAGCGTAGCGAGTAGGCTTCGGCTGGATGCGATTTAATCCGTACGCTCAATCGAGGTAATGGCAAGATAGAAAGCGTCTAGGCCGTCTTTTAGTGCGCGAACCAACTCGCCATCTTCGAGAATACCGTTAGCATCTAGATCACTTCCCAGCAGCGGAATAGACGTGTAAGCCTGATCTACTATCACACCTGACATGGTGGTTAATATTTCAACCAGAGAAGCTTGGGCGTGACTTGCTCGGGGAGACGTGTTGATCAACATGATCGGCTTGTAGGGGAACTCAAAACTACTCACCAACCAATCCAGTGCATTCTTCATAGGGCCGCTGACGCCATGAGCGTACTCGGGGCTGGCGATAATTAATCCATCAGAACGCTTGATGGCGTCTCGAAGGTTAACCAATGCCGGAATCGCCAGCTCGTCTAAATCTGGGTTGAACAGCGGCAGCTCGTTGATCGAACCAATTTGAATAGTGATGTGTGGCGGAGCAAGAGCTTTTAGTGCTTCAATCGCAGCGGTGTTATAGGACGTGCTACGCAAACTGCCTGAAAGAGCGAGTAGATTGATGGGGGCCATACGGAGTTATTCCTTACTTGGTCGCATGTCTTGGTAACCTTACCGAAATCAACGCAGTTAAAGCAATAAACCCTGTTGAAACCCAGAGACATACCGCGAGGCCATAGTCTTGGTATAACCAACCAGATAGAAGGGTGCCGATGAGGCGGCCCATGGCGTTGGCCATGTAGTAGAAGCCCACGTCGAGGGAGACGCCGTCTTTTCCAGCATAACTGACGATGAGGTAGCTGTGTAGGGAGGAGTTGATGGCAAACACGGCACCGAAGGCAAGCAAACCTGCGATGACGGCAAATTCAATCTGCCAGTCGAATGTGAGCGCTAACGCAATCGCCGCAGGGATCACACCGAGTGCCATCGCCCAGCCAAGGGCTTGGCGACCATCGGGGGCTTTGCCAGAAGCTTTTCCCGTGAAGCGTGGCGCAAAGCCTTGAATGACGCCATAGCCAATGATCCAAAGCGCTAAGAAACCGCCTACATACCAGTGATCCCAACCAAAGGTGCTGGCAAGGAAAACTGGCAGTGCCACAACGAACCACACGTCACGCGCACCGAATAAAAATAGGCGCGCCGCAGAAAGATAGTTTACGGCGGCACTTTTCGAGAAAATGTCACCAAATTTTGGTTTATTCTTCGCTTTTCCTAGGTCTTTCTTGAGTGAGATTAAGCTTGCGATCCAGACTAACGTCAACGCGACCGACATGCCTAAAATGGCCCCGTTGAAACCAAACAGACTGAGTAACGCACCGCCAAGGAAAAAGCCCACGCCTTTTAAAGCATTCTTAGAGCCTGTAAGTAACGCAACCCATTTGTAAAGTTGACCTTGAGCATCGCTGGGTACTAGCAGCTTAATCGAGCTTTTCGCGCTCATCTTGTTAAGGTCTTTGGCAATACCAGACAGCGCCTGCGCGCCCATGACCCAAGGGACGGTTAAGAAACTTGCGGGCACCAGTAGCATGCTTAACGCCAAAATCTGCAAAAACAGCCCGATATTCATGGTGCGATTTAAACCTAATCGCGCGCCGAGCCATCCGCCAACTAAGTTAGTGACTACACCAAAAATCTCGTAAAACAAAAACAACATGGCGATTTCGAGCGGGCTGTAACCCAATCCGTAGAAATACAGCACCACCAACATACGCAGCGCACCATCGGTTAAGGTAAACGCCCAATAATTTCCTGTGACCACCATATATTGGCGAATGGCGGGCGAAAGATTAGCGAGTGTCTTCATTGCTGGACCGACTCCTAAAAAAGCTCCTTCCCAGCCTACCTTTTAACAAGGCGACAGGCTGGAGGAGGGTAAAAGTTTGTGGTTAACCCCACCCTAACCCTCCCCTTAAACAAGGGGAGGGGACTTGAAAGACCTCAGTACAAGCACCTTGCTCTACCCTTAAGCAGGGGGAGGGAACTTGAAAGACCTCAGTACAAGCACCTTACTTTCCCCTAAAACAAGGAGAGGGGGCTTGAAAAACCTCAGTACAAGCACCTTGCTCTACCCTTAAGCAAAGGGAGGGAGCTTGAAAGACCTCAGTACAACCCCTTGCTCTACCCTTAAACAAGGGGAGGGGGCTTGGAACACCTCAGTACAAGCAACTTACTTTCCCCTAAAACAAGGAGAGGAGCTTGAAGCATTGCATTACTGAATGTCTTGCTCCTCCCCCTTTCTAAGGGGGAGGCTGGGAGGGGGTTAAAAAGTTTTTAGAACTGCAAAGTTTTTATTTATCCAAGCGGCTTAACCCCACCCTAACCCTCCCCTTAAACAAGGGGAGGGGACTTGAAAGACCTCAGTACAAGCACCTTACTTTCCCCTAAACCAAGGAGAGGGGGCTTGAAAGACCTCAGTACAAGCACCTTGCCCTCCCCTTAAATAAGGGGAGGGGACTCGAAACACCTCAGTAGAAGCAACTTACTTTCCCCTAAAACAAGGAGAGGAACTTGAAGCGTTGCATTGCTGATTATCTCGCTCCTCCCCCTTTCTAAGGGGGAGGCTGGGAGGGGGTTAAGCAATCGCAGTCTTGTTTAGTTCTGTTCCAAGCGACCAATCATACGCATCAGCTCTGCGGTACGGTTGGCGTAGCCCCATTCGTTGTCGTACCAAGCATACAGCTTCACTTGTGTACTATTGATGACCATGGTGGAAAGCGCATCTATCACGCTAGAGCGAGGGTCGGTTTTGTAATCCACCGAGACTAATGGACGCTCTTCGTAGCCTAAAATGTCTTTAAGCTCGCCCTCGGCCGCTTCTTGCAAGAAGCCGTTTACTTCTGCTGCCGTCGTTGGGCGGCTCACTTCAAATACGCAGTCTGTCAGTGACGCGTTCGCCAAGGGCACGCGCACCGCATGGCCGTTTAGCTTGCCTTTCAGCTCAGGGAAAATATGCGTGATTGCCGTTGCTGAGCCCGTGGTCGTTGGGATTAAGCTCGATCCGCAGGCGCGAGCACGGCGCAGGTCTTTGTGCGGTGCATCCAAGATGGTTTGTGTGTTGGTAATGTCATGAATCGTCGTCATGGAGCCGTGTTGGATACCTAGCTTCTCATGAATCACTTTCACCACTGGCGCGAGGCAGTTGGTAGTACAGGATGCCGCAGTCACAATAGGGTGCGCGGCAGGATCATACAGGTCTTGGTTGACACCCATGACCACATTTAGCACACCGTCCTCTTTGACTGGCGCTGTAACCACGACGCGTTTAACGCCTTGGTCTAAGTAGGCTTGCAGTAACGCCTTGGTTTTCATCACACCGCTGGCTTCGATAACAATGTCGCAGCCAGACCAATCGGTATCGCCGATGGCTTTGTTCTGAGTGCAAGGGATACGATGACCATTGATGATCATCTTATTGTCTTCAGAGGTGGCTTCGTGGTGCCAGCGGCCGTGAACAGAGTCGAATGTGATCAGATGTGCCAAGGTCGCTGCATCACCAGCAGGGTCGTTGATTTGGACAAACTCAACATCATCCCAGTCAAATGCGGCACGAAAAGACAGTCGCCCCATGCGACCAAAACCATTAATACCTACTTTAATCGTCATATTAACCTCTAAACTTTCGGTGAATTCTTTACGGGGTGATCAGTTACAGCAGTTCTCTGTTCGTTCTGGGCGGTCCCCCATTTGCGCCAGACGGCCTAGTTCTGCTGCGATGTGCTCTAGGTTTTCCGTAGCCGTAATTTGCAAGACCAGTTGTGCCCAGTCTGGGAGTAATTCATTGATACTGTAAAACACCCATTGCCCTTGGCGGCGATCGCTCAGAATGCCGCATTGACGCAGTTGCGCAAGGTGACGGGATGTTTTGGGTTGGCTTTCTTGCAAGGCTTCCATCAGCTCGCAGACGCACAGCTCGCCTTCCAACTGAATCAACATCAATGAACGTAAACGAGTATCGTCCGCAAGGCATTTGTAAAATTGGGTGGGGTGGATGTCGGTCTCAAGGACGTCATCAGACATAGATAGGTATCCTGCGCTAAAATCATATCTGGTTATTCATATATATGAAATTGATAATATATGAATAACCAGATATGTAAAGTGCGAACTAGTCGTTACGTGTCGTAAATACCATTCGAATGGTGTGATGGTATGGGGTGTCTGGACTGATGGCAGGGCTCGGAAAGTGATCAGTGTTGGCGCTATTTGGGTAGGTTTGAGGCTCTAGTGCAATGCCTGTGAACTTGCCGTAGATCTTATCGTTGCTGAGATAAGCGCCAGTATAGAGCTGTAATCCTGGTTCTGTTGTATATAAGGTGAGTTGTCGACCTGAGGCGGGGTCATAGAGTTGACATGCCATTTGCACTTGGTGGCGCGGGCCACGCAGACAGTAGTTCACATCATAACCTAGATTGGGCGCCGTAAACTGACTCGGATGATCTACTGAGCGCGGTGCAGTGAAGTCAAATGGGGTGTCTGTCACGGGTTGTAATATACCGGTCGGGATCAAAGTACCGTCGGTCGGTGTGATGTGGTCCGCAGCAATCCAAAGCTCATGTTCTAAGATGGTTTGGCTGAAATCCCCAGTGAGATTGTAGTAACTGTGGTCGGTCAGATTAATAATGGAAGCTTGGTCGCAAGTCGCATCAAAGGTCGTAATGATTTGGTTGTGATCCAGTTGAATAGTTGCCCGAACATCGCAATTACCTGGGTAGCCCATGTCTCCGTCAGGTGAATGCAGGGTAAAGGTAACACGGAGCGCGTCATGATCAATTTCGTATTGCCAGAGACGCTTGTCAAACCCTTCTGATCCGCCATGGAGATGGTGTTCGCCATCGTTCGCGTCTAATTCGTGGCACCCTGATAAATTGGTAAATCGGTGATTAGCCGTGCGGTTTGCTACGCGTCCGCAGGTGGCCCCTAAAAAAGATGTGTCTTTTAAGTAACCTTCCATATCTGGGTAATTCAATGCAATATTTTCACTTTTGCCGTCACGATCGGCGATTTTTAACTCTACAGTCCGCACACCATAATTTATTAGAGAAAGAGTGATATGTTCGTTGGATAAGGTTATTTTATCTACAGAGTGTTCGTTGGCGCGTCCAAACGGCTCGGTTTTAATCATGTCTTCTGTCCTTGTAATGGTTGGTTGATATGAAGAGTGGACGCTGTATTCGTGCAGCAATTTGCCACCTTTTTATAGTAAACACCGTAAATAAAAACAAATACAAGTGAGATTCGTTGATGGCGGTCGAGCTTTAGGGGGAACAATGGATATCGGGTTATCAAAGCACCTGAAGTTAACTCAGTTGCGGTTGATTGCAATCATTGCTGAATACGGACAGCTAAGTATCGCAGCCGATGAGCTTGCGATCACTCAGCCCGCCGCATCACGGATGTTGAGCGAAATTGAATCGGTGCTGGGGACGAAACTGTTCACTCGTCATGCCAAAGGGATGGAGCCAACGCTGGTAGGTCAGGCGATTTGTCGCCGCGCTCACAACTTAGTCGTGGAGCTACGAGATCTATCCCGTGAGGTGGAGGAGTTGAAGCAAGGTAACGGGGGTTCCACTGCAATTGGAGCCGTGACGGGCGCCGCCGTCGGTTTTGTGATCCCTGCTATTCAGCAGCTACGTGCCATCGCACCCCGAGCGGAGATCGATATTAATGTGGATACCAGTGAGGTACTGGTGCGTGATCTGATCGCTGGTAACAACGATTTTGTTGTGTCCCGACTTCCCAGTCACTACAACTCCGCGGATTTTGAAATACTGCCAGCCCGTACTGAGACAGTGAAACTCGTTGTACGCCAAGGTCACCCGTTGGACGGGGCAGAACATGTTACGTTACGAGATTTATCGAAATTTGAATGGGTGATGCAGTCTCATCGAGCGCCGATACGTGAGGCGGTGGAAGAGGCGTTTGTCAGCGAGAAGGCACAAATTCCGTCTGCTATTACCAACAGCACGTCTCTCTTGGCATTGATTTCAATTTTAGTGTCCTCCAATAGTGTTGCACCGTTGGCGAGTGAGGTGGCAGATTTGCTGATGAGTGAAGCAGTCGGCACCAAGCTGGTCACGTTAAAAATTCAACGACGCATTGAGCTTAGCCCGTATTTTTTGCTGAAGCTCAGGGGGCGTCATCTCTCTCCATTGGCTCATCAATTAGAGCGCCTCATTCAGGTTGAACTGGCGCGCCGCTAATTTTTTTCGAATAAGTTATACCAATTTTGATATGTCTTACGTCGTTTATTCTATTTGATTGGTATGGCTTTTATTTCTACTCTGGGTGCTAGGTTTATAACCTGATTGGCTAACAATAAAGATAAAAAATAAGTGTCCTGGCGCGATGCGACCACGGATGCTCTAGGAGAAGCTAATGAATTTTGTAAAAAGTGGTATTGCGACAGCAATTTTAGGGGCTGGCTTGGTGCTCAGTAATGGGGTAGCTGCTAGCGAAGGATTTGTGGGAATCGCGATGCCTACCAAGTCGTCTGCACGTTGGATCAGTGACGGTGAATCTATGGTTCAGTTGTTCCAAGACGCAGGCTATAAAGTAGACCTTCAGTATGCGGAAGACGAAATCCCTAACCAATTGGCCCAGATCGAAAACATGATCGTAAAAGGGGTCGATGTATTGGTTATTGCAGCGATTGATGGCACCACGCTTTCTAATGCGCTTGAAAATGCGGAAGCGTCCGGTATCGATGTGATCGCCTACGATCGCTTAATTAAAAACAGCCCCCATGTTGATTACTATGCCACCTTCGACAACTTCCAAGTTGGCGTGCAGCAAGCAAAATCCCTTGTTTCTGGTCTAGAAGAGCGCTTTGGTGATGGCCCTTACAATGTTGAGTTGTTCGGCGGTTCACCTGACGATAATAATGCCTACTTCTTCTACAATGGTGCGATGTCTGTCCTACAGCCTTTGATCGATTCCGGCAAACTTGATGTGGTTTCGGGTCAGCAAGGTATGGATAAAGTGGGTACGTTACGTTGGGATGGTTCTGTTGCACAAGCGCGCATGGATAACCTTCTATCGACTTACTACACGCAAAAACCAGTTCATGGTGTGCTGTCTCCTTATGATGGTCTGTCTATTGGTATCCTTTCGTCACTAAAAGGGGTCGGCTACGGCTCCGGTGGTATGGATATGCCCATTGTGACGGGTCAAGACGCTGAAATCCCCTCTATTAAATCTATCAAAGCTGGCGAGCAATACTCCACCATCTTCAAAGATACGCGTGTGTTAGCGCATGTCACGGTTGGTATGGTTGAGGCGCTGTTGAATGATGTGACGCCACAAATCAATGACACAACGACTTATGACAATGGTTATAAAGTTGTCCCTAGCTACCTATTGGAGCCTGTTGCTGTGGATGAAAGTAACTGGGAAGAGGTTCTCCTTGGTAGCGGTTATTACCAACGCGACCAATTGAACTAAATCCAATTGCAAATGTGAGTGTGTAACAGCGGGTGGCACGGTGCCACCTGCTCAGGGGATCGTCATGCAAAATGTAATCTTAGAAATGCGCGATATAACCAAAGAGTTTCCAGGTGTGAAAGCGCTGGATCGCGTAAATCTACAAGTCAAAAGTGGTGAAATCCATGCGTTAGTCGGTGAGAACGGCGCAGGGAAATCGACTCTGATGAAAGTGCTGAGTGGTGTGTACCCGCATGGCAGTTACAGTGGAGATATTCTCTTTGAAGGTAAGACAATGGCCTTCAACACCATTCGCGACAGTGAAGACCAAGGCATTATCATCATCCATCAAGAGCTCGCGCTCGTGCCGCTGCTTTCGATCGCTGAAAACCTTTTTTTGGGTAACGAAAATGTTGAGGGAGGCCGTATTAATTGGCCACATACCTTTTCTCGCACCCAAGAGTTATTGGCTAAGGTTGGCTTGAGTGAGTCCCCTTCTACTAAAGTGGGCAGCCTAGGTGTCGGCAAGCAACAGCTGATAGAGATCGCAAAAGCGTTAGCGAAAAAAGTCAAACTGCTCATTCTGGATGAACCGACGGCAGCGCTACAAGAAAACGACAGTGCCAAGTTATTAGATCTATTGTTGGAGTTTAAAGCTCAAGGCATCTCCTCAATCTTAATTACGCACAAGCTCAATGAAATCAGCCGAGTGGCGGATTCGATTACCGTCATTCGGGACGGCGCATCAGTTTCTACACTGGATTGTCGAGCGAATACCATCAGCGAAGCAGACATTATTCGAGACATGGTGGGACGAGACATGGCTAACCGCTACCCAAGTCGTGATGTGGCAATAGGGCAGCAGTTGATGTCGGTGTCTAACTGGAATGTTTGGCATCCCGTCAATAACGAGCGTCAGGTCGTTGAAAATATCCATTTTGATGTCTGCGCGGGAGAAGTCGTTGGCATTGCTGGCCTCATGGGGTCAGGTCGGACTGAGCTGGCGATGAGCATATTTGGCCAAAGCTACGGTAAAAATATTCAAGGTGAAGTCAAAATGCGTGGCGTGCCGATTGATGTATCGAGCGTTCCTAAGGCCATCAAAAGTGGTTTGGCGTATGTTACGGAAGACCGTAAAGAGCTTGGGCTTGTGCTGGATGAAAGCATAAAAATCAACACCACGATGGCAGCGCTAAACCGCGTGTCTGAGCGCGGTGTGATCAACAAATCGGAAGAGCATCAAGTCGCGGAAGAATATCGCAAAGCATTGCGTGTCCGCACGCCAAGCGTGTTGCAGACCGTCGGCAATTTGTCTGGCGGTAACCAACAAAAAGTGGTGTTGAGTAAATGGCTTTACTCGCAACCCGACGTATTGATTTTGGACGAGCCCACCCGCGGCATCGATGTCGGTGCCAAATTTGAAATCTACAGCATTATTAATGAGTTAGCGAAAGACGGTAAAGGCGTTTTGATGATTTCGTCAGAGATGCCGGAGTTGCTTGGCATGTGTGATCGCATTTACGTGATGAACGAAGGGCGATTCGAAGGCGTGTTGAATAAAGACGAAGCCAGCCAAGAAAAAATCATGTCAATGATCGTCAAGGCGTAACCGGAGAGAATCATGGAAACAACAAAAACAGAAAATCCAGCACAGAACGAGCCACCAAAAGCGCCGTCTTCAATGAGCTTTTTGAAAAACCACATGCGCGAATACGGCATGCTGTTGGCCTTGGTTGCCATCATGGCAATGTTCCAAATATTGACCGATGGCACGCTGATGCGCCCGGCAAACTTAACCAACCTATTTTTACAAAACAGCTACATCATTATCATGGCGATCGGCATGCTACTGGTGATTGTCGCTGGGCACATCGACTTATCGGTCGGCTCGGTGGTGGGCTTCATTGGCGCGTTAGCAGCGGTCATGTCGGTCAATTACGATTTACCTACCGTACTGGTCGTCCCTGTATGTCTATTGATGGGGCTACTCATTGGCGCAGCACAAGGCTACTGGGTGGCGTATTGGAAGATACCGTCTTTCATTGTGACATTGGCTGGCATGCTGATCTTTCGAGGTTTGACGCTGGCATTACTTGAAGGCCAGTCTGTCGGGCCATTCCCACGATCGTTCCAGCTATTAAGTACTGGCTTTATCCCCGATGTGTTTGGTGTCGGTCGTCCAAACATCACTGCGATGGTGTTGGGTATTTTTGCGGCTGTTGCCATCATCTTTTTGGCAGCACGTCAGCGAGCGCAAGCCTTGCGCTACGGTATTCAAGATGAACCCTTTGCGTTCTTCTTCGTTAAAAACGCGCTGGTTGCTGTGGCACTGATTTACATCTCCTACTTATTAGCGACATACCGCGGCCTACCAAACGTATTGATTACGATGGCGGTGCTGGTAGCGGTGTACACCTTTATCACCAACTCCACCACCATAGGTCGTCGCGTTTATGCGGTTGGGGGCAATGAAAAAGCGGCTAAATTATCCGGTATTAATACCGAGCGTTTAACCTTCTTTACCTTTGCCAACATGGGCATGCTGGCGGCGTTGGCAGGTCTTATCTTTGCTGCCCGATTAAATACAGCAACGCCGAAAGCAGGTTTTGCATTCGAGCTTGATGTCATCGCCGCCGTCTTTATCGGTGGTGCTTCCATGACCGGTGGTGTGGGTAAAGTCATCGGTGCTGTCGTGGGCGCATTGATTATGGGAGTTATGAACAACGGAATGTCGATTCTTGGTGTTGGGATTGATTGGCAACAAGTGATTAAGGGTGCCGTCCTACTCGCAGCCGTTATTTTCGACGTATACAACAAGCGTAAAGCGCGATAATTAGGAGTCATCATCATGCATTTATCTCAACATAAAAACGGTGGCGTGATTTGCCGCAACGATCAAACAGCTCAGTGGGTGAATAACGCGGAGACTGTTTATGGGCTCGCACTAGACGCTATTGAAAACGGAATGAGTCTGGCTCAGCTAATTGAGCAGAAAGGGTTGGGCGAAGAAGTCGACCTAGCAGGTCTGTATGCAAACGGCGAGCTGGATTGTCCGGTACGACATCCTGATCCAGCCCATACATATTTAACCGGTACAGGGCTGACGCACCTAGGTTCTGCATCAACGCGCAATGCGATGCACGGTAACAGTGATGATCTGACTGACTCAATGAAAATCTTCCAAATGGGGGTTGAACATGGCAAGCCAGCAGACGGTGAAGAGGGTGTGCAGCCAGAATGGTTCTACAAGGGCAGTGGCGCGGGAATCGTGCCTCCAGGAGAAGCGCTGCCTTCCCCAGCATTTGCTCTAGATGGCGGTGAAGAGCCAGAAATCGCGGGCTTCTATTTGATTGGTAAAGATGGGCAAGTGCATCGCATTGGCTACACCTTAGCGAATGAATTTTCAGATCATATTACCGAGAAGCAAAACTATTTGTATCTAGCGCATTCGAAGTTGCGTCCAGCGTCCTTTGGCCCTGAATTGTTAGTTGGTGAATTACCTGCTCACATTGAAGGTCACTCCAAGATTGAGCGCGACGGTGCGGCTTTATGGGGCAAAGACTTTTTATCTGGCGAAGATAACATGTCTCACAGCTTCCGCAATTTAGAACACCATCATTTTAAGTACGGATTGTTCCGTCAGCCGGGCGACCTTCATGTCCATATGTTCGGGACTGCGACCTTGTCCTTCGCCGATCAGATCAGTGCACAAGCTGGAGATGTATTTGAAATTTCATCGCCAACGTTCGGATTGCCGTTGCGCAATGCTCTCGCGGTAGAAGAGGCACTGGACACCAAAGTGAGCGTGTTATGAGCCAAGCAGCGGTGTATCCAGACCTGAATGGACGTACGGTGTTTATTTCCGGTGGTGCGACGGGCATCGGGGAAGCGATTGTTACGGCGTTTGCGCAGCAAGGTGCCAATACGGCCTTTATTGATTTAGATCGCGAAGCAGGAGAAGCGCTTGCGGGTGCTTTGCGGGAACAAGGTCACAATGTGTGGTTTCGCGCCTGTGATGTCACCGATACCAGCGCTTACCAAGCAGTGATCCATGATGCAGCGAAAGAGCTAGGGCTGATTTCTGTATTACTGAATAACGCCGCAAACGATGTGCGCCATTCGCTGGATTCGCTTTCCGAAGACCGCTTTGACAGCTTAGTCGGAGTTAATCTTAAACACGCTATGTTTGCCGCCCAAGCGGTCACTCCGATGATGAAAGAGCTGGGCGGCGGATCGATTGTTAATTTTGGCTCTGTTGGTTGGATGATGGCGTCTGCAGGTTATCCCACGTATGCCGCCTGCAAGGCAGCAATGCATGGACTAACCCGAGGGTTGGCGAGGGATCTAGGCAGTGATCACATACGAGTGAACACCTTGGTGCCGGGTTGGGTCATGACTGAGAAACAGCTCAAGCTATGGGTCGATGACGCCGCCAAAGAAAAAATCAAGCAGAGTCAGTGTCTTGCAGGTTCTGTACTTCCTGAACACATTGCCAATATGGCTCTATTTCTCGGGTCTGATGCATCACGTATGTGTTCGGCTCAAAACTTTATTGTTGATGGAGGTTGGGTATGAGCCAATTTACACCGAAACCTTGGCCCCGCAAGTTACGTTCCACGGAATGGTTTGGCGGTACCTCACGAGATCATATTTATCACCGCAGCTGGATGAAAAACCAAGGTCTGCCTGCGGATCTGTTCGATGGCCGCCCTGTGATCGGCATCTGTAACACTTGGTCGCAACTGACGCCTTGTAATGCACATTTGCGAGACCTTGCGGATCGAGTTAAGCATGGTATTTATGAAGCGGGCGGGTTACCGCTGGAGTTCCCCGTGTTTTCTGTGGGTGAAAGCTCACTTCGCCCGACGGCGATGATGTATCGCAACATGGCGGCGATGGATGTAGAAGAAGCATTACGTGCTAATCCATTGGATGGCGTTGTGCTCTTAGCTGGCTGTGATAAAACGACACCTGCGCTGATTATGGGGGCATGCAGCGTCGATATTCCTTCAATTGTCGTCTCTGGTGGCCCAATGCTTAACGGCTATTTCCGCGGTGAGCGGGTGGGGTCAGGCACTGCGCTTTGGCAAATGTCGGAAGACATAAAAGCAGGCAAAATGACTCAAGAAGACTTCCTCGAAGCGGAACAGTCGATGTCACGTTCGCCAGGCTCCTGTAACACCATGGGAACGGCGTCATCGATGGCGTCTATGGCGGAAGCATTAGGCATGGCGCTATCAGGTAATGCGGCCATTCCAGCGGTGGACAGTCGCCGTCGAGTTATGGCGCATCTGACTGGCCGTCGTATCGTCGATATGGTGAAAGATGATTTAAAACCGTCTGACATATTGACCCGCGAGGCATTTGAAAATGCGATTCGCGTGAATGGTGCGATCGGTGGTTCGACCAATGCGGTGATCCATTTATTAGCGATTGCAGGACGCGTTGGCGTGGACCTCACACTCGACGATTGGGATAAGCTGGGCCAAGAAATTGCCACCATCGTGAACCTGATGCCATCGGGTAAGTACTTGATGGAAGAGTTCTTTTACGCTGGCGGCCTACCTGTGGTTATTAAACAATTGGCCGAAGCCGGTAAACTGCACAAAGATGTGATAACGGTATCAGGGACCAGTGTGTGGGACGAAGTTAAAGATGTGCGTAACAGCAATCCTGATGTGATTTTGCCAGTGGAAAAAGCACTAACCCAGCAAGGCGGCATTGCCGTGTTGAAAGGAAATTTGGCTCCACAAGGCGCGGTGTTAAAGCCTTCCGCAGCGTCTGAACACCTACTTCAGCATCGCGGTCGAGCAGTGGTCTTTGAAGATATCGATGATTATAAAGCGAAGATCAATGACGAAGCACTCGACATCGACGAGCATTGCATCATGGTGTTGAAAAACTGTGGTCCGAAAGGCTATCCAGGTATGGCTGAAGTGGGCAATATGGGGTTACCACCTAAAGTGTTGCGCAAAGGCATTAAAGACATGGTGCGTATCTCGGACGCACGCATGTCGGGTACGGCTTACGGCACGGTTGTGTTGCATACGACGCCAGAGGCCGCTGCTGGTGGGCCGCTCGCAGTGGTACAAAATGGCGATATGATTGAGCTGGATGTTGCGGGGCGTCGTTTGCATCTTGATATTCCCGAGGCAGAGCTAGAAGCGCGTTTGGCTGCATGGAAATCCAGCATAGAAGCGCCAAAAGCAGGTTACATCAAACTGTTCCATGATCATGTCCAAGGCGCTGATACGGGCGCGGATTTTGATTTCCTAAAAGGGTGCCGTGGCGCGGCGGTACCGAAAGACAGTCATTAATACATTGAGGAGTCTATATGTTAACGGGAAAACACCTGATCGCAGGACAATGGATCGAAGCGGATAAAACATTTCGTTCAGCCACAATTAATCAAACCGATGCTGATTTCGCCGTTGGCCGAGTCAGTGATGTTGCCAATGCGGTGACGGCAGCGGAGCAGGCGTTTGAGACCTATGGCTATACCTCACGCACAGTGCGCGCTGAATTTTTAAACAAAATCGCCGACGAAATTGATGTCTTGGGTGATGAAATAACCGCAGTAGGGTGTGCTGAGACAGGCTTGCCAGAAGCGCGTTTGGTCGGTGAACGTGGTCGCACAACTGGGCAACTGCGTCTGTTTGCACAGCACATTTTAGACGGTGAGTATTTAGATCGTCGTCATGATGGCGCACTACCCGATCGTCAGCCTCTGCCGCGTGCGGATTTGCGAATGATTCAGCGCCCTATTGGCCCAGTTGCTGTATTTGGCGCATCTAACTTTCCATTAGCATTTTCAACTGCGGGTGGCGATACCGCAGCGGCCCTTGCAGCAGGTTGTCCTGTGGTTGTGAAAGGCCACTCTGCCCATCCAGGGACCGGTGAGCTGGTTGCACAAGCCATAGATAAAGCCATCATAGCCTGCGGTTTACCAGCAGGTGTATTCTCTCTGATTCAAGGTGGTAATCGTGATGTCGGGACAGCGCTCGTACAGCACCCTTTGATTAAAGCGGTAGGTTTTACGGGCAGCTTGGGCGGCGGCCGTGCCTTGTTTGATTTGTGTGCTGCTCGTCCTGAGCCGATTCCATTCTTCGGCGAGCTGGGGTCTGTGAATCCGATGTTTGTGATGCCGAATAAACTGGCAGCAGACACCGAGACGCTGGGTGCTGGTTGGGCCCAGTCGTTGACGATGGGGGCGGGTCAATTCTGTACCAATCCAGGGATCGCAGTGACTGTCGCTGGGGCAAGCAGTGCAGCTTTTATTGAACAAGCGTCCAAAGCGCTATCGGATGTGCAAGCGCAAGCGATGTTAACTGACGGTATTGCCGATGCCTATCGAAGTGGTATTGCAACATTCGATGCCACACAGGCGGACCGAGTATTGCGTACAAAAGATGCGAGTGGCCGCAGCGCGTTACCGAATTTGTATCGTGTGTCTGCGCAAGATTGGTTGCAGAACCCTGCATTGCATCAAGAAGTCTTTGGCCCACTTGGTTTGGTCGTGGAAGCCGAAAGTGTGGAGCAAATGGTTGAGTTGGCACGTCATCTTGAGGGTCAATTAACGTGCACCGTGCATCTAAATGAAGACGATTACGATGCCGCCAAAGCCTTGTTGCCGGTACTTGAACGTAAAGCTGGACGCGTCCTGGCCAACTCATTCCCAACTGGTGTAGAAGTCTGTGACAGTATGGTTCATGGAGGCCCCTACCCAGCATCGACAAACTTTGGTGCGACCTCCGTTGGAACCTTGTCGATTCGTCGCTTCTTACGCCCCGTCTGTTACCAAGGGATTCCTGAAGCATTGTTGCCCGCGGATTTAATGGATCTTTCTTAATAGACCTGTCGCCTCAGAACACCTTAGATTTATGTGTTGTGAGGCGTACTGGAGGGAAATATGGCGTTTCAATCGATTAGTCCAGAGCGACATCAGCTTGCTGAGGGGCCTTTTTGGTGTGATCGAAGTCGAACTTTGTATTGGGTCGATATTCCCGCACACAAAATATGGTCTTGGCGTTATGGCACCGATCGTTACGAGCAATGGCGTATGCCGGAGAAAGTATCCGCAGTTTTTACCACCGACATTGCTGACACGTTAGTCGTGGTGTTGGCGAGTCGTGTTGCACGGTTTGATACGGTGACTGAAACGTTAACTGATGTGTGCATGTTAGACGAAGATCGACCTAACAATAGAGGAAATGACGCAAAAGTTGCGCCAGATGGCTCGTTGTGGGTTGGCACGATGGATGACAAGGAAGAGCAAGCCTGTGGTCGCTTGTGGCGCATCACAGCCGATGGCAAGAAAACCATGTTGCTGGATAACGTTGGTATTGCAAACACCTTTGCATGGGATGAAGATCGTCAATGCATGTACTTTGCAGATTCTATGAAAGGGCAAATACACCGTTATCCATATCCTCTATTTAAAGACGTGCGTGACCAAGCTCCCTTTGCCGTTGCACAGCAAGGCAGTGGACCCGATGGTTCAGCGTTGGATGATGACAAGGCGTTGTGGAATGCGCAGTGGGATGGGCAACGAATTGTTCGATATCTTTCAGATGGAACGATTGAAAGAGTGCTTGAACTGCCGTTTAAGCGGCCAACCAGCTGTACCTTTGGTGGGCCTAATCGCAAGACGTTGTTCATTACATCGGCCAGTGTGGGACTCGAATCGCAGCTAGCAGAGCAGCCACTGGCTGGGCACGTTGTAGCGATTGAGACAGATGTCTCTGGGCCGCCAAGTCAGCCTTTTCGATTGACCAATAAAACCGGTCAATGAACAAGCCCCCAATAATTGGACATAGCAATTATTGGGGGCTTTTTAACGATCAAACCTTGATGAAGGATTAAGAAACGTTAAGACCGACACGGATGTTGCCACGTGTTGCGTTTGAATAAGGGCAGACTTCGTGCGCCTTTTCAACTAACGGTTGTAACACGTCTTTTTCAATGCCTTCTACGCTAACATCCAAATCGACGTCGATGGCGAACCCTGCACCGTTAGGGTTTGGGCCAATACCCACTTTTGCAGTGATGCTCGGATCATTAGGAAATTTTACTTTCTCTTGAGAGGCGACAAGCTTAAGTGCACCGATGAAGCACGCTGAGTACCCCGCTGCAAACAGTTGCTCTGGGTTAGTACCGTCACCGCCAGCACCACCAAGCTCTTTTGGTGTGCTCAGTTTTAAATCAAGTGTGTTGTCAGAGGTAACGGAGCGACCATCTCGGCCACCTGTTGAGGTTGCTTGTGCGGTGTATAGGATTTCCATAAAAGCTCCTTCAATATTTGTGTTGATATATAGTTATCGCAATAACTGTATAATTAAAAATAAAGGCCTGATGGCCTTGTGTCGTTATTAAAGTTAGCGCAATAACTATATTTGCGCAAGGGCTAGTCGGTATTTGCGTGGAGATTCTTCCGCAATGTATCGAGTTTTTCTTTGAGTTCGATGAGTTCTGTGATGTCGATAGCGCAGGCCTCGAGCAGGCATTGCTGTATTTCTAAACCTTGCTCACGTAGCATATTGCCTGCAGGCGTCAGTTGGATTGACAGTGCACGTATATCAGAGCTATCACGTACTCGTTGCACTCGACCTTCCGCCTCTAGGCGTTTAATGACGGGCGTTAGAGCACCAGATTTCTGACCGAGTCGACGTCCTATTTCTTGTAGTTGTAAGCCGTCTTGTTCCCATAAAATCAACATGACCAAATATTGGGGATAGGTCAATCCAAGTGGATCGAGTAGGGGCTTGTAGGTTTGTGTCATAGCTAAAGAGGCTGAGTAAAGAGAGAAACACAGCTGATTATCTAGCGCGAGAGGATTTTGGTTGGCCATAGCGGTCCCAAGGTTGGTGTATCTAATTAAAAGCATACCGCAAAGCCCTTTGACGCCAAAGGGCAGAGTAACGACTATCGACTTCAGAGGGTGAATTTTATGAAAACATGGATCATTTTGTTTGTGGCAATTCTTTCTGAAGTCATTGCGACGTCCGCTCTCAAAGCAAGTGATGGATTTACGAAATTGGGGCCAAGTGTATTGGTGGTCATTGGCTATGCTTTGGCATTCTATTTTTTGTCGCTCGCGTTAAAGGTTATGCCTGTCGGCATTGCCTACGCCATTTGGGCGGGATTAGGGATTGTTCTGACCGCCATTATTGGTTGGATAATGTTTGGGCAAAAGCTTGATTTAGCAGCTTTTTTGGGCATTGCTTTGATTCTATTAGGTGTCTTGGTAATCAATGTCTTTTCCGGTACCAACACCCTTTAATGTGAGGCTGTTATCACGACCGTTTTAAAGTAGGATATTGGAACAATATTCAGCCCTTTCTTGTTATTGAGGAGTGTTATCGTGTCTTTCGAAGAGCGCCTAGAAAAAGCGCATGCAGAGTTGCAAGCGCACAATGTGTGGCTGTCCAATTATAAGCCGCCAGCTTTCAGTTTATTGCGCTTGGTTGGTGTCAAAGTGCCACCGCCTTACTATATTGGATTTCACCTTAACGCGATCATCGCGTTTTGGTATTTTGCGATCATCATTTTTTTAGTGATGTATTTTGGTCTGTTGGGCAGTAATGATTCGCTTAGTTCTGCAATGGATAAAGCAGCCGTTTGGGGAGTGATATACGGCTTAGGCATGGCAATATTTTACGCAGTTCGCCGCAAAAAATTGAAGTTAAGTGATTGGCACTCATTGTAAATTAATCTAGGAGATTAGCATGTCGAGCAAAGTTTACTGTGTGGCGCAGTTTTTACCCAAAGAAGGGCAAGAAAAGGCGTTGTTTCGTGTTTTGCAAAGTCTTGAGCCGAATACTCTTCGCGAAGATGGGTGTATCGCGTATCGCGTGACCCGCCATATCAGCAGCCCATTTGCTGAAGGGACGAGTTTCCCCATTGCATTTATGGAAACTTGGGCGGATATGGCATCGTTTGAAGCGCACTGCAAGCGTCAGCAGATAACGGAATTTTTTCAGACCTACTGCCAAGCAGAAGATGGCCTCGCAGCGGACTGGAACGTGTGCATATATACTGATGAACCGGAAGATTTTGATGCTCCCATGTTTGAATAACCGCCTCTAGGTGACCTTCTTTCGCACCGATATTGGAAGCTAATATTAAATAGAAAATACTTCTTAGCGACAGTGGATAACAGAGAGATCTTGGGTACTTGGCTAAAAAAAGCGGTATATGTAGATGAAACTTTTTCACGTTTTTCAGTAATGAGCTCTGAGAAATGTGCGATAAACGACGCTTTTAATGAAAATGTGGCAGGTTGGGCGTCTTTACCTTAAAATTTAGGTGGAGAGATTATGAATCTATGTGTACAATTTTCGGTCGAAATTCTGATTTAAGTCAAGATTGTTCATTTTGTGATCGATCTGAGTTTATCGTAGGTCAAAAAGTAGGTATCCGACTGTGAAAGTAGGGCACAACCACATCAACATGCTAGATGGCTTTGGCGAGCTAAGACAGCCTCTTCAGACGATGAAGTGGGTTGCTCGTTTGTACGCTTTTGTCTTCGCTGTTGTAATGGTAAACCTAATTATCTTTCCTTTGGGCGGTGCTTACGACCCAAGTGATTTCTTCCACACGGTCTTCAAAGACCTGCCGCTTGTCTCTATCTATGCCTTTTTCGGCATCATCAGCCTGTTTATGTTTGTTTACTGGATGCTTTGTTCGTCCAGTGAGCCATTCGTGTGGCCAACTTTGCGCCGCACTTACGCTAGACCGCCGCGTCAGTCGGTCCTTCGTCAAGCCTTGTACAGCACTGTTCTGGCTTGCCGTGCGCCCCCAGTTTCAGCTTAAAGAGTTTTGTAGATATATTTTAGCATTCTTACGAGTGTCGATTTATATCTCGTGCTCTGTGAGCGCGCAAAACTCCTCCGTTGGAAAACTTCCGGCTTAGCCGGCTTGAATCCTGTCATCGTTTTTGATGTCAGCCTACGTCAATCTAGGGTTAGAGGATGAATCTCTTGTTAACTCGTAACTTAAGTAAAGTCGCATTGGCAGCACTAGTAGCATTACTAGCTGGTTGTCAGGGTGGTGTGCTTGACCCGAAAGGACAAATTGGTGTGATGGAGAAGGAGCTGATTATTACAGCGACTGTCCTAATGCTGCTTGTCGTGGTTCCGGTTATTATCATGACACTTTACTTCGCATGGAAGTATCGCGAAGGTCGTGGTGAAGCTTACGAACCAAAATGGTCACACTCCACTAAAATTGAAACCGTGGTATGGGCGATTCCAATTATCATCATCGTGATTCTTGGTGTTATTACCTACAAATCAACGCATGCGTTGAACCCATACAAGCCAATTGAATCTGAAGAAGAGCCAATTACTGTCGAAGTGGTGTCTCTAAACTGGAAGTGGTTGTTTATTTACCCAGATCTTGGTATCGCAACGGTGAACGAGTTAGCGTTCCCAGCGAACGTTCCTTTGAACTTCAAGATTACGTCTGCCGGTACAATGAACTCATTCTTCATTCCACAGTTGGGATCTCAGATTTACTCAATGGCTGGCATGGAAACGAAACTTCACTTGATTGCCGATGAGCCAGGTACGTTTAAAGGTATTTCTGCAAACTACTCAGGCCATGGTTTTACAGGCATGAAGTTTGAAGCGATTGCTACGCCAACTCGCGAAGACTTCCAAGAGTGGGTTGAAATGGTTAAAGCTTCTGGCGAAGCGCTAACAACAGAGCGCTACGAAGAGCTTGTTGAACCGACTGAATACCACCCAGTAGAGTACTTCGGTACTGTGAAAGATGGTTTGTACTTCGACATCATCTGGGAATACATGGGAGATATGGGGCGTATCGATTTCTACGGTAAGCCTGAATACGGTGCGCAGCTACCTGAGGGTGTCATTCTTCCCCAGCGTGAGCCAAAAAGCACTTCCCATGAAGCTGAGGAGGCCTCTCACTAATGAATCTTCTAGGTAAATTGTCTTGGGACGCGATCCCATATGACCCGATAGTCCTAGGTACCCTTGCTGTTGTAGCAGTTGGTGGCGCGGCATTGTTCGTGTTCATGACGCTGGCTAAAAAGTGGGGCTGGCTATGGCGTGAATGGTTAACGTCTGTTGACCATAAACGCTTGGGTATTATGTACATCATCCTAGCATTCGTAATGTTGATCCGTGGTTTTGCGGACGCCATTATGATGCGGACGCAACTTGCGGTGGCGACAAATGGCTCGGAAGGGTACCTCCCTCCGCACCATTATGACCAAATCTTCACGGCACACGGTGTCATCATGATCATCTTTATGGCGATGCCATTTATGATTGGTTTGATGAACATTATTTTGCCTCTGCAGATTGGTGCTCGCGACGTTGCATTTCCATTCCTGAACAACCTATCTTTCTGGTTGGCTGTGTCGGGTGCCTTGCTAGTAAACATCTCTCTAGGTCTTGGTGAATTCGCGATGACAGGTTGGGTAGCTTATCCGCCATTGTCGGGACTTGAATTCAGTCCAGGGGTGGGTGTCGACTACTATATATGGGCGCTGCAGATATCCGGTATTGGTACAACGCTAACAGGCGTTAACTTCTTAGTGACAGTACTTAAGATGCGTGCGCCAGGTATGAAGTTGATGGACATGCCTATCTTTACTTGGACCTGTACTTGGGCCAACGTATTGATCGTTGCATCGTTCCCGATTCTGACTGCTGCGCTAGCCATGCTAACGCTTGACCGCTACTTGGATTTCCATTTCTTCACGAACGATGCCGGCGGGAACTCGATGATGTACATCAACTTGTTCTGGGCTTGGGGTCACCCTGAAGTATATATCCTTGTATTGCCTGCATTCGGTATCTTCTCTGAGATCGTTTCGACGTTCACTGGTAAGCGCTTGTTTGGTTACAAGTCGATGGTTTACGCATCGGGTGCGATTTCCATCCTTGGTTTCATCGTATGGTTGCACCACTTCTTTACGATGGGCTCGAGTGCAAGCGTCAACGCGTTCTTTGGTATCATGACGATGATCATCGCGATCCCGACGGGTGTGAAGCTATTCAACTGGTTATTCACCATGTACAAAGGGCGTATCCGCCTTGAAGTGCCTATGTTGTGGACCATTGGCTTCATTATCCTGTTCTCGATCGGTGGTATGACGGGCGTTCTTTTGGCTGTACCAGGTGCGGACTACGTGCTGCATAACAGCTTGTTCTTGATTGCTCACTTCCATAACACGATCATCGCAGGTGCGGTATTCGGTTACCTTGCAGGCTTTACTTTCTGGTTCCCGAAAGCAATGGGCTTCCATCTAGATCCTAAGTACGGAAAGATATCTTTCTGGTGCTGGTCTGTTGGTTTCTTGTTAGCGTTTATGCCACTTTATGTTCTTGGTTTCCTAGGTATGACTCGTCGTCTAAACCACACGGATAACCCAGACTGGAACATCTGGTTGTACATCGCAGCAGTCGGTGCGTTCGTTATTGCAATTGGTATCGCAGCTCAGTTTGTTCAACTGTTCCTTGGCTTTAAGAACAAAGACAAGAACTTGGACAAAACAGGTGACCCATGGAATGGTCACACTCTTGAATGGTCATTGGCATCTCCTCCACAGTTCTACAACTTTGCGAAGATTCCGCATGTTGAAGACATTGATGCGTTCACTGACATGAAAGAGAAAGGCACTGCGTACCAGCGTCACGCGAGCTACGAGCCTATCCACATGCCAAGCAACACCAATGCAGGTCCAATCATGGGTCTATTAGCGACAGCTTTAGGCTTTGCTTTGATCTGGCATATCTGGTGGTTAGCGGGTGCAAGCTTCATCGGCTTGATCGTTGCCTTTATCTGTCGTGCGTACGCAAGTAATACTGATTACTACGTACAGCCTGATGAAGTAGCACGTATCGAGAATGAACACTTAGATAACGTGGCGAAGGGGTAATCATGAGTACTTCTGCAACAGCGCATCACGATGCGCACCATGACGAACACCACGATACCGGACGTAATACTACGTTAGGTTTCTGGATCTACCTGATGACTGACTGTATTTTGTTCTCGTGTTTCTTCGCGACCTATGCAGTCTTGTTCATGAACACGGCAGGTGGTGTTTCTGGTAAAGATATTTTTGATCTAGATCTGATCGCAGGCGGTACTGCTGCATTATTGTTGAGCTCGATTACTTTCGGCTTCGCAATGATCAGCGCGTACAAGCAAAACAAAGGTGGCGTGCTATTTTGGTTGGCTGTGACCTTCTTGTTTGGCGCAACCTTTATCGCGATTGAGCTTTATGAGTTCAACCACTTGATCCATGCAGGTCACGGTCCAAGTGCTAGTGCTTTCTTAACAGCGTTCTTCTCGCTGGTTGGTTTGCACGGTTTACACGTAACTGCGGGTCTACTTTGGATTACAGTTATGTTTATCGATGTTGCTAAGCGCGGTCTTCCTGACCGCACTGTGACTCGCTTAGGTTGCCTAAGCTTGTTCTGGCACTTCTTAGACGTAATCTGGATCTGTGTATTCTCTTTCGTCTACCTAATGGGAGCTATGTAAATGAGTCAACATGATCAAGATGCGCATTCTCACGGTAGCGTAAGCTCTTACGTAGTCGGCTTTGTATTGTCTGTTATCCTGACTGTTATTCCATTTTGGGCAGTGATGACAAGTGCTTTTGACCGTGCCACGTTGTTTGCGGTTATCGTTGTAACCGCAGTGGTTCAGATCATTGTGCACTTAAAGTACTTCTTGCACCTAAACTTCACTAAAGAAGGCAAGATCGATACATTGTCGTTTATCTTTACAGCCATCGTTATCGTAATGGTCGTAGGTCTATCTATATGGATTATCTACGAATCTGTTCTGATGATGATGTACTAGGCGAAGAAGCGTATGTTTAAGCGGATCTCATCGTCGCAAAAGCCAGAGCAACATAGTGTGTTTGACCGTTACGTAAAGGTAACTAAGCCGGGCATCATTATGGGGAATTTGATCTCCGTGGCGGGGGGGTATTTCCTCGCCGCTCGCGGTGACATCGATTGGGTGCTGATGCTGGTGACTATCATTGGATTGTCATTGGTTGTCGCCTCTGGTTGTGCGATCAACAACTGCATCGATCGTGATATTGATGCGAAGATGCAACGTACTCGTAACCGCGTAACAGTTACTGGTGAAATGTCGCTTAAAGCGGCGTTGGCACACGGACTGGTACTAGGCGTGGTTGGGTTTGGTTTACTTGCGTACTTCACGAATGAAGTGGCTGTGTTCTTTGCAGCATTTGGCTATTTCGTGTACGTAGGTCTTTACAGCCTGTACTTTAAACGCAATTCGGTTTACGGCACGTTGATCGGTAGTTTGTCTGGCGCAGTACCACCAGTGGTGGGTTACTGTGCCGTGACAGGCCAGTTTGATGCAGGTGCGGCGATTTTGTTGGTAATGTTTAGTATTTGGCAAATGCCTCATTCTTATGCCATTGCCATTTTCCGCTACAAAGACTACGCGGCGGCAGGTATTCCTGTGCTGCCAGTGGCTGAAGGCATTCAAAAAGCGAAACACCACATAGTATTGTGGATCGCTGTGTTTGCTATTGCAGCAGCAATGCTGCCACTTACTGGTTACGTCGGTGTTGGGTTTATGGTTGTTGCGGCGTCTACTAGTCTTTGGTGGCTAGGTATGGCGTTGAAAGGGTATCGTCAAGGTGTTGATGTGAATCGTTGGGCGCGTCAAGTGTTCTTCTTCTCCATCATTACGGTGACGGCACTAAGCATTACCATGGCCCTCGACTTTCGTGCAGTAGGGCCTGATTATTTGGTCATGCTGTCGCACTAAGCTGACTGCCGTTCGCTCAGAACAAAAATGCCCCGCTGGGAAACCAGCGGGGCATTTTTTATATGAAAACTAAGAAGCCGCCCTACAGTTCAACGATCAGTTTGCCTTGGTTTTCACCTTTGAATAGCAAGTTGATGCCTTCGGGCGCAGAGTCTAATCCTTTTAAAATGTGTGCACGGTAAGTTAATTCGCCTTTGGCAAGCATGCCACCTAGTGCTTGGCCGTATTCGCTAATACGATGGAAGTGGTCGGGCATAGTAAAGCCTTGAATCATCAGACGTTTTTTAATGATATTGATCCAGCTCGGGCCTGGTGCAGGTTCTGTTTTATTGTATTCTGCGATCATACCGCATACGGCGATGCGCCCATGCGCATTCATTGCGTTGTAGATTGGTGCTTGAGCAATACCACCTGTGTTTTCAAAGAAAAGGTCGATTCCCTCGTTAGCAACCGCCGCAAGTTGCTGCTCAAAATCAGCATCTTTGTAATTTAATGCATGATCAAATTTGAGTTCATCTTTTAGCCATGTGCATTTTTCTTCTGAACCAGCAATGCCAATGACTGTCAGGCCTTTGTTTTTCGCCATTTGGCCGACCAGTGAACCAACCGAGCCAGCGGCGGCGGTGATGGCGATGGTTTGTCCCGCTTCTGGTTTCAACACTTCAAACAAACCGTGGTAGGCGGTAATGCCTGGCAGTGCGATCACACTTAATACTGCCTCTGCGGGTATATCATCGGGCAACTTATTCAGCCCTTGACCATTTGATACGGCGTATTCGGTTAACCCCATCAGGCCTATGACACGAGTACCTTCTGGGAAGTCGTCATTGTTTGACTGGACAACATAGCCTATACCGCTGGCTCGCATTGTCGCACCAATATCGACGGGGGGGATGTAGCTGTTTGGGTCTGCACTCATCCAGCCTCTCATGGCAGGGTCAAGTGACACGTGAGAAAGCTTGACGAGTACTTCTCCTGCCGAGATGGTGGGAATGTCCTCTCGCACGCTTGTGAATAAATCAGGTGTAATGTCGGTCTCAGGACGACCAGCTAATAGTATCTTTTGATAGGTCATTTGGATTGCTCGAATGATGTATGTGGCAGAGATCATAATTCAAAGCTGACTGTTTGGTTAGTATTTGAAAGCAGCTTGACTTGCATTTGCAGATTTAATGCATGGAGCTCGTTTTTCAACGAGACATTAAAAAGCCCGCCTAAGGCTATTAGGCGGGAAAACAGTTGAACAGCAGGTGTTAGGGATACCTGCTGGAGGAGGATTAGTTTTGCTCAGCCAGATCTAGGTTATGCAAAGCTAGACGCTCAGGTTCCATCAAATAACGGTATAGGAAAGCCGCAGTTAGGCCACCAATAAACAGCGCATAGTTTGCAAGCGCCGTAAATACGAAGCTACAGAATATGGCTACGAGCCCCGCGATGACCAACGCATAAACACTTTTTTTATTGACGCCATTGTCGTACCAGTAAAGACCTTGTTTAGACTCGGTATACAGTGATTCGATATCGATCTTGCCTTTCTTAATGAAAAAATAATCGGCAATAATGATGCCGTACAATGGACCAATCATCGCGGCTAGTACGTCGACGGTATAGTGGATCACTTCGGGGTTATTAAATAAGTTCCATGGCATAAGCAATACTGAGCCAAATGCAGCAATAAAACCGCCGGTTTTGAAGCTGATCTTTTGCGGAGATACGTTGGAGAAATCAAACGCGGGGGCAACAAAGTTGGCCACGATGTTGATGCCAACCGTTGCAAAGATAAAGGTCATTGCACCTAATACGGTAATCATGCCTGAATCAAGACGTTTAACTGTTTCCACTGGATCTGTGATCATCTCGCCAAATACTGGTATCGAAGCCGACACAATGACAACACTGAAAACAGAGAAAAGAATGAAGTTAAATGGAAGACCCAGAAGGTTACCGAATTTGAGTTGTTTGTAGCTGCTGCAGTATCGAGAAAAGTCGCTAAAGTTTAAGGTAGGGCCAGCAAAGTAGCCTGCTACCAAAGCAATCGCGATGAGCATTTGGGTTAGGGCATCCATACCAGAAAGGCTCGCATCACCCAGTGTGAAGCTAATATTGTCCCAACCAGCGAGATTAACCATATATATACACAGCGCAAACATGGCAACGTAAATCAGTGGGCCAGACCAATCGATAACTTTACGAATCATATCCATACCGAACATGAAGACAACGCCTTGAATGATCCACATCGCCGAGAAACCAATCCAGCCTAGGTAAGACAGTCCTAAGAAGCTATCGTCAGCTAAGGTTTCCATATTTGGGAAAAAGTAGAGGAGAAGAATAATAAATGAGCTGGAAGCAAGAAAGGTTTGGATGCCGTACCACACGACAGCAATCAAACCACGAATCACGGCGGGTATATTGGCTCCAAATACACCAAATGACATCCGTGCTATAACAGGAAACGGAGCGCCTGCTTTTTGACCAGGTTTGCCCATTAAGTTAGCAAATAATAACACAATGGTAATACCGAGCAGTAAGCTGATAAACACTTGTATGCCGTTTAAGCCTAGGGCAAATAAGCTGGCTGCAAACACATAGCCACCGACACTGTGTACATCCGACATCCAGAACGCAAAAATACTATACCACCCCCACTTTTGCTCTTTATCGGGTTGTAGATCTGCATTACTGAGTCGAGGGCTGACGGGTAATTGAGGTTTCATTGTGCTGTCCCTTTATTGGTTGTATACAATAATTGAATACAAAAGGTGTGCCAATAATGGAAACGATGGTTTCGTTGTTTTGAGGTGTGAAACATTTGATTCTAAGGGCGCGTACGCACTAATAGATGGCACTGAATGTTAAATATGTTCTTTGATTGTGCACAAAACCCAAGGGGATTTTATTGGATGTCTAAATAAAGCAGTCATGTTATATTTGAAGTTATGTATACGAATGCATCGGAATAATTGTATACGATTTTGAAAGGCAGAATTGATATGTCGAATGACGAAAAAATTTATCAAAAAATATTGAAAGCTATTGTCGAGCATCAATTACCACCAGGTGCTCGGTTGCCTGAAGATCGGCTGTCAGAAGCATTTGGCGTAAGTCGAACTGGCATTCGTAAGGTTCTACAGCGGCTAGCCCTTGAGCACTTTGTTGTGATCGCACGTAATAAAGGTGCGCAAGTGAACCACCCCAGTGAGGACGAAGCACTGGAAGTTCTAGACAGCCGGATTTTGATTGAGCCGCAATTGATCGCAAGCTTACAGCGTCATTGGAATAAAGAGTACTCAGAATACTTTCGAGACTTAGTAGAAGACGAACACCAAGCCGAACATGATGGAGACATGGCGACACAAATCCAAGCCACAGCGCGCTTTCACTATGAGCTCGCCAAAATAGCGGGCAATGGAGTTTTGGCAGCGTTTGTTGAGCAATTGTGTTACCGCTCATCGTTGGTCATTGCCGCCTACGGGACACGCAGTAGCGTGAGTTGTGATTGTGGCGATCATGCTCAGCTCATTGAGCTTCTAGACCAAAACGATACACAAAAAGCGCAACAATGGATGGCCGATCACCTACAAACCATCAAACACTCTCTTGTGTTGGAAAGTCAGGAAGAGCAGTTGATTGATTTTCAAAGGCTGTTTTCAGAATAGGAACGATTCATGCTAGTGCAGCTATAAACCCAATCATTGAGGGTGTCGTGGCAGCGGCTTTGCACTCGCTAGACCTAAAGACCTCTAAGGTGGGTCAGTAAGCGTGCCAATGGACAAGTCATTTGTAGGCCGTTCTGAGCATTGGAATCGTTAGTTAAGGGATCTTTTAAATGAAGCATTATTTAGAACGAGATTATGCCGGATACGGCCGAACTCAAGTGCCAGTGGTTGAGTGGCCTAATAACGCGCGTATCGCACTGCAATTTGTACTGAATTTTGAAGAAGGTGGCGAAAATTGCGTGTTGCATGGAGATGAGCATGCAGAAACGTTTTTGTCAGAAATCTTTGGCGCGCAGCCGTTTAAAGATCGTCATATGAGTATGGAGTCGCTTTATGAATATGGCTCGCGAAACGGCGTATGGCGCATCCTAAATGAATTTGAACGACGCGGATTACCGCTTTCTGTGTTCGCAATCGCCACTGCGTTACAGCGCAATCCAGAGGTTGCCAAGGCATTTGTCGACGGAGGGCATGAGCTCGTTTGTCATGGCCTAAAATGGATTCATTATCAAGAAATGCCAATCGAAGAAGAGCGCGAGCATATGCGAGAAGCGCTACGAATTATCGAAGAGGTGACTGGTGTTGCGCCGATGGGCTGGTACACAGGGCGAGACTCGCCCAATACGCGTACTTTGGTGGCGGAGCAGCCGCAGCTGAAATACGATTCGGATAATTACGGGGATGATTTGCCCTATTGGGTTGAGGTGCCGCATCACGATGATCCAAGCACAACCAAACCTCATTTGATTGTTCCTTACACCTTGGATTGTAATGACATGCGATTTGCATCGCCTTATGGTTTCAGTCATGGCGATGAGTTTTTTCAATATCTAAGAGATAACTTTGATTGTTTGTATGAGGAAGGGGCTACTACGCCCAAGATGATGTCTATTGGGATGCATTGCCGAACACTAGGTAAACCCGCTCGATTTACCGCGCTCAAACGCTTTCTTGATTACGTGCAATCGCATGAGGGTGTTTGGATCGCACGACGGGGTGATATTGCTCAACATTGGATCGATAATCATCCACCCGAGGGCTATTAGCGTAATCGAGTGTCGGTTGGCTGTAGTAAAAAATTCTAAAATTGTCGCAAATCTTCTATACAAAAAATGTTGTTAATGCGAATACTCAATACTTATGATGGAATAGTTTCATTTTTTGGATGTCGGAACACTGCTTCTGTGGCGAGCGTTTGAACAGTGTCGCTGCTTAGAGGTTCGCGTTCGGTTGTTTTTGGGCGGGGCAATGACAAACAGCTGCTGTGACATCAAGATAACAATATTGGTAATACATAGAGGTGATTAGATGTTTGGACAGAAAAAAATTCGCGCTCTGGAACAAGAGCTGGAAAAAGCGCGCTTAGAAAACCAAGCATTGACTGCGCAAGTGGATGATCTTACTGCACAGGTTGCGCAAGCAGTGCAAGACACGCCTGTTGACGTTCGCCCAGAACCCTTAATGACAAGTCAGCTAGTGCACACCCAGACGGCCGCCATGGAGACAGGCTTGGAGTTTATGGGCAAAGTGTTAGAGCAGCTATTTGAGCCGATGAGTGCATCAGAAGGGGCGAATGAAGAGATCGAGCAAAATAAGAAAGACATATCCATCCTGACCGAAAATATGTCCGCCATTGCGAATCAAAGCTCTGAAAGCTTAGAGAATGTTAATGCGTTACAAGAGATTTCGTCTGAGATTCGTGGGTTTACCGATACCATTCAAAGTATTTCTGAACAAACCAACTTATTGGCGTTGAATGCCGCGATTGAGGCAGCACGAGCAGGAGAGCAGGGTCGTGGGTTTGCAGTGGTGGCGGATGAAGTCCGTACTCTAGCAACCAAGGCAAAAGAGTCGAGCGATCAAATCTCGAATTTAGTACTACGCATTGATGAGCGCACGCAAAAAGTCGCCCAGCAAATCAGTGGGTTGAATACGTCTGCAACACAAGTTAAAGAATCAACATTATCGCTCGAAAGCTCATTTGACCGAACTGCTAAAAATAGCGCTGAGTTAACCACAGCAAGCTATTTGTCTATGACTTATGCTCACGCTGCAGCGTCCGCACTTGAGCTGCATAAATGGCGTTCACAAGTTATCACTGCGATTATCGACGCGTCGGCAGAGCAACCCACTGATATTATGCAAACCGGCTTTGCGCAGTGGTATTACCACGATACGGATAATGATTTTAACTTCCGTGAGCAAAAAGCATTCATTGCTATTGATAGTGAAATGAAACAGCTTGCGCAGCTATCAGGTCAAGCGAGCGAACTGGATGGCAGTGATGAGTCAGGCGTACTTTCTTTCAATAATCAGATTATGCAGACCATTCGATCAATTGACACTCAAATGGCGTCTTTGCTTGCCTACTTACATCAACATGCTTCTTAAGTTTTAACTAGGGCGATGCAAGCTTAGCTTGTTAAGCTTGCTTACTATTCGCTTGAAGTCGAGGCAAACGTAAACCCTGATCTATATTGGTGCCGTCAGAGGTGGTTGTGCGCCAAAATAACCCTTAGAAAAACTGAATGCGGTCAAGGTAAGACTGTTGCTTAACTTGTTTCTGATAAGCCATAGGGGTTACTTGGACGCATTTTTTGAATTCTCTTAAGAAGTGAGACTGATCACTGTAGCCTAGTGTGCAGGCCATATCTAAGAAGTCGACGTCGTCGCAATGATTGATGCAATAGACCGCTGACTGGCAGCGGACAATTCGACTGAATGCCTTGGGCGACATACCGATGTCAGCACGAAACTGGCGTTGTAAGGTGCGGGTGGTATATCCAGTAGCCAATGCTAATTCATCAATGCGTACATTGCCTTTACGCGCAACGATGATGCTCACCATGGACTGAGTTAATTGTGATAAAGGTCGCGCAGTAGTTTTATCAAAAAAACGTTTAAAACAGGCGACTTGGTCACAGAAGTCGTTCGAGTTGATAATGCTTTCAACTAATTGATGTGCATGAGGAACCACATCGACAAAGTTAAATTGATGATTAACGATCTCTTCAGCGGACGCTTGCATACAAGCAGGAATAGCGCCCGACACAAAGCGCACCCCAAAATACCGATGACCACTCTGAATACCGGTATCCATCGCCGACATAGGTGTGCCATAAACTTTGGCGCTGGCGTCAGAATTTCCGCAATCAAAGAGGACTTCTACACACCCATCCGGGATGGCGATGGTTGGTGCCTCTGAGTCGCTTGCTTCAAAACTGTAACAATGCGAAATCGTAGGATTCTCTGGGCATGCCAAAGAGAATGTGTTCGCAGCACCTAAAACCAGCCAAGGTTGCTTAAAGCGAATCGTTTCAAGACGGTTTGCGATATGGTGGGCGGTCATAGTTACACCTGATGCTATTTAGTTTTTGTTTTTTAGCATTTGCAAACAAGATGCCAGCTTTTCACTTCATATACAAGCATGTTGATCATGTCGCAAATATTCAATACAGGGTGAAAATGCCTGACTAAGATCAAATGAAAGTTATCTATCCCGATCATTTGTTGAGGTCACGATATGTCTGAGAACACAAAAATTGATTTTATTTACTTGTCCGAAGAGGACATGATTAAAGCTGGCGTGACAGATATGCCTGCATGTGTTGATGCAATGGAAGAGATGTTTTCATTGTTGTACCACGGCGATTATCGCATGGCCGGACCAAACAGTGATTCGCATGGCGCGATGATCACCTTCCCTGAAGAATCGCCTTTTCCAACGATGCCAAAACCAACGCCTGATCGCCGTTTAATGGCGATGCCAGCCTATCTTGGCGGGGATTATCAAACCTGCGGTGTGAAATGGTATGGCTCTAATATAGCAAACCGTGACAAAGGTCTGCCGCGCTCAATCTTAATGATGATTTTGAACGACATTGATACGGGAGCACCGTTGGCGTACATGTCGGCAAACTTGTTATCTGCGTATCGTACAGGCGCAGTACCTGGTGTCGGTGCTCGCTACCTAGCTCGTAAAGATTCTAAGGTTATTGGCGTGCTTGGTCCAGGCGTGATGGGGCGTACTTCTATTGCAGCGTTTGTTGCGGCTTGTCCTGAGATCGACACGGTGAAAATCAAAGGCCGTGGTCAAAAGAGCTTAGATGAATTTATGGATTGGATGAGCGCAAATTATCCTCAAATTAAGAACATTCAGGTGGTCGATTCACTGGAGGCTTTGGTTCGTGACTCCGACATCATTACCTACTGTAACTCTGGTGCAACAGGCGATCCTTCTACTTACCCATTGGTGAAACGTGAGTGGGTGAAGCCAGGGGCTTATTTATCTATGCCGGGTTACTGCCAATTAGACAGCGCAATGGAACAAGATGATGTGCGCAAGGTGCTCGATAACACAGGCCTTTATGAGGCATGGTTTGAAGAAGTGCCAAAACCTGCTCATAACCACATTCCAATGCCGGGCGTGCGCTTCATGGACATGATCGATGAGGGCTTGATTACCGCTGATCACTTAGAAGATTTAGGCAAAATTGTTGCCGGGGAGAGTGTCGGCCGTCAAAACGATGAAGAAATCATCATCCTTTCTGTAGGCGGTATGCCAGTGGAAGACGTTGCTTGGGCCACTAAGATTTATCGCAATGCGATTGAGAAAGGCATTGGCGTAAAACTGAACCTTTGGGATACACCCGCGTTACGCTAATAGGAAGCCGATATGACACAGGTAACAAAAGTAAAAACGGGCTCTCACCTCGAAGAGTTGGCAAGCTATTCGCGAGCAGTGGCGGTTGATAACTGGGTATTTGTTTCCAACACCGCAGGTCGCAACCCAGAGACGAAAGAGCTGGCTGACGATGTTATGGCGCAAGCAGAACAAGTCTTCATCAATGTGGAGCGAGCGCTCGCCGCGCTTGGCGCATCGTTGGCAGACGTTGTGATGTCTCGGGTTTTTATACAAGACCCAAACGATACCAATAACGTGATGACGTTTGTCGGCGAGAAGTTCCGTGGTGTGGATCCCGCTACCACAGTCACTTCTCCGCCGCTGGCTTCAACAGTTTACAAAGTTGAACTTGAGGTAACCGCATTTATTGGTGCTTCAAAAGCGAACGTGACCACGATTTCGTTAGCGCAGTAGTGGTCAGAGGTTATTGATATGACAAAGACACTCGTAAAAGTAAACACGACAGATGAGCTACCGACGTCCACGTCGGTAGTCATCATCGGTGGCGGTATCGTTGGTATTTCAGCAGCATTGACGCTGGCCGAGCGTAATATTCCAGTGGTATTGCTCGAGAAAGGGCATATTGCCGGTGAGCAATCTTCGCGTAACTTAGGCTGGATCCGAAAAACGAGTCGCCATCATGCGGATGTGCCACTCGCCGCGGCAGCTGACAAGCTTTGGTCTGCGATGCCTCAGCGCATTGGGGCAGATGTAGGCTACCAACAAGCTGGAATCATGTTTCTCGGTAAAACAGATGCACAAATGGCGATGCATGAAAGCTGGTTAAAATCTGTTGAGTCACTGGATTTGGATTCACGACTTCTGAGCGCCGCTGAGGTATCCAAGCTAGTGCCACATGGCACAGGGCAATGGAAAGGTGGGATTTATACTCCTTCTGACGGTCGTGCTGAGCCAGATGTTGCCACAACAATGATGGCTCAAGCAGCGATACAGCAAGGTGCGAAAATTGTTCAAAACTGTGCGGTGAGAACCTTAACGACGCAAGCCGGAAAAGTGTCAGGCGTGGTGACCGATCAAGGCGAGATTCGATGTGATCAGGTGCTGCTCTGTGGTGGGGCTTGGTCGCGCCGTTTTCTTGGGAATTTAGGCGTTTCACTGCCGACTCTACCACTGATTTGTTCGGTGTTGCGCACTAAACCTATGGAAGGGCCGACAGACATTGCTGTGGGTGGTCCAGACTTCTCATTTCGTAAACATCGTGATGGCGGTTACATCATCACCCAGCGTGGCAAGCTCGATGCACCTCTCACCCTAGATCATTTGAAAGTAGGCCTAAAATTTGCTGACCAACTCAAAGCGTCCCGTGACTTTTTGAAAGTTGGATTCGGTAAGTTCTTCTTTGAAGATTTGTCCTTGCCGCGCCATTGGCGAGGCGATCAAAAGACACCTTTTGAGCGTATTCGCGTACGCGACCCTGATGTGAATCATGGCCTCAATCAAGATGCCATGAACAACCTTATCAATGCTTGGCCAGCCTTTGAAAACGCCGAAATAGAAGAGTCGTGGGCGGGCCTAATTGATGTGACACCGGATTCAACGCCGGTCATCGATCGTATACAGACGATCCCAGGACTAACCATAGCGACGGGCTTTTCGGGCCATGGCTTTGGAACTGGGCCCGCTGCGGGGCAGTTAGCCGCAGATATCGTAACGAGCGAAAAACCAATGATTGACCCTGCACCTTATCGCTTTGACCGCTTTTAGGCCAAACGTGGATTGCATAAGTTCGGGTTAGTTGCGTTATTCATAAGAGGAACAAAATGATGAGCGATATCTCAACAACAGAAAAAATGACGATGGCGGGAAACACCGCTGCGAAAAAGAAATTAGGTTTAATAACGATGATGGCCATCTGTATTGGTATGGTTATCGTCCAGGGCGCCATGATTTCAGCTACCCAAGGTATTGGCTTGGGCGGCATGGCGTTTATTTTTGCTATGCTAGCGGCGCTGGTAATCGCTCAGTTTAATGCCATGAGCTTTGCCGAACTGTCGTTAATGTTTCCTGAGCAGGGAACGCTAGCGACGTATACACAAAAAGCGATTGGGCATTTCCCTGCGATCGTATCTGTGTTTTCGGGTTATGTTGTCGTCGCCATGCTGGCATTGCCGGTGGAGTTTTTCTTGGTCGATGCCATGATTGGACAATTGCTACCAGGCATGTTCCCAGAGAAACTGATTCCCTTGCTGATTATTGTGGCTCTGGCCATCACGAATATTGTTGGCGCGGACGTGTTTGCGAAGGTGCAAAACTTATTGGCGTTTGTCATGGTCAGCGCGATCGTACTCACGGGTTTAGTGGCTATTTTTGGTATTAGCCAGCCACACCCAGAGTTGACGGGCACGCCGGTTGACTGGAGCTTTGGTGGAGTGATGGACGGCAGTTTTGTTGGTCTGATTGCGCTTGCTATGTGGCTTTTTGTTGGGGCTGAGTATATTTGTCCGATGATCAAGGAAGTGAAAAACCCAACTAAAAACATTCCTCGCGCTATGCACTGGTCATTGTTCGCGATCTTTTTGATTTTCGCTGCGTTTGCAGTGGGCGCTTCCATGTATTTGGATGTTGAGTCTTTACTTGGTTCTCCGATCCCTTACTTAGATTATGCCAACGCTGTATTCGGTACTGCCGGTTTGACCATCGCGACCGTTATGGCATTGACTGCAACATGTAGTTCGGTAAATACTATTTTTGCTGCGTTACCACGTATGTTGCAAGGCATGGCGGAAAACAAGCAGGCGTTTCCGATACTGAAGACGACCAACAAATTTAATACGCCTTGGGTGGGTATCGTGATGATGGCAGTATTGTCGGCCATTCCATTCTTATTGTTGGGTATTGATTCTTTGATCATGCTGGTTATCGCCGCAACGACCAGTTATCTATTGGCCTACATTGTGGCTCATATTAACGTCATTGTGTTGCGCAAACGTATGCCTAATCACCCTCGTCCTTATCGCACTATGCTCTATCCATTGCCGCAAATATTAGGGATTGTCGCGATGATTTATGTTGCGCTGAATAATTCGCCAGCTCCAGAGATGACGCAAATGGTGTATAGCATTGCAGGTGGGATGTTACTCGTCGTAAGTGTGATTGGTGCACTCTGGGTGAAGCTTTACATGAAACGCGGACTGTTTGAGCCTGATGCATCGTGATCTAGGATTCATGACATCATGTGTTTGAACAGTAATAGAGGGCGCGCTGCTACAGCGCGCCCTCTAATGATAGCCCCTCATATTCGTTTAGATGGGCGTACAGTGCAACGGGCGTTCATCAAAATGCCACCAAGATGACCAAAATGAACGAGGATGCAGGATAAAACCTTCGTTTAACGTCAGCCCAGTTTCCAGTACCACATCGCTGTCGGGCGTACGCATTAGCGCTACCTGATAATCTTCACTGGTGACTTCTTTGTGATTCATCAAGTGGTCGGCGACGCTTTTTGAGTAGACCGACATCACGATGTCTGCGGTGTTTTCAATGCCGATCCTGTCGCCACTAAACCCTCCGGCTAAAAATTCTATCGGCGACACTTCGCATAACGCACCTTGACCATCGTAGGTAACATAGCGTGCCGTTCCTTTCATGCCTTTTAACATGACCAGCGAACCGATTTTAACCTGCTCCACTTGGACTACACCTAATGCGTCACTAGGGATCTTTGGCACAATGGGATCACTGAGCGCATAAGAGCTTGTCATGAGCCCCATGATGAGTAGTCTATTGATCGTTTTCATAATGTTAACTCCGACTGAGAAACCGTACTAGGCAACGCCATTAAGAACACTAAAACGGCAACGCCCCCTGGAACGAGCACGATCAAGAACCACCACATCGAGAGTCCGGTATCTCGCAGACGACGGGTGAGCATTGATAGCATTGGCAGTAGGGTGATGGCACTGTAGACCAGATCAATCCAACCAAGATTGTCTGTAGCCACCTCCACATAGATAACGCCAGCACTGGCGATAAGATGAATCAGCATGAATTCCCAAAAGAGACGACGCTGAGTGCGCCCCGAAAAGTGCAGTGCATGTTTAAAGGCATAAAGGTATCCGTTCATATAAATCTCCAAAGCGTGATGAAACCAATGTAAGCGTCGCGCTTTTGCGTAGTATTTGCGTCCTAAAACGGGATTTAGGACGTTTTAAAAAGCGTTTTAGGTCATACTTGGCCTGATTCGATAGGGAAGTGGAGAGTAGTCAATGTTGTCGATTCCGTTACCGTTTGTGGTGTCAATGATGCTATTGGTCTTGGCGGGGAGTTTAATGATGCGCCGCGCAGAGCGTATGCCACTAGCGGCGTATTTTTTGATGATGTGTGCTGCCACGACGGCCATCGTGGGGTTACGCTGGCTGTTGGACTGGGCAATCTTAAGGACGCTACAACCGATTTTTGCGTGCGCGATTCCTGTATTGGCTTGGTATGTATTTGCCCGAGCACAGCATGGGCAAAGGTTGGCGTGGTGGCACGTGATCGCGCCGAGTTTGATCGTGGTCAGCTCATTGACGTACCGCTGGTGGTCGCCCCCTCTAGATCTCATGCTGACGAGTATGTACGTCGTCTATGGCGTAGCCTTGTGGTATACCGCGCGCTATCGGCATGCCATCCCCGAGAATGTGCCGTTATCGGATGTCCCTAATGCTGCCATTGCAACCCGCATGGGGGGCAGTATGTTGCTATTCTCAGCTCTTATAGATGGCGCGTTATCACTTGATTTTATGTTTTGGGAAGGGGCGCATGCGACGTTAATCCTCACGATTGGACACGCTCTATTACTACCGATTTTAGCGCTGGTGGTCATTTGGATGAGTCTGCATACGCAGGAACCCGCTCAATCCCATCCCTCGCAAACGACGGCAGAGCCGCCGATTGAAACGATAGAAGACCATGCCCCAGTGATGGCGACGGTGCAAGAGGTGATTCAAACACAGCAGCTGTATCTTGACCCTGACTTAACCTTGGCAAAGCTGGCGCGTAAGGCAGGGATCCCGACACGCATCATTTCTAACGCTGTGAATCAAACTCATCATATGAATGTGTCACAATGGGTAAACCGCTATCGCATTGACCATGCCAGGCAGTTGCTGCGGGAAACTGATCAACCGATTACAGAAGTGTATTTAGCGTCAGGCTTTCAAACCAAATCGAACTTTCATCGAGCGTTTTCCCAGCAAGTTGGAAAAACGCCCTCTGATTATCGCAAGAACCCTGAGGTGTGAATTAATCCCACCATTGAACTCGTAGCGGAGTCGTTGTGTTTATATTGCCGTATTTATCGGTGATAACACCATAACCGACAAGACGCCCTTGTTGGTTATCCAGAATGACACTTTGGATATTTGCGCTTGAGGTGATGTTGCTGAAGTAAATCTTAGATGAGTGCCGGTCGACTTTCGTACGGTTAGCTCCTATCTCAAAGTTAGGATCAATGGTGCCGTCTTCCAATAATCTAACCATTGATAAGGTGCGATCCGTTGAGCGAGTAACGCTACCTGACTGCCCAGTTATAATGAGTTTTGTGCCTTCTTCGAATACAGCCGTGGCGCTGTCATTGATCTGGTGTGTTTGTGAAGAATTAAACCCAAAATTGATAGTGGTCATGCCATCACTACTGAAACTGGTGTCTGCGGAACCGTCTGCCAAATATCGATAAACAGCGAACGCCATGCCCGCGTTGTTTACGTTCACTCGGCCAGTGTCTAGGACACTGCCAACGGCGACAATGCGACCTTTACTGTCTACCAGTAGATCGTTGATTACTGCATCTTTACTTTCTACGACTTCGACGAATCCATTCGTGCCAAAATTGGTATCTGCTGAAAAATCGGCTTTGTTTAAGCGACCAATGGCGAACCCGTTGCTACCTGTTGTGCCCATTAAGTAGAGATATTGGCTGGTTTCGACCACTTTACGAAGCTCTGAGAACTTGGTCGGGTTAGGCTGGCTAACTACGAAGTAGCCGTCTTGAGGGAGCGCACTGTCTTTGACCCCAGCCTCTGTAAGCAATGTAAACGCCCATTGGGAAGCAAAGCTAAGATTGTTAGTTGGCGCAGTATAATGCCCGCCAATGAGGATGCGGCCGTCTTGTAGCGTTAGTAAATTAGTGGGGTCGGTAACTGGTGGATAGGTAAGAGTACCGCCAGTTGCAAATGTGGTATCGAGGGTACCATCTGCGTTGTAGCGGCTTAGTCTTTGTACGTTCCAATAGTCTTTGGTCAGTACCAAAATTCGCTGTTTATCATCGACTTCCCAGCCATATTGAGGCACGTTACTAATTCCGTTAACGCTTAACACGCCATTGGCGGCGAAGCTTGTGTCAACGGTCTTACCATCGCTATTTAAGCGTACGATGTTCCAGTTTTTGTCCTTCGTTGCCACGACCATCGTTTTCTTATCCGCGATGATTTCGCCACCGCGCACGACGAAACAATTGCCAGAGCAACTGCTGATCGCCATCCCCGAAATATCAACAAAGTACCCATCGGTTGTGGAATAAGATCGCTTGCCTTGGAAACCAGTGGGTGTCGTTGTACTACCCCCTGTCCCTGTGTTGCCCGTATCACCTTTATCGACAGTTTCGTTTGATGTGCCAGAAGTGTTGCCGCTTGACCCTGTTGAGCCAGTGTTTTGAGTATTGGTATTGCTGCTTTGTTGCGTGTCGTCGGAAGCGCTACCGCCACCGCCACAACCTGTGAGTACGGATATTACCAACAGGCTTGATAGAATTTGGGTGAAGAAAGTCATCGATAAACTCCAAAATAGGCCCTCTATCTATGAGGGGAATCATAGATAGAGGGCAAGGTAAGACTATTTTTTGGGTTGAAGCTCATGGGCAATACGGTTGTTTGCTTCGTCAATCGCTTTCAAAGCACCGTATTGATAGTACTCAGGGTTCGCGACCACGGAAATTTCAGTGGTCTTGCTAGACTTCCCTGAGAAGAAACCCAGTGCCGAGCTCAGGGCATTCGCCGCTTTCTGAGAGTCTGAGGTAGTATCTTCATTGCGACCGTAGGCACCGCCAACGATGACTGGGCTTGTTAATTGGACGTAACCGTTGTCACTAAAGGTGCCTGTTGGGCCAACCAAAAACTGGGCGATGGCGCCAGAAATAACTTGAATGCCTTGACCAAGCGTGACGGATGCTGAAAGCGTTGTACTGGCACCGCCACCTTGAGGCACTTCCTCCACATAATTCACTGTGTAATCCGTATCCGAATCAAAATAGGCGAAGTGGACGGCGTAATTGACTGCTAGGACTGGCTTGCCTACCGATTCCGATAGGTCGGCTAGCTGATACGGAAGTGGGGTAATCTGCCCTGGCTGCTGGGGTGTCGCAAACAATGTTGTTGGGCCACCCGCAAATGTCAGGGTCTCTTGACTGCTGGTGCTCATGAGGTTCGACAAACCTGATGGTGTGTAAGGTGTCGCCAAAGGTTCAAGCTCATTCCATTCGGAGACTTTCTTGAGATCATTCGAATCCCCCACAGTATAGCCTTTGGCCTCTAGGTCAGCGACGAAGTCCCGATAAGCCTGGTCTGCGATTGCTTGAAAGGTGCTGTTCGGAATACCTTTTAGATTAGCGACTAAAACACTCTGAGCATATTCAGAGCCTCCGCCACGGATCATTGGGCTTTGCGAAGTCGCTGAGCCTTTGTCCTTCGTCACGAATGTGACAGCAAATTGACCAATATAGACTTCGTTTTTGTCTTCGAGGCTTTTAATGTTGCTCGTTGAAACATCATTACCGCTACTAGAACCAGTTGCCGCACAACCAGTGAGTAAGACCGTTAGCCCAATGACGGGATATACAATGAAAGGGTTCATCGCCAGCTCCTTTTTGATTTATCGACTTAGGGTAGGCGATGCGTAGAGAATTTTGCCCCCTAGTTTAAGGGGGGGAGCTGGTGGTGATCATGCCCATCTCGATGGCTTTGATGGTCGCTTCAGCACGGTTATTGACCTGTAGTTTCTGGTAGACCGCCTTTAGATAGCCCGCGGCCGTATGGTACGTCACGCCAAGGGACTGGGCGGCGTCTTTGCAGCTGTACCCTTTTGCAATCAGTACCAGTATGTCTCTTTCTCTTGGTGTGAGACCATATTCAGTGTCTGAACGTGGTTGGCGAAAAGACGATAGGATTTTCAGAGCGATGGAGCTGGAAAGCGGAGGGCGTCCAGCCAAAATGCCGCTTAGACTTGTGCAAAATTCTGCTTCGGTTTCGTCTTTTAGCAAATACCCATCAGCGCCGGCTGCCAGCGCTGGGAAGACGTGTTCGGCATCATCAAATATTGTCGTGATGACGCAGTGGGCATTGGGGTTATGTTGCTTAAATGGTCGAATGAAGTCAGTGCCGTCGCCATCCGGTAGACCGAGATCGAGTAATACCAGCCCCCAAGGCTGTTTCGTTAGGGCTTGATTCGCTTGTGCCAAATTACACACGGTGGTGATCGCTTCATGGGGGAGCGACTGGGCAATGCATTGCTGCATCCAAGTGGCGACCTCCGGTAGATCTTCGACAATGAGTATGTGTCCTATTCCCATCTACAGTGCCTTTTTTCGTCTGATATACCGTAAGGGTAATCAAGGATCTAAGATAATGCTGCCCCTTATGTTAGGGGGAACGAAACGGTCACGGTCCAAGTGTCTTGAGTGGAGGACTGCAACGCCTCTCCATTTAATAACTCCGCTCGTAAACGCAGATTTTCCAATCCCGACCCAGAGTGCTCTGGTCTGTGTCCATGATGGGTGTTATTGGTAATGGTCATCGTGTAATGACCGTCGGAGGCAGCCCCCGTTACGTCTATCCAAGTCGTACCGTCATGACGTAGCGCATTGGAGAGTGCTTCACGGAGCATATGCCCAAGGTGCTCGTGCTGCATTGGCGTAAACGTAATATCCTTCGCGGGGGTATTCCAAGATAGCGAGACTCCCGGTAGAGAGCAGCGTTCACTGGCTTCTTTTTGCCACACCGAAAAGCAACGCTCGGCATTGCCCTCGAAGAACTGCTGTCCATTAATCAAATGTCTAAGATCACGAATGGATTCTCGAACTAACGATTGCGTATCACCGGTTGAGAGGTGTAGTAGCCGCAATAGCTTAGCGCCCAAATCATCATGTAGGTCGCGACGAATTCGATTACGCTCGGCCAGCGCGCCCGCTTGCTTCGCCTCGGCGATGTCAGTGATTAATGTACTGAGTGCAATAATAAGGTTCGCTTTTTCCATATCGTTTCGATTGAAAATGCGTCGCCCACCGTCAGCATGTTGCAGACAAACACTTTCACCGTGAGGCATGGCGACCCAGAGGTTTTCGCCATTATTGGAGATATGTGTCTCCTTTGCCGTATCGTGGAGGGTGTAATGCAACGGTTTGAATACCGCGTGGAATGCTTTTATTAGGCGCGTACTGTCTTCCGTTGATTCTTCAGTAAGCAGTGTGGGTAATGTTTGCCTGAGCCAGTCATCAAGACCTTTTTGATCGCTATTAAACACGCGTCGCCACAGCCATTGGCGTGCGGGAAAATACAACCAACCGACGAGAGCCAGTGAGATGGCTAAGCTTGTGCTGCTTGTAAGTGTCAGCGCGGAAATGAGTACGAAATCGCACACCAATACGGCAATCCCGCCCAAGATCCATGACCAGATTGAAAATGACCAGCGTTGAATGTCAAACAAACGATATCTGAGTACCGCCAGCATCATACCGAAGTACATAAATAGGAAGGTTGCCAGTAACAAAGCCTGATCCGAGGGCTCGGCAACTCGCAGCAAAACAGGAATGATCATACCGCCGGTGAAAAACAGCGTGCCGGACAAAATCGAAAGGAGAACCCAATTTAAGGCGACTCGTTCCGCTGGTTTCCCTGCCGTCTTTCGCCATTGCACGGCCGACCCTACTAGCCCCCAAAGAAAGAGCACCATCACCCAGCTGTACATCCCTTCCGCAGGTGATTTGAAATACTCCAGATGGTGTAGGGGTTGCTGTATTGCAAAGGCTCCGAGGTAAAGCACCAGTATTGTTTTTCTAGGCTTTGAATTTGGGTAGTGCCAAAGAAAGATACCTAAGAAGGTCACAAAGCACATGGTGCCAAAGCCGTTGAGGTTGGACAGAGCGTGAAACAATTGACCATCGATGAATACGTCTCGAGTGCTGTAGATTGCCGCGTTGGCAGCGGAGCATACATAGCCAACACCTGTCAGGCAAAACGCAACGACCGCAATGTTTTTTTGACTCGGAATCCATACCAGTAAACAGATAACCGATGCGGCGAAAGCACACAGGGCCTGCAGCCAAAATAACCAAGGAAGATCTTGGATCGAGCGTTCGGAAAAGGTAATCGGGATTTGCTCACCCGTATCGCCGACAAGGGCTAACTGGTTGTTTTGGGCTGCGTCAAATAAGGCACTATGGGCGTTAAACAGAGTCGTCATATCCTCATAGCGCGGCAACACATCGGGCTCTTCAAAGAGAAGGTGAGGATTGGGTGGGAGGGCCTCATTACCGAGCTTGAAGTGGCTGACAACAACCGAATGATCCTGATCTGTGTAGATTAGATCGTCATTAACCTGCTGAAAGTGCCCATGGATATTGGGTAACGATAAAGCGCTGTATACCAGTGCTGTAAAGAGCAAGAAAAGCAATGAAATGCCAATCACTACTGAACGATACATGAAAAAATCCGACAGAAAAAGAGAAATAGGGTTCGAACTGAAATCGTCAAGAATTGTTCAAGAATCTATCATCGCCCCATGCAATGCAATAGATTTCTCGCTTTTTTGAAGCAGTTAAAGAGGTAGGGTATGTGGCAATGGGGGAGATATATAAGTAGGGGCTCTCATTGTCTCTGAAGAACCCCTATCTTTTTAATGCAATGCTTTAAGCGCCGCTAGATGGACGCTGCTGGCGCTGAACGCCCTGTAAGAAGTAGCGCAATATTTGGTCTTTGCATTCGCGGTAATGGCGATTATCAGGCTTACGGAAAAAGGCACTTAGTTCGTGCTTGCTTAAGTTAAACTCGGCTAAGCGCATGATGTTTAAAATATCGTCAGATTTTAAGTTCAGAGCAATACGCAGTTTTTGAAAGATCATGTTGTTGTTTAGGCGAGTTTCTGGAGCGGGTTGCTCCCCATCGCGCTTGCCGCGTTTAAGGTTGATAAAACCATTAAGAAAAGCAGCGAGCTCCACATCAAGCATGGGTTTTAACGCAGGGTCATCGTCTTTTTTTAGCCAGCTTGCAACGAGCGCTTCCGTAACACTTTGATCAGCAAGAGCAAAGATCTCTACCATCGTGTTGTTTTTTAAATCAAAGGTGTAGCGCACCCGACGCATAATGTCATTATTGGTCAAAATAGGTCCTAGTCTTAGGTGAATCCAGTCGTATCAGTAGGAGAACTGGCAGCGGCTGATCATACCATTCAATGCAAACGGCTGGGGAATTTCTAGTAAGAATCTACTCTAACGAGATCGTTCATTTACGTGGCTTCACTTGGTGGTGGCTGGGTTGTCAGGTTGAACACTGGGCTATCAACAATAATCCCCGCCAAGCGTTTGGTGGCTTCGTTTGTTTTCTTCGCTCTAAACAAGGTGACATCCATTTGTGGGAGTTCGGGGAGGTCCCAGTGAACCACTAAGTCGTCATTATTATCGAGTGTATTGTCAGGGATGATAGCAATCCCAATCCCTGCGCGTACCGCGGCGAGTAGCCCAGTACGGCTCTGGCTAGTAAACGCGATTCGATAAGGGATTCCTCCCGCTTCCAGCGCCTCACAGCCGAGCTTGCGCTGCTTACAACCTTCGTCAAATACCACTAAAGGTAAGACAGCTTGGGTGTGCACAAAATGGTCTTTGGCGCTGATCCAAATAAGTTGATCACGACGCAAACGCTCGCCACCTGTTGTATCGGCATACATTTCTACAAGTGCTAGATCGAGCTTGCCTCGTTCGAGGCGATCGATTAGGTGGTCTGGGCGATAATCGCAAAATGCCTCCAGTTGCGCCTCGGGATAGCTCAAGATGAATTCCTGCAAAATAGGTGCAAGTATGCCACTGGCGTATTGGTCATGAGTGCCGATTCGTACCACACCACTAATGTCCATATTTTGAAAGGCACCCACGATCTGATCGTGCAAATTTAGTAACTGCTGCGCATGGTCCTTTAATTGATTACCCGCGGGGGTTAATCGCACGCCATATTGGCCCCGTTCCATTAAAGGGTTCGCTACTAAGTCCTCTAAACGGTTGAGCTGCATGCTCACTGTCGAAGGCGCCTTATGCAGTAACCGCGCGGCTTCCGTTAGGTTTAAGGTATCCGCTACAACCATGAATGTGCGCAACAATGAGATCGGTAAATCATGCATAAATCAGACTTCAATAAATTTGAACGTAGATATTAATATTTATCGATATGCTGAATTAATGCAAGGATATATTATGCGCGAATTGCTTCTTGAGAGAAGTTTTTTCCCAACTTACAGCATCGAGAGGTGTGTTATGCGCATGGCCGTCACATTTGGATTTAATCAGGTTATTAGCCATGGTTTTGGCTTATTTTTATTTGCCGCACTGATGCCATTAATGCAAGCCAATATTCAGATTGATAGTTGGTATTTGGCGATTGCTGGCGCGCTGACGCAGATTGCCTATCTAGCGGGCGCAATGTTGTTGGGCGTTATTGGACCGCGCGTGGATTCATGCCGATTATTGCTGGTTTGCGGTGGTATCACGACAGTGCTTCTAGCGACGATGGCGTGGCTCAGTAACCCTTTCATCATGCTGGGTGTGTTAGCGATTATGGCCTCCAGTGCGGCGATGAGTTGGGGCGGAATTGTTGAGCTTGTAACGCGTCATGGTCGTGCCGACCGAACAGCAACAAACTTATCAATCGTCTCTAGTGGCACTGCTTGGGGTTACGGTTTTAACGGCTTGATCATTTTGTTAGTAGTGCCGATGTTAGGCTGGCGCAGCGGTTGGATGGTTGCAGCGGCAGTCGGGTTACTGACTTGGATTGCAACGTACCGTTTGGTCAAGCGTTTACGCGTTGACCGCGATACGCAAGACGTAGACGTGACCTTTGCTATGGGCACAAAAGAGCTATTTAAAACAGTTTTACGCGAGCGTACGGCGTTTTTGTCTTGCTTCACATTATTGCTGGTCGGTATGACAACCATTACATTTTCGACTTGGTTGAACACCTACCTTGCGGAGCTTGAATTGCCTTCTGCGTTGGGTGGATATACTTGGGGCGTCATCGGCGCAACGGGTATGATCGCGGGTTTCGCTGCGGGTAAAATCTCTGATCGATACGGGCATGCGATCGCTCTGCTGATGATCTTTAGTGCCTTCGCTGCCAGTGTTATCGCGTTTATGTACGACCCAGCACGATTCGTTATGGTGGCAGGGTTTGGCTACGGTCTAATGTACTTCCCTATTTGGGGCATCATAGCGGGTTGGGTGAGCAAGCAGTACAGCTCAAAAGCGACAATGCAAATAAACGGCATTGGAATGGTTGCCTTCGGTACAGGTGGCGCATTGGGTAACTTATTGGCTGGTGCACTTCAAGGTTCGACTGGCTCGCTGACCCTGACATATGGCGTGATTGTGGCAATCTCAATCGGCCTAGCGTTACTCGCAGGTTACATTTACGTCTCTGAACGTAAGGTGAAAAAAACTTGGGTGGGTGGCGCTGCCGCTTAATCCATTAGAGTTAATAAACGCCCAGCTTCCGAACGGTTTGCTGGGCGATTTTGTTTTAAGCAGGTACCGTGTAGGCAGACAACCTTTCGTTTTATCGTCGTGTTAACAAAATGGTCGCAATCATAAATAAGATGCCGCAAAGCCATGTACGGAAAAGGTTGGCTTGATTCCATTGATCTCTGACCGTCTGCCAGTCGGTGGGCAAATTGAGTGGGTCCCAAGATTCCGTGTAATAGTTGAGGGGCAGATTGACCCATTTAGTAAACATAATAATGCCCAGTACATATGCAATGCCGATTGCCAACCAAAACCAACCAATGGTGGCTCGTTTTATGAGCAGCGTCGCCGCTGTGATGATAGTCGCTACGCCCGCCCCAAAAAAGCAAAAGAAAAAGCCCACATGGCGCACATTGTAATTAAACAACGATTGCACGGTGGCGTACATTTCCCCATTTAGCGCAAGCGTGGCGTCGTTGACATTAAACGAATACGTTGCAAAAAAGCCCGCCATCAAACCGAGTAGCAATACGCTGACGATCTGTGACAGTTGAGTAAATAGCGTAGACATAAGCCTTCTCCTAACTGTTTTTGGCAGTATGTCCTAGCGTATCCAAAAGATCCTTATCAAATGATAATGAATTAGCTGTTTTTTATACGTGATAGTGAAACCGGAGTGATGCCAAGATAGCTAGCAATATGATGCGCCGGAACCTGATCGATCAGGTTGGGAGCCTCGTCGCAGAGTTTTTGGTACCGCTCTGCAGCACTTAGATGCAACCAATCACGCTCGCGCGCCAGCTTGGAGTCGGTCAATCGCTCTAGCCATAGGTGGCTAAAAATAAGCCAATCTGTGCTCTCGGCAAAGGCACTGCGAAAGGCGGAGTACTCCCATCGATCGCAGTGAATGTCGCTGAGTGCTTGTATGTAAAAGCCTGCTTCTTGGGTTCTTAGTCCTGTCGTCACGGGCCAAAAAAAGTCGTTTGCCAAGAAAAAACGTTTGTTGTGTTCCCGTCCATAAGTATCCAAATAATACATACGCACCACACCGGAATGAAGCCAATAAACATGACGCCAAGGCTCTGATGCATCGAGTAAAGAATGTCCTTTTGGCGCTGTGAACGTTTGTCGATGAGTGAAAATCGCGTGCTGAATCGACGGCGATAAATCACTGAGAGGGCTGTTTGGCAAAGGTGTTTTATCAATGCTCATCGTCGTCCTTAATAGGTTCTAAACAGCTTAAACTTATCACTAAAAGGGAGTGGGTCACCAATGCTTATTGCGCCCAATTGGAGGTGTAATAAATCACCCTATCTTGCTATCAATTTACTGTGGAAAACCTTGTTGTGCAGCTTTGTCTCCGGCAAGCATTCAGAAGTGCTACGAATGGTCAGGAACTCCTTGATCTGCAATAAGTTTGTGCACAAAGGATTGTCTTTACGCGTGGTGAATTTTTTTTGCCTTATTTTTTCCATATTTTACACTGTGCAAACAAAAAGTAGATCTTCTTGATGCCTTGTATGGCGCGGCTTATAGGGTGATTGACGTAAATGGTCACCTTCGTAGGCATGAAAAATGCACCCTAATTTTTCAGTAATCATTACTTGAAAGTTTGATCCAAATGATCAATCTTAGTATGGAAATTAGAGTTCTAATCAATAATGATTTCAAATTTGGCGAAAAGAGGGAAGGTTTTGGATTCCAATAAAGACACAGGTTTTGTTGTTTTTGACCAAGTTCAGAAAAGTTACGACGGCGTTACGCTTGTTGTTAAAAACTTAAATCTTTCAATTGCCAAAGGCGAATTTGTCACCATGCTTGGCCCCTCAGGTTCGGGTAAAACCACGTGCCTGATGATGCTAGCAGGCTTTGAAACAGCGACCCACGGTGACATCTTGCTAGACGGCCAACCCATCAACGACATTCCGCCCCACAAACGTGGTATCGGTATGGTGTTTCAAAACTACGCGCTGTTCCCACATATGACGGTTGCCGAGAACTTGGCATTCCCTCTTCAGGTGCGCAACATCAGTAAATCGGAGCAACAAGAAAAGGTACGTCGAGCACTGGATATGGTGCAAATGTCTAAATTTGCTAACCGACGCCCTGTGCAGCTGTCTGGTGGTCAGCAACAGCGTATCGCGCTGGCTCGTGCATTGGTATTTGAGCCAGAGCTAGTGCTGATGGACGAACCATTAGGTGCATTGGATAAGCAACTGCGTGAGCACATGCAGCTCGAAATCAAACGCTTGCATGAGCGCTTGGGGATCTCTGTTGTGTATGTGACCCATGACCAATCGGAAGCGCTGACGATGTCCGACCGTGTTGCGGTGTTCAACGATGGCGTAATCAAACAATTAGCTCCACCAGAAGAGCTGTACGACAAACCTGATAATGCGTTTGTGGCGCAATTCATCGGTGAGAACAACCGTTTGATCGGTACTGTGGAATCGGTGGATGGAGACTACGCTGGCGTGCGTTTGGCATCAGGAGATCTTTGTCAGGCACTCGCGGTTAATTGTGGTGCGGTCGGTGAAAAAACTACGTTATCCATTCGACCTGAACGTGTTTTGATCGGCGAGGCTGCAACGAGCAACACCGTTGAAGCGAAAGTACTAGAACAAATTTACTTAGGTGACCATGTGCGTTGCCGTATGTCTGTCCATGGCGATGAAGAGTTCATTGTGAAGGTGCCTAATGCACCAGGCTTTAGTCATCTTGAAGTTGGCCAAACTGCTCAAATTGGTTGGTCCGCCGATGATTGTCGAGCATTGGATATGGACATCGTTCGCTAAGTGTCCAAACACTAATAGGATTAGGTGTTTCCGCTCTTCCCCGTCGTGGGAGCACTGCATTAAAACTCGGGGTGAACTACGGAGAGAAGTAATGAAGAGATCAACTAAACTGCTCGTAACGGGCATAAGTGCCTCCATATCACTAACCGTAGCGGCCAAGGATTTGACGGTCGTGTCATGGGGTGGCGCATATTCTGATTCACAATTGAAGGCCTACAGCGAGCCTTACATGAAGATGAATCCTGATATCAACATCATCAATGATGAAAGTTCAGCTGAAGCGGTTGCCAAATTAAGAGCCATGAACGAGGCCAATAATGTCACATGGGATGTCGTGGACGTAGTTGCCTCTGATGCGATTCGTTTGTGTGATGAAGGTCTAGCGATGGAAATCGATCATGATGACATGCTAGCACCTGGCGTTGATGGCTCCTCACCAGAAGATGACTTCGGTGATCTAATCGTTTCTGAATGTTTCATTCCTCAGATCGTATATTCTACGACATTTGGTTACCGTACTGATAAAGTAGGCGATACGCCTCCGACAAGCGTTTGTGATGTATTCGATACAGAAACTTACCCAGGCAAGCGTTCACTAGAAAAACGTCCAATCAACAACATGGAATGGGCACTTATCTGTGATGGCGTTGCGAAAGACGACGTATACGATGTGCTTGAAACACCAGAAGGACAAGAACGTGCCCTAGCGAAACTTGGCACAATTAAAGACGATGTTATTTGGTGGTCTGCGGGTGCGGATACGCCGCAATTGTTGGCTGACGGTGAAATCGTGATGGGCTCAACGTATAACGGTCGTTTGTTCTCTTTGATTGAAGAGAAAAAACAACCTGTTGCGATGTTGTGGGACGCACAAGTATTCGACTTAGATGGTTGGATTATTCCAGCTGGCTTACCTGAAGATCGTAAACAAGCCGCTTTGGATTATGTGTACTTTGCAACCGATTCACAGCGCTTAGCCGATCAAGCGAAATACATCTCTTACGGTCCTGCGCGTCTATCTTCTGCGCCATTGGTTGGCAAACATGCCACGCTAGGTATCGACATGGCACCACATATGCCGACAGATCCTAAAAACGCAACCAACACGTTCTTGTACAACTACGAGTTCTGGGCGGACTATCGTGATGATATCGATGCGAAGTTCCAAGCTTGGTTAGCACGCTAATCGTTCGCAGTAAGGCGAATCCATACTTACCTTTCCACACGGGAAGGTAAGTCTCACCCTGATACGACTGATGGCCTATGACTGATAAAGTTTCCAATCAGCCACTGCTCGCTGCAGATGGCACTCCTTTGAAGACCAGCCTGAATCGCGCGTTGCGGATGCAGAAGCTGCGAGCATTTATGCTCATCGCTCCCTTGCTGATCTTTGTCTTAATTACTTTTATTTTCCCCATCTCGGATATGCTGTTCCGCTCCGTGGAGAATGACATTGTGTCAGACACCTTGCCGCGTACGGTGGTGGCACTGGAAAGCTGGTCAGCAGAGAGCCAAGAAGCGCCGGATGAAGACGTATTTGCTGCGTTTTATACAGATCTGTACTTGGCGCAAGAGTACAAAACTCACACCCGATTGGGATCGCGGCTAAATTATCAACAGACGGGTATTTCGTCCATGTTTCGAAAGACTGGCCGCCGGGTCAAACGCTTCGATACCGATGTATATACCGATCAATTTGAAGAGCTGGATGCGAAATGGGCGGACCCATCTTATTGGGCGAGCTTGATGAATAATGAGCGCGTCCAAAAGCAATTACCCGAGACCGCCTCAAGCTACACCGCTTGGCGTGAGCTGATGGTTGAAGAAGGTGACAATCCAGACGCTGAAACGCCTGAAGACTTTGTGTATACGTCACTTTACCGCGACTTGATGCACTTATCTGAAAACGGTGCGTCGGTGCGTAATGCCGATGTACGTACGGCCATGAATGCCGTCAGTGGTTTTGAAAGTGTCAGTCTTAAAGAGCAATTTATTGATGCAGAAGATGACTGGGCTGATCCCAAATATTGGGCCACGATCAAATTATATTCTGGCAACTACACACCTGGGTATTTCCTAAACGCCGTCGATATGGAACAAACCATCAATGGCGCAGAAGTTAAGCCTGAAAATGAACGCCTCTACGGCACGCTGTTTGCGCGTACCATCTACATGTCCTTGTTCATCATGGGATGTACGATTCTGCTTGGGTACCCTGTTGCGTTCCTACTGGCGAATATTTCCCGCCGCTCAGCAAACATGCTATTGATTTTGGTACTGTTGCCGTTTTGGACATCCTTGTTGGTGCGAACTTCTGCATGGAAAGTGCTACTGCAACAACAAGGTGTCATCAATGACATATTGGTGTGGAGTGGTCTTATTGATGAAGCAGGCCGCTTGATCATGATTAACAACCAAATGGGTACGATCATCGCGATGACCCATATCCTACTGCCATTTATGATCTTACCGTTGTACTCCGTCATGCAGACGATTCCGCCAAGCTATGTTCGGGCGGCAAAATCATTGGGTGCCAATGATTGGACAGCGTTCCGCAGGGTCTACTTCCCGCAGTCCATACCGGGTATCGGTGCCGGCTCGATTCTGGTCTTCATTATGTCGATTGGTTACTACATTACTCCGGAAATTGTGGGTGGTACGCAAGGTGTATTCATCTCGAATCGGATCGCCTATCACATCTCCAGCTCTTTGAACTGGGGCTTAGCATCCGCATTGGGCGCCATCTTGTTAGCGGTCGTACTGATACTGTACTGGCTGTATGACAGGTTTGTCGGCATTGATAACATGAAACTGGGGTAGCTTATGATTCATTTACCTAATTACGCATCACCGCTACAAAAGTTTTGGTTCTATGCTTTTCGCGTGATTTGTGGCTTGGTGTTTTTCTTTCTGATTGCGCCCATCGTTGTCGTGATTCCGCTGTCGTTCAACGCGGAGGATTTCTTTACCTTCACTAAAGAGATGCTCGCGTTTGATCCTGCGGGCTACTCTTTGCGGCATTATGAAGACTTCTTCACTAATCCAGATTGGACCGGTGCACTGTATAACTCCATTCGAATAGCGCCGGTGGCGACGTTACTCTCTGTGGGGTTCGGTACACTCGCAGCGATCGGCTTGAGCCAATCTCACGTGCCGTTTAAGCGCGCCATCATGGCGATCTTGATCTCACCGATGATTGTGCCTTTGGTGATCTCGGCGGCTGGCATGTACTTCTTCTACAGCCGTATTGGTTTACAAGGGACCTATTGGGGTGTGGTTATGGCCCATGCCGTGCTGGGGATACCGTTTGTGATCATTACCGTGACTGCAACGCTAGTCGGCTTTGACCGCTCATTAACACGAGCCGCTGCCAATCTAGGCGCCAACCCCGTCACAACCTTCTTCCGTATCCAGATGCCGCTGATTTTGCCTGGGATCATTTCGGGTGGGTTGTTTGCGTTCATCACATCGTTTGACGAAGTGGTAGTGGTCTTGTTTGTCGGCTCCGCAGGCCAGAAAACACTACCATGGCAGATGTTCACCGGCTTGCGTGAACAGATCAGCCCAACGATCTTAGCTGTCGCCTCCATCATGGTGCTGTTGTCAATTATGCTGCTGGCACTTGTGGAAATATTACGTCGTCGCTCTGAGCGTATCCGCGGCGTGTCCTAGTGTGATTGCGTTGTATGCGCGAGCAAACAAAAAGCCGCTGTTGTAGCGGCTTTTTTGTGTCTGATTGATCCTAAAAAACACAGTGTGAGGAGAAATGCTCTATCTAAATTCATTGCTCCTAGGAGGCTTGGGTTTACAGCTCTACCTCTTCTGGCAACGTGACGAAGATCGAGTGGCGGATTTCGTTGTTGAGGGCTTTGGAGTAGTGGCATTCGCCTTCAGAAAGGAACTGATAATTAAGAATCAAGTCAGTGCAGTCTCCCTTGTCTATTACCTACACAGACTCTAAAGCCCTTGTTCCTTGCGTGATAAAGTCGAAGATTTGCTGGTAATAGTTCTGCGCAATGATTGAGCGGACAATATTAGGATCGATGTTCAAATAGTCATGTACTAATGCATTGCGTAAACCAATGACTTTACGCCAATTAGTAAGTTGCTCTAGGTTTAGGTGCTGGTGCTGTGAAATGACTTCAAATGCCTGATACGCTTCGCTTGGACTCATACCTGACAGAGATTTTGCCCAGTGTTTTGCGACACCAATAGCGGTTTCGATACTGACTTGTAGAGCGCGCTCTGCAGCACGATATTCAAACGTCGATAAATTACGCTGAGCTAAAATATCATGCAATTCGTTTAGTTCAGACTGGTACGTTTTTGCATTTAAACGGATCGCGGAAAGGTAGTAAGAATCGGGCATCGGTTAGAATCCAAAGTGCTTCAGATGATACTGATAGTCTAACTCAGCTTTTGACATAATGATCCCCTCAGCACTTAAGCGCGCATCATCATCACCACAATAGAGTAACTTGCCAGAGATGGTATTCATCGCCAGCGGAATGGGTGCATTCTGAATATCAACGATGCTTAGTTTGTCTTCGGTGAGGCCTAGTTTCTTAGACCAGTTCATTGCTAACAGTTCAGGGCGAAGTCGACGATCCAGCGGGTCTTCAACCCAATCAGTAAACAGTACTGCCAAGTCATAGTCACTGTCTGGTCGGTGATTGCCTTTAGCCCGTGAGCCGTAGAGCCATAGAGCCGAGATGTTTTTAGTCTCAGAGGCTAAAGTAACTAACTTGTCAGTGATACTGCTGTTCAAATTGATTCCTTTAGGTCTTGGGCAATCGACTGGAAAGGCATTTTTGTTGATATTTCATTCTATTTTGAATGAACGACGGCCATGTTGGTAATTCATGTTACTAATGCATGGGCCTTTTTTATAGCATCGCCAGAGTCAATATCGTCAGCTCTGCGTTTTACTTCGTTTAGCCAGTCAGATTACAGCTCGTCATCTAACGGGGAATCCAACCTCTACATTCACTATTGGCTAAGTTTGGCACTAAGGCATCGGCTGTGCAAATAGGTTTGTATTGAGGTGAGTCGAAATAAGAGCGAAAGGAAAGTGCTATTCCTTATCCCTGACGAAGTCAGATCGCACAGGGGTATGACTTGATAAGGGGGCTAAAGCACAGTGCCCTCTGGCAGCGTGACGAAGATCGAGTGGCGGATTTCGTTGTTGAGGGCTTTGGAGCAGTGACCCTCGCCTTCCGTGTCTTCTAACAACAGCACATCGCCGCCTGCGAATTCGCGGGTTTCACCCGAAGAAACGGTGAACTGGCAGCGGCCTTTGATGATGAACAAGAGTTGGCGTTGAGGGGCTGGGTGCCATTTGAAGTCATAGTCTGCTGGAGTCTCACGAAAAATCATCTGACCCGCATCAAAGCGCTCGGACAACATGCCGATTGGCCCGCCGTCACGCACTTTGATGTGTACTTCGCCAAAGTGGCTTTTGCCCTGATCGTCGTTATAAATTCGCGTAAATTTCATAAAAATCCTCACTAGATAAAACTGGGGCTCATTCGCAACCGTCTATGGGTTTAATTGGCACAGACGTGGTCGAGGAGCGAGCATTGCGCAAGCCAATTGAATTGCATTGACGGATGTATCAACGAGGTACGAAACTCCGCCCCAGTGATTTGAATGCGTATCTGCAGGGCTTATTTCAGGCTCTGCAGCGTATGGCTTAGCACGGCTAAGGTTGCACTCACGTCTTCGGTCGTGATGGCTTCTGCGGGGTGATGGCTGATGCCTTTATCACAGCGCATAAACAGCATAGCGACCGGGCAAATATCTGCAATCGCCATGGCATCATGGCCTGCTCCTGAAAACAGCGTATGCACATCGATGTGTTGGGCGGCGATGGCATCCCGCAATACTCCTTGTAAGTCGTCATCGCAATGCACGGCATTGGCCGCGTGCGTGCGTTGGTGAGATAAAGTGACATTGCGCTTAGTGGCGATGTTCTCTAACCGATCCATGATGTCTGCGAGCGCGTCGTCTCGTTGGTTGTCGTGCTCACTGCGAATGTCCAATGAGAAGGTGGTGAACCCCGAGATCACATTGACGCCATTCGGTCGGTTACTGATCTGACCAACTGTGGCGACCACACCGTGTTCTTTTGCAACGGTTTCGATGGCGAGAATCATCTCGCTGGTGGCCGCGAGCGCATCCCGTCGCATTGGCATGGGAACGGTGCCAGCGTGGCCAGCCATGCCGGTTACGCTAAATTCGAAGCGCTTAGCGCCCGCGATGGCACTGACGACACCAACCGGGAGGTTTTTTTCTTCCAGTACAGGGCCTTGCTCGATGTGTAACTCAAGATAGCCTTTTAAGTCATGAGTAGCGATTTTGGCATCCGCCACCGCTTCAAAACTGCTGCCGAAGTTTTGTAATGCTTGGGCGAGGCTAATTCCTTGGTCATCCTTTAAGTCTGCCCAGTTTGCGGGCCATTGCCCTGTCAATGCGCGGCTTCCAAGTAAGGTAGACCCAAAGCGTGTTCCTTCCTCATCGCCAAACCCTACGATATCCAAATGAAAGGGCAGCGTTATGCCTGTGTCTTGCAGGGCTTTGACTAGGGTGACAGGCGCGATCACGCCTAACATGCCATCGTACTTGCCGCCATTTGGCACGGTATCCAAATGGCTACCCATGGTAAAGCGCGGAGCGTCTTCGTGACTGGCTTCCCAGCGTCCCCATAGATTACCTGCGGCATCTTGCCAAGTGCGCATGCCTGCGTCTGACATCCAGCTACCTACCAGTTGATTGGCTTGCTTATGCTCCTCTGTAAGGTAGCGGCGATCCAAGCATTTACTCGATTGGCTGATTTGGCCAAGTTCTTCACAGCGGCTCATGACCTGCTGGGCAAGCTGGTGATAGTCGATCATAGGCTTCCCTTACCGTTGGCGGCGGCATTGGCGTACACCGCCATTGCTGCGTCAACACCCGCGCCTGCAGACAGTTTGCAGCCGCTGCGGCGCAATACCGTTTCCAGTGATTGCAACGTATGTAGCACAGCATCTTGGCGCGCGTTGTAGCCCATCGTGCCGATACGCCAGATTTTCCCCTTGAGGGGGCCGAAGCTGGTGCCGATTTCGATGTTAAAAATGTTCAGTAAGTCATGGCGGATTTGCTCACCATCGACTTCATCAGGAATATAGACGCCGACCACGTTGCTCATCTTGTGTTGCAAATCGCCGAACGGTTTGAGCCCCATGGCTTGAATGCCTTTCAGCATGGCTTGACCAGCGTTCTGGTGGCGTTGCAGCACCGCGTCTTGACCTTCTGTTAACAAGGCGACGGCGCACTCACGTGAACCAAAGAGCATGGTGGCGGCTTCGGTGTGGTGATTGAGGCGTTCGTCTCCCCAATAATCCATGATCATCGCCAGATCAAAGTAATTAGAGCGAATGCGGGCGCCTTTAGCGTCAGTATGATGGGCGTCGCGGATGCCCGCTTCTACGTGCTGGCGCTGACGTACCACATCGACAAAGCGGTCACTCATAGTGATCGGCGCGCTGCCTGATGGCCCACCCAGACATTTCTGTAAACCAACGGTCACCGCGTCGAGTTGCCATACATCGGTTTCAAACGGATTGCCGGCAATCGAAGCCGTCGCGTCAGAGTAAAACAGCACATCGTGGGCACGGCAAATGGCGCCCAATTCTTCTAATGGCTGCAACATGGTGGTCGATGTATCGCCTTGCACCACCGCTAATAACTTCGGCTGAACCTGTTTGATGGCGTCTTCGATTTGTTGGGGGTCAAAGACCTCACCCCACGGAGCTTCAATGGTGTGTACGTCCGCCCCGGCGCGCTCGGCGATCTCGGTAAGCAGATGACCGAAGCGACCAAATACAGGCACCAACACTTTGTCGCCTGGCTCCAACACAGAGACCAACGCGGCTTCGATCCCAGCGCGCGAGGTGCCGTCAATCAAGAATGTTTGCTGGTTTTGCGTGTTGAATACTTGACGGTACAGCGCCATGGTTTCGTTCATGTAGCCTGTCATCGCCGGATCGTATTGACCTACCAGTTGCGTCGACATTGCCTGCAATACGCGTGGGTAGCAGTTAATCGGGCCAGGGCCCATTAACAATCTCGGAGGTAAAGATAGAGGTTGCATGATGAACTCCTAGGCTAAAACTTGATACAGCATTCGTACGCCGGTAAAGATCAGTACGATTGCGAAGACTTTTTTGAGAGCGGCAGCATTCAATCGGTTTGCAAGTCCTGCACCTACCGGAGCGAATAAAACGGTTAGCGGAATAATGCAGGCTGCGCCGACAAGGTTAACCAACCCTATTGTGCCAAACGGCGAATCTATGGGTGTTTGACCCATCACCAGCATCGTCGCCGCAGCGGGTAGTGAGATAATCAAACCTACCGCTGCCGCTGTTCCGACAGCGCGGTGCGCTGGGTAGTTACAGAACGTCAAGGTAGGGACTGTCAGGGTACCGCCACCGATGCCAACCATTGAGCTAAAGAAACCAATACAAGTGGCAATCACACTTTGTCCTGCTTTACCCGGTAAGGATTGGAAGACAGCGTCTTTCTTACCTAACAGCATGTTGATCGCCGACAGTGTGGCAATCACACCAAATAATAGCGTTAGCCACTGGCCATTCACGATCGTAACGACATAGCTACCGATGAGAACGCCCGCAAAGATGAACACACCCCATTGTTTAAGTAGCACAAAGTCAACATTGCCTTTGGCGTTGTGTGCGCGGATTGAGCTGATAGACGTTGGGATGATCGTCGCAAGAGACGTGGCCGTCGCAACCAGCATCGCAGTGTCGGCACTCACGCCCAGTCCTTGGTAAAGGAAGAACAAGACAGGCACGATGACGATGCCGCCTCCTACGCCCAATAGCCCTGCTAAGATCCCACCGACCACACCGGTCGCCATCATGGCGAGAATCATGGAATAGTTTTCCATTATGAATGACATGTTACTGTTAACTCCTGATTGAAAAGGGCTCTAAACGAGCGGCTTTGAATAATGGTTGTATTAATGTCGTGACACTTAAACATGCTTGCTGATCAGTGCCTATGAGCATAACGCAGCGCCGTCGCTTCGTGGGTCGGTGGCGGCATCAACCTCACCATCTTGGTGTTGTACGACTGCGCCAGCATGTCCCATAAGTTCATTACAGGCATCGACAATCACCAAGTCGTGCCCACGCTGAGTGAAGATTGACTCTGCCTGTTGGGCAAAGTCGGCTTCAATTTTGAGGTTATGGCTGACGTCTCCCCATGTGCGACCCAGCAGCCAGCGCCCTTCGCTGATGGCTTTTTCTAACGGCAATTTATGATACACATAGCGACTGAATAGCGCGGCTTGGGTTTGCGGCTGGCCTTCACCCCCCATGGTGCCATAGCTAATACGGCGTCCGTCAGAAAGCTCTGCAAAAGCGGGGTTCAATGTATGAAAAGGCGTTAAATGTGGCTTAAGTTCCTGTAAGTGCCCTGCTTCTAAACTGAAAGAGGAGCCGCGGTTACTCCACACAATGCCCGTGCTTGGGCTCACCACACCGCTACCAAACTCCCAATAAAGACTCTGGATATAACTGACTATACGGCCTTCGCTGTCGCACGCGCCCATCCAGATGGTGTCGCCATGTTTGGCTGGGTGTGGCCAAGGCTGCGCAGTATCAGCTTTGATGGCTTTGGTCATCTTGGCCAAATTCACGTCGCTGAGCAGTTCCTGCAAATCAGTGGTGAGTCGAGAGGGGTCGGTGACGTATTCGTTGCGTGCGATAAAGGCTTGTTTTGTAGCTTCAATGAGCAAGTGAGCCATGTCCACATCACTGCCATTTCCTAGCGGATGAATACGGTCATACAAGGCTAAGATAATCAGCGAGGCGATTCCCTGTGTCGGAGCAGGGAGGTTGTACAGTGTGCCAACACTGGTCTTAACGCTAAGTGGAGTGACGGCTTCAGCACGATAATTGTGAAAATCTTCGAGTCGGATGGGCGATCCTGCCGCTTCTAGATCGGCCGCAAGACGTTCACTGATTTCACCATGATAAAAGTCATCCAGACCGCTCGTTGCCAAACGTTTTAGGGTATTGGCTAACCTTGGTAGCGTTAGTGTTTTGCCTTGAGTAAGTGTCTCACCTTGGTCTAAAAACTGGCTAAAATTCGCTAACGTCGCCAAATCTGCATGTACTTTGCGGCTTGCTGATTGCAGACTTTTTGTTACTGTAATGCCGTTCTGGGCGTGATTAATTGCGTTGTCGAGCAATTCACAAAGCGTTTTTGGCGCTTGCCACGTGGCGCTGATATCCAGCGCTTTTTGCCATCCAGCGACGGCTCCTGCCATGGTGAGAGCGGCTTGACCACCACGTGTCGGTATGACGTCTTGCCCGTGGTAGAACTCTCGTGTTGCAGCTTGAGCGGCCGTACCCGAAGCATCGATTCCAATAGGGGCCTTGCCGGGTTCACTGATTAACCAAAATCCATCTCCACCAAGCCCATTCATATGGGGGTAAACCACAGCGATTGTTGCGGCAGCAGCGACCATGGCTTCGATCGCGGTGCCACCTTGCTCAAGTATCGTTTGGCCCGCTTTTGCGGCTTCGTGGTGCGGTGCGGTAAACGCAATATTCGACATAAATTTACTCCATTAAATGTTGCGCAAACGCAATCAATTCAAGGTCACTATTCCGAGGGCCAATCAAAGAGACGCCGCAGGGTGCACCATCAATCTGGCAAACCGGAAGATGCAATTGGGGCAGGCCACATAGGCCTGCGATGGCCGTTAGTTCTAATAATTGGTTGCGGTAATCTGCCAAGCTTTCGTCAGGCGTATTCAACAACGGTGCTCGTCCAGGTGTGGTGGGCAGTATCAAGATCGATCCCGCTAGGGTTTTGTCCATCCATGCGCGAAACTCGGCTTGCTGCGCAATGGCTTGGTTGATCTCATCATGGGTAATGGATTCGGTCCAGCGAAAGCGGCTATCGATATCGGGTGCAAAATCGGGTGAATTCAATGTTATCCATTTGCCATGCTCCTGCCATATCTGAGCCCCTTGTAATGTCCGAAAGGTTGCGCCCGTTTTCCAAGTTGCAGCGTTGATTTCCAAAGGTTGCGGAGAGTTTAGCTTGCCTTCAGACACCCAGATCGAAAGTTGCTCGTTAAGGTGTTTTGCATGCTCTACTTGATCAATTAATGAATGAGCAATCAGTATGTTAGGTTGTGTTAGTGACGTATTGGTTATGGCATCAGGTAGCAGTACACGAGCGCATTGTTCAAGCTCGTCTAGTGAGCGCGTCATGACACCAATGGTGTCAAAATCGGGAGCTAATCCCACTAATTGGTCCGTCACAATGACACCGTGAGTCGGTCGCAATCCGAACAGGCCATTGTAGCTGGACGGCACACGTATTGATCCGCCCGTATCGGTACCCAAACCAATGTCCGCTAAGTGTGCTGCGACGGCAACAGCGGAACCCGACGAAGAGCCTCCCGGCAGACGCTCAGGCGTAATCGGATTTTGTGGGGTGCCGTAATGAATATTTTGCCCATTGAGACTGTAGGCCAACTCATCGGTGATGGTTTTACCAACAAATTCAGCGCCAGCATTCAGCAGCGCCAACACACTTGATGCGGTTTGAGTCGGGATATCATGGGTGGCTAGCCACGTTGGATTTCCTGCCGTCGTCGGAAGTCCTGCGATATGAAACAAATCTTTCACTGCTAACCGCAGGCCTTGCAATGGCTGGTCATCGCTAGGGTTGGGTGCGCAGATTGGGCTGCTTGGTGGCAGTGATAAAAACGGTTGCTGGACGGTGAAATGTTTCATAGGCACTCCTGTTCTATTACGTATGAAACATTTGTTTCTAAAAATTGTCAACTGAAACAAACTTCACAGTACGATAAATTTTGCTCAGCGTCGGTTTAGCGCTGCCAAAAATGGTCGGGAAATTCGTTCAAACGAAAGCCTGCAATTTTATGAACTTCGGCTAACGCTCGTTCGAATTCTGTGTCTCGGTCATTGGGTAAACGTGATCTAAACCCTGCCAAGATCTGCTCTTTCGTCGCACCTTTGACCGCCATGATGAATGGGAAGCCAAACTTGGCTCGGTATTGATCGTTGAGTTGTGTGAATTCCGCCAGCTCTTGCTCAGAGCACTGATCCAAGCCCGCTCCAGCTTGCTCATTGGTGCTGGCGTGGGTGAGTTCTCCAGCGAGCGCAGCTTTGCCTGCAAGATCTGGGTGGGCCTGCAAGAGTGCCAATTTCGTTTCGTCTGACGCCGCATTGACGATGTGCTGCATGGTGTTTTGGATGAGATCGTGCAATGGTGTGGTATCGGCCTTGAGCGATTCTTTCTGTATAAACAGCGCTTCGGCAACCCATTGCGAGTGTTCGTAGATGTCTTGCAAGCTTTTGATGAAGTGCTCTTTTTCTAAGTAAAGTAGGGGTTTTGTAGCCGTATTCATTGTTCAACTCCTAGTGATAATAGCCATCCGTATGGCATGTTTCTTGTTTTGGCCTTGATCATGGTCGTGTTGATGAAGTGCTTTGTTTATTCGTACGGCCGTATTCATTCACTGTAAAACGTTAGGATCCAGCATGGGAAATTTAACGACACATATTCTCGATACGACACGTGGTTTAGCTGCCGCTGGCGTCTCCATTCAGTTGACTCGCGTCCATGCTGATGGCTCGCGGTCGCTGCTGCACACGACAGTCTCCAATGAGGATGGTCGATGTGATGCGCCGCTGCTATCAGGAGCAGACTTCATTGCAGGTCAATATGAACTTGAGTTCGCCGTTGGCGATTACTTCGCTGCAAACGGCGTTCCGTTATCCGAGCCGCGCTTTTTAGACGTTGTGGTTCTGCGCTTTGGCATCGCCGACGAAGGTAGCCACTATCATGTACCGCTACTGGTGACGCCCTATTCTTACAGTACTTATCGCGGTAGCTAATTTAAACGCGTCATTGTTGTGCTGATTGCGTTTTTTTGGTGCGTTGGCAGGGCACGTCATGGCGGTGGTTACCTCGGCAAGTCGCTGAAGGCATTGTTTCACATGGAAATCTCAAGAAACAATTGTTTTTCACGCTTGCCATTATCGGTGCGGTGGTGGCTGAGTTTGTCGCAGCGGAAGAAGGGTTAGGCTACTTCATTCAATTTTCGACGTCTTTCTTTAAAATTCCGCAAGCGTTTGCAGGGTTGATCTTTTTGGCGGCGATTAGTTTGCTGTTGTTCAAATCCGTGCAATGGGTACAGGCGTGGTGGTTCCCTTGGAGCCTGCCGAAGAAGAAACATTAATAAGAGACATGACATGAGCTTAGATGAAAACGACACGGCTTTGTTGCGCCAAAGCTTTGCTCTAGCAGATGAGGCGAAACAACAAGGTATCCATCCGTTTGCGGCGATGCTTGTGGATGCAGAAGGGCAATGCTTAATGTCTCAAGTAAATGGCTATTTGCCTGATTTGGATATGACGGGTCACGCCGAACGCAAGCTGATGACACGCGCCAGCAAAGCATATCGACCAGAGTTTCTGGCAACCTGCACTATGTACGTCTCAGCAGAGCCTTGTGCCATGTGCGCGGGCGCTGCGTATTGGGCGGGTCTCGGTCGTGTTGTATATGGTCTGAGCGAAGCGCGCTTAAAAACCATTACCGGTAATCACCCAGAAAACCCCACGCTTGATTTGCCCTGTCGCGCAGTGTTTGATGCAGGGCAGCGAAAAGTAGAGGTGGTCGGCCCCTGTTTAGAAGACGAGGCCGCCGCGCTACATGAAGGTGTTTGGTAAGCCCCACACCGTTTATTTTGAACCGAAGGAGTAGAAGCAGTCAGGCGCTTAGCCAGGTCATTGCTCCAGAAACTTTAGGAGATTGCTATGACTCAATCCTATTCTCTGGAAGAGCTACAACGTGAAACAACCTTTGGCGGCGCGGGTGTTGACGCGGATGATCGCCAAGTTCCGATCATTGACTTAACTAACTTTGAACAACGGCGTGAGGAAATCGCCGATGAGTTGTGGTGTGCTGCGACCGAGATCGGCTTTTTTCAGTTGAAAAATCACGGTATTCCCCAGTCGGAAGTCGATGCGGCGTTTAAAGAAGCTAATCGATTTTTTACATTGCCGAACGACGTGAAAGCCCAATATCCACGGCCAAAAGGCGTGAATGCAGGGTGGGAATCACGCAGTCAAATCCGCCCTTCTACGGGCACAGCCGATGAGAAAGAGTCCTACCAAATTACGCAGTATCATATGGATGACCTATGGCCGAGCGAAGCTGAGCTGCCTGATTTCCAAGCCAATGTGATGCGTTTTGAACAGCAATGTTGGGAAGTCGGGATGAAGGTGTTGTCCTGTTTCGCAGACAAGCTTGGGTTTGAGCGAGACTTCTTTACTAAAGCACACGACCCCAAACAGAGCGATTACCAATCTACGTTACGCTTACTGCACTATTTCCCAACCCAAGGCGTGACGGAGCAAGGCGACATTTGGCGTGCGGGCGCGCATACCGATTTTGATTGTTTAACCTTGTTGTTACAGCACGCTGGGCATGGTGGTTTACAGGTGTGTCCTGGGAAGGAAGCGGACACGAAACGTTGGACAAATATCCCGCCGCTTGCGGACGTCATTACGTGTAATATCGGTGATATGTTGATGCGATGGAGCGACGATCAGCTGAACTCTAATCTGCACCGCGTGCGGTTGCCTAGAGTAGACGAATACTGTGGTAGTCGATATTCGGTGGCGTTCTTTTGCCAAGCCAACAAAACACAAATCATCCAAGGGCCGAACAAACGCTACCAGCCCATCTCTGCGCAAGATTTTTTGAATCAGCGGATACAAGCGAACTTTGCGAAAGCAGATCGTTAGTAAGGGATGCGTTGCGAAATGCATATTTTACGCCTTTTGATGAGTCCCTTTCATTAATAAGCATGATGGTTTGTGGTAAGGTACACCGCAATTATAGGTTGCCGAGGTACGCCTCGGCATGAAAAAGGGAAGCTTGTGAAAATCGAGCGCTGCCCCCGCAACGGTTATCAAGTTAAGCACTATCGTTTACCACTGTGTCCAGATGTGTCATGGGAAGGTGATAGTGTGAGCATATGCTGCTTGTCAGTCCGGAGACCTGCCTATAGTTAGGGGCTTTTCCGTCGACGAAGACGGTCTAAGCGAGTATCCATCACTGTGCGGGCGTGCGCAGTGTTAATGCAGAACACATCATGACTCAATCACTCAATGCACTTCCAGCGTTTGCCAAATCGGCGATAACGCTCAGTATTCTTTCGTCCATTGCTAGCATCGCTTACGCTGATGACAATGAGACGTCTTCAACCACCAGTTTTGTTTTACCGATCGTCGTCACGGGCACCTCTACGCCGGTAGCGGCTTCTGATTCGCTAGCGTCAACAACCGTCATTGATGCTGAAGAGATCGAAAAGCAGCAACCTCAAGAATTAACCGAGTTACTCGCAGGGCAACCGGGGATCGATCTCGCCACAAACGGCGGCTACGGCAAAACTACCAGCGTCTACGTCCGTGGTAATGACAACGAATCCACATTGCTGATGATCGACGGTATTCCTTTGTATTCGGCGTCCAGTGGTGGCGCATCATGGGGGGTTGTGTCGCCCTCTTTGCTAAATCGTATTGAAATCCTGCGTGGCCCGCGTGCGACCCTTTATGGCGCTGGCGTATCTGGCGGTGTTGTACAGGCATTTTCTGAAGACCGTTACGGTGATCCGCGCGTTGTATTGGAAGCGGGCGGTGGCTCGTTTAATACACAAATATTAGGCGTAACGGTAGACGGCGGTGCAAACGGCACATCTTATGTTTTGGCTCTTGATGCGCTTAAAACAGATGGCGTAGAGATTAAGCCTGATGACGGTAACAAAGGACTAGAGCGCCAGAGCTTGCTCGCAAAGCTTAAGCATGAATTTGACAGCGGTGCTTATGTGTCAGGTGTTATCGCGAACAGTACTGGCCACACTGAATATGTGGGTGATGAAGGCGACTTTCGCGTCGGGGTCGTGGGCGCGACATTAGGCGTTCCATTGGCCGACTTGGGCGAGACAAAACTTACGTTAAGTGAGGCGCGTGATGAATCGGATGCGGACGTCCGTGGTTCCCATTACAACACCAAAATTCAGCGCGCACGATGGGAAAACATTTTTTGGGCTGGTGATCATGAATACATTCTTGGTGCTGAAATCTCAGATACATCGCTAGATGGTTACACGGGATCCGCAGTGTATGACGTCGCTGATCAGCGTAATACAGCGGGCTTTGCACAAGCGTTATTCGATTTCTATCCTTTTAGTGCGCAGTTGAATATTCGTCAAGACGATCATGAACGCTATGGTTCGAGTACCACGGGTGGAATCGCGTTAGGGTATGCGTTGGATGAGGCACACCAGCTTCGCGCCAGCTACGGCACGGCATTCCGTGTGCCCAGCTTCAACGATCTCTATTGGCCTGGCTTTGGTAATGAAAACCTGAAACCGGGTGAGTCGGAAACGGTCGAGTTAGGCATTAATGCTACCTACTCTCAGTTTTTCTGGGATGCCGCCGTGTATCAGACAGAATACAAAAACCTAATTGATGCCTCGTCGACCTCCGTGAGCAATGTCGCAGTAGCGCGCATGCAAGGGGTGGAGTTAAGTTCTGGCTTCGATTGGGATCAATGGCGCGTACAAACCGCTTTGTCTTTCTTGGATGCGAAGGATCTGGATTCTGGTAAGCGTTTACGCCGCCGTGCAGAGAAAAGCGCTCGAATTGATGTGGACCGTGCTATCGAGAATGGCGGTTTAGGCTTCTCTGTGATTGGCTATGGCGAACGTTACGATGATAAAGCCAATACTCGCCGTTTACCGGGCTATGCGTTACTTAACCTGCGTGCTCATTATGAGTTTGCCGAAGATTGGGAAGCTAAGTTCACCGTGAAAAATGCGTTGGATAAAGACTATGTCACGACTCGAAATTTCAGTGGCTGGTATTACCAAAACCCGGGTGTTGGCGCGTTCTTAACGATCCAATACACAGCGCTTTAAGGAATCAACACGATGCGCACGGCTTTGAAAACGCTCTTGTTGACGACACTGACGCTCTGCTCTGCTAAGTCAGTGATGGCGCAGCAATGTGTGGTGGATGATCGACAGCGAACGGTTTGCATGGATAAGCCTGCGCAGCGTATTGCGACGTTATCGCCTGGCGCAACGGAGTTAGCTTTTGCCGCAGGCGCAGGCAGCAAAGTCGTCGCGGTTGTGTCGTACAGTGATTATCCGCCGCAAGCGAAGCAGATCACCTCAGTGGGCAGCCATACCCGTATTGATATGGAGCGTCTTGTCAGCTTACAGCCAGATTTAGTTCTGGCATGGCGCACGGGCAATCCACCTGAGCAAATTGATCTGTTGGAGAAAATGGGGCAGACGGTGTTTATCATTGAGCCACATGAGTTTGATGAGATCGCTACCGCAGTGAAGCGCATAGGTACGCTTGCTGGCACAGAAGTAGTGGCAGATGACGTCGCTGATACGTTTCTGGCGGGTATTGAGCAATTACGTGAACGTTATCAAAATGCGCCGAAAGTACGCACCTTTTATCAAGTGTGGGATGAGCCGTTGATGAGTATGAGTGGGAAACATTACATCAGTAAGGTTGTTGCCTTATGTGGTGGTGTGAATGTCTTTGCCGACTCGTCGCGGATGATTCCTCGTTTGAACGTCGAATCGGTCTTATTGCAAAACCCAGAAGCGATTATTGCAGGGGGCATGGGTGAAGAAAATTCGAGTTGGCTACAGGCGTGGCGCGCATTTCCTGAAATGCGTGCCACGGCACAGGGTAACTTGTTCTTTGTGCCGCCTTCGTTGATCCAACGACCTACCCCCCGTGTGCTCGAGGGTGCGCGCATTCTTTGTGACAAACTGGATATCGCCCGTGCTCGCCGCTAGCGTCTCTCGGTCTTTGCCGTCATCTAAGCGGTTTTCACTGAGTGTGTTGGTGTGCGCTTCTATCGTCATCATGTTGTTTGCCCTGACGCAAGGCAGCGCTTCGCTCTCTATTCGAGAAGTATGGCTGGCGCTAACGGGCGAGGGGACGCCTCTGGCCACCACCTTAGTCATGGAGCTGCGATTACCACGCATCTTAGCAGCCTATGCAACAGGAGGCTTGCTCGCCGTTGCTGGGGCATTGATGCAGATTTTGCTACGTAACCCTTTAGCTGAGCCCTATGTATTGGGCATTTCTGGTGGCGCTTCGGTGGCCGCCTTAGTGTCCATTTTACTTGGCATCTCTGGGGTGTTGCTGTCAGGGGCGGCGTTTTTGGGGGCAATGGTATCAACGGTGCTGGTATTTGGTATCAGCCAAGCAGGGCGCACCAGTTCTTCTTTGCGACTGTTATTAACGGGTGTTGTCATCGCTGCGGGTTGGGGCGCGTTGATTACCCTGATTTTAGCGCTTGCGCCACCGCATAAGCTCCCTGGCATGTTGTATTGGCTGATGGGCGACTTATCCTACGCCGGATCCCCCATTTTGCCTTGGTGTATGCTGATTGCGGTGTGTGTGGTTATCGTGCCACTGGGTCGTAGTCTAAATGTATTGGCACGTGGCGCATTGCAAGCCGCATCATTGGGTGTGGATGTGAAGCGATTAGAGCGTCTTGTGTTTGTATTGGCAAGCCTGCTGACCGCTGTTGCGGTGACGACCGCAGGCAGCGTTGGGTTTGTCGGACTGGTCGTTCCACATTTGCTGCGCATGGTATTGGGCAATGATCAGCGCGTTACGTTACCTGCGTGTGCGTTGGCGGGTGGTTGTCTATTAACCTTAGCCGACACGCTCGCGCGCGTGGTGATTGCCCCAGAACAGTTACCCGTGGGCGTGATTACTGCGCTATTGGGCGTCCCGACATTTTTACTCTTATTACGTAAGGGGCGACTATGACGCAGTTAGTCCTTGATCGTATGGTGGTGGATATTCCCCAGCAAGGTGCGATGTCGCCGTTGACCATGAGTTTATCCAGTGGGCAGTTATGGGGAGTGCTTGGGCCAAATGGGGTGGGAAAAACCACGTTACTGCATACCTTGGCGGGTATTCTTGCTCCGCGTTCGGGCAGGATTGAACTGGACGCGACGCCCTTAGCAAAGCTCGCTCGACCCATGCTTGCCCAGTGTATTGGGGTGATGTTTCAAGATCATCAAGACGGTTTTCCCGCGACGGTGTATGAAACCGTATTGCTTGGGCGTCACCCACATTTGGGTGTTTGGCAGAAGGAAAGCGATCAGGATCACGCTATTGTCCTTAATGCCCTGAAGAGTTTGGACCTGCTGGCGTTGCAAAACCGTTTAATCACGGAGTTATCAGGCGGGGAGCGCCAACGTGTGGCGTTAGCCATGCTCAAAGCGCAGCAGCCGAAGGTTTGGCTCGTTGATGAGCCGACCAACCACCTCGACTTAAATCACCAAGTGCGAGCAATGGAGATTCTTGCCGAGCAGTCCTTACAAGGTGATTGTGTGGTGGCCTCTTTGCATGACGTGAATCTCGCCGCGCGTTGGTGCACGCATGTGTTGCTCCTGTATCCAGACCGTCCACCTCTCTGGGGTGAGTCGGCTTCTTTATTAACCACCGATCATCTAGAGCCACTTTATCGCCAGCCATTGGCGGTGACAGAGCTTGAAGGGCGTTCTGTGTTTGTGCCGCGGAGCACGTAATCACGACTAAAGGACGACCGAGCGCCGTTGAATGCATAGACCCGTATCGTGAAACGTATTAGGCTTAGCGCCCATCATTCGATAGTCGGAGTGTGTGATGAACGAACCGAAAAGACCCATCAATGTACATAAGGCCTATCATGCCCATGTATATTTTGACGCGAGTACAGTCGAATTTGCGACCCAGCTTTGTAATGAGGCCGGTGCAAAATTCGGGTTACGTGTAGGGCGCGTCCATCAGAAATTAGTCGGCCCTCATACACGTTGGAGTTGTCAGCTTGTCTTTAGCCAGCAATCTTTTGATGACGTGGTGCCATGGCTTGATGAGCACCGCAACGGTCTATCAATACTGATACATGGTGTTACGGGCGATGACTACAAAGACCACACTGATCATGCCTATTGGTTGGGTGATGAAGCGGACTTATATCTAGGAAACTTCTTATAGTGCCGAGTCGGTCTACGGCTCTAATTCATCCAGCTCTTCATAAAGCCCAGAGATTGCTTGTGTGCGACGTTGAGCTTGTTTGCCAATATGGCGATACACTCGGTTAGACAGCATTGAAACCAGACTCATGGGGGCTGCGTAACTGTCGAACGGGCTGTCATTGCCGAGATGACACACCAACACATTATTGACTTGTTGATTGTAGACTTGGCCTGTTGGATCCGTGATCAAAATGGTATTGCGGCCTTTAAGTGTCTCCACGATTTTCTTAAAGGCTCGTGTACGGCGACGAAATCCAAGTAGCACGATGACTTCGCCATCAATGATGTCGTGCAAGTCTTCCCCGAGTGTCTGCCCAGGCTGCGGTAATAAGCGAATTGAAGCGCGTACTTGCTGCAATTGTTGGCGAAAATGAAGTGCAATGGGGTAGGCATTACGAAACCCAATAAGCGTAACGCGGCTGGCTTCGGCAAGCTGTTTGCTGATGTCGTTAAGGACCTCCGGCCGCAGGCCTTCAAAGGTACGCGAAAGGTTATTTAGCTCCTCGGCGGTTTGATCGATGGTGCTGCCTTGAGTCAAAACAGGCACTCCACTCTCTCTTAAAGCTAACTGCGCTTGTTTGGCATCCTGTTGCGACTCAAACCCTATTTGGCGAAAGAAGCGGCTCACTGTGGCCTTAGAGGTATTGGTATGCTCCGCGATTTCAGCAGATGTTTGGCTAACGATGGCTAAAGGATGTTGCTGTAAATAGTTGGCGATGGTGCGTGCCGAGGGTGACAGCGACGGATAGTTTTGCTCGATTAGCGATAGGACATCTTGTTTCACGGTGTGGTTACAGCCTTATTCAATCAGTGTATGAGTATAAGGTAATCGAAAGCGAACAGTGTGCCAACTGAGATTATTTCTCATGGTACGTTTGTTTCAGTGGTATCTAAGCTTGGAGGGAGCAGCCATTGTCCTAGTGGCCGCATTGTAATGCACATATTTGATGCATTTTATGCTTTCTAAACTCGATCTATTTTGTTATGTTATAACATAATTCAAATGCAAGCTGATTGATAGTATGTCCTCCGTTATCCCAGCCTCAAAATGCGTACTAGAAGTGCGTAATCTAGCCCTGTCTTTAGACCAGAAAACGCTGGTCGATAACATCAGCTTTTCGTTGTACGAAGGAGAGCGGGTGTGTCTGATTGGCGCGTCAGGGTCGGGGAAATCTCTGACGGCCCGTGCAATCAATGGCACGGTCGCACCCTACATCAAGGTGGCGGGTGACATTCTTGTGAATGGGATCTCAGTGGCGCAACAGCCGGTCTTGGCACGACGAGCACACGCCCGTGTGGCAACGGTGTTCCAAGATACGTTCAGTGCGCTGAACCCATTGATGAGTGTGGGTAAGCAATTGTCGCTGAGTACCAATATTCAATCGCGCGACGAGTTATTAGCGCTGTTACAGCAAATGCAGTTGAAAGACGCTGAGTCCTTACTCGCACGTTTGCCCTCTGAATTGTCGGGTGGCCAGCGGCAGCGTTTGTGCATCGCTTTTGCACTGCTTAGTGGCTCAAACTTATTGGTTGCCGATGAACCGACCACCGCACTGGATGTGCTGAGTCAGCAGCAAGTCATTAAAGTTTTGCGTCAATGTTGTGATGATCATGTGTGCACCCACTCTGAAGACTTACACGGTAGCCCATTGTCGTTGCTGTTTATCACCCATGACATCAGTGTCGCTGCACAGTTGTGTGACCGTGCCATCGTGATGCAGAACGGAAAGATCGTAGAGCAAGGTGCATTAGCGCAGTTATTGAGTGCGCCACAACATCCCTATACCCAAAGCTTGATCGCGGCGGCTCAACAAGTCTTTTCGGACATGGCCCTACCGTCAAAAAAGGTTGTTAACGCATGAGTCAGGTGCCTTTTTTACAGTTGGAAACACTGCGCTATGGTCGTGATCGTGCATCCGATATCATTCCTTCATTGAGCTTGAACATCGGTCAGAAGGAACGCATCGGTTTAGTCGGCGAGTCCGGCTGTGGTAAATCTACGTTACTCAAATTGATACTTGGTGTGATTCAAGCTCAGTCAGGTCAGATTCATTGCGAAGGCGAGCCGATACGCATCACACCGTGGCGCCCGATGAATCATTATCGCAAGTTAGTGCAGTACATTCCGCAAGATCCGCATACGGCCTTACCGCCACACCAAACTGTCGCCACTTTACTGTCTGAACCCATCAAGCGGCTTAAGCTGGGCACCCCTGATGTGGCCATGTTGCAGCGCGCGATAGAGCAAGTGGAGTTGCCACATTCAGTACTGGCCCAAAAAGCCAGTGAGCTGTCGGGGGGGCAAGCCCAGCGTGTTGCGTTAGCCCGTGCTCTGATTATCAAACCTAAATTTCTTCTGGCGGATGAACCCACCAGTGGCCTGGATCTCCCTTTACGTGAGCAAGTCAAGGCTCTGCTTTCGCAGGTATGTGATGAGAATCAAATGGGGCTGTTGGTAGTCACCCATGATATTTCCATGGTGTCAGGGTTGTGTGACCGCATGCTCGTCATGCAGCAAGGGCGCATCATCGAAGACCAGCCCACCGCCGATGCCTTGCGAGCACCGAACAATATTTATACCCAACGCCTTCTTGAGGCGGTGCCAACCGTTCATGCCAATGCATGGCAACCTTCTTCTTTATTATCGAACTAACTTAAACAAAGGAAATTCTCATGAAGCCGAAGAAAACTTGGTCGTGGATGGCGCTTGCGTTGTCTATCACAGCATTAACGGGCTGTTTTGACGGAAGTGAAGACGTGACACAGAGCGCCGATGCCACGGCTCAAACTCAAGACGACCGTTTGAAGCTGGCGATGTTGTTGACGCCTCGTACAGGCCTGTCGCCATTGAGTGATGATGCCTTTAAATTCTCCCGTTGGAGCGTTGGTGAGACCTTAGTATTTTTAAATGCCGAAGGCACGTTAGAACCTAAACTGGCGACCGAGTGGGAACAGATCACTCCGAATGATTGGCGCATTACGTTACGAGAAGGCGTTATGTTCCACGATGGCACGAAAATGGATGCAAGCGCCGTGGCCAATGCGCTCGATAAGGCGGCGAACGCTGCGCCTAAACCGCGCATTCTAGACGGTGTGGATTGGACCGTTAAAACCGATGGTGACAACGCGGTCATCGTCAGCAGTAAAGAGCCAGACCCGCTGTTGGCGCAACGTTTAAGCAGCCCACAGCTCACCATTTTAGCGCCAAGCGCTTACGGCGAAAACGGGGCGATCAACCCAGAAAGTACCGCAACAGGCCCGTTTCGTCTGGTGAAATTAAATGGCTCAAGTACCGCCACGGTCGATCGATTTGATGGCTATTGGGGCGAACCCGCCAAACTGGCGGGCATTGACGTAAGCTTCGTGCCAGATGGTATCGCGCGTGCATCGGCGCTGCGCACTGGGGAAGCCGATGTGGTTGAGGCGATTCCAGTGTCGCAAGCTCCGCTGCTGGATCCGTCTATGATTCGTGAAGTTGCGATGCCGCGTACCAATACGCTGTATGCGAATATGAACAGCAGTGTTATGAAGGATGCGGGCATGCGCGCCGCGGTGCGTGAAGCACTTGACCGTCAGCAGTTGATCGACAACGTTTACGAGTCTCGTGCAGACATCGGTGTGGGCTTGCTTGGTCCAGCGCTACCTTGGGCGGCAAAACTGCGTCAACCCGTGGCAGCGCCGGTTGCCCCTTCTGATCCCCAGGGCGTGGAGATTGTATTGGGTACCTATACCGACCGAACTGAACTCCCTGAAGTGGCGGTGTATTTGGCTCAGCAATTGACTGAAGCGGGCTTTACCGTCAAGCAAGATGTGCGCGAATACTCGCAAATTGAACAGGATGCATTGGCAGGTAAATTTGACTTGTTTATCTTGTCGCGTGCCACCATGTTGGATCTCGGTGACCCCGTTGCTTACATGTCGAGCGACTTCACCTGTGAAGGTTCTTATAACCTAGCACAGTTGTGTGATCCGGCGATCGATGACGCCATTGAGGCGGCGTCTGTGTTACCCGCTGGTGAAGCGCGTCAAAAAGCCATCATGAAAGCGGAACGTTTGATCTTGGCAAGCGATGCGGCCATTCCCCTATTACACGAGCGCGTGATTCAAGGCGAATCAAAGCGTGTTAGAGAGGCCATTGCGGATCCCCGCGAGCGTTTGATTATTTCAACGCAAACTCATCTTGTGTCTTCTGACTCAGCGAAATAAGCGTTTAGCACTTCTATGAAAGCTCGACTACAAACGACGTTACAAGCTGCGGTTAAGACCTTTCCTCTTGACCGATCTTGGGCCTTTACTCTGTCTTCACGATTACTGTCCCTTATGGGGATAGTCATCGTGGTGGCAATGCTACCTTGGCTGTCAGGCCAAGACCCCGCATTGGCATTATTGCGGGCGCGCTATTCAGAGCAAAACCCGACCCCCGAGACATTAAACGCGATTCGCGAGTCCTTAGGCTTAGACCAAGGTCCGATGGCGCTAATGTTGTCTTGGCTTAAGGGGCTACTGCATGGCGATGCGGGAATATCTTGGGTCTCAGGAAAACCCATATTAGGCGATATGTTGAACGCGGCAGGGGTGTCTCTAACGCTGATGGGGTTTACCTTAGGCGTGTCGTTTGTACTGGCTTTGTTACTGTGTATCCCAACCATTCGACGCGGCCTGCGAGGTCAGGCCTATCGTAGCAGTGGCGCGTTTGCGGTGCTGTTGACGGCCTTACCCGAATTTGTCTTGGCTTCGATGTTGTTATTGGTCGGCTCGGTGTGGCTAGGATGGCTGCCGACGTATGGTTGGAAAGGCATTTCGTATGTGGTTTTACCAGCGCTAGCGTTAGCGATTCCCACCGCGGGTTACCTAGGGCGGCTATTGTCCGACAATATCGCACAAGTCTTCACCGAGGCATGGGTCGCCACGTGGAGTGTCGCCGGCGTGAGTCGTTGGCACATCGTTTTAGCGGTGCTTCGCCGGGCTCTGACCACGGTATTGCCTATGATCGGCCTGACCATTGTGGCACTGACGGGCAGTGTGGTGGCCATTGAGAAAATTTTCGCCATCCCTGGCATTGGTCGTGCCACGCTTGGGGCGGCGGTGTCGAAAGACGTGCCATCCTTGCAACTGGGTGTGTTGTTCATGCTCGTGTTTGCCTTCTTTATTGGTATGCTGGTGAATGTCTTAAAGGCGATGATTCTCGGTCAAGCATTGCGTCAGGGGGCGATGCCGATTCCAAAAGAAGCGGATGTCATTCTGGCTAAAAGTACACGTCTGATTCCCGTGATGTGTTTACTGTTATTGGTCGTTATGACCTGCGCTGGCATCACACGTGATCCTTATTCAGTGGAATTTATGCGCTTACAAGCGCCGTCGTTGGCGCTACCGTTTGGTGCCGATGCGATGGGGCGTGATTTGTTAGCACGCTTAGCTCACGGCAGTTTCTACACCTGTGTGTTAGCGATCGTCGTGGCGTTGGTGTCTTTGCTTTTGGGCTTTGTTATAGGGCAGTTCCCTCGCTTGATGGCAGGGCCCATTGAAGTCGCGAACGCATTGCCACCGATTTTGAGTGGATTATTGGTCGCGGCGGTCTATGGCCCCGGGCTGGTGGGGGCCTCCATTGCTGTGATTTTGGTCAGTTGGGCACCGTTGGCCGCCCATGCTTCAGCACTCACCGCTGAAGTGAAAGCGCGCCCATATGTTCAAATGCTGCCATTAATCGGCGTGGGAGTGATACGTCGCAATGTCTTTTACGTGTTTCCTGCGGTGATTAAACCACTGTTACGCCATGCGATGTTACGCGTTCCGGGGATCGCTTTGACGTTGGCATCGTTAGGGTTCTTAGGCTTAGGTGCGATGCCTCCAAGCCCAGAGTGGGGCCGTATCTTAGCCGAAGGCTTGCCCTATATTGAACGCAGCTATTGGGTCGTTATAGCGCCTGTTTCAGCGTTAGGCCTTCTGTCTGTACTGGCGGTGAGTACGGCTAGCGCCTTTGGTAACCGCCGTTAGCTCGATAATTGGATCTATGACGTCGGCTGCCAGATGAGCGAAAAGGTAATATTGCGCGTATACTTGTCGGCCATTTACCCGTTTTAGGATCACATGTATGTCGCTTCTGTTTGAAGAGCTGGATAGCCAAGACTCGCCTTTAGGTGAGATTTCCCTTCGTAAGCGACGCATCCCTGCTTTGGGGGATCGTGATATCTACGAAGTAAAGCTGGGCGATGAGTTTTTGATGTCGAGTATGTTCGTTGACGCCGAAGAAGCGCTCTCAACCTTAGGGCTGGCGCAGGTAGAAGGTGACAAGCTAAATGTTGTCGTCGGTGGTTTAGGACTTGGCTACACTGCGGTTGCAGCCTTGGCCGATGAACGCATTGCCGAGCTGCTAGTAGTGGACGCGATAGAAACCGTGATTCATTGGCATCAACAAGAAATGGTGCCCCTTGGTAAAGTACTCAACGCGGACCCTCGTAATCGCTATGTGCTGGGTAGCTTCTTTGACTTAGCAACGGCCCCAGAGACAGGCTTTGACCCGCAACATGCGGGTAAAAAGTTTGATGCGATTTTGTTAGACATTGACCACTCGCCAACGGAATACCTCAACCCTGCTAACGCTGGGTTCTACACCACTGCGAACTTGACTCTGATGGCAGAGCAACTGGTTGAAGACGGCGTATTTGCCATGTGGTCGCAGAACCCACCGGAAGACGACTTCTCTGCCTTGCTGAGCACGGTTTTTGATACAGTCGAATCTCATTTGATAAGTTTCGACAACCCCTTCCAAGGCGGTGTCGCGACTAATTCCGTGTATGTTTGCAAGCGTCCCATCCGCTAGGGGCAGTGGTGAGGTCGCGGGCATCGATCTCTATATCGCTAAATCTGATGTTGCGGAATGACTAGCGAGTGCTGAATCCGATGATGGTGGATCGCGCCAAAGCATCAGAGTTTATAACTTACCATTCAAGTACTGGATCTCTCCGAACCCAAAACTCCAATCAACATCCGTATTAGTCATAATGGAGATCATCAGGTCCTTTGGATCTAGGTCGCATTGAGCGGTTAGCTTACTTGCCATTAACTCGTAAAAGTCTTGTTTCATAACGGTCGCGCGTGCACTGGTAAAGACTTGTACGGCAATGGCCTTGTCCGTGCGCTCGAAACCGAGTCCTGTGTCTTGAAGTATCATACGACCAGGCTTATGTTCGGTGACAATCTGATAGCGATCTCGTTTAGGGACTTTAAAAGCGCTCAATACACATTCATGTATCGTGTCCATTAAGATTTTGAGGTCTTCATCGCTACGACCTTCCGTGACATCTATACGTACTAATGGCATGTTTGTCTCCTGATTTATAACGAGCTTTAGGTATAACAATGTGCGAATGTGGGATCAATTGATTGTCAAAATGTGACCTGTTTTGTCTTTGTTGTGACACAAATGCCCCGAGCGTCGGCGACTAATGTGTGTTGTTTAACGCCAGAGTGATCGGATCAAGATTATCGTTGTGAATATTATTTCTTACGTTTGATGTATTTATTAGCCATGGAGATTGCAGTGAAACAATCAGTTAAAGAGCGGTTTGCGGAGTATCCAGAGGACGCTCGGAGTCGATTGGAAGCATTACGCAATATGGTCTTTCAGTTAGCAGAAGGATTGGCGTTAGGTGAGGTGGACGAATCTTTGAAATGGTGCGAACCAAGCTATCGTGTGAAGACGGGGAGTCCGATTCGAATGGATTGGAAGGCAAAAACGCCAAATCACTGTTATGTGTTTTTTCATTGCCAATCTAAACTAGTGGATACCTTTCGTGCGTTGTACGGCCAAGAATTAGTGTTTGAAGGAAATCGTGCCCTCGTGCTAGATCTCAGTCAGCCTATGCCTGAATTCGCCATCAAGCACTGCCTAGAGTTGGCGTTAACGTACCATCAGCGCAAGCATTTGCCTCTTTTGGGCGCGTAAATAGGGATTAGATTTTGTCTAAGTAATAGGACTGGATAACTTTTTTAGCGAGATCTCAGGAGCCGTGTATGAATTTAGGTTGTTTCTCAATAAGTTTAGCCGTTAAAGATCTGGCCATATCAAAAGCTTTTTATGAAAAGATTGGTTTTGAGGTGTTTGCTGGAGATGAGTCCCATGGTTTTCTTATCATGAAAAATGGGGAGACCAATATTGGTTTATTCCAAGGGATGTTTGATAAAAACATACTCACTTTCAATCCGGGGTGGAATCAAAACGCGGAAGATGTGGAGCCGTTCGATGATGTGCGCCAGTTGCAAAAGCACTTTGAATCCCAGGGTATAGACATCGTTGTCAATTCCATTGCTGGGGACGAAGGGCCATCGAGCTTTTCTGTTATTGATCCGGATGGCAACCCGATACTCATTGACCAACACGTTTAAAAATACGATCAGGTGTTGGTTAGAGGACGTTCTAGTCTAGTGTCATTCGTACAAGACCTAACCTCGCACTTCGACCTAGTCTGAAGGCGATTTCTCGGCAATGATTGTTTTGAGTTCATTGAGGGAGATTGGATAAGACAAATAATAGCCCTGTGCAATTTCGCACCCAAGGGTTTTCAACACTTCGAGTTGTTGCGACGTCTCCACGCCCTCTGCAATAGCGCTTAACTGCAAACCTCGTGCAATCGTTAAAATTGAGTCAACGATGACGTAGTCCGCCGTATTAAAGCCTAAACCGCTAATAAAGCTTCGATCTAGCTTTAGGATATCGACGGGGAGGTGCTTCAAAATAGCCAATGAAGAATACCCTGTGCCAAAGTCGTCAACGGCTACCTTAAACCCAAATTGTTTGATTTGATTAATGAAGCCTTCACATTGATCGAGTTTAGTGAGCATATCGCGCTCTGTGAGCTCCAATATAATGCTCGAAGCAACCTCAGGGGCTTGATCGTGACATTTCTTTAGGTGATCCAATAGGTTCTCTGAGAGGAGCTTGCGCCCAGAAAAATTAACTGACAAAGAGAAGTTACTGGGAACCAAGTTTTGTGAGTGCAATGATATTAAGTCATTGAATACAATATCAAAAACATAATTATCTATGTCGACGATTGCACCGGTCTGCTCGGCGACATCCAAAAACTCTCCCGGTAACAAGACCCCTTTCTCGGGATGGTTCCAGCGCACCAGAGCTTCTGCGCCGTAGATTTCACCAGTGAAGCTGTCGTACTGTGGTTGATATTGTACAAACAGTTCTTGGTTGCGGAGCGCCTTTTTTAATCCTGAGCTTTTCGACATCAAATTGTGGGCTTCGAATGTCATGGAGTCATGGTAAAGTCGATGATGGTCCCGACCAAAGCGTTTGGCATGATACATCGCCGTATCTGCATTTCGGATCAAGGTCTCGGAGTCCTCGCCATGTTCAGGGTACAAACATACGCCGACACTGCCGCCAACAAAGACGGTTTGGTTGTCGATTGTGAACGGCTGTCCAAGCTCCTCATTAATTTGTTTCGCAAGCATGTTGGCCTGTTCCGTCGTCTTAATTGAACGCGCCAAGACCATGAACTCGTCGCCACCCAGTCGAGAGACGGTGTCCGTTTTACCGACAAGATTGCATAATTTCTGCGACACTTCCTGCAGCAATTTGTCTCCGGCACTGTGCCCCATTGAGTCGTTAATGGTTTTAAAGTGATCGATGTCCAAATAGAGCAGGGCAAAACGGTGATTGAATTGCTCTGCGGTGGCAATGGCGGTATCGATGTTTTTATGGATCAGTAAGCGGTTAGCTAAGCCAGTGAGTGGATCGTGATGAGCCAGTTTGTGGAGCTTGGAGCGTTCATTATCCAGGTCGTGATAGGTTTTCTTGAGGCGACTGGCCATCCGATTGAAGGCATTTTCAATCACGTTCCATTCGTCTGATCTATTCAACTCTACAGGATGGTCAAAGTTATAACCCTCAATTTCTTTAAAGCTTCGCTGTAGCCTAGCCAGAGGCTTAGTGATGTTTTGTCGTACCATGAATAAGATCAGTAAAATGCCGACGATCAACGAGATCACGCCCGTTGCAAGCATCCATATACGCATATCGTTTAGATCTTCTCGAAGATCTGTTGATAGGCGCATGGCGCTACTTTGAACGTTTGCCTCAGTGCTCTCTACATAACCGATCAGCGAACTTTGTGTACTCACCAGTGCCGACATAACTAGCCAGCGTTGATTGAGATTCGCGGTCATCTTACGCAGGCTAATTCGATAGCGCTTAATAGTATTTAGTATGGCGTTGCTGGATTGTTCGACTGCCGCTGAGAGCTTCGGCATATTGTTCAAGTGCATTTCAAGGATATTAAGCTCTTTCAATACTTTGATAATGACCACTTGTTCCGTATCTGGGGTAATACTACTGCGAACCGATGCCGCCATTTTGCCTACGCTTAAATACGACTCGCGAATTTGGTGCATGATTTCTAAGTCATTTCTGAAATCTGAGTCAGGATTGGCAACCAGTTGTGTCACCGAGGTTGAGGCTAAGGCAAAATCTAGCTGATCAATTTCATTGCCAAGCCGTTTATCGATCTGAGACAACTCCTTTAGGATTCGATTCAGCGTAACGGAGTTACCTAAAAAACGATGGAAGTCGACGATGAAGTTGTTCATTTTGAGTAGGAAGCTATCGTCATCGGAAAGAGAGCGAATGCGTTGTAATTGTTCGTCGATGTTAAAGCTTTCTTCTGACAGAATTTCCTCATCGTATAAAAACTTTTGCTCAAGCAGTTGTACCCGAGATGACAACAGAAAAATTTCTCGGCTAATCGCTGAGCTACTACTCAGTTCTTGGATGTGACGCGCTGATTCCTGCTCCAGCAGCAACTCAACATTGGTGAGAGAGCGAATGAGTAGCGCAATACCCAAGCCGAAAGCGCCTAGCAGAACGGTAATGGATATGGCAAATCGAACGCTTAAGTTCATTTTTTTGAATAAGTTCATTGCCATATCTTCCTATAAGCCATGCGGTAGTCGTTATCGGGATCGTAGACGCCGACGTTTAGGACGATATTCTCTAAGTTATTTCTAGTGATTAAATGAACAGGTGCAAGAAACCCACTATGAGACTCCCCCTGAAAAGCACGATTGAACTCATCGATAATTTGCCAGCCTTGCATGAATAGGGGTTCTGGAACGGTTGCAAGCTGATGTTTACCTGAACGAATACGGCGATACGCTTCATGGCTACCGTCGCCCGCCGAAATACTTTTAGGAAGATCTTCAGCAGCGATACCTGACGCTGTCAAAGATGGGACGGCAAAGTCGATGTAGAGGTCATTGATAACGAGAAAGTGTGTAATTTGATTAGGGAACTGGTTAAGCAGTTTAGCAATCGCGGTAGGCATTTCTGCAGCTATGTTATCAAGCGGAATATCCTCAATGGCAAGTAAACGACAATCCGAGCATGCTTGAATACGGGAGGCCATGCGATTGGCTTTCTGCATTGCAATGCTGTAATTCGAATCGGTAAAAATGACGACCTGCGCCTTATAGCCTGAGTTGACGATGGCGAATAAGGCAGCAATGTCACCCACTTCTTCTGCATCAGTCGTGATATTTGTATATAAGCCTAACTCGGGATTCGGACCAGCTTCGTTAGCCGCATGCCAACCAATTACTTTTATACCAAAGTGTTGGGCGGTTTTTATGGTGTCTTCGTGAAATTTTGCGTCAATTCCGCCCAAAACGATACCATCGGGTTTGAGCATAATGGCCCGATTCAATGCGGCGGACTGACGTAGTTTAGACCCCTTGCCATCAAGTAAGTAAAGGTTCCAATCGAGACCTTCCATCGATTCGGTCATACCTTTCACAACACTGTTGACGCCGTCATTGCGTAAATCTGACGCGACAAATACAAGGTGTTTTTTCGGAGCGATGGTCGGGCCAAGCACAGGGCCTTGCCAAAGGCTATCGACCTCAATCGCATTTTGTACTCGTTGCTCAATACTTAAACGATCTTCAATGGCATACTGATACCCTGATAATGTCATTAGAAAAATGGATATCAGTGTCTTAATGACGGTATATTGGCGGCGCGTTGAGCTGTTCACGGTTACAAACATTTACCTTTATTCTGGTCACGTTTAGTGGGGAATCCGTCTAGGATAAGTAAGAATTGTATGCTAACCCCTCCACTTATTATGTTTTTAAAGGATTGATAAATGTCTTTATTTGTAAAAGGCTTATTAACGGCTCTATTGCTGCCCACAGTAGCGTTTGCAGTTGATAGCTCCAGCTCTAATCAAGAGTCTTCGAAGTTAGAGTACTGGTTGGCAAATGAAGTCAATGATGCGGACATCGCTGCGCGCTTTCAGGACGTTGTCAGCTCTAGTCCGGTTAAGATATCTAATACGGGAGTAACTGTTACTCGGATTGCTTTAATTTACCCAAGTGCGGATCTGTCAGACTTTTGGGTACGTAATTACAAAGCACTTACGAAGCGTCTAGATGCTATTGGTGTTGACTATACCATCGATGAATTTAGCTCGCGACAAATTGAGCACGCTTTACAGACTCGCTATATCGATCAGGTGTTAGCGAATCCCGAACAGTACGACTACGTTATTTACGGCCCTTCTGAATTATATGTTCAAGCAGACAATATCCAGCGTCTGGCGCAATCTGATCAATTTAAGTCCTATATTTGGGCGTTTCATACCCCAATGAAACGCTGGCAATATCAGCCCGATGCTTGGTTTGATTTCTCAAGCTCGGTTGGCGCTAAAGCTTTGTGTAAATTTATCGTTCAACGACTCGGCAATGAAGTTTTTTTTGCTATGAACCGAGGCATCCCAGGGATTACCGATGAGCAACGATCAGGGGATTTTAAATCGTGTGTAAAAGAAAAGGGCGATTGGGAAAATCTCTATGAACATTTTGGCCAATACCAAGCCGGTGGTGGACGCGATGGCGCGATCTTGATTACACAGAGTTTTCCTGAGGTATCGATGCTGCATAATGCCAATACCGCGATGACGCTTGGGGCATTAGAATATCTAGAAGAGGCATCCCTAACCGATCAGCTGTATGTGACGGGCTGGGGCGGAACCGCAGCAGAAATAGAGCAAATCAAGCAAGGCAACCTTAATGCGACACTCATGCGTATGGGCGACGATGTAGGGGTTGCGACGGCAGAAGCCATTAAATTCTCATTAGAAGGGCGCCGCTCTGAGATTCCTAAAATCTACCTTGGGCGCATTGAAGTCGTGGATGATCAGATGTCTATCGAAGAGATTGACGAGCGCACCAGAGAAGCTTTCCGCTATTCTGGCGTAGACAGTGATTGAACGACTAAAATGACGATGGCATTTGAGCCCAAATTTGTTTGGCCTGTACGAAGGTCAAAATAGACCTTCGACGTTACCTTGGTCATTCAGACGAATACGGTTGGCAGCAGGATCTCGGGGTAGACCGGGCATGGTCATGATGTCGCCGCAAACCACAACGACAAAGCCAGCGCCCGCAGATAAGTGAACCTCCCGAATCGGAATGGTATGGCCGCTAGGAGCGCCTTTTAGAGTTGGATCGGTCGAGAAACTGTACTGTGTTTTGGCGATGCAGACTGGCAAATTTCCATAACCTGTTTCTTCTAACATAGTGAGGTGGTTGCGAATCTTTTGATCGGCAGTGATGTCTGCCGCGCCATACAATCGCGTAGCGAGAGTGCGAACTTTATCCCACAAGCTTTCACTGTTGTCGTACAGTGCGTGGCATGATGTCGACGTCTCGGATTGGGTAAGTTCCAACACTTGCAGGGCAAGCGCTTCGGTCCCTGCCCCGCCATCCGACCAATGGGAACAGAGTTCGGCGCGCACGCCAGAGGATTCACTGATCTCACGAATGACCGCGAGCTCAGCTTCTGAATCGGTCACAAACTGGTTGATGGCGACCAGTACAGGGACGCCAAATTGCTTCATGTTATCAATGTGTCGAACTAAATTATCGCAACCCGCACGTACCGCTTCGATGTTTTCTGTATCAAGCGCCTCCTTCGCCACACCACCATGCATTTTTAGTGCTCTAACCGTGGCCACAATGACGGCTACATCCGGGCTTAATCCAGCGCTGCGACATTTGATGTCGATGAATTTTTCGGCACCGAGGTCGGCACCGAAACCTGCTTCCGTTACAACATAGTCGGACAGTTTCAGTGCGGTTCGTGTGGCAATGACAGAGTTGCATCCGTGGGCAATGTTGGCGAACGGTCCACCATGTACAAAAGCAGGGTTGTGTTCGAGCGTTTGCACTAAGTTGGGGGCCAGTGCTTCTTTAAGCAAAACAGACATTGGGCCCGGAGCGTTAAGTTGCTTGGCTGTGATCGGTGTGTTGTCGCGACGGTAGCCGACCACGATGTTGCCAAGCCGATGCTCTAAGTCTTTGATGTCTCGAGCGAGGCAGAAAATCGCCATCACTTCTGAGGCGACGGTGATGTCGAAACCATCTTGGCGCGGGAAACCGTTGTTAGGGCCTCCTAGAGCGCACGTAATTTGTCGTAATGCGCGATCATTCATGTCCATCACGCGTCGCCATACGATTCGCCGCTGATCGAATTCTAGCTCGTTTCCCCAGTGAATATGATTGTCTATTAGAGCTGACAGTAAGTTGTGTGCGGTGCTGATCGCATGGAAGTCACCGGTAAAATGAAGATTGATGTCTTCCATTGGAACCACTTGCGCGTAGCCTCCCCCAGCGGCACCGCCTTTCATGCCAAAACAGGGGCCAAGGCTGGGTTCGCGCAAGCATGCGGACGTTGCATGGCCGAGTCGATTGAGGGCGTCGGTTAGTCCGACCGTCGTCGTTGTTTTGCCTTCCCCTGCGGGCGTGGGGGTTATTCCGGTTACTAAGACAAGTTTGCCGTCTGATTTGTGCTCAAGTGTTTTGAGATAGGTGAGATCGACTTTTGCTTTATGACAACCAAAGGGGTGGAGTGCATCGTCGGGTAAGCCCAGCTTGTCTGCAATGTGCTGGATCGGCTTTAAGGTCGCCTGTTGGGCGATGTCGATGTCTTTCATGGTGCACACCTCTACTACTACGTCAGCTGGACAATAAAAGTTTTAGTGTAGTGCACTGAAATGAAGCTTGCCTAATCCGTTGACCAAGGAGAGTGTATTGCGGGCAGTGGACTCAATAAAAGGAGCATGTCGCTCCTTTGTATCTAGGCTCTACGGTGTCTCTTTTGCTTGTATAAAAAGCTCGCCGACCTGCAAGTTAACGACTTCGACCTGAGTACTTTTGGCGATGGGCTCGCTGCTTATTAAACGCCATTCAATGCCCGAGAAGCGATAGGTCACTTGTTTGTCAGGAGCGACGTCTTCAGGTAGGACAAAAGTGTGGCCGATAAGGTCGCTATTAACGGTTTTATGCTCGGATGTTTGCTGTGCACGTTTCATGATCGGCCACAGAACGATGCTTGTCAGCAGCGTGAAAATGGTGGTGGCGATTAACGCCCATTGCCACGTCGTGGGAATCCATTCCATGTACATGGACAAAGATGTGAGCAGCAATCCGAGCCCTGCAAACAGCAGCACAAAGGTGCTGATGCCCAATACTAAGACTTCGATGGCGAGCAGCACCAGCCCGAGTATGGCGAGTGCTTCAACGAGGTAAGTGGCTATAAAGTTCATTACGCGCGCTTATTCAGTTGATTGATGATGGATGTGGCTTGAGCGACGAGTGAGCTGGCATCCGTAGCATTATCCGGCAAAATGACCAATGACGACTCTTTAGCAATGGCGTGTTTGGCTTCAATCGCTTTAGTGGCCAGATCTAATTGAATCGCTTTTTGACCGTTTTCGGTATTTGCGGATTCACCTACGGTACGGAGCGCTTCTGCTTGGGCGTCTGCAACGGCGATGATGGCTTTGGCCTCACCTTCCGCTCGCAGCACTTGTTCTGCTTTATCCGCTTCCGCCGATAGGACAACCGATTGTTTTTGGCCTTCGGCGCGGTTGATGGCTGCTTGACGATCACCTTCGGATTCTAATATTTGCGCACGTTTGACTCGCTCGGCTTTCATCTGCGCTTCCATGGCTTCCATGACCGATTGCGGCGGGATGATGTCTTTGATTTCGTAGCGCAGTACTTGAATACCCCAAGGTCCAGCCGCTTCGTTAATGGCAGACACAATGTTTGTGTTCAGAGCATCACGTTCTTCGAAGGTTTTATCTAATTCCATCTTACCTAATTCAGAGCGCATTGTTGTTTGTGATAATTGCGTCACGGCAAAGACATAATCGTCCACGCCGTATGTCGCTTTGTAAGGGTCTAGTACGCGGAAATACAACACGCCATCTACGTGTAGGGAAATATTGTCTTTGGTGATTGCTCCTTGCTTGGGCACGTCAACGGCTTGTTCTTTGAGAGATCGGTCTGCTCCGACGCGATCAATAAACGGAATTAGAAAGTTTAAGCCCGCTTCTTTTGTTGAACGGTATTTGCCAAAGCGCTCGATCAAATAGGCGCGGTTTTGCGGCACAAAAATGATCGATGATTTAAGTAAAATGATGGCGAAAATTAACAGTGCGACAGGCACGGTAAGAACGTTATTAAGTATTAGTGAGACGATATCCATAGCGTTTATTCTATCCTAGTTTGATGTTTGACCAATCGAAGTGTACTGCGCTTGTTGTTGCAATGATAGCGCTCCCTTGTCTGATGGTGCATCTTCCACATTACCCTTTCAAAGGTCTTTATTGGAGTGGTGGAAAAGGGCGTTTTAACTCGCTGTAACCGCTAATGTGCGTTGTCCTTGCACGGTGACACGATGCAGCTTTCTAGGCGCATCTCCGTAATCGGTGACCGCGTAGTGCTGAGTGATGCGATTGTCCCATATGACGATGTCACCCACTTGCCAAGTGTGGCGCATTTGAAACTCGGGTTGTCTTGCCAGCTGAAATAACTCATCAAGTAACGCTTGGCTATCGGTGTCACTGAGACCGTCAATATGCCGAGTGAATTGCTCATTGATGAAGAGTGAGTGTTCTCCCGTTTCAGGGTGTTGTGCAATTAAAGGGTGATGTACAGGAGGGAAGTCTCGGCTTTTTTGCGTGACCACACTCTCGCCTTCAGGAGTCGTATGATCGTAGCGACTGCCCGCAAAAGCATGTAGCTGGTGGCACGCCTGCTGCCCAGTTAATTGCTCGCGTAGTGAGCTGGGCAAGCTTTCTAATACCGCGCCCATATTGCACCATAAGGTATCTCCACCTTGATCGGGTAAATGCTGGGCGTGCAGAATCGAGCATTTTGGCGGAGCCGACTGAAAGGTCATATCCGTATGCCAGAAGCTTTCTCCCGGGGGATTGCCTGGTGCTGTCTCAATCACCACAATTTGAGGGTAACCCACGACGTGAGGGAAGAAGGGATGTGGGGGCTCTAACTCGCCAAACCGTTTTCCAAATTTCAAGTGTTCTGCGGGCGTGAGTTGTTGCTTTGGCACGACCAAGACTTTGTATTCCAAAAACGCCTGATACAGTTGCGTAAATTCATCATCTGTGAGGGCATTTAACGAAAGGCCATCTAGGCGCGCACCGATATGAGGGCTTAACGGAGTGAGAGTCATAACGATCCCTTCTAAGTATCCATTGAATTTGCAGTGTTAGTTAGGCAGTGGAATGTAGTCATGCTCATCGCCTGGTACGATGGGGAAATTGCCTTGTTGCCAATTTTGTTTTGCTTGCTCTATTAAGGACTTGTTGCTGGCGACAAAGTTCCAGTCCATATAGCGGGTACCAAGCGTTTCTCCGCCGACTAAGACAATAACGCTGTCTTCCCGTGCCGTTACTTCAATGTCAGGTTGATCAGTCAGAATGACCATGGTCTGGGCGTCAATAGGATCTCCCATTAATTCAAGCTGTCCATTGACGAGATACAGACCACGCTCTGCAGCATGAGGCAGGGTCAATGTTTGGCCTGCTTTGAGCTTCGCTTCACAATAGAGTGTCGGTGAGTAGGTTTTAACGGGTGAGACCACATCATACGCTTCGCCCATCATCACGCGAACAGGGACACCCTGCACTTCGGTGCGTGGTAGTTGGCGTTGTTCATATGAATAAAACTCTGGGTCGATTTGTTCTTGAGCTTGAGGCAAAGCGAGCCATAGCTGTAAACCATGAACATGATTGTTGGCTGCTTTTGTTTCAGGGCGTTGGCGCTCGGAATGCGTGATGCCTTTACCGGAGACCATCAGATTAATATCACCCGGTACGATACGCGCCGTGTTGCCGAGCGAATCACGATGGAGCATTTCTCCTTCGAATAGATAGGTCACGGTAGCTAAGCCAATATGGGGGTGGGGGGGTACGTCTACGCCGTCGCCGGGAGAAAACGAGGCAGGGCCGATATGATCAAAAAAGACCCAAGGTCCAACGCTACGACACTTACGAGTGGGTAGCGAGCGTTTGACGGTAAATCCACCCAGATCTTTTTCTTTTGGCGTTAACACAATTTTGATGGCGGCATAGGGGGAAGAGATTGGTGTCATTTCGTGATTCATCTAAAGGCTCCTTTTAGAGTGAAACTGCAGTGGCTCTGAATGTGATACTGCTAAAACGGGTATTGCCTGTCCAGTAGCGTTTGGAATGTGCAGTTTTGGTGCATCATTAAGTGCTCATGCTTTACGAGTAGGCGCATAGAAAATTGACTTATTGGTCAAATACTTAGCGTCTTTATCAGCGTAGTTTAGGGAAAAAGCTATAGAGGATTGGTACTTACGTCTCAGTCTAAGAGATATTAGAAACTAACGTTTCATTTTGGCATGGGTGTTGCAAATATCGTTTCACAGTTGACCAAAAATGAAACGAGGAACCCAATAATGAAAGCGATTAAAAAACTGCTAACGAAAACTTTGCTAGCGACCGCATGTGTGACGGCTGCCATGACTGCTACAGCGGATGTATTGAGTGATATTAAATCACGCGATGAAATACGTATTGCGGTGCCACAAGACTTTCCTCCGTTCGGCTCTGTGGGTGCCGATTTGAAACCTCAAGGTATCGATGTGGATATGGCGAACTACATTGCCGACCAAATGGGAGTGGATTTAACGATTGTCCCTGTCACCAGTGCAAACCGTATTCCTTACCTTCAGACCAAAAAAGTAGACTTGGTGATTTCCAGCTTGGGTAAAAATCCAGAGCGTCAAAAGGCAATCGACTTTTCAACGCCTTACGCACCTTTCTTTTTAGGTGTCTTCGGGGAGAAGAGTGTCCAAGCACCTAACTTGGCTGCTTTATCAGGTAAAACCGTAGGCGTTACGCGTGGTTCGGTGGAAGACTTAGAGCTTGAGCGAAATGCTCCTAGCGATATCAATATTCAACGATTTGAAGACAACAATACAACGCTAACCGCGTACTTAACTGGCCAAGTTAATTTGATTGCGACCGGTAACTTAGTGGCGACTGAGATTGCGAAGCGTAAACCTGCTCGTGCACCAGAAGCGAAATTCATGCTGAAAGACTCTCCTTGTTACATCGGCATGGCGAAAGGTGAAGCTGCGCTACAAGCTGAAGTGAATGCGATCATTGCTAAAGCCTTGGCAGAAGGTAAGTTGAACGATATTTCGATGAAATGGTTAAAAGCTCCTTTACCACAAGGTTTCGGTGCCTAAGGCGTAGCATATGCTGAATTTTTCAGACCTTCTACCTTATACCGATGTGTTTCTGGGTGGTCTTGCGACCACCCTGCAACTCACGTTGTTGACGACGGTATTAGGCGTAATCGTAGGTACGCTATGCGCGTCGATACGACAGTACGGTAATAAACCCAGTCAACGCGCTGTGGCAGCGTATGTCGAGTTAATTCGCAACACACCGTTTATCGTACAGTTGTTCTTTATTTTCTTTGGCTTACCATCCATTGGTTTGTTGTTAACACCGTGGCAAGCCAGTGTGATTGCATTGACCATTAACTTAGGGGCGTACAGCACAGAAATCATTCGTGCGGGATTGAGCAATATTCCTAAGGGTCAATGGGAAGCAGCTAAAGTACTCGGTATGAACTTTCGCCAGACGTTAGTGCGAGTTGTATTTACACCAGCGTTTGAGAAGATTTATCCCGCTTTGACCAGTCAATGCATCATTGTGATGTTGGGGTCTGCGGTGCTGTCTCAGATCTCAGTGCAAGACCTCACCTACGCTGCCAACCTAGTGCAATCGCGTAATTTCCGTGCCTTTGAGAGCTATGTCGTCACAGCTCTGATGTATTTAGGGCTGGCGATGTTAATGCGCTATATCTTTGGCCTAATTGGTAAGCGCGTCTTCGCCTTTCGGGAGGCTTCATGATTGAGTTTTCGAACTGGGACATTCTGCGTAACCTGTTGTTTGCGATGCAGTGGACCATTTTATTGTCATTGATCGCGTTTATCAGTGGCACGAGTGTCGCGCTCGGATTGACGGCCGTGCGCTTGACACGCAACCCTGTGATGACGCGCTTTGTTAAAGTCTACGTGGAGTTGTTTCAAGGTACGCCGCTGTTAATGCAGATGTTTTTGTGCTTCTTCGGCTTATCCATGATTGGTTATGAAATCTCTGCTTGGGGAGCGGCAATCTTGTCGCTGACTCTGTTTACCAGTGCATTTTTGGTAGAGATCTGGCGTGGTTGTATCGATACGCTACCAAAAGGTCAATGGGAGGCGAGTCGCGTATTGGGGTTGAGTTTTTTACAGACTCTGCGTCATGTGATCTTGCCTCAAGCCACACGGGTGGCGTTTGCGCCAACGGTGGGCTTTTCCGTGCAAGTAGTAAAAGGTACGGCCTTGGCTTCAGTCATTGGTTTTGTCGAGTTGACCAAAGCCGGCACTATGCTAAACAACGCTACGTTTGAACCGTTTAAAGTATTTGCTTTTGTTGCATTACTCTATTTCGCCTTGTGTTACCCGCTGTCCCTATGCAGCAAGTATTTGGAGAAGAAATACCATGTCGCTCGTTAAACTTGATCAAGTCCACAAATATTATGGCGACTTTCATGTGCTTAAAGGTATCGATCTGGATATTAAAGCGGGGGAAGTGGTATCAATTATTGGTAAAAGTGGCTCAGGTAAAAGTACGTTATTACGCTGCATTAACGGCCTTGAGGAATACCAGCAAGGCGGCATTAGTGTGGACGATAAGGAAGTGACATCCGAAGACATTCAAGTGCGTCGATTGGCATTAAGTGTCGGGATGATCTTTCAAAATTTTAACCTTTTCCCGCATTTAACAGTGGGAGAAAACATCATGTTGGCACCTACCATAGTGTTGAAAAAGTCCAAGGCTGAGGCGCAAACCATTGCCAAGGCCATGTTGGAAAAGGTTGGGCTTGGGGATAAGTTCGGCAGTTATCCAGAGAAACTGTCCGGTGGTCAACAGCAACGTGTTGCGATTGCGCGTGCGCTGGCCATGAATCCTAAGGTGTTGTTGTGTGATGAGATTACTTCAGCGTTGGACCCAGAATTGGTTGGTGATGTACTAAAAGTACTTGAGCAACTTGCGAAAGAAGGGATGACACTGGTGCTTGTGACCCATGAAATGAATTTCGCACGTGATGTCGGTGACCGTGTGGTTTTCATGCATCAAGGCAAGGTTTGGGAAGAGGGGAACTCGAAAAAACTATTGTCTGATCCGGAAACTGAAGAACTGAAACAATTTATCGGTGCGGTACTGTAGATAAACGTACTTTGTTTGAGTTTTATAAAAAGCGGCTTCTTATACAAGAGCCGCTTTTTTCATGTTGGTGCTTGCTTACCCATAGGCCAGCTAGGAGCGCTAGTTGATGAGCATCAGTGCACTTAACGTCAGCATAAAGACCGCAATGATGGCATCTAACACGCGCCAAGCATTGGGGTTATTAAACACAGGACGAAGCAATCGAGCGCCATAGCCTAACGCAACAAACCAAGCGATGCTGGCGAAACAGGCGCCGATGGCAAATACGAATTGTCCAGCACCAGGATAATGCGTAGATAAGCTGCCCAGTAGCACCATGGTGTCGAGGTAGACATGGGGGTTTAAGAAAGTGAACGCCAAGCAAGTCAGAACAGCGGCTTTGAGCGAAGCGCCAGCACCGGACTGGCTGGCTTGGAGGGCCCCAGAGCCTGACCATGCTCGATAAGCGGCTTGAAGCCCATAAACCGCCAAAAAGGCTGCTCCACCGAGCTGAAGTAAATAGATGGCGCTCGGCCATTCCGTGACGATGAACCCGATGCCAGCCACGCCTGCACTGATAAGGAGGATATCGCTTAATGAGGTGATCGCAACGATCGCGCCGACGTGATTGCGCAGCAGCCCTTGACGTAAGACAAACGCATTTTGCGAACCGATGGCAATGATTAACCCCGCACCTGCCGTAAATCCGGCTATTAAGGCTGTTAGTAACATGAAATAGGTCCTGCAACGTGATTAGAGATGTCAATCTTGATGCGATAAATCGGATTAGTAAAATTAATAATTGTTGATATAGTTAAGAAAAACTAATGAAAAAGAAAATATGAGCTTACTTCACCCCCAGTTAGCCGCCTTCGCGGCAGTGATTGAAGAAACCAGTTTTGATGGTGCCGCTCAGCGTTTAGCGGTGACACCTTCCGCAATTTCTCAACGGATAAAAGCGTTAGAAGATCGCCTTGGGCAAGTGTTGATCGTGCGTCAGCCCCCTTGCCGACCAACGGAGGCGGGGCAGGTTCTATTGCGTAAAGTGCAACCCATGCTGGCGCTAGAAGCCGAAGCGTTTGTTGACTTTCAACTAGATCAACCTGTTGCAGCACAGCGTCTTAAAATTGCTGTGAACGATGACTCCCTTGAAACGTGGGTGTTACCGGCACTCGCGCAGTTGAATCAAGAGTTCGGCTATTTATTTGAAGTGATCGTTGATGATCAAGATCATTCGTTGAGTTTACTGCGAGATGGCTCGGCGGTGGGGGCTGTCACGTCAGAGGCGAAGGCAATACAAGGTTGTGATATTCATCAGCTTGGCACCATGCGCTATCACGCTATTGCGTCGCCAACGTTTCAAGCACGCTATTTCGCTAATGGGTTGAACTCAGAGACCTTTCAGCAGGCACCAATGTTGGTGTTCAACCGCAAAGATACCTTACAAAGTCGCTTTATGGCGCAGTTTAGTGAGCAATCACTCTCACCCCCGACGCACTATTTGCCAACGTCTAAAGGGTTTGTCGAAGCGGCAGCGCTTAGTTTGGGGTGGTGTATGGTCCCAGAATGTATGATTCAAAAGGAGTTGTCTCAGCAGCGTATTATGATGTTGGATGAGACGGTCACGATAGATGTGCCCTTATATTGGCAGCACACCTCAGTACGATCGTCGACGCTGAGCAATTTAACGCGGGCCTTCACAACGCACGCTAAGCGTATGTTCGAAGGTTAGAGATAAGGGTTATCGTATGGTCGACCAGACGTGTTGTTGCCAAACCGAGAATTTATCTTGTTTAGGTATTGAGGCATTAGCAGGGCTGGTGGAAGGTAAAACGGTTAGCGTGTAGCGTTCAAAGAAGCTTGGATTGGGTTTGAGCAAATGGCGTTTGAACGCTTGATAGGCTTTCTGCCCATTGAAGCAGAGCTTAGTAATATTGGAATAGTCAGACAATAAGCCGATGATATCGTTGGCTTGTTCACTGGACGTTACGATCTTTGAATCGAGGCTGCCTTGGCGCTCACAGTATTGCAAAACATCCCATAAACCGACGCCAAACAGCTCCAACATCGTTAAACGTGCCGCATAGTCATCAGGTGCGGTTTGACCGAGCTGTGCTGCAGGGATTTTCCAAAACAGGTTTTGTGGGTGCGCATAATATTGCTGCTCATCCAGTGACGCCTGGCCAGGCATGGATCCGAGTACCAAGGTATGAGTGTCAGCATTGACGACTGGTGCAAAGCTTTGTTTTAGCAGCATGACTTTTAAATCGCTTCGTTTGGATTCTCAATATTAAATAGATATGCCCATTCTTGCTGACGACCCATTGCGTCAACCATTTCGACTTTTAATGTCCACTGCATGCGCTCATCGGTACACAGTGGAACCACTACTTGGTTACGCCATGTATTGTCTTCCGTCTTACGCAGCGGATATTCATAAACGCCCAAGTACATTTCTCGCCCTTCGAGCACTAGGTTTACAGACTGAGCATTTTGGACCGCTTTAGGCAGTGTGAGTACGGTATCGATGCGGCGATTGAGCCGAATTCCATCAGCAAATTGTATTGTCGCCTCGCTAAAGCGCGCTTTGGATTCGACTAGAGTGCAAAGGCCAGTATCAAGATCACAAGGGCCAAGATCGTCTGGTAACGGATCCTCAGAATGAACGGCTTTTACAATCGCTGCAATGCCAAAAATAGAGACAAAAGCGCAGGCGTAAAAGATCAATTCTGCTTTGTTGAAAATTTTCATAGGCGTTAAATCTGTCTAGCTGAATGTCTGGATGCGTATTCTACCGATTAACAGACCGCAAAGGCAGATATGAGTTCGGCAGTTATAGCAAAATCCTTGTTTTTTAAAGATACGAAGTAGGCGAGTTATTGGACTGATTATGGCAAGCATCGTTTACTGGATGACGAAAACCGTACACAGTTTTGGGGGGATCAATGAGAGTTGATGACGCTTAATGGATAATCCTGCTAATCAATTGAGGCTGATAGTAACTATTTTGGGGCATGATGGGCATTGAGGTCGCTTTTTGTATATATTAGGGGTAACAAGGTGTGCTCAAAGGAGACGACAATATGACAATAAGACGAGTACAGCCAATTGACTTAGTGCCACTGGTTGAACTTTGGGAGATGGTGTTCCCTGATGACCCTTCGCACAATGCCCCGCGGGCCATGTTACCGACTAAGCTCGATGTGGATGACTTGATACTTGTAGCGTGGGAAGAAGGCGTGCTCATTGGTGCGTGTATGCTGGGTTACGATGGACATAGAGGTTGGTTGTATGCTGTAGCGGTGCATCCTGATCATCGTCGTAAAGGCGTGGGTACCAACTTAATTAACGCGTCGTTTGAAACGCTTAAATCACTCGGCTGCATCAAAGTGAACTTACAGGTGCGTGAAGTGAATAACCCTGAAGTGGTGGCATTTTACGAGTCTTTGGGGTTCAAAGTTGAGCAGCGCATCAGTATGGGGAAATTGCTTGAAGACGAGTAATCGTCTATTGAACTGATGCTTCAATCCTTTTGAAAAGGCGACCTAATTTAGGTCGCCTTTTTCGTTATGCCGGCCACTAATGTCTTCATAGTTAATTCATTCATCTAGCAAGGAAACAGCACTGTTTGGTCCTGTTTTAGGAATAAACGTGAAGGTCTTTTTGGGTACATTGAATATAGTAAGCTATGTATATAATAATCTTAATATATCAAAAAGGTTGTTTCATCATGAGTGCAATTAGAGAAATAGGGTTCCTGATAACCGACGTGAAGCGCATGATGCGTCGCCAGTACCTGAAACAAGACATGTCTGTGACACCAATGCAGGCGCGAGCGTTGGTGTATGTGTCGCGCAATGAAGGTTTGCGTCAAGTAGCGCTGGCTGAAATATTGGAAATTCAGCCAATCACGACGGCGCGACTGATTGATCAATTGAGCGAAGACGGCCTAGTAGAGCGTCGACCTGATCCAAAAGATCGGCGCGCACACTGTTTGTATTTGGCGGAGGGGGCACGTTCCCGTCTGGATGAGATTGACCTGTTTGTAGAAAACGTCAACCAAAAAGCCGTAGAAGGAATGTCGCTTGAAGAAATAGAGCAATTAACCCGCCTGTTAAAAATCATGCACACGAATTTATTAGATAAAGAATAACGCGCCGTCGATAGGCTGAAGTGAGAGGACGAGAAACATGAGTGAGCAAACATCTGTAGAGGATGAGCCAAAACGCGTTACGCAGCGCGCCAAACGTAACATTTTACTTTTTGGAGTACCCATTGTTGCGGTGTTGATATCAGCGTATGTCTATTTGAGTGGCGGTCGTTATGTATCAACAGACAACGCGTTTATAAAAAACCATAAAACAACGATAACAGCCGAAGTGTCAGGCATGATCGATACATTATCGGTTGCAGAAAACCAAGTGGTGCATAAAGGGGATCTTCTATTTTCCGTTGATCCGGTGCCGTTTCAGGTCGCTGTTGCCAAAGCCGAAGCGCAGCGCGAGCAAGTTCGGATTGATTTGTTGTCTCAAAAAGCCGCCTACGAAGAGAAGCAAGCCGAGATAAAATTGGCAGAAAATACATTGGCTTACAATCAGCGTGATGAGGAACGTCAAGCTGACCTATTAAAACAGCATTATATTTCTGATTCCCAATTTGATGCGTCCAGTCAAACCACACAAACGAGCCAACTAAAAATCAATACGCTGCGCCAAGACCTGCGTCGGCTCCGTGAAGCACTCGGTGGCGATGTGAATCGTCCGATCGAAGATCACCCCAGCTATAAGGCTGCTGAAGCAGCGTTAGAGCAAGCTCGCATTGATCTTAAGCATGTGCACATAACAGCGCCTGCTAATGGTGTTGTGACCCACGTACCCACTGCCGGTGAATACATTACTAAGGGGGGAAGTGCGATGGTGCTAATAGCGAATACAGCGCCTTGGATCGATGCAAACTTTACCGAAAAAGACCTCACACACATGCATCCTGGGCAACATGTGGAGATCGAGGTGGATGCGTATCCAGGTATTACTTGGCAAGGCAAGATTGCGAGCATCAGTCCTGCGACAGGATCTGAGTTTTCAGTCATTCCCGCGCAAAATGCATCAGGTAACTGGGTAAAAGTGGCGCAGCGTGTTCCCGTACGGATACAGATTCAACAGATAGAAAATGGTCCGATGCTGCGCAGCGGGTTAAGTACTGAAATCCGCGTCGATACAGAGTTCCAGCGCAGTATCCTCGGCGTAAAGCTGTAGGGAGTTCGTATGACCTTAACACAAGCACGGTCGGAGAACGGCGCGAACTTTAATCGTATCATGGTCACAGTGTCAGTGATGCTGGCGACCATCATGCAAGCGCTTGATACCACTATCGCTAATGTTGCATTGCCGAATATGCAAGGGGCGATGGGAGCCACCCAAGATCAAATTTCATGGGTGCTTACCTCTTATATTGTGGCCGCCGCGATTTGTATGCCGCTGACCGGATTCATTGCGGGTAAATTTGGCCGAAAGCGCTTGTTTCTCTGGTCGGTGGTTGGTTTTACCGTGGCGTCTGTTTTATGTGGTATGGCGCAATCGCTTAATCAGATTATTCTCTTCCGTTTATTACAAGGCGTGTTTGGTGCCAGCTTGGTGCCTTTGTCTCAGGCCATTTTGCTAGATAGTTACCCCCGTGAAAAACATGGCGCGGCGATGGCGATGTGGGGCGTTGGCGTGATGGTCGGACCTATTTTAGGGCCGTTCTTGGGTGGTTTGCTGACCGAATATTACAGCTGGCGCTGGGTGTTTTATATCAATGTGCCATTTGGTATTTTGGCGTGGCTAGGTATCACAGGGTTTGTTAAAGAGACAACCCTGCAAGCAGAGCGAAAATTCGATTTTTTCGGATTCTTTTTGTTAGCCATCGGCATTGGCGCATTGCAAATGATGCTGGATCGAGGGGAAACACTAGACTGGTTTAATAGCCTTGAAGTGGTTATTGAGTGTGGCTTAGCGGTGCTTGGGTTGTACATGTTTATCGTGCACATCAATACCCATCATTCACCCTTTATCGATACGCGTCTGTTCCGTGATCGTAACTTTGCAGTAGGGCTCGTCTTTATCTTTGTTGTGGGTGTGATTTTGCTTGCCACCATGGCGCTATTGCCACCTTTTATGCAGAATCTAATGGGGTATCCTGTGGTTGATGTGGGTACCGTTTTGGCGCCAAGAGGGTTTGGCACGATGGCGATGATGCTTGTTGTTGGGCGTCTATCTGGCAAAGTGGATCCGCGAATCTTTATCTTCGTTGGTTTATCACTGGTTGCTTTTTCGATGTGGGAAATGACGCACTTTACGCTTGACTCCACATCGGCTGACATCATTCGCACAGGTATGGTTCAAGGCGCAGGGCTTGGTTTGACGTTTGTTCCTCTGTCGACCGTAGCGTTTGCGACGTTGGATCCTTCGTTACGCACGGAAGCCTCATCACTGTTCAGTCTGCTGCGAAATATTGGCAGTAGTATCGGCATATCCATCGTATCGACTTATCTCATCCAGCAGACGCAGGTGAATCACGCGATTTTTTCGGAGTCGATCAATCCTTTTAACTTAGGTTTATCGCTAGCGGAACAAGCCAGTGTCTATTCGACGCAGAGTACCGCGGGCTTAGTGGCACTGAATTCGATGGTGACTGGGCAAGCTGCAACGATGGCTTATCTACAAGATTTTCGCATGATGATGTGGGTCACGATTGCTGCGCTACCACTGGTATTATTACTGGGCGGAACGGCGAAGCCAACGTCAACGAAGATGGCTTAACGCTCATCGAATCATTTGATCCAGCGCGCCATTAGTGCGGTGAATACTAGGTTTTGCTGTTTTTTTCACCTACAATGGCGTCGCTTTTTAATCAGGGGTGATCATGTCGGGGACACTGGCATCACATTTGCGTCGATACGGACACTGGGTGTTATTCGCTTGGGTGCTGTCCCTTATGGGGCCGCTGGTTGTTCCGACGCAACCTGTTGTTAAAGATAACTTTGTTGTACTGCGCGTTTGTACATTGTTGAACGGTGTGCAGTTTGTCAAAGTTCCCCTATCCGACTATTCAGATAACAAAGTTAAAGATCATATCGGTCAATTACACGCCAGTTGTAAATGTGGTGTGAACGTCGATCATGCTCCTTTTGTCATGGCAGACATGGCCCTGCCAGAATCGAATTTTGCGCCAGTCCGCTGGACAATCCCTTATAATGAGCGCGTTATTGCGACTTTCGTGCCTCATTATCTGTCTCGTGCCCCCCCTTATACGGCTTCATGATTTAGCAATATTTTAGTTATTCAAAATTATTTAATGAACCTTGATGAGGGTTTGGTATGTCTGTTCGTCTTTTGACACGTATTGCAATGGCTGCCGCTGCAGTGTCGTCTTCTGTTGTGCTAGCGTCATCTCTTGAATTGGTTAATCCAGCGGTGCGCGCGATGCCACCGACTGCGTCCGCAACAGGGGCTTATGTCATGCTGCATAACAATAGTGAAACGCCACGAGCGCTGGTGGCAGTAGAAAGTGATGCAGCCAAGATGGCTGAGATCCATATTAGTGAGATGAAAGGGAACACCATGAGCATGCATCAGGTGGATGAAATTCCTGTACCTGCAAATGGGCATGCGGTACTAAAGCCTGGTGGCTATCACATTATGTTAATGGGACTTAAGAAGCCGCTAAAAGCAGGCGACGAGGTCGATTTTACCTTGGTGATGAAAAACGGTGAGCGTATTTCGATGACGGCTCCGGTTAAGTCACCTGAAGACATGGCCGCTTATGCTAAGGACAGCGCATCAATGGGCCATATGAATCACGGCGAGATGAAGCATAATGAGATGGAGATGCATGGGGATAAGCATCACGATCATTAATGTGAAGTAGGCTGGACCAGATTGGCAAGGTATACTGATCTGGTCCATACTAAAGAAAATCACGAGAAGGAGTGTGTGATGGACCTACCCGAAGGATCGTATATAGCGCGTTACCTCCCTAATGCTTTTTTCTCTGACCGTTGGACAATTACTGTACCGACTAAGCGAAATGTCACCGCAATGTCCCTGTACATAGAAAGTTTGCGACGTTTGCCTAGTTGGGCGAATGCTTTTATGCGCGTGCGCAATGTGTTGTGTCGGATGGTCGGATTAAAAGACATCGGTGTTTTCCATGAGGTGTTACGTATCAAACATCCTAATGACTATTTAGTCGGTGATCGCGTGGGGATTTTCTCGGTAGTCAGCAACGAACCTAATGAGGTGGTGCTGGAAGACTGTGATCGTCACCTTAATGTCCGTGTCTCGATGCAAATTATTCCATCCAATCAAGACAGCACATCGCAGGTATCGATTACCACGGTGGTGCATGCGCATAACTGGTTTGGTAAGGTGTATATGATTATCGTATACCCAGTTCATAAATTGATTCTGTGGCGCTCGACACGGCAAATAAAGTCTCTATTTCAATCGAATCGTTTTTTGATACTTCCTGATTAAATCTATCGCGCACGGAACGTTTGTATTTATTCTCTGGTCTACCCGTATTGAGCAAGCTATTATTCCAGCCAAATTTCAACGCGTGGCTCACGCAGCGTCAGAGGAGAAGCGTATGGAACGTCACTACATTCTCGGCTATGGCAGCCTCATTAGTTCAGAAAGTCGAGCAAAGACAGGTGAAACAGGCCAAGTATGGCCGGTGAAACTACACGGATTTGAGCGCCACTGGGCGATCATGTCACCCGCTTACGGTATGAGCTCGGTGGCGATCGTTAAAGCTGACGACAAAGCCTGCAATGGTGTGCTGATAGAAGTCCCTGAAGATCAGTTTCCGCTATTCGATGAGCGAGAAAAGGGCTATCAGCGTTCTGAAATTCAGTCCGCGCAATTGACCCCTTACTTAGATGAGTCGCTTCCAGAAGGCACTTTTTGGGTGTATCACACTGATGATGTGGTAGAGCCACATGATGAATGCCCGATCGCGTTGAGTTATGTTGATGTTATCTTGTCTGGGTGCTTAGAGCACGGTGATTCATTTGCAACGGACTTTTTGGCGTTGACCAAAGGCTGGCGAGCACCACTTAAGAACGACCGGACAGAGCCTTTATATCCGCGTGCACAACCTCACTTGTCTACCGAGCGACTCAATCGATTATTGGCGCCGGTAACGACCTTATCTATAAAAGAGTTAGCGATTACTTATGAGCCATAACCCTCCCAGCTTATTGCTGGAGCGCAATCAAGAAGCATTTACTGGCAAAGTACTGTTTGCCAACCCAGAAGACAGCTACCCTCAAACCTTATTATCTCAGGCAGAGGTGTTTGGTTGGTGTCAGTCACGTGCGGTATACGAAGAGTTGTGCCGTGTTGGAATGCCTGACACACAACTGCATTTTGGCGCACAGTGGGATAACTCGGTAGCGTCCGAATTTGACGACATCGTTATTTATCAGCCCAAAGCCAAAGAGCTGTTAGACTACTTGTTGGCAGCTACCCTGCCACACCTTAAAACAGGCGGTCAGGTGTGGCTAGTTGGGGACAATAAAAGTGGCGTTAAGTCGTCCATGAAACGGTTGGAGACCTACCTCGATGAAGTAGGAAAACACGACAGCGCTAAACATTGTTTGCTGTTCAGCGGTCGTAAGCAAGCTGAATGTGCGCCGTTTGACTTTGCCAAGTGGGTCACGACGTGGGAACAAGACATCGCGGGGCAACGCCTGACGCTATGCAGCATTCCAGGAGTGTTTGGTCACGGCAAACTAGATCGAGGAACGGCGATCCTGCTAGAGCAGTTGGCTGAGCACCGTTTCATGGCGGATGTGAAAAATGCACGCTTGCTTGATTTTGGTTGTGGTGATGGAATCATCAGTTTGTGGCTGCATCAACAGACAGGAGCGAACATCAGTGCATTGGATGATTCAGCATTAGCTCTGAAAGCGACAGAACTGACGTTTGCCGCCAATGATGCAAGCGATGCGCTGACATTGATCGCCTCTAATGGACTGAAGGACGTAAAGGGGCGCTTTAACTACGTTGTGACCAATCCGCCATTTCATACCGGAATGAATACCGACTACAGCATCGCCGAACGTTTCTTTATCGGTGTGAAACAGCACCTCACTTTAAATGGTGAACTGTTTGTGGTCGCAAATGACTTTTTGCGCTATGGGCCTTATATGGATGCTGCGTTGAGTAAGCATTCGCAACTGGTTCGTAAAAACGGCTTTGCTGTATATCATGCTCGGCAAAAACGTAGCTAACTGTTTGAGCGCAAGGCGTTGCAATGCGTCTTGCGCTTTTGGTTCGTTTTGGCCTCAGATTGCAAATAACCTGAGTAAATTAATCGAATACTGACACTCTCCATTGCTCAATTTCTATCGCACTGTATCTTAGTATTTATTAGTACTCATTAAAGGTATTGTGCATGGATGTTTTATTGACCATCTCCCAGTTAGTTATTCACTGGAGCGCGTTGATTGTGGTGCTGCTGTTATTGATCGGCATTCTCTATTTGGCGGTGCTCTATTGGATCGATGTTAAGCAGACTAAACATACTATTCGCCGAAACTATCCTGTCGTAGGGCGTATGCGTTATGTGCTGGAACATTTGGGTGAATTTTTCCGACAGTATTTTTTTGCATTAGATCGTGATGAGCGTCCTTTTAACCGAGCTGAGCGCTCTTGGGCATATCGTGCTGCTAAGCATGAAGACACCACGGTCGCATTTGGTTCGACCCGCTCCCTCGAGATCCCTGGCGATATCTTCTTTGTTAACAGTGTTTTCCCCAAACTCTCGGAAGAGGCACAACCACCTAAGGAAGTGTGCGTTGGAGAATTTACGGCGCGTAAGCCATATCGTACTAATTCGCTAGTCAATATTTCTGGGATGAGTTTTGGCGCACTGTCCAAGCCTGCTGTGCAAGCGCTATCGCGAGGCGCGAAAGCATCCGGAATTTGGATGAACACGGGGGAAGGCGGTTTATCTCCCTATCACCTCGAAGGCGGTTGCGACATCGTGTTTCAGATTGGAACCGCAAAATATGGCGTTCAAGACGATAAGGGGCATTTAGATCTTGAGCGACTAAAGAGCGTTACGGGTCATGATCAAGTCAAAATGGTTGAAATCAAACTGAGCCAAGGTGCGAAGCCTGGCAAAGGCGGAATGCTGCCCGGCGCAAAAGTGACGGCGGAGATAGCGGCAGTGCGCGCTATTAAAGAAGGTGAAGACTCGATCAGCCCTAACCGCCATGTGGATATTGAAACCACGGATGATTTACTGGATATGATTCATACGGTGCGTGATGTGAGTGGTAAACCGACAGGGATCAAAATGGTAGTTGGCGATCTCGCATTCTTTGATGAACTGTTTCAACGTGTTCACGAGCGTGGTTTGGATTATGCGCCTGATTTCATTACGCTGGACAGTGCCGATGGCGGAACGGGAGCCGCTCCTCAATCGTTGATGGACTTCGTAGGTATGACAGTACGTGAAAGCTTACCTGCTGTGGTAAATAAAGTGACTTCCTATGGTCTAAGAAAACGTATCAAAATCATAGCGACAGGCAAGCTTATTACGCCGGGTAAAGCCGCTTGGGCCTTTGCAATGGGGGCGGATTTTGTTGTCAGTGCACGTGGATTTTTGTTTTCGTTAGGCTGTATTCAAGCGTTGCGTTGCAACAAAAATACCTGCCCAACAGGTATCACGACCCACAATAAGTCGTTGCAGAAAGGACTCGTGCCGCAAGAAAAATCCGTGCGAGTGGCGAATTATGCGAATGAAATGGCGTACAGCATTAGTTTGATTGCTCATTCCTGCGGCGTCAGCGAAGCGAGACAGTTAGCTCGTAAACACGTGCGTTTAATTGAAGATCAGAGCCGTTCCAGCAATTATGCGGACTTGAATCCGTTGCCAAAGGAAGGGGCGAGCTTAGAAAAGTAATGCACTCATCAAGTGCCGATTAGATTCGTCGCGATAAATGGATATTGCTTCCAATCGGGGCTAGCGGTAAAGTTCAGACTCAAATTTATTAATCGAACTTCGGGGCGGGGTGAAATTCCCCACCGGCGGTGATTTTGCATAGCAAACAGCCCGCGAGCGCCTTCTTTTTTGAGAAGGGTCAGCAGATCAGGTGTGACTCCTGAGCCGACGGTATAGTCCGGATGAAAGAAGATCGACCAAGTCTCTCACGAATGTGACGGAGCGCCATGTGCGTCTTATCACTGTGGTGGGACAGTGGCGCTTTAGCATCTTTTGCTAACGGCGCTTTGTTTCTTGGCAGCTTAATCATCACCCCTGTGACTCTTATTATTGGAGAATGAGAGATGGCAGGTACTTTCTTTATCATGCTTGCGTGTTTTACGTGGGCGCTTGATACCCTTATCCGTTACCCCTTGCTGACCTCAGGTTACAGCACTTTGCAAGTGGTATTGCTTGAGCATTTTGTATTGGTATTGATTACGGCACCGCTGTTATGGCGTTATCGTCATCACTATCGCCAGCTCAGTAAAGCCTCTTGGGCGAGCGTATTTTTCATCGGTGGTGTCGGTTCTGCGTTAGGTACGCTGGCCTTTACCGAAGCCTTTCATTATTTGAACCCGACCGTCGTGATTTTACTGCAAAAGTTACAACCTGTAATTGCGGTCTTGCTCGCGTTTGGTTTGCTTAAAGAGCAGATACGCGGGCACTTTGTACGTTGGTCGGTGGTGATTTTGAGTGGCAGCTTGTTAATGATTGCGCCAGATATTTTGTCCCTCGGGGATGCGCGCTGGCATTATTCGGATGCAGAGATAGACATTCTGAAAGGATATGGTTTCACTTTACTTGCGGTGCTGGCTTGGGGCGCTGCTACCGTTTGCGGAAAGTATTTGTCGTATCAGAGTGTACCTGCCAATGCGATTATGTCAGGGCGTTTTCTGTCAGGGTTATTGGTGTTAGCAGTACTGTCGCTGGGCAACCGCGATAGTCTGACTACTATGGCGTTGGACGATATGAGTGCGCTGGTGGTCATGGCGCTCCTCAGCGGGTTGTTGGGGATGTGGTTGTATTATCAAGGACTGCGTACTGTTAGTGCCCAATTGGCGACGATGGTGGAGCTTACTTTTCCGGTATTTGCAGCGCTCATTAACTGGGTGTTTTTGGATATGTCATTGACCGTCTATCAAGTTGGCGGAGCATTGCTTTTGGTGGCAGGGAACATTGGTCTTCGGTTAAAAGATTTGCGTCACGCATCGCGTCATGAACTTACTGAGGTGCCAGCCTAAGGAAGACTGTCTTCTTAGTAGATAGCCATGATGGGCAACTAAGTTGCCCATCATGGCTATCTGATTAAGTTGATTATCCTAAGAAAGCGGTCACAGGTACTTCACTGTCTTCAAGACGACGTGTGTATACGTCCACTAACGTGGGGCCATCCGTCTCAAATGCTTCTTTTAGTGTTGCGGCTAGCTCGTTTGGATCCTCTACTTTCCATGATTTTAGTCCGTAAGCTTCGGCTACTTTGGCGTGGTCAGTGGTTGAGAATTCTGTAGAGAAATAGCGTTTACCAAAAGAGCGATCTTGCCCAGCACGTATCCAGCCGAAGCTTGAGTTGTTGAGCACAATTAGCGTCACAGGTAAGTTGTAGCGAACAATCGTTTCCAATTCACCGGATGAGAAACCAAAGCTGCCATCACCCATAACCCCCACAACTTTGCGTCCCGTATTAGCAAAATGAGCACCTACAACACCAGGTAAAGCAAAACCTAGACCTCCGTGAAAACGGTGGAATATGAATGAACGACCAGAGGATTGCGTTTCGAAAAATGCGCATAGAAATGGTGTAGGTGTGCCAGGGTCTGATACGACAATCGCGTCGTCAGGTAATGATTTTTGCAATTCCGTTACAAAGCGCTCACCGTAGATTGGTTGTTCATTCGATTGAGAGTAACGATCAAAACGTTCCTTTTTCTGTACTTTTGAGGCTGCAACCGCTTTTGGTCCCCACTCCGTCAATCTGCTCTTAGATTCTGTGGTGGCTAAGAGCGGAAGAAGCTGTGCTAAAGTCGCTTTCGCATCGCCCACTAAAGAAACATCCGTTAGGTAGTTGGCGCCGATCGATTTAGGATCGATATCGATATGCAGTATTTTTTTCTCGCCATTATGGGGATTAGTCCGTTTTTCACTTGTGACTGACCCAACACGACAGCCGACATATACGAGTGTGTCGGCTTCCCGTAAAACATCGCGTGCGCCGGCGGTTGAACCATTGGTGCCAATCGTTCCCATCGCTAGCGGATGGGTTTCGGTGATGGTTCCTTTCGCTGAAATTGTCGTGCCAATTGCTGCGCCTAATGTTTCAGCAACGGCTTGTAGTTCTTCTACCGCATTGGAATGCATGACTCCACCGCCGCAAATGATCGCAATTTTCTCTGACTCTAGTAGTAACTTAGCTGCTGCTTGCAGGTCCTCAGATGCTGGCAGGGTGCGGCGGCAAGGGAAATGACCAAACGACCCATCGCCCCAAACTTCCTCTGGGTCGAGCTCACCTTTTAACACATCGTATGGGAGGCCTAGATGTGCTGCGCCTGGTACGCCAGATGTCATAGCGTTAAAAGCGGCCCGTACCGCAGTCGGAACAACTTCAGGGGTCTCTGTTACGCGTGTGTATTTAGTGAAGGTTTTAAAAAGCGCTTCTTGATCACACTCAGTTAAAACAAAGCGATCTCGGCCTGCAACGGGTATATCAGAGGTAATAGCTAAGACGGGAATGGTAGTGCCATTGGCTTCGGCAATCCCTGGCACCATGTAGGTTGCCCCTGCGCCACTTGGTCCTTCTACGACACCGACACGATTTGTTAAGCGAGCATAGACATCCGCCATGTACGCAGCAGAGCGTTCATCGCGAGTTAGAATATGAGTTATGCCGTGCTCCAGTTTGGTAAGGCTGTCGTAAAATGGCAGGCTGGTATCACCACAGACCCCAAAAATATGTTTGACGCCCATTTTATCCAGCATCATGACTAAAGCATCTGCACCGGTAATTTTTTGCTTAACGTTTGACATAGAATCCTCTGTTTTAATTTGTTCGAGCAACCAAAAACGATTAGCCTGATGAAAGCGCGATGGACCCAAAACATTCGCTTTCCACCTGTTACCTGAGCTTGGTTGGCATAGTAGTTGATTAGTGTGAATTCAGTGTCCTATGCAATGCAGCCGGATATAACTATACAAATTATCGGATTTATGGGTGTTTCCGTCATTTTATTGGAGTGAATATGTCAAAGTGGTTTAAAAATGAATTAGATCGTAAGTTGGTAGCGCTACTTCAAGTCAATGCTAGAGAATCAACCAGCAGCTTGGCGAAGAAACTGGGAGTTGCTCGATCTACCGTTCATGAGCGGATAACAAGACTCGAAAAAACAGGTGTGATTACCGGATATTCGGCTGTTTTGAGTCGTAACCCATCGGAAGGTAATGTCCAAGCGATGGTGATGTTGTCCGTGGAGCAGCGCCGAGGTAAACAGGTGGTTGCGCGATTGAACAGCTTCCCTTCGGTGAAGGTGTGTCTTGCCGTGAATGGCAGCTATGACTACTTTCTCAGTATTGAAGAGCCTACATTGGAAGAGCTTGATGAGTTGCTAGATGAGATTGGAGATATTCCAGGAGTTGAGCGTTCAACGTCTTGGATTGTGCTCAGTCGAAAGTTTGACCGACGTTATAAAGAGGTATTGGAAATGGTCAAAACTCAAATGAGTGAAGTGGAAGAGTATTAGTTGTGAACAGAGAGGCTCGTAGAGGGGATTTACACGAACTTTGAAATGATCATTTTCAGAAATAAAAGTGTCATTTCCGTACCATTGCGCGTTTTAGGCGTCATAATGATGGGTTTTTGAAAAAAGTCGTCATTTTGTATAGTGCAATACTCAAAAGTAGGTGGTTATATAATTAAGCCGTCAAAAAATATCATGAATAAGGAATAACGAAATGCATAAAAAAACAATTTTAAACAGCACTAAAGCCGTCTTAGGTGGCATCACCTTAGCGTTATCTAGTGTGTCATTCGCAGCTGATACATGGGATATGCCTTTGGCGTACTCAGCATCAAACTATCATTCTGTGATAGCAAAAGAGTTTGCTGAGCAAGTTACCGGCGCTCAAGATGAAATTGAAGTTATCACACACCCTTCAGGTTCATTATTCAAAGGTGGTGAGATTTACAGCTCTGTGCGTCGAGGGTTAGCGCCTATTGGTGAGCGTTTGATCTCTGCGCTAAGTAATGAAGATCCAATTTATTCTATCGATGCCGTTCCGTTCCTTGCTACGGACTTTGATTCCTCTTGGAGGCTTTATCAAGCGTCTAAGCCTGCGATGGAAGAAGTTCTTAAAAAGCATCGCTTGAAATTGCTTTATTCAATTCCTTGGCCTCCACAAGGTTTATATGCCAGCAAGGAAATTAATTCTGTGGCGGATATGAAAGGCTTAACGTTCCGTGCGTACAACCCAGCGACGTCTAAGATTGCCGAAATGATGGGAGCTATCCCAACGAAAGTTGAAGCTGCGGAAGTATCGCAAGCCTTTGCTACAGGTGTCGCGGAAAGCATGTTGTCGTCTGGTTCTACAGGTTACGATCAGAAACTGTGGGAACATGTAGATTACTGGTACGACGTGAAAGCGTGGTTACCTAAAAACATGGTTTTTGTGAACGTTCGTGCATGGAACCAGCTATCTCCAGAGACACAAGACGTTATTCTTAAAGCATCTGCCGATGCAGAGAAAAAAGGTTGGGCAAAAGCTCGCGAATTGGCTGATTGGTACAAAAAAGAATTGGCTGCAAATGGTATGACAGTGCAGGAAGCGTCTCCGAAACTGAAGTCTGATTTGCAAGCTATCGGTGTCACTATGACAAACGACTGGCTTAAAGAGGCTGGTGAAAAAGGTCAGTCTGTAATAGAAGCTTATAAGGCCATGTAACTTCTAAGAGGGGGCGGTTCCGCCCTCTCTTCTGTCTCGATATCTGCAGGATTTTTATATGAATTTATGTCTGTGCGGTAAAGCTCTGGATTGGCTATATAGGGTATCTGGTGCTTTGGCTGCGTTATGTTTAATAGGAATGACGCTGTGCGTTATATCAAGCATCGTTAGTCGGTTGCTTGGGTTGTATGTGCCAGGAACGACAGAAATTGCTGGATATCTTATGGCTGCGGCAAACTGTCTCGCCCTTGCGTATACATTTAGGGGTAAGGCCCACATTCAAGTAACACTTTTTATTGAGAAAATGGCAGTTAAAAATCAGCGCTTCTTTGCTTTTTTTTCATTGTTTATCACTGCAATTGTGACGATCTACTTAGCTTACTACATGTCTAGGCTCGCATATTTTTCTTGGGATTTTCATGAGGTTAGCGATGGATCGATAGCGTTTCCTCTTTGGATTCCTCAAAGTATTGTGGCACTAGGAACCATTTTTTTTGCAATCAGTGTCGTCCACTCCTTGTTTGATTTAAACCAGTTTAGTAAAGAAGCCGATGCGTCAGCGTCAGGAGACGTGCTATGAATGAGATCTTGTTAGCACTGTCTTTATTAGTTGTGCTGTTTTTTCTATTGGGGTCTGGCGTATGGGTTGGTGCTAGCCTTATTGGGTGCGCTATTGTCGGAATGGAGTTGTTTACTAACCGCCCGACGGGTGACGCGATGGCGATTACGATTTGGGGGTCAATATCAACCTGGACCTTGACGTCGCTTCCTTTGTTTATTTGGATGGGAGAAATTCTATTCAGAACGAAATTATCTGAAACGCTATTTCGAGGTCTAACGCCTTGGATGTATCGTCTTCCAGGTGGGTTATTGCATGTGAACATCACGGGTTCCGCCGTATTTGCCGCCATATCTGGGTCGTCTGCTGCGACCGTTGCTACCGTCGGTAAAATGTCGATCCCTGAGCTTAAAAAACGTCAATATTCTGACCGAATGATAGTCGGAACGCTGGCTGGAGCTGGGACATTAGGCCTATTGATACCGCCTTCAGTCTCTCTGATTATTTATGCGGTAACGGTTAATGAGTCGATCGCTAAACTGTTCATGGCAGGCGTTTTGCCAGGGCTTATGTTGGCGGGTTTGTTTATGGGCTATGTGATGGTGATATCATTTATTCGCAAGTCTGGAGACACGGATGACCTGTCATTTACATTCGCCGATAAACTTAAAGCTCTAATGAGTTTAAGCCCCATTATCGCTCTGATTATTGGTGTTATTGGGTCGATTTATACCGGTGTTGCGACCGCAACAGAAGCGGCTGTGCTTGGGGTTGTCGGGTCATTGCTCATCGCTATTTATCATAAAAGCCTAACTTGGATCAGTTTTAGGGATTCTTTAATGGGAGCCGTGAAGACTTCCAGTATGATCGCATTCATTTTGATGGGGGCACACTTCCTATCGCTTGCAATGGGGTTTACTGGTTTGCCTCGTCATTTAGCTGAATTTATTGGTGGACTAGATTTATCACCGCTTATGTTGATCGTATGCTTAACCATCTTCTACATCATATTAGGGTGTTTTTTAGATGGGTTGTCTTCTATTGTGTTGACCATGGCCGTGATAGAGCCTTTGGTTCGCCAAGCTGGCTTCGACATGATTTGGTTTGGTATCTACCTAATGATTGTTGTAGAGATGGCGCAGATTACTCCACCAGTTGGATTTAATTTGTTTGTATTGCAATCAATGACGGGTCATAACATGGCATTTATTGCTCGAGCAGCATTTCCTATGTTTTTGTTAATGATCTTAGCCGTCTTTATATTGGTTTGGTTTCCTGAAATCGCGACATATTTACCACAAGCCATGAGATAGAAAAAAACCAGTAATCAACAGGGTTATAGAGGTTATATCTATAACCCTGCCTATTAATTTAATAGGCTCGATTTTATAATAAGAGATTTAATTTTAAATTAATATTATTGATGTGAGTTTTTGAACCAGTTTATAGCTTGAATAACATCAAATACTGGTAGGTTTGTAGCCTTTTTAATAGCATCAATGTAGGGTGAAAGATTTGTACACTCTAATACTATAATTTTTATGTCTTTATTGTTTTTTATTAGATTCAAAGAAGATTCTACAACTTCATTTTTTGCAGTATCAACGTCGAAATCAAGGTGATCATTTTTTATGGCTTTATAAAGCACACTGTCTTTTGAGATGTCGCTTATTATAATGTCATCTGAATAATGGCCGCCAAAATGTCTGTTGTTTAATTGTTTTGCGTCAAAAGTGAGAACCCCAATTTTGTCCTCTTTTTTATTAAGAAATGTACGAGCAAAAGGGATGGTAAGTAGTGAGCTGGTTAAAATAGGTACGTGCGTTAGGGATTTAAGTTCATCTTGCATTTCACCAAGAAATCCACAGCTGGTGGTTATCAAGTCAACTTTTTGATTTTCAAGGTTTTTGATTGATTTCAAAATGTCGTTCTTAACACTTTCTGAGACGCCATCTCGGGTGATGATTGCACTGACTGCTGCGGACTCTACTCGCTCATAATGAACAGGAAAGGGAAATGTTTTTGCGTTACCGATATCACCCAAAATTCTAGGGAAATTTGTATTAAGCATAATAACGCCAACGGAAAATTCTTTTTCTTCGGTGGACATGTTTTATCCTTTTTTAGTGAAAATTTTTGTGAGGTTTTAAGTGCAAGAGGTTTATGTTTTAGGCTCCGGTATTGTTGGAGTTAGCTGTGGCTTAAGCTTAATAGAAAAAGGTTTTGATGTCACCTTGGTTGATAAGTCAGACAAGGTAAAAGAAACGTCTTATGGTAATGCGGGTGTTATTGCTAGAAGCTCGGCATATGTAATTAATAACAAAAATTTAATTCCTAATTTAAAGGGGTATATATTTAATAAGAGCCCAAGTGTCAGGATTGGATATCATTACCTCGCTAAAAATATTGGTTGGGCAACACAATTTTTATGGCAATCCTTTGAAAAGCGCTCAGAGATTAATATGACGCACCTAGATGGTCTAATATCAGTAGCGTTAAATGAACATAAAAAGTGGCTCATGAAGGCAGGTGAAATGTCTCGGCTAAGGGAAACTGGTTGGCTGAAATTGTTTCGCAGTCAAAACGCCGATATTGCAACTCAATATGAGCAATCAATTTATCGTCGCTTTGGCATCGATTATGAGTGCCTTGATCGAGACGCCATTATGGCGCTGGAGCCAGGTTTGAAGCCAATTTATAACAGCGGTCTTTATATTAAAGATACAGCATCGGTTGACCACCCTGGGGAGGTCACGCAAGCTTACATTGACCTTTTCATATCTCTTGGAGGCAAGGTTATTAGGGATTCGATTTCACGGTTGTCCCATAGTCCAGATGGTGGTTATATCTTGCATGGACAAACCGATTACTCTGCGCCACAACTCGTGCTAGCAGCGGGCCCTTGGTCCAATGATTTACTCGGAACAATAGCAAAGCCTTTGCCTATGTGCTTTGAACGTGGATACCATGAGCGTTACGAAATCCCCGAGGGAAAGCAAGTTACTCGTCCTATTTATGATGTGGAGCGGGGTTTTGTCGTAACTCCCACAACAAAAGGCTATCGTTTAAGCTCGGGTTCTGAGTTAAAAGATAAGAATGCTCCTTGGTCACCTGATCAATTGCGAAGCATCTCCAAGCCCGCTCATGAAGCGGTTAACTTTGGGCCGGTTATCAAGGATTCTTTATGGGCAGGTTGCCGCCCAACATTGCCGGACTCACTCCCAGCTATCGGTGCTTACCCTGGAAAATTAGGGTTATGGTTGGCTTTTGGTCATCAACATGTTGGCTTCAGTACCGGACCAGCAACAGGGCGTTTGATTGCAGAGATGATCGCCAGCGAAACGACTTTCATTGACGCTCAGCCTTTCCAACCATCTCGTTTTTTTTGAGGTAAGCAATGCAACGTGCACTGGGTTTAACATGGGATTACTTTAAATCGAATACCGGCTATGGAGTGGCGTTAGGTTGTGTGCTTTATCTGTTGGCGTTGGTCCCGTATATGAGTGGCTTGCTGGTGCTCGCCAGTGTTGTGTACTGGGCGGTTTTCATTTCTTCATGGAGGCGGTTAAATCGTCGTAACAAGCGCCAGATTATCGGTCTCTTAGCGATAGGCATGGCTGCGCTGATGCTTGCGATGCTAAATTCTGTTGCGATTCCTGTGTTGTCGCTATTGCAAGGCAATCTTCCGATCGTAGCGATGTTAACAGGCGTGTCTTTGCTCGGCTTGCTGCCAGATACAACAAAACCTAAGTCACCTATCCTTGGGGTGAAAGGGGTTATTAGCACTTGGTACAGTATTCAATTGTTGAGCTCAGTGATCAATATGTCGGCGCTGTTTGTCGTCGGCGATAAGCTACAACGTCAATCGAGTGAGCTCAGTCTACCGCAATATTCTGTTATGATCCGTGCGCTGTCGAGTACGGCGCTGCTGTCCCCATTTTTTGCTTCCATGGCGGTCGCACTGTCTGTTGCGCCAGAAGCTGAATTCCACCAATTGGCGACGATTGGCTTGCCTGTTGCTCTGCTAGCCTGTGGCGTGTCAATCTGGGAGTTTAAACGAAAACAGATACTGACAAGTTTTTCCGGCTTTCCATTAGCGCTTAGCTCGTTAATATTTCCCGTTTTTTTGGCGCTACTGGTATTGGTTTTTCACTATATTCTAATGCCTGATTTAGCGATTTTGGCGATTGTTACCTTACTCAGCCCATTAGCCGTGGTGGTCGTGCTCTTTATCACGGGTGGACCTCGTCATACGAAGCAGCGTTTACGCGACCATGCTCAGATACGACTGTCTAACATGGGAAATGAGGTGTCACTGTTCTTGGCAGCAGGGTTCTTAACGACGACAGTGAGTTTGGCACTTAAAGGTGTGTTAGGTGAGGGCTGGTCGTTGTTTGATCAGTTTGGGTTTGTGGAGGCGTATGTTTGCTACTTGGCAATATGCGCGACAGCCATAGTCGGGTTACACCCCATCATTGGTATTTCCATGATGAGCTCAATGGTCCCCGCTCACGCTGCAGACAATACTTTACTGGCATTTGTCTGCTTGTGTGCTTGGGCAGTGGGGACCGCAGTGGGACCATTGTCGGGCATCAATCTTTCCGTCTCGGGGAAATACGGTGTAGACAATATCTTAATTGCCCGATTCAATTGGTTTTATGGTGCCATCATGTCTCTCTTCGTTGGCGTCGCGATGTTTGTTTTTTCTTGGATGCTGTAGCACTGGGCAGCCGCCTAGAGGCGCGCTAGGAGCGACGCCATGTGTGATATTTTTCCAATATGCGCAGTGCGAACTCTGGAGCATGTGCCTTTTTCCACTCACCCGCCGCGTATTTGTTGGCTTCGGCCCAAGTTGGGTAGGCGTGAATGGTGCCAAGCACCTTATTCAGACCTAAGTTGTGCTTCATTGCCAACACGAATTCAGGCAGCATTTCGCCCGCATTTTCTGACACGATGGTCACACCTAATATGCGATCTTTCTTCGGTGTCGTCAGAATCTTGACGACACCATCGGCACTGCTTTCTGCAATGGCTCGATCGAGGTCAGATATGTCGTATTCGACCACTTCATATTCTATATTTTGCGCTGTCGCTTCTCGCTCATTTAGACCGACACGTGCGACCTGTGGTTCTACAAATGTGACCGCAGGAATGACGCGATAGTCGGCTTTAAAGCGTTTGAGGTGCCCAAAGAGTGCGTTAACGCTCGCGTACCAAGCCTGATGCGCTGCAACGTGAGTCAGTTGGTAAGGCCCAGCCACATCGCCTGCGGCGAAGATGTTCGGTAACAGCGTTTCTAAGTAGTCGTTTGTTTCTATGGTCCGGTTGGTTTCGATACCAAGCTCTTCTAAGCCAAAGCCTTTTAGCCTAGCCGCACGACCCAGAGCAACGATGACATAGTCAAACTCCAGCGAATGCGTCTCGTCGTGCTGTGTAACGCGAGCCGTTGGTTGGTTGCCATCGTTGGCGAAGGCAACGACTTCGCTGTGTAACCTTACATCAATGCCTTCGCTGGTAAGCCGTTTCGTGACGCGATCACCGATATCTCGATCCTCACGACCGAGTAGCTGCTCACCACGTTCTACTAATGTGACCTGACTACCGAGACGGTTAAACGCCTGAGCCAGCTCACAGCCGATCGGGCCGCCGCCCATCACCAAAAGGTTTTTCGGTGGCGTGTCTAACTCCGCAAAGGTATGCCAGAGGGTGTCGCTGGTGACATGAGGTACGTCTTGGATACCCTCAATCTCAGGCACAAATGGGCTGGCCCCGGTCGCAATGATGATGCTGCGTGTTGTGAGGCGCTCCGTGTCGCCATTGTCTTGCGTCAACTCTACCGTCCAAGGGTCAATCATTTTGGCATGTCCTTGACGTACATCGACACCGAAGCCGCTATAACGCTCGACACTGTCATGCGGTTCAATGTCCGCAATCACCTTTTGAATTCGAGCCATGACTTTCTTGAACGAGAAAGTGGCTGTTTGTGCATCAAGTCCGTACTTTTCGGCATCCTTCATTTGCGCGGCAACGTGGGCGCTTTTTATCAAGGCTTTACTTGGAACACAGCCGTAGTTAAGGCAATCGCCCCCCATTTTATGTTGCTCGATGAGCGTTACTTTTGCTTTAACGGTTGCCGCTATGTAAGCGCTTACTAATCCTGCTGCCCCTGCTCCAATAACAATCAGATTGCGATCATAGTGCTTAGGTCGAGTGTATTGCTGATATACACGGCGAGCTTTGATGACGTTAAGAATAGTTTTAGCAACCCAAGGGAAAATCCCTAATAATACGAACGACAGTAACAAGCTCGGTGACAGGATTCCTTGAAGGCTGTCCAATTGTGCTAGTTGTGTCCCTGCGTTAACGTACACCGCCGTACCAATGAACATGCCCACTTGGCTAACCCAGTAGAACGTCCATGTTTTGATGGGCGTTAGTCCCATCAATAAGTTGATTAAGAAAAACGGAAAAACTGGCACCAATCTAAGCGTAAAGAGATAGAAGCCGCCATCGCGTTTCACACCTTCGTTAATGGTTTCGAGGCGCTGACTGAACCGTGTTTGAACCCAATCTTGAAATAGAAAGCGAGAGAATAAAAAGGCGAGTGTTGCGCCCAGCGTGCTGGCAAATGAAATAAGCACGAGCCCCCAAGCCAAGCCAAACAGTGCGCCGCCAGCAAGCGTAAGAACCGCCGCGCCCGGTAAAGAGAGGGCGGTCACTAGGACATAGATGGTAAAGAACGCCAAGGACACTAATAACGGTGATGCATCACGCCATTGTTGGAATTGGTCTAAGTTCGCTTTGATCGATTCTAACGTTAGCAGATGATGAAATTGGGTCAGCGCGACGGCTCCGAGTGCAATTATGATCAGTGCTACAAGAGCCTTTTTCATTGTGTATCCTCTGTGGCAGATTGAAGGTTTAAATGGAAATACGTTATCGAGTTAGCATTAGACGTCTAATAAAGGATGTTCTTACACTATATCTGTTGTAGCGATTTAAATCGTTATAGATCGACGATCCCTACCAATCAGCGAACGATAGGGACCATTCTATGCACGTTTCGTTCTAATTATAAACAATAAGGAAGTTGCGACGTTTTTCTTTACCGTCGTATTAAATACTTTCTACTCTAAACATATTGATTACGTATCGTCTTTACAGGGAATCCCTTCACTATGTTTATTCTTTCGATTCTGTTTTTTCTTATCGGTATCGTGCTAACCGCAGGTGGTATTTGGCTGCTAGCGTTGGACGGCAGTCCTTACTATGTCATCTCGGGGGTATTGCTCCTAGCGGTTAGCTTCACACTGCGACGTCATAGAGTGATCGCCAATGCTTTGTATGCGGTGTTACTGCTTGGAACCATGATTTGGTCGTTGTGGGAATCAGGCTTCGATTGGTGGCCACTGGCTAGCCGCATGGGCACCCTGCTGGTGCTCGCATTGCCATTACTTATTTTTGTTGGCCGTAAAGGGCGTGTGTCCCAGCGTCTTTTGTTACCTGTTTGGGGGATATGTGCGGTTGCAACACTTAGCCCTTTAGCCATGGACGATCCAACCGCGATTAAAGGGACAATGGCAGACAGAGTGGTGAACCCTTCGGCTGCGACAGGGCTGATGGGCGATTCAGAATGGCACGCCTATGGACGTAGCAATTTAGGACAACGTTATTCACCTGTAAATCAAATCACGCCAGACAATGTCAGTGATCTCGAGTTGGCTTGGCAATATCAAACAGGGGATGTAAAAGGGCCGAAAGATGTTGGCGAGACGACATACGAAGCCACCCCATTGAAAATAGGCAATGCCTTATATCTTTGTACACCCCATAACTGGCTGGTGGCGTTGAACGCGGATACGGGCGAAGAAATGTGGGTATACGATGCAAAAGTTCCCCCTGAAAGTCAGCGTCAACATCAGACTTGTCGCGGCGTTTCTTACCTCCCAACAGAAGATGAAAGCAAACAGAATATTGCTAAAAAACAAACTCAACCCGCGCAACAATTAGCAAGTATGCAGTGTGATGCTCAGCTTTTTTTGCCGACGTCTGATGCGCGCTTGTTGGCGGTAGACCCTGAAACGGGTGCGCGTTGCGCTAATTTCGCCGATGATGGCGTGCTTGATCTCATGCACAATATGCCTTTCAAACAGTCTGGGTACTACTACTCCACATCGCCACCGTTGGTAGCTGGCGGAAAAGTGATTGTCGCCGGGGCGGTGAATGATAACTACGACATTAATTCTCCTTCGGGCGTCATTCGAGCTTACGATGCTAAAACCGGTCAATTGCAATGGAATTGGGATGCAGGGCATCCCGAGGATACATCTCCGATTGGTCCTGATGAAACGTATGCGGTGAGTTCACCAAACAGCTGGTCAGTCGCGAGTGCGGATGAAGAGCTGGGCTTAGCGTATTTTCCGATGGGGAACCGTACTCCAGATCAACTGGGTATGTACCGCTCTCCGGCGGATGAAAAATATTCCTCCTCTGTTGTAGCGTTAAGTTTAGAAACGGGACAACCCGAATGGGTTCAGCAATTTGTGCACCATGATTTGTGGGATATGGACACGCCAGCGCAACCCGTTTTATTGGATCTAAATACCGACAAAGGCGTTGAGCCTGCGTTGGTCGTGCCAACGAAACAAGGGGATGTGTACGTACTCCACCGAGGGACTGGGGAAGCCATTTTCCCGATTACCGAAGAGCCAGCGCCACAAGGAGCGGTGCCTGGAGACTTTACTGCAAAAACGCAGCCGACGTCTGCCATCTCGTTCAAGCCTGATCCCTTGACTGAAGCCGATATGTGGGGAGCGACGCCAATCGACCAAATGTTGTGTCGTATCGAATTCAATAGTTTGGATTATAAAGGGCGCTACACACCGCCTTCCGAGAATGGGGCCATTGTTTTCCCTGGTAATTTCGGTGTCTTTAATTGGGGCAGTGTCGCAGTCGATCCTAAGCGGCAAGTGATGTTCGGCATGCCGCTTTATTTAGCCTTTACCTCAACGTTGGTGCCTAAAGATCAAGAATTAGGTGAAACTAACCAAGGAGAGCAGGGTTTAAACGAAAACGCAGGGGCTCAGTATGCGGTAGAAATGGCCCCTTTTCTGTCTCCACTTGGCGTTCCTTGCCAACAACCCCCTTGGGGATATGTAGCGGGTGTGGACTTGCGCACGGGGAAAACCGCCTGGAAACATAAAAACGGTACGGTCGAAGACCTAACGCCATTAGCATTACCCATCAAAATGGGCGTACCGGGTATTGGTGGACCCATCATTACCGATGGTGGTGTGGTCTTTATGGCTGCGTCGGTAGATGACTATATACGCGCCTATGACTTGAATACTGGTGCACAAATTTGGCAACACCGTTTGCCTGCAGGAGGCCAAGCGACGCCGATGACGTATCTCAACAGCCAAGGCGAGCAGATGGTGGTACAAGTCGCCGGAGGGCATGGCTCAATTGGCACCACTATTGGGGATTATGTTGTTGCGTACAAGTTAGCCAAATAGTTTGCATTGCTAGTCATTCGCAGTATGCGTCATAAAAGCTCGATTTCGGTCGGGCTTTTTTATTCCTAATTGTTTTTAAATATATAGAAATCCTATTTTTTAGTTATAACAAAACCATACGTAGAAAGACTAATTTAATATTGGAGAGAGCACGTTGGTTCTCTTATCATGCCCCGCTATCATCGCGGCCATAAGCCGCCTATTAAGTAAACATAAGCTGGAAACATCAGTAACATGACAAAACCTACTCCATTGGCCTTGTTGCCTTTACTTCTTTTTTTGACGCTCTTTGTTGGCAGTGGCTTGTGGTATCAAAGCCAAGATGTTGATTTTGCGTTTTACCAAATCCAAGCCCCCGTCGCGATTCTGCCAGCCTTGGTATTAGCGATTTTGCTAAGCCGTGGAGCCTTAAATGAGCGTATCGATACCTTCATGAAAGGCGTTGGCGATCAGACCATTATTACAATGGTGTTGATTTACTTGCTAGCCGGCGCGTTCGCCAGTGTTGCCAAAGCTGTTGGTGGCGTGGATGCGACGGTGAACTTTGGCTTAAGTGTGATCCCGCCGAGCTTTATTCTCCCTGGCATTTTTATCATCACGGCCTTTGTCGCGACTTCGATGGGGACCTCGATGGGCACGATTGCAGCCATAGCGCCGATTGCTATTGGCGTTGCAGAGGTAACAGATTTACCGCTCCTTACAACGGTCGGTGCCGTAGTTGGCGGTGCTATGTTTGGTGATAACCTGTCGATCATTTCAGACACGACTATTGCCGCGACACGTACCCAAGGGTGTGAAATGCGCGATAAATTTCGTATGAACTTTAAGATCGCATTGCCCGCTGCATTGTTGGTGTTGATATGGCTGTTTTTGCAAGGCTCTGAAGCACGCCTCGATCAAGTTCAAGACTACAATATTTGGTTAGTCTTACCTTATTTGGCGGTACTTGTGCTCGCTGTATTAGGCGTAAACGTATTGTTGGTGTTGTTTACAGGTATTGTGCTGGCAGGGGTATTGGGCTTAGTCACGATGCCTGAGTACGCCGTGTCAGATTGGTCCAAAGATATTTACGCGGGCTACACTGGCATGCAAGAGATTATGATTTTGTCATTGCTGATCGGTGGTTTAGGGGCGCTAATGAAATCCCAAGGCGGCTTAGATTGGGTTGTTCGTAGTATTGAAAACGTCAGTCGTACCTTGGGTGCAAAAGAAGGATCGCGCAGAGTAGGAGAGTTGAGCATCAGTGCGTCCGTCGCGTTGACGAATCTGTGTACGGCGAATAATACCGTTTCGATTTTAATTAACGGTTCGGTAGCGAAAGATGTGGCTCAGCGGTACAACGTTGACCCTCGACGCAGTGCAAGCTTGCTGGATATCTTTTCATGTGTGGTCCAAGGGTTAATCCCCTATGGCGCTCAAATACTGTTGGCGTCTTCCTTGGCAAAGGTATCGCCATTAGATGTGGTGACACATGTTCAGTACAGCTGGATACTCGCGCTGGTCGCTTTTGTAACCATTATAATGTGCTGGCCTAAAGTAAAGTCCTAGGCCCCTGCTTTGGAAGCATAAAAAACCGCTTGCAGGATGCCTGCAAGCGGTTTTTTACGTCGTTAAGATGACACCCAAATTAGGGAGAAGGACGTCACCTTAATACGGACAATTATCTTGAATAAGCACCAGATGCTTTGTTTTCAGATAAAGAACCTTCTGCGTAGTCAGCAATAGCTTCGCCTTGTTTTTCCCAAAGCGCTTGCTCTTCAGCCGTTGCTTTTGGCGAGAACACACCGATTTGAGCGTAGATCAGACCCAGTACTGGAGAGATCCAACACGCAAAGGCTAGAGGGATGTAAAGTAGGTTTTCGAAGTTACCATCTCCAATACCCAACCCTAATGCACCAATCACAAACGCGCCGCCTGCGTTCCAAGGAACAAGAGGCGAAACCAGCGTACCACCTTCTTCGATTGCACGAGATAGGTTCAAAGTAGAGTATTTCATGCCGCGGTAAACAGGCGCGTACATACGACCAGGAAGGGCGATAGATAGGTACGGGTCGCCAGCGACAAGGTTGGTCGCAACGGATGTCAGTGTAGCGGAGGTTTGGATGCCGCGGAACGAGTCCACTTTTGACATGATGGCTGCGATAATGGCTTCAAGACAGCGAGTTTTTTCCAGGGCGCCACCGAAACCGAGTGCAATCAGAATCAATGAGATGGTCCACATCATTGATTGGATACCACCGCGGTTAAGCAGGCTGTTGATGGCATCGGAAGAGGTTTGGATTGAGTAGCCGCTGTTAGCGTAAGTAAGTACGTCATGTACGCCAGCACCTTGAGTAATCATGGCTACAACAGCACCCGTTAGTACACCTGCAAATAGAGAAGGGATCGGAGGCATACGTTTCACAGCTAACACGATAACGACTAAAGCAGGCGCAAGTAACCAAGCAGAGATTTCAAAGTTATTTTGCAACGACGTAGTGATCGATGTGATGCGCTCAAAAGACGCGTTGTCATTGTCAATCAGGGTAAAGCCCGCTACCAAGTAGATCACGAGTGCGATCAACATGGATGGAACCGTAGTAGGCATCATGTTTTTAATGTGAGAAAACACGTCTGTGCCCGTAACGGCTGGCGCTAAGTTTGTCGTATCAGACAAAGGTGACACTTTATCACCGAAGAATGCGCCGGATACCACTGCACCTGCGGTCCAGTACATTGGGATTTCAAACCCGGCACCAATCCCCATAAGCGCTAAACCAACCGTACCCACGGTTCCCCAAGACGTACCTAGGGACAAAGACACCACAGAACAAAGAATCATAGCGGCCGCTAGGAAAATCTGAGGTGATAACAATGTCAGACCATAGTAGATCAACGTGGGAACGGTACCTGATGCGATCCACACACCGACGATCATGCCGACTAAGATCAGCACGGATACGGAAGGCATGGAGACGTGGATAACGTGAAAGATACCTTCTTCAATATCTTTCCAACGTAACCCCTGCTTAATCCCCACCAACGCGGTAATCGCCAAACCAATGGCCAGTGGAATATGAGGAGTGAAGTCACCAAAGTAGAAGATTTGAACGCCGAGCAATGCCAGCGTCAGGATTACGGGGACAAGTGCTAGCTTTAAGCTAGGCATTTGAGCCGTATTTTTTTCCGAATAAGCCATAATCTGTTCCTGTTTTCTTTTGTTGTCGTGCGGTGTGAACAAGGCATCAAAAATGCTGTACACGTTCCGATACCTAACGTTTTAGCAGGATGCATGAATAAATTCGCAAACAAGTCGTAATACTTTGTATGAACAATGTGAAACAGCTTATTGTTCAAAAAGGCGATTTTTAAGCACATTTACCTCTATTTGAGGGTGTTTGTCTGACTTTTTAGCGCAAGATCATGCAAAAAAATTGTGAATGAATAACCAAATTGAAAACGATCTTCCTATTTCGCGGGTGCGCAGAGCACCGGATAGAGACGCTTTTCTAAAATCCCTAAACGCCTGACTATTACTATAGCAGCACTGACAGTATTTGCCTTGGTTGGCATCAGCTAACGTGTGAAAGCCGCCTGATTCAACGCGGCAGTATGGCGATTACGGTGCCATGGCAGTAAAAAAATGTGTTTGAGGTCAAGTTTTTGATGGCTTCGTGCAGCGGTTTTGAATAGTTATAGCAAACTGTCTACAGCGAGAGTGACAATGTAAATCAAGGTTTATGTTTTCTGTTTTTGTTTATATTCTGTTTATATTTATGGCATTCAATGACTACTTATTTTTTTTAGAGTGAGTTGCTATAGTGACACCAACTAGGTGACAAAAACGTTACGCTCTTTTCTGTGTAATGATAATACTAACCTCAATCCTACATATCATTTGCAGTACATACCCTATGTTAATGTCAGACATAAAAATTCTTGTGGTGGATGATTCACAAGTAACCCGTGAAACGTTGGAGAGTTACTTTGCCGAGGAAGGCTATCATGTCACAGGCGCTGAAACAGCCGAGGACGCTGAGCGCATTTTGAGCCAACAAGAGTTTGACTTGATCTTGTTGGATATTCGTTTGCCAGGGAAGGATGGTTTAACGTTAACAAGGGAATTACGAACACAGTCAGAAGTGGGCATTATCTTGGTCACAGGCAAGCAAGATGAGATCGATCGAATCATCGGCCTAGAATGTGGCGCAGATGAATACGTCAGTAAGCCCTTCCACCCGAGAGAAATTTTGGCGCGTGCTAAAAATCTGATTCGGCGAGTGCGCAAGTTACAGCAAGCCTCATTGAAACCGGCTGAGGAGCCTGTATTGCGCCCCGTCGGTACTTGGCGCTTAGACACTTCTCGTCGTGTGCTCATTGCGTCAGATAATTCCGTGGGGCATTTGACTGAAGGTGAATTTCAATTACTGACTGCATTGCTGGAAAACGAAGGTGTGCCGCTCAGCCGTGATCAACTCATGGACCGTATCAAGAACCGCACTTGGAATGCGACCGATCGTACCATTGATGTGTTGATCGGCCGTATACGTCGTAAACTCGCCGAAGACCCAAACTGTCCGCAAGTGATTATTACCGTGCATGGTGTGGGTTATCTCCTCAGTTCACCGGCGCAAGCAGACTTACCGCATGACTAGGATGTACGGTATCCGAGGCCTAGTAGGCTTCGTCTGCTGTTGTAGTCTTTCGGTGACGACTTACGCCAACGACTTATCTGATTTAAAAGGAATGAGCGTCAGGTTATGTGGCACACCGGCTTATCCTCCTGTCTCATGGGTGACGCCAGATGGTCACGTAGAAGGCGTGAACGCCGATATTATTCGAGCCTTATTTGAACCGCTGGGTGTTATTGTTGATGATCTGCAAAACAGTAATTGGCATCGCTGTTTAAAAGAGGTCGAGCTCGGCAATGTGGATGTGGTGTCTGGGTTTCGTAACGAAGCCAGAAAGCAGTTTGTCACCTATCTAGATACGCCGCTGATTAGTGAATCGATTCATATGTATTATCCGATTGATTCTCCTATAACGTTTGAAAGTTGGTCTGACATGGCGGACTGGCGCATCGGCGTATTGATGGGGGATAGCTTTGGAGATGGACCGGATGAGGCGCTTAAAGGCTTTTCCCATTTGGAATGGGTTTCCACTCAAGATCAAAATCTTTTAAAACTTGCCGATGGCCGCTTAGATGCCGTGCCGATGGGTAAACTGTCTGGGCAACTGCAAATCGCCACATTGGGGTTAGAAGGGTTGCTAGGGGACACGCCCACCAATGTAAACGATTTTTGGTATATTGCTGTATCTAAAAAATCACCCTTAATGCCTTGGTTCGATGAGATCAACGCTCGCCTGAAGCAGTTGGTGGAGCAGCCTGATTTCATTGCTGGCCTGTTAGACCAGCAGCAAGCTTTGTACTTGCAAACCATGCAGCAAAAGCAAGGAGAGCACTAGCATTATGGCGTGGTTTCCAGGTCGTTCTCTGCGATACAAACAAAATCATCCGCTGGCGTATCGAATTTTTATTAAGCTCCTGTCGTTGAGCTTACTGCTTGCACTTATTTCAACCAGTATCCAAGTTTACAATGAATACCGTCGTGAGCGAGCATCCATGCAGCAGCAAACGGATTTTATTACCTCATCGCACATTGAGGGTATCCGTAAAGGTCTTTGGGACCTTGATAGTGAGCAATTAGTGCTGCAGCTCAAAGGCATCATGAACTTTTCCAACGTGAACGCGGTAACGCTGAAATCAGAAGACTGGCAAGAGGGTAATATTGTTGTCGGTACACCGCCTGCACATATCTCACCTGGCTATGGTACGACGTTCGATATTTATTACATTGACCGCAATGGCCGACAGACTGACCGCCTTTTAGGGGAGCTCACCGTTTACCATGATATTGCGGCAGTGCAATCTCGCTTGTTCCGCTCTGCGATTGAAATTGCCTTATTTCAAAGCGTGTTGGTGCTGATCAATGGCTTGTTATTGCTACTGATCGTGCATTTCATGGTGACGCGTCATCTTGAATATATGGCCAACTACACTCGCGCGATTGGCGCAGGCAATCTGAACCGTAAGTTGATACTGCCGTACAAGCGACGCTTAGAGCAGGATGATGAAATCGATGCGGTGACCGATGCGATGAATGATATGCGAGAGGCGATTCTGGCAGACATCAAGCAAAAAGATCAGATTGAAGAAGAATTGCGCTTCCATCGCGATCAGCTACAAGAGCAAGTGCGCCGTCGTACACAAAGATTGCAAGGGGCAAAAGAGGCTGCGGAAGAAGCGAATTTGGCGAAAAGTCAGTTTTTAGCGACGATGAGCCATGAAATTAAGACGCCACTGAACGGTATTCTAGGAATGGTTGAGCTATTGCAGCGTGGGCCACAGCCTGAAGACAGCCGAGAGAAGCTTGCTGCGATCTACCAGTCGGGTGAAGCCTTGCTTGAAATCCTCAACGGTTTACTGGATTACGCCCGACTTGAAGAGGGTGTTTACAGCCCTGAAATCATATCGTTTTCCATTCATGAATTGGTTAATTCCACGAGCTTACTGTTTTCGGCGCAAGCACAAGAGCGGCGCACTCAAATTAATGTTCATATCAGCCCTGATTTAAAAGAGAACTACCAAGGTGCTGCGGGGGCATTGCGTCAGATTTTGTCGAATCTAGTTTCTAATGCAATCAAATTTACCGAAGACGGCCTCGTCACGATCACGGTCATGCCAGCAACTGATGACTTGGAAGACGACAGCGCCATCGATGGTGTGGTGTTTGAGGTTGAAGATACGGGCATCGGTATCTCGGAAAGTTATCAGGCGCAGATTTTCGAGCGCTTCAGCCAGGCAGATGAGAGCATAACGCGTCGCTTTGGCGGCACAGGTTTAGGGCTTGCGATTACGGCCCAGCTCGTCAAGCTTCTGGGGGGCGAAATCGGCGTAGAAAGTGAAGATGGTCAAGGTAGTATATTTTGGTTCTATGTGCCTCTGAAAGCCATTGAAGCGCATTCGGTACAAACTCCCGACGTGACATCGGTATCTGAAAGTAGATTAGACCCGATGACGATCCTGTTGGTCGAAGATACGCCCATCAATCAGGCGGTCACTATGGAGTTACTGCAAAATGACCAACACCGTGTCACGCTGGCGAAAGACGGGCCAGAAGCACTAGAGCGTGCTAATCAAGCGCCCTTCGAGTTGATTCTGATGGACATTCATTTACCTGGAATGAGTGGGCTAGAAGTGGCGGAGCAGATACGCTCTGGGACATCGATCAATGCCAACACCCCGATCGTAGCGTTAACGGCCAATGTGCAACCGAGTAACGTTAAAAAGTGTCATGATGCGGGCATTTGGGCCGTCATCCCGAAACCGTTTAGTCGGGAGTTGCTGCATCGTGTGATGCGCGCACAGACCAATAATGATGAGCTGGTTTATCAAGCTAGTCTTAGCCAAGGTGTGTTGGATATGACACTTATTCGTTCTCATCTTACTGCGTTGGGTAAGCAGCGACTTGTGAAATTAGTGGATGTGTTTGCAACCGCCATGCAACGCGGTATTGATGACTTAACTGATATGAGCGCGCAAAAAGATGATTATGAGCTGGCTGACATTGCCCATAGATTAGCGGGTGACGCGGATGCGGTTGGCGCACGCGAGATAGCGGAACGGTTACGTGCGATAGAGCAACGCTCTAGTGAAGGCAGTAATTACGATTATGACGCCGATATTGAAATGCTCAAGCAAGTTTATAGTGAGACCTTGGCTGCCTTTGATGCTGTACTAAAAGCGGATTAGCCTCTCGAGTGTGTACTATTTCTAACCAATAGGGCAAGATTAGCGTCCTGCCCTATTCGGCACGATCACCTTAATTAAAAAAGTAAAGTATAAGAATCATGGATCAGACGACCAAGACCGGCCTTATGTATGGCATTACCGCCTATGTATGGTGGGCGATTGCCCCCATTTATTTTAAAGCGATATCAGACATCGGTGCGCTCGACATCCTTGCTCACCGCGTGATTTGGTCTTTTGTTATAGTGGTGTTACTGATTGCTGCGATGGGCAAAGTATCCGTGTTGGTGGGCGTACTCCGCTCGCCTAAGTCTTTGCTGGCATTGACTGCATCGACGATACTGATCGGAGCAAACTGGGGAACTTTTATTTGGGCGATAAACAGCAACCAAATGCTCAGTGCCAGTCTTGGTTACTACATTAATCCATTAGTTAGCATCATTCTCGGTATGGTCTTTTTTCAAGACCGATTGGATCGTCCACGTAAAATAGCGGCTGCATTGTGTGTCGCGGCCGTCGTATTTGAAGTTATTCAATTTGGGCGTTTGCCCTGGATCGCATTGGTTTTAGCGTTTAGTTTTGGTCTTTATGGTTTAGTACGCAAAAAGCTTGCTGTAGACAGCTTCACAGGCATGGCGCTAGAGACAGGACTAATGCTGCCTTTGGCGGTTGTTCAGCTCAGTTGGTTTAGCCAGCCGCAAAGCAATATGTTCACCAATGATGTTTGGTCAAACCTGATGCTTATAGCCGCAGGTCCAATGACCATGATTCCTTTGATGTTATTCGCTGCGGCGGCCAATAGAGTGAGCTTAGTTACGTTAGGCTTTTTTCAGTATATCGGTCCGAGCGGTATTTTCTTATTGGCCGTATTTGTTTATGGCGAGACGTTTACACCCGCTAAATTCGTTACGTTCGGTTTGATCTGGGCTGCCTTGGCGGTATTGTTGGTCAGCTCGATACGCCAAATGCGTAAACCGACTCAGTTAACGGACCAACAATAAAATCCTTATAGCTACCCTGATCGGTTTACGAAAACAGAATCAATTTAATGGCTGCCAGAGTCGACATGATACGAATGAGCCATTTAAAGTGCTTTTGTTTGACGCGCTTTAAAAAGTGATAGCCGAAGAAAGAGCCAACCAATAGTCCTGGAAGGGCGTATGAGCTCATTGTTAAGCTTTGCTGGCTGAGTAATCCAAGGCTGATATATAACGGAAACTTGATGATATTTATGATAAAAAAGCCCCATGCTCGAGTACTGATGTAGCTTTCTTTGTTGAGTTTTTGCTCCAGTAGGAAAAGGCTATAAAGTGGTCCTGCAGCATTTGAGATCATGCTGATTAATCCGCTTAAAAAACCCATCGAATAGGCTGCCCAAGGCTTTTGCATAAAGCTAACTGGGCGAGTATCTAGATAAAACCCTAATGCAATCATTGCAACAATGATGATGCCCAATAGCGTAACAAATTGCTCTTCATCGATGCTAGAAAGCAATTGCGCGCCAACAATCACGCCCAAAAAGCCGAGTGGTATAAAGCGTGCCAAGACTGCCCAAGAGATGTTTTTCCGGTAACTGTACGCGGCCATGATATCGGTGATGGCGTAGAGTGGTAGCAAAACCCCCAAGGCTTCTGGACCAGGAAACGCGATCATCACGATCGGCAGAACGAGTAAGCCCATTCCGCCGACGGAAAACTTTGAAAACCCCGTAATCAAACCAGCGATAAACATCACCACCAGAGTTGTGGTCAAAGGTGCCTCCTTAAATTAGTCACTTGAATGATCATAGAATAGCGCTAATAATGAATTAAAAATAATTTCATTTTCTAATCATAATGAAAGGTTTATGTTATGAAGTTGGATCAACTCAGGGCATTTGTTGCCGTGGTAGAAACAGGCAGCTTTCGTGCTGCCGCTGAGGCCATTCATAAAACTCAGCCGAGTGTCAGCGCAGCGGTTAAAGCGTTGGAGGCGCAATACGATTTTGCGTTGTTTGATCGTGATAGCTACCGACCAACCCTAACGGCAGACGGAAGGGCTTTTTTCAAACAAAGTAAGAAGCTACTTTATCAAGCAAATCAGTTGGAAAATTTCGGTCATAACCTCGCTAAAAGTGCTGAGCAGCCATTACGCCTGTGTGTTTCACAAATGGCGTTGACCGACCAAGTAGTGGGCTTGTTGAAGCAGTTTCAGCAACAGCATGAGCAAGTGTCACTAGAGCTTACAACTGACCATCTTCATGGTGTACAGGATCATCTGATAAAAGAAAAATCTGATATTGCGATAGGGCCGAGTTACGGTCTCGATGATCGTCATGTGTTTATTGAAATTGGGGCGCTGGATCTGGTGTGCGTTGTACACCCGAAACTGTTACCGACCTTGCAACAAGGCCATCAAAAGGTGAAGCCTCAGGCGTTGTATTCTTTGCCGCATATCTTGGTGAGCCAGGATGCGGACAACCAAGGGCATCGTTTTTTGTTGCCGGCGGGAAAGAGATGGTACGTCAATGATTTTCAGGTTAAAAAGACGCTTATCCAAGCTGGCCTAGGGTGGGCGAGAATGCCCTATTACATGGTTCGGGATGCGCTCGAGGAAGGACGTCTGGTGCGTATGGATGTGGAAAATTTCATATCCCACAATCAAACGCCACTTTATATGATTCGCCTACGACAGCAAGCTCTAAATCATGAGGCAAACCTGTTCTGGCGCTTTATGAAACAGGCCCTTAAACGGCCGATCATTGAGCCTTAAGCTTGCTGTTGAAATCGGTGGCTGATCTTAGCCGCCAAATGCACACCAAAAGCAGGGTGGGGAACTGGGGCAACCGACAGAACAATATCGACCGCAGGCAAGGCAGGCCAATGTGGCTCTTGCACAATGTTAAATCCTTCTGGCACGCTCGATACGGCCATGGCGCTGACTCCGATACCGCGACGCAGTAAACTTTTGATCGCGGTGGCGCTCGATGAACTGGCAACGAGTGTATAAGGCCGCTCTAATTTTTCTAAGCCATCAATGGCCGAACTATGAAACTTACAATCTGGTTCGTAGAGTATCAGCGGCAAAGGGATTTGATGAATCACATCAATCGCTTCGCCGCAAACCCATACGCCTCGATCATGTTTCAGCAGATAGCCCTCTTCCGCATCGGGCGCACGGGTTAAAATAGCCAGATCAATTTTGCCTTGATCGAGCATGAGCCGCAGTTGTGTACTGCAATCACAGACGATTTTGAAGGCCTGATTAGGCAGCTGCTCTCGGATCAGAGTGGTGACCTCTGGCAGTATGGATTCCGCGTAATCATCTGGGCAACCCAAAACCAAAGGTCGATGATGAGCTGTGTGCTTAAAGTGGCTGAGCGCTTCATCGTGAAGCGATAAAATGCGCCGAGCGTAGCTGACCAATTCTTGTCCGCGCTCGGTTAACGCAACATTGCGCCCCTCCTTAGTAAACAGGGGTTGCCCAGTGTCGTCTTCTAGCTTCTTCATCTGCATGCTGATCGCGCTTTGCGAACGAAATGTTTGCTTTGCCGCTCGCGTGAAGCTGCCAGTGTCAACATACGCAATAAAGCTGCGTAGCGCATCGATATCCATGTACGGCTCCAGTGATTGATCCATTCGTAAATCGAAAGTGATGTATCAAAACTATTCGTTAGTCAAATGAATAGCAAGAGGGCAAACTGATTCTATTGTTTATTCACTCACAAGGAATGGCTCATGAAACTTATTATCGGCAACAAAAACTACTCGTCTTGGTCATTGCGCGGCTGGCTTGCATTGGAAGCCTTTGGCGTACCGTTTGAAGAAGTGAAGTTAACGCTGTTTACGGATGATTTTTACGAACAGTTAGCTAAGTACACACCGGTAAAAAAGGTGCCCGTACTGGTCGATGGTGATATTAATGTTTGGGATTCTTTATCGATTGCGGAATACATTAATGAGACCTATCTAGATGGTAAAGCGTGGCCTGAAGATCCAGCGCTAAAAGCGCTAGCACGCTCAACGGTTGCAGAAATGCACAGTGGGTACAGCGCCTTGCGTAATGAAATGCCAATGAACTGTCGTGCACAGCGCCAAGTTGATCTCAGTGAGGCGGCACGCAAAGACATCGCCAATATTGATACCATCTGGGGTGAGCAACGCTTGCACTATGCCGATCAAGGGGACTATCTATTTGGCGAATTCAGCTTGGCTGATGTGTTCTTCGCACCCGTAGTGTTTCGGTTTATGACGTATGGCATTGAGCTATCTGAGGCTGCGAAAGCCTACCAACAAACCATGTTGGATCACCCTGCGATGAAACGTTGGTTAGCCGATGCTTTGACGGAAACCGATATCGTTGAAGAAGACGAAGCGGGCGTACCTATTAAATTTCATCCGCAACCTTAAACGTTCAATCATCGCTTGCGGTGATTAGAACAAGCCCAATTGGTCGCCAGTTTTCGGAGGGACTCGAAACTGGCTGCAGTCTAACGGGGTTAAGCGTTCGTTGCACAGCCCAGCCTTTTTCAGGGCGACGTGAAAGCGCTGGCGAATTAAATCAGCAAAAATCCCTTGTCCTGTCATACGGCGGCCAAACTGTGCATCATTGAGTGCGCCGCCACGCATATCTCTAATTCTATTCAAAACATGGTCAGCGCGATCGGGTACGTGGGTGCGCAGCCAGCCTTCAAACAGTTCGGTGAGCTCATGGGGAAGGCGTAACAGCATGTAGTGAGCAGACTGAGCGCCTGCATCCGCGGCGGCGTGGATTATTTGTTCTAATTCCGAATCGTTCACAAACGGGATCATTGGGGAAGCCAACACCGTGACGGGCACGCCAGCATCCGTCATTGCTTTAACTACGTTAAGCCGTGTTTGCCCAGAGGCTGTGCGCGGCTCTAACCTCCGTTTTAGATCGTTATCCAAAGTCGTAACACTGACGGCAGCGTGAAAGAGTCGCTGAGCGGCCAGTTCGCGAATGATATCGAGGTCTCTCAAGATTAAGTTGCTTTTGGTGATGATCGATACCGGTTGCTTATAAAGTAGTGCTATTTCAAGCAATTGGCGGGTAATGCGCAAGTCCTTCTCTATCGGTTGGTAGGCATCGGTATTGATGCCAATCGCGATGGGCTGACATTGGTAACTTGCTTTTGATAGCTGTTGTTCAAATAGCGCTGGCGCATTCACTTTGGCACTGAGCTTGGTTTCAAAGTCGAGTCCTGGCGATAGATCCAAATACGCATGGCTGGGTCGAGCAAAGCAGTAGATGCAACCGTGTTCACATCCTCGATAAGGGTTGACGGATAAGTTGAATGGCACATCCGGTGATTGATTGCGGGTGATGATGCTTTTCGCGTATTCGTAGCGCACTTCTGTCTGTGGTGCGACCACAGGTTCATCCGATTCATCCAGCTCAACCGCCGTGATGGCAAAGCGACCTTGGGTGTTGTTGGCGGTGCCTCTTCCTTTGATAGCCGGTGCTGTTCGCTTTACTGGGTGAAAATCATCGCTACTCATGGACGTCACTTTTAAGCTGTATGTATATACAGCTTAATTTAACTTAGATTTACGTATAGATAAAGCTTAGGTTGCGTGGGAAGTGTGTAGCCCATTGTTCTTCGTTTGCGCAGTCGTCATTGCTTTGTAAAGAAAGCCAAATCAGATTTATTTGTAAGGAAGGATTCAGGTAATCAAAGGTGAGCGCTAGGGGAAACGAGAAGAGTTTCGGTATGGTGAAGGACATCAAGGATTTAACCATAACGGAGAGAACCCCTATGAGTGGTCGTATTCAAAAGTTGTTTGCAAAAGCGCTGTCTTGCTTATTTTTCTTATTGGCGGCGATGGTTGGGATAACCAGTATCACATCGGCAGTTTCCAGTTATATGGACGGCGAGGCGCTGACACAGGTACTGATTCAAGTTATCAACTCCAACATTATAGCGATTGCCGTGTTTGAACTGGCAATGGTGATTAATAAGGAATATGGCAATGAAGATGAGCATGATGTCATTGTCATGTTGCGTCGTACACTACCTCGATTCATCAGCACCGTGTGTGTCGCCTTGTCTCTTGAAGGCTTGATTATGGTCATCAAATACAGCCAGATGGATATGGCGGGTAACTTGTATTATCCCGTTGCAATTGTCATCAGTGCCGCGTTGTTATTGTGTGCATTAGGCGTATTTTTGCGCTTTGTACCACGTGAAACTTAACGCAATACAACTTAAAAGCGGTCAACACGCAAAGGATTAAGAGACACCGTGGTAGGTTCGCCCTGTAGTTTTTGTAGCAACAATTCTGCCGTTAAGGCGGCATGAGTAATGCCCAAATGTTGATGGCCAAATGCAAAACTGAGTCGAGCAAACTTAGGGTGCTGATCTATGACAGGAAGCGAATCTGGCAGAGTTGGCCGATGTCCCATCCACTCCGTAGGAGCTTCTTTGCCAGGGCTATAAGCCTTCGGTAACAGCGCTTTGGTGTGCTTATTAAGCACGGCGTAGCGTTTTTTGATCGGAGGTAATGACGTGCCACCAATCTCACTCATGCCCACGACCCGCAACCCTGAATCAAGTGGAGACATTACAAAACGGCGGTCCGCTGACAGAACCATGTGGCGTAGATGTTGTTGCTGCTTTTCTGGAAAAGTAAGGTGGTAACCGCGCTCCGCTTCCAATGGCACGTTAAGCCCTACTTGCTTTAATAATTCTTTACTCCATGCGCCAGCACAAATGGTTGCTTGATCGAAGGGATGCGCCTTTTGTGCTTCTAAATAGATTTGAATACTGTCTTTGCTGGCTTCGATGCCCATTACTTTTTGCTGGATATATTGGCCGCCTCGCAGAGTAAACTCGTTGAAAAGGCGTTGGCACACTGCAAAGGGGTCGGTCAAACGATACGCCTCGGGAAAGTATACGGCGTGACTAAGCTGTTGAGACAATTCCGGCTCAAGTTCTGCGAGGCGTTGTCCTTCTACAAATTCGCAGGACAGCCCATGTCGTGCCATTTTTTCAATCAGTGCGTGAGCATCGTTCTTCTTTTTAGGGTCTTCCCACACAACCATGTTGCCAACGTTGACCAACAATTGCTGGGCGTTCAGGTCTTCTAATAGGCGTCGCCAAGCCGAGACAGAGTGACGGTTTAATGCGCTGATTACGCGCGTGCCGTGTTCAGAGCGGGCGTCACTCGCTGTGGCGAGAAACTTGCTGTACCACGGAACGGCTTTAGGCAAATGCTTCCATGGAATGCAAACGGGGCCATTTGGATTCAGCCATAGCTTCGGAGCATCGCGCATAGTGGAGGGGGTCGCGAGGGGTTCCACGAGCTCAGTAGCAAGATAGCCAGCGTTGCCAAAGGACGCAGCGGTCCCCGGTTCATTACTGTCCATTAAGGTCACCGCATAGCCTTTTCGTTGGGCTTCCAGTGCGACACAGAGCCCGATAACCCCAGCACCCACGACCGCAAAGCTGGGTAGATCGGAAGCGTTTGAATTGATAGAAGGGAAGTCGGAAAGCATCTGTGTCATGAGAGAAACTCCTGTATTTAGGTCTGCTAATTTGGTTGCGTCGATGCGGTGTACGCTAGTATCGCCGCTGCTAGGTCTTCACGAGAATCGCCGACTGACTTGAATAAGGTGATCGCACTGTCTGGGTCGGCTAATTGCTGGCGCCCTTGGTGGCTGCCACCGCAAAGCTCGGTTAGCTCCGCAATAATGTCTTGCTCATTGAACGCTCCCTCTTGGATTGGCTGGATTAAATCACCTGTTTCAGCCAACGCGCCTGCACGAGTATCAACAAATACATGGGATCGCTGCATGGCAAGATTGTCGGCTTCACGCATTGTTGGGGTGAAGCTACCAACAAGGTCGACATGCGTTCCGGGGCGTAACCAATCTCCCGAAATGACGGGCTCATTTGCCATCGTGGCGCAACTGATCAGATCGACAGTGGCAGCAATGTCTGGCAGCTCATCACGTTGACACGCTCGGGCCACGAGCCCTTGCGTTTGCAACGTTTGAGCAAAACGTTCGGCCTGCGCTTCATCGCGATCCCAAATAAATACCGTGTCGATCGGGCGAACACTCATATGGGCTGGCACTAGGTAGTGTCCCATTCGTCCTGCTCCTACCATTAGCATAGTCCGACTTTTTGCGCGAGATAAAAACGATGAGGCCAGTGCTGAAGCAGCAGCCGTGCGGCGGGCAGTTAGAATGTTGCCGTCCATTTGCGCAAGGGTTTCTCCAGTCAAACCACTGCTTAAGGTGTATAAACTGGTCAATCCTGGAAGGCCTTTGGCATTATTGCCAGGAAACACGCTGACTTGTTTGACACCGAGGTATTGCCCTTCGACCCATGCTGGCATGAGCAATAATGTTGCTTGAGGGGCGTTAGGGACATCCATAAAATGATGGTGGCGCACGGGGGCGTGAACGGTTGTCGTAAATATCTTCTGGAGTGCTTCAATTAGAGCTGGCCACGTAAGGTGATGTTCTAGGGCGTCGGCATTTAGCAGCATGGTGAATCCTTGTTTTATTTCAGGTATAAGCGGAATACTCTTTATCCTAAGTGGTCTGCATCCAGAAAGTTGACCAAAACTCTGGTGTTGTTGTGCAAAGCTATGCAGCGTGCGCGGGAGTTGTTATAAACGCTGAGTACAGCATGAATCGGGTTGGGCCTTATGGAAGTGCACAAACAAAGCGCCATGCGTCGTAATAGAATTGCGACGCAACAAGGTGAGCATCTACATGATTATTCTCAGATCCTCATTGGATGGCAGGGTAGGATGTCGTGTGAGTTGTCTTCTGCATCAGGTGAGTTGCAGCGTGGCCGGTTTGTGTTAGCGCCGGAAGCGATGCCACATCAATTCCAAGGGCAGTCGCCAGATTGTGAGCTTCTGGTCATGGATTTATTACCTAATGATCCAGTGATGCGTTACATCGAAGAGAGTGCAGGCGTCACCGTGGCGGATGTCTTTCAACACGGAACGCATTTTTGCTCCTTGCCATCGGCGTCGCTTCCGCTTGTTGAGTTCGCCGCGAAGAGCTTGCTAGGAGCTTCTCGTGTTGTGCAACAACGTATCAGCGCGCAGATGTTGCCAATGCTGCTGCTTCAGATCGCGGATGCAGTCACCGAACAGTCCTTGTTGTGGCGCAATGTTCGACACTCTCGTTTAGATATCGCTGCGCTGCAACATCTGATCGACCAATATCCCGAGCGTCATTTTAGTAATGCTTGGCTCGCGCAGTATTTTAATATGAGTGAAAGCCATTTCTATACCGTGTGCCAAGCACTACTCGGGATGAGTCCACAAAAGTATGTGCTACAACGCAAACTCAATGAAGCGCAGCGAATGCTGCAAACGACACGTGTACCGATTGCACTGTTAGCTGATCGTTTTGGTTTTTCAAGCCCGTCAGCGTTCTCACGTGCTTACCGTAAAACAAAGGGCTGTGCACCCGCTCACGAGCGTTCCCGCCGTCATTAGTTTGGTGTTGGTTGTAACGCCGATTGGGACGACTGGCGGGTTTGCAGGACTAAGCACAAGCCAATGAGCGCCATCCCTAACCACCCCCAAGCGCTGATGTGCTCCCCAACGATCAGGACGGCAAATATCGCGGCAACAACAGGCTCAAACAGTGTCAGTATGGTCGCAGTACTGGCATGAGTGGTCTTTAACCCAAAGCTGAATAACACATAGCCACAAAACATCGGAATGATCGCCATATACAGTACGACGGTGGCATTGTTCGCCGTGTCGAAAAGATGATCGCCTGTGAGGTAAAGCGAGGGTAAGAGCAATAAGGCACTCACGCCAAACATGCTGCTAATGGACGCTTTCGAGTGGACGCCAGATTCGATCATGTGTTTACCGATCCATGCATAGACGGCGTATGAGGCACCCGCCACCAAGCCAAGGAGCACTCCCCATAAGGTCGCGTCATTGGCTTGATGAGTAGGTGGTGTTGTATCGCTAAAAGTAAGCAAGCCAATTCCCGTTAACCCCAGCCCTAAGCTAATCAGCCAAATACGATTGAATGGGCTTTTTTTGCTAATCAGCCACTCCAATATGGCTGTCGCAAAGGGGGCGCTACCAATCGTGACGACAGTGCCAATCGCGACTCCCGCGAGATCCATCGAGGTATAGAATGCTAGAGGGTAGGTGGCAATTCCAAGTGCACCCAATAATACATAGCGCCGAAGCTGCCAGAGCTTGTGTCCATCACCCATAAGCTGATGAAAGGCAATGAGTGCCTGCAATAACCCGCCTACACCCATCGCAAAAGCGCCAATGGCTAACGGGCTGACATCCGGTGCAAAGCTTGCGACAGTTCCTGTCGTCCCCCATAAAAAAGAGGCCAATAAAATGGCGCTAGCACCTGCATGGTGATGTGAAGCATAGCTTTGCGTCGTAGACATAGTTAAAACCTAATCAGTCGTAGGCCTATAGAATACGTGTTTGAAGGTATACATAGTATGCTAAAAGGACGCATTAATGGGCCAAACAGTTGGTTTTAACGATGGGTAGTAAACTCACGTGGGGATAAACCAACATACTGTCGAAAGCGCCGACTGAATGCCGAGCAGTCGGTATAGCCGACTTGCTCAGCGACCAGCCCGATTGGACTGTCTGAGTGCGTGAGCAAGGCTTTGGCTTTTTCCATACGCTGTATCATGACAAAGTCGAGAGGGCTTTTATGTGTCTGCTCTTTGAAGAGTTTTTTAAACTGAGTGGGGCTAAGGTGTGCTTTTTCGGCGAGATTTGAAATGGTGAGTGGCGCGTCTAAATGTTCAAATATGTAGCTTTGTACCCGACGAATTCGTGGGTCTATGTGCGTATTCAGTGATTGCTGGGTGAGTAACTGTTCGAATAAGTGAAACAGAGACTGCTCAACGGCGGCGTTGACTTGATAGGTGAGCTGTAAGTCGACAAACAACAAATAACTTTGCAGCGGAGCGTTGGTTGCAAAGACGGCTTCAGAGCATTCGTTAATATTGCTAGGTAGGGTCGTCATATCCGCGACCACGAAGCGTGCCGCCTCATCTGCTTTGAAACAATGCTGTTCTCCTGAGCGTATCACTACGCATTCCCCGACAGAGACAGACCCCGCATAAGTAGGAATTTCTATGGAGATCGAGCCTTGTATTGGCAGTACGAGCTGATGATAAGTGTGTCGGTGTGTCTTGGTTTGTTTGGTGTAGGAGCGGATGCTAAGAGAGTTGTTCATAGAGGTGTCAAACGCGTGCGTAAGCGTTGTTAAGCGCCAAGGATCGTTTTGATGCAATTACGGCCGCTGCGCTTGGCACTGTACATCGCATCATCCGCGCGCTTAAACATACTGTTGAGATCGTCATTTGGACACCAAGTGGTCACGCCAATGCTCACAGTGACATAGATAATGTCGCATACCAATTGTTGCGCAATGCCAGCTCGTAGTTGCTCAGCAAAAGCCGTTGCGGCAGAGGTGTCCGTCGCAGGCATCAATATTGTGAATTCTTCGCCCCCCCAACGAGATAACAAACTTGTGCCTGGGACGAGTTGATCCATTTTATTGGAGAGATCAATTAATACCTGATCACCAAATAAGTGACCATGTTGGTCGTTGATACCTTTGAAGTTGTCGACATCGAGCAGCAATAGAGAAAAAGGCGGTTTACCCTGTCTGACACTGTGCAGTGAGTCGTTTAAGCGGTACGTAAACTCTCGACGATTGGCTAAATTGGTGAGGGCATCGGTCGAGATCAGTTTTTGCATCGTTTCGTCATGCAGTTTTTTCTTTGTTGCATCACGGCAAATGCACAACAGCATGCGTTCATCTTGGAAGAATGTCGCATTGCTGGCGATTTCCACGTGCACGGTGGTGTTGTCTTTGAGTCGATGACGCGACTCAAAGACAACACCCGCTTGGTCAACGCTAGGCAACAACTTCAGTAATTCATCCTCGGGAAGATCGGCTTCCCAGTCCCACAAATGTAAGTCGTACAGCTCTTCGCGAGAGTATTTAAGGTGGCGGGCAAACGCATCATTGGCATCAACAACCTCTCCCTTCATGTTCAGCAGAACAATGGCGTCATGGGAGTTTTCAAAGAGGAAGTGCCAAATTGAAGTCTCTTCTCTAATTTGCTGTTTGATGCAATCAGACGAGGCAGGGATCATCGATACCGAACGCCCTTGTGAGGAGTGGCGTTGTTGATTTGGCGGTTTCGACATAAGCACTCCTCTTCTTTGATGTGATTTAACGAATTCTAAACAGTTATTTTTTAGACTAACAGTATGTGTGTCAATTGATTGTTTACATTTGGGTGATTAATTGGGCATTACGACACCTAATTGCCAATATTCGATACCGAGTTTGGGTGGTATGTGCTAATACTTTAGGTATTGCTGAACACATTTTTTGCTCATTAAGAGTTACTTGGGAGTATTTCGTAAGATGAAGCCTGCATTAATGATACGACATAAGATTGGTCTTGGCCTGGCGGCGATGTTCGTGCTGGCTTTGGCTGTGATTTACGTGGTGGTGGAAGGCAAGGTGAAACCTGACCTGACACAGGAACGACAAACCCAAATACAAGCGAGCCAAGATGCGCTGCTTTCCTTGATGGAAGCGAAGCTTGACCAAGTGCAGCTACTGACGAGCTCATTGGCGTTGGCTGCTTCCACATTACCCAAGGATGTTGACCTGTATAAGCAGGTGTTTCCTTCGATTATTGATAATCATGGTGATCCTGCGATAGCCGGTGGTGGTATTTGGCCTGAGCCGAATGCATTTACAGCAGGGGTCGATCGTCGTAGCTTTTTCTGGGCGCGCTCAGGTAATGGAATAGAATTACTCGAAGATTACAACGACCCGCAAGGGTCTGGGTATCACCAAGAGTCTTGGTACACAGTGGGACGTAATGCGCCCATTGATCGTTGTAGCTGGTCTCCTGCCTATACGGATCCCGTCACTAAGATTCCAATGGTCACGTGTACCATACCGTATAAGTTGAATGGAAAGTTCGCAGGGGTTGCAACGGTCGATATGATGCTTGGTGGTATCAGTAATATTTTGACCACCTATGGTGAAGAGCAAGAGGGTTATGTGTTTGCATTGGATGCCCAAGGGCAGATGCTTAGCTTCCCACAAAAGACAGCCGCTATCGTTAACCCTGACGACTCAATGGTGACGACGGATGCGTTAGCTAAAAAACTACCTTGGATGTCTGCGGTCCTTAGCCAAGCGAGATCTGTTTCTGGCCCTATGATGATGGAGCTAGAAAACGATGGCATCGTCGGCGGTGACGCCTTTGTGGATTTTGTCAAAGAGCCGAAAACGGGGTGGGTTATTGGTTTAGTGGTACCAAAAAGCGTAATCACTCAAACGGCGCAAAGTATGGGGATTTTTATCATGCTGGCGGTGGGGGCTCTGCTTATTATTGTCAGTATTGCAGCGTTTTTGTTTTTCCGCAGTTTATTGGCAAAACTGGAGCAAACGACAGCCCAGATCAATGTACTTGTATCGGGTGATACGGCCCAAGAACTGGACGTAGGTGTATTAAATGAAATTGGCGATTTACGCCAAGCCGTCAATGCTTACGGCGATAAGCTTAAATCCCTGTTGTTAAGCATTAATGCTGAGTCTGGGCGTTTGGTTAGCGATGCTGGCAAATTAAAAGCCTTTAGTAATGAGTTCTTAAATAAAGCCAACAGTTTGAGTGATGAAAACCATACCCTAGCGGCCGCGACCGAAGAGTTCGGTTCAACCTCAGCCGATGTAGCAAATTACTCAAATCAAACGAAAGAAACGGTTGAACGTATCCACCAAGATGTACGCACGAGCGGCAAGGAAATGGAAGGCGTCATTCAGATAATGCGCGCGCTGTCGGGCACAATGAACAAAGCACAGCAGAATATCCTGCAATTGGATGAGGACAGTCGTAAAGCACACGGGATGCTGGGAGTCATTCGTGATATCGCTGAGCAAACAAACCTATTGGCGTTGAACGCAGCGATCGAAGCCGCTCGTGCGGGTGAAACAGGCCGAGGCTTTGCGGTTGTTGCAGACGAGGTGCGCAATCTAGCGGCGAAAAGTGAAAGTTCTGCGGTTGAAATAGAACAGGTACTCAACCGTTTGCAAGTCGCATCAAAAGAGTCAGTTGACTCTATGACTACAGGCCAATCAGAAACAGAATCTGCTGTTAGTAATGCGGAGTCAACGGCTGCTCATTTGCAAGATGTCGTGAATGCCTTTAGTCAAATTACGGATCAGGCAACACAAATTTCGGTCGCGGCAGAAGAGCAACAGAAAGTGTCTAATGACTTGAGCCAATTTGTCGCACGCCTACAGGATTTAACGTCAAGCAATGCGGATGATTCGAATTTGCTAAGTCGTATGAGTGAAGAAATTGATGCGATTGCCCAACGGTTGAATTCATTGAAATAAATTTTGGGTTGATTGCCTTCAAAAAGCCTATGTTTTGAACGAACATGGGCTTTTTAATGTCGTTGTAATTGACTCATAGGCGTTTTTTTTTTCTACACTTATAGATAACAATGAATGTTCCGTGGAGGACGATATGGCAACAGTATTGTGTTATGGAGATTCGTTAACGTGGGGAAGTGTGCCCAATGGCGGTCGCTTTCCACCGCATCTGCGTTGGCCACAAATGCTGCAATCCTTGTTGGATGACAAACATCAAGTGATCAACTACGGGCTTCCTGGGCGCACCACGATCTGGGATGATCCCTTTCGCGAAGGTCGAAATGGACTCACTTACATCCAAGCGGCGTTAGAAACGTTCGGCCCTGTGAAAGTTCTGATTATCATGCTGGGTACAAACGACCTGAAACGTTACTTTAATGTTGGAGCGTACGAAGCGGCAAAAGGTGTAGAAAAAATAATTCAACGATCTCGATTGCCCCTAGAAGCAGGCTTTCCCTATCCAGAAATCATTGTGGTTGCACCGCCCAATATCAGCGCACCTAAAGGGGAAATGCGCGACAGCTTTACTGGAGCGGAGGAAAAGTCTCAGTACTTCCACCAGTTTTATCAGAATGTCGCCGTTGCTAATAAATGTGAATTTTTAAATGCAGCGGGGATCGTCGAAGCATCCACCGTCGATGGTGTGCACCTTGACTCTGAAGCCAACCAAGCACTAGCCGAAGCGCTGAGCGAGAAGGTGTCTGTATTGCTCAAGTAGCCATACAGAAGGGAAAATGCTTACTTAAAAGCCATCTGTATCATACAGATGGCTTTTTGTTGTCTATCGTATGTGGCTGTTAATTTCGTTAACCTATAAAAAAACAGACAGGAGTATGGCAATGAAAGTGAGCTTTTTGGGATTGGGCACCATGGGTTATCCAATGGCGGGCCATCTGAGCCGCGCTGGGCACGAAGTAGTTGTTTATAACCGAACAACTCGTAAAGCCGAACAATGGCGTGCAGAACATCAAGGCAGCATTGCAATGACACCTGCAGAAGCGGCTGCGCAATCTGAGGTTGTGCTTACCTGTGTGGGAAACGATGATGATCTCAGAGCATTGTATCTAGGGAATGCTGGAGCTTTAACGCAAGCGAAGCCAGGCACCTTGTTTATCGACCATACCACAGCCTCTGCTGAGGTCGCGCAAGAACTGTCTGCTGCCGCTAAGGAAGCACAGTGTTCGTTTCTTGATGCGCCCGTGTCTGGTGGTCAAGCGGGTGCAGAAAATGGTGTGTTAACAGTGATGATTGGCGGCGACCAAGCATTAATAGATGACGCTCAACCGATATTCGAATGTTACGCAAAAGCTGCCACGCGCATGGGAGATGTGGGCGCTGGGCAGATGGCTAAAATGGTAAACCAGATTTTAATCGGTGGTGTACTGACTGGATTGTCTGAGGGAATTCGCTTTGCCCAAAAAGCTGGGCTGGACATCTCGACATTAGTGGAGACGCTAAAACACGGTGCCGCGGGATCTTGGCAGTTGGAGAACCGTGGCGAAACGATGGCGAAAGATGAGTTTGAGTTTGGTTTTGCCATCGAGTGGATGCACAAGGACTTAGGTATTGCCTTGGCACAAGCACAGTCTATGGGGTTGACGATTCCGCATACTCAAAGGGTGAATGATGCCTATCAAGCCCTCATGTCTGAGGGGCGCAGTCGGCAAGACACGTCGGTATTAATTAAGTCGCTCGATCAACAACAGGAATAACGGTGTAGTAACGCTCAGACAGCACGCTGTCTGAGCGGCGAGAGGCGTTCTTAGAGCATCGAAAGTGATTTAGAAAGAATAGAGCACCGAGGCGGTGGTTTCAGTGTCGGTGTTTTCGGTATTTTCCGGCACATCGGATGTGTATTTCACTCGATAAGCCAGTTTCATGGCTAGGTTTTGCAAGACGTTGGCTTGTATTGCACTGACCGACTCGTTGACGGTGCTGCCGCCACTTGTACTGATTTCACTGGTTAAGTCTTGTCGGAACAGAGAGTTTGTGGTTAAGGCATTTTCATAGGTCGCGGCGACGCGAACAAAGCTGCCGCGATCAGATGTTCCTTGTGGATTAATGTCTCTGTCGACGCCGTAGTCTCGGTAGCCTACTCCGACGGAAGCTTCTAAGTAAGTACCATCATTATGCTGCCAAAAGCGATTACCATAGCCTGTAGAAGTCGAGCCCTGATGGCGATAGCCAGAGAATCGATCTCGTTCGTAGGCGCCACGCACAAACCAAAATTCTTCTGTGTTAAATTTGTAGTCGCTCTGTATGATGCCTGCGTATTTCTCTGCGGTGGTGTCGCTGTCGGCGCTGCTGTAAAGGGAGCTAAAGCTATAGTTGGTTCGCCATTGCGAGGATTCTTGAGTCACTCCCACGCGCCCGTTTAAGTTATTGGTGTCCGAGTTGCCCGAGGTCGCGATGTAGCCCAGTTCTGCTGAACCTGATATCGGCTTAGGGGAGTTAGACGCCTCATCTGCAGCATAGAGTGCTGGCGCTGCCAAGCAGGATAGTATCGATAGGGATAGTATTCGCTTCATAGATTTACTCGCCTTTGTTTGTTAAAGGGTGATCAAAAACATAACGTTATCATAGGCTTATGGCAGAAATGATAGATGAGGCGGGACATTGCATATTGCGGACAGTTTTTCCAAAGTTCACTGAAAACGTTAAAAAACCTTGGCGAATCTGCATCGTAGCTTCTCTTTTTTTACGACTCTAAAGATTGAACAAACATGACACAGGTTAAGCAATATTTAGGCGCATACAGCGTAGAGATTCAGCAGCAAGTTACCGAGCTGTTAGAGACTGAGCGGACAGGGAACTCAACGACCGAGGCTGGCGGCAGGTCTCCACCGAAGACGAACACATCGTCTAAACCTGCACACAGTGTGTGGAGCAACTAGAGAAGGCATTTAAGGAGTAAAAGAAAGGGGGCGAAAGCCCCCTTGGTGTTACATATGGATGTTGAAAACAACATCTACCGAGTTAATCAATGCTAGCCCAGGAGGCAGCAAAGTTAGCAGGGCAACAAACGCGATTTGCCTATATTTCTTCAAAATACTTATCTCCAAAAGTGAAAATAGTTTCAGATTTTGGTTGAAGAAGGTTGGCCGAATCACTAAAGTACAGTTGTTGAATCTGAGTAAGTGATCTGGAAATTTTCCAACCTTTCTCGACCAGAAGCCCTTGTCTCGCAAAAGACAGGGGCTTTTTTATTAGCCAAATCAATTGGCTAAGTCGAACAATATTGCGCAATCAAATTAAAATCAACCCTATGACAGCACATATATTTTTTCAGGGCCTATGCTTGAAGTGATCACTAACATGGTTTCGTGCGGACGCATTTAAACGATAAAAAGCAACCCTCAGTCATCTTTTTTTATTTCGTTTTTTAGTTTCTTTAAGAATCTCAAATACTTGTATGAGAAGGAATATAGACCTATCTCTTTTCATGTAAAGGTATGTCTAGGGTAAGGCAGTCGGATAAGTACGAGGTATAACCAAGAATCGTTCCATCTTGCTCAGTATCCAATTATCGGGACACAGCTTATGAAGAAGATAAAGTGAAGAATGCCGGATAGCCAGACAGAAGGAGATGTTTTTTGCAGAATATAGGTTAATTTCCTATTGGTTTTTTTCGGTAGATTTCTAAAACTTGCTGATTAGCCATCATCCAATTTGATGTGTCAGTGCATCTTAGCTGAATGACCTGTTCCATGTTGGCTAGTAATAGAGGTATATCAAATTTTAGTATCTGCTCATGATGCGCGACTCTGTTTCTTACTTCGCGCACGGACTCTATTCTTTTACGAAGATGCTCTCTTAGGTCATATTTGGATAAACCTAGCATAGAGTGGTTGGGGAATACCCTGTAAATATGATTATCCCAAATTTGTTTTTGATATCTGGCTGTGAGCATCTTCTCCCAGAAAACGAATTTAAATTCAGGGATCGCTTTACTAAGTTGGTAGTGTTTGCGAGCAACCTTAGCAAGATCATCCTTTGGACAATATCCGTGCTTTGATTTTTTTAATGATCGCTCAAAACTAACTGCCTTATGCCAGTTGGTTGTATGCGTTGAGCCGATTGCATCGCTAACAGCATTTCTCACCGATACCTCAAAAATATGAAATGGATAGATCAGTGCAGATGCCAGCTGAGCATTCCAGTTGTATAGATCTAAAGGGTCGGCAGTTGAGCCAGATACAGCCTTATCAAAGGTGCTCATTCGGTGAAGTGATAGAGTTTGGCGTATACTGTCCATGTTTTTGCCTTAGGCGATTTGTGAGGAGCTAATTATACTTGATTTAGGGCTTATCTGAATACGAAGGTATTCGCCTAGTTGAGGTCGAATTATCTTGCCAAATTAATCGTATTAACATAATATTTGTTGTGCGAGCCGCGGGACTTGTTTAGCGAAAGCTTTCCCCTGCGGACATACGATAAGAAGCCCGTATCCTAGGATACGGGCTTTTTTTATGTCTGTCCGATCAGGTTTGTTACGCTGAAATCGACCAGAACTTGGCTAAGATGTCGGCCAGCGAGCTTGACGAGGTAGCAAAGTAGCTTCGCTTTTTCTACGACTCTAAAGATTGAACAAAACATGACACAGGTTAAGCAATATTTAGGTGCATACGGCGTCGAGATTCAGCAGCAAGTTACCGAGCTGTTAGAGACTGAGCGAACAGGGAATTGGTTGCTTAAGAAATACCCAACCGCTCATCAACTTGGTAATGCGGGCCGATTATATGACTACGCGCAGGCGATCAAGAGTGAGTATATGAGGAGTTCTGCGCCCATCAGTAAGGTGATTTATGATGACAAAATTCATGTCATTCATAATGCGTTGGGGCTGCATACATTCGTGTCGAGAGTTCAGGGCAATAAGCTCAAAGCAAAGCATGAAATTCGAGTGGCATCGATGTTTCGAAATGTACCGGAAGCGTTTCTAAGGATGATACTGGTTCATGAGTTGGCGCATTTGAAAGAGAAGGCGCACAACAAAGCGTTTTATAAGCTCTGTTGCCATATGGAGCCAGATTATCACCAACTAGAGTTTGAGTTGCGTGTGTACTTGTGTCACAAAGAACGATTTGGAGATCTTTGGAAGTAGTCATTCAGCCACCCTATCTTAGGTGGCTGAAAACATATTAAAGTGGCTTATTTATCGAAATCTGCCGCGCTGTGGCGTTCTCGCATTTGCTCACTTTCTTCCCCCCATGCACGGTTTACCATGCGCCCACGTTGCACAGCAGGGCGTTCATCGATCATTTCAGCCCAGCGTTTGACGTAGGTGTAGTCATCCACTTGTAGGAATTCCGCAGCGTCGTATAGACGGCCGAGGACCAACGCACCGTACCAAGGCCAGATAGCAATATCGGCGATCGAGTATTCGTCACCTGCCATGTAGGTGTTGTTCGCTAAGTGTTTGTTTAGTACGTCCAATTGACGTTTCGCTTCCATCGCAAATCGGTCGATCGGGTATTGCATCTTAGTTGGGGCGTAAGCGTAGAAGTGACCGAACCCTCCTCCTAAATAAGGAGCCGATCCCATTTGCCAGAAAAGCCAGTTGCGGCATTCTGTTTTCGCCGCGAAATCTTTTGGAATAAGTTGATCAAACTTCTCTGCTAAGTACTGCAATATCGAGCCGGACTCGAACACACGTTGTTCGGGAGTGACGCTGGTATCCAAGAGCGCGGGGATTTTTGAGTTAGGGTTAAGGTCGACAAACCCAGATGAAAATTGCTGGCCTTCCATGATATCGATGGAATAAGCATCGTATTCCGCTTCTTTAATGCCCAGTTCTAGAAGCTCTTCGAGCATGATGGTAGCTTTCTGACCGTTGGGCGTAGCAAGTGAATGCAGCTGTAGTGGATGCTTGCCTCTTGGTAGCTCCTTCTCATGGGTAGCGCCCGCATACGGACGGTTTGTCTTAGACCAGTTGCCAGAGCCTTCCGTGTCCCATTTCCATATTTTCGGTGGTACATATTCGTTTTCAGAACTCATGAGATTGTCCTCTACCATGTGAGTGTTGTATTCACTATAGGGGTTGAGGTGAGACTCTCAAGGGAAAACGGCCTTTAGACTGAGTATTGAATGAGGAATCTTGCTGCACGTTTATGAGTTAAGCCGTGATTTAAGCAACCTGTATGGGGAGATTTTGAGCCAAAAAAAGAGCGCCTAAGCGCTCTTTTTACTGTGTAATGTTAGGCATTGGATAATGAAAAGTTGGGCCTCGTTGCCGTAATTTTTCGAACTAAGAATGCGAGCAATACCCCATACATTGGGATGAATAATCCGAGGCTGATCAATAGTTTAAATCCATAATCTGCCCAAGCGATCTGCTGCCAATGGGTCGCCATGAATGGATCAGGGCTTTGGTAAAAAGCAATGCCGAAGAATGCAAGTGTATCCAAGCCATTACCAATGACGGTTGAGGCTGCTGGCGCAATCCACCAACTGCGCAAGCGGCGTAGACGGTTGAATATATGCACATCTAAGATCTGTCCGAGTAGATATGCCATTAAACTTGCGATGGCGATACGAGCAACGAATAGATTGAATTCGCTGAGAGCTCCAAAACCTTGGAATTGACCTTCGTAAAAAAGCACCGATAGCACGTAAGATGCAGCAAGCGACGGCAACATAACGAAAAAGATGATTTTGCGTGCTAATGCGGCACCAAAAATACGTACCGTCAAATCCGTGGCTAAGAAGATAAACGGAAAGGTAAATGCGCCCCACGTGGTATGGAATCCAAATAGGGTAAATGGAAGCTGCACGAGGTAGTTACTGGATGCGATAATTAGCAGATGGAAGGCGACGAGGTAACGCAGCGCCTTGCTTTGCTGCTCAGGGGTAAATTGATTCACTGTTAGACCTTTTTGGTTTTAGTTTGGGGTTAGGGAACCCAAATTTGATTGGTTGATTTCGCTGTTTGACCATGTGGTCGAACAGCGGGCGCTGATTATACATTAACCAGATGGCCTGTCTAGCGCCGTTGAAACAGCAGCGTGAATTTTGTGTATAGTGGCAACTGAAGTTCATGGGATAAGGAAGTGATCAAATGATACGACGTCGAAAGTGCTGGATCGTAATATTGGGCATGTGGTTTACATCGTTAGTTCATGCAGGATCGATCAGCGTAGAGCAAGACATTGAATTGCTAACGCTAGATGGTGTTGTCGTACAGGAAAACTATTGGGCTCCTAGAGCGGTAAAATCGGGTGAGCACCAGTTAGTCTTTCGCTTTAACAAACGCGTTCGAGATGGAGGCCGCGACGTTACCTTCATGACGCCCCCTCTCATGCTTACGGTGAACATGTTAGCGAATGATGACATTCTATTATTGGCTCCTAAGATCAACACCAAAAGCCAAGCGGAGCTGTATTTTTCCAACCGTGATTTTTGGCGCATCAAATATCAAAGTGGCGCAGTGAAAACCGCCCAATACGAAGCGCTTACACAAGAAACGAATTTACCCAAAGAAGCGGTTTATACCTTGGTGACCGAATACAATAAAGCACAAGGCAATGCGTTTGCGCCCACTCAAATGGAGCCAACGCCTGAGCAAACGAATGATTTGTTGCGCTCGGTGCAACTGCTTTACATTCAAGCGAATGATACCCAGCGAGCTGAAATCAAAGCATGGATTGAAAATCAGTAGCAAAACATACAAACATTCAATGGACTAAGGTAATTGGCTACGGCGCGCATTCACTTCCCAGAGCCCATTGAGTGTGCTCAGAATTGTCTAATGCACAAGATTTGCAGTAAGCACAAAAGCATCCATGTACCCGTGGCGACCGTCAGACGGCTCGATCGGTGATGCATAATGATAAAATTTGCGATCATTAATCACCACAAATTCGCCGTGATCTAAGGGGGCTTTTACGATGGCGTCAGCGGCTTCATCTGGGTGAACGCTGACTTCTCCCCCTTCGATGTTGTGGCGCTGAATAATATAGATACCGATACGATCAAAGCCATCTTGATGAACCCCTTCAGGGGCGACCTCTACGGCGTGGTGATCGGCAAAGATGCGCATTTGATGGACTTCAATGGTGCTTCCATCGGCAATGTCGGCCATTTTTTGAAAGTGCTCAAACAACGCCAAAAAGCCACTATCTTGCACAGTACTGTCTTGGATTTCCGGATACGTTCGTTCAACATCGCCTTGAAAATGGTTAATGCTCGCGTCTTGTACAAAAGGCTTGGTTGCCAATCGAGTTAGACAATCGTTTTTAAACATAAAGCGTGAATAGCGACGTAAACGATAGGATCCATCGGCGTAGGGGTTGGGGGGAAGTGCTTCAAATGATGGCGCTAAATGATTGACCGTATGTTCATCGAGTTGGCCTAACTCGACACGAAAGGCAGCCTGTGCTGATTTTGTCGTCAACATATTGTTATCCTCCATTGTCGTTGGCAGATCATGCGCAACGCAAACAGGTTAAAAATAGTGAGTCGATAAACTCTTATACAGTGTAGACCGATTTTGGGATAAACAGGTAAAAGTGCGTGCCAAAAAAAGGCGCACATCTGTGCGCCTTCTCATTGGGGAAAAGTAGTTTACTTCGCCGTAATGACATCCATAACAAGTTTACCGTCCTTGCGCACTGGGCCATCTTCTTTTGCGCCAAGCGTGTATTCAAATACGCCAGTCTTCATACCGCCGTCCTCTCCGTGAAGCATCAGCATTAACATCTCACCTGACTTGACAGGCTCTTGTAAAATGGCAGTGACGTCTTTGTTGTTCCCTTTTTTAAGCGGTGCGTAAGCGACCACTGGACCTGGTTTCATTGCTTTGTCAGTACGGTGCACGACCAGCCAGCCGTTTTCAGCAGCTTTGATCATATGCGCAGAAACTGTACCACCTGAGACATCTTGATCCATACCTTTAACAGATAGCTCGTGATCCCCATGATGTGCCGCCATTGCGAGAGATGCTGATGTTGCTAACGCCAAAGTGAATGTCGCATTGGTTAGGGTTTTGCGAGAGAAAATATTCATCGTTACCTTCCTGTATTGATTCGTTGTTAAGGGCAGATAGCACCTAGATTTAGATGCTTCGTACTTACAACCACGTAGCGAATTCAGAAAAGTTTCAAATATTTTAATTTTATTTTGATTGGCGGTTTCTAACTGATTATTAATGTCGTGTGAAGCCGCTAATTTTTGGCGAAAAGCGTCACTTTGAGCAACACTTAACAGATCTAAATCTTCATGTTGTGTAAGGAAGAGTTTATGGCGGAGTTTGTGATCTTAGGTGCAGGAATGGTTGGGGTGTCGTCTGCGTTGGCGTTACAGGCTCAAGGGCACGATGTCGTGATAGTTGATCGCGTTCAGTCAGGGGTTGAAACCAGTTACGGTAATGCAGGCATTATTCAAACAGAGGCAGTGGAACCTTACGCGTTGCCCCGAGATGTGGCAACGCTGTTGCGTTATGCGTTAGGGAGTAGCAATGATGTTGTTTGGAAGTTTGGTGCAACTTGGCGAATGGCATCCGCGTTATGGCGCTATTTTCGTCTTTCTGCGCCAGAGCCTTATCGCGCCATATCCAAAATCTATTCGCAGCTAGCATTACGTTCAACCTCAGATCACCAACCACTGATCGAGGCGTCAGCCTCGGAGCATCTGATTCGTCGCGAAGGCCTCGCTATGTTGTATCGTGATCAGGGTATGTTTGATGAGGCATGTACTCGGGCGCAGCGGTTGCAACGAGAATACGGTCTATCGTCGACTATTTTTTCTGGTGCTGACTATCTGGCTCAAGAACCCGCATTATTGAAGCCGCCCAAAGGCGTGATCAATTGGTCGCAAAGTTGGAGTTGCAGTGACCCCGGAGCATTGACTCAAGCATACGCGTCTTTGTTTGAAGAGCGTGGCGGCAGTATCGTGCTTGGTGATGCAAGCAGTGTGCAACAGACGTCCAACGGGTGGTCTGTTGTGACCCAAGACGGTGATATCTCGGGTGAACATATTGTGGTGGCTTTAGGTCCTTGGGCGCCAGAAGTATTGCGGCGTTTCGGCTACTTTATTCCGATGGTTTATAAGCGTGGCTACCACGGTCACTACGGTTCGAATCATAGCCTCAATCGACCATTTTTAGATGTAAGTAATGGCGTACTGGCGGCACCGATGACGAAAGGTATACGTGTTACTACTGGGGCAGCGTTAGTGAATATGGAGGCTCCGGCTGAGCCAGTCCAGTTAGAACGAGGCGTCAAAGCTCTATCAGACTTACTTCCATTGGGCCAAAAAGTGCAAGAGCCGCAGTGGTTTGGCACGCGCCCATGTTTACCAGATATGCTGCCGATGGTCGGCAAAGCGCCTCGTCATGACCGTATGTGGTTCCATTTTGGGCACGGTCATCAAGGGTTCACGCAAGGGCCAACGACCGCAGAATATCTAGTGCGGGCGATTCAAGGTGAATCCGATGACATCCTCCAAGCATTGAATCCAGCAGGTCGTTTTTAGCTACCGTGTAAGAAGTACCATTAAGATGTGCAAACAATCTTTTATTTACTGAATGCTTTTTGCCAACTTGCAAACAAAGAGAAGATTAGAGGTCTAAGGTTTCCATCCGCAGTGTTTGGGTCTAGTTTAGATAGTGAATTCAATAAACGGAGGTAACACGACATGGCTACATCTAAAAGTACTACCCAAGCAAAAGCTCATGAAGCGGTAGATAAAGCGGCAGACACAGCACACAAAGGTGTGGACGGTGCAGCGAATACTGCAGAACAAAGCCAAGAGCGTGTTGAGGCGATGGCTCGCCAAGTAAGTGAGCAGGCACATAAAATTGCTGAGTCTGCAAAAGAGCAGTCTGACAAAGTGTCGTCGGCAGTAGGTGAGTATGCAAAAGAGAACCCGATTAAAACCGTGGGCTTTGCATTCTTGGCAGGCGCAGTTGCTGCCAGCCTATTGTGTAAACGTAAGTAGTCGATGACCTGATTGGAGAGTGTAGCGCCTATGAGTGATTCAGCTGAGCCGCAGACAGCATCGCGAGCGTCGACTACTGATGACGCGAGTGTTAATTCGGCACAGCTATCGAACACTCACAAACGTTGGCTCAAAAGTGTCATAGGTTTAAGCGCATTAGAAGCCAAAATTTGGGTGGCATCCAGTGCTCAATTATTGGCTCTAATGTGTGGCGTTGTTTTTCTGCTGGTCACCAGTTGGTTACTGATCATCGCCACAGGTGCGGTAGTCGCCTGGCATTTTGGCTTTTCCCTGATTGGCATATTGATTAGTGCTGTGGTGCTAACTCTGGTTAGTGCAATGATATTGCTCTGGTTAGTGAAGCGTACACTCAGTCATATCAACTTTACTCGAACCCTAGATGCCATTATCCCTACGGATGAGGACGACAAGGACTGATTATGTTTGGTTTAAATCGAATGCGTAAAGAGCGAGAAAAGCTATATCAGAAAACGCGCAGTTTAGAAGAACAAGCTCGTCGCGAGCGCTCCATCGTCAAACACCAAGTGTTAGACACTATATCGAGTACGAAAGGTCTGCTGGTCAGCTTTGGACTCGGTTTAACGACACAGTGTGAGGCAGCGACACAGACTCGTAATAGTCTCTTAAAGGGGGCTCGAACTGAATTGTTGAGTGTAGTGAGTCAATACATTGCCACTCAGTTTCAACCGCAAAAATCTTCCGATGACCACCCCCCCAAAGACTAAATAGATGCTAATGTCTGCAAGTTACCCTTTGGGAAGACGTGTCACTCAGCGCCATTGAGGATGAAGGGCACACTCACCTTTATCACTAGAGAACCACATTTCACCGTCTTGAATGGTAATGTTCAACTGCATGGAGCGAGTGCAAAGTTGCTCCAGTGCTTGAATCTCTGCTTCGGCAAAGCGTAGCACTCTCAAATTACTAAACCGACTTAGTTTGTGCTTACTTTGATCCCACCAGATATCAGATTTGTCATTGTAATTGACGATGACCACGTCTTGAGCGCGGCCACAAGCTTTGCGTAGGCGCTTTTCATCGGGTTGACCAAGTTCAACCCACATTAAAATCTCATCTGAGTAGTTTTTTTGCCATAGATCTGGCTCGTCTTCGGTGCTGATTCCTTTGGAGAAGGCAAGTTGCTCATCCCCTTCTTTTTCATCGGCTAACAGGGCAAAGCTGGCGACACGTGCCATCATACGTTCTTCGGTTTCAGAAGGGTGTAAGGCTAGGGTGAGTTCATAACCTTGGTAATGATTGCGATCCATGTCGGACACTTGTAACGCTGCTTTGTAAATCGTTGCTTTGATAGCCATTTTTATCTACCGCGAATAAAAGATGGCGCATATTGTACTCCTAATTATGACGTCATGGCGTACAAGTTTTCTGATTTTGATGAAATAGGGAGCAGGCTGAATAACAAACGGAGGTGTTATGTCAGGGGACCACTAAAAGCGAATTGCTTTGGCCAGTCGCGATAGTTGAACACTTGCCCTTGATCGCGAATACGGGCGATCTCTGTTAGGTCGACCGTCGCGTAAACCCAACCAACATCGTTGTCATCCCCTTCGGCTAATATGCCATCGTCAGGGAAACCATAATCGACAGGCGTATAAACGCTGGCTCGCCCCGTGTTGATGTCTACGGCTTCGGACCATGGTGCGTGGCCAACGGTAGGAGATTGCACCACATAGCATTGGTTCTCTAACGCGCGTGCCTGACAGCCGATGCGAACGCGGTGAAAGCCCGCTTGCGTATCAGTGCAACTTGGTACTAATAGTAGGTCTGCGCCCGCTGCGACCTGTTGGTGGGCGATCATAGGAAACTCGGAGTCGTAGCAGATATGTATGCCAATACGTCCCAATGGCGTTTCAATGACTTTGATGTCGCTACCCGCACGGATGTGCCATTGCTCGTTTTCAAAGCGTGTCATGATTAATTTATCTTGGAAACCAAGCCGCCCTTCAGGCCCGAATAGATTGGCGCGATTGACAAAGGTGCCGTCGCTTTGTTCGGTTGGGAATGAGCTGGCTAGGATCAGGACATTGTATTGCTTGGCGAGCGTTTCATGTAGGTCGTACCATTTGGGTAACACGGTTTGCATTGCATGAAGCTGTTTTTGCAAATCACTGTAGATGTCTTCACCAAACAATGAAGCCAGTTCCATACTGCCGTATTCTGGAAACACCAGTAGCGCCGCTCCTTGCTCGCTGGCATTTGCAACCCAATGACTAAGTTTGTCAACGAAGTCCTGCCATTCATTAAAAAAGCTAATGTCGTATTGGGCACAGGCCAGTTTAAATGCGCTCATGCTAGAGGCTTCATCCAAAAGGTCATAGGTTTTAGGGATTCTTCAGCTTCTCCCACTTCTTTCCAACTAAAGTGAGTGGCGAGCTCTGGTCGCTTTTCATAACCACGGTTGCGCCAAAACTGATCCAGTGGAACATAGTCAGCGGGTCGAGCAGGGTGATCAGCAGGGCGTTGGACGCCACAAAAGCACGAATATTTTATACCTTGGAGATGTTTCGCATGCTCTTCGCGGTGATCGAAGAAGGCTACTCCAGCCCCTTGACCACGATAGTCAGGAAGCAGAACTGACTCGCCACAATAGAAGATGTCGTCGAGGTGATAGCCAGCGTCTAAAAAGGGTTGTTTTACTTCGGCCATTTCATGACGTAATGGCAGACCTGTTGAGGCACCTACCACTTTTTTCCCGTCAAAGGCTAAGACAATCACGCTATCTGGTGCTTCGATATACGTTTTCAAATAACGTGCTTCGTAGTCAGAGTCGCCATCGTAAAGGTACGGGAAATCGCGAAAGACATGCATGCGCAGTTGCGCTAGCTCATCAATGTATTGGTTCAGTTCGGGGCCGGATAAACGTTGAAATGTCAGCATGGCGTATTTAATGACGGCTTAGGCAGAAACCTGAGCGATCCAATCTTCTAGATTATAGTAGTTGGTAATGCGTGCAACTTTCCCTGCTTGAATCTCAAAGAAAGCTCCCGCTGGGAGTTTGTAGGTTTGTCCGTTCGCTTCAGGCAAGCCTTCGTCGGTTGCAATGTATTGCCCTAGCACCGTGAATTCAACGGCAGCACGATCACCTGCTTCATTGGTGGTGATGGACAGATCGACGATTTCTTCTTTGTAATTGCGATTCATGCGTTCCATAAATTCGACAAAGGCCTGTTTACCCACTTCGCGATCACCTTGGTTGATATCGTGGATGACGTCTTCGGTAAGCAAGCCTAAAAAGGTGTCCATGTCTTGAGCATTGAATGCTGCGTAATAATTTTCAAGTAGCTGATGCGTTGAGGTATTCATACTGACCACCTTATTTTGAATGGATTTTCTGCGCATAGTAATGGGTTTTACTCTGCTGTAAAGCTGCGGCAGTCTGAGAAGGCAAAAAACAAAGCTAGAATGTCGCTATAAGGCTTCCCACCAGCGCTTAGTCTGCACGTCGGTGGCTTGAAATAGCTCTCCAAAAATCGGCGTACTCAGTGCAACGTTATGTTTTTTAGCGGCGTCAGACACTCGGTTAAGCGGGTCTTGCCACGAGTGAAAAGCCAAATCAAAGGTGCTGTTATGAATCGGCACCATGATACGTCCTTGCAGGTCCAAATGCGCTTGAACGCTTTGTTCAGGCGTCATATGTACGTTGGCCCAGTCCGCATCGTAGGCCCCTGTCTCGATGAAAGTCATATCGAATGGACCGTAACGTTCACCAATGGCTTTGAAACCATCAAAGTAGCCAGAGTCACCACTGAAATATACCGTTTGATCCGGGGACTTAATGACCCAAGAGCCCCACAGTGTCTGATTACCATCACCCAAACCGCGGCCAGAAAAATGCTGGGTTGGAGTAAAAATGATTTGGTACTTGCCTTGGGAAAGATCGGCTTCTTGCCACCAATCAAACACTGAAATCTGATCTTCACTGACGCCCCATTTTTTGAGGTCGCCGTCCACCCCATTAGGAACATAAAAATGGCGCGCCTTGGTTTTGAGTTGGTCAATGCTGGGCTTGTCCAAATGATCATAATGGTTATGAGAAATCAGTACCCGATCAATGGGGGGAAGCTCATCGAGAGTGATAGGTGGTTGGTGAAAGCGTTTCGGTCCGATGAAGGAGAAAGGGGAGGCTCGTTCGCCAAAAACAGGATCGAGTAGCCAGTATTCCCCGTGGTTTTTGAGCAATACTGATGAGTGACCAAGTTTTACGATGTGTAGTGTGTTGTCCGAGAGCGCATCCAGTTGTGCACGAGAAAGTGCCGCCACGGGTATCGATTTTTCCGGCACAGTGTTGACTTTTTTCTCAGTGAAAAAGCGTACAAATAGACCCAATGTTTCACCCGTAGAGCGTTCACTGATGGGCGGAACATTATGATACTTGCCATCTTCAAAGTGACTTGATTGCGGATCAGTGTGTTCACCTTGTGACGCCTTAATTGTCTCGTTGATCATACATCCTCCGATAGCCAAACCAATGATTGCGAGGGCAACACCCAGAATAATGTTCATAGTTGGATTCCATTGTCGTAGTGGGTGTTATGAACCATGGTGCAGCGATGATTCCTTGCCATATCGAAGGCGCAACAAAGATCATGCTCGCGCCTCCAATCTGGTTAACAAAGTATTAGTACGTTTGTTTTTGCATAATGGACTCTATGCCAGCGGTTAGTTCTATCGCATTTATGCGTGCCGCCTGATCATGAATAGGGAACGAGAAAATCATCTCATCCACGCCTGTTAGCTCGATAAATTGCTGCAAGCGCTGTTCGACATTTTCGGGCGTTCCGACCATTGCATAACGCAAGGTTTGATTGATCATTGGCATATCAGAGGCTGGGACTACTGACTGAAGGTCGTCTACAGGCTTTGGGAAGGGCACGTTAGCGTTGCGTCGTAAATGCGAAAACTTAATTTGTGCCGACGTAAAATGGTATTCAGCCGTTTGCTGATCTTCTGCAACCGAGGCCATGACGCCCGCCGAGACATAAGGCTTATCGAGTTGTCTCGATGGCCGGAAATTGGAGCGGTAAATATTGATTGCATCCAATAACATGTCGGGGGCAAAGTGCGAAGCGAATGAAAAGGGTAGCCCCATATGAGCCGCTAATTGCGCCGAATACAAACTCGATCCTAACAACCATAGTGGTACGTTTGTCCCTTGCCCAGGTATGGCAATCACAGGCTCTGCTTTATTCGCGTCTGAAAAATACCCTTGTAGCTCTTGAACATCATCAGGGTACGTATCAACGTGGCCTGAAAGCGTACGGCGCAGGGCACGTGCGGTTGCCATATCGGTACCGGGGGCACGACCTAATCCTAGCTCAACACGACCAGGGAACATCGCTGCCAGAGTGCCAAACTGTTCGGCGATGACTAACGGAGCGTGGTTAGGGAGCATTACGCCGCCAGAACCAATCCGAATTTTGGTGGTTGCCTGACCGATCGCCGCCAAAAGCACAGCGGTTGCGGCACTGGCAACACCGCGCATACCATGGTGTTCTGCCAGCCAGACGCGTTGATAGCCGTGGCGTTCAGCGCTCTGCGCCACTGCTTTGCAGTTTTCAATGGCATCGGAGACGGTCTGCCCATCTCCGATGGGCGCTAAGTCCAGTATAGAAAATGGGATAGACATGATCCCCTCCTGTTAAATCATAATACCCTCAAGATGAGGGCATCATGGTGTAAGAACAAGGTCGAAGGGGGGAGTATCCTTGTTATTTGGAAGATTCAAGTGCGCGCAGGCTAAGGAACAGGGTGACCCTGTGATGCCACCCAAATGGTGAACCATTCATCGTCGCTAAGGTTTAGCTCCAGTGCTTTTTGTGCTGACTGCACGCGTTCTATTTTGCCTGATCCGAGCACTGGCGCGATGCCAGACGGGTGATGTAACAGCCAAGCGAGTGCGATCTGATCGATGCTCGCATCATGCGCCTCAGCGATAGTCGTTAGCGCCTGATGTAAAGTTGGACTAATACCGCTCAATTTGAACAAGTCTCCACCTGCAAAGGGTGACCAAGCCATTGGGGTGACGGCGTGTTGTTGCGCGTGTTCAAGGGTGCCATCATTAAAATGCTTGAGCTCCAGCGGCGATAGCTCGACTTGGTTGACGATCAGAGGCATCTCCAGGCGAGATTGCAATAAATCGAATTGCTGTGGAGTAAAGTTGGACACACCAAAATGGCGGACCTTGCCGACGGTGTACAGGTGCTCAAAGGCTTCTGCCACATGATCCGCGTCCATCAATGGGCTTGGGCGATGAAGCAATAGCAGCTCAATATGTTCGACATTTAGATTCTGGAGTGACTGGTCGACACTTTGCAGGATGTGTTGGGTGCTATGATCGTAACGATGCGTGGCAATGTCTGGGCGATTGTTCGAGGGTAACTTGATTCCGCATTTGGTAATGATCTGAAGCTCATCGCGCAGCGACGGTTTCAGTTTGAGTGCTCGGCCAAATAGGCTTTCGCATTCATAATCACCGTAAATATCGGCGTGGTCGACTGTGGTGATGCCAGCGGCGATACATTGCTCGATAAAGCCTAATAGCTCTTGGTCACTCATTCCCCATTCGGACAAGCGCCAATAACCTTGTGCGATACGAGATCCTTCAAAACCGAGTGGGTGGTACTGATGAGCCATAAAACTGCTCTCCTAATCACTGTTGTCTTAAAAAACTATACTCTAGCAACTCCCATTGGCACTGCCTACCGGCAATCTAAATGGTGGTGCAGTTCTTAGAACGAGCGATAGGGCTGATTGGATGTCACTTTCGCAAGTCCTTTAAACAGCTTTACAATCGACCAGATCCAAACTCCGAGCAGTAAAAAGTAGCCAATCACAAAGGCTGCGAGCACCACACCAATGATGCTGAGACCAATCCCCCACCAAAAAATAGAAATCATGTTGTTGTAGTGGTCTTCGAATAGCGTGTCTTTAGCGTCTCTTGCTTTGGCCATCGCCCATACGGCGCCGATTAACCAAAAAATGCCAGTGAACAGCCCAAATACCATCATCAGGTACGCAATCAAGGCATGAGTTTTCGCTTGCTCGTCTCGCTCCGTCATCATCATAGGGTGTTACTCCAAATCAATCACACAGTTAAAGGCTATGACCACACGGTCTTTTTGTCCAAAGTAAGGCAAAGCCGAGTGTTTCAAATACGATGGAAAAATCACTACCTGACCTTCGGTCGGGGCAAAATCCCAGAATCCCTGACTACCGAGATACGCTGTCCCCGGATCGGCGTAGTGTTCCGCATTAACTCTAGGGTCGTAAAAACGATTAACGCCATTACGATTGTCGAGGGTCGCTTCGCCCGGCTCCAAGTAATAAATGCCGCACCAAGAACAGTTAGGGTGTGAGTGCGCATCGTGGTAGCCACCATTTTGGGTGACGTGATACCACGACTCGATGACATGAGCATAGGCCATGCTGTCTTCAGGCCAATGGCTGTGATTCACCTCTCCCGCGATGTCTATGACAAGCTCCTCGACCATTCGTCGTAGCTCCATGACTTCGGGTAAGTCACCGTCTAAAAAGTCTAATGTACTTTCCGATAGATTATGTTTCGCAAGTACCGCCACATCGCTGTCGACGGCTTGTTGTTGCTCCGCTTGGCACTGATAAATATGCGCCAGCAAGGCGTCTTTTAAAAACTCATGATCCGCCAACTGCGCGACAAATAATGGGGTTGTCCAAGCATCAATGGCTTCAATGGATGGGGTAGTCATGAACGTCAAACGCCTCTTTGATAGCTACTACATATCGCGGCATTGTATCAGAGAAGGTGTGCTTGAGCGTGGCAGAAATTGGATGATTTCATGCCCGAGGGCTAGTGGCGAGTAAGCGGCCGTCTACCTGCTGCAAACGGCCGCAGTGCTTTTATCTGCGCTAGGGATGGGCGACAATGGCGAGCGCTACTCCAATCATTTCTGAAAGGTCCCATCATGCAGCCATTAGCAGGATTGCTAAAACAATACTTCGGTTTCGATCAATTTCGCGAAGGACAGCAGCAAACGATCGAGCAACTGCTGGCAGGGCAATCGTCTTTGTCCGTGTTCCCAACTGGGTCGGGTAAGTCGCTGTGTTATCAGTTTACGGCGACACAGCTACCGAACCTGACACTTGTCATTTCGCCGCTGATTGCGTTGATGCATGACCAGTTAGCCTTTTTGCAGAGCAAGGGCATTCCAAGTGCGTGTTTGGACTCCACTCAAAGTAAAGAAGACAGTCAGCAAGTGATGCAGGATGTCCGCAGTGGTCGGATTAAGATTCTGATGATTTCAGTAGAGCGCTTTAAGAATGAGCGCTTTCGGCGGTTTATCCAAGGGGTGCCCGTTTCCATGTTAGTTGTGGATGAGGCGCACTGTATTTCGGAGTGGGGGCATAACTTCCGCCCTGATTACTTGAAACTCCCGCAATATCAGCAAGAGTTGAACATTCCGTTAGTGTTGTTGCTAACCGCCACGGCAACCCGCCGCGTCCAAAAAGACATGGCGCTGAAGTTTAATATTGCGCCAGAGCACATCGTGCAGACGGGCTTTTATCGTCCCAATCTCGACATCGATTTAATTCCCGCACAAGGTCAAGATAAGCAAGCCTTGCTGCGCCAAGTTTTGGATAACACCCAAGGAACAGGCATTGTCTACGTGACCCAGCAAAAAACCGCAGACGACCTTGCTAACCAATTGCAGCAAGCAGGTTACTCCGCGGTGTCGTATCACGCCGGCCTCGGTAGTGAAGTGCGCGCGGCAATTCAAAATGACTTTATGGCTGGGCAGACGCGCATTATCGTCGCGACTATTGCGTTTGGTATGGGCATCGATAAATCCGATATTCGTTTTGTCGTGCATTACGATTTGCCAAAATCCATTGAAAACTACAGCCAAGAAATTGGTCGCGCAGGGCGTGATGGGCAGCCTAGTCGCTGTGTCATGTTGGCCAGCTTAGATGGCTTACATGTGTTGGAAAACTTCGTATATGGCGATACGCCAGAGCCAAACGCGATCCACGTGCTGTTGCAAGAAGTGATGAGCAATACGGTGCATGGTGAATGGGAAACCCAAGCGTATGGTCTGGCGCAAACCACCAATATTCGGGCACTACCGCTCAAAACATTGCTCGTACAAATGGAGCTGGCGGGCGCAATCGTGCCGCGCTACAGCTACTACAGCGACGTAAAACTTAAGTGGAATCAGAGTCTTGAAGAGATTCAGGCTTCCCTGCCGCCCGAGCAACAAGAGACGTTTCATCACGTCGCGCAGCAGACAGTGTTCAAGAAAATCTGGGGCGTGCCCGACTTCGAGCGTTTGCATCAGCAAGGGGTAGATCGCGGTACGGCATTGAGTGTGCTGGAACAACTCGCCGACCAAGATCGAGTCACACTGGAAACCAAAGGACTGACAGAAGTCTATGGTGTTCGCAGTGAGCAACTTACCTCTGCCTTGGCGCAGCAACTGCAAGACTATGTGGCGCAGAAAGAAACTTCTGAAATCGAACGCATTGCCACCATGATTCGCTTCTTTGAGCTGGATCGCTGCTTAAATCATAACTTAGCGCGATATTTCGGTGATCAGCATGCGCCTGAGTCATGCGGCCATTGCTCTGTATGTCGCGGCAACGTGTTGTCATTGCCTAGTACAGACGTGCCCCCTGCGCTAGAAAACTTTGATTCAGACATGGCATCCGCCAAACGTTGGCTAATGCAAAAACTGCCATCGCAGCAAGTCACCCCCGTATTACTAGCGCGCTTTATGGCAGGGCTGACACAACCCGTATTTACGAAAATAAGGGCGCGTCAGCAGCCCGAGTTTGGTCGATATGAGGAAACAGCATTCAAAGATCTGTTTGCAAAGGCGCAGGCGTTTTAAACGTTCTCCTGCAATGCTGGTGATTAGCAAACCGCATTGCAGGAGAAGAAGGCATTATTGGAAACTTGACAAGATTGCTTCGTACTGGCCGTTGGCCTGTAAGTTTATTAGCGCTTTATTAAACGCGTCACGTTGTTCGAGGCCATTTTCGGTGGCCTTGGAAAACATGACAAAGATGTCTTGTTCATTGATAGGGGGATTTACAATCGAAAGTTCTTCACTGTTTTTACCAAGCTTTTTGGCGAGATCCTTCGCAACATCTAAATTACCTGCGTAGAAATCAACGTCACCATCGTACAGTGCTTGCACGGCTTCTTTTTCAGTTTCAAACGTTTTCATATTTGGGAACGGGTGCTTATCAAACTCGGCTCCCACCACTGAATCTGCAAGTTTACTGATGCGGTAAGAATTCAACTCGCTGAACGACTGAATAAAATTAATATCAATTCCGTTACCTTCACGTTTAACAAGCCCTGTGAAAACACTGTAAATCGGTAAAGAATAGTGATAGTTCTTGGTGCGTTCTTCTGAGTAGTAAGCGCCGACCACGGCATCTTTATTGCCAGCAATTACGTCTTCCAGTGCTTTGCTCCAACTCGTAAACTCTAATGTGAAGTCTGTGCCTGATGAGTTCATGGTCTGTTTCACAATCTCCGCTAAAACACCATGTCTGTCTTCGTTTTCACCGATGTAAGGAGGCCAGTTTAGAGTGGTGTAGCGTACTTCCTGAGCAAGCATTGGAGTTGCCATCGAGAGCCCTGCTAACACGAGTAATGTCTTTGCTGCTTTCATATTTTATCCTTATTTTTATTAGTTGAAATTAGAATAGTTCAGAGCATCAAATATTTCTAATAATTGTTTATACAAACGTTGCTGAGCATTGATATTCTCTAGGTCTACCTACAAAAGGCGCTTCATCCGTCGAAGTGGCGAATGCTAAACTAGCCTTTTTACCTACACGCTAACGGTGCCTTGTTTATGAGTTTTTCTACCTTAGGTCTTCATGCGGATGTGTTATCCGTACTCGATAAACTTGGCTATCACACGCCAACGCCCATTCAGTTGGCTGCAATCCCTGACGTCCTAGCGGGGCATGATGTCATGGCGGGCGCGCAAACCGGAACGGGCAAAACCGCCGCCTTTGCGTTGCCTCTCATTCAACGTCATCTGGAACGACAAGACACGGAAAAGGTTATTCGTGTGTTAGTGCTCACTCCGACGCGAGAGCTTGCACAGCAAGTCCATAAAAGCTTTGTAACATACAGCCAAGGCGCTGGTCTCAATGCAGTCGTGGCCTATGGCGGAGCCAGCATTAACCCGCAGATTGAAGCGCTGAACGCAGGATGCGACGTATTGGTGGCAACACCCGGTCGCTTGCTTGAGCTGGCAATGAAGCAGCTGATCGACCTGAGCACCGTACAGACCTTAGTGCTGGATGAAGCAGACCGTATGCTTGATATGGGCTTCATCATCGACATTGAGCGCATCTTGAAACGCTTACCTGATACTCGCCAAACACTGTTTTTCTCTGCCACCTTTAACGATGAGGTGTTCGCCCTCAGTAAAACGATCCTCACCCAACCTAAGCTCATTGAAGTGTCGGGGCGTAATGCGACAGCAACGCAAGTAGAGCAACGTATTTACGAAGTCGATAACAAGCGCAAAGCAGCGTTGATCGCCTATTTGATCGGCTCGAAAAACTGGCAACAAGTGCTGATCTTTACCCGCACGAAACAAGCCGTCGACGAACTGGCCAAAGAATTGGGTAAAGACGGCATCAAAGCTGCCGCCGTGCATGGCGATAAATCCCAAGGTGCGCGTGATCGTGGGCTTGAAGAGTTCAAAACAGGTCAAGTTCGTGCGCTGGTCGCCACAGACGTCGCGGCGCGTGGCTTAGACATTGAGCAGCTGCAATATGTCATCAACTACGAGCTACCTTACAACGCAGAAGACTACATTCACCGTATCGGTCGGACAGGGCGCGCGGGGCAAACAGGCCTAGCCATTTCATTGGTATCGGCAAAAGAAAAGTACCTACTGGCGGACATCGAAAAGCTCGCGGGGGAGCACTTTGTGCCGCAATGGTTAGAAGGCTTTGAACCGAACCTAATGGCGCAAGAAGACACCAGCCCAAAACGCAAACCCTCGAAAAAATCCCTGCGCGCGAAAGCACTCGGACAAGGTGGGGGCAAAGCAAAAAGTGCTAAGCCGCGTCGCCGCTAGGGTTTTTGTTGTTCAACACGCCAAGGCCGCCTAGTATGGGGCTGAATACATCGAATTCAGACAAAGAGACACACCATGCAACTTGATATCCAAAGCAAAGCCTTCGCAGGCGTAGAGCTACAAGTCACCACAGTAGAAGGCATTGGCTACTTCAACCAAGCACAACTGCTCGACCTTAGCGACCGTATCATGACGGAAAAAGCAAAAACCACCTTTGTCGACATCGCCGAAGCGCAAAAATACCTAGACGATCATCCAGCAGTCTTTGCCGCCATGCGAAAATGGAGCCCAGAACCCGGCATCGCTGCTACGGTGAAGTTGGGCTAAAAGAATTAGCCGCTGGCCTATCGCTAAACGGTTTTCAATTGAGATTGGTCAAGTTATGATTAGCACTATGAACATGCAAACCCTGTCGACTCACACGCGAATTATTACCATCATTCCATAGGAATGGTGGGCTTGTGTGTGTCTGACAATAAACCCGCCTAAGAGGCGGGTTTATTGTTTGTGTCTCTTAGGCTTTTTAGTCCACAAAGGAGATACGATGAAAAAGGTCGCTGTATTCGGTAATGCTGGGGCAGGGAAATCAACGCTTGCTAAGCAACTTGCCAGCGCAACGGGATTGCCGTTGTGTTCTCTTGATAAACTTCAATTTCGTGTAGGTGGCGCACCGGTGCCACAAGAAGAATTTTTGGCGCAGCATCAAGCTGTTCTACAACAGGATCAATGGGTGATCGATGGGTTTGGCGGTGTCGAAGCGGCGTGGCAGCGTTTTGCGGCGGCGGATACCTTGGTGTACCTCGATTTACCGCTTTGGCGTCACGCTTGGTGGGTCACGAAACGCCTTGTTAAAGGTTTGTTTGTTACGCCGGAAGGCTGGCCTGAGAAAAGCCCGATATTGAAAAGCACGTGGAACAGCTACAAGGTGTTGTGGCTTTGTCATCGTAACCTCACGCCCGCATACCGCAAGCTCGTTCAAGAACAGCGAGCTACCAAGACAGTGTATCACCTGACATCGCCTGCAGAGATCCGTCAATTTTTGCGACAGCTGAGATGATCGCCGATTGTGGCAGTCAATGCGTTGCTGACTCAGCAACGCATTGACGATCATGGCCTAGTCTTGAACGTGACGAACTGCGAACACACCATAGCCTGCGACAATCAGGAAGCATGCTGCGGGGACAAGGTACGATATACTTGCGTTGAACGTATCGATCACGGCGCCTTGTACCATCGGCATGATGGCACCGCCTAAGATGGCCATAACGAGACCCGCAGAACCGAACTTGGTGTCCTGACCTAGGCCGTTTAAGGCAATGCCGTAAATGGTTGGGAACATTAACGACAAGCAGGCAGAGATGCCCACAATCGCCCACACACCCGTAATATCAGAGGCTTGCGCCGCGTATGCGCACAATAGTGTGCCGATGAAACCGAGGCCAGCAAGCAGCAATGCGGGGCGGAAGATGCCGATCAACCATGTCATGATGAAGCGCGAGATCAAAAACAAGATCAGGCTGTATTGCAAATAATCTGAGGCACTGGCTTCACTGCCACCGATGGCTTCTTGCACGTACTGGATAGTAAAGGTCCAGACACACGTTTGCGCTGCGACATTAAAAAACTGCGCCACGACACCCCAACGATACTGCGGCAGTTTAAGTAGTCGTTTGAGCGTTGGAATAAAACCATCATGTAGCTCTTGTTCACGACTGACGCCCGCGTTTTCAGCACGAGGAACCTTGACCAACGCAATCAATAGCCAGATGACCAATAGCACCAGAGCCATGCCCACATAGGGAGTCATGACCGCTTGCAGCTCTGCGGCACGTACGGCGTTTAACGCATCGTGGCTCATCGCAGCCCGTTGCTCGGCGGTTGCTGTGTTCAGGTTGGGCAAAATCAAAACCGCGGCCAAGAATACCCCGATATTGGTGCCTACAGGATTAAAGGCTTGGGCTAAGTTCAAGCGTCGGGTAGCGTTGTGGCGTGGCCCCATGGCCATCACAAATGGATTGGCTGAGGTTTCTTGGATCGATAAGCCTGCCGCCATGATAAAGAGCGCGGCCAAAAAGAAACCGTATGTCATGGAGAGGCTAGCAGGATAAAACGCGAGTGCCCCCAAACAAGCTAAGCCAAGGCCGGTGAGCACGCCGGTTTTATAGGAAAAACGCACATTGATGAACGCCGCGGGCAGTGCCAAGCAGAAATAAGCACCGTAATAAGCAAACTGCACAAACGCCGATTGTAGGTTGCTCATGGTGAAGATCTTGCTAAAGACCTTAACTAAGGGATCGGTCATGTTGGCAGCGACGCCCCACGCCGCAAAACAGGTGATCAGAAGAATAAACGCCAGACGCATGTTGGCATAAACGAAAGGCTCGCGCTCATTGGTTTGCATAGATAGTTGCCTGTTTCTTTTTTTATTAATGGGATCAATCCGATACAGATTTGTCAGACTGACGCATAAAGGCTGCACCATAGTCGACTTTTACTGATGAACGATTAACAGAAGGGGGGTAAAATGCAAAAAATGTGTAACGAAGTCGGTGGCTGTTAGTGCCACTCTGAATATTGCTCCATTGATTTAAGGTCGATAAACCTTGCGCAAAAAGTCAGCAAATACATAAGCAACCGTCTATGCTGAAGAAAACAACAATAGGAGAGCTGTATGAAATTCGGATTAGTCGATCGTCAAGGGTATGTTCCGGACATGAAATACGGTGAGGCAGGACAAGAACTTTCGTGCTTTGTGCCATCAGGGTATACGTTTAAACAGGTTTCTTACGTCAATGGAGAAGGTGAAGTATTGGTTGATGGCCATACGTGGCGCTTCTTTTTTACCCAAGAAGGGATCGGTGCTGAGTTGATGACAGGCATCGTTACCTTAAAAGAAGCTGAGACGTTTTTGTCGGCGGTGAAATCTCACATTTGGGGAGATAGCCATCAACAAGTACAAATATTCATTTCAGGCGTTGCGCCAGATTAAGTTGAGGGTAAGTGTTACAGGTTAATGACTTATTTATAGCGATTAGTTGAAAAACGCTGGTATCGGTATGTTACGTATGCTGTGATTGCGCATCACAGAGATCCTGATACATAACGTTTTCCTCTTTAGGGATGATGAGGCTGTCATCAAAAGTGGATCTCTGTGTTTCAGGTCTGTGTTTCGTATTTTTAGAGGTTGTGTACATGACTGTTCGTGCCAAAATTATTGCCCTTGTCGCGGCGGGGGTGATTATCCCCGTCCTTGTTATTTCTTTAGTGATTATTAATTCCGTACGCACCAATGCGGTTGAAAGTTTCGATCAACAAAGTGATTCCGAAATTAGCCACATTGATGCGTTGTTTTCCATGTATCTGGATGGACTCGCTGAAGATGCCGCCTTTTTTGCTCGAACGGATGCAGTGAAGCAATTAAGTCCAGGTAGCGTAGAAAGCTACGCAAATCAAAAAGCCAAGCAAATGACACCTCAGAGCAATTCTGAGCAAGAGCAGCGAGCGTTTTCACTGTTCAATGACTTTGGCGAGACACATCCTGATTTAGCCTATATCTGGCTCGGCACTAACGATGAAGGGTATCTCCAGTATCCGTTGGGTAAGAGCGCCGATAACTACACGCCTTCTGAAAAAGGTTGGTACACCCAAGCTATTGGTGCAAAAGAGCCTATCCGTATCCCTGCCTATCGTGACACCTTTACGGGCGCACCATTGGTGGATTACGTACTGCGCTTTGAGGGGCGAGATGGCTTAGCGGGGGTCGTAGGAGTTGATGTTACGTTGAAGAAATTGACGGAACTGCTGGCAGAGGTGAAGTTCGGTAGTACTGGGTACGTCGTCATGGTTGAGGACACCGATACAGTGTTGGCTGACCCAGCCGACCCAGATAATAACTTTAAAGATTTAGCGGATGCGTCCCGTCCCTATAGTTCGCTTAGTGATGATAAGGGTGTGCAAACACTTACTATCGATGGCGAGCCATGGTTTGCGACCGTTTACACCTCGCCTAAGCTTGGTTGGAAATTCATCGGTCTGGTTCCTTCGAGTGAAGTGTATGCGCAAGCTAATAGCTTAGTGTTGAGCATCGTGATTATCGCGGCGATTATGATAGCGCTATTTGTCATGATTGGTTCTGTGCTAGCTGGTGTCGTGTTACGACCAGTGAAAGAAATGGCTGACCGATTGACGGATATTAGCCAAGGTGAAGGGGACTTAACTCAGCGTCTGGAAGTGAACAGTAATGATGAAGCAGGGCAGATGGCCCAAGCGTTCAACCAGTTTGTTGCGTCGATTGATGAGATCGTTGGGCATTCGAAGTCGTCTTGTGGTCAGATTAGTCATGTCGCTCATCAATCAGAAGAGTTGTCGAGTGACTTAAGTGGTATCGTTTCTAAGCAGGCGAACTCAGTTGATCATTTGTCGACAGCCTTTAATGAGATGGTGGCGACCGCAAATGAAGTTGCGTCAAACTGTAGCTCCGCAGCCAATGCCGCAGAAACCAGCGAAGGGCAAGTACAAGAAGGTAATCAGCTGATTCGCAAAACAATGGATTCTTTGGGTCAGCTAGAGAATGAATTAATTAGCTCAAATGAGTCGATGACGACCTTGTCGCAAGAGTCTAAAAACATTGTCGGCATTTTGGATACGATTAAAGCCATCGCGGAACAAACGAATTTGCTTGCGCTCAATGCGGCGATAGAAGCTGCCCGAGCAGGGGAACAAGGTCGAGGCTTTGCTGTGGTTGCTGATGAGGTGCGTACATTGGCGGGTCGTACAGCGGACTCTACCGATGAGATAGATAAGTTACTAACGCGCCTGCAACAGCAAACCGATATTGTGGCAGGCAAAGTGGAAAACAGTGTCTCTGTGGCGCATGGCTCGGTTGATTTGGCATCGCAGACGTATCAAGTGTTTGAGCAGATACTGGGCTCTGTCTTAACGATAAAAGACATGATGATTCAGATCAGTGCCGCGGCGGAAGAACAGCACCTAGTGGCCGAAGAGATCAATAATAATGTCTTGGTGATTCATGATGGCTCGAACGAGGCCAATGACTTGTCGTCTCAAGTGTCGCAAACGGCGGCTGCATTAAATGAGTTATCTAGCGAGTTGCAAGCTATGGTCGGACGCTTTAAATCATCCGATTAGCCTTTCGTTAACACGGCAATGTCCATAAAAAAGGCCCTTACTAGAAAGGGCCTTTTTGCGTATTGGTATCTTGGTAAAGAGCGCGTTAAGCGATTTTTGTTAGCCAACCGTGGGTGTCTGGCGCTTTACCCCATTGAATATCATTCAATGCCTGACGTAACTTCTGAGCCATAGGACCGGTATCTCCCGAGCCAACGGTGTAGTCTTTACCATTGTGGATAAGGGTGCCGACAGAGGTTAGAACCGCAGCGGTGCCAGATAGCATGGCTTCGACACCCGGCTTCGCAGCACGCTCAAGCAACTCTTCAACAGAGATTTCTCGCTCAGAGATGGTCATACCTAAGTCGCTGGCGATTTGCAGGATGCTAGAACGAGTCACCCCGTGTAGGAAGCTAGAATCCAATGCTTTGGTGATGATCTCGTTACCATCAACAATCAAGAAGTTCGCTGCGCCCGTTTCAGTAATGTAGCCGTTTGGACAGAACAATACTTGATCTGCACGGTAGTCCGCCTTGGCTTTTAGTGTGGGCTGGAGCGCACTGGCGTAGTTGCCGCCACTTTTGATCATGCCCATGTGGGGCGCACAGCGCTGGCCTTCTTCATCCAGCAAGAGACGCAGTGCTTTCGCTCCGCCAGCAAAGTAATCCCCTACCGGCGACAGCAGTACATACATCATGGACGATTCTGACGGCGCGGCTGCTTTACCAACCGCTGCTTCGGTGCCGATATGAGTTGGGCGAATGTACATTGAGCCCGGTGGTTGCGGGACATCGCTCGCGTACTCGGCAACGATATCAACAATCATTTGCGAAATTTGCGCATCATCGACTTTCGGAAGTGATAGCAAATCACTGCTTTGGGAAAAGCGTTTGACGTTTTGGTCCATTCGAAAGACGTGCACGCTGCCGTCTTCGTGACGGAATGCTTTCAAGCCTTCAAAGCAAGTGCTTGAATAATGTAAGACGTGCGCACCTGGGTGAAGAGAGATGCTGTCTGAAGCAACGATCTGAGACTCAGACCATTGATCGTTTTCGAATGTTGCTAATGCCATTTTCGGCATGAACACGCTACCAAAAGCCGCCATTATAGTTTCCTACTGAATTGAATAAAAAAATACCTGAAGGTAATTCGTATTATAAGTTTGGGCAGGCGTAAATGGATGACCAAAACTTAAGGTAACGATACTAAAACAGATTGATCTTCTAAGGAAGATGGATGTCGCGGGAGAGTGACCACTTACGACTAATTATCCAGATTAAGAGGGGATTTGACCGATTTTATGGTGTAGGTTCGCGAATGCCGTGCAAAAAGTAGAGAGGTACTAGAAATCGAGAATAAAGCGTTACTCTCGATTTCTAGTTGAGGGTGCTGTTACTGCAATTTTGTTACATTGATCTGGTACACCGATGTTGTACCACTGACTTCGTTGCCGACGATCAAAATAGGCTTGCCATTAGGGCTGTCACTTGCGGAGACAAACTTGAAGCCTTCAGGTCCTAAATCGCCTGCGGCGGCACCGACTTTGTCAGGATCTTGAGTGAGGTCTCGGTCATTGACATATTGCACATACTCAGGAGCGTGAGGATTGGAAATATCGTAAACGAATATGCCACCCATACGTTCTAGTCCAATAAAGGCGTACGTACGTCCATTAATTGCGCCAACCGTTACGGCTTCTGGCTCAGGACCTTTGGCATCGCTGCGTCCGTCTGGGTCATTTTCTGAATGGTCGTTATTGAAGTTGATGCCGTACTTCACTGCGGTGCGACGCTCAAATTCGTTACCCGAATCAAATACCAACTCGCCTGTAGAGGCATTCCAGATGGCAAATGAGCGTGCGCCATAGGTGTACAACTCTTCGAAGGAACCATCACTATCGGTGTCACCTAACTGAGAAGTGACTTTTAGGCGACCAAGCTGCTCGTTGCTTTGTAGCGTCGCAGCATTAGGGAATGCGGTCGTATCCAATGTCAGATCTTTAACACGGAATTCTTCCATGTTGACATTGAGAGGGTCTCCCGCAAAATCCTTGGTGCCGTCCGTTTGTGCGATGCCCCAATCGGCTCTTGAGTCGCCTTCATTGGCCGTCACAACATAGTCAATGCCGTTGACAGTATAGGTCGCGATGGAATCAGGTTGATACATTCCAAAAACGGGCCAATTTTTGATGTTTACCTTGTCATCTTTGTCGCTGACGTCTAGCTCATTGCCGAGCAAGTTGTGATCTTTAAAGCCTAACGCAAAGATTTTGCTAACGTTTGCATTGGCGATGTCTACGACAGCAATCGCGTTGGCTTCTTGCAAGCTCACGTATGCAGTTTTTGAGTCGGCTGATACGGCGATGTATTCAGGCTCTAAGTCTTCTGCGACAGTCGACTTGCGTACTGGTTTGCCGCTAGCATCGACGATCTGACCGAATACGCGGACTTTAGAAGGCAACTCGGAGGCACGTGATCCGCCGACATTGAAGTCCGTAAACCCTGCCGTTTTAAGTGAGAAGTCGCTGACATCAATGATGTCGACACGGCCTTCAGGATCGACGGTGTAATCGATAGGCTCGCCTTCTACCGCTACTAAAACTTTGCTTCCGTCAGGCGTGAACGTCACCATGTCTGGTAATGACCCAGAATCAACAACAGCTTGGACAGAAAGGTCAGAGAGCTTGATGAATACCACCCAGCCGTGATCGGTTTTTGTGCCCGCTTCAACAGCAATGGCAGCTAGGTTGCCGTGTATCGCAATGCTGTTCGCAGCACCCACTTCAGACGTTGCTGAAACGTCGCTTTTGTTGTTCACGATCATAGTGCCTAAGTCCAGCGTTTCAGAGAGCGCTAGGCTGGTTAGATCGGTGGCGTTGAAAACATCGATTTTGCCGCTGTTCGCATTAACGGTAAAAATGCGTTTGTTTTGTTTATCGAATGCGACGATTTCCGCAGCGCTCTTATCAAATCCTTGTGAATCCGTGCGGCCAATACGGGTCAAACTTGTGATTTGACCTACGCCATCCTTGCCATTAATTCCGTCTTTTCCATCTTCGATTGATTGGCAGCCTGCCAACAGAGCAACAGAGATTGCAAGCGCTGTCGGGGCAAGCGCTTTGTTGAGAAGTGATTTCATTTTATTCATCAGCCATAACGATTATTAAGTAGGAGTGCAATCATCCTAAGTCGCTATGTTGACAGTTACGTGAATGCAATATTACGTAACGCTTACAGTGCCTCCTCGGTGTTTACGTTTTGTTGTTCGAACCAAGCCACGATGAGATCAAATATCAGTCGTATTTTGGGACTGGTGTGTAGCTCCCGATGCGTCACCAGCCAAAGTGGGACGATAACAGGGGGGCCGAACTGTTCGAATGCTCGCGCTAAGCTGGTTTCTTGATCGCCAATGGCTTGGGGGAAGAATCCCAGCCCCAAGCCTTTTTTAACCAATTGCCATTGCAGCCCTTGGAATGACGTCACGATTGCAAAGTGGCTTTGATCCAAATGCCATCCAAGTGGCTTGAGGCGGTTGATGAGTTCGTCATTGCGCTCAAACCCTATGATTTGTAGGTTAGTTGCTTCACTTGGCGTCGCGACATCTTTGAATCTTGCCGCCAGTTCGTGAGTACCATAAAACCAAATTGGCTCATCGATTAGCCGCTTGGCGATCAAATCCGGTTCGCTCGGTCGAAAACTCCGCAATGCAATGTCTGTGTCGCGTCGCTTAATATCACTGACCTGATTGTCTACATGGATGGTTAAGTGGATGGTTGGGGCGTGCATGCGCAGATAGCGAACCAGATCAGGTACGCGAAACAGAGCATCAATCTCGCTAACCGATAAACTGACTTCGCCCTCAAGTGATTCGGCTAACCCGGATACCGTCAAGCTGACCTGTTGTGCCGCCCCTGTCATTGGCCCAGCAGAGGCCAGTAATTGTTGGCCCGCTGTCGTGAGCTGCAAGCCAGTACTCAGGCGCTCGAACAGGGTCACGTTGAGCGATTGTTCCAAGGAATAGATCTGGCGACTCAGAGTGGGTTGGGTAACACCGATGCGCTTGGCCGCTTTTGAAAAGGACCCAGACTGAGCGGCAGTCACGAAGGCTTTAAGAGCATTCCAGTCTAGCTGTTCATAAGAAATCGTCATGCAATTATGTATACCCGATCTAGAAAAACACGCAATTATGGGAGCTTGCGAGTCAGATTATACTCTATCTATGCAAAATTAAAGAGGTAGATTGTTATGTTGTTCGATTCAAACCAGTACAAACCACATGTCGCTATTGTCGGCGGATCAGGTAAATTAGGCCGCTATATGATTGATGAAGCACTCGCTAATGGCTATCGAGTGACCGTGGTCTGCCGCCCTCAAAGCGTCCATAAATTAAAGATATGGGAAGGCAGTATTGATGTTGTGCCTGCTTACACCGATGACCAGATAGCGCTAAAAGAAGCGCTGAAGGACGTCGACGCGGTATTGACGGTGATGGTTTGTTGGGGGGTAAAAGGCTACGCCACGCATACCGTAGAAGCGGTTCTCGCGGCAGCCCCAAAGGACGCTCGACTGATTTTTTCTTCCGGTTGGCACATCAGCAAAGAGGGAAAAGATCGGTATCCACTGTCATTGCGTGTGCTGGTTGCAGTGTTTGGTAAGGTTGCACGATGGTTAAGGTTTGCGGATTTGCGAGATCAAGAGCGCGCGGCGCGTAGGATATTTTCCTCAGGAAGGCGCTGGACGTTAGTTCGGGGGAGTGATTTAGAGGAGGGTGAAAGCGAGGGGATGCCTGTATGGGCGGAGCTTGTAGGTGATCAGAAAATTGCGCATAACCGCTTACGTCGCATTGATTTCTCTAAGTTTATGGTGGCTGCGATCAATGACTCGGGGCTCATTGGTAAAGCCCCAGCCATTGCAAGTGCTGTGGTGAACCCGCATTCGTAGTACGAGCACTACAACGGATCCAGCGTCAGTACTAAGCGCCGTGCAGGTGCTGCGATAGATGGGGATCGATGCACAAGGCCGCCGCCTTCGTTCAGTGGCCATTTTTCACCTTTGAGTAGAACAACATCTCCAGTGTTGAGGGATTGAACGCGCCCGTTCGCTAGTATTAGTCCCGATTGGTCATCTGGCAGGCCGTTATTGCCGCGGCCTAGCTTAGAGCGGTCTACATACTGGTGCTCTAACCATTGGGTCGCTGGGCCATGGTAAGTCGTGACTAAACGACATAAGACATGATCGACATGAAAGCGTGGGCAAGAAGCGCGGTCTACGACTTCAATGCGTAGTCCGACTTCCTCACACTCGAATAAGCAGCAATAGGCGTCTGTTAATTGCTCGATATCGTCGATTAATGCCTGCCGATCACAGATTTCGGGTATGCCACGTGCTAAGGCTTGAGCCACATTGTTAGGTCTGACGGATTCTCTAAAGGCCCATAACGAGGGGTGCTGAACGAGCAATGCAGCACAATCAGAAACCTCAGTAGGCAGCGTACGCTGCCAGTTGACTAAATTGATGGTAGGGTCATAAATATCAGCGAAGCCCTCTAAATCCCGAACATGTTGCCCGTTGAGTTCGATGGCAGCGGTGAGCGATTCGGCTAGGCTCATGCGACCTCCTCCCAAGCTGGGAAGGGGTCATTCAAGGTGTTCCATAGATCCGGCCCTTCCAAGACATCGGCTTCACTTAGTAAGCACGCCTCAAGAGCGCATGTCATCGCGTCTTTATCCAGATTTTGACCGATGAACACCAGCTCTTGGCGCATATCACCAAAGGGTTCATGCCAGCTTTCTTCGATCATTTTTAGGGACTCTTCATCCGTTGGCCAGCGGTCTTTGGGGACGGCCCGCCAAAACATGCCAGCGAATCCATAGTGAGCAATTCCGCCTGCTTGACTCCATTGCCCTGCGAACTGAGGGCGAGTGGCTAGCCAGAAGTAACCTTTGGAGCGCAGCAGTTTGCCGTATTGTTCGGTACTGTGAAGGAATTGATGGAAGCGCTCAGGGTGGAACGGACGGCGTGCGACAAAGCTAAAACTGGATATACCGTATTCTTCGGTTTCGGGCGTATGCTCACCGCGCATCTCTTGCAACCAACCCGCTGCATTTTGCGCCTTTTCAAAGCTGAATCTCCCTGTGCCTAGGACTTTGTCTACCGGAACGTTTCCATTTTGTATCGGGATGATTTCTGCGGTGGCATTCAGGGAACGAAGAATAGCGGATAGCTTATCAAGCTCTGCTTGATCGATAAGGTCTGTTTTGCTGATTAATAGCATATCTGCAAATTCGACTTGATCGACTAACAGGTCGGCGACGCTGCGCTCATCTTCTTCCCCAAGACTTTCACCTGTGTCTTGGAGCAACTTGGCGGCTTCATAATCCTTCATAAAGTTTACCGCGTCGACGACGGTCACCATGGTGTCGAGCTTGGCAACGTCAGATAAGCTAACGCCGTCTTCATCGGTGAAGGTAAAGGTTTCAGCAACGGGCAGCGGCTCAGAAATCCCGGTCGATTCAATCACAAGATAGTCAAACTTTCCCTCTTGAGCTAAGCGGCTGACTTCAATGAGTAAGTCTTCGCGCAAAGTACAGCAGATGCAGCCATTACTCATTTCCACCAGCTTTTCTTCGCCGCGATTTAACGATACATCTTGCTGTATCTGTGCGGCATCTATGTTGATTTCGCTCATGTCGTTGACGATCACGGCTACACGCAATCCATCTCGGTTATTAAGAATATGGCTGAGTAAGGTTGTTTTCCCAGCACCTAAAAAGCCGGATAAGACGGTAACAGGGAGTTTGTTGGATGATGATGTCATAGTGCCTCCTAAAATTATTAAAATGTTATAACATAACAATTTAATAATGAGAACCTAGGCCAGACACACTCCGTGCTGATTGCCTTAAAAGCTGCAAAAAACGCGTAGCCTATGTGCAGTTCAGTGATGACGGTTGAATTTAGAGGCATCATCTTCAATTCTTTAAGTGTGACACGCAACACAGAGATTTATTGAATCCACATCGCACACAATTGATAAGGAGAAAGTCATGCTTCAACAATCAGCAGAAGCCAATCACATCACAGACATTATTAAAGTGATGAACAGTGGTATTCAGTTCTATCAAAAAGCGAAAGAGAAAGTGGATAGCCAGCCGTATCAAAGCTTCTTTAATCGTATGATTGATGCGAAAGCAGAAGCTGTTTTTGAGTTGCAGCAGTTTGCGGTCGAAGAGAAAGGTGATTTAGAAAACGGTACAGACGTTATTGTCAAAGCGCGTGAAGCGTATACGGAAGTGGTCGATAAGATGACATCAAACAGCACCGAGTTTACGTATGTAGATCAGCTCGAAGAAGTCGAAGATCGTTTACTTGAAGAGGTTGATCAGGCACTGAGTAAAGAGCAATCGTTAGAGTGCGAAGCGGCACTGGTTCGAGTTCAAAAGCGTATGAAAGAGTGCCACGACGAAATGCGCGCGTTACAGAATGGCATCGTTCACTGATGCAGATAAATATCAATAAAAAGGGGCGATACCTTGCGGTATCGCCCCTTTTTAATGTGCTACTTTAATTAAGAATTAAAGTGCAACGATGTTCTCAGCTTGTGGGCCTTTTTGGCCTTGAGTCACAACGAACTCTACACGTTGGCCTTCAGCCAATGTTTTGAAGCCAGAGCTAGAGATAGCGCTGAAATGAGCGAAAACGTCTGGGCCAGATTCTTGTTCGATGAAACCAAAACCTTTAGTTTCGTTAAACCATTTTACTGTGCCAGTAGTTGTATTAGACATAATATGTATCCTGTAGATCAAAAATAAATAAGCCTTCGGGAGGCGAGAATAGCGTGAAAAAGAGGCAAAATTTTTAAATACTACAGGACGAAGAACTACGAATAACGCGACGTGATGGAGAATGTAAAAAGAAGCTAAGTTTCTAGCTGCGTTCAATGTATAGACAACGGTTAACTAAGTCAAAGCTTATTTCAGTTTTAGCTAAAATAATTCGAAATAATGACCTTTACTAGGTATCCAAGTAGTAACACACCCAGCCAAGCGCTCCACTTGAACGCAGGCTTTTGCGTTTTATGACGAAAACAGGCTTGTCCGAGCAAAGCGCCAACGCCTCCCCCGAACAGAGCGAAACTGTGTAGCACACGTTCAGGAACACGCAATCGGTTGCGTTGTTTTGACTGGCGTTTGTCGTACCAATATACGCTTGGCATAAGGAGTAAATTCTGGCTAATGACAAAACTGATTAACATCCAGAGTTCTAAGGGAACGCTTTCAGGTGGTAGAGACGTAGTTTCAAATAGCCATAATATCAAAAACCACGTCGCACCAATGAATAGGAGGCTTAGCAATAAAAGAATTAAGAACCATTTGAGATGAATGGAAAGCATAAAAAGTCGCTTTGTTCGTGGTGACGTTTCGGGCAAAAAGCCTATCATAACAGTAGTCTTGCGAGCGTCAGTTATTTACAAGGCAAAGTGGTGACAGATTGATTATGCTGGGCACTTGGAGGGCATATGGATACCGTACAGCATTTTAGTTCACCGGACCGTGCGATCAGTTTAATTGCGGGGCACTATCAATCGTTTGAGTTTGAGCGACATTATCACCTCGACTACCACTTTGGCCTGATTACCAAAGGCCAGCAGCAGTTCATGTGTGCCGGAGAGAGGCACCGTGTTGGCCCAGGCGACATTGTTGTGATGCCACCCGATACATTACATGACGGCAGTCCAGCGATGCAGTCTGGTTATCATTCTCATATATTTGTGGTGGAGCCTGACTGGTTGAGCGGTTTTTTGGCCGCGCCTCACTTCGCCTCCGAATTGAGCTTTGGCAACATCGTATTAAAAGACCCTACGATCTTTGCCCATTTGCGAAGTGCGCATCAATCATTGCGCATGGGAAACCTCAGCCAGTTGGCGCAGGATTGTTTACCCTACGAGAGCTTTGCTCCCCTTGTTTCTCGCTACGGCCAAGCAAAACAGCCTCAAGAAAAGTGCCTTGGGCGCATGACACTGAGAAAACTGCGTGATTTTCTAATGGCCAACATAGCGGAACCAGTACGACTGACCCAATTGGCTGAATTGTGTGATCTGAGTCCAACGCAGTTTCAGCGGCGTTTTAAATCTACCGTGGGGATGACTCCCTATGCTTGGTTTACCCGCTTACGCTTAGAGCAAGCTCTGAAGCTTCTTAAAGACCAGCGATCCGTCACCGATGTGACGTTTCAAGTGGGGTTTTATGATCAGGCGCATTTCAGTAAAGCCTTCAAACAGACCTTTGGATTATCTCCTTCCGAAGTCCGCTAACTGCTCGCATTTTACAAGCGCTTAATAATCTGTGAGTGGTACAGTCCTCTTTCAATGGAGGAAGTATATGAACGAAGCGTCTATTTTAATTACCCTTGCCACCGTGCATTTTGTTGCTCTAATGAGTCCAGGGCCGGACTTCGCATTGGTTGTCCAAAACGCCACCCGATACGGACGTCAAACGGGGACTTACATTGCGTTAGGTTTATCACTGGGAATTTTGATCCATGCAACGCTGAGTATTACCGGAGTGAGCTACATTGTTCATCAACAGCCTGTGCTGTTTGCACTGCTGCAAGCGGCTGGAGGTAGTTATTTGCTGTACTTGGGAAGTGGTGCGCTCGTTGCCACTTGGCGTCTGTGGGGCACGCCTCCGGCGCCAATCGCCAATGACAATTCGATGATGTTAGAGAATAAACGATTGGCGTTCTCGCGTGGCTTGATCACGAACTTATTGAACCCCAAAGCCTTAGTATTCTTTGTCAGCCTTATGTCCAGCTTGGTCCCTGTTGGTATGTCTTTTTCAGGAAAGGGCGCGGCTCTAGCGATACTCTGGGGATTGTCGTTTGCATGGTTCGCGCTACTGGCATGGTTGCTGACTCGCACTGCAATGCAGCAGAGATTACGCAAAATAAGCCGCTATATCGATCTGTTATGTGGCGCTGTGTTCACATTGTTAGGAGCGGCCATTTTGTATCAAGTCGTGTTAAACGTTATGGACCACGCTTTGTAACTCCGCACTGATCTTTGCGGCGGTTTGTTGCAGGAGTGGAGCATGTTTTTTAGCAAAGTCGACCTCATTAGCAAACATTTTCGGCCAAATTAAGTTAATACAGGCTCTGACTTTTCCAGCTGTAATGATAGGAACGGCGATGGCTCGCAGACCGTCATTAACCCCTGGTGCACCGAAATAAGAGGGCGCGCGAACCGCAAACCCTTGTTGGCGAATCTGCTCGCGCATCGCTGGCCAAATGTCGTAAAAACGTTGCTGATCGTCTTGGCTGTGCATGCCAGACTGCCAAGCGACGTGAAGGTAATTCTCACAAATGTCGGGTTCGCTGAAGGCTAGCAGAACGCGGCCCGCCGCAGAGCGAAGCATATCTACCTTGGTTTGCACATTGACTCGAGTAATATGAATACGAGTCAATGCACGCGTACTCTCAACCAAGAATAATTGCTGATCAATCGGAATGAAAATATCGGAGGGCCAAATAACTTGATGCGTTAGTGGCTCCAAATGTTGGCAAATGATCTCAACGACAGGTTGGTCTGGAGGTGGGATATGGATTTCTTTTTGCCTTGGTAAAAGCACTTTTGTGCGGTAGCGTTGGTCGAGTAGGTTTTGGCGAACCAGACCTTGCTCACACAGGCGTTTCAACAGTCGATGAGCAGTGCTTTTGGGGATACCTGTTTGGCGCACGATATCGGAGAGCGTTAGCCCTTGAGCATTACCAAGCTCGGTTAAGATTTGGATTCCGCGATCAAGAGCTAGCGTCATAAAAGTCTCTCGTTAACTATTCAAAGACATCCAAGTCATTAGCTAAAACCACCTCGCCATCATAGTGTGCACGAACTTGTTCAGCGGTGGTTTCAATCGGTTCAGCATAGTACAGCAAGTGTGTCAGAACCAGTAAGCCAGGTTGCACCGCATTGGCTACTTTAGCAAGCTCTGCGGCGGGGGTATGCGCTTTGGAATGATAATTTTGCCACTCAGATGAGAGTTTCTTCAGGGCTTCGTCGTTGATCACCTCGTGTACTAAGATGTCCGCACCTTTCGCCATTTCTATTAGCTTTTCGCTGTAGCCCGTGTCACCTGAAATAACGACTGTTTTGTCTGGTGTCGTAATCTTGTAGCCGAATGCGGGCTCAATATCACCATGTGCCACATCAAACGCTTCAATGGTGACATCGCCATCTTTGACAACCCAACCGCCATGCTCGTATTCGTTGACTTTTGTTTTATGCATCTCTGGATTCTGGACAGGCTGTAAACCATTAATACGCAGATCCAAATCCACTTCTAGCATGTCGTAATAGGCATCTGTTATGGCTTGCATCCCCGTTGGACCATAGACGGACAGTTGGTTCGTGCGCCACCACCAAAGCGACGATGCGAGCTCTGGATAATCCAGTATATGGTCGCTGTGTAAGTGGGTAATAAAAAGATGTTCGATCTCAGTCGGGTAAAGTTGTGGGAAACCGTTAGCTGACGCTTCAATGGCTCGATGGACGGCACCAGGCCCTATATCAAATAGGTATGCCTTGTCGTTGTACACGACTGCCGTGGACGAACCAACGCGTTCAGGATTTGGCACGGGAGTACCTGTTCCTAGCGTAACGACTTGAGTTTTAGCAAGCGCAGGCAAGGCCGCTAAACTCAGGGCTAATAGGGTGCAACGGGAAAGTGTCTTAATCATAATCTGAGATCGCTCTGTTATTGTTATTTGAATAATATCTGTGTCTGGGCAGATACAGGGCAGTGGCTGGGCTGCCTTTTTATCATTGCGAGTGAGTCAGAAAAGGTAAATGAGAAAGTGCAAAGTGTTCCACTGAGTGGAACACTTGTTATGAGCCATTAGATTTAATCGATAGCAATTAAGTTGCTAAACGCCTTGCTAATAAAGTCGTGTTTTACACTGGTGTGAGCGACGGGCTGGGCAAACCAAAAACTAAGCGGCTGGTCAAAGCCCACACCATGCATGTAGTTGTAAAGGGCTTTACGTAGGCCATCGCCCAGCATGTCGTGATCGACATCAGTCGGGTCAAAGAAGTCGACATCGTTCTCCGCAAACAGTGTCTCAGGGCGCTCAGCCAACGTGATGCCATATTCGTCGGGGTTGATGCCGATCGGGCTGTGGATCGTCGCAGCGAAACGATGCCAGTACGCGGACTGAAAGCAGCCGAGGGACATCATCTGGCGCACCATTTCTAGTGCATCGATACTCTCTTGTTCTGTTTGTGTAGGAAAGCCATACATTAAGTAGGCGTGAACCAAGATGCCTGCATCACTGAAGCCTTTGGTGACTCGGGCGACTTGCTCGACACTGACGCCTTTTTTCATCAGCTTTAATAAGCGATCAGAGGCCACTTCTAATCCACCACTAACTGCGATGCAGCCTGAGTCCGCCAAGAGTTGGCATTTTTCAGGAGAGAAGGTCTTCTCAAACCGGATATTCCCCCACCAACTGATCACGACACCGCGTTCAATCAAGCGTTTGGCTAATGCAAACAGTGCTTTCGGTGGCGCGGCTTCATCGACAAAGTGAAAGCCTGTTTGTCCCGTTTCTTCAATCAGCTGTTCGATTCGATCAATCAGTATATCGGCCCCCGCGGCATCGTAACGGTCGATGTAATCCAGTGTGACATCACAAAAGCTGCACTTGCGCCAATAACAGCCATGGGCGATGGTGAGTTTATTCCAGCGCCCATCGCTCCAGATGCGGTGCATGGGATTGAGCATTTCGCATAAGGCTAGATAGTCGTCCAGGGGTAACCCGTCATAAACGGGCGCGCCAACCTCTGTTTGGGGGATGTCGTGCAGCGCTTTGTTGTCATTGAAGTAAACAAACGGTTCGCCATCTTGATCCTCTGCGAGGAAGTACGTTCTTACGAGCTCTTCTACCTCACGTTTGCCATCAAAATATTCCAGCAAGGTCATAAACGGGCGTTCGCCATCGTCGACACAAATAAAGTCGACGAATTCAAACACTCGCGGGTCTTTTAGCGCACGCAATTCAGTATTAACAAATCCGCCACCCATGACGATTGGAATATCTGGTGCGATGTCTTTGCAGGTTTGCGCAATGCGCAGTGCACCAAGCATGTTTCCGGGAAAGGGAACGGTCAGAGCTACCACACTGGGCTGAGTTTCTTCCAAGTATACTTCAACTAGCTGCTCTAAAATTTCTGAGCTGAACGTCGACTCAGACATCAGCGTGTTATACAGATCATCAAAGCTTGGGTTCGCCGCCGCAAGACGCTCACCATAACGACTGACTTCAAAATAAGGGTCAACGCCTTGAGTGATGACGGCCGATAAATCATTGATAAACAATGTCGCCAGATACTTGGCTTTATCTTGTACCCCTAGATCGCCAAACGCGCTTTTCAACACATCACCTGATACCGCTTCCATTTGTTCAATGGCATCGAATGCAGGCCCCTCGGGTAAGAAACGACGAGAGTTGATGCGCATGGCAAGGCTCGGGTCTTTGCCTTGTAAAAAACGAATCACAGGCTCAACACATAACCGATAGCGATCAAACTCTGCCAAAAAAGCAAAGACCGCGTCGGGTAGCTCGTCGTCTTCAAACGCTTCAAAATTGTCTTCCACATGTTGGCGCATGATGTCTAAGCCTTGCTGAGTCATCATCTCCAGAAAGAGCTCGATGGCTGGGTCTCGCTGCACGGCCTCATAGCCTTGAGAGCGTAAAAAACCTGTTAGATACGCTGTCGCTGGGTACGGCGTATTCAACTGAGTCATCGGTGGGGTCATTAAAAGAACGGTCATGGTAGGCCTGTGTGTAAAGCTCGTAGGAATAGAAATAAGTTTATCATCAAATGTAGCGACAATGGTGTGCACTTTTTTTGTGCTTTTTGTTGGCAGGGAGTTCTATAACGAGAGTTAATGTGACAGACTGCAACTGATTAATGAATAGCTATTCACTAATCAAACGCTCCAATAATGCAAAAATATAAACACATTACTTTTTCAGACAGCTTGTTAAAGGAAAAAAAGCTATGAATAGGTTTTCAATGAGAGCTAAATTTTCGATATTGACCGTTTCAATTATCGTCGTTTTTTTAGTTGCTTTAGTGGTTATCAAATCCAAAAGTACAGCGTTAGTAGACAGCTTTGATCGTTTTTACAATGAAAATTATACGGTTTCCGTGAATTTGGAGCGTATCAAAGAAACGCAGGTCGACATTGTACTAAATGTCAGGGGCTTACAAATCGGATACTTGTTGTCACTTGACCAGCAAATTCCTCCTTACTTGAAAACCATCAAAGAGGCTTATGCTAAAACCCCCGCGCTATTTCAGAACTTGAAGACTGGCTATGCGGGTAACCCAGAAGCATTGAATAAGCTTGAGAAGCTAGTGATGGACTTTCAAGGGAAAACCAAGGCATTTGTTTCTGCGATGCAAAATGCACCAGACAATAAAGCGCCATTCCCTATTTTTTCGGCGTTCATAGGATCTTATTCGGCGCTAATGGAAGAGTTTAATGCGTTCTCTGAGGTCAACAATAAGGCGGTATTGGCGGCCAAACAGCGTTCAGACAGCCTCTCTTCAGAGATCGAAATCAGTTTTTGGGGGTCAGCGATTGTCGCCTTACTTGTGTCACTGGCACTTAGCTACCTGATATCCCGTAGCATTGTTGGACGTATTCAGGCGGTGCGAACCGCGGCGCAGGAAATGGCGAAAGGTCATCTGAATAACCCCGTGACAGTACTTGGAGACGACGAAATCGCCGATTTAGGTCATGCTATTAATGCCTCAACAGAGCACCTTCGTTCAGTCATCACCAACATCTTGCACGCGGTGGATGATGTTAATCAAAATAGCTTGGGTGTACTTAAAGCGAATCAAGAAGCCGCGAAGCGCTCTGTTAACATCATGGATCATACCGAATTAGTCGTGGTCGCGCTGGAGCAGATGTCTGCCAGCAACCGCAGCATATCTGACCATACGCAGGAATCTTCTGAGGCTGCAAACGGTATCAGAAGCGTTGCACAAAGCAGCTTGACCACGGCGCATAACACCTTAGCCGAAACCGAGAACTTAGTCGCAACGTTAAACCAAACTAATATGGCGGTCACGGCATTACGCAGCGAAACCAACAATATTGAAACCATTTTGGGCGTTATTCGCGGTATCTCAGAGCAAACGAATTTGCTTGCGTTGAACGCTGCGATTGAAGCCGCTCGCGCGGGAGAAACTGGGCGCGGATTTGCGGTGGTAGCAGATGAGGTTCGTGCGTTGGCTCAGCGCTCTCAAGACAGCGTCAACGAAATAGAAGCCTTGCTGTCGAAGCTCAATCAAGCCAGCCATCAGGCTGTCAGCCAAATGGACAGCAGCTTAGAGTTAGTGGAAAGCTCCCGCAAGCATGTGTCTGAAACCAATGATTTAACGCGCGACATACTGGAGCGAATTGAGCGTATCTCAGAGCAAGCGAGCCAAATTGCATCCTCTGCTGCAGAGCAGATCACGGTTACGGATGATATCAACAATAAGATGCACTCTGTTCGCGACCTCACCCAGCGCAATGCTGAAGAAGCGAAAAGCTCTGGTCAAAGCGTGAAAGACAGCAGTGAAGATGTGAAGAAACAGCTGGAGTTCTTTAAGCTTTAATAAAACACGGCGGGGAGCTATTCGCTGACTCCCCGTCGCATTCCCCAGCCTCATAGACGCTTTAAACAAGGTTGCTCAATCCAATGCCAAGATAAGGCCGCCGCGCCGAATGTGGCGATGGTCGAGACTATGACGAATAAGCTAAAGCCTATGTTCGGCCAAAGCTGGAGAGTCATCTGTTGGACGACAAAGCCGTAAATATAGAGACCATATGAATAGTCTCCAAACTGGTTAAATTGTCGGATAAAGCCACCAGGGCGGTAAGCCAGCACCAACACCGAATACGTTATACAAATACAGACGTAGGCGCTTAAAATCGGAGTATCTAACAGCGCTACAACACCCATCCAAAGTAACCCTGCGTATCGGTAACGCAACACTAAATAATCTCGCGCCAAGTAACAAAGTGCTGCGATGGCAAAAAGACAGATAAACAGAAGAATGGTTTTTGAGTCATCCTGTCGATCACTTAATAGGGTATTTATGACACTGTTACTGCCCAGTAACACCGCGAAAAGCCCCCATAACACAGTACTTTGTCGAGCTTTTTCGAAAAGCGGTGGGCAAGCATCTTGCAACAGTAGGGCGATGCAAAAAAGCGTTGCTACCATGCTGTATAGCCAGACCTCGATTGGTAGCGTCCAGAGCGATGCGTTTATTTTTTGGGGGTACGGGTTGTCGCTGAACACATCGGCTAGGTCAAATTGTGTATCAATGGAAAATAGATTTAGGTTAAGAAAGTATCGCCAAGTGCTGGGATCGGTAAAGTAGATGCTGAGTGGGTAATCGGTAGCGAGCGGGCCGATGATAAAGACGGTAATCAACAACAGCACAGCGAGAGCGGGCAACAAGCGAATCGCGCGCGATAAAAAGTATTGTCTAAGGTCTTGTGAGCGCACCAAGCTTCGACAAATTAAGAAGCCACTGATGACAAAGAATACCGCGACAAACATATGGTCAAGGCGTACCCCTAACATGTACCAAGGGAGTGATGAGCCCGTGAAGACTAAATGACTGTGCGCGAGCAATACACCAACAGCGCAGATTAGGCGTATTAGGTTAAAGTTGTTATTTCGCGATTGGCTGAGAAATGAGAGACGATGCATCGTTCAATGGTACCACTAGTCGTTACTAAAAAATGAACTTAAGCGGCACAGCGAAAAAGGGATAGACAAGTACAACGCGCTGTAGCAGTTTAGATAGGTTTTTAACAAATTAGGAGCGGTTATGTTCAGTCATGTGATGGTGGGTGCGAACGATATAGAAAAATCGAAAGCATTTTACGACGCAGCGTTAATGGTACTGGGATACAAAGAAGGGGTGTACGACCAAAAAGGCCGAGTCGTCTACATTGGAGAGGATACGGTGTTCATGCTGACCAAGCCGATCAATGGGGAGCCCGCTTCGCACGGTAATGGCATGACTATTGGGTTTAAAGCCAACTCACCTGAGCTAGCCGATGCGTGGTTTGAGGCTGGTAAAGCGCAGGGCGGAGAGCCGATTGAGAATCCTCCAGGCGTTCGTCAAGTTGGCAAGCGTCAGCTTTACTTGGCGTATTTACGCGATCCTTCTGGTAACAAAGTGTGCGTCACTCATGTGATGCCATCTTAGGTTTAGAACGATAAATGCCCTGCGCCCAGTTGCGCCATTTGACGTTCGATCCATATCACCCGCTGCGCTAGGTAGGGGGTTAAATAGTTTGGGTCGCGTTTTCGTGGGCTGGGCAACAAAACCGCTAGTCGAGCTGCTTGATTCGCGTTCAAGTGGCGAGCAGACTTGCCAAAATAGTGCTGGCTAGCGGCTTCTACACCATAGATACCTTTGCCAAACTCAGCCACATTTAAATACACTTCTAGGATCCGTTTTTTACCCCACAGGGCTTCCAGCCCGAGTGCTAACCCTGCTTCCAGCCCTTTTCTAATCAAACTTCGACCAGGCCAGAGGAATAGGTTTTTTGCCGTTTGTTGGGTAATGGTGCTGGCACCTCGTAGACCTTCACCATCATCGTATTGCTCCAAAGCTTTGCTGATAGCGTGGATGTCGACCCCGAAATGCGTTGGGAAGCGTTGATCTTCCGAAGCGACAACGGCTAACGCAACATGGGGTGGCAGTTGATCAAGATCGATCCATGTGTGCGCTACCGGATAAGGGCTTTGCAACATGAAAGCAGTTGTCGGCGGCGCGATAAACCTCATAAGCAATAGGATCAGCCCTAGCACAAGGATGAGCTTCCATAAGAAGGACCAAAATCTTCCCAGAACTCTGCGTTGACGCTTTGCCATGTCTTGCCTTTTTGCAGTGAATAAACGTAAAAATCCCTATAGTACCAAGTTATAGGATAAGGAATGGGAACGAATATTGGAGCTATATCGCTTTAAATGAATAGTCTCAGCGAATAATGGAATTCGCTTAATGGCTATAGCTTGTTATGTTGTATAGATAAATAAAAAGAAGGAAGGGTGCATGTCGGTCACATCTAAAGGCTCCGCCGCGTCAACGATTTTGCCGGTGTTGGGAATCTTGTTACTGTCTATCGGTGGCGCGGGTGTCGGGCTTTTGTTTTTGCCACCTGTGCAAGCGGCTACGTTGGGGATCCTTATTGTCTGCGCGGCGCTTTGGGCCACATCGTATGTCCCTGAATACTGGCCGGCTATTGGGTTGTTTGCGCTGATTACTATGACCCAAATTGCCCCGGGTGAAGTGGTATTGTCAGGCTTCACATCATCTACTTTTTGGCTGCTGTTCAGTGGCATGGTGTTTGGCGCGGCCATACAATTTACTGGGTTGAATCATAAATTAGCGGGCGTACTGATCCAATTACTGGGTAAGCGTTATCGAAGTGTCATTGCCCGCACGACACTGTTTGGTTTGCTGTTGGCATTTTTAATCCCTTCAGGTATTGGTCGCGTGGTATTACTGATACCAATTGCCGTGGCCGTGGCCGTGGCTGATCAATTGGGCTATGTGGAAAACTCCAAAGGGCGTTACGGTATCTTGCTGGCCGCCGCATTCGGGACATTCTTACCGACCTTTTCAATATTACCTGCGAATGCTCCTAACATGCTGCTGTCGGGTATGAACGAAGCTTTGTATGGCGCTTCGATCTCATACTGGGATTATTTAGTCTTGCATTTCCCTGTACTAGGTTTGGCCAAAGCAGGCGTGATTATTTTGGTGATTTTGTGGTTATTCCCCGCGCCTGATCCTGATCATTCTGTGGCGCAGGAAAGGACGGAAAGGCCAGACGCTAAGCTAAACGCAAAAGAAAAACAGTTGTTGTTTGTTCTTGTCGCCTGTTTTATCGGCTGGTTCACGGATAGCCTGCACCACGTTGCTCCGGGCTGGGTTGGCCTATTGGCCTGTGCGGTATTGTTATGGCCCAATGGCGGCTTTACCCATAAACAATGTTTGAATCAGGATCTTAACTACGGCCCGCTGTTTTTCGCGGCGGGGGTGATTGGCTTAGGAGCAACGATTGCCTATACGGGACTAGGGGAATCCATGGTGCACGCTTTGACTCAAGTAGCACCGTTTTCCGAAGGCGCTCAATTGATGAACTTGGCGTTAGTGACAGGCATTTCATTGTTTGTAGGGATCATTGCGAATGTCGCGAGCATTCCTGCGATTGTCTCGCCGTTGGCGGCGGATCTTGCCCAGATCACGGGGTTGTCAAACTCCGCTATTATCATGTCAGAAGTAATGGGGTTTTCCACGGTGTTACTTCCTTATCAAGCGCCTCCTTTGGTGACCGCTATCGCGCTCGGTAAGTTGCCTTTGGGGCTGGTCAGTAAAGTATGTCTGATCACCTTTGCGATCACCTTAGTGATTTTATTGCCATTGAATTTTATGTGGTGGCACATCTTAGGCATGTACTAAATGTAAATACTTCTCTTTTAGTTCATGCCAAAAAAGTTCATTATAAGCCCTATCTGTTCGTTGGGTGTTTGTATGCATAGCAAGCGAAAACCAGCGTCGTTTTTTATCATCAACAACAATAAAGGGCTCGGTATGAAATTCGAATCATTAGCGCTGCACCATGGCTATACTTCAGAAGCAACGACAAAGGCGGCCGCTGTGCCGATTTATCAAACCACTTCTTATACCTTTGACGATACGCAACATGGCGCAGATCTATTTGACCTTAAAGTCGCAGGTAACATCTACACTCGCATCATGAACCCAACGAACGCAGTGTTAGAAGAGCGTGTTGCGGCGTTAGAAGGCGGTATTGGTTCACTTGCAGTTGCGTCTGGTATGGCAGCGATTACGTATTCCATTCAGTGTATTGCAGAAGCTGGGGACAACATCCTTAGTACGAGTCAGCTATACGGCGGTACATACAATTTATTCGCGCACACCTTCCCGAAACAAGGCATCGAAGTGCGCATGGTATCTCATGATGATTACGCGGGCTTTGAAGCCGCAATTGATGACAAAACCAAAGCGATTTTCTGTGAATCGATTGGTAACCCAGCAGGCAATGTTGTCGACATTGAGCGCTTAGCAGAAATCGCGCATAAACACGGTATTCCTGTCATCGTTGATAACACGGTGGCAACGCCTTACCTATGTCGTCCTTTTGAGTTGGGGGCAGACATCGTGGTGCATTCTTTAACAAAATACATGGGTGGCCACGGTAACAGCGTAGGAGGAGTGATTGTTGATTCGGGTAAGTTCGATTGGAAAGCAAACTCCAAACGTTTCCCAGCGTTGAATGAACCTGACCCGTCTTACCATGGTGTGGTGTACACCGAAGCACTGGGTGAAGCAGCTTACATTGGTCGTTGTCGTGTCGTGCCATTGCGTAATACTGGAGCGGCACTGTCTCCGCAAAACACATTCTTGATCCTACAAGGCATCGAAACGCTTGGCCTACGTATGGAGCGCCATTGTGAAAATGCTGAAAAAGTCGCTGCATTCTTACAACAGCATGAGAAAGTGAGCTGGGTAAATTACGCTGCTTTACCAGATAGCCCTTACTACGAGACGTGTCAAAAGATCACTCATGGTAAAGCGTCCGGTATTATCAGCTTCGGTATTAAAGGTGGTCGTGAAGCCGGTGGTCGTTTTATCGATGCATTACAAATGATCTTACGTTTGGTCAATATTGGTGATGCGAAGTCGCTAGCATGTCATCCTGCTTCGACAACACACCGTCAATTGAACCCAGAAGAGCTGAAAACAGCTGGCGCAAGCGAAGACATGGTCCGTCTATCCATTGGTATCGAGCATGTTGATGACATCATCGCCGACATTACACAAGCGCTTGATGCCGCATAAGGCAATACGTTAGCAAGCAAGGCCAGCTTCTTACGCGGTTAAGAAGCTGGCTTTTTTTATCGCTAATGGGGCGCAAAGGCTTAGCGGTTCACGATGTTCTTTTTCAATGACTAAAATGAACGGAATAAGGAGTTCGAGAGATAAAGTTTCGGATTTATTATCAAGGCACTACACTCGAATGGCGATGACAAAACGTCCACTTACCGAATAAGGAGTTAACATGGCCGTGCAAAAACTCGCCCCAAATGAGATTGACTCTGCCCTTTCAGAGCTCAATTCTGATACCTCCCAAAACTGGGTGATCGATAACGATAAACTTACCAAAACCTTTAAATTCAAAGACTTCCAACACGCTTTCGGCTTTATGACCATGTGTGCGATCTATGCGGAAAAGCAAGATCACCATCCAGAATGGTTCAATGTCTACAACAAGGTGTCCATCCAGCTCACCACACATGATGTATCAGGATTGTCTGTCAAAGATTTTGATCTTGCTAAGCAAATGGACATTTTTGCGCACCAGGCTTAAAAACTCTTTTGGCGACGATTTTCTGCGTAGACCTTCGGATAGACGGCGGACTGTATGAAATCATCAAATGCTCTCCTAATAATGTGAGCATTTGATAAATACACGCGTCATTATGTGTCGTCGATTTTTTTATAAAGCGTACGCCTGAGAAATTTTCTTTTTATAAATCAAATCACTACGAATTATTTTACTGTCCCTTTCTTATATCGGCGCAAAGCTTGCTCTTGTTTATTGAGCATGGAGCCAATCTCCAACAGCTATACAACTGTTTATGTTCAGTCGAACGGATAATAAAGACAATTCAAAGTGAGGCGATATTATGCAAATTAAAGCAGCAGTAGCTCGCGAAGCGAAACAAGCGCTCAGTATTGAAACGCTGGAGCTAGAGCAACCTGATACTCATGAGATCCTTGTGAAAGTCTTAGCAACTGGAGTGTGTCATACTGACCTTGTCGTACGAGATGGCATGTTACCGACCCCTTTACCTGCTGTATTGGGCCATGAAGGCGCCGGTATTGTAGAGCATGTGGGTGCGGGCGTGACCAAGGTAAAACCTGGGGATCGAGTGGTGATGACGTTTAATTCCTGCGGTACCTGTCCCAGCTGTCATCATCATGACAGTGTTTATTGTCATGAGTTTTTCCCATTGAATTTCAATGGCGCTCGTTTAGATGGTAGCAGTCCGATTTCAAAAGATGGCGAGGCGATATCGGGAAATTTCTTTGGTCAGTCTTCGTTTGCTAACTTTGCTTTATGCAATGAACGTAATGTCGTTCAAGTACCCGATGGCATTGAACTTGAGCTACTCGGGCCGTTGGCCTGTGGTATCCAAACAGGGGCTGGGGCAATCATTAATGCGCTTAAGGTAACGCCTGGTTCTACTGTGGCGGTGTTTGGTGTCGGTTCGGTTGGTTTGTCCGCTATCATGGCTGCAAAAGTGTGTTCAGCGACGACTATCATCGCGGTTGATCAAAATGCAGAGCGATTAGCTTTAGCAAAAGAGCTTGGCGCAACACATACAGTTAATGTAAATGATTGCAACAGTACCGAAGAGATCATGAATATTACGGGTTACGGCTTGAACTTTGCTCTGGATACGACTGGATTACCGCCAGTGATTCGTAATGCTGTTGAAGCGCTCGCACCCAAAGGTACCTGTGGTATCCTCGGCGCGTCGGGCCCTGATGCAGAAATTTGTCTGAACGAAACGCATTTTATGAGTGCTGGTCGACGTCTGATGGGCATCGTCGAAGGTGAATCTCACCCAGAGACATTCATCCCTGAGTTGATTCGGTTACACCAAGCTGGCTTCTTTCCATTTGATAAGCTGGTTCGGTTTTACGAATTTGAAGAGATTAATCAAGCCATCGCCGACTCAGAGTCAGGTGTGACGATTAAACCTATTGTGCGTATGCCCCACTAGTTGAACACTCCACGACAAAGTATGGCCATGGTTTAGAGGTCATGCTTTGTCTGGTATTTTGCTTAATCGATACGCTAATTGAGGCCTTGTAAGACCCACTAACTTAGCTGCTTGTGAGAGGTTACCATCGGCCTTCGCCACTGCCTCCTGAAGTATCTTTGATTCGATACTGTTTAAATTAAGGCTTCCGTCTGAGCTGCAAAAGTCGTTTAGCTGCTGGAAAATAGAGCTATCTTCTTCACTTTTGCGATGAGCGCTGGTTGCCTTTAATCCGCCTTGACCGTCAATAGAAAATGTTAATTCATCTGGCATTTTCTCAGTTCTGAATAGATGAGACAGCTCGACAGGACGCCCCTCTTCAGAGCTAATCACTCCTCGTTCGATCAAGTTCTGAAGTTCACGAATGTTACCCGGATACGAATACTGCATTAACGCTTGTGTCGCTTTATACGACAAGCCGCTCGGAAAACGTTGGTGTAGCTTACACAGCTCATGAAAAAAATGATTAATGAGCAGAGGAATGTCGCCGCGCCGTTCTCGTAACGGTGGTAATAGAATGGGATAAACATTAAGCCTATAAAACAGATCCTCACGAAACTCGCCTCGGGCAACGGCTTCACGCAGGTCGATGTTGGTGGCGGCAACTACTCTGACATTGACTTTGATGGACTTGATCCCTCCGACGCGTTCTATTTCGCGTTCCTGCAAAGCACGTAGCAGTTTGCCTTGACCAGCAAGGCTAAGATGACCAATTTCATCAAGAAACAGGGTGCCGTCTTGTGCACGTTCGAAACGACCGGGACGGCTCACATTGGCGCCCGTATAGGCACCCTTTTCAACACCAAATAGCTCGGCTTCCAAAAGATTATCTGGGATGGCCGCACAGTTAAAACCAATAAAGGGGCCGTCCTTGTTAGGGCTCAACTCATGCAACCGACGTGCAAAAACCTCCTTTCCGACACCAGATTCGCCACTGAAAAGTACCGTTGCACGTGTGCTTGCCACCTTTTCCAATGCATGATGGGCAGCTGTGTAGGCGGCTGATGCGCCGACTAATGGGTTACCGTTATCGATGATGGGGCTAGTATTGGTCGGTTCTACAGCTGGGGGCGGAGAAGTCGACTCTGAAGACGACGCATTGATATAGCGTAAATCGTTTTCGATATTGTCCCAAAGCTTGGCGGATTTGCCGACAACGCGGCAGGAGGAATGCCCCATGGCACGACATTCTGTCTCTCGAAACACCACCAATGATCCGGTTAGGCCACTGACATAACCCATCGCGTAGCCAAGCTCTAGCCAGCAACTTGGGTGTGTATCGATTCCGTAACAGGCAATATGCTCATCGGCTTCACTGCTGAAATGCCAAACAAATTCGCCTTCGTACTCGCCTGCGTCTGCATCGTACTCAAAGGCTACTAGCTCGACTTTCACTGCGCCTTCCAAGGCATGCAATTTTGTCCCCGCTAGAAAGACTGCGGCGGGATCGGCTTCACGCCATTGGTGCCGTACAAAGTGGGCATCGCGCATGCCAGAGCAGTATCCTGTGCGTGTGAGCACACCGCGTGTGCGCTCTAGACCGATTGACTCGATTAATTCACGCCGTAGTTGTCCGATAGAGTGGCTGTGAATGAGCAGCATACGCTGATCATTGAGCCAGATGCGACCATCATTAGGCGAGAAAAAAAGGTGCTTGCTAAGCTCATCAAGTGTCGGTGATTCACCTTCATTCATGGCCTCTGCCGTGCCTTTAAAGCTTTGATGTTGAAGACTTTGAATGTCGGATAAAGAGACCTTGTTGTGTGAGGACATACCGATACCTTTGTTATTTTTGTAGTTAATCTAATCATCAAAGGAGAGGTGGTGTTTGATGATTTGATTAATAACAATATAGCATCGAATAAAATTGTTTATCTACTAAACATTTGTGTTTATATTTTTTTATTATATATATATATATCAATGAATTAGATGAAAGTGCAGTATGTGAGTTGTGTTTTGGTAACTTTCGGCATTGTGTTTGCTCTAGATAAAGAGAAAAAGCGTCTCGCACAATAACAACAATGGAGAAAACCTCGATGTCTAATTCAATACTTGTTCAGCAGCCTTGGAAAGATTGTTACTTTAATGGAGCGTGGCAAACCGCTTCAGGTGGCGTGCTTAAAGTCGATGAGCCTGCAACGGGAAGCACCCTTACCAGCGTTGGCTTATGCAATGCAGATGATATGTATCAAGCGTGCCGAACAGCGCAAGCTGTACAAAAATCTTGGGCGCAATGTAATCCTAGAGATCGTGCCGAAATATTTCGTAAGGCGGCGCAATTTTTCCAAGACAATTTCGATGAGTGTGCTTCTTTTATTGCTCAGGAAACGGGCGGGATCATCCCTAAAGGTCAGCATGAGGTTAAAGAGGCTATTTTTATTCTACAGCTGGCGGCCAACATGGCAGTCGAACCAAATGGGTTGATTTTGCCATCTACACCCGGTCGCCAATCCTATGCTAAGCGTATTCCCCATGGTGTGGTTGGGGTAATTTCGCCATTTAATTTTCCGCTGATATTGTCCATACGATCGATTGCTCCAGCGCTGGCTACGGGTAACACTGTGGTGAGCAAACCCGACCCGCAAACGCCGGTAACAGGTGGTTTCTTACTGGCGCTTGCATTAGAGCATGCTGGATTGCCAAAAGGTGTGTTCCAAGTATTACCAGGGGAAGCGGAAGCGGGCGCGGCCCTGTGTGATGCGCCGGAAGTTGGTATGGTGGCCTTCACTGGTTCAACGGCAGCAGGTCGAAAAGTAGGCGAAGCCTGTGGGCGCAATCTTAAAAAAGTAGCACTGGAATTAGGCGGTAAAAACTCGCTAATTATCCTAGAAGACGCGGATCTCGATGTAGCGGCCAGCAACATTGCTTGGGGGGCTTACTTCCACCAAGGGCAAATTTGTATGGCATCGGGTCGCGTGCTTGTTCACCACAGCATTGCCCAAGCATTGACGGAGAAAATTGTTGAAAAGGCAACTCACTTGCCGGTGGGTAACCCAATGACGGATCAAGTGGCGATTGGTCCGATGATCAACCAACGTCAATTGGAGCGTGCCCATGGTATCGTAACGGAAACCATCGCAGCGGGGGCGACGCTGGAAGCGGGCGGCACTTACGAAGACTTGTTCTATAAACCTACCGTTCTCACGGGCGTTAAGCCAGGTATGCGCTCGTTTGATGAAGAGATCTTCGCACCTGTCGTGAGTATTACGACTTTTGAAACGGACGAAGAAGCGGTCACTTATGCCAATGATACGGAGTATGGGTTATCTGGGGCGATAATCACCAATGATCTTGGTCGTGCTCAGGCAATTGGAGATCAACTTCATGTTGGCTTACTTCATATCAACGACCAAACAGTGAACGATGAATGTACTAACCCATTTGGTGGGTGTGGTAATTCCGGTAATGGTAACTCTGTGTGTGGCCCTTCTGATTGGGACACGTACACGCATTGGCAATGGCAAACCACTAAGACGCAAGCCACCCCTTACCCATTTTAATTAAGACGGTGTAGACGATAGTTGAAGCGGCCCTCTTAGCGATAAGAAGGCCGCTTTTTGACGACTGATGTCGACTTTGGCATGTGTTGGATCGTTTAGGTCTCCGAATGCGCAATATTGTCCAATACCTTTTGAATAGAGAAGCGCTACACTGTTAGTTATTGATCCATTGTTCAGAGGCGCTTCATGTCACATGCCAATCAATTTAACTTTTTGCACAGCGAGAGCTTGGCTAACGTTACCTTGTTACGAGCGTCGATGACGGATTTCGCGTATGGCACACATGCGCATGAGGAGTTCTCATTAGGTGTTACGTTAACAGGGCGCCAAGACTTTTTTACTCAAGGTCAATTTCAGCATAGCCACCCTGGGCAGGTGATGGTATTTAATCCGGGCGATGCGCATGATGGCACATCGGGTGCGGACGCTGCCTTGCACTATAAAATGCTGTACGTGCATCCGAAGCAATTTGAGCCTTTTTTACAGACCTTTCATGTGTCGCAACCAGAGCATTTTCGTATTAAAGACGCAGTGTTCACCGATAAGGCGATACAGGGCAATATTTTGCGTTTGGCCCGCCTAATCGAGCTACAAGAAAGCACTGCCTCTGAGTACGACACGGTGCTGTTTGAATTGATCGAGCAGCTAGTGCGTTATCAGCAGAATGCACCGGTAGAGCGTCATAATTCGCGCCGCAACCGATTACTCGATCGTGCGAAAGAATGCCTGGAAGATAATTATGATCAAGATGTTTCGCTTGATCAGTTAAGCCAAGTGGCCTGCATGTCAAAGTATCATTTTCTCAGAAGTTTCAAAGACTATACCGGTATGACGCCGCACCAATACTGGCTTAACGGACGTATTAATCGTGCACGCCAAGCGCTGCGTCAGGATACGCCTGTTGCACAGATTGCCACCCAATTAGGGTTTAACGATCTGAGTCATTTTAACCGACGCTTTAAACCTGTCTTTGGTTTGACGCCCCGACAATACCAGCGACTCATTCTGACTCGCTAACCGCTTAATCTGCGTAATTTGATCCGACTTATAGCCTATTGGAGGCATTGCTGTGCTCGAAATCTTTCTTTTTTCTTTTGTTCTGATGTATACCCCTGGGCCAGTTAACATGCTCTCGCTGTTCGCGGGCGTTAGTGGTCAGGCGCGACAAACCATTGGCTTTTGTGTCGGCGTTGGAGTGGCTATGGGGATTTTGTTTGCAGGGCTGGGTTATGTGGGAAGTGCGTTCATTCCTGCAATGGTACAGAGCATGGCATCGTTGTTGGGTGGGCTCTACATCGGGTGGTTGGGCGTCAAAATGATGCGTTCAAGCTTTACTGCACATTCGGTGTCAGAGCGCCCCACAGCCATGCATTTCTCGACAGGGTTTATCATGCAATTGACCAATCCAAAGGCCATGGTGGTGGTTGTTCCTGTCGTGACGGTTCAATTTCCTAATGCGAATATCGAAGGCGTTTCTATTGCTCTGATGGCCTTTGCACTGGGGGCTCTGGCTGCTTGGGCTCCAGGTACTTATCTACTATTAGGTAGTCAATTTAAACGAGCTGTTTTAAATCCCAATGTCATGTGTTGGACCAAGCGCATTATGTCTTGCATGTTATGGGGGGTAGCCGTGCAGTTCATTTGGCAAAGTCATGCGATGTACGGGCTATCTTAGTTCGTTAGATTCGCACATCGCCGCTTGCGCTCGCATGTGGCCATTTATCGCATAGATCAGACAACACCGTGTTTTCACGCTTTACTGAATCGCAATTGATTAGGTAGAGACTAGGAACATGATGGTATTTAGAACAGTATTTGTGGCCGCGGTAGTGATGGGTGTCACTGAGAGTGCGGTCGCAAAAGACTCCAATCAGCTCACGTTTTCCCCCATATTTGCTTACGATCCTGTGTATCAGTCCATTCTAGGCATCGCGTTGTTTTCGTATCCCGATCAGGATGAGACCAAACTAGGGGGCAACGTGTTCCGTCAAGGCAGCGTAATGGGCACATGGGATGGTTATGTGAGACTGTCCGCGATGGAAAATCGAACCTATTTAGATCGACGACAACGCGAGCTGTCCGTGAGTCTAAACAATTTTTTTGATTACGAATTTCCGGAGGGTAGTAGTCAATACAACCGATACGACCGTTGGCAGACTCGCATTAACAGCGAATGGTCACTACCGATATCCGATAGCACCGCTTGGTCATGGCTTTATGGCGTGAGTCTAGAAGCAGAACGTCACGATCGGGATGGTAATACAACCAAGGGGTACCCTAGCGTCGGCGTGGAACGCGATCGTCGTGACCGCTCCATGAATACCCGAATCGGAGATGTATTGTCGAGTCGCATCAGCGTATTGCCCGATGCACTGCACTCGCAGAGCATTGATGAAGCAGGTTGGCGTTGGCAGGCGGATTATCGTCATTATCAACCAATATTGGCTCACTCGGTGCTGGCATCGAGGCTAGAAGTCGAAGCGTCTGATGGGGATGTCTTCGTTTCTTCTTTGGGCGGCTCAAACCAGCTGCGCGGCTTTGTCGAGGAGCGTTACGAAGGAAAGATGAAAGTGGCGGGGCAGTTAGAGCTACGTTTTCCAATCTGGAAATGGATAGCGGGAGCGACCTTCATTGAAACTGGCCAGATTAAAACGCATTCAGAATGGCGTACTCTCAGCAATGGTGGCGTCGGGCTTCGCTTTGGGCTGCCGCCAGACGGTGCTGTGTTATTGCGTTTTGATTATGGCATCGCCGACAATGGCGATAATGAAGTATTTGTGAATTTCAATCAGGCGTTTTAATTCATTGGCAAAGTGAGGGATAGGTTTATGTCTGGGTTCGTCAAGGAGCTGTTGATTACTACGCTGATATGCCTCTTTATTGCAGTGTTTACCAATGCTTTAACAGAAGGTGGGTATTGGCTCAATTTACGCATCGCTTGCGCCTTTGGTTGGTCGATTATCTTGATTGTAAACCTAGTTTGCTGGTTACCTTGGTCGATTCCCACTTGGGCGAGCAATGCGATTGGATTAGTCGGTGGTTTCACGATCGGTATGGTGCATCTTATGACCATCATGTTTGATGAATTCAGTTGGGATAATTTATCCGGCTATTGGAGCCTGATCGCGTTTAACTTTTTCTTCTCGTTCGTGATTTGTGGGGTCGTGTTTTATTTGTTTGTTTCCACCTATCGGCTGCAAAAACTCCGCCGCGAAGTCGCTGAACAGGCCGCGCTCACGGCGCAAAAAGATCATCAACTGGCAGTGAGTGAACTTAAACTATTGCAAAGCCAAATCGAGCCTCACTTTCTGTTTAATACACTGGCGACGCTGCAAGGATTGGTGGACACTGAACCACAACAAGCGAAGCAAATGATCAAATCATTAGCCTCTATGTTGCGTGTCAGCTTGCAGCGCAGTCGAAGTCAGCAAGGCACATTGGCGCAGGAGTTCAGCTTAATTGGCGATTACTTGGATATCCAAAAAATTCGATTAGGTGGCCGGCTTACTTACTCGATTCAGCTTCCCGATGCACTTGCTCAAAGTCATTGCCCGCCACTTTTATTGCAACCATTGGTCGAAAATGCGGTGGTGCATGGTATTGAACCGAATGCTGCGGGGGGCGAGGTAACGGTCTCTGCGCAATATGTATCTGATAGCTTGCAGTTAGAGATTCGTAATACGGGAGTAGGATTTGGTGAGAGCAAGCATCAAGGGCATGGAGTGGGGATCCAAAATGTGCGGGAGCGACTGCACGCCCTGTTTAAGCAACGAGCAGATTTGCAAATACAACCATTACACGAAGCAAACGGCACACGGGTGCAGATTCGCTTGCCAAGGAGCCTGTCATTATGACTCAGCCTAAGACTGCGATCATTGCGGATGATGAGCCTATTTTGCGCCTGACATTGAAAAAGTTACTGGCAGAGGTTTGGTCCGACTTGGACATCGTAGCCATGGCATCTACCGGCACGGAAGCGCTGGAGTTAATTGCCGCGGCGCAACCTGATATCGCTTTTTTGGACATTCGAATGCCTGAGTCCAGCGGGCTTGATGTGGCGCGCCAGTTACAGCAACAGCCTGAGTTATCACCACACACGAAGATCGTATTTTTGACCGCATTTGACGAATATGCATTGCAGGCATTTGATCTCGCTGCGGTGGATTATCTCCTAAAACCAATTGATGAACGTCGGTTGGAACAGACGCGAGATCGCTTTCTGCAAGGGGCTGTCTCTGCTCTGGATCAGCAAGCAACGTTGACCAAGCTTGAGCGGTTACTTTCGGAGCAGGTTCGCCCCCAAACCTACAGTCGCTGGTTAAACGCAAGTAAAGGTGATGATATTTTCGTCGTCGACGTCAACAGCGTGCTTTACTTTCAGGCGGGGGATAAATACATCACGGTCATCACCACTGAGGGCGAATACTTGATTCGAAAAAGTCTACGGCAGTTGGAAGAATGGTTGGACCCTGACCAGTTTTGGCGCGTGCATCGTAGCATCTTAGTTCAGGTTAATCAGATTGCGCGGGTTGAGAAAACCTTCACAGGTCAACTGCGCATACATCTAAAATACAGCGACGCTATCATTCCGGTGAGTCGACGTTTTTCAGGTCGCTTTAAGCCTGCCTAAGACCACTTATTAGCGGTATTTACCGTTTATCGCACTCGGCTTTTTTGCTTGGCCCAACGCGCTAATCTGATGCCTCACATGTAACTGAGGTAATACCATGACCAAGCAAAACGTTATCTATCCAATGTTCGCGGTACTTGTATTGGCGGCGACCTATATCACTGCCATGCAGGCAGTTGGCGCACTGGAATACTATTACACGCTCGTTTATTGGCATTTGGCGACGATTCTCCCTGCTTTTGCTGTGGGAACATATCTAATGCTAAGCCGCAAAGGCACCCCTTTGCACCGTTCTCTCGGTCGCTTTTATATGGTGAGTATGCTGTTGACGGCGATCATCACGTTAATGATGCCCGCTCAAGTAGGCCCCACATTGTTTAATCATTTTGGCCTGATTCATTTGTTTAGCTTATTGGCAATTGAGAGTGTGTTTGAGGCGTGGTTTGCGATTCGACGTGGTGATGTGAAGCGGCATGCTAAATCGATGATCGGCCTATACATTGGAGGCTTGATCATAGCAGGTGGTTTTACCTTTATGCCGGGGCGTATGTTGCATGGTTGGCTATTCGGCATCATTGGTTAGATTGAGAGCGAATTGATCAAAAATCTATTTTACTTTGATTATCAAATAATCTACCTTGTATTTATATTTGATAATCAAAGTAAATTTTTATGACCATACCAAATTGCAACAAAGTCGATCAGTTCTCTTATTTCGACGCTAAAAATGAGCGACGCACGCGTTATGTTCTGGCACTCACTTTTGTGACGATGGTGTTGGAAATCGGTGCCGGTACAATATTTGGATCCATGGCATTGCTGGCGGATGGCTGGCATATGGGGACGCATGCCGCGGCATTTTGCATCACTCTGTTTGTATATCGATATGCACGTAAACACTCACACAGTGGCAAGTTTTCGTATGGCACAGGTAAAGTGGGCGTGTTGGGTGGCTACACCAGTGCCATGTTGCTTGGCATGGTGGCGTTAGGAATGCTGTTTGAGTCAGTGCATCGCTTGGTCAGCCCTGTTAAGATCGAGTTCAACGCGGCCATCTTAGTCGCTGTAATCGGTCTGGTGGTCAATCTGCTCAGCATGTTGTTGCTAGGGCATCATGATCATTCTCATACACATGACCATTCTCATACTCATGGGCACGATCACCACCAGCCGCACTCACACCAAGACCATAACCTTAAAGCGGCTTACATTCATGTGCTAACGGATGCGTTGACATCCGTATTGGCGATTGCTGCCTTATTGGTGGGTAAGTTTGTCGGTTGGACGTGGCTTGATCCTATTATGGGCGTGGTCGGAAGTGTCATCATTGCAAAGTGGGCATGGGGGCTGATGCAGCAAACCTCGCCGATCTTGCTCGATAAAGCCATTGATGAGAGCTATAAACAGCGTATTGCAGCCACCCTTGAACAAGCCGATGTGTCATTACAAGATCTGCATATTTGGAAAGTCAGTGCTGATCATTTCTGTGCCACACTGACATTAAAAGATCAGAAAATGCGTGAGCCAGCGTTTTTTAAACAACTGTTAGGGGACTTTGATAAAATCAATCACCTAGTCATTGAAGTCAACCCAGCTTAGGACGACCTATGTCGACAATCGTTTCATTAAACAAAGTACTGACTGAATTTTACGACAAGATGGCGTCGTGGGAGTCTTCTGTTGTACGTGAATCTGAGTACTCATTGGCACAGTTGCACACTCTTGAAGTGCTTGGCAACCACGGTGCAATGAACATGAAATCCCTCGCCCATCATTTGGGCATCACGACTGGTACTTTGACGGTTCAAGTGGATAAGTTGGTCAAGCTCGGCCTGTTGCAGCGTCGATACAGTGAACAGGATCGACGTTCTATCACTGTGGCATTAACGGATGCAGGGCAAGCCATACACGAGCATCATAATGCGCTGCACCTGTCTTTGACGGAAGAGCTCACCAAAGACCTAAGCCAAGTCGATCGAGATGCCCTGATCGCACTGTTGAGTAAAGTGAACCAAGAATTTTAAGCCCTAAAAGCGCCCCTTTACGTCTTTAAAAACCGCATACTTATGCTTTTCGTCCACTGATATTCTGTTCCTGCCAGTGCAATACATCTAAATGTTTCAATTATGTTTCATTTTAATTGCGTTTTAATTACATGTTTATTACATTCAGTTACATCGTTATATAAGATTTGAGTCACATTAGTTTCTTCAGGATGTGTTAGAGCAGGGGATGCAAAGCGTATGTTTAGCCACGTATTAGGTTCCATTAAGCACAAACTATATTTCGCAGCGTTTGTTGTGGGCCTCACTCTCATAAGTATTGCGATGTTCGCCTACTATGAAGCAGGTAAAGTTCAGGACTTGTTTCAGCTAAATCAATTGTCCGAACACAGTGAAAAGCAAATGTTGCTGCTGCGTAAGGATGAGAAAGATTTTCTAACGCGTAACGAAGAAAAATATGTAGCGTCCTTCGATCAAAACTATCAGGCACTGCTCGACGATCTCAATCAACTGATGACCTCTCCACTCAACGGCAGTGATTCGGACCATGTTCAAAACAATATCCAAAACCTAAAGCAACATTTGGCGGGATACCAAGAAAGTTTCTTAACAATTGCGGCGTTAAAGAAAGAAATCGGGTTATCTGAGTCTCAAGGCCTACGAAACGCTTTGCGAAATACTGTACACGATGTGGAAGAAACCATTTTATCCTTTAGCAATTATCAGCTTGAAGCCGCGGTATTGACCTTGCGCCGTAATGAAAAAGATTTTTTGCTGCGACAAGATGAAAAATACCTCACCCGTCACGACGACAACATTAACCGTTTTGTCACGTTATTGAAGCAGTCTGAGCTATCGTCTTCAGAACAGGCTGAGGTCGAACGACAAATACTTGCCTACCAACAAGATTTTCAAGCCCTAGTAGAAAAAATGAAAACAGTGGGTCTAACGCCCGAAGCTGGTTTACTAGGGGATATGCGTGATCAGGTGCATCAAACCGAAGAGAACTTTGAGGCGGTCCAAAAGGAGTTGTATGCACTTCAGCAAGCGTTCGCCAAAGAGTTGATCATTACCTTAGGGATTATGCTCGTGGTGGCCATTGTGTTTGGTGTCGGTATGATCACTTTCGTAGCGGTGACGGTTTCCAAACGCATTAACGTGGTTGCTGTCCAGATGCATAACATTGCTGAAGGTTCGGCTAACCTGAGTCAACGATTAGACATTACCGGGCGTGATGAGATCGCAGACTTGAGCCGTAGTTTTAACCGCTTTATTTCGAAGCTACAGGATGAATTCAAAGGCATTCAAACGGTCAGTGATGACTTATACAGCACCACAAAAGTCAATGCTGAACTCACCGCCAAAGCGCGTCATAATGCTAGCCAGCAGCAAGCGGAATCCTCGCAAGCCGCTGTCGCAGCGCAGCAAATGGCGGCCACCGCCCAAGAAATGGCAGTGAATTTGGAAGACACCGCGCGCCAAACCGAAGTCATGCAAAATGCCGTGTCCGAAGGGCACAGCGTGGTGCGCGATACACAGCAGGCCATCGACAGTCTTAATCGAGTCATCCTTGAATCGAGCGAGTCAGTTGTCCACGTCAGTGAACAAAGTGGCCGAATTAACTCGGTCGTTGATGTGATCCGAGACATCGCCGAGCAAACCAATTTACTTGCTCTTAATGCCGCCATTGAAGCCGCACGAGCAGGTGAAAGTGGTCGTGGTTTTGCCGTCGTAGCCGACGAAGTGCGCGGTCTTGCTCAGCGTACCCGCGGTTCTACCGAAGAAATCCAAAATCTAGTCGAAGGCTTACGCAACCGCGTACAGCATGCGGTCGGGCTAATGGAGCAAAGCAATGAATATGCTCAAGTCGGTGTGAGCAGCACCTCCGCAGCGGAAAACGCGTTAGAGCGAATTCACCATGCGGTCGATGGCATCGTCTCAATGAGTGCGCAACTTGCTGCAGGCTCAACCGAACAAGCCCAAACCGCCGACGTACTCGGCCACAATATATCAGCCATTTCCGACCTCGCTGACTCCACCCTTGACGCCATCAACCAAGTGGATCAAGAAGGGGAACGCCTCGCTGAAGAATCAGCGCAACTTTCTGAGATTGTTCATCGCTATATCTAACTAATGTCGTGGTGAAGTGAAAGCTGTCAGTCTTTCAAAGCTTTGATCTCTATGGGCTTAGTATTCTCTTTGGCCTCAGCTCTATTATTTCTTCAAGATGTATTTCTATCATTCAGTCTCTCAGTCGATTCTGGTCATTCAGAATCGACTGTTTTTATTGCTGGTTAGATAGCTCTCTGAGACGCCATTACGCAAACCGTTACAATTAATTGAAAGAAGTAACTTGTTAAATGTGTGCCGTTGGAGCAAATTTAATTCTATGCTTATCTTTTCGAATCGATTCAAAATTATAATAAAGAGGTTTTGCTATGGCGGAAGCACATTCGAAGCGTAACGTGTTGTTTGTGAAAATTGCGGTATGGATCGCCATATGTCTCGTAGCGGTCATGGCATTAATCATTTATTTGGTGGTCATGCTATCGTCTGCCAATTTAGAAAAAACGGCTCAACAGCAGCTACAAGTGGTCGGGGCAGAGAAGGTCAGAGCCATCGACTTAGCATTAAACCAAGTCATAGATTTCAACCGTTCTGTCGCGGCATCACCCACCATTAGGTCGTTAGCAGACACCATCATCGATTCTGGCGACGCCAAAGAAGCCGCCAATCAAGCCACCCAATATTTAAGCTCTATTTATCCAGCAGGCGATACTGACTATGAAAATGTATTTATAGATGTTCAGGACATCATCGTCGCCGACAGTCTCCAAGGTGTTTCGGTGGGTTACGATATGGGCCCAGCGAATGAGAGCGGTGATTATTCAGGTCGTCGTGTTTTGAAAACTGGGGAAACCTATGTCGGGCACGCGCAAATATCGCCGATTACTGATTTGCAGATTCTGATGATTTCGAGCCCTATATACTCCGCGAAAAAGCCTAACGAAACGGTTGCGGTGGTCAATAGTGCGGTGTTGTTAAACCGTGTTGCGGATAACTTGCTACGCGTTGAGAAGTCGAGTGCCTCTGAGACCGAAGCATTAGGGTTCTATTTGCTGGATGAATCCGGCTTGGTGTTGTCTTCGAACGATCAGGAGGCGATTCTTAATCTCGATTTCAGCACTTATCCAACGGTACAAGCTGCGTTGCAAAATACGGCAACGGATGCGTCGTCTAAGTTTGAGTTTGAATTTAAGGATCAGGCCCATGAAGCGGTGTTGAGTGATTCGATTATGGGACGCTTCCGATTACTCGTGACGCTGCCGGAATCAAGCTATTTGGCCAGTGTGAATAGCCAAGCAAAAACACTGATGTGGATGTTGTCGATAGCTGGCATAGTGTCGGTATTACTGCTGACATTTGGTGTGTATTTGATTACCAAACCGCTGTTAGGGCGTTTGTCACAAGCGATGAAAACGGCGGAGATCATTGCCAGCAGTGATTTGAGTCGTCCGATCGTCATTACGGGAAATGATGAAGGCAGCCGACTAATGAGCGCCTTGCAAGATATGCAAGAGCGATTAAAGCAGACGGTCGTCTTTATCATTGATAAGTCTTCGCAGCTATCCAATATGTCCTCGATGCTGCATCAACAGGCGCAGTCATCCAACAGCCAGCTTGAAAATCAGACCGGTGCGTTGCAAAACGCTGCCAGTGCGATTACTGAGCTGACGACCGTATTTGAAAGCGTCTCACAAAACGCAGACTTAGCACGAACCCTCGCCAACACGGGGGTCGAGCATACACAGAAAGGTGAAACAAGCGTCAACCAAGCGATTACTTCGATTGAGAACCTAGCAAGTGATTTGGAAAATACAACGAATGATGTATCACTGCTAGAGAAAGACATCGGTGAGATCACCTCGGTTCTGGAAGTGATTCAAGCCATCGCGGAACAAACGAACTTATTGGCGCTCAATGCGGCGATTGAAGCGGCGCGAGCGGGTGAGATGGGGCGTGGTTTTGCTGTGGTGGCTGATGAAGTGCGTAACCTTGCGCACCGCACCAGTGAGTCGATTACTCAGATTGAAAGCATCATCACACAAGTTCAAGCTCGCAGTAAGACCAGCGCACAAGCGATACGCGCGAGCAATGAAAAAGCAAAAGATACGGTGGCTCAAGCCAAGCTGGCGGGGGAAGCACTCATTTCTATTGGTCAATCTATCCAAGAAATCAGTGCGAAAAACATTGATATTGCTGGGGCGACTCAGCAGCAAAGTGCAGCCGTTCAAGAAATTGACCGTACGCTGAATCAGGTGCAGGATTCCGCGAACCTTACACTGGATAAAGTGAAAGAAACCAACCACTCTAGTGATTCGGTCTCAGGCATTGCCAGAGAGTTGGAGGACTTGGTACATCGGTTCAATATTGGCGATGGTAAAAAGTAGTTTTCTAGCGGTTTAATCCAGTTAGACAAAAGCCAGCTGAGCATTGCTCGTCTGGCTTTTTTCGTTTTAGCACTAAGGTGTACCAGCTTTATTGAAAGCGACACGTGGACGATGAATGATCGGTCTAAAATAGCTAACCATGTTGAACATGGCCTATCGTTATTGTGTTGGGGGTGTCCGTGGCGTTTAATGGCGATCTATGTAACGTTTTCGATTAGATAAGGTATGAGTAACTCGGGTATGACTCGCTCAGAACGTTTGTTAGCACTGTTGGATTTGTTGCGTCAAAGTCGTCGTCCCATTACGGCTGAAGCGATCAGTGAGCGTTTGCAAATCAGTGTTCGCACGGTGTATCGCGATATTAGATCGTTACAAAGTCAGGGTGCTCATATCGAAGGGGAAGCGGGAATTGGCTATCAAATGCAGCCTGGGTTTTGGTTGCCACCACTGATGTTTTCTGAACAGGAAATTGAAGCGTTGGTGCTGGGCATGCGTTGGTTGAAGCGTAATACTGACCCAGAGCTGGCTAACAGTGCTTCCTCATGCATGGCAAAGGTACTGGATGCGCTCCCCGCTGAAGTCGTCGATCAAGTGCACCACAATACGCTGTTGGTGGGGAGTAGACAAAACACCGACCCGCAAGCGAGCCATGAATTGCGGCAAGCCATCCGCACAGAGAGCGTGATTGAGTTCGACTATCAAGATGCGCAAGGCGCGCTGACGACCCGCCGCGTATGGCCGTTTGCGATGGGTTACTTTTCTGAGGCAACGGTATTGGTAGCGTGGTGCGAAACCCGCAACGCCAATAGACATTTCCGAGTTGATCGCATGCAAAACCTCATCATCACCGCAGAGCGTTACCCAACCAGCAAGCGTCTGTTAGCTAAGCAATGGCGTGTTGAGGAGGGGATTCCTGAATCATGGCCAATATAACAAGACCAGCCGAGACAATAATCATGACGTGATGCGTCGCTACTGACAAAAGTTGTCAGTACGTGGCGATACACTCCTTGAGTCCATTAATCAAAAGGAGATAGGTCATGAATCTTGCCGGTTCGGTGTTATATGTTGCGGACATCCCAAAAAGCGTCGCGTTTTATCGAGATCTTTTCGAGCGGGAACCTGCCCATTTAGGGGATGTTTTTGCTTTGTTTGAATTGGAAGGGGGCCAATTGCGTCTTTGGCAACAAGAAGACGTCGAGCCTGCGGTACCTGATGCAGGCAAGTTAGGTACAAAAGGCGGCTGTGAATTGGCTTTTGGTACAGGTGGTGAAGAGGCGTTGCAACGCCTATTCGATAAAGTGACCACTATGGCTGATGTGATACAGGCTCCGCGTCAACTGTCGTTTGGTAAAGCCTTCACAGCGCTTGATCCAGATGGTCATCGGTTACGCTTTATGCACGTAGAAAGGTAGACGATTAGGCGTTGCCTGTGGGGAGTATCGCGCTAGCGGTGCTTCCCTAATCTCTTCGCTCTAAGACGGCTTTCTGACGTTTACATCGCTCAGAACAGAACTTAACGTGAGGCCAATCACGCTCCCATTTTTTGCGCCATGCGAAGGTTCGCTCGCAGACTGGGCATATTTTCTCAGGTAAATGGGGTTTCTTATGTGCCATGTCTTCCTCTGCCACAAATCATCGTCTGGATTGCATGCCGTGGCGCTGCAACACGTTTTTGCTGGCGCTGCGCACATCGCTGCGACTGCGGAAGCTCCATAAACGCTCGCGAGCGGCTTTTGCCGCACTGTCTAAATCGACCATAGGGAATGGGTAATCGTCGCCCAGTTTGAAGTCGTTGAAGATGGCTTCCATAGGCGGTTGTTTCCAAGGTTCGTGCAGGTATTCATCGGGTAAGTGCTCTAGCTCGTGACACCAGCGACGAATGAACACGCCGTCAGCGTCTTTTTCCATGGATTGTTTGATTGGGTTGTATAAGCGGATGGTGTTGATCCCTGTGACAGAGGCTTGCATTTGTACCTGTGGATAATGAATACCAGGTTCGAAATCAAGAAAGTACTGCGCTAGGGGTAAGCTGGCTTCTCGCCAGTGAATGTTCATATGGTGCGTCATAAAGCTAATCAGCATCGCCCGCATACGGAAATTGATGTAACCCGTTTCTTTCAGGCAACGCATACACGCGTCGATTAACGGAATGCCTGTTTGGCCGGCCTGAAAGCGTTCAATGTCGTCTGCGACCTGATTATCGGTGCGATAGCCAAAGGCCTGATACGCGCTGTTTTGAGGTAGAAACTCCATTTGGCAGTCACGCTCGAACTTTTGCATAAAGTGACAGTGCCAATGAATACGGGATAAAAAGGCGCGCATTGGTTTCTTCCAGCCATATGGCGCGTCTTGCAGAAAGGCTTTGGTGGCTTGGTATACCTGTCGAACGCTGAGATTCCCCCATGCTAAATAGGGCGATAAACGGGAGCAATGCTCTTGGCTCAAGCTCGGGCTGGAGATGCCTTTTTGATAGCCTTTACCACGGGTACTAAAAAAGCTGCTCATTATTTCTCTGGCGGCTTTTGGACCTCCCTGCTGAAATTCTGCAGTGACGGTCGTATACGCTGGGTCAAGTTCGGGAGGTTGGTAGTCTTCCAGTGCTACCGGCTGCAAACGAGACCAATCTGGTGTTACTTGCTTCCCCTCCATCACGTGATACCAATGTTTACGCCAATCAATAGACTGCGTCGAACCACGGATGACCGCGCCCGTTGCGAATTCGTGCCATGCAATATTCTGTTCTGCTAACCAAGCTTTGACGTCTAAATCGCGATCAAATGTATTTTTCAAGCCGATTTCTTGATGGCTATAGAGTGCTTGAATCTCAAATTGTTGATGCAAAAAAATGAGCAGACGGATCATGTCTTGGTTAAAGATCCAAATGCGAGCATGGAAGCGAACCAGTTGTTGATTAAGATCGTCAAGAGATTGGCACACAAAGCGCCAATGTCTCGCCGTATAGTGTTCATCTGCGAGTAGCATCGGCTCAAAGTTATATAGCATTAACGTGGGATAAGGTGAATCAAACGCTGCCGCTAAGGGCTCGTGGTCCGATAACCGTAAGTCACGTTTGAACCATACCACATTGATTTTTGTGCGCATTCGGATCCTCAATCACTCCTAGCGAGTTTGATTCAATACGTCCGCAATGCTGTCTTGGATTGGTGCTTGATACGCTAATCAAGCAGAGGAGGGAAGTGCGCCAAAAGATGTCGTAATCCTTTGGCGCATCGTATCTCTAAAGCAAATCGGCTTTAATGATATAAAGTTGGTTAGCATCAACTTGGTCTGTACTTAGGTACTTTTGCTCAAGTTGACCATTTGTCGACCACGTAGCAAAGTCGTCGTCGTTAAGGACGCCCAAATGATGGTGGTCAATGACCCATAGACCTTCCATTTTGTCATGTGGGTAAGACACTTCTTTGACCATATCGACGACTAACGATTTACTCACAGGTTGGATGCCATATTGGGCCAAAGCGGACCAGCCATTTTGCTGTGCATATTGCTCTAAGGTTAGGCCCTCAATCATCAAACCATGGTTCGGATCGCGTTTAACGGAATCCGATAGTGCCACCTGAGACAAGGGTGTTCCGGTGCTTAGGTCGATGCGGTATACGTGTTTTTGGGCGTTAGGGTTCGCCTTTTTGGGACCACCGAGCAGAAAGCTGCCATCTCGCTCAATGACTAAAAACTGATCCTGAGTCAACGCGGCGATTTCGGAGTTTGAGTTTTCATTTTTTTCTTGGCGATACAGATATTGTTCGGTGTCGCCAGTTTTCAAATTGACGGTCACAATACGTGTTAAGTTGCCTTTCTGAGCCGCTTTATCCGGGTTCTTCATTGTGGACTGCATGATGCCGACGAGTGTTGTTTCATCGGGTGTAATAGCAAGCCCTTCCATGCCGCGGTTGGCTCGACGATGTTGAAAGACGGCAGGTAAGTAATGGGTGTTACGAGCATCTGCTTGGAACGCATTGATACGGCCGATCTCGATGCCGTTAGCATCATAATGAACGATGTGTGGACCGTATTCGTCGCTGATCCAGAAGCTACCATCTTTCAGCGCGACCAATCCTTCGCCATCTAATCCATAGTCATCCAGTTTAATGGGGTTACTTTGTTGGTTATAAGGTTGGCTATCGTCCATGAGTACTGGCATACCATTAGCGTGATAAGGCGTTTCACCTGTTCCGCCCAATGCTGAAGAATTAGGTAAGCCTGAGATCAAAGTACCATCTGGACGGTGCAGCAAGATCTGCTTCACGAGGGAGACTTGTCCGTCGTCAGCGACCTCAAACAAACCAATACGGGGCGTGTAGTCGGCAACTGGGAAAGTTTTTCCTTTGCCGTAATCACCCGTGTAATTGGCATTTGGGCCGCGGTCCGTTAATGCATAAAACTGATTGGATCGCGTTGGATGAGCGGTCATCGCTGAGCCAAACCCACCATTGCGCACTTCAAAGGTTTCGTTGGTTTTTCCGTCTACTAAATCATCTCGCAAGACAGAGTACGGTAGTGTTGTGCCGCTTTTTGGGAAGTCATCTAAGAAGCTAAGAGGCTGCTCGGAAGAGGTGGTCGTTTGGCTCATACAGCCTGCTAACACGACGGTAGAGACTAGCCCTACTAAAATAACTTTGTTCGTAATCATTATTATTGCCTTTAACAACAGTGTTGGGATGTTTCTATAGCGTAGGGCCCAACCATGACGCTTTCATGACCTTTCGGTCACTTCGCATAAGGCTTTTCATTGATCGATCGGCTTTTGAAGGTAACGAGGAAAGTGGTTTTCTGGAAGCCGTAACGACCCTTTGGGTAGCATGGCATCATTATTGCTTTGAAATAGGCTAGATAAATGAAATCAGTAGGATGACTCCCTACAAGGCAAAGGCGCCTGAATCCGCAGCTTGACTGGTGCAATGGATTCAGGCGCTTTTTTTTGGGAGTGCCGCTAAAGGAGAGATGGATATGAAGTGGCTTAGCTACCCAGCATTTTTGTTGCTGCATACATTGGGCATGACAGGTGTTGTGCGGACCTTGATCGGACTGGTCGTGATGGCCGTGACGATAGAGTGGTGGATGTCATCATGGTTGACGACGGCATGTTGGGCGGTGCTGGCGTATTTTTCGATCGCAAGTTTATGGTTACTGCGCCAAGAGATCGCCCAGCTACAGGCATATTGTGAGCAGGCCGCCGAGCAGAATGATCAAGCGACTGTTAGTGCGAGTCACAGTATCTTGTTACAGCCCCTCAATCGCGGGTTTCAGCAATGGTTGAGCCGCGAACAGCGTCAACAACAGCTGCTACAGCAACGTCTTGATGAAATATCTCATTCGTCCCATGAGCTCAAACAAAGTGCTGCGCTGGTAACCCGTAATGCTGAAGGGCAAAGCGAGTCAGCGACGGTTGCGGCGGCCGCGGTAGAAGAGCTGAATGTGAGCATCGTCGAAGTCGCTAACTTAGCAGAACAGTCGCGGCAAACTGGCGTTGTGGCCAGCGAACAGTTGGACGATGGCATCACCCAACTCACTAATCTGGTGCAACAGGTGTCCGAGATGGCGCAACAGTCTATCGCCACCAATGAACTGATTCGGCAATTAAACAACAACTCACACACGATCAATGAAATGTCGGGCACGATCCGCAGCATTGCGGACCAAACCAATCTTTTGGCGCTGAATGCCGCCATCGAAGCAGCACGTGCTGGCGAGAGTGGTCGAGGCTTTGCGGTCGTGGCTGACGAGGTGCGCCGCTTAGCGCAGCACAGTCAGGAGTCGGCGGGAGAAATTAGCCGCAACATAGATTTGGTGCAAGGGAATATCAGCGAAGCCACGGTTCAAGTATCAGGGTTGACGGACATGGCGCATCAAAGTGCCGAACGTTCCGAAGCGGTTCGAGCGCTGCTCAGCCAAGTGCAAGCCCATACCCAGCAACTGACAGGGCAGGTTGATCAAGTCGCGGTCAGTACGGAGCAGCAAGGCAAAGCGGTGGCAGAAATCGCCGAGCTAGCGGACCAAGTACGTCGTGGGAATGCAGATAACCTGCAAGCAGCCGATCAGGCGCGCACTATCGCTCAACATTTAGCTCAACTAACGGGGTAACTATTATGGATAATATGTATGAACTGTCGATCCTACTTCTAGTTCTGTTGCTTCTGGCTGCAGTGTTTTTCGTCTTGCATCAGCGACTTAAGCGCAAGGCGCGCCGACATATTCAGTCGAACATTCAGCAACTGGCGTTGCTAAGAGGCCTGATTGCCGGATTTCAACGGCACCGAGGGTTGAGTAACGCGTTGCTTTGTGGCGACACCAGTATGGTTAAGGAGCTTGAATCCACAAGACAGACGTTGGATCAGAAGATTAGCGCCGCTCAATCTCAGCAAACGACATTTCGAGACGCATGGAACAGTTTGATTGATCATTGGTCCCGCTTGCGAGAAGGCCATAAAAATGACCCCGCCAACAATTTAAAACAGCATAATTTGATAATCCGTCACTGCATCTTTTTGATGGAAGATGTAGCAGGGGAGATCGATCTAACCCAAGGTCAAACGGAGCTAGAGTATTTGTCATGCATCTGGCACGAAGTGATTCAAGCGGCAGAATGGGCAGGGCAAGCTCGCGCAATGGGCACCGGTATCGCCGCTGCAGGGCATAGCAGCGCAGAGCAACGGGTCAGGATGCAGTTTCTATATCAGAAGATTGAGGGGCTTTCTGGTAAGGCGTTTGCCACCTTGCAACAACATACTACGAATAACCCCCAAGCGACCGCATTTCGACTGCAGCACAGTGAGCAAGTCGTGACAAACTTTTTATGCTGCATCAAACAAGAGTTGCTGGGGTTGGAGTCACCCAAGATTGCCGCGAAAGCCTATTTCCAACAGGCCACCCAATCCATCGATGAACTGCTCGGATTAGTGGATGTTGCGTTGGAGCATTTGCAGTCACGGCAACAAAGGTAAAGCAGTATACCCCGCAATGATATTGGCAGGTTTGTGAACCTATCCCGCGCTAAGGCGCAGGATAGGTTGGTTTGTTGTAACCCCTGCCTGCAATGGCTTCCATAATAGTAGAGTAAGTCGTTGTACCTACGGTTTTGTCCATGAGATCAATTGATACTGACACATCCGATTCATCGGTGAGCGCATCGGTGTCAGGGATGCCGTTGGTTACGTCTATGTCTTTGTCGTATACAAATCCGCTGCCTGCGGCGTATGTACAAGAATTAGTCGGTGCATAGGTAATATTGCTTGAGGCCGCGCTACTGAGTTCATAGCGTTGGTCGGTCGCGTCATAGGTCAGGAATTGGCGCTGGGCGTAGTCATGCCGAGTGGCTGTTTGTCCAGGCCCCGCCCAGTTACAGTAAAAGCCAAGGATGTCCCCTGAGGTCGAATTCTGAACCTGATCGCCGTATCCATAGTAGGCTTCGCCATTGTTGTTATTGCTATTGAGGCCAACAAATAAGATCCGCGCTGCACTATCATTGTCTCCTGCTTGCCAGGTGTACGCATAAGAGCCGCTCATGTCAGATTTGTCGAAATCAGACGTTAGGATGGTGAAGTTGTTTTTCCAAGCGCTGTTCGGCGCGACATGTTTAAGTGTCATGCCTGTGATCGATTCCGATAAGCCATCTTGATCATGGCCACATAAGCCTGCATAGCGGTGCTGAAAGTTGATGTCATCGCCATTACGTTTGTAATGCAACGAGCCATTATTGGTCGTACTAGAGCCCCCATGGGTATCAGCCGTGCAGTTACCGGACGGGTTGAAGTAGTCATCCATTTTGTAATTAATGACGCCTTCATAAGCGGAATTCGAGGTGCCTGGATGATGCTCCATCGACAACGAGATGGTTTGAGGTGTGGTCGCGCCGGTAGGCGGTGTTGGATCTGTGTATTCAAGGACTAATGTGTACGACCAAACCCCCGTAGCGCTTTTGGCCAATGTTGCTGTTGTGACACTGATACTGCTCGGTAGTCGGGCGTCCAACTCAGATGTTAAGGAAATACTATTGCCCGCTGTCGGAAGAGAGATGCCATTTGCTGAGGCCGTTGCCACCATGCCTGCGAAACTGACCATAGACATAAAGACTCGGCTCGCCGCGCCTTTCATTTGAGAGTTCAATTGGGCCGCCGCACATGCTTCGGTGGTTGTACCGTTGGCAGCGGTCCAAATCCCAACATCGCCAGAAGGGAGAGCAGGGAATGATCGATCGGTTAGATCCGCTGCGTCCGTGCCGTCTGGATGGTTGTCGTAAGCCACTGGTGGACCGAAGCATTCGGCATCGACGACGTCACCAAAGAAATAGGCAGGATCAAAGCGACTACTAAAGGTGGCCGCCGCTTCACCTGCGTCTTCCACTGCCTCAGACGCTTCTTTAAAACTGGCTCCATCCGATAGCTTGCTGGCTGAGACACGCTGAGTCGGCGATGTCACCATCATTCCGGTCGGGAAAATACCGTTCAGAGCGTCCTTCGTTGAGCTGGCGCTGGTGTCAGAATCTGAATCGCTGTTACAGCCTGCAATGGCGGCCGTTATCGCGAGGTAAATAACGGTTTTTTTCATCTTTCTCTCCCTTTGTGCACGCTTGGTTTTTTTCTATATTAGTCCCTTTATCGACGAAGATGTGGCTTTCTTCAGTATTATTGATGGTTTTTATAGGATTTTTTGATCTTAGTTTATGGTTTAGATGAGGCTCTTTGTGCACAATTTAGTCTTGGGGTGGCGTTATCAGTACGTTTTGGTACAGAGTCCATTTACGTTCAACGTCCGCCTATGTTCACTGCCATAAAAGCCATTTTCTGAATGATGACGAGTGCTTCAAGTTGGATTTTTATCTGCCAATTAGCTTTTTCTAGTGGTGGTAGGAGGGCTGGTTAAACGGCCTTGGTACTGTTTGGGTGTGGCGGCGGTGAAATGGACAAAGTGCTTGTGAAACTGGCTTTGGTCTTGATAGCCAACCAGTAAGGCGACCTCAATCAGAGGCATACCTTGTGCGATAAACTGTTTGGCCAGCTCGATGCGCTGGTTATGCCGCAGTGCGAGCGGGGATAAGCCTGTCTGACGTTTAATGGCCCGAATAAACCCTTCCTGACTCATGCCTTGTTCCGCGGCCAGAGCCTGAATGCTCTGCTCACTTTGAGTAATCCGGTCTAAATGGCGTGGCGAGGCGGGGGTAAGATCTCCCGCGTGTTGGATGATTGCAGTGAGGGGGGTGAGGTCATCATATTGAGGGTTAGAGAAGTCGTCTAACCATGCTTTGAGCGAGGCAAAAAGCGTTGCATCGCGCAGGACATGCTGTTTGGTTGTAAATACCATCTGGTCCGGATTTGCGTTGAGTACTTCGACACACCACTGTTGATCAATATACAACATGTGATAACTGCGGTGACCCGTTTTAGGATTGCAGGCATGTGCGCAATGCGGTGGGATCAGCACCATGTCGCCCGCCTGTAGGTGGTATTCGCTACCGTTAATGGTGCTCCGAGTAGTCCCCTCTAGCACAACGCCCAATGAAACGGTCTCATGCTGATGCGTTTTATACGCTAAGCCACTGTTGAACGTGGAGCGCAGCGTTAAAAAGGGCAAGCGAGGGTGGTCGATAAAGTGTTGTTCCTGCCGTGAAGGCACCATTCTCTGTTCATCCTCTCTGGGTTATGAATGAGTGACGCATTAAGCAGGGTCAATTTCTGACAATCATTACTGAATGCGATTTCTTATGATGCCGTCTCTGACACGGAGACCGCAAATATGATTGAACAGTTTATTCCGCAAACCTTTTTCGTGCTAGCACTGGCGCATTGGTTAGCGTTGTTGAGCCCTGGCCAAGACTTTGTCCTTCTTATTACCCAGACATTACGCTTTGGTCACCAACGAAGTCGTTACGCAGTCATTGGCATTGCGTTGGGAAATTTACTGTATATCGCCTTGGTGATCGTTGTTGGTGCCACGCTACGAGAATACCCCATGATATTTAATGTGATTCAATGGCTGGGGGTAGTGTATTTGGCATGGATCGGCGTCAATCTATTGCGCGCGCAGCCAGCTTTGATGGAGGTGACGGTAACTCGTACGCGGTTGTCGAATCGTTGGCATACCTTTTTTCTTGGACTGGGGTCGGCGGTTCTGAATCCCAAAAATGCATTGTTCTATTTAAGCTTAATGAGTTCAATCTTAGGAGAGCAGGCAACCGTGCTACAGCAAACCGTCGCGGGTGTATGGATGTTCCTCGTTGTGCTTGTTTGGGATTGGGTGTTGGTGCTTTGGATCGCTCAACCCGCGTTTCGTCAACGTGTACAGCGCTATTTACATTGGCTAGAGCGGGTTTGCGGTGGGATATTTATTGGTTTAGCGGCGGTGTTAGCGGTTTGGCGCTAAGGTGGCGCTAATGGCTTCTTCTAGCGGGGTATGCGGTTCTTCTCCGAGCAGCGACACCAGTTTTTCATTGCTCATTCTTAATGGATACTGCCATAAATAGCGCATCTCAAGAAGCTCCTTAAAGGTCTTGTTAAACGCTGATGCGACGTAAATGCTCCACCAGGGAAAGGCTTGTAGGCGCGGCGTATGGCCTCTTTGGTCCGCAATCACTTTGGCGGCCGTGTTGGCCATTTGTGTGCCGTCATGGTCCCAGTGTCCATTCATATGAAAACGAGCGAAACGAGGGAGCTCTTCGCGGCGTAAGATCAATTGCATCATGGTTTCGGCCACATCTGGAAGATAGGCCCATTGATGTCCCACACCTCGCTTTGCGAGGGTAAACAGTCGTTTACTTGTAATGCCTTTGGGGGCGATGCCTTGTTCAAACCAGCCACTAACGCTGGTCGGCCCAAAAAAATCTCCGCAACGCAGGAGAATGCATTGGCCTCCTTGTTGTGTGAACGCCTCCAATTGCTGCTCCATCGATACTCGTACTTTCCCCTTTTTACTGGTGGGCTGTTGAGGTGCGTCTTCATTGATATGGGTGCCGGCTTGGGCACTAAAGTTGTAAATATTACCCGGTACGACGACACAGGCTTGTTGATGTTGCGCAGCGTGCAAGGTACTGCACAGCATGGGGATGACGAGCGTTTCCCAGTCACGGTAGCCCGCTGGGTTGACGGCATGCACGATTACTTGGCATCCCTGACTGGCATTGAGCACGTCCGCTTGATTAAGGGCGTCCCCTTGTTGCCACTGAATCGGAGAGTTAGAAGGTACATTCGAAAGGTCCCGTTTCAGCGCTGTCACCTGCCAGCCTTGCTGCAGGAGTTGTTGAGTAATGACGGAGCCAATACCTCCCGTTGCACCCAGCACCAAGGCTCTATTTGAGTTTGAGTCTGTGTGGCTGACGGAGGTTGCGGTGGATTGAAAAGCGGATGGAGAAGTCATGATATTGCCCTGTTGTAGTGGTGGTATAGGGATAGATTAGCTATTCTTTTTGTTATATAAAATTGTCTAAAATAGCTTATCGGGTATTCAAAAATTTATGGATGAGTCAATTAACTGGACGCTGTATCACTCCTTTCTGGCGGTTATGGAGCATGGCTCGTTATCGGGCGCAGCGCGTGCCACAGGCTCGACTCAGCCTACCATCGGTCGGCATATTTCGGAGCTAGAGAAAGCATTGGATGTCAGCTTGTTTGTTCGTACGCAAACGGGGTTTGTCGCGACGGATATTGCGCATGAATTATTGCCTCAGGCGCAGCAAATGGCCAGTATGGCTGCTTCAATCATACGCTTGGCACAGCGGGCAGGGGACGCTATCAGTGGCACAGTGCGTATTAGTGCCAGCGAGGTGGTTGGGGTAGAAATTCTGCCAGCAGTGCTTGCAAAACTTAGGCAAGCCTATCCTCAACTCGTTGTAGAATTGGTTATCTCAGATGCGCCCCATGACTTGTTATACCGCGAGGCGGATATTGCGCTGCGTATGTTTCGTCCTACTCAACAAGCGTTAATCACGAGACGGCTAGGGCAACTTGAATTAGGTTTTTTTGCCCATCGCCGCTATCTTGAACAGCACCCTGAACCGCAGACAATTGCAGATCTAAGCCAGCATACGCTGATTGGGTTTGATACGTTGTCAGATTATATTCGCAACCGTGTCGACAAGATGCCATTCAAGATCGACCGCCATGTATTTCAATACCGCTCAGATAACAGCTTGGCGCAGTTGGCGATGTTGCGAGCAGGCGTGGGGATCGGCGCTTGCCAAGCCGCGCTGGTTGCTGATGATCCCGATATCATCTCGGTATTGCCTGGACAGCTCGATCTCAGCCTTGAGATGTGGCTTACAATGCATGAAGACTTGAAACGCAGTCGGGTGTGTAAAGCGGTGTTTGACTTTTTGGGGGCTGAGCTCGTTAACCAAGCGCAGTAATAGACGGCCTTCCAGCGCCGAATTTTAGCTATAGAAATAGGTGTCGATTTTATCCGTCATCAGACGTTTGCATTCAAATTCGTCAGCGCTCACGATGAGGTCATACAAGCGTGGAGCAAGAGTGATAAAGTGATTAATCGTTATTAACGCTCTACGAGTAAAGTCCATTCGCTCTGCCTACATTGAATCAACAACTTGATAAGTCCAGCCTATGCTGACAATACGAATTGGCGCATTGTTAGCATAGGCTGGATTTTTTGGTCTATTGAACAAGGCTAACGGAGAAACCTTATGTTTTGCTTAAGGTATTGGGTTAGACGTTTTACGTTAGTGCTTCATGGTAAAAAAGAGGCCAGCGACTAGCGTCTTGTGCTGTATACGCCGCCCGGTACTTTGTAATCCCAAACGGTCCATTTTTGTTGGGCGACCGTTTCTTTGGCTTGAAATTGGGATACTACCGTCGCTTGAACGCGGCGGTTTCTCTTTCGGTCCGCCTCTGAATCATTTGGTAAAACAGGGCGTGACTCACCGTAACCCAGTGCCACGATGCGTTCGATATCAATTTTAAACTTTTCTGACAATACTTTGGCGATGGATTGAGCGCGCTTTTGCGACAAGAGTTTGTTGGCGGCCGCATCGCCAACATCATCGGTATGGCCTGTAATAATGGCGATGGTGTTTGGGTTTTTCTGTAGGAATTTCCCGAGCCGCAGTAAACCTGAGTAGAAGCTTGGTTTGAGTTCATGCTCTCCTGTACCAAAGTGGACATCAAGCTCCCCAGAGAGGTAGTGAACATCGTGTTCTGGGCACCCGTTATTATCGATGACGCTATTGGGGGCCGTGTCTGGGCAAAGGTCTCTGGCGTTAATCACACCATCTTTATCTTGGTCTTTTAGGCGTAGAGAGATGTCTGGAGCGTTGTATAAACTGCTGGCATTCGCAGCGGTAAGAAAAGGTAACGTGAGTAGAGAAATGCATGTGTGTTTGATCATCCTGTACATTGTTTAGACTCCTGTCAAAAAATAATGCCGGACGATTCTACCAATCCATGATCGAAAAACAACCAAACGAGGAAAAAATAATAAGATTTTGTTATAGAAGGTTAATGACACACAAATCGTCATATGGGTGTGTTAATCAAACTTGCTTATTTCGTAGGTCTTATTGTCGGTTAATGTGATCACCGTTCAACGGCAAAATAAGAGGGTTTGTTTACTCTGGATTTGCGATGCGTGCGGTGTTTACGTTGAGATTAATGCATGTGAGTTGAAGACATTTATAGGCGTGTTTTTGCAGGTATTAGGGTAAACTTGACGCTAACGCCTATTTGGAAAGGGTTGTTTTCAATGTTTTTTAGTTCTTTGCGTCGACCAAACAATCTCTCCCAAAAAGTGATGCGAGTGATTTTCTCCATCTATTTAGTGGTTACTCTGCTCATCACAAGCTTACAGTTTTTGGGAGAATACCTAAAAACTCAAGACGCCATTGTCAGCGAGTTAGAGCAATTAGAGGAAACCATACGCGGTCCGATTGCGACCAGCTTATGGCAGTATAATCAAAGCCAATTGAATGCGCTGGTCTCAGGCGTGATCCAATTACCCATTATCGAAGGGGTGGACGTGTTCGATGAAAATGAGCAATTGGTCACTTCAAAAAGAATTTATGAAAACAACGCAACGCCTATCTCGCTATTTAATTCGACATCTGCATTACATTGGTCGATGAACGACGAAAACATCCCACTAGGGACCTTAGTGCTTTATTCCTCTTCAGACGTTGTATTTGAGCGAGTTTGGTTTGGTTTCACCTTGATAGCCGTGACGGCCTTTATAAAGCTCACGATTTTATTCTGGTTATTTATTTGGGCGTTTGACCGCTACTTGGCGGCGCCGCTTAGGGAGCTGATGTCGCAAGTTGATGAAGTACAAAAAAGCCAAGATGTCAGCAAGCGTATTGAGTTATCCAACACCGAAGCGAATGAACTGAGCCGATTGCAGAGCCATATGAATACGATGCTCAGCACTATTTCGACAGACCGAACGCGCTTGATAAATGATGAGCAAGCTAAGCGAGATTGGCTGGAAGACGCCGTCGCGAAGCGTACCGAAGATCTAGAAACATTGAACGAAAAGTTGAAACACTTAGCGACAAGAGATTCCCTAACACATGTGTTAAATCGCGGCAGTTTTTTTGAAGCAGCACAGCAGCAGCTCGCTCTTTGTCAGCGCCAGCAATCGACCGTGACATTTATCTTAATGGATCTTGATTACTTCAAGCGTATTAATGACACCTATGGGCATTATGTGGGTGATAAAGTGTTGATTCATTTTACCCAAACGCTGCAAACCTTTTTAGGCGAGTCTGATCTTTTGGGAAGAGTTGGTGGAGAAGAGTTTGCCATATTGCTTATCGAGACGGGATTAGACGACGCATTTGAGATCGCTGATAAGATACGCCAAGCGATCAGTGACTCAGTGTTGCACGTCGATGGTCACAATGTGACCTATACTGTGAGCCTTGGCGTTGAGTCTTCAAACCCAGAAGATCAACGCATCGATGAATTGTTTAAACGTGCCGATTTTAAACTCTACGGCGCGAAGGGGAATGGGAGAGATTGTGTTGAGAAATAGTAAACGCAGCATAGTGTCTTTATTTATATACGTTCTTGGGCTTTCTTTTGCGAGTGCGGGCTACACGACAACGCTAAAAGTGTGCTACGACCAATGGCCCCCGATGACCATATTTCCAACCGCAAGTGCACCACAGCGCGGTGTCATCATTGATATGTTGGAGCACATTTATTCTGAACAAGGCTATACACTGGAATACTACGAGGTGCCCCTCGCGCGCGGCTTAGACATGGTCTCTGAAGGAATGTGTGACATGTTGCCAGAGTTTTTATATACCAAAAATCCAGATAATGGCTTTATCTACGCAGATGAGCCTACCTTTGCTTACGACAGTGCGTTTGTCATCAGGCGAGGAGATCCTTGGCGATACGATGGCGTCTCATCATTAACGGGGCGTCGTATAGCGACGGGGCCGGGTTGGGATTACAGCTCTATGAGTGCGGACTATCAAGATTATATTGATGACCCGAAAAACGCTCAGTCTGTGGAGGTCATCGCGGGGGATCATGATGTGATTGACCGTATCCTCGAAATGATTCGTTCCCATCGAGTGGATGTATACGCCGATAACGAGCTGGTCCTTCAGTATGTGCTCAATCAGTTAGATTTACATGATTCGCTGCAAGTGGTCCGCCCAGGACTAGAGAAACCGCTTGTCGAAATGCCAATCTTTTCCAAGCAAATACCCTCAGAGAAAAGGCAAATACTGATCAATATTTGGAATGAAGGCCGCCTAGCGATGAAAGGTGAGCCGCAGCAGATGCTGCTAGATCAGTATCAAATCTCGTTGGGTAATCAATAAGCTTTTAAAGGCCCTTTTCAGCAGAAACAAAAGACGCGATACTCTGCGCCTCGCGATGCTCTCTTTTTAGATCATCTTCACGACGTTACGATTTAAGGCGAATCATTAAATGAGTTCATTGGGCACGGAAGCGGAGCGCACCCTAATAGGTAAAGGTGTGCTGTTATGTTTAGCGGCGATGCTGCTCTTTGCATCACAGGATGCCGTGACGAAAATGCTGGTTCAAGAAATGTCCGTGGCGCAAGTCGTCTTAGTACGTTATTGGGTGTTTGCTGTGTTTGCGATCGTTTGGGTGTCCCGAGCCAGCTCGGTTAGGCGTGCATTACGTTCGGTCCGCCCCAAGCTACAAGTATTACGCTCCCTCTTATCCATCGCTGAAATTGCGATTTTTAATCTGGCGCTACGCTATCTTGGTTTAGCGGAATCGCATTCTTTGATGGCGGTCTTTCCTCTAATGGCGATTGCTCTGGCTGCTCCTATTCTAGGAGAGCGAGTCAGTTTGAAATGTTGGTTTGCGGTGTGTGCGGGGTTTATCGGGACGCTGGTGATCCTGCGTCCTGGGTTGGACGTCTTCAAACCAGAATCTCTGATCCCCCTCAGTGCTGCTTTATGTTTTGCTGGGTACCATGTGGTGACTCGCCAAGTAAGCTCAGCAGGCGATGGGTTTAACACCAACATACTGTACATGGCATTGGTCGGTTGCGTGTGTGCAACACTCTTTGGTTTGACAGTATGGCGCGAGCCAAGCCCGCAAGAGTGGGTCATGTTGGCAGTGATATCTGTGTTAAGTGTCGCGGCGCAAATTCTGTTAGTCAAAGCTCTGGAGTACGCTCCAGCCTCGGTTTTACAGCCCTTCAATTACAGCTTATTAGTATTCGCGACCATTATTGGCTTTTTGGTCTTCAGTGAGCTGCCTGACTTCTGGACCATCGTCGGTGCTGGGATCGTTATCGTTAGCGGTTTGTACGTGATTATTCTACAGCGAGCCCGCCGATGATAGAAACAGGGCGGACGCACCTCAGAGCCGAACCGTTTCTTTCAGATTCCATCAAATACTCTGGTAATACGGTGTATAAATGCCAATGAAGTCTTCGATTGGTCTGAGTTGAAATCGTTCGCCCACGATGCGCGCACTTTTAATTCGGTCAATACGGAACATCCGAGAGGACTGCCTGAGGTGGTCCCAGGATGTGATGTACCAAATTGGCCAATTCAGCAAAATATAGTGTGCTTCAATGACCCGTGTTGTCTGTGCTCCCGTATCGGATTGATAGTCGATTTCTAAGCAGCATTGCTCTAGAAATGCTTCGGCGATGCTTTCTGAAATCGTGTGTTCTGGTGTGATGTATCGAGCGACAGTGTTAGCGCCGGCGTTGCTGCCGATCATAATGCGCTTACGGATATCACTGACGGCGCTGCGCTGTTGTTGAGGGAACGCTTGAAACAGTTTCTGTTTAATGGCTTTTAAGTTATGGGTTAGCAATGGCGATTGTAGGGATTCCATGATCGCCAAAGAAAGCAGCAGCTCAATCACTTCATGGTGGTTCAATTGAAGTCGATCCACTCCCCACCGACCATTTAGACGAATGCCACCCCCGCGGCCTCGTTCTGACTCAATTGGGTAACCAGCTTGTTTTAACTCTGCTAATTCACGCATCAACGTACGCTGACTGATGCCCAATTGGTCACGCAAGTCTGACGTCTTCCAGTATGTTTCCGAACGCAACAAACCAATGAGTCGGCTACGGCGCTCTGTGCGTTGTTCAAAGCTTTTATTGATCATTTAACTAATATGCCATTAAGCGGCATAAATAACCATATAGTTTGAATCAGAGGCAACAAACCCTTGCAGCGTCTACTACATTATTCAACGTCACCATGACGATAAGGAGTATTAACCATGAAGCATTATTTCAACCCTATGAGTCGAGCCATCACGACGGATTGGATGCTTAAAGAACTCGATGTTCAGCATGAGCGCATTCACATCGACTTGGCCGCGAAAGAAAATAACACCCCCGAATTTCGTCGTATCAACCCAATGGGGAAATTGCCGGTGCTGGTGGATGGCGATACGGTGGTGACGGAAGTATTCGCGATCTGCGCCTACTTAGCAGATAAATTCCCTGAAAAACAAATGGCCCCTGCTATCAGTTCGGAGGAACGCGGGGCGTATTACCGCTACCTATTTGTCGCAGGTAACACCATTGAACCTGCTTTCACTCTTGCCGCGTGCGGATACGAACACCCTGAACCTGTAACCGCAGGCTGGGGCGATCTATCTCGCGTACATACGACAATTGAAGAGATGACACCGGAAACAGGTTGGGCGCTTGGCGATGATTTTACCGCGGCCGATGTTGTGTTCGGTGGTCTGCTAGATTTCGCGGCCACATTTAAATGGATGGAGCCTTCGCCTAAGGTTGCGGCCTACATCGAGCGTATTCGACAACGACCCGCCTACCAAGCAAGCCACAGTGCTTTTTCATAAGTGGTCATCTCAAGACTGATTAGGCCCGCATAACAGCGGGCCTTGTTTGAAAAAACAGTGGATAACCCCCAATACGAGCATTGGGGTTTATGAGTAAAGCCAGCTTCCTTGCTTGCTTTTTAACCTTATTTTTTAAGGTTTTTTTGGATGGTATCCGTGTACCACTCTAGGAAGTTCATAATTCCGAACTCGAATGTTTCGGAGTATGGACCTGGTTGATAGCCAACGGAGTTGATGCCTAGTTGGTTTTCCTCACCAAGGATACGGTCTTGGTCATTTGTGGCATCCCATACTTGACGCAGACGAGCAGGGTCGTAATCGACACCTTCTACTGCATCTTTGTGTACGAACCACTTAGTGGTCACCATAGACTCTTGAGCAGAGATCGGTAGCACTCGGAATACGATGAAGTGATCAGACTGCATGTGGTTCCAAGAGTTTGGTAGATGAAGAATACGCATCGAGCCAAGTTCAGGGTTTTTGATATTGCCAAGCATTTTTTTACAGCCAGCTTCCCCATCAATCGTCATCACTTTGGTGCCTTTTTTCAGAGGCATACGGACGATACGGTTACGTTTACCTGGGCCGAAGCTACGGTGCTCGTGCGGGATGCCTTCTTCATCCCATTTAGCGGCTTGCTCAGCGTAATGGTCTAGGAAATCCTGTGGCGCACGCGGATCGTTCGTGTCGTCCCATTCTAAAATGGTATTTAGAAGTTCTGGATGATTCCCTGCACAGTGGTAACACTCACGGTTGTTTTCGATAACCAGCTTCCAGTTCGCTTTTTCGTACATGTTGGACTCTACGGCCAGCTTGGTGTTTTCTACGTCGTAAGGTGCCATGTACTCTTCGAGTGTCGCTAGGAACTCATCGAAATCGCCTTGTGGCTCTTCTTTACCTAGAGAAATGAAGATGAATCCGCCAGCGGTTTTGCAGTGTGCTTTCTTCAAGCCGTGTTGCGATTTGTCGAAGCTATCGCCCATTTCTGTGCCAGCATACAGTAGGTTGCCCTTTAGGTCGTAAGTCCACTGGTGGTAGGGACACACAAGGTTAGCTACTTTACCGCGGTGCTCAAGGCAAACGCGTGAACCACGGTGGCGGCAGGTGTTATGGAATGCGTTTACAGAGCCGTCCGCATCGCGCACGATTAGGACAGGGTTTTGCGCAATTTCAACGGTAAAATAGTCACCACGATTAGGGATTTCACTTGTCATCCCCACGAATAACCATTCTTTCTGGAACACTTCCTCCACATCAACACGGAACATGTGAGGGTCGTTGTACAGTGGTGCGTCCAACGAGTAATTTGCTGGGCGAGCCTCAAGCAATTGAGACATTTCTGTACGAGCTTCTTGAACAGTTGCGTAACGCATATTTAACAAATCGTTTTGATTCATTAGATTGATCCTCTATAACAAGGCTGAGTTGATGTAGATTCTCTCGTCGGATCGATAATGCTAGGTTGGCTTTTAAGCGCGCCCTTTTTTATCGTTATAATTATGAGGCCAACTTTACTTATATTTTGAAAAGGGAAATGATCAATTACGACACTTCAAACGAAAGTTGTGACGGTGATTGTTACGTTTTGCATTCAAAAACTATTCTTTTGATTTAGGTCAATAGTGGTCTGTAGCAACTGGATAATTAGAAAGGGTGTTTTCGAACTACTACATTATTATTCGCGTCTTTCGATTCCCGTATCAGATCATCTCCTGCCATCGCTCGCGAAGATTTCGCTAAACGATCATATAAAACAACGTTTACAGACGCGGCTAAGTTCATGCATCCGATGGTCGGTACAAACACAACATGATCGGCTGCATCCACCACGCTTTGCGCAATGGTTCCGTCTTCTGGGCCGAAGATGTACAGCGCTTTGTCGGGGTGTGAGAATGCAGGAAGTGGCGTGGCGCCCGGTATCAGATCGACACAGATGATTTGGGTCTCGTCATCCACAGCATCGCAAAAATTCATCGCATCTAAATGATCAATGTGCTGTAGCGGGATGGCGCTAGATACCTTTTTTGTATCAGTAGCCATTTTCATGGCGCGGTCATAACGCGTCCCCGAATACAGCACTTGATCCACCTGATAGCAGCCTGCAGCGCGCATAACGGAGCCGACATTCTCGGTGCTCTTGGGGTTGGTGAGCCCGATGGTGACAAATTCGGTTTTCATGATTGTTTTTAAAATCTAGAGAAGAAAGGAGGTGCGCATTATAACATTTTAAATGGGAGGCTGATGAACTTATCGCTGATCTGAAAAAATAGAATACTTTCTGACCAAAAAGTTAACAAAATAGTTGACTGTCGCTTGTTCTATATATAGAACGTTCAATATATAGAACAACTTTAGAGTCGCACAATGGATAATCCAAATCTCAACAGTCTGGGACAAAACCTGAAAACCTTACGTATGGCGCAGGGCATATCTTTGTCTCAGTTAGCAAGCAACGCTGGCATCGCGAAGTCTAATCTCTCTCGGATTGAGCAGGGAGGTGGCAATCCAACCATTGAAACCATTTGGCGTTTAGCAGGACAGTTGAATGTGCCGTTTGGTGACTTGATTGCAGGAAGCCACGAGTTTGTAGGGGAAAACGGCATTCAAGTTAAGTTAGTCGATCAAGGCTCAGATGACCCAAAAGTGGATGTGTATTGGATGTCGTGTGCGGCCAATACGATGAAAGAGTCGGAAGCCCATACTCATGGCACGACGGAGCGGCTGACATTGATTAGCGGCGAGCTGTATATCGGCCCAAAGGATGCTATGCAGCGACTGACGGCGGGCGATACCTATGTTTTAAAAGCAGATCAGCCTCATAGTTACTTCACAAAAGAGAAGCCTGCCACCGCAATACTTGTCATTACTTACCCAAAACAAAAGGACGTACCATGAATACCGCCACAAATACACTGTCCAGCAATCCATGGAAACAAGGTGCGAAGGACGCTCTCCCTTTGCTTGGTGGCTATGTTCCTGTGGCGGTTTCCTTCGGTTTAATCTCGGTGCAGTCCGGATTTGGTGTTTTGGAAACCATCTTGGTGTCCGCGTTTATTTATGCGGGCGCGTCACAATTTCTATTTGTGGCGATGGTGGTCTCTGGTGCGCCATTCTGGCTTGTTATTGTGATGACACTGCTGATCAATTCTCGCCATCTGGTGTATGGGCCTAACATAGCGCCGTACTTAGAAAAAGATATTCGCTGGGTACCGCTGATGCACTTACTAACCGACCAGATCTTTGCTCTGTCGCTTACACGGATGCCGACTATGTCAGCGAAGGAGCGCTTTAGGTGGTACGTCAGTGCGGGGATAATTGCGTGGCTAAGTTGGATTTCAGGAACCGCGTTGGGAGCCATTGTCGGGGATGAGCTGATGCAGCGTTGGCCGCTGATTGGTGAGGTGCTGCCGTTTGCACTGCCAGCTTTATTTTTAGTGATGGTGTTGCCTCGATGCTCGGATCGCCGTTGGACGATCACTATGGTGGTTGCAACCGCGACAGCTATGTTATTGAAACTGTTCGGTTTTCCTAATATTGCCATTCCTGCAGCAGCCATTTGTGGTGCCTTGGCCTATTACGCGATTCAATCCCAACCAACTAATAAAGGAGCGATTTCATGAGTGGTCACACTTGGATGATTCTACTTAGTATTGCGCTGGGCACGTATTTGATCCGCACCTTACCCTATTTATGGATGTCGCGAAAACTGAATAAACAGGCGGCGCAAGGTGGTGTTGGGAGTACACCTGTTTGGTTAACAATACTGGGGCCCACGATGATTGCCGCCATGTTTGGTACCTCCTTAGTGCCGGTTGAACCCTCGTTTTTTTCATGGATTGCCACGGCGGTTGGCTGCGTTGCTACGTATTTAATGTGGCGACGCACCCGCTCCATGGGTTATCCGATTGTGGTTGGCGTGTTGGTATTTGGTGCATTGATTGTCCTCTTTGGTTAATCCGTCAGCGGAGATTGCGAAGAGGCTACGCTTACTTCAGCCACTTCGCTTGATCTATTGGCGCTATGATTTATAGTCAGAGACCGTCATATCAATACGGGTACCAAGGATGAACACGCGTAAAGCAAAGGGATGGATGGTTGGTATTATTTTGTGCTTTGCACTCGGCTTTGGCGTTGTGCAGTGTTCTGGCCTCAAAGATTTTGAAGTGAGTGATGGAGACGTCTTAAACCTTTCATTTACGTCCAATACCAATGTTCTAAAAGGCTCGTTAATTTTGCCAAAGCATGTCAGCACGCCGCCCATCGCTCTCATTGTTCATGGGGATGGCGCACAGACACGCTTTTCGGACGCCAGCTATTTACCCATGGTGAACTCTTTATTAGACGCTGGCATTGGAGTGTTCACTTGGGACAAGCCTGGAGTCGGCGAAAGCACGGGGGATTGGTTACAGCAATCCATGCAAGATCGAAGTGATGAGGTCATTGCCGCTTATCGTAAAATACAATCTCTTCCAGAGTTAACAGGCAGTCCGATAGGTTTTCTAGGCTTTTCCCAAGCGGGTTGGGTCTTGCCGATTACGACAAATGCTATGACACCTGCGTTTACGGTGCTAGTTGGCGGTGCGGTCAATTGGCGTCACCAAGGGGCGTACTTCACCAAACGTCAGTTGGAAGCACAAGGGCTAAGCTCTGAGCAAGTGGCTCAACAAGTGGCGGATAATCTGAGTCAAAACGACGCGCTCTTCGCTTCCTCTGATACCCCGAATCCTAGTCTGCGCCCTGATATGGACCCCAAGCGCTTTGCGTTTGTTGCACGCAATTATATAAATGATGCGACATCTTATTTAGGAACAATGCAGGGGCCCGTTTTAGCGCTTTGGGGAGCCAATGATAAGAATGTCGATCCATTTTTTAATCAAGCCATCTACCAGCATAAACTTCGCCCTGACCAAGCGCAAAGTACGCTCATTGTTCAGCAGGCCACCCACGGATTATTAAACTCAGAAAGGTTCAATTATCAGTTACCGTCCGAATGGCCACTTTGGAACACTGGGATATTTATCTTAATGGGGCGTCACGCCTATGCTCCCAATGCGTTGGATGCCATAGAGGGATGGATACACCAAGTGACCCAAAGCAATTAGCTCATCCCCTTGGTGTTCCCCTTATTCGGAGCCCTTTTTCGAAACGAGCTGGATTTCGCGCGATTGCCACATGTGTTCATGTCACAATCGCCAAGGGACAGCATCTTCAAGCGTATGTAAGGTTCGCCTACATCGCTAGTCTGCCTCTAATTTGTCAATGCTGGTCTGCTGAATAGATGCTTTCAGAAAGTAGTGGCGGTAAAGCTGGTAAAAGCGTGTGATGTGTTGCGGCTTCTCGCCTTTGTATTGATGCAAAAAATAGAAGTGCCAGTCCCTGCCTCGAGCGCTTGGTAAGACTCGTTGTAGATCTCCATTTTCAACGTGAGACATGACTAAGAATTCAGGTAGGAGCGCTATTCCCATATCCAATAATGCAGCCTCAAGCCCTGTCGCTAAGGTGTTTACCTTGGTGCTATGGCGAATAGACATTAATTGCTTGTTTGCCAAATGATTGTCGAATACTTCTATTTTGGCGCGGTGCCATGTTGTAGCGATGTACTTATGATTGGTGAGGTCATCAAGGGTGTTAGGGAGCCCATATTGACCAATGTATCGAGGAGAGGCGCAGAACACTTCGGACACGGTACTGATAGGTAGCGCACGATAGTCGCATGTCTTTAAGTCGCCACCAAAAATGGCCGCGTCGAGATTGTGCTCTATCAGATCTTGCCATTTTTCAGTGACTACCACCTCCGGCGTCAACAGAGGAAACTCAATACACAATTGTCGAATCGCCGGCATTACGATTTCTTTTTCAGAAAAGGGCGGGACAGATACCCTAAACACGCCACTGGGCTGAGCTTTTATTTGGTTCAACTCCTTAAACGCCATCGTGAGCTGTTGGTCTAAAAGCTCACTGCGGGCAAGCAAGGTTTCTCCCGCTGAGGTTAATACCATCCCCCTTGTGCTGCGTATGAGAAGCTGCTGCCCTATGGCTTCCTCTAAGCGTTTAACCTGTTGGCTCACGGCGGATTTACTCATCCCCAGATTTTTGGCAGCAGCGGTGTAAGAGCACTTGGTGGCCACTTCCGAAAACACTAGCAGTAGTGGCGCCAGCTTAATATTGTTCATTTAAATAAACGCTTTGTTAAATTTGCGGGCATTGTTCACTTATAAGATCAAGCATAAGCTAAGTTCATCCCAAAGAACACAAGGAAACAAGCGTATGGCTAGCGTTGTGATGGTTGACTTAACCGTGATGAATCCAGAAAAACGAACGGAATGCTGCGCTCTGGTACTAGAGACACTTGTATCAAAACAAAACGGTACGCGCCCATTTATCTTCGAAGAGGGGGCTTTTCAATGAACGTGATCGCAACTGAATTACCACCCCATAGCGCTCTGCATGAACGTATAAGAGAAAGAGATTTTATTGATTGCTATCGTGTCGCTAGTGCACTTTCTCCGCGACAAGCGGCTGAGATCATTACCTCTTTTCCGTCCTGGGCGGGCTTACTTCTAGCCATTCGAAACGGCATCACCAAGCCATTTGGTCTCTTGAGTGAAGGGCCATCAAGTGACAATAGCGTTGGTATTTTCCCTGTGGAATTGGAGCACGATCGTGAGCTGATAGCGGGGTTTAATGACAAACATTTGGACTTCAGAGTGACGGTCATGTCTGATCAAGGATACATCTACCTCGCGACGTGGGTGCATACTCATAACCTTGCGGGAGCTTTGTACCTGAAAACCATTTTGCCGTTTCATATACTCATTGTTCGGGATGCTTTGAACCGTGTTCGGCTTGAAGGGTGAACGGCTCTGATCACACAGCCAAGGCGTTGATATTAAAGCGCATCCAGTCGATGATGTTTGCGCACTATAAAAAATTAGGAGGAATAGACAATCGCTAACTACAAGTTTAAGGCCTCCTTGTGGAGGTCTTTTGGCCCGAGTGGCTGGTATTTTCTGACCTTGCCGAGCACCATTGCCCATGAAATACGTCTGTTCAATAAGGGGAATGAGTCGGGATGGGGGCGGCTGCGCGTCACGGCTAAGATCAATGCTAATCGCTGGGAAACCTCAATCTGGTTCGATTCCAAAGCAAATAGCTACCTTCTCCCCATTAATGCAAAAGTAAGGAAGTCTGAATCTCTGACGGAAGGCTCGCTTATTGAAGCAAAGGTCATCACGAAATATTGAAACCATACAAAAGGTCTCAAACAGAGTGAATAACTCGCTTCACAAACTAAGCGTACGGAAATGCTCTGACGTCCGCATCAAGTCAAAAATTCACTGCCTAAGTTTACCTGCAACATATGACATTAAAATGTAACCTGAGTAGCCTTTCTAGGATGGTCAATATAAAGCCATTGAATTACTATAAGAAATGGTGATTTTATGCTCATATCTTGAGCTGTAGGTATGTTGTCCATAGGGATGTTATGAAGAGAAATACATTTTTGACTAGAAGCGCGCTCGGCGGGTTGTATCTGCTTCTATTCAGCTTAGCTGGGATGCTGTATGGACAAGACATATTAACGGCTGATGAACGACGCTGGTTGGCAGAACAACCTGTGATTCGTTTTGCTCCTGCACCCAATTATCCCCCGGTTGAGTTTTTCGATGAAAACAATGAATACCAAGGGATCACGGCTGATTTTATTAAGCTCATCGATCAGCAATTTGATTTGGGGCTGAAGCTAGAGATTGTACAGCTTGCGAGCTGGAGTGAAGTGGTGGCTGAAGGGCGCTCTCGAGGCATTGATATGTGGGGCGCTGCTGAGAAAACCGCAGAACGCAGCCAATACATGCAGTTTACTCGACCCTACATACGCCTGCCTGCAGTAATTATCGTGCGCAATGAGTTTGCTGGAGAAGGCATCGATGCGCTCAAAGGCAAAAAAGTCGTCGGTATCGAAAATTACGCATCTTATGAACATCTGCAAGAGAAATACCCGCACCTTAATACGCTGCCTGTTCCAGATATAGAGACCGGATTGCGGATGGTGTCTTATGGGGCGGCGGATGCAATCGTCGCGACCAACGCCGCGGCGATTTACTACATTGAAAAAAATGGCCTGACGAACCTTAAAGTAGCAGGAGAGTCGGGCTTTGAGTGGAATTTACGCTTCGCCGTCCGAGATGATTGGGCACCGCTGTTGTCCATTATGCAAAAAGGCTTAGACAGTATTACCGCGCAGCAAAAGCGGGATATATACCGGTACTGGATCAATTTAGATTCATCATCGGGCAGTGGTCGCTCCACCAAGGACTATCTGCTTATCGCTAGTGTTAGCGGCTTGGTAGTGATTCTATTGGCCCTTTTGGGCTGGGGGTTACGGAGAAGAGCCAGACTGAAAATGCAGCGGCTCACCCAACGCATTGAAGAGCAAAAAAAGAGAGAAGAAGAACTCAAAAATCTCGCGACGACCGATGAATTAACGGGGACATACAACCGTCGTGCTATTTTGGACATGGCGCATACAAATTATCAAACCTGTCTGGATGAAGATCGACCGTTTAGCGTACTGTTGATTGATATCGACCACTTTAAGCAAGTGAATGATCAGTACGGCCATGAGGTCGGAGATAGAGTGATCAGGGCGGTTGTCAATGTTTGCAGCGCTGTGCTGAAGGACAAGAGTATCGGCCATATTGGCCGTCTTGGTGGCGAAGAGTTTGTGATAATCCTGCCGAAAATTGATCAAATGGAGGCGCACTCCGTAGCCGAGCAGCTACGAGAATGTATCGAAAAAGAGCCTATTGAAGTTGTCGGAAACGCTTTGTACTTTGCTACGGTAAGCATCGGTTTGGCGTCTTTGGAGTCCACTGAAAAATTCGATGAGCTGCTTAATAGGGCGGATCTGGCGATGTATCAGGCGAAAAAGGCTGGCCGTAATCGTGTCGCCATTTGGCGCGAGCGAGTTACAGGTTAATTTCTCCAAAGAAGCGCGAAAGAAACCCAGTCAGACAGATCAAATTTTCATTTATCTTGATGGCGAATGACTAGGTGCCATTATCCACTGTCTCTTTTAGTCACGTTATAAAAGAACGCTCGCTTTCTGTTAATATGCTGCGCCGATTCAAAAAATACTCTGGACACGCCGCGCCAGCATGTTGCTTATCAACAGGAATGAGACATGATTCACCTGCAAAACTACTTCAACCGCATCAATTACCAAGGCTCTACGACCCCTGAGCTTGCAACCTTAAAAGCCATTCACGCGCTGCACCCGGCGCATATACCCTTTGAGAATATAGACGTGCTACTTGATCGAGGCATTAGTCTAGAACTCGACAGCATCCAGCAAAAATTAATTGGTCATCGTCGCGGTGGTTACTGTTTTGAGCACAATGCTCTATTTATGGAAGTGCTCCAACAGCTAGGGTTTGAAGTCGAATCCTTAATGGCGCGTACTGTTTGGAGACAACCCGATAATACGCCTCTTGGCCCAAGAACCCATCAGGTACTGCGAGTTAGAATTGACGGCGAATGGTGGCTAGCAGATGTCGGTTTTGGCGGAATGGTACTGACCGATCCAATACGTTTGGAAACGGATGAGGAGCAACAGGGACAACACGAAGCATTTCGTTTTAAGGCTCACGAACACGGCTGGCTGTTGCAGGTTAACATTCAGGAAGAATGGCAAGATCTATACGACATTGGCAACCAGCCTCAGGAGCCGATTGATATGGATGTTGCGAACTGGTTTACCTCAGCAAGCCCCAACTCCAAATTTCGCCACAACTTAATGATGGCACGGGCCACACCAGATACTCGCTACGCACTGCTGAACAATCGCCTAACGGTTCGCCCACGCAACGGTACAGCGGAGCAAAGAGAATTAACCCCTGAGCAACTAGCCGCAGCGTTAGAAGAGTGCTTCGAGCTAACGGTAGAACGCGAATGGATACCACTGCTGGAAAGGATTGTAGAAAAAGGTAATTTGTCATCATAAAGGAAGCAGATGAATGTAGGGCAGAAAGGTGTGAGTTCTCAATTATTCACTTCTAGTAAGGTGCGCAACAGAGAAAGTATTAACTTCTCTTAATCGCTTGCTTATAATCTCACCTGCAACATACATCATTAGACCATTGACGGTCGTTTAGTATAAAGGAGTATAAAATGTCTCGTACATTTCCACTTAAAGCAGCGCTTACCGTAAGTGCTGTCGTGTTTTTATCTGCCTGTTCGAATGTTCAAAAGCAAGGTGTATTCAGCCAAGCAGAGGTTGAACATCATGACATTCGCCCGACTTTCTCTCATGCATTAGAGCGTGAGGAGTGGCTTGCAAACGAATATCGTAAATATCTAGCCACAAAGGGGAATAAAGCCTTTGCTGTGTATTGGGATGGGCTTGGGTATCCTTCCGCGTCAGGCTACAGTGACGACAAATTGTCTATGACGATAGCTCGCAAAGAAGCTCTTCGACTCTGCCAAGCTTATAGTCAATCACAGCGTCAATATTGCGTGATTGAAGATGAAAAAGGCACCGATCGTGAGCCGCTAAGATCTACTGATTTTCCAAAAGAAGTGATTGCTTACCGCGATGCAGACCACTGGCAAGAATATGTGTCCACCCGCGGTCATAAAGCGATTGCCGGTAATCAATCAGGTATTAAAGCTGGATCCAAAGGTGCGTCTCAAGCAGAGGCTGAGCAGAAAGCGCTAGAGCAGTGTCGAGAAAATGCCAGCTACGTTAGCTTAGATTGCTACATCATTGCGTCTGAATAGTGTTTTACTTGCTTAATTAGCCTGCAATAGGCCTTGAGTAGTGAGCGGCATGTCCGATTACTCTTGAAGGCCTTTTATAATGCAGAATGATCTATCAAGTTGGATTACACCGTGGTCAGTTCGAAAGGTCTGCCTTCATCATAGAGATTACTGTAGAGCAAAAAAGGTTCTGCCCCTTTAATCCAAATCCCCAAAGATGAGCGCGTCTTTGCCATGATGGAGACATGCCCAAGGGTGAAGCGTCTAATCACGCTTCGCCCTTGCTTCATCTAGACACATGAAGGTTTAACGCAGGAAGTTGTCTTTTAGCAGATCTTTTACTTCGTCCATGCGCCCATTTAATACCGCTTTAATGCCAAACAGCGCCGTCGACGCCACTTGCCCCGCTTCAATTTTGGGTGGCATGACCAGCTCCATTGGACTGACTTTCACATCTAACAGAGCGGGCTTGTCTGAAGCCAACCACTGCTTCAACGCGTTATCTATTTCATCGGGTGTTTCAACGCGCCAAGCATCTAGCCCCATCGCCTTGGCAACCGCAGAGAAATCCGGATTTTCGAGCTTGGTAAAACCATCTAACTGACCTTCAACACGCTGCTCCATCTCGACAAAAGCAAGAGATTCATTGTTGAAAATAAGCAATTTCACTGGGGCTTTTTCTTGCAGCAAAGTGAGTAAGTCGCCCATCAGCATGGTCATACCCCCATCACCACAAAGCGCAATCACTGGGCGTTCTGGGTAGGCTTTCACAATGCCCATGGCCTGAGGATAGGCATTCGCCATGGTGCCATGAGACAAGCTGGTCAAAAAACGTCGGGATCCTTTTGCTTCTAAATGTCTCAGCAGCCAGACCATAGGTGAGCCACCGTCGGCCGTGAAAATCGCATCATCGCCTGCCAGTTCATTCAGACGTCGGGTGAGAGTTTGTGGGTGAATAAGAGAGTGATCTGAGACTTCTTCTTTGCGATAAGCGTCTAGATCTTTTTGCCATTGTTTCAGTGCTTTATCGAGGTGTGCTTGTTCTTTGCGTTGAGTAAGCTTGGGGAGCAATTGTTGGATCGAAGCTTTTACATCGCCCGTTAGTCCGAGATCGATAGGGCTACGTTTGCCTAAATGCGTGGTGTCTAAATTGATTTGAGCAATTTTGGCATCGGTTGGATAAAACTGAGTATAAGCAAAGTCTGTCCCTAAACAGATGAGCAAATCGCAATCGAGTACGGATTCCATACCCGATTTGTTTCCCAAAATGCCCGTCATACCCACCTGATAAGGGTTATTTGGCTCAACAAACTCCTTCGAACGCGAGCTATGTACAATGGGAGCCTTCAAGTATTCCGCTAGCTCGATTAATTCTTTATGCGCCCCTTTCGCACCAATGCCGACGTAGAGCGTGATTTTCTCTGCATCATTAATCAGCGCAACTAATTTGCTTATTTCATCGGCGTTAGGGTGCGTGACAGGCTGAGTTCGATGCACGGACCAAGACAAATCGCTGTGCACTTTTTCTTTAAACATATCGCCATTCACCACCACAACCGCCACGCCTTGGTGAGCTAGCGCAGCCTGAGCGGCTTGCGTGATAATGCGTTGGGCTTGATCTGGATGAGAGATACGCTCACAAAATACCGAGCATTGTTCATACAGCTTGGTTTGGTCGACTTCTTGAGGGAAATTAAGCCCTTCTTCTTGGCGATCCACATTCGAAGCAATAAAGACCAATGGCGAGCCATTGCGATGAGATTCAAAAATACCATTGATAAAGTGAAGGCTACCAGGGCCACAGGTACCAGCACACAGTGCCAGCTCTTGAGTCATATAGGCCTCGGCACCTGCCGCGAACGCGCCCACCTCTTCGTGCCGCACATGAACCCAATCTATATCAGAGGTACGAATCTTATCGGTTAAATGGTTGATCGTATCGCCCACCACTCCATAGCATCGCTTGGCCCCCGCTTGAGCCAATGTATCTACAATAACCTCAGCAACATCTTTACTCATCTGTGTACTCCATTATTCATAATGCGACCATAAGATACTGACGTAACCATTGGTCAAAGTCTAAACAACGGAGTTACTTCCTTTATATATGCAAAGAAGCATGCCGAGTTCATAATTTGCTGAAAGGTGGGAAGTGAGCCGACAGATAACTCTGTTACGAGTCGCAGATCAAGTCTGGTGGGGGAATTATCACCTGAGTCTCACTGGATTAAAGCAGTGCTGTGAACGACCGTTGCGTACTCCCCATCTAAATTTGCGAGCGACATAGAGTGTACCTCGTCTGTACTGCGTAGAGTGCCGAAGTAGTCGGTCTTGGCAAAAGTGAAGCACGCGTCTTCTACGACAAACACCTCGTAGCCAAGGTTGCCGCCTGTTCTAGCCGTGGCTTCGATGGAATTGTTCGTGGCGACACCGACGAAGACGATTTCATCTGTGCCGAGGCGGTTGAGGACGTTATCAAGTTCATTGTTAATAAACGCACAGGGCACTGATTTCTCGAGCACGATTTCACCTTCTTGGGGGGAAATCTTGCTTTAGAGAGAAGCCAGACTGTTGCGGCCAAAATACCGAATCTGGCTCCGTCGAACGGTGGATAACATGCAGCACTGGCCAGCCCTTACCACGCCACCGCCCTAATAGCCTCAACATCACCGCCTCGGCCAACGGGTTATTTCGTTCACCTAACTTGGGGTGATCGATGCCGTGCTGTTGATCAATGATGATAAGTGTCTGCATAGAGGTTGCCCGTTTGAAAACATCAGTGGATAAATCTAGCGTGTATCCACAGAAGTGTTAAGCATTTTGGGGCGGCATCTTCGCCATTTTAATCCCTCAAAGAGTCAGACGAAGCGTGAAAAGGTCAGCTTTAGATGAAACTGGTCCCTTGATAGAACTGAGTACTGAATCACTTTTTAGGGTGGGTTGCCTGTTAATTAGTGATTTCATAGCGTAAAAAACGGTTCTACCGGCTTCACGATCAGTTAGTAAGAAAAAATACGTCAAATCTGCACTAAAATAGGTGGAGAAGAAATCTAGTTTTATAGAGGCGAGAAAAGATATTTTCGAAGTTGCCGATTTCTCAGCATCTGCACCCAATAATTACGCGCTTCAGATCCCAGTTGCTCGATTTCTATAAAATAAGACCTGACTGTTTAAGGTAATTACTGCCAAAAAAAATAGGTTGATAGGTATACCTACCCAGCTCTCCGTTTTGATTTGGTTTTCCAAATAAAATGTCCCCTTTTCTTCCATGTTTACCATTGCTTGAGATAAAATCCGTGGTAAGAATAGTAAAGTCAATTATATCTCCTGTAGTAAGCGTTAACCAGCAGTGGATTTTTTCTTTTTGAGGGGTTTTGTTAGGTTTCTTTATCTTAGAAATATAATGCTCTTCACTGCTGAAAAATGCTTTTTTCCCTTCTATATATAAATTACCAACGGTCATATTGAATCCAATACTTAAATTATTTTCTCTAAAATGATCTGCTAAAATGTCATAATAAAAGACGTTTTCTGAAATGCAATTTCCATATGAGTTCTCTTTTAGTCTTTCATTATATAAATATGATATCATTTTTATTATATTTATAAGGTCTTGAGTTTTTTTAAAGTTTGCGTTTATTATGGTTGGGTTGTCAAGAATAATATTGTTATTGAGAGAGTTTAAAAAAGCTTTATTTAAGTTGTGAAAATAATTTAAACTTGAGCGGTCATTAATTTTCTTAAATTTATTAATCATACTGTTTACACTCTTATACTTTTCAATGCTTCCATAATACCTTGAACTGGCAGCTCTTTAGTACTGTGAGACCAAGACATGCGAATGGCTTCTGACACTCTATTATCTGCTAACCCCATCGCAGTCAGTACATGTGAAGGCGTATAGCTTGAAGAAGTGCAGGCAGAGCCATTAGATACCGCCGCAATGCCTTTTAAAGTTACCATAGCGGCTTCGGAGCTCACCCCAGGAGCAGAGAAATTAAGTATAAATGGTGAAGTGTTCGCCCCATTTACATGTATATCAAGTGAGCCTAATGAATCCAGCAAGGTTTGCTTTAATGTTTGAGCGTGCTGCTGCCATTCGCTATGATTTTTATACGCTTGTTCACAAGCAAGTCCGAACCCAGCAATCAATGGTACTGGTAAGGTGCCAGGGCGCAGGCCTTTTTCTTGACCACCACCAAACATAATCGGGTTAAGTGGAGGGCGCAAATAGCCTCGTTTTCTGGCAATCAATGCGCCCACACCCATAGGTCCATAAAGCTTATGACTACTGACACTGATAAAGTCTATACGTTCGTTATCTAAGCCTTGGGGCAGTTTGGCATAGCTTTGGGCCGCGTCAATGTGTAGGTATGCATCATGATCTGCCAATACATCACAAATAACTTGAAGAGGTTGTATTGAGCCCGTTTCGTTATTTACGTGCATGATCGACACCAGCAAGGTGTCGCTCCGCAGAGAGTTGGACAACTCATCTGGATCGATAAGGCCAGACTCATCAACGGATAAGTAGGTTACTTCAAATCCTTGCTTAGCCAGCTCTTCTATGGGCTCCAACACGGCTTTGTGCTCTATTGTGCTGGTGATGATGTGTTTTTTGTTCTCATCAATTCCGTAATTTTTGAGACCTAAAATTGCTAAGTTATTACTCTCAGTAGCACCACTAGTGAAGATGACATTTTGTTTATCAGTAGATGCTGCTTCCGCAACTTGCTGGCGTGCTTTTTCGACAGCTTGCTTGGCTCGCACACCGAATTCATGGGTTCGACTGCCAGCGTTACCATACTCCTCAAGGAAGTACTTGTTCATCAACTCAACCACTTCAGTAGAGACCGGAGTCGTTGCGCTCATATCTAAATAAACAGTCATAATTACCAGCTTTGCTAATCAGTATTAGTTGCAGACAAGGATAACCAATTTCGGTAGAATGCGCCGCAATTATGTTCGTACGAACAGAGTAAATTATTCAACGAACAATCGGGGTTGCGTATGAGTAGTATCATATCAGGGCTCTCTTTCCCTGCAATTAAAGGCACTCAAGCGGGAACTGAGTATTACATCGTTATGTGCCCGTTAAAGCGTCTAAGTAAGGTTTTTACCCTAGATGAAGGGCAGTTGCCTGTAAATCAAAGGGCGCAGCGCATCATCAATGAAGAGCGCATTCCTGATATCACCAACTACATATTAGATAATCGCGATAACTACGTTTTCTCGGCGCTCACAGCCTGTATTGATGGCGTAAGTGACTTTGTTCCAGTAGGCGAATCCAAGCAAGAGCAAAAAATTGGCACCTTGATTATTGATGAAGATGCAGAGCTCTACATCACTGATGGACAGCATCGTAATGCCGCGATACTTGAAGCTCTACAGCAAGACCCTACGCTTGGAGACGAAACCATTTCTGTGGTCTTTTTCGCAGATAAGTCGCTTGCTGAGCGGCAAAAAATCTTTAAAGACTTGAACCTTTACCCAGTCAAAGCCGACTCATCTCTCAGTATTACTTATGATGATCGGCCGGATGCGATCTTATCGAAGACTGTTGTCTTTAGTAGTGAGCGCTTATCCAAGTTAATACACATGGAAAAGAGCAATCTTGGACCTAGATCTAAAAAGCTTGTGAGCCACAGTGCTATGAACAAGGCGACCAAAGAGCTTTTAGGCCGTATCACTAAAGACAATTATCAAAGCCTGATACCTATCGCGTCAGAATACTGGCATTGCGTGTTAGATAATGTGCCAGCGTGGCAATTGATTTACGAAGATAAAGCTTCTGGCGGTGATTTAAGAGATGAGTCTGTCCATGCGCACTCAGTGACATTCCAAGCATTGGGGCAAGTCGGAGCGCAGTTGATTAAGCAAGACAATGACTGGAAATCTAAGCTTACAAAGTTGAGCGAGATTGATTGGTCTCGATCTAACCGAGACTGGCATGGCCGTTGTATTGTGAATGGCAGCATGACAAACAATGCAAAATCCGTAGAGCTCACGCGTATACAGATTAAGAAATACCTAGGCTTGGCTCTGACTCCGAAAGAGTTGCAAGCAGAGCAACGCTATAACGAGGCATATCATGTCAATTAATGAAGTGAATCCAAAGCGTTCTGCATTTTCGCAGTACGGCATCAAACAAGTGATTGAGGATTCGATAGCGCACATCAAACACTTATATCTAAGTGACGCCATTCCTTGGGTGATTGGTTACAGTGGTGGTAAAGATTCAACCGCGACACTTCAGCTTGTTTGGTATGCGCTACAACAGCTTGCCGAAGAAGGTAAGGCCACCAAGAAAGTCCACGTTATTAGCACCGATACATTAGTAGAAAATCCGATCGTATCCATGTGGGTAGAAAAGTCTTTGGGAAGAATGGAGCAGGCTGCAGAAGACCAAAACTTGCCTATTACCCCCCATCGACTGACGCCGGATATCAAAGACCGCTTTTGGGTAAACCTAATCGGCAAGGGGTATCCTGCTCCGCGAGCAAAATTTCGTTGGTGTACCGATCGATTAAAGATCAATCCATCTAACAATTTTATTAAAAGCTTGCGTGATAAAAACGGCGAAGCCATTTTAGTGCTGGGTACACGAAAAGCAGAAAGTGCGACGCGTGCGGCCTTGATGGATGAGTATGAAAACTCTGCAACGAATACACGCAAAGCCCAAGGCCTTACCGAAAGTGGTGCGAAAGACTTACAGCGTGTCTGGATCTATGCGCCGATTGGTGAATGGAGCAATGACGATGTTTGGATCTATCTAAACAGCGTGAAAAACCCATGGAATTTCCCTAACCACGACTTGATGGGAATGTACCAAGGGGCGACAGATGGTGGTGAGTGTCCGTTGGTGGTCGATCAATCCACTCAAAGTTGTGGTGATAGCCGTTTCGGCTGTTACGTATGCACCATGGTGTCAGAAGACAAATCCATGAATGCTATGATCGCCAATGACGAAGAAAAAGAATGGATGATGCCACTCGTTTCATTGCGTAATGAAATCGAAGTGAACGACCCAAGCCGTGATAAGAAACTCGATAAACTTCGCCGCGATAAATCAAATCGAGATTTCCGACGCATGGACGGGCGCTTAACCGTACATGTGACAAAAAATGGTGCTGATCTCGTCCCAGGGCCCTATTTGCAGTCGTTTCGTGAGCATTTATTAAAGTGCGTATTAGAAGCACAAGTGGCAGTTCAGCGTATGGGGCCTCCTGAAGTAAAAGGATTAGAGCTACTGCCACTTGAAGAGCTAGAAGCGATTAGAGCAATTTGGCTTAAAGAAAAGCATGAATTAGAAGACAGCGTGCCGACAATCTATGAGAAAGTCATTAAGAAGCCCTATCCAGGCGAGCGCCGTGCTCATCATCCCATACTCAACAAAGAAACACTTGAGCGCTTGAAAACGTATTGTACCCAGCAAGGGGACGAAGAAGGACTGTTGTATCAACAGTTAAGAGCCGTGATGAGTGTAGCCAACAAACATCGCAATCAGCTAAGGCGCGCCAAACTGAAAGATGAATTGTCTGATGTGCTAGATAAAGGTGCCTTTAGCTCAATGTATGAAGCTAAGCAGTTTGCCCTAGAGCGCGAGCGTCATAATTTGCAGATCAAGCTTAACAATGATGTTTCTCTGGAAGACGAAGAGAAAATTGATATTCGAGATAAGATCTCCATCATCACGCAATCCATAAAAGAGCACGGTTACAGCTCATTATTAATAGACACGGTTGAAGTAGAATAATGCTGCTGAAAAAAATCACTCTTACCAACATAGGCATTTATAAAGGTACGCATATTGTCGACCTCGAAACGAGCGTTGATAAGCCTGTTATCTTATTTGGTGCGCTAAACGGTGGTGGAAAAACCACATTTCTAGACTCCCTACAGCTGGTTTTATACGGAAAGTTCGCCAAATGCTCCAATCGAGGCTCACTGTCATATGGAGCCTTTCTTGCGACAACACGCAACCGCTATGCCCAAGAGGATGAAGAAGTCTCCATCGAGCTCGTGTTCAGCCATACCTCAGAGACTCTCACCAATACTTACCGTGTTAAGCGCAGCTGGACCGTTGCAAGATCTGTTGAGCAGACAAAAGATAAAATCGAAGTGTTTACAGACGGCGCCTACGATGCTTTGCTTAGTCAGTATTGGGATGATTTCGTTAATGAGTTTTTGCCTTTATCGTTGTCTGATTTGTTTTTCTTTGACGGTGAAAAGATTGAGAACCTAGCCCATCCTTCGCGAAGTGCAGAGCTGATTCAAACAGGAATAGAAAATCTACTCGGCTTAGACTTGTTTTCACAGCTTCAAATCGATTTAGGCGCCCAAGAGCGTCTGAAAAAAAGTGATACTTTGGATGCCACTATCATTAATAAAGTGTCCCAATGTGAAAATGAAATAGGGGAAGTATCGGCTGAGCTCAGTGCACTACGCAAACACTCAGCGGACTTAGACCAAGAGGCGAGTGATGTTAATATTCAAATTAACAAACAGCGTCAACAAGCCCGTCAGACGGGCGCGCACTTGATTGAAGAGCGAGACAGCATTCAATTTGAACTTGGCAGTGTACGCCAAAAACTGACATTTAATAAGCAACAGCGAGTGCAGCTGGATAGTGGCTGCGGTCCTCTGGCCTTGATAAAACCGTTGCTGGACTCTGTTCAGAAGCAAGCAGAGAAAGAGCAGACGATTCAAAAAGCCCGACAGCTCGATGCTGCTATTCATGACTATGAAGCGTCTCTTTTAAATAGTCTAAGCCTCGTTGGTGTGGATATGCTGGCTAAGCAAGCCGTAGAAGATGCGATGGCAAATCTGGCATCGCAGCGCCAAGCCGTCTCCAGCGAGGAGTGCTATATTGGCTTCCCACCTGAGATCTTTAATGGCCTCAATGACAAGCTAGCCGCTGACGAAGTTGAGCGCGCTAAATTAAACGAAGAGCGTGAATGGCTGCTGGAGCAAGAGTCGTTACTAGAGAAAAAAGAACAAGCGATTCCTGACTATGAGTCAGTTAAACATATCTTGGTTGAGCTGAATATCTTAGAGCAAAAGTTCAATGAAATAGCCGCACGTAAACAGCAAGTCGAGCAAGAAATAGAACGTGCTGAGGCCAAGTATTCAGTACTTAACCAGCGCTATACTCAGCTACTCACGCAGCAAAACAAAGACACTTTTGAGCAAAAGCGCGCCTTACAAATCGCCGATCATATTCAGCATCTTAAGCAAACGATGGATGGCTTTGCGCGGGACCTAATACGTGACAATCTAACGTTGCTTGAAACGAAGATCGCGGAGAAGTTTGCAGCATTAACGCGTAAAAATAAATTGGTAGAGCGTATTACGATTGATCCCTCAACGTTTGATCTGGCGCTGTATTCCGAAGGTGATCAGCGACTGAGTACTAGCCGACTTTCTGCAGGTGAGCGTCAACTGTTGGCCGTAGCGGTAATGTGGGGGCTAGCAGAAGCTTCAGGCCGTGAGCTGCCTATGGTGATTGATACGCCTTTGGGGCGTTTGGACGGCCAGCACCGTAGTCGCTTGATTGACAGCTACTTTCCCTATGCCGCACCGCAAGTCATTTTGCTGTCTACTGATGAAGAAATCTTCGGTCAGTACTATCAATCTTTAGCGCCCTATATCAGTCGTGAATACCATATTCAGTACGATGAAACTGAGCAAACATCACGATTTACCGAAGGTTACTTTTAATGCTACCCACTATCGATACGATCAAACTGTCCGAAAAACAAAAGCAACAACTGATTCGGCTTAAGACCAAGACCGGCATTGAAAACTGGAACGTGCTCTGTCGCTGGGCATTGTGTCTGTCATTAGCAGAGGAGTCCGCGCCACCTTACGAGGAGATTCCATCTAACAGTAATGTGGAAATGAGCTGGAAAGTGTTTGCAGGGGAGTATGCCGATATTTATCTTGCGGTCTTGCGTGAAGCCTATAAAAAACAAAGTGCACAACTAAATGAAGTACACTTTGGGGAGTTTTTGAAGTTGCATATTAATAGGGGGATAAGTCTATTCTAAATAAAACTATTTCGGTTGGTATTTCTGTTTTCAAAGTGTTCCCTGCCTAAAAAGCGATCTCCTCTGTTTTTTAGATGTTTTTTGCATACTACTTTTAGGTTAGTGGGCGTGGCGCTTCCTATATCATTTATTAAATCAACAAAAAGAGCAGTCTTCTCTTTTTTTGCTGTGCAATTAGGCTCCGAACAACCTTCAGCAAGGGCAAGCATTCGAATAGCCCAATATGGCTGTGGGATGCTTGTATTTCCTGTCCTAGGATGAATAAATGTCTTTAAAGATCTATTTGCGTCGTATATGGATATGAATTTCCATTTGTATCTGTTGCAAAAGCCGCAGCAGAGCTCAATATTATCCAAGTCGCTTAGGTCTCCTCCACCAGAGATGAAGGGCATCTTATGCTCAACTTCTATTTTAAGATCTCTTTCTTTCAAACCTTTTTGTAAAAAGTAATCGATTAATTCTGGTAGTTTTATTTCTGCATCTATGTTTGAGAACTTATCAATGCTTTCGTTTGAAAAGCGATGGCCACATATCCAGCAATATGGAGCCCCCTTACTTCTTTCTATAAGATCATACTTTGTTGACCTTGTTAAGTGTTCCCTAGATCTACCACTGGATTTCGAAATTAGTTTATATGTTAGACGAGATATACTTTTCCAAACTTCGTTGAATTTCTGATCGCTTTCATTGAAGCCTGTTTTTAATAGTCCACGTCTCACTGAAGAGACTACCTCTGGGTAGCTAATATCATCAGATGCTTTGTGGTAATCATAAATTGATTCAATAAACCAAGAAAACCAAATGAATTTCATGTCAGCGTTTAATAAAAAGCTGTTTTTGGATAACACTGCTTCTGGAGTATTGAGTATAGCTAGGTCAGAGATTTTTTCTCTATCCCAAGCATCATTTATTCCTGGTATTATTTTCTCTATATATGAAAATAGATTTTCCATGTTTTTATCCTGAAAAACTATTTCTATATTGACTTATTGCTGGAAGTTTCCTAGGATCTTCCCTATAATTCATCCACAGATGAGACCACTGTTTTCTAATTCCTGGTGAGTCCTTTTTGATATCTTTTAGCACCCAATCTCTATCGAAATAACTTCTATCAACATCCTCTAACCAATCATTTATTGAGGCTTCAACATCTGAATTTTCATTAAATTCATATTTTGATCCAGATATATACTTGAAGTAGTCAGCCGCCAGAATGTTTAAAGATACTTTATTGAATAAGTTTGAGTTTGTGTTTCCCCAATAGTTCTTTCTGTCTACGTCACTAGTTGATCCGAATGTATCTCTTATTTTGCTCCAAAATGAAATGAAAAAATCTCTCCAGAGTCCATTTTCAGAGCTCCAGTTTTCGATTTTTTCCTCTATATTATCTCCAGGAATTAAATCGCATTTTTCTAGAACTCGGCGCTTCCATAAGTCTGAGAAGTCTGTTTTTACTGTGTCACTATAGTATTTCGCACCTTTTAAATCTTTAAAAATAGAGACAAGACCTTTCATGACTGTCCAGGGGAGTTTTCCATAGTCTTCCCCGGTAATTCCTGTTTGGACTAAGTTAAAGAAAGGGCTCTCAGGGTCTCTAGTTGCAAATGAAATGGCCTTAGAGTCTTCTAGTGGGATGTCAGCGTTTTTTAGCCTATGAGATACACTTTCAAGCTCTTTTGAGCTAAGTGTAGTAGATACAATTGTGCCAAGAAGAGCAGAGTTAATAGGAGTAGCTTTTTGGTTTACAACTACAAATTGAAAAACGTGTTCAGCTGGATCTTCGCTAAGTATCATGGAAATAGGAAGTTTTCTACAGTACTTCTCAGAAACACGTTTTTCTAGGTCTGTGATAGATAGATCTTCGGAAGTTAATTTCTCAATTATTTCTAGCCCAGTGTTAGAGTCTTTGAAGTTATTGTACTGTTCAATAGCTCCCATGAGACGGTGCTGTCCATCGACCAAAGTTACTGGAAGTAGATAAGATATAATTGATGCTTTGTCAAATCCTAAAATGCTTTCTGGGTTGTCTCTGCCGGACTCTGAAAGTACTATCTCTCTACATTTAATCTCTTGCCATAAATCCTGTATATGGGAATCTTCTACTTCTAAAGCTACATCTGGAGAGGTGTCTTCTGGAGATGATTGCTCAACATAATCACTTCCGTAATAGATTTCTTTTATTTTTGCTAATAGTTCTTGGTCAATATTAGAGTTAACAAGTTCAGGAACTCTTTTTTCAAGAGTTTCTCTGAAAAGAGATAGAAGCTCTTGCAGACTTTTTTTATTGAAGTTCTTTGATCTTATTAATAACTTTCCTTTTTGAGAGTATGAGTCACTGTTTTCATTATCAGGAGTAAAGAAAGAACCGATTTTTCTGGTGTCTGATTTATTTGTTGTTGCACATAGTAAAGGGTTCTGAATAATGTTTTTTGGATCATTAAAAAAGCTTATAAGACTTCCCATTCGTTCTTTTTTTATAGTTCTCTGGAATCCTGAGCTTTCCACATTATCGAAATTTTTCTTTTGTGGAATACCAACCCAATTAATAATCTGATCTGCTGAGGCACAAAATGAAACTGTCCATTCAGATTCTAGCCCTTGTCTAAATGCAATGGCATCATATTCATATTCTATAAAATTGTTCTCTTCCACTGATGCTCTCCTTGTTGGATTTTTCTATATAAAATTAATTGTTACACTGAACTTCTGAGTATACGTCTTCTAACATATCAAACACCTTTTCAGGCACTTCATACTTCAGCTGATCTCTACGCTTCTTAGAGATCTTGCCGTTTTGCTCTAAACAGAAAACTACCAACTTTGAAAGTGTTCTCTCATTAATATCGTACCGTTTATTGATATGGCGTTTTAGGGTGTCGTATTGGTTGAGATACGCCACTTCCTGCTTGATATAGTGTTCCATGGCTTCGTCACAGGCTTCCGCCATCAGCTCGGCACAGGCGGTGCCATCCCAATAGCGGTAGATGGACTCATGGCCTTTGAATTCAAAGGCGAAGTTTTCGGCATCAAGGTAATCCACTTGCCAGAACGGACGAGTCTCAGATGAGTAGGCACTTAGGGCTTCGAGGTATTCTCGCTCTCGGTTGTAGAGTACCGCTGACACGGGCAGTAATAGGCCGTTCGCAAGTTGCCCGCTGTGACATAGTACGTGATGAAACATAAAGCGTGACAAACGGCCATTACCATCCATAAAAGGGTGTAAGAATACAAAGCCAAATGCGATAACCGCGCCAAGCACAATAGGATCTACGTGCTCTGGCAACTTGTTGGTCAGTTGCTCCCACTCTTGCATGAGTTCACGACATAAATTCGGTGAGGGTGGGACATACGTGACGCCGATAGAGCCAGGGCCATTACTTAAGTAGTTCTGCTCATTGCGATAGGACACGGCCCATTCATAGGGATTGTTGATTGTGGCCTTTTGCAATTCTGTTAAATAGTCTTCATCAATTGCACGGGGGATGTGTGCTTGTCTCAATAGGTTGGTATAGCGCTGGATTTTATTGGTATCGGGCTGCTCTTTCTCGATAGCGAAAGAGTCCTTGGTTTCACTCAGATACACCCACGATAAAGCTCGATTGAGCATGGCGTCATCTAACTTATCAGTAAACTCTTTGGCTTTTTGAAGTGTGTTTTGCACTAGAGCCTTTTCCAATCGTTCAGTGCGTCTCACAATGATGCTGTAGTCTAAGGAGCCGATTACATTGACATAGACGCGCCAGCGTTTATTTGCTTGGTTATCTGCGGTGATAAAACGCTTAGGATCTAATAAAGGGATATAGTTACCACGCTTCAACTCAGTGGAGCGTGGTAATAGCTGCTGGTTGAAATGCTCCCAGAGTAAACAGGCTATACGAATATATTTGCCCATAGGGGACGATTCATAGATTGCTAAAAGCTCGCTCTCTTCCACCTGAGGCAGAGCTTGAGAGAGTATTTGTAAATTAAGATCTTCGTATTTCAGAGCAAACAGCACGTGATCGAGAATATTCTCAGCAGACGCTAACGCTGCGGGTATCGCTAAGGTATTCTCAATACGCTGAACCTTGGTTACGGGCATAACACGAGCAGACACCTGTAACGGCATGGCGGCGATGTCGGTGTATTCTAATAAGTGCGCGTAGCCTACGGGTGCATGTTTCATAGTTGGCCTAAAAAATATTTACAAAGCTAAGATTTTCATTACATGGGGTTATTTGCCCGAGAAAATCATTATAGCGTTAATATTTTTATTACAAAGAACGATTTACTCAAGAAAAAAATTACAAAAAGGGCAAATAAATCCTTAAGGACGTGATTTGCCCCCTGAAGCACGAATTTTGAAATCAGAGGCGCCCTAATGCGCCTCATCCCAGTTGTTCCCAACCCCAGCCTCAACCAACAGCGGCACGTCAATCTCGCTGCTATTCTGCATAATCTCGACAATCTTTTCCTGCGCAGCCTCTAAATCTTTCTCGGCGACTTCGAAGATGAGTTCATCGTGTACTTGCATGATCATTTTCACGTCTAGGTCGGTTTCCGCGAGCCATTGGTGCATGTTGATCATGGCGCGTTTGATGATGTCCGCGGCGGAGCCTTGCATCGGGGCGTTGATCGCGGTGCGTTCGGCGGCTTGGCGCATCATGGCGTTTTTCGCTTTGATTTCTGGTAGGTATAAGCGACGGCCAAAGATAGTTTCGACGTAGCCTTTCTCTTTGGCACTTTCACGGGTGTTGTCCATGTAGGTGCGCACGCCCGGGTAGCGTTCGAAGTAGCGCTGTACGTATTTTTGCGCTTCTGGGCGGCCGATGCCGAGTTGCTTCGCAAGGCCAAAGGCCGACATGCCGTAGATTAGACCGAAGTTGATGGCTTTGGCGCGGCGGCGTTGTTCGCTGGTCACTTCGTCTGCCGTGGTGTCGAAGACTTCTGCCGCGGTCGCCTTGTGCACATCTTGGTCGTGCGCAAAGGCGTCTAAGAGCCCTTTATCTTGTGATAGGTGCGCCATGATGCGCAGCTCGATTTGCGAGTAGTCGGCCGCGATCAGTTTATAGCCTTCGGGTGCAACAAACGCTTGGCGAATGCGGCGGCCTTCGGTGGTACGGATCGGAATGTTCTGTAAGTTCGGATCGGTTGAAGACAAGCGTCCCGTCGCGGTGATCGCTTGATGGTAAGACGTATGAATACGGCCAGTCTTTTGCAACATCTCGGGTAGCTTGTCGGTGTAGGTCGACTTGAGCTTGGCGAGGCTGCGGTGTTCCATGATTAAGCGGGGCAGTTCGTATTGCTCTGCCAACTCTTGCAAGATCGGCTCCGCAGTCGAAGGTTGGCCTTTTGGCGTTTTCTTGATCACGGGCAAGCCTTGTTTCTCAAACAAGATCACTTGCAGTTGCTTCGGTGAGCTGAGGTTGAAGCTTTCACCTGCGGCTTCGTGGGCTTTGATCTCGATTTCTTGTAGCTTGCTGGCGATTTCAGCGCTTTGTGCGTGCAGCAGTTCAGGGTCGATCAATGCGCCAGTTTGTTCCATTTTGGCCAGTACTGGGACGAGTGGCAGTTCGATGTCTTTGAGTACGCTGACCAAATCGCCTTCTTTTTCCAGCTTCGGCATGATGGCTTCGTGCAAGCGTAGGGTGATGTCGGCATCCTCGGCTGCATAGAACGCCGCTTGTTCCAGCTCGATTTGGTTAAAGGTTTTTTGCTTCGCGCCTTTGCCTGCGATTTCTTCAAAGCTCACTGTGGTGTGGCCGAGGAACTTGGTCGCAAGGCTGTCCATGTCATGGCGCGTGGCAGTGGAGTTGAAAATGTAGGACTCCAACATGGTGTCATACGCGATGCCACGCAGGGTAATGCCGTAGTTGTTGAGCACGTTGGCGTCGTATTTGAGGTGCTGGCCGACTTTCTTCTGGTTGTCGTCTTCAAGCCAAGGCTTTAATTGCTCAAGTACCCAGTCGCGGTCAAGTTGCTCGGGCGCGCCTTCGTAATCGTGCGCGACGGGAATGTATGCGGCTTTACCGATTTCAACCGAGACACTGACACCGACCAATTCCGCCGCCATGTAGTTGAGCGAGGTGGTTTCCGTGTCGAAGGCAACCAAGTCTGCTTCTTGGATTTTCTTCAGCCACGCATTGAAGCTGTCTTTATCTAAGACGGTGTCGTAGTCCACATCAATGTTGGCAGCTTGTACCGGCTCATCTTCATTGTCGACGGTGTCGTCGGCTTTGCCATGAGCAGGCGCTTTATCGATGTCGCGTAGCCAGGTTTTGAATTCCAGCTTTTGGAACCACTCTCTTAGGGCTTCTTTATTGATCTCTTCGTTTTTCAAGGTGTGCGGATCAAATGGCAGTTCGACGTCGCATTTGATGGTGGCCAAGGTGTAAGACAACTCCGCCATGTCTTGGTTGTCTTCCATCTTTTTCTTCATGGTTTTTGAACCACGGAAGCCCAGTGCGGCGATGTCGTCTAAGCGCTGGTAGATCTCTTTGATGGAGCCAATACCTTGCAGTAGGGCAAGGGCGGTTTTCTCGCCTACACCCGGTACGCCCGGGATGTTATCGACTTTATCGCCCATCAGAGCTAAGTAATCGATGATCAGCTCAGGCGGAATGCCGAATTTGTCTTTGACGCCCGCCACGTCCATCACGGTGTCGGTCATGGTGTTGACCAAGGTGACTTTGTCGGTCACGAGCTGCGCCATGTCTTTGTCGCCCGTTGAAACGATGACTTCACGACCCTCAGCACCCACTTGTTTGGCGATGGTGCCGATCACGTCGTCGGCTTCAACGCCATCGATGACCACAAGTGGTAATCCCATGGCTTCGATCATACGGTGGATCGGTTCGATCTGTACGCGCAGATCGTCTGGCATCGGTGGGCGCTGGGCTTTGTATTCGCTGTAAATCTCATCGCGGAAGGTTTTACCCTTGGCATCAAAGATCACCACGATGGGGGAGTTGGGGTAGCTGTTAATTAGGCTGCGGATCATGCTGATCACACCGCGTGCCGCGTTGGTGGGTTGGCCATCGCTGGTGGTTAACGGTGGAATCGCGTGAAAAGCACGGTATAGGTAAGACGAGCCATCTACCAAAACCATAGGGGAAGTGCTTGTGAGTGTGTCCGTAGCCAAAATAAAACCTCTGTTATAAAACGCCGTAATTGTTGCCTATTCTAGGGCGTTCAACAGAAATTTACAGTGCTCTTTTGCCCTAACCTTGGTTTATTGGCTAATTGTCAGAGGTTCCTGCGGTTGCTTGATGACTACTTGGTTGCGGCCTTGGCGTTTTGCGGTATACAGACAGGCATCAGCATTGCGGATAATCGTGTCAATATCGCTGGATTGTAGGTTCGGTGCAGCGCCGATGCTGCATGTTATGTGACCAACGCTCGGGAAAAGTACCTCACGGATTGAGTTGAGGCAGTCATCCGCTACCTTTTGTACGTCGCTGGCCGACATGTCCTTGAGTAGGATGACAAACTCATCTCCGCCCCAGCGTGCAAGGCAGCTTTGTTCTGGTATATGAGAGCCCAAAACCTGTGATACGTGCTTGAGGACTGCGTCGCCCGTTTCGTGGCCGTGGGTGTCATTGATGTATTTAAAGTGATCAATATCGATAATAAGACCGCTGACATCGGGCGTTTTGCTTTCGTCACGAGACAGCCAAGAAATTAAACCGCGTCGGTTGCAAATGTCTGTCAGCTCATCGTATTCCGCCTGTCGACGCGATCGTTGCAAGTTATCTTGTACTTGTGAGAAGCGTGCGATGAGTTTTCGCTGATAGGTTAAAATGATCAATAGAATGAATCCGCCTGGGCCAAAAAAGATCAACATCTCTCGGCCTCTGGGCGTGTTCAGTTCTACGGAGTGGGTGAGTAAATACACCATAATCGGGGTGCATACTAGTCCCCAAGTGATGAGGACAAAGCGTAACCAAGACCTTGGCGCTTTTACGACCAACGCAGCCGATGCGATGAGCATGATGCCGCTGACCGGTGGAAACTCATCGATGAAGGCCCAGCTACTCCAAACGGCACCAACGGTAAAATACCAAGCGGGGGTTATGAAGGCGTAGGCATTCAATATGACTAAGGCTTTAATGACGTTTGGCTGGTGGTGTTTGGGATCTTGATGAAAATAGATCAGAAAGCTTGTAATGGCGATACCGCTGCTGATGGGGATCACATAGTCTATGATATGGCCGGTTTGGGTAATCATATTGAATACGCCAATCGATACAGTAAAGACACTATAGAAAGACAACGCAATGTAGGTGGCTCTAGTCGAGAAGACCAATTGATACATAAACATTAACCCATTGTGACTGGCTGTGCGTCTCGTATTCATCTTTCGACAAAGACAGGGGCACATCTATCCGTTGATTTTAGTATGCCAGCGTTTACAAGCGATGTCTGCACGTTAAAAATATTACCGCAGTTAGCGCAACGCTTAGGCGAGGTTTTTATCATAACGAATTGACCTTTTTGCTCTTATTGTGGAGCATAAGCGCTCTAAGGCAATTACGCTCGATTTTTCATAATTTAGGTGCATCTCTTGGCGGTTTACACAACTCTCACGGACTCTGACATGCGCGGCCTCGTGGCCGATTATTACTTAGGTGAATTAGTGTCATTCCAAGGCATTTCTGGCGGTGTGGAAAACACCAACTATTTTCTCACGACGACGACAGGCAAGTATGTCTTAACCTTGTTTGAAGAGTTTGAGTTAGAAGAAGTGCCGTATTTTTTAGATGTTGTCGCGCACCTGAAACATAAGGGCTTTAATGTTCCTGCGGCGTTGATCGATAATCATGGTGAACGTTTACGTGTGGTGAAGGGACGCCCTGCGATCATCGTTGATTGCTTCGCTGGTGGGTTGTTAGAAGGGACCACGGTTGAAAGCTGCCGTTTGATGGGGAAAGTGCTGGCGCAGTTGCACAGTGCCGGGATGGATTTTCCTGAACATCGCGAAAGCCACCGCGGTATGGATTGGTGGCGCGCTACGTCCAAATCTTTGGCCCCTGAGTTGCCGCCAGAGCAGTCTCGTTTATTACTGGAGCAAATCGCAGAGTTTGACACCTTCATCGGCGAGTACGACGATCAGTTGGCAAAAGGCACTATTCATGGGGACTTGTTTTACAACAATACCTTGTTTGAAGGCGATCAGCTGTCTGCCATCATCGACTTTTACAATGCCTGTTATTCGTGGTTGATGTACGACTTAGCCATTGTCGTCAATGATTGGTGTACCGACTTCAGTACGGGTGAACTGGATATGGATAAGTACCACGCGTTGATTAATGAGTATGTTCATGAGCGCAAGCCGAGCGCTGCTGAGATTGTGTCTTGGCCGCACATGCTGCGTATTGCAGGCGTGCGTTTTTGGTTGTCTCGCCTCGAAGCATGGCATGGTGCTAAAGATGACCCAGAGCGCCTTGCCCAGCAACATGACCCTGAAGAATTTCAGCGTATCGTAGCCTCTCGGGTACGCTTTGCTCCTAGCTTGATGGAGAACTAGATGATGTGGCGTGGTGTGCTGACTTCTCTACTGGTATCCGGTGTGGCAAGCTTGCCACAGGCGGTCTCTGCGCACCCACATATTTGGATTGATTCGTATTACCAGATTAACCTTGCCCAACCTGTCGTTAAAACGCTTAATGCCCATTGGACATTTGATTTGTTTTCGAGCATGGATATGTTGATCGCGTTTGACACAAATGCCGACGGCAAACTGGAAGGCCAAGAAAAAGCTGAGGCGGCGCAAGCCATGACCAACCTTGCGCAGTATGGCTATTTTCTAAAAATTGAAGTGGATGACGAGCCGATCAAACCGGATCTGGTCACGATCACCGACCTTGATGTGAAAGATCAGCAATTAACCGTCGATTTAGGGATATCGTTGCCCGACGCGGTGGATTTAAGGGACCACCCTCTGCGCTTAGGTTTCGGCGACAGTGAAAATTATTTTGCACTGGTGATCCCTGATGATGGCTTGATTCAGCTAACGGGGATCTTAGCGGAAACCTGTACCCCCACGCCTGCAAAAGCGGATGCCTTCTATATGGAAGGTTGGGTCGACGTAACGTGCGATCCTTAGCGTGTCTCCCATGATTCATTTGAGAACCCAACAATGCTAGAGCACTTTCAATGGCTACCGTTTCTATTGGCGATCTCTGTGCTCACCATGAGTCCTGGAGTCGATACTCTTCTTGTATTGCGTAGTTCTGCGGTCGCGGGGTGGCGCGTGGGGTTCGTTTGCAGTTTAGGCATTTGCTTAGGATTGTTTGCCCATGCGACCATTTCTGCCTTGGGCTTATCGGTTATTTTGCTAGGATCTGCGACCTTATTTACCGCTTTTAAAATGGCTGGCGCCTTGTATTTGGCCTATCTTGGCATTCAAGCGTTACGCAGTGCGTTGCGACCCCAAGGGTTAACGCTAACGCTCCCAAAAGGTCGTGAAATCACTGCGAGCAGCGCGTTTCGTCAAGGCATCTTGTCAAATGTTCTGAATCCTAAGACCATCGTTTTTTACATGGCGTTTTTGCCCCAATTCATTGACCCAGCGTATTCGGCTGTGGCGCAATCCCTATTTATGGCCGCACTTCATTTTATCATAGCGATGGTGTGGCAAACGTTTCTCGCCGTGATGGTTCATCGCGCGCGAGTTTGGCTGGCGCGACCAAAAGTCGCGCAAGTCTTGGACAGCATCACCGGCGTATTGCTGGTGGGCTTTGGCGTAAAACTGGCACTGACTCAGCGCTGATCGCGTTGGTCGTGCATACTGGATATTCCCTTTCATGAGTTTATTGATTTCGACTTGGATTAAGTTCTTTTTCCTTTTTGCCCCGTTTTTTGTGTTATCGATGTTTTTGGCATTGACCCGTGGCGATACGCCGCAGGTTCGTAAAAGTGTCGCCAATAAGGCGATCATTGCTGCCCTGGCCATCGCGTTAGTGTTGATGTTTTTCGGCAGTGCGTTATTCGACGTGCTGGGGATTACATTGGATTCGTTTCGTATTGGGTCTGGCATCTTGCTGTTTATGTCTGCAATCAGTCTCGTTCGAGACGGCACTCGCAATCATGCCACGGGCATGCCCAGCGAAGAGCGTGACGATGTATCGGTCGTGCCGCTGGCGGTGCCGACGATTATTGGCCCAGCAACCATAGGTACGATCCTCGTTTACGGGGCGGAATTTCAAGGCTGGGATTTAGTGATCGGCGTCCTAGGGTTGGTTGGCGCGTTGTTGACCTTGGGCATCATTTTGTATTCTGGCTCGCTGATCGAGAAACTATTGGGGCGTACGGGACTGAATATCCTATCTAAGATTACTGGCTTGATTTTGGCCGCGATGGCCGCGCAGATCTTTATGGGCGGTGTCATGGGGTTTTTAACGCCGGCCTCCTAATCGGTTTTGTTGGCTGGGCGTCGTTAGACGCCCAGTCATCCCTCTCTATTTCCTCTATTGACGTGTGAAACGTCTTCAAGCTAGGTTTTGGTTGTTATAACATAACAACACGATAATACTTTATGAAACGGGAGTACAATGTGCGCTTTCTCCAATGGCTGAGTATCGGCGTGTTGCTTGCCTCAAGTAGCGCTTGGGCGGCTGATCAAGTCGCCGTGTTTGAAATGGGGCGTTGGGTAATGGAGCAGCAGCGTGACTTCCATCGTGAGCTGGCGCGTCTAATTCAATCTTTGGCACGCCAAGAAGATCCGTTACTGATCGGCAGCTTGATGGTTGCGAGCTTTTTGTATGGCGTGTTTCATGCGGCGGGGCCGGGTCACGGTAAAGCTGTGATTGCGTCGTATATGTTGGCTACGAAAGCACCATTTCGAAAAGGCGTACAGTTGGCGTTTAGCTCGGCGTTATTACAAGGTATTGTGGCCATTGCCTTGGTCTTTATGTTGTCGCAAGTATTTGCCTTAGCGGGCATGGTGACCGAGACCACCCGTGTGCTCGAAATGGCATCCTACATTGCGATTGGCGCGATAGGTGTGTGGATGCTTTGGCGTATAGCGCGGGGCAAATCTAGCTGTGGTCATGACCATAGCCATGATGCCGACGCGCATTGCGAACACGATCATCATCATGACTCTTCTTGTCACCATGGATCTAAAGTCGATAAAACAGCCCAGCGCAGTACATGGGCGATGGTCACCGCGATTGGTATTCGCCCGTGCACGGGGGCGGTGTTAGTGTTGTTGTTTTCCAGCAGCACAGACATTTTGCATTGGGGGATGGTTGCGACCATGGTGATGGCGTTAGGAACGGCGATTACGGTGTCAGCATTAGCGCTAATTAGTGTGGCGTTGCGGGATGCGAGTATTGGTTTAACGCCCTCTGTATGGCGAACGCGTTTAACCCAGATATTGGGTGTGATTGCCGCGTTACTCTTAATTTTTATCAGTGTCACGATGATCTACAGTGACTTACAAATAGCAGGGCGGGCATTTTAATGACCGAAGAACACCACTCTCACGAGCACAACCATAATCATAATGTGTGTATCGAACAGGCATTAGAAACGGCGGAAACGGTTTGCGCCGAGCAAGGTCAACGGCTGACCAAAGTGCGCCGCCGCGCGCTGGAATTGATTTGGCAAAGTCATCGCCCTCTGGGGGCTTATCAGTTGTTGGCAAAACTCGCGGAAGAGGGCTTTAACTCAGCGCCTCCTACCGTCTATCGAGCGCTCGATTTTCTTTTGTCAGCGGGGTTGATCCACAAAGTAGAGTCCATGAACGCTTATTTAGGCTGTGCTCACGCAGATAAACCTCATAAGGGTTATTTTTTGATATGTGACGAATGCCAAAATGTCGCCGAGTTTGACTATCAAGATATCCATCGTTCGCTGATCGATAAAGCGGCAGAGCAGGGCTTTCAATTACGCGCAGAAACCATTGAATTGACCGGGCTGTGTGCCAATTGCAAAGAGGATGCTGAGTAATGAGTACCCGCTTGGCTGAATTAAAAGACATTAGTATCCAGTTTGGTGATCGTCCCTTGCTGGAGCACATTAATATGTCGCTGCATCAGGGAGAAATCGTCACCTTGATTGGCCCGAATGGCAGCGGTAAGAGTACTTTGATTCGGACGTTATTGGGATTGCAGTCTCCAACAACGGGTGACGTAATCCGTCATGCCACGTTGCGAATTGGCTATATGCCACAGAAGTTGCATATTGATCCGACCCTTCCTTTAACCGTTAGGCATTTTCTGGGATTGGTTCGTGGTGTTGACAAACGTGATATTCGTCCAGCCTTGGAAAAAGTAGGCATCCCGCATTTGGAACAAGCGCAAGTTCAAGTGTTGTCTGGTGGCGAAACGCAACGCTTATTGCTTGCCCGTGCGCTGCTTAATAAGCCCAATTTATTAGTGCTGGATGAGCCCGTTCAAGGGGTGGATGTAAACGGACAGGTGGAGCTTTATCACCTGATTGCGAGCATCCGTGATGAACTCAATTGCGGTGTCTTGATGATCTCTCATGATCTGCATCTCGTGATGGCTCAGACGGACACTGTGGTGTGTATTAACCAGCATGTGTGTTGTTCTGGCTCACCCCAGCACGTGAAGGGGCATCCAGCGTATCAAGCCTTGTTTGGCGTGCCAGGTGCGGAAGATTCCATCGCGATTTACGCCCACTCCCATGATCATGTCCATGATGACAGTGGTGAAGTCGTGGAAGAGGGTCACGTTCACAGTGCAAGTTGCCAGCATCATCATTAAATCCGGAGAGTGTAGAAAATGTTAGAACTATTGATGCGTGCACTGATGGGTGGTTTAGGCGTTGCTGCGGTCGCAGGGCCATTAGGTGCGTTTGTGGTGTGGCGACGCATGGCGTACTTTGGAGATACCTTAGCGCATTCGGCGTTGCTTGGGGTGGCGCTAGGCTTTTTGTTTGATATCAATTTGAATTTGGCGATTATCGCTTTGTGTATCGGTTTAGCGCTGGTGTTGGTGACGCTGCAAAAAAAGCACATTATCGCGACGGATACGCTGCTTGGCATTTTGGCCCACTCGGCGTTGTCCCTTGGCATGGTGGCAGTGAGTTTCTTGGACCATGTACGCATCGATTTGATGGCGTATTTATTTGGCGATTTGCTGGCGATTGGTCAAGGTGATTTGTACTGGATATTTGGGGGGGGCGCGCTGGTACTGCTGCTGTTGGTGGTATTTTGGAAGCCTTTGTTGGCGGTCACGGTAAATGAGGAGTTGGCGAAAGTCGAAGGCTATCCTGTTGAAGCGATTCGCTTGCTTTTGATGCTCTTGGTGGCCTTGGTAATTGCTGTGGCGATGAAAATCGTGGGTGTGCTGTTGATCACCTCATTGATGATTATCCCTGCTGCGACCTCTCGTCGTTTGTCTCGAACACCAGTGCAAATGGCTTGTTTGGCGGGTGTGATTGGGTGTTTGTCAGTCTGCGGCGGGCTTTGGGCATCGTATCAATGGGATACGCCTACCGGCCCAAGTGTTGTAGTGTGCGCAGCAATGTTGTTTTTAATGGCTTATACATGGCCATTTCGAAAGACAGCCTAAGGCCTGTGAATGAAGCAAAAAACGCGACCTAAGGTCGCGTTTTTTATGATCTGGAGGTCTGGTTATTTTAGTAACTGCTGGTCGATTGATACGGCGCCGCCACCGCGATACATCAATAGCAGTGCTAAAGCGCCCCATGTGGCGTGGGTTGCGTAAGCGCTAGGGTAGACGAACAGCTGAATGACTAAGGTCATCATCAAGATGCCAAATGCTGATAGGCGAGTTAACAAGCCTGTCAGCAATAGAATCGGCAAGATATGCTCGGCAGTAGTTGCCATGTACGCAGCAATATTTGCAGGGATGAGGGGAAGAGCATATTCGTATTCAAACAGGAAAAAGGTACTTTCTTTTAGACTCGGCCAGCCAAACTCATAGGTGCCCGAGAACGGATTCAGAGCAAAACCTTCGATTTTAGTTTGACCCGACATCCAAAAAACCGCCGCTAAGGCAAAGCGAGCAAGCAGCAATATTAGTGATTCAGGAATGGCTGAAAACACTCGCTCAGTGGTGCGTTGAAGAGGGATTAACATCATGATTCTCCATGTGTATTGGCCGATGATTCAATGATGGACGTAAATACTTGCCATGTCATGAGTTTCGCTAAGGTTTGTCCGAGGTCAAACGCTTCCATATCGGGTATCGCGTTAGGCAATAAAGGGTCTGCTTTGATGCCGCGAAGGAAAACAAACTCAGCTTCCGTAAGTGTGTAGCAGCGTCCGTACCAGCCCGACTTGGCTAGCAACAGGTACTCGGTTTGTTGTAAATCAATATCATCGAGGTTGGGGTTGGTTTGCTGGTGCGCTAAATACAAAGCGCCAATCGCTAACGGCGCTTTCAACAGTTGAATGTTTGGGTCTAAGTGTAATTCAAGCTGCTCAGGATTTTGGATTTGGCTCAGTTGTTGTTGTGCCATATCAAGGCTTAACGTGGGCGTTTCGGCCTGATGAGTTAATTGCAGCAAGCGATACTCTAAATCGCATAGTAGCGGCAGATAGGGTAATGATTGTGCGGGCGTGAATTGCGCGACAAAAGCGCTAAACTGGTCACCATAGTGAGATAAAATCGGAGAATTCGGTGGGCACTGCATAATGTACTGATGCGCCATGGCATTGAAAAAAGTCTCTCCGACTAATTGCTTGCATACAGGGAAAATATCCGCCAGCGCAGTTTGTAATGAGCTAAAAACATTGTTGCGATACACGTTGAGGCGCTGATTACGCTCGTGTGCATGGGGTGCTTTGATGTCCTTTAGCAACGCGTCATTTTGCGAAAAAACGGCCGCTTTAAACTGCGCTTGCATGGTGAGCCTCGCGAGTGTTTTGTCGAATGTCATCCGCTTGATGAGCTTCTTGCAGAAGGGTGGTCAGCTCAGGCAGGTTACCATCGCGTTCTATTAAAGTCGGACAATCGCCAATTTGCTCCAGTAAGTATCGGTAAAGTTGCCAGACCTCGTGGGCAACGGGCTGGTCATGGGAGTCGATTTTCAATGCTGGCTGATCTTGTTCGTCCAGTACGTAACCAGCGAGGTGAATTTGCTGCGTCGCTTGTAACGGTAGGCTTTGTAGGTATTGGTAAGGGCTGCACCCATGATTAAAGCAAGAGACTTCGACATTATTCACATCCAACAACAAACCACAGCCAGTGCGTGCAACCATTTGTCCGATAAAGTCTGTCTCGGTCATCGCGCTGCTGTTGAACTCGACATAAGTCGAAGGGTTTTCAATGAGAATCTGACGCTTTAGGCGATTCTGTACTTGGTCAATGTGATCACATAAAAGCGTTAAGCGCTCTTGCGTGTAGGGCGCGGGCAACAAATCATTGAGGAAGTGTTGCTGATGGCTGGACCACGCCAAGTGCTCTGAAAATATGACCGGCTCAATGCGCTCGACCAATTGTGCGACACGTTCTAAATGCTCTGTGTTGAGAGGATCTTCTCCGCCCAATGATAACCCCACGCCATGTACAGTGATGTCATAGTGCTCACGAATGCGCGCTAGGTAATGACGCGCAGGCCCACCTAGACTGAGGTAATTTTCAGCGTGTACTTCAAAGAACCCGACATCAGGTAGCTCAGCGAGGATTTGCTCGTAATAACAGGGCTTGAGGCTGATGCCAGAATACTGCGCAAAGCGCGAGGGTATGGATCTACCCTCGGCCTGCTGATCAGACTTGGTCAACATGGAGCGCCTTAGAATGCTTCCAGTTGGCCATGGCCTGTTGGTGATGTTTTGGACATCGTATCGGTGCAAGTGCCTTTAGGAACCAGTTTCCAAGCATTGCTCTGGTAATCTTTAGTTGAAGTACCCGCGCAAGAGGTACCTGGGCCGGCCGCGCAATCATTTTGACCAGCTAGCGCAACGCCATAACACTTTTCTTTGCTTGCCGCAGAGGCAGGAACAGCGACCGCAGAAAGAGCTACAGCAGTACCAAGAGCGAGAGCAAGAGATGTTTTAGATGCAGACATATGGGTATCCTCCAAAGGATGTGTTTTATGAGTTACAGTCCTTTGACGGGCACTGCGAGTGGCTTATTACACAAAAAAATAAAATTTTTATTTAAGGCCGGAATGAGCGATGAAATCTGCTCCGTTTCGGTCTTTCAACATTGTGGCGTAATAAAAGTGGCTTGATGGACGTCTAATAACAATACAAATCTTTGATGGAGTAATGTAATGGTCCGGCTACTGACTTCTCTCTGGGTACTCGTGTGTCTCTATGCACCGGTTACAATGGCGAATACAACTTTGACACACGAGACATGGAGTCAATTGTTGCAAGCGCATGTGGTAGCAACAGATGACGGTGCGTCGACGGCAGTTGACTACGCTGGGTTTGCGCAAGATCAAGCGACGTTCCAGTCATATCTAACGCAACTTTCGAGCGTCTCTAACGCGCAATTTGAAGAGTGGTCTGAGGCCGATCAGTTGGCGTTCTTAATCAACGCATACAATGCCTTTACTGTGGCGCTGATATTGACGAAGTGGCCAGATTTAGAGTCGATTAAAGACATTGGCGGTTGGTTTTCGAGCCCTTGGAAGCAAGCGTTTATATCGCTGCTCGGCGAAAAAGTGTCATTGGACCATATTGAACATACTTGGATACGTGGCGCAGGGCGCTACGAGGATCCCAGAATTCACTTCGCCGTAAACTGCGCTAGCATCGGCTGCCCCGCGCTGCGCAATGAGGCCTACACTGGCGCTCAGCTAAACGACCAACTCAACCAGCAAACACGACAGTTCCTGTCGGACCGCAGTCGGAATCGTTTGGATCAAGGCACGGTTTACCTATCTTCTATTTTTAAATGGTACCGAGAAGACTTTGAAAAAGGCTGGCGTGGTTATTCTTCTCTCGGCAGTTTCTTAGCCGATTATGGTGATGCGCTTGGGGCGACTGAATCGCAACGTCGATCGTGGCGGGAATCCACACCTGAGGTGTCCATTTTGTCGTACGATTGGCGTTTGAATTCAATTCGTTAGTCGGTTTATGTGACTAAGTGGTGATATCAATATTAAGTTTTTATGAATATTTAGATTTTTGTATTTATTTGCCTAGCTATGGCGTAATTTATAGCTCACTTATTACACCATGCCGTTAGGAGTGATCGCATGTCTAAAAAAGAAGTGAAGGCGATTAAATCAGAGATTAAAGCTCGCAAAGAAAAAGTTGCGAAACAAAAAGAGAAAATTGCCAAGCTTAAAAAAACGTTGGTAAAAAAGCTTGAGAAGAAGGCGGCTAGCAAGTCCGACAGCAAAGGCGCAGTGGAAAAAGCGGCTAAGTCTAATAAAGCCAGTCAGTCTAGCGATGTTGACAGCGCAGTTAAATCAGATCAAGTAGCACAATCTCCAGCTACTGACTCAACAGAACAAAGCCCTGATGTGACGCCTAAGTCTGCTGCTAAAAAAACGACGAAAAGTAAGCCCAAAAAACGGAGCACGACAAAAAAGGCTGAGACGAAAAAAGACACAGATCCTTCGTAATTTTAAGGGAATGTAAGGCGCAAGAACGGAGCATTAAGACTCCGTTGTTTATCAGATAGGCGTATTAGTCTTGGGAATCCGATTGTGAATCGGACTTCATGTAGTCTTGGGTAAGCTCTCTTAACGTGTGCATCTGTTTGCCAAACTGACGGCAAGCAGGGCACATGGCAGTATGGACTTTTAATGCGAACGCTTCTTTTTTGCTGAGCGGTCGATCGAGCGTTTCAGAGAGCAATTGCGTCGCTTGTTTGCACTTAATCATGTTGTCTTCTCCCCGTGAAACCAATTATCTTCTAGGCACTCGCGTAACCGCAGACGTGCACGATATAGAGTGGTGTTCAGGTTGCTAACAGTGACCTCTTCGTTGTCGCAGATCTCGTCCGTTGCAAGTTCTAAAAACTCCCTCATCATAAATAAGCGGCTGTATTTGACAGGCAATGCATTGAGACACGCATCAAATATTTTCCAAAAGTCCGCTGTTTCAACACCGTGATCAGGGGTGTCCCATTTCTTAGGTCGCTCATGTTTTTGCCAATGGCCACTTGCTTCGAATAACGCTTCGATCAGCTCATCGCCATTTTTATTCTGGCCTTGTTCTAACTCGCTGGCGTTGCTGTAGCGCTTTTCTTTACGTAACAGGTCGATGATCTTATTTTTCAAGATCGCGAATACCCATGTTTTGAGCGCTGCTTGTCGCTGAAAGCGATCAATATGGGTAAAAGCCGAGATCATGGCTTCTTGTACAGCGTCCTCTGCCAGTTGCTCGTGTCGTACTTGTAAGATCGCAAACTTGAGCATTTGTTTACGTAGATCCTCAATAAAGGCCGTGTCATGCAAAAGGTTCATGTGTTGCGCCGTATCAAGGCGCTCCGCAGGCTGCGTCATGGGTCATTCTCAACTAGTGATAAGGGTCTCATTAGCAATGTAACGGATTAGACGGTCAAAGCCGAGGGCTTGTTACACTGAAATGGGCTATTTATTCAATTTCTCTAATGCCGTAGCGACACGCCGTGCCGAATAAGGTGGCTGCAGAGAGCCTGCAAATTCGCCTTCAGGGTTGATCAGAAGTACCTTTCCTTGGTGGGCTGAATAGTTTGGCGCACTGAGTGTCGTCTCAATATCGTCGTAGGTTGGGGCTTGAGGTGTTATGACCTTTATACCCCATGACTTAGATTGTGCCATGTCGCCTTGGCAGATGGCGTCACAATAGTCAGGTTGTAACCGAGCCACAAACCATTTGCCTGCGTTCGATGAGTGGAGCGCTGGCAATGGACGTGGAAAGCTAAGTAAGCTTACGTTGATTTTGGCTTGTTCTGCGTCGCTTAATAAGGGCCCAGAAAAGTGCTGTTGGTAGGATTGAACAGCGACCCAAGCAGCGCCAGCGATTAAAGCAACGCCGATAAACGGTGCTGGTAGCCGTTTACTCATTGGTACTCTCAGCTTCTGCAAGGTATTCGTCTTTCAGTTTGACGTAATTCAACCCGGCGTACTGAAAGTACTCAATTTCTTTATCGCTGAGTTTGCGCGCTTGTTTTACCGGAGACCCCATATAGAGATAGCCAGATTCAAGCCGTTTTCCTGGTGGTACCAAAGAGCCAGCGCCAATGATGACTTCGTCTTCGATAACGGCCCCATCTAGAATGGTGGTGCCCATTCCAACCAACACTTTATTGCCGATGGTGCAGCCATGCAGCATTGCCATATGGCCGACAGTGACATCGTCACCTATATGCAGAGGGTGTCCCTCGGGTTTGTAATCGCTCGCATGTGTGATGTGCAGGCAAGAGTTGTCTTGAATACTGGTGCGCTGACCGATGCGAATTCTGTGCATGTCGCCACGAATAGCAACCAGTGGCCACACCGAACTGTCATCACCGATTTCGATGTCGCCGATCAGCTGCGCACTGTCATCGACCCAAACGCGCTGTCCCAATTTAGGCGTGAAGCCACGAAATGTTTTGATTGTCATGTATTTCGACCTTAGCACTCAAGGTGCAGCATTATTGAAAGCTATCGTTCTGATGGGTGGTGCCCATTGAAAAAGCGGAAAGACCACATATGTTATATACCAGAGCCAACCAATTTTAGCAGGCAGCCTTGGCTGTTTGCATGACCAAAAAGGATATCACGATATGACACAATCCGTATGGGATGCGACGACTCTCCCTGAATTTTCGAAAGTCGATCCTGCGAATATTGTAGCGGATCTAGACACTTTGCTAGAGAAGAATCGCGCTGATATTGATGCCGTGGTAAGCAAGAATACAGCACCAACTTGGGCATCGTTGGTACTGCCTTTAGACAACATTCATGATCGACTCAGCCACTTCTGGTCACCGATTAGTCATTTGAATTCTGTGCAGAATACACCCGAAATCCGTGAAGCCTACAATGCAAGCTTGCCAAAATTAAGCGAGTACTACACCGAACTTGGTCAAAATAAAGCACTGTATGAAGCGTATAAAGCATTGGCTAATAGTGATGAGGCAAAGCACTTAACAGCCGCTCAAACAGAAGCGTTGACGCAAACCATTCGTGATTTTGAGTTGTCCGGTGTTGGGTTAGAGGGCGCTGCTAAAAAACGTTACGGTGAGATCAGTGCACGTTTGTCGGAACTGGGCAGCCAGTTTGGGGAAAACGTACTGGATGCAACGCGGGCGTGGAGCAAATTGATCACGGATGAAGCTGAGCTTGCTGGGTTGCCTGAGTCGGCTTTAGCGCAAGCCAAACAAATGGCCGAGGCGAAAGGTAAAGACGGTTGGTTATTTACTCTCGATATCCCGTCTTACTTGCCAGTGCTGAGCTATGCCGATAACCAAGCGCTACGCGAAGAAATGTACACGGCCTATGCGACGCGTGCGTCTGAGCAAAGCGACGACGGTAAGTTTGATAACGCGCCTTTGATCGATGAAATCCTAGCGTTACGTCATGAAATGGCGCAAATCTTAGGCTTTGATAATTATGCTGAATTGTCTGTTGCTACCAAAATGGCGGAAAATGGACAGCAAGTTGTCGACTTTTTGGATGATCTCGCGGTGAAGTCAAAGCCTTCTGCTGAGCAAGATCTGGCGGGGTTGAAAGCGTTCGCTAAACAAGAGCATGGCGTCGATACATTGAATGCATGGGATGTGGGTTACTACGCTGAAAAACTACGCGAGAAGAAATATGCCATTTCGCAAGAGGTGCTGCGCCCTTATTTTCCGATTAATAAAGTAACATCAGGCCTGTTTTACGTGGCACAAACCTTATTTGGTGTCGATATTCGTGAAGAGTCTGATTTTGATACGTACCATCAAGATGTGAAACTGTTCACTATCTCCAAAGACGGCGTTGATGTCGCGCGCTTTTTCTTAGATCCGTTTGCCCGTGAAGGGAAACGAGGCGGTGCATGGATGGACGAATGTCGAGTGCGTCGTCGTATCGATGAGTCGCAGTTGCAACTCCCTGTCGCGTATTTAGTGTGTAACTTTACGCCACCAATCGGAGATCAACCTGCCTTGTTAACGCATGATGAGGTGACGACCTTGTTCCATGAATTCGGGCATGGTTTGCATCATATGCTAACCCAAGTGGATGTCTCGTCCGTATCAGGAATCAATGGGGTTGCGTGGGATGCCGTCGAGCTGCCTAGTCAATTTATGGAAAACTGGTGCTGGGAACCAGAAGCCTTGGCGCACATTGCGGGACATTTTGAATCAGGTGAGCCATTGCCACAGGATCTGCTAGATAAAATGCTGGCGGCGAAAAATTTCCAGTCAGGCATGCAAATGGTGCGTCAGTTAGAGTTTTCTTTGTTTGATTTCCGGTTACACCGAGAATATAAAGCCGGCATCAGTGTACAAGCTGTGCTGGATGACGTGCGTTCAACGGTTGCAGTCATGACGCCTCCTGCATTTAATCGCTTCCAGAATAGCTTCTCGCACATTTTTGCAGGAGGCTACGCTGCGGGCTATTACAGTTACAAGTGGGCTGAGGTTTTATCGGCCGATGCATTCTCTAAGTTTGAAGAAGACGGGATCTTCAATACCGAAACGGGGGCGCATTTCCGTGATACCATACTGGCAAATGGTGGTTCTCGGTCGGCGGCGGAGCTGTTTGAAGCGTTCCGTGGCCGCGAACCCAGAGTTGATGCCTTGCTACGACACAGTGGCATTGCGGCTTAAGAGGTAAATATGACGACCAAGCGCTTTATCGCGGGGGCAGTATGCCCTCGTTGTAGTGAAATGGATAAGATTCGTGCGTGGCGCGATGATGAGGCTGAAAAGCAGTTTCGTGAGTGTGTAGCATGCGGTTACCAAGATGAGCAGTCGACGGTAATACAAGCTCAACCTCAAGAGATTCCAACCCGCGTTAACCAGCCGCACACTTCAGCGCCCGATGTGGAATCTGCGGTGATTAATTTCATCCCTAATCCAGGTGATACCAAGCATTAACATTGGTATCACAAGTTCTTTTAAAGTGGCTAGGCTAATCAGCGTAGCCACTTCCAATCGCCCGAAAGGGCATATCAAGCTCTAATTCAGGCACTTGTAATCCCACCCAAGCAGGAAAGGTGTTGCTGTTCGGCCCCGGGAAGAGCGTGTATTCATTTGCCCAAGGGTAGCGTTGAATGGCTGATTCGATTTTCGGGATCAATTGTTGTGCTTCTTCACCGACAATGGATTGAATCTTCTCAGGCTTAGAACCGTACCAATAACGATCCGGTGTCGTTGTCCTATATGAATAAAGCGCAGGCTGGCCGCGTTCTACTCGCCAACCGACGACTTCGTGTACGGTGTATTCGTCAGCATTGGCTTCTTTGGTCGCAATCCAAGTGTGTACCGCAAACCAACCACGCCAGCTGAATGCATCGGCACCGTAGACTTCTATCACGGCCCGCTTTTCTGTGGTCGGACTCGGTGCGATGCCAGCAGGTTCGCGACTCGCCGTACGCCAATCTGAGTTAGAGGAACACGCGCTGAGCAATGCCGCTGCCACGGCTAAAATGAGACCTTTGTACATTGAAGAATTCCCTCTACGCTGTATCGAATACCATAAAGGCCTACGATAATGGTGTTTTCATAACCCTTTATACGCATTACGGAGACGTTTTGGATTGTTGTCTCCGTCGATTATCGCTCGCTTATTTCCCGCTGGCACTCTGCGAATACTTCATGTGTTATTTCACTAAGTGATTGATAAATAGGCTGTTCTGTGAGGGAATCGTTGCATAAGATGAAGGTGCTTCGGTCAATCGAAAGTGTTGGCATTAGCTGCACTTCCTTGACTTTAAACGTATGGGTTAAGGTCTCGACGGGAAAGCGCGGTAACGCTGCGAGGTATTTGCCAGACGCGAGCATTTTCATCAACATGACCGCATCATTGCGAAAAACGACTTTTGTGTTGCCCGTTCTTATGCCGCGCTTTTCGAGTATGTCGGTAATTTGTTTTTCAAAATACGTTGCAATACTGAGGCTGATCCAATCTTGGTCTTTGAGATCTTCAATCGTAACGTTGGCGACATTGGCCAGAGGATGGCTCTCACCACAATAAATAGTGACTTGATCGTCCATGATCCACTCTTTGTGGATGCTGGCGGTGCTTTTATTGGGGGCTTGTGGCGCAATGATAAAATCTAGTTTGTCATCAATTAAACATTCTATCGCGCTTGATGGGGTAATACAGGTGGCAGTCAGTGCGACTTCTGGATGCCTTTGGAGCACTCGTTCAATGATTCGAGGCATCACTTCTACCGATAGAAGTGAACCCGATGCAATACTCAGGCTCTGTTTGATTCCTAATCGGTAGCGAGAGACTTGCTCTTCTGCGGAGTGAAGCAGTTGCGCAATCGCTCGCCCTTCTCTAGCCAATGAATGCCCTACAGGGGTGCTCGAAACACCAAAGCGACTGCGTGTGAACAGCTGGGTGCCTGCCTGCATTTCCAGCGTCGCCATGGCTCGCGTTAATGTTGGTTGAGCAATATTGAGATGCTCTGCTGCAGCACTGATGGAGCCTTTTTCAAGAATAACAGACAAATATACGAGATGTTTCGATTCCATAATAAACGGCCTATAGCGGTGTCGCGTTCGCTTATCAAAAGATGGAGATAAATGGTTTCTGTTAATGTACCTGAATTTGGTGGTTTTTATTATCCATTATTGATTGATTGACTGTCTAATTTGGTATTTTACGTATAGTTTAAAGTGGCGTAACGTATTTCAATGCTAGAAAAACAATAAAAGTTAGCGGGAGATCACATGTTAAAGTCAAAACAATGGCAGCGAAAAAGTGGCTATGCGTTGAGTGTAGGCGCACTTGTCGTTCCTACGAATCATGCCGAGCAGATTGGAATGGAATCCACATCGTTGAACAGCTCTCAAGGGATGGCACCTAAAGCATTGACACCTTATTGGTCTGCGCAAGGTGTCGACATCCAACCGTTACTTAATAAACCTTAATCAAATTGCTGTAAAACTTGCTAAAGGCAGTTTGGACTCAGCCGTGGTCAGCGTTTTCTGCTCGGTCATTCCTGTAGAACTCGTGCCTTGTTAGCATTCTCAATTTATTAAATCAGCAACACTTGAACGAGGGTACAGCCTTCGTTAAGAGGGGAGATTTATGTCTTCTATTTCAAGTATGTCGCTCCGCGTCGTGTCGGCGTTGGTTGCGGTATTAAGTCTACTCATATGTTTTTATGGCTTGGCGAATGTAATGCCAGCGATTGGCGATTTTCGTTTGGGGCCGTTTCCGATGGTGTCATTCCGAGCTTCGTTCTTCGCATTATGTGTGATCACCATTGCATTATGTATGGTCGAAAACTACCTATTAGGTAAAGCGAACATTGTCGTCGCAGTGATCAGTACGATTCTAATGTTTATTATGCTGTGGTGTTGCTGGTCGTTCTATCAAATCAGCAGTGCATTGGATGACGGCATGATCTTTTTTAGCTCTCATGAAATGTGGATCGCAGTCTTAGCATCCGTTGGTGCATTGTTTTTCTGCTGGCGTATCTGGGGAATCCCTGTCGCGTTATTAGGTGTCTTTGGCATCTTGTATATGGCAACTGGACAATACTGGCCTGGCCCATTACAGACCGTGAACCATGATGTTAACGAGACGTTAGCGCAGAATTTACTCTACAGTTTGGATACGGGCATTTTAGGCAGCACATTTGCCATTGTAATCACCACCGTATTCCCATTCATCATATTGGGTGCATTGCTAGAAGGAGTAGGCGCTGGGGATTCGATGATCCGCATAGCGTTCCACTGGATGCGCAAGACTGCAGGTGGCCCCGCTCATGCGGCGGTTCTATCCTCTGCGCTATTTGGTACCGTTTCGGGGAGTGCCGTGGGTAATGTTGTCGGCACGGGTGTGATTACGATCCCGATGATCAAGCGTCGAGGCTTTTCTGCTAACTTTGCTGGCGCCGTCGAAGCATCTGCTTCAACGGGTGGGCAAATCATGCCTCCGATCATGGGCGCTGCTGCGTTGGTGATGGCGGATTTCGTTGGTGTAAACTACATGACGATTATCATTGCCGTACTGGTCCCTTCTATCGCTTATTACGGCAGCTTGTTCGCTATGATCGTATTTGAGTCACGCCGTCTAAATATTAAAGCAGACGACGAGTTCGAAGGTGTGGATAAGCCAAGCCAACAAGACTATCTCAATCTGTTACTTATTTTTGTTCCGTTAGCCATTATTGTCGCCCTGTTGTTGTATGGATTATCACCGTCAGGTGCATCCATCGCTGCGTTGGTCTGTTTGTTTCCGATGAGTTTAATCAATCCTGAGATTCGCAAAGCACCAGTGAAATTGGTTAAGAGCCTGTGTGTGGGGGGGCGTACATTTGCGGGTCTTTTGATGGCGATTGCCGCAGTGAGTATTGTGATCTCTGCTCTATCGGCAACGGGAGTACCGGTCAAATTCAGCGTACTGTTGTCGAGCATTGTCTCTGATTCGTTGTTGTTGTCGTTGGTCATTGCGGCGGTTTGTTGTGTAGTGCTGGGTATGGGAATGCCGACTTTGCCTGCTTATGTCACGGTCGCAACGATTGCTATTCCAGCAATGGAGTTGCTTGGTTTAGCGCCCATTACAGCGCATATGTTTGTCTTCTTTATTGCGGTGGGGTCCGCCATCACTCCCCCTGTTGCCATCGCAGCCTTTGCCGCGGCTACCATTGCCAAAGGTGGCCCTATCGGTACCTCCGTACAAGCCTCGAAAGTGGGCATCATGATTTTCATTATTCCATTCACCTTTGCTTTCAACCCGCTTTTATTAACTGTAGAAGACTCAGGTGTGTCGTTTGAACTGTTAGCGTGGCTATGGCTACTGGTTAAGCTGGCAGTGGGGATCGTATTAACGGCGACGGCTTTGACTGGCTATCACACTCACAAATTGCGCGTTTACGAAATTTGCCTACGACTTGCTGCGGCAGTGATGTTATTCGCTCCTAGCGTGTTTTGGGACCAAATCGGCATGGCATTGGCAATCGTGGTGTGGATCTGGCACGTGCGCTATGACCTTAAAACAATTCTTAGAACAAAAGGAGCATAACTATGCCTAACATTATTTACATTGTTGCAGATGATCTCGGGTATGCGGATCTCGGATGTTACGGTGGACGTGAGGCGCAGTTTGGCCAAGTTTCTCCAAATATTGATAAGTTGGCAGAGCAAGGGATGATGTTTTTAGACGGGTATGCTAACTCTCCAGTGTGCTCACCGACCCGTTTCGCTTTGATGACAATGGCCTATCAATATCGCTTTCGCGGTGCGATGGAAGAGCCAATCAATAGTAAAAGTCGTGGCAGTGATACGCTAGGGTTGCCTCCACACATTCCAACTCTGCCATCACAATTGAAAAAGGCAGGGTATTACACAGGATTAATGGGCAAGTGGCATTTAGGTTACCCACCACACTTTGGCCCACGTTCGTCTGGTTATGATGAGTTCTTTGGGATTATGGCAGGAGGAGTCGATTACTTCTCCCATAACAGTGGCTATGGCGATCATGACTTATGGATTAATGAAGAAGAACATAGAGAAATTGGGTATCTCACGGACCTTATTTCCGAGCATTCGTTAGACTTCATTCATCGTCGAGCGGGAGAGAATTCAGGCCAACCGTTTTTCTTGAGTATTCATTACACTGCGCCTCATTGGCCTTGGGAAACTCGTGACGATGAACACTTGGCAGACAGCATTGAGTCGTTGTTCCACTTAGAGGGTGGGAATATTCATACCTATCGTAAAATGATACACCATATGGACGAAGGCATTGGACGTATCATGGAAGCTCTAGAACAGCATGGTATTGCAGACGATACATTGATTGTGTTCACCAGTGATAATGGCGGAGAGCGCTTCTCTGATAATTGGCCATTAGTGGGGGGCAAAATGGATCTAACGGAAGGCGGTATTCGTGTGCCTTGGGTCGTTCGCTGGCCTGGAGTTGTTGAGCCCGGCTCGGTGAGTTTGCAGCACTGTATGACAATGGATTGGTCGCGGACTTTGTTAGAAGCGGGTAATGGGCCTTTTGATCCAGAGTACCCAGTAGATGGTGTCTCTCTCATGTCCGTGTTGAAGGGAGAGGAGGAGCGCTTTGAAAGGCCGTTATATTGGCGCATGAATCATCGCGATCAAAGAGCACTGCGTGTGGATGATTGGAAGTACTTAAAAGTTGATGAACACGAGTACCTGTTCAATATTACGAATGATGCACGTGAGCGTGCCAATTTGGCGAAAAAGTATCCTGAAAGGTTGGCTGATATGAGGCAGCAGTGGTTGGCTTGGAATGACACCATGCCCCAGATACCTGACGATGCAAACGTGAGCCTTTGTTATACCTTAGCAGACATGCCCCAGCGCTAAATTGCAGCGTAAAGGTAACTGCGAGAGTTGGCCTGCAAGCCAACTTGATTGCCAGCTATTGACCACGTTAATAGCTGGCTTTTTTGCTTTGAGAAGGCTACGAGAGTCGCAGTGTTAACTCTTCTTCAGACAGCGGCTTTGAAAATAGGAATCCTTGTATATACTTAATGTTGAGTTCACTTAGGATACGACGTTGTGCTTCCGTCTCAACGCCCTCGGCAACTACGTAATAGTCGAATGAGCGCGCAATCTGAGTAACGGCCTCGACGATAGCCAGCCCGCCTTTATCCATTGACCAAATGAATGAACGATCAATTTTGACACAATCCACATCAAACTCTTGCATCGAAGACAGCGAGGAATACCCAGTACCAAAGTCATCGATGGAAACCTGGACACCGCTAGCCTTGAGCCGATTAATATTGTCGATGAGACGGCGTTTATCATGTGCAAACAGAGATTCAGTGATTTCAAGCATTAATCTGTTCGCCTCTAAACCGGTTTGTTTAAGGATCACTGATACGTCGTTAGGGAAGTGGTCATCTAATAACTGTTGAATAGATACATTGACGCATACCGCAAGTTCAGGGCTGAGAGCTTGTAGACGTTTGCCAGCCATACATGCTTCGCCAAGTACCCACAGCCCGATTGGTTTGATTAAGCCGTACTGCTCTGCAATGCTAACGAACTCATCTGGTGGGATGAGTTCAGTATCAAGTTGCCAACGCAACAGTGCCTCGACTGCCACAATTTTATCGCTATTGGTCTCTATAATGGGTTGATACATTAAAAAAAGCTCGTGACGATGGATGGCGTTCTCGAGATGATCGCGTAAGTGTATTTCTCGTAGTAATTGCTCTCGCAGTGACTCGTTAAATAGGCCGACTTTACCCTTTTCATTGCGCTTTTGATCATACATAGCCATATCGGCCCGTTGAATCAAGCGTTCATGATCATTGCCATGTGCAGGGTAATACGCAACACCGATGGTTGCACCGATTTGTAGCTTAGAGCCGTCGATGTGATAAGGCTCTGATATCTGATCAATGAGATGCTGTGCACGGATAAGCGAGTTGTCATTCAAATCGATGGCGATTAAGAATTCGTCTCCCCCCCAACGACAAATTAGATCTTGGCTGTGACTTGATCTTGAAATTCGGTTCGCGGCGTCTGTGATAACGATATCGCCCACCTCATGCCCGAGGGAATCATTAATTGTTTTAAAGCTGTCTAGGTCGATAAATAGAATCGCTAGCTCGTTGCTTGGTTGCGTTTGAAGCCGATAATCGAGCTTTTCGACAAAGGCTTTGCGATTATAGAGTCCTGTTAGGGGGTCGATATTAGACAGAGCATAGATTTCTTTAGTGCGTTTGGAGACTTCTTGTTCCATGTGCTTAAGCAGGTGATCATTTTGATGCTTGAGGTGAATTGCATGGGACGTGAACTTCGCCGCTTTGTTCACACTGATGGCCATAATGATTGAAAATGTGACGGCTAACAGACCAATCTGATTGTGAAACACCGAGTCAGATAGCAGCAAAGCAATGGAATAGGGCAGCGTTAAAATGAGCGAGTAGGTCAGCGATACCCTTCTAGATCCTGAGAGAATATTCGCGGAGCCGCCGGCAAATGCGGAGATAACAATGCTGATAGCGGCGAGTTCAGTGACGGTTGTATAGGGCAGTAGGGCAATCGCATAAACGGCCCATAGAGTCGCTGTTAAGAGTATGCCAATAGAAAATCGAGTAAAGGCTCTGCCGTAATCAAAGTGGTTGGATGAATGTCGAACGCGGCGATAGAAATACACTATATCGACAAGGCGTAGCACTAGTATTGAGATAAATACCGCGAGCCAAGCATACTGTAATGTACGTACGACTCCTTGATGGTCAAACACGTAAACAAGAACCGATGCTGCAATAAAAGTGCTGACAAGCCCTGCGCTGATGTTTGCATAAAGGATGTCTATTGCATCGTTCCGTTCGCTTTGCGATACATTTAGTGATGACATATGAATATTGTTTCGTCCTTAATGAATATTGTCTCTCGATACCAAATGGATATATCTAGGGCGGCTAACGCTTAGTGATCAATATCTCAGTATAGGTTAATCGTCAGGGCTGCGTCGAAGTCGTATTGCTCGATGCTAGCTTTTAACATGGTCAGCTTATCGGCGGGTAAGGATGTATGCTGAAGTTTTTCTAAGAAAAATAAGGCGTCATCGGCATTACCAAGTTGGCAGGCATGTTGAAATCGATTGACCAATGCATGTATCTCACCTTCATCAACGATGTGAGAAGGCGCTGAGGTTGTTGTATCTGGGGGATCGATTTGTGGTGTCTCAGAGTCTGGTTTGGCTGTGGTCACTTGCTGCATTGGCAGAATTTTTTTAATGGCACGGTATAGCTGTTCAAGCTCGACGGGCTTTGGGACAAAGTCCGTAAAGCCATTTTTCAAATAAAAATGTTTTTCGTGCTCAAAGCTTGAAGCCGTCACAGCGATAACAGGCGTTTTAGTTAAATGCTTCTGGGAGCGAATATGATTGATGAGCGTGAGCCCATCCATATTTGGCATGCGGATATCGCTGAATACTATGTCAATGGGGCGGTCTATATAAGTGAGTGCTTGCTCACCATCCTCTGCAATAATTGTCTGAAATCCCATTTGCTCAAGCATGTGTTGCATCAGGCTTCGGCTGAGTTCGTCATCTTCGATGATCAGCGCTGTGACGGTATGTTTCAATCGCCAAGTTTGAGCCTGTAGGGAAACTGGTCCTTGTTGTTCAGAATGTAATTCAATTGGCAATTTAATGTGTACCTGTGTTCCTTCTCCGACGACACTGCTTAATGAAAAGCTGCCGTTCATCGCATCCGCTAAACGACGCGCTAAGACTAACCCGAGTCCAGTGCCCCCATGCTGTGTACCACTTTGTCCTTGGCTAAAGGGTTGGAATAGATGTTCTAATTCATCTTGATTGATACCAGGTCCGGTATCCGACACCGTCATACAAAGGTGTTGCTGCACATATTCCGCTTTTACTGTGACGGAGCCAGTATTAGTGAATTTAATCGCATTATCCACAGCATTTAATACAATCTGCCCAAATTTGGTTCTATCGATTGACGCATAATCTTGAGCACTAAGCCTGATATCTTCTTTAAACAATAAGCCTTTTGCTTCGGCTCGCTGACGGTGAAGCGCTAACAGTTCATCAAGTTCATGGCGTAAGGCGATGTTTTCTGGATTAAATTGCAGCTTCCCTGCCTCAATTTTCGATAAATCTAAAATGTCATTGATTAAGCTGAGTAATCGGCGACCCGCTGAATGCACCCGCTGGACTTGGCGAGCGGCTTCTGGATCTAGGCGTTCATTTTGAGTCAGAATTTGCGCGTACCCTAAAATAGCATTGAGAGGGGTTCGAATCTCGTGGCTCATATTGGCTAAAAAAACGGTTTTACTGGCGTTCGCTTGGTCGGCGATATGTTTGGCAGACTGCAGTTCTTGTTGTAGCAAGAAATTATCAGTGATATCTCGTGCGACTGAAAAAATACCGATGACGTGATTGTGTTCATCAAGAAACGGTATTCGTAGAACACTAAAGTAGGCTTTTGTCGCGTCGGTTGGCGTGAGCCATCCGGAGAAGTGGCTGGTGTGTTTGTGCTTTAGTAACGTTTGCAGTTGTTCCTGCCATACTTTTTTCTGGTCTGGCGGTAGCGTGTCGAGCGGTGTTTTATCTGAAAAGAAGCGTAAGTAAGCCTTATTCGCGATAAGTTCCTTTGGCTCAAATAATTCCAGCCACATAAGGTCAGGCACAGAATCATAAAGTAACGTAATCAATTTGTCGGTGCGGTTTTTCTCGATTTCTATTTGCTTGCTATGCGTCACATTCTCAATCGTGCCCGCTAGATAAGGACGTCTCGTGCTGCCAATCGTGCTGCCTTTTAATCTCAGCCAACAGGTATTTAGACTGTTGAGACGAAATGCGACACTTAATTGAGTGTCAGGGTTATTATGAGCCTCCCGAAATGCGTCGTGCACTGCACCTTGATCACGCGGGTCGATGATTTGTAATAATTCATTGAGGTTTGTCGGGTGTTTGGGTTGGCCCGGTACAATGTTGACAAATCCTCGCGCTAGTTCCAAATGAGCAGAGTGTTTGGGCATTTTCCATTCGACGGCATGGATGGCTGCTAGCGCAGTTTCAAAACGTCGCTTGTGCTGACGTAAAGCGGCTCGATTTGTCAGACCGTATGCAATGAGAGCGAGTAGGATTGCGATGATGAAAGCTAGCCACGCGACGTAGGTCCAGTTTGTCTTTTCTTTGGAGAAAAAGTCTGTGTTGTCGAGATACCAGTTTTCAGCAATTTGATAGCGCTGTTCTGGTGATAGAGAGTTGATCCAACGATTGTATAGCGCGGTTAGCTCTGGCCAGTCATTACGTACGGCGAACGCGAGATGGGTTTCGACGGGTAATTCACCTCGTAAATGCAATCCAGTTTTATCGAGCGCGGCTAATTGAAATTGGCCCAGAGCGTACGTGGTAACGAGGTAGTCAAAGCGATGTGATTCGAGAGCTGCCAAACCCTCCTGAATGTTTTCGACTTCAACAAATTTCGTGTTCGGGTAGCGCTCATATAGCTCCCATGTGTAGCCATAGGCTTTGATAAGTCCGATTTCGACATCACCTAAAGCTGGGATGTCATTGATTGGCGTGCCGACAGCATTGGAAATGAGTACTAAGTTATTTGTTAAGTAGGAATCGGAAAAAGTATGGGTACCAAACAGCACGGCGCTGCCAAGAACATCTGAGATGACATCAACTTGCTGTGAAGAGGCAAGCTCAAGCGTTTCCGCCCAAGTGCGGGTGGGGTGGAAGGAAATCGTTATCCCCGTGTCCTCCGTGAAGTGCTGCAGGAAGGAAGCTACAATCCCTATATATTCCCCGCTTTCTGTAAAGGCTTCAAAAGGGAGCCAGTTTGGATCACCCGAAAATGTGATGGTAGGGTGTTGGTTGATCCAATTTTGTTCGTCCTGAGTTAATTCAAAGCGAGTCTCCAATTCTTCTGCCAGTGCGATTGGAGCAACCCAGAGCAAAAAACTGCAAACAATCGCTAATGTGGTTCCATGCATTCTTGGACTCCCACTAAACATTTTTGCATGTTTTCTACGGTGAGTTCTTCAGGCTTATGGAAAAAGTACCCTTGTCCCCATTCTATTCCCATGTTGGTGAAGCGAGTCGCTAACGCTTCATTTTCGACAAACTCCGCGACGCATGGCTTTTTGAGTTTTTTAGCAACATCTAGTATGGACTGCACCATCGCCAAGCTGGATTCAGAGTGCTCGACTTCGCGCGCAAACATGCCGTCAATTTTGATGTAATCAAATGGGAACTCACGTAAATAGCTGAACGTGGAATAGCCACTTCCAAAATCATCAATTGCAATGCTGCAACCCAGCTCTTTAATTTGTTGGAGTACGGATGAGGTCTCAGAGACATGAATGATTTGCTCTGTTTCTGTGACCTCGAAACAAATCTTACGAGGATCTATTTGATACTGTGCAAGGGTATCGCAGATGTAATTAACCAAATATTTATCGCGTAATGTCGATGGGGAAAGGTTCAGAGCAACGTTATCAATTTTGTTCGTTATGTTTGGGTTGTGACTCATAAATTCGGCGACTTTTCGAATCATCCAACGGTCAATATCGGCAATCAATTGGTAGCGCTCAGCCGCATATAAAAAGCTGTCAGGAAACAGAAGTTTGTCTTGATCAGGTGCATACAATCGCACGAGGGCTTCGAGTCGAATACCGCAAGCGGTTGTACTAAGTGGGCTGATTTGTTGGAAGAAAACGCGAAAGTGGTCATATTTGATGCCATCGATCAGTCGTAATGCCCAATTTTGACGATTGTTTTGCCGCGCATCATCTGCTTCTAAATCATTGGCATAGCGCACACATCGCCCACCGTCACGCTTGGCGCTGTACATAATATCATCAGCCAGCATCAATACTTGATCAAAGGATGTGATGGAGTCATCGATTTGTACCACCGCAATGGTGGTACCGATATCAAATTCACGCTCATCCCAATTGAAAGTGAAATTTTCGAATTCAGAATGGATAAGGTTAGCTAGGGAAATGGCTGCCTCGCGTTCAGACGTCGGGTAAACGACAGCAAAGCTATCACCACTGAGGCGTGATACGAACGCTTGATGACCCGCAATGGTGGAAATACGTTCTGCAGCCTCACTCAATAGTTCATCTCCAGCGATCAACCCGCAACTTTCATTTACGACGCGGAAGCGTGATAAATCAATTGATAGATAAAAGACGGGTGCAAAAGTCTCGGCATCTTGGCTAATGATGTCGGCAATGTGAGACTCTAATGCGGTACGATTGTAGGTGCGGCTTACGAAGTCGTGATCGGCAAGGTAACGCAGACGATCTTGCATGTAACGTCGTTCGTTAATTTCTTCTCTTAGTTGCTTATTGGCAGTGACCAATTCCGAAGTACGTTGCCTGACGCGCTCTTCGAGTTCACCGTTTACCGTGCGTAGCTGTTGTAACAGTTGATGTCGCTCTTGGTGGTGCTGCACCCGTGCGATAACTTCATCCGCACTGATGGGTTTAGTGATGTAATCATTACCGCCGACTGCAAATCCTTGGCTGATATCATCCGTCCTGCCCGTGACAAAAATGATCGGAATCTCTTTAAAACGAGCATCTTTTCGAATTAGGCGACATAGCTCGAAGCCGCTGATCCCAGGCATCATAACATCAAGTAAAATGAGGTCTGGGACAAGCTGCTCAAGTATGGTTAAGGCTCGCTCACCGGATGTTGCAACGGATACATTGCAATCCAATGGCGCGATAACTTTGCGAAGTACATCTATGTTATCCGGAACATCGTCTACGATGAGAATAGTGAATGCCTTCATGTCGGTCCTTTACTGGGTGCCTGCATTATTTAAGAGTCGTTCATTTTGTACGCAAAGTCTAGTGTATAAATTCCTTCATATTTATTATAAAAAAACGTCAACTTGTCATTAAAAAGAAGATACAGTCAAAGAGTGTAACGCCCACGATTGACATACGTCCTAGATCCGATCAGGGTGATACTTTGGATAAGAATCAGAAATATAAGGTGATCTTATGACACAGCATTTAGTGTTAACGGTAATTGGTGACGATCGACCAGGGTTAGTCGAAGCTTTGTCAGACGTTGTAGTAGCACATGAGGGCAGTTGGAGCGAGAGCCGAATGGCTCATTTGGCGGACAAATTTGCTGGTATCGTTACAGTGGAAGTTCCAAGGGAGCAGGAGCAATCGCTAATTCAGGCACTTGAGGCCTTGTCTTCGGTTGGCTTAAAAGTGTCTGCAGAGAAAGCGTCACATGTGGCCAAGCTGGGTGAATCTGCGATGTTGTCGGTCATGGGTAACGATCGTACTGGCATTATTCGAGAAGTGTCCAAGACATTGAGTGGCTTGGGAGCCAATGTAAGAGACTTAAACAGCTATTGTGAGCCGGCGCCGATGAGTTCAGAGATGCTGTTTAAAGCGGAGCTGGAAATCAGCCTTCCCGACGATGTATCGATTGAAACATTGGAAGCCGCCGTTGAAGAAATCAGTAGTGATTTAGTGGTCGAGATCCAGAAATAATCTCTCTTTCAATAGGCGTCATATTAGGAAACATTGTGATGCCTATTGCAGCATTTCTAGAACCTGTTTCAATGGTACAATTTGTGGCATGATCTGGGGTTCTATTCGACAATCTAATGCATTTACCTTCTACTTTCCGCGCACTCGCAAATCTTGATTTTCGCCTCTGGGTTATGGGGGCATTCATTTCCAATATCGGTACGTGGCTACAGCGTACTGCCCAAGATTGGATCGTCATTTCTCAATTATCTGAAAACAATGCGGCAGCGGTTGGGACAGTCGTGCTATTGCAGTTCGTACCGCAAATCATTTTGCTTCCGGTAACGGGGTGGACAGCGGATCGTTTAAATCGACGTAAGTTGCTGATCACAACACAAGTGTGCATGGCTCTGTTAGCGCTGATTTTAGGTGTACTTGCTATCACGCAAATTATTGAGCTGTGGCATGTTTACGTATGTGCATTATTGCTCGGAATTGTGGCGGCGTTTGATGCGCCAGCGCGCCATGCATTTGTCTCCGATGTTGTCGTTGAAAAGGAGTTGACGAACGCCGTTGCATTGAATTCCGTTTCGTTTAACTCAGCACGCTTAATCGGCCCCGCAATCGCAGGGTTATTGATCGCTGTCGTGGGAGCGGGCTGGGTATTTATTATCAACGTGGTGTCATTTATCCCCTTGCTCACCGCTCTGGTGATGTTAGGTCGACGGGCCCTTAAAGGCATGCAAAGCAAGCATAGCTCGCATTCTAAAATGGGCTTTTTGGACGGATTTCGTTATCTAGCCGCTCACAAAGAGATGATTGTGGTGCTTGTGATGCTGTCGCTAATATGCGGCTTTGGGATGAATTTTTCAGTGTATTTGTCCGCCATGACCGTGACTGAATTCGGTGGCCACGCCAGTCAATATGGCCTACTGGTCTCGATGATGGCCGTCGGGTCCATTACGGGCGCAATGGTCACCGCGAGTCGACCCAAACCCAGCTTTGGCTTTATGGTATGCCTACCAGGTGTTTACGCGGTCGCCAGTTCATTGGTCGCTGTGAGTCCGAGTTTGATCACATTCTCATTACTGCTTGTTGTTCTTGGATTGAGTTTGCAATTGTTTACGACGTCTTCCCATACCTTTATGCAAACCGCAACGGAGCGAGCTTATCGTGGCCGGATCATGGCCATTGTGGTTGCTACAGCTTTAGGAAGTACAGCATTGGGGGCTCCACTAGTTGGTTGGATAGCCGATACCTTTGGTGCACGTTGGTCGATCGGAGTTGGTGGACTATCGGGGCTGATGGCGTTTGCACTGGGCGCTTATTATTTTCGCACGTCTTATCGCGCACCCTAAGTGTAAGTACCAGGTGATAGAGTCGTAGTGCCGATCAGAATTTACATACTTCAGACTCGTGTGAATGGCACGGTAGTGGTAGCATCACTGTTCAAATTTTGAGTCCTTTTTAGTAAGAGAATATTTCATGCCAAAGTACACTGTTTTAACTCGCGAACATCTTATTCGAGCGGAATCTGATGAGGAAACCATTGAGCGATTTAAACGTTGTGGTTATCAAAGCGTTGCCGAGTATGAGACAACCACCGCGGGCGGAGCATTAGGACAATACCGTGAAGAGCATGCAAGTGAACTTAACACCACGCCTCCAAAAATGTCACCGCGTATGCGTAAGGCACTATGGTTCGGTGGCGTTGGCGTGGTGCTTTGGGCAAGTTATTTGATTTTTGGATTATTACCGTTAGCGTTTGTTAACGAGTAGCGGTTACTCGTTAACGCTGGTTGCCTTGATAGTGAATCACTCTGAGTAGTAGATTGCGAAGCGGCTATTTGAGACTTAAATGATGTATTTCAAGACAATACTAAAAGCACTGATTAGCATGACGCTGAAAGTGATGACCATGCCTGCTTGGCGGAATGTCAGCGTTTCGTTCTTTTGACTGACGCCGTAGGCGTGCAGCAACCGCCCAACACACAGCAACGCACCGAGAATGAGTACCAACATCGGTGCGCCATTCATACTTTCGTACATCCAGAGTAGCAACAGAGCAAACGGCACGTATTCGCCAAAGTTGGCCTGTACTCGAATAGCACGCTGCAACAAGGGATGATCGCCATCGCCGATCCCAACTTGGTATTTAACACGCAATTTGATGATTCGCGCGCTAAGAAAGACATAAAGCAGTGCCAGTAAGGCCGCATAAATAGGAGTGATCATACGTTCATCCTTGATTGGAGGGGCAGGGTTAAAGAGTACACTCGTTGCGCGTTGGCGAAAAGCCTACTCATAATAAGACTTAATTAGAAAGCCGGACTCAGGCTCCTGAGTCCGGCTTTCTGTGTGGTATTTCATAGTCCGTTAATTACGGATTAAATAGTCGAAAGCACCTAGGGCTGCGGTGGCGCCTGCGCCCATGGAGATGATGATTTGTTTGTAAGGTACGTTAGTCACATCACCGGCAGCAAACACACCGTCCATTGAAGTGCGACCGTGAGTGTCGATGGCGACTTCACCACGCTCCGTCAATTCAATACTGTCTTGTAAAAACTCACTGTTCGGAACCAGACCAATTTGTACGAAGATCCCCGCCAGCTCCAATGTGTGTGATTCATCGGTAGTACGATCCGTGTAGATCAGACCTTTGACACGCTCGCCGTCGCCTAATACTTCAGTGGTCATCGCATTTTTGATGATGGTCACATTCGGTAGCGAGTTGGCTTTTTTCACCAAGACATCGTCGGCACGTAAGGTATCGCTGAATTCAAGTACGGTGACATGTTCCACTAGCCCCGCTAAGTCGATAGCGGCTTCGATACCTGAGTTACCGCCGCCGATAACCGCGGTTTTCTTGCCTTTGAACAATGGACCATCACAGTGTGGGCAGTACGCTACACCCTTGCCTTTGTACTCTTGCTCGCCTGGTACGTTCATTTCTCTCCAACGTGCACCCGTTGCCAATACAATGGTCTTACTTTTCAGCACGGCACCGTTTTCAAGCGTTACTTCAACCATCTCTTTTTTCTCGATGCGAGCCGCGCGTTGGGTTTTCATCACGTCCACGTCGTAATCTAAGACGTGTTGCTCAAGGTTGGCGACCATTTTCGGGCCATCGGTGGCTTGTACCGAGATGAAGTTTTCAATGGCCATAGTGTCGGCGACTTGGCCACCAAAGCGCTCAGCGACGATGCCGGTACGAATGCCTTTACGTGCGGCATAGATCGCTGCAGCGGCACCCGCTGGGCCACCCCCCACGATTAAAACATCGTATGGGTCTTTTTCGGACAATGCTGCCGCTTGTTTTTCGCTGGCACCGGTGTCTACTTTGTTAAGGATTTCGTCCAATGTCATACGACCTTGGCCGAAGTGTTCGCCGTTAACGTATAGCGACGGTACGGCCATGACGTTGCGCTGCTCAACCTCATCAGGGAACACGCCGCCATCGATCATGGTTGCCGTCACTTTCGGGTTTAGTACGGCCATTAGGTTGATGGCTTGAACCACGTCTGGACAGTTGTGGCATGACAATGAGATGTACACTTCAAAGTTCAGCTCAGTGTCTAGATTCTTAATTTGCTCAAGCGTTTCTTGTGCGGCTTTAGATGGGTGACCACCTGCTTGGAGAAGGGCTAGCACAAGGGATGTGAACTCGTGACCCATTGGTACACCGGCAAAGTAAACGCGAGCTTGTTCACCTTGTGGACCAACCGACATCTGCGGCGCGCGGCCTTGTGGATTATCGTCGATGGTTAGGGTGATTTTAGAGCTGTTCAGTTCTTGGATTTCAGTCGCAAGTTCTTGTAGCTCTTTTGATTTGTCGCTGTCGTTGGTGGACACAGTAATCTCAATCGGATTAACGATGTTTTGAAGGTATGTGCCCAACTGTTGTTTCATATTTGCGTCTAACATAATAATTAACCCGTTTTTTAGTTGAGAGTGATTACAGTGCCAATAAATTTCGGGCGAGAGAGGTCAGCACCTGTCTTCTGAAGGAGAGGGAGGCGTGAGGTTCCTTGGCTCGAAAATATGTTGTGGGCTTTGTTTCGCCTTGCACTGGAAGGCAAAGCCCGATGTTGGGCGCTAGGCGCCCAACACTGGAAGAGGCGTCTTAGATTTTGCCTACAAGGTCTAGAGATGGAGCAAGAGTCGCTTCACCTTCTTTCCATTTAGCTGGGCAAACTTCACCTGGGTGTGCAGCTACGTATTGAGCAGCTTTCACTTTACGCATTAGGTCTTCAGCGTCACGGCCGATACCTTCTGCAGTGATTTCCATTGCTTGGATAGTACCTTCTGGATCGATCAAGAAAGTAGCACGGTCAGCAAGACCTTGACCTTCACGTAGAACACCGAAGTTGTTCGTGATCGTCGCAGTTTGGTCACCTACCATGTAGTAGTTGATTTTGCCGATTGCTTCAGACGTGTCGTGCCAAGCTTTGTGACAGAAGTGAGTATCTGTAGATACAGAGAATACTTCAACACCCATAGATTGTAGTTCTTCGTACTTGCTCGCTAGATCTTCAAGCTCAGTTGGGCAAACGAAAGTGAAGTCAGCTGGGTAGAAGAAGAATACGGCCCATTTGCCTAGCACGTCCTTTTCAGAAATCTCTACGAATTCGCCTTCTTTAAATGCTGTTGCGTTGAATGGTTTGATTTGAGTGTTGATCATGTTTATCTCCTAAGTAAGTGTGTTCGCTCATTGCGTTACCGACACTGGTTATACTAAGGAGACCGATGATATTAGTGAAATTGTTAATAACTAAAATGTTAATTAGTTAAAGCTATAGGGTGGCAGGACGTTTACTCGTCTGGGTATTGGGCACGTATATCTTGAATTTGTCCAAAGATGGGCAGTGTAAGCGCAACAAGCTGGGGGTCAAAGTGTTTACCTGATTGTTCCGTTAGGTACTCAAGCGTCTGTTCCGCGCTCCATGGCTCTTTATAAGGGCGTTTGGACAGTAATGCATCAATGACATCTGCTAACGCTACGATACGACCTTCTAAGGGGATATGTTCGCCTTTAAGTCCATACGGGTAACCAGTGCCATCCCACTTTTCGTGGTGACTTAACGCAATAGAGCGTGCCATTTTTAACATGGGGTCACTGTCTTGGGAGAGAATTTCTGCGCCATAAATGGTGTGTTTCTTCATCAGTTCCCATTCTGCCTCGTTCAACCGTCCGGGCTTTAAAAGAATGGAATCTGACACGCCGATCTTACCTACATCATGCATGGGGGAAGCTTGGAAAATTCGTTCGATCCAATCATAGTCATCCACACATTGTTCAGCGATAAGTCGGGTAATGTGACTCATGCGAATAACATGAGCGCCTGTTTCATTATCCTTATATTCCACAGCACGTCCGAGGTGGTGAATGATACGCAGCTTGCTTTCTTGCAAAGCTTTGGTGCGCTCTTGTACTTTGAGTGCCAGTTGGCGATTTTGGTCATAGAGCGCTAAATGGGTTCTGACGCGTGCCTTGACCGAAGGCGGACTAATCGGTTTGGAGATATAGTCAACGGCTCCAAGCTCAAACCCTTTCTCTTCATCCGGTATGCTGTGTTTTGCGGTCACAAAGATAATTGGGATGCTGGCCGTAAGCGGATCACTCTTGAGGCGTCTGCATACCTCATAACCGTCCATGTTTGGCATCATCACATCGAGCAGAATAATGTCTGGTTTTGGGGTGCTACGCGCAATAGCAAGCGCTTGCTCACCTCGTAAGGCGACTTTAATAACATAGTTGTCTTGCAACGAAGCGGCTAATATATCGATATTTTCTGGGGTGTCATCCACGACAAGCACGGTGGCCTTTTGTAGGTTAGCTGCAACCGAATGCGCCTTAGAAATCTTATTCATCTTTTAAAACCTGTCTTTATTCTTGTGTTATACGAGATTTCAGCGCTGCTAGATGTTGGGCAGCTCTATCAAAATCGTAAACATTGACCGTGTGGATGATTTTTTGCATCAGCTTTTGTTCTTCAGACCCTGTGAAATAATGCTCTATATCGAGCGCAATGTCTTTCGCCTCGATTAAATTTTGCGAAATATAGCTGCTTAACTGATCTAGCATTGCACATTTCTTGCCAACGTTAGCCTCCATGCCCGAGGCGGTTGTACTTAATGTGGGTAATGTCGCTTCCCATTGTGTGAGAGCCTCAATAACTTGGTCGAGTTCATGGTTTAAGGCTGTTAATTCTGCTTGATGCTCTTGCCCTCTCTCAATTGCCGTCTCGAGTGTTTTCGCCTGTTTGGCTACCGTTGATATACCTAGTGTAGCGGATGTACTGTAAAGCGTGTGAGCAAGTCTTGTTGCAGATGTGTAATCTGAGCGCTCTAAAGCGAGCTGAAATCCGTCTGTAAAGGTTCTTTGCTCTTGCAGAAAACGGCGAAGTAAGCGTTTGTAAAGCTCCGGTGTTTGGGTGTGCTCCAAACCTAGGTTGGTATCAATCAAGGTGCAATCTGGCAACTCAGAGATATCTGTGTCATGAGTTGATACGTCACTAATGAGGGGCGGCGTAATAAGCTTTTGCCCCTTCGATAGCCACTTCGATATCGTTGAAAACATCTCATTAATAACAATGGGCTTGGCGATGTGATCATTCATTCCAGCAGCCAGTGCATGGTGAATGTCTTCTTTGATGACATTGGCTGTCATGGCAATAATGGGCAGGTCGGCAAACCTCGCCTGTTTGCGTAGTTCTCTGGTGGCTTGGTAACCGTCCATGACAGGCATTTGACAGTCCATCAACACTAAATCAAATGATTTTTCTTGAAGAATATTTAGGGCATCTTCACCGTTCACCGCAATACTTAAATGAATACCTGTCTGAGATAGCAAATCAGTGGCTAGCTCACGGTTAATCTCATTGTCCTCAACTAACAGGATTTTAGCGCCTTTTAGCTCTTCATAGTGTTTTTCATCCGATTGAGATGTTGATTCTGAGGTCGTCAAATGCTGCATTCCATAGGTGTTTGCGATGCAGTCAAATAGGTTGGACATGGTAATGGGCTTGGTGAGAAAACCCGCTACGGGCATATTTTGAGACGCGGCTTTTACATGGTCGAGATTATGGGCAGTCACCATGATAATGGTTGGAGGGGTATCCTCGTCAGTGTGTGCTGCAATAATTCTGCGGCAGGTTTCGACGCCATCAATATCAGGCATTTTCCAATCGACTAAGATCAGTTCGTAAGCACTGCCTTGCTGCTTCATGGCAGCTAACTTATCAAGGGCTTCTATGCCACTTGAAGCGCAGTCACACGTCAGGCCAAGCGCCTCAATATTGGCGCTAAGCACGTCACTTGCACTCTGGTTATCATCCACCACAAGGACTTTATGGATGTCGAGTTCCTGAGACCAGTGATAATCAGGGATTTCATCTTCAACGCGATCAAAGCGTATCGTAAAAGCAAATGTACTGCCTTCATTCTCAACACTTGATACTTGAATGTCACCATCCATCAGCTCAACGAGTTGCTTCGAGATGGCTAACCCTAATCCTGTTCCACCAAAGCGCCGTGTAGTCGACGTGTCTGCTTGTGAGAAAGATTGAAACAGCTTGCTACGCTGTGCGTCTGAAATACCGATCCCAGTATCTTGAACAGAGAACTTTAGGGTGATGTGTTCACCTGTATGATTCAGATAAGCGGCCTTGATAATGACTTCGCCAGACTGTGTGAATTTAACGGCGTTATTACCTAGGTTTAGCAACACCTGTCTCAGGCGCGTGGGGTCGCCAGCAACGACCTGTGGTACGTCTGGGTCGATGTCAAAGATCAGCTCTAGGTCTTTTTCTTCCGCTTTTAAGCCTAGGGTACTGGCTACTTCCTGCATCACTTCTTGCAAGCGGAAAGGAGTGGTTTCAATGTCGACCTTACCCGCTTCAATTTTAGAAAAATCCAAAATGTCATTGATGATACTGAGTAGCGAGACCGCAGAATTTCGTACTTTTTGGATGTAATTACGCTGCTTACTATCTAGGTCCGTTTGCAGGGCAAGATAGGACATACCGATGATTGAATTCATCGGCGTCCGTATTTCATGGCTCATGTTAGCTAAAAAGTCGCTTTTAGCGTGGCTGGCGTTTTCTGCTGTTTCCTTTGCTTCTTGAAGCGCACGGGTTTGATCTGCAATTTCTAGCTCTAGTTCTTCTTTATAGGCCTGTAATGACTGTTGCCTGTTGTAACGGTCGGTGATGTCTCGCCATGTGCAAATGATGGCGGGTGAGTCATGGTACATGACACGAATTAGTGTCATGTCGACATAAAGCTGCTGACCAGTTTTTTGGCAAAAACGCCAATCACAGCGATAATGCCCGTGTTGCTCAACTTGGCTGAATACATCATTGAGATACGATTCATACTGAGGGTCATCGAGCTGACCCGATGGCGATAGATCCTCTAACGTACGTGATATAAGCTCAAATTTGTTCCCATAGTCGAGTGTGTTAACGGCCGCGTCGTTACACTGGGTGATGGCTCGGTTGACGATGATCCAAGCTGGGTCTGGCGACGTTTCAAACATTGAGCGGAAGCGATCCTCACTTTCGCTTAATTCTGCGAGTTGGCGTTTCACGCGATGAGAAATGGCCAATGCAAAAAGGGTCAGTACTGTAATCGTTAAAGCACAGATCCAAATGATCGTATGGGAGACGCGAGACAATTGTTGATTCATTTGTACTTCGAATTCGCTTGCTCGCACACGCGCGATGTCACTGACTTCATCTAGATATTTAGGCAAAGGTAAAAAAATGATTTCCAGTGCTTGGTTCAATGCTGTTTTTTGCGTTTCTAAGTTTAACGCTTGTAGGCGTTCAGCAAAGAGCCCCCGAGCTTCTAAGTTCAGCACGTTAGCGTCGTAGTCAATATCGCCTTGCTCACCTACGAGTATGGCTTTGAGTTCTTTCAATAAACGCTTAAATTCCTGAGTGCTTTCTGGGTATTCATTATTCGCTTGGGACGCGACATAACTTAATTGGTCAAACGCTGGACTAAATTCATTGTTAAGTAGGTGATGTAGCTGCTCCGGTGTCGTGGCGGTGGAGGCTAGATTAATCGTGACTTCGAGCGTGGCAATGTCGTCTACGATGGTTTTTAAGGAAGACTCTAATCTGGAGGACTGAAGGTCCATATATTGACGCGCAAGTGCGAGCTGCTCAGACGGATCACTTGATCGATAGAAGAAATAGAGCATGCGGCTTTCTTTTAGCCGGTTACGGCCAGAGAGGCCATAGAGTACTTTTTTTAGGGCATCGGCCTTGAATAGTGCCTTTTCAAGCAGGTTGTTACTGGCGACTTGTCGCTCGAATTCTGATTTTGTTTGATACCAAGTGTTTATTTTCGCAGTAATCTCTTCGATATCGAGTCCGCGATTGTGCATCGCGTTTCCGACAGAAACTGCCCTAGGATTTTGCGGCATGGCGGAGCGGAGAGTATCAACAGCGGCGGTATAGCGATCGGTTCGCTCTTGGTCATCTTGTATCTGATTGGCCCCATCAAACAGGGCTTGCCGTAGGCGGCTGCGTTTTTCTGGGACAATTTCTCGTAGCTCTGCCGCAGCGTCTAGGATGGTTGCTTGTTGTGTCCGAATCTCTTTTTGTTTGCCACGTAGATCTTGCATCGTGTTCGTCAGTATTATTGTGCCGACAATCGATGAAAGAAGACCAAGCGTCGCGAGAATCCATACCAACGAGGATACGGACACTTGTGTATGCAGAGGTTTACTCATTCTGCGCTCCTACAGAGAATGGTATCGCTTCTATGTGGATTGAGGCCTGTTGATTGTTGGATACGCTCACGGCTTCACCATCCAGTACCGCACTTAGCCAAATTTTGGGTGGCGCTAACGTATCGGAATTGATTTTTCTTGAAAGGGAAAGCATCGTCTCTAACCCTAAATCAAACTCGTCTAAATTTTTTAACGTTGTAATGATCTCTGTACTGGTTGGTGGTGTATTGGGGTGGTACTTGCTAAGAATATACCCGAAAAAACGTGCTGAGATATAGCCATCTAACTCCAGGGTGGTAGGGGCCGAGGCGTCCTGGCTGTACCTTTCATAGTCTTCTAAAAACTCTTTGATCAAAGGGAGGTTGGTTTCTGTTAAGGGCGGAGTAACTTGTGACACGAGAGTCGTAGCACGTGTGGTTTGAGTGAATGTTGCTAACGATTCCAAGCCGCTGAAAGAGAGGGCCGCAAATAAAGGTGAGATGCCTACTTCATCTAGGTTTTTAATGAGTTGTGCGCTGGTCGCGGATGTACTTACGAGAAACACTACCTTTGGCGTAGGAAAGCTCGATACAATATCCGCCGCAGCGTGGGAAGCCGAAGTATGGTTACGCAGGTAACGAATTAATAGGACGTTGTCCGCATTCTTAACGCCATAGTGATTGAGCGCCGCCATCAGACCTTGTACCCCCGCATCGCCATAGGCATCTTTCTGGGCCAGAATGGCAATTTCATCACCGGTAATATCTAGGTTACAAATGAGAGTTTTTACCAAATAGAATGATTCTTCTTGGTACGTTGTACGAAAACTGAAGATATGACGACTGGCGCGCTCGGTTCTCAATATATCCGCACCAGTGATCGGCGCAATCAGGGGGATGTCATATCGCTCTAAAATGGGTAGCGATGCAATGGCGGTCGGTGTGCCGATGCTGCCGACCAGCGCTTGCACCTTAAAATCATGGATGAGCCGATTAACCGTTGTAGTGGTTTTCTCTGGGTTATATTCATCGTTTAAAGCAATAAAGGACACGTCATAATTGAGCGTCTTGGCAGCGTTTGTATGTTGTATGCCTAACCGTAGACCGTGCGCAACACTGTCACCCAAGAACGCATTAGGTCCTGTAAAGGGGCCGGTAAACCCTATTTTCAGGGAATCTGCATACCCAGCTCCGCCTAGGCTGAATGCCGCACAGAGCATAAAAAAAATGCGGTGTATTAGGCGTCTGTGCAAATTTGTCATGACACAATATTCTCTTCGGTTCATCGAATTAGCAGTATCGAGGATATATTCGTATTAGCTTAAATAGTAGACATTAATTTTAGTAGCACTAATGTCTTGTCGTGTAGGGGATTTGTCACGTTCTGTTAAACGCTTAAGTTGTCATTGTAACCAAAAGGCGATTTGGCCGTAGGAGAAGAGAGTCAAAATAGCTTTTCGTAAGGAGCGCTCTAGGCAAAGCAATATGACTAGAGCGCTTGATGAGATGGATTAAATGACTAGCGCCATTGCGCGATACGAGCCAGTTGTAAATGACGCTCTCGCTCGGCTTGATCCACGGAAACACATTGAAAACCGATCGTATCACCAGGTTGTTTCTGTGATAGCAGGCCGCCGCTAAACGATGTGACACAGCCTATTTTCGGGTAGCCGCCAATGGTCTGACGATCACGTAATAAGATGATAGGTTGGCCGTCATTGGGAATTTGCACCGATCCATAAGCGATGCCCTCAGAGATGATCCCTTTTTTATTACCATTGATGGCTTGTCCACTCATTCGATAACCCATTCGATCGCTTTGTGGTGTAACCGTAAACTCACTACCAAAGAAGCGTGCGCGATCCAGCCCCGAAAATGTGTCAAATTGATAACCCATTACCACAGCGATGTCTTTACTGTCGTAATTTGGGATGGCAATGCGAGGCACAATTTTCTGATCGTGCTTTGACGTAGCGGTATAGGGCAGCACGTCCCCTTTTTGTAGCTTATGACCTTTGCCCGTTTGCCCCCCCAACGACTCCCGCATAACCGTTGCAACGCTGCCTAATATTGGTGCAACGTCAAAGCCGCCTTTAACGGCCAAATAGGCCCGCAAACCATGTGAAGGTTGTTTGAACTGCAGAATGTCGCCTTTTTGAATCGCATGCGTTTGCCATGGCAAAATTGGGCGATCATTTAGCGTGGCACCCAGATTAGCCCCTGTCAGTGCGATGCTGGTCGGCGCTTGAGCCTCCAGCGTGAACATTCCAAAGGTTATCTCGATTTGCGCACTGTTATCTGGATTATCCAATAATGCGTTGGCCCAACGAAACGCGAGCTCGTCCATCGGCCCACCTGTGGTGACACCAAGGTGTTGATAACCATGACGTCCTAAGTCTTGCACAAGCGCCAGCATACCGGATTTTAAAACATTAAAAGCCATCGAGTGTGCCCCCTTGTGCTAAAAACTCATCCCGTGAAATGGGCTCAAATCTGACTGTGTCGCCCGCTTCAATAAGGGCTAGACTTTCACTCCCCCAATCCACGAGTTGTAATGGTGTGCGACCAATGATTTGCCAACCTCCAGGCGTACTAGAAGGGTAAACCGCGGTTTGCTGTTCCGCGACAGCAACACTGCCTGTTGGGACTTTTAATCGCGGAGTATCTTTACGCGGACAATGTAGGGCCTCAGGCGTATTACCTAAGAACGCAAACCCTGGGGTAAAGCCAATAGCATAAGCTCGATAGGCCGTTTTTGAGTGCTGCGCAATCACTTCTTCTACCGTTAAATGGCAATACTCTGCTAAGTATTCTAAGTCTGGACCGACTTCAGAACCGTAGTAAACAGGAATCACCACTTCGCGGGCATCTTGGTCGGCGGCGGTATCAAAGTCTAATGATTGAACAAGCGTTGTCACTTGTCGGCAAATGGCAAAACGATCGTAGTGATCCGTATCAAAAATCACGAGTAGCGTTGTGTATGATGGAATCAAATCGATGATGCCTGCGATCTTTCTCAAATGATGTGAGACTATCGTGATTTGATCTGCCGTCTTGTTACTGATGGTTGCCGAAAATGTCAGGCGACATGCTTGCTCGCTGACCATATCAATGCGAACCTCAGGTGTAGTAGGCGTAGTATTATACATAGGAGCTCTTACCCATTTGAGCCTTCGACAACGGCGCGGATGCGTTTGACGGCGTCAACAGCGTGAGCACCATCACCGTGAACACAGATCGTATTTGCTTCGACCGCTAGTGACGTACCGGATTCGGTGGTCAAGGTGCCGAATTGACTTAACTGCAATACTTGCGCCTCAATTAAATCAAAGCTTTGGTGGACCGAAAGTGGTTGACTGCGCGGCGTCAGTCGGCCGCTATCGCTGTACAGTCTGTCTGAAAAAGCTTCGAACCATAACTGAAGGCCGTATTTTTGAGCGAGGACTTTCACTTCCTCTACTTCGGGGATCGCCATGACCATTAAGATCAATGAGGAATCCAGCTCACTGACTGCCTGCATCACTGTTTCAAGCACACTGAAATCTTTCATCATTGTGTTATACAGTGCGCCGTGAGGTTTCACATAGGCCACCTCAACACCCTGTGCTCGACAGATGCCTTGCAATGCGCCAACTTGATATTGGATCAAGGCTTTCAATTCTGTAGAGGCGATGTCCATATTGCGACGCCCGAATCCTACTAGATCTGGGTATCCTGGGTGGGCGCCAATGGTGACTCCGTGATGCTTAGCTAATGCCACTGTTTTGCTCATGGTAAGGGGATCAGAAGCGTGGAAGCCACACGCAATATTGGCTTGATCAATATAAGGCATGATTTGCTCGTCTAGCCCCATGGGCCATGCCCCAAATGCTTCGCCCATATCACAATTAAGTTTCATAAAACGCTCCTGTTAACTTTGCGACATCGTTGTGGGGAGATACGTGACGATCTCGGGAAACAAGCTCACTAGCACGATGGCCGCAGCGATCAGTAAGAAAAAAGGTAAAGCTGCACGTGCAACATAAAGAATATCTCGTCCAGTGAGAGCTTGTATGACAAATAAGTTGAATCCTACGGGTGGGGTGATTTGTGACATTTCTACTACTAATACGATGAAAATGCCAAACCAAAGTAAGTCGATGCCCGCTGCTTGCACCATTGGTAAGACGACTGCCACGGTGAGTACGACGACGGAAATACCATCAAGGAAGCAGCCTAAAATGACGAATAGAATGGTCAAATAAAGGATCAATGCCATGGGTGACAGATCCATGCTGCCGATCCATACCGCCAACTCTTTTGGTATGCCCAAGAAACCCATTGCTAAGGTCAAAAAGTGCGCACCCACTAGGATGAAGGTGATCATACAGGAGCTTTTCACCGCGCCCATCAGACTATCTAAAAAGCTAGCTTTGCTTAACGAGCCGGTGACAGCTGCAATAAACAATGCACCCGTAACACCTATCGCTGCCGCTTCAGTTGGCGTGGTGAGACCGCCATATATTGATCCTAAGACAAAGCCAATTAAGCCGATTACCGGAAGTAGCTGTTTTAGTGCTTTGAAGCGTACCGACCAGCTGGCTTGCGCTTGGGTTTGTTTTGGTAGTTCGTCTTTATGTAATAGCCCCCATATCATGGTGTAACCCATAAACAGGCTGACTAGCAGTAAGCCAGGCAGCGCGCCGGCGATAAACAGGCGGGCAATCGAGACTTCCGCCGCAACACCGTACACAATCAAAATGATGGAAGGAGGAATGAGCAGGCCCAATGTACCCGAACCAGCGAGTGTACCGATAGCCATACGCTCGCTGTACCCTTGTCTTTTTAACTCAGGCAGGGTCATTCGACCAATGGTTGCAGCGGTGGCGGCAGATGATCCAGATACAGCAGCAAAAATGCCACAACTTAAAATATTCACGTGAAACAATTTACCAGGTACACCGCCCAACCAAGGTGATAAACCTTTGAATAGGTCTTCTGACAAACGTGTACGGAAGAGCACTTCACCCATCCAGATAAACAGCGGTAATGCCGTTAACGACCAAGCAGTACTTGCGCCCCATGCGGACGTGGAAAACAACAATCCAATTTGGTAATTCTCAGACAGCACCAAGCCTAAGCCGCCAATAAAAATCAGAGTAAAGGAGACCCAAACACCGAAGGCCAGCATAGCGAGCATGCCCACGGCTAGAATAATGGAGATTAATGTAAGGTCCATGACTTATTCCTCTAGCGAGAGTTCGTCTTCGTGACGAATGTAGTTGGGAGACTGTCCACGGATAGCGCTAAGCCATGCATCGAATACAGCCAAAACCAAGGCAACGGCGCCGCTTGCAACAAGTAACTGGGGCATCCAAAGGGGGATGGGTATGTAACCATAAGAGACTTCGTCATAGATATAGGACTCGTACACCATGTAACAGCATGAATAAGCAATGAAACCTGTGAGCCCAAGTGCCAGCGTAAGGATGGCGGCTTCTTGTACTTTTCGTTGGCCTTTATTCAGACGTTGAATCAGCAATGTCACTCGAATGTGGCCTCCTTCATTGAAGGTATAAGCAAGACCGAAAAAAGTGGACGCCGCTAATGCAAACCCTGCAAAGTCTTCGGCGGATGGGACGATGAAGCCAAAAAAACGTCCAACGATTTGTGCCAGTAAAAGTAGCGTGATGGCAACAATGCAGAAGCCAGAAAGCCAGCCGGATAATTGATAACAAGTCTCTTTGAATGTCTTCATGATGATCTCGGGTTTAGCAAGCGCCTCCCAATGGGATAGGGAGGCGCGAGGCGTTTATACGCGGTTTTTTACGGATTATAACGGTCTAAAATAGCACCTACTTCCTTAGGATCTTCTGCTTTCCATTCGTCAACCATGGTGTTGCCGATTGCTTGCAATTCACTGATAAGCTTCGCAGAAGGGTCGCTTACATTCATGCCATTATCGATGAGTTTTTGTTTGTCACTTGCGGCGCGTTCGGCCACTTTTTCCCAGCCCATTTTTTCGGCGTGCTCAGCGGCCGTTAGGATGGCTGATTGTACATCTTTGTCTAGTCGGCGGAACGCGCGTTTGTTGACGACGACAATGTTTTTCGGAATCCAGGCTTTAACATCCGTGTAGTAGTTAACATAATCCCACGCTTGGCTATCCACACCCGTAGATGGGGAGGTGATCATAGCTTGGATGATACCTGTACTGAATGCTTGCGGGATGTCAGGTACTTGGATAGTGGTTGGTGTCGTACCCATCAGGTCTGCGAGACGAGACGTCGACGGGCTGTAAGCACGCATTTTTGAACCACTTAAATCACTTAATTGATTGACTGGCATGTCGGTGTAAAGGCTTTGTGCTGGCCATGCAACCGCATAAAGTAGTTTCATGCCGCGTTGGTCCAGTTGCTTTTCAACCGCCGGTTTAGCCGCTTCCCACAATTTTTTAGAGTCCTCAAAGGAGGTGGCTAAAAATGGGATATTGTCATGCTTAAACACAGGGTGCTCGTTGCCTAAAATACCTAGAAACACCTCGCCAAGCTGTACTTGACCGGTTTTCACCGCGCGGGGGATTTCGGTATGTTTGACCAAAGATCCGCCTGAATGGACGGTTATCTCCAACTCTCCACCGGTTGCGTCTTGGATGTCTTTGGCAAAGCCATAAGCAATTTGTGTCGGCAGATTGCCATCCCCATAAGGGGTAGGCATGTGCCATTTATCGGCGATGGCGGCGGTAGACATGAGGCTGCCCATGACAATTGCTGTGGTTAGTTTTTTCATTGTTCCTGTCCTTTCGTTGTGAAGGTTAGTGTTGTTGTGATGAAAATCGCCGCTCGTCAGAGCCAAAGTCTAGCGAGCGGTAAAGCAAAAAAATTAGAGCACTGCTAAATCAGTATCGAGGATGTCTGTAATCAGCATCTTGCCCGGTGCATGAGTAATACAGATTGGTGGTTTTGCGTTGCGAATGGCGAGTTGCGGCGTGACGCCACACGCCCAGAAGACGGGGACTTCCTGATCTTTGATAGTGACCGGATCGCCGAATTCTGGCTGACTTAAATCGCGAATGCCAATGGCTTCAGGGGAACCAAAATGCAGTGGCGCACCATGAGCTTTTGGAAAGCGTGTGGTGATTTGAATGGCTCGTATCGCATCTTTTGGTGTGTAGGGGCGCATAGTTACCACGGTGTTGCCGTGAAAACGCCCCGCAGGCACGGTTGCGATATTCGTTTCAAACATTGAGACATTGACCCCTAACTCAATGTTACGAGGCGGAAGGCCAGCGGTTGACAGAGCGTGCTCGAATGAAAACGAACAGCCTAGAACAAAGGCCACCATGTCCTCTTGCCACAGAGCTTCGATGTCGTTGAGACTTTCGACTTTCACACCATCGCGATAGACATAGTACTCTGGTACATCGTGGCGAATGTCGATGTCGTGGCCAAGTGTCGGAAGACGGTAGTCGCCGACTTCGGACACACCAATTAAGGGGCAAGCAACGGGGTTTTTTTGACAGTAGAGTAGGAATTCGTTGGCGTATGCTTGCGGTAAAATGACAACGTTACCTTGCATGGCTCCTGTAGCAAGGCCGCTGGTTGGCCCCGTATGCTCTTGGCGACGGATGGCTTGGCGTAATTGGGCCGTTTCAATAAGCAGCTTAGATGACGAATGAGACATGCTGGCTTCCTAATTATTATCACAGTTGGTGTGAATTAAGAGTAGAAGCGCTCGCTATAAAAAGTCTAATCGTGTTTTTTTGGTGTTTTTGATCAATTATTTTTATCAAGCAAGGTTTTCGCGTATTCATTTGCTGTCTCCGCAGCAATACGAGCGGCGACCTCGGCAATCGGGTTAAACGGCTCATTCGAGTACGATGCCGTAAATTTAAGCTCCGTTGGCGTCCAGATCGCGCGAATTCGTTTCAACGAGCCTTCCTCTAAATCTTTCTTAATCATGACATCAGGCATCGTAGCGATACCGACACCATCGAGCGCTAAACTGCGGCATGCGGCCAGCGAAGTAGAGGTGAAAAAGTGTACTGCTGGTCCATCCAGCTCTCTAAACTTGTGAGAGATTTCGACAAACGGCTTACTGTTTCTCGCATAGGAAATAATTGGCCAAGCAGATAGCTCCTCTAGATACAGTAGTCGATCTGGCAAGTCGAGCTGTGGGCTGGCGGCCCATGATAAGGAAAATGTACAGAGATCTAAGTTAACAATATTAGGATCATTAAGCGGCCCCATGAGAAAACCGAGATCGATGGAGCGATCTTTGATCCCTGCCGACAAAGTACTGGTAATTTCAACGGTAAGTTCGACGTCTAGGTTGGGCATTTCGCTGTGAAGACGGCCTAAAAAGGTTGATAACCAAGTGTGTGCGATGGTTTCTGAAACCCCCAATCGTAATACGCCTGAATACGCTGAGGTGCTGCCTGCCCGTTTACGGAGCTGCTCTGACTGGTAAAGAATCTTCTCCGCATAAGGAAGAAGATCTTTGCCTTTGGCCGTTAGCACGATCGGGCTAGAGCCTACTTCTCGCTCGAAGAGTTTGACTCCTAACTCAGATTCTAAGTTGGCGATTCGGGCTGAAATGGCAGGTTGGGTCGTATGCATACGCTCAGCGGCTTTGCGAAAACTTCCCAGCGAAGCAACCCAGACAAAGGTTTCTAAACGTTTGTGATTCAAATGGTATCTCCTAGCTAATAGCACTCAGAGTACTTAGCTATGGTGAGCGCGACAAGGGAATTAACAGTGTGCTGCGTGAGAAATGCGCTTAATTGACACGCTTCTTGTCAAAAGATTTCTATCACGGCGCTATCTAACGCGGCATGGCTTTTGTATGCTCTGAGTATCTGTTTGGAGCATATTATGAACCGTCTCATTACATTGATGTTAAAAGGGTTAGTGGCCGTATTGCCAATAGGGCTGACCGTCTATCTGTTGTTTTGGATATTATCGACCGCGGAAAGCTTGGCCAAGCCGTTGGTCCTGCTGGTTGTCCCTCAAGATTATTACTTTCCAGGGTTGGGGCTTGCAACCAGCTTAGTATTATTGGCTATGATTGGCCTGTTCGTGAACCTTTATGGGGTTCGCTACTTGATGAAGCTGAGTCACCGCATATTTGAGCGTATTCCATTGGTGAAATCCATCTATGGCGCAATTCGAGATATGATGACGGTATTTAATCTTTCAAAGAAACAAGAGCTGCAAAGTGTGGTCTCATTAGAGATTCAAGGGATGCAGGTCATCGGCTTTGTGACTGGGGAAAAAACCGGTCAGCGATTATTCGGTGACGCAGACTTAGTGGGCGTGTATTTACCGTTAAGCTACCAAATTGGTGGGATGACGGTCTATGTTTCACGTGAAAAACTGACCGCTCTTGACTTAACGATGGAAGAGGGCATGCGCATCGCTGTGACCGGTGGTGTGCAATCAACGAGTACTTGATATGCAATTAGAACAAATCGCTGTGTTGCTGGAGGAAAAAGGTTACCCAGCAAAGTTAAAGACCTTTCCAAGACGGATTTATGTCGGCTCAATTGGCTCCTTTTATGGTGTGACCATTGTACAGAATGAGCAGACTGGAGCGCTTAAAGTGTCTTATCAGCCGTTAATATTGATTTTCGGTAGTTGTCTACTGATCTACAGCTTCATTATCAGTTATGGCAATGATGACATGTTGTCCGCATTAATTGGTATTACAGCAGCATCAGTGATTGCTAACTTCTTTAAATCGCGTGCAAAGAAATACGAAATTGAAGCGATTCTGGCTGATTTGTAGCGCCTTTGAGGGTTGGGTTGATTACAATTTTTTCCGAAATCTTAGCGATGCCGCCAGCAAGCCAACTAAGATAAACCCGAGTAGCCAAAAGGCATCAAACTCTACAGAAGAGAGCGTTGCATCACGCAATACTATCGCGCGTGCCATGCGGATAAAGTGGGTAGCGGGAAGGCCTTCTGCTATCCATTGTGCTGGCACGGGCATCGCTTGATATGGAAACATAAAGCCAGACAGCAAGATGGAAGGCAGTAATATAAACACGGTCAGTTGCATCGCTTGAAGCTGAGTTTTTGCGATGGTAGAGATGACCAATCCTAGTGTCAGGCTGGCGAATATAAATAATAAGGACGCACCAAACAGTGACATTAACCCGCCACGAATGGGTACGTGAAATAGAATGTGCCCGACCGCGAGTATAATGCTTACCTGAATCAATCCTGCGAAGACATATGGGATAATCTTACCCAGCATTAACTCAAAAGAGCGAATCGGCGTATTGATTAAGAATTCCATATTGCCGTGTTCGCGCTCACGTACGATGGCAGCCGATGTAAATAAAATCATCGTCATGGTGAGAATAACGCCTAGCAGCCCGGGAACGATATTAACCACGGAGCGTTGTTCAGGGTTAAACCATTGAACTACCTCAAACGTGGGTGGAAGCGTTTGAGGGGGGTGACCCGATACATCATTCAATGGCATCGTTCGTAGGCTGCGTACCGTTGCCGCAATGAGAGTGTCAGATCCGTCTACCAGCCATTGGCCAATAGGACGAGCTAACGTTGTTGATGTGCTTTGGGCGGCGCTATTTGGGTGTAGCAAAAGTCGTCGGTCTAAGTCTTCAGGAAGTATTAAAACCGCCTTCACCTCACCTCTTACAATGGCACCACTGGCGGCTTGAGGTGAGAGATAGTTGTGGTTGAAACGAACCGCTTGGGTCGCTTCCACTGCTTGCAAAATGGATCGGCTGGTTTGGTTGCTCGCGAGATCAACGACACCAGCAGGGATATGCCGCGCATCGGTATTGATGGCATACCCAAACAGCATTAACTGAATCAGAGGGATCATCACAATCATGCCAAAGGTCATGCGATCTCTAGACAGTTGCTTGAGCTCTTTGAGCATTACCGCCCAGATTCTCGCTAAACTAACCCACATGACGACCTCCGGTCGAAGCGACAAAGACATCTTCTAGGCTGGCACGGGCCAACTCAAAATGATGACTTGAACTCAAACTTTGCAAGTAACCTATGGGGTCGTTGATGTCTTGGCGTACGAGCAAGCGAAGTCTGGCCCCTATCTGAGCCGCGGACACGATGGTGCTGTGTCGACTGAGGGATTGCTTTAGACCACGTAGATCATTACCACTGGCCTCCACTACCGTCGCAGGCATACTAGCCATCAGATTTTTTGGGGAGCCATCGGCGCGTTTATTACCTTCTTCTAGAATTGCTAGTGCATGACAACGCTCGGCCTCATCCATATAGTGAGTGGAGACGAGAATTGTGGTGCCTTGATCGCATAGATCAAAAAGATGCTCCCAAAAATCACGCCGATTCTCGGGGTCCACAGCCGAGGTTGGCTCGTCAAGAAATAGAAGTTCGGGCTTGTGTAATGTGGCACAGGCTAAGGCTAGACGCTGTTTTTGGCCTCCGCTCATCGACCCCGCTAATTGCTTCTCTCTCCCTAGAAGGTCATAACGTTGCAGAAGTTTCTGAACACGAGCTTTACGATGTGTCCGTTTTAGTCCGTAGATCGCTGCGACAAAGTTGAGATTCTCTAAAACGGTTAAATTGTTGTATAGAGAAAATGCTTGAGTCATGTAGCCAATACGCTGCTTGAGTGCCTCTTCGTGGTGTTTGATGGGAATGCCAAATAACTCGATCTCACCTGATGTCGGTTCCAATAGACCCGTTAGCATCCGTATAGTGGTCGATTTTCCACAGCCGTTAGGGCCGAGGAATCCATAAATAGTGCCTTTGGGTATACTCAGGTCAAGTTGATTAACAGCGGTACCAGAACTGAACGTCTTGGTTAATTGACGACTTTGAATGACCACATCTTGGCTCATTTCAGAACGGCCTCCAATGGTGTGCCTGTTGGCACTTGTTCCGCGTTTTGGAGTGTAATTTCAGCTAAATATACCAATCTGGCTCGCTCTTTTTCATTCAGCGCGTAGTAAGGTGTGTAAGCAGGCTCGCTACGAATATTACGTACAATGCCAACGAAAGGGTCTGTATATCCCGAGATGTTAATCCTGACTTGCTCGCCTTGATTCAATGTCGTCCTCGCCGCTTGCGGCACATAAATCCGAGCGTAAGGTGTGCCATTCTTGATAAGTCGAAACAGTGCGGCCCCCGTGGTCACAGAATCTCCTGATTGCCATGGTGCGCTATCAACAACCGCGTCTTGTGGCGCAATAATCCGGTACCGGGTAAGGGTTATCTGTGCGGCGTTGAGCTGTGCCTGCGCTGCATCAACCTGTGCTTGTAGGCGCTGTAATACTTCCTCACGAGTCCCATTTTTGAGCTCAAGCCATTGCTGCTGACTTTGGTTTGCTTGGGCCAGTGTTTGGTCACGCAACGCCCTAGCGTTGTCGAGTACCGCTTGTCCAACCGCGTTGACGGCAAACAGCTCTTGACTGCGTTGATATTGTCTTTGTGCATCTATTTGGCTCGCTTGTGCGGCCTGCCAAGCTGCGTAGGCTGAGGCTACTTGTTCTGAGCGCGCGCCGTGTTGGGCTTCATCAAGGGAAGCCTGTGCCTGTTTAAGTTGCGCTTCGGCTAATGCCACTTGGGTTTGCGCGTAGCGATCATCAAGTTTGGCCAATAGCTGACCTTTCGTAACGTGATCCCCTTCATCAACTAGTATGTCAGTAATGGTTTCACTAACTAGCGCATTAATACTTATGTGGTTGCGTTCAAGGGTGCCTAATGCGAGATGCTCTGAGTCGTCTTGGCATGCACTAAGTATTAGGCAAACTGAAGTGATGAAAAGCCGCTTTATCATTGTCGTAATACATCCTAATAGACGGTTATAGAAATAATATAGCGCTAAATACAGCATTCATATATTGATTCGTATGGGATTTCTTCAGGATAGACCGAACAACGTAATGTTTTATATGTCGGCAGTTAACAGGTGGCGTGAATCAGTAGGCAGTTGTAGTACGATAGTCGAGCAATCGTTTATTTGAAGACGGCTGATTCTGTCGAGACACAATAGGGAATTGATTGAGTATGCAATTGAGCAAAGTAATCGGACATCGTGGCGCGGCTGGTTTAGCGCCAGAGAACACTTTGGCTTCGATCCGGGCCGCTGCGGAAGTGGGTGTTAAGTGGGTTGAAATTGATGTGTATCCCATTGCCCAAGGTGGTTTGGTAATTTTCCATGATGATACGTTAGAGCGGTGTACTAATGGTTCTGGACTGACTCTAGATGCAAATCTGGAAACCATTTTGTCTTTGGATGCTGGCGCATGGTTTGGGGAGGCGCATCTTGGTGAAAAAGTGCCGACATTAGAACAGGCGCTTGATTGTATTCAGTCACTAGGGTTGGGATTAAACTTAGAAATAAAATATGAAGGTGCTGATGTGGAGGCTGTTGTACCGCCTATTCTGGCGGTATTGGCGGAGCGCTGGCAGGACAATGAAAAACTGTTAGTCTCAAGCTTCAATTACGCTGCATTGGAAATGTGTTTTAAGGTGAACCCGCTGCGCCATTTGGCGTATTTGGTGGAAGAGGTACCCAGTGATTGGTTACTGAAACTTGCGGCCATCCAAGCATACAGTCTGAATTGCTATTACCTGCCACTTACAGAAGAGCAAGCTGTTGCGGTGAAGTCTGCCGGATACAAGCTACTTTGCTACACTGCCAATGAGCCAGATCTTGTCGCACAACATTGGGAATGGGGGATGGATGCTGTGATCACCGACGACCCCCGCCAGTTCATGCATTTGGAGCACTAAGTGAACGCTCACTTAGTGCTTACATGTGAAATAGAAGCCTGAAACTGCGTTAGAATAAGTTCTCTAACGCAGTTTCAGTACGATTTTCCTGAACTTCTGAGTCGCGCTCGCCAACCCCTTCCGCGATCGGTGTCGATACAATGCGTTGCGGTGGTACGTGTTCCTTACGGAAGATTTCAAAGATCGCATCCTTCTGTCCAGGTAGAGCCCGTTCACCGGTTTTAGGATCAATTCTTACTGTCACCAGTGACGAAGGTTTGTCGATATAGCTTTTCGGCGCTTCAGCCAGTGCAGGGCGCATGTAGTTGATCCACGTAGGAAGCGATGCTGAGCCCCCCCATTCACCGCGACCAAGCGGAGACATGTCGTCAAAGCCAGTCCAGACGGACGTGACAATGTCACCGTTATAGCCCGAAAACCAAGCATCTCGGCCATCATTGGTGGTACCGGTTTTGCCTGCGATGTCATCGCGGTTTAGCACGCGTGCGCGGCGTCCTGTGCCATAGCGAATCACGTCTCGCATAATATCGTAAATGATGTAGCTGACCTCAGGATCTAACACGCGTTGGGCGACAGGTAAGGTTTTGAAACCATTTGGCGTGTTGAAAAGCCCGACTTGTTGTTCATCTGGACTGCTTTTATCTAGCAGAGTGCAATCATGACAAACCGTTGTTGGGTTGGATTGGAAAATGGTTTCGCCATTTCGATCTTCAACGCGCTCGATAAGGTAAGGTTGAATGCGGTACCCTCCATTTGAAAACACGCTGTAGCCAGAGGCAATTTGCAAGGGTGACAAGTTGGCACTGCCGAGTGACAAGGAAAGGTTGTGTGGCAGCTGATCAGGGTCAAACCCAAATCGCTTCAGAAATTCTAATGTGGGTCGCACGCCCATTTCATCCAGAAGACGAACCGAGACGACATTTTGTGAACGATAAAGTGCTTGTCGCAGGCGCGTTGGACCATAGAATTTACCGCCATCGTTAGTAGGGCGCCACGCTTGAGCGAGGTTGCTGTCATGAAAGACAACGGGCGCGTCATTGATCACTGTCGCAGCTGTGTAACCACGGGATAATGCGCTTGAATAGATGAATGGCTTAAAGTTGGACCCAGGTTGACGTTTCGACTGTGTCACACGGTTAAATTTATTGCTGAAATAGTCGAAGCCGCCAACCAATGATTCGATGGCGCCATCTTTACTGTCTAACGAAATGAGTGCGCTCTGTACGGTAGGTGTTTGCGCCAGACGCCAAACGGTTTTGTCGTCGGGGCGGAGCTGAATGATATCGCCTTTGACTAGAACGTCGCTAACCTTCTCTGGCTTCGCTCCATGGGAATCTTCATTTATGTAGGGGGCGGCCCAACTTATTGCGTCCCAAACCAGCTCAACTTGTTCACCGTTGGCTAGCCTAACCTCTGCGGTCTGGTCAGTAGTGCTTAGAACCAATGCAGTGGTCCAATCAGGCATACTTGAATGGGATTCAAGCTCAGATTGCTGCTGATCGACAGGTTGATCGACCAACTCTGGGTTGGTGGCAATGGTGCCGCGATAGCCATGGCGTTCATCGTATGCCAACACACCGTCGTAAACAGCTTTGTTCGCATCTTTCTGGCGTTGGGAATTAATCGTTGTGTAGACCACTAACCCTTCAGAATACAATGCGTCGCCATAGGTTTCGTATAGTTGGGAGCGTACCATCTCGGCAACGTAGTTCGCTTCTACATCAGGCGCGACGCCATAATTTTTTGCCGTAACCGGTGTTTCTACAGCGGTTTGATACGCTTCTTTGTCAATCATGCCGAGAGACAACATGCGCTGTAAGATCCAATTACGGCGAATCAACGCGCGAGAGGGGTTCACAACAGGATTGTAACGGGAGGGGGCTTTGGGGAGACCTGCGATCATAGCGTATTGCGCCAAATCGAGCTCAGATAAAGGTTTACCATAGTAAACTTGGGCTGCGGCTTCAAAACCATAGGCTCGTTTTCCTAGGTATATCTTATTCATGTAGAGCTCAAGAATTTCGTGCTTACTAAGCTCTCTTTCCATTTTAAGTGATATGAAAATTTCGGTGAATTTACGTGTGAAAGTCTGCTCAAAGGATAGAAAATAATTTCGCGCGACCTGCATTGTGATGGTACTACCACCGCCTTGTATTTCGCCTGTTGCGACGAGCTGATAAACCGCTCGCAGCAACCCCATAATATCGACACCCGGATGATGATAGAAGTTGCTATCTTCCGCTGCGAGTACGGCGTTTTCGAGATCAGTGGGTACGTCTTCGTAACTCAGAGGAGTGCGGCGTTGCTCTCCGAACTCGCCAATCAGCTGCTCGTCTCGAGTGTATATGCGCAGCGGGATTTTTAGCTCAATTGCCTTCATTTCCTCAACAGTCGGGATGCGATCTTTGACGTGATTATAAACGCCATATGTGATCCCGGCGGCGGCGATAACACCCAGAATAAACAGTATTACTAGGATTTTAAAAGTCTTGGCCATGATGAGTCGCTGGTTTAATTGGTGTGCGGGCATTATACCTAAGTTGGCATAGCATTGGAGCTTGTTCGAAGACAAAATCGTGGTATCTTTGCCAGAGTCTTCTGACGTGAGTGTTTAGCGATAGTTCCTAAATGCCACAAAATTTTTATCACAAGGATAGTGATAAGCGACTTCATGGAGGAAGTATGTTCGATATTCTCACACGCCCAAAGGTGCTGGTGTGGCGATCTGATGCGTGGCAACTTATTCATTTACAGGACCTGTCTCCGAGCGATACGGATGCTAAGAATGATGTTGCGACATTGGTTGGTGCATTAGAAAACCTATCAAAACGGATCGTTAGGCGCTGCCACGGATTGATATTGCCTGATTCCGTTGCTCCCGTTTTAAGTCATCAACTAGACCCCAAAATGCCCGCTCAATTGTACTCGCTCGCTGTGCATACCTACGCCGAACAGAGCATCGATCTGAGAGCAGATGAGCGTGCATTGAGTTATGCCGCCAGCCTACTTGAGCCACCTCTATTACATTACTCGGTGCTTCCAATTGATCTATTTAGATCCTTAAAACAGCAAAGTGCACTCCCTATATTTAGCGAAGGGGTGGTACTTGCGCGAAGCGAAGTCCGTTCTTTGCGTCATGTTGCGCCTTTCGCACTCTTCCAAGCTGATGATCTGGAGCGTGCTGAGTGTCGTCAGGCAGTTCGTCGTTTATGTTTCGGTTCGCTGGCTATGATTCTTTTGACAGTCGCGGCGCTACAGTGGGTGAAGTGGCAGCCAGCCGCTGATCACCAAGTATTTCAGTGGCCGTGGTCAAAAATGAACTATCAACATCAGTATGTGAATGCCGCCCTGCGTTACTTGCGCGTGCTACCAGCACGCATTCGACTCGACTCAGCTCTGATCACGGCAAAACAAGTCAAGGTTGTCGTTACAGGCATAGACTCTGATCTAGATGCCTGGCATCAGCACTGGCCAGAACAGCTTCCTCCTCTAAACCTTACCCATGTTCCCGTCAAAGACAAGGAGGGGGAACGATGACATTAAAACTTGCTCAGCTAGTGAAACGCCTGACACTGGCTTATGCCAATTTATTGTTGGTGTTTCTAGCATTGATCTGCGTAATGATTGTTCATCGCGAATGGCAAGCCTATCAAACAGCGCAGGCGACACTCAGACAATATGCTCATAAAGCGGCAATGTTTGATCAGCAGACACAGTTACTGACGCAGTTAGCGCAAGAACTGGACGGCACCCTCCAGTTTTCGGAAGACGATCCCGTGTTAGTGGCGGGACTTCAAATCGTTGACTCGATGTCTTTATCAAACTGGCAGTCTCTGTTTACTCGCTTACAACAGAGTTTATGGTTGGAAGTCGAATCGATGCAGTGGCGTCGGGACATGGAGCATTCGGGTCATTGGCAAGCGGATATTGTATGGCAACTGAGACGCCCCGCGACGTTGAAACCTGAGCAAAATTGGCTCCCGATTAATGTGTTCAGTGATGAACAGAGAGGAGGGAGCTTGTTGACTGTTTTAGGTGGTATTCGCCCTGCTGCCTTGGTGCAAGTCGGACAGGTTCAACAGTGGGTGCATGAAGGGGGCTGGCTGCCAAGCTTGGCTGCGACCGTAGAGCATATTAGCAATAAAGGTCTGACGTTACGTTACCAGTCGGGTCAAGAGGCGACCTTAAAACTCGCGAATGATGAGCAAGTGGTATTTACGCTCGGTGAGGAAGATTAAGTATGAGAAAAATATTAATGTTACTCAGCTTAGTCATCTGTCAAGCGACTTGGGCGCTGGATGTCTTTGTTCGAGACCAACCTATTCGGCAAGTACTGCCGCAGCTCGCCGCGGAATTGGGTAAAAGCGTGTCATTGGATGATGCCATCGAAGCAAATCTGACACTGTCGATACAAGACGCAAGCTGGGAGCATGTGTTGAGTGCTATAGCAAAGCAAATGAACCTAGAGTTAAGTTGGCAAGATGGGATTGCGATTTTAACGCCATCGCCTAAGGTTGACCCCTCAATACGAACAGCAAAGTTATCGCACTGCAAGGATGATATCTGGCCGTTAAAGCATGCCAAAGCCAGCAAAGTAGGAGAGCACATTAAACAGTATTTTCCTGAGATAAAAGTCATTGTGGATGGCCGCACCAATGCATTGATGACACATTATTGTGGTGATGCAAGTGTGTTAGAGCGTGCGATAGTGTGGTTAGACAGTCCAATGAGGCAGATCGAAATTGCGGCTGAAATCGCACAAGTAAGGGACAGCGTCCAGCAACAACTCGGCGTGAATTGGCAAGGTGCGTTATTGGATAATGCTGCTAATGGCGTATTAGGAAGTGTTGAACTGGGGATCGCCAGTGCGCCGGTATCACTCGGTGTGACAGGTAGCAGCGGAGACCTATCGCTTTCTGCTACTCTGGATTGGCTGGAACGAGAAGGCTCAGCAACCGTCATTGCTCGGCCTAAGATTGTTACCTCAGAAGGTCAGCCAGCTCGTATAGAGTCGGGTACGGAAATTCCCTATCAAGTCATGAACGACGATACTTTAAGCGTCGAGTTTCGCCAAGCAGGGTTGGTGCTGGAGGTGACCCCTGAGGTTAAAGACGAGCAAACACTGTTGCTCAATTTAAAAATACACCAAGATGCAGTGGGTGATATGGTCAATGGCGTTCCCAGTTTAGAAACCAATCGAGTGCAGACGCAGGTCGAGGTAAAAGACAGTGACACGTTGGTGTTAGGCGGCATTTTCCGAGAAGAAACGCTGGTGAGCGTGAGTAAGGTTCCGGTATTGGGAAATGTTCCAATATTAGGCCAGTTGTTTCGTCGTGAGACGCAAAAGCAAGAAAAGGTGGAATTACTTGTATTTATTACGCCAAAACTGCTAAAAATGTCGGTAAACTAGGCAACAGCCAAATACAGTTTAACTTCGAAGTACATATAACAATGATTAATGCCCCCACTATTATACTGGTGGGCCCGATGGGCGCAGGAAAAACGACCATCGGACGCCTACTGTCCCAACATTTGGGCAGAGAATTCTTCGACTCAGATAGAGTAATTGAAGACAATGCGGGAGCGGACATTCCTTGGATCTTTGAAAAAGAGGGTGAGGAAGGGTTTCGACGCCGTGAGACTCATGCGTTGCAAAGTATGCTTGAGCAAGACTTGCCGCCCGTTGTGTTAGCGACGGGAGGCGGTATTGTCATGAAAGAAGAAAACCGTGAGTTACTAAAACACCAAGCACTCGTGGTTTATCTTTCTGCATCGGTCAATCAGCAATTACAACGCACATCCAAAAGCAATAATCGACCTTTATTGAAGCAAGGCAACCCGAAAGACACCTTAAAACGTTTGTTCGCGATTCGAGATCCTTTGTATCGTGAAGTGGCCAGTGTGGTTGTGGAAACAGATGCTCGACACCCTAAAGCGGTTGCTAATAAAGTCTTGGATGCCATCAAAAAGTATTTAAAAACGGAGGCCTAGCCGAATGCGTACGCTTACGGTAGATCTTGGAGATCGTAGTTACCCTATTTACATTGGTTCGGGAATTCGTCAAAACAAAGCATTGTTTAGTGATGCTATTCGCGGCAAGCAAGTAATGATTGTGACCAATAGCACGATCGCGCCACTTTATTTAGATGATCTAGTCTCTGTGTTAGGGGACGAATATCAAGTGGATACTTGCATTTTACCGGATGGTGAACAGTATAAAACGTTGGCAACGTATGAAACGATTTTATCCGCATTACTAGAAGCGAAGCATAATCGTACAACGACCGTGATCGCGTTGGGTGGCGGTGTGGTTGGTGATATGGCGGGGTTTGCAGCGGCTACGTACCAGCGTGGTGTGCCATTTATCCAAGTTCCGACGACACTTCTATCTCAAGTTGATTCATCGGTAGGTGGTAAGACCGGGGTCAATCATCCATTGGGTAAAAATATGGTGGGTGCTTTTTATCAACCGCAAGCGGTTGTGATTGATACCGACTCGCTAAAAACACTACCCGCTCGCGAGCTCTCTGCTGGCATGGCTGAAGTGATCAAATATGGTTTGATATGTGATGCTTCGTTTTTTGCGTGGTTAGAGGATAACATTGGCCCTCTCATGTCCCTTGAAGAAGAGGCGATAACGCACGCTATTTATGAGTCTTGTTTGGCCAAGGCGAAAGTCGTTGCGCAAGATGAGAAAGAGGGTGGCATTCGCGCTATTTTAAATCTTGGGCATACCTTTGGTCATGCGATCGAGACTGAAATGGGATATGGTCAGTGGTTGCACGGTGAGGCGGTTGCAGCCGGAACCGTTCTAGCCGTAGACTTGTCTTGGCGCTTAGGTAATGTCAGTGAGCAAGATGTAGCGCGCAGTGTTACTCTGCTTCAAAAAGCGAATTTACCGATCTTGCCACCACAAGGCATGTCGCGTGAGGCATTTATCGAACGGATGTTACTCGACAAAAAAGTACTAGACGGAAGCTTGCGCTTAGTTTTGCTAAAAGCACTTGGAGATGCCTATGTGACGTCTGACTTTTCGATTGATGATTTCAACGCTTGTCTGGATGATGCCATTGAAGCAGCCAGTGCGAGTGCTCCCTAATTAAACGGAATACTTGAGGATAAGCATGGCGGAGCCAAACTTTCAGTTCGATCTGGAGGAAGCCTTAGATCAGCAACCAAAAGTGATGCTGAGGAATCCATTTGGCTCGAACGATACTCAAGTGTTTTTTGCGAGTGAAGAACGCAACCAACAGCTCGGTATGTTAGAGCACCTCAGCCGCTACTCCAATTTAATTTCTGTGATATTGGGCGATAGCGGCAGTGGTAAAACGCGTTTTCTGCAAGAATTCATACGCCTTCAATCTGATAGCGCTGTCATCGCACACGTTAACGCGACGATGCTAATGACAGCAGGCCAATTACTTCAGGCTATTTATAAGGCTTACGCAGACGTATTAGATAGTACGGGCGGCGATTCATCATTTGGCCCGCTATTAAAGTTTGCGCATGAAACGGAAGCCAAAGGTCAGAAAGCGATTGTTCTGGTGGACAATGCCCATGAACTGAATACTGATGCGGTAACTATGTTGATGGATATGATGTCCTTAGCGACGGAGTCGCAGGAGGTGCCTCATGTTGCTTTGTTTACCGAAACCTCTCCAGCACGTAATTTAGATACTTATCAGCGTACTCGCTACGACCAGCTTAGCCATGAGTTACGGTTAGCTCCATTCACGTTAGAACAAACACAAGCGTATTTACTGCACCGAGTGCGAGCGATTGGGGGGGGGATTAATTTGCCCTTTACAGATCGCCAAGTTAAGAAAATTTACCAACAGTCGCAAGGTATGCCGGGGCGTATCAATAGCGTTGCGATGAGTATGATGACAGGTCAACCTGATAGTGGGGCGGCGGGACAAAAATCAGGCTTCTTTAAAGGTGGTCTATCATTTGGGTTCCCAGTTGTTCATATGGCGCTAATGTCCATTATTATGCTGGGGATATTAATCGCCGTACTGTTTAGTGGCCCAGAGGATGAAGTGCCGAATCGACCAAGTAACGCTGCCATTGCGCCGATTAGCAAAGCGCCAAGACAGGCCAGTTCTGAAACGATTGCCCGTATCGAAGCGATGCAACGTCAAATAGGGCAAGAATCTCCGGTGTCTCTTCCGCCGATTCCAACCGGCGCACTGCCAGAGAACAATACAACAGAACAATCCTCTGCTTCTGCTCCCATTGTGGAGTCGGCACCGATACGAACAACCACACCAGAGTTAAGTTCTCCGCAAAATAATACTGTTCCTCAAGCCGAATCACCTAGGCTGCAGACGGAGCCTGTTGAGCCGGAGCCAGAACCAATCATTGAAGTGGCGACCAAAGATCGTTTCGATAAAACCAATGAGTGGCTGGAGCGAAACCCTAATCGATACACATTGCAGCTGTTGGGAACATACAACAAAAGTACCGTGCAGGAATTTATCCGTGACCAAGGCAGCTTAGAGGCGTTTAGTTATTTCCAGACGATACATAATGATCGCGATTGGTATGTGGTTGTCTACGGTGAATATCGTAACCGCAGTGAAGCCATTGCCGCAGTAGAAAGCTTGCCAAGTGATCTACGCGGACTCAACCCATGGGCACGGAGTGTTCGTGGTATCCAGCAAGATATCAGGAAGGCTAATTAATCAGGGCCTTGGTCTCGTCGAAAGCGTATATTTTTTGCTCGTTTGCATAATTCCTGCATTTTATTCGGGGGATTTTGATAAAAAAACTAAAAAAAAAGCAAAAAAAACTATAACCACCTGATTTTCAATGCATGTCAGTGGATTTTTCTGTTGGCACAATAGCGAACCATAGAAAACACTGAAATGTTATGAGAACTGTTCTTGTTTAGCGTTTGAAACGCCTGATTTTCCTCAATTTTCCCCTCACCAAATTTGAGCGCTTAAGTCTCCCAGAGTAGTATGACTCACCGTTTGAATGGTTAGGTGTGTCTATAACAAACATTTCGCAAGCACTTCAGATGCTTGTCCACCTAGCTGAATATGAAGTAAATCGAGTAGAGTTTTCTACGTTTTAACTGTGGGAGTTGGTGTATGAATGCAGGCCTTTATCGTCCTGGCGAGTTCAAAGACAACTGTGGGTTTGGCCTAATTGCTCACATGGAAGGTACGACTAGTCACGACCTTCTTAAGACCGCAATCGAATCTTTAACATCTATGACACACCGCGGCGGTATTGCTGCCGACGGTAAAACAGGTGATGGCTGTGGTCTTTTAATTCAAAAGCCTGACACCTTCTTACGCGAAGAAGCCAAAGCACTGTTCGATCACGTGTTCTCTGACCTTTATGGCGTTGGTATGGTCTTTTTAGATCAGGATGAAGCTCTCGCTTCAGAACAACGTGATGCACTGACCAAACACTTGGAAACAGAAGGGCTTAATGTCGTAGGTTGGCGCGAAGTGCCAACTGACGCTTCTTGCTTGGGTACCATTGCTTTGGACTGTTTGCCTCGTATTGAGCAGGTATTCGTTGACAGTAACCGTTTAGATGCGCGCACTTTTGCGACGCGTTTGTTTGTTGCTCGTCGTCGTACTGAGATTGAGCTTGAGCAGTTTGAAAACTTCTACATCTGTTCACTATCAGACAAGGTATTGGCATACAAAGGTTTGATGATGCCTGTTGATTTGCCTACCTTCTACAAAGATCTAGGCAACGAGAAGCTGAAAACAGCGATTTGTGTATTCCACCAACGCTTCTCGACTAACACCGAGCCTAAATGGCCCCTTGCACAACCATTCCGTATGGTCGCGCATAATGGTGAGATCAATACAATTGATGGTAACCGTAACTGGGCCATCGCTCGTGGTAGCAAGCTTCGCTCGCCTCTAATTCCAGAACTAGCAGATCTTCAGCCTATTGTTAACCTGACAGGGTCTGATTCGTCTTCTATGGATAACATGCTGGAATTGTTAGTGACGGGCGGCATGGATATCTTCCGCGCGACACGTATGATTATTCCACCTGCATGGCAAAACGTAGAGAACATGGACGCTGATTTGCGTGCTTTCTACGAATTCAATTCTATGCATATGGAACCTTGGGATGGCCCAGCAGGTCTGGTTATGACCGATGGCCGTCATGCGATCTGTATGCTGGATCGTAACGGACTGCGTCCTGCTCGTTGGGTTGTGACTAAGAATGGTTACATCACTTTGGCGTCCGAAATTGGTACTTATAACTACAAAGCCGAAGATGTTGTGTCGAAAGGGCGCGTTGGCCCAGGTCAGATGCTGGTTGTCGATACTCAAAACGGCAAAGTTCTGCACACCAATGACATTGATAATAAGCTCAAGTCAGCGCACCCATACAAAAAATGGCTGAAGCAAGAAGCGTTACGTATTGAAGCTCTCTTGCAAGAGCACTCTATGGAATTTGTTCCCTTCACGCCTGAGCAGATGTCGACGTATCAGAAGATGTTCCAAGTCTCATTTGAAGAGCGGGATCAAATCTTCCGTCCACTTGCTGAAAGCGGTCACGAAGCAGTCGGTTCGATGGGTGACGATACGCCAATGGCGGTTATGTCTAGCCAGACGCGTCCTGTATCAGATTACTTCCGTCAAAAATTTGCACAAGTAACCAACCCACCGATTGATCCGCTACGTGAATCTGTTGTCATGTCGCTGGAGACGCTTATCGGGGTTGAGCGTAACTTGTTCGAAGAAACGCCGAAACACGCCAACCGTATTATTCTGTCTTCGCCAGTATTGTCTGCGCGTAAGTACAGCCGACTGTTGGCAATGGAAGATCACCGTTTCCGTTTGGTGCGTTTGAACACAAACTACAATCCAGACGAAGTATCCCTAGAGCAAGCGGTTCGTAACTTACAAATTAGTGCTGAAGAAGTTGTTCGCAATGGCGCCGTAATTGTTGTTCTGACCGACCGAGATATTGAAAAAGGCTGCTTACCTATTCCAGCTGCAATGGCGGTGGGTGCAGTACATCATCATCTTACCGCAACAGGTTTACGTTGTGATTCAAACATCATAGCAGATACTGGTTTTGCGCGTGATCCGCATCAATTTGCTGTATTACTCGGATTTGGTGCAACAGCGGTTTACCCGTACCTATCGTACCGCCTGATTAACGATATGATCGATCGCAATGAAGTGTTGGGCGACCCGATTATGTGCCACCAGAAATATCGTAAAGGTATCAATAAAGGCTTGATGAAAATCATGTCTAAGATGGGTATCTCAACGATGGCTTCTTACCGTGGAGCCCAGCTATTTGAAGCGGTTGGTCTAGACAGCAAAGTAGTTAGCTTGTGTTTCAAAGGGGTTCCAAGCCGAATTCAGGGTGCTACGTTTGAAGACTTCCAGCGCGAACAAGCGAGTATCGCGGTTAACGCATGGAAAGCACGCAAGCCGATCATGCAAGGTGGTTACCTGAAGTATGTGCACGATTCTGAGTATCATGCCTTCAACCCTGATGTGGTGCGCAACCTACAAACGTCTGTGAGCAGTGGCAAGTTTGAAGATTTCAAAAAATACACCGAGCTTGTCGATACTCGTCCTGCGTCTATGCTGCGTGACTTATTTGGTATTAGTGAAACTGCCAAAGCAATCGCTCTGGACAAAGTCGAGCCAATCGAAAATATACTACCGCGCTTTGACTCAGCAGGCATGTCGTTAGGGGCATTGTCTCCTGAAGCTCACGAAGCGTTAGCACAAGCGATGAACGAATTGGGTTGTCGTTCTAACTCTGGTGAGGGCGGTGAAGACCCTGCTCGCCACGGTACAGAACGCCGCTCTAAGATTAAGCAGATTGCATCGGGTCGTTTTGGTGTCACGCCGGAGTACCTAGTGAACGCTGAAGTGCTGCAGATTAAAGTCGCACAAGGCGCGAAACCAGGTGAAGGTGGTCAGCTCCCAGGCGGTAAGGTAAATGGCTTGATTGCGCGTTTGCGTTACGCAGTGCCGGGCGTTACCTTGATTTCGCCACCACCGCACCATGACATCTACTCAATCGAGGATTTAGCGCAGCTTATTTTCGACTTGAAGCAAGTTAACCCTGATGCATTGGTATCGGTGAAACTAGTGTCTGAGCCAGGTGTTGGCACGATTGCTGCGGGTGTAGCGAAAGCCTACGCAGACCTCATTACGATTTCGGGCTATGACGGTGGTACAGCAGCGTCTCCGCTTACATCGATTCGTCATGCTGGCTCGCCTTGGGAGTTAGGCTTGGCCGAAGCGCAACAAGCGCTGCGTGCTAACGACTTGCGTGGCAACATTCGCTTGCAAACAGACGGCGGCCTTAAAACCGGCTTAGACGTTGTTAAAGCGGCTATTTTGGGTGCGGAAAGCTTTGGCTTCGGTACCACACCAATGGTGGCGATGGGCTGTAAGTTCTTACGTATTTGTCACTTGAACAACTGTGCGACAGGTGTTGCGACACAAGATGAAGGATTGCGTGCCGATCACTTTATCGGAACAGTTGAGATGATCAAAAACTTCTTCCGCTTTATGGCTGAAGATACGCGTCAATGGATGGCTAAACTGGGGGTTTCCACGCTAGCTGAACTGATTGGTCGTACCGATTTACTCACGTTGTTGCCAGGTGAAACGTCGAAACAAGTGAACTTAGATCTGTCGCCAATTCTGAATAACGATGCGATTTCGGCGGATAAGCCCCAATACTGTCAAGTGAAGCAAAACCCTCCGCATGATAAGGGTCTTTTGGCTGAGGCAATGTGGCAAGAAGTGCGCGCAACAGTAGAAGAGAAAGAAGGCGGCGAGTACGCTTTCGCTGTGACCAACTGTGATCGTTCTATTGGTGCTCGTCTATCGGGTGAGATTGCTAAGCGTTATGGCAACCAAGGAATGGTAGACGCGCCGTTAACACTGAAACTGACAGGTACTGCTGGTCAGTCATTCGGTGTTTGGAATGCTGGCGGTTTGCATATGTACTTAGAAGGCGATGCCAACGACTACGTAGGTAAAGGTATGACGGGCGGTAAGCTGGTCGTACGTCCACCGAAAGGCTCGGCGTTTGAATCGCAAAATTCTGCCATCATCGGTAATACCTGTTTGTATGGCGCAACGGGCGGCAAATTGTTTGCAGCCGGCACCGCTGGAGAGCGCTTTGGTGTACGTAACTCCGGTTGTCATGCGGTGATAGAGGGCGCTGGCGATCACTGTTGTGAATACATGACAGGCGGTTTGGTGACTGTACTGGGTAGCACAGGCTACAACTTCGGTGCAGGTATGACCGGCGGCTTTGCTTATGTTCTCGATCTAGATCGTACATTTGTTGATAAATATAACCACGAGTTGGTCGAAATCCAGCGCGTGGGTACAGAGATTACTGAAGAATACCGTTCGCACCTACGCAGCGTGATCGAAGAATATGTTCGCGAAACTGATAGCGAGTGGGGCCGAGAGATCTTAGAAAACTTCTACGACTACATCGGTAAGTTCTGGTTAGTGAAACCAAAAGCAGCAAGCTTAGGGCAACTATTGGCGAATACTCGTCAGCGCCCAGAGTAAGGTGTAATAGAAACGTTCCTAACCCAGTGTTTGACCCATTTGAAAGAGTGCCGCCGAGAAGGCGGCCACAGGAGATAGCAGCTTATGTCAGAGCGCTTGAACAACGTATTTCAATTTGTTGAAGTAGATCGTAAAGATCCAAAGAAAAAACCCTTACTGACGCGTAAATCTCAGTTTGTGGAGATATATCGTCCATACGAAGAAACGGGTGCTCAGAATCAGGCGCACCGTTGTCTTGAGTGTGGTAATCCATACTGTGAATGGAAATGTCCCGTTCATAACTACATCCCTAATTGGCTGAAATTGGTCAGTGAAGGAAACATTCTGGAAGCCGCGGAGCTGAGCCATCAGACCAACTCGCTGCCAGAAGTATGTGGCCGAGTGTGTCCACAAGATCGTCTTTGTGAAGGGGCATGTACCCTTGGAGAAGGTGGTTTCGGTGCAGTGACCATCGGCTCTGTTGAAAAATACATTACGGATACTGCCTTCGCATTGGGTTGGCGCCCTGATATGTCTCAGGTTGTGCCTGTGGACAAAACGGTTGCCATCGTTGGCGCAGGTCCTGCTGGGCTTGCATGTGCGGATATCTTGGTTCGTAACGGTGTTAAACCTGTTGTATTTGATAAGAACCCAGAAATCGGCGGATTGCTCACGTTTGGTATTCCAGAATTTAAGCTTGAAAAATCCGTGATGACGCGTCGCCGTGAAATCTTTGAAGAGATGGGCGTAGAGTTTGTCTTAGGAACAAGCGTCGGCGATGACGTACCGTTTGAGCACATTCTTGAGGAGTACGATGCAGTATTTTTGGGGATGGGTACTTACAAATACATGAAAGGTGGCTTCCCTGGCGAAGATCTTCCAGGAGTGCACGATGCATTAGACTTCCTTGTTTCAAACGTAAACCATTGTCTTGGTTTCGAAGAAGATGAAGACGACTTTGTCACCATGAAAGGTAAGCAAGTAGTTGTACTGGGTGGTGGTGATACAGCAATGGACTGTAACCGTACGTCGATTCGCCAAGGCGCTAAGACTGTTACCTGTGCTTACCGTCGCGACGAAGAGAACATGCCTGGATCACGCAAAGAAGTGAAAAACGCGCGTGAAGAAGGCGTCCAGTTCTTATTTAATCGTCAGCCCGTAGAGATTATCGGAGATGGCAAGGTTGAAGGCCTGAAAGTGGTTGAAACCCAGATGGGTGAGCCTGATGAAAATGGTCGTCGTCGCGCTGAAATCATTGAAGGCAGCGAACAGATTATTCCTGCGGATGCAGTCATCGTCGCATTTGGTTTCCAACCAAGCCCAGCGCCTTGGTTTGAAAAATTCGGCATTGAAACAGATGATCGTGGTCGTGTTAAAGCGCCTAAATCAAACAAGTTCATGTATCAAACAACGAACGAGAAAATCTTTGCCGGCGGCGACATGGTGCGCGGTTCCGACCTTGTTGTCACAGCGATCGATGAAGGTCGTAAAGCAGCAGAAGGCATCATGGATTTCTTAGACGTTTAACAGTTCGTCATGTGATGCTAGTCACTAGCGTCTCATCTAGGCCTCTACCCTCACGGGTAGGGGCTTTTTTTTGTTTTAGAAAAAACTATTTAGTTTCAGCTTCAAGTTTCTGGATTTCTTTATAGAGCGTTTCTGACTCTTCTGTTAATTTGGCATAACCTCGTATATCACCATTACGCTGAGCATGCATAGCTTCTTCCAGCTTTTGGGAATATTGCTTCTTCAGTGCTTTCAATGGATCAGATTTGAATAGACCAAACATAATTCAACTCGTTGTGTAGAGAATGTACGGATGTATACGCATCGGTTGGTTAAACCGATGACTGTATTTTTACACATGAGCAAATATTAGATGCGGTTGAGAAGCTCGGCTTTCTTCGCATTGAACTCGTCTTGAGTCAGTATGCCTGCGTCGAGTAACCCGCCCAGCTTTTCCAGTAACGCAAAGACTTCGTCGCTGTTTATTGATGATTGATGATTAGGCGTACTCTGCGAGGTATTAGTGTTGGATTGTGAGCCATAGGTTGCCGATTGGCTCGGTTGCGCAAAGTTGGTTTGTGGCGCTGGCGTGGCAGGTTGTGAGCCATTGCCAGACACCACGGGTAAGCTATCAACCGATACGGAGCCGAATTGGCTGCTGAATGTGAGTGATTGATTCCCGCCTTGCTGTTGGCTGACACTACCAATACTGTGATTAAGTGTGTCGTATACGGTCACTGCACCGTTCATTTCTACTGCTAGACGATTCGGGAACACCGCGTAACGCAAATTGTTTTGCGCACCACTGCTAAAGGGCTGACCTAGGTTGGCTGGCCACCACTGGTTACTGCCAGGTGTGCCAGCAGGAATAACAGGGAAAATGGTCATATTTGCGAGGCCGTTCGCCAATTCATTACAAAGGTTGTCGACGGTGTTTTTTAAACCATTGTTAAACATGTCGCCAACCATGGTCATACCGCCTCGCATCCATTGGCCTGATCCGCCCAGTTCTGGGCAGTTAAATTGTGCCATACCACCACCGCCATTGTTAACGGCGATAAGCATATGGATGACGGCGTCTTGGCTAAGACCGTATCGATTGGATACGTCGTTTACAAAGTTGCGGCCTGTGTCGGTGAGTTGTTGCATGTGAGTCTTCCTGAATAATGCCTTTCCTTGATTACGAGTGCTTGTTAGCACTGACTACGATGAAGGTGGGGCGATGAGTGAGCGCTGCGCGATCGTGCCGCATCGTATGAGGGATTAGAATAGACGCACATTGTGACACATAGACGGTCTTAGGTGTTGATTATTTAGCCAAAGTCGAAATTTGCTCATTCCTATTATCGCGTCTTGCCTGTAATGTTTAAGAAGTGGGGTCATCACCCCGTCATGTACTCATGTTATGAGTACATGAACAGTCAATATGCAGGGAGATTTAGATGGGTAAGGTTCATTTTATAGGCGGTGAGAAAGGTGGTGTGGGCAAGTCTATGACGGCGCGGTTGCTTGCACAGTACTACATTGATCATAACTTGCCATTTTTAGGGTTTGATTGTGATGTCTCTCACGGTACTTTTTCTCGTTTTTACAGCGAGTTTGCGTCCCCCGTGGTGGTTGGGGAAGAAGACAGCCTCGATGGTTTGTTGGAAGCGATGGAAGCCAATCCTGATAAAGACTTAATTATTGATCTGGCCGCTCAGGCAGCCAAACCATTAGGAGATTGGATAGAAGAAACGGATGTATTTGGTCTGTTGGATGAAATGGATTACCAAGTGTGCTTGTGGCATGTCATGGACGATGGCGCGGATTCAGTTGCATTGCTCGATAAGCTACTGACTCAGTATCAACAGCCTGAGTTGGAGTTCATTGTGGTGCAGAACTTAGGCCGCGGGACAGATTTTTCACGCTTCCAAAAGTCAGAGACGTTTAAAAAGGCTCAAGCTAGAGACGCATTCATCATAGAGCTGCCAAAATTACAAAGTAAGCTGACTCAAAAAATCGACTTCAATAACACCAGCTTTTGGGCCGTTGCCAATAATCGTAGTTTAATGAATATTGCAGAGCGCCAACGTATGAAAGTTTGGTTACGCAATGGTTATGAACAGCTAGCGTTTTTAGAATAATCTCTCTTCTACATCGCAGCGCAAAGGCGGTTGGCTTATGCGCTGTTTTACTCTCTACTATCCTTAATTTGACCGACTGGTTAAATTTGGCAAGATTCCTGCTACCCTTTACCTATATGTTTATCAAAGAGGTCTGCTGAGTGATGCTGATTCATCCGCTCGACAGAAATATTCGAGCCTGAAAACACGTTAAACGCAGTAAAAACAATGTGTTACTGTTGCATGCAGTAGGCTTCGGTTCATTACTTAAAAGAATGGGAAAGGGAGTGGTCAGGCGATGATCCGTTTTTTGCTAAATGAGCAACTTGTCAGCTTAGATAATTGCTCCCCAGATACGACCGTGTTGGAGTACTTGCGCACTAAAGCCGAGCAGCGCGGTACAAAAGAAGGCTGTGCGTCAGGAGACTGCGGTGCCTGTACTGTAGTTTTGGTTGAGGCTAAAAACGGTCGATTGCAATATATCAATGTGAATAGCTGCATTACCTTTGTTGGCAGTTTACATGGCAAACAACTACTGACGGTTGAGCATTTAAAAAGTAGTGGCGCACTGCATCCCGTGCAGCAGGCGATGGTAGAGCAACATGGTTCTCAATGCGGTTTTTGTACGCCGGGCTTTATTATGTCGATGTTCGCCCTGTACAAAAATATTGCTCAGCCGAGCCGCGCGGACGTTGAGCGTGGATTAGCAGGCAATTTGTGTCGTTGCACGGGGTATCGTCCGATTATTGATGCGGCATTGAGTCTCGCGGGCAAAGGTGTAACAGACCAGTTTTCCCAAGCCGAGGCGTCGGTCTATCAACAACTACGAGACATTGAAGAGACATTGCCTACGGCAGAGTTGTCTTTTGCAAATCGACGCTTTTTTGTACCGTGTAACAGTGATGAACTCGCTGATTTGTTGCAGCGCTATCCCGAAGCACAAATGGTCGCTGGTGGGACGGATCTTGCGTTGGCGGTCACCCAACAATTACAGCAACCGGATACGCTGATTTATCTTGGTCGCGTTGCACAGTTGCAGTGTTTAGAGGAGCACAAAGATCGCTTAGTGATTGGCGCTGGGGTGACCTACAGTGATGCAGAGCCTTTATTGCATAAACACTTTCTACCGTTTGCGCAGTTGTTAGAGCGGTTGGGGTCCTTACAAATACGCAATCAAGGCACTCTAGGTGGAAATGTGGCTAACGCTTCGCCCATCGGAGATACGCCGCCTGTTTTATTGGCTCTAAACGCCACGTTACATATCCGCACTGGTCATACCTATCAGCAAATTGCGATCGATGAATTTTTCACAGGGTACCGACAGACCGCATTACCGAAAAATGGCTTTATCGAGCGCATTGACATTCCTATAGATCATCAACAAACGCACTTTGTCTATAAAGTGTCGAAGCGTTTGGATGATGATATTTCAGCGGTCTGCGCCGCGTTTTCGATCACACTTGAAGACAATATGGTCGTCGCCGCTCGACTTGCTTTTGGTGGCATGGCTGCAACGCCTGCACGAGCTTTCAAAGCAGAGCAAGCGTTAATCGGGCAGCTCTTTAGCGAAGCAGGCATCATCGCGGCTCAGCAGGCACTCACTGAAGATTTTTCGCCGATTGATGATGTGCGTGCCACGGGCAGCTATCGCTTGAAAGTTGCTCAAAATTTATTGCTAAGAGCGGCGTTGGAGCATCAGTCCACGACCGATGAACCAATGGAGGTTGTCCAATATGCGTAATTTAACGGACGTAACACCGACAAATACGGCATCAAAAAACAGCGCTCGCAAGCACGAAAGTGCGCCTAAGCATGTGGCCGGTGAAGCAACCTATGTTGATGACATCATCGAACCGCGTGGCACTCTTTATGGGGCGGTGGGGTTCAGCTCAATTGCTAAAGGTAAGATTACAGCGCTGGATTTGAGTGAGGTGCGAGCCAGTGAAGGGGTAGTAGATGTGCTCGAAGTGGATGATATCCCCGGGCATATTGATATTGCCGCGGTGTTTGACGGCGATCCGCTGTTAACAAAGGATGACATCAAGTATCAGGGGCAGCCTATTTTCGTTGTCGCTGCAACGACAGAGCTGCAAGCACGCCGTGCAGTACGTAAAGCCAAGATCGACTATCAAGAGATGGAACCGCTGCTGAATGTCACACAAGCGCTTGAGCGTGAGCAATTTGTCCGACCTTCACATTACATGAAACGGGGTCATTATGATGAAGCCATGGCGCAAGCTGATTACCGCTTACAGGCGCAGCAACATGTTGGCGGACAAGAGCATTTTTATCTAGAGGGCCAAGTGGCCTTGGTCGTACCAATGGAAGATCAAGGCATGTTGGTATACAGCTCAACGCAGCACCCAAGTGAGGTTCAGAAACTGGTTGCTGAAGTGCTTAATGTCCCATTTAACCGTATCACCGTAGACATGCGACGCATGGGTGGTGGTTTTGGAGGGAAAGAAAGCCAGGCTGCTGCATGGGCATGTATGGCGGCATTGCTGGTATTGAAAACAGGGCGCGCCGTGAAAGTGCGTTTGCCTCGCAGCGATGATATGACCATGACGGGCAAGCGCCACCCATTCTATAACACCTATGATATCGGCTTTGACGAAAACGGCCTGATTCAAGCTGCTGATATTATGGTGGCAGGCGATTGTGGTCATTCTGCGGATCTATCCGATGCCATCGTTGATCGAGCCATGTTTCATGCAGACAACGCTTACTATTTGCCGAATGTCACCATCGCAGGACATCGTTGTATGACCAATACCGTGTCGCATACGGCGTTTCGAGGTTTCGGCGGGCCGCAAGGGATGATGATCATTGAACGGGCGATGGATGACATTGCGCGGGCGGTTGGATGTGATCCGTTGGATGTGCGCAAACGCAATCTATACGGGGGTGTTGGGCGCGACACGACGCCTTATCATCAGCAGGTAGAGCACAACCTTCTTCCCGAGCTGATTGAGCAGCTAGAGACAAGCAGTGACTACTGGCAACGACGAGCGGACATCACTCAATGGAACCAAACCAGTCGTGTCCTGAAGCGCGGTTTGGCGCTGACGCCCGTTAAATTTGGTATCTCATTTACTCTGCAACACCTCAATCAAGCGGGCGCGCTGATTCATATCTACACCGATGGCAGTATTCAAGTGAACCACGGTGGTACCGAAATGGGTCAAGGCTTACATACCAAGATTATTCAGATCGTGGCGCAAGCTTTGTCGTTAAACCCTGACGATATTCAAATAACCGCCACCCGTACGGATAAAGTCCCCAATACCTCACCAACCGCAGCGTCCAGTGGTACAGATTTGAATGGTCAAGCGGCGAAAAATGCAGCATTGATATTAAAACAGCGTATCTGTGAGTGCATAGCCGAGCACAAAGGCTGTGAGATTGAGACAGTTCGCTTTGAGGATGGGCAAGTCCGATGGCGCGAGCAGGATCAAGAGGAGAGTATGAGTTTTGCTCAAGCTGCACAATTTGCCTATGTGAATCGAGTCTCTCTGTCCGCTACGGGATACTACAAGACACCCAAAATTTGGTACGACCGCAATGCGGCAAAAGGGCGACCGTTTTTCTACTTTGCAAACGGAGCGGCGGTGTCAGAAGTGATTGTCGATACCTTGACTGGCGAATACCGTGTCGTTGCGGTCGATATTCTGCACGATGTCGGACGCAGCTTAAATCCTGCAGTGGATCTAGGTCAGATTGAAGGTGGTTTTATTCAAGGAATGGGCTGGCTGACCACGGAAGAACTCAAGTGGAATGATAAGGGCGTGCTGACCAGCAATGGCCCCGCGACCTATAAGATTCCCGCAATCAGCGATACACCTCCGCGTTTTAAGGTCAGCTTGTTTGAGCGTGATAACGATGAAGAAACCGTTTATCACTCTAAAGCAGTGGGAGAACCCCCTTTTATGCTGGCGATTTCGGTTTGGTCGGCATTGCGGGATGCCGTGTCTAGCCTCTCGGATTACACCATTAGCCCTTCGTTAGATTCCCCGGCCACGCCAGAGCGAGTGTTGGATGCGGTGATGGCGACTCGGGATCAATTACGACAAGGTGAAACCTTATGACACGTTGGGGCGAAATGATTGCGCAGTTGCAACGTACCTCTGAGGCATACGTGTTGGTAACTGTCATCGGGACACGTGGCTCTACCCCGCGTGAGACGGGTAGCAAAATGGTGGTCACGGCAGAGAACAGCTACGACACCATCGGCGGTGGTCATTTGGAATTTAAAGCCATTGCCCGAGCTAGGGAGTTGCTATTGGGTCACAGTGATTCACAAACGTTGGAACAATACCCCTTAGGCGCAACCCTAGGCCAGTGTTGCGGTGGCGAAGTGTCTGTGTTGTTTGAGTATTTCGCGGCGGTTGGTAAGTCTGTTCTTGTGTTTGGGGCGGGCCATGTCGCGAAGGCGTTGGTGCCTCTACTTGCAGAACTACCGTTGCGTGTTACTTGGATTGACAGTCGCGCCGAGCAATTTCCAGAAACGATACCGGTCAATGTGGAAAAGCGTCTGGTTGATGATCCAGTAGCTGAAGTGGATAGCGCTGAAGCCGGAGTGTATGTGCTCATCCTAACCCACAATCATCAGTTGGATTATGAGTTAACCGAAGCCGCATTGAAGCGCGGCGATACTGCTTTTGTGGGGGTCATTGGCTCTGACACTAAGGCTCGGCGTTTTCGCCAGAGATTAGCGTATCGTCAGTTTGATCAAGCGCTGATCGAGCAGATGACCTGTCCAGTTGGATTACCTGAAATACAAGGCAAACAACCGATGGAAGTGGCGGTGTCGATTGCGGGTCAGCTGATTGCGCTGTATCAAGCCGATCGACCGGCGCAAGGAAAGACAAATGGTATTGATTGGCGAACATTGAAAGAGACGTTCGCCATGGAGTCTGATCATGTTGAAAAGGCTTCCAACAAATAATCAATTAATGCTTTCACACGGGCATTTGGGTGTCGTGCTTTGGGATACACCAAATGCGCGGTAGACTCCGCAAGCTTCCATTGCGGGAGTACTTGAATAAGTCTGCCTTCTTGTAGGTCTTGTTCGACGTAATAACTGGGTTGGCGAGTAATTCCGACACCTTTTAGCGCGAATTGTCGGCTAACGTGCCCATTATTGCATTGAAATGACGCTTGAATGGGGATATCTAAGACTTTCTTGTCATTGTCCTGTGGATAAAATGACCACTTTTTCACACTGCCATTGATTAATGTGTGGTTGTAGAGATCTTTCGGGTGGTCAAGCTTTGGGGCGTGGCGCAGATAATCTGAGCTGGCCACCAAGTAGTTCTGATAATGTGTTAACGGGCGTCCGACTAAAGAAGAGTCTTCAAGTTTCCCCATACGTACGACGACGTCAAATTTCGCTTCGATTACGTCTTCACGAACACTCGAAAAATCCAACTCAATTCGAATCTTAGGGTGCTTACGCATGAAAGTAGCCAGTTTGGGCGCTAAGATCTGTTCGCCGAAGAGCCCACCCACTGAGTTAATTCGGATTAACCCAGTCAAATTGGTGTGCATCTCTTGAGTGTTTTCAATCGCATAATGTAACTGGTCGATGCCCTGGCGGCACTGCTGATAAAACGACTCCCCAGCGCTCGTCAATGACACAACGCGTGTAGAGCGATGAAATAGCTGCACTCCAACATTCTGTTCTAGCTGCCGGATAATCTGAGACATGCGTGCTCTTGAAAGCCCCATTTGCTCAGCGGCCAATGTAAAGCTGGATAGCTCGGCAACCAACAAGAATTCAGAAATGCCAGACGGCAAGGCGGTGCGGTTCATTGTTAAGTATTTCTAGTCAATAGGTTTAATGTATCGGTAATGATAGACAATAGGGCTTTTATTACACTGAGTCCATGATTGAGTTTTCGCAAACATAAACGATTAGGTGACAAAGCAATGAACTATCGTACATTAGGTAAAACCAATTTTCAGGTATCCGAAATAGGGCTGGGTTGCTGGCAATTAGGGAACGATTTCGGACCTGTGGAAGACAGTACTGCCCGAGAGATCTTGCATACCGCTGCAACCCATGGCGTAACTTTTTTTGATACCGCAGATGTGTACGGTGGTGGCCTATCGGAAGAGCGCATTGGTCAGTGGCGCAAGAGTTTGTCAGAACCCCCTTACATCGCAACCAAAGTTGGCCGTGATGCGGCTTTATACCCAGATGGTTACAGCAAAGACGGTATTCGAAAAAGTCTGCAAGCTTCAGCAAAAAGACTCGGCGTAGACGTGATCGATTTAGCGCAACTGCATTGTGTACCGAGGGAGGTGCTATTTGCTGGAGATATATTGGCGTGGATGGAAGACCTGCAACAAGAAGGCTTAATTCGTCATTTTGGTGCCAGTGTCGAGATGATCGATGAAGCCCTGTTTGCGGCAGAACACCCAAAGCTGGCAACTCTACAGGTGCTGTTTAATATGTTTCGACAGGATGCCATCCAGTCACTCTTTCCGGTCGCGGAACACAATAACGTCGGCATCATTGTTCGTTTGCCGTTAGCGAGTGGACTGTTGAGTGGCAAGATGACCCAACAGCATCAGTTCGATGCGAATGATCATCGCTATTACAACCGTGACGGGGCGGCGTTCCATGTGGGGGAAACCTTTAATGGTATCCCTTATGAAACAGGGGTGGCATTGGCAGACGAAGTCAAAGCGTTATTGCCTGAAGGGCAACAGCTAGTCGATGTGGCGCTGCGCTGGATTCTTGACCAGCCTCAGGTATCCAGTGTCATAGCAGGCGCTACCAAAGAGTCACAAATTTTACGAAATACCCAAGCGTCTGGGTTGCCTTCGTTGAGCCCTGAGTTGCATCAAACGCTAGCGGATTTCTATGTTAAAAACGTTCGCCAACATATTCGTGGCGGCATTTAGACGCGTTGCCATCACGCTCAATCAAAGAGGCGTGATGGCTTGTTTGATCTACGCGTAAAAGCGAGTGATGTCATCCTCCTGCCAAACAAAGACGTACAACCACTCATTATGAATTAAGTGTTGAAGTACTTCATGCTTGGCGACAATCTCTGCAATCGTATGCTCTGCAGCACGAATATAGACATTTAGCCGCTGTGGAGTATGCATCCAGCGTTCTCCATCGTAGATAGATTGTGTGGCTAAACCGATGCGTAAATCTCCACCATTCCCTTCGAATAAACCGATATGATCGCCAACGGCATTATGGAGTACCTTATTGCCACTGCCGAACTTAAAGTTATCCGTGGTCGAAAGGTTGTACTGCATGTTGATCCAATGAGTCACAAGCATGGGAGCCGTGAGCAAACGTTCTAAAATGCTGCCTTCTGGGTCGTTTTCATATTGATAATCATGTAAAAAAGCGCGGCCTTCTAGATCGATACCACGGGTCAGCGCCCGCGGTGCAATGATAAAGGCGTTGTTGTCGGCTAGTCCCCATTCTGGGCGAGTTTGCGACCAATCGTTGGCGCGCTGCTGGTAGGCAAGATCGCGTTCGTTACGATCCATGTTCATCAGCTTTGGATCAACGTCAAAGGCGCGTTCTTGTTGTGTTATATAGGTGGCTTGTTGCAACCAGTCTTGGACTGCTGTTTGTTCTGGGGGGATATAGCAGGTGACATGATCAGTAATGGTGTTATGCAGTGCAGGCACAAATTGCGTTTGGTTAGGGATGTTGTAACCCAGAGGGATGAGCGCTTTGCGTACTTTGTCATCGTTTAACAGCTGTGCTAAGACCCGAACATTGACCTCTCCAGTTTGGCCGCCACATGCGCCACATTCTAAGCCCGCGCTCTGCAAGTTATTACAGCTTCTACTGCCGTGTCCAACTAGCATAACGGTCGGTGCAAAATGCGGTAATCCCATCACATCCAAGATGCCTTTGGCGAGTTGCGCTTGATCTTCTACGGTTAATGCACTGCCATCACGAATCAATGTCCATTGTGTCGTGGGCGGATTTACGCTCGCGGGTCGCAGAGACTGTTCTTTTGAGACGGCATTCAGGCAGGTCTTTTTAAACATTTTAAATGCATACCACCAACCCATGGATTCCACCATCGAGAAGGTAGCGGCTGCGGTATTGCCCCAACGATGCCAGCTTACATGACGTGCTGCTTCATCAAGTTGTGCCTCGTTTGTTTGCTGTTCAAACACTTGGATCGAAGGGGCAAGTAAGCCTGGTAATTGAGGGCGTGTGCTTTGGGTGCCTGCTTGCTTGTATTCAATTGGCAAGCCAAAGAAGCCAGCGAAGCCATATGTTTCGATGTCTGCGTCTTGTTGTTCTAGAGCGCGACGGTAGACTTCTGAGCGTACATCGATGCAGAAAATGGCTTGCAGCCTTGGTGCCGACGCCGCTTTTTCGGGTTGAGCTAAGAGCTTTTTCTCAAGTTTGGATTGTTCGCTCAGCTCCAGTGCTCGAGCCCATATGGCCTGTGGAATCAAGGCAGATTTATGGTGCTCTACCAGTGATGGCAGCGCTTGAACTTGATGCGCAAAGCGCTGTGCTAGCACTTCGTGTTCTTGGATGTAATGCTTGCGCATATAGCGCCAAATGACCCATTCCCAAGCAAGTTTAATGGCCAGTAGTGCCAGTAGGTCTGAATCATCTTGCTCGGCTTTTTGCGCTTCGAAGCGGCGATAGGCGAGATACGCCCCCCAGCCATTAATATCCAATAGCAGTGCCTGAGCGTAAACAGCAAGCGTACTGTCGGATAGCTGCATGTCATTCGCAACAAGAGATATGAGGTCAAGATGATTATCTGGTAACTCGTTAAACTCGTGATGCAAACCGTCTTCAGACATAATGATGCTAAGCCCACGGTCCATACGCGTGACCTGTAACCAGTGTTGGTAGAGGTTAAGCGAATGGCCGCGATACTGATGCTGAAGCATAGGGCGTTGCTTTTGGTAGTGGGCGGCGCAAAATTGGCTAATCTGATGCGTAATTTCATCGTGCCAAGACATACGAGTTTCAGGCCGCGATTGATCTGCCCAGTCAGCAATATTGCGCCAGCTATCTGGACGAGCGATAGGGGTTGTTAAATAGGTGATTAGATCATCGCCTTGCTGAGCCACTTGATATTCGCTCGCTGCTTGGTGAATCGCGTTATCACTAATCAACCCCTTTTGATACCAACCATAGTAGGTGTTTTGATCCATATAGCAGTGCGCGCCAGCGAGCAGTGATACATCGGCTGCGACTTGATCGAAATGATGATGGATGCGCTGCCACAAAGGATTGACGGCAATCATTTGGTCTAACGGCCAGTTGGGAGCGATGCTGTTGATTGCCAGAGCTAGCGCTTGATGCTGATTGTCCGAAAGAGGCTGTGTTGCAATGACACTTTCCATATTACTTCTTCCACCGTTTAGTTAAAGTTGGCAAGCTGAATGCGCGACGTTGATGCTTGGCTTTGGAGCGCGCCGGTAAGTTGACGGGCCACGTCTTGAGTGTGATTTTGGTAAACCATTCGTCCAAATAAAACCCTGCAAACAAAGCAGTAGAGAACCGTCTTACCCAACCCAAGTGAGCGTAATAACGTAAACAGATCGCTAAACTAACCAGTGCAACAAACAACATGCAGGCCCATATATCTGGAGCGCTGTAGGCAGCCACAGTATGAAACGCCGCATCGCCTTCCAATGAGTTTTCTAGTAGCCAAGCGATCAGGGTTTTCAATCCGCCATACAGCACAGCCAAACCTACGCTGGTGGCCGCTAACCGGAAAATACTATAGGGGCGTGGAATGCTGCGCCCTTGCGCCACTAAGATGATCAGGGCAAAGCCGAATAGCCACCATGGACTCATAGGGCCTTCGTATCCCCATAGCCAAATGGACACGGTTACAGCGATAGCACTAAATAGGATGGCAATGAGCCAAGCCGTTGCACTAGGCGTTTCGTCGGGGGCGAGTTTACGCTGTAAAAAGTCCTCCACTGCACTACTTGAGTTTAAGAATGCATGCGCTTTATAGACAGAGTGAGCGAGTAGATGTAACACAGCGAGTTCGTAGAGACCCAATGCGCATTCCAGCAACATAAGACCCATTTGTGCGCTGGTAGACCAAGCAAGCCTCACTTTGACACTGATACGCGTGGTCATAATCAAGGCACTGAGAACGGTCGTTAGTCCCGCTACAATCAGCAGTAACCAAATAGCGATAGGGCTCAAGTGTAGTAATGGGTAAAAGGTCAGAACTAAAAAGCCTCCAAGGTTAATGATGCCGGCATGCAGTAACGCACTGACAGGTGTGGGAGCCTCGACGACTTGCATTAGCCAGCCATGTACTGGCAATTGTGCACATTTCATGAGCGCCGCGACGGCTATGAGTACTGCTGCGGTTTGCTCTTGCCATGTAAGCGGTTCACCCATTTGAGTCATAATAGTGGTGATGTACCAGCTGTCATGGGCTTGTGCGAGTAAGTAAAAAGCTGAGAGAAGCGATATTTCTGCGGTGCGCGCTAAGATGAACTTTTTATGGGCAGCAATGATGGCGCGTGGACGATCAGGATAATAAGTCAGTAAAAAGTGTAACCCTAAGCTAATGCCTACCCAGCCGGCCCAAAAAGCCAAAAGATGATTACTGGTGAGAGTTAACGTGACCGCACTTAACGTCAGCATGAGCCAACGGTAATAACGCGCAACTCGCTTCGAACCCTGCATATAGTGCTGCGAGAACTGCACTAAAATCCAAGCCATAAAGACGACTAAAATCAGCATTAAGGCCGTGAGCATCGTGCCGTTGACGGGCGCCTCTTGCGCCAAACTGTAACGACTTGGGGCATAGAATGACCAAGATATAAGGCTCATGAGCAAAACAATCGGTGCTAAACGAGCGCCGAATAAAGCGATTTGAGCAGAATGGCCACGCCACCTTTTGATGTCACATGCGATGCCGGTCAAAGCAAATACAATGGGCAGTAAAAATGTGAAGAAAGTCATGGTGAATCACGGTCGTCCTGTTATGTCAGTGGGTGCAGTATGAGTGATCCTAAAAGTTAATAAAAATACATATATTTTAACCAATCGTTCTTTTTTGGTTATGATTGGGTTCGTACTGAGCTGCCAGCAATAGGAAGACGTGTGTCGCGATTAAACTACCATCACTTATATTACTTTTGGCGAGTCGCCAGCATCGGCCATTTAACGCAAGCGGCTGAACAGTTGCATGTCTCCCAGTCCGCTCTGTCTGCACAGATTAAACAATTAGAAGGTAATATCGGTCAGTCACTGTTCGAAAGAGAAGGGCGTCGGTTGGTGCTTACTGATATTGGCAAACGTGTTCAGTTGTATGCGCAAGATATTTTCTCTACCGGTGAGGAGCTAGAGCAGTTTCTAAAAAATGGCAGCAGTAGTAGCCACCAACATTTAAACATTGGTGTGGAAATGCATTTATCGCGTAATTTCATTGAGGCTTTTATCACACCATTGCTCAGTGAGGCGAATGTGAGCTTCTCTCTTTACGCGCGCACTATGAATGATTTGATGGAAGGCCTGACCAATCATGCATTGGATATTGCCTTAACGAACCGAGCGCTGAGCAATGATGTTCATGGCGTGTTGTGGCAAAACCAGCTGGTTGCACGTCAATCGGTGGCGATTGTTGGTCCATATGGGGAACAACCTTTGCATGCATTTCCTCATGGGTATGAAGGTAAAAAGTGGATACTGCCTGCTCGTAACATGGGGATTCGTTCGGTCTTTGAATCCTTTTGCGCTACGCATCAATATCAGGCGGAAATTAAAGCAGAGGTGGATGATATGGCAATGATGCGATTGCTTGCTCGTGATAGCGGCTATTTATCCATCATGCCGCGAGTTGTGGTAAAGGATGAGATTGAATCCAAGCGGTTGCAGGTTTATCAATCATTACCCCAAGCATTTGAACATTTTTACGCCATCAGCTTGCCGCGTAAGTTCATCCCCGAAGTCCTATTGCACTTGCTACGCACAAATCAGGTCGACTAATAAAGTGCTGACCTAGAGATGCTGCGTCCTGCAATGAAAGGTAAGCGCTGTGATATTTTAGTATTAGATTTATGAGTAAACGTTGCTTCAGCGGTATCATATCTTGACTGAAAAGTCAGGGTGGAGGTAACGTCGTAACATCACCATTGGTAGGTCGAGTTTTAGATGAGTAAACAATACGATCATCTGATCCATATAAAGGATCATTCCGAAGTTGCACTGTATGAGCTTATTCCTGATGTCGTTTGGATCTTTGATCTGGACAAACATGGTTGGTGGTGGGGTAACTCTGCTGCGTTGAGCTTTTGGGGCTTAAATGAACTGGATGAGTTGATTAACAAAGACTTATCGGGCGATACCCAAGGCGCAAAAGATCGTACGGCCCAAACCTTTGAGTTGGCTGCTAAAAATGGTCTCACAATCGATCCTTGGACCACCTATCCCAACGGCAAACCCAAAACCTTGTATATGCGTCACCGTGCGGTGCTAGTGGGTCCAGATAAGCACCGAGCAATCATTGCCTTCATTAATGAAGAGGTTAACCTCGGTGACACACCAGAGAACCTGTTGTTGGTCGAAGCCATGCGCTATACCCAAGTACTGGTGACGAGTTTTACCTACGCGGGGGAGCCTGTGGTAGAAAATCCAGCCGCCACAGAAGCGTATAAGCACCTAAAGCGAGGAGGGTTTGGACCAGAACGGTCATATTTTACTGAGCGGTTTCTCGATCCCGAACAGGGAGCTCAAGTGTTGGCTCAAGCCATTGAATTACAGGGAGGGCAGTGGACCTGTGAAGTACAGACTAGCAATGGGGTGAAATCCCACACGTTGGATCTGCGCGTCACTCGACATCCACTTACAGGGGAGTTTTTGCTGCTCGTATCGGAATACGATGTATCTCCCTTGCATGCCGCGCTGAGATCGGCTCATGAGGCACAAGCTAAGTTACGTCAATTAGCCCATTATGATGCAGTGACAGGCATCCCTTCGATGAATTACTTGTTAGAAAAAGAATCTGAACTGATCGAGCGAGCCCAGCAGCCAAATGGCGCGCTGTCGATTCTGTATTTGGATTTGGATGGCTTTAAAGCGGTGAATGATAGTCAAGGTCATGAAGCGGGTAACCAAGTGTTGACGCGCATTGCTGAGCGGTTAGTGAACACGGTCAAAGATTATGGTCAGGCCGTGCGAATTGGCGGCGACGAATTTGTGATCTGGCTCGATAAATTGCCCAATTTAGAAGATGTTCATGCATTGGCTGATAAGGTGTTAACCGCCGTGTGTGAAGGGATCAATCTGCCCAATCAAACCGCCCCTATCAACTTGACCACGAGTATTGGTGTGGCTCACTACCCGCAACATGGCACGCGCCTTGAAACACTGATTCAGGCAGCAGACAGTGCCATGTATCGAGTGAAAAAATCCGGCAAGTGTGCGGTGGCAGAGAGTTAGTGTATTAGCCTTCATGAAAGGGGCGGATGGTTTCTTTATTCGGCGTTTTAGATTCGCCTAATTCAGCGATGATCATTCCTAGTATGATCGCTGCCGCCCCGACCATGCCTGCTAGTCCAAGCTGTTCGTTAAGAACTAGCCAAGCGGTTAAGCAGGCAAATAGCGGCTCTAATGTAAACACTAGCGCAACTTTGTAGTCTGGTAACAGCTGTTGGCAAGCTGATTGCGCCCAGTAAGCGTAGGCCGTCCCGAATACCCCCGCGATAACGATCGCGCTGAATACAAGCGGGGTCGTCACGAGCTCGCCAAATGTCAGGGGTGGATGGCCTTCATAGTGAAACACAGGGGTTGGTGATATATAGGCCGCACAGGCGCTGTAAATAGACACCGCGAACAATTGCACAATGGTCAAAGGGATGACGGGTAAGGTCGTCACAAATCGTCCAGTTAGTACGATATGGATAGCGAAGCAAAGTGCGCAGATTAATACTAACCCATCGCCGAAATTAAACATCAATTTATCACCGACGGTGAGTAAATACAGACCAGTCATGGCAAGCCCCACGCCTAACCAGACACTGAAACGGACGTAGGTCCGAAACAATAGAAAGCTCATAATGGGGACCAGTGGCACGTTGAGGCCAGTGATAAAACCCGCATTGGAAACGCTGGTATATTTCATCCCCGCTGTTTGCATATAGAAGCCCACACACAGCAGTAGCCCTAAAACGGCTCCTTTGGATAATAAGCTGCGCAGTGCATAGGTGCGCGGTTGTGGGGAGGGTAACGAATGACGCGTGAACCAATAGAGTGGCAGGAGTGCGCAACCCGCTAACGCAAAGCGTAACGCGTTGAAGGTATTTACGGGAATCGTCTCAATTGCCATGTCTATCAGAACAAACTCAGCGCCCCAAATAAAGCTCACTAAAATGAGTAGCTGCATCGCGACGCGATGAGATTGAATGGTCATATACCCTCTATTATCAAACGATGATGTTGAGTTCGTTACACAAATGTTCCTACCCTACGCATTTGACGGGCCATCTTCTATACCTACTAAGGGTTATGTAAGCGTGAAATTATTGTCATTATCTCGTCAGAAATATGTCGGCTGTGCTCCATTCTTATATGAAAATATGCTTTTATACCCCTTGCCATGAAAGGCTTTTTGACACAGGTGGATTTGAAAAACGGTTATGGAATTTATTTGGATTTTATTCGCATTTTTATGTGGATTAGCGGTTAAGTTAATTAATTTACCGCCGTTGATTGGTTTTTTAGCGGCTGGCTTTCTGTTGAACTTTATGCAGGTGGAACCCTCCAGCGTACTGACACATCTTTCGAATTTAGGCATCACTCTGATGCTATTTTGTATCGGCCTCAAACTGCATGTGAAAGACTTACTTAAGCGTGAGGTGTGGGCCTCTACGTTAGGGCATATGGGCGCATGGAGTATAGTGTTTGTTGGTGCGGCTTCTCTGCTCGGGATGATCGGCTTACAGTATTTTGATGTCTTGTCATTGCGCACGGCAGCGTTGATAGGATTTGCTCTGAGTTTCTCTAGCACTGTGTGTATTGTGAAGTTGCTGGAAGAAACCGGCGAAATGAAAACCCGTCATGGTCAGCTTTCGTTAGGTATCCTAGTGATGCAGGATATTGTCGCCGTTGTCTTCTTAGTGCTTGCGACAGGCAAAGTGCCTACTCTATGGGCGATATTGCTCTTCGCATTGATTCCGCTGCGTCCTTTACTTGGTCGCATTTTGGATAAATCAGGCCACGGGGAAATGTTGCCTTTAACAGGGTTGTTTTTCGCTTTGGGCGGTTATGAGCTGTTTTATCTTGTAGGCGTTAAAGGTGATTTAGGGGCATTGGTGCTGGGGATCTTGTTAGCGTCCCATACTAAAGCGGCGGAGCTGAATAAATCTCTAATGAATTTTAAAGATTTGTTCTTAATCGGCTTCTTCCTATCCATCGGATTTAGCGCTTTGCCAACTTGGCAGATGTTTGGCTTGAGTTTGGTTTTGGCCGCGTTGTTGGTGGTGAAGTTTTTATTGTTTTTTTTCTTGTTTACCAGTTTACGTCTGCGCGGGCGCACGTCATTTTTGGGCGCGTTGGCACTGTCCAACTACAGTGAATTCGGCCTCATTGTGGTGGCACTGAGCGTCCAGTCAGGTTGGATCAGTAATGATTGGTTAGTGATTCTAGCGTTGGCCGTCTCCTTCTCGTTCGTGATCACTAGCGTTTTATATCGTAAGGCACACAGTTATTTTCGTCGTTACAAAGACAAGATACGTCGCTATGAGCATGCAGTTGCACTTCCCGAAGACACCTTGTCACAGCCGAAAAATATGGAGATCCTTGTTGTCGGATTAGGTCGAGTGGGGCGCGGTGCGTACGATTCGCTGAATAACATGGTCTCCGGCGGCGTGGTAGCTGGAATGGATGCGGATCAATTTCGGATAAAGGCGATGCAAGCCGAACAACATAATGTGTTCGCTGGCGACGGTGAAGACGTTGACTTGTGGGAGCATTTAGATCTGTCCGGCGTCAAGTTGATTTTGTTGGCTCTGCCTTCTGCTGATGACAGTGTCAATGTCGTGAAGCAGCTGCGTAGTACTGGGTTTACAGGACAAGTTGCCGCGATTGCTCGCTACCAAGATGAGCGTGAGTATATGATCGGAGCGGGCATTGATAATGTCTTTAACTTCTACACTGAGGCCGGTACGGGCTTCGCGGAAGAGAGCCTCGCTTTGATGCGTTAGCGGCATCGTAAATCGTACGCTATTAGGCGTTTTGTGCTAGCCTATTGTCCTTACTGATAAGGATTATGCATGAAGCGCCTCTATCTCGGCTGGAAAAATCACGCCCAAAATGCACTCTCAGAGCGAGAGTTTATCGCTCTGTTTGCCTTAATGATGTCCCTCACCGCGCTGAGTATGGATGCGGTCTTACCGGCATTTCGAGACATCGCGAATGACTTTGCTATTTCGGATACCAAACAACTGCAATGGATGGTCTCAGCTCTAATTGGCGGGATGGTGTTCGGCGAGCTGTTGTTCGGTCCGTTGTCCGATGCGATAGGCCGCAAAAAAAGCATCTTAATTGGGGTGGGGGTATATATTGCAGGCTCCATTGTGGCAATGAACGCCGACTCGCTCAGCACGCTATTATTGGGGCGGTTTATTCAGGGGTTTGGTGTGTCGGGCCCGAAGATCGCATCCAGAGCCTTGGTTCGAGATCTGCATAAAGGCGCGTCGATGGCGCGTATTATGTCGTATGTGATGGTCATTTTTATTCTGGTGCCTATGTTGGCGCCCTCCTTCGGACAACTTATTTTGTTGGTTGGGAACTGGCGCTGGATCTTTGGGGCATTAATTCTGCAGGCCTTGATCGCTTCTTTATGGTTGATTATACGTCAACCCGAAACGCTCCTTTCTGAAGCCCGAACCCCCCTTAGATTTGGGCAGTTGAAGCGCGATGCGCTAAGCATCTTGGCGCGTAAAGAAGTGCTTTGTTACGCCGCTATGGCGGGGCTGACGTTTGGTGGCCTAATGCTGTATTTGGGGCTGTCTCAGTCCATTTTTCAAGATCTCTATCATGTTGGCGATGCGTTTCCGCTCTATTTTGCTCTGATGGCTTGTGGCGCTGGGGCCGCATCTTTTACGAATGGTCGTATTGTGGTTCGCTTGGGGATGCAGCGTTTAGTGAATTTTGCGCTTCGATTAAAGTGCTGTGTGGCGTTATGTTTGCTCGTCGTGTCTTTGGCAAGTGACGGCATCCCGCCTATGTGGTTATTTCTGAGTCTTGGTACGGTGATTTTTTTCAGCATGGGGTTGTTGTTTGGTAACGTCAATGCCATGGCGATGGAGCCATTGGGCAAGACGGCAGGTTTGGGGGCGTCGCTAGTGTCCTCTATATCCAGTTTGATTGCCGTCGTTATGTCAGTCGTAGTGGGCGCATTTTATGATTTCTCCGTCACTGTGTTGGCGCTTGGTTTTGTGATGTTTGCGTCCGCCGCCTTATTTTTATTGCATCAGGCAAATCGCATTAAAGCGGCTAAGCAAGAGACGTAAAACTCACGCTAAAAATAGTTTTTGGACGGTATTACGGTCGTCCACGTTGTGACTCTGTGACCCCTTCATTTTAAGAATTTGTGGAGTGTTATGAAATCCAATAGAGCCCTTGCTGGGCAACTCTTTTCGATGACTTGGCCAATGCTGTTTGGCATTTTATCGTTGATGAGCTTTCAATTGGTGGACAGTGCGTTTATCGGGCAGTTAGGCGTATTGCCGTTGGCAGCACAAGGGTTTACGGCGCCCATTCAGTTGCTTTTTATAGGCTTACAGGTTGGTCTTGGGATTGCAACGACGGCACTGATCTCACAAGCATTAGGTGCAGGGAAAGCTCAGTTTGCAAAGCAATTGGGCGGTTTGGTGATCATATTGGGCGCTGTTGGGATCTTCGCGTTCTCAGTCTTTGTGTGGTGGGGCCGTAGCGGTTTATTAGCGATGCTCAGCGCTCCCGAATCTGTGACTCCGATTATTGATGAATATTGGGGGTGGTGGTTATTCAGTACGTGGCTCGGAGCCATGAATTATTTTATGTACAGTATTTGTCGATCCCATGGCAATACGTTGTTGCCAGGCATCATGATGGTGGTGACCAGTCTGCTGAATATAGGGTTGGATCCGTTGTTTATCTTTGTATTCGATCTTGGCATCGTTGGTGCGGCCATTGCTACGATTGTGTCGTTTGGAATTGGCTTGTCGGTTATGTCGCCAAAGGTATTCAAAAATCATTGGATAAGTTTTGATTTTGGCGACATATCGCTACGCAAAACGCTGGCAAAAATAGGTCATATTATGGGGCCTGCAATGATGAGTCAGTTACTACCGCCAATTTCCTCGGTATTGGCAACAAAACTGTTGGCCGGCTTTGGGACGGCGGCGGTTGCTGCGTGGGCAGTCAGTTCACGCTTTGAGTTTTTTGCAATCGTGACGGTTTTGTCGCTGACCATGACGCTACCACCAATGGTCGGGCGTTTGTTTGGCGCTGGAAACGTTGTAGAAATCCGCCAGTTGATTCGAATCGCAGTTATGTATGTGTTGTTATTTCAAGCGCTGGTAGCACTGTTGGTATGGTGTTTTGCTGAGGGTATTGCGGGCCTGATGTCGAGTGATGTGCAGGTCACAGAGATAGTAACGTGGCATCTGCTTTGGGTCCCGATTTCGTTGGGGCCATTGGGAGTGTGTATGATCATGGTGTCAGTCGCGAATGCGTTGGGGCAGTCCTATCGAGCACTCTGGATTTCAGCGTTACGCTTGTTTGCCTTCTTCTTGCCAGGGCTTTGGATTGGTGGGGAGCTAGGAGGGCTGTCGGGGTTGTTTATTGGCGCGGCCATCGCTAACGTAATGGCGGGTGTTACGGCTTGGCAGATGTATCAACGTCTACTAAAGAGCGCCTGCAACCATGCTGCACAGGCGACCTCTTAAGTTGATTCTATAGACTTTCAATGTTGTCTAAGCACCATTGTGCTCTGTTTAAAATGGCGTCGCGTTGTTGTGCATCTTGGCGATCCCAGTTGCCATAGATAACACTAATACGCGGATTTTTCAGCAGACGCTCTCGGTGTTTGTTCATAAAGCGCCAATACAAGCTATTGAGCGGGCAAGAACTTTCGCCGACCTTTTCTTTAACGTCGTAATGGCAGGAAGAGCAATAATCACTCATCTTTTGGATGTAGCTGCCGCTTGCAGCATAGGGCTTCGAAGCGATCCATCCGCCATCGGCAAATTGGCTCATACTGCGCGTATTGGGCAATTCTACCCACTCTAAAGCATCCACATAGATACCCAAATACCACTCGTCTACTTGGCTTGGCTCAATCTCACTCAAAAGGCAAAAGTTGCCAGTGACCATTAAGCGTTGTATGTGATGGGCGTAAGCAAACTCCAATGATTGTCCAATGGCTTGTGATAAGCAGTTCATCTTTGTGTCACCGCTCCAGAAATAAGAGGGTAAGTCACGTTTCGCATCCAGCTTATTTTGAGTGTGGTAATCTGGCATATTGATCCAATACATGCCACGCACATACTCGCGCCAACCTAATATTTGGCGCACAAACCCTTCCACTTGTGCGATATCTATCTCTTTTTTCCGATACTGGTAAGTCAAAATAGCCGCTTTAATAACGTGTTTTGGGCTGATCATTTTGGTGTTTAGCGCAAACGACAATCGGGAATGATAGAGTGTCCATTTCTGTGGCGTTTGATCTGTCATGGCATCCTGATAGCGCCCAAAGTTTGGCAGTAGATGGTCACAAAAAAACTGCAATAAATGGAGAGCGTCATGGCGGGTTACAGGCCAAAGTATTGCGTTGTCTGCTTTGCCTAGATATTGGATGTTATGACGTTTTATGCGTTCTTGAATGTGGCTCACATCATTATTGAACAGTAGTGGCTCAGGAATGTGGGCCATGTCTTTGGGTTTCAGTTTGTTCCGGTTGGCGCTATCAAAGTTCCACTTACCGGCGACGGGCGTATTTTCATCCTCCATTAGTATATTGAAGCGCTTACGCATCTTGCGATAGAAGTGCTCCATTCGGTTACTCATTTTGGGTTTGAAGTGCTTCGGTATCTCTTCAAACGGTAACATAAAGTGCTCGGTATCATGGATTGAAACCGATTGTTTTGCTTGCTCTGCAACCGATTTGTATTGCATCAATACGCGATACTCATCTGGTCGTTGTAGCTCAATTTTTTTAACCTTTAATGTGTGAGCCGTATCAATAATCAAGGATTCGAGGGTTTCATCAACCGTATCGTCTAAGGTTAGGTAGCGCACGTGATGGCCTGCATCCGTCAGTGCTTGAGCGAATTTTTCCATGGCGAGGAAAAAGGCGCAGAGCTTTTGATTGTGATGTGTCACATATGTTGCTTCTGGGTGCAGCTCAGCGATGAGGTACATCACCCCCGCATCAGGTTTACGCAGCCATTTGTGACTGGCGTTGAGTTGATCTCCAAGGATGACACGCAGTGTGTGAAATTGACTCATGTCTGAGACTCCTGAACGATATACGATGCTCCAGTTTTCGGCGTTGCAAAGTAGTGGTGGCCGATATGGCAAGGATACAAGGCTTCCTCCCCTTATGGTTGTGTTCTCAATGAGAGCCGTAAATTGGCAGACCATTAAAATAAAAAACACACCAGCATAGCGAGCATGACGACGTTAAAACACCCCAATAAAGTGTAAAGCTTGTGGATGGTCCACCAAGTCCATATTTTAGCGGCCTATATAACCAACGCCTAGCGCGGAAGAATGGGCCAATCCGCCGCATCAACAGAATCTAAACGATCATCAAATGTATGTCCGCCCCACTTTTCTATAAAACGACTCTCGGGATCGTATAGTTGTGCCTGTTTTTCAAGATTAAAGTGGCGACCACCACGGGGATCAGCTCCAACGCCAGCGATATATTGCCAATTGCCCCAGTTAGATCCGACATCGTAATCTATTAATTGTTGTTCAAAATAAGCGGCACCATAACGCCAATCCACTCCCAGTTCATGTATCAGGCAGCTGGCTGCAATTTGACGGCCACGGTTGCTCAGATACCCTGTTTCGTTAAGTTGTTTCATACAGGCATTCACCAAGGGGTAAGGTGTATTGCCCTGACTCCATTTGCGAAAGCGCTCGGCATAAAAGCTTCCTTTAGAGGGCCTATTAAAAGGGCCTCCGGCACTAAATAAGTGTTTACCATGCAGGCGAGCATACCAATGAAAATACTCACGCCATAACAACTCAAAGAAAATCCAGTAGGTTGACTCATTGGCCCCATGATCACGTTCGTAGACGTCTAGACAGGCCTTGATCTGCCGCGCAGATAAGCTACCTTGGGCTAGCCAAGGTGAGAATTTGGTAGAGTTTTCCCAACCATCTAGGGCATTTCGAGTGGCTTTGTAGTGAGATGCCAGGTCGGTAGCGAAATAGTCACTGAGGTGGCTCAGGGCGGAAAACTCGCCTCCCGTGAACGATGCGTGTTCTACTCGGGGGCGAAGAGGCCAAGGTTGAATCGCTTGCATGTCGATGGCGGGTGCAGGTGGCAGCTCATCTATTTCTGGCAAAGGGGACTCTATTGATAGTTCTTCAACTAAGCGGCGAAATTTCGAAAACGAACTTGGCAGCTCTGACAACGAAAAAGGTAGCTGAGACTCGTCAAATAGGGAGAGCCCTGCTTCCAAATGAAAATGTACATCAGGATAACGCTTAGCCAACGTGGTAAGCGTTTGTTGCTCATCAAAGCCAGGGTGACGGTTGCGATAGACGTGGGAAATAGGCAGTTCATCAAACAGCAAAGTTAAGCCTATGACGGCTTCGTGAGGAGAAACATAAAGAGTTTGTCCCAAACTGTTCAGTTCACGAGCCAATTCATCCAGACCATCGTTTAAAAATTGCTTGCGACGATTTGACATGCCTTGTGTGGCGTAGCGGCTTGGTCGGTGTTGATGTGGCTGATCACAAAAAATACATACGAGCTGGTCAACTTCTTGGGCAGCGCGCCAGAGTAGTTTTTGGTCGGAACAGCGTAAATCATCACCGAACCAGATCAATCCCATTTTCATACTTCTTCTCCAATTGGCGTATCTTACTTATACGTAGTGCAATGCTAACTAGATTTATAGGCTATCTATGGCCTTTTAGTTGAAAATGCAGTTGAGAATTAATATCATTAATGGCGCTTGTATACTATGGAGCATAGTGATGGATACTACGGTAAATCAAATTCAGGAGTTCCTCCTAATCGGAGGGCCTGTTGTGTGGATATTAATGGGTTTCTCAGTGATCGCATTGACGATTGTGCTGGTGAAATTTTGGCAGTTAACTGCGCTGCGTGCTGAAAGCCGCACAGCCATTGAATTGGCTTTGGAGTCTTGGCGCAATCAAGATGCCGACGGTGCGATTGCTATGCTATCAAATAAGCGCCCAGTTGAAAGTATTGTTGCGTACAGCATGTCGGCGCTGAGCAGTGTTAGTCAAGATGTCAGCACCATTCGAGAAGAAGCCGAGCGACGAGCTCTTAATACGCTGCATGATTTGCGATCTAACTTACGTCCGCTAGAAGTTATTGCATCCTTGAGCCCCTTGCTTGGCTTATTGGGTACGGTCTTGGGGATGATTACTGCATTTCAAAATATGGAAAGTGCGGGTAGTCAAGTCGACCCGTCAGTGTTGTCTGGGGGTATCTGGCAAGCATTGTTAACCACTGCGGTTGGTATTGGCGTGGCGATTCCTGTGGTGGCATTGCATGCATGGTTGGAGCGTAAAGTAGAGCGTGTTGCGCACCTGATGAATGATGCCGTGACACAGGTATTCACATCCCAAGAAGGGAAGCGACTCGCCGCAGCGACTTCGCGAGAGGTGTTGCATGCCGCTTAAGCTCGAACAGCCGCGACGCAGGCAGCTGATCAGCTTAACACCACTGATCGATGTGGTGTTTATACTGTTACTTTTTTTTATGTTGAGCTCTAGTTTCGTAGCGTGGCGAACCGTTGATACCCCTTTAGCCGCGCCATCATCGACGCCAGTCGAAGCGAGTAGTGAGCAGCCCCATGCCGTATTCGAGCTTCGAAGTAACGATGGTTTTGTTTGGTTCGAAGACCAGCGTATCTCGCTAGAGAATAGTCGCCGAATACGAGAACTTGTTAGCCAGCACCTGGACGATTTGTTCGTATTGAAGGCGCATGATGACGTAGAGCTGCAAACGTTAATGAGGTTAGCGGACCAGCTCAAACTTCAGGGCGCAGACACTATCTCCATCGCAAACGCGTTCCGTGAATCTAAGCCATGAATATCAATCAAAAATTCATCACACAACGTGATCGTCATGGAGATGGCAGCGTTATTCCGTTGATCAACGTGGTGTTCTTGATGCTGATATTTTTTATGGTTGCGGGGCAAATTCAACGCTCCGATCCCATCACCATAGATCCGCCGACGTCGATCAATGAAAAACGCCCAAACTTAGACCCAGATGTACTGATCATTGTTGGGCTAGGTAATGAGGTTTACGTTAACGACCAGCCTGTCGCTATGGACGAGGTTGAATCGATGCTGAGTCGATTGTTTGACGAAAGCTCGAAGCCCGATCAATTTTGGGTGCAAATTAAGGCAGATGGACATTTAAATATCGCAAGCTTGCGACCGTTATTTTCGGCGATCCGCCGAAGTGGATTGACCAAAGTAAGCGTTGCGACGCAGTTAGGGCAAGAATAGCAATGATGGCAAAGCACTGGATTATCGCTGGGTGTGTCGCTGTTTCTTTGCACACAGGTGCTTTTTACACAGTTTTCTATCATCAAAAAGAAGGCAGCGTCGACGCTGGCGCGCAAGGCGTTGAGTTCGATTTAGGTATGCTTGGTGATATGGGGGCGGAGTCCGAAACCGTCGTCGCTCAGTCCGAGGTTGATCCAGAACCTGCGATTGCACCAGAGACTATTGTCGAACCAGAACCAGAACCAGAACCAGAACCAGAACCAGAACCAGAACCAGAACCAGAACCAGAACCAGAACCAGAACCAGAACCAGAACCAGAACCAGAACCAGAACCAGAACCAGAACCAGAACCAGAACCAGAACCAGAACCAGAACCAGAACCGCAGCTCGAAAAGGTTAAGCAAAACAGTGTTATCGTTGCGCCTAAGCCTAAGCTTAAGCCTGAACCCAAACCTGAACCAAGACCTGAAGCAAAACCAAAGCTCGAACCGGAACTTGAGCCAGCCCGAAACCTCGAACCAAAACCTGACTCGGAGGCTCCAAAGCAAGCAGCAGAAGTAGTCGTGGATTCGCAGGCGAATGCGGAGGAAACGGTGGTGAAACACAAGGCAACCACAGGCCAAGGAAATACATCAGCGAGTGGTGGGAAAGCGGGTGCTGAGGCGACTTACTATACAAAACTTGCCGCAAAATTGGCCAGCAAAAAGCGTTATCCGAACGCATCGCGACGGCGTCATGAAGAAGGTGTTGTGACGATTTCGTTTTATGCGCACCCAAATGGCGATGCAAGTCAGCTCAAAATTGTAGAAAGCTCGGGCGCGCGACGATTGGATCAAGCTGCACTAGACATGGTAAGGCAAGCACAGCCTCTGCCTGCATTTGAGTTGGAAATGGGCGCAGAGCCGCTAAGCATTACATTGCCCGTCTCTTTTCAGCTTCGCTAGATAGGGTCTATATTGTCGGAGGTAGCAAGAGCCATACTCGGCCAAAGTGTTTAAGTTGTCCGGCATGGAAATGTGCTTCTTCCCCGATTCCTTGATACCAATCGATGTGGCCAGGTCCTTTGATCGCGCCACCTTTGTCCTGCGCGAGCAATAAGCGGAATTCATGTCCTTGTAGTTGGCCTTGTTCGTCCAAGAGAGGCACTTCCCCCAATAAAATGCTGCCTAAAGGAATGACGCTTGGATCGACCGCGACCGAATACAATGGTGTGAGTGGTACATTGGCAGCGCCTACGGGATCGGTCAGCCCTTCACTGAAAAACAAGTAGCTAGGGTTGGTTGAAAGCACTTCGCGCATTTGATCTGGGTTGGCGCTGAGCCATTCTCGAATAGATTGCGCTGAGATGTGCTCTCGATCTATTTCGCCCCGCTCTATAAGCTCTTTGCCTAAGCTCCGGTATGGGTGTCCATTGACGCCACCCCATGACAAAAGTCGTCTTTCGCCGTTCTCAAATTCGACTAACCCTGAGCCCTGCACATGCAAAAAAAAGTTATCAACTAAGCTATTGGTATAGGCGAGTTCTAATCCTTGTCCTTCTAAAGCCCCGTCAAAATCGATTTCCTCACGGCTCGGAAGAGGTTGACCTGGCTGGGTCGTGGGTTTGCGGTAAAGAGGAAAGCGGTAGTGATCATCTGGATGATGTCGAACCTGCATAATCGGCACATAGTAGCCAGTGATTTGCACGTTACCACGTTGATCTTGGCCCGCTAATTGATAGGCGCGCAGCTCTGGCCAATCGCTAGGGTCACTTAACCACATTTGTAGCTCGCTCGCAGTGGCACGTAAATCATTGCGACTTAGTTGGAGATTCCCGAGTGTATATTGCTGCTCAGGGATGCGATCTAGGTAGCGTATTTGCTGCGCTAATCCGTCACGAAAACTCTGGTCTGGGATTGGAAAACCAGGTGGTAAACGTTCACTCAGGTAAAGACTGTCACGCTTTAAGGCTGTTTCATCTCGGCCGTTATTAGGGAAATCATTAGAGGGGTCGATTTCGCGTTGGCTACAAGCAGATAGGATCAGTAGCGGTATCAGTAGGGCGGTTCGTCTGTTAATCATGATCAAAATAAGCGCATTCAGAATGTACACGGTAAGAGTGGGAAGGTGAGTTAAAAGTTCACTTTAGGCTGTGTAAAAGCGGAACCTCTAGGCAATTAAGCACTCATAAGCTTGACGTAATAGGATGAAATCATCGGTCTTGCCACCTCGATCCGGGTGCGCTGCATGGGCGAGTTTTCGGTACTGGCGTTTAATGCTCTCTTTGTCATCAAGAAAGCTTTCGTCAAGGTCGAGCACTTTTAAAGCGTCTTTACGTTGGTCGTTAGTCATCGTACCTTGATAAAAGCTATTGAGTAGTCGTTCAACTTCCGCTGTATCGGTTTTGATGTACTCGTCCCAGTTGAGGTAGTATGCCGCAAGTTTGGCATCAACGCTGTCAGCAAGAGTGGTAGAGTCACTTTGTTGGACTTGGTCTGCATGCAAAATTTTAATGTGAGTCGCGGAAATGGCTAATGACAGGTGTTCTTCTTGCCATAAACTGCTTTGTAGCTGATACAGTGCGTTCATGATTAAGAAGTGTTGCCGAAATAGCAGTAAGTTGGGATCTTCCGCTAACTGATTTAGCGCTGTAACTTTAGTCTGTAAGGATTTGAGTAGAGTGAATTCAGAGAGGCCTTCTGGGTGCTCACGCAGAAGTGCGAGGATATTGGGAATTAGCGGGTTTCTCATTATTCGACTCCATGCTTTGTTGCAAGTGTAGGGGAAGGGGCTGTATTGGTCAAAGACCGTCAAATCAAGATGAAGCGAGGCGTGACATGATATATGTGCTGTTAATCGTGATAGTAGCAGCGTTGTTCTTCGGTCCTCAGATATGGGTAAAGCGTATTTTAAAGCGCTATCAAGCTCCCCGACCTGACTTGCCTGGCACAGGTGGAGAATTCGCGCGTCATTTAATTAAGCGTTATGAGTTAGATGATGTGACGGTAGAAGAGGCACCAGAAGGTAAAGATCATTATGATATTTTGGCAAAAAAAGTCCGTTTGAGTCCTTATGTTCTGAATGAGCAATCTTTGACTGCAGTGGCGGTCGCGGCCCATGAAGTCGGACATGCGATTGCTCATCATCGGCAAGAAACCGTCGCGCGTCTGCGAACGCGCTATCTGCCATTGGCCATCATGATGCAGCGTTTGGCGGTGATCATGCTGTTTGCATGGCCGATTCTGAGTGCGGTATTGCGTTTACCCTATACCCCGATTTTACATGCCGTGGTGATTGGTACATTAGGGATATTAACCGTGTTTATTCAGCTAGCCATTCTTCCCGAAGAGTGGGACGCAAGCTTTAATAAAGCATTGCCGATTTTAAAGAAGGGGCGCTACCTAGCGAAGCAAGACCTTCCTAAAGTGCGCAAAATTTTGATCGCGTGTGCGATGACCTATGTGGCATCCGCGTTGATGAACATATTGCTGTTTTGGCGAGTGCCTAGACGTTAGTCTCGATGGCGTCGTTAAGTATTTAATGGCGGTCAGCGCAATGAAAAAAAGGCTCCCGAAGGAGCCAAATAAACGAGGCAAAGTGCGAGGTGATTAGCGCTGCTTCGTTTCGAACTCAGGATGAATCCACACGGGAACGTTCTCTTCAGGCAATAGAGAGTGGCCGAGAATCATATCGGCGGCTCGTTCTGCGACCATGATAGTTGGAGCATTCAAATTGCCATTCGTGATGGTAGGGAAGATGGAAGAATCGACGACTCTTATGTTCTCTAAACCCCGTACGCGACATTCTGTATCCAAGACTGCCATATCATCATCGTCTGAACCCATTTTGCAGGTACATGAAGGGTGATAAGCACTTTCGACGTTGTCTTTTACCCAGCGATCAATTTCTTCGTCCGTTTGTACACTTGCACCCGGTTGGATTTCTTCTCCTCGGAACTCGTCAAGAGCGGGTTGCTGAAGCAGCTCCCGAGTTAGGCGGATCGTGTCGCGCCAGTCTTGTTTGTCCTGTTCAGTGCTAATGTAGTTAAACTGAATGCGAGGATTGGCTGCCGGATCAGAAGATTCGATCCACACTTTGCCACGACTCTCTGGTTTGTTTGGTCCTACGTGTACTTGATAACCATGGCCTTTTACCGCCGCTTTGCCATCGTAGCGCATGGCCGCTGGCAAGAAGTGGTATTGAATGTTTGGCGACTTAAGGCCTGCACGTGAACGAATAAAACCACATGATTCAAAGTGGTTTGTTGCACCAAGACCATCTTTAAACAGAATCCAGCGGGTGCCGATCAAGCCTTTGCTGACCAAGTCTAATTTGCTGTTAAGCGTGACAGGCTGCTTACACTGATATTGAAAGTACACTTCCAAGTGGTCTTGCAGATTTTCCCCTACGCCGGGCAGCTCATGAACAAGGGGAACTTGAGCACCATCTAAAACGGCTTTTGGTCCAACACCTGAGCGCTGCAGTAACGTGGGCGAGCCAATTGAACCGGCACTTAGAATGACCTCTTTACTTGCAATCGCTGTCATAGCGGTGCCGTTAAGCAAATAGCTTAGACCTGTTGCAACCTTATTCTGGAAGAGAACTTTGTCGCAAAGCACGTTTGTTTTTACCGTTAAATTTGCACGCTTCATTGCTCTTCGTAAATACGCATTGGAGGTGGAAGCGCGGACGCCGTTCTTAACGGTCATATGCATCGGGCCGAAGCCTTCTTGGCGGTAGCCGTTGTAATCGTCAGTTTTACCGTAGCCAGCTTGCTCACCTGCCTCTATGAAGGCTTGGTAGAGAGGGTTCAGACGCATGTCATTACCATTGTTAGTGCCTACAGGACCATCACCACCACGATAATTGTCTTCGCCACCCACCCAGGTTTCAGCGCGTTTGAAATACGGTAGTACGGATTGGTAGTTCCAGCCCGTTGCACCGTTTTCTTCCCACTCATCAAAGTCACAAGCGTGGCCTCGTACGTAAACCATGCCATTGATGGAAGAGGAGCCACCAAGCACTTTGCCGCGAGGACAATGCAGCTCGCGATCATCAAGGCCTTTTTCTTTATCCGTGTGAAATTGCCATGCTAAGTGCTCGGTATTCATTGGGTAAGATAGAGCGGTAGGCATCTGGATAAAAATACTGCGATCTGATCCGCCCATTTCCAAAAGTAGTACTTTGTGCTGACCGCTTTCTGTGAGTCGGTCAGCGAGCACACAGCCTGCAGAGCCTGCCCCAACGATAATGTAATCGTATTTTTCAGTCGTCATACCAATCACTCTCCTATCAGTAAGGGCTTGGAATGTCTGTCATGGACACAAGAACGCTTTTGACTTGTGTGTAAGCTCGCAGCGTTTCTAGGCCGTTTTCGCGACCGACGCCTGACTCTTTGTAGCCACCAACGGGCATTTCAGCAGGAGATGCGCCCCAAGTGTTGATCCAGCATATGCCAGCTTCGAGTTGTTTGATAACGCGATGTGCTCGGCTAATGTCTTTTGTGAAAACACCTGCTGCAAGGCCATATTTCGTGTTGTTAGCGCGGCTAATGGCCTCGTCTTCGTCTTTAAAAGACAGCACTGACATGACGGGACCAAAAATCTCATCACGTACCTGTGGCATCTCGTCTGTGCAGTTAATGAATACCGTTGGCGTTACGAATGCACCGTTTTCACATCCGTTATCGGTATAGCGCTCACCACCGCATAGCAACGTCGCGCCAGCCGCTTTAGCCGCCTCCACGTAACTTAGAACTTTTTCCATATGACCTTGGTGAATCAACGAGCCCACTTGCGTTTCAATGTTCATCGGGTCGCCGATGATCATGGCTTCAGTGCGTGTTTTTAGCTCTTTCGTAAACGCTTCTAACATGTCTTCATGTACAAAAACGCGTGTACCGTTTGTGCACACTTCACCTTGTGTATAAAAGTTGGCGAGCATAGCGCCGGATACGGCTTGGTCTACTGGCATATCAGGGAAGATGATCAAAGGAGATTTTCCACCCAACTCCATCGTTACATCTTTTAATGAGGAGGCTGAGGCTGCCATTACTTTCTTACCAGTGCCGACTTCTCCCGTGAAGGAGACTTTATCAATGTCCGGGTGGTTAGTGATCAATTGTCCCGTGCGTGCATCACCTTGAATCACGTTAAATACGCCATCAGGTAGACCCGCTTCGGTGAAGATCTCGGCTAATTTGTAGGCCGTAAGAGGGGTTTCTTCTGAAGGCTTAAAGATCATTGCGTTGCCTGCGGCAAGCGCTGGTCCAGATTTCCAACATGCAATTTGAATGGGGTAGTTCCAAGCGCCGATACCTGCGCAAATGCCAAGTGGTTCGCGGCGAGTGTAGTAGAAGCTATCGCTATCTAGGTCTTGGAAATCCCCTTGAATTTTATCTGCTAGGCCGGCGTAGTATTCGATGACATCTGCACCTGTTTGTACATCAACAACCAATGCTTCTTGTAGCGGTTTACCCGTATCTTGAACTTCGAGCTTGGCGATGGCGTCATTGTGCTGGCGCAAAAGATCGGCGGCACGTTTGAGGATTCGACCACGTTCGACACCGCTCATAGCTGCCCATTGACGCTGACCTTCTTTCGCTGACTGGATAGCTTTTTGCAGCTCTTGTTCGCCAGCGAGCTCTATTGTCGCAAGCACTTCACCCGTTGCTGGGTTTAATGTATCGAAGGTCTCACCTGTCGTCGATGCAACGTAGCGGCCGTGAATATATTGCTGCTGATGTGCCATGTTTCACCTCTCAAAGTTGATCATCTGTTAGATTTTGAACGACTTCATTCAAAGGATATTTTTATTAAATGAGCGTTTAATAAAAAAGCATTGTACAGAATTTGAGTGGTTTTGACATCCTATTGATTAAATTTGAGTAAAATTTAGGGGGGAGTAATAAGAAATGGCAATGAAACAGGCATGCCAAAAGCCCCTAGCTATTGGCACTATGGGGCTTTTGAAGAAACATTATTTTTCTACGTTTAAATATCTATAACGCAATTTTCGTCTGGGCTGACAGGGCTTGGAATGTACGCATCGGCGCTGTCATCGTTGAGCCAAGTCGTGCCATTGATTAAGTAACGAAACTGATATTGCTTGCCTTTTTCAAGGTTGATTGTTGAAGCAAACATACCAGTTTTCTGCTTACGCATAATGGTGGCTGTCTCGTCCCAATCGTTAAAATCGCCAACTAAGGCGATACTTTTCGCACCATTTAGTGCGTCAGCGGGAAGTGCAAACTTCACTTTGCATTGAGGCTTGGTTTTTAGATAGGTTTTTTCAATCATCTTCAGCTCCTAGAGTCTGCTATGAGGAGGTACAGGCGGAATATACGCATCATTTGCCAAGCAAGTCTTACGCCAAATGATTGTATCCTAATGTATGGACGTTACTTTGGTTATAACTGAATAAGCATACCTTTGACGCTAAATATGAGGGCATTTTGTTTGAAATATGCACAATTATTTGGCGTAGAGCACTACACTCTATTTTGAGTACCGCAATAATAAAGGTGATCATTATGGAGTTCGCTCATGTTGTTTTGCTTATTCTAGCTGTCGCGTTTGTCGCGAAACTCGCTTACCTTTGGTATCACAAGCGCCATCATCGTGGTGCACAACATCACTCCAATCATCACCGACGTTAATTCGCTGTGCTATTACTGTGTAAGTATCGCTTTCGTTTACTTTCTTTGACTTGCTTCAGATCGACTAGAACAAGTCCGTCGATGCAGTAGCCGAATTCTGCATCGACGCCAAAATCTAGAAAACGAACGCCATTACCTTCGCATAGTTCGCTGTACTGCTTAAATAATGTTGGTACCGCTGCTCCGACATTACTAAGCTGCTCTTTAAGCGTGCGGAAGTCGTCTTCGTAGTTATTGCCGACAAAATAGCTATGCATCAATGCTTCGTTTTCTCGTTGAATGCGATATGGATTGTAAGATTGAGCAAGTTGCTCACTGTCAGGAAAGTAGGTGCGATAGAAGTAGACTATCATATCCTTTGCAATATCGGGCACATTCCCACTTAGGCTCACGGGGCCGAACATGAAACGTACTTCTGGGTGTTTTACTAGATACGCACCGATACCATACCAGAGATAATCTAAACTGCGCTTACCCCAGTACTTGGGTTGAACGAAGCTTCGACCTAATTCGATGCCTTGCACGAAGTAGGGTTCCATATCACAGTTGTAGCGAAACAAGCTTGTACTGTAGATGGTCCTGTCTTGGTCTGATTGCAGGTATTTGTAGACTTCGCCAATTCGGTAAGCACCTACTATTTCTAGCTCTTCCTCATCCCAAAGTACTAGGTGGCGATAATATTGATCGTACTTATCTAAATCTTTTTTCTCTCCCGTGCCCTCACCAACTTTGCGAAACGCTACTTCACGTAAGCGACCAATTTCTTGCATTAAGCTAGAATCTTGCTCGTAATCGACGAGATAGATTTGTTTGTGGTCTTTCGTTGATCCTAGATGTTCGGCACGCTTTAATTCTATTTTGAGTTGTTGTCGATTTTGTGGGTGAGAAACGGTCTTCTCTGTTTTCAGAAGCGGTTTTTTACCCTTAGCAATACGATACAAATGGCGCTTCACCAGCTTGTTTTTTTCTTTGTTGCTTAAGGGCAATTTACCTAATTCTTGGATGGGAATCGGCTGACCAACTTGCATCGGGATGCGTTTATTACGCTGCCGAAACATTTCGTTCGCCAGTTGCAAAGTAGAGAGCGGTCGATACAACCAAGAGCTTGTGTAAAACAGCATCGAGTTACGTCCACCAATGTGAACAGGCAAAATTGGACTGTTTGTTTTCTGTGCGATCTTTAGGTAGCTTGAGTTCCAAGCGAGGTCTTTTACGCCACTGGGTGACAGTCTTGAGACTTCTCCAGCAGGGAAAATGATAACCGCTTCGTCTTTATACAAGGCGTCCATGATGGCTTTAAGTTGTTGTCGCCCCGTTTTACCGCCAATATTATCCACTGCCAGAACATGGTCTTTTAAAGCGTCAAACCCGAGTAATAGGTCGTTAGCGACGATTTTGACATCTCTACGTATTTCGCCAATTAGGCGCAAGATAGCGAGGCCATCAAGTGCCCCAAGTGGATGATTGGCGACAATGAGAGTCCGCCCCACCGCGGGGATATTCCGGCGGTCCACTTGGCTAACTTGATAGCCAAAGTTGAAATGATCTAAAACGCGGTCAATGAACTCGAAGCCGACACAATCGCTGTTACGCTGTAAAAAGTCATTGACCTCATGTTCGTGAAAGAGCCGTCTTAGCAAGCTCAGTGTAGGCTTGGTAATAATGGGGCTTTTTTCTAGGAATTGAGGTGATTTTTCAGCAATTAGCTGTTCGACTTGTAGCACTTTTCGCTCCGCATAGCCTTCTATCATTGTGTGGTTAGGCTATGGTGGAGAGGTGACAAATCTGTGACGGTTTAATGTACTGTTGATGACATATTGATCAGTGGGTACAAAAAAGCCGACACTGGGTAAGTGTCGGCTCGTTTAAAAGCAGTGGGCGGCTAGGCTTCTTTAGGCTTGCTGTTACCTAAAGTAATATGGCGCGAACCTTTGAAGTTCGTTTGTCCGCTGACGCCTGAGTCTATTTGCTCAATCTGGCCACCACGTGACAAAAATTCTTCCATTTGCTTCGCAATTGAGTCTGAGGTCTCAACTGCAGCCGGTTGCTTTTTCTTGGTCGCCATGATGTGTTCCCTTATTCTTTCCGATAGATGTATCTGTCATCATATCAAATTTCGCCGTCCGTGGCTTTAGTTTATTTTTTCAACGATTTTATGCGTTACTCGGAACGGTGCTCGGATGAAACCTGCGCATGATGGGATTCAGTAACCGAGTAAACCAACCAGTAAACTCAATTGGCGCATCCAATACAATTAAACAAATGCACTCTGCATCTTTAGTGACACGTGGGCGGTGTTTGTCATCATCGTTGCGACAAATAAAATCGCCTTTACGGTACACACCGTCTTCGTCAGAAAACGCACCAGATAAGACTAATGTGATCTCATTGCCCGTATGTGTATGAGTTGGCATGTGCGCGCCCGCTTTAATGCGAGACAGCGCCACTTGCGCACCGCCAGGTTCATTGCTAAGCATTGCAAGTTTAAATGAGGGGGTTAGGCTCATCCAATCCAGCTCGTCATAACCATTTGGAATCAAGCGGCGTAAGGACGCTGGAATCGACCGTAGACGCTCATCCACTGCAGGTGCTCGGCGTTCGGTTGGCTGTGGTTGCTGACCTATTTTCTCCATCAAACTGGCCTTTAAGCTGTCTAGTTTAGCTTCTGGCGCAGTGGTTTCTTGATGAGCGAACAGCTCAGCTCCCAATGTATTGAGGCGACGAAGTTGTTCACGGCAGTCTGCACATTGATCTAAATGAGCAGAGACTCCCAACGCATGAGGCAAGGAAAGAGAACCCGAAGAATAATCGGTCAACATGTCTAGTGATGGATGGTAGCAAAGCATACTAACTACCTCTTAATAAAAATGGATAACTTATTTAACGCGAGACGCACGCGGGATTTAACCGTGCCAAGCGGTAAACCTAGATCTTCAGATGCTTCTGAATGGCTTTTGCCTTCAAGGTACACCTTGGATAGTACTTGGCGTTGATCATTGGGTAGCTTCATAAGCCCCTCCCGAATGCGATCTTGATCGCGCTGCTGTTGTGCCTCTCGAAATGGATCGGCATTTTCATCGACCATTTCACTCCAGAAACTTTCTGGGTCGATGTCACTTTGGTAACGTCCATTTTTACGCATGTAATCAATACGAGCGTTCCGAGCTATGGTAAATACCCAAGTATTCAGTGACGCTGATGACGGATTGTACAAATGCGCTTTGTTCCAAAGTCTAATCATTACTTCTTGAGCAATATCGTCAGCCATTAAATTTGCGCCGGGCTGGGCTGCAAGACAGAACGAGCGGATGCGGGGAGCATAGTGATCAAACAGGCGTGTCAACGCGCGTGTGTCACGATTCTCTGCAACCAGTACAATATCATTTAGTAATGTTGTTTCAGTGTTCGTGTCAGAAACTGTGTTCATCGTATGCTCCAAACGTGCACGTGGTCAGTCTGGGAATGGCGGAGATATGCCGCGTTTAGTCTAGTATACGCTTCCTACCTTTGAGTTGGATCAGTGATCTAATAACTTTTTTGACTCGTATTATGAATTATATCAATCAGTACTTTTTGCAAACGACAGGTGACTACTCATGCATCAAGCTGCTACGGAAGACCAGTTAGCTCTGATCGAAAGATTTAAAGCTTTCTACAAAGATGTAAAGAATCCTAATTTAGATTCGATTGGGGATGTGTACGCTGCCGACATTAAATTTCAGGACCCTATTCATCAGGTGACAGGGATCGCTGAATTACATGCTTATCTCTCTGACATGTGTGAAAACGTGGACAGTGGGCGGTTTGAATATCTGGACCAATTGGTTGGCGTAGACACCGCATACATAAAGTGGAATATGTATTTTAGCCACCCTAAGTTGGGGAAAAAGACGCATGTCGTGCGCGGCATGTCGCAAATCCAATTCAGCGATCGCATTTATTTCCATGAAGATGTCTACGATATGGGGCAGATGATTTACGAGAAAGTTCCAGTGCTGGGATGGGCCGTGAATCGACTAAAACAACGTTTAAGTCAGGGAGGGGGATAATATGCCAGACACAGCGCAATCTAAAACGGTCTGGATAACGGGCGCAAGTTCCGGGCTGGGGTTTTCCATGGTCAAGGAGCAATTGAAAGCAGGACATCGTGTCATTGCTTCTGCTCGCAATGAAGGTAAGTTAGCGGATTTGAAGCAAGAGTATTCCGAACAACTTCATTTTATTGCGTTTGATGTCGCTGATGCAGATCAAGTTGAATCGGTCGGTGATGCGATGTTGCAGCTAACCGATACTCTCGATTTGGCCATATTGAACGCGGGAACATGTGAGTACCTAGATATTGAACAGCCAGATTGGTCACTGTTTGAGCGTGTGAATGAAGTGAACTACATGGGCGTTGTGCGTTCTGTCCAAGTTTGTTTGCCGCTACTCAAGAAGACGCCTAATGCGCATTTAGTTGGCGTTAGTTCACAAGCTGTTCAGGCACCATTTATTCGTTCTGAAGCCTATGGTGCTAGTAAGGCGGCTGTTCGATATTTCATGGCGTCGTTACGGTTAGATATTGCTCCGTATGACATTGATGTGACGTGCATTTTACCCGGTTTTGTGGATACGCCACTGACCCAAAAAAATGATTTTGATATGCCGTTTATTATGTCACCGGAAAAAGCGACAGAGCGTATCAATAAAGCGATAGAGAAACGTGTTTTCGAGTATGCTTTCCCTCGACGATTAACATTAGCGTTGGCATTATCACGTTGGATGCCGACGCTTTGGTTTAAGCAAAATGCTCGCAAGTAGCGAAGCAATGTTAAGGAATAATCAATGAATATAGCGATTATAGGTACAGGGATTGCGGGACTGACAGCCGCTTATTTGCTGAATAAAGAGCACAACGTAACGGTATTTGAGCGTGATAGTCGTATTGGCGGCCATACTGCTTCAAAAGATGTGCTAGATGGGGAGTCTCTCATCAAAGTTGATACGGGCTTCATTGTTTACAACGACTGGACTTACCCAAATTTCATACGCTTGATGGAAGAGCTTGGTGTAAAAACCAAGCCAACCGAAATGAGCTTTAGCGTTAGTTGTGATCGAACTGGTTTGGAATATGGCGGTAACAACTTAAATTCACTGTTTGCTCAGCGTCGTAATGTATTCAATCTACCTTTCTTGGGAATGCTAAAAGATATTGTGGCGTTTAATAAAGAAGCCATTCGAGATTTGGAGTCCGGTACACTTGATCCTGCGCTAACGCTTGGCGATTATCTGAAGAATAAACGCTATGGAAAGAAATTTGCCAGCCATTATTTGATCCCGATGGGGAGCGCGATTTGGTCATCAACGTTGCAAGAGATGCTTGATTTTCCTTTGGTTTTCTTCGTCCGTTTCTTCAAAAATCATGGGCTATTAAGTGTCAATAACCGCCCTCAGTGGCACGTGATTGAAGGCGGATCCTCCGCGTATCTCGATCCACTTACCTTATCTTTTCAGCAGAATATAAGATTGAACTCAAAGATCACGAAAGTGGTTAGACGCCCTTGCCAAGTCACGATCCACTTTGAGGATCAATCCTCTCAAGTGTTTGATCATGTTGTATTTGCTTGTCATAGTGATCAAGCATTAGCGTTGCTGGGCGATGACGCGTCTGAAAAAGAGCGGGCGCTTCTGGGAGCGATACCTTATCGTAACAATGAAGTTGTGATGCATACGGATACTTCGATGATGCCCGACGCCAAACTGGCTTGGTCGAGCTGGAATTACCATTTGAGTAAGGATGAAACGAAGCCTGCGACATTGAGTTACAACATGAATATATTGCAGGGTTTTGAGGATACAGAAGAAACGTATATCGTCACTTTGAATAATACCGAGAATATTGATCCGACAAAAATCATTGGTAAATATCAATACGCCCATCCAGTCTTTACTTTGGCAGGGATCGAAGCACAGAATCGCTGGGAAGAAATTAATCTAGAGAATACATGGTATTGCGGCGCATATTGGCGCAATGGTTTCCATGAAGATGGTTGCTGGAGTGGCGTGCGAGTCGCAAAAGCACTTGGCGTAGAGTGGTAATCTGATGACAGAAGCGTTTGCGAGTGGAATCTATACGGGTGTCGTAAGGCATCGCCGTTTTGTTCCGCGTGGGCATGCTTTCACCTATCAAGTGTACATGATGTACTTTGATCTCGATGAGCTGGACAGCGTACTAGATAAATCCCCCTTTTGGTCTACAAAACGATGGCGTCCTGCTCGATTTGTTCGTTCCGATTATTTTGGGGACGCCAATATACCGCTGAAAACCGCAGTATTGAAAGAAGTGAACCAGCGCCTAGGGTTGTCACTGGATGGTCCTGTTCGCCTTCTCACCAATGCCCGCTATTTTGGGTATCTAATTAATCCTATCTCTGTGTATTACTGTTTTGATCGAGAGGAGCAGCTTCAGGCGATGATGCTGCAGGTCACCAATACACCGTGGGAAGAACGCGTCACCTATGTTTTTAAGTGTGATCCAGATTGTCGCACACAGCGTAAAACAATAGACAAAGCGATGCATGTATCGCCTTTTCATCCTATGGAGCATTTTTATGATTGGTGCAGTACCACTCCTAGGGATAAGGTAGCGATACACATGAAAAATAAAGAGCAAGCGTCACCACACAACTGTGTTTTTGATGCGACCTTGTCACTTCGTCGAGAGCCTGTAACACGGGCAAACTTAAATGCCATATTGTGGCGTTATCCGTGGATGACAGCGAAGGTCGCATGGGGAATCTACTGGCAAGCACTTAAACTATTTATCAAGCGCGTGCCAATTCATGATCACCCTAAGCATAAAGTAGGACATACGTCAGATTAAGGGGCAATAAATGATCAATTCCGCGAGTGCCAACAGAGGCAACAAGTCTTCTTCTCGTCCAGGTATGATGGATAAGGTTGCTAAACGCGCTGTGTTCGCCATGTTAAAACGCTTAGAGATAGGTCATCTCATATTGGAAGATGAGGGCGAGCACTACTCCTTTGGGCAAGATGCAACACAAACCGACTACCACGCGCACATTGTCGTGAAAGATCAGGCGGCTTACCGAGATGTGTTTTTCAATAGCAGTATCGGTGCAGGTGAAGCCTATATGAAAGGATATTGGATCACGCCGGACCTGACGAATGTCATTCGATTGATGGTAGCGAACCTCAATCTCATTAATGAAGCCGACGCCAAACGACCGATATGGTCTCGTATTGGATCAAAGCTATTCCATTCTCTAAACGCAAATAGCCGCAGTGGCTCCAAAAAGAATATCTCCGCTCATTACGACTTGGGTAATGACTTTTTTGAATTATTTTTAGATAACACCATGATGTATTCCGCTGCAGTGTATCCAAACGGTAGTGCTACGTTGGAAGAGGCAGCTACGAACAAGCTTGATCGTATGTGCCAAAAGCTGGAGTTGTGTGAACAAGATCATTTGTTAGAAATTGGAACTGGCTGGGGCGGAATGGCAATTCATGCTGCAAAACACTATGGCTGCCGCGTAACGACGACGACCATCTCAAAAGAACAGTATGAGTATGCTAAAGCAAAAGTCGAGGCCGAAGGGCTGCAAGATCGGATTACTCTGCTGCTTGAGGACTATCGAGATTTAACTGGGCAGTACGATAAGCTGGTGTCGATTGAAATGATCGAAGCGGTCGGCCACGAGTATTACGACAGTTACTTTAGTAAATGTAGTTCATTGCTCAAAGAGCATGGGCTAATGGCCATACAAGCCATCACTATCTCAGACCAGCGTTATGATTATGCGCGTAAATCTGTGGACTTTATTCAGCGATATATCTTTCCTGGCGGTTGTTTGCCTTCAAATGCTGTCATTGCTGAAAAGATTAGCTCCAAAACCGATATGCAAATTGTTCATTTAGAAGACATCACTGAACATTATGCCGACACGTTGCGTGATTGGCGCGAGCGTTTTTTTGACCGTTTAGAAACCGTCAAAAAAATGGGCTTTGATGATGTATTCTGCAGGATGTGGGAATTCTATCTTGCCTATTGCGAAGGTGGTTTTAGGGAACGGGCGATCAGCACTGGGCAATTCGTGTTCGCTAAGCCTAATTATCGTTTTCGGTAATTAGAAGTCTTTTACTCAGAGCCTGATCGGAGGCCAATATGAAGTCTTTGATCAATGCGGCAGCGTTTCAAGTTTTATGGTTTGCCTGTGTATTAGGAGGCGACGATTGGGGCGTTGCAGCGCTTATATTGTACTTACTTTTCCATCATTACTACTTCGTAACCCGCAGTACGGAGTGGTACCTGATTTTGCTGTTTATCGCACTTGGCATTGCCATTGATGGGGCATTGATTTTTGGTGGCTGGATCAGCATGCCTCCTTCAATATGGCCATTGCCTATCCCACCCCCATGGCTTTTAGGATTGTGGGCAGGAGTAGGCTCACTGTTTTTTCATTGCCTAAGGTGGGGTCAACGTTACCCTTGGATTTTGAGTTCCATGGCGGCCATCTCTGCGCCAGGAAGTTATGTTTTAGGTGCGGATTTAGCACAAGTGTCATTAGCAGAGCCTATGCTAGAAACATTAGTGCTGATGGGGTTTATTTGGTTTTGGGTCGTTCAAGTAGGCATCCTCGGTGTTCGTATTTTAGAGAAGGACAGCAGGTATAAATCATGACATGGCGAAATTCACTGATTGTTTCATGCATTGCGTTAGCGTCGGCTAATACAGCTCTAGCCCAACTCCCGAGCGAGGTGGTTGGCAGTGCTTACAGCAAAGAGACAGGAGATCTTCTTTATATTGAGAGGCATCGATATCTTGAAGATCATACCCATGAAGTGCGCTATTTTTCTCCACAAGGGGAAATGTTTGCACGCAAGCAGTTAAGTTACGACGTATCAGAGAATGCCCCAGCCTTTGAGCAATTGAATGAGCTTAAGGGAGAATGGATTAAGGCTTCTTATAATGACGATCAATTGGAGCTTCAATACCGGGAAACCGAAAATGGAAAAGTCTCCTCTAAAAGTTTTGATTTAAAGCCAAATTTATTGGTGGATGCAGGTTTTGATCGGTATGTAAAAAACAACTGGCAAAGTCTAGTGTCCGATCGTGTCGGCTCCATCGAATATCTGGTACCAAGTAAATTAACGACCGTTGGGTTTGATGTGTCAAAAGTTGCATGCTTACCCGACACTCAAGAGAGCGCCGTTTGCTTTACTATTTCTCCGCAATCTTGGTGGGTGTCATTGGTCGTTGATCCGATCATAGTTGCATACGATCAGAGCACTCGGAACTTACTGCGCTTTACCGGCCGTGGAAACATTGCAAACGCTGACGGTAAGTATCAATCGGTCGATATTCTCTACAAATATCCTGATCAAATATCGGCGAACTAGGAGGTTCACATGGGACGTTGGTTAGTTCTAATGTTTGGGGCTATTTTTCTTGCCGGCTGTTCGTCAACATCAGTTGATCATTACGCGAACAATACACCGGTATTCGATGTGCGAAGCTTTTTCGACGGTGATTTGGTTGCCCAAGGGGTGTTGAAAAATCGGAGTGGTGAGGTAACTCGATATTTCTCTGCTGACCTTGAAGGGTCGTGGAAGGATGGTGTAGGCACGTTAGAAGAATGGTTTGTGTTTGATGATGGTGAGAAGCAAGAGCGTATTTGGACACTAACGCCGAACGGCGATGGTACGTATACGGCGACAGCGGGTGACGTGGTAGGCAGCGGACAATTAAAAACGTCAGGTAATGCGCTGTTTATGAAGTACGTGTTACAAGTGCCCTATAATGATGGAATAATTGATGTCAACGTGGATGATCGTATGTACTTAGTTGAGCCCTCAGTGGTGATCAATGAGTCAGTACTAACGAAATTTGGTTTTGAAGTTGGATACCTAACGTTGACGATTCGCAAACTAGCTGACTGAACGACAAGCTTCTCAGTATCTGGTAACCTTGCGCCGATTTCGATAGACAACGAGTAGGTGATTGCGTGGCCCAGCTAGTGTTTCGATTAAAAAATGTGCCAGAACAAGAAGCAGATGATATTCGAGAGCTTTTATCAGAGCACGACATTGAGTTCTATGAAACCAGTGCAGGGCGTTGGCAAATTTCTATGGCAGGTATCTGGGTCCGAGACAAAGAGCAGGCACTTATAGCTAAATCTTTGATTGCGGAGGATCAATCTCAACGAGCTGGCAACGCGATACCTATTTCGCCTTTAGATTGGCTGAGAGGGTTGATAAGCCATGCTCGTCAAAACCCTCTCGAGTTTGTTTTCACTCTAGTGGCGATCGTATTCGTCGGGGCATTAAGTGTGCTGCCGTTCATGCTGTGAAGGTAGCCTACTAAACAGGGACACAAGTGTCTTGTCCTTGTAGTAATGCCAGTGTCACGTGTCTGCGAGTGACAATCCCCACCAATCGACCTTCTTCGACGACAGGATAAATCTTCGGTTTATTTTCCGTCATGACTTTGGCAATTTGCATGACTTGCTGTTTTGGCGTCAGCGACAACACATCTTGGCTCATTACACTGGAGACCTCTTTCGGCCTATTGCAGTAATACACTGCTTGCATCAGAGGCTCCAATAAATCTTGTTCCGAAACAAAGCCTATCAAATTATCGTAGTGATCTGTGACGGGCGCTCCACTTAGTTTTCGAGCAGCCAGTTGGCGCGCGCAGTCATCAATACGTGTGTCTGGGTAAACATGGAATGTGTCTCGAGACATAATCTCTCTGACAGTTAATGCATCAATACTCATAAATCCCCCAAAAGGCCTCTTTTAGTGAAAGCCTATTTTCAGTGTAGCGGGGGTTTTAAAAATTTCCTCTTACGCGGCGGTAGTTTCACTTTTTGTACGCTCAAAGCGACGTTTGTTCAGAGATGCGGTAATAAGTTGGACAGCAATTGCTGCAATGACCACGGTTGCCATACCACCTAGGCTCAGCAAATCAGCATGAGCAGACTGAATAAGATTTGGCCATAGTCCCATGCTTACGACGAGTTCAGTGAGAATAAAGGCGACGGCAGGAGTCATCGCGACTGCAGCGCTGACTTGAACGGTCTGCCAATACTTCATTGCTTGGGCGAAAGCCCCATAGGCAATTAATGTGTTGAGACAACAAAATACAGCAACGATGGTTTCAGAGCGATTCATGCTTAGTAGCTCTGTTGGATGTGTAAAAGGCAGCATGACAATCAGAGCAAAAAGGTAAATTCCCAATAGAATATTGGTTGGGGAGAGCTTTTGGAATAGAGATTTCTGAAGCAATGCGTATAAGCTCCAGCACAGCACAGAGGTCTGTACAATGACAAAACCAATGGCGGTGGCGTAAGGCGTGGTACTGGTCATACGGCCGCTTAATACAGGATGAAAAAACAACATCATGCCTAAACCTAACACTGCAAAACATGCCCATTGTTGCCAGCGAACGTGTTCTTTAAAGATAAACCAGCCGCCTAACGCTAAGAAAAAGGGAGCGACTTGGAAGCTTAGTTGTGCGACGCCTGGGTGTAAGTAATTCAAGCTCCATGCAAAACAGCTGTAGTTGATAATCAGAAAAGAGCCCGCAGCAAAAAGTGTCAGCCAGTGTTTGCGGCTTAACGTTTTGAACTCCGCTAGTTGTCCGCGTGCTGCCTGCCAAATCAGCAAGATTAGACCCGCTCCAGTGAAGCGAAACCACGTTAAGGTGATGGGGTCAGAAAAGCCGCTACTCAGTTTCAGTGCAATGGGAAGCATACTCCAAAACATGACGCACACTGAGCTAAAGAAAAGGCCGCATAGGAATATTTGACGAGAAGTCATGGCACGTTAATCCCAAATTCAAAGACAATACGAGAAGCAATACAGAGTGGCTTGGTTTTGTTGTATTATCCAATGCATAATTGTTTTAAATATTATGCATAAAATGGAAAATGCTATGCTGTCCGTTGCATTGTCACATCTTGATATCAGAAGCCTAACGGGATTACTGTATCTCCTCGAAGAGCGGAACGTGGGTCGAGCAGCGAGCCGACTGCATTTGAGTCAGCCTGCGATGAGTCGCCTTCTAAATCGATTACGCGAAGCCTTTGATGATCCATTATTCATTCGTACTAGTCGCGGAATGAACCCAACGGCAAAAGCGCTCGCTTTGGAGTTACCGTTGCGCCAGTTGCTGGATCAGATTGTCAACTTGAACCATGACCAAGAGTTTAGCCCCGACCGGTCTGAGCGAATTTTCCGCTTACAAACCTCTCATTATCAAGCGCAGGCTTATATGCCGACGATCGCTGAGCGCTTTCATCAGTTGGCCCCTAATGCCACATTAGAAACCAGCTTGGTGACCGAGAATAGCCTGCTGCGAGTGGAAAATCAGATGGTTGACGCAGTGTTATGCAGTGAGTATGTGCAAGTTCCAACACGTTTCGATCAGCAGTTATTAGGGCAAGAGAAGTTTGGCTGTATCATGTCAAAGAAACACCCGCTCGCGGATCAGTCTCACATCAGCTTGGACGAGTTTTTATCCTATCAACATGTATTGGTTACCTTGGGCGGTAGTTCGCAAGTCTATACGGACGGTGCGTTGGGGGAGCGTGCTCGTGAGCGACGCTACAGTTTACGGACGCCGTATTTTATGTCTGCGCTAGAAGCTGTCGGTAAGACAGAGTTGTTGTTCAGTACCAGTCAACTGTTGGCATTACGTTTTAGGGAGCAATTTGGTCTGGTAATTAAAACACTGCCCTTTGATTATCCCTCCATCAATTACTATCTGGCGTGGCCAACTGAACAGACACTTGACCCCGGTGGCATGTGGCTTCGCGCACTATGTGCGGATGTGGTGAAAAGTATGATTCCCTCTCCTGCATAAAGTAGATTTTTTTACTTCTCGGTAAAAGTCTTTAGAATGACGCTTTTGATCTTGCGTCTCCAACTTGGTTTTCCCTATGAAAATGGCTAAAAACGATAACAAGCTCAAGCTTCATCCCCGTAACCCTCACCGAGCGCGTTACAATTTTGCTTTGCTTGCAGATTCGTGCCCAGAATTAGCGCCGTTTATAAAACAGAATCAGTATGGCTCTGAAACCATCGATTTTGCTAACCCAAATGCGGTGAAAGCTCTTAATAGGGCATTGTTAGTGCATTTTTACGGTGTCTTATTTTGGGACATTCCTGATGGATATTTGTGTCCATCCATTCCTGGGAGAGCGGATTACATTCATTATTTGGCGGATTTACTCGCGCAAAGTAATGAAGGGCAAATCCCTCGAGGTCGCAATATTCGGGCTTTAGATGTTGGAACAGGTGCCAATTGCGTGTACCCAATTATCGGTTCACAAGAGTATGGTTGGCAGTTTGTGGGATCAGATGTCAATTCCGTCGCAATCGAAGCGGCAAATACGGTAGTGCAGGCTAACTCAAGTCTTAAGAAGCGAATTAAGTTGCGTACGCAGACTGAATCAAGTGCGATTTTTTCGGGTATATGGGGCGCAGATGAGCGCTTCGATCTTACACTGTGCAACCCTCCTTTTCACTCCAGTGAAAGCGCGATGGCATCAGAAAATAAGCGTAAGTGGCGTGGCCTAAAACAGGGCGATAGTGCGGATAAAGGTACGCTAAATTTTGGTGGACACGCCCCAGAGCTTTGGTGTGATGGGGGGGAAGCTGGCTTCATTACGCGTATGATTGAAGAGAGCTTGAGTGTTAAAGATCAGTGTTTTTGGTTTACCAGCTTAGTGGCGCGTAAGGATAATCTCGCGACGGTTTATCAAGCACTAAAGCAAGTACAAGCGACGCAAGTGAAAACGGTCGAAATGGCACAGGGCCAAAAGATCAGTCGGTTTGTCGCGTGGAGCTTTCTTGATACAGAGCAGATGGATTTCTGGCGACACAATTTCTGGCGTAAATAGTTCTTTATTTGACGCGCTACGTATTTCCGTAAACACTTATAATCTAATCGTCTGACGTAGGATGGCATGATGATCGCAGTAATTCGACTCACCATTTTAATATGCCTTATTGTGTTGGTGACGGCATTGGGTCTTTTATTATGCTTGGTCTTAGGCCGTTCAAAAGATCGAGTTTATTATGTCGCTAAGACATTTGCGCCTGTCGCACGCTTGTTTGGTTTGCGTGTATCAAAGCACATTTCTTACAAATCACTTGATGTGCCGCAAGCCGTTTATATTGGCAATCATCAAAACAACTATGATCTTTTTACGTTTTCCCATGTTGTGCCTCGTGGCGTTGTGACCGTAGGTAAAAGCTCACTGCGCTGGCTGCCGTTCTTCGGTTGGTTGTACTGGGCAAGTGGTAACTTTTTGATTCATCGTCAGGATCGGGATAAAGCGATTGCGACCATCGGTCAAATTGTGGCGAATATGCGTGAAAGTGGTCTGTCGATTTGGATGTTTCCCGAAGGAACGCGAAGCCGTGGTCGTGGCTGGTTACCTTTTAAACGCGGTGCATTTCATGCCGCGATCCAAGCGCAGGTTCCAATTATTCCAGTAGTCTGTAGCTCGACGCACGCGCAAGTGAAACTCAATCGTCTCAATAATGGTGCCGTAAAGGTCGAAGTGTTAGATCCTATTTATACAGATGGAATGACGGAGAAAGACATTCCAGCGTTGGTGTCTCGGTGTGAAGAGGTCATGAAAGCGAAACAAGCTGAGCTGGATCAGTCCATATTGATCGAGTCTTAATCGCGATCATTTAAACGAATAATTTCCTCTTGAAGCTGTTTAATGAGTGAGTGATTGGGTAGCTCTTGAGACGTATCTTCTTGATTCCATTCGGTACGCTGAGCTAGTTTTTTAAACAGTTGTGAGTAGCGAGCAATCTCTTCTTTCGTGGGTGGTTTGGCATCCTCTATTGTGAAGGCCTGCTGAGTGGCATGTCCACGATGATGGAGGTGATTAATCAGCTCTGCACCTCGATATAGTAGTGTGATGAGCGTGGCAGATCCGGTAGCGAGGATGGCACGGTTACGTAGCTTATTAATAATGGATGATTTAAATGATTGTCCTGTTTGCCAGCTTGCTCCAATGAGCGCACCTAGCGTGGTCGCGGTTCCCAAAGTCAGCCCTGCGCTGAGTATATCGATGCTTGCACCAATGGCTGCCCCAGTAGCGGCCACTGTTGTCGTTTGTATTCCCCAGTTTTTTAGCGTATCAGCGTCGAATATATCTTGCTGCCATTGACTTCCATTGATGGCCAGCCCTCGTAGCACTACATCGCTCGTTTGAAAGGTATAAATATCTAAACAGTGCGCTACAAAATGTTGCTCTAAAGAACGGATGTGATCCTCAAATTGCTGAATATCGCTGGGTTGTGGTTTCGCAGAGCGACATGGGAGTTGATACGTCGCACTGTTAACCAGCATATGCATTAAAGCGTGTTGGGCTTTCTTCAGACGTTGCTCAGCATCGAATTCACGGCGTTTTATTAAGTTGTTGAGCTGATCATAATGATCGGGCATGAGGCTTTGAAGGGTTTGATACAGTTTGCGTTCATCGCTAAAAAAGAAAGCGACGGTATCAAAACGTACGTGAGCATGAAGCTGGCGCTCTGCCAAGCATTGTTGCCACTCACGCGCATAGTTCGGTTGCACATGGCAAAAATTAAGGATCGGAACAATTGGCTTGTTGGCGCATGTTAGGATATCTATCTCGTCGAGATACTTGCCAAGCGGCCCGTAGCGCAAATCGATGACGTAGAGAATGATGTCACAGTTTGATAATTGTTTTAGGATTTTTTGCTCTTGCTCAAAGTGAAGAGTGAGTTCAGGTGCATTGGCTGCGTATGAAAGCCAATTATGTCCAGATTCATGCGCCTGTGCCTCATATTTGCGCGTTTGCCAGAGCCCAATAGAGTCTTCAAACCCAGGTGTGTCGATCAGATGTAAAATCGGTTTCTTATCGATGATTAGGTCAATTCTTTCTACATGGCGTGTTGTGCCTGAGCGATTGTCAATCGCGCCAAATTGCTGGTCTCGCATGAGCGTGCGAATGAGGGAAGTTTTTCCAGTGTTGGCATGACCTACGATTAATAATGAAATCGCCATCTCTACTCCACTAATTCCAAGATATTATTGGCAAGAACGCCTTCTTTTAATAATGCAGTCTGCCAATCTTTTTGAAACGGGCTACCAATCATATAGTACGTCTGACATGTAGTATTCGCTTGTTTAAGGAAGCGTAGACTGCCTCGATCAGGGCTGACGGTACTATCGATAATCATATTGCTTGGTTCGGATGATCGTAAATACTGCTGCTGATCATGAGCAGAGTTTATAGTGTCTGAATATCGGGTGGCCGCTAGCGCAAGAGGAATGGGTTTAGTCCATTCAAACAGATAATATGTCTCATTGAGAGGCAGGTGTGTTACCCGTTTTAAAGGTGTATTAGATGGTTCGTCATTCTCCTTTGTGAGGGTATCTGGATCAATAATCGTCGTATGGTGAATTGTTTGTCTGTTGATGTCTGAGATTACTGTTTTGATGCGTTTGCGAGTGGTGGTTAACCAATAAAGGTGGCTAAGGCCTGCAAGCGCAAGGCGAATGAACACGCCATAAATAAGTACGCATCCTAGCACCCATACGGCCCACATACGGCGCATGGCTTCCGGTTGAGCCGCTTGATCAAGGCGGCTTTGACTGATGTCTTGTAGAGTTGGTACGGTTAAGCCGAGTGCTGCAGGCACGATACTAAAAAACTGCGTGAGGGTTGCGAAACTTTGTTCAGTTAATAGTGTGGTCTCCCAAATAAAGTGTACTTGGTGAGTTAGCAAGAAAAAAAGAGCACTCACTAAACCGCCAATTAAGTACGCTCCCCACATCGAGTGCATTAAGCGAGACAAAAACCATTTGCCGCAAGTGTTTGCAAATCGAATCTGTATAAATGCCTCAACGATGATGTTTGGGATTTGCATCCATTTAGCGCCGCGCTTTAACCCCGCTGTCATAGTCGTTCGTAGGTAGCTGTGGCGATGCTGTCCGGCAAAGAAGCTAAGAACCCAAAGTCCCAAGCTAACAAAGTGTGCTCCTAGTAAGACGCCAAGTAGCCAGAAAATATTTAGCTTTTGGTTGATTGAGTTGTCAAAGGCGAGTGGTGCAGCCATTAAGCCTAGCAATAAAAATAGTGCAATGAGCCCCCATTGAATGGAATTAGCGGCATAAAGTAATTGCGTATACTGCTTTATGATTTGGTCTTGATCTAACTTGAAGTGCGCCCCATCGTTGCGCCGTAACGTCTCAAACAAAGCTGTTTTTTCATTGGCACTCAGTGACATGTAAGAGCGGTCCTTAAAAGAGTGTGAATCAGTATTTCGTCAAGTGTATCAAGATCGTAGGTTTTTGGGGGAACTGTTCAAGAGGGGATTACGTTCCACTTTGCTGAGCGGTCTGTGATGGCAATTCTGTAAAGCCTAGAATAATGGAAATATGGTCAGTTACGTTTTGTGGTCGGGGCGGGGCTGTTTTCAAAGTCGCCTATTGGCATTGCGCAGCCTAAGGCGACTTCAAGGTATCTAGTTGCGTTTTTTCAATAGATACAGACCAGCAACAAGACAAATAACAATGGGCACTAAAATGCCCAATATAGGAGGGAATGAACTGACAAGGCTAAAGCGACCACTTATATAAAGGCTGTTTTGAAAGGCAAGACCGATAATGACACCTGAGAAGATTCTCGCCCCCATAGTAGACGATCGTAACGGTCCAAAAATAGTGGATATTGCAACGATCACCAATGCCAATGATGAAAGTGGCCGAAACACTTTATTCCAAAATTCTAGCTCATAATTACCGGTATTAAGTCCTTGCTGGCGTAAAAATCTTGAGTATTGGTTGAGCTGAGTCAGCGATAGGCTGTCTGGTTCTTGCGTGGAGAGGTATAAATAGTCAGACCGTAATGATGATGTCCAGGTTTCCTCCTCCGTCTGCGAGGTTTCAATGTGGTCATCGAAAAATGTGGAAGATTTTATATCCTTCAGCAACCATTGCTCAGCGTTAATTTGCGTGGCATTTTGAGCGAACTTGACGGTTTTAAGTTGCTCACCTTCGCGGTCGTAAATCGTTATGTTATAAAGATTGCCGTCTTGATCAGCCGCGTCAATATAAACATAATCGCCGTTTGTTTTTAGCCAGCTACCGCCTGAGATTGAGAAGTTACTTTCACTTTTTCCTGCTTGTAGTTTATCGACTAGGTTGGCCTTCTGCTCGGCAACAGGTGAGACGAATTCAGCAATTAATAGCCCTAAGCAAGCGAGTATAACGACGGGTTTGCAAGCGGCTAAGCTGATACGCCATAAGGGGATGCCTGCTGCTCGCATTACAGTTACCTCGGATGTTGATGCCAGTGCGCCAAGCCCGATAAGGGTTCCGATTAATGAGGCAACGGGAAGATATTCAGCAAGTTTGCCTGGCAATCGTAAGGCCAACACCTGCATCAGAATGCCGGATGTGTATTGATCATTAATCTTTTTTACTTGGTCGATGAATGTGATGGCAAAGTCTAGCCCAACGAGCACAAATGCAACCAAACAAACGGACAGTAATACGCTGTTTCCAACATAACGATCGAGCTTACGCATTATCTGCTCCTTGAGGGTTTGGTAATCGAGCACGACGCCGTGTAAACGTTTGATTGAATAGTAAAAAAGCGAAAATGCCGATCAATAAAAATATCCCATGGATCCACCATAGACCGAAATGGATTGGGATTTCTTGCTTTTCGAGTGCGGTTTTACCCCAGATTAACATTCCTAGATAGAGAATCATGAGGAGAATAGCGGGCAGCATCTTAAAGAATCGCCCTTGCCGTGGATTCACTTGACTGAGGGATAGCCCGATGATGGCCAAAATAGGGACAATTACCACTAAGCTGATACGCCATTGCAACTCTGCAATATGCTTCGGATTGTCAGACGATAGGAGCTGTAATGTGGGTAAAGCGTATTCGGCCGTTATCGTTCTAGAAGGCGTGTCTTCTAGGCGTAATGCGTAGGTGTCAAATGTCACGATATTATAATTGGCTTGTCCTGGTTTGCCTTCATAGCGAATGCCGTCTTTTAGTACCAAATACTGCAAATCATCATGGCTTGGTAAGCGCACGATCTCTCCGTAGCGGGCGATCGTTTGTGTAGGCACTTTTTGGTCGTTCTTTACGGACACATCCGATAAGAAAATATTTTCCATCCAGCCTTCTTTGCGGGTGAACTCTTCGACGTAGGTCACTTTTTGCCCCGCCCCTTCGAACTTGCCTGGTTGTAAAAAGTCAAAAGCAGTCAGTTGGTCTTGCTCTTGATAAATTTCTTGGACCTTGTACTCAAAGGTCGGAGACATCCAAAAATTAATAACTGCTGAAATAGCGGTTACAAACAGCGCTACGCCAAGAGTGTACGCACCTAATTTGAGTTTACTGATGCCACTGGCGAACAATATCGACATCTCGTTTTCTATATATAAGCGACCGTACGCTAATAAAAGCGATAAGAAAAATGCGAGAGGTAGGATCATTTGAATAAAACTAGGAATATGTAATCCTAGGATGATAAAAAGGAAGTCAAAGCTCATTTTCCCTTCGGCGACACGGCCAAGGTAATTAACAATACGCCCACTTAAAATGACAAGAAGTAATATGAAGGATACTGCTGCGGTTGACACCAACACTTCTTTAGCCAAGTATCTGAATAGTTTCAAAGGAACCTCTTCTGGAGTTCTAGCGTGACTTCAGGCAAACGCTACGTTTAACGGCCAATATTATCTCGATAGTTGCCAAAGGTAGCCAGTATTTTTAGAAAAGTTTTATGGAATTGGATGAGATTATGAAAACACAGTTAGTTACAAATGTTGCAGAGGTAGACGCCAATCTAGTCGTTGTGTTTGTCCCAAGTGAAGGGGCGTTGCCAGCCGCGACAGCTAAAATGGACGATATACTAGGCGGCCAAATTGTTTCATTGCGCGAGCAAGGTGTTTTTAAAGGCAGTGTGGCACAAACGCTTTTATTACCTAATACCACTGCAGATCAAGCGTCGACATTGCTGGTTGGTACAGGTAAAGATGCCCTAACGGATATGAAAGCGAAAAAGGTTGTTGCAGCGATTGGTTCTCAGATCAAACCGCTACCTTTTGCAAAGGTCGCTGTTGCTGCGTCTGGCTTATCTATAAAAGACCGTGACGAAAGTAATATCGTGACATTGCTAGCGCAATGGTTAAACGAATGTTTTTATGAGTTTCTTGGGTTCAAGAAGGACGACGCAGACAAAGCAACTAAAGTGGAGTGTTTGCTGATTGAGGGTTCCGATCAAGCGGCACTCGATGTCGGCGTTGCAACCGCATCGGGTTCGGCTTTTACTCGCCACTTAGGTAACCTGCCTGGCAATGTCTGTACGCCGGCTTACTTAGCCTCTAAAGCACAGCATCTAGGAGAAGAGTTTGGTATTGATGTTGAGCTCTTAGATGAAACGAAAATGGACGAGCTAGGCATGCATTGTATGCTGTCGGTTGGTCGCGGTAGTGATCAGCCTAGCTATTTGATCGTCATGCATTATCGTGGCGGTGCAGAGGATGAAGCGCCACACGTTTTGTTGGGTAAGGGTATTACGTTTGATACCGGTGGTATTTCATTGAAGCCTGGCGCCAAAATGGATGAAATGAAATACGACATGTGTGGCGCTGCCAGTGTGTTTGGTACGATGAAAGCGATTTGTGAGCTGAAACCTGCCTTGAACTTTACTGCTGTGATCGCGGCCGCTGAGAACATGCCAAGTGGTCATGCAACTAAGCCGGGTGATGTCGTTCGTACTATGTCTGGTCAAACAGTTGAAGTCTTGAATACGGATGCTGAGGGCCGCTTGGTACTGTGTGATGCATTGACATATATCGAGCGCTTTAATCCTCAATCAGTTGTGGATATTGCAACATTAACGGGCGCATGTATCGTTGCGTTGGGTAGTGTGAATACTGGGATGTACGCGAACAAACAAGATGTAGCAGACGCTTTGACGTTGGCAGGCAAAGATGCGGCGGATAAATTGTGGCAAATGCCATTAGATGAAGAATATCAGCAACAACTTGATAGCAACTTTGCTGACATCGCAAACATCGGTGGCCCTGAAGCGGGCTCTGTTACCGCGGCGTGTTTCCTGTCTCGCTTTACTGAAAAGTATCCTTGGGCCCATTTAGATATTGCTGGTACCGCATGGACGGGTGGCGCTGCAAAAGGTGCAAGCGGTCGACCAGTCGGGTTGCTGACTCGTTATCTATTGAATAAAGTCAATTAAGCGTTAGGTGTCATAATGGGTTTGATAGGGCGCCTTTGCTGCGGCTTTATTTTATTGATCAGCTGCTCTTTAGGGGTAGCAAGTGACGAGTCAAACGACTCGTTGATCGATAAAGTAGTAGGTGACTATCAAGCCTTCTATTCCGTTTCCACCGTAAAGTCACTTGCCCCTGGCTTTTTGGTCGCGGGCTTGATGGCGAATACCGAGCTGGATGAATCGATTCAAGGCGAGATTCCGCACCATGATCAGCGTTTTATCGAGCATTCCAAGCAAGTGAATTACTTCGGTGATTCGACCCGTACAATCCCTAGTCTTCCTATTTACTTAGCGACAATGGGAATTGATTCTTGGTTGAATGAAGAGCCATCCGTTGTTGGGCAATGGGGGGAATATTCTTTACGAACCTTTCTTGTTGGTGCGCCCTCAGGGTTTCTCTCCGCAAATATACTGGGTGGTAGCCGTCCAACCGATAATCGTGGGAGCAAATGGCGCTTATTCGATGACGTAAACAGTATTAGTGGGCATTCCTTCTCTGGTGCTGTGCCAATGATCAATGCCGCGATGTTGAGCCAGTCTATTTGGGCCAAGAGTTTTTTTTACGGTTTATCTACCTTGCCGGCTTTGGCGAGAGTTTCAATGGACAGGCACTATATGTCGCAGGCAGTTCTGGGGTGGACTTTTGCTTATGTCAGTGCGAAAGTTGTACAGCGTAAGCGCACTGATGTGAGTGTGGCGATTCACTACTATAGAAATACGCCTGTACTGACACTTGTTAAACAGTTTTAATCTTCGTGGTTTTCTATGTCTGATGTACTGTCTGATGCTCAAATGTATTTATCAGAACCGGATGAAACGGTTCTGACGGCTGCTCTTCGTAATCAAGACGATATTCCTATTTTGATGGACATTGTTGGAGACGAGAGTGTTTCTGTTAGCCAAGAAGACTACCTTGCGAAGTCGTTAGCGGGTGACACCGTTCGGCCGAGTTCTGGCATTGACAATACCGAGCCAGAAGATGCGCATGTGCGCGAAGCGGATGCATCAATTCAGTATAGTCAGGAAGCGTTGTCGGCGGCGATCGAATCCGTATTACGTCGCAAATTACCCGAAATCGTAAATGAGGTAGTCTTAGAGTTGTCTAAGAATGAGAAAGCGTGATCGTGCATGGCTTTCTCGGTTGCCTTTGAACCGTTATAATCCCCTCAACTTTATTTTGCCATCCAAGAGCACTAAGACACCATAATGGAAAAGACTTACCAACCCCAAAGTATTGAACAGCCTATTTACACTCGCTGGGAAGAGAATAATTATTTCGCTCCGAGTGGTGATGGCACGCCATTCTCAATCATGATCCCGCCGCCAAATGTCACTGGCAGTCTACATATGGGACATGCATTCCAGCACAGCTTAATGGATGCCATGATTCGTCGAGCACGTATGCAAGGTAAGCGCACTTTGTGGCAGCCCGGTAGTGATCATGCGGGTATCGCAACGCAAATGGTTGTTGAGCGTCAGCTTGCTGCTCAAAATCAGACGCGTACTGAACTAGGCCGCGAAAAGTTCCTAGAGAAAGTTTGGGAATGGAAGGGGCAATCAGGCGGTACGATTTCTGATCAAATGCGTGTGCTAGGTGACTCGGTTGATTGGAGTAAAGAACGCTTCACAATGGACCCAGGTATGTCCGCTGCGGTTCAAGAAGTCTTTGTACGCTTATATGACGAAGGCATCATTTACCGCGGTCAGCGTTTGGTCAACTGGGACCCTAAGCTTCACACGGCTATTTCTGACCTTGAGGTCTTGTCGGAAGAAGAAAATGGCTTTATGTGGCATTTCCGTTATCCATTAGCAGATGGCGTAAAAACGGCAGAGGGTAAAGATTACATTGTTGTGGCCACTACGCGTCCAGAAACAATGTTAGGTGACTCAGCCGTAGCTGTTGCACCAGACGACGAGCGTTATGCTGAGTTGGTAGGTAAAGAGATTATCTTGCCTCTTGTTGGTCGTCGTATCCCAATTATTGCTGATGAATACGTTGATAAGGAGTTTGGTACTGGGTGTGTGAAAATCACGCCTGCTCACGACTTCAACGACTATGAAGTGGGTAAGCGCCATGATCTGCCCATGATCAATATCTTTACTGACGATGCCGCGATTAATAATGAAGCGCCTGAACAATACCGTGGTTTAGATCGCTTTGAAGCTCGTAAAGTTGTGGTTAAAGACTTTGAAGAACTCGGTCTTCTTGAAAAAATTGCCGATCACAAACTGAAAGTGCCGCGCAGTGAGCGTGGTAACACCGTGGTAGAGCCTTACCTGACGAACCAGTGGTACGTCGCCGTTGAGACCCTAGCGAAGCCAGCGATTGAGGCGGTTGAAAACGGTGATATTCAATTTGTCCCAAAACAATGGGAAAACACTTACTTCTCTTGGATGCGCGATCTACAAGATTGGTGTATCTCTCGCCAACTTTGGTGGGGGCATCAAATCCCAGCTTGGTATGATGCTGATGGTAAGTTCTACGTTGGTCAAAGCGAAGATGATGTGCGTCAAAAATACGACTTGGCAGCGGATATAGAGCTGGTTCAAGACGAAGACGTACTGGATACATGGTTCTCTTCTGCTTTGTGGACGTTTGCCACACAAGGCTGGCCAGAAAAGACTGAAGACTTTGAGCAGTTTGCGGAATCAGATGTTCTGGTAACAGGCTTTGATATTATCTTCTTCTGGGTTGCACGTATGATCATGATGACCTTGAAGTTTACCGATAAAGTACCTTTCAAAACCGTGTACATCACTGGTCTTATCCGTGATGAGCGTGGCGATAAGATGTCCAAGTCTAAGGGCAATGTGATCGATCCATTGGATTTGATTAACGGCATTGACCTTGAATCGCTGGTGGCTAAACGTACTTATGGCATGATGCAGCCGCGTTTGGCTGAAAAAGTTGAAAAGAATACTCGTGAAACGTACCCAGAAGGCATGCCTTCCTACGGTACTGACGCACTGCGTTTCACATTGTGTTCATTGGCGTCTGGTGGTCGTGATATCAAGTTCGATTTGAACCGTCTGGAAGGCTACCGTAATTTCTGTAACAAAATTTGGAACGCAACACGTTATGTGTTGATGAATACGGAAGATCAAGATTGTGGCCAAAACGGCGCAGAGGTTGAGCTCTCGTTAGCCGATAAATGGATTATTTCGCGTTTGCAACACGCTATAGAAGCGGTGAATAAAGCCTACGATACGCATCGTTTTGATCTAGCAGCGCAAGCGATTTATGAGTTTATGTGGCATGAATACTGTGATTGGTATCTTGAATTATCTAAACCAGTATTGTGGGATGAGAATTCAACGCCAGCTCAGTTGGCTGGTACACGTCGTACATTAGTGCGTGTATTGGAAGCCTTCATGCGTTTGGCGCATCCGATGATGCCATTTATCACAGAAGAAATTTGGCAGCGTATTGCTCCGTTAGCAGGTCAAGCGGGTGAAACCGTTATGATTCAGACTTACCCAGAAACGGACGATGCGGAGAAAAACCCCGACGCTGAAGTGGATGTTGAATGGTTAAAAGGCGTCATCGAGGGTGTTCGGAATATTCGTGGTGAGATGAATATCGCTCCGTCTAAGCCTTTAGAGGTGTTTTTCCGAAATGGTTCTGAGCAAGACAAAGCTCGTATGGAAGCTAATTTAGCGTTCCTACAAAAGTTGGCGAAAATCGAGTCTATTACTTGGCTTGAAGTCGGTGCCGAAGCGCCTATGTCAGCGACAGCCTTAGTGGGTGAAATGGAGGTGTTGGTGCCGATGGCTGGTTTGATTGATAAAGAGGCTGAACTTGCTCGTCTACAAAAAGAAATCGATAAAGCCAGCAAAGATCTACAACGTATTGAAGGCAAATTGGGTAACGAGTCATTTGTTGCGAAGGCGCCGGAAGCCGTAGTCGAGAAAGAGAAAGCTAAATGCGAAGACCTTAAGTCTGTGGTTGCTCGTTTGGAAGAGCAAAAGGCGAGCATCGAATCTCTTTAGCGATTGAGTCTTTACTATTCGTAAGGTCAATTGATTGATAACAATAAGAAGAGGCAGTCAATGTCAGCTCGATTTTTTGGAAAGGTGCGATGGTTTAACGATACCAAAGGCGTTGGCTTTATAAAGCGAGAAGGAGCGGATGATGTGTTTGTCCACTATAAAGCCATTCTAGCAGATGGACATAAGACGCTAAAAAAAGGCCAGTCAGTAAGCTTTGAAGTCACGCAAACAGACTTTGGAGTGCAAGCGGCAGAGGTAAAGTTAGAGAAGCGCCCTGAGACATGAGACTGTTATTTTCTTAATAAAAAAGCCCTGATTGGTTCGATCAGGGCTTTTTTCGTTTAAAGCAAGGAATGCGCTAGTTTGACAAAATCAATGGGCGTAATGATGCCGACAATTTTGCTGTCTTCGGCAACCAGTAAACACCCGTATTTGTTTTCAATGAAAAACTCGGCCGCAGCTTTTAGGCTAAGGTCAGGGGCAATGGTCAGGATGTCTTTATTCATTGCGTTACGGACAGGAGTTTGCTCCTCTTTTTTATGCAGCATTTGTGTGCCAAATTGACTTACGAGATAAAACGCATGTTTTAAGTACTCTCTTTGAGTCAACATGCCTAAACATTGCCCTTGCTCATCAACAACAGGCAGGTTGCGAATGTTCTTTTCTGCCATCAACTGTTTGGCCTTCGCCATAGAGTCGCTTTCTTTTAGGGTAATCAGGTCGGTAATCATTAAATCAGCAACGGTTTGCACGCGGAAAGCTCCTTGTATAATGTTTCTCTCAGTGTAGGAGAAATAAAATGACAAGTGCAATAGACGAGCATCAGTCTATCGTTATGAACGACGAATACTGGATGAGCAAAGCAATGGAGTTGGCGAGTGCCGCAGCGGCCGAGAATGAGATTCCGGTAGGGGCAATTGTCGTTCTGAATGATCAAGTAATAGGTCAAGGCTACAACTCTCCAATTACCTGTTGCGATCCTACGGCGCACGCCGAGATTCAAGCCATTCGAGATGCGTGTGCCAACGTTAATAACTATCGACTGCCTGAAAGTACCTTGTACGTTACATTGGAGCCTTGTTCAATGTGTGCTGGCGCAATCATTCATGCTCGAATTGAAAAGGTTGTTTATGGTGCGACAGAGCCCAAAAGTGGTGTTGCTGAAAGTCAGCAGACATTTTTCGATCATCCGTTTTTAAATCATCATGTGAAGGTCGTGGGAGGTGTGTTGGCAGAGCAAGCTGGGGTTCAACTGTCCAATTTTTTTAAGTACCGTCGCGAGCAAAAAAAGCGATTAAAACAACAAGCTAGCAAGCAAGGTAAAGAAAACATTTGAGAAAGTGCTGTTAAAGGTCAGTCTGTACTGGCTTCGAAATGCATCATTGATTTAAAATACGCGCAAAATTTCCCCAAACTACCATATGAGGCAAAACTCGACATGCTGACTCTGCATGGTTCCGCAGCGCTTTCTGCGTTTCGCAAGGCTAAGCTTTTAGTAGGTTTACAAAATCTGTTCCCATCCATCACAGATATCGATGCTCAGTTTTTACACTTTGTTGAATTGAGGTCAGAGCAGGCGCTGACTCCTGAGCAACAATCGGTGCTTGAGCAAGCTTTGACGTACGGTGCGAAATCAGCTCCGATCAAGACGTCAGCAAGCTACGTTTTGGTAGTTCCTCGTTTAGGTACAATTTCACCTTGGTCTTCAAAAGCCACAGATATTTTACATAACTGTGGCCTTGAGTTGGTAGAGCGTGTTGAGCGTGGTGTACAGTATTTTATTCATGCAACAACCGAGTTGACTGAAGAGCAATTAACGCAAGCTGCGACATTGCTTCATGATCGAATGACCGAAAGCGTGTTGTTAGATCTAAGCGCCGCACAAAACATGTTCATACATGCCACACCAAAACCAATGACTAGCGTTGATGTGCTAGGCGGTGGCCGCGAAGCTTTGGTTGAGGCGAACCAAAAGCTTGGCTTGGCACTGGCGGAAGACGAAATTGAATACTTGGTAGAGTCTTTTAAGGAATTGGGGCGTAACCCAAATGACGTTGAGCTAATGATGTTTGCCCAAGCAAACTCTGAGCACTGTCGTCATAAAATCTTCAATGCATCGTGGACCATTGACGGCGAAGAACAAGAGCGTTCTTTGTTCAAAATGATTAAAAACACCCACGAGCATAACCCAGATGGCACATTGTCTGCTTACAAAGATAATGCAGCAGTCATGGAAGGTCACAAGGCTGGCCGCTTTTTCCCTAATCCTGAATCCAAAGAATACGATTTCTCACAAGAGAACATTGATATCTTGATGAAGGTTGAAACCCATAACCACCCAACTGCGATTGCTCCGTTTGCTGGAGCGGCGACCGGTTCGGGTGGTGAGATCCGTGACGAAGGCGCGACAGGTATTGGGTCTAAACCGAAAGCAGGCTTGTCGGGTTATACCGTATCTGACCTGAAACTGCCTGGTTTTGAACAGCCATGGGAAAGTCATTACGGTAAACCAAGCCGCATCGTGACGCCGTTGGACATCATGATCGAAGGTCCTATTGGTGGCGCGGCGTTCAACAACGAGTTTGGTCGTCCAAACCTACTAGGCTACTTCCGTACCTTTGAACAGAAAGTACAAGGCCCAACAGGTGACGAAGTTCGTGGTTACCACAAGCCAATCATGCTAGCAGGCGGTATCGGTAATATCCGTCGTGAACACGTTGAAAAAGACGAGATCCAAGTCGGTTCTAAACTAGTCGTACTAGGTGGTCCTGCGATGTTGATCGGTCTTGGTGGTGGCGCGGCGTCTTCGATGGCCTCTGCTGATGGCAACGAAGATTTAGACTTCGCATCGGTTCAACGTGGCAACCCAGAAATGGAGCGCCGTTGTCAGGAAGTAATCGACCGTTGTTGGCAGCTTGGCGACAAGAACCCAATCAGCTTCATTCATGATGTGGGGGCGGGCGGTCTGTCTAACGCCTTGCCTGAGCTTGTAAAAGACGGCGATCGTGGCGGTAAGTTCGATCTACGTAAAGTATTGAACGACGAACCAGGCATGTCACCACTAGAAATCTGGTGTAATGAATCGCAAGAACGTTACGTGATGGCGATCCCTGCTGACCGCATCGATGAGTTCGCAGCGATCTGTGAGCGCGAGCGTTGTCCGTTTGCGGTGGTGGGTGAAGCCAAAGAAGAGCTACACCTAGAGGTAGAAGATCCACATTTCGATAACAGCCCAGTTGACCTACCAATGTCGGTTCTATTTGGTAAGCCACCTAAGATGCACCGTGAAGCAACCAAAGCCGACGTAAAAGGCGATGACTTTGACGGCTCTGACGTTGAATTGGCTGAAGCGGCGAAACGCGTTCTTAGCCTCCCAGCGGTTGCGTCTAAAAGCTTCTTGATCACCATCGGTGACCGTACTATCACAGGTATGGTGGCACGTGACCAAATGGTCGGTCCATGGCAGGTACCAGTAGCGGACGTAGCGGTAACGACTTCGTCACTAGACAGTTACACCGGTGAAGCGATGACCATGGGTGAGCGTACACCTGCGGCATTGTTGAATGCCCCCGCTTCTGGCCGTATGGCTGTGGGGGAAGCGCTAACTAACCTTGCGGCTGCGAAAATCACCAAGCGTAACCACATTAAGCTATCGGCAAACTGGATGGCGGCTGCGGGTCATGCTGGTGAAGACGAGAAACTTTACCAAACCGTTAAAGCAGTGGGTATGGAGCTATGTCCTGCACTGGATATCGCAATCCCTGTTGGTAAAGACTCTATGTCGATGAAGACGGTATGGAAAGAAGACGGCGAAGAAAAAGCCGTGACATCTCCATTGTCTCTAGTGATTTCAGCGTTTGCGCCAGTGGAAGATGTTCGTAAGACGCTAACACCTGAGCTTAAGCAAGCAGACAGCCAATTGATCCTTCTTGATCTTGGTGCGGGTCAAAACCGCTTGGGTGGCTCGGTGTTCGCGCAAGTATTTAATAAAGTCAGCAACGCAACACCAGATGTAGACAGTGCAGCAGCACTTGCTGGTTTCTTCGATACCACTCAAGTATTGAACGCAGAAGGCAAGCTACTATCTTACCATGACCGTTCAGACGGTGGTCTATTCGCAACGTTGACTGAAATGTCGTTTGCGAGTCACATCGGCCTAGACGTTGATCTAACCAACATCGCTAAAGACAAAGCATCTCTAGCGGCGGCGTTATTCAACGAAGAGCTAGGTGCAGTGATTCAGGTCGCTAACTCTGATGTGGACGCAGTACTGGCGGCTTACCAAGCAGCGGGCGTTTCTGCGACAGCGGTTGCGACACTAAACGATAGCGATACCTTGAACTTCGCGTTCCAAGGCGAGCAAGTGCTTTCTCAAGATCGTATCACTTGGCAGCGTACTTGGTCTGAAACAAGCTACCGAATCCAAGCGCTACGTGATAACCCAGAATCAGCACAGCAAGAATTCGATAACTTGCTGGATGCGAAAGATCCTGGTCTATCTGCGAAACTAAGCTTCGATATCAATGCGGACGTTGCGGCGCCTTACATCAATACGTGTGCGAAACCTCGTATGGCCGTATTGCGTGAGCAGGGTGTAAATGGTCAAGTGGAAATGGCAGCTGCCTTCCATAAAGCTGGCTTTAACCCAGTGGATGTTCACATGAGTGATATCTTGTCTGGTCGCGTTTCCCTCGAAGAGTTCCACGGCCTAGTGGCATGTGGAGGTTTCTCTTACGGTGACGTACTGGGTGCTGGTGAAGGTTGGGCGAAATCTATCTTGTTCAACAGCCGTGCGCGCGAGCAGTTCGAAGCTTTCTTCAACCGCAAAGAAACCTTCTCGTTAGGTGTATGTAACGGTTGTCAGATGCTTTCTAACTTGCATGATCTAATACCAGGTGCACAAAACTGGCCGAAATTCGTCCGTAACCAGTCTGCGCAGTTCGAGGCGCGATTTGTTCAGGTAGAAGTCAAAGAGTCTAACTCTGTTCTGCTTGCGGACATGGCAGGTTCTGTTATGCCGATCGCGGTGGCGCACGGTGAAGGACAAACGGAATATCGTGATGAGGCGCATAAAGCGATCCTTCACGCGAATGGCCAAGTAGCGCTTCAGTACGTTGATCACTATGGTCAAGCGACAGATCGCTACCCATTTAACCCGAACGGTTCTTCTGAAGGTGTTACGGGCCTAACATCTGAAGATGGTCGTGTGACTATCATGATGCCTCACCCAGAGCGTGTTTACCGTGCGGTACAGCACAGCTGGAAGCCAGAAGGTTGGGAAGAGCAAGGTCCTTGGTTGCGTTTATTCCAAAACGCTCGCAAGTTCTTAGGCTAATAGCTTAGCAATAAAGCATTTAAAAGCCCGCTACTGAAATCAGTAGTGGGCTTTTTGTTTATAGAGCGTAAAACGCCTCCCTAACCCTCCTCTTAAATAAGGGGAGGGGATCTGAAATATCTCAGATCTACAAAACTAGGCTCCTCCCCCTTAGCAAGGGGGAGGTTGGGAGGGGGTTAGAGGTCTGGCAACCTTGATAGCGGTTTGTTTTGCCAATGGTTGGCTATTAAGTGATTAATGAGTGCTTGTTTGTGATTAGTAAATGATCAATTCTGCGTTTTTCTCTTATTAATTCGCTCTTTTTTAAAATTAATTCAAAAAGTGCTTGCGCTGAAAAATCTGATGCGTATTATACGCCTCCACTGACACGGCAGACCAAACACGGACTGCAAAGCGGATCAAATGAAACGCAACGTTGTCAACGCTCTTTAAAATAGATAATCAGATAATTTGTGTGGGCGCTCGCTGGAGACTTCGGCAGACCTCTTAGAGGTCAAAAAAGATTGAAGTCTTAGATGAGTGAACACGTCAATTCGCTTTACGGTTGTTTAGCCTTTGGGCTGAACGACAATAGTTAAAGTCAGACGTAATCATGAGTTTGAGCAAACTTTTAAACTGAAGAGTTTGATCATGGCTCAGATTGAACGCTGGCGGCAGGCTTAACACATGCAAGTCGAGCGGTAACATT